>NZ_JBWDOR010000003.1:0-3637500 GCF_056270165.1 Streptomyces sp. RLA123 | reverse complement strand
TGACGCCTGCCCGGTGCTGGAACGTTAAGGGGACCGGTTAGCTCTGATTCGTCGGGGCGAAGCTGAGAACTTAAGCGCCAGTAAACGGCGGTGGTAACTATAACCATCCTAAGGTAGCGAAATTCCTTGTCGGGTAAGTTCCGACCTGCACGAATGGCGTAACGACTTCTCGACTGTCTCAACCACAGGCCCGGTGAAATTGCACTACGAGTAAAGATGCTCGTTTCGCGCAGCAGGACGGAAAGACCCCGGGACCTTTACTATAGCTTGATATTGGTGTTCGGTTCGGCTTGTGTAGGATAGGTGGGAGACTGTGAACTCCAAGCGCCAGCTTGGGGGGAGTCAACGTTGAAATACCACTCTGGTCGTGCTGGATGTCTAACCTCGGTCCGTGATCCGGATCAGGGACAGTGTCTGGTGGGTAGTTTAACTGGGGCGGTTGCCTCCTAAAGTGTAACGGAGGCGCCCAAAGGTTCCCTCAGCCTGGTTGGCAATCAGGTGTTGAGTGTAAGTGCACAAGGGAGCTTGACTGTGAGACTGACGGGTCGAGCAGGTACGAAAGTAGGGACTAGTGATCCGGCGGTGGCTTGTGGAAGCGCCGTCGCTCAACGGATAAAAGGTACCCCGGGGATAACAGGCTGATCTTCCCCAAGAGTCCATATCGACGGGATGGTTTGGCACCTCGATGTCGGCTCGTCGCATCCTGGGGCTGGAGTCGGTCCCAAGGGTTGGGCTGTTCGCCCATTAAAGCGGTACGCGAGCTGGGTTTAGAACGTCGTGAGACAGTTCGGTCCCTATCCGCTGTGCGCGTAGGAGTCTTGAGAAGGGCTGTCCCTAGTACGAGAGGACCGGGACGGACGAACCTCTGGTGTGCCAGTTGTCCTGCCAAGGGCATGGCTGGTTGGCTACGTTCGGGAGGGATAACCGCTGAAAGCATCTAAGCGGGAAGCCTGCTTCGAGATGAGGACTCCCACCCCCTTGAGGGGTTAAGGCTCCCAGTAGACGACTGGGTTGATAGGCCGGATGTGGAAGCCCAGTAATGGGTGGAGCTGACCGGTACTAATAAGCCGAGGGCTTGTCCGTAGGTTGCTCGCGTCCACTGTGTAGTTCTGAAACAACGAACCCCGGCTTTTTTGTGCCGGTGCCGGTTCGACAGTTTCATAGTGTTTCGGTGGTCATAGCGTTAGGGAAACGCCCGGTTACATTTCGAACCCGGAAGCTAAGCCTTTCAGCGCCGATGGTACTGCAGGGGGGACCCTGTGGGAGAGTAGGACGCCGCCGAACAATCATTAGCCTCAACCCCCGAGCTCCGGCTCGGGGGTTGAGGCTTTTTTGCGTCCACTACAGTTGACCGCGTGCGCTACGACCTGGTTATTTTCGACAACGACGGTGTGCTCGTGGACAGCGAGCCGATCGCGAATCACGTGCTCGCCGATCTGCTGACCGAGCACGGGCATCCGACGACGTACGAGGAGTCGTTGCGCGACTACATGGGGTCGGCCATGCACCGTGTGCACGACCTGGTGGCCGAGCGATCGGGGCAGCCGCTGCCGGAGGACTTCGACGCGACGTACTACGCGCGGGTGTTCGAGGGCTTCCGCCGTGAGCTCCAGCCGGTGCCGGGCGTCGCGGCCGTTCTCGAGAAGCTGGACGCGGACGGGGTGCCGTACTGCGTGGCGTCGTCGGGCAGCCATGAGCGGATCCGCGTGGCGCTGCGGAAGACGGGGTTGTACGGGCACTTCGGTGAGGAGCGCATCTTCAGTTCGCAGGATGTGGGGCGGGGCAAGCCGGCGCCCGATCTGTTCCTGCACGCGGCGCGGGTGATGGGCGTCGATCCGGAGCGGTGCGCGGTGGTGGAGGACAGTCCGCTGGGGGTGCGGGCCGCGGTCGCGGCGGGGATGGACGCGTACGGCTTCACGGCGATGACCCCGCCGGCGCGGCTGGAGGAAGCGGGGGCCGCGGGGACGCTGTCGCTCTTCGCCGAAATGGCGGGCCTGCCGGGAAAACTGATGATGTGATCGACCTACCCGTCCGTAGGGTTCGGCCCTACGCTGCTCGCTCATGGACGGCATCGACGGCAGATTGCGTCATGGGCGGGCCTCGCTGGCCGTCAGCTTCTTCTCGCAAGGTGTGGCCTTCGCGCTCCTGGTGACGCGCATCCCGGCTCTGCAGGATCGCTACGGCATCAGTGACGCGCTGCTGCCTCTCTTCCTCGCGGCGGTGCCCGTCCTGGCCGGTGCCGGAAGCGTGGCCACCGAGTACCTGGTGAAGCGTGTGCGGCCGAGTGCCGTGCTGCGCTGGGTGCAGCCGGTGGTGTGCCTGGCGCTGCTGGGTGCCGGTTCCGGTGACACGATGTGGCAACTGGGCCTGTCACTGGCGGTGTTCGGGATCTGCGTCGGCGGGCTGGACGCCTCGATGAACATGCTCGGCGTGAGCCTCCAGCGGACGTACGGCCGCAGCATCATGCTGGGCTTCCACGCCGCCTACAGCTTCGGCGGCATCCTCGGCGCGTCACTGGCATGGGCCGGGGCGCACTGGCACCTGTCGCTGACGGTGCTGTACGGGCCCGTGGTGGCGGTGCTGATCCCGCTGACACTGGTGGCCGGCCGCTGGTACGTCGACCAGGCGGCCGACGGTCCCGCGAAGGCCGCGGCGCAGGACGGGACGCACGCGTCCGGAGCCGCGGCCGGTGCGACCGTCGCGATGCGGATGCTGCTGCCGCTCTGCCTGGTGATGGCGTTCGCGTACATCGGCGACTCGACGGTCTCCAACTGGAGCGCGAAATATCTGCAGGACGTCCTCGGCAGCTCCGAACAGCTGGCGACGGTCCCGTACAACGTCTACATGGTGACGACGCTCGTCGGCCGGTCGGTCGGCGACCTGGGGGTGCGGCGCTTCGGGGCCGCGGCGGTCGTGCGGGCCGGAGCGGTGGTCGCGGTGGCGGGGTTCGCGGTGGTGGCGGTGGCGCCGGGGCCGTGGGTGGGAATGCTGGGCTTCACGCTGCTCGGTTTCGGGCTGTGCGTGATCGTGCCGCAGACCTTCGCCGCGGCGGGGCGGATGTTCCCGGGGGCGTCGGACACGGCGATCGCGCGGCTCAACATCTTCAACTACGTCGGCTTCCTGGTCGGTTCCCCGCTGGTGGGCGCGCTCGGCGACGCGTGGAGCTACCGCGGCGCCATGCTGGTGCCGATGGTGCTGGTGTCGGCCACGCTGCTGTACGCCCGCTCGTTCGGTACGGAGCCCGCCCGATACGGTGGCGGCCATGAGCGGCCGCGCACAGCTGATGTGGGACGAGCAGGTAACGGGCTATGACTTCGGTCGCGGGCACCCGATGGACCCGGTGCGGCTCGCGCTGACCATGGCGCTGGTCCGGGCCCTCGGGCTGGACCGGGCGGCGACGGTCGCGGCCGCGCCGGCCGCCGGCGATTCGACACTGGGTCTGGTCCACGAGGCGCAGTACGTCGCCGCGGTGCGGCGGGCGTCGGCCGACCCCAAAGCCCTGACGGAGCTGTCGTACGGCATCGGCACCGACGACAACCCGGCCTTCGCGGGCATGCACGAGGCCTCGGCGCTGATCGCCGGGCAGTCGGTGGGCGCGGCCGAGGCGGTCTGGCGGGGTGAGGCGTCGCACGCGGTGAACTTCGCGGGCGGCCTGCACCACGCGATGCCGGCGACGGCCTCGGGCTTCTGCGTCTACAACGACGCCGCGCTGGCCATCGCGCGGCTGCTGGAGCTCGGCGCCGAGCGTGTGGTCTACGTGGACGTGGACGTGCACCACGGCGACGGGGTCCAGGCCGTGTTCTGGGACGACCCGCGGGTGCTCACCATCTCGCTGCACGAGCATCCGCGCACCCTGTTCCCGCAGACGGGCTGGCCGGAGGAGACCGGCGGCGCGGCCGCGGAGGGGGGCGCGGTGAACCTGGCGCTGCCGGCCGGTACCGGGGACGCGGGCTGGCTGCGGGCCTTCCACGCGGTGGTGCCGGAGCTCGTCGCCGCGTTCCGGCCGCAGGTCCTGGTGACCCAGCACGGCGCCGACACCCACTTCGAGGACCCGCTGGCGCACCTGGCGGTGAGCCTGGACGCGCAGCGCGCGGTCGCGGAGGCGCTGCACGGCCTGGCGCACGAGCACGCCGAGGGGCGCTGGGTGGCGCTGGGCGGCGGGGGGTACGCGGTGGTGGACGTCGTGCCGCGGTCGTGGACGCACCTGGTCGGCATCGCCGCGGGCCGGCCCGTGGCGCCGGAGACGGCGACGCCCGAGGAATGGCGTGCGGAGGTGTACCGCAGGACCCGGCAGATGGGGCCGCTGCGGATGACGGACGGACGGGACGTGTCCTTCGCCGGGTTTCACGAGGCGGGGTACGACCCGGCGGACCGGCTGGACCAGGCGATCCTGGCGACCCGGCGGGCGGTGTTCCCGCTGCACGGGCTTCTGCCGTAGGGCCGCGGCTCGTGGCCGCGGCGCTCAGGCCGCGTCGCGCAGCAGGTCCGCGGCCCGTTCGGCGATGGCGTGGACCGTGGCGTTGATGGGGGCGGAGACCAGGAGCGGCATCACCGAGGCATCGGCCACGCGCAGCCCGTCCACGCCGCGGACCCGCAGGGCGGGGTCGACGACGGCGTGCGCGTCGGTGCCGATGCGGCAGGTTCCCGCGTAGTGGCTGTAGGAGCGCAGATTGCGGCAGAGGTAGGCGCGCAGGTCTTTCTCGCCGTCGGTGTCCGGGCCGGGCAGGACCTCCTCGGCGCGCCACTCCGCGAGCGCGGGGGCTTCGCCGATCTCCCTGGCCGCGCGCAGGCCCCGGACCATGGCGTCGAGGTCGCGGATGTCCGCGTAGTACCGCGGATCGATGCGCGGTGGCGCGCCGGGAGTGGTGCAGGCCAGGCGGATCGTGCCGTGGCTGAACGGCGTCATGAGGGCGACCATGATCGTCCATCCCTGGCCGGGTCCGGGGCCGGGCAGGCTGTCCTCCCGCAGGGGGAGGTCGACGATCTGCAGCTGCACGTCGGGCCAGGCGGCCTGCGGACCGGAGCGGATCAGTCCCTGGACCTCGCCGTGGTTGCCGGCGCCGGGGGGTACGGGGCGGGCCGAGCGGTGGACGATCCCGGACAGGACGTGGTCCTGGAGATGCGAGCCGACGCCGGGCAGGTGCACCGCGGTGGGGAGGGCGAGCCTCCGCAGGTGGTTGCGCGGGCCGATGCCGGACAGCATGAGCAGTTGCGGGGTGCCGATGGCTCCCGCGGTCAGGACGACCGCTCCGGAGCGGGAGCGGCGCGCGGTGCGCAACTCACCGCCGGCGGCGTACTCGACGCCCGTGCAGCGGTCGCCGTCCAGGGTGACCCGGTGGACGAGGGCATCGGTCACGACGTGCAGGCCGGGCCGGTGCAGGACCGGCCGGAGGTAGGCCGTGGCGGCGTCCTGCCGGACGCCGTCGGCGATGCTGAGGTCGCCCCAGCCGAATCCCTCCTCCAGCCCCCGGCGAGGTCCCGGGCCCGGCGGTGCCCGGTCTGCGCCGCGGCGCGCAGGAAGTTCCGGGCGAGCGGGTGCGGGTCGGCGGCGGGGCCGACCCGCAGCGGACCGTCCATGCCGCGCAGCGCGGGGTCGCGGTCCGCGACCCCGGTGAGGTTCTCGCTGCGTTTGAAGGCGGGGAGGAGGTCGTCGAAGCCCCAGCCGGGGGCGTCCTCGGCGGCCCAGGCGTCGTAGCTCGAGCGGTGGCCGCGCAGGAAGTTCATGGCGTTGATCGCCGAACTGCCGCCGAGGACGCGGCCGCGGGGCCACGGCACGGTGATGCCGGTCTCGGTCTGCGGTGTGGTGCGGTCCGCCCAGTCCAGGGAGGTGTTCAGCAGACTCGGCCAGGCCGGCGGCAGGGCCGCGGCCGGCGGGAGCTCCGCTCCGCCCGCCTCCAGCAGCAGTACGCGTGCGGCCTCGTCCTCGGACAGGCGCGCCGCCAGCACGCACCCCGCGGACCCGGCCCCCACGACGACGTAGTCGAACTCGGTCCCGTTGGGAAAGGTGCCGGTCACGGTGAACCGCCCTCACTGCCGTGCGGTTTGCCCCCTGGTGGGAAGTGTAGGGAGAACGGCCGTCGCGTGCGGAGCCTGTCGGGCCGGGGGCCCGAACGGGCACCCCACGGGAGTGATGTCCGGCTTGTTCCGGTGCGCGTGCGGTGCGGTCCGGGCCACCATCGGGCCGTGGTGAGTGTGGGCGCGCTGCGCGCGCATCTGGTGGGGGTGGGGATCGCCGGACCGGTGGCGACGACTCGGGAGACGAGTCTGCGCAGCTACCGGCTGTTCGCGGCCGGCGATCCGCGGCAGACCCTCGGGCTGGATCCGGGACGGAACTGGACGGCGTCCGAGTTGCTGCGCCTGATGGCTGACCAATGCGGGGTTTCGCCTGATCCGAGACACACTTCGGGGCAAGATGTGATCGACCCGGACCGCACGCTGGCCGGGCTCGACGCCTTCGCCGCCCGTCTGCGGAAGGCGGCGCTGCACAGGGAGCCGGTCCTGCTCGGGACCGGACATCCGCACCGGCTCCTGGGCTTCTACGCCGGATTGGCTGCCGCCTTGTCGGCGGCGGGATGCCCTGTCCTCACCCCATCGCATGGTCGACGTGTCGACATGCCGACGCAATTCGGCCTACGTCCGCACAACCTCCGCTACGTAGGGGGCGTCGCGGTGCTCCGCGGTGCGCCGGGTGAGGGCGCCCCGAGTGCGCCTGGAGTGCATACGCACTCCCCGCTCCCGGTTCGGGTCGCCCTGACCGGCGCGGCGGCGCGCGGGGGCTTGCTGCCGAGCCTCGTGGTGGGCGATCACGGCTGGGTCTGCGGAGCAGGTCAGCTGGGCATTGAGGCCATGGGGCTGGCCGACTCCGACGACCCCGCCGTTTTCGTCGCCCAGGCGGAGGGCAGGGTTTCGGTCGTGGTTCCGCTTGATGACGCTGTGCGGTCCGATTACTACCGACCGCTTACGCGCTATGTACTCAATCGAGCGTGTCTGTCACAGTAGTCAACCGATCGCTACTCCTCTTCCCCACTTGCATCATGCGCACCTAATCTGGGGAGGAGCGCACATGCGAGAGGGAGTCACCGGAGGGGAAGCCGGTGCCCGTCGTGTGCGGAAGGTACAGGTGTGTCATGGCTTCAAGCGAGAGGCCTCTCAACGAGGTCGTGTTCCTGACCGTGGCAGAGGTCGCCGCGGTGATGCGTGTGTCCAAGATGACCGTGTATCGGTTGGTGCACAGCGGTCATCTGCCGGCGATCCGGGTGGGGAGGTCCTTCCGCGTCCCGGAGCAGGCCGTCCATGACTATCTTCGCGAGTCCTACGTGGGGGTGGAAACTGCCTGACGACTGCCTCGGTTTATGCTCGGTGGCCCCGGGCGGGTAGGCTTGGCCGACGTAGGTCGTGTGGGCTCGGACGCCCCGCACCGAGTGAAAACGATAGCGAGGGTAGTCGTGGGCTCTGTCATCAAGAAGCGGCGCAAGCGTATGGCCAAGAAGAAGCACCGCAAGCTGCTGAAGCGGACGCGTGTGCAGCGCCGTAACAAGAAGTAATCGAGCTGCGCGTCGCTCTTCCCACTGCCCTCCCTCCACCGCGGTCCGCGGTGGAGGGAGGGCAGTGGCGTTCCGGGCCCGGGTGGCGGGGTAGCCGTGACGGGGGGCACGGCCGGCCTCCCCTGACCTGCTGGACTGCGTCGACGGTGGTTGACGGTGTTGACCGTGTTCGTACGGTCGAGCGTCATCACGGCGCAACATCGAACCGATACGGTGCGTATATGCGGTAAGAAGGAAGGCGCTGATCTTGGGCAAAGTGGTGCTCGTGACGGGAGTCGCCCGCCAGCTGAGCGGCCGGCTGGTACGACGGATCATGCGTGAGCCCGATGTCGACCGGGTGGTCGGCGTCGATGTGCTGCCGCCGGAGCATCAGCTGGACGGTGCCGAGTTCGTGCGGGCCGACATCCGGCATCCGATGATCGCGAAGGTGCTCGCCGAGCAGTCCGTGGACACCGTGGTGCACATGGACGTGAGCGGGACGCTGCCGGGCCGCAACAGCCGCGCGGCGGTCAAGGAGACCAACGTCATCGGCACCATGCAGCTGCTCGGTGCCTGCCAGAAGGCTCCGACCGTGCGGCGTCTGGTGGTCAAGTCCACGACCAGCGTGTACGGATCGGCGCCGCGGGACCCGGCGGTCTTCACCGAGTCCATGCCCGCGAAGTCGCTGCCCACCGGAGGCTTCGCCAAGGACGCCGTCGAAGTCGAGGGCTATGTGCGGGGCTTCGCCCGCCGCCGTCCCGACGTGGCCGTCTCGGTGCTGCGCTTCGCCAACATCCTGGGCCCGCACGCCGACACGCCGCTGGCGGAGTACTTCGCGCTGCCGGTGCTGCCGACCGTGCTCGGGTACGACCCGCGGTTGCAGTTCGTCCACGAGGACGACGTCATGGACGTACTGCTGCTGGCCCTGCACGACGAGGGCAACGGCACCATCAACAGCGGGACGTTCAACATCGCCGGCGACGGGGTGCTGCTGCTGTCGCAGACGGCCCGGCGGCTCGGCAAGCCCACCGTGCCGGTGCTGCTGCCCGCGGTCACCTGGGTGGGGCAGATGCTGCGCACGGCGGGGGTCACCGACTTCTCGCGCGATCAGATCAGGCTGCTCACCCATGGCAGGGTGGTGGACACGACGCAGATGCGCGAGACTCTCGGCTTCACCCCGAAGTACACCACCGCCGAGACCTTCAGCGACTTCGCCCGCAGTCGCGGCACGGGTCTGCTTCCGCCCGAACGGCTCGCCCGCACCGTGGACCGGCTCGCCGCGCTGGTGCCCGCGGGCGGCCCTGAGAACTGAGCTTGTGAGCACTCCTGCGAGGAGGAATCGCGCCATGGCGGATGCCAAGGTCATCCCGTTCGACGAGGACACGCGAACGCGTAGGGGGGCGCCACGGTCGCGCGGGCGGGCGGCCGCCCGCCCGTCGGGTGAGGCTTCCGGCGCGAACGCGCTGGCCGCGCTGCCGGTGGAGGACCGCACCGTCCGGGGCCCGGCCGCCGGGCCGAAGAAGGCCGGCGCGGCTGCCGCGGACGGCCCCGACGCCGCGTCGACCGGACCTGTCCCGGAAGGGGGCCCCACGCAGCCGCGGCCGGCCGCCGAGGGCGGGCCGCTGGTCGCCGCTCTCGGGCAGGCCGCCGACCGGTTGCTGGGCGGTCCCTGGGAGCGCCGGGTGGCGCACGGCCTGGCATTCCTGCGCCGCCGGGTCACCGGGGACTACGAGGTCGACGACTTCGGCTACGACGAGGACCTCACCGACCAGTTGCTCATGTCGCTGCTGCGGCCGCTGTACGAGTCGTACTTCCGCGTCGAGGTGAAGGGCATCGAGAACATCCCGGCCGAGGGCGGCGCCCTGGTGGTGGCCAACCATTCCGGGACGCTGCCGCTGGACGGGCTGATGATGCAGGTCGCCGTCCACGACAACCATCCGGCGGGGCGGCATCTGCGGCTGCTCGCGGCGGATCTGGTCTTCGTGCTGCCGCTGGTGAACGAACTGGCACGGAAGGCCGGGCACACCCTGGCCTGTGCGGAGGACGCGCAGCGGCTGCTGGAGCGCGGCGAGGTCGTCGGTGTGATGCCGGAGGGCTTCAAGGGGCTCGGGAAGCCGTTCTCGGAGCGCTACAAGCTGCAGCGCTTCGGGCGGGGCGGCTTCGTGGCGACCGCGCTGAAGACCCGGGTGCCGATCGTGCCGTGCTCCATCGTGGGCGCGGAGGAGATCTACCCGATGGTCGGAAACGCGAAGACCGCGGCGCGGCTGCTGGGCTTCCCGTACTTCCCGATGACGCCGACCTTCCCGTGGCTCGGGCCGCTGGGGCTGGTGCCGCTGCCGACCAAGTGGACCATCCAGTTCGGCGAGCCGATCGCCACGGACGGTTACGCGCCGGAGGCGGCGGAGGACCCGATGCTGGTCTTCAACCTCACTGATCAAGTACGGGAAACGATTCAGCACACGCTCTACAAGCTGCTGGTGCAGCGGCGTTCGGTGTTCTTCTGACTCTTCCGAGTCGTTCCGGGCTCCTGCGGTGGCCGGCCAGCCGGCGGCGGAAGGCTGTCAGCGAAAGGCTGTTGGCGCAATCGGCGAGGGCCGGTGTCCGGGATGATCTCCCGGACACCGGCCCTCGCCGATTGCGCTCGACCGGCTACTCGCCGTTGTCGTCCTCCGTGCCGATACCGAGTCCCGGGAGGAGACCCGGGAGCAGCGGCGGCAGGGTCACGGACGGCTGCGCGGTCTCGCCGGATCCGCTGGACGGGCTGCCGCTGCTCGGCGGCGGGTTGAGCAGTCCGTCCGTGCCGCCGATGAAACCGGTGTCGGAGCTCTTGGACGCCGACGGGCTTGCCTTCTCCGTGCCCCGCTCGACGGAACGGTCGCTCGCGGAGTCGCTCGACGAGGGGGACGGCCCTCGCGTGCCCGTGCCGTAGCGGGTGCCGCTGCTGGGGGTGCCGTTGCGCCCGTCGACGCCGGTGGCGGCGGGGGGCAGCAGCTTCTGCAGCGGGGCGACCTCCTGCTCTATGGCGTCGAAGACCGAGGTGACCTTGTTCCCGACGTCGGTGAGCTTGTTGGGCAGCCGGTCGCGCAGCTCGGTCCAGCCCCTGCGGTGGTTGCTGGAGAACGCGGACAGCGTCTCCATCGGCCGCAGGGAGCCGTCCTTGCGATACGCGGCGGTCAGCAGCCGGTGGCCCTCGGTGGCCTCCTGCTGCATGCCGGACAGGGCCCGGCGGATCTCGCCCACCGACTCGTCGTCGAGTTGGCCGCCGCGCCCGCGCTCCATGAGGCGGCGGGCCTCCTGGAGCCGGGTGGAGGCGAGGTCGAGATAGACCTTGCCGCGGTCGGCGTCGTCGTCGGCGAGATTGAGGCGCATGTCCTCCATGCCCCGCTTGAGGCCGTACAGCGTGTCGCCGGGGAGCGCGTCGGTGCTCGCGGCGGCCACGCCGCCGAAGGCACCGGCCGCGACGCCCACCGAGAGCCCGCCGGCGGCCAGCCGGCGGGACCACGCGGAGCGGGGCCTCAGTTTGCCGATGCCACGGCCGTCGGCGCGGTGTGCGCCGCGACCGCCGTCGCGTTGCTCGGGGACCGTCAGCGTGCCGTCTGCGAGCGCGGCTTCCATCGCCGCGATCAGCTGGGCACGTTGCACGGTCTTGGCCTCGGGGTCCAGCGTCGGCCGCGGCACGTACTCCAGGGCGTCCGCCAGGGCCAGGAGCCTTCCCTGATCCGGATCCGCATGCCGGTCCGCGGCGTGGGCGCCGTGCTGCTCGCCGGCGTGCGCCTGTTGGCCGTCGTCCTCAAGGGCGTCGGCGAAGGCGTTCGCCCGCCGGTGCGCCGTTGGGTTCGCGATCACGGGCGGCACCTCCTCTCGTCATCCACCTCGACTCCCCGTTGCGCCTGCAAGGTTCCAGACCTTGAGCCCTTCCACCCGATCGAGTGATCGGAAGCGGGCAGGGCACGGCAGTGGGGGGTCCGCATGTGATGCAACGAGCGCCGTACGCCCAGGGTTACGCCCAGGGTTGCGCACTCATGATGATCGGACCTTGAAGACAGTCGCAAGATGAAGCCCCTCCATCACGTTCATCGCGCGTCGTCGGGAAGCAGCCGGGCGAGGGTCCGTACGGCCCGGTACTGCAGGGTCTTGATCGCGCCTTCGTTCTTCCCCATGATGCGTGCCGTCTCGGCGACGGACAGGCCCTGCAGGAAGCGCAGTGTCACGCACTCCTGCTGCTGGGGGTTGAGCTTGCGCACTGCGCGGAGCAGCGACTCGTTGGACAGCGACTCCAGGACGCAGTCCTCCGGGCTGGGCTCGACCTCGTTGGCGTCGAGCATCTCCCCGGTGGTCACCTCCAGCCGGAAGCGGCTGGACTTGAAGTGGTCGGCGACCAGGTTGCGCGCGATGGTCACCAGCCAGGCGCCGAAGTCGCGGCCCTGCCAGGTGAAGGTGCCGATCCGGCGCAGCGCGCGCAGGAAGGTCTCACTGGTGAGGTCCTCGGCGGTCGCCTTGCCCCCGACGCGGTAGTAGATGTAGCGGTACACGGTGTCGGAATAGTGGTCGTACAGTCGCCCGAAGGCCTCGGTCTCCCCGGCCTGGGCGCGTTCGACCAGGTCCATCATCCGCCCGCTGTCGGTGTCCGACGCGGGCCGGCGCGTGGAGGCGCCCGAGGACCGTGCGGTCTGCGGGGTGCTGCGGGCGCGTCTGCCGACCGCCGCCCGGCCGTCGGCGAGCGCATAGGTCGCCAGGGCGGGGCCGGCGGGTACTGCTGCGGCGAGTGCTGGCACGGGCACGGCGTACGCGGGGACAACGCGCAGCAGGTGCTCAGCCACCAGTGCGCGCAACGTAGCCAGGCCAGAGGCGTCAACCCCGGTGTGTGGGTACACGGGACTCCCAGAGGCAGAACTTCCATCACGTGCAGTACGGAACCGTTCACTCGTCGTAGCGACGTGTGGGAACCGGCTTGCGTTTGAGGAGAATAACGCTTCGTACAGGCGACGCTACACCGAGTTGCTGAAATCGCCGGTTCCGCCCACTCTCTGGCGGAATGGTGATCGATCAATTATCGAACACTGAAACGTACTTGACCACATGGCGTCGTGAAATGCTCGCGTGGAGAGCGTGTTGTGGCTGTGTGGTCATGTGGCGACTGACGGGACGCCAGAGGGGTAGAACGGTGTGTCGCCCATCGGCCCCGGACCGGGGCCGATGCTCAGCGACGGCGACGCTGCAGGGCCACCGCGGCGGCCGCGCCGCCCGCGACCGCCCCGACCCCGGCGGCCGCCGGAATGCCGATTTTCGCGGCCTTGCGGCCGGTGCGGTAGTCGCGCAGCCGCCAGCCCATTTCGCGCGCGTGTTTGCGCAGTCGCGTATCGGGATTGATTGCATATGGATGTCCGACCAACGACAGCATCGGGATGTCGTTCGACGAATCGCTGTACGCGGCGCAGCGCGACAGTTCGAGTCCCTCGGCCGCGGCGAGCGCACGGACCGCCTCCGCCTTGGCCGGGCCGTGCAGCGGCTCGCCGACCAGCCGGCCGGTGTACAGGCCGTCGACGTGCTCGGCGACGGTGCCCAGGGCGCCGGTCAGGCCGAGCCGGCGGGCGATGATCGTGGCGGTCTCGACGGGCGCGGCGGTGACCAGCCACACCCGCTGCCCGGCGTCCAGGTGGGCCTGGGCGAGCGCGCGGGTGCCGGGCCAGATCTTGCCCGCCATGTACTCGTCGTAGATCTCCTCGCCGATCGACATGAGCTCCTCGACGCGGTGCCCCTTGACGATCGACAGCGCGCTCTCGCGCACGTCCTGCATGTGCTCGGGGTCCTCGGACCCGGCGATGCGGAAGTAGGCCTGCTGCCACGCGAAGCGCGCCAGGTCGCGGCTGCGGAAGAACTTCCTCTTGTACAGCCCGCGTCCGAAGTGGAAGATCGCGGCGCCCTGCATGACCGTGTTGTCCAGGTCGAAGAAGGCCGCCGCGTGGGGATCGCCGACGACCGGGAACGCCGGGAGGGCGGTCCGCACCGCCTTCTTCGCGACGGGGGCCGCGAGGGCGGCCTCGGCCGCGGCCTCGCCCGCCAGCACGCTGCGTGCTGTCGCGGAACGCTTACGGGGAGTGAGCCATCGCAGAGCGGCCATGGGGCGAGCATAGCCAGTCTGTTGGGCACTCTCGGTGCTCAGATGGAGCAGGTGAATGAACTCCGAGCGACAGAAGTGTTACTCCCGTCACGGTCGGTTGACGCCGGGCGCGGGCAGAATGGCCGGCATGAGTCCCCTGTTCGGACGCGGCCCCCGCCGGGACGCCCCGGGTCCCGCCGCCCCCGTCGATCCCGCCCGCCGCACGGTCACGCTGATCACGAAGCCGGGCTGCCACCTGTGCGACGACGCGCGCGCCGTCGTCCGGAAGGTGGTCGCCGAGGCCGGCTGCCGCTTCGAGGAGCGCGACATCACCGAGGACGAGGAGCTGAACCGCGCGTACTGGGAGCAGATCCCGGTCGTCCTGATCGACGGGGAACAGCACACGTTCTGGCGTGTCGACGAGGGCCGGCTGCGCCGCGGGCTGGGCGTCTGAGACGGCTGGGGCCGCGGGTGGGTGATTTGCGGGTGTTCCTCTTGGCCCGTGTGCTCGATTACCATCAAGGCGTTTTGTGTGCTGCGGGGGTACGTACGTAAGGATGGTGACGGCGTGCTCCCGGGCAGGCTTCAGACGCGCGGCGGTTATGCCGTCGTCGACGTCGAGGCCACCGGTTCGAGCTCGCGGCGGAACCGCGTGATCGAGCTGGCGGTCGTTTTGATGGACGGCGATTTCATCGCGCAGGGCGAGTTCTCGACCCTGGTGGACCCTGAGGGCCCGGTCGGCCCCACCCACATCCACGGCATCGAGTCCCATCATGTCGAGGCGGCCCGTGCGCCGCTGTTCTCCCAGATCGCCCCCGGGCTGCTCGGGCTGCTGAGCGGCCGGGTGCTGGTCGGGCACAACGTGGGATGCGACCGGGCGTTCCTGGCGGCGGAGTACGGCCGCATCGGCATCCGGTTCCCCGAGGTGCCGGAGCTGTGCACCATGCGGATGGCGGCGCAGCGCGAGCCCGTGCCGCGGGGCCTGAGCCTGCGCGCGTGCGCCGAGGCGGCCGGGGTGACGGGCTGGTCGGCGCACACCGCGCTCGGCGACGCCCGCGCGACCGCCCGGCTGTTCGCCGCGTACGTACGGGAACTCCCGCAGTGGCCCGCGCACGCGGAACAGGAGCTGGTGCGCGCGGCCGGGGTCGAGTGGCCGCGGCTGGCGGGCACGGATGCTCCCTGGGTGGGGCGCCGGGGTGCGGAGCGGCCGCTGATGCGGAACGTTCCCATACAAAAGGTGGCTTCTTCTGCCCGTAATGGGGGTGCGTGATGCCGGTCACTTCCCCAGGGCAAATCGGACACCATCTTTGTGCACGCGTTCACAAAGACATAGCCTGGCGTGTACGGGGCGGCCCCATCGAGGGGTGCCGCTCGCAGCCCAGCTCTACCCGCAGGAGCATCGTGGCAACTGGCCGAACTCACCGACCGGCGACCCGGAGCCGAGGGATTCCCGAGGCCACCGTCGCCAGGCTCCCGCTGTACCTGCGGGCCCTGACCGCGCTCTCCGAGCGATCGGTGCCCACGGTGTCGTCGGAGGAACTCGCGGCCGCCGCCGGGGTGAACTCCGCCAAGCTCCGCAAGGACTTCTCCTACCTCGGCTCGTACGGAACCCGCGGGGTCGGTTACGACGTCGAGTACCTCGTGTACCAGATCTCCCGCGAGCTGGGCCTCACCCAGGACTGGCCGGTCGTGATCGTCGGTATGGGTAATCTCGGCGCCGCGCTCGCCAACTACGGCGGCTTCGCCTCCCGCGGTTTCCGCATCGCCGCGCTCATCGACGCGGACGCCCAGCTCACCGGCCGCCCGATCGCGGGGCTGCCGGTGCGGCACGCGGACGAGCTGGAGTCCATCGTGCGGGACAACCATGTGTCCATCGGCGTGATCACCACACCCGCCGGTGCCGCCCAGGAGGTCTGCGACCGCCTGGTGACCGCCGGTGTCACCTCGATCCTGAACTTCGCCCCGACCGTGCTGACCGTCCCCGACGGGGTCGACGTCCGCAAGGTCGACCTCTCCATCGAGCTGCAGATTCTCGCCTTCCACGAACAGCGCAAGGCCGGCGAGGAGCTCGAGGACACCCTTGTGGCGCCCCCGGTGGCGGCCAAGGCGGTCCGCGACGGCGACCGCCGCCCGGGACCTGACGGGGACGTCCCCGCCGTGATGCCGGCATGAGCCTCCTCGTGGTCGGGCTGAGCCACCGCACCGCCCCGGTCGGCGTCCTGGAGCGGGCCGCGCTCGCCGAGGACACCAAGACCGGTCTGCTGCGCGACGTGCTGGCCGCGGAACCCGCCAGTGAGGCGGCGGTGCTGTCGACCTGCAACCGCATCGAGCTCTACGCGGACGTCGACAAGTTCCACGCCGGGGTCGCCGAGCTGTCCACGCTCCTCGCCCGGCACAGCGGCGTCGGCCTGGACGAGCTCACTCCGCACCTGTACGTCCACTACGAGGACCGGGCCGTCCACCACCTGTTCTCGGTCGCCTGCGGCCTGGACTCCATGGTCGTCGGCGAGGGCCAGATCCTCGCCCAGATCAAGGACATGCTGGGCCTCGGCCAGGAGCTGCACACCGCCGGCCGGACCCTGAACGACCTGTTCCAGCAGGCGCTGCGGGTCGGCAAGCGGGCCCACTCCGAGACCGGGATCGACCGGGCCGGGCAGTCGCTGGTCACCTTCGGCCTCGACCAGATGGCGCAGGCCATCGGCGGCACCGCCTTCGCTGAGTGGGGCAGGGGCAAGCGGGCGCTGGTCGTCGGCGCCGGCTCGATGAGCTCGCTCGCCGCCGCGACCCTGGCCCGCGCCGGGGTCGGCGACATCGTCGTCGTCAACCGCACGTACGAGCGCGCCGAACGGCTGGCCGAGTCCGTGGGCGGCCGCGCGGTGCCCATGGACGACCTGGCCGCCGAACTGCCGCACGCCGACGTCGTGGTGTCCTGCACGGGCGCGACCGGGCTGGTGCTGACCGCCGACACGGTCGCCCGCGCCACCCTGACCCGCGCCCTGCGCGCCGCCGACGGGCCGGCCGCGCCCATCGGCATGCTCGACCTGGCGCTGCCGCGCGACATCGACCCGCTGGTGCACGCCATCGACGGAGCGCATCTCACCGATCTGGAGACCATCGGCACGGCCGCGGCCGACGCCCCGATGGCGGCCGATGTCGACCAGGTCCGAAAGATCGTTTCCGCAGAGGTCGAGGCGTTCGGCGCCGCCCAGCGCGCCGCGCACATCACGCCGACCGTCGTCGCCCTGCGCGCCATGGCCGCCGACGTGGTCGCCACCGAGCTCGCCCGGCTCGACGGCCGGCTGCCCGGCCTGGACGAGCGCGAGCGCGCCGAAGTGACCCAGACCGTGCGCCGCGTGGTGGACAAGCTCCTCCACGCGCCCACCGTGCGGGTCAAGCAACTCGCGGGCGAACCCGGCGGAGCCGGGTACGCTGACGCGCTGCGTGAACTCTTCGACCTGGACCCGCATGCGGTCGCCGCCGTCAGCCGTGCCGACACCCCGGCCGTGCCGGTGGTCCCGTCACCGGCGGCGTCGACCGGTGCCGTCACGAGTGAACCGAATCGAGGGCGGGCATGACGAGGCCCACCGCACTGAAACTGGGAACCCGGCGCAGCGCGCTGGCGATGAGGCAGTCGGGCATGGTCGCCGACCAGGTGCGCCGGCTCACCGGCCGTGACGTGGAGCTGGTGCAGGTCACCACCTACGGCGACGTCTCGCGCGAGCACCTGGCGCAGATCGGCGGCACCGGGGTGTTCGTCTCCGCGCTGCGTGACGCGCTGCTGGGCGGGGAGATCGACTTCGCCGTCCACTCCCTGAAGGACCTGCCCACCGCCGATGCCGACGGGCTGACGCTGGCCGCGATCCCGTCCCGCGAGGACTCGCGGGACGCGTTGGTGGCCCGCGACGGCCTCACGTTCGAGCAGCTCGCGATGGATCCGCGCGGTGCCCGGATCGGTACCGGCTCGCCGCGCCGCGCGGCCCAGCTGAACGCCTGGGCCCGCTCCCTGGGCGTGCGCATCGAGACCGTGCCGATCCGCGGCAACGTGGACACGCGTATCGGATATGTTGCCTCGGGCGACCTCGATGCCGTCGTCCTGGCCGCGGCCGGGCTGAGCCGGCTGGGGCGCCTGTCCGAGGTCACCGAGCTGATCTCACCCGACGACGTGCTGCCCGCCCCCGGACAGGGGGCGCTGGCCGTCGAGTGCTCTGCGGCCGACGCAGACCTCGCCGCCGTGCTCGCCGTGCTCGACGACCCGTTGACCCGGGCCGCCGTGACCGCCGAGCGCGCACTGCTCGCCGCCCTGGAGGCCGGTTGCTCCGCGCCCGTGGGCGCGCTTGCCGAGCCTGCTTACGAAGGTGCCGGCAGGCACATCACCGAGCTGCGCCTGCGCGGTGTCGTCGGTACCACCGACGGCTCTTCGCTGGTGCAGATGTCCACCACCGGTCCCACCCCCGTCTCTCGCGAGGAAGCTCTGGCCCTGGGCCGCGAGCTCGCCGACGAGATGCTCGCCAAGGGTGCGGCCGGTCTTATGGGGGAGCGCGTACATTGAGCCCCACCGCCGCCGCAGCGACCAACACCACGACCGCCGCCGATGCCACTTCCGGCAGCACGGGCAGCGCCGTCGGGAAACAGCCGCCCCTTCCGGTCCTCGGGCACGTCACCTTCCTCGGTGCCGGACCCGGCGACCCGGGTCTGCTGACCCTGCGGGCCGTCGAGGCCCTGGCCCGCGCCGATCTGCTGGTCGCCGACCAGCAGGTGCTCGAAGTCGTGCGCACGCACGCCCGGGCAGGCGTGGACACGGCGGAGCCGGCCGTCGCCGAGGGCGAGTTGAGCACTTCGGCCGCCGCGACCAAGCTTTGCACGGCCTCCGCGCGCACCGGCAAGCGGGTGGTCCGAGCGGTCGCAGGAGACCCCGGACTGGACTCCCAGGCCGCCGCCGAGATGCTCGCCTGCGCACAGGCCGGCATCCCCTTCGAGGTGGTACCGGGCGTCGCCGCGGCCGTGGGCGTGCCCGCGTACGCCGGTGTCCCGCTCAGCGGGGACGTGCGCTTCGTCGACGCGGCCACCGCGTCCACCCGTTGCTGGAGCGAGGCGGGCGCGAGCGACGCGACGGTGGTGGTCTCCACGACCCTGCAGACCGTCGCCGCCAACGCCGCCGAGCTGGTGTCCGCCGGGCGCAAGCCCGACACCCCGCTGAC
Organism: Streptomyces sp. RLA123; assembly: GCF_056270165.1. Classification (NCBI taxonomy): domain Bacteria; kingdom Bacillati; phylum Actinomycetota; class Actinomycetes; order Kitasatosporales; family Streptomycetaceae; genus Streptomyces; species Streptomyces sp. RLA123. Next base: position 3,618,679 of record NZ_JBWDOR010000003.1, on the reverse strand, counting down.
GGTCACCGTCGCCGGCACCACCACCCGGCAGCGGACCTGGACCGCCACACTGGCGACCATCGCCGCCGAGCTGAAGGCCACCAAGGCGCTCCCCACACCGGAGGGCCCCATCGCGGCGATAGCCGTGGTCGGTGAGCCGACCGCGCAGCGCGACCTGCTCTCCTGGTTCGAGACCAAGGCCCTGTTCGGCTGGAAGGTCCTCGTGCCGCGCACCAAGGAGCAGGCGGTCTCCCTCTCGGACCAGCTGCGGTCCTACGGAGCCGTGCCGCACGAGGTGCCCACGATCGCCGTCGAACCGCCGCGCACCCCGCAGCAGATGGAGCGCGCCGTCAAGGGCCTGGTGACCGGGCGCTACGAGTGGATCGCGTTCACCTCGGTCAACGCCGTCAAGGCGGTCCGTGAGAAGTTCGAGGAGTACGGGCTCGACGCGCGGGCCTTCGCCGGCATAAAGGTCGCCGCCGTCGGCGAGCAGACGGCGCGCGCCCTCGTGGACTTCGGCGTGAAGCCGGACCTCGTGCCCAGCGGCGAGCAGTCGGCGGCCGGCCTCCTGGAGGACTGGCCGCCCTACGACCCCGTCTTCGACCCGATCGACCGGGTCTTCCTGCCCCGCGCCGACATCGCCACCGAGACGCTGGTCGCGGGCCTGGTGGAGCTCGGCTGGGAGGTGGACGACGTCACGGCCTACCGGACCGTCCGCGCCTCGCCCCCGCCGGCGGAGACCCGCGAGGCCATCAAGGGCGGCGGCTTCGACGCGGTGCTGTTCACCTCGTCCAGCACGGTGCGGAACCTCGTCGGCATCGCCGGCAAGCCGCACAACGTCACCGTCATCGCCTGCATCGGCCCCGCCACCGCCAAGACGGCGGAGGAGCACGGGCTGCGGGTGGACGTGATGGCCCCCGAGCCGTCCGTGCACTCGCTGGCGCAGGCCCTTGCCGACTTCGGCGTACGGCGCCGTGAGGCGGCCGTCGCGGCGGGCGACCCCGTCACCAGACCCAGCGAGCGCCGTCCCGGCTCGCGCCGCCGCGCACGGGTCTGACACCTGCGCACCACCCTTCCACGCCGCCCGCGGGGCGGCCGGCCCGACCGGCCGGCCGCCCCGCGGGCGTTCGGCGTGCGGGCGTCCGGCGTGCGGGCGTCCGGCGTGCGGGCGTCCGGCCGCACGGCCCGGAGCCCGACATGTGGTCGGGAAGAGCACCCCTGTCGCGGGCGTACCGTGGTGAACGGAAGCCCCGGCGACGGAAAGGCGCGACACGGTCATGAGCGGAAGCGGTACTCCTTACGGTCGGTTCCCCGGCGCGCGTCCGCGCCGGCTGCGCACCACGCCGGCGATGCGCCGCATGGTCGCGGAGACCCGCCTCCACCCCGCCGAGCTGATCCTCCCGGTGTTCGTTCGTGAAGGCATTCACGAACCCGTCCCGCTGTCCTCCATGCCCGGCGTCGTCCAGCACACCCGGGACACCCTCCGCAAGGCCGCCGTCGAGGCGGCCGAGGCGGGCGTCGGCGGGCTCATGCTCTTCGGCGTCCCGCTCGACGAGAAGAAGGACGCGGTCGGCACCCCCGGCACCGACCCGGACGGCATCCTCCAGGTCGCCATCCGCGACGTCGTCGCCGAGGTCGGTGACACGCTGGTGGTCATGTCCGACCTGTGCCTGGACGAGCACACCGATCACGGCCACTGCGGGGTCCTCGACGCGCAGGGGCGTGTCGACAACGACGCGACGCTGGAGCGCTATGCCGAGATGGCCCGCGCCCAGGCCGATGCCGGCGTCCATGTCGTCGGCCCCAGCGGCATGATGGACGGTCAGGTCGGGGTCATCCGGAACGCGTTGGACGCCGCGGGCCACCAGGACGTCTCCGTGCTGGCCTACACCGCCAAGTACGCCTCCGCCTTCTACGGCCCCTTCCGTGAGGCCATCGGCTCGTCCCTCAAGGGCGACCGCAAGACGTACCAGCAGGACCCGGCCAACCAGCGCGAGTCGATGCGCGAACTCGCGCTCGACCTCGCCGAGGGCGCCGACATGGTGATGGTCAAGCCCGCCCTGCCCTACCTGGACGTGCTGGCCAAGGTCGCCGAGTCGGTGGACGTTCCCGTCGCGGCGTACCAGATCAGCGGCGAGTACGCGATGGTCGAGGCCGCCGCGGAGCGCGGCTGGATCGACCGCGACCGCGCGATCATGGAGACCCTGACCTCGGTCCGCCGGGCCGGCGCGCAGATGATCCTCACGTACTGGGCGACCGAGGTCGCACGCCGGCTCTGACCGCGCGGAACCCGGCGCACTGGGCCAACCGGCCCTCGGGCGGCGGGTTTTGCGCCGGCATCGACGTGCCCGCGGTGCGACCGGGCGTGCCACGCGCGTCCGCCACGGCGTGGGAGGGCCGCAGGGTCGGGCCCCTCGAACGCGGGGAGGCGCCGGGCACGCCCATGGTGTCGTAGGAGGAGCCTCGGCGCCTGGGAGCCGGGGAGCCATGGCCCTGCTCGCCCTCGCCGGCGTCGTCCGCTTCGGGGCGTTCGCGGCACTCTCGAACGCCCGCACCCACCGTCAGTCGTTCGGCTGCCGCCCTGGCCGCCGCCGTCGTGGCGCTCCCGCTGCACTGCGCCTCGGCCCGCGCGGCGGGCCGTCCGTGCCCGGCGCGGTCGTCGCGGGCCCGCTGCCGAAGCGCCTCCGTGCTGCCCGACGGAGCCGGGACACCTGTGCGCGGGTCAGTCGTGCGGGCACCGCGCGAAGGCCGCTCCAAGCCCGCCACCAGGGGTTTTGTGGTTCGGGACGTCGGCGGAAGGGCGCCCGGGCACGCGTGACGCCGCCACGCCGTACTCCGGTTCCCGCCAAGGTGATATTTCGTTACATCAAGTGGGTTTGCTCCCGATCCCGAATGAAAGGGGCATATCGCCGGGAAGTATCGGGTTGTCCAAACCGAGGCGGCGCGCAAGCGCCGCCGAGAAAGGAGACCGCAATGCGGGTTTCCCGATTTGCCGCCGCGCTGGGTGTCGCGGCCGCCGTGCTGATGGGTGGCGCCACGGCTGCCAGCGCCGCTACTGAGGTGGCGCCCAAGGCGGCAGCTCACGTCACGCACGACCGTGGCAACGGCTACGGCGACCGTGACAACGGGTACGGCGACCGTTGGGGTCGCGACCGGGGTCACCGCCACGACCGCTGGGGTCACCACCGTCACCACCGTCACCACGGCCGTCACCACTGGGGCCAGCGCTGGGGCCACCAGCGCTGACGGATGACCTCACGGGGGCGCCCTTCCGACTCGGGGGAGGGCGCCCCCGCTTTTGTTCCCCGTCCACCAGAAGGTCCAGCAGACCTCGCCGAGCAGCGACTTCGCGTACGCGCGGAGGGAACGGCTGCCCTGGATGACGTTGTCCGGGCAGAAGCCGAACTGCCCGGCGGCCATCGCCTCGGCCCCGGCCGGATCCACCGGCGGCGCGGCCACGGAGAGCACCAGGACCTCGAAGGCGAGGGTTGCGACCGGCACGCCGAAGCGGTCCCATGGTCGAGCGGTCCGGCCCAAGCCGATGGCCGCGGGGGTGTCGGCACCGCGCCGGGCCGGGACGAGGGCCGCGCGAAGGTCCACGAGCCGTCCCGTCGCGACCAGAAACGCGGCCGACTCGGCGGCCCTGACGTCCGCACCGGCCTCCCACTCCCTTGCCGGGGCGAGACCCTGCCACTCCCGGGCCAAGGGGACGACCGGTTCGCGTCGTCCTCGTCGAAGTCGTCCTCGCCGAAGTCCTCCTCGAAGTCCCAGAAGCCGGCCAGGACATCCTCGGCGTCGTGGCCGCCGGGTACGACATCATCCCGGGCGGGAGATCACGGGTGGCAGGCATCGCCGCGTCCATGGACAGCGGCAGCGGGTGCAGGCCCGCCGACATGCGTGCGGGGAGCAGCAGCTCCCAGGATTCGGTGCGGCCGCCCCGTCCGCGTGCCAGAGCAGCGGCTCGGGCCAGGGCCTTCACTCGTCCCGTCGATGAGCCTGCCGGGCGGGAGACCGAGCCCCAGGGAGCGGCCGGAGGGGTCCTACACGAGTTCCGGGAGCTGGTTGGGGAGCGTCGCCACGGCCGTGCATGCAGGGGTGGCCACTGACGACGGCGGCCCCGGGGGAGCCGGAACTCCCACCGGGGCCGCCGTTGTTCCGGCGCGCGAGGCGTCAGAGGCGCTCAGGGGTGCGGATGCCGAGCAGCGTCATTCCCTGCCGCAGGGTGCGGCCGGTCAGGTCGCAGAGCAGGAGGCGGTTCTCCTTGACGTCCGGAGCGGGTTCCGGCTTCACGACCGGGCACTGGTCGTAGAAGGTGGTGAACGTTGAGGCCAGCGCGTAGAGGTACGAGGCCAGCTTGTGCGGCTCGTACGTCTCGGACACGCTCGCCAGGGTCTCCGCGAACTCGTCCAGCAGCAGCCCGAGCGCGCGCTCGGCCAGGGCCAGCGGCAGCTCGGGGTGGGCGACCGGCCTCGCCTCGCCCGCCTTCCGGAGGATCGACTGGATACGCGCGTACGCGTACTGGAGGTACACGCTCGTGTCGCCGTTGAGCGAGACCATGCGGTCCAGGTCGAAGACATAGTCGCGGCCGAGCGAGGTGGACAGGTCGGCGTACTTGATCGCGCCGATGCCGACCTCCTTGGCCCGGTCGGCGATCTCCTCGGGAGTGAGGACACCGCCGCTCTTGTCCTCGATGACCGCGCCCGCCCGCTCCACCGCCTCGTCCAGCAGGTCGACCAGCCGGAAGGACTCGCCGGACCGGGTCTTGTACGGCTTGCCGTCCTTGCCCAGCAGCGCGCCGAACGGGATGTGCAGCGCCTTGACCTCGTCGGTGAGCCAGCCGGCCCGCCGAGCGGTCTCGAAGACCATCTTGAAGTGCAGGGCCTGCCGGAAGTCGACCACGTACAGCAGCGTGTTCGCGCGCAGGTCGGCGGTGCGGTTCCGGACCGCCGACAGGTCGGTCGCGGCGTAGCCGAAGCCGCCGTCGGCCTTCTGCACGATGAGCGGGACCGGCTCGCCGTCCTTGCCCTTGACGTCGTCGAAGAACACGCACAGCGCGCCGTTGGAGCGCACGGCGACGCCGGACTTCTCCAGCAGCGTGCAGGTCTCGACGAGCATGTCGTTGTAGCCGGACTCGCCGACGACGTCCTCGTCCCGGATCGCGATGTCGAGCTTGTCGTAGACCGAGTTGAAGTAGATCTTCGACTCGTCGACGAACCGCTGCCACATCGCCAGCGTCTCCGGCTCGCCGGCCTGCAGGTCCACGACCCGGTTCCGTGACCGGGTCTTGAAGTCGTCGTCGGCGTCGAAGAGGGCGCGCGAGTCCTTGTAGAGCCGGTTGAGGCGCGACATGGAGGCCTCGCCGGCCTCCTCGGCGCCGCCGGTGCCCTCGGCGTTCGCGTGGTCCAGCTCGTGCGGGTGCTCCACCAGGTACTGGATGAGCATGCCGAACTGGGTGCCCCAGTCGCCGATGTGGTGGCGCCGGATCACCGTCTCGCCCTCGAACTCCAGGATCTTGACGAGCGCGTCGCCGATCACGGAGGACCGCAGGTGGCCGACGTGCATCTCCTTGGCCACGTTCGGCTGCGCGTAGTCGATCACCGTGACGCCGGGGTCGGCCTTGGCGGGCACGCCGAGCCGGTCGTCGGCGGCCCGGGCGGCCAGCGTCCGGGTGATCGCGGCGTCGGCGACGGTGATGTTGAGGAAGCCGGGGCCGGAGACCTCGACGCCGGCGATGAGCCCGTCGTCCGCCGGGAGGGCGGCCACGACCTCGGCGGCCAGCTCGCGCGGGTTCGCCTTGTTCCGCTTGGCGAGGCCCAGCACACCGTTGGCCTGGAAGTCGGCCCGGTCGCTACGTCGCAGCAGCGGGTCGGCACCGAGGGCGTCAGCGACGCGCTGCTGGATCGTGGCGGAAAGCGAGTTGACCGAGGCCATGGGATGGGTGCTTCCTGAGAGGGATCAGAGATCAACCCTCAGTATCCCACGCGCTACCACTCATTTTTCTCTGGGACAATTGCCGGGTACCGAGGTACCCGCTGCACTGGTGGAAGGAAGTCGAGACAGTGGCTCAGAGCACCGAGGCCGACTGGGTCGCCCGCTTCGCGGACGACGTCATTGCGGAAGCCGGGCGGCGGGCTCCGGGCAAGAAAATCACCGTCGCTTCCGGAATCAGCCCGTCCGGGCCGATCCACTTGGGCAACCTCCGCGAGATCATGGTCCCGCACCTGGTCGCGGACGAGATCAAGCGGCGCGGCGTGCCCTGCGAGCACATCCTGTCGTGGGACGACTTCGACCGTTACCGCAAGGTCCCGGCCGGTTACGACCCCTCGTACGCGGAGCACATCGGCAAGCCGCTGACCGCCGTCCCGGCGCCCGAGGGCAGTGCGTACGCGACCTGGTCCGACCACTTCAAGGCGCCGTTCCGCGAGGCGCTGGCCGCGCTCGGCGTCGAGGTCACGGAGATCTCCCAGACCGTCGAGTACACCTCCGGCGCCTATCGCGAGCAGATCCTGCACGCGATGCGCGAGCGCCGGCGGATCGACGAGGTGCTCGGCCGCTACCGGACGAAGAAGAAGGCCGGCGGCGAGGAGCAGGGCGGGGAGCCGGACGACGACGCCTCGCCGGAGCAGGCCGCCGAGTACTACCCGTACAAGCCGTACTGCTCGGGCTGCGACAAGGACACGACCACGGTCGTCGCCTACGACGACGACACCACCGAGCTCACCTACGAGTGCCAGGCCTGCGGCAACCGCGAGACCGTGCGGCTGAGCGAGTTCGACCGCGGCAAGCTGGTCTGGAAGGTCGACTGGCCGATGCGCTGGGCCTTCAAGGGCGTGGACTTCGAGCCGTCCGGTGTCGACCACCAGTCGCCCGGCTCCTCGTGGATGGTCGGCCAGCAGCTCGTGCGCGAGATCTTCGGCGCCGAGCCGCCCATCGGCCCGATGTACGCCTTCGTGGGCATCAGCGGCATGGCCAAGATGTCCAGCTCCAAGGGCGGGGTGCCGATCGCGGCCGACGCCCTGCAGATCATGGAGCCGCAGCTGCTGCGCTGGCTGTACGCACGCCGCCGGCCCAACCAGGCGTTCAACATCTCCTTCGGCGACGAGATCTCCCGCACCTACGACGAGTGGGACGCGCTGGAGCGCAAGGTCGCCGAGGGCACGGCCGCGCCGGTCGACGTCGCGGTGCACTCGCGGGCCGCGCGCACATCGAGCGGGGAGCTCCCGACCACCGCGCACAAGCTGTCCTTCCGCACCCTGGCCTCGGTCGTGGACATCACGACCGGCGACGAGGAGCAGACGCTGCGCATCCTGCGCGACCTCGACCCGGAGCGGCCGCTGACCTCCCTGGACGACGCCAGGCCGCGGCTGGACTGCGCCGAGCACTGGGTCAGCACCCATGTCGAGCCCGACGCCCGTACCCGGGTGCGCACCGAGCCCGACGCGGCCGCCCTGGCGGCGCTGTCCGGCGAGGAGCGGGACGCCCTGAAGCTGCTGGTGGACGGACTGCCCGAGCACTGGTCGCTGGACGGGCTGACCACCTTGGTCTACGGCGTGCCGAAGACGCAGGCGGGCTTCGCGCCCGACGCCAAGCCGACGCCGGAACTGAAGGCCGCCCAGCGCTCCTTCTTCGCCCTGCTCTACAACCTGCTGGTCGGCCGGGACACCGGCCCCCGGCTGCCCACCCTGCTCCTGGCGGTGGGTCAGGAGCGGGTGCGGGAGCTGCTCGCGGCGAGCTGACAAGTACGCGCTGACGGAGGCGGCGGGTGGCCGGGCCACCCGCCGCCTCCGCGCGTGCCGGGGTGAATATTCGAACGCGCCCCGGCGCGCCGCGCGTTATGGTCGTCGAGCGCGGGGCGGCTCCTGGTGTGCTTCCTTCTCTTCACTGTCAATGAATCGAGTGCACCCCCTTCCCGCCCCGCGCGCACAACCGGCGTCACCGGTCCGCGACCGGACCGGACCCGGGGCGGCCCACGGGCGTGCTTCCTTCTTCCAGCCATCGCTTTTCTTGTCCGCGAAGGTCGTCAGCGCGCCCACTTCCCGCCCTGAGGTCAACCAGGGGGAGTCACAGCGATGTTCACGACCACGACCGCAGCCACCACGACCGTTCCCCGCCCGCTCGCGGCCGTCATGCTCGCCCGCCGCGGAGCCGTCTACCTGCCCGCCGCCCCGAAGGGCGCGTCGCTCGGCACGGCCGCCGGGGTCGCGCTCCTGGAGGCCGATCTCCTGGACCGCGGCTACCTGATGTCGTCCGCGCTGCGTGCAGCGCTCGCCGGGCGCGGCGAGGCCGCGCTGACCGCGGCGGGCCGTGCCCTGCTGGCCGACATCGACGAGGCGCTCGGCGCGGACCGGCCGCACGTCCCGCTGTTCCGCGACTTCCCGACGAGCACGCCGGCGGACACCGCCGCGTTCTACGTCGACCGCGTGCTGACCCTGCTCTTCCAGCACCCCGAGCAGCCGTGCGTGCTGTGCGGCACGGACGGCACCGTCCACGCCGTCTCGCCCTGCGCGCACCTGGTGTGCCGGAGCTGCTTCGACGGCGCGGACTTCTCCGCGTGCCCCATCTGCCACCGCAGAGTCGACGCGGACGAGCCCTTCCTGAGGCCGCGCCGGCCGCGCCGCTTCGGCGGCCGCAGGAGCGCCCTCCCCGAGCGGCTGCGCGTACTGCACCACGGCGGCGACCTCGCCGCCCGGGACGCGGACGCGGTGCGCGAGATCCACGGGCTCCTCGCCAGGACCGGCGCCCTGAGCCCGCAGGACACCGATGATCTGACGGCTCTGCTGGAGACCCGCGACCGTGCCGACGTGTCCTGGCTGCCCGAGCACATCCCCGGCCGGGAGACCAAGGCACGGGTCCTGGCCTGGCTGTTGGCGGACGCCGCGGCGTACGAGGCGGCCCTCCCGGCCGTGACCGCCCGCATCCACACCGCGACCGACGTCCTGCGGCTGCTCGCCGTGCGTTCGGGCGGCGACCCGGGCCTGGTGGACCTGCCGCGCTTCGCCACGGTGCCGCGGCCGCTGCGGCGGGCCCTGCTCGGTGTGCTCGACGGCCTGGCTCCCGACCTCGCCGTCCAGGACATGCGCCGGCACCGGCACGCCTGGCTGCGGGTCGCGGAGCTGCTGCACCCCTTCGAATACGCGGACCGCCTCCCGCGCGCGGCGCTGGCCGTCGCGGCGCTGCGCGACACCCGGCTCGCGGACGGCGACGCGCTGACCGCGACTTTGCGGACGGCGGCCGACGCGGACGCGCGCGTCGACGCGACCGGGACCACCGTCCGGGTGCGCGGCTGGGCGGGCCGGGTCGAGGCCGCGCTGCACGCCATGGACGTGCCGGCGGCCGTCGCGCTGCTGGCGCAGCGGCCGGGCGAGTTCGTGCGCCGCCTGGACCACCTGCTGCGGCTGTCCGACGCCGAGGACGTGGACACCGTCCTGTCCGCGCTGGAGCCGGCCGTGCCGCGGGTGTCCCCTGCCGTGCTGCTGTCCGCGCTCGGCGAGCTGCGCAGCCGTCCCCGCGCGGGCACCACGCGGGTGTTCTTCCCCAAGGGCAGCACCGCCAGGGCGCACCTGGCGGAGGACGACCGGCTGCCGATCGGGGCGGACGTCATCCAGCGGGCCGTCGCCCTGCTGGAGGCCGAGGTGCTGCGGCGGGCGGCGGAGGGGGAGGCGGCCGACGTCGCCGTCGTGGACGCGGGGCTGGACGGTCTCATCGCGCCGTTCACCGAGCGCACGGCCTCGCGCGCCCTGGTGACGCTGCCGCGCGGCAGCGAACTGCCCGTCCCTGACGGCAGGACCCTGCGGCTGTTCCTGCACTGGATGGAGAGCGAGGAGTCCGGCCGTACCGACCTGGACCTGTCCACGGCGCTGTTCGACGCCGAGTGGAACGCGGTCGGCCACTGCGACTACACGCACCTGCGGTTCGGGCCGGACGCCGCCGTGCACTCGGGCGACCTGACCAGCGCTCCGGCTCCGCAGGGGGCGGCGGAGTTCGTCGACCTCGACCTGGACGCCCTGGCGGCGACCGGGGTCCGCCATGTGGTCGCGGTGGTCTTCTCGTTCAACAACGTCCCGTTCGAGGACCTGGCCGAGGCGTTCGCCGGGCTCATGGTCCGCGAACTGCCCGGTGACCACGGCCCGGTCTTCGACGCCCGTGCCGTGGAGCAGCGCTACGACCTGACCGGCCGGTCCCGCGCGAGCGTGCCGCTGGTCGTCGACGTGGCCGGCCGCACCATGCGCTGGCTGGACGTGGCCAAGGGTGTGACCGGCACGGATCACTCGGTCGCGCGGCACGGGGACGACCTCGCCCTGCTCGGCAAGGCCCTCACCGCCCTGTTCGCCTCCGGTGCCCGCGTGGGCCTGGGCGAACTGGCCGTGTGGCAGGCGGCGGCCCGCGCGGCCACGGTGCTGCTGCGGCACACGGACGACTCGGTGACGGCCTACCGGCGCCGCGCCGGCGAGCCGGTGGCGGAGTTCGCGGCCCGGATCGGGACGCCCGAGGCGGACAGCGACGTCGACGTGCCCAAGGAGCTCGGGCGGGCGCGGCTGGCCTGGCTGGTCCGCGGCGACCTCGAACTGCCCGAGGGCGGCGAGGTGTTCGCCCTCCACCCGGCGGGGCTGGACGCGGCGCGGGTGCGGCTGCTGTCGGCGGCGGACGTCGTCGCGGCGCTCACGCCCGCCCCGGCGGACGCCTCCTAGGAGGCGTACTGGCCGTCGAGTTCGAGCCGGCGGCGCATTTCGCGGACGTAGGGGCGCAGCGTGCTCTCGCTCAGCGGGCCGCCGTTGGGGCTGAGGATGCCGTACCGGTCCTGGAGGAGCAGGCCGAACTGGCGGGCGTTGGGGAAGGCGCCGAACTGCTGGTGGTACGCCCGGAAGGCCCGGTCGTAGAGCTCGTCGCGGCCCATGTCCTCGACAACGGGTTCGGGTTCGGGCTCCGGATCGGCGTAGTACTCCGGCTCGGGCACGGGTGCGTACTCGGCGCGCGGGGTGGGGATGACGCCGGTGCCGTCGGCGAGGCTGCGGCGGCGGTTGCCCGCGCCGACCGGTGCGGTCAGGGGCTCGGGCTGCGGTACGGGGGCGGGTGCGGGTGCGGGCGGCGGTATCAGTGCCTGGGCGGCGACCGGGGCAGCCTGGGCCTGGGCTTGGGCCTGCGCCTCGAACGGTGCGGCGGCGGCCTGCACGGGCGCGAACTGCGCCGGATCGGGGGCCGTTTCCAGGACCGGGAGCTCCTCGGCGTACGGGGTGGCCTCCGGTATCGGCGCCTGGGCGGCGACCGGTGCGGCGGCGGGCAGCGCGGTGGGCACCACCGTCGCCGGGACCTCGATGCCGGCCGCGGCGAGGCCGATGGGGCCGGTCTCGGTGAGCGGGACGCCGAAGCGGGCGAGCCGCAGCGGCATCAGCGACTCCACCGGCGCCTTGCGGCGCCAGGCGCGGCCGTAGCGCGCCCGCAGCCGGGCCTGGTAGACGAGACGTTCCTGCTCGAGGCGGATGACCTCGTCGTAGCTGCGCAGCTCCCACAGCTTCATGCGGCGCCACAGGCGGAAGGTCGGCAGCGGCGCCAGCAGCCAGCGGGCCAGGCGGACCGACTCCATGTGCTTGTCGGCGGTGATGTCGGCGACCCGGCCGATCGCGTGCCGGGCGGCCTCCACCGAGACCACGAAGAGGATCGGGATGATGCCGTGCATCCCGACGCCGAGCGGGTCGGGCCAGGCGGCGGCGCCGTTGAAGGCGATGGTGGCCGCCGTCAGCAGCCACGCGGTCTGGCGCAGCAGGGGGAAGGGGATGCGTAGCCAGGTCAGCAGCAGGTCCAGTGCGAGCAGGACCACGATCCCCGCGTCGACACCGATCGGGAAGACGTTGGCGAACCAGCCGAATCCCTTGGCGAGCGCGAGTTCGCGCACCGCCGCGTACGAGCCCGCGAAGCCGATCGCTGCGATGACCACCGCGCCGGCGACCACCACACCGACCAGGATGCGGTGCGTCCGGTTCATGCGTATCGCGGACACCCGCGACCCTCCCAGGCTCGGAAACTGGCCTGCCCAGACTGCCACACGGGTCAATGGGCACGTCGTACAAACGTGGTGAATCGGTACGGCGAGGAGGGAGTTGTTACGCGTTCGCCGCCGCGACCGAGACGACGGCTTCCTTGGCCGCCTTCACGGCGTTCGTCCGGAGACCATCGGCCTTGGGGGTCTTGGCGTCCTCCAGGCCGGCGCCGTTGTAGGAGAGCGCGACGACGGCGTTGCCGGAGCGGGCGACGACCGTGACGTCCTGGTACTCCTCCTTGTCCTTCGTGGTCCTGGAGGTGACCGCGGTGGCCGTGTCCCACGTGCCGGCCGCCGTGAGGGTCTCGCTCGTGGCGCCCTTGGCGGCCTTCGCCGCCGCGACCAGTTCGCTGTAGCGCTTCGTGGCCTGTGCCTCGGCGGAGCCGAGCCCGGCCACGGAGTCGTAGCGCTGGAGCGACACGTCCAGCCAGCGGTACTGGTATCCGTTCAGGCCGTTCCAGGAGCAGCCGCTGCGCTCGTCGGTGGAGCCGGAGGTGACGGGCGTGCCGTCGCGCTTCTTCGCCTTCGGGACCAGCGACGCGACGGTCCTGGCGCCGACGGCCTTGCAGGCGACCGGCAGTTGCGCGTACTTCGCCGGGGCGATGTCCGGTGAGGCGGAGGCCGTGGGCGATCCCGAGGGGGACGCGGAAGGGGCCGCCTTCTGTGCGCCGGCCTGTCCCTTCGGCGAGTCGGAGCCGGAGGAGCAGGCGGCGACGAGCGTCACCGGTACGGCCGCGCAGGCGAGCAGACGGGCGAGGCGTGGGGCTGATCGGTGCATGGATCCTTCGCTCACTTCTTCGCGTGTCCTGTCATGGCACAAATGGCCAGACTACGCGGAACGCCTCATTCGTCCAGTTGATCTGCCAGTTCCGCGGCCACCTGACGGGCACCGGCCTGAAGGTCGGAACTGGCGGGTTCGACCGACTTGTCCATCGACCACTGGGAGAGGCCGACGGTCACGAGGACGTTGGCGATGCGGAAGACGACGGTCACGTCGCGGTGCACACCGGAATCCCGGGTCCGCATGACGTCGTCGAGGTAGGCGTCGTCCCCGAGGCCGTCCAGTACGCGCGGCGCGATGTCTTCCGGGGCGCCGGACGAGCTGCCGCTCGGCGGCGCGGAAGTCGCGGTTGAACTGGGGTTTGTCGAGGGGTCAGGGCTGGCCGGCGGGGTGATCGCCCCCGTCGCGCCGTCGGCGGGCTCGAGGGGGATGTCGGCGTCCGCGGCGCGGGTGCGGTAGTCGGTCCCGGCCTGGTCGTCGTCGCTGACCGCGGGGTCGTACGACACCACGCGCTCCAGGTCGATCTGGAGGTAGCGGTTCCCGAGGGCGGTCCGGCCCATCCACTTGCAGCCGACCTTGCGATCCGTGTCGAACGTCACGCTCGCCTCGCCCGAGGCGTCGGCGGCGTTCGGCACGAGCGACGCGACGGTTCCGGCGGACACCGAGCCGCAGGGCTCCGGCAGCACCCGGTACTTGCCGGGCGGGGCCGCGGCGACGGTCTGCGCGCCGTTGGCCGCGTCGGCGGCGGCCGCGCCGCTCCCGGAACCGCTGGAGCCGCTGCATCCGGTCAGCGCCGCGGCGGCCAGCGCCACGGCGCACGCTCCGCTCAGCAGTGCCCGGACCGGGTTGGAGCGGTCTCCCCATGGCTGCACTGACGTGGCCCCTTCCTCCGTCGGTGGCCCGGCGCCCGCGAAAATCCCTTGGCGGGCGACGACGCCGGGTAGACACAATGTCTACCGCACCGGCCGCGACCGTCGTCGGGCCCGGGGGCTGTATGGATGACTTCCTCCCTGATTTCGTTTTTCATTGATGCATGACCTTTATTCATTTTGAGTGCTTTGTTGGTTGAACCGTTCCATGAACCACCCCTGGGGGAAACGCAGATGTCCATGTCCGGAGCCGCAGCGACATCCAGATCCGCATCCACGTACACGGAGGTGCCCGGTGTCCGGGTGCCGATCCGCATGTGGACCGACCCGGCCGCCGTCGAGGGCGTCGCGATGCAGCAACTGCGCAACGTCTCCTCGCTCCCGTGGATCAAGGGCCTCGCGGTCATGCCCGACGTCCACTACGGCAAGGGCGCCACGGTCGGCTCCGTCATCGCCATGCACGGCGCGGTCTGCCCGGCCGCGGTCGGCGTCGACATCGGCTGCGGCATGAGCGCCGTGAGGACCTCCCTGACGGCCAACGATCTTCCCGGTGACCTGTCGCGGTTGCGCTCCAAGATCGAACAGGCCATCCCGGTGGGCCGCGGCATGCACGACGAGGCGATCGACCCCGGCCGGCTGTACGGCCTGTCGGCGAGCGGCTGGGACGGCTTCTGGGACGGCTTCGACGACCTCGCGGAGCCCGTCAGGTTCCGGCACGAGCGCGCGACCAAGCAGATGGGCACCCTCGGTTCCGGCAACCACTTCATCGAGGTCTGCCTCGACGAGGAGGGCGCGGTCTGGCTGATGCTGCACTCGGGTTCGCGCAACATCGGCAAGGAACTCGCCGAGCACCACATCGGCGAGGCCCAGAAGCTGTCGCACAACCAGGGCCTGATCGACCGCGACCTGGCGGTGTTCATCGCGGACACCCCGCAGATGGCGGCGTACCGGCGCGACCTGTTCTGGGCGCAGGACTACGCGAAGCGCAACCGCGCGATCATGATGGCCCTGTTCCAGGAGGTGCTGCGGCGCGAGTTCCGGAAGGCCAAGGTCACCTTCGACCAGGTCATCTCCTGCCACCACAACTACGTGGCCGAGGAGCGCTACGAGGGCATGGACCTGCTCGTCACCCGCAAGGGCGCGATCAGGGCGGGCAGCGGCGACTACGGGATCATCCCGGGCTCCATGGGCACCGGTTCCTACATCGTCCGCGGCCTCGGCAACCCCGACGCCTTCAACTCCGCCTCGCACGGCGCGGGCCGCAAGATGAGCCGCACCGCGGCGAAGAAGCGGTTCTCCACGCGGGACCTGGAGGAGCAGACCAAGGGCGTCGAGTGCCGCAAGGACTCGGGTGTGGTGGACGAGATCCCCGGCGCCTACAAGCCGATCGAGAAGGTCATCGAGCAGCAGCGGGACCTGGTCGAGGTCGTCGCGAAGCTCAAGCAGGTCGTCTGCGTCAAGGGATGACGTGCCTTCCCCGGGCCGGCGCCGCCGGCCCGGGGGTGGGGCTGTCCCCGGCCCGGGTCACTGCTCGCGGTGCACCCGGTGCTGGGCGGCCTGGGCGCGGGGGCGGACGACCATGAGGTCGACGTTCACATGGGCGGGGCGGGTGACGGCCCAGGTGACGGCGTCGGCGATGTCGTCGGAGGTGAGGGGCTCGGCAACGCCCGCGTAGACCGCGGCGGCCTTCTCCTCGTCGCCGTGGAAGCGGGTGAGGGCGAAGCCCTCGGACTTGACCATGCCGGGCGCGATCTCCACGACCCTGACGGGTTCGCCGAGCAGTTCCAGGCGCAAGGTGCCGGCGAGGGCGTGCGTGCCGTGCTTGGCCGTGACGTAGCCACCGCCGCCCTCGTACGGGGTCAGGCCCGCGGTGGAGGACAGGATCACCACGGTGCCGTCGCCGGAGGCGATGAGCTTCGGGAGCAGCGCCTGCACGGTGTGGAGCACGCCGAGCACGTTCACCTCGTACATCGTCCGCCACTCCTCGGGATCGGCGGTCGCGACGGGGTCGGCGCCGAGTGCCCCTCCGGCGTTGGCGAAGAGCACGTCGCAGCGGTCGAGGGACCCTGCGAGCGCGTCGACCGCCGCGCGGTCGGTGACGTCGAGGGCGACCGCGGCGGCCGAGTGGCCGGCCGCGGTGAGCTCCTTGGCGAGGGCGTCGAGACGGTCGGCGCGGCGGGCGGTGAGCACGACGTGATAGCCGGCTTCGGCGAGCCGGCGGGCGGTGGCGGCGCCGATGCCGCTGCTCGCTCCGGTGACGACTGCGGTACGGGGGCTCATGTCGTGCTGCCTTTCGCTCTCGCCGGTACCCGGCTGCGGTGCCTGGCCATGACTGGAGCATAGGCGGGGCGCTGGTGAGGTATCGCACGGTGGTGCGCCGCCAGGACCACCCGCGTCCGCACGCGTGCGTCGGGCCGGGGCCGCCTACGGCGAGAGGGCCGCGGCGGGGCCCGCGTCGCGCGGGGTGGCGCCGGCCCTGGCGACGTCTCGGTCCGGAAGGAGGAGCGGGCATGAGTCCGGGCCACCCCGGTGCCGCGCCGCGATCCTGGCCGCCGCCCGCGAACGCTTCGCCGCGGACCGCTACGAGCACGCCACCGTCCGCGCCGTCGCGAAGGACGCCTCCATTGACCCGTCGATGGTGACGCGCCACTTCGGCAACGAGGAGGGCCTCTTCGCGGCCGCCGCCGACTTCGATTTTCGGCTGCCCGAGGTCACGCACTTCCTCGACCGCTGGGAGAGCGACGGGACGCTGACTGCGGTTGCGGAGCGCCTAAAGGCGATCGTCCAGCAGCAGCTCGCCGCCGGTCGCCGCCCCCGACCGTGCGGCGCTGTCCCACGTGAGGCGGCCCTGACGGACGGGGCCTGTCGGCGGGGAGAGAGAAGGGGAAGGGGAAGGGAAGGGGTTCAGGCGTTCTGGTCGCCGGTGACGGAGGTCGAGGCCTTGGCGAGTCCGGCCAGGGCGTCCTTGGCCGCGGTCAGCGCGCCGTCGCGCACCTCGGAGACGCCGGGCGCCTTCTTGGACTCGAAGTCGCTGCCGTTGTAGGTGACGGTGACGACCGCGTTGCCCTTGCGGAAGACCACGACGGCCTCGCGCGTCTGCTGCCCGTCGTCCGTGGTCACCTGGACGGACACGGACGCCTCGTCGCCGATCCCCGCGGCGGTGTTCGCCTTCTTGGACCGGTCGTACGAGGCCTGCGCCGCCTTTTCCGCGCTCAGCCCGTTGCCGCCCGCGGCGACCTCGAAGGTCACGTCCAGCCAGCGGTAGTCGAAGCCCTTGAGCGCGTTCCAGGAGCAACCCGTGCGGTGCGAGGGGTCGGTGAGGGAGAGCGCCTTGCCCGCCGTCTTGGCCTCCGGCACCAGCTTCTTGATCGTGGCCGCCGTCATCGCCGTGCAGGGCGCGGGCGGCTTGGTGTACGTGATCGCCGGGGCGCCGGAGCTGCCGGGGGAGTCCGGTGCACTCGAGGAGCCGGAGCCGCCCGTGGAGCCGGAACCGCCGGAAGGCGTGGACGTCCCCGCCGTTGAGCCGCCGGCCGACGGGCTCGCGGCGTCGTGCTGGGACGAGGAGGCCATCGTCCAGCCGACGATGGCGAGTACGGCGGTGGGCAGCAGACGAGCCGCGAGAGTGAGGGGCAGGGGCGCCACAGCGGTCTTCTCTTCGTCGGTCCTGTGAAACAGCGGGAAACCAGCGGGAAAGAACGGAAGGAGGGGCGGAAAGGGGCGTACGGGGCCCGTGCGGCCTGAGCGTACGACGTGTAGATGAGATTGCCATACGAAAGTAGTCCGGGAACAGAGCAAGTGCGTAGGGCTTGTGCCACCCGGCGTGACGGGTGTAGCCGCGCGCCCCCGTGGAGGCGGGTCGTGGGGCCGGCGGCCGCGGGCATGCGGAAGGACCGCGCCGCGCGATCGCGGTGCCGTCTGCCCGAACTCCCGCGCGGGGAAAGCCTCGACGTCCCCGCGCGCCCCTACTCCGCCGCCTCCACCACGTGCTGGAGCAGGAGCGCGGTGGTCACCGGGCCCACGCCGCCGGGGACCGGCGTGAGGGCGCCGGCATGCGGTATGACCGAGGCGGCGTCCACGTCGCCGGCGAGCCCGCCCTCGGGGGTCGGGTTGGTCCCGACGTCGATCACGACGGCCCCGGGGCGCACATGAGCTGGCGGGATCAGCCCGGGCGGCAGACCGGACTGCGCCGCGGACTCGGCCGGATCGCGGCGCGGCTGCACACCCTGACCCCGGAGGACGGCCGCTACGGCTACCCCGCCCCCGGGGCCGGGCTGTCGGCGGCGGACCGGCCGGCCGCCTTCGGCGCGATGGTCGAGGCGATGCCGGAGGACGCCGCGCGGTGGCACTCCCCGCTCGGGGTGTCACCGGACGAGGTACGGGAGCCGGCGGCCTCCGGCGCGTCAGCGCCGGCGCGGGTCGACCGGCCGCGGCTGGTCCACTTCGACCTGCGGCCCGGCAACGTCTTCGTCTCCGGTGACGGCACGGCCGTCACCGGGCTCATCGACCGCGAACGCGCCTTCTTCGGCGACCCGGCCCCGAACTGGTCTCGCTCGGCGTCGGCGGGGACACCGGCCCGGACAGTGATCTCGTCGCCGGCTACCGCGAGGCCGGCGGACAGCGGGACTTCGGGGCCGCCATGCGGCACCGGCCGGCGCTCCACCGGCCTGTCTCGGCCTGATCCTCGTCGTCGGGTGCGGTCCGCGCGGCTACGGCGCCGAGCACATCGAGACCTGCCGCGCCGCGCTCGTGCGCTGGACGGACGAGACCAGGGCGGCCGCCGCCGGCGGCTGAGCTCAGCCGCCGGCGGCGGTGCCCGGCTGCACGACCATGTTCCGGCCGCCCAGCGGGCCGACCCGACCGGCGTGGTCCGGCTGGTACGCCGCAGGGGTCGCGCCCGGACCGGTGCCGGTACCCGTGACGACGGGGGGCGCCGCGTGCGCTCCCGACGAGTGCTGCGCCGTGCCCGGGGTGATCGCCATCGGCGCGGCGGTGGTCGGCACGGCGGCGGGCGCCGCGACAGCGCGGGTGGCGTCGGCCTTGGGCTGCTCGTCCTTCTCCGGCGCGTGCGTCGTCACCCCGAACCGGGTCCGCAGATGGTGCCCGGCCGCCTCGTCCAGGCTCACCGGACGCTGCAGCCGCACCGCCAGCCGGCTCGCCTCGCGGCCCAGCGCCGCCAGGTCCTCCCAGCGGAGGTGGACGACCAGGGGCAGCTCCGCCTCGCCGTCGGGAAGTGCCTGAAGCGCCTGGAAGGAGACGTTGCTCTGACTGTTCATCGGCCGGTCCTCACCCTCGTGACGATCTCGGGCAGCTGTTCGTGCGGCACCCGCTACGCGAGGGGATACGCAGACCGCGCCCGGGGCGTTCACCCCGCCCGCCCCTGCCCTCCGGGGGCAGGGGCGGGCGCAGGGGCGGCCGAGGACTAGCGCGCGTTCATGAACTCGTCAGGTTCCAGGGCGCGTTCGTTGATGCGGACGTCGCCGATCCAGCCGTGCAGGAGCTGGTCGAGCTTGCCCCCGTACTCGTAGCCGCCGAGCATCCAGGGCAGGCCCAGGGCGCTGAGGCCGGAGTTGCGGGTGGAGGGGTTGCGGGCGACGGGGCAGCCGTCGACGTACATGGTGGTGTGGCGGCCGTCATTGACGACGGCGACGTGCCACCAGGTGTCCAGCGGCAGCTCGTGGCCCCAGTTGGTGACCGAGCCGTCCGTGTTCAGCGGGTAGACGCACCACTGGAGCTCGCGCCCGCCGGAGAGGCTGAGGGTCACGACCGGCTCGTCGGGATCGCCGGAGGTCTTGCTGGCCTCTCGGCTCAGACCCCAGCGGCTGAGCAGGGCGGCCCAGCCATTGCGGCCCTCGTCCCAGTCGGCGGGGAGCTTGAAGAACGCCTCGAAGGTGTAGCCGGACCGGAAGGTCGCCGCGTTGAGCGGGGCGTGGTCGCCGGTGGTGAGGTGGGCGCCGCGCAGCGGGCTCTTGTCGCCGCCGAAGTACAGGCTGGCGTGGCCGGGCTGGTCGGGGTGGTGCTCGGCGGACCAGGTGAGGGCGGTCGCGGGGTCGGAACCGGGGGCGACGGCCTTGGTGAGGTCGTTGCCGCGGCCGGTCAGGTCGCGGACCCGGTCGGTGTCGTGGGAGGCGTCGAAGCGCCAGTAGGCGACCGTGCCGGGGATCAGCATCCGGGCGGCCGGGCGCGACGGGCGCGCCGGGACCGGGGCGAAGCCCGCGAATCGCCCGGCGAAGTCGATGTCCACGGCGAAGCGGTCCTGCGGGCCGGTCAGCTCGACCTCCTCGCGCTCCAGCGCGTTCAGGTCCTCGCCGGCGCGGCCGAGGATCCAGGGGGAGACGGTCTCGACGTCGATGGTGTTGCGCGCCAGGTCGAAGCGGTAGAGCCGGATCATCGCGGCGCCGCCGTAGTAGCGGTTCTGGTAGTTCGTGATGTGCAGGTGCGTGGCGTTGCCCGCCGCGTTGGTGCGGGTGGTGCGGGCGGGCGGCCAGAAGTGCCCGTTCAGGGTGAGGAAGATCTGGTCCGTGCCGTCGATCAGCTCGTCCCACAGCTCCTGGCCGTGGTCGGAGAGCTGGGCCTCGTCACCGTAGGCGTTCGCGTACACGATCTCGTGGGTGGTGAGGATCACCGGTGTGCCGGGGTGCCGCGCGATGGCGTCCTTCGCCCAGGCGATGCCGGCCGGCGAGGGCCGCCAGTCCAGGGAGAGCACCATCCACTCACGGCCGGCCGCGCGGAACAGGTGGTAGTGGTTGTAGCCGTCCGGGCTGGAGCCGCCGAAGGCGGGCGCGTGGCGGTAGCGGTCCGGACCGAAGACGTCCAGGTAGGCGGAGTCGCCCCGCTGGTCGTCGGTGGAGGAGTTGATGTCGTGGTTGCCCGCGACCACGCTGTACGGCACACCCTTGCGGTCCAGGATGCGGAACGCGTCGTCGACGGCGGCGAATTCACCGGCCTGGCCGTTCTGCGTGACATCACCCAGATGCGCCATGAAGACGATGTTCTCGTCCTTGCCGTGGTCGAGTAGGTACCGGAACGACGCCTCGACGGGGGCCGGGTGGATGCTCGCGCCGTCGAAGAGGTACTGCGTGTCCGGCATCACGACCAGCGTGAAGCGCGCGTCGTCGGTGTCGGGGCGCCAGGAGCCGCCGAGTGCCGTGCCGACCGGCGCCGTGCTGGCCGACGCCGTCGGTGCGGCCGCGGCCAGGCCCGCGACGGCGGCGCCCGCCAGCCCCGCGCCGACCAGCACGGAGCGGCGGCTCGCGCCGAGCTGGGGTCCATCCGGTCTGTGGTGTGTGTCGCACATGGTGATCCCGCTCTCGGCCGATAGGGCAGCGTCGCCCGGACGCTACGGGCGGATCACGGGGCCCGGCCCAACCGCCGGAGAAGGAGGGGTGAACGGTGTCGGGACCGTCGTGTCATCTGCCGCAAGGGTGTTGACCGCGTCCCGCCGATTCGCGGCCGGTTGTGAGACCAGCCACTTGGCGCTCGTTTCGGCAGGCCGTGCGGATTAACGGCGGGTAAACTCGCTGTTCGCTATTTGTGACGCCAGGTGAAGGGGCCCGTCGCCGTCCGGATCGGACGGACGCGGAACGGGGATGCGCCGGGCGTGCGCCAGTCGCGGGAAGAAGCCCGCGAGCCGGGACAGTGTGGTCCCCGGCCGGCCGGTCGAGGCTTACCGGCACCGCAGTGGTCCTGAGCTTTTGGAGGGTTTGACATGCGTCGGTCTACGGCCATGAGTGACCGGAACACGTCCGGGGCGTCCTTCGACGCGCCACCTGCGTCCGGGTCGCCCGAGCCGGGGAGCCCCGCGTGACGCTCGTCGACTCGCCGCTCCCCCTCCTCGATGCCTCCCTCGCCGGTGTCAGCACCGCCCCCGACGAACCCGTCCCGGCGCTCTTCCGCGCCGGTGACGCCGCCGCGGAGCGCACCCTGCTCGACATCCTGGCCGCCACGGCCCGCGCGCACCCCGCCGCGGCCGCCGTCGACGACGGCACCACCGCGCTGAGCTACCGCGCTCTGGCCGCCGAGACCGAGCGGCTGCGCCGCCGCCTGGCCGACGCC
Source organism: Streptomyces sp. RLA123 (assembly GCF_056270165.1). Lineage (NCBI taxonomy): Bacteria > Bacillati > Actinomycetota > Actinomycetes > Kitasatosporales > Streptomycetaceae > Streptomyces > Streptomyces sp. RLA123. Next base: position 3,596,964 of record NZ_JBWDOR010000003.1, on the reverse strand, counting down.
GGGATCGGCGCGGGCGACCGGGTGGGCGTGCGCGTTCCCTCGGGCACCGTCGACCTGTACGTGTCGATCCTCGCCGTCCTGGCCGCGGGCGCCGCCTACGTTCCGGTCGACGCCGAGGACCCCGACGAGCGCGCCGAGCTGGTCTTCTCCGAGGCCGGCGTCTGCGCCGTCATCGGCGAGCACCGCGCGATCACCCCGCACGCCGCGCCCCGCGGCGAGCCGGGCCGCCGCCCCGGCCCCGGCGACGACGCCTGGATCATCTTCACCTCCGGCTCCACCGGCAAGCCCAAGGGCGTCGCCGTCACCCACCGCTCCGCCGCCGCCTTCGTCGACGCCGAGGCCCGGCTCTTCCTCACCGAGGAGCCGCTGGGGCCCGGCGACCGGGTACTGGCCGGCCTGTCGGTGGCCTTCGACGCCTCCTGCGAGGAGATGTGGCTGGCGTGGCGGCACGGCGCCTGCCTGGTGCCCGCGCCGCGCTCCCTGGTCCGCACCGGGCTGGACCTCGGCCCCTGGCTGGTCGAGCAGGGCATCACCGTGGTCTCCACCGTGCCGACACTGGCCGCCCTGTGGCCCATCGAGGCGCTGGACGACGTACGCCTGCTGATCTTCGGCGGCGAGGCCTGCCCGCCCGAGCTCGCCGAGCGCATGGCCGTCGAGGGCCGCGAGGTGTGGAACACCTACGGTCCGACCGAGGCCACCGTCGTCGCCTGCGCCGCCCAGCTCACCGGCGAGGGCCCGGTCCGCATCGGGCTCCCCCTGGACGGCTGGGAACTGGCCGTGGTGGACACGGCCGGCGTGCCGCTGCCCATGGGCGCCACCGGCGAGCTGGTCATCGGCGGCGTGGGCCTGGCCCGCTACCTGGACGCGGCCAAGGACGCGGAGAAGTACGCCCCGCTGCCCTCGCTCGGCTGGGAGCGCGCCTACCGCAGCGGCGACCTGGTCCGCGCGGAGCCCGAGGGCCTGCTCTTCATGGGCCGCGCCGACGAGCAGATCAAGCTCGGCGGCCGCCGCATCGAGCTCGGCGAGATCGACGCCGCGCTCCAGGCGCTGCCCGAGGTCGCGGGCGCCGCGGCCGCCGTCCGCACCACCAGGGCCGGCAACCAGATCCTCGTCGGCTACGTCGCCGGCACCGACGCCTTCGACCAGACCGACGCGCTCGCCCGGCTGCGCGAGGCGCTGCCCGCCGCCCTCGTGCCGCTGATCGCCGTCGTCGACACGCTGCCGACCCGGACCTCCGGCAAGGTCGACCGCGACGCGCTGCCCTGGCCGCTGCCCGCGCTCGACGCCGCCGGGGCGCTGCCCGGCGACCTCACGGAGACCGAGACCTGGCTCGCCGAACAGTGGGGCGAGATCCTCGGCGCACCCGCCACCGGCGCCGACGCCGACTTCTTCGCGCTCGGCGGTGGCAGCCTCACCGCCGCCCGGCTGGTCTCGCAGTTGCGTACCTGCTTCCCCAGCGCCTCGGTCAGCGACATCTACCAGCACCCCACGCTCGCCGGCCTCGCCGCGCGGCTGGAGGAGGCCGACCTCCGCCGCACCGCCGTCCGCACCATCACGCCGGTGCCCCGGCGCGCGGCCGCCGTGCAGCTCGCGCTGATGCTGCCGCTGCTCACCGTGGCCGGACTGCGCTGGGGCGTGGTCGCCGCGGCCGTCGGCAACGTGCTGACGCTGCTCGGCGCCCCCACCGGCGTGCAGCCCGTGTCCTGGTGGTGGATCGCCGTCGGCTGGGCGCTGCTCATCAGCCCGGCAGGCCGCCTGGCGATCTCCGCGGGTGGCACCCGGCTGCTGCTGCGCGAAGTGCGCCCGGGGACGTACCCCCGTGGCGGAGGCGTGCACCTGCGGCTGTGGACCGCGGAACGCCTTGCCCACTTCAGTGGCGCGACCCAGCTGACCGGCGCCTGGCTGACCCACTACGCGCGGGCCCTGGGCGCCCGCATCGGCGACGGCGCCGACCTGCACTCCCTGCCGCCGCTGACCGGCATGCTCAAACTCGGCCGGGGCAGCGCCGTCGAACCCGAGGTGGATCTCGCCGGCCACTGGCTCGACGGCGACCTGCTGCACATCGGCAAGATCCGGATCGGCGCCGGGGCCACCGTGGGCTCGCGCTCCACGCTCTTCCCCGGGGCCCGTGTCGGCAAGCGCGCCGAGATCGCGCCGGGCTCCGGAGTGAAGGGCGCCGTCCCCGCCGGGCAGCGCTGGGCGGGCGTGCCCGCGGCCCGTACCGGCAAGGCGTCCCACCGCTGGCCCGACACCCGGCCGCCGCGCAAGCGCCGCTGGGCGCTCGCCTACGAGATGGCGTCCTTCGCGCTCGGCCTGCTGCCCACGGTGGCCGCGGTCCCCGCCGTGCTGGTCCTCGCCGCCTTCCTGCGCGGTGCCGGGCACGCCTCCCTGGGCGCCGCGCTGGCCGCCGTCCCGCTCGCCACGCTCGCCTGGCTGCTGACGTACGCACTGCTGGTGCTGGCCGGCGTGCGGCTGCTCGGCCGCGGGCTGAGCGAGGGGCACCACCCCGTGCACGGCCGCGTCGCCTGGCAGGCATGGGCGACCGAACGCCTCATGGACATGGCCCGCGGGCACCTGTTCCCGTTCTACGCGAGCCTGTTCACGCCCGTCTGGCTGCGGGCGCTGGGCATGAAGATCGGCCGCCGCGTCGAGGCCTCGACCGTGCTCGCGCTGCCCTCGATGACCACCGTCGGCGACGGCGCGTTCCTGGCCGACGACACCATGGTCGGCTCCTACGAGCTGGGCGGCGGCTGGATGCGGCTCGCCGGCGCCCGGATCGGCAAGCGGGCCTTCCTCGGCAACTCCGGCATGACCGCCCCCGGTCGTTCGGTGCCCAAGAACGGCCTGGTCGGCGTGCTCTCGTCGACCCCCAAGGGCGCCAAGGCGGGCAGCTCCTACCTCGGCATGCCGCCGATGAAGCTGCCGCGCACCCCCGAGGCCGCCGACCAGAGCCGCACCTTCGCGCCGCCCCGGCACCTGGTGCTGGCCCGCGGGGCCGTCGAGCTGTGCCGCGTCGTCCCGCTGATGTGCGCGGCCGCGCTGGCCGTGCTGCTGCTGGCCGGGTACGCGGTGCTGGCGAGCCGGTTCGGCGTCGCGGTGGCGCTGCTCGCCGGAGGGCTGCTGCTCGCCGCTGCCGGCGTGCTGGCCTGCACGGTGGCCATCGAGGCGAAGTGGCTGCTGGTCGGGCGGTTCCGGGTGGTCGAGCGGCCGCTGTGGAGCTCCTTCGTCTGGCGCAACGAGCTGGCCGACACCTTCGTCGAGGTGCTGGCTGTGCCGTGGGCGGTCGGCGCGCTCGGCGGCACCCCGCTGATGAGTCTGTGGCTGAGGACCATGGGGGCCAGGATCGGCCGGGGCGTATGGTGCGAGACGTACTGGCTGCCGGAAGCCGACCTGGTCAGGGTCGGGGACGGTGCCACCGTCAACCGCGGCTGCGTCGTACAGACGCACCTGTTCCACGATCGGATCATGCGCATGGACGAGGTCGTCCTCGAGTCGGGCGCCACGCTCGGCCCGCACGGCATCGTGCTGCCCGGGGCGACCGTCGGCGCGCGCACCACGATCGGCCCGGCCTCGCTGGTCATGCGCGGGGAGAGCGTTCCCGAGGACACCCGGTGGCTGGGCAACCCGATTTCCGCCTGGCACACAGAGGGGGCCCGCAGAGGGTGAGCAACGGCAAGCGCGTGCGTGGCGGGGAGGACGTCCCCGCCACGCCGGGGGCGGACGTGTCCGCCGACTCCTACTTCCCCGAGCACGGCAACGGCGGGTACCAGGTCGCCCACTACGACCTGGAACTCGACTACCGCCCGGCGGCCAACCGGCTGTCGGGCCGCGCGCGTATCTCGGCGGTCGCCACCCGCGCGCTGTCCGGGCTGAGCCTCGACCTCGGCCCGTTCCGGCTGGACCGGGTGCTCGTCGACGGCCGGCCGTGCCGGTACAGCCACCGCGCGGGCAAGCTGCGGATCAAGCCGCTGAAGACGCTGCCCGCCGGCCCGTTCGAGATCGAGGTCCGCTACGTCGGCAACCCCCGGCCGGTGCGCACCCGCGACTGGGGCGACCTCGGGTGGGAGCAGCTGGAGGACGGCGCCCTCGTCGCCAGCCAGCCGATCGGCGCGCCCTCCTGGTTCCCCTGCAACGACCACCTCGGCGACAAGGCCAGCTACCGGATCACCGTGGCCGCGCCGTCGGCGTACGCGGTCGTGGCCAACGGCAGCCTGGAGTCGTACCGGGTCGGCGCCTCGAGCACGACCTGGGTGTACGAGCTGGCCGAGCCGATGCCGACGTACCTCGCGACCGTCCAGATCGGCGCGTACGAGCTGATCGACCACATCGGCGGCGACATACCCCAGCCCGCCGCCGTCCCCGCCGCGCTCGTGGCGGACTTCGGCCATGACTTCGGCCGGCAGCCGGAGATGATGAAGGCCTTCGCGGGGCTCTTCGGGCCGTATCCGTTCGCCGAGTACGCGGTCGTGGTGGTCGACGAGGAACTCGACGTCCCCGTCGAGGCCCAGGCGCTGTCCATCTTCGGCCGCAACCACGTCGACGGTCGGCGCGGTTCCGAGCGCATGGTCGCCCACGAGCTCGCCCACCAGTGGTTCGGCAACAGCGTCAGCATCGCCGACTGGCGGCACATCTGGCTCAACGAGGGCTTCGCCGCCTATGCCGAATGGCTCTGGTCGGAGGTCTCCGGCGGCATGCCCGCCGCCCGCCACGCCGCTCGCGCGCACGCCCGGCTCTCCTCCCTGGCGCAGGATCTGCGGCTCTCCGACCCCGGCGTACGGCGCATGTTCGACGACCGGGTCTACAAGCGCGGGGCGCTCACCCTGCACGCGCTGCGCACCACCATGGGCGACGCCGCCTTCTTCGCGCTGGTACAGGCCTGGACCAGGACGTACCGTCATGGCAGCGTGACCACCGACCAGTTCATCGCACTGGCCCACCGGCACAGCGACCAGCCCCTGGACGCTCTGGTGTTCCAACCGTGGCTGCACGGGACGCGGCTGCCACGCCTGCCGAGCGGGGAAGCATGACCGGAGCGGAAGAGCGCGACAACGGCGTCGTCGTTTACTGGCGGCCCGGCTGCCCCTACTGCATGAGGCTGCGGCTCTACCTGTTCGTGACGCGGCTGCGCCACACCAAGGTCGACATCTGGCGGGACCCGGACGGCGCGGCCTTCGTCCGTTCCGTCGCCGACGGCAACGAGACCGTGCCCACGGTGACCGTCGCCGGCCGGCCCATGGTCAACCCCTCCCGGCGCCAACTGCGCGAAGCCGTACGGACGCACGCCGCGCACCTGCAGTGGAACGGCTGACCTGGCGGCTGCGCCCGCGGGCCTGGCGGGACGCCGACCCGGAGGCCATGCGTCCGGTCGCGGACGGCTCGACCCGCACGCGCGCTGAGACCGCCCCTCGGCCGGGCCGCTTCCGGCGGGAGGGACGCGCCCGATTCGGCCCGGGCCACGCGACCGAAGCCGCCTGCCCGTCACGGAGTTCGGCTTCACCGATGCCGGGCTGGGCCGCTTCGTGAGCGTCCACCCCGTCGAGAACCACCTCTTCGCCCGTGTGATGGCCAAGCTCGGTATGACGTACGACCGCACATCGACCGTGCCGGGCACCGCGCAGCCGGTGCGGGTCACCGCGATCACGCGGGAGCGGTACGCGGCGGCGTCGCACCGGGGGTGACGACCTGTGCCCGTCAGGCCCCCGTCGTGGGGGGACGGGGGCGGGGCGGCTGCGCATCGGCCGGGAAACTGCCATAGGGTTCGGCGCGGACTGGCTCACTCAGTCAGTTGCCGTACAGCGCAGGTCAGTTCGGGTCAGTCCAGGTCAACTCGGATCAGATCGAATCAGATCAGGTCAGGTCAGGTCACAGTCAGGCAGTCGTCCGACGGGCACGTGCAGGGGAGCACAGCGTGAGTCTCATCAAGAAGGCATTTGAAGTCATCGAGAAGGGCTTTGATGCGGGCGGTGACGCCATCCACGACTTCACCGTCAACCGCCGCACGGCCGAGCTCTTCCTGAAGCTGGGCGTCGCGGTCTACGCCGAGCAGCGCCTCGGCGGCTCGCACGAGCCGGTGGAGAGGATGTTCGAGGCCATCGAGGGCCACGTCGCCGAGAACGGCGAGGTGGAGCTCGACCACCTCAAGGAGGCCCACGAGGTCCTGGGCGAGGCGTTCGTGGCCAAGCACACCGCGGAGATCGACGCGGAGGAGGCCGCCGAGGCCAAGGCCGTCGAGGAGGCCGCGGCCGCTGCCGCGGCCGCCGCTGCGGCTGCCGCAGCCGTGGCGGCCCCCGTGGCTCCTGTGGCCGCTCCCGTGGCCGCGCCCGCGGTTCCGGCCGTGGCTCCCGCCCCGGTCGCCGCGCCCGTGGCCCCGGCCGTGGCTCCCGCCCCGGTCGCCGCGCCCGTGGCCCCGGCCGTGGCTCCCGTCGAGGCTCCCGCCCCGGCTCCGGTGGAGTCCACCCCCGCCAACTGACCCACGCGCGAAGGCCCGGCGTACGTCGTATCGACGTGCCGGGCCTTTCGCGTGTGCGGGCCTACGGGCTGGGTTCAGGGCCAGACGAGGCAGTACAGCTGGTGTCCGCTCTCGTGGCAGCGCTGGGCGAAGTCCTGCCACTCGTGGAGCATCTTGTAGATCATGAAGGCGTCCCGCGGACCGCGCCGGTCGGGGACGGTGGACCAGATGAACGCGGCGGCGCCGAGCGCTTCCTCGTCGGCCTTGCGGAGCGGCTCGACGACGGAGATGGGCAGTTTGACGACGGCGTAGTCGGGGTGCAGAACGACCAGTTCCAGCGGCGGGACCTTGGCCGGGGGTATGCCCTCGATGCCGGTGAGCACCATGGCGGCCATGGTCTCCGGCTTGACCTTGGTGTACATGCCCTGGCCCAGTTCGTCGCCGCCAAGCTCCTCCGGGCGCATGGAGATGGGGACCCGCGCGGCGGTTGCACCGTCGGGTGCGCCGAAGTACTTGTAGGTCACCCCCACTCGGCCACCCCTGCTCCCGCGTTTCTGAACGGCTTTGTCGCGCTCTGTTGACGGCCGGCGTCGCCGGCCGGTGGTACGGGCGTGCTCGGGATCGGGGTCGTCGCCCTCGCCGTCCAGATCGCCACCGCGTTCGCCACCGCGCTGCATTCCACTACCCGACCATCCGCAGACCCAACCGCGCAACCCGATCATCGTCTCAGATGCACGGTCGATACCTCGTCGCGCAACGCCCGGCATTTGAGAACATGTGCTTGTGAGCTATCCGTACGCCTACGACGCGCCAGTTTCTCAGACCTTGTTCGATCGAGCAGCCGCCGTGACCCCAGGTGGGGTGAACAGCCCCGTTCGCGCCTTTCGCGCCGTGGGCGGTACGCCCCGTTTCATGGTGTCCGGCACCGGTCCCTATCTTAAGGACGCGGACGGCCGCGAATATGTGGATCTCGTCTGCTCGTGGGGACCGATGATTCTCGGCCACGCGCACCCCGAGGTGATCGCCGCCGTACAGGCCGCCGTCGCCCGCGGTACTTCCTTCGGCACCCCCGGTGAGGGCGAGGTGGAACTCGCCGAGGAGATCGTGGCGCGAGTCACTCCGGTCGAGCAGGTACGGCTGGTGTCGTCCGGCACCGAGGCCACCATGTCGGCGATCCGGCTGGCGCGCGGATTCACCGGCCGGGCCAAGGTGATCAAGTTCGCGGGGTGTTACCACGGTCATGTGGACGCGCTGCTGGTCGCGGCGGGTTCCGGCGTTGCCACTTTCGGGTTGCCGGACACCCCCGGGGTGACGGGCGCACAGGCCGGTGACACGGTGGTGCTGCCCTACAACGACCTCGACCGGGTGCGGGCCGCCTTCGCCGCGCACCCCGGTGAGATCGCCTGTGTGATCACGGAGGCCTCGCCCGGCAACATGGGCGTCGTGCCCCCGGCCGAGGGCTTCAACCAGGGTCTCGCGGACCTGTGCCGCGAGAACGGGGCGCTCTACATCTCCGACGAGGTCATGACCGGCTTCCGGGTCTCCAAGGCGGGCTGGTTCGGCATCGACGGCGTCCGCCCCGACCTGATGACCTTCGGCAAGGTCATGGGCGGCGGCTTCCCCGCCGCGGCCTTCGGCGGCCGTGCCGACGTCATGGCGTACCTGGCCCCGGCCGGCCCGGTCTACCAGGCGGGCACGCTCTCCGGGAACCCGGTGGCCACCGCCGCGGGCCTGGCGCAGCTGCGGCTGCTGGACGACGCCGCGTACGCGACCGTGGACCGGGTCGCCGCCGAGGTGTCCGGCCTGGTGAGCGAGGCGCTCGCCAAGGAGGGCGTGGCGCACAGCCTGCAGACCGCGGGGAACATGTTCTCCGTGTTCTTCACGGAGGGTCGCGTGACCGACTACGACGAGGCGAAGCGGCAGGAGTCGCACCGCTTCACCGCCTTCTTCCACTCGATGCTGGCGCAGGGCGTCTACCTGCCGCCCTCGGCCTTCGAGTCCTGGTTCGTGTCGGCGGCGCACGACGCCGCCGCGATCGACCGGATCGCCGCCGCCCTGCCGGCCGCCGCCCGCGCCGCCGCGGAGGCCGCCGCATGAGCGAGATCACGGTCGTCCACCTGATGCGGCACGGCGAGGTGGAGAACCCCAGCGGTGTCCTCTACGGGCGCCTGCCCGGCTACCACCTGTCCGACCTCGGCCGGAAGATGGCCGACCGGGTCGCGGAGCACCTGTCGGGGCGCGACATCACCTACGTGGTGGCCTCCCCGCTGGAGCGCGCCCAGGAGACGGCGGCGCCCATCGCCTCCGTGCTCGGCCTGGACGTCGCGCGCGACGAGCGCCTCATCGAGGCGGACAACGCCTTCCAGGGCAAGACCTTCGGCGTCGGCGACGGTGCCCTGCGGCGCCCGTCGAACTGGAAGCTCCTGGTCAACCCGTTCCGGCCGAGCTGGGGCGAGCCGTACGTCGACCAGGTCGTGCGGATGACCAGCGCGCTGGAGGCGGCCCGCGACGCGGCGCGCGGCCACGAGGCGGTCTGCGTCAGCCACCAGCTGCCGATCTGGACCGTGCGCAGTTTCGTGGAGCGGCGCCGGCTGTGGCACGACCCGCGCAAGCGGCAGTGCACCCTGGCCAGTCTGACCACGTTCACGTACGAGGACGACAAGATCGTCTCCGTGGGGTACAGCGAGCCCGCCCGCGATCTCGTCCCGGCCCATCTGCTGGCCGGCGCGAAGCCGGTCAAGGGCGGCAGCAAGGGTTTCGGGGCATAGCCCCGGCGGCGGCCGGTGCCTGCACGGGCACCGGCCGTACGCCCCCACCATGTTCGCGTCCGGACCACGACCGGCGTGCCGCCACCGTGGCCGAATCACTCCGCTTTCCCGGTGAATCCGTCGTGCGGCGGAAGAGCCCGTCCCTCCGCCATGGCATCCAGTGCGATGAGGCCGTCGCGCGCACGGGATTGGGGCGGAATGCGGGAGATCAGCCGACGTGGAGTGCTGGGTCTGGCCGCCGGTGCCGCCGCCGCGGGCCTGGCGGGATGTGGCAGGGATCACAGGGAGAGCCCTCGCGTGCCGGGCGGGGGTCCAAGGCCGACCGGCACGGCGTACACCGCCCGCCCGATCGGGGACGGTTCCACTTCCGACACCGGCCCGCAGCCGCACCAGCCGGTCCCGGAGCGGCTGGAGCCGGGGCAGCGCCCCCCGCAGTTCGTGGTGTTCTCCTGGGACGGCGCCGGCGAACTCGACGACGGGCTCTTCTCGCGCTTCCGCAGGGTGGCCGACGAACTCGGCGCGAAGATGACCTTCTTCCTTTCGGGGATCTACCTGCTGCCGGAGTCCAGGAAGCACCTGTACCGGCCCCCGAACAACCCCGTCGGCGCCTCCGCCATCGGCTACCTCTCCGACGCGCATGTGCGCGCCACCCTGGAACAGGTGCGGCTGGCCTGGCTGGAGGGCCATGAGATCGGCACGCACTTCAACGGCCACTTCTGCGCCGGCTCCGGCTCGGTGGGCCGCTGGACCCCGGCGGACTGGCGCAGCGAGATCGAGCAGGCGGTCTCCTTCGTGGAGACCTGGCGCACCAACACCGGCTTCGACGACCTGCCCGCCCTGCCCTTCGACTACCGCAGGGAGCTGACCGGCGGCCGCACCCCCTGCCTGCTCGGCCGGGACGGACTGCTGCCCACCGCCGCGCGGCTCGGCTGGCGGTACGACGCGAGCGCCCCGGGGGGCCTGCAGATGTGGCCGGGCAGGCTGCTCGGGATGTGGAACCTGCCGTTGCAGTCGGTGCCCTTCCCCGGGCACTCCTTCGAGGTCCTGTCGATGGACTACAACATGCTCGCCAACCAGTCGGCGAACTCCACCCGCGGCAATCCCGCCAACTACCCGGAGTGGGAACGGCAGGCGCGGGACGCCTACCTCTCCGGCTTCCTGCGGGCGTACGAGACCAACCGCGCACCGCTGTTCATCGGCAACCACTTCGAGCGGTGGAACGGCGGCATCTACATGGACGCCGTGGAGGACGCGCTGCGGCGGATCGCCGGCCATGACGAGGTGCGCCTGGTGTCCTTCCGGCAGTTCGTGGACTGGCTGGACGTCCAGGACCCGGCGGTACTGGCGAAGCTGCGCACGCTCGGGCCGGGCCGGCCGCCGCCCGGCGGATGGCGGCGGTTCCTGGCGCAGGAACGTATCCCCAGCAGGGACGGGGCGTCCGTTTCGCCCGATCCGCTCGGGGAAGGCGATCTGCGGGACGAGGCGCCCCCGCCCGCGAGGACCGCCCCGATCCGTCCTGAACCGTCGGTGGACGGTTCCTGACCCACGACCAGGCATGAAGGGGACCCCATGACCGCACCGCTGCAGGGCAGGAAGATCGCTTTCCTCGTCGCTCCCGAGGGCGTCGAGCAGATCGAACTGACCAGCCCGTGGCGGGCCGTGCGGGAGGCCGGCGGCATCCCGCGGCTGGTCTCCCGCGAGCACGGCACCGTCCAGGCCTTCGACCACCTGGACAAGGCCGGCACCTTCCCCGTGGACGACACCCTCGAGGAGGTGGCCTCGGTGGACTTCGACGGCCTCGTGCTCCCCGGCGGGGTCGCCAACCCCGACCTGCTGCGCCTGGACCCCGCCGCCGTCCGCTTCGCCAAGGACTTCTTCGACGAGGGCCGCCCGGTCGCCGCGATCTGCCACGCGCCGTGGCTGCTGATCGAGGCCGGCGCGCTGCGCGGACGCACCCTCACCTCCTGGCCCAGCCTGTGCACCGACATCACCAACGCGGGCGGCACCTGGCTCGACCAGGAGGTCGTGGTCGACCCCACCGGCCCGAACGTCCTGGTGACCAGTCGCAGGCCCGACGACCTCAAGGCCTTCGAGGAGGCGTTCACCGCGGTGTTCGCCGGACGCGTCCCGGACCGCGATTAGGCGCCGTTTATACGGGGCATTCACCGCTTTCGGTAAAGGTGTCGGGGGTGCGCAAGATCGCTCGGGACCACATGCGAAACTTTTCACATGAGTCCTACGCGCGCTTCCCGGCGCCGCTCGCTCCGCGGCGCCGCGGCACTGGCCGGCGCCGCCGTGTTCGCGCTGGCCGCCACGGCCTGCTCGGCCTCCGCGTCCGGCGGCAGCGGCAACGGCAGCAACTACGTCGGCGGCACCGGTGAGATCTCCACGATCGAGCAGGGCCACCGCACGGCCGCCCCCGAGCTGAGCGGCAAGACCGTCGACGGCGCGCAGCTCAGCCTCGCCGACTACAAGGGCAAAGTCGTCGTCGTCAACGTCTGGGGTTCGTGGTGCCCGCCCTGCCGGGCGGAGGCGCCGCATCTGGCCGAGGTCGCGAAGCAGACGAAGTCCCAGGGCGTGGAGTTCGTCGGCATCAACACCCGGGACCTGCAGACCGCGCAGGCCAAGGCCTTCGAGAAGGAGTTCGGCATCCCCTTCCCGAGCCTGTACGACCCGGCCGGCGACCTCCTGCTGCGGTTCCCCAAGGGCAGCCTCAACCCGCAGGCCATCCCCTCCACCCTGATCCTGGACCGGCAGGGGAAGATCGCGGTGCGCGCCCTGAAGGAGCTGAGCGCCGGCGAACTGCACAAGGCGCTCGACCCGGTGGTCGCGGAGAAGTGACGTGAGCGCACTCGCCGCAGGCGACGTCAACCAGACCGTGCTCAACGGCGCTCTGCTGGCCGCTGTGCCGGTCGCCCTGCTCGGCGGCCTGGTCTCCTTCTTCTCCCCCTGCGTGCTGCCGCTCGTCCCCGGCTACCTGTCGTACGTGACCGGCGTCACCGGGTCCGACCTCGCCGAGGCGCGGCGCGGGCGGATGCTCGCCGGGGCCTCGCTGTTCGTCATCGGCTTCACCGCCGTCTTCGTCTCCGGCGGCGCGCTGTTCGGCAACTTCGGATGGACGCTGCAGGAGCACAAGGCGGTCATCAGCAAGGTGCTCGGCGCGCTCACCATCGTCCTCGGACTGGCCTTCATGGGCCTGGTCGGCGGCGTCACCCAGCGCGAGTTCCGCTTCCACCGCAGGCCCACCATGGGGCTGGCCGGCGCGCCGCTGCTCGGTGTGCTCTTCGGCATCGGCTGGACGCCCTGCATCGGCCCGACGCTCGCCGCCGTCAACGCGCTCGCCTTCAACGAGGCCAGCGCCGGCCGCGGCGCCCTGCTCACCGCCGTCTACTGCGTCGGGCTGGGGCTGCCGTTCATAGTGGCGGCCGTCGCCTTCCGCCGCGCCCTCGGTGCCTTCGGCTGGGTCAAGCGCCACTATGTGTGGGTCATGCGGGCCGGCGGCGCGATGCTCGTCGCCGTCGGCGTCCTGCTCGTCACCGGCGTGTGGGACCACATCGTCTACCAGATGCAGATCTGGTCGTCCGGCTTCACCCCAGGGATCTGATCCATGAGTTCCAAAGACAGCGAGACGGCGGCCGCGGGCCGCCCCGCGGAAGCCGAAGCGGGCACGGACACCGAAACGGGCACGGACCTGGGGGCCGCCGGCGCCCAGCTGTCCACCGCGCCGGTGGAGGAACTGGGCGAGATCGTGCCCGGCTCCTTCGGCGGCGTGCGCGGGCCCGGCGTCGCCGGCGGGCTCGGCTGGACCCTTCGCGAGACGTGGGGCTGGCTGCGCTGGACGTGGCGGCAGCTGACCTCGATGCGGGTCGCGCTGGTGCTGCTCTTCCTGCTCTCGCTGGCCGCGATCCCCGGCTCCCTGGTCCCGCAGACCAGCGTCGACGCGGTCAAGGCACAGGACTTCAAGGACGTGCACACCGCGGTCACGCCCCTGTACGAGAAGCTCGGCCTGTTCCACGTCTACAGCTCGGTGTGGTTCTCGGCCATCTACATCCTGCTCTTCGTCTCGCTCGCCGGCTGCATCGTGCCGCGCAGCTGGCAGTTCGTCGGCCAGCTGCGCGCCAAGCCCCCGCTCCCGCCGCGCAACCTCACCCGGCTCCCGGCGTACGCGACCTGGCGCACCGCGGCCGAGCCCGACGAGGTGCTCGAGTCGGCGCGGCGGGTGCTGCGCGGCCGGCGCTTCCGGACCCGGGCGGCGGACTCCGCGGTCGCCTCCGAGAAGGGCTATCTGCGCGAGGCGGGCAACCTGCTCTTCCACGTCGCCCTGTTCGGGCTGCTGATCTCCTTCGCGGTGGGCGGGCTGTTCAAGGCCGAGGGCGGCAAGCTCATCGTCGAGGGCGACGGCTTCAACAACACCCTCACGCAGTACGACGACTTCAAGCCCGGCACCTTCTACAACGCCGACGACCTGGCGACCTTCGGCTTCAGCCTGGACGGCTTCGACGCCTCGTACGCCCGCTCGGGCCCCGAGAAGGGCACCCCGCGCACCTTCCGCGCCAACATCCACTACTGGACGAGCGTGGACGGCAAGCGGACCCCGTCGGCCATCGAGGTCAACAAGCCGCTGGAGATCGGCGGTTCGAAGGTCTACCTGATCGGCCACGGCTACGCGCCCTCGGTCACCGTCAAGGACGGCAAGGGCAATGTGGTCTTCGAGGGCCCGGTGCCCTTCCTGCCGCAGGACGGCAACCTCACCTCGTCCGGCGTGATCAAGGTGATGGACGCCCGCAACCACGCGGACAAGCGGATCCAGTACGGCTTCAGCGGCCTGTTCACCCCGACCTTCGGGCTGAACGCCACTCAGGGCCCGCACTCCACGTTCCCCGCCCTGGACTACCCGGCGCTCGTCCTCACCGCCTACTACGGAGACCTGGGCGTGGACGCGGGACTGCCGCAGAACGTGTACCAGCTCGACACGACCAACATGAAGCAGTTCAAGGACGGCGACGGCGGGATCGTCCGCAAGGCCATGAAGGCGGGCGACACGCTGACCCTGCCGAACGGCGACGGCACCCTCACCTTCAACGGCGTCAAGACCTGGGCCAGCTTCCAGGTCTCCCATCAGGTAGGCAACGGCTGGGCGCTGGTGAGCGCCGTCTCCGCCATCCTCGGCCTGGCCGGATCGCTGTTCATCCAGCGCCGCCGCGTCTGGGTGCGGGCGGTGCGCGGCGCGGACGGTGTCACCGTCGTCGAGCTCGCCGGCCTCGGCCGCAGCGAGTCGGTGCGGATCGCCGACGAACTCGGCGACCTCGCCGCCGACCTCACGTCCACGGCACCGCTGCTGCCCGCGGCGGCCCCGGAATCCTCGCAAGAACCCCTGCCCGATGACGAAGGAGCGCGCGCGTGACCAGTGCTGCCGCGGTCAACGAGAACGTCGCCCATATCAGCAACTACCTGATCTACTCGGCGATGGCGGTCTACACGCTGGCCTTCCTCGCCTACATCGCGGAGTGGGTCTTCGGCAGCCGCAGCAAGGTCGCCAGGACCTCCGCCGCGCTCGCCGCAGAACCCGCCGCGGACCGGCCCGCGGTGACCGTCACCGTCAAGGGGGGCGGCACCGCCACCCTGCAGCGGCCCGCGGTCGTCACCCGCGCCTCCAGCAGTGACCGGGGCTTCGCGGACGGACCCGGCGCCGCCGGCGGCGACCGGCAGGGGGACACCTACGGCCGGATGGCGATCTCGCTGACCGTGCTGGCCTGGGCGATGCACGTGGGCAGTGTCGTCGCCCGCGCGGTCTCGGTGCAGCGCGCGCCGTGGGGCAACATGTACGAGTTCTCGACGACCTTCGGCGCTGTCGCGGTCACCGCGTACCTCGTGCTGCTGGCGCTGGGCAAGAAGGTCCGCTGGATCGGGCTCATCCTGACCACCACGGTCCTGCTCGACCTGGGCCTGGCCGTCTCCGTCCTCTACACCGACAGCGACCAGCTGGTTCCCGCCCTGCACTCCTACTGGCTGTGGATCCACGTCTCCTGCGCGATCATCTCCGGCGCGGTGTTCTACCTGGGCGCGGTCGCGACGCTGCTCTACCTCCTCCGGGACGGGTACGAGACCGCTCTCGCGGCTTCCGGCAAGGCCGAGGGCACCTGGGCGGGCATCATGTACCGGCTGCCGGCCGCCGCGAGCCTGGACAAGTTCGCGTACCGGGTCAACGCCATGGTCTTCCCGCTGTGGACCTTCACGATCATCGCGGGCGCGATCTGGGCCGAGGCCGCCTGGGGCCGCTACTGGGGCTGGGACCCCAAGGAGACCTGGTCCTTCATCACCTGGGTCGTCTACGCGTGCTACCTGCACGCCCGCGCCACCGCCGGCTGGAAGGGCCGCAAGGCCGCCTACCTGGCGCTGCTCGCCTTCGCGTGCTTCCTGTTCAACTACTACGGGGTGAACATCTTCATCACCGGCAAGCACTCCTACGCGGGGGTCTGAGCCCCCGCCGGGACGCACTCAGTCCAGGCCGATCGCGTCGAGCTTTGCCCTCAGGTACGCGTGCGAGTCCACGGGCTCGTACGCGACCCGGCCGACGGGAGCGGGCAGCGACGCGACCCGGGTGCCCGGGTCACACTCGTAGAACAAGACCAGCGACATCAGCTCCTCCGCCGGCGCGTCGGCCGGCGGAGGGAGCACACGGTGCCTCCCGGAGCGCCAGCGGTCGCCGGTCCAGCGGGCCATCAGATCGCCGATGTTGACGGTGAACGCGTCGGGATGCCAGGGGGCGTCCTCCCAGCCGCCGGTGTCGGTGTGGACCTGGAGACCGCCCTTGCCCCGCTGGCGGTCGAGCACGGTGACGGTGCCGAAGTCGGTGTGCGGGCCGATACGGAACTGGCCGGGCGCGGGTTCCCCGACGACGTCCGTGCCGGGGTACCAGTTGAGGTTCAGGCCCCAGGTGGGATGTCCGGTGTGCCGGGTGAAGAAGTCCGGCGACACCTCCAGCGCGGCCGCCAGCAGTTCCAGCAGCCGCTCCGACAGTTCGCGCATCCGCGCCGTGTACTCCGTCACCAGCGGCCGCAGCCCCGGGACCTGGGACGGCCAGACGTTGGGCAGGAACCACTCGGCGTCCACGGCCGGGTCGCCGGTGGGCTCCTCGGCCGCGAAGGACCAGGACTCCTTCAGGTCGGGCGGGGTCGCGGTGCCCTCCGCGTAGCCGTTGGCCTCCGCGCCCGGCCCCAGCCAGCCGCGGCCGCCGACCTTCACCGCGTACGCCTGCTTGGCGGCGGCGGGCAGCAGGAAGAAGCCGCGGGCCTGCTCCCGGACGGCGGCGCGCAGCGCCGGGTCCACGCCGTGCCCGGTCACCAGCAGGAAGCCTGCGGTGCACAGGGCCTCGTCGACGGTCGCGGCGACGCGGGCGCGGGCGGCGGGGCCGCCGGTGAGCCAGGGGCCGAGGTCGATGGTGGGGATCATGCGCCGATGTCCTCGTTCCACAGCTCGGGGCGGTCCCTGATGAAGTCCGTCATCAGGGCGACGCACTCCGGGTCGTCCAGCAGGACGATCTCCACACCGTGCTCTGCCAGCCAGTCGTGGCCGCCATGGAAGGTGCGGGCCTCGCCGATGACCACCCGGGAGATCCCGAACTGCCGCACCAGGCCGCTGCAGTACCAGCACGGCGACAGCGTGGTCACCATGGTCGTGCCGCGGTAGGTGGGCTGCCGGCCGGCCGCGCGGAAGGCGGCCGTCTCGCCGTGCATCGACGGGTCGCCGTCCTGCACGCGGCGGTTGTGGCCGCGGCCCAGGACCGTGCGGCCGTCGGCGGCGTACAGCGCGGCGCCGATGGGGATGCCGCCCTCCGCGAGACCCGCGCGGGCCTCGGCGACGGCCGTCGTGAGCATCGCCTGTGCGGTGTCCATGGCGGCCAGTGTCCCGCAGGGATCAGCCGCGGGGCGGGGTTTCGTCCCGCGTGCCGCCGGGGCCGTTCTCACGGCGCCGCAGTTCCTCCTCGCGGCGGCGCAGGTCGGCCTCCCAGCTCTTCAGCAACTCCTCGTCCCGCTTGTTCTCCTCGCGGAGCGAGTGGAGGAACTCGGGGTTGTCGTCGGGGGCGACCCACTGCGACCGGTGGTTGCGGTGCCACTCCGCGGGCGTGCTGCCGCCCGCCGGCGAGGTCCGGTGCTTGCCGGCGACCAGCCAGACGACGGGGCCGACCAGGATCTCGCCGAAGAGCAGGATGATGATGATCCACACGACCTTGGGGAGGCCGCGGACCTGCTCCTCGGGAGTGTTGAGGCAGTCGATGAAGGCGTAGATCATCAACGCCAGCACCAGCAGGAACGGGAGAAGCCGGATCATCGCGGGAATGCCCCCCAGGCAGCGACGGCGGGGCATGACAGGGCCCCGGTGACGGGCCAAGACTAGTGCGTGCCGGATACTGGACCGCATGGCTTACGACGATCTTCGCTCGCTGCTGAGGGCCCTGGAGAAGGACGGCGACCTCAGACGCGTCACCGCCGAGGTCGACCCGTACCTGGAGGTCGGGGAGATCGTCGACCGGGTGAACAAGGCGGGCGGCCCCGCGCTGTTGTTCGAGAACGTCAAGGGCTCCTCGATGCCCCTGGCGATGAACGTGTACGGCACCGACCGGCGGCTGCTGAAGTCGCTCGGCCTGACGTCCTACGCCGACATCAGCGACCGCATCGGCGGCCTGCTCAAGCCGGAGCTGCCGCACGGCTTCGTCGGGGTGCGCGAGGCGTTCGGCAAGCTCGCCGGGATGACGCACGTCCCACCGAAGAAGGTGAAGGACGCGCCCGTCCAGGAGGTCGTCCTCACCGGCGACGACGTGGACCTCGACGCGCTGCCCGCGCTGTTCACCTGGCCCGAGGACGGCGGCTCCTTCTTCAACCTGGGTCTGACGCACACCAAGGACCCCGAGACCGGCGTCCGCAACCTGGGCCTCTACCGGCTCCAGCGGCACGACCGCCGCACCATCGGCATGCACTGGCAGATCCACAAGGACAGCCGCAACCACTACCAGGCGGCCCAGCGGCGCGGCGAGCGGCTGCCGGTCGCCATCGCCTTCGGCTGCCCGCCGGCCGTGACGTACGCCTCGACCGCCCCGCTGCCCGGTGACATCGACGAGTACCTTTTCGCGGGCTTCGTCGGGGGTAAGCGTGTCGAGATGGTCGACTGCAAGACGGTCCCGCTCCAGGTGCCCGCCCACGCCGAGGTGGTGCTGGAGGGCTGGCTGGAGCCCGGGAAGACGCTGCCCGAGGGGCCGTTCGGCGACCACACCGGTTTCTACACCCCGCAGGAGCCGTTCCCGGCGCTGACCATCGACTGCGTCACGATGCGGAAGCGGCCGCTGCTGCAGTCCATCGTGGTGGGCCGGCCGCCGACCGAGGACGGCCCGCTGGGCCGGGCCACCGAGCGGTTCTTCCTGCCGCTGCTGAAGATCATCGTGCCGGACATCGTGGACTACCACCTGCCCGAGGCGGGCGGCTTCCACAACTGCGCGATCGTCTCCATCGACAAGAAGTACCCCAAGCACGCCCAGAAGGTGATGCACGCCGTCTGGGGCGCGCACATGATGTCGCTGACCAAGCTGATCGTCGTGGTCGACGCCGACTGCGATGTGCACGACCTGCACGAGGTCGCCTGGCGGGCGCTGGGCAACACCGACTACGCCCGCGACCTGTCGGTCGTCGAAGGACCCGTGGACCATCTCGACCACGCCTCCTACCAGCAGTTCTGGGGCGGCAAGGCGGGTATCGACGCGACACGGAAGCTGCCCGAGGAGGGCTACACCCGCGACGGCGGCTGGCCCGAGATGGTGGTCTCCGACCCGGAGACCGCCGCGAAGGTCGACCGCCGGTGGAAGGAGTACGGCCTGTGAGCGCGGAATCCGCGACCCCGGACCTTTTCGGCCCCTCGCCCCGGCCCGACGGCAAAGTCCGCGCGTTCCTGCGGCTGGTGATGATCGAGCACTCGGTCTTCGCGCTGCCCTTCGCCTACATCGCCGCGCTCAGCGCGATGTTCGCGAAGGACCGGAGCGTGCACTGGTGGCAGCTCTTCCTGATCACGGTCGCCATGGTGGGCCTGCGCACCTTCGCCATGGCCTGCAACCGGATCATCGACCGCGAGATCGACGCCCGCAATCCGCGCACCGCGAGGCGTGAACTGGTCACCGGCGCCGTCTCCGTGCGCTCGGCGTGGACCGGCGCGCTGGTCGCGGTGGTGTTCTTCCTCGGCGCGGCCGCGCTGCTCAACCCGCTCTGTCTGGCGCTCGCGCCGATCGCGGTGATCCCGATGGTGGTCTACCCGTACGGCAAGCGGTTCACCGACTACCCGCACGCCATCCTCGGCCTCGCCCAGGCCATGGGCCCGATCGGCGCCTGGCTCGCGGTCAGCGGGACCTGGTCGTGGGACGCCGTCATCCTCGGCCTCGCGGTCGGCGTGTGGATCGGCGGCTTCGACCTGATCTTCGCCTGCCAGGACGTCGCCGCCGACCGCGCCCACGGCGTGCGCTCCGTGCCGGCCCGCTTCGGCGTCGACGGCGCGCTGTACGGCGCGCGCGCCAGCCATGTGGTGACGACCGTTCTGCTGGTCTGGTACGGACTGGCCGTCGGCGCCGGCGCCTTCTGGTGGGCCGGGATGCTGATCGTCGGCGGCGCCTTCGTCTACGAGCACAGCATCGTCAAGCCCGGCGACCTCAGCCGGCTCAACCGCGCCTTCTTCACGGTCAACGGCTTCATCGGCATGGCGCTGTTCGTGTGCGCGCTGCTGGACCTGATGGTCCGGGGGCTCGGCGTCTGAGCGCCGCGGGACCCCGGACCCGGCCCCCGGGCTCAGCCCTGCTCGGACTTGAGGAAGGGCAGCGCGACGAACCGCGGATAGCGCCACCACTGGCCGCTGTTGGCCTTGGTGGAGGCGATGGCGCAGAAGATGATCCCGAGCAGCATGTGGAGCACGCAGAGCGCGAGGAGGCCGAAGCCGGCGACGGCCAGGGCGATCGGGCCGTTGTCCTCGCTGTGCCAGATCGCGCCTCCGATGCCGGCGCCGTAGCCCACGCCGCCCAGCAGGACGGTCACGGCGGCGGTGATGCCGTAGTTCATCGCCTGTGCGGCGTGGTGGCGGATGAACGGGTCGTACTTGTTCTGCTCGTTGCCGCGGATGATCAGCGGCGGGACCCAGCCCAGCGCCCAGCCGAGGCAGCAGATGCTGGAGCCCACGAGGACCGTGATCAGGGCGCTCAGGTGCGCCCACATCGCCGGCCCGGTCGGCGGCCGCATGGGCGGCGGCGGGAACGGCGGCGGATAACCCGGGGCGCCCGCCCAGCCGGGGCCCGGGCCGGGGTGGCCGTACGGCGGGGGCGGCGGGGGGAAGGGGCCCGAGCCGGCCCCGGGAGCGGTGTACGGGCCGGGTCCGGGCGGCGGCGGGCCCTGCGGCGGTTCCTGCGGCGGCCCTTGCGGCGGACCCTGCGGAGCCGCGTCCTGCGGCGGTATGCCTTCGTGCTTGCTGAAATCGGTCATGTGCGACCGGCCCCCCCGTGATCGTGGTTTCCGGGATCCTACGGCCTCAGCGGATCAGGCCGTCGGCAGGCCGGTCCCGGAACAGGAACGCCGCGGCCACGCCGCCCGCCAGGCCGAAGAGATGGCCCTGCCAGGACACGCCCTGCGCGGTGGGCAGCACACCCCACAGGATGGAGCCGTACAGCACCGCGACGACCAGGCCGACCGCGATGTCGAGCAGCCGCCTGTCCACGAAACCGCGCACCAGCAGGTAGCCGAAGAGGCCGAAGACCAGTCCGGACGCGCCCGCGGTGTTGGTGTGCGGCGGCGCGACCAGCCAGACGCCCAGGCCGCTGCTCAGGATGATCACGAAGGCCACGCTCAGGAAACGGCGGGTGCCGCGCAGCGCCGCCAGGAACCCCAGCACCAGCAGGGGAAGGCTGTTGGCGGCGACGTGGTCGAAGCCGAAGTGGATGAAGGCCGCCGGGACGATGTCCCGCAACTCCCCGGCCTCGCGCGGCACGATGCCGAAGGTGTCGAGGGCGTGGCCGGTCATCACGTCGACCGACTCGATCAGCCAGAGCAGCCCCACCCAGGTGAGCATGAGCGCCCCGGCCGTACGGGCCCGGACGCCGGCGCCCGGCACGGCGCCGCTGCGGGCGCCGTGCCGGGCGTCACCGGCGTCATGGCCGGCGATGGGTTCGTACGCCACAGGATCCCCCCTCGTGGTGGTCCACCGTCCGTCCGTCCGGCCTGACTTGGCCCGGACTTCCCACGGTAGACAACGAGTTCGGCGTCCGTGGCGGTTCCGCGCCTTACGCGCTCATTCCGCCCGCCATGAGCTGCATCACGGCGCCCATGATGTCCTGGGGGTTGAGCGGGGTGGCGCCGGCCGGGGCGGCGACGGGCTGGGCGTCGGCGGCGAAGCCGACGGTCAGCGGCAGGGCGCCGTGGATCTCGTCGCCGGTGTCGAACTGGTCGAGGTCCAGGCTGATCCCCGACAGCGCGCCGTCCTTGAGGGCCACGTCCAGGGTGACGTCCTTGTCCGGCACCGACGTCAGGTCGGAGGGCGAGAACCCGTCCGGCAGCTGGTCCGCCACCGGCTTCAGCCCCTTGGCGAACGCGTCGGCCGTCTTCCCGGCCGGCAGCGTCACCTTGACGTGGTCGGCGCCGTCCTTGCTGCCGGCGTCGGTGAACTTCGCGTTGTCCTGCACGGCCTTGCGCAGCGCCTCGGTGATCTGCTCCGCCGTCTTGGTGTTCAGCGCCGAGGTGTCCGGCAGCGGCGAGCCGGCCGGGCTGGCCTTGGCCATGCTCTTGGCGAACTCCTCGAAGGACTTCAGGTCGATGGAGATCCACTTGCCGCCGAGCGCGTCCTTCACGGACTTGAGCGAGGAGGGCAGCTTGTCGGCCGCGTCGAGCATCTGCTCGAACTGCTGAAGATCGGCCTTGTCCTTCTTGTCGCCGAGATCGCCGGCGAGCGTGAGGAACTGGCGCACGTCCGCGCGGAGATACGTCTGCTTCCCCGCCAGGCTGCGGAGCTCCAGAAGGTCCTTGCCCTGGCCGAGCGAGACCCGCAGCGCGACCGAGGCCGGGTCGCCCTTGACGTCCTTCAGGGGCTTGTCCGCGCTCATGGACATCGAGACGTCGAGACCGGCGAGCAGTTTCGCGTTGTCCTGGGTGAAGCCGTCCGAGCCCTTCAGCGCGGACCAGATCTGCTGCTCGCTCCCGTCGAAGCCCACCGACAAGGTGACGGCCTTCTGCTGGCCGAACCGGTCCAGGGCCCCCTGGACCTTGGCTCCGGCGCTCAGGCTCTGGGTGGTGCCGCACGCGGCGGCGGTGGTGGCTATGAAGGCGGCGCAGCCGGCGGCGGCGATGCCCTTCCGCATGGCGTTGATGGTTCTCTCCCCAACCCCTTGGTTGTTACATGGACACCTCATTGACTCATGAGCTGCGCGGAAGGTTGTACGAGGGGGCGGATAGGCTCGCCACATGGACGACAGCGAGCGCGGGACGCCCTGGGTGGTGGGGGTCTCCGGGGCCTCCGGGACGCCGTACGCGGCCGCCGTGATCCGGGCGCTGCTGCACGCGGGCGAGGCCGTCGACCTGGTGGTCAGCCGGGCCGCCCGGCTCACGGTGCTGGACGAGACCGGGGCGCCCTTCCGCGACGGCCACTGGCGGGAGGACCTGTCCCGCTGGCTGGCCCGCGGCGCCGACGGCACCCCGGACCGCTTCGGGACCGATGTCACCCGGGTGCGCCACTGGGCCGCCGGGGATCTCGCGGCCGGGCCGAGCTCGGGCTCGTACCCCGTCAGGGGCATGCTGATCGTCCCGGCGAGCACCGCCTGCGTGGCCGGGGTCGCGCTGGGGCTCTCCAAGGACCTGCTGCAGCGCGCCGCGAGTGTCACCCTGAAGGAGCGGCGGCCGCTGGTCGTGGCCGTACGGGAGACGCCGCTCGGCGGGCAGACCCTCCGGCACCTGGTCGCCCTCGACGAGGCGGGCGCCGTGGTGCTGCCCGCGTCCCCGGCTTTCTACGCGGGCGCCCGGCACATCCAGGACCTGGTCGACTTCGTGGCCGGGCGGGTGCTGGACGCCGCCGGGGTGCCGCACAAGCTCTACCACCGCTGGGAGGGCGAACTGGGGGCCGCGCGGGCGGCTGCCGTGACTGCTGTGACTGCGGAGGCGGATGACAGCGGATGAGGCTGCGGCCGCTCGATGCGCAAGGCACATGCCCGCCGATGCCTTAGATTCTTGTCCCGACAGCGCAGTCATGGCACGAATGAAGGGGTCCAGTCTGATGGACGCGGTGGACAGGCAGCTCATCCAGGCCCTCCGTGAGAACGGCCGGGCCTCTTATGCCGAGCTTGGCCGGCTGGTGGGCCTGTCCGGCCCCAGCGTCACCGACCGGATCAACCGCCTGGAGCAGGCCGGCGTGATCACCGGCTACCGGGCCACCATTCATCCCGCCGCTCTCGGCCTCGGGGTCACCGCCCTGGTCGGCCTGCAACTGAGCGACGCCGCCGACCACGAGGACGTGGCCATACGGCTGCGCGATCTCGACGAGATCGAGGACTGCTGGTTCATCGCCGGTGACGACTCCTACATGCTCAAGGTCCGCGTTCCCGACGTGGACGGTCTGGAGCACACCATCCGCCGTCTGTCCGGCACCAAGGGCGTCGCGCGCACCCGCACCACCATCGTGCTGTCCACGAAGTGGGAGAACCGGGTCGGGGAGCTGCCCGAGACCATGTAGGCGTATGGTCGAGCGGGTTGTCTGCCGGTCGAGGGCCGGTCGAGGGATGTGTGGAGGCGAGGCATGGACGCTGGGCTCAAGCGGGAGCTGGAGGAGAAGGTCTACGCGGGTGAGCGGCTGACCCGGGAGGACGGGATCGCCCTCTACGAGTCCGACGACCTGGCCTGGCTGGGCGGCCTCGCCCACCACGTGCGGACCCGGAAGAACGGCGACGTCGTCCACTTCAACGTCAACCGCCACCTCAACATGACCAACGTGTGCACGGCCTCGTGCGCCTACTGCTCCTTCCAGCGCAAGCCGGGTGAGAAGGACGCGTACACGATGCGCATCGAGGAGGCCGTGCGGCTCGCGAAGGAGATGGAGGGGGACAACCTCACCGAGCTCCACATCGTGAACGGCCTGCACCCCACGCTCCCGTGGCGCTACTACCCGCGCTCGCTCAAGGCGCTCAAGGAGGCGCTGCCGAACGTCTCCCTCAAGGCGTTCACCGCCACCGAGATCCACCACTTCGAGACGATCTCCGGGCTGAGCGCGAGCGAGATCCTGGACGAGCTGATCGAGGCCGGCCTGGAGTCGCTGACCGGCGGCGGCGCCGAGATCTTCGACTGGGAGGTGCGGCAGCACATCGTCGACCACCGCACCCACTGGGAGGACTGGTCGCGCATCCACCGCCTGGCGCACGAGAAGGGCCTGAAGACCCCGTGCACCATGCTGTACGGGCACGTCGAGGAGCCCCGGCACCGGGTGGACCACGTGCTGCGCCTGCGTGAGCTCCAGGACGAGACCGGCGGTTTCCAGGTCTTCATCCCGCTGCGCTACCAGCACGACTTCGTCGACCTGAAGGACGGCAAGGTCCGCAACACCCTCCAGGCGCGCACCACCATGGCCTCCGGTGCCGACGCGCTGAAGACCTTCGCCGTCTCCCGGCTGCTCTTCGACAACGTCCCGCACGTGAAGGTCTTCTGGGTCATGCACGGTGTGCAGACCGCGCAGCTGGCGCTCCAGCACGGCGCGGACGACATGGACGGCTCGGTCGTCGAGTACAAGATCACTCACGACGCCGACAACTACGGCACGCCCAACAAGCTCACCCGTGACGACCTGCTGGAGCTCATCACGGACGCGGGCTTCCGCCCGGTCGAGCGCAACACCCGCTACGAGATCATCCGCGAGTACCCGGGCCCCGACGCCGCGCGCCGCGAGTCGCCGCAGGCGATGCGTTTCTGACCCGTACCGCGCACCGCGTGGAAGGCCGCGGGCCCCGGTGATCCGGGGCCCGCGCTTCATATGGATGTCGCCCGGAGTCAGGACCGGCTTCAGAAGCCGTCAGTGCGCGTCCCTACAGTTTGGCCATGGCACTGCGCTTCACCCTCGACCCCGAGCTCACCGCCGACCTGCGGAACCAGCTCGTGACCCTCTGGACGGACGTCACCAACGCCGGTGGCGCCGTCGGTTTCGTGGCCCCCGTCGCCGCGGCCGACGTGGCCCCGCAGGCGGAGGGCCGCTGCGAGGCGATATCGGAGGGCCGGGCGCATCTGCTCGCCGGATTCGAGGACGGGCGCCTGGCCGCGACGGCCTTCCTGGCCCTCAACACCCACCGGTTGATGCGCCATTGGGCCTGGCTCTACACCGTCATGGTCGACCCGGCCCTCCAGGGGCGGGGTTATGGCGCGGACTTGCTGCGCGAGGCCGAGCGCGCGGCGCGGGAACTGGGCCTGGAGGGACTGCGGCTCACCTGCCGCAGCGGCATGGGCCTCGACC
Organism: Streptomyces sp. RLA123; assembly: GCF_056270165.1. Lineage (NCBI taxonomy): Bacteria > Bacillati > Actinomycetota > Actinomycetes > Kitasatosporales > Streptomycetaceae > Streptomyces > Streptomyces sp. RLA123. Next base: position 3,571,251 of record NZ_JBWDOR010000003.1, on the reverse strand, counting down.
GCTTCTACGCCTCCGCCGGCTACAAGGAGGTCGGCCGGACGCCCGGCGCGATCCGCGTCGCCGCAGGTGACGACAGGGACGAGCTGACGATGTGGCTCCCGCTGCTCTGAGCGCGAAGGCCGCGTGCTTCACTGGTGGGGCAGTACGTCCGGTACGTCCCGCGGACCGGACCGCCGAACACACCGAAGGAAGTGCCATCGCCGTGAGCTGGAAGCCGAGTCCCATGCTGCGCTACTCCCTGATGCGCCTTGGCCTCTTCGCGGCCTGCTTCCTCGCCATCTGGGGTCTGGTCTACGTCCACGTCCTGCCGGCGGGTCTCGGCGACTCCAACCTGCTGTGGGTCATGCTGCTGGCGCTGGTGATCAGTGCGCCGCTCAGCTTCGTCGTGCTGCGCGGCCTGCGCGAGCAGGCCTCCGTGCAGGTCTCGACCCGTGTGGAGCGTACGAGGGCCAATCTGGCCGCCAGCGCCGCCCAGGAGGACGAGGCGGACGACGCCTCGCGCGCGGCGACCCGCGGCTGACACCGGGGCCGGTGACCGGGTGGGCCCGGTCGGCCGCCGAGGGCGATCCATCCGCTCGTGCCGGGCCGCAGGTCGTGCGGAGCGTGGCCGCCGGCGGGCATGTTGCCCCCCGGCCGCCCTCATCCACCGTTCCGCCGTGTCCCCGGCCGAATTCACGGAGTAATCCGGCCGTCCCGCGCCGCCCGCATGCCGTCGCCGGGAAAAGGCAGGAGCCCCGCACACAGCGCGGGGCTCCTTGGGTACTGCTAATCGGGTACTACACGTCTGTCCGCAATTAGGCGGGGACGACGTTCTCCGCCTGCGGGCCCTTCGGACCCTGCGTGACGTCGAAGGTCACCGCCTGGTTCTCCTCCAGCGAGCGGAAGCCGCTGGCGTTGATCGCGGAGTAGTGGACGAAGACATCGGGGCCGCCGCCGTCCTGGGCGATGAAGCCGAAGCCCTTCTCGGCGTTGAACCACTTGACGGTTCCGGTAGCCATAAGCCCTCCTTGGGCCAAAGGGTTGCCCTGCTCCAGAACCTGCCCTGCTAGCCGCAAGAAGTCTGAAAACTACAAAAGCCCGCGGTCACATGCTCCGCAGGCTTTGTACTGCAAGGGAAACCAAACTGCAACTTGCGACGACAGTAGCACGGGGGATCCTCGGCGGGGAAGAGCGGCAAGATCCCCATTCACCCGGACCGCGTAAAGATCGAACGGGGGTGAACCCCTCGCCTCCGGGCGACGCCCGGGACGACACCCCGGAGGGCCCCGCCGAAAGATCGCGGGAGTGGGGGTCTAGCCTCCTGATGTGGACCAATCTGCGCTTCTTCCCTCCGCCGGTGGTGAGCGCCGGACCCGGCCTCGCGTCGGGCACATCCAGTTCCTGAATTGCGTACCTCTTTACTGGGGGTTGGCCCGAACGGGTGCCCTGCTGGACCTGGAGCTCACCAAGGACACCCCCGAGAAGCTGAGCGCCCAGCTCGTGTCCGGCGGCCTCGACGTGGGCCCGATCACGCTCATGGAATACCTGCGCCACTCCGACGAGCTCGTCGCCCTCCCGGACATCGCGGTCGGCTGCGACGGCCCCGTCATGTCCTGCGTCATCGTCAGCCAGGTCCCGCTGGGCAGCCTGGACGGCGCCCGGGTCGCCCTCGGCTCCACCAGTCGTACGTCCGTTCGGCTCGCGGAGCTGCTGCTCGCCGAGCAGTACAAGGTCGAGCCCGACTACTACACGTGCCCGCCGGACCTGTCGCTGATGATGCAGGAGGCGCAGGCCGCCGTCCTGATCGGCGACGCCGCGCTGCGCGCCTCGCTGTACGACGCGCCCCGCCTCGGGCTGGAGGTCCACGACCTCGGCCTGATGTGGAAGGAGTGGACCGGGCTGCCCTTCGTCTTCGCCGTCTGGGCCGCCCGCCGGGACTATCTGGCCGCGCACCCCGAGGCGGTGCGCGAGGTGCACCGGGCCTTCCTCGCCTCCCGCGACCTGAGCATGGAGGAAGTGGAGAAGGTCGCCGAACAGGCCGCCCGCTGGGAGTCCTTCGACGCCGACACGTTGCAGCGCTACTTCACCACGCTGGACTTCTCCCTCGGCCAGGACCAGTTGACCGGAATCGCCGAGTTCGCCCGCCGCGTGGGGTTCCCGCCCCGGGCGCGGGTACATCTTCTCTGATTTCACCGGCTTCCCGTAGGTTGCCCGGCGTATGCGGGGAACTCCCGTCGTTCTTCGACCTTCCGCACCGCGAGAGGCGCGCAGATGCAACCGCTACTGGCGAACGACCCCACGGTGATCGGTCCCTACCGGCTGCTCGGCCGGCTCGGGGCCGGCGGCATGGGCCGGGTCTACCTCGGGCGCAGCCCGGGCGGCCGCACGGTGGCCGTGAAGGTGGTGCGCCCGGAACTCGCGGACGACCTGGAGTTCCGCGCCCGCTTCCAGCGCGAGGTGGAGGCGGCACGCCGGGTCGGCGGGGTGTGGAGCGCCCCGGTGCTCGACGCGGACACCGACTCGCCGGTGCCCTGGGTGGCCACCCGCTATGTCGCGGGGCCCGCGCTGTCCGACGCCGTGAAGACCTTCGGGCCGCTGCCGGAGGACGGCGTACGGGCGCTGGGGGCCGGGCTCGCCGAGGCGCTGGAGGCGGTGCACGCACGGGGCCTGGTGCACCGCGACATCAAGCCGTCCAACGTGCTGCTGTCGCTGGACGGCCCGGTGCTGATCGACTTCGGCATCGCCCGTGCCATGGACGCCACCGCGGCGCTCACCAGCGAGGGCGTGGTCGTCGGCTCGCCGGGCTACATGGCGCCCGAGCAGGTCACCGGCCGGCCGGCCGGGCCGGCCGCCGACATCTTCGCCCTCGGCGCGGTGATCGTGTTCGCCGCGACCGGGCAGGGCCCCTTCCCCGGCGACAGCGCGGCCGTGCTGCTGTACAAGGTCGCCCACGAGGAGCCCGAGTTCGACGGCATGCCCGCCGGACTGCGCCGCGTCGCCGAGTCCTGCCTGGCCAAGGACCCCGCGGAGCGGCCCACCCCCCGTCAGCTCGCCGGCCTGCTCGCGCCGGACGGCGGGGCCGCGTCCCTGGTGCGCGGCGGCTGGCTGCCCGCGGCGCTGACGGAACGGCTCGGCCGCCAGGCGGTGGAACTGCTGGACCTGGAGCCGACGCCGCCGCCCGGCGCGCTCGGCAACGGCGGCGGTGCCGGAACCCCCGCCGGCGCGAGCGGTACGGGCGGCGCCGGCTCCTCGTACGGCTCCCACCCCTCGTACGGCACCTTCGGCCCGCCGCCGCGGCTGACCGAGCCGCACGACGCGGTGCCGTCCTCGTTCGCCGCCACGCCGCCGCCGGCCGGCCCCCCGGCCGTTCCCCGCCGCGGTGCCGGACGGGCGGCGTCGCTGGCGGGCGCCGGCATCGTGCTGGTCGCGGCGGCCGTGACGCTGGGGCTCGTACTCCACGGGGGTGGGGACGACGACCAGGGCAAGGGCGGCGGCAGTCCGACCTCCTCGCTGTCCACGGGTTCGTCGTCGCACGGCTCCGCGACCCCCTCCGCGCCGCGGCTGGCGTCGCTGCCGGCGGCCTTCGCCGGCACATGGAAGGGCGACACCGTCACCGCCCACGGTCTGCCCGGCACGTTCGAGATCACGATCACCGAGGGCAAGGTCGGCGCGGTGGTCGGTCACGACAAGAGCGTGCTGTCGCTGCTCGGGCAGACCTATGACTGCGGCGGCGAGTGGAAGCTCGCCACGGCCACGGAGCGGTGGATCGTCCTGGACACCAGCGGCGGCACCAACCCGCACCCGGGGGTGTGTTCGGACGGCTCGGCCGATGAGCGCTTCACCCTCAACGACGACGGCTCGCTGCACTACCAGTCGGGCGACTCCCTGGCCGGGAAGCCCGAAGGCGACCTCGGCAAGCAGGGCGGCTGACTGCCTGGCGTAGGGTGAGCGGGTCCGTCACAACCCCTCGGAAGGGATGCCCGGTGAGCGAGAACGCCGATCTGCAGTCCGTCCTCGACCGTGCCGCCGGCGGTGGCCGCATCACCCCCGAGGAGGCGCTCGACCTCTACCGCTCGGCACCCCTGCACGCACTGGGCGCCGCCGCGGACGCGGTGCGCCGCCGTCGCTACGCGGGCGTCGAGCACGTCGCGACGTACATCATCGAGCGCAACATCAACTACACCAACGTCTGCGTGACGGCCTGCAAGTTCTGCGCCTTCTACGCCGCGCCCAAGGACACCGCCAAGGGCTGGACCCGCGACCTGGACGACATCCTGCGCCGCTGCGCGGAGACCGTCGAACTCGGCGGCACCCAGATCATGTTCCAGGGCGGCCACCACCCGGACTACGGCGTCGAGTACTACGAGAAGCACTTCAGCGCCATCAAGCAGGCCTACCCCCAGCTGGTCATCCACTCCCTGGGGGCATCCGAGGTCGAGCACATGGCCCGTATCTCCAAGGTGCCGGTGGAGGAGGCCATCACCCGCATCCACGCGGCCGGCCTGGACTCCTTCGCGGGCGCCGGCGCCGAACTGCTGCCGGCGCGGCCGCGCAAGGTGATCGCCCCCCTCAAGGAGAGCGGCGAGCGCTGGCTGGAGATCATGGAGACCGCGCACAACCTGGGCGTGGAGTCGACCTCCACGATGCTCATGGGCACCGGCGAGACCAATGCCGAGCGCATCGAGCACCTGCGGATGATCCGCGACGTCCAGGACCGTACGGGCGGCTTCCGCGCCTTCATCCCGTACACCTACCAGCCCGAGAACAACCACTTGAAGGGCCGCACGCAGGCCACGCTCTTCGAGTACCTGCGGATCATCGCTGTCGCGCGGCTCTTCCTGGACAACGTCGCCCACATCCAGGGCTCCTGGCTCACCACCGGCAAGGAGGTCGGCCAGCTGTCGCTGCACTACGGCGCCGACGACCTCGGCTCGGTGATGCTGGAGGAGAACGTCGTCTCCTCGGCCGGTGCCAAGCACCGCTCGAACCGCATGGAGCTGATCCACCTGATCCGCTCCGCCGGCCGGGTCCCGGCCCAGCGCGCCACCACGTACGAGCACCTCGTGGTCCACGAGGACCCGGCGAACGACCCGGTCGACGACCACGTGGTCTCGCACCTGTCATCGACCGCCATCGAGGGCGGCACGGCGCACCCCGAGCTCAAGCTGATCAGCACCTCCTGACCGGCGCACGCGGTCCGCGATGCTGACGATCCACGCGGGCGCGGACGGCGCGGCCCTGGTGGTCGACGGCGGCACCATCGCCGCCGTCGGCCCGCTCGCCGCGCTGCGCGCGAGCCGTCCCGGCGCCCGGGTCAGGTCCTGGCCCGGCACGCTGCGGCCCGGCCTGACCCACCAGGGCGCGCTGCCTGAGGCACCGAGCCCGCGTGAGCGGGTGCACGCCCTGCTGAGCCGCGGCGTCACGGCCGTCGCGGCGGTCCCCGACGACCCCGCACTGCGCTTCGCGCTGGACCGCAGCGGACTGCTCCCCGCACGCCGGGCACCGGAGCCGGCCCCGGGCGCCCGGGCGGACTTCGCCGTCGTCGACGGGAGCGGCGCCTGCCTGGCCACCGTCGTCGGGGGACGCCTGCTGTACCGCAGGGCGTGAGGCGGTCACCCGGCCGCCGTGCACCGGTGGCCGGCTGACAGCCCGTCGCTTAGGTTCCGGTCATGCCGGACATATCCGTACCCCGCGTCCTATCCGGTCGCCTCGCGGCCCCTGTGGTCGCCGTGCTCGCGGCGATCGCCCTCGTGGCCCTCCCCGCGGCCGCCGTCGGCGAGGCGCCCTCCGCGGGGCAGGCGCTGTGCTTCGGCCGCGTGCCGACGATCACCGGCTCCGGCGGCATCCAGGGCACACCCGGCGACGACGTCATCGTCGGCTCGCCCGGGGCCGACCGCATCGACGGCGGGGGCGGCGACGACCGCATCTGCTCCCTCGCCGGGAACGACCGGGTCAGCGGCGGCCCCGGCAACGACAGCATCGCCACCGGCGCCGGCGACGACCTGGCGGCCGGCGACCTGTTCACCGACCACGGCGACGCCGTCGGCCAGGGCGACGACCTGCTGCTCCTGGGAGAGGGCGACGACCGCGCCGCGGGCGACAACAGCGCCACCGCGGGCGACGCCTTCGGCGGCGGCGACGACCGCATGGACGGCGGTCCCGGGGACGACCTGATGACCGGCGACTCCGCCGCCGACACCGGCAACGCCTTCGGAGCGGGCGACGACGTCCTGAAGGGCGGGCCCGGCGCCGACCGCCTGGTCGGCGACAGCTTCGCCCTCCTCAACGCCGTGGGCAGCGGCGGCGACGACCTCCTCGACCTCGGCGCAGACGGCGGATTCGCGGTCGTCGGCGACAACTACTCGGTCAGCAGGGGCCGTACCGCGGCGGGTTCCGGCGACGACCGGATCATCGGCGGCGCCGGCGACGAGACGCTGATCGGGGACAACTCCGGCGACCACGTCACCTCGGCGGGCAACGACGTGATCACCGGGCACCGCGGCCGTGACACGATCTTCGGGGACAACACCGATGTCGCCCGCGACGCGAGCAACGGCACGGCCGGCGGCCGCGATCTGCTCGTGGCCGGTCCCGGTGACGACGTCGTCCGCGCCGGCCCGGGCGAGGACCGGATCGACGGCGGCGCGGACCGCGACGTCTGCGACGGCGAGGCCGGCACCCGCGACCGCGCCGACCACTGCGAGACGTCGCTCGGCATCCCGTGACCGCTCGCCCGGGCCCCTGCGCGGGACCCGGGGCCCCCGGGTGAACAATGGGGTCGTGACCCGAGCCTCCCTGGACAAGCAGCCGCACGAAGTCGCCGCGATGTTCGACGACGTCGCCGCCAACTACGACCTGACCAACGACGTGCTCTCGCTCGGGCAGGACCGGCGCTGGCGCAAGGCCGTCGCGAAGGCCCTGGACGTGCGCCCCGGTGAGCGGGTGCTGGACCTCGGCGCCGGCACGGGCACCTCCTCGCTGCCCTTCGTAGCTGCCGGGGCGAGCGTCGTGCCGTGCGACTTCTCGCTCGGCATGCTGCGCGAGGGCAAGCGCCGGAACCCGTCGCTGCCGCTCACCGCGGGCGACGCGACGCGACTGCCGTTCGCCGACGGGGTCTTCGACGCCGTCACCATCTCCTTCGCGCTGCGCAACGTCCACGACACCGACGCCGCGCTGCGCGAGATGCTGCGCGTGACCCGGCCCGGCGGGCGGGTCGTCATCTGCGAGTTCAGCCACCCCACCTGGGCGCCGCTGCGCACCGTCTACACCGAGTACCTGATGCGGGCCCTGCCGCCGGTGGCCCGCGCGGTCAGCAGCAACCCCGACGCCTACGTGTACCTCGCCGAGTCGATCCGCTCCTGGCCCGACCAGCCCGCGCTGGCCGGACGGCTCCAGAAGGCCGGCTGGTCGAAGGTCGCGTGGCGCAATCTGTCGGCCGGGATCGTGGCGCTGCACCGGGCGGTGCGCTGACCCGGGGCACCGCCTCATAGACTCTCAACGCCGATTCCCCATACCGACGGGAGACCCCGACCGTGACTGACACGACCGTCGCCTCTGAGCGCAGTGCCGATGTGATCGTCGTCGGGGCCGGTCCCGCCGGTTCGACGACCGCGTACTACCTGGCGAAGGCCGGTCTGGACGTCCTGCTGCTGGAGAAGACCGCCTTCCCCCGCGAGAAGGTGTGCGGCGACGGTCTCACCCCGCGGGCGACCAAGCAGCTCGTCGCGATGGGCATCGACATCTCCGAAGAGGCGGGCTGGCTGCGCAACAAGGGCCTCCGCATCATCGGAGGCGGCGTCCGCCTCCAGCTCGACTGGCCGGACCTGGCCTCCTTCCCCGACTACGGACTCGTCCGCAAGCGCGAGGACTTCGACGAAGTGCTGGCCCGCCAGGCCGAGAAGGCCGGTGCGCGGCTGTACGAGCGCTGCAACGTCTCCGGTCCGATCCGCGACGAGCGCACCGGCCGCATCACCGGGGTCGAGGCGAAGCTCGGCGAGGAGAAGACCCCGGTCACCTTCCACGCCCCGCTGGTCGTGGCCGCCGACGGCAACTCCACCCGGCTCTCGCTGGGGATGGGCCTGCACCGCCGCGAGGACCGCCCGATGGGCGTCGCGGTCCGCACGTACTTCACCTCGCCCCGCCACGACGACGACTACCTGGAGTCCTGGCTGGAGCTGTGGGACCGGCGCGTCCCGGGCGACCCCCGGCTGCTGCCCGGCTACGGCTGGATCTTCGGCATGGGCGACGGGACGTCCAACGTCGGCCTCGGTGTGCTCAACACCTCCGCCTCCTTCAGGGAGCTGGACTGGCGCGAGATCCTCAAGGCCTGGTGCGCGTCCATGCCCGAGGACTGGGGCTACACCCCCGAGAACATGACCGGCCCCATCCGCGGCGCCGCGCTCCCGATGGCCTTCAACCGCCAGCCGCACTACACCCGCGGCCTGCTGCTCGTCGGCGACGCGGGCGGCCTGGTCAACCCGTTCAACGGCGAGGGCATCGCGTACGCGATGGAATCCGGCCGGATCGCCGCCGACGTCATCGTCCAGGCGCATGCGCGCGGCACCGCGGCGCAGCGGGAACTGGCGCTGCACAACTACCCGCGCATCCTGAAGGACACCTACGGCGGCTACTACACGCTCGGCCGGGCCTTCGTGAAGCTGATCGGCAACCCGAAGGTCATGAAGGTGGCGGCGCAGCGCGGACTCAGCCACCCGCTGCTCATGCGCTTCACGCTCAAGCTGCTGGCGAACCTCACCGACCCGTCCGGCGGCGACGCGATGGACCGCGTCATCAACGGCCTGTCGAAGGTGGCCCCGCGGTCGTAACGACGCCGGACTCAACCTCTTCCCGTGCTTACGTAACCTTCCCTTTCTTTACACGTGAAGGGTAGGATGCGTAAGCATGGAGCAGGATTGGTACTCGGTGGAGCAGGTCGCCGAGCGGCTCGGACTGCACGTGCGGACCGTGCGCGGGTACATCCGCGGCGGGCGGCTGAAGGCCGTGCGCATCGGCAAGCAGTACCGCGTCGCGCCGGCCGACCTCGACGCGCTCACCGGGCGGCCGGCCCCCGTGCCGCCGCCACGGCGGGCCGAGGTCTCCGCCATCGTCGAACTCGACGGCATCGGGGCGACGGCCGCCGACCGACTGACCACCCTGCTCGCCGCCGGTGCCCGGATGCCGCGCGACGACGCGGAGCCGCTGCGGATCCAGACGGTGTACGACGGCCCGCGGGCCCGCCTCAAGATCGTCGTCCTGGGCGGGCTCGCGCCCACGGCGGATGTGCTCGGCACCATCGACGGCATTCTCGGAGCGGAGAACGGCATGTTCCCCGACGACCCCGAAGGCGGAGTCCATGGCTGACGTGGTGACCGAACGCGCCGGTGTGCCCGTTCTGGTCGTGGGGGAGGACGGCCCCGGAATCGCGGGCCCGCAGGACGCGCTCGACGTGATCGGCGCGGCCTTCTACCGCGCCGAGGTGGTGGCCGTGCCCGTGTCCCGTTTCGACGAGAGCTTCTTCGCCCTGCGCACCGGGGTGGCGGGCGAGATCCTGCAGAAGTTCGTCAACTACCGGCTGCGACTGGTGGTCGTGGGCGACATCTCCGCGTACACCGGGGCCAGTACGGCGCTGCGCGACCTGGTGCGCGAGTCCAACCGGGGAAACCAGGTGTGGTTCGTGTCCGATCTGGGGGAACTCGACGCCCGATTGGCGTGATGACGTTGCGTCAGAAGGCGTTCGAAGGGGATGCGGTCCCTGCCGTGCCGGTGGCCGCATTCGGGTGCGCGAAGCCGTCAGGGGCGATGGCGTCGAACGTGTGAACACCGTGCCGTGCCGTGCCCGGCCGACTGGGGTGGCCGCCGAACCGACGCATCTGACATCGATGTCACGTGCTGCGAGGGGCTGTTGGAGGCAAAAGCCCGAAATGCATGGTTCGTGATGGTGTGCCCATACTTTTGCTCACCCCACCGGGGACACCGTCAACGGGAGGAAGGCACACCATGAACATCTTCGCGAAGTCCCTTGCCACCGCCGCCGCCACTGTTCTGCTTGCGGGCGGCGGGATGACCGCCGCCACGTCCGCATCCGCCGCCCCGTCGGGGCACGGCAAGAAGCTCCACTGCAGCTGGCACAAGGGCTACTGGACGCTCCGCCACACCTCGGGCCGCGGCGAGCACGACGGCCGCGGCGACCGCGGCGAGCACGACGGGCGCGACCGCCGCGGCGGACACGCCGGGTCGTCCCACGGCTCCGTGCGCTGGGAGAAGGTCTGGCACCCGGCCTACAAGGTCTGCGTCCGCCGCTGATCCGCGTTCGCGTCCCCGTCACGCCCTCTTCCCGAGCCCGGCCCCCCGCCATTGCGGTGGGGCCGGGCTCGGCCTCGTACGGGCGCGTGCGCGCCTTCACGGGCATCAGGTGCCGCGGGGCGCGGCGGCACCACGGACCTGCCGGCCGGTACGGACGGCGGCCCTCCCGTGGGGACGGGGTCGCGGGATCAGGCCACGCGGACGGCGGAGGTGGGCATGTAATAGGCCATCTGCTGGATCACGACACCCTTGCCCGGGTTGGCCGCGTCCAGGTACTGGCCGTCGCCGACGTAGACGGCGACGTGGTAGGCGGAGCCGACGCCACCCCAGAACAGCAGGTCGCCCGGCTGGACCGCGCTCACGGGGACCTGGGTGCCGAAGGTCGACTGCGCCTGGGAGGTGCGCGGCAGCTCGACGCCGATGGTCCGGAACGCGGCCTGGGTGAGGCCGGAGCAGTCGTACGCGCTGGGGCCCGTGGCGCCGTAGACGTACGGCTTGCCGACCTGGGCCTTCAGGAAGCTGAGCACGGAGGCGACGCTGCCGCTCGCGGCCGAACTCGACGTCGACGCGACCGAGGAGGCGGAGGCGGAAGTGGCCAGCGCGGTGCGCCCGGCCGAGCGGGACGCCGTGGCGGACTCCCGGGCCTCGGCGGCCTTGGCGTCGGCGGCCTTGCGGGCGTCGGCGGCGGCCTTCTTCTTGGCGGCGGCCTTCATCGCCTGGGCGCGGGCCTCGTCGCGGGCCGCGTCCAGCTGCTGCTCGACGACGGTCTCGTCGATGGCGGCGGCGGCCTGCGCGGCGCTCGCCTCGGTGGAGAGGGCGGGGATGACCGGGATGCTCCCGGTGGTCGCCGGGTCGGCGGCCGTCGGTTCTGCGTTCGCAGGGGCGGACATTCCGGTAAGGGCGAGCGTTCCGATGACGCCGCCGGCGACTCCAGCGCGGCGCACCCAGTTGGTGCTCTGCGTGGCGCGTCGCCGGCGGCGTATATGCGAGATCTGAAGGGGCATGCGCTCTTGGGTATCAGGCGGAATCGGTTCCGTTCAACAAAAGTGTGATGCGCCACAGTTGGCGCCACCCCAGTGCTATTGTCCCTTTTTTGATCTTCCTTATTCGGGATGAATCGGATAACGAAGTTCATTTCCTCGTGCGCGTGTTCACGTGCTTTCGGCGGTCGTCAGCACGGACTTTCCGGCCTCACCCGGACGGGCGGCGGCTCGCTATCACGGCGTCCGGGGGAGCTCCAATTTGCTCCGAGCCGTGATGGCCTGATAGTGGGCCACCCCTTCTGGCCAGCGATAACGCAAGCAAATATGACTTCTGGTGATCATTTGAGATACCTGCGTGAGAAGATCACCTCTCATCCGGCACGACGCTCCTTCGCCGGGTGGTGTAGATCACAAAGCCCAGTGGGAACCCCGTGTCGCAGATCACAGACCGGGAGGCATAGGATGCGGGCAGTTCGGGCTTGTGAACTGCCTCACATAGCGAGATCAGGTGGCGTGGCGCGCAGGTCCGGGCACGGTCCGTCATCAGTCATCGTCGACTGGAAGGAGCGGGGACGTGAATGCCTACGCGCCCATCCTCGTGCTGGGCGGCCTCGCGGCCGGCTTCGCGATCTTCTCCGTGATCATGGCTTCAATTATCGGCCCAAAACGGTACAACAGGGCTAAATTGGAGGCATATGAGTGCGGCATTGAACCGACTCCGCATCCGGCCGGTGGTGGCCGTTTCCCGATCAAGTACTACCTGACGGCGATGCTCTTCATCGTCTTCGACATCGAGATCGTCTTCCTCTATCCCTGGGCGGTCTCCTTCGACTCCCTGGGGATCTTCGGGCTCGTCGAGATGCTCCTCTTCGTGCTCACCGTCTTCGTCGCGTACGCCTATGTCTGGCGTCGCGGCGGTCTGGAATGGGACTAGGGGCGGAGAAAAGCCATGGGTATTGAAGAGAAGCTGCCGAGCGGATTCCTGCTGACGTCGGTCGAGACCGCCGCGGGATGGGTGCGGAAGGCGTCGGTCTTCCCGGCGACCTTCGGTCTGGCCTGCTGCGCCATCGAGATGATGACCACCGGTGCCGGGCGGTACGACCTGGCCCGTTTCGGGATGGAGGTCTTCCGCGGTTCCCCGCGCCAGGCCGACCTGATGATCGTCGCCGGCCGGGTGAGCCAGAAGATGGCCCCCGTCCTGCGCCAGGTCTACGACCAGATGCCGAACCCCAAGTGGGTCATCTCCATGGGCGTCTGCGCATCCAGTGGCGGAATGTTCAACAACTACGCAATTGTGCAGGGTGTTGACCATGTGGTGCCTGTTGACATTTATCTCCCCGGATGTCCGCCCCGTCCCGAAATGCTGATGGACGCCATTCTCAAGCTCCACCACAAGATCCAGCACAGCAAGCTCGGCGTGAACCAGGAACAGGCCGCGCGCGAGGCGGAGGAGGCGGCGCTCAAGGCGCTGCCGACGATTGAGATGAAGGGGCTTCTCCGATGACGGATTCCCCGGACACCCCGAACCCGGACAAGGACGTGCAGGCGAGCGGCCTGCCCGGTCAGCGCGGGGACCACGGCGAGGCGATCCGCGTCCAGCACGGCATGTTCGGCGCCAACAACGGCGGCGACACCTCCGGGTACGGCCGGCTGGTGCGCACCGTGCGCCTGCCGGGGGCCACGAACCGGCCCTACGGCGGCTGGTTCGACGAGGTCGCCGACGAGCTGGAGGGCGCCCTGGAGGAGCAGGGCCTCGTCCCGGACAACGCGATCGAGAAGGTTGTCGTCGACCGCGGCGAGGTCACCTTCCATGTCGCGCGCGAGCACCTTCCCCGCATCGCCAGGACCCTGCGCGACGACCCCGCGCTGCGCTTCGAGCTCTGCACGGGGGTCAGCGGCGTCCACTTCCCCGAGGACAAGGGCCGCGAGCTGCACGCCGTCTACCACCTGCGCTCGATCACCCACAACCGGCTGATCCGGCTGGAGGTGAGCGTCTCCGACGACGACCGCCACGTCCCGTCGCTGGTCGAGGTCTACCCGACCAACGACTGGCACGAGCGCGAGACGTACGACTTCTTCGGGATCGTCTTCGACGGCCACCCCGCCCTGATGCGGATCATGATGCCGGACGACTGGCAGGGCCATCCGCAGCGCAAGGACTACCCCCTCGGCGGCATCCCCGTCGAGTACAAGGGCGCCCAGATCCCGGCTCCGGACCAGCGGAGGTCGTACTCGTGAGCACGCATGGAACGTCGCACGCAGCACCCCAGCAGGCCTCGGAGCGGGACACCACCGAGGGCCGGGTCTTCACGGTCACCGGCGGCGACTGGGACGAACTGGCCGACACCGTCGGCAAGGCCGACGACGAGCGCATCGTCGTCAACATGGGTCCGCAGCACCCGTCCACCCACGGTGTGCTCCGGCTGATCCTGGAGATCGACGGCGAGACGGTCACCGAGGCCCGCTGCGGCATCGGCTACCTGCACACCGGCATCGAGAAGAACATGGAGTTCCGGACCTGGACCCAGGGGTCCACGTTCGTGACGCGCATGGACTACCTGACGCCGTTCTTCAACGAGACGGCGTACTGCCTGGCGGTGGAGAAGCTGCTCGGCGTCACCGAGGAGGTCCCCGACCGGGCCACCGTCATCCGCGTGATGCTGATGGAGCTGAACCGCATCTCCTCGCACCTGGTGGCCATCGCCACCGGCGGCATGGAGCTCGGCGCCACCACGATCATGATCTACGGGTTCCGCGACCGCGAGATGATCCTGGACATCTACGAGCTGATCACCGGCCTGCGGATGAACCACGCGTACATCCGCCCCGGCGGCCTCGCCCAGGACCTGCCGCCCGGCGCCGTGGACCAGATCCGCGAGTTCGTGAAGAAGTTCCGCAAGAACCTTCCCGAGTACGACAAGCTCGCCACCGGCAACCCGATCTTCAAGGCCCGTATGCAGGACGTGGGCTACCTGGACCTGGCCGGCTGCATGGCGCTCGGCGCCACCGGCCCGATCCTGCGCTCCACGGGCCTGCCGCACGACCTGCGCAAGTCGCAGCCGTACTGCGGTTACGAGAACTACGAGTTCGAGGTCCCGACCGTCGACACCTGCGACTCCTACGGCCGCTTCCTCATCCGCCTGGACGAGATGCGCGAGTCGCTGAAGATCGTCGAGCAGTGCCTGGACCGGCTGCAGCCCGGCCCGGTCATGGTCGCCGACAAGAAGATCGCCTGGCCCGCGCAGCTGGCGCTCGGCCCGGACGGGCTCGGCAACTCGCTGGACCACATCAAGAAGATCATGGGCACCTCCATGGAGGCCCTGATCCACCACTTCAAGCTGGTGACCGAGGGCTTCCGGGTGCCGCCCGGCCAGGCGTACGTCGCCGTCGAGTCGTCCAAGGGCGAACTCGGGGTCCATGTGGTCAGCGACGGGGGCACCCGCCCCTTCCGCGTCCACTTCCGGGACCCGTCCTTCACCAATCTGCAGACCATGGCGGCGATGTGCGAGGGCGGCCAGGTCGCCGACGTCATCGTCGCGGTGGCATCCATCGACCCCGTGATGGGAGGCGTCGACCGGTGACTGAGGTATCACTCGGCATCCCCGCGATGCCCGCGCCGGACTACCCGGCCGACGTACGGCAGCGCCTGGAGACGGACGCGCGCGAGATCATCGCCCGCTATCCCGGCAGCCGCAGCGCTCTGCTTCCGCTGCTGCACCTCGTGCAGGCGGAGGAAGGCTACGTCTCCCGTACCGGGATCCGCTTCTGCGCCGAGACGCTCGGGCTGACCACGGCCGAGGTGACGGCGGTGTCGACCTTCTACACCATGTACCGCCGGGCGCCGTCCGGCGAGTACCAGGTCGGGGTCTGCACCAACACCCTGTGCGCGGTGCTCGGCGGGGACACGATCTTCGACGAGCTCAAGGAGCACCTCGGCGTCGAGAACGGCGGGACCACCGAGGACGGCAAGGTCACGCTGGAGCACATCGAGTGCAACGCGGCCTGCGACTTCGCCCCCGTGGTGATGGTCAACTGGGAGTTCTTCGACAACCAGGACCCGCAGTCGGCCAAGCGGCTCGTCGACGACCTGAGGGCCGGCCGGACCGTCGAGCCCACCCGGGGCGCTCCCTTGTGCACGTACAAGGAGACGTCCCGGATCCTCGCCGGGTTCCCCGACGAGCGCCCCGGCGCCGTCGAGGCGAGCGGCGGCGCGGGCCCGGCCTCACTCGCCGGCCTGCGGCTCTCCCGCGGCGAGGCACTCCCGGGCACCGGCGCCGGTGTGCCGCGGCAGACCTCCGCCCCGCCGCAGGACGAGGTGCCGCCGGCCCACACCAGCTCCCACGACGCCCCGCAGGAGTCCGCGGTCTCCGACCCCGACCACCCTGCCGGGCCCGTCACCGAGCAGCGCACGAACGAAGGCGAGGGGGAGCAGTGACGATGGTTGACTCGGCGGAGAAGGTGCTCGCACCCGTTCTGTCGGCCTTCTGGGACGACCCGCAGTCCTGGACACTCGGCACGTACCGCCGGCACGAGGGCTACGAGGGCCTGCGCAAGGCGCTCGCGATGCCCCCGGACGACGTGATCGCCTTCGTCAAGGACGCGGGTCTGCGCGGCCGCGGCGGCGCCGGCTTCCCCACCGGGATGAAGTGGCAGTTCATCCCGCAGGGCGACGGCAAGCCGCACTACCTCGTCGTCAACGCCGACGAGTCGGAGCCGGGCACCTGCAAGGACATCCCCCTGCTCTTCGCCAACCCGCACTCGCTCATCGAGGGCATGGTGATCGCCTGCCACGCGATCCGCTCCCAGCACGCCTTCATCTACCTGCGCGGCGAGGTCGTCCCCGTGCTGCGGCGGCTGCACCACGCGGTCGCCGAGGCGTACGAGGCGGGCTTCCTCGGCAAGAACATCCTGGGCAGCGGCTTCGACCTGGAGCTGACCGTGCACGCCGGCGCGGGCGCGTACATCTGCGGCGAGGAGACGGCGCTCCTGGACTCCCTGGAGGGCCGGCGCGGCCAGCCCCGGCTGCGGCCGCCCTTCCCGGCGGTCGAGGGCCTGTACGCGTGCCCGACGGTGGTCAACAACGTCGAGTCGATCGCCTCGGTGCCCGCGATCCTCACCAGGGGCAAGGAGTGGTTCCGCTCCATGGGCAGCGAGAAGTCCCCGGGCTTCACGCTGTACTCGCTCAGCGGCCATGTCGCCAACCCCGGCCAGTACGAGGCCCCGCTCGGGGTGACCCTGCGCCAGCTGCTCAGCCTCAGCGGCGGCATGCGCCCGGGCCACAAGCTCAAGTTCTGGACGCCGGGCGGCTCTTCCACCCCGATGTTCACCGACGAGCACCTCGACGTCCCGCTGGACTACGAGGGCGTCGGCGCCGCGGGCTCGATGCTCGGCACCAAGGCGCTGCAGTGCTTCGACGAGACCACCTGCGTGGTGCGCGCCGTCACCCGCTGGACCGAGTTCTACGCCCACGAGTCCTGCGGCAAGTGCACCCCCTGCCGCGAGGGCACGTACTGGCTCGTCCAGTTGCTGCGCGACATCGAGGCCGGCAAGGGGTCCCTGGCGGACCTCGACAAGCTCGCCGACATCGCCGACAACATCAACGGCAAGTCCTTCTGCGCCCTCGGGGACGGAGCGGCCAGCCCGATCTTCTCCTCCCTCAAGTACTTCCGCGACGAGTACGTGGAGCACCTGGAGGGCCGCGGCTGCCCCTTCGACCCGTCCAAGTCCACGGTCTGGGCCGACAAGTCTCACCTGGAGGTGAACGCGTGACCGTCACCACGAACGCCGCTTCCGGAGAGGCAGCGGTGCCGCCCGAGGACCTGGTGTCCGTCACCATCGACGGCGTCGAACTGTCCGTGCCCAAGGGCACGCTGGTGATCCGGGCCGCCGAACTGATCGGGATCGAGATCCCGCGCTTCTGCGACCACCCGCTCCTGGACCCGGTCGGCGCCTGCCGGCAGTGCATCGTCGAGGTCGAGGGCCAGCGCAAGCCCATGGCGTCGTGCACGATCACCTGCACGGACGGCATGGTCGTCAAGACCCAGCTCACCTCCGGTGTCGCGGAGAAGGCCCAGCGCGGGGTGATGGAGCTGCTGCTCATCAACCACCCGCTGGACTGCCCCGTCTGCGACAAGGGCGGCGAGTGCCCGCTGCAGAACCAGGCGATGTCCGCCGGCCAGGCCGACACCCGCTTCGAGGGACGCAAGCGGACCTACGCCAAGCCCATGCCGATCTCCACGCAGATCCTGCTGGACCGCGAGCGGTGCGTGCTGTGCGCGCGCTGCACCCGCTTTTCCGAGCAGGTGGCGGGCGACCCGATGATCGAACTGCTGGAGCGCGGCGCGCTGGAGCAGGTCGGCATCGGGGACGGCGACCCCTTCCAGTCGTACTTCTCCGGCAACACCATCCAGATCTGCCCGGTCGGCGCGCTGACCTCGGCGGCCTACCGCTTCCGCTCCCGTCCCTTCGACCTGGTCTCCTCGCCGAGCGTGTGCGAGCACTGCGCCGGCGGCTGCGCCACCCGCACCGACCACCGGCGCGGCAAGGTCATGCGGCGGCTCGCGCAGGACGACCCCGAGGTCAACGAGGAGTGGATCTGCGACAAGGGCCGCTTCGGCTTCCGCTACGCGCAGCGGCCCGAGCGGCTCAGCACGCCGCTGGTGCGCAACGCCGACAGCGGTGAGCTGGAGCCGGCGAGCTGGCCGGAGGCGCTGGAGGCGGCGGCCCGCGGGCTCGCCGCGGCCGGCGGCCGCACCGGCGTGCTGCCCGGCGGCCGGCTCACCGTCGAGGACGCGTACGCGTACGCCAAGTTCGCCCGCGTCGCCCTGGACACCAACGACGTCGACTTCCGGGCCCGGGCGCACTCCGCCGAGGAGGCCGACTTCCTGGCCGCCGCCGTCGCGGGCCGCGGACGGGACCTGTCGGGCCACGGCGTCACCTACACCCTGCTGGAGAGCGCCCCCGCGGTGCTGCTGGCCGGGCTGGAGGCGGAGGAGGAGGCGCCCGGCGTCTTCCTGCGGCTGCGCAAGGCCTGGCGCAAGCACGGGCAGAAGACCTTTACGCTGGCTCCCTTCGCCACCCGCGGGCTGGGCAAGGCCGGGGGCACGCTGCTGCCCGCCGCGCCCGGCACCGAGACCGAGTGGCTGGACGCCCTCGCCGGTGGCGTCGGCCTGGACGCCGCCGGCCGCGCGGCGCACGAGGCATTGCGTGCCGAGGGCGCCGTCGTCCTGGTCGGCGAGCGGCTGGCGGCCGTTCCCGGCGCGCTGACCGCGGTGCTCCGGCTGGCCGAGGCCAGCGGCGCCCGCCTGGCGTGGATCCCGCGCCGGGCCGGTGAGCGCGGCGCCGTCGAGGCGGGCGCCCTGCCGGGGCTGCTGCCCGGCGGCCGCCCGGTCGCCGACCCGCGCGCCCGGGACGAGGTCGCCGCGGTCTGGGGCGTGGCCACGCTCCCGTCCCGCTTCGGCCGCGACACCACCGACATCCTGGAAGCGGCGGCGGTCGGCGAGCTCGGCGCGCTGCTCGTGGGCGGCGTGGAGGTCGCCGACCTGCCCGACCCGGCCAAGGCCCGCGAGGCGCTGGACGCGGTCGGCTTCGTGGTCAGCCTGGAGCAGCGGCCCAGCGAGGTCACCGAGCGGGCGGACGTCGTCCTGCCGGTGGCCGCGGTCGCCGAGAAGGCCGGCACCTTCCTCAACTGGGAAGGCCGCGCGCGGCTCTTCGAGACCGCCATCAAGCCGGCCCAGCAGGTCCAGCGCCACCAGTTCCCGGACGCCCGGGTGCTGACGATGCTGGCCGACGCGCTCGATGTCCCCCTCGGCCTCGCCGATGTGAGGGCGGCGCGCGCCGAACTCACCCGGCTCGCCCCGGTGGACGGCCCGCGCGCCGCCGCGCCGCGCGAGACCGGCCGCCCGATCCCCAAGCCGGGCGTCGGCGAGGCCGTCCTCGCCGGTCACCGGCTGCTGCTCGACCAGGGCCTGCTCCAGCAGGGCGACGACGCCCTCGCCGGCACCCGCCACCCGGCGGTCGCCCGCCTGTCGGCGGCCACGGCGGAGGAGATCGGCCTCGCCGACGGTGCCGAGGCCGAGATCTCCGGCCCCGCCGGCGCCGTACGGCTCCCGCTGAAGGTGACCGAGATGCCCGACCGCGTCGTGTGGCTGCCGCTGAACTCCGTGGGCGGCGGTCTCGCCTCGGACACCGGCGCGCTGCCCGGCCAGGTCGTCAAGGTGGCCGCGCCCATGAAGGAGGTGGCCCAGTGATCACGATGTCCGTCGAGGACCTGTCCATGTTCGGGCGCGACCCGTGGTGGCTGGTCGTCATCAAGGCGGTCTTCTGCTTCGCGTTCCTGATGCTGACCGTGCTGTTCTCCATCGTGTGGGAGCGCAAGGTCGTCGCCTGGATGCAGCTGCGCATCGGCCCCAACCGGCACGGCCCCTGGGGCATGCTCCAGTCGCTCGCCGACGGCGTGAAGCTGATGCTCAAGGAAGACCTGATCGTCAAGAAGGCCGACGCGGTCGTCTACGTGCTGGCCCCGATCGTCGCGGCCATCCCGGCGTTCATGGCGATCGCGGTGATCCCCTTCGGCCCGGCCGACAACGAGGTCTCGATCTTCGGCCACCGCACGCCGATGCAGCTCACCGACCTGCCGATCGGCATCCTGTTCATCCTGGCCACCGCGTCCGTCGGCATCTACGGCATCGTGCTGGCCGGCTGGTCGTCCGGCTCGACGTACCCGCTGCTCGGTGGCCTGCGCTCCTGCGCGCAGATGATCTCGTACGAGATCGCGATGGGCGTCGCCTTCGCGTCGGTGTTCCTCTACTCCGGCTCGATGTCGACCTCGCAGATCGTCGCCCAGCAGCACGACCGCTGGTACATCGTGCTGCTGCCGGTCTCCTTCATCATCTACATCGGCACGATGATCGGTGAGACCAACCGCGCCCCCTTCGACATGCCCGAGTCCGAGGGCGACCTGGTCGGCGGCTTCAACACCGAGTACTCCTCGATCAAGTTCGCGCTCTTCATGCTCGCCGAGTACGTGAACATGGTGACGGTCTCGGCGGTCGCGACCACCCTCTTCCTGGGCGGCTGGCGGGCCCCGTGGCCGATCAGCACCTTCTGGGAGGGCGCCAACCACGGCTGGTGGCCGCTGCTGTGGTTCGTGGTCAAGGTCCAGCTGCTGCTCTTCCTCTTCATCTGGCTGCGCGGCACGCTGCCCCGCGTGCGCTACGACCAGCTGATGAAGCTGGGCTGGAAGGTGCTCATCCCGGTCTCGATGGTGTGGCTGATGCTCGTCGCCACCGTCCGGGCGCTGCGCAACGAGAACTACGACTTCCAGTCGATCGTGCTCTACGTCGGCGGTGCCGTCGTGCTGCTGCTCCTGGTCTCGCTGGCGTTCGACGTCCTGCGGGACCGCGGCGAGAAGGACAAGGAGGCGGCCGCCGAGGCGGGGCCGCCCGAGCAGTTCGACCCCATGGCGGGCGGATACCCCGTGCCGCCGCTGCCCGGCCAGGAGCTCCCGCCCGTCCCGCGGCGGGCGTCCCGTGCGGAGCGTCAACTCGTAGGCAAGGAGGCCGACGATGCCTGAGTTCCTGGGCCCGGTCGCGGGCTTCGGCGTGACCTTCAAGGCCATGTTCAAGAAGCGGCTGACCGAGCAGTACCCCGAGGAGAAGAAGCCGACCGCGCCGCGGTTCCACGGCCGTCACCAGCTCAACCGGCACCCGGACGGGCTGGAGAAGTGCATCGGCTGCGAGCTGTGCGCCTGGGCCTGCCCCGCCGACGCGATCTATGTGGAGGGCGCCGACAACACCGACGAGGAGCGCTACTCGCCGGGCGAGCGCTACGGCCGCGTCTACCAGATCAACTACGCCCGCTGCATCCTGTGCGGGCTGTGCATCGAGGCCTGCCCGACGCGGGCGCTGACGATGACCAACGAGTACGAACTCGCCGACAGCAGCCGCGAGTCGCTGATCTTCACCAAGGAGCAGCTGCTCGCCGGCCTGGACGAGGGCATGGTCGAGGCCCCGCACGCGATCTTCCCCGGCATGGACGAGGGCGACTACTACCGCGGCGCGGTCACGCACGCGGCCCCGGACACCGTCCGGCAGGTCGCGGTCTCCAAGGGCGAGAAGGCCGACGAGACGGTGCAGGGCGAGCAGTCCGCAGAAGGCGCGGCAGCCGAGGCCGGCGCGACGGACGCACAGGTCCCCGCGGCGGGCGGCGCGGCTCCGGCCGGGACGGGAGGCGAGGCATGAACGGGCTGACCACGCTGGCGGCCGGGTACACCACCTCCACCGGGGAGGCGGTCCAGTTCTGGGTGCTCGGCACCGTCGCGGTGCTGGGCGCGCTGGCGACCGTCCTGATGAAGAGGGCCGTGCACAGCGCACTGTCGCTCGCCGGGACGATGATCGTCCTGGCGGTCTTCTATCTGGCCCAGGGCGCCTACTTCCTCGGCGTCGTCCAGATCGTCGTCTACACCGGCGCGATCATGATGCTCTTCCTCTTCGTCGTCATGCTGGTCGGCATCACCGCCGCCGACTCGCTCAAGGAGACGCTGAAGGGGCAGCGCTGGCTCGCCGCCGCGGCCGGGACCGGCTTCGGCGTGCTGCTGATCGCGGGCATCGCGAGCGCCTCGCTCAACCAGTTCACCGGGCTCGGCCAGGCCAACGCCGGCGGCAACGTCGAGGGACTGGCCTCGCTGATCTTCACCAAGTACGTGTGGGCCTTCGAGATCACCGGTGCGCTGCTGATCACCGCGGCCGTCGGCGCGATGGTCCTCACCCACCGCGAGCGCACCGAGGCCCGCGCCACCCAGCGCGAACTGGCCGAGCAGCGGGTGCGCGAGGGCAAGCAGCTCCCCCCGCTCCCCGCGCCGGGCGTCTACGCCCGCAACAACGCGGTCGACGTCCCCGGCCTGCTTCCGGACGGCACGGTCTCCGAGCTCAGCGTCAGCCCGACGCTGCGCGGCCGCGGCCAGTACCGCGACGTCTCCGCCGAGTCGGTCGCCAAGGTCGCCGAGCTGGAGCAGCGCACTGAGGAGGCGTCGAAGTGAACCCGGTCAACTACCTGTACCTGGCAGCGCTGCTGTTCACCATCGGCGCGGCCGGGGTGCTGATCCGGCGCAACGCGATCATCGTCTTCATGTGCATCGAGCTGATGCTGAACGCCTCCAACCTGGCGTTCGTCACCTTCTCCCGGATGCACGGCAACCTCGACGGCCAGATCATCGCCTTCTTCACGATGGTCGTCGCCGCCGCGGAGGTGGTCGTGGGTCTCGCGATCATCGTGACGATCTTCCGCTCCCGCCACTCGGCCTCGGTCGACGACGCCAGCCTGATGAAGCTCTAAGGGGTAGCGACAGTGGACTACTTGATCGGATGGCTCGTCCTCCTGCCGCTGCTGGGCGCCGGTGTGCTGCTCACCGCCGGACGGAGGCTGGACCGTACGGGCCACTGGATCGGCACCGTGCTCGCGGCCTCGTCCTTCGTCGTCGCGGCGGTGCTCTTCTTCGACATGCTCGGCCGCAGCGGCGAGCAGCGCGCGCTGCACTCGACCGCCTTCACCTGGATCTCGGTCGGCAGCTTCCACGCGGACGTCGCCTTCCAGCTCGACCAGCTGTCGATGACCTTCGCGCTGCTGATCACCGGTGTGGGCACGCTGATCCACATCTACTCGATCGGCTACATGGAGCACGACGAGCGGCGCCGCCGCTTCTTCGGCTACCTCAACCTCTTCCTCGCGGCGATGCTCCTGCTGGTGCTCGCCGACAACTACCTGCTGCTGTACGTCGGCTGGGAGGGCGTGGGCCTGGCCTCGTACCTGCTGATCGGCTTCTGGCAGCACAAGCCCAGCGCGGCGACGGCGGCCAAGAAGGCGTTCATCGTCAACCGCGTCGGTGACGTCGGCCTGTCCATCGCGATCATGCTGATGTTCACCACCTTCGGCACCTTCACCTTCGAGCCGCTCTTCGGCCAGGTGGACAAGGCGGGCGAGGGCATCCTCACCGGCATCGGCCTGATGCTGCTGCTCGCCGCCTGCGGCAAGTCGGCGCAGGTCCCGCTGCAGTCCTGGCTCGGCGACGCGATGGAGGGCCCGACCCCGGTCTCGGCCCTGATCCACGCGGCGACGATGGTGACCGCGGGCGTCTACCTGATCACCCGCTCCGGCGTGATCTTCAACGCCGCGCCCACCGCCCAGGTGGCCGTGGTCACCGTCGGCGCGGTCACGCTGCTCTTCGGTGCAATCGTCGGTTGCGCGAAGGACGACATCAAGAAGGCGCTGGCCGGCTCCACGATGTCGCAGATCGGCTACATGGTGCTGGCCGCGGGCCTCGGCCCGATCGGCTACGTCTTCGCGATCATGCACCTGGTCACCCACGGCTTCTTCAAGGCGGGGCTCTTCCTCGGCGCCGGATCGGTCATGCACGGCATGAACGACGAGGTGGACATGCGCAAGTACGGCGCCCTGCGGAAGTACATGCCGATCACCTTCGTCACCTTCGGGCTCGGCTACCTGGCCATCATCGGTTTCCCGGGGCTGTCCGGCTTCTTCTCCAAGGACAAGATCATCGAGGCTGCCTTCGCCAAGGGCGGCACCGAGGGCTGGATCCTCGGCGGCGCGGCCCTGCTGGGTGCGGCGATCACCGCGTTCTACATGACCCGCGTGATGCTGATGACCTTCTTCGGCGAGAAGCGCTGGCAGCCCGACGCGGAAGGCCACGAGCCGCACCCGCACGAGTCGCCCAAGTCGATGACGATCCCCATGATCGTTCTGGCCTTCGGCTCGGTCTTCGCGGGATTCCTGTTCAGCTTCAACGAATCCTTCGTGAAGTGGCTGGAGCCGGTCACCGGTCACGAGGAGGGCCACCCGCCGATCGGCGCCGGCGCGGTCACCGCCGCCACGATGGTGGTGATGGTGCTCGGTGTGGCCCTCGCCTGGGCCGTGTACGGGCGCCGCCCGGTCCCGGCCGTTGCCCCGCGCGGCAACCTGCTGACCCGGGCCGCCCGGCGCGACCTGCTCCAGGACGACTTCAACCATGTCGCCCTGGTGCTGCCCGGCGAGTACCTCACCCGCGGCCTGGTCTACGTGGACCACAAGGGTGTGGACGGCGTCGTGAACGGCACCGCGGCCGCCGTCGGCGGCCTCTCCGGCCGGATGCGCCGCCTCCAGAACGGCTATGTGCGCAGCTACGCCGTGTCGATGCTGGCCGGCACCGCGGTGCTGGTGGCGGCGACGCTGCTGATGCGGGGGGTGGCGTGATGCGGCTCCACCGGCCCGGCACGGCAGCCGTACCCGTCCTCCCGGCCGCCCAGCGGCTCCCGCTCATGAGGGGTGTTGTCTGATGTCCTTCCCCCTGCTCACCGTGACCGCCGGGCTCCCGGCGCTCGGGGCGATCGCCACGGCCGCCGTCCCGGCGGCCCGGCGAGGGGCCGCGAAGTGGCTCGCACTGGGCGTGTCCCTGGCCACGTTCGTGCTCGCCGCGCTCGTGGTCGCCCGCTTCGAGCCGGGCGGCGCGCGCTACCAGCTGACCGAGTCACACCCCTGGATCGCCAGCTTCGGCGTGCGCTACGAACTGGGCGTCGACGGCATCGCGGTCGCGCTCATCGGGCTCACCGCGCTGCTCATCCCCTTCGTCATCGCGGCCGGCTGGCACGACGCCGACCCCCTGGAGGAGCGGAACCCCAATCGCCGCTGGCGGCCGACGCAGGGCTTCTTCGCGCTGATCCTGCTGGTCGAGGCGATGGTGATCATCTCCTTCGAGGCCACCGACGTCTTCCTCTTCTACATCTTCTTCGAAGCCATGCTCATCCCGATGTACTTCCTCATCGGCGGCTTCGGGGACCGTGCCCACGAGCACGGCGAGGAGGAGGCGGCCCGTCAGCGCTCCTACGCGGCCGTGAAGTTCCTGCTCTACAACCTGGTCGGCGGACTCATCATGCTCGCCGCCGTCATCGGGCTGTACGCGGTCACCGCCGACCAGCTCGGCCAGGGCACCTTCTCCCTCCAGGAGATCCTGAACGCGCGCGCGGCGGGCAAGCTGGACATGTCCGCCACCGCCGAACGCGCCCTGTTCCTGGGCTTCTTCTTCGCCTTCGCCGTCAAGGCCCCGCTGTGGCCGCTGCACACCTGGCTGCCCAACGCGATGGGGGAGTCCACGGCGCCGGTCGCCGTGCTCATCACCGCGGTCGTCGACAAGGTCGGCACCTTCGCGATGCTCCGCTTCTGCCTCCAGCTCTTCCCGGAGGCCAGCAAGTGGGCGACGCCGGTGATCCTCGTGCTGGCGGTGATCAGCATCATCTACGGTGCCCTGCTCGCCATCGGCCAGCGGGACATCAAGCGGCTGGTCGCCTATGCGTCGATCTCGCACTTCGGCTTCATCGTCCTCGGCATCTTCGCGATGACCACCCAGGGCCAGAGCGGGTCGACGCTCTACATGGTCAACCACGGCATCTCCACCGCCGCGTTGATGCTGGTCGCGGGATTCCTCATCTCGCGGCGCGGTTCCCGGCTCATCTCCGCCTACGGCGGGGTGCAGAAGGTCGCCCCGGTCCTGGCCGGCAGCTTCCTGATCGGCGGTCTCGCCACCCTCTCGCTGCCGGGGCTCGCGCCCTTCGTCAGTGAGTTCCTCGTCCTGGTCGGCACGTTCAGCCGCTACCCGGCGCTCGGCATCGTCGCCACCGTCGGCATCGTGCTGGCCGCGCTGTACGTCCTCGTGCTCTACCAGCGGACGATGACGGGTCCGGTGAAGGCCGAGGTCGAGGGCATGCCCGACCTCAAGGTGCGCGAGGTCGCCGTCGTGGCCCCGCTGATCCTGCTGCTGATCTTCCTGGGCGTCTACCCCAAGCCGGTGACCGACATCGTCAACCCGGCGGTCCAGCAGACGCTGTCCGACGTGCACAAGACCGACCCCAAGCCGGCGCTGGAGGCCTCCAAGTGAGCAGCACAGGTGTTGTCCACAGCCTGTGGACAACGGCGGCCCCGCTCGCCGCCGACAAGATCACCGCACCGAAGATCGAGTACGCCCAGCTGGCGCCGGTGCTGATCGTCTTCGGCGCCGCCCTGCTCGGCATCCTCGCCGAGGCCTTCCTGCCGCGCCGGGCGCGTTACACCGCCCAGGTCGGGCTGGCCGTCCTCGGCATGGCCGCCGCCTTCGCCGCGGTCGTGGCGCTCGCCGCCGGCGGCTACGCGACCACGAAGGCGCACATCGCCGCCATGGGCGCTGTCGCCGTGGACGGTCCCGCGCTCTTCCTCCAGGGCACCATCCTGCTCGTGGGCCTGGTCGGGGTGTTCACCTTCGCCGAGCGCCGCCTCGACCCCAGGGCGCACGGCCGGCAGGTGGACTCCTTCGCCGCGCAGGGCTCAGCCGTACCCGGCAGCGAGCAGGAGAAGGAGGCCGTCAGGGCGGGCTTCACCACCACCGAGGTCTTCCCGCTGCTGCTCTTCGCCGTCGGCGGCATGCTGGTCTTCCCGGCCGCCAACGACCTGCTGACGCTCTTCGTGGCGCTGGAGGTCTTCTCCCTGCCGCTGTACCTGCTCTGCGCCCTGGCGCGGCGCCGGCGCGTGATGTCGCAGGAGGCCGCGGTCAAGTACTTCCTGCTGGGCGCATTCTCCTCCGCCTTCCTGCTGTTCGGCATCGCCCTGCTGTACGGCTACGCGGGCACCGTCTCGTACTCCGGCATCGCCTCGGTCGTGGACGGCACCGCCAAGCTCACCCCGGCGCTGGCCGGCTCCTCCGGCAACGACGCGCTGCTGCTGATGGGCTCCGCGCTCGTCGGCATGGGCCTGCTGTTCAAGGTCGGCGCCGTGCCCTTCCACATGTGGACACCGGACGTCTACGAGGGCGCCCCGACCCCGGTCACCGGCTTCATGGCCGCTGCCACCAAGGTCGCCGCCTTCGGCGCGCTGCTGCGCCTGCTGTACGTCGTCCTGCCCGAACTGCGCTGGGACTGGCGGCCGGTGCTGTGGGGGGTCGCGATCCTCACGATGCTGGTCGGCGCGATCGTGGCCGTCACGCAGACGGACGTGAAGCGCCTGCTGGCGTACTCCTCCATCGCCCACGCAGGGTTCATCCTGGCCGGCGTGATCTCGACCTCGAAGGAGGGCGTCTCGGCGGTGCTCTTCTACCTGGCGGCCTACTCGTTCGTCACGCTGGGCGCCTTCGCGGTCGTCACGCTGGTGCGCGACGCGGGCGGCGAGGCCACGCACCTGTCGCGCTGGGCCGGGCTGGGACGGCGGTCCCCGCTGGTCGCCGCGGTCTTCGCGGTCTTCCTGCTGGCCTTCGCGGGCATCCCGCTCACGTCCGGCTTCGCGGGGAAGTTCGCGGTCTTCAAGGCCGCAGCGCAGGGCGGCGCGATGCCGCTGGTGATCGTCGGTGTCCTGTCGTCGGCGATCGCGGCGTTCTTCTACATCCGCGTCATCGTGCTGATGTTCTTCAGCGAGCCCAAGGCGGACGGCCCCTCGGTCGCGGTGCCGTCGCCGCTCACGTCGACCGCGATCGCCATCGGCGTCGCCGTCACGGTGGTACTGGGTGTGGCGCCCCAGTACTTCCTGGATCTGGCCAACCAGGCGGGCACGTTCATCCGCTGACCCCCGTACCGCCCCGACGCGCCCCGGAGCCCGCCAGGCTCCGGGGCGCGTCGGCGTCTGCGGGGCCCCGGGCGCCGTCGGGAGCGCACCCGGCCTCCGCGCGCCCCTCCGGGCCGGTCGTCGCCGCACCGCCGTGACCTGCGGCGGAGCGGTGCCGGCAGGCCGGTCCGGCGTTGACTAAAGAGTTCGCAATGTCCGGAAAAGTCTTGCCGACGCGGTCAATTCGGGCTTAGGTTCCTTTCAGGTCACGGGCGGGGTGGGCCGATGAAACCGTGATCATTGGGGGGATTACGTGGTGAGGTCCGCGTTAGCGATCGATCCTGCCGTGCCCGGACTGATCGTGAAAATCGGTAACTATCCGCTGCATCATGGCGGGGTGGGGGCGATCCGGAGTCTGGGGAGGCTCGGCGTCCCCATGTACGCCGTCACCGAGGACCGGCGGACGCCTGCCGCCGCCTCGCGGTATCTGCGCGACCGTTTCGTCTGGCCGACCACCGGACTGGAGCCCGCGGAACAGCTGGTCGAGGGGTTACGCGGGATCGGCCGCAGGATCGGGCGCCCGACGGTGCTCATCCCGACCGACGAGGAGGCGGCCGTGCTCATCGCCGAACACGGCGACGAGCTCACGGAGTTCTTCCTGTTCCCGCGCACCGAGGACCCGGGGCTGTCGCGCCGGCTGGCGAGCAAACAGGGGCTGCACGAGCTGTGCGTCCAGTACGGCGTGCCGTCGCCGCAGGCGTCCTTCCCGGACTCCTTCGAGGACGTGGAGAAGTTCGCGGCCACCGCCCGCTTCCCCGTCGTCGCCAAGAACCGGGAGGCCTTCGTCCGGCGCCGAGCACCGGCCGTACCGGGGACGACCCGGATCGAGGGCCCGCGGCAGCTGCTGGAACTGGCGCGCGGCTGGGGGCCGAAGCCCGGCGTCATCCTCCAGGAGTACCTGCCGCGCGAGGAGGCCGAGGACTGGATCGTGCACGCGTACTTCGGCGCGGGCGCGGCCGAACCGGTGCTGTTCACCGGGGTCAAGGTCCGTTCCTGGCCGCCGCACGCGGGGATGACCGCCTGCGCCTATGTCGTGGCCAACCCCGAACTCGCCGCGCTGGCGGCCCAGTTCTGCAAAAGCGTCGGCTTCCAGGGGATCGCCGACCTGGACTGGCGCTACGACCGCCGCGACGGCCGCTACAAACTGCTGGACTTCAACCCGCGCGTGGGCGCCCAGTTCCGGCTCTTCGAGTCGGCGGCAGGGATCGACGTCGTCCGGGCCCAGCATCTGGACCTCACCGGCCGGGAGATCCCGCGCGCCGGCCAGCTGGAGGGCCGCCGCTTCGTCGTGGAGAACATCGACCTGCCCGCGCTGATCGCCTACCGGCGCAGCGGCTACACCACTCCCCACGCGCCCGCCCGCGCCAGTGGCACGGAGCTGGCGTGGCTGGCCTCCGACGACCTCAAGCCCTTTGTCACCATGCTCGCGCGCTTCGTCCGCCCGGGCGCGCGGCACCTGATGCAGATGTACCGGTCACGACGTCGAACCGCGCTGAGAAGGGACCCCTCATGACGACGCCCGTAGCCGTGATCGGAGCCGGGCCGTACGGCCTGTCCATCGCCTCCCACCTGCGTGAACGTGGCGTGCCCGTCCGCACCTTCGGTGATCCGATGGTCAGCTGGCGGGAGAACATGCCGGCCGGCATGGTCCTGAAGTCCACGCCGGCCGCCTCCAGCATCTCCACCGGCCGGGTGGGGCACACACTGGCGGACTTCTGCCGGGAGATGGGGGAGCGGCCGCTGGTCACCGACTGGGACCTGATCCCCTCGGAGACCTTCGTCCGCTACGGGCAGTGGTTCCAGCAACGGCTGGTGCCGGACCTGGAGCAGGTGCGTGTGGTCTCCGTCGACCGGCGGCCGGGCGCGGGCTTCGACCTCAAGCTGGACTCCGGGGAACAGTTCCAGGCGCGGGCCGTCGTCGTCGCGAGCGGTCTGCTGGGCTTCGCCCATATCCCCGACCTGCTGCGAGGCCTGGCGCCGGACGGGCCCTCGGCCTCCGGGCCTGTCTCGCACAGTTCCCAGCACACCGGCTTCGCCCGGTTCGCCGGGCGCGAGGTGACCGTCGTCGGCGCGGGGCAGTCCGCCCTGGAGAGCGCCGCCCTGCTGGCGGAGGCGGGCGCGACCGTGCGCCTGCTGGCCCGCGGCCGGCGCGCGGTCGGCTTCGGGGACCCGCCGGACCGCCAGCCGCGGCTGCGGCCCGAGTCGCCCTTCGGGCGGGCCTGGTCGCTGTACGCCTTCTCGTACCACGCCCAGTACTTCCGCCCGCTGCCCACATCGCTGCGGCTGTACCTCGTGCGGCGCGTACTGGGGCCGCTGGGGGCGTGGTGGCTGCGCGAGCGCTTCGAGGGGAAGGTCTCGGTCAGCGAGGGGCACGCGCTGCGCAGTGCCCGCCTCGACGGCGAGGGCAAGGTCGTGCTGTCCACCGCGGCGCCCGGCGGACGCGCCGCCGAGTTCGCGGCCGACCACGTCATGGCCGCCACCGGCTACCGCGTCGACCTGGACGCCCTGGACTTCCTCGCTCCGGAGCTGCGTGCCGCACTGGCCCGCACGGGCGGTTCCCCGCGCCTGGGTGCCGACTTCTCCTCCTCGGTGCCGGGGCTGTACTTCACGGGACTGCCCGCGGCGGCGACCTTCGGGCCGGTGCTGCGCTTCGTGTGCGGCACGGAGTGGGCGTCACCGCGACTGGCCCGGGCGGTGACGGCGGCGCACGGGCGCTAGTTGTTCTGTCCACGCGTCTGTCCACGCGTCTGTCCACTTGGCGGTCCACACGGCGGGCCGGGTCGGGATTCCTGACCCGGCCCGCCGTGCGTCCGGCGGCAGCGTCGAGGCCGGACCCGTACGCGTCGCACCCGACTCCTGGCCACGGCCTCCTCCTCGGTGACACGGCCGGGCGCCGCCCGGGAGCAACAAGGCCTCCGCCGCTGCCCGCTGCTCGTCGGCGGGCCCTTGTGGGGCTCCGGTGAGCCGCTGCTCATCCGGGTGGCCCAGTGCGCCCGTCCGTTCGCCGTGAGCGGTCCGCCGGGCCCACCCCGCCGCCGGGCCCCGTCGTCGCCGGACTCGGTCCGCCCTGCGTCCTCGTGGCCCTCACCGTGCGCCGAACGGCGCCGCCCGGACCGGCGCCAACTCGGCGGCCACGCATGCCGAGCGCCTTGCCGGGGAAGGCGCGACAGCGATGACGGTGCTGCCGGGAGGCGTCGACCGGGGCGTCACGGCAGGGCCGGGGCGCCCGGAGCGGGCCCCGTCCCGGGCCGGACGACCCGAACAGCCGGGCAAAACCGGCGGTAGTGGCCCGAGGGGGCCATGCCCCCGCAGTGATCGAGAGGCGACCGGTTACGCTGCCGGTGTAGTGCTGCGCCACGCCACACGCCGCAGAAGTGATCTCAGCGACAGGAGAATCCCAGGTGACGACCGTCGTCGGGCCCTTCGGGCTGAGTGTTATGGACGAGGGACTCGAGGCCGATGTCCGGGCCGGACTGTCGGCCGTGGAGGAAGGCATCCTCGAGGCGACGAAGAGCGATGTGCCCTTCATCACAGAGGCGGCGCGGCATTTGGTGCACGCCGGTGGAAAGCGGTTCCGGCCGCTGCTGGCGATGCTGGCCGCGCAGTTCGGTGATCCGCACGCGCCCAAGATCGTGCCCGCGGCCGTGGTGGTCGAGCTCACCCACCTGGCGACGCTCTACCACGACGACGTGATGGACGAGGCCGCGGTGCGGCGGGGGGTCGCGAGCGCCAACGCCCGCTGGGACAACTCGGTTGCCGTACTCACCGGCGACTTTCTGTTCGCCAAGGCCTCGCACATACTGGCCGACCTCGGGCCGGAGGCCGTACGGATCCAGGCCGAGGCCTTCGAGCGGCTGGTCACCGGACAGATCCTGGAGACCGTCGGCCCGCGCGACGGGCGTGACCCCATCGAGCACTACATGGACGTCATCGCGGGCAAGACCAGCTCCCTGATCGCCGTCTCGTGCCGCTTCGGCGCGATGATGTCGGGCGCGAGCGAGACCGTGGTCGACATCCTCACCCAGTACGGGGAGCGCGTCGGTACCGCCTTCCAGCTGGCCGACGACGTCCTGGACATCGCCAGCGACTCGCACGAGTCCGGCAAGACCCCGGGCACGGACCTGCGCGAGGGCGTGGCGACCCTGCCGGTGCTGCATCTGCGTGCTGCCGTGGCCAAGGCCGACGGTTTCGCGCCGTCCGACGACCGCCGGCTGTGCGAACTGCTGGACGGGGACCTCACGGACGACCTCCGGCACGCCGAGGCGCTCACCTTGATGCGCGCCCACCCCGCACTGCAGCAGGCCCGCCGGGACACCGTCCGGTACGCGGACGAGGCGCGGGCTCTGCTGGCCCCGCTGCCGGAGTGCGCCGCCAAGCAGGCCCTGGAGGGGCTCTGCGACGCGGTGGTGCACCGCGCGGGCTGATCCGCGCCCGTACCCGTACGGACGCGGGGGCCGCATGGCGCCGCCCTGAGCCGTTGTCAGGGGCCTCATCCCAGAGGTGTACACCGAGTTGATCCCGCCGGGCGATGTGCCCGACCGGCCGGATTGATGGGATAAGAGGCACCACCACACGGCGGATCGGGTGACAATGGCCCAAGAGGTGGACGAGTGCGACGCTGACGACAACCCGCCGTTGACAACGGAGGTAGGGACGTAATGGCACCGATCCAGCCCTTGGACGACGACCGGGACCGCCGGCGCCGGACCAAGGCGATACGTTACGCGGTACCGGTCCTGGCGGCCGGCGCCGCCGCGGCCACCATCGGGCTCGTACCGGCGCTCGCGAGCGCGGGCAGCCCCGATCTGCCGAAGATCACCGCCGAGGAGCTGATCGCCAAGATCGCGGCCTCGGACACCCAGACGGTCTCCGGCTCCATCCGGATCACCACCGACTTCGGGCTCCCGTCCTTCATGGCCGGGGCCAACGGCTCCGCCGGCCCCTTCGGCGGCGGCGGACCAGGCGAGAGCCGCGGCGGGGACGGTTCCTCCGCCGAACCCCAGGAGCAGCTGACGCAGCTCCTGGCCGGCTCCCACACGCTGCACATCGCGGCCGACGGCCCCGGCCGGCAGAAGGTCTCCATCGTCGAGGACGCCGCCGAGTACAGCGTCATCCACAACGGCGACGAGGTCTGGGCCTACGACAGCGCCACCAACTCCGCCTACCACCTCACCGATGTGCCGCAGGAGTCCGGCGCCGCCAAGGACAAGGGCGAGCGCAAGCTGCCCGAGGGCTTGCCCACCAGCCCGCAGGGGGCGGCCAAACAGCTCCTCGACGCGGTGGACGGCACCACCTCGGTGTCGGTGGACGGCACGGCGCGTGTCGCGGGCCGCAGCGCCTACCAGCTGGTGGTCACGCCCAAGGCCGCGGACTCGACGGTCGGCTCCGTCCGGATCGCCGTCGACTCCGCCACCGGCGTGCCCCTGAGGTTCACGCTGGCGCCCAAGGGCGGCGGCAAGGCCATCGTCGATGTCGCCTTCACCAAGGTGGACTTCGCCAAGCCCTCGGCCGCCACCTTCGACTTCTCCCCGCCCAAGGGCGCCAAGGTGACGACGGAGAAGGCGGGCGAGCACGCCACGGAGGACGGCACGCACGGCACCCGCCCGGCGCCCGGGGAGCTCTCCGGACTCGACGGGCTCGGCGGTGTCGACGTCCTCGGCAAGGGCTGGGACTCGATCGCCGAGCTCCAGCTGCCGAAGGACGCGCTGAACCAGAGCCCCGGCCAGGCCAAGGACCAGGGCTCCGAGGGCCCGTCGCTGCTCAGTTCCTTCGGCAAGGACGTCAAGGGCGACTTCGGCACCGGCACGGTCGTCGGCACCCGCCTGGTCAACGCCCTGATCACAGAAAGCGGCAAGGTCTACGTGGGCACCGTGAACCAGGACGCCCTGATCAGGGCCGCCAACGCCGGGGCGAAGTAGGACCCCTTCGGGGAGCGGGTCGGCAGGCGTGGAGACGAGCAGGTCAGCGAGGAAGGGAGCGCCGATGGGGGAGCTGTCCGCCGACGCCGGTGAGGACGCGATCTCCACGAGCGGACTCACCAAGCGGTACCGCGGTGGACAACTCGCCGTCGACGGCCTCGACCTGACCGTTCCGCGCGGCAGCGTGTTCGGCTTCCTGGGGCCCAACGGCTCCGGGAAGACGACCACGATCCGCATGCTGATGGGTCTCATCGAGCCGACCTCCGGCGCGGCGCGGGTCCTGGGCGAGCCCATGCCCCGCGCCGTGCGCAGCGTGCTGCCCCGGGTCGGCGCGCTGATCGAGGGCCCCGCCCTGTACGGCTTCCTGTCCGGCCGGGACAACCTGCTGCGCTTTGACTCCGCCGACCCGACCGCCGACCCGCGCACGCGCCGGTCCCGGGTCGGCGAGGCGCTCGAGCGCGTCGGGCTGGCCGCGGCGGCGGGCAAGAAGGCACGCGCGTACTCGCTCGGGATGAAGCAGCGGCTCGGACTGGCCGCGGCCCTGCTGCGGCCGCGTGAGCTGCTGGTACTGGACGAACCGACCAACGGCCTGGACCCGCAGGGCATGCGGGAGATCAGGGCCCTGGTCCGCGAACTGGCGGCGGACGGCACCACGGTCTTCCTCTCCTCCCATCTCCTCGACGAGATCGAACAGGTCTGCACGCACGCCGCCGTGATGTCCCGCGGCAGGCTGCTCACCCAGGGCCCGGTCGAGGCGCTGTCCTCGGGTGGCCGCCTGGTGGTCACCACACCCGACCCCGCAGACGCCGTACGCGTCCTCAAGGAGCAGGGCGTGACCGGCCTGGCCGCCGACGGCGAACGGGTCACCGGCGAGCTGCCGACCGACCCGGCGGCGCTGCCGGATCTCGCCGACCTCAACGCGGCGCTGGTCGGGGCCGGCGTGCGGGTGCGCGGCTTCGGCGTCGAACGCGCCTCACTGGAGGACGCGTTCGTCGCCCTGACGGGAGAGGGATTCGATGTCGCAGGCTGACACCGCCGCCGGGGCCCCGCCCGAAGGGGCGGCCGGGACCGCACGGCGGCCGCTGTGGTCGCTCGGTCTGCTGCGCAATGAGCTGGTCACCGTGTTGCGCCGCTGGCGCACCCTCGCCCTGCTGGCCGTCCTGGCCGGGGTGCCGGTCCTCATCGGTATCGCGGTGAAGATCGAGACCGGCGACGGCGGGAGCGCGGGAGGCGGAGGCGGCGGCCCCGCCTTCATCGCGCTGATCACCAACAACGGCCTGTTCCTGGTCTTCACCTCACTCGCGGCGACGCTGCCGTTCTTTCTCCCGATGGCGATCGGGGTCATCGCGGGCGACGCCATCGCCGGCGAGTCCAATGCCGGCACCCTGCGCTACCTGCTGGTTGCGCCGGCCGGGCGCACCCGGCTTCTGCTCTCCAAATACGCTTCCGTTCTCGCCTTCTGCGTGCTGGCGACCCTGGTCGTGGCGGCCTCGGCCCTGATCACCGGCGCGCTGCTCTTCCCCCTGGGCGATGTGACGCTGCTGTCCGGCACGAGCATCTCCTTCTCCGAGGGTCTGCTGCGCGCGCTGCTGGTCGCCCTGGCTGTCGCCGCCTCCCTCACCGGGATCGCGGCGCTCGGCCTGTTCATCTCCACCCTCACCAACAGCGGCATCGCCGCCATGGCGACCACCGTCGGTCTGCTGATCACCGTGCAGATCGTGGACACGATCCCCCAACTGCACGCGATCCAGCCCTATCTCTTCCCCCACTACTGGCTGAGCTTCGCCGACCTCGTCCGCGACCCGGTCTACTGGGACGACCTGCGCCGCAACTTCGAGCTCCAGGCGCTGTACGTCGCCGTGTTCGGCTCCGCCGCCTGGGCCCGTTTCGCCGCCCGCGACGTCACCGCCTGACGGGGCGGGCGGCCCCGGCGTGTCAGGCGAAGAAAGCCTTCGCCCGGCCCAGCGCCGCGGTGTCCCGCAGCACGTCCCCCGGTCGCGTCCCGTGGCCGAGCAGCGCGCCGCCCCAGCGCATCCCCGCGTACGCCGCGGTGTGGCGCAGCGTGCCCACCAGGGGCGCCGCCGTCGCCGGGTCCTGGCCGCCGAGCACGGTCACCGACCACAGGGCCTTGCCGCGCATCCGCTCCAGGAAGTTCACGCCCGGTATGCGCATCCAGCCCGACCAGTGGTCGAGGTAGAGCTTGGTGCTGGTCGAGACGGTGTACCAGTTCAGCGGTGACACGATCACCAGGTCGGTCGCCCGCAATGTGGCATCGAGCAGCGTCGCGGCGTGCCCGGTCGGCGCCGGATAGCTCCCGTCCCCGTCGTGCCGGTGGTCCTCGAAGAGC
Organism: Streptomyces sp. RLA123; assembly: GCF_056270165.1. Classification (NCBI taxonomy): domain Bacteria; kingdom Bacillati; phylum Actinomycetota; class Actinomycetes; order Kitasatosporales; family Streptomycetaceae; genus Streptomyces; species Streptomyces sp. RLA123. The sequence goes on along the minus strand of NZ_JBWDOR010000003.1, from coordinate 3,535,111 downwards.
GGAAGCGGCAGATCCCTCAGGTGTACCCACCTCCGGTCCACCGAGGGAGGCAGCTCCTCGGCGGCCCGCCTCGCCAGCGTCTCGGTGTTCCCGTCGGCGCGAGTGCTGCCCACCAGGAACAGGAACGTGCGCTCTGTCTCCGACAACCCGTCATCTCCTTGCATGTGCATAAGTTGCGTATGCATGGAGATTTTTTCATCGCGGCCGCCCCGTCGTCAAGGCGGGTTGCGGGGGAGGGCTGAGCGAGGGGTGAGGGCGCGAAGGCCGCTCCGGCCGGCCGGTCGCCGAGTACGTGTCGACTGCGCGCCGGCTACTCGACGTCGAACTCGTTGCCCTCCGGGTCGGCCATCGTGACCCACTCCCCGGAGGGTTCCGCTATCCGCCGCAGCACGGTCGCCCCCAGCCCCTCCAGTCGTGCGACCTCCGCCTCCCTCCGTCCGTGCCCGGGATGGAGGTCGATGTGCAGCCGGTTCTTCACCGTCTTGGACTCGGGTACGCGCTGGAAGAGGATGCGCCGCCCCAGCCCCATGCCGCTCTCCTTCGCGTACGGGTCCTCGGGGTGGCGCACCGCCGCGAGATCCCGCCAGGCCCCCCGGCCGCCGGCCTCCGTCAGCAGGTCCGGCGTCACCGCACCGGCCTCCAGCAGTCGTTCGATGAGAGCGCTGTGGTCCTCGGTCTCGTAGTCGAGCGCCGCCGCCCAGAAGGCGGCCTGCCCGTGCGGGTCCTCCGCGTCGATCACGAGTTTCCAGTGCATCGCCATGATTCGCTCCCCTGTTCGATGTGGAACCAGTTGTATGGGTTCCCCGTCGGAGCGCGCAATGGGGCCGGCCCCTCATTCACCCGAAGGTGTTGCTCACCGGTTCCCGGCTTCCCTCCCGGCGTGCCGGGCCAGGAGATACCCACGGGGTGCCGCTCAGCTCGTGACCGCCCCGCGCGGCGCGGCCTCGTCGACCACCACGGCGGCGTCGCGCAGCGCGAGCCGTCCCCGGTGGGCGGTGCGCAGCGCGTCCCAGGTGAGCAGGGCGAGAGCCAGCCACACGAGGCCGAAGCCCGCCCAGCGCTCGGGCGGCATCTCCTCGTGGAACCAGAACAGGCCGAGCAGGAACTGGAAGACCGGCGCGAGGTACTGCAACAGGCCGATCATGCTCAGCGGGATGCGGATCGCGGCCGCGCCGAAGAAGATCAGCGGCACGGCGGTCACGATCCCGCAGAGCGCCAGCAGGCCGGCGTGACCCGCCCCGTGCGAGCCGAAGGTGGTGCCGCCCCGGTTGCCCAGCCACAGCAGGAAGCCCATCGCGGGCAGGAACTGCATCGCGGTCTCGGCGGCCAGCGACTCCAGGCCGCCCATGCCGACCTTCTTCTTCACGAAGCCGTACGTGGCGAACGAGCAGGCCAGCGTCAGCGCGATCCATGGAAGCCGGCCGTAGCCCAGGGCCAGCACCACTACGGCCGTGGCGCCGATGCCGACCGCCGCCCACTGGGCCGGCCGCAGCCGCTCGTGCAGCACGAGGACGCCGAGCCCGATGGTGACCAGGGGGTTGATGAAGTAGCCGAGCGAGGTCTCGACGACGTGGCCGCTGTTGACGCCCCAGATGTACAGGCCCCAGTTGACCGAGATGACCGCCGCCGCCACGGCGAGCAGGGCGAGCTTGCGCGGCTGCCGCAGCAGTTGGGGTATCCAGGCCCAGCGGCGCGTCGCGACCAGGATCAGCGAGACGACGGCCAGCGACCAGACCATCCGGTGGGCGAGGATCTCGCCCGCGCCCGCGGGCTCCAGGAGCGGCCAGTAGAGGGGGAAGAGTCCCCACAGGCCGTAGGCGGCGAATCCGTACAGCAGTCCCGCGCGCTGCTCACTCACTCGATTCCTCCCCTGGCGCCGTCCGACTGCTGCGAAGGTAGCGCGGGGCCGTTCATTCGTCATCTGCGTATCGCATGACGGTCATGACAGGCGGATACGGGTGATGGTGGTGCGGTGAACGCGGGCCCCGCGGCCGGAGGGGAATCCGCCGCGGGGCCCGCGCGCTCTCGGGGCGGTCCTGGAAAAGCCCGCCCGGTACTTCGGGTCAGCCCCTGAGCGCCTCCGCGATCGTGTCCGCGAGCGGCGTGGTCGGTCGGCCGATCAGCCGGCTCAGATCGCCACTGCCGCCCTCCAGCAGGCCGGGGGCGATGCCGTGCGCGTCGCAGTCGGCGAAGATCGCGGCGACGGGCGCGGGCAGGCCGGCGCCCACGAGGACCTCCACGAACGCCGCCTCGGGCAGGTCGGTGTAGGTGACCGTGCGGCCGGACTGGCGGGACAGCTCCGCCGCGTACTCCGCGAGTGTCCAGGCGTGGTCGCCGCTGAGCTCGTAGGCCTTGTTCTCGTGGCCCTCGCCGGTCAGCACGGCGGCCGCCGCGGCGGCGAAGTCGCGGCGGGTCGCGGTGCCCACCCGGCCCCCGCTCGCGCTGCCGACGACGCCGTGCTCCAGGTGCACGGGGATCTGGGCGGTGTAGTTCTCGGTGTACCAGCCGTTGCGCAGCAGGGTGTACGTCAGCCCGGAGTCGAGCAGCGCCTGCTCGGTGGCCTTGTGCTCGTCGGCGAGGGTGAAGTCGGCGGCCGGACCGCCCAGGATGCCGGTGTAGGCCAGGCGCGCGACGCCCGCCTCCTTGGCGGCGTCGATCACGGCCGCGTGCTGCGCGGCCCGTTGCCCGACCTCGCTGCCGGAGATCAGCAGGACGACGTCGCCCTCCTGGAAGGCGCCCTTGAGGGTGGGGGGAGCGTTGTAGTCGGCGACCCGCAGCTGCACACCGCGCGCGGCGATGTCCGCGGCCTTGTCCGCGTCGCGCACGACGGCCACGACCCGGTCGGCCGGGACCTCGGTCAGCAGCTCGTCGATGACGAGGCGGCCCAGGTGTCCGGTGGCTCCGGTGACGACGATGCTCATGAGGGGTTCACTCCAGTCGGGCGGTTCCATTGAGTGCGGATGCACGACTAACCCTAGGTGGGGTACTAACTCAGCGAAAGTACCCACTTCTGGGTAAGGTAGTGGCATGGACGTAAGGGAAGAGCTCGCCGCCGTACTGGGGACACCGGATGTGAACGCCCGCAACTGCCCCTCGCGCGTGATCCTCGAGCACGTCACCAGCAGGTGGGGTGTCCTCGTGCTGGCCGCACTGATCGACGGCACGCGGCGCTTCAGCGAGCTGCGGCGCACCGTCGGGGGCGTCAGCGAGAAGATGCTCGCGCAGACCCTCCAGACCCTGGAGCGCGACGGCTTCGTGCACCGCGAGGCCTACCCGGTGATCCCGCCGCGCGTCGAGTACACCCTGACCGCGCTCGGTAAGGAGGCCGCCGACCAGGTCTGGGGGCTCGCCCGGTGGGCGGAGAGCCGCACGGAGCAGGTCGCGGTGGCCCGCGAGGCATACGACGGGGCCCGGGCCTGATCGACAGGCCCGGGCCCCGGACGGGAACGGGGGACGGCGTGTCAGCCGACGACCGTCCAGGTGTCGCCGCCGGCCAGCAGCGAGGCCAGGTCGCCCTTGCCCTGCTGCTCGACGGAGCGCTCCAGCTGCTCCGACATCAGGTCGTCGTAGACCGGTCTCACGACGCTGCGGAGCACGCCGATGGGCGTGTGGTGCAGCGTGTCGGGATCGGCGAGCCGGGACAGGGCGAAGGCCGTCGTGGGCGAGGCCGCGTGCGCGTCGTGCACCAGGATGTCGCCCTCGTTCGCCTCGGTGACCTCGACGACCTTCAGGTCGCCGGTGGCCGGGTCGCGCACGACACCCTTGGCGCTATCGGCGCCGAAGCGCACCGGCCGGCCGTGCTCCAGGCGGATCACCGCCTCCTCGGCCGTGGCGCGGTCCTTGAGCGCCTCGAAGGCGCCGTCGTTGAAGATGTTGCAGTTCTGGTAGATCTCCACGATCGCGGTGCCCGGGTGCGCCGCCGCCTCGCGCAGCACGCTCGTGAGGTGCTTGCGGTCGGAGTCGATGGTGCGGGCCACGAAGGAGGCCTCCGCGCCGATCGCCAGCGACACCGGGTTGAAGGGCGCGTCCAGCGAGCCCATGGGCGTTGACTTGGTGATCTTCCCGAGCTCGGACGTCGGGCTGTACTGGCCCTTGGTGAGTCCGTAGATCCGGTTGTTGAAGAGCAGGATCTTCAGGTTCACATTGCGCCGCAGCGCGTGGATCAGGTGGTTGCCGCCGATCGACAGCCCGTCGCCGTCACCGGTGACCACCCACACCGACAGGTCGCGCCGCGAGGCGGCGAGCCCGGTCGCGATGGCCGGGGCGCGGCCGTGGATGGAGTGCATCCCGTAGGTGTTCATGTAGTACGGGAAGCGGGAGGAGCAGCCGATCCCGGAGACGAAGACGATGTTCTCCCTGGCCAGGCCCAGTTCGGGCATGAAGCCCTGTACGGCGGCGAGGATCGCGTAGTCGCCGCATCCGGGGCACCAGCGCACTTCCTGGTCCGACTTGAAGTCCTTCATGGACTGCTTGGCGTCGGCCTTGGGGACCAGGGACAGCGCCGGCAGCCCCGGGCCCGGATGGTCGACGGCAGGAGCCTCAGACATCTGCGCTCTCCTCCTGGATGGCGGCAGCGAGCTGCTCGGCCTTGAACGGAAGGCCGGTGACCTGGGTGTGCGAGCGGGCGTCGACCAGGTACTTCGCCCGCAGAAGGTGGGCGAGCTGGCCGAGGTTCATCTCCGGCACCACCACCTTGTCATAACGCTTCAGAACCTCACCGAGATTCCCCGGGAAGGGATTCAGATGGCGCAGATGGGCCTGCGCGACCGCGCCCCCTGCGCCCCTGATGCGCCGTACGGCCGCCGTGATCGGCCCGTACGTCGAGCCCCAGCCGACGACCAGGGTGCGTGCGGCGCCTCCGGGATCGTCCACGGTCACGTCCGGCACCTTGATGCCGTCGATCTTGGCCTGCCGGGTACGCACCATGTGGTCGTGGTTGGCCGGGTCGTACGAGATGTGGCCCGTGCCGTCCTGCTTCTCGATGCCGCCGATCCGGTGCTCGAGCCCCGGCGTGCCCGGTACCGCCCAGGGACGGGCCAGGGTCTCCGGATCGCGCTGGTAGGGCCAGAACTCCTCGGTGCCGTCCTCGGCCACGTGGTTGGGCGTGGTCGCGAACTGCACCCGCAGGTCCGGCAGTTCGTCCAGCTCCGGGACGCGCCACGGTTCGGAGCCGTTGGCCAGGTAGCCGTCGGAGAGCAGCAGCACCGGCGTCCGGTACGTCAGCGCGATCCTGGCCGCCTCCATGGCGGCGTCGAAGCAGTCGCCGGGAGTGCTGGGCGCCACGATGGGCACCGGTGCCTCGCCGTTGCGGCCGTACATCGCCTGCAGCAGGTCGGCCTGCTCGGTCTTGGTCGGCAGGCCCGTCGAGGGACCGCCGCGCTGGATGTCGATCACCAGCAGCGGCAGTTCCAGCGACACCGCCAAACCGATCGTCTCCGACTTCAGGGCCACACCGGGGCCGGAGGTGGTGGTGACGGCCAGCGAGCCGCCGAAGGCCGCGCCGAGCGCCGCGCCGATGCCGGCGATCTCGTCCTCCGCCTGGAAGGTGCGCACGCCGAAGTTCTTGTGCTTGCTCAGCTCGTGCAGGATGTCGGAGGCCGGGGTGATCGGGTACGAGCCCAGGAACAGCGGCAGGTCGGCCTGACGGCTCGCGGCGACCAGGCCGTAGGACAGCGCCAGGTTCCCGGAGATGTTGCGGTACGTGCCGGCCGGGAAGGCCGCTTCCGCCGGTGCCACCTCGTAGCTGACGGCGAAGTCCTCGGTGGTCTCGCCGAAGTTCCAGCCCGCCCGGAAGGCGGCGACGTTCGCCTCGGCGAGCTCGGGCTTCTTCGCGAACTTCTTGCGCAGGAAGTCCTCGGTGCCCTCGGTGGGCCGGTGGTACATCCACGAGAGCAGTCCGAGCGCGAACATGTTCTTGCTGCGCTCGGCCTCCTTGCGGCTCAGCGGGAAGTCCTTGAGCGCCTCCACCGTGAGGGTGGTCAGCGGCACCGGGTGGACCGCGTAGGCCGACAGCGAGTCGTCCTCCAGGGGGGAGGCGGCGTAGCCGACCTTCGTCATCGCACGGGTGGTGAATTCGTCGGTGTTGACGATGATCTCGGCGCCGCGCGGCAGGTCGCCGATGTTCGCCTTCAGCGCCGCCGGGTTCATCGCGACCAGCACGTCGGGAGCGTCACCCGGGGTGAGGATGTCGTGGTCGGCGAAGTGCAGCTGGAAACTCGAGACGCCCGGCAAGGTGCCTGCCGGCGCCCGGATCTCGGCGGGGAAGTTGGGCAGCGTCGACAGATCGTTGCCGAACGACGCCGTTTCCGAGGTGAACCGGTCTCCCGTGAGCTGCATGCCGTCGCCCGAGTCCCCTGCGAAACGGATGACGACCCGGTCGAGTTTCCTGGTCTCCTTGGCCGGTTTCCGCTGCTCGCCCATAACGGGCTGATCGGTGCCTGACGCGCTGCTGACCTGGCTGGTCACTGAATCGGACCTCCTTCGAGGCGGCGGCACACGGCCGGAGCCGCGACCTTTTGTCCCACGCGCCATCGTACGTGGGTAAGGGTCGCCTTCCCGGGTGTTCCCACAGGGTGGGACCCGCGCGGGACACGAAGGCCCCACGCCCGTGGACGCCCGACGTCCTCCCCGCAGTTCCGCGTGCCCGCGACCGAACCTGACAATATGTCAGAAGGCTACGAGTTCAGATACGTCAGCACGGCCAGCACACGCCGGTGGTCCCCGACGCTGGGCGCCAGGCCCAGCTTCAGGAAGATGTTGCTCACGTGCTTCTCTACCGCGCCGTCGCTCACCACGAGCTGCTTGGCGATCGCGGAGTTCGTCCGCCCCTCGGCCATCAGCCCCAGCACCTCGCGCTCGCGCGGTGTCAGCCCCGTCAGCACGTCCTGCTTGCGGCTGCGGCCCAGCAGCTGGGCCACCACCTCCGGGTCCAGAGCGGTGCCGCCCGCGGCCACCCGGACCACGGCGTCGACGAACTCCCTGACATCGGCCACCCGGTCCTTGAGCAGGTAGCCGACGCCGCGGCTGCTGCCCGCCAGGAGCTCGGTGGCGTACTGCTCCTCAACGTACTGCGACAGGACGAGCACACCCAGCCCCGGGTGGTCGCGGCGCAGCCGCACCGCCGCGCGCACGCCCTCGTCGGTGTGGGTGGGCGGCATCCGCACGTCGGCGACGACGACATCGGGCAGGGTGTCCTCCGCCGCGAGTTCCGCGATCACCTTCAGCAGCGCCTCGGCGTCGCCCACCCCGGCCACGACGTCGTGCCCCCGGTCGGTCAGCAGCCGGGTCAGCCCCTCTCGCAGCAACACCGAGTCCTCGGCGATGACCACGCGCACCCTGTCCTCCACGACTTCCGGCCCCCATGTCGACGTTGACGTGTCCCTCCCCAGCATTCCAGCTTCCGGCGGAAGGCACACGGCCTTGCCGCGCCGGGGAGGGCGGAGGGGACAGGTTCGTCGCTCAGGTGCGCCAGGGCAGCTCCGCGGCGACGGTCGTCGGGCCGCCGGCCGGGGAGTCCACGGCGAGCACACCGTCCACCGCGCCCAGCCGCTCGGCGAGCCCGGCCAGACCGCTGCCGTTCGCGGCGCCGGCGCCGCCGCGGCCGTTGTCGACGACGTGGATCATCAGCCGGTCGCCGGAGCGCCACAGGTCGAGGGTCGCCCGCGAGGCCCCGCTGTGCTTGCTGATGTTCTGGAGCAGTTCGGAGACGGTGAAGTACGCGATGCCCTCGATCGCCGGGACCGGGCGGGCCGGCAGGTCCACGCTCACCTGGACCGGCACGGTGCAGCGCGCGGCCAGTGAGGACAGGGCCGCGTCCAGGCCGCGGTCGGTGAGGATCGCCGGGTGGATGCCGCGGGCGAGGTCGCGCAGTTCCTGGAGGGCGAGCTTCACCTCGCCGTGCGCCTCCTCGACCATGGTCGCGGCGGCCTGCGGGTCCTCCTGGAGCTTCTCCTTGGCCAGGCCCAGGTCCATCGCGAGGGCCACCAGGCGGGCCTGCGCGCCGTCGTGCAGATCGCGCTCGATGCGCCGCAGGTCGGCGGCGGCGGTGTCCACGACCACCCCGCGGTCGGACTCCAGCTCCGTGACACGGCTGGCCAGCCGGGACGGTCCGAGCAGCCCGGCGACCAGTCCCCGGTCGACGTACGCCATGCCGCGGATCAGCCACGGCGTGGCCAGCACCAGCAGCAGCCCCACCGCGGAGGTGGCCGCCTGCTCGAAGGGGGAGTCCAGGTACCAGCCGCGGCCGTGCCCGTCCCCGTAGAGCTGCAGACCCGGCTGGTCGGTGTACGCCGGGAAGACCCACCGCCACAGCGGGTAGGTGAGCATCCCCCAGCCGTAGGTGAAGAAGGAGATGGCCACGGAGAAGGTGAAGACGCCCCACGGGAAGTGCACGAAGCAGTAGAGGACGTGCCGCCAGGACGTGCCGTTGGTGAGCTGGCCGCCCAGCCACGCCAGGAAGCCCTGCCCGGGCCTCCGCCGCAGCGGCGCCGGCTCGGCCACGTCCAGGTGCAGGCACTTGCGGGCCCGCTCGCGCTCCACCATGCCGAGACCGCGGCACCCGGCCAGCATCACCGTGAGGACCGGCAGGCCGAGGAAGGTGACCAGCAGACCGGCGCCCAGGGACAGCATCGTCACCGCGAAGGTAAAGCCGATGATGCCCATCGGCAGGTTGAGCAGTAGATACAGGAGTTCACGCCAGGTGCGGGCCTCGATCGGCGCTCGCAGCGCCGCGGGCAGCCGGTGCTCTCGCGGCTCCGGGAAACCGTATGCCATGGTCACGTCCGTCCCTTTCTCCGTGTGCCTGTGGTGCCCTCGTGTCACTGTCGTGTGCACGCTTCCAGCCTCGCCGCCCCCGACACCCCGGCCCATGGTGCGGATGGGCCTCTTCCACCTGGGGAAAACCCCACCCCGAACCTCGGGCCGCCGACCGGGCCCGCGGTTAGTCGCGGTCGCGCCACGGCAGCTCGGCCGTCACCGTCGTGGGGCCGCCCTGGGGGGAGTCGATGACGAGCAGGCCGTCCACGGAGCCCAGCCGCTCGGTGAGCCCGGCCAGACCGCTGCCGTTCGCGGCGCTCGCCCCGCCCCTGCCGTCGTCCCGCACCTGGATCATCAGACGTTCGCCGGACCGCCACAGCTCCACCGCGGCACGGCCCGCCCCGCTGTGCTTGCTGATGTTCTGGAGCAGTTCGGAGACGGTGAAGTACGCGATGCCCTCGATGGCGGGTGCCGGCCGGGCCGGCAGGTCCACGCCCACCTGGACCGGCACGGTGCAGCGCACGGCCACCGAGGACAGGGCCGCGTCCAGGCCGCGGTCGGTGAGGATCGCCGGGTGGATGCCGCGGGCCAGGTCGCGCAGTTCCTGGAGGGCGAGCTTCACCTCGCCATGGGCGTCGCCGACCATCCTGGCCGCCGCCTCCGGGTCCTCCAGCAGCTTCTCCTTGGCCAGGCCCAGGTCCATGGCCAGGGCCACCAGGCGGGCCTGCGCGCCGTCGTGCAGGTCGCGCTCGATGCGCCGCAGGTCGGCGGCGGCGGTGTCCACCACGGTGCCCCGGTCGGACTCCAGCTCGGCGATGCGACGCTCCAGCTCGTCCGAGGGCGACAGCAGGCCGCGCACCATCGCCCGGTCCGCGTTCGCCAGCCCCCGCGCGATGAACGGCAGCACCGGCCACGCCACGAACAGCGAGGTCAAGGTGACGGTGAAGGTCACGATGCCCCACGGCAGCCGAGCGAGGAAGTACAGCGCGTGCCGCCATGCCACCGGGTCCTTCAGCGATGTCCACAGCCACGGGAAGAAGCCCATCCGCCCTGGCCGCAGCCTGCGCGGCTCGTCCACCGCGACCCCGAGCAGCCCGCGTGCCCGCATCCGCTCCAGCCACCCCAGCAGCCGGCAGCCCGCGAGCCCCAGCGCCAGCAGCGGCAGGCCGACGACCGTGACCGACAGGCCGATGCCGAGGGACAGCACGACGACGACGTAGACGAAGCCCGCGAGGTCCACCGCCAGATTCGTCAGGAGATACGCGATCTCCTTCCACGTCACCGGGTCGAAGGCGAGCCGTGCCGGCGGGAGTGGGGCGTCCCCGCGCTGGGAGTTGGTGGTCATGACGCCAAGCCTGCCGGTGGGCGGGGGGTCACCGCCATGGGGTGCGCCTGCGGGACAAGGTGGGGTTATCCGTACCCCGTCGCGGCGGGGTGCCTGCGGCGCCTGGGGCAGGGCCTAGACTCCGTTCGTACAGATCGTCTAAAGATCCACCGGGATCGCTGGACAACGCGTGAACGACGAGAGACGAGGGGCGGACGGACGTGGACTACTTCCACGGCTACTCGGTCGTCGGCCTGGTCGCGGTGCTCGGGGTGCTCTTCGTGACCGTGGCCTTCGGGGCCGGCCGTCTGCTGCGGCCGGTCGTGCCCACGCAGGAGAAGATGCTCACGTACGAGTGCGGCGTCGACCCTGTCGGCGAGGGCTGGGCGCACACCCAGATCCGCTACTACGTCTACTCCTTCCTGTATGTGATCTTCGCGGTCGACGCGGTCTTCCTCTTCCCGTGGGCGACGGTCTACGCCGCCCCGGGATACGGCGGGACGACGCTGGTGGAGATGTTCGTCTTCCTCGGCTTCCTCGCCGTCGGCCTGCTCTACGCATGGAAGAAGGGGGTCCTGGAATGGACGTGAACACCCCCGAGCCCCAGTTCCTGCCCGAGCCGCGCCGGCTCGGCACGCTGGCCCGCCTCGCGCCCGAACCCATGAAGGTGGTCCTCAACTGGGGCCGCCGCTACAGCCTTTGGGTCTTCAACTTCGGGCTCGCCTGCTGCGCCATCGAGTTCATCGCGGCATCCATGGCCCGGCACGACTTCATCCGGCTCGGCGTGATCCCCTTCGCGCCCGGCCCGCGCCAGGCCGACCTCATGATCGTCTCGGGCACGGTGACCGACAAGATGGCGCCCGCCGTCAAGCGGCTGTACGAGCAGATGCCCGAGCCGAAGTACGTGATCTCCTTCGGCGCCTGCTCCAACTGCGGCGGGCCCTACTGGGACTCGTACGCCGTCACCAAGGGCGTCGACCAGATCATCCCCGTCGACGTCTACGTGCCCGGCTGCCCGCCGCGGCCCGAGGCGCTGCTCCAGGGCATCCTCAAGCTCCAGGAGAAGATCGCCCGCGAGTCGCTGGGCGAGCGGTACGGCGAGGGCGGCGCCCCGCAGGCGTCCGCCGGCGCGCTGCGCAGCGGCCTGGTGCAGGCACCGCCGCCGCCCGGGGAGGCCGCGAAGTGACCGGCCCCTTCGACCGGCTGCCCGACCCGGCGGCCGTCGCCGAGGTCTTCGGCCCGGAGGCCACGGCGGAGGAGGCGTACGGCCTGCTCACCGTGGACGTGCCCGCCGGAGCCTGGACCGGCGCGCTCCAGGCCGCCCGAGACGTGCTCGGCTGCTCCTTCTTCGACTGGCTCAGCGCCGTCGACGAGCCCGGCTCCGGCTTCCGGGTCTGTGCCCACGTCGTGGCCCCGGCCGTGGGATCCGTACGGCGGCTGCTGATCCGCACGACCGTCCCGCACGACGCGCCTGCGCTGCCGACCGCCATCGGCGTGTACGCGGGCGCCGCCTGGCACGAGCGCGAGACCCACGAGATGTTCGGCATCGGCTTCACCGGCCACCCGCACCTGGCACCGCTGCTGCTGCCCGACGGATTCGAGGGGCACCCGCTGCGCAAGGACTTCGTGCTCGCGGCGCGGGTGGCGAAGGCGTGGCCGGGCGCGAAGGAGCCGGGGGAGCCCGAGCACGGTGGGCCCAAGCGCCGCCAGATGCTGCCCCCGGGCGTGCCCGACCCCAACGACTGGGGCCCGCTGAAGGGCCAGCTCCCGCCCCCTCCGGCTCGTCCCGCCCGTACTCCGCGCGCGGCCGGTGCCACCGGCGGGGCCGGCGCCGCCGCCGGTTCCGCCGCAGGGGAGCGCCCCGCCCGGCGCGCCCGCAGCGTCACGGAGGGCTCGGCCAGTCAGGCGGCTGCCGAAGCCCCCGCCGCGCCCCGCAGGCGTACCCCGGACGCTCCCTGGGACGTCCCCCAGGACACCCCGGCCCCTGCGGCGGCCGAGCCGCCCGCCCCGCCCGCCCCGCCCAAGGACGCATTGGCGCGGCCGGACGAGTCCGCGAGCAAACCCGGCCCCCCCGCGGAACCCCGGGCCGACGGCGGCGACGACAACCGCAACGGCGAAAACCGCGGCGACGACAACGACGAAGGAGGCGGCACCCCGTGAGCGACGCACTCGACGTGATCCTCCGGCTGCTCGCCGTCCTCGTCGTCTTCCTGGTGCTGCCCCTCGTCGTCGGCCAGACCGAGCACAAGGTGATGGCCCACATGCAGGGCCGACTCGGCCCGATGTACGCGGGCGGTTTCCACGGCTGGGCGCAACTCGTCGCCGACGGCGTGAAGTTCGCGCAGAAGGAGGACGTGGTCCCGGCGGACGCCGACCGCAGGGTCTTCCAACTGGCGCCGGTCGTCGCGCTGCTGCCCTACCTCTTGGTCCTCGCCGTGATCCCGCTCGGGCCGAACGGCCTCGTGGGCCAGACGATCGACGCCGGCCTGTTCTTCGTGCTGGCCGTGATGGGCGTCGGCGTGCTGGGCTCGCTCATGGCGGGCTGGGCCTCGGCCAACAAGTTCTCCCTGCTCGGTGGCCTGCGGACCGCCGCGCAGCTGATGTCGTACGAGCTGCCGATGCTGCTGGCCGCCGCGTCCGTCGCGATGGCCGCAGGGACGCTCTCGCTGCCCGGCATCGTGGAGGCGTACCAGTGGTGGTGGACGCCGTGGCAGCTCATCGGCGCCGTCGTCTTCTTCACCGCGGGCCTGGCGGAGCTCCAGCGGCCGCCGTTCGACATGCCGGTGGCCGACTCGGAGATCATCTTCGGGGCGTACACCGAGTACACGGGTCTGCGCTTCGCGCTGTTCCTGCTCGCCGAGTACGCGGGCATCGTCGTGCTGTGCGGACTGACCACCGTCCTGTTCCTGGGCGGCTGGCACGGTCCGTGGTCCGGCAGCCTCGGCTGGCTGTGGACGCTGGTCAAGACCGGTCTCGTGGCCTTCGTCGTCATCTGGCTCCGTGTCACCTACCCCCGCATGCGCGAGGACCAGCTGCAGCGCTTCGCCTGGACCTTCCTGATTCCGCTCGCCCTCGCCCAGATCGCGCTCACCGGCGTGGTGAAGGTGGTGACCTCCTGATGGGCATCCCCGGTTCCGGCCTCGCCAAGGGCCTGGCCGTCACCCTCCGCACGATGACGCGGCGTTCGCACACCGCGCAGTACCCGCAGGCGCAGCCCGAACTCCCGCCGCGCAGCCGCGGCGTGATCGCGCTGTTCGAGGAGAACTGCACGGTCTGCATGCTCTGCGCGCGCGAGTGCCCCGACTGGTGCATCTACATCGACTCCCACAAGGAGACGATGCCGGCCGCCGCACCCGGCGGCCGTGAGCGCAGCCGCAATGTGCTGGACCGCTTCGCCATCGACTTCTCGCTCTGCATGTACTGCGGCATCTGCATCGAGGTGTGCCCCTTCGACGCGCTGTTCTGGTCGCCGGAGTTCGAGTACGCGGAGACCGACATCCTCGACCTCACCCATGAGCGCGACAAGCTGCGCGACTGGATGTGGACGGTGCCCGCCCCGCCGCCGCTCGACCCCGCCGCCGAGGAGCCCAAGGAGCTCGGCGCGGCGCGCAAGGCCGCCGAGAAGGCCGCGGCCGCCGCGCAGCAGGCGGAGGGTGACGCGTGAACCTCATCGCAGCGGCCCACCCGGGCTTCCTGTCGCCGACCGGTGCCGAGGTCGTCTTCGTGCTCGTCGGCATCGCCACGCTCGCCGCGGCCGTCGTCAGCGTCACCACCAAGCACCTGGTGCACGCCGCCCTGTGGCTGGTGGTCGCGCTCGGCGGGGTCGCCGTCGAATACCTCCTGCTCACCGCCGAGTTCATCGCCTGGGTGCAAGTGCTGATCTACGTCGGCTCCGTCGTCGTCCTCGTCCTGTTCGGCCTGATGCTCACCAAGGCGCCCATCGGCCCCTCCCCGGACGCCGACTCGGGCAACCGGATCGCCGCGCTGGCCGTCGGGATCGCCTCCGCGGGCACGCTGGTGTGGCTGGTCGTCGACGCCTTCCGGGCCACCTGGATCGACGTGGACCGCGGAGTGCAGGGCTCCACCGAGGTCACCGGGCAGATCCTCTTCCGGCACTGGGTGCTGCCGTTCGAGGCGCTGTCCGTGCTCCTGCTGGCAGCGCTGGTCGGCGCCATCGTTCTGTCCCGCAAGCCGTCCCGTCAGCAGTCCGGGGAGCGCTGATGCATCTCGCCTATCCCGCGGTCCTGGCCGTCCTGCTCTTCTCCGTCGGCCTGTACGGGGTCCTCGCCCGGCGCAACGCGATCCTCGTCCTGATGTCGGTCGAGCTGATGCTGAACGCGGTCAACCTCAATCTGGTCGCCTTCGACGTGTGGCTGCGCGACACCCTGCACGCGGGGCAGGCGCTGACGCTCTTCGTCATCGTCATCGCCGCCGCCGAGATCGGCATCGGGCTCGCCATCGTCCTGCTCGTGTACCGCAGCCGGGGCACCTCGGACATCGACCGGCTCACCGAACTCGCCGCCGGGGACGGCGAGGACGATGAGGGCGTGTCCACCGCCGCACCCGAGACGCCCGAGAAGAACGCCGAGGCCGCCGCGTGACCCTGACGACCCTCGCCGTCCTCGTCCCCCTCCTCCCCTTCCTCGGCGCCGCAGCCGCCCTGCTGCTCGGCCGTACCGTCCCCGGCTTCGTCCGGCCGCTGGCCGTCCTGCCGACGGGGACCGCCTTCGTACTCGCCGTGATCGTCGCCGCGCGCCAGGGCAGCGGCACGGCCACCGACGCGGCCACCCGACTGACGCCGACCGGCTCGGTCCCCATCGACCTCGCCCTGCACCTCGACGGCTTCTCGGTGCTCATCGCCGTCCTCGTCGGCCTCGTCGCGACCTGCGTGCAGCTGTACTCCACGGGCTACCTGCGCGACGACCCGCGCTACGCCTCCTACTCCGCGCTGGTGTCCCTCTTCACCGCCGCGATGTTCCTGGTCGTCTACACCGGGGACCTGATGATGCTGCTGGTGGGCTGGGAGATCATGGGCATCTGCTCGTACTTCCTGGTCGGCCACTACTGGGAGACCGAGGTCGCTCGCGCCGCCTCCCTCAAGGCGTTCCTGGTCACCAAGCTCGGTGACGTCCCCTTCCTGATCGGCGTCTTCGCACTGGCCGCCGACGCCGGGACGTTCCGGATCAACGGCATCCTCACCACGGCGACCCACGGCGGCCTCGACCACCCCACCGTGATCGGCCTGCTGCTGCTCGCCGGTGTCGCGGGCAAGTCCGCGCAGTTCCCGCTGCACACCTGGCTGCCGGACGCCATGGCCGGCCCCACGCCGGTGTCCGCGCTGATCCACGCCGCCACGATGGTCGCCGCCGGCATCTACCTCGTCGCCCGGCTGCTGCCGGTCTTCGAGGCGTCCGCCGCGGTGCTCGCGGTGCTCGGGGCGATGGCCGCCGTCACCATGGTCGGCTCGGGGCTCGCGGCGTTCGCGCAGGACGACATCAAGCGCGTCCTGGCGTACTCCACGATCGGCCAGCTCGGCTACATGGCGGGCGCCCTCGCCGTCGGCGACCGCGGTGCCGCCGTCTTCCACCTCCTGTCGCACGGTGCCTTCAAGGCGCTGCTCTTCCTCGCCGCGGGCGCGGTCATCCACGCCGCGGGCACCAACTCGCTCGCCGCGATGTCCCGCATGGGCGATGTCGGCAAGCGCGCGCCGGACGCCATGTGGACGATGGGCATCGCGCTGGCCGCCCTGGCCGCGATCCCTCCCTTCTCCGGCTTCTTCTCCAAGGAGTCCGTGCTGCGCGCCGCCGAGCACGCCTCCTCCGGCCACGCCGAGGGCGTCCCGGCGGCGGTCGGCTGGCTGGTCCTGATCGCCGCCCTGATCACCGCCGTGCTGACCGCGGGCTACGCCACCCGGCTCTTCCTGCTCGCCTTCCGCGGCCACGGAGCCTCCGCCCCCGAGGCGCACGGCAAGGAACCGGCCGTCATGAACGCCGTGCTGTGGGTGCTGGCCGTCCCCACCCTCGCCTTCGGCGCGGTCTCCCTGGTGCCCTCCCTCCTCGACCTGCCCGCCTGGTTCGACGGCGGCGAACTCGCCCCGACTCTGGTGACCTCGATCCTCGGCGTCGGCCTCTCCCTGGTCGGAGTGCTCGCCACCTACGGCGCCTGGCAGGCGATGTCCGCCCGCCGCAGTGCGCCGCTCGGCGCGGTCGTGACCGCGGAGGCCGCCGAGAAGGAGCCCGCCCTCACCGAGGCCGCCGCGCTGCAGACGCACGAGCAGGTCTACGGGGACGTCGCCGCCGCGAACGACCCCGCCGACCCCGGACGCCTGCTGCTCGGCCCGCTCTTCGGCCCCGCCTCGCACGGCTTCCGCCTCGACGCCGTCTACTCGGCGCTGTTCGTCCGCCCCGTGCTGGCCGCCTCGGGTCTCGTGCGCTTCCTCGACCGGGAGGTCGTGGAGACCTACGTGCGCGGCGCGGGCGGCCTGCCCCGGCTGCTCGGCGCGGCCGTGCGCCGCACCCAGACGGGCAATGTGCAGACCTATATCAGCGTGCTGCTGGCCGGCTCTGTGATCCTCGCCGTCCTCGTCGCCGTCGGAGCGTGAGCCGTGAACGACACCGTCCTCCAGTACGTCCTCGCGGCCGTCGTCGTCCTGCCGCTGCTCGGCGCCGTCGGCGCCCTGCTGCCGCCCCCGCCCGGCCTGAAGGGCAAGGACCCCGACCAGGCCCTGCTGCGCCACGGTGTGACCGTCACCGGCCTGGTGTTCGCCCTCACCGTCGTCCTGGCCGCCGGCTTCGACCACGGCAGCCCGGCGACGATGCAGGCCACCACGGACATCAACTGGATCCCGGCGCTCGGCATCCACCTCCACCTCGGTGTCGACGGCATCAGCCTCCCCCTTCTCGTGCTGACCGCGCTGCTGACCTTCCTCTGCGCGCTCTACAGCTACTTCAAGATGCCCGCGGGCCCTTCCCCGAAGGCGTTCGTCGCGCTCCTGCTCGTACTGGAGTCGGGCACGCTGGCGACGTTCGCCGTGCTCGACCTGGTGCTCTTCTTCCTGGCCTTCGAGACGGTCCTGATCCCGATGTACTTCCTCATCGCCCGCTGGGGCGGCGAGAACCGGGAGAAGTCCGCCCTGCGCTTCATCCTCTACACGCTGCTCGGTTCCGTGGTCATGCTGCTCGGCCTGCTCCTCATCGGAGTGAAGGCCGGCACCTTCGACATGGTGGCACTCGCCACTGACAGTGGCCCCGCGGCGGCGCTCAGTCACTCCACGCAACTGATCGCCGTCCTCGCCATCGGCATCGGCCTCGCCGTGAAGGCCCCCATGTGGCCGCTGCACAGCTGGCTCCCCGACGCCCACACCGCGGCCCCCACGGTCGGTTCCGTGCTGCTCGCCGGCGTCCTGCTGAAGATGGGCACGTACGGCATCGTGCGCATCCTCCTGCCGATCGCCCCCGACGGCATGCGGACCTTCGCGCCCTACCTGGCCGCCTTCGCCGTAGTCGGGATCATCTACGGATCGCTGGCGTGCCTGGCACTGGCCCGCAGCGGCGCAGGCGGCGACCTCAAGCGCCTCATCGCCTACAGCTCCGTCGGCCACATGGGCTTCGTCCTGCTGGGCATCGCCACGCTGACCCCGACCGGCGTCAACGGGGCGCTCTTCGCCAACATCGCCCACGGACTGATCACCGGCCTGCTGTTCTTCCTGGTCGGCGCACTGAAGGACCGCTACGGCACCACCGACCTGGACGGCCTCGCCGGCAGGACCGGCGCGGCGCTCTACGGCCGCGCCCCCCGCATGGGCGGTCTGCTCGCCTTCGCCGCCGTGGCCTCCCTCGGCCTGCCGGGCCTGGCCGGCTTCTGGGGCGAGATGCTCGCCATGTTCGGCTCCTTCAGGCCCGCCGCGGGCCTGGACCGGGGCGCGTACCTGACGTTCACCGCGATCGCCGCGTTCGGCACACTGCTCACCGCCGCGTACCTCCTGGTCGTCGTGCGCCGCGTCTGCATGGGCGATCGCGAGACCGTCACCGGCGGGCCGGAGCTCGCCGACGTCCGGGGCTACGAGTTCGCCGCTTGGACCCCGCTGGCCGCCCTCACCGTCCTGGCCGGCCTGTGGCCCGCCGTCCTGCTCGGCCTGACCGACCCGGCCGTGCGCTCCCTGCTCGGAGGCAGCTGATGAGCCCCCTCGCCACCTCCGTCATCCAGTCCGTCGACTGGGCGGCGATCGCGCCGCCCGCCATCGCCGCGGTGGCCGCGCTGGTCGTCCTCGTGGCCGACCTGTTCCTTCCCGAGGGCCGCAAGCAGGTGCTCGCCTGGATCACCGCCGGCGGCCTCGTCCTGGCCGGGCTCAGCCTGCTGCCGCTGCTGGACGGCGACCGCACCACCTTCTGCCTCGTCGGCAGCCCCCGCGAGTGCTCCTACGTCGCCGACCACTTCACCCTGGTGGTCCAACTGCTGGTGCTGGCCGGGGCGCTGGTCGCCGCCCTGCTCTCCATCCACCTGATGGACCGGATGCCGGCCGGCGAGTTCTGGTTCCTGCTGCTGTCCTCGGCCGCCGGTGCCGCCCTGCTGCCCGCCTCACGCGACCTGGCGACCCTCGTCATCGCGCTGGAGGTCACCACGCTGCCGTCCTTCGCACTGGTCGGCCTGCGCCGCGGCGACCGCCTGTCGGGCGAGGCGGCCCTGAAGTTCTTCCTCACCTCCGTCGCCGCGACCGCGGTCACCCTGCTGGGCGTCAGCTTCGTCTACGCCGCCACCGGCACCCTCCACCTGAGCGCCGTCGCCCGGGGCCTGGACGCGGTCGATCCGCGCCTGGACACACTCGCCGCCGCGGGCGCCGCGCTCACCGTCGTCGGCTTCGCCTTCAAACTCGCGGTCGCCCCGTTCCACTTCTGGGTGCCCGACACGTACACCGGCGCGCCGCTGCCCGTCGCGGGCTACCTGTCGGTCGTCGGCAAGGCGGCCGGTTTCTCCGGCCTCATCCTGGTGACGGTCGTCGCCTTCGAGCCGTACGCGTACGTGTGGGGGCCCGCCGTCGCGGTCCTGGCCGCGCTCACCATGACCGTCGGCAATGTCGCCGCCCTGCGGCAGCGCCCCGGTCAGTCGCGCAGTGCGGTACGCCTCCTGGCCTGGTCCTCCATCGGCCAGGCGGGCTACCTCCTGGTGCCGGTCGCCGCCGCCGCGTACGCCGACCCCGAACGCCAGGTAGGCATCACCCTGGCGTACGCCCTGATGTACGGCGCCGTGAACCTCGGCGCCTTCGGTGTCGCCGCCCTCGTCGGCCGCACCGCGTCCGGCAACCGCCTCACCGACTACCGGGGCCTGTACGCCCGTCACCCGTTCGCGGCGCTCGCCATGGCCTTCTTCCTGCTCTGCCTGGCCGGCCTGCCGCCGGGCGTCATCGGCCTCTTCGCCAAGGTCGCCGTCTTCTCCTCCGCGGTCGACGCCGGCCTGGGCTGGCTGGCCGCCGTCATGGCCGTCAACGTCGTCATCGCCCTGGTGTACTACCTGCGCTGGACGGCCCTGCTCTTCATCCGCGCCGAGGCTCCGGCCGCCGACGCGGCGGCCGCCGGGCCCACTCGTACGCCCGCGCCCCTGATGGCCGCCATCGCGCTCACCGCCGTCGTCGGGGTCGCCCTGTCGGGCGCGCCGCAGCTCGTCCTGCGCTTCGCGTCGAGCACGCTGCTCTGAGCACCCTGTGAAAAGCGCACAAGGGAACTAACGTCCCCCCGGTGGCGTTGGCCCTTACAGGAGGTTCTCCTAGGAAAACGGAGAAAGCGTCTTCCTGCTGCACATTTTGGAGGGTGACCGTGCACCGCCGGCACAACGGGCTGAAGACCGCCGCGCTCCTCGGCGGACTGTCGGCACTCATCCTGGTCATCGGCAGTTTCTTCGGCCGCACGGGACTGATCGTCGCGCTTGTCATCGCGCTCGGCACCAATGCGTACGCCTACTGGAACAGCGACAAGCTCGCCCTTCGCGCGATGCGCGCGCGACCCGTGAGCGAGTTCGAGGCCCCGGCGCTGTACCGGATGGTCCGCGAGCTCTCCACCGCCGCCCGGCAGCCGATGCCGCGGCTCTACATCTCCCCGACCGAGGCGCCCAACGCCTTCGCCACCGGCCGCAACCCGCGCAATGCCGCGGTGTGCTGCACCGAGGGCATCCTGCGCATCCTGGACGAGCGCGAGCTGCGCGGCGTCATCGGCCACGAGCTCAGCCACGTCTACAACCGCGACATCCTCATCTCCTCGGTCGCCGGCGCCCTGGCCTCCGTCGTGATGTTCCTGGTCAACTTCGCCTGGCTGATCCCCATCGGCCGCTCCGACGACGACGAGGGCCCCGGCCTGCTCGGCATGCTGCTGCTGATGATCCTGGGCCCGCTGGCCGCGTCCCTCATCCAGCTCGCCGTCAGCCGCTCCCGCGAGTACGAGGCGGACGCCTCCGGCGCCCGCCTCACCGGCGACCCGCTCGCCCTGGCCTCCGCCCTGCGCAAGCTGGACGCGGGCACCAAGCGCCTGCCGCTGCCGCCCGAGCCGCGGCTGGAGACCACCAGCCACCTGATGATCGCCAACCCGTTCCGCCCGGGCGACGCGTCCAAGCTCTTCTCGACCCACCCCCCGATGGCCGAGCGCATCGCCCGGCTGGAGGAGATGGCCGGCCACCGCCGCTGAGGGCCGGTCACCGTCCCGCGCGGGCACCGCCCGCGCTCCCGTGGGAGGCTGACACCATGAAGACGATCAACCTCATCCTCAACGTCGTGTGGCTGATCATCTGGGGGTTGTGGATGGCCATCGGCTACGCCTTGCTGGGCCTGCTGATGTTCGTCTTCATCATCACGATTCCGTGGGGCATCGCTTCTCTGCGCATCGCCAACTACGTGTTGTGGCCGTTCGGCCGCACCACGGTGGAGCGCCCGGACGCGGGCGTCGCCTCGACGATCGGCAACATCATCTGGCTGGTCTTCGCGGGCATCTGGCTCGCCATCGGCCACGTCGTCGCGGGCGTCGGCTTCTGCCTGACGATCATCGGCATCCCCTTCGGCATCGCCAACTTCAAGATGGTGCCGATCTCCCTGGTGCCGCTCGGCCGTGAGATCGTCCAAGTCGAGCCGTAAGGCGAGCAGCAGGACGCGTCTGCCGGGAGAGGACTCAGCCAGGCTCGATGTTGTGGTTCAGCCGGAAGACGTTGTTCGGGTCGTACTCGGTCTTCACCCGCGCGAGGCGGCTCAGATTGTGCGCGCCGAACCCGGTGATGACCCGCCCCTCGCCCTCGTCGCCGATGAAGTTGAGGTAGACGCGCCGATGGACCACGGCTCCACGTCCTCGCGCACATCGTGGGCCCACTGCCGGGCGCGGCCGTCGTCCGCGGGGCTCTCCCACAGCCCGAAGGGGTGGGCGACCCACGCGGCGAGGCGCCAGGGCAGCGGATAGTCGTCCGGGCCGTGCGCCATGGCGCCGCCGCCGGGGAAGAGGACCTGCTGCGAGGGGGAGGTGACGACCATCGCCCGGGCCCGGTCGCAGAAGCGCTCCACGGCCTCGTCGGGCAGCGCCGACAGATACTCCGCCGACCAGTAGGTGCGGTAACCCGGAGGGTCGTCGAGCATGCACTGCAACTCCGCGTACGGCAGCTCGGCGATCATGGTGCCCTCGGGGGAGAGTGCCAGGAGCGGCGCGATCAACTCCCGCGTCGGCGCCTCCTGGCCGATGTACGTCACCAAGGTCGCGGCCACCATGGTGCCCTCCATGTGCGGCGGTACGAAGTCCTCCGGCGGCGCCGTCACATAGAGCATGGCCCCGCCCGCCTCCGGCGGCGCCGACTCCATGAAGTCCCGGTAGGCGCGCAGCACTTCAGGACCTGCGGCCGACGGCCACAGCAGCAGGGCGGCGGTCATCCGCGGTACCGGGTGCAGCCGCAGCGTCAGGGAGGTGGCGACGCCGAAGTTGCCGCCGCCACCATGCAGAGCCCAGAACAGCTCGGGGTTCTCGTCCTCCGCGGCGCGCACCATGGTGCCGTCGGCGGTGACGAGCTCGACCTCCGTCAGGCTGTCGCAGGCGAGCCCGAACCTGCGCTCCAGCCACCCCGAACCGCCGCCCAGGGTGAAGCCGCCCACCCCCGTCGTCGACACCCGGCCGCCTGTGGCCGCCAGGTCGTAGGGCTGGGTCGCGCGGTCCAGATGGGTCATCAGGGCGCCGCCGCCGACCCGCGGCGTACACGCCCGGGGATCGACCACCACCGCGTGCATCCGGCGCAGGTCGACCATGAGACCGCCGTCGGTCAGGGACGTCCCGGCGACGCTGTGCCCGCCACCGCGCACGGCGATCTCCAGCTCGCGCTCCCGCGCGAAGCGGATCGCCGGCACCACGTCCCCGGCCGACGCGCAGAGCGCGACGACCGCCGGACGCCGGTCGACCATCGCGTTGAAGACGGTGCGGTTCTCGTCGTACGCCGGATCGCCGGGAGTGACGACCTCACCGTCGAAGCCGGAGCGAAGCGCGTCCAGTGCCGCGCCGTCGAGTACCCGGGGTGCCATGGAGTGCCCCTCTCTCCTCCTCCACGGTAGGACGGGGTGCGGCCGGGGCACGTCGGGCCGCAGGCCCTCGAGTAGCGAGGGGGCCTAGGCGGACAGCCCGGCCGCCAGGGTGGCCCCCAGCTCCCAGCAGGCCTCCAGGTCGCCCTTGGAGGGCTCGCCGGTGACCGTGACCTCGGCCGCTGCCTGTTCCCACCCCAGGCCCGTGGTGATCGACCGGATCCCGCGCACGGTCCCCGTGACATCACTCCCGCCGTGCACCCAGTAGCCGAAGGGGCGGCCGCGCGTGGCGTCCAGGCACGGGTAGTAGACCTGGTCGAAGAAGTGCTTGAGCGCACCCGACATGTAGCCGAGGTTCGCGGTCGTGCCGAGCAGGTAGCCGTCCGCCGCCAGCACGTCGGAGGCGGTCGCGGACAGCGCCGGCCGCCGTACGACGTCCACGCCCTCGATCTCGTCCGTCGTGGCGCCAGAGACGACCGCCTCGAACATCGCCTGCAGATGGGGCGAGGGCGTGTGATGGACGATCAGGAGCGTGGCCACCTCAGCCGACCTGGGCCGGGGCGGCGGGGATGCTGTCCATGAAGGAGCTGACGGAGAACACGGCGTTGCCGGGGCCGGCCGGACCGTACCCGGGCGGCGAGGACAGGCCGTACTCCTCCAGCGTCGCGCGGTACACGTCCAGCAGCCGGATGTGGTACTCCAGCGGCGCGCCCTCCGGGTTGGCCTTGCCGAGCGGCGTCGTCGGCTCGGGGCACCAGGTGGTGAAGCGCGGCGTGATGCCCCTCGACATGAAGAAGCGCAGGCCCTCGGCAGTGGAGTCGATCGCCTCGCCGACAGTGGCGAAGCCGAACGGCTCGGCCATCTCCACGCCGGCCACGAAGTTCGGGATCACATTGCGCGGCCCGAAGATCTCGGCGGAGTCCAGGATGCGCCGGTGCCACTCCTCGCGCCCGACGTGCTGCTCTTTGCCGGGGCAGTACAGCTCGAACAGCCGGGGGTCCCACACCTCGTAGTTGGGGTGGTAGATCTGCACGCCGTAGTCCTTGAAGCGCTGCACGTCCTCCTTGGGCAGCGCCTGGGCGACGACCTTGCCGATCCAGCGGCCGGGGAAGCGCTCCTCGATGGCCTTGGCGTAGTGCCCGTAGAAGTCGGCCTCGTCGCGCCCCGCCACCTTGCCGGTGATCGCGCCGCCGGTGAGGGTGTACGCGGTGGAGGTCCTCGCCGTGTCGTACTTGTCGATGATCTCCAGCGCCTCCAGCACCTCCTCGACCGGCTTCACGCCCGTATAGGGACGGCCGGCCGCCTTGTGCTGGCGCCAGTTGTGGTTGATGTCGCAGTACTGGCACTCCTGCTTGACGCCGAAGTACTGGCAGACGCGGAAGACCGTCAGGTAGACGAGATAGCCCCACTGGATCGTCGGCGCGACCTCCATCACCGACTTCCCGTTCTCCAGGGTGTGCCGGTAGTAGTCCGGCATCGGCGGCAGGCCCACGTCCGCGATGCGCACCCCGTCGAGGTAGAGCCCGAGCACCCCGCGGCCGCCGGCCTGCACCCGGTACGGAGACGCCGGGTTGACGCGGACGGACACCACGGTGCGGCGCAGGTCGTACGGGCCGCCGGTGAGCACGATCTCCTCGGGCGGCCGGTTCAGCGCGGCGGCGCCGAGCTCCGGCAGGGTGCGGTGGTCGAAGGAGAAGATGAAGTACGACTTCGGCTTCACGTCGCCGTCGTCACCACCGCTGAGCGCGGAATCGTCGAAGGCGATCCCGCCGCGCAGCAGGTCCTCCTTGATGACCGCTTCGCGTGGCACGTGCGGGAAGCGGCCCATCAGGTCTTCCACCACAGCGGTGCGGTTCTGCATTGCCCGGCTCCATCCTCGAGACGACTGCCCGGGTCCCACATGGGTGGTGGGCCCGAGGAGACCTTCAACGAACGACCCTACGCATGCCGGGGCGTTTCCGATGTCGCCCCTCCCGTTCACCTGGTGCCGGGTTCGTGGTGAAACCCGCCCAGACCCGCACGCCCCGTCGCGCCCGGCGGCCCCGACGACGCGTCGGCCTACGACAAAGGTCCCGGCCGCCTCCTCCGGCCGGGACCTCGGCGTGCCCGCGTCAGCGGTAGTTCACGAACTGCAGGGCGAAGTCCAGGTCCTTGCCCTTGAGCAGCGCGATGATCTCCTGCAGGTCGTCCCGGCTCTTCGAGCTCACCCGCAGCTCGTCCCCCTGCACCTGCGCCTTGACGCCCTTCGGGCCCTCATCGCGGATGATCTTGGCGACCTTCTTCGCGTTGTCCTGCGAGATGCCGTCCTCGATGGACGCGAAGATCTTGTACTCCTTGCCGGACAACTGGGGCTCGCCCGCGTCCAGCGCCTTCAGTGAGATCCCGCGCTTGACCAGCTTGGTCTCGAAGACGTCGAGGATCGCCTTGGCCCTCTCCTCCGAGTTGGCCTGCATCACGATCTTGTCCCCGGACCACGCGATCGAAGCGCCGACGTTCTTGAAGTCGTAGCGCTGCGAGATCTCCTTCGCGGCCTGGTTGAGGGCGTTGTCGACCTCCTGCCGCTCGACCTTCGAGACGATGTCGAAACTGGAGTCGGCCATCTTCTGTTGGCTCCTTGGCTCTGATCCGTCAGGTCCGCGACCCGCCACCGGGCCGCTCCCGCAAGCCTAGCCATCCGACCCGCCGGAGGCGCTGATCAATACGGTGGCGGAGCACCCCCGGGCATCGGGTATTGTTTACGACGTCGCCACGAGGACCACGCAGAACGGCCCCCTGGAGACACTTCCCAGGCGGTGTGCCCGAGTGGCCAATGGGAGCGGACTGTAAATCCGTCGGCTTAGCCTACCCAGGTTCGAATCCTGGCGCCGCCACAGTGGAAACACAGCCCCTGAACTGCGGAAACGCAGAGCAGGGGCTGTTTTGTCCGCTCCGGCGGGTGGGGGCTGCTGTCGCACGCCGTCCCCTTCGCGCACGCACTTGCGGGCCGCATGTGGAGCGCCGTGCCATTGACCGGCTCTTGGCCTGTACGCGGCGGGATCTACGGTGTGCGCATGTCCGGGACTTCGTGGTTCTTGCTGGATGATCCGGCGGATGAGTTGGAGCTCGAAGAGGCGGAGCTTGCGCTCGTTGCCAGGTTGCAGGAGCTGGCCCATGCCTGGGCGGTTCCACCCGCCGGAAGATGGGTCGGACGGTCCGAGGAGTACTCACTTCTCGTGCGCGTCACTCTGTGGGACCCGGAGCGTCGAGTGTCGCTGCTCAATACCGGCGTCCACGTGGCTGCAGGCTTCATGAAGGGCGACCGGCTTCACAGTCAGCTGCACTTCCTGCCGGACGAACCGACGGATCGTGCCGTTGAGACATTGGGCACTCCAGACGAACCAGCCGAGCGGGCAGCCTCCTGGTTCGAGGCCGTTCCGAGTAGGCCGTTGGCTCGGTACGGGTGGGTGCACGCGGAGCAGACCGCGCGCCGCCGCAGACCGTCCGTCCGACCGGGTTCGCTGACGGTGCCCCTGCCCGAACGCTATGAATGTCGAATGTCGAGTGCAGTCGGGCTGTCGCGGACGGATGGGGACGACGAGTTGACGGAGTCGAGGGAGTTGGCCGGGATGCCATCGGCATCACTGGCCGAGTTGATCGTGGACAGCGTCGTGCCACGGTTCCCGGTGGTCTCGCCGGACGGCCGTACGGTCGCCTATCTGGCGAGCACGCTGGGCGTCAGGGAGCGCCCTGCCAGCGCCCTGTGGCTGGCGGCCGCCGACGGGAGTTCGCCTTCCAGGCGGCTCAGCGAAGGCGTGGGGTGGTACGGCGCACCGCGCTGGGCGCCGGACTCGGCGTCGCTGTTCTTCACCTCGGGCGGACAGCTGCACCGCATACCCGTCGAGGGCGGGGAGGCGGAGGCCCTGACGTCCTGGCCGAGCGGGATCGCCGGCCAGTTGCCGCTCGCAGACGGCCGTACGGTCGCCGTGATAGCGCAGGACGAGCCGGACGCGGAGGACGAGCGCAGGGAGGCCGAGGGGGACGACGCCGTGGTGTGGGGCGAGCGGGTGTCCTGGGCGCGTCTGCGGCTGCTCGATCTGGCCAGTGGTGAGCTGCGCTTGGTGGAAGGACTGGGCGACCGGCATGTCGTGCAGATGGCGCAGCGGCCGGGCGGCGGCCCGCTGGCGGTGGTGAGTTGGTCCCACCCGGACATCGACCCCGGCATCCTCACTGCCGAGCTGCACGTGGTGGACCCCGAGACGGGGGCGGTGCACCACCTCGGCCCCGCGGGGCTGGACGCGTGCTCGCCTGCCTGGTGGGCCGCCGACGACGGCTGGCACCTGGCGTACCTGACGGCCACCCCTCCCGGCACCGTGGGCGGCCGCGCCGTCCTGGACGTCGCCGTCCCCGAGGCCGGCCAAGCCGCGGAGCACCGCAATCTGACGGCGGACATGGCCGTCTGCCCGACGGAACTGGTGCAGGCCGCCGACGGCCCGCCCTTGGCGCTGTTCGCCGACGGCCTGGACACCGCGCTGTTCCGGCTGGATCCCCGCGACCGGCGGTTCCGGCGAGTGTTCACCAGGCAGGGCATCGTCCACGCGCTCAGCGTGAGCGAGCCGGGCGGGACGATCGCCGTGCTGGCGGGCACGGCCCACGAGCCGAAGGACGTTCACGCCGGGCCTGCTGGAGGCCCGTTGGGCCGGGTCGGCGACACCAGGCCGCAACTGCGCGACGTCGCGTGGGGGAGCCAGGAGCGGCTGTCCTACAAGGCGTCCGACGGCCTGCCCCTGGACGGACTGCTGCTCCTGCCGCCCGGCCGGAGCCGCGAGGACGGCCCGTTCCCGCTCGTCACGCTCGTGCACGGCGGCCCGTACGCGCGGTACGCCGACGCGTTCCAGTTCCACATCGACCTGCCGCCGGGGCAGTGGCTCGCGAGCGCGGGCTATGCCGTCTTCCTGCCCAACCCGCGCGGCGGCGAGGGCCACGGCCACACCTTCGCGGCGATGGCGGCGGGGGCGGCCGGCGGCGCCGAGTGGACCGACATCACCGAGGGGATCGACCTGCTGATCGCGGAAGGCGTCGCGGATCCGGACCGGCTCGGGATCGGCGGCTGGAGCCATGGCGGATACCTGGCGGCATGGGCGGTGGGGCAGACCGACCGCTTCAAGGCCGCGGTGATGGGCGCCGGGATCAGCGACTGGGGCATGCTGGCCGCGACCGGTGACTGGGGCCCCGCCAACGAGTCCGGCGTCAGCGGCAGCGTCGGCTGGGAAGGGCCGGGACCGCACCCCCACGACCGGGTCAGCCCGGTGTCGTACGCATCGCGGATCCGCACCCCGGTGCTGATCCTGCACGGGGAGGAGGACACCAATGTGCCCGTGGGGCAGTCCGTCCTCTTCCACCGCGCGCTGCGGCACTTCGGTGTGGAGCACGAGTTCGTCACCTACCCGCGCGAGGGCCACATGATCGCCGAACGCGCGCACCAGCTCGACCTGCTCCGGCGCACCCGTGCGTGGTTCGACCGCCTGCTGGGCGGCCCCGGTCCGCAGGGGCGTCCGGTGGACGGGGGCGGCGGGCCGGCCTGACCCGGTACGCCGCGGGCGCCCTCGCGGACCCGCTCAGCGCCAGTCGGTCTGGTGGCCGAGCCGCTTGCCGCGGGCGTCGTACTCGTCGACCGAGGTGATGGTCTGCCCGTCGGCTATGGGCGCGGCCCAGGCGCCGTACCTGGTGCCGGGGACGGTGACCACGGCAGCCTTGGCCTGGCTGCCGTCGGAGAGGTGGACCACGCCGTAGGCGACCTCGGGCTCGGGGTTGGAGACGATCAGGCGGGTGCCGGTGGTGCCCTTGTCGCGCAGGCCCCACAGGCCCGTGCTCCCGCTGTTCTGGGGGTCGTTCGTGCCGGTGACGGGCTGACAGTCGGTCCAGGGGCCGCCCTGGTGGTCGATGCGCACTCCGCCGATGTACATGCGCTGGCAGAGCAGGGAGGTGCCGGGCGCGGTGCTGCCGTCGGGGAGGACGAGCCGGCTGTAGTCCTTGGGCAGGATGCGGTGGAACTCCAGTGCCACGGACCAGAGCTGACCGTCCGTCGTGCCCTGGGCGACACGGACGGTGACCGTGTCCGGCGTGCGAGGCGTTCCGGTGGCGGTGGGGCTCGCGGTGGGTGAGGCCGTGTGTGCCGGTCCGGCCGACGGGTGCGGACCGAGGTACGGCAGGGTCAGGGTGGCGGCGAGTACGCAGGCGGCTCCGGCCACCGCGACGCCGGCCGCGGCGCGGAGACGCCTCCTGCGGGTGCGCGCGACGGCCAGGATCCGCTCGACGGGTGGCGGGGACGAGGGGTGGCCCTCGCGTGACCGGGCGAAGGCGGCGCGCAGCCGTTCCTCCTGCTCGGGGTCGGGAGTCATCGTGCCTCCGCGGGGCGGCCGTGAGGACGGGGGTGGGCGAGCCTGGCGTCGCTGCGCAGTTTCGCCAGGGCCCGGGACGCCTGGCTCTTCACGGTGCCGACCGAGCAGCCGAGGACGTCGGCCACCTCCTCGGCGGACAGGTCCTCGCAGTAGCGCAGCACCACGACCGCCCGCTGGCGCTCGGGCAGTGCGGACAGCAGGCGGGCCAGGGCGTCGTTCCCCTCCACGCCGCCGACGCCCGCCCCGTCGTCCGGGACGGGGCGGGTGTCGGGCACGGAGGCGAGGAGGAGGTGGGCGATCCTGCGGCGGCGGTGCCGGCTGCGGTTGGTGTTGACCAGCGCACGCCGCACGTACTGCTCCGCGGACTCCGGCCGCAGCCGGCGCCAGTGCGGGTACACCCGTGCCAGCGTCGTCTGCACCAGGTCCTCCGCCTCGTGGAAGTCGCCGGTGAGCAGGTACGCGGTGTGCGTCAGGGATCGCCAGCGGGCGGCGACGAAGCGGGAGAACTCCGCGTCCGGTCCGCTGTCGGCGGTCCTGCGGTCACGTGGCTCCACGGCAGCAGGTGCCCGTCCTTCGCCTCGGTGGTCAGTGCCAGTAGGTGTCGTGGCTGAGCAGCTTGCCGCGGGCGTCGTACGCGTCGACCGCGTCGATCGTCTGCCCGTCGGCTATGGGCGCTGCCCAGGCGCGGTAACCGGTGCCGGGAACGGTGACGGTGTTCGCCCGCACCCGCGTGCCGTCGGAGAGGAACAGAACGCCGTAGGCGACCTCGGCCTCGGGGTTGGAGACCATCAGCCGGGTGCCGCTGGTGCCCTTGTCGTGCAGGCCCCACAGGCCCGTGCCGCCGCTGGCCTGGGAGTCGTGGGCCCCGGTGACGGCCTGGCAGTCGCTCCAGGGGCCGCCCTGGTGGTCGATGCGCACGCCGCCGATGTACATGCGCTGGCACAGCAGGGAGGTGCCGGGCACCGTGCTGCCGTCGGGGAGGGTGGGCAGCGTGTAGCCCTTGGGCAGGGTGCGGTGGAACTCCAGGGACACGGACCAGCGTTGGCCGTCCACCTGGCCCTTGCCGATCAGCTGGGTGACGACCCGCGGCGCCTGCCGGTGCGCGGTGGCGGTCCGCGGGGTGGCGACGGCGCCGGAAGCGGCGGCGGGCCCGGTGCCCCGGTGGTCGGCCGGACCCGAAGCGGCCGGGATCGACGGGGCCGCGATCGCGGAGGCGCCGAACGAGACCGCGCCGATCGCGGCCGCCATGACGGCGGCTACGCCGGCCTTCCTTGCAGAACTGAGTGCCATGGGGAGTTTCTCCTTGCAACCGGTGCCCGGCACCGCGCCGGGCGGTCCTCGACGGCCGGCGCGCTGGGCCCGCGCGCCGGCCTGCGGCGGCCACCGGGTGTGGTGGCCGCCGTGGGGACGTCCGTACTTAGGTACTCCCGAATGTGCGTGGAGGGTTGCATGCCGCGGAGGACGAAAGCGTTCTCCGCCCGGGCAGGGAGAGCCCCGGCCCGCACGAAGTCCGCCGGGAGCGGGGGAGTCGGGGACGGGAACGCCCGTCGACGGGGGCGGGGGCTATGCCCGCAGGGGGGTGTCGCCCGTCGGATCGGCGTAGAGGAGGCCGAGCAGGCCCTCGCGGTGGAGATCGGCGATGGGACCCAGCAGATCCGGGTGGCGCAGCAGGGGCGCCGCGCTGTGGTCACGGGGGCTGGGAATCGTCAGGCGGCGGGCGTCGCCCACGTCGGCGGAGCCGCCCGCGCCGTGGTCGGTCGCGGCCAGGCAGGCCGCCGCGGCCGCGGCGAGATCGACGTCGGCCAGCAGGCAGGCGGCCCAGCTGACGACGGTCTCGTCCACCCAGGTGCGCCAGACGTCGTCGTCCGCAGGCGGGTGGACGTCGGCGCCGGTGACGGCGTCCAGCCGGCCGGAGCCGCCGGGACCGAGCATGTCGAGCAGTTCGGCGTCGAGCGCGGTGGGGTAGCGGAGGGCGGCGGCGATGGTGGCCGCCTGCCACGCCTGGGCCTCGGCCAGGGCGTGGTTGAGCGGGCCGGCCGCCGGCGGGAACGCCGCGAGCAGCCAGCGCGTGGCGGCGCTGATGAATGGCGAGAGGTCAGTGGGCATCGTGAACCGTCCTTCACATGTGCCCGCCGTGGTCCTCTACCGGCGCGTCATTGCGGTCGCGAGCACTGGCGCGCCCACGAAGAGCGCGCCTGGCAGGCCAGCGTAGGACGGGCCTCCGGGGAGTCGACAGGACGTGGCTCACAACGCCCGTCGCCTCCTCCCGCCCCGCCCGGAACCGCCCGGAACCCGAATCCCCTCTCCGATGCGGCATTCCGGGCGCTTCGCCCGTACGGGGACCGCGTCCCGCAGCGCCCGCGACGTGGCGAAGGTCACCGGGTGCGTGCCACCGGATTTACGCCGGGCGGCGCGGAAAGGGGCCCCCTGTGAATTCCGGGAATCGCTGTTCCCGTCGGAGGGAATGCGCCGGCGCACCGGAGGATCATGCCTTCGGACGACGGCGGAAACGCCAGACCCAGAAGACCGCCGCGGCCAGGAGGGCCCAGCCGATGAGCACCAGGAACGGGAAAGCGTACTGGTGGCCGTAGAAGTAGATGGCGTTGTGCTGGGCGTTGACCGACGCCCCCGGCGGCAGCCAGCGCCCGATGGCCCCCAGCGGATGCGGCAGCAGCGGCCAGGACACCGCGCCGCCGGAGGACGGATTGCCGAGCAGGACCATCAGTGCCCAGGTCGGCAGGATCGCCCAGCGGCCGCAGAGGATGTGGAACATCGTGAAGACCAGGGCCGAGGTCACCATCGTCAGCGTCAGGATGCCCCAGGACTCCCAGAACGGCAGGCGCAGCACGTGCAGGCCCCAGTCCACGACGGCGCAGATCGCGAACCCGCCGAGCACCGAGAAGGCCAGGATCGCCGTGAGGCGCTCCAGCGGCCTCAGAGCCGGCGCGTGCAGGCTGAGCTGGCCGGACCCGACGAAGCCGATGATGATGGCGGCCAGGGTGATGTAGAAGATGGCGAGGCCCTGCGGGTCGCCCGGCTGCAGCGGTTTGAGGCTGGTGACGGTGAGCGGAACGCCTGCCTGCGCGGCGGCGCCGGGCGCCGCGGTCGCCAGGACCCGGGCCACCGAGGCACCGGCGGCCGGCACGAGTTCGAGGGTGACGCCCCTGCCGCCGGGCCCCGCCTGGAGCACGGCGAAGATGTGCTGCCGTTCCACGGCCGCGACGGCCGCCTCGCGCGTGGCGAAGCGCCGTTCCTCCAACTGGGTGCTGAGCCCGGCGTCCAGGCGTGCCACGAAGGTCCCCACCGCGGGCGCCTCGTCGACGACCCCGATCGGCACGCGGTGCGGCGTGGGATGCGCCATGGCGAAGCTGTACGAGCCGGCGAAGAGCCCGGCCATGACGGCCAGGATCGGAATGAGGACGAGCGCCGGCAGAAAGCGCGAACGGGCCGGCTCGCGTTCCGTGTTCATTCGCGCATCGCATCCTCCGCGATTCCGGCCGCTCCTTTTGCGCCCGGGTCCGGGATGCCTGTGCGCCACGCGGGCCCGGCGGGAACTTCCTTCCCGTGGAAAGGATGCGAAAGGCTGTCGTGAGTCAAATTACTGCCCGGATTCCGCGGTCGCCACCGCGACCGCGGGCCCCGGAGCCCCCTGGACCTGGCGCCCGGGTCCGCCCTGCGGGGCGCCGTCCCCGACGCGCCCGGACCACTGGAGGAGGAAGCGCAGGGCGTCGTACGACGGTGAGTCGGGCCGGGCGGTGTACGCCACCAGGAGCTGGTCCGGCGCGGTCGCGACGGACAGTTGCTGGACGTCCAGGGTGAGCCGGCCCACGACCGGATGGCGGTAGGTCGTGATGGGCTGCCGGGGTCCGCGCACCCGGTGCGTGTCCCACCAGGTGCGGAAGTCCGGGTCGCGCGGGAGCTCGTGCCGGCGTCCGAGGAGATCCGGGCGGTCACCGCCCTGGTTCCCGAGGGCGCGGCGGGTCAGAGCGTGTCGTGCAGCTCGCGGGCCCGGTCGGTGATCAGCGCGAGAGTGCGCTGGGTGGTGGCCAGGTCGGCGGGGTCGAGGTGGCCGTAGATGCGGTCGGTGACCTCGGCGAGGGCGTCGGTGATCTCGGTGTGGAGGGCGTCGCCCCGGGGGGTGGGGGAGAGGCCGCCGGAGGCGTCGGCGGTGACGAGCCCGGCGTCGGTGAGGCGGTCGGCGAGGGCGCGCAGGGTCTCGGGGGAGACGGCGCGGCTCCCGGTCAGCAGCCGCTCGAGACCGGGGCGGCCGAGCGCCTCGCCGTGGGTGGCCAGGGTGCGCAGCGCGACCCACTGGCCGAAGTCGAGTCCGTGCCGCTGGAGGAGGACGTCGAGCACGGCGCGGGTGGAGTAGTGGGCGCTGCCGATGTCCTGGCCGGTGAGTGGGGATGGCGTACGGGTCATGGAAGTGCTCCTGTTCCGGTCGTCGGTGCCGAGAAGGGCGTGCAGGGCGTTCGTGAGTTGGGCGGTGGGCGCGGCGCCCAGTCCCCCGAGGGGCGCGGTCAGTTCCTCGTGGAGCTCCCGTACGACGGCGACGGCCCGGACGGCCACGTCGGCGCCCTCGTCGGTGAGGGTGAGCTGGACCGCGCGGGCGTCGTCGGGGTGGGCGTCGCGGCGTACGAGGCCGGCGGCCTCCAGGGTGCGGACGAGCTTCGAGACGAAGATCGGCTCCAGGCCCGTGTGGTCGGCGAGCTCGCGCTGACTGGGCCGCCGGCCGTCCCGGGTCATGCCGTGCAGCGACGCCAGGAGCGAGTACTGCGCGTGGGTGAGGCCGAGCGGGCCGACCGCGCGGTCGATGGCGGCGCGCCACTTCATGGACAGCCGCCACACCAGGTAGCCGGGCGTGTAGTCGAGCTTCATGTCGAGTTAGTGTATGCGGACACTGTTTCCGTGGCTACTAAATATGCGTGGGCGGTACGGGCCGCGGAACGTTGCGGGGTCAGTGGGTCGTCAGCCCGAAGATCGTGATCAGCGCCGCCCAGCACAGCAGGACGACGCCGACACCGGTCAGCTGCACGCGCATCGTCCGGGAACGGCTCGGCGTCAGCCAGAAGGCCAGGGCGCGGTTGACCAGTGGCATGAGGAACCAGGTCAGGATCGCCACGCTCAGGCAGTTGCTGAAGAAGAGGCCGATGTAGCCGGGCAGTCCCAGGTCGCCGAACGCGTGACCGACGGTCAGATTCAGCACCGTGACGGTCGGGTAGAGCGCGAGGACCACGGACATGGCCTGCTTCCAATTGGGCGGGACCTCCTCGCCCGCCCGTTCCCCGAACCGGAACCATCCGCTGAAGGCGGAGGGGACCTTGCGTACGTCGTACGCGGTGAAGTAATTCCCGCCCTCTTTCAGGAGTCTCGCCCGCTCGTCGGACTCCAGCCACTCGTCGAGATGCCCGCGCGTGTCGAAACGGAACATGGCGACCCAGCGTTCCTGTACACCCTCGACCGGCTGGAAGAGTTCCGAGCCGCGAAATCCCGGGAATTTCTCCTGGGCTTTCAGCACCCGGCTCTGCCAATGGAGGAAATCCTTCTCGCGGCCTCGCCTGACGTCGTGCGAGACCACCGCGGTGACCGTGTCCTGCCGTACCGAGGCGCCGCCCCTGAGCACTTCCTGTGCCTGCGGCCCCTCGAAGAAGAGCTCCCCCTCCACCAGTAGTGACCTGCGACGTTCGCTGTCGAGCCATGAGGTCAACTGGTCGAGGCGGCCGAAGCGGAACACCACGACCCACTCGTTCGGGGAGTCGGTGCCCGGCGGGTAGACCTCCGTGCCCTCGAACCCGTCGAAGGTTTCGGCCGCCCGGGTCACTTTCTCCTGCCAGCGCTGGTAATCGTGGTCGCAGCCGGCCCGTACTTTCTGGGAGACCACGACGGTCGCGCTACCGCCCGAGGTATCGCGGCTTGCAGGAGCACCCATAGGGAGTAGTCTAGTTCACAAGGGACTTGAGGGAAAACGCTGCGAAAATGCCGTACGCGATACGGCGGAATTTTCTGGAGTTTGCCGGGCCCGGAGGTGTGCGACATGGGTGACAAGGAATTCCTCGCCGAAGCCGTGCGCCTCGCGGCGGAGTCGGTGGAGAACGGCTGGGGCGGCCCCTTCGGCGCCGTCATCACGCGCGACGGGCAGATCGTCGCCCGCGGGCAGAACCGGGTGCTCCTGACCGGAGACCCCACGGCCCACGCCGAAGTGGAGAGCATCCGCAAGGCCGTGGCCACCCTCAACCCGCTGGCGCCCTCCATCACGCAGGAGCACCAGAACGAGAGCACGCTCACCTACGTCGAACGCCCCGAGGGATCGCCCGATCCGGTCCCCGAACGCGCCTGCATGCTGATGGGCCACTCGATCTACATCAGCGGCGCTCCCTGCCCGATGTGCATGAGCGCCATCTACTGGTCGCGCATCGAGGCCGTCTACTACAGCTGCGACCTCAAGGCCACCCGCGAGATCGGCTTCGACGACGCCTACCAGTACGAGGACTTCACCAAGCCGCTCGAGGACCGGCGCATCGAGATCCGCCAGATCCACCCCGAGATGGGCGCCACCGCCTACCAGGCGTGGATGGACAAGGCGGACCGCCACGCCTACTGACGATGCGTCAGCCCTGGCGGCCTTCGGGCCGGCACCTTGAGGGGGTGCCGGCCCCGAAGGTTGTTCCCGTCAGCCCGGGAGGGGTCCGGAGCGGCTGGTGCCGGCGTCGTCCAGATCGTTCAGACGGGCGCCGTCCGGGCGGCCGGCTTGCTGCTGTCCGCCCCCCTGCTGGCGCCCGCCCCGCCAAGCGTCGTTCTTGCCGCCACCGCCACCGCCACCGCCACCGCCACCGTACGGACGCTCGCCCAGCGTGGGGCGGGCCGGCGGGAGTTCGTGCTTGATGGCGAGTGGGTCCGCCGTGTCCGTGGGGCGGAAAGGAGGGATCGTGGCGGTGAGTCCGCCGAGGGGGTAGAGACAGACGCCCTTCGAGGTCCTGGGGCATGCCGCGGACGCGACCGCCAGGCCGGAGCGGGGGGTCCGCAGCGGGGGCAGGGTCGCCCACGTATCGGCCGCCGGGCTGTACACCTGGACGGTGTCCAGGAGGCGGGGCTGCATGCCCACGCTCTGGACGCCGCCGAAGACGTAGAGGCACCGTCCACGCAGTCCGTCCGAGCAGGGCGCCGGCGCGACGGCGAAGCTGTCGCGGGCGGCGGGGAGTGGCTGCAGGTCGAGCCAGGCATTGGTAACGGGGCTGTAGACCTCGGCCGCCGTCAGGCTGGTCCCGGCGTCGTCCCGCCCGCCGAACGCGTACACGCACAGTCCGCGCAGCCCCGGCGCTTCGGGACACGGCGCGGAGGCGACGGCGAGCCCGGCGCGCGGCGTGGGCAGGTCATGCACCCTGGCCCAGGTGCCGGTGGCCGGACTGTAGGCCTCCACCGTGCCGACTGCCGCGTCCGTGTTCGTCTTGCCGCCGACGGCGTACACGCAGGCGCCGCGCAGCCCGTACCCCTCAGGGCATGGTGCGGGGGCCGCGCCCAGTTCGCTGCGGGGAGTGGGCAGCGGGGGGATGTCGATCCAGGTGTTGGCGGCCGGGTTGTAGGCCTCCACGGCGCCCACCACATCGCGATCGACGGAGCCGCCGATGGCGTATACGCACGTCCTCTTCTTCAACGCTTCCGGACACGGAGCGGCCTTGCCCGCCAGCCCCCTGCGCGCCGTGGGCAGCGGGGCCAGGGTGACCCAGGCGTTGGCGGCGGGACTGTACGCCTCGAGGCTGTGGGTCAGCCCTCCCGCGTCGACACCTCCGAAGGTGTACACGCAGGTCTGCCGCAAGCCCGGCGGGCAGGGTGCGGGCGCGGCGGCGAGGTCCGCGCGCGGGGTCTGCAGCGGGGGGATGTCCAGCCATACGCCATCCGCCGTCGCGCCTGTCGGTGCCAGCGCGAGAAGCGGGGCGAGCACCAGGCCGGCGAGCCCGGCCAGCCGTCGGCGGCGCCTGAGGGGGCCGGCCGGGGCGGCCGCGGACCCGGGTACAGACCCCGGCCCGGACCGTCGGATGCGCCTCATCGATTACCTCTTCCATGGCGGGGCACGGCTGTCGCCGCGCCCCCAAAGGGAGTTGCGGGGTACGTGCTCATGCAGAGGGAGCAGGAGGATGTGCCAAAGGGCGCTGGGGCGGGAGCGGTCGGCCGCTCATCCGCGAGGACCGCCGGGACCGCCGGGACCTTCGGGACGCTGCGGGTCGTGCTCGACCGCGAACGCCTCGGTCGCCCCGGTCGCCACGCCTCCGTTGTCGGGCAGCCCGCCCACGACGTACACGCAAGGGCTCGTGGAGTCCTTGGGGCAGGGCGCCACTGCGCCGGCCGTCCGCCGGTGCGGGGTGGGCAGCTGCGGCAGGGTGATCCAGGAGTCGGTGACAGGGCTGTACGCGTGGACGGCCCGGAAGGCCGGGTCCGATCCGCCGGCGACGTACACGCAGCCACCCGCCAGTCCGCCCGGGCAGGGCGCCGCGACCACGGCCGGGCGGTCGCCGTGGGATACCGGGAGCGGGTGGAGCGTCATCCACGCGTCCGTGACGGGGCTGTAGACCTCCACCGAGCCGTCACCGGCGCCGTCGATGGCGTACACGCAGCCGCCGTGCAGGCCCAGCCCGGGAGGACAGGGGGCGCCCACGGCGCCGAGGTCGGCACGGGCCACGGACAGGGGGTGCACGGTGGCCCAGGTCTCGGTGGCGGGGCTGTACGCCTCCACCGTGGTGAGGGGACCGCTTGCGTCCCGGCCGCCGAGTGCGTAGACGCAGGTGCCGCGGAGGCCGACCCCGGTGGGGCAGGGCGCCTTGGCCGCAGCGAGGTCCGTACGGGCGGTGGGCAGGTCCGTCAGGGTGGCCCAGGCGCCCGTGGTCGGGCTGTACGCCTCCACGGTGTCCAGCGGTCCCGTGTCGTCGGCCCCACCGATCGCGTACACGCACCCGTCCAGGAGCCGGCCGGGGCAGGGCGCCCCGCGCCCCGCGAGCCCTTCGCGCGGGGTGGGCAGCGGGGCCAGCGTGGCCCAGGCGTTGCTGGCGGGGCTGTAGGCCTCGAACTCATGGGGGAGGGTGGTGGGGGGAGGGTTGGCGCTGAGCCGCCCGCCGAACACGTACACGCACGCCTTCTGCAGTCCCCCCGGGCACGGCGCCGTCGCCGCCGCGTGGCCCGAACGGGCAGTGGGGATGGAGGGAAGTGTCAGCCACACGCCCTGGGCGGTCGCTCCGGTGGCGGACAGCGCCAGCAAGGGGGCGAGGGCCAGAACGGCGAACCGCCGCCAGCGATGGCGGCGGCCGGTGCGGGATATGCCGGGCGGAGTGTCGTCCCGACCCGATCGTTCAATACGCCTCATCGGACACCTCTTTCGTGCATGCCGCGGCGTTTCGCCACGACCGAAATGAGACTGATGAGGCCATTCAAGAGGCCGCCACGGGTGGTCGCTCACTGTGACGGCCAAACGAATGAAGTGACGTTCAGTTGCCGGCGACGTCCTTGACCGCGACCGGCACCGGGGTGTGACCACCGATCAGTTCCAGCGTCAGGCCGGCCGTCGACGGGGTGTCCAGCAGCTCGGCCAGGACCGCGGCGACGTCGTCGCGGGTCACCGAGCCGTACCCGGTGGACGCGGCGAGCCGTACCCGCCCGGTGCCGGGGTCGGTGGTGAGCCGGCCCGGCCGCAGGACGGTCCAGTCCAGGGCGCTGCGGTGCCGCACCGCCGCGTCGGCGGCGCCCTTGGCCTTCAGATAGGCGGCGAACGCGTCGTCGGTGCCCGGCCGGGGATCGGAGTCGGCGCCCATCGACGAGACCATCAGATAGCGGCGCACGCCCGCGCGTTCGGCCGCGTCGGCGAGCAGCACGGCGGCGTCCCGGTCGACCGTCTCCTTGCGCGCGACACCGCTGCCGGGTCCGGCGCCCGCGGCGAAGACCACCGCGTCGGCGTCCCGCAGGACGTCCGCGACCTCGCCGGCCGAGGCCGACTCCAGGTCCAGGACGACCGGCTCCGCGCCGGCCTCTCTCAGCGCCGCGGCCTGTTCGGGCTTGCGGATGATGCCCGCCACCTCGTCACCGCGCCCGGCGAGCAGCCGCTCCAGCCGCAGCGCGATCTGTCCATGTCCACCAGCGATCACAGTGCGCATGCCATCGACCGTACGCCCGCCGGACGCCTCATGCCGGATCTCGGCGGCTCCTGGACTGTCGTGGCAGGTCGAGCGCGAGCGTGTCGGTGAACTCGCGGACGGCACTGGTGCGGGAGACCACCCTCCCCCGGTGGATCACGACCCGGCTGTACGCGAGCGACAGCGCGTTCTCCAGGCGCTCGGCGCGCACCGCCAGCAGCTCCGCGGGGAAGCCCGCCTCGACCCGCACCTCGGGCAGGCCCATGACGGCCCGGGCCTCGCGGCTGATCGCGTCATAGGCCTCCGCGGAGGAGCACTCGCCGTGCGACGCGAGCAGGAACGCGGCCTCCAGGGGGTCGCCCCGGCCCACCGGATTGGTCAGGTCGCGCAGCGCCCCGCTGCCCGCGGCGACGCGCACCCCCGCCGCGCGCAGGGCGCGCACCGGGGCGGTGGTACCGCGCCGCACGGACTCCATGGCGCCGCAGCCGCCCTGCGGCAGGGCGGTCAGCGAGACCCCGGCGGCCGCGAGTTGCCCGGCGAGCCGGGTGACGGTGTCGGCGGGTTGCAGGGCCAGCCCCCCGCACGGCCCGAGGGTGACCCCGGGCCGCAGGCCCCCGGCCATGGCGGCGAGCCGGGAGAGCCGGGCGGGGTCGGATGCGTCGGTGTGCAGGTCGACGGGGAGGCCGTACTCCGCGGCGACGCCGAGCACCGCCTCCGCGTACCCGGAGGGATCGGGGTCCAGGTCGGGGCAGCCGCCCACCACGCCGGCGCCCATCTTCAGCGCGTCATGGAGCATCGCGAGGCTGTCCGCGCCGGCCGCGCCGGTGAGCACCCGGGGCACGGCGACGGCCTGCACCTCGATCAGCCCGCGCAGAGCACGCCGGGCCTGGAGGACGGCCTCGACCGCGCGCAGCCCCTGCACGTCGCCGATCCGCGCGTGGGCCCGCACCGCGGTCACGCCGTGGCCGAGCTGGAGGAGGGCCGCCTCGGTCACCCGGCGCTGGACCTCCTCGCCGTCGTACGAGGGCGGCCCGGCGCAGTCGGCGGTCAGGGCGGTGTCGAGGTGGGCGTGCGGTTCGGCGGGGGCGGGCAGCAGCAGGTAGCCGGCGAGGTCGACACGGGGTGTCTGTCCGTCACCGGTGAGGCTGCCCGCGGTGCCGACGGCCTCGATCCGCGGCCCGGCCAGGCGCACGTCGACCGTCCGGCCGTCGACGAGGCGGCCCCCGCAGAGCAGGAGTGCGGGCGCCGGGGCGGATTCGCCGCGGAGCGGGTCGGCGGGCGGTTGCGGCTGGCTGTCGGTCATCGCGCTCCTCGGGGCCGGAGGCAAGATCACGCAGTTCCGAGCCTAGGGGCCGGTGCCCGATCCGTCCGGGAAGAGAGAATAGTCGTACTGGTGCTGTCAAGTGACGTACGGGACCGGGTGGGTGGCGTGCGGCCGTCCCCGGAGGGACGCGCCCGGTGCCCACTAGATACGGATTTCACCTTCGGCGACGGACCGTGTAATGTCTTCCTCGCTCGCCCCAATAGCTCAGTCGGCAGAGCGTCTCCATGGTAAGGAGAAGGTCTACGGTTCGATTCCGTATTGGGGCTCTGATGATCAGGTGACCCGCCTCCCGGCGGGTGATCTCCTCATCGAAGCGGCGTAGCTCAGTCGGTAGAGCAAGCGGCTCATAATCGCTGTGTCACCGGTTCAAGTCCGGTCGCCGCTACCTTGCGTAGCCGATTGTGGGATCGGTCCCTCAATCGGCTACTCTTTCCGTGTTCGAAACCTTATTACCGTTCGTCAAGGAGCACTCACGTGGCCGCCACCGACGTCCGCCCGAAGATCACGCTGGCCTGCGTGGAGTGCAAGGAGCGGAACTACATCACGAAGAAGAACCGGCGTAACGACCCGGACCGTCTTGAGATGAAGAAGCACTGCCCGCGCTGCAACGCGCACACTGCGCACCGCGAGACGCGCTGACACAGGCCGTAAGTAGTCCGACGAGGCCGTCCCTGTACTCCAGGGGCGGCCTCGCGGCGTTGTTGGACCAGGAACCACCACAGCTCCAGGAGGTGCCGATGGCGCTGGACCAGTCGTTCGTGGGGCGGAGCTATCCCCCCACCGCTCCGTACGAGGTCGGCAGGGAGAAGATCCGCGAGTTCGCCGAGGCGATCGGCGACCCGAACCCGGTCTACATCGATCCCGAGGCGGCCAAGGCGCTCGGGCACCCCGATGTGATCGCCCCGCCGACCTTCGCCTTCGTCATGACGTTCAAGGCTTCGATGCAGGTCATCCTCGACCCGGAGCTGGGACTGGACTACGGGCGGGTCGTCCACGGCGACCAGCGGTTCGCCTACACCCGCCCGGTACGGGCCGGTGACCGGCTGTCCGTGACGGTCGCGATCGACGCGATCAAGTCGCTCGCGGGCAACGATGTCATCGATGTCCGCGGCGAGGCCTACGACGAGAGCGGCGAGCACGTGGTGACCGCGCTGACCAAGCTGGTGGCGCGCGCGCCGGAGGGTGAGTGAGCTGATGGCGGCGAAGATCTCCTACGACGAGGTCGAGGTCGGCACCGAACTGCCGGCGCGGTCGTTCCCTGTGAATCGCGCCACGCTCGTGCGGTACGCGGGTGCCTCGGGTGACTTCAACCCGATCCACTGGAACGAGCGGTTCGCCAAGGAGGTGGGCCTGCCGGACGTGATCGCGCACGGCATGTTCACCATGGCCTCGGCGATCCGTGTGGTGACGGACTGGGTGGGCGACCCGGGCGCGGTCGTCGACTACGGGGTGCGCTTCACCAAGCCGGTCGTGGTGCCCGACGGCGAGGAGGGCGCGCTCATCGAGGTCAGCGCCAAGGTCGCGGCCAAGCTGGACGACGACGAGCGCACGGTGCGGGTCGATGTGACGGCCGTCAGTGCCGGGCAGAAGGTGCTGGGCATGTCCCGCGCGGTGGTCCGGCTGGCGTAACCGTACCGGCGTACGCAGGGGGAGGCGGCGGGGTGTCCCGCCGTCTCTCCCTTGTTCTACCTTGTTAGTGACTGATAACTTACTAAGTATGGCGAGCGACGGAATGCGGATGAGTGCGGACGAACGCCGCGAGGCGGCCGTGCGCGCCGCGATGACGGAGTTCGGCATGGGCGGCTACCACGGCACGTCCACCGGCGCCATCGCCAAGCGCATGGGGGTGTCGCAGCCGTACCTCTTCCGGCTCTTCCCGAACAAGAAGGCGCTGTTCCTGGCCGTGGCCGAGCGGTGCGTCCGCAGTATCGAGGCGCACTTCGAGAAGGCGGCGCAGGGCCTGGAGGGGGAGGAGGCCTTCGAGGCGATGTGCGGCTCGTACCAGGAGCTCATCACGGGCGGCGACGTCCTGCGGATGCAGTTGCAGATGTACGTGGCCGCCGTCGACGACGAGGAGATCCGCGACGCCTGCCGCAGCGGTTGGCTGGGGCTGTGGGAGTACGTCACGGTGCGCACCGGGGTGGGCGAGCGGGGGGTGGCCGAGTTCTTCGGCACCGGGATGCTGGTGAACGTGCTGGTCGCGCTGGGTGTCCCGCCCGGCGCGCGCTGCTGGACGGGCATCGAGGAGCTCTACGCCGACCGCTTCCCGGGGAATCCCCCGGCCGGCGGGCACTGAGCGCATAGACGAAGGGCCGGTTGGTCGCCTGCCGGCCGGGCCCTGCCGGGCGGACGTCTGTCCGCGAAAGTTATTGATCAATTACTAATAAGCTTGGGGGAACCAGGACCATGGAACCGGCACAGCGAGACAAGCGGCAGGACGCTCCCGCGGGACGCGGGGGTATCGGCTGGGCCCTGCTCATCACCAGCGTCGCCGGCTTCATGGCCGCGCTGGACAACCTCGTGGTCACCACCGCGCTGCCCTCCATCCGCAAGGACCTGGGCGGTGCCCTGGAGGACCTGGAGTGGACGGTGAGCGCCTACACGCTCACCTTCGCCGTCCTCCTCATGTTCGGCGCGGCCCTGGGCGACCGCTTCGGGCGCCGGCGCATGTTCCTGGTCGGGCTCGGCGTCTTCTCCACCGCCTCCGCGGGCGCCGCGCTCGCGCCGGGCATGGGCGAGCTGATCGCGGCCCGCGCGGTCCAGGGCGTCGGCGCCGCCATCCTCATGCCGCTGACCCTCACCCTGCTGTCGGCCGCGGTGCCGCCGCAGCGGCGCGGGATGGTCTTCGGCATCTGGGGCGCGGTCAACGGCCTCGCGGTCGCGGCCGGCCCGCTGATCGGGGGCTCGCTGACCGAGCACATCTCCTGGCAGTGGATCTTCTGGGTCAACGTCCCGCTCGGTCTGGCGCTCATCCCGCTCGCCCGGCTGCGCCTGGCCGAGAGCCGCGGCCCCAACCCGCGGCTGGATGTGCCCGGCACGCTGCTCGCCAGCGCCGGCCTCTTCGGGATCGTCTACGCCCTGGTCCGCGGCAACGCCGACGGCTGGACCAGCGGGCCGGTGCTCGGCGGCCTGATCGCGGGCGGCGTCCTGCTCGCCCTCTTCGTGCGGCACGGCATGCGGGCCCGCAATCCGATCCTGCCGATGCGGCTGTTCCGCAGCCGCGCGTTCGCCGCGATCAACGCGGCGAGCCTGCTGATGTTCCTCGGGATGTTCGGGTCGATCTTCCTGCTCAGCCAGTTCCTGCAGGGCGTCGCGGGCTACACCCCGACGGAGGCGGGGCTGCGGATGCTGCCCTGGACCGGCATGCCGATGATCGTGGCGCCGATCGCGGGCTTCCTCTCCGACCGGATCGGCGGCCGCCCGGTCGTCGCGGCGGGACTCGCCCTCCAGGCGGTCGGGCTCGGGCTCTTCGCCCTGGTCATCGAGCCGGGTGTGTCCTACGGAGCGCAGATCCCGGCGCTCGTCGTGAGCGGTGTCGGCATGGCCCTGTACTTCGCGCCGAGC
Organism: Streptomyces sp. RLA123; assembly: GCF_056270165.1. NCBI lineage: Bacteria > Bacillati > Actinomycetota > Actinomycetes > Kitasatosporales > Streptomycetaceae > Streptomyces > Streptomyces sp. RLA123. The sequence continues at coordinate 3,491,127 of NZ_JBWDOR010000003.1, read as the reverse complement.
GCCAACATCGTCATGAGCAGCGTTCGCCCGGAGGAGCAGGGCATCGCCTCGGGAGCCAACAACGCCCTGCGCGAGGTGGGCGGCGCGCTCGGTGTGGCCGGTCTGGCGGCGGTCTTCTCCGCCCAGGGCGGCTACGAGTCCGCCACCCGCTTCGTGGACGGCATCACCCCCGCCCTCTGGGCCGGCGCGGCGGCGGTCGGTATCGGCGCGGTCGCGGCACTCCTCGTACCGGGGCGGCGTTCCGCCGCGGCGGCCGCGGAGAAGGCCGGCGCGGCCGGGGACGCGCGGCTTCCGGTGGGCGCGGAGCAGTGACGCCGACGCCCGTGCGGCCCCACCCCCGAGCCGGGGTGGGGCCGCACGGCGTTCATCTGACGCCGGCGGATCAGCCGACGGGGCCGCTGTGGTCCCAGTCCGGGGTGTTGAGGGTGAGCGCGAGGCTGCCCTCGCCCACCGTCTCCCCGCAGGTGCGGCACGTCTCCACGGGGTCGAAGAGGTGGTCGTGGTGGCGGAAGGTGACCGGGGGCTCGTCGACGATCCATGTGTCGCCCCATCTGACCAGGGCGCGGAGGACCTCGGTGAGGTCCAGGCCGGCGGCGGTGGGGTGGTACTCGTACCGCGGCGGGCGCTCGCTGTACGCGCGGCGCTCGATGACGCCGGCCTCCTCCAGCGCGCGCAGCCGCGCCGTGAGCCGGTCGCGCGGCGCGCCGGTGTTGCGGGCGATGGCGTCGAAGCGGTGGTTGCCGTAGAGGATCTCGCGCATCGCGAGCAGCGCCCACTTCTCCCCGACGACCTGGAGCGCGGCGGCGGCGGAGCAGGGGCGCCCGGGGAGTGCGGGACGGGCTGTGGTCGGGCTCACCGGTCCAGTCTCACATGGCAGGTTGTGATTTCAAATCGACTGGTCCTACTCTGGAGTAGGGAGTTAGTTGGATATTCAAATCAACCCCCGGAACCCCACCCTCACCCCAGGAGGCGACCCTCATGCGTGACGCCGTCATCGTCGAAGCCGTCCGCACCCCCATCGGCAAGGGCAAGACCGGTGGGGCGCTCGCCGGCACGCACCCGGTGGAACTGCTCGCCCACACCCTCGCGGAGCTCGTCAGTCGCAGCGGCATCGACCCGGCGCTGGTCGACGACGTCGTCGGCGGCACCGTGGGCCAGGTCGGCGAGCAGGCCATGAACACCACTCGCTGGGCCTGGCTGTCCGCCGGTTTCCCCGACTCGGTCCCGGCCACCACCGTCGACCGCCAGTGCGGGTCCTCGCAGCAGGCCGTGCACTTCGCCGCGCAGGGCGTCATCGCGGGCGCCTACGACATCGTCGTGGCCTGCGGAGTGGAGTCGATGAGCCGGGTGCCGATGGGGTCCAGCGTGCTTCCCGGCTCCGACCCGTTCGGGCCCGGCATCGCGGAGCGCTTCCCCGGAGGGCTCGTCCCGCAGGGCATCAGCGCCGAGTTGATCGCTGCCAAGTGGTCGCTCGGCCGTGAGGCCATGGACGTCTTCGCCACCGAGTCGCACCGCAAGGCCGCCGCGGCGTGGGCGGCGGGCGCCTTCGACGCGGAGGTCGCCCCGCTCGCCGGGCTGACCGCCGACGAGTCGGTGCGCCCCACGACCACCCCGGAGGTCCTGGCCGGGCTCCGTCCCGCCTTCGCCCACCCCGGGTACGCCGAGCGCTTCCCGCAGATCGACTGGTCGGTGACCGCCGGCAACAGCAGCCCGATCAACGACGGCGCCTCCGCCGTCCTGATCATGAGCGGTGAGACCGCCGAGCGCCTCGGCCTGCGTCCGCTCGCCCGGCTGCACAGCTTCGCCGTCACCGGCTCCGACCCGCTGCTGATGCTGACCGGCGTCATCCCGGCGACCGAGCGGGTGCTGCGCCGCGCCGGGCTGGGCCTGGACGACATCGACCTGTTCGAGGTCAACGAGGCCTTCGCCGGCGTCGTCCTGGCCTGGCAGCAGGAGACCGGTGCCGACCCGGCCAAGGTCAACGTCAACGGCGGTGCCATCGCGCTGGGCCACCCGCTCGGGGCCAGCGGCACCCGGCTGATGACCACCCTCGTCCACGCCATGCGGGCCCGCGGCGCGCGCTACGGGCTGCAGACCATGTGCGAGGCGGGCGGGCTCGCCAACGCCACGATCCTCGAGGCCCTGTAAGCGGCGGCGGAGCGAACCGGGAGCGGGCGGGCGGGGCCCTGGCGGGCGCCGTCCGCCCCGTACTCTGAATGCCGTGCACGTACTCCACGACGCCCCGCTCGCGCCCCTGACCACCTTCCGCCTCGGCGGCCCCGCCACCCGCCTGGTGACCGCGACCACCGACGCCGAGGTCGTCGAGGCGGTCCGGGAGGCGGACGCGTCCGGGACACCACTGCTGGTCATCGGCGGCGGCAGCAACCTGGTCATCGGCGACGAGGGCTTCGCGGGCACCGCGCTGCGCATCGCCACCCGGGGCTTCGAACTGCACGGCACCGCACTGGAGCTGGCCGCGGGCGAGGTGTGGACGGACGCCGTCGCCCGCACCGTGGAGGCGGGCCTGGCGGGCGTGGAGTGCCTGGCGGGCATCCCGGGCTCCGCCGGGGCCACGCCGATCCAGAACGTGGGCGCGTACGGCCAGGAAGTGGCGAGCACGATCACCGAAGTGATCGCGTACGACCGCGTCGCGGGGGAGACCGTCACGCTGGACAACGCCGCATGCGCCTTCTCGTACCGCCACAGCCGCTTCAAGGCGGATCCCGCGCGCTACGTCGTGCTGCGCGTCCGCTTCGCGCTGGAGGACGCCGGCGGCATGTCCGCCCCCGTGAAGTACGCCGAGGTGGCCCGCGCCCTGGGGGTCGGTACCGGCGACCGGGTGGCCCTGGCCACCGCCCGCGAGACGGTGCTGAAGCTGCGCTCCGGCAAGGGCATGGTGCTGGACCCGGAGGACCACGACACCTGGTCGGCGGGCTCCTTCTTCACCAACCCGATCCTCACCGAGGCCGCGTACGCCGACTTCCTCAGCCGCGTCCACGACCGCCACGGCCCGGACACCGAGCCGCCCGCCTACTCCGCGGGCGACGGCCACATCAAGACCTCAGCGGCCTGGCTGATCGACAAGGCGGGGTTCACCAAGGGGTACGGCAGCGGCCCCGTCCGCATCTCCACCAAGCACACCTTGGCCCTGACCAACCGCGGCTCCGCCACCACCGCCGACCTGCTGGCGCTCGCCCGCGAGGTCGTCGCCGGCGTCCACGAGGCCTTCGGCGTCACCCTGGTCAACGAGCCGGTGACGGTCGGCGTCAGCGTCTGACCTGGCCGGGACCGGAGCCGGAGCCGGAGCCGGGACCGAGGTCGCCGAGCTCCAGCTCACCGACCACTTGGTCCCCGCTGGTCTCCCCGGTCAGGCGGAAGCCGAGAGTCTCGTAGAAACGCCCGGGACCGCCCGGACCCGGCACCCATGTGCTGGTCATCCGGGTGCCTCCGCGCCGGCGGATCCCGGCGGCGACCTCAGCGACGGCGAAGCGGCCGTAACCGCGGCCCTGCTCCCGCGCGTCCACGAGCAGCCGCCACAGACCGGACCGCACGTCACGGCCCGTGCCGTCGCCGGTCCAGTCGATGTCCAGGAACGCCATCACGAAGCCGACCGCCCGGCCGTCGTCGGTGATCAGCCGCGGCCAGGCGGTGTCCTGATGGACGTACGCCTCGGCGAGGGACTTCACGACCGGCGCGACCAAGTGCTCCTGCCCGGTCCTGACCCTCAGGCCGAGCGCCGCGTCGAGATTGCCGGCGGTGATCGTCTCCAGGCGTGGCGTGTGTGTCATGCCGGGAACGATGCCGCAGCGGCCCGGCGGGCGGGAAGCGATTTTCCGGGGCCGGTAGCGCCCGGCGTCAGTACGCCACGCCCAGCGCCTGCTTCACCGTCGCGGTGTCGCCGATCGCGGCGAGCATCGCGTGGGCGACGTCGGCCCGGCCGATGCTGTGGCCGGCGCGCAGGTTGGCGCCCAGGGCCGTCCGGTAGACCCCGGTCAGCGGCCTGTCGTTGAGCTTCGGCGGCCGGACGGCGGTCCAGTCGGTGGCGCTGCGGCGCATCTCGTCCTCCATCTCGCGCAGGTCGTCGTAGACCGGCCGCAGCAGCCCGGAGACCACGGACGTCACGATCCGCCCGAGCAGCGTCTCGCCGTCCGGGACGGGGCCCAGCGGCGCCGCGCTGACCGCGACGAAGCGGCGCACGCCCTCGGCCTCCATGGCGCGCAGGACCGGACGGGTGATCCTGGTGGCGATCCCCGCGTCCTTGCGCCGCCGCGGACCGAGCCCGGACAGCACCGCGTCCCGCCCGGCGACCGCGGTGCGCAGCGGTTCGGGATCGGTCAGCGCCGTGGTGACCACCCGCAGGCCGGTGCCGGTCACCGGCAGCCGGGCCGGGTCGCGCACCACCGCGGTCACGCCGTGGCCCTGCGCCAGCGCCTGACGCACGATCTCCTGTCCGATGCCGCCGGTCGCTCCGAACACCGTGAGTTCCATCGCAGATCTCCCCGAGGGATAGGTGGGTGAGTATTCACTCACTAATAGGGTGAGCGCATGCTCACCCCCGAGTCAACGCCCACACGGCAGCGAATTCTGGACGCCGCCGACCGCCTGATGCGCACGATCGGCCTCGCCAGGACGACCACCAAGGAGATCGCCAAGGCGGCCGGCTGCTCAGAGGCCGCGCTCTACAAGCACTTCGCCAACAAGGAGGAGCTCTTCGTCCACGTCCTGGCGGAGCGGGCGCCCCGGCTCGGGCCGCTGATGGCCGAACTGACGGCGGACCCGGGCGGCCGCAGCGTCGAGAGCTGCCTCGCCGACATCGCGCGCACCGCAGTGCTCTTCTACGAGTCCAGCGTGCCCATCGCCGCCTCGCTCTTTGCCGAACCCGCCCTGCTGGCCCGGCACCGCGAGGCCCTGCGCCCGCTGGACCGCGGGCCGGTCGTCCCGCTGCACGCCCTGTCCCGCTACCTGCGCGCGGAGCGCGCGGGCGGCCGCATCCGCGCCGACGCCGACACCGACGCGGCGGCCGCGCTGCTGCTCGGTGCGTGCTATCAGCGCGGCTTCCTCAACTGCTATCTGGGCGAACCCGTCGACGACCGGCCGCTGGAGGAGTTCGCCGCCGCCATCGCCCGCACCGTACTGGCCGGAATCAATCGCTGAGCCAGTCGTCGATGCCGGCCAGCAGCTTGCTGCGCACCCCCTGCGGGGCCGCCGACCCGCGTACGGACTGGCGGGCCAGCTCGGCCAGCTCGGCGTCGCCGAAGCCGTGCGTATCCCGTGCCAGCTCGTACTGAGCGGCCAGCCGCGAGCCGAACAGCAGCGGGTCGTCCGCGCCCAGGGCCATCGGCACCCCGGCGTCGAAGAGCGTGCGCAGCGGTACTTCCCCGGGCTCCTCGTAGACGCCCAGGGCGACATTGGACGCGGGGCAGACCTCGCAGGTCACGCCGCGTTCGGCGAGCTTCGCCATCAGCCTCGGGTCCTCCGCGGCCCGCACGCCGTGCCCGATACGGCTCGCGTGCAGGTCGTCGAGGCAGTCACGGACGCTGCTCGCACCGGACAGCTCGCCCCCGTGCGGGGCCGCCAGCAGGCCGCCCTCACGGGCGATGGCGAAGGCCCGGTCGAAGTCCCGCGCCAGGCCGCGCCGTTCGTCGTTGGAGAGCCCGAAGCCGACCACGCCGTTGCCGGCGTAGCGCACCGCGAGCCGGGCCAGCGTGCGGGCGTCGAGCGGGTGTTTGGTGCGGTTGGCGGCCACGACCACGGCCATGCCCACGCCGGTGTCGCGGGAGGCGCTCTCCACCGCGTCCAGGATGATCTCCATGGCCGGGATCAGCCCGCCCAGCCGGGGCGCGTACGAGGTCGGGTCGACCTGTATCTCCAGCCACCCCGAACCGTCCCTGGCGTCCTCCTCCGCGGCCTCCCGCACCAGCCGCCGGATGTCGTCGGGGGTGCGGAGCACCGATCGCGCGATGTCGTACAGGCGCTGGAAGCGGAACCAGCCGCGCTCGTCGGTCGCGCGGAGTCTCGGCGGCTCGCCGGAGGTCAGGGCCTCGGGGAGGTGCACCCCGTACTTGCCGGCCAGTTCCAGCAGGGTCGCCGGCCGCATCGAGCCGGTGAAGTGCAGGTGCAGGTGCGCCTTGGGGAGGAGGGAAACATCGCGTGCCATTCAGAGATCCTGCCGCATCGGCCGAGGGTGCCGGTAGCGCTTTCCCCGAACGAGGGCTTGCCCGCACACGCGCGCGGGCCCCGGCCGACCCGGCCGGGGCCCGCGACAGCGCCGATGCGTCAGGCCTTGGCCTCGCCCAGCAGCTTCTGGATCCGGGAGACGCCCTCGACCAGGTCCTCGTCACCGAGCGCGTACGACAGACGCAGATAGCCCGGAGTGCCGAAGGCCTCGCCCGGTACGACCGCGACCTCGACGTCCTCCAGGATGATCTCGGCGAGCTCCACGGAGCTCTGCGGCCGCCTGCCGCGGATCTCCTTGCCGAGCACGTCCTTGACCGACGGGTACACGTAGAACGCGCCCTCCGGCTCGGGGCACACCACGCCCGGGATCTCGTTGAGCATCCGCACGATGGTCTGCCGGCGCCGGTCGAAGGCCTCGCGCATCCGCGCCACGGCCTCGAGGTCGCCGGAGACGGCGGCCAGGGCGGCGGCCTGTGCGACGTTGCTCACATTCGAGGTGGCGTGCGACTGGAGGTTGGTCGCGGCCTTGATCACGTCCTGGGGCCCGATGACCCACCCGACGCGCCAGCCGGTCATGGCGTAGGTCTTGGCGACGCCGTTGACCACGATGCACTTGTCGCGCAGCTCGGGCAGGAGCGCGGGCAGCGAGACGGCGGAGGCGCCGCCGTAGACCAGGTGCTCGTAGATCTCGTCGGTCAGCACCCACAGGCCGTGCTCGACGGCCCAGCGGCCGATCGCCTCGGTCTCGGCCTCGCTGTAGACGGCGCCGGTCGGGTTGGACGGCGACACGAAGAGCACGACCTTGGTGTTCTCGGTGCGCGCGGCTTCCAGCTGCTCGACGGTGACCCGGTAGCCGCTCGTCTCGTCGGCCACGACCGCGACCGGGACACCGCCGGCCAGCCGGATCGACTCCGGGTACGTCGTCCAGTACGGGGCCGGGACGATGACCTCGTCGCCCGGGTCGAGGATGGCGGCGAAGGCCTCGTAGATGGCCTGCTTGCCGCCGTTGGTGACCAGGATCCGGGAGGGGTCGACCTCGTAGCCGGAGTCGCGCAGCGTCTTGGCGGCGATCGCGGCCTTCAGCTCCGGCAGCCCGCCGGCGGGGGTGTAGCGGTGGTACTTCGGATTGCGGCACGCCTCCACGGCCGCCTCGACGATGTAGTCGGGCGTGGGGAAGTCGGGCTCGCCGGCACCGAAGCCGATGACCGGTCGCCCGGCGGCCTTGAGCGCTTTGGCCTTGGCGTCCACGGCGAGCGTCGCGGACTCGGAGATCGACCCGATGCGGGCCGACACGCGTCGTTCAGTTGCTGCGGTCATGTCTGCATCGTCGCAGACCGCGGGGGCCCCGGGCACACGAGTTCACCTTCCGGGCAGAACCGAGCCCAACCGCGCCGAACACGCAACGCATTCGACGGCCGGGCCCGGAACACGTACACTCATCCGTCGATGGCCCCCGCGAGCCGATCATGCCTGTGCACATCGTGCACTCGGCCGGATGCGGTACGTTGGGGGACACTCAAAGGGTCGTAGCTCAATTGGTAGAGCACTGGTCTCCAAAACCAGCGGTTGTGGGTTCGAGTCCCTCCGACCCTGCTGTTCGCAGGCACACGCTTCTTTGTTGTATCGGCAATCAATCGGATTCAGGTGAGGACGAGTGACGGAAGCCCTGGGCTCGACCGCAACACCTGAAAGCGGTCGTCCTGACGACGGCTCCGCGGACGACGGCTCCAAGAAGGCTCGTCGCGGCGGCAAGCGCGGGAAGAAGGGCCCTCTGGCCCGCCTCGCGCTCTTCTACCGCCAGATCGTGGCGGAGCTCCGCAAGGTCGTGTGGCCGACGCGCAACGAGCTCAGCACGTACACCAGCGTGGTGATTGTCTTCGTTGTGGTCATCATCGCGATCGTGACCGTGATTGACTGGGGACTCAACAAGGGCGTCTCGTACATCTTCGGGTGATTCCCCTCGCGGAGGGCACCCGTGGTGCCGGACCGCCTGTTCCACATCTTGAAGGAAGAAGCAGCGACCGTGTCTGACCCGAACCTGTACGACGCCGACGAGACCGTCGAGGGCGACGACACCGCGCTCGACATCGTCGAGGCCGCCGACGGCGACATCGACCAGGCCGAGGCTGCTGACCAGGCCGCCGGTGAGCCGGCCGAGCAGGACGCGGTGCAGGTCGTCGACGAGGATGTGGACGAGACGGCGGCCGTCGAGGGCGAGGACGAGGAGACCGCGGAGGAGCAGGCCCCGGTGGACCCGGTGGCGGCCTTCCGCGACGAGCTGCGTGCCCTGCCCGGCGAGTGGTACGTCATCCACACCTACGCGGGCTACGAGAACCGCGTGAAGTCCAACCTGGAGCAGCGCGCCGTCTCACTGAACGTCGAGGACTACATCTACCAGGCCGAAGTGCCCCAGGAAGAAGTCGTCCAGATCAAGAACGGCGACCGCCGCACCGTCCGTCAGAACAAGCTCCCCGGCTATGTGCTGGTGCGCATGGACCTGACGAACGAGTCCTGGGGCGTCGTCCGCAACACGCCCGGCGTCACCGGCTTCGTCGGCAACGCCTACGACCCGTACCCGCTGACGCTGGACGAGGTCACCAAGATGCTCGCTCCCGAGGCCGAGGAGCAGGGCGGGTCCGCCGAGGGCGGCGAGGGCGGCGCGACGAAGCGCAAGGTCGAGGTCCAGGTGCTGGACTTCGAGGTCGGCGACTCGGTCACGGTCACCGACGGCCCCTTCGCGACCCTCCAGGCCACGATCAACGAGATCAACCCGGACTCCAAGAAGGTCAAGGGCCTCGTCGAGATCTTCGGCCGCGAGACCCCGGTCGAGCTCAGCTTCGACCAGATCCAGAAGAACTGACCCGACGGTCTTCCGAAAGAGCCCCTGCACCCAGCGTTCTCCCGCTGGGCAGGGGCTCTTTCGCGTACCGGGGCGGTCACCGGGCCGCCGGCCGGCGACCGGTCCCGCGATGCGGTGAACGGTCCTTTGCGGACGTCCTGACCTGCCGGTTTCCGGGTTTCGGCGGCACACCGCTAAAATCGTGCGGTATGCCTGCTCGCAGGCAGGAACACTCTCACTAGGACCCGGAGAGAGCAATGCCTCCCAAGAAGAAGAAGGTCACGGGGCTTATCAAGCTCCAGATCAACGCAGGTGCGGCCAACCCGGCCCCGCCCGTCGGCCCGGCGCTCGGCCAGCACGGCGTCAACATCATGGAATTCTGCAAGGCCTACAACGCGGCGACCGAGTCGCAGCGTGGCTGGGTGATCCCGGTGGAGATCACGGTCTACGACGACCGTTCCTTCACCTTCATCACCAAGACCCCGCCGGCCTCGCGCATGATCCTCAAGGCCGCGGGTGTGGACAAGGGCTCCGGCGAGCCGCACAAGACCAAGGTCGCGAAGCTTACGCGTGACCAGGTCCGCGAGATCGCCACGACCAAGATGCCCGACCTGAACGCGAACGACCTGGCCGCCGCCGAGAAGATCATCGCCGGCACCGCGCGTTCCATGGGCATCACGGTCGAGGGCTGACAGCCCCCCGGCACCTCTTCCCACCCGCAAGAACGTGGCAGGGCCGGCTCGGCCCCCACCACGACTCCTCAGGACACACAGGAGCAGCAGTGAGCAAGCGCAGCAAGTCTCTCCGCGCTGCGGACAGCAAGATCGACCGGGAGCGTGTGTACGCCCCCCTCGAGGCGGTCCGTCTCGCCAAGGAGACCTCCAGCACCAAGTTCGACAGCACCGTCGAGGTGGCCTTCCGTCTGGGTGTCGACCCGCGCAAGGCCGACCAGATGGTCCGTGGCACCGTGAACCTCCCGCACGGCACCGGTAAGACCGCCCGGGTCCTGGTCTTCGCGACCGGTGACCGTGCCGAGGCCGCGCGTGCCGCGGGCGCCGACATCGTCGGCGCCGACGAGCTGATCGACGAGGTGGCGAAGGGTCGTCTGGACTTCGACTCCGTCGTCGCCACCCCGGACCTCATGGGCAAGGTCGGCCGTCTGGGCCGTGTCCTCGGCCCCCGTGGCCTGATGCCGAACCCGAAGACCGGCACCGTCACCCCCGACGTCGCCAAGGCCGTCACCGAGATCAAGGGTGGCAAGATCGAGTTCCGCGTCGACAAGCACTCGAACCTGCACTTCATCATCGGGAAGACCTCCTTCGGTGAGCAGCAGCTGGTCGAGAACTACGGCGCCGCGCTGGACGAGATCCTGCGTCTGAAGCCGTCGGCCGCCAAGGGCCGCTACATCAAGAAGGCCGCCATCAGCACCACGATGGGCCCCGGCATTCCGCTCGACTCCAACCGCACCCGCAACCTCCTCGTCGAGGAGGACCCGGCCGCTCTCTGACCGGGTCGTGTGCTGTGAACCGGCCCCCCGCGCCTGCAAGGCGCGGGGGGCCGGTTTTTTCGTACGACAGTGTCGGCGCGGTGCGCTAGCGTGCCAACGGCCCCGGGCAGTCGCCGGGGCCGGGGAACGAGACTCAGGGGTGGGAATTCATGAGCATGTCCGCAGCCAGGCGCGCGAGTGCCGGTCTGGCGGCCGCGGCCGTCGTGGTGGGTCTCGCGGGTTGCCAGGGCGGCGACACGGGCGCCGGGGGGAAGGCAGGGGCCCTGCAGACGCGGAGTGAGGCGGTCCGGTTCATCCGTGCCGCCTTCACCAAGACCACCGAGGCCAGGTCCGCGAAGGTCCGGATGACGGTGACGACGCCGCCCGGCATGGCGGACAGCGGCACGGTGCAGGTCTCCGGTGTCCAGGGCTGGGACCCCGCGGCGATGGACATGGTGGTCAGGGGCTCCGCCCTCACCGACAGCGCCCCCGACGCCCCCTCCCAGGTGCACATGGTGCTGGTGGACGACTCCATGTACATGGACATGGGCGCCGAGCAGGCCGCCACCATGGGTGGCAAGCACTGGGTGAAGCTGGACTTCAAGGCCGCCGCCGCGGCGAGCGGCAGCGCCGAGATGCAGAAGCAGATGATGGCCGGCCTGGAGAACATGAACCAGGACCCGTCCGAGCAGCTCGCCCTGCTGCTGGAGTCGCCGAGCCTCAAGCACCTCGGTGCGGAGCAGATCGGCGGTGTCCGGGCGGAGCACTACAAGGGCACGCTCACCTTCGAGGAGATGCTCGGAGCCGACAAGGCCGCCTCCTCCCTTTCGGAGAAGCAGCGGGCGGACGTGATCGCCCGCACCAAGAAGCTGGGGATCAAGGGCTACGACACCGAGTTCTGGGTCAACTCCGACCACTACCCGGTCCGGATGGCCGTCGGGATGACGATGTCGCAGGGCACGGTGAAGATCCGCTCCGACTACTCCGACTACGGTGCGGCGACCACCGTGAAGGCGCCGCCGGCGAAGGACACCGTCGACCTGTTCAAGACGCTGAAGAACATGCAGGCCTCCGACGTCGACGGCTGACGCCGAGGCTCCGGCGCCTGATTTGCTTGCCGCCGATCGGTTCGCGTACTCTTCCCCAGAAGCCAAAGACCGCTGGTCGTTGCCGTGCCCTCACAGGGTGCGGCGGCCGAAGGATCCGTTTACTACGGACGACCCGCGCAGGTGAATGTGGATGTACTCCCGGGATCGTTTCGCGATCTTGGTCGAGTCACGCCCCGTGCGCCTGCGCCGGGGCGTTTGTTTTGCCCGGCCCCTTACCGTGCGGTCCGAATCACCCGGAAGGAGGCCGAGGCTCTATGGCGAAGCCCGAGAAGGGCGCCGCGGTTGCCGAGCTGACGGACAAGTTCCGCAGTTCCAACGCCGCTGTGCTGACCGAGTACCGCGGTCTCACCGTGGCGCAGCTGAAGACGCTGCGCCGTTCGCTCGGTGAGAACGCCACGTACGCCGTGGTGAAGAACACGCTGACCAAGATCGCGGCCAACGAGGCCGGGATCAGCCAGCTGGACGACCTGTTCGCGGGTCCGACTGCTGTCGCCTTCGTCACCGGTGACCCGGTGGAGTCGGCGAAGGGTCTTCGTGACTTTGCCAAGGACAACCCGAACCTCATCATCAAGGGCGGTGTGCTTGACGGCAAGCCGCTGTCCGCCGATGAGATCAAGAAGCTCGCGGACCTCGAGTCCCGCGAGGTGCTGCTCGCCAAGCTGGCGGGTGCCATGAAGGCCAAGCCCTCCCAGGCTGCCGCGGTCTTCCAGGCGCTGCCGTCGAAGCTCGTCCGCACCGTGGACGCGCTCCGTGCCAAGCAGGCCGAGCAGGGCGGTGCCGGCGAGCCGGCTCCCGCCGAGGACGCGGAGTAACCACTCCCGCTGTTCTCTAGCGGGCCCGTACGCCCGCCGCAATGTACATACGGCACCAGCCGAATTAGTGGAAGGACCGCCATCATGGCGAAGCTCAGCCAGGACGACCTGCTCGCCCAGTTCGAGGAGATGACCCTCATCGAGCTCTCCGAGTTCGTGAAGGCCTTCGAGGACAAGTTCGACGTCACCGCCGCCGCCCCCGTCGCCGTTGCCGGCGTCGCGGGCCCGGGTGCCCCGGTCGAGGCCGTCGAGGAGCAGGACGAGTTCGACGTCATCCTCACCGGCGCCGGCGAGAAGAAGATCCAGGTCATCAAGGTCGTGCGTGAGCTGACCTCCCTGGGTCTGAAGGAGGCCAAGGACCTCGTCGACGGCGCTCCGAAGCCGGTTCTCGAGAAGGTCGCCAAGGAGGCCGCCGAGAAGGCCGCCGAGTCCCTCAAGGCCGCGGGCGCGTCCGTCGAGGTCAAGTGATCCACGCCCCTTCCGGGGCTGATCAGCCGCAGGGCGGCCACCCTTTCGGGTGGCCGCCCTCGGTCGTTTGCGTGAGGCTTCACCCGGGCTGTCGCCCTCCCCGGGTAAGGTGATCATCGTCGTTCCGCTGACGTCGCGGCTCGTCGCGTACCACCCCCCCCTGTGAGGATCTCCCTGTGAGGATCTCCGCGGGGCGGGGGCCTTGACGAACAGGACGCGGCGCGCGATTCTCAGGACGCGTCGACACATCGGCCATGTACCGAGGCATGGATCGAGAGCGATGCGGGAATGCCTAGCGTGGCAAGCGTGAACGAGGGGCATGACGGCTTACAACAAGGGGCTCCCAGGGACCCCCACGGAGGACGAGATTGGTGCAGCACCGGTCTCCGAAACTCTGCATTGGACATCAGTGTGCCAAGTGGCTACACTGACCCTTTGCGCTGCCTGTTAGCTGTCGCCTGGCCCGTCACCAGGGACCAGCCCAAGCCTGAGCACACATGGGGAACTGTCCTGAGCAGGACATCCTTGTCTGTGCCCGGGGGCGGAAGCCGGTACGCGCGTAGTGAGTCCGAGCCCTCGGAAGGACCCCCTCTTGGCCGCCTCGCGCAACGCCTCGACTGCCAATTCGAACAACGGCGCAAGCACCGCCCCGCTGCGCATTTCTTTCGCGAAGATCAAGGAGCCCCTCGAGGTCCCGAACCTCCTCGCGCTGCAGACCGAGAGCTTTGACTGGCTCCTCGGCAACGCCGCGTGGAAGTCTCGCGTCGAGGCGGCCCTGGACAGTGGCCAGGACGTCCCCACCAAGTCCGGTCTGGAGGAGATCTTCGAGGAGATCTCTCCGATCGAGGACTTCTCCGGGTCGATGTCGCTGACCTTCCGCGACCACCGTTTCGAGCCGCCGAAGAACTCGATCGACGAGTGCAAGGAGCGCGACTTCACGTACGCGGCCCCGCTCTTCGTCACGGCCGAGTTCACCAACAACGAGACCGGTGAGATCAAGTCCCAGACCGTCTTCATGGGCGACTTCCCGCTCATGACGAACAAGGGCACCTTCGTCATCAACGGCACCGAGCGTGTCGTGGTGTCCCAGCTGGTCCGCTCGCCGGGTGTCTACTTCGACAGCCAGATCGACAAGACGTCCGACAAGGACATCTACTCCGCCAAGGTCATCCCCTCACGTGGTGCCTGGCTGGAGATGGAGATCGACAAGCGCGACATGGTCGGTGTCCGCATCGACCGCAAGCGCAAGCAGTCCGTCACCGTCCTCCTCAAGGCGCTCGGCTGGACCACCGAGCAGATCCTCGAGGAGTTCGGCGAGTACGAGTCCATGCGCGCCACCCTGGAGAAGGACCACACCCAGGGCCAGGACGACGCGCTGCTGGACATCTACCGCAAGCTGCGTCCGGGCGAGCCGCCGACCCGTGAGGCCGCGCAGACGCTGCTGGAGAACCTCTACTTCAACCCCAAGCGCTACGACCTGGCCAAGGTCGGCCGCTACAAGATCAACAAGAAGCTGGGTGCCGACGCGCCGCTGGACGCCGGTGTGCTGACCGTCGAGGACGTCACCTCGGCGATCAAGTACCTGGTCAAGCTGCACGCGGGCGAGACCGAGACCACCGGCGACAACGGTTCCTCCGTGGTCGTCGAGGTCGACGACATCGACCACTTCGGCAACCGCCGTCTGCGCAACGTCGGCGAGCTCATCCAGAACCAGGTCCGCACGGGTCTGGCCCGTATGGAGCGCGTCGTCCGCGAGCGGATGACCACCCAGGACGTCGAGGCGATCACGCCGCAGACCCTGATCAACATCCGGCCGGTCGTCGCCTCCATCAAGGAGTTCTTCGGCACCAGCCAGCTGTCCCAGTTCATGGACCAGACGAACCCGCTGTCGGGCCTGACCCACAAGCGCCGTCTGTCCGCGCTGGGCCCCGGTGGTCTGTCCCGTGAGCGGGCCGGCTTCGAGGTCCGTGACGTGCACCCGTCCCACTATGGACGGATGTGCCCGATCGAGACCCCCGAAGGCCCGAACATCGGTCTGATCGGCTCGCTGGCCTCCTACGGCCGGGTCAACGCGTTCGGCTTCGTGGAGACCCCGTACCGCAAGGTCGTCGAGGGTGTCGTCACGGACGACGTGGACTACCTGACCGCCGACGAGGAGGACCGCTTCGTCATCGCGCAGGCCAACGCGCCGCTGACCGAGGACCTGCGGTTCGCCGAGTCCCGCGTGCTGGTCCGCCGCCGTGGCGGCGAGATCGACTACATCCCCGGCGACGACGTCGACTACATGGACGTCTCGCCGCGCCAGATGGTGTCGGTCGCGACCGCCATGATTCCCTTCCTCGAGCACGACGACGCCAACCGTGCGCTCATGGGCTCCAACATGATGCGCCAGGCCGTGCCGCTGCTGAAGGCGCAGGCCCCGCTGGTCGGCACCGGCATGGAGTACCGCTGCGCGGTCGACGCCGGTGACGTCATCAAGGCCGACAAGGACGGTGTGGTCCAGGAGGTCTCCGCGGACTACGTCACCGTCGCCAACGACGACGGCACGTACAACACCTACCGCGTCGCCAAGTTCTCCCGCTCGAACCAGGGCACGTCCTTCAACCAGAAGGTCGTCGTGGACGAGGGTGCCCGCGTGATCGCCGGCCAGGTGCTGGCCGACGGGCCGTCCACCGAACAGGGCGAGATGGCGCTCGGCAAGAACCTGCTGGTCGCGTTCATGCCGTGGGAGGGTCACAACTACGAGGACGCGATCATCCTGTCGCAGCGCCTCGTGCAGGACGACGTCCTCTCCTCGATCCACATCGAGGAGCACGAGGTCGACGCCCGTGACACCAAGCTCGGCCCCGAGGAGATCACCCGGGACATCCCGAACGTCTCCGAGGAGGTCCTGGCGGACCTGGACGAGCGCGGCATCATCCGCATCGGTGCCGAGGTCGTCGCCGGCGACATCCTGGTCGGCAAGGTCACCCCGAAGGGCGAGACCGAGCTGACCCCGGAGGAGCGCCTGCTGCGCGCGATCTTCGGCGAGAAGGCCCGTGAGGTCCGCGACACCTCGCTGAAGGTGCCGCACGGCGAGACCGGCAAGATCATCGGCGTGCGCGTCTTCGACCGCGAGGAGGGCGACGAGCTGCCGCCGGGCGTGAACCAGCTGGTTCGCGTCTACGTCGCGCAGAAGCGCAAGATCACCGATGGTGACAAGCTCGCCGGCCGTCACGGCAACAAGGGCGTCATCTCCAAGATCCTGCCGATCGAGGACATGCCGTTCCTGGAGGACGGCTCCCCGGTCGACATCATCCTCAACCCGCTGGGTGTCCCGTCCCGAATGAACCCGGGACAGGTCCTGGAGATCCACCTGGGCTGGCTCGCAGCACAGGGCTGGGACGTCTCCGGCCTCAGCGAGGAGTGGGCGCGACGCCTCACGGCGATCGGCGCCGACCAGGTCGCCGCCGGCACCAACGTCGCCACCCCGGTGTTCGACGGTGCCCGCGAGGACGAGATCACCGGCCTCTTCGAGGCCACGATCCCGAACCGCGACGGCCAGCGCCTGGTGCTGCCCTCGGGTAAGGCCCGGCTGTTCGACGGCCGCTCCGGTGAGCCGTTCCCGGAGCCGGTCTCGATCGGTTACATGTACATCCTCAAGCTGCACCACCTGGTGGACGACAAGCTGCACGCCCGTTCCACCGGTCCGTACTCGATGATCACCCAGCAGCCGCTGGGTGGTAAGGCGCAGTTCGGAGGTCAGCGATTCGGCGAGATGGAGGTGTGGGCCCTTGAGGCATACGGCGCGGCCTACGCGCTGCAGGAGCTCCTCACCATCAAGTCCGACGACGTTCTCGGCCGTGTGAAGGTCTACGAGGCCATCGTCAAGGGCGAGAACATTCCCGAGCCGGGCATTCCCGAGTCCTTCAAGGTGCTCATCAAGGAAATGCAGTCGCTCTGCCTCAACGTGGAGGTGCTGTCCTCGGACGGCATGTCGATCGAGATGCGCGACACCGACGAGGACGTCTTCCGCGCCGCGGAGGAGCTCGGAATCGACCTGTCCCGGCGCGAGCCGAGCAGCGTCGAAGAGGTCTGACGGGCCAGTCGGGGAACTGTTCCGGCAGTTCCCCGGCTACCCCTCCCTCAGAGCCGCTGACGCGGACTGAGGACCCCGGACCCGTTCAGACATGTTTGACATTCGACCCCGAAAGAGGGATTGACGACAAAGTGCTCGACGTCAACTTCTTCGACGAGCTGCGGATCGGCCTTGCGACCGCGGACGACATCAGGCAGTGGTCCCACGGCGAGGTCAAGAAGCCGGAGACCATCAACTACCGCACCCTGAAGCCGGAAAAGGACGGACTCTTCTGCGAGAAGATCTTCGGCCCCACCCGGGACTGGGAGTGCTACTGCGGCAAATACAAGCGTGTCCGCTTCAAGGGCATCATCTGCGAGCGCTGCGGCGTCGAGGTCACTCGCGCCAAGGTGCGTCGTGAGCGGATGGGCCACATTGAGCTGGCCGCGCCAGTGACCCACATCTGGTACTTCAAGGGCGTTCCGTCGCGGCTGGGCTACCTGCTCGACCTCGCCCCGAAGGACCTGGAGAAGGTCATCTACTTCGCCGCCTACATGATCACGTGGGTGGACGAGGAGCGGCGCACCCGCGACCTGCCCTCGCTGGAGGCCCAGGTCTCCGTCGAGCGCCAGCAGGTCGAGCAGCGCCGTGACGCGGACATCGAGGCCCGGCAGAAGAAGCTCGAGGCCGACCTCGGTGAGCTGGAGGCCGAGGGCGCCAAGTCCGACGTGCGCCGCAAGGTGCGCGAAGGTGCCGAGCGTGAGATGAAGCAGCTGCGCGACCGCGCCCAGCGTGAGCTGGACCGGCTCGACGAGGTGTGGTCCCGCTTCAAGAACCTCAAGGTCCAGGACCTGGAGGGTGACGAACTGCTCTACCGCGAGCTGCGGGAGCGCTTCGGCACCTACTTCCAGGGTTCGATGGGTGCCGCGGCGCTGCAGAGGCGCCTGGAGTCCTTCGATCTGGACGAGGAGGCCGCCAAGCTCCGCGAGATCATCCGTACCGGCAAGGGCCAGAAGAAGACCCGTGCGCTCAAGCGCCTCAAGGTCGTCTCCGCGTTCCTGCAGACCACCAACAAGCCCGGTGGCATGGTGCTGGACTGCGTCCCGGTGATCCCGCCGGACCTGCGTCCGATGGTGCAGCTGGACGGTGGCCGCTTCGCGACCTCCGACCTGAACGACCTGTACCGCCGCGTCATCAACCGCAACAACCGCCTCAAGCGCCTCCTCGACCTCGGTGCCCCCGAGATCATCGTGAACAACGAGAAGCGCATGCTTCAGGAGGCCGTCGACGCGCTCTTCGACAACGGCCGTCGTGGTCGCCCGGTCACGGGCCCCGGCAACCGTCCGCTGAAGTCGCTGTCCGACATGCTCAAGGGCAAGCAGGGCCGGTTCCGTCAGAACCTGCTCGGCAAGCGCGTCGACTACTCGGCCCGTTCGGTCATCGTCGTCGGCCCGCAGCTCAAGCTGCACCAGTGCGGTCTGCCCAAGGCCATGGCGCTGGAGCTCTTCAAGCCGTTCGTGATGAAGCGCCTGGTGGACCTGAACCACGCGCAGAACATCAAGTCGGCCAAGCGCATGGTCGAGCGCGGCCGCACGGTCGTGTACGACGTGCTCGAAGAGGTCATCGCCGAGCACCCGGTGCTGCTGAACCGTGCGCCGACCCTGCACCGCCTCGGCATCCAGGCCTTCGAGCCGCAGCTGGTCGAGGGCAAGGCCATCCAGATCCACCCGCTCGTCTGCACCGCCTTCAACGCGGACTTCGACGGCGACCAGATGGCCGTGCACCTGCCGCTGTCCGCGGAGGCGCAGGCCGAGGCCCGCATCCTGATGCTGTCCTCGAACAACATCCTCAAGCCCGCCGACGGCCGTCCGGTGACGATGCCGACGCAGGACATGGTCCTGGGTCTGTTCTTCCTCACCACGGACGCGGAGGAGCGCAAGCTCAAGGGTGAGGGCCGGGCGTTCGGCTCGACCGCCGAGGCGATCATGGCCTTCGACGCCCGCGAGCTGTCGCTGCAGTCGAGGATCGACGTCCGCTTCCCGATCGGCACCGTCCCGCCGCGTGGCTGGACCCCGCCGGCGGACGTGGAGGGCGAGGAGCCCTGGCAGCTCGGCGACTCCTTCCGGCTGAACACGACCCTGGGCCGCGCGCTCTTCAACGAGCTGCTGCCCGAGGACTACCCGTTCGTGGACTACCCGGTGGGCAAGAAGCAGCTCTCCGAGATCGTCAACGATCTCGCCGAGCGCTACCCGAAGGTCATCGTGGCGGCGACGCTCGACAACCTGAAGGCGGCCGGCTTCCACTGGGCGACCCGTTCCGGTGTCACCGTGGCCATCTCCGACATCGTCGTTCCCGAGGCGAAGAAGGGGATCATCGCCGGCTTCGAGGCGCAGGACGAGAAGGTCCAGAAGCAGTACGAGCGTGGTCTGATCACCAAGGACGAGCGCACGCAGGAGCTCATCGCGATCTGGACGAAGGCGACCAACGACGTCGCCGAGGCCATGCGAGCGAACTTCCCGAAGACCAACCCGATCTTCATGATGGTCGACTCGGGTGCCCGTGGAAACATGATGCAGATGCGTCAGATCGCGGGTATGCGTGGCCTGGTGTCCAACGCCAAGAACGAGACCATCCCGCGTCCTATCAAGGCCTCGTTCCGTGAGGGCCTGACCGTGCTGGAGTACTTCATCTCCACCCACGGTGCCCGTAAGGGTCTGGCCGACACCGCTCTGCGCACCGCCGACTCGGGTTACCTGACCCGTCGTCTGGTGGACGTCTCGCAGGACGTGATCATCCGCGAGGAGGACTGCGGCACCGAACGCGGCCTCAAGCTGGCGATCGCCGAGCGCGCCGAGGACGGCTCGCTGCGCAAGACGGACGACGTCGAGACCAGCGTGTACGCGCGCTGCCTCGCCGAGGACGTCGTGGTGGACGGGCGCGTCCTGGCCACCGCCGGCACCGACCTGGGCGACGTGCTCATCGAGCAGCTCATCCACAACGGTGTCGCCGAGGTCAAGACCCGCTCGGTCCTGACCTGCGAGTCCGCGGTGGGCACCTGCGCGATGTGCTACGGCCGTTCGCTCGCGACCGGCAAGCTGGTGGACATCGGTGAGGCGGTCGGCATCATCGCCGCCCAGTCCATCGGTGAGCCCGGCACCCAGCTGACGATGCGTACCTTCCACACCGGTGGTGTGGCCGGTGACGACATCACCCAGGGTCTGCCGCGTGTCGTCGAGCTCTTCGAGGCCCGTACCCCCAAGGGTGTCGCCCCGATCTCGGAGGCGGCCGGCCGCATCCGTATCGAGGAGACCGAGAAGACCAAGAAGATCGTCATCACCCCGGACGACGGCTCCGAGGAGATCGCCTACCCGATCTCCAAGCGTGCCCGTCTGATGGTGGGCGAGGGCGACCACGTCGAGGTCGGCGAGAAGCTGACCGTGGGTGCCACCAACCCGCACGACGTGCTGCGCATCCTGGGTCAGCGAGCCGTTCAGATCCACCTGGTCGGGGAAGTCCAGAAGGTCTACAACTCGCAGGGTGTGTCGATCCACGACAAGCACATCGAGATCATCATCCGGCAGATGCTCCGCCGGGTCACGATCATCGAGTCCGGCGACGCGGAGCTGCTGCCGGGCGAGCTGGTCGAGCGCGGCCGCTTCGAGACCGAGAACCGTCGGGTCGTGACGGAAGGCGGCCACCCGGCCTCCGGCCGTCCGCAGCTGATGGGTATCACCAAGGCCTCGCTGGCGACCGAGTCCTGGCTGTCGGCCGCCTCCTTCCAGGAGACGACCAGGGTCCTGACGGACGCGGCGATCCACGCCAAGTCCGACTCCCTGCTGGGCCTGAAGGAGAACGTCATCATCGGTAAGCTCATCCCGGCCGGTACGGGTCTGTCCCGTTACCGCAACATCCGGGTCGAGCCGACCGAGGAGGCCAAGGCCGCGATGTACTCGGCCGTCGGCTACGACGACATCGACTACAGCCCGTTCGGCACCGGCTCCGGCCAGGCCGTTCCGCTGGAGGACTACGACTACGGCCCGTACAACGGCTGACGTCCATGTCATGACGCCGAAGGGCGGTCACCCTCACGGGGGTGGCCGCCCTTCGGCCGTCCCTGCCCGTCTTCGGGCACTATGGGAGGACGGAGCGGATCGGGGAGGTGGTGCGACGGTGCTTGCCGGTGATGCCGCTCGCGAGCGGACGGTGGAAGTGCTCAAGGACGCGTACACCGAGGGACGGCTGACGCTCCCGGAGTACGAGGAGCGCATCGGGCGCGCGTACGAGTGCCGTACATACGGTGAACTGGACGTACTGGTGCTGGACATCCCCCGGCCGCGGCCGGCGCCGCCGCCCGGGGTCAATGCCAAGGCCGTCGCCGCGCTGATCTGCGGCATAGGGGGAGTGTTCCTGGGGCTTACGGCGCTGCCCGCGATCGTGCTGGGCCACCTGGCGCGCCGGGAGATCCGCCGCACGGGTGAACAGGGCGACGGGTTCGCGCTGGGCGGCCTGATCCTGGGCTATGTCGTCACGGCGCTGCTGCTGCTCGTGACGGTGCTCGTGGTGGTGCTGGTGGCCGTCGTGGCGAACGAGGTCACGCCACCCACCAGCCCTTAACACATGGGGATATACCGGGCACTCCGGGGCGAAATCCCATTTGTTTTGACCGGAGCGGGTGCGCTGGGTACGCTCTGACCTTGTGCCTGGGGTGTGCCCGGGTTCCTGCGCGTGCACTTGTCCGCGTGGGATTCCGAGGCCGAACGCCGCGACACGCCGACAATACGCACTTTCCGTTTCGGTGGAAAGCGTATGGGGCGCGCGACACACCCGACCGCGTGGGTCGGGGAACTCCAGGTTAGAAGTATCGAGATCGGCACACAGAAACCGGAGAAACGGTGCCTACGATCCAGCAGCTGGTCCGAAAGGGCCG
Organism: Streptomyces sp. RLA123; assembly: GCF_056270165.1. Lineage (NCBI taxonomy): Bacteria > Bacillati > Actinomycetota > Actinomycetes > Kitasatosporales > Streptomycetaceae > Streptomyces > Streptomyces sp. RLA123. The sequence goes on along the minus strand of NZ_JBWDOR010000003.1, from coordinate 3,469,252 downwards.
GCAAGACAAGGTCGAGAAGAACAAGACGCCCGCGCTGAAGGGGTCCCCGCAGCGTCGTGGCGTCTGCACGCGCGTCTACACGACCACCCCGAAGAAGCCGAACTCTGCCCTGCGTAAGGTCGCGCGTGTGCGTCTGACCAGTGGCATCGAGGTCACCGCTTACATCCCGGGTGAGGGTCACAACCTGCAGGAGCACTCCATCGTGCTCGTGCGTGGTGGCCGTGTGAAGGACCTGCCGGGTGTTCGCTACAAGATCATCCGCGGTTCGCTGGACACCCAGGGTGTCAAGAACCGCAAGCAGGCCCGCAGCCGCTACGGCGCCAAGAAGGAGAAGTAAGAATGCCTCGTAAGGGCCCCGCCCCGAAGCGCCCGGTCATCATCGACCCGGTCTATGGTTCTCCTCTGGTGACCTCGCTGGTCAACAAGATCCTCCTGCACGGGAAGCGCTCCACCGCCGAGCGCATCGTGTACGGCGCCCTCGAAGGCCTGCGCGAGAAGACCGGCCAGGACCCGGTCATCACGCTCAAGCGCGCTCTGGAGAACGTCAAGCCTTCCCTGGAGGTCAAGTCCCGCCGTGTCGGTGGCGCGACCTACCAGGTCCCGATCGAGGTCCGCCCCGGTCGTTCCAACACCCTGGCGCTGCGCTGGCTCGTGGGTTACTCCCGCGCCCGCCGCGAGAAGACCATGACCGAGCGTCTGATGAACGAGCTGATGGACGCCAGCAACGGTCTGGGCGCCGCGGTGAAGCGCCGCGAGGACACGCACAAGATGGCCGAGTCCAACAAGGCCTTCGCGCACTACCGCTGGTAGTCGCTACCCCATCGAGATCCGAGAGAAGACTGAAGCCTTATGGCTACCACTTCACTTGACCTGGCCAGGGTCCGCAACATCGGGATCATGGCCCACATCGACGCGGGCAAGACGACGACGACCGAGCGGATCCTGTTCTACACCGGTGTCTCGTACAAGATCGGTGAGGTCCACGACGGCGCTGCCACGATGGACTGGATGGAGCAGGAGCAGGAGCGCGGCATCACGATCACGTCCGCCGCGACCACCTGTCACTGGCCGTTGGAGAACGTCGACCACACGATCAACATCATCGACACGCCGGGTCACGTCGACTTCACCGTCGAGGTGGAGCGCTCGCTGCGCGTGCTCGACGGTGCCGTGACGGTGTTCGACGGTGTCGCCGGCGTCGAGCCGCAGTCCGAGACCGTGTGGCGTCAGGCGGACCGCTACGGCGTTCCGCGTATCTGCTTCGTCAACAAGCTGGACCGTACCGGCGCGGAGTTCCACCGCTGCGTCGACATGATCACGGACCGGCTGGGCGCCACCCCGATCGTCATGCAGCTGCCCATCGGTGCCGAGGGCGACTTCAAGGGCGTCGTGGACCTGGTCCGCATGAAGGCCCTGGTCTGGTCCGCGGAGGCGACCAAGGGCGAGATGTACGACGTCGTCGACATCCCGGCCACGCACACCGAGGTGGCCGACGAGTGGCGCGGCAAGATGCTCGAGGCCGTCGCCGAGAACGACGAAGAGATGATGGAGCTGTACCTGGAGGGCACTGAGCCCACCGAGGAGCAGCTGTACGCGGCCGTGCGTCGCGTCACCATCAGCTCCGGCAAGGGCGACGGCGTCACCGTCACCCCGGTCTTCTGCGGCACCGCCTTCAAGAACAAGGGCGTGCAGCCCCTGCTCGACGCGGTCGTGCGCTACCTGCCCTCCCCGCTGGACGTCGAGGCCATCGAGGGCCACGCGGTCGGCGACGCGGAGCAGATCGTCAAGCGCAGGCCGTCCGACGACGAGCCGCTGTCGGCGCTGGCGTTCAAGATCATGAGCGACCCGCACCTCGGCAAGCTCACCTTCGTCCGCGTGTACTCCGGCCGTCTGGAGTCCGGCACCGCCGTGCTGAACTCCGTCAAGGGCCGCAAGGAGCGCATCGGCAAGATCTACCGCATGCACGCGAACAAGCGTGAGGAGATCGAGTCGGTGGGCGCCGGCGACATCGTCGCCGTCATGGGCCTGAAGCAGACCACCACCGGTGAGACGCTGAGCGACGAGAAGAACCCGGTGATCCTGGAGTCCATGGACTTCCCGGCGCCGGTCATCCAGGTCGCGATCGAGCCCAAGTCCAAGGGCGACCAGGAGAAGCTGGGTGTCGCCATCCAGCGTCTCGCGGAGGAGGACCCCTCCTTCCAGGTCCACTCGGACGAGGAGACCGGCCAGACCATCATCGGCGGTATGGGTGAACTGCACCTCGAGGTGCTGGTCGACCGTATGCGCCGTGAGTTCAAGGTCGAGGCCAACGTCGGCAAGCCGCAGGTGGCGTACCGCGAGACCATTCGCAAGAAGGTCGACCGGGTCGACTACACCCACAAGAAGCAGACCGGTGGTACGGGCCAGTTCGCGAAGGTCCAGATCTCCATCGAGCCTCTCGAGGGTGGCGACGCCAACTACGAGTTCGTCAACCAGGTCACCGGTGGCCGCATCCCCCGCGAGTACATCCCGTCGGTGGACGCCGGTGCGCAGGAGGCCATGAAGTTCGGCATCCTGGCCGGCTACGAGATGGTGGGTGTTCGCATCACCCTTCTCGACGGTGCCTACCACGAGGTCGACTCCTCCGAGCTGGCGTTCAAGATCGCCGGTTCGCAGGCCTTCAAGGAGGGCGCGCGCAAGGCGAGCCCCGTGCTGCTCGAGCCGATGATGGCCGTCGAGGTCACCACGCCCGAGGAGTCCATGGGCGACGTCATCGGCGACATCAACTCCCGCCGTGGCCAGATCCAGGCCATGGAGGAGCGTGCCGGCGCCCGGGTCGTCAAGGCCCTGGTGCCGCTGTCGGAGATGTTCGGCTACGTCGGCGACCTCCGCAGCAAGACGTCGGGTCGCGCAAGCTACTCGATGCAGTTCGACTCCTACGCCGAGGTTCCCAAGAACGTCGCCGAGGAGATCATCGCGAAGGCCAAGGGCGAGTAACCGCAGTTCTTCACGCTGCACGCACGCCGTAGGCTTGACCGGGAGGCTTCGGGGTGTTCCGCCGCAAACCGCAAGGGGAGCGTCGGAATGCCCTGGCCGCCCGCAACCCAGCAAAGATCACCTGGCGCCGATGAAGTAAGGCGTACCAGAACCACTTCACAGGAGGACCCCAGTGGCGAAGGCGAAGTTCGAGCGGACTAAGCCGCACGTCAACATCGGCACCATCGGTCACATCGACCACGGTAAGACGACCCTCACGGCCGCCATTACCAAGGTGCTGCATGACGCGTACCCGGACCTGAACGAGGCCTCGGCCTTCGACCAGATCGACAAGGCTCCCGAGGAGCGCCAGCGCGGTATCACCATCTCCATCGCGCACGTCGAGTACCAGACCGAGGCGCGCCACTACGCCCACGTCGACTGCCCGGGTCACGCGGACTACATCAAGAACATGATCACCGGTGCCGCGCAGATGGACGGCGCGATCCTCGTGGTCGCCGCCACCGACGGCCCGATGCCGCAGACCAAGGAGCACGTGCTCCTGGCCCGCCAGGTCGGCGTTCCCTACATCGTGGTCGCGCTGAACAAGGCCGACATGGTGGACGACGAGGAGATCCTGGAGCTCGTCGAGCTCGAGGTCCGCGAGCTGCTCTCCGAGTACGAGTTCCCGGGCGACGACCTGCCGGTCGTCCGCGTCTCCGCGCTCAAGGCCCTCGAGGGCGACAAGGAGTGGGGTGACAAGCTCCTCGGCCTCATGGCGGCCGTGGACGAGGCCATCCCCACCCCGGACCGCGACGTCGACAAGCCGTTCCTGATGCCGATCGAGGACGTCTTCACGATCACCGGTCGTGGCACCGTCGTCACCGGTCGTATCGAGCGTGGTGTCCTCAAGGTCAACGAGACCGTCGACATCATCGGCATCAAGACCGAGAAGACCACCACCACGGTCACCGGCATCGAGATGTTCCGCAAGCTGCTCGACGAGGGCCAGGCCGGTGAGAACGTCGGTCTGCTGCTCCGCGGCATCAAGCGCGAGGACGTCGAGCGCGGCCAGGTCATCATCAAGCCGGGTTCGGTCACGCCGCACACCGACTTCGAGGCCCAGGCCTACATCCTGTCGAAGGACGAGGGTGGCCGTCACACCCCGTTCTTCAACAACTACCGCCCGCAGTTCTACTTCCGTACCACGGACGTGACCGGCGTCGTGACCCTCCCCGAGGGCACCGAGATGGTCATGCCGGGCGACAACACCGCCATGACGGTCGCGCTGATCCAGCCGATCGCCATGGAGGAGGGCCTGAAGTTCGCCATCCGCGAGGGTGGCCGGACCGTCGGCGCCGGCCAGGTCACCAAGATCCTGAAGTAAGGATCCCGGCGATCTGCCGCTTGCCGTAGGCGAGCTGCACAAGGGCCCCGGCCCACCGTTCACGCGGTGGGCCGGGGCCCTTGCCGTTGCGCCGGGAGCCGGCCAGCGGGGCGGGCAGGGCCAACGGGGTCGGACGGGGTCGGCGTCGGGGGGTATCACCAATGGCGCTCCGGGCGGGCGTGCCCCGGTGACCGGGTGTTACGAATGAGGGCGTTCGGTGCACACCCGTACGAGTCCTGGAGCCTCCCGCATGCGCATATCCCCGCGCCGGTTCGCGGCCGTCGCCGCAGCCCTCACGGCCATCTCCGCCGCCCCGGCAGGCACCTCCGGGGCGGCGTCGCCGCCCCCGGCCCCGGCGCCGCTCAGGATGGCGTCGGAGGGCGGTATCGCGGGGCAGTACCTGGTGACGCTGGCAGCCGGAACGGACCCGCGCTCGGTGGTGCGCGACGTGGGTGCGGCGCCCATGTTCACGTACACCAGTGCCCTGTTGGGCTTCGCCGCGCGGCTGACCGACCGGCAGGTATCGGAACTGCGCACGGTGCCCGGAGTGCGGGCGGTGGAGCAGGACGCGGTGGTGACCGTGCCCAGGCCGCAGGCGGTGACGACCTTCGCCGACGACGTCTCGTGGGGCCTGGCCCGGATCAACCACCGGGAGGCGGGCGCCACCGGCTTCTCGGTGCGGGCGACCGGCGCCAAGGTCACCTCGTACATCATCGACACCGGGATCGACTTCGCCCACGAGGAGTTCGGCGGGCGGGCGGTGCCCGGCTATGACGTCGTGGGGGACGGGCAGGAGGGGGCGGACTGCAACGGCCACGGCACCCATGTCGCCGGGACGGTCGGCGGCGCGCACTCGGGTGTGGCCCGCGGCACCCGTCTGGTGTCGGTGCGGGTGCTGGGCTGCGACGGGAGTGGATCGATCGCCTCGGTCGTGGCGGGCCTCAACTGGGTGGCGGCGCACGCCATGAAGCCGGCCGTCGCCAATCTGTCCGTCGGCGGGCCCCACACGGAGGCCTCGGAGCGGGCGGTGGAGGGGCTGGCCGCGGCCGGGGTCTTCCCGGTCGTGGCGGCGGGCAACGGCGACGCCGACGCCTGCGACACCTCGCCCGGCGCCGCCCCGGACGCCTACACCGTCGCCGCTGTCGACGAGTCCGACCGCAAGGCGGGCTTCAGCAACTGGGGGCCGTGCGTGGACATCAACGCGCCGGGCACGAACATCACCTCGGCCGCCCGGGGAGGCGGCTTCACCCGGATGAGCGGCACGTCCATGGCGGCGCCCCACGTCACCGGGGTCGCCGCGCTCTACAAGGACACCCACGGCGATGTGTCCACGGCTGCCCTCGCCGCCTGGCTGACCGCCAACGGCACACCGGACGTGCCCGCGGAACTGCCCGCCGGCACACCACGGCTGATGGTGTACACCGCGGGGCTGTGACTCCGCCCCGGGGCCGGGTTTGGAGTCCGGTGGGGGAGGGGTAAGCTACGCGGCCGATTGGCGTCCGGCACGTCCGGTATGGCAGACTAGCCGGGTTGCTCGGTCGAGCGCCGATGTTGCGCGCCTCCCGTCGGGAGGACCGGAAGCGAGTCCCACAGTACTCGTCGTCACTCTCCGCCCCAGGGCGGGATGGCGGACGTACGGGAATCTTCCGGGAAGCGTCAGCGCGGGGCTTGCCAGGCGCTCGGTGGGTGTCTTCTCCCACGTATCCCCTCCCTGAGGGTCTCCGCCATGCGGAGATTTACAAGAAGGGGCACGACACGCCCGACCGCGTGGGTCGGAGAAGACGGTCGAACTCCACCGAGTTCCAGAGCGTTACTACTAGACAGGACTACGAAGTAGCCATGGCGGGACAGAAGATCCGCATCCGGCTCAAGGCCTACGACCACGAGGTCATCGATTCCTCGGCGAAGAAGATCGTCGAGACGGTGACGCGTACTGGTGCGCAGGTCGCGGGCCCGGTGCCGCTGCCCACTGAGAAGAACGTGTACTGCGTCATCAAGTCGCCGCACAAGTACAAGGACTCGCGCGAGCACTTCGAGATGCGTACGCACAAGCGCCTGATCGACATCCTCGACCCGACGCCCAAGACCGTTGACTCGTTGATGCGCCTGGACCTTCCGGCCGGCGTCGACATCGAGATCAAGCTCTGAGAGGCGCGGAACAGATGGCTAAGCAGATCAAGGGCATCCTGGGCGAGAAGCTCGGCATGACCCAGGTCTGGGACGAGAACAACCGTGTCGTCCCGGTGACTGTGGTCAAGGCCGGTCCGAACGTCGTGACCCAGGTCCGTACGAACGATGTCGACGGTTACGAGTCGGTCCAGATCGCCTTCGGCGAGATCGACCCGCGCAAGGTGAACAAGCCCCTCAAGGGCCACTTCGCCAAGGCCGACGTGACCCCCCGCCGCCACCTGGTGGAGCTTCGCACCTCCGACGCCGCCGAGTACGCCCTCGGCCAGGAGATCACCGCCGAGGTGTTCGAGGCCGGCGTGAAGGTGGACGTCACCGGCAAGAGCAAGGGCAAGGGCTTCGCCGGTGTCATGAAGCGTCACAACTTCAAGGGCCTCGGCGCCGGTCACGGCACCCAGCGCAAGCACCGCTCCCCCGGTTCCATCGGTGGCTGTGCCACCCCGGGCCGTGTCTTCAAGGGCATGCGCATGGCGGGCCGCATGGGCAATGAGCGGGTCACCACCCAGAACCTGACCGTCCACGCCGTTGACGCGGAGAAGGGCCTGCTGCTCATCAAGGGCGCGGTTCCCGGTCCGAACGGCGGCCTCGTCCTGGTCCGCACCGCGGCCAAGGGGGCCTGAGGATATGAGCACCATTGACATTCTGTCGCCCGCGGGCGACAAGGCCGGGACCCTTGAGCTCCCGGGCGAGATCTTCGACGCGAAGGTCAGCATCCCGCTGATCCACCAGGTCGTCGTGGCGCAGCTGGCCGCCGCCCGTCAGGGCACGCACAAGGTCAAGACGCGTGGCGAGGTCCGTGGTGGCGGCAGGAAGCCGTACCGCCAGAAGGGCACCGGCCGCGCCCGTCAGGGTTCGACCCGCGCCCCGCAGTTCGCCGGTGGTGGCGTCGTGCACGGTCCCGTGCCGCGTGACTACTCGCAGCGGACCCCGAAGAAGATGAAGGCCGCCGCCCTGCGCGGTGCCCTCACCGACCGGGCGCGTCACAACCGCATCCACGTCGTGACCGGCGTCATCGAGGGCGAGTCCCCGTCGACGAAGGCCGCCAGGACGCTGCTGGGCAAGATCAGCGACCGCAAGAACGTGCTGCTCGTCGCCGATCGTGCCGAAGAGGCCGCGTGGCTGTCCGCGCGCAACCTGCCCCAGGTGCACATCCTGGAGGCGGGCCAGCTGAACACGTACGACGTGCTCGTCTCTGACGACGTGGTCTTCACCAAGGCCGCCTTCGACCGCTTCACGGGTAACGGCGTCGCCGAGACCGAAGGGAGCGACGCCTGATGGCCGAGCAGACCGCGATCACCAGCCGGACCTTCACGGACCACCGTGACATCCTGTTCAAGCCGGTGGTCTCCGAGAAGAGCTACGCGCTGCTGGACGAGAACAAGTACACGTTCGTCGTCGACCCGCGCGCGAACAAGACCCAGATCAAGCAGGCCGTCGAGGCGGTCTTCTCGGTCAAGGTCACCGGGGTCAACACGATCAACCGTCAGGGTAAGCGCAAGCGCACCAAGACCGGTTTCGGCAAGCGCAAGGACACCAAGCGCGCCATCGTGACCCTCGCCGAGGGCGACCGCATCGACATCTTCGGCGGACCGGTCTCCTAACGGGGACCGGGACGAGTCGAAGTCCGGAATCTTCCGAGGACTGAGAAATGGGTATCCGCAAGTACAAGCCGACGACCCCGGGCCGTCGTGGCTCCAGCGTCGCCGACTTCGTCGAGGTCACGCGGTCCACGCCGGAGAAGTCGCTGGTCCGCCCCCTGCACAGCAAGGGCGGCCGTAACAACGCCGGTCGTGTGACCGTTCGCCACCAGGGTGGTGGCCACAAGCGCGCCTACCGCGTGATCGACTTCCGTCGTCACGACAAGGACGGCGTGCCGGCCAAGGTCGCGCACATCGAGTACGACCCCAACCGCACCGCGCGCATCGCGCTCCTGCACTACGCGGACGGCGAGAAGCGCTACATCCTGGCCCCGGCCAAGCTGAGCCAGGGTGACCGGATCGAGAACGGCCCCGGGGCCGACATCAAGCCGGGCAACAACCTGCCGCTGCGCTACATCCCGGTCGGTACGACGGTGCACGCCATCGAGCTGCGTCCCGGCGGCGGCGCGAAGATCTCCCGTTCCGCGGGATCTTCGGTGCAGCTGCTGGCGAAGGAGGGCTCCATGGCCACCCTTCGCATGCCGTCCGGTGAAGTTCGCATGGTCGACGTCCGCTGCCGCGCCACCATCGGTGAGGTCGGCAACGCCGAGCAGTCGAACATCAACTGGGGCAAGGCCGGCCGTATGCGCTGGAAGGGCGTCCGCCCGACCGTCCGCGGTGTGGCCATGAACCCCGTCGACCACCCGCACGGTGGTGGTGAGGGCAAGACCTCCGGTGGTCGCCACCCGGTCAGCCCGTGGGGCCAGAAGGAAGGTCGTACTCGCTCGCCGAAGAAGGCCAGCAGCAAGTACATCGTCCGCCGCCGCAAGACGAACAAGAAGCGCTAGGAGCGGGTTTAGATGCCGCGCAGTCTCAAGAAGGGGCCCTTCGTCGACGACCACCTCATCAAGAAGGTGGACGTTCAGAACGAGGCCGGTACCCACAACGTCATCAAGACCTGGTCCCGCCGCTCGATGATCATCCCGGCGATGCTGGGCCACACGATCGCGGTGCACGACGGCCGTAAGCACGTCCCGGTGTTTGTCACCGAGTCGATGGTCGGCCACAAGCTCGGCGAGTTCGCGCCGACCCGCACCTTCCGCGGCCACGAGAAGGACGACCGCAAGTCGCGTCGTCGCTGACCTGCGGAGCGGAAAAGTGACGACGAAGACAGACACCGAAGGGACAACCATGGAAGCCAGGGCCCAGGCGCGGTACATCCGCGTCACGCCCATGAAGGCCCGCCGCGTGGTGGACCTCATCCGTGGCATGAGTGCCACGGAGGCTCAGGCGGTCCTGCGTTTCGCCCCGCAGGCCGCGAGCGTGCCGGTGGGCAAGGTGCTCGACAGCGCCATTGCCAACGCCGCGCACAACTACGACCACACCGACGCCCAGTCGCTGTTCATCAGCGAGGCGTTCGTGGACGAGGGCCCGACCCTGAAGCGGTTCCGTCCGCGTGCGCAGGGTCGTGCCTACCGGATCCGTAAGCGGACCAGCCACATCACCGTGGTCGTCAGCAGCAAGGAAGGAACCCGGTAATGGGCCAGAAGGTTAACCCGTACGGGTTCCGCCTCGGCATCACCACGGACTTCAAGTCCCGGTGGTACGCCGACAAGCTGTACAAGGACTACGTCAAGGAAGACGTCGCCATCCGCAAGATGATGACGCAGGGCATGGAGCGGGCCGGCATCTCGAAGGTTGAGATCGAGCGCACCCGTGACCGCGTCCGCGTCGACATCCACACCGCCCGGCCGGGCATCGTCATCGGCCGTCGCGGCGCGGAGGCCGACCGTATCCGCGGCGACCTGGAGAAGCTGACCGGCAAGCAGGTCCAGCTGAACATCCTCGAGGTCAAGAACCCGGAGACGGACGCTCAGCTGGTGGCCCAGGCCGTCGCCGAGCAGCTGTCCTCCCGCGTCTCCTTCCGTCGTGCCATGCGCAAGAGCATGCAGAGCACGATGAAGGCCGGCGCCAAGGGCATCAAGATCCAGTGCGGTGGCCGTCTCGGCGGCGCCGAGATGTCCCGCTCGGAGTTCTACCGCGAGGGTCGCGTTCCGCTGCACACGCTGCGCGCCAACGTCGACTACGGCTTCTTCGAGGCCAAGACGACCTTCGGCCGCATCGGCGTGAAGGTCTGGATCTACAAGGGCAATGTCAAGAACATCGCCGAGGTCCGCGCTGACAACGCCGCTGCCCGTGCCGGCAACCGCCCGGCCCGTGGCGGCGCCGGCGGCGGCAGCGACCGCCCGCAGCGCCGCGGTGGCGAGCGCGGCGGCGAGCGCGGCGGCGAGCGCGGCGGCCGTGGCCGTCGTCCCCAGGGTGACGCCCAGGCCCCCAAGGCCGAGGCGACCACCACTGAGGCTCCGGCCGCGGAGACCACTGGAACGGAGGCCTGACCCCCATGCTGATCCCCCGTCGGGTCAAGCACCGCAAGCAGCACCACCCCAACCGCGATGGCATGGCCAAGGGTGGCACCGAGCTGGCGTTCGGTGAGTACGGCATCCAGGCGCTGACTTCGGCCTATGTGACGAACCGGCAGATCGAGTCCGCTCGTATCGCCATCACCCGTCACATCCGCCGTGGCGGCAAGGTCTGGATCAACATCTACCCGGACCGTCCCCTCACGAAGAAGCCGGCCGAAACCCGCATGGGTTCCGGCAAGGGCTCCCCGGAGTGGTGGATCGCGAACGTCAAGCCCGGTCGGGTGATGTTCGAGCTGTCCTTCCCGAACGAGAAGGTTGCGCGTGAGGCGCTCACCCGAGCCGCCCACAAGCTTCCGATGAAGTGCCGGATCGTCCGGCGCGAGGCAGGTGAGCTGTGATGGCGGCCGGTACCAAGGCGACCGAGCTGCGTCAGCTGGGTGACGAGGAACTCGTCGGCAAGCTGCGTGAGGCCAAGGAGGAGCTGTTCAACCTCCGTTTCCAGGGGGCCACCGGACAGCTCGAGAACAACTCCCGGCTGAAGATCGTCCGCAAGGACATCGCCCGGATCTACACCCTCATGCGTGAGCGTGAGCTCGGCATCGAGACGGTGGAGAACGCCTGATGAGCGAGAAGAATGTGACTGAGAGCAGCGAGCAGCGCGGCGACCGCAAGACCCGTGAGGGCCTCGTGGTGAGCGACAAGATGGACAAGACCGTTGTGGTCGCCGTCGAGGACCGTGTGAAGCACGCCCTCTACGGCAAGGTCATCCGCCGCACCAACAAGCTCAAGGCGCACGACGAGCAGAACGCCGCGGGCGTCGGCGACCGTGTCCTCCTCATGGAGACCCGGCCGCTGTCCGCGACCAAGCGCTGGCGCGTCGTCGAGGTCCTGGAGAAGGCCAAGTAACACGCCGGGCAGCCGGACCGGCCGCGTGATCGCACGCGGCCGGTCCGGAGCCGGCCAGCAATTCCTGCGGGGAACATCCCGCAGGACGGTTCCGCCAGGCTCGCAGGGTGATCCGCAAGGATCCTGCGGGAACCGGCAGACGATCAGGAGATAGACGTGATCCAGCAGGAGTCGCGACTCCGCATCGCCGACAACACTGGTGCGAAGGAAATCCTTTGCATCCGTGTGCTCGGCGGCTCAGGTCGCCGCTACGCGGGAATCGGTGATGTCATCGTCGCCACCGTCAAGGACGCGATCCCCGGTGGCAATGTGAAGAAGGGCGACGTCGTCAAGGCGGTCGTCGTGCGCACCGTCAAGGAGCGCCGCCGTGCCGACGGCTCGTACATCCGCTTCGACGAGAACGCGGCCGTCATCCTCAAGAACGACGGTGACCCCCGCGGCACCCGTATCTTCGGCCCGGTGGGCCGGGAGCTGCGCGAGAAGAAGTTCATGAAGATCATCTCGCTCGCGCCGGAGGTGCTGTAACCGATGAAGATCAAGAAGGGCGACCTGGTCCAGGTCATCACCGGTAAGGACAAGGGCAAGCAGGGCAAGGTCATCGCGGCCTACCCCACTGAGGACCGTGTCCTGGTCGAGGGCGTCAACCGGGTCAAGAAGCACACGAAGGCCGGTCAGACGGACCGCGGTTCGAAGACCGGCGGCATCATCACGACCGAGGCCCCCGTCCACGTCTCCAACGTCCAGCTGGTCGTGGAGAAGGACGGAAACAAGGTCGTGACCCGCGTCGGCTACCGGTTCGACGACGAGGGCAACAAGATCCGCGTTGCCAAGCGGACCGGTGAGGACATCTGATGACGACCACCGACACGACGCACGTGAAGCCGCGTCTGAAGGCGCGCTACCGCGAAGAGATCGCGGGCAAGATGCGTGACGAGTTCCAGTACGAGAACGTCATGCAGATCCCCGGTCTCACCAAGATCGTGGTCAACATGGGTGTGGGCGACGCCGCCCGCGACTCCAAGCTGATCGAGGGCGCGATCCGCGACCTCACCACGATCACCGGCCAGAAGCCGGCCGTCACCAAGGCCCGGAAGTCCATCGCGCAGTTCAAGCTGCGCGAGGGTCAGCCGATCGGCGCCCACGTCACCCTCCGCGGTGACCGCATGTGGGAATTCCTTGACCGCCTGCTGTCGCTCGCGCTTCCGCGTATCCGCGACTTCCGGGGTCTTTCGCCGAAGCAGTTCGACGGCCGCGGCAACTACACCTTCGGTCTCACGGAGCAGGTCATGTTCCACGAGATCGACCAGGACAAGATCGACCGTGTCCGGGGTATGGACATCACCGTGGTGACCACGGCGACCAACGACGCTGAGGGCCGCGCGCTCCTTCGTCACCTCGGCTTCCCGTTCAAGGAGGCGTGAGCCGTGGCGAAGAAGGCTCTTATCGCGAAGGCCGCCCGCAAGCCCAAGTTCGGCGTGCGTGGTTACACGCGCTGCCAGCGTTGTGGCCGTCCGCACTCCGTGTACCGCAAGTTCGGCCTCTGCCGCGTGTGCCTTCGTGAGATGGCACACCGCGGTGAGCTGCCGGGCGTGACCAAGAGCTCCTGGTAACAACCCTCCTGGGTTGTGCCGGACTCTCGGTGAGCATCAAGGACGGCGGGAGCCCAGCCCCGCATACCGTAAGGTAGAAGGGTTGGGCGCTCGCCGCCCATGACCGTCTTACTACGCCGTAGGTCCCCGCGCCGCACCCGCCCCCAGTCTGATGGGGGAGAGGGATGGCGCATATAGGAAACCCCGGCGAGAGAGGCCTAAGGCCATCACATGACCATGACTGACCCGATCGCAGACATGCTGACGCGTCTGCGGAACGCGAACTCCGCGTATCACGACGATGTCACCATGCCGTTCAGCAAGATCAAGTCGCACATCGCGGAAATCCTCCAGCAGGAGGGTTACATCACCGGCTGGAAGGTCGAGGACGCCGAGGTCGGCAAGAACCTCGTTCTCGAGCTGAAGTTCGGTCCGAACCGCGAGCGCTCGATCGCCGGCATCAAGCGCATCAGCAAGCCCGGTCTGCGGGTCTACGCAAAGTCCACCAACCTGCCGAAGGTGCTCGGCGGCCTGGGCGTGGCGATCATCTCCACCTCCCACGGGCTCCTCACCGACAAGCAGGCGAACAAGAAGGGCGTGGGTGGGGAAGTCCTCGCCTACGTCTGGTAGTCGGGAAACGGAGGTAAAGCCATGTCGCGAATTGGACGGCTGCCCATCCCGGTTCCCGCCGGCGTGGACGTCACCATCGATGGCCGGACGGTCTCGGTGAAGGGCCCCAAGGGTTCCCTGACCCACACCGTTGCCGCGCCGATCGACATCGCCAAGGGCGAGGACGGCACCCTGCAGGTGTCGCGCCCGAACGACGAGCGTCAGAACAAGGCTCTGCACGGCCTGTCCCGCACGCTGGTGGCGAACATGATCACCGGCGTGACCGCGGGCTACGTGAAGAAGCTCGAGATCAGCGGTGTTGGCTACCGCGTCCAGGCGAAGGGCTCCAACCTGGAGTTCGCCCTGGGCTACAGCCACCCGATCCTTGTCGAGGCGCCCGAGGGCATCTCCTTCAAGGTCGAGAACCCGACCCGGTTCTCGGTCGAGGGTATCGACAAGCAGAAGGTCGGCGAGGTCGCCGCGAACATCCGCAAGCTGCGGAAGCCCGACCCGTACAAGGCCAAGGGCGTCAAGTACGAGGGCGAAGTCATCCGCCGCAAGGTCGGAAAGGCTGGTAAGTAAGCCATGGCATACGGTGTGAAGATCGCCAAGGGCGACGCTTACAAGGGCGCCGCCAAGAAGCGCCGCCACGTCCGGGTCCGCAAGCGTGTCTCGGGCACCGAGGCGCGTCCGCGCCTGGTCGTGACCCGGTCCAACCGCGGTATCACGGCGCAGGTCATCGACGACCTCAAGGGCCACACGCTGGCCTCGGCGTCGCACCTGGACACCTCGGTTCGTGGTGTCGAGGGCGACAAGACCGAGCAGGCGAAGAAGGTCGGCCAGCTGGTCGCCGAGCGCGCCAAGGTGGCCGGTGTCGAGACCGTCGTGTTCGACCGTGGTGGCAACCGGTACGCCGGGCGCATTGCCGCCCTTGCCGACGCCGCCCGCGAAGCCGGGCTCGGTTTCTGAGCCGGTTCCGTAGCTAGCGGAAACAGAGAGAGGTAATCCAATGGCTGGACCCCAGCGCCGCGGTGGCGGTGCCGGTGGCGGCGAGCGGCGGGACCGGAAGGGCCGTGACGGCGGCGCAGCTGCTGCCGAGAAGACCGCGTACGTTGAGCGCGTTGTCGCGATCAACCGCGTCGCCAAGGTTGTGAAGGGTGGTCGTCGCTTCAGCTTCACCGCGCTGGTCGTGGTGGGCGACGGTGACGGCACCGTGGGTGTCGGTTACGGCAAGGCCAAGGAGGTGCCGGCCGCCATCGCCAAGGGTGTTGAGGAGGCCAAGAAGCACTTCTTCAAGGTCCCCCGCATCCAGGGCACCATCCCCCACCCCATCCAGGGCGAGAAGGCCGCGGGCGTTGTCCTGCTCAAGCCTGCTTCCCCCGGTACGGGTGTGATCGCCGGTGGTCCGGTGCGCGCCGTTCTGGAGTGCGCCGGCATCCACGACGTTCTGTCGAAGTCGCTCGGCTCCGACAACGCGATCAACATCGTGCACGCCACGGTGGCCGCTCTCCAGGGCCTTCAGCGCCCCGAGGAGATCGCCGCCCGTCGTGGCCTGCCCCTCGAGGACGTGGCTCCCGCGGCTCTGCTCCGGGCGCGTGCTGGGGTGGGTGCGTAATGGCTCGCCTCAAGGTCACGCAGGTCAAGTCGTACATCGGTAGCAAGCAGAACCACCGTGACACCCTGCGTTCGCTCGGCCTGAAGCGGCTGAACGACGTTGTGGTCAAGGAGGACCGCCCGGAGATCCGCGGCATGGTCCAGACCGTCCGCCACCTCGTCACGGTCGAGGAGGTTGACTGACATGGGAACCGACAACACGTCGAATCCGCTGAAGGTCCACAACCTCCGTCCGGCCCCCGGCGCCAAGACCGCCAAGACCCGTGTGGGTCGTGGTGAGGCGTCCAAGGGCAAGACGGCCGGTCGTGGTACCAAGGGCACCAAGGCCCGTTACCAGGTTCCGGCGCGCTTCGAGGGTGGGCAGATGCCCCTCCACATGCGTCTGCCGAAGCTCAAGGGCTTCAAGAACCCCTTCCGCACCGAGTTCCAGGTCGTGAACCTGGACAAGCTGGCCTCGCTCTACCCCGAGGGTGGCGAGGTCACGGTGGCCGATCTGGTCGCCAAGGGCGCGGTGCGCAAGAACCAGCTCGTCAAGGTGCTCGGCGCCGGCGAGGTCTCCGTGGCGCTGCAGGTGACCGTTGACGCGGTCTCCGGCTCCGCCAAGGAGAAGATCACTGCTGCGGGCGGCTCGGTCACCGAGCTCGTCTGAGAGTGATGGCACTCCCGACCGGGGATGTTCCGCACATTGTGCGGAGCATCCCCGGTTGTTCATTCCAAGCGGTGGTCCTGCCCCGGTAAGGTGGGCGACGCTGCTAGTCTCGTGAAGCCTGTGTGCTGACGCGGGTCTGGGATCTCACTCGTATTCGTTGCTGTTCAACCGTTACCTCCCGCCCAAGAAGCGGGGGGCGCAGGAGGCACCGTGCTCACCGCGTTCGCCCGGGCGTTCAGGACGCCCGACCTGCGCAAAAAGCTGCTGTTCACGCTGGGCATCATGGTGCTGTTCCGGCTGGGTGCGCACATCCCGATCCCGGGGATCGACTACCAGGTCGTGAACCAGTGCATCAAGGAGGTGCAGGGTAGCCAGGGTCTCTTCGGCCTGGTGAACCTCTTCAGCGGCGGCGCGCTCCTTCAGCTGACCATCTTCGCGCTCGGGATCATGCCGTACATCACGGCGAGCATCATCCTGCAGCTGCTGACCGTGGTCATCCCCCGGCTCGAGGCCCTCAAGAAGGAGGGTCAGGCCGGCCAGACCAAGATCACGCAGTACACCCGTTACCTGACGGTGGCCCTCGCGGTCCTGCAGGGCACGGGCCTGGTGGCGACCGCACGCTCCGGCAGCCTGTTCCAGGGATGCACCGAGCGCTTCAGCATCGTCCCGAACCAGTCGATCTTCACGACCATCACGATGGTCATCACGATGACCGCGGGCACCGCGTTCATCATGTGGCTGGGCGAGCTGATCACCGACCGCGGCATCGGCAACGGCATGTCGATCCTGATGTTCCTGTCCATCGCGGCCGGCTTCCCCGGCGCCCTCTGGGCGATCAAGAAGTCCGGCAAGATCGCGGGTGGCTGGGTCGAGTTCGGCGGGGTCATCCTCGTCGGCCTGGCGATGGTCGCCCTGGTGGTCTTCGTGGAGCAGGCGCAGCGCCGGATCCCCGTGCAGTACGCCAAGCGCATGATCGGCCGCCGTTCCTACGGCGGTACGTCCACCTACATCCCGCTGAAGGTGAACCAGGCGGGTGTGATTCCCGTCATCTTCGCGTCATCGCTCCTGTACATCCCGTCACTGGTCGTCCAGTTCAGTGGATCCACCTCTACGTGGGCAAACTGGGTCAGGGACAACCTGGTCAAGGGCGATCACCCGATCTACATCGCGACGTACTTCCTGCTGATCGTCTTCTTCGCCTTCTTCTACGTGGCCATCTCGTTCAACCCCGAGGAAGTCGCGGACAACATGAAGAAGTATGGTGGGTTCATCCCGGGCATCCGGGCTGGTCGACCCACCGCGGAGTACCTCAGCTACGTGCTCAACCGCATCACGTGGCCGGGAGCGATGTACCTGGGTCTGATCGCCCTGGTGCCCACTGTGGCGCTGGTGCTGTTCAACGCGAACCAGAACTTCCCGTTCGGCGGGACGAGCATCCTGATCATCGTGGGTGTCGGCCTGGAAACCGTGAAGCAGATCGAGAGCCAGCTTCAGCAGCGTAACTACGAAGGGTTCCTCCGCTGATGCGCATTGTCCTCGTCGGGCCCCCCGGGGCCGGCAAGGGTACGCAGGCCGCGTACCTTGCCAGGAACCTGTCGATCCCGCACATTTCCACGGGCGACCTCTTCCGGGCGAACATCAGCCAGGGCACGGAGCTGGGCCGCAAGGCCCAGGAGTACATGGACGCCGGCCGGCTGGTTCCCGACGAGATCACCATCGGCATGGCCAAGGACCGCATGCTCCAGCCGGACGCCTCGAACGGCTTCCTGCTGGACGGCTTCCCGCGGAACGTCGGCCAGGCCCAGGCGCTCGACACGATCCTCAGCGAGAACGGGATAGCGCTGGACGCGGTCCTGGACCTGGAGGTCCCGGAGGAAGAGGTCGTCAAGCGGATCGCCGGTCGCCGGCTGTGCCGCAAGGACGGCAGCCACGTCTTCCACGTGGTCTACAACCCTCCGGCCGTCGAGGGTGTCTGCGACGAGTGCGGTGGTGAGCTCTACCAGCGCTCGGACGACACCGAGGAGAAGGTCCGGGTTCGGCTCGAGGAGTACCACAGCAAGACCGAGCCGATCGTCGACTACTACAAGCAGCAGGGCCTGGTCCGCACGATCTCGGCTCTGGGCAAGGTCTCCGAGGTCACCCAGCGGGCGATGGAAGCCCTGGGCGTCAAGAGGGCCACGGGCGACAGCGCCGCCTGAACACGTCGAAGTCCGTTACGGCCGCGGTGTCCGGGAGGATGCCGCGGCCGTACCGTTGAGCTAACCGCTGCACTGAGGAAGGCGAGAGCCGATGGTGGAGATCAAGACCCCCGAGCAGATCGCGAAGATGCGCGCCGCGGGGCTGGTCGTCGCGGCGGCGCTCGCGGCGTGCCGCGACGCGGTCGCGCCGGGAGTGAGCACCGGCGACCTGGACGAGATCGCGGCCAAGGTGATCGCCGACCACGGCGCCACCTCCAACTTCAAGGCCGACCACGGCGGTCTGTACTTCCCCGGTGTGATCTGCGCGTCGGTGAACGACGAGGTCGTGCACGGCATCCCCGGCGGGCGGGTGCTGGAGGAGGGCGACCTGATCTCCATCGACTGCGGGGCGATCATCGACGGCTGGCACGGCGACGCCGCGATCACCGTCCCGGTCGGTGCGGTGGCCCCGGAGCTGCTGCAGCTCAGCACGACCACCGAGGGCTCGATGTGGTCCGGTATCGCCCAGGTGAAGAAGAACAACCGGCTTCAGGACATCAGCCGCGGGGTGGAGTCCTACATCCGCCGGCAGCCGCTGCCCCCCAAGGGCAAGTACGGGATCGTCGAGGGATACGGCGGCCACGGCATCGGCTCGGCCATGCACATGGAGCCGCACGTGCTGAACTATGTCGAGCGCGGCCGGGGCCGCGGGCCCAAGCTGGTGCCGGGCATGTGCCTCGCCATCGAGCCGATGGTCAGCCTGGGCACCCCGCACACGCGGGTGCTCCAGGACCAGTGGACCGTGGTCACCACCGACGGCACCTGGGCCTCGCACTGGGAGCACTCGGTCGCGCTGACCGAGGAGGGCCCCCTGGTCCTCACCGCCGAGGACGGCGGCAAGGCCAAACTGGCGGAGTACGGCGTCACCGCAGCGCCCGACCCGCTGGCTTAACGATCTTCATCCGGGGGCATACACACCGGATTCGTCTTTCGTGGATGCCTGCCGTAGACTGACACGTCGGCCCACGTATGTCTTTAGGCATGCCAAAAGCCGACCAAGGTAGTCGATCCCGAAAGCAGGACATGGCCAAGAAGCAAGGCGCCATCGAGATCGAGGGCACCGTGATCGAGTCTCTGCCGAACGCTATGTTCAAGGTGGAACTCCAGAACGGTCACAAGGTCCTCGCGCACATCAGCGGCAAGATGCGGATGCACTACATCCGCATCCTTCCCGATGACCGAGTCGTTGTGGAGCTGTCTCCGTACGACCTCACGCGCGGACGGATCGTCTACCGCTACAAGTAGATCTCACGACCCGGAGAACCTGACATCCCATGAAGGTCAAGCCGAGCGTCAAGAAGATCTGCGACAAGTGCAAAGTGATCCGCCGTCACGGCCGGGTCATGGTCATCTGCGACAACCTGCGCCACAAGCAGCGCCAGGGCTGACGCACACCGACCTGCATTTCGCAGTTCTTCGCGCGACGCAATCAATTCGCACACAGGCAGCATCCGTTGAGCCGATCGCGGCTGACGGCACCTCCGGCCGGGGGCCGGGGACCTGATCCGTACCTCGTACGGCGGTCAGGAGTGGTGCTGCGGAAGACCCCCGAACACCAACAGGAGCCATTGAATGGCACGCGTTTCAGGTGTTGACATCCCGCGCGAAAAGCGCGTGGAGGTTGCCCTCACCTACGTCTTCGGTATCGGCCGCACCTTGGCCCAGGAGACCCTCGCCGCCACGGGCGTGAACCCGAACGCCCGCGTTCGCGACCTGGACGAAGAGGACCTGGTCAAGATCCGCGAGTACGTGGACGCCAACATCAAGACCGAGGGTGACCTCCGTCGCGAGATCCAGGCGGACATTCGTCGCAAGGTCGAGATCGGCTGCTACCAGGGCCTGCGCCACCGCCGTGGGCTGCCGGTCCACGGCCAGCGCACCCACACCAACGCCCGCACCCGCAAGGGCCCGCGTCGCGCCATCGCCGGTAAGAAGAAGCCGGGCAAGAAGTAGTCCTCAGCGGACGCTCGTCAGCGGTCTTCGCTGTAGGACCGACCACCTCCACCGGGAGTAACCACATATGCCTCCGAAGGGCCGTCAGGCCGGCGCCAAGAAAGTGCGCCGCAAGGAAAAGAAGAACGTCGCTCATGGGCACGCCCACATCAAGAGCACGTTCAACAACACCATCGTTTCGATCACGGACCCGTCCGGCAACGTGATCTCCTGGGCCTCTGCCGGCCACGTCGGCTTCAAGGGCTCGCGCAAGTCGACCCCGTTCGCCGCGCAGATGGCCGCCGAGTCGGCCGCGCGTCGCGCGCAGGAGCACGGCATGCGCAAGGTCGATGTGTTCGTCAAGGGCCCCGGCTCCGGCCGTGAGACCGCGATCCGCTCGCTCCAGGCCACCGGCCTGGAGGTGGGCTCGATCCAGGACGTCACGCCGACCCCCCACAACGGATGCCGCCCGCCGAAGCGCCGGCGCGTCTGACCAGTGGTGTGCCGACGCCTCGCGTCGGCTGATCTCGGGCTCTGCTCGAAGCAGCAGCGCTCAGGGTACGGGCGGTGCGGCGCTCTCGCGCCGCACCGCCCGTACCCTTGCAGTATCGATATCGGGCTGACGCCCGGCGGCTCGGCATCAAATAGCGGGTGCCGATGACTGGAAGGCTTTATCCATGCTGATCGCTCAGCGCCCCTCGTTGACCGAAGAGGTCGTCGACGAATTCCGCTCCCGGTTCGTGATCGAGCCGCTGGAGCCGGGCTTCGGCTACACCCTCGGCAACTCGCTCCGCCGCACGCTCCTCTCCTCGATCCCGGGTGCCGCCGTCACCTCGATCCGGGTCGACGGTGTCCTGCACGAGTTCACCACCGTGCCGGGCGTCAAGGAGGACGTCACCGACCTCATCCTCAACATCAAGCAGCTGGTCGTCTCCTCGGAGCACGACGAGCCGGTCGTGATGTACCTGCGCAAGCAGGGCCCGGGTGTGGTCACCGCCGCCGACATCGCGCCTCCGGCCGGTGTCGAGGTGCACAACCCCGACCTCGTCCTGGCCACGTTGAACGGCAAGGGCAAGCTGGAGATGGAGCTGACCGTCGAGCGCGGTCGCGGCTACGTCTCCGCCGTCCAGAACAAGCAGCAGGGCCAGGAGATCGGCCGCATCCCGGTCGACTCCATCTACAGCCCGGTGCTCAAGGTCAGCTACAAGGTCGAGGCGACCCGTGTCGAGCAGCGCACCGACTTCGACAAGCTGATCGTCGACGTCGAGACCAAGCCGGCCATGCGTCCCCGTGACGCCGTGGCCTCGGCGGGCAAGACCCTCGTCGAGCTGTTCGGTCTCGCCCGCGAGCTGAACGTCGACGCCGAGGGCATCGACATGGGCCCGTCCCCGACGGACGCCGCCCTGGCGGCCGATCTCGCGCTCCCCATCGAGGAGCTCGAGCTCACCGTCCGTTCCTACAACTGCCTCAAGCGCGAGGGCATCCACTCCGTGGGTGAGCTCGTGGCGCGCTCCGAGGCCGACCTGCTCGACATCCGCAACTTCGGTGCGAAGTCGATCGACGAGGTCAAGGCGAAGCTGGCCGGCATGGGCCTGGCCCTCAAGGACAGCCCGCCCGGATTCGACCCGACCGCCGCCGCCGACGCCTTCGGCGCGGACGACGACGTCGACGCCGGCTTCGTCGAGACCGAGCAGTACTGATCTGACTGCCCCCAGGCGCCCGCTTGGGGGGCCCTGACACCGGTACCTGACACGGCCGGTGCAGAGATTGAGGAGAAACACCATGCCGAAGCCCGCCAAGGGTGCCCGTCTGGGCGGCAGCGCCGCGCACGAGCGTCTGCTTCTCGCGAACCTCGCGAAGTCGCTGTTCGAGCACGGTCGCATCACCACCACCGAGGCCAAGGCGCGTCGTCTGCGTCCGGTCGCGGAGCGCCTGATCACCAAGGCGAAGAAGGCCGACATCCACAACCGTCGCCTGGTGCTGCAGACGATCACGGACAAGAGCATCGTCCACACGCTCTTCACCGAGATCGCCCCGCGGTACGAGAACCGCCCGGGTGGCTACACCCGCATCACCAAGATCGGTAACCGTCGCGGCGACAACGCGCCGATGGCGGTCATCGAGCTGGTGGAGGCGCTGACCGTGGCCCAGCAGGCCACCGGTGAGGCGGAGGCCGCGACGAAGCGCGCGGTCAAGGAGGCCGAGACCAAGACCGAGGCTCCCGCCGAGGTCGAGGACAAGGCCGAGGCTCCGGCCGAGGAGTCCAAGGACGCGTAAGGCGTACTCGGACGGGCCCGCCCCCAGATTCCTGGGGGCGGGCCCGTTTCCTTTGAGGGACTAGTGGAGTGACGGGTGAGTGACGAGGTGGCTCCCGGCTTTGTCCGGGTGCGGCTGGACCTGGCGTACGACGGCGCGGAGTTCTCCGGCTGGGCGAAGCAGCGCAGCCGGCGGACCGTGCAGGGTGAGCTGGAGTCGGCCCTCCAGACCGTGCTGCGGCTGCCCGATCCGGTCGATCTGACCGTCGCCGGGCGCACGGACGCGGGCGTGCACGCACGGGGACAGGTCGCGCACGTCGACCTGCCGCAGGACGTGTGGGCCCGGGAGGGTGACAAGCTGCTGCGGCGGCTGGCCGGGCGGCTGCCCTGGGACGTACGGGTGTGGCGGGTCGGACAGGCACCGACGGGCTTCAACGCGCGCTTCTCCGCGGTCTGGCGGCGCTACGCCTACCGGGTCGGCGACCACCAGGGCGGTGTCGACCCGCTGCTGCGGGGACATGTGCTGTGGCACGACCGGCCGGTCGACGTCGACCTCATGAACGCGGCCGCCGACAGGCTGCTCGGGGAGCACGACTTCGCCGCGTACTGCAAGAAGCGCGAGGGCGCGACGACCATCCGCACCCTGCTGGAACTGCACTGGGAGCGGGACCCCTCCGGAGTGGCCGTCGCGACCGTCCGCGCGGACGCGTTCTGCCACAACATGGTGCGCGCCCTGGTCGGGGCCATGCTGCTGGTCGGTGACGGCCACCGTGCGGAGGGCTTCCCCGGCGAGGTGCTTGCCGGGCGGGTGCGGCACTCGGCGGTCAACGTCGTGCGGCCGCACGGGCTGACCCTGGAAGAGGTCGGCTACCCCGCGGACGAACTCCTCGCGGCGCGCAGCCGCGAGGCCCGCAACATGCGCACCCTCCCCTGCGCCCCGGCGACACCCCCGGGGGACCCGGCCCCGGCCCCGTAGGGGCGCGGGGAACTGTGCGCTCAGTCACAGTGGACCCGTCGCGGGGCGGCGTACGGGGGCGGGGGCCTGGTAGTGGGTGCGCGGGGTGTCGGCTGGGGCGGGCTTCGTGCCGTGGGGCTCGGCGGGGTTTCGTTTGCCGTAGGGGCGCGGGGAACTGTGCGCTCAGTCACAGTGGACCCGTCGCGGGGCGGCGTACGGGGGCTGCGCGATCGGCGACAGCGGACCCGCTGGGGCACGTACCCCGGGGTCAGGGCGGACCGCTCAGCGGCGCCGCAGGGCCACGACGACCTGGGCGAGGACGTAGGCCGCACCGAGGGACGTCACCACGAGCGGGACGGGGCGCGGGTGGCCGTGGAAGGCGCTGTACCAGGTGAAGGCGGCGCCCGGCAGCAGGAAGAACAGGTAGAGGGCGCGCAGCAGCCACCAGCGGTACGGCAGCCGGACGGGGGTGCCCGGGGCCGGGAAGGACAGGGCGCTCTCGTCCGTGGCGAGCGAGTCCTTGACGCCGGTCAGGAAGCCCCGCTGCGCCAGTATCTGCGCGCCGGGCAGCCCGTCGAGGACACCGGGGTGGTCCCCGAAGCCCTCCGGGAGGGCCGGCAGGCCCAGGGCCGCCGCGGTGTCCGCGAGCCGCCGTGCGGGCCCGTCCGTGCCGCGCAGCAGGGACGTCAGGGGCCGGGCGTCGGGTATGCCGAAGGCGGCCGCGAGGGCGGCGGCGGTGGAGCCGGCCCGGTCGAGGGAGGGGACCGGCGCGCCGGGCGCCCATTCGTGGGCGGCCAGTCTCCTGCCGCGGGAGGAGAGCGTGATCCCGTACCGGTCGCCGGACCGCTGGAGTACGACCGCCGGCCACTTCTCGCCCGCCGTGAACAGGTCGACCACGCCCGCGAGACTGCCCTCGCCGGTCAGCTCGACGTAGGTGAAGCGCCCCCCGGCGGGCGCCAGGCGCAGGCTCGTGCGGCAGAGCAGGGCGGCCTGGGCGACGGCGGACAGTGGTGCCGCGGCCACCGCGAGGGCGCGCGGGGCCCACTCCGGGGGACTGGCCGGGACCGGCGGCCGCGGCGGGGCGTGGAAGAACCGCGTCCGGATGGCGACCTGCATGCGCACGCCGGTGCGGAAGTCGAGGAACTCCTGGCGCGGGTCGGCGCCCAGGTACACCCAGGGGAGGCTCGTGGCGTGCACGCCGATGTCCCGGAAGACGGCCAGCGCCTCCTCCCAGCGGCTCGCCCGCAGCAGCATGAGGGCCAGGTGGTTGCGGAAGCCCGCGGCCTCCGGGTCGCCAGGCTCGTACCAGGTGGACAGCTCCAGGGCGCGGTCGACGGCGGCGGCGACCCGGGCCGGGTCGATGACGTCCTCGCCGTCGTCGCCGTCGCCGGGGGCACCGCCGGCGACGATGTCGTACTCCACGGCGGCCAGCAGCGGCAGGGCGTTGTTCTTCGAGCCGGGCAGCGCCTCCTCGGCGGCGTGCTCGGCGAAGTCGAACATCTCCTCGTGGGAGCCGTACCACTTCGCGCACAGGTACTGCATCGCGGTGGCGTGGCAGCCGTGGTGGTGCGGCGAGCGCTCGACGGCCTCGGCCCAGTAGGCGTCGAAGATCTCGCGGGAGGCCTGGATGCCGCGGGCGTGGGTGAGGGCGATCCGCCACGGCACGGGGTCGGAGGGGTTGAGCTCGGCGGCGCTGCCGATCACCGGGACGGCGTCCTTGAGCAAGGCGAAGAAGGCCTTGAACTGCTCGGGTTCGACGTCCTTGGCGCGGGCGCCGCTGCGTATCTCCCAGGCCTGGAGGATGGACAGATCGGCCTTGACCAGCGTCGCGTCCGGGTCATCGGGGGAGGCCGCGAGCCAGGCGTCCAGCCAGCCGGGGTTGTGGAGCGCGAACTGCGCCATCTCCGCCACGTACACGTCCCGCCGCTCCCACTCGCAGCCCAGCCGGGTGGCCGACAGCACGTCGCGGGCCGGGGCGTGGTCGCCTGCGCCCGCCGCGGCCAGCGCGGCGCGCAGCGGGGCGCCTGGCACGTCGAGCACGACGGCCTCGTCCGGCGGCAGCCCGGCGCCGACGGCGGTGCCATGGCGGAGCATGCGGGGGAGGGTCAGCAGCGTACGCAAGGAGGGCATGCCGTTCCGGTCCGGGTCGCGGGGGGAGGGGCGGGGCGGGTCAGTTGTCCGGAGAGGCCGCGGCGGAGGCCATGGCGGCGGCCTGGTCCTTGCCGCGCTGGACGATCCGGTTGAAGGCGTAGTCGGAGCCGTCCTTGCCCGCCTGCCTGGCAACGGTGTCGGAGGCGGTGATGCGTCCGTTGTTCTTCAGCCCGGCAATGGTGAAGTACGCGTACCGGCCCTTGGCGTTGGTGGTCGTCCGGCACGAGGTGGCGTGGCAGAAGGTGCCCACACCGCCGCCGGACAGCGGCGTGACGTACCCCTTGGCCTGCGATTTGGCCCTGCCGGCCGCGCCCTGGTCGTCGAAGACGGCCACACCGACGGTGACGGCGACCTTGCCGCCGACGTAGGTGACGCGCAGGAACGTGCGGCAGCCGTTCTTCCGCAGCACGGCGGCGAGGTCGG
The DNA here is from genome assembly GCF_056270165.1 of Streptomyces sp. RLA123. NCBI lineage: Bacteria > Bacillati > Actinomycetota > Actinomycetes > Kitasatosporales > Streptomycetaceae > Streptomyces > Streptomyces sp. RLA123. Next base: position 3,443,343 of record NZ_JBWDOR010000003.1, on the reverse strand, counting down.
CCGAGGCCGCGGAGGAGCAGTTCCCCTCCTTGGCGGTGGCCTTGGTGTAGGTGCGGCCGCCCCATACGAGCTTCTTGCCGGGGAACAGACCCGCCACCGACAGCGGGGCGGTGTCCTTCCTGCGGTCGGAGATGAAGTCCAGCGGATCGAGTTGCGGCGGCGCGGAGACCTCGGAGAACGAGGGCTCCGGCGGCAGCGCCACCTCGGAGGGGGCCGAGGAGGCGGTCGGGGTGGGGGAGACCGACGGCCGGCCGGAGCTGACCACGGCGGTGGCGACGATCCCCGCGACGGCGGCGGCGGCGAGAACGCCGCCGCCTATCAGGTAGAACTTGCGGCGCCGGGTCCGGGAGGCGGTCTCGTCGGCCAGCGCCGACCAGTCGGGCTCGCTGGTGGCCGGTCGGCCGAACTGCTGGTGCTGCTGCTGTTGCTGGTGCTGCCGCGACGGGCCGCGGGTGCCCTGGCCCGGCAACGGCGGCGTCCAGTCGGCGGGCGGCGTCCAGGCGGCCTGCTGCGGCTGGTGATCCGGGCCGCCGACGATGTTGCCACGCAGCACCTGGCGTTCCTCCCCGGGTGTCCGGGGCGTGCCGTTCGGTCCCTGTGGCGCGGTCCATCCCTGGTTCGGGTTGTACGGCTGCTGCGGCCCTTCAGTCATGGCGCGGATTCTATAGAGGAGGAAACCCGTTTGGCGGCGGGCGGCCGCGCAGCGAGAATCCAGGACATGGGACATGTCGACGTTGCACATCTGGAGTACTACCTGCCGGACGGGCGGGTGCTGCTCGGCGATGTCTCGTTCCGGGTGGGCGAGGGCGCCGCGGTGGCGCTGGTGGGTGCCAACGGCGCGGGCAAGACGACGCTGTTGCGCCTGATCTCCGGGGACTTGAAGCCGCACGGCGGCGCCGTCACCGTCGGCGGCGGACTCGGCGTGATGCCGCAGTTCGTCGGCTCGGTGCGGGACGACCGCACGGTGCGCGACCTGCTGGTGTCGGTCTCCCCGCCGCGCATCCGCGAGGCGGCCGCGGCCGTCGACGCCGCCGAGCTGGAGATCATGGCGCAGGAGGACGAGGCCGCCCAGCTCGCGTACGCGCAGGCGCTGAGCGACTGGGCGGAGGCGCGCGGCTACGAGGCCGAGACGGTCTGGGACATGTGCACCATGGCCGCGCTCGGCGTCCCGTACGAGCGGGCGCAGTGGCGTGAGGTGCGGACGCTGTCGGGCGGTGAGCAGAAACGGCTCGTCCTGGAGGCGCTGCTGCGCGGCACCGACGAGGTGCTGCTGCTCGACGAGCCGGACAACTACCTCGACGTGCCCGGCAAGCGCTGGCTGGAGGAGCAGCTGCGGCAGACCCGCAAGACCGTGCTCTTCGTCTCCCACGACCGCGAGCTGCTGGCCCGCTCCGCCGAGAAGATCGTCTCCGTCGAGCCGGGTCCCGCCGGGTCGGACGTGTGGGTGCACGGCAGCGGCTTCGCCACGTACCACGAGGCGCGCCGCGAGCGCTTCGCCCGCTTCGAGGAGCTGCGGCGGCGCTGGGAGGAGGAGCACGCCAAGCTGAAGAAACTGGTGCTGACCTTGCGTCAGCAGGCGGCGATCAGCCCCGACATGGCCTCCCGCTACCGGGCCGCGCAGACCCGGCTGCGGAGGTTCGAGGACGCGGGGCCGCCGCAGGAGCCGCCGCGCGAGCAGGACATCCGCATGCGCCTGTCCGGCGGGCGCACCGGCGTGCGCGCCGTCACCTGCGAGGGGCTGGAGCTGACCGGGCTGATGAAGCCCTTCGACCTGGAGGTCTTCTACGGCGAGCGGGTCGCGGTGCTGGGCTCGAACGGCTCCGGCAAGTCGCACTTCCTGCGGCTGCTGGCGGGGGACGCCGGGGTCCGGCACACGGGGCAGTGGAAGCTGGGCGCCCGGGTCGTGCCGGGGCACTTCGCGCAGACCCACGCGCACCCGGAGCTGCTCGGGCGCACCCTCGTGGACATCCTGTGGACGGAGCACGCCCGCGACCGGGGCAAGGCGATGTCCGCTCTGCGCCGGTACGAGCTGGACCGCCAGGGCGACCAGCGCTTCGACCAGCTCTCCGGTGGGCAGCAGGCGCGCTTCCAGATCCTGCTGCTGGAGCTCTCAGGGACCACGGCGCTGCTTCTGGACGAGCCGACGGACAACCTCGACCTGGAGTCGGCGGAGGCGCTGCAAGAGGGCCTGGAGGCCTTCGACGGGACCGTGCTCGCGGTGACGCACGACCGCTGGTTCGCCCGCAGCTTCGACCGCTTCGTGGTCTTCGGCGCTGACGGGGTCCTCCGGGAGGTGCCGGAGCCGGTGTGGGACGAGGCACGCGTGGCGCGGGAGCGGTAGCCGCAGCGGGCGCCAAAGCGGGGGCGCACGCCGTGTGCGGAAGGGCACGCACGCGGTGTCGGCGACGCGTTTTGACCCGAACAGGGCAGCGCGGGTATTCTGCAGGTTCGTTATGCGTATTGGCTTGCTCGTTCTCACGTGGGAGGCCGCTACGCCGGTCCACCGGGCCGATGACCAGCGTTCGTCCAGCGGTTGCGTCGCCGCGGGACGACAGGGCTGTCGTGATCGTCCGGGTGGCCTTGTCAGTACCCACTCACTGAAGAAGCGAAGGCTACGACCGTGCGTACGTTCAGCCCCAAGCCCGGCGATGTCCAGCGCCAGTGGCACGTCATTGACGCGCAGGACGTCGTCCTGGGCCGACTGGCGGCCCACACCGCGTCCCTCCTCCGGGGCAAGCACAAGCCGGTGTATGCGCCCCACGTTGACACTGGTGACTTCGTCATCATCATCAACGCCGAGAAGGTGCACCTGTCCGGCAACAAGAAGCAGCAGAAGCTGGCCTACCGCCACTCCGGTTTCCCCGGCGGTCTCCGCTCCGTTCGTTACGACGAGCTGCTCGACAAGAACCCGGAGAAGGCCATCGAGAAGGCCATCAAGGGAATGCTGCCCAAGAACACCCTGGGCCGTCAGATGCTCTCGAAGCTGAAGGTCTACGCGGGTGCCGAGCACCCGCACGGCGCTCAGCAGCCGGTTCCGTTCGAGATCAGCCAGGTCGCGCAGGGCTAGTCCCGGCCACCGTCAACACAGAAAGCATCTGAGGAGAATCGTGGCCGAGACCACCGCTGAGACCCCTCTCGTCGAGGACGGCGAGATCGTGGAGACCATCGAGATCCCGGAGGAGTACACCTCCGAGTCCCTCGCATCCCGCTTCGGCGAGCCCCAGCCGGCCGCCGGCACGGGCCGCCGCAAGGAGTCCGTCGCCCGCGTCCGGATCATTCCGGGCTCCGGCAAGTGGACCATCAACGGTCGCACCCTTGAGGAGTACTTCCCCAACAAGGTGCACCAGCAGGAAGTCAACGAGCCGTTCAAGATCCTTGAGCTCGACAGCCGTTACGACGTGATCGCCCGTATCAACGGCGGCGGCATCTCCGGCCAGGCCGGTGCGCTGCGCCTGGGCGTCGCCCGTGCGCTGAACGAGGCGGACGTGGACAACAACCGCGCCCCGCTCAAGAAGGCCGGCTTCCTGACCCGTGACGCTCGCGAGATCGAGCGCAAGAAGGCCGGTCTGAAGAAGGCCCGCAAGGCGCCTCAGTACAGCAAGCGCTAATCACCTCGCGCGTGCTGCGCCGCACGTACGCCCCGGAGACACTTTGTGCGTCTCCGGGGCGTACGCATTCCGGGGGATAGTGGCGTATAACCGGATGAACGCCTGCTGAACACGGGGCGACGCACGGCAACATCTCGGAGGAAATACTGTGGGACGACTCTTCGGTACGGACGGTGTGCGCGGCGTCGCGAACGCCGATCTGACGGCCGAGCTGGCGCTCGGGCTGTCGGTCGCGGCGGCGCACGTGCTGGCCGAGGCGGGCACGTTTGAGGGCCACAGGCCGGTGGCCGTGGTGGGGCGTGATCCGCGGTCGTCCGGAGAGTTCCTGGAGGCAGCGGTGGTGGCGGGACTCGCCAGCGCCGGCGTGGACGTCCTGCGGGTGGGCGTGCTGCCGACCCCGGCTGTGGCATATCTCACCGGCGCGCTCGGCGCGGACCTCGGCGTGATGCTCTCCGCGAGCCACAACCCGATGCCCGACAACGGCGTGAAGTTCTTCGCCCGGGGCGGCCACAAGCTCGCGGACGAGCTGGAGGACCGTATCGAGGCCGTCTACGAGGAGCACCGCACCGGCGCACCCTGGGACCGCCCGACAGGCGCCGGAGTCGGCCGGGTCCGGGACTACGACGAGGGCTTCGACCAGTACGTGGCCCACCTGATCGGCGTCCTGCCCAACCGCCTCGACGGGCTGACGATCGTCCTGGACGAGGCCCACGGCGCGGCGGCCCGCGTCTCGCCCGAGGCCTTCACCCGGGCCGGCGCCGAGGTGATCACGATCGGTACCCAGCCGGACGGCCTCAACATCAACGACGGCTGCGGCTCCACCCACATGGAACTGCTCAAGGCCGCCGTCATCGAGCACCAGGCGGACCTCGGCATCGCCCACGACGGCGACGCCGACCGCTGCCTGGCCGTGGACCACCTCGGCAACGAGGTCGACGGCGACCAGATCCTGGCCGTCCTGGCGCTCGCCCTGCGCGAGGCGGACCGGCTGCGCAAGAACACCGTCGTCGGCACGGTCATGTCCAACCTGGGCTTCAAGCTCGCCATGGAGCGCGAGGGGATCGACCTGGTCGAGACCGCCGTCGGCGACCGCTACGTGCTGGAGTCCATGAAGGAGCACGGCTACGCGCTCGGCGGCGAGCAGTCGGGGCACGTGATCATCCTGGACCACGCCACCACCGGTGACGGCACCCTGACCGGCCTCATGCTGGCCGCACGCGTCTGCGCCACCGGCCGCACGCTGGCCGACCTCGCGCAGGTCATGGAGCGGCTGCCGCAGGTGCTGATCAACGTCCGTGACGTGGACAAGAACCGCGTGCACTCCTCGGCCGAGCTCACCGCCGCCGTCGCCGAGGCGGAGGCAGAGCTGGGCACCACCGGACGCGTCCTGCTGCGCTCCTCGGGCACCGAGCCGCTGGTGCGCGTCATGGTCGAGGCCGCCGACATCGACCACGCCCGCTCGGTGGCCGGCCGGCTCGCCGACGCGGTGAAGTCCGCGCTCGGCTAAGCCGCGAGCACTCCCGCACGTCGCCTGCGCTGCACCGCCCAGAAGCCCTTCTGGGCGAGCAGCGTCAGGACGCCCGCGATGACGATGCCCACCAGGTTCACACCCAGCTGGGCCGACGAGCCCCACAACTCGCGGTAGTCGCCGTAGCTCAGCGCCAGGGCGGCGTTGGCGGCGGCCGGGACGGTCGTCACCGAGATCGCCACCCCGACCAGGGCCCCGGACTTGGCCGAGGTCAGGGAGAGGATGCCGGCGACCCCGGCGAGCAGCGCCACCACGAGGGAACTCAGGTCGGGCTGCCAGATGAACGCGGTGGACGGGTGGGGCGCGGTGAAGTCCGCCTCGCTGAACACCCCGAGCACGTCCATCGTGTAGTTGAAGCCGCCCGTGAGCACCATCGCGAGGGGGAAGCCGACCAGCAGCGCGATCAGCGAGCGCCGGGCCAGCGCGAGCCGCCCTCGCACCAGTCCCGTGCACACTCCCGCCAGCGGCCCGAACTCCGGCCCGACGACCATCGCGCCCACGATGAGGATCGCGCTGTCAAGCATCACGCCGCAGGCGGCCAGCATCGTGGCGACCGACAGGAACGCCAGGTAGGTGACGGTGAGCGTGGACTCCTCGTGCGTCGCCTCGGTCAGTGACTCCCACAGGACGGCGTCCGCGCCCTCGCCCGGCGCCTCCTGCTCGGCCTTGTCGGCCCGCCGGGACAGCGTGAGGTCGATGTGCTCGACCGTGATCGCCCCGGTGTCCGCGATGCCGAGACCGCGCAGACCGTGGAGCAGTTCGTCGGCGGACTCGCGGGCCACGTCGCACATCACGATGTCGCCCCGCGGATTGCGCGCCGCGCCGGGCAGTACGGCGACGTGGGCGGTGCCCACGGTCCGCTCCACGAGCGAGACCACTCTGTCGGTGTCGGCTTCCGGGACGATCATCCGAAGATGCAGCATGCGCGCAGGCTATCGGCCCCCGCTCGGGCCTAGAGCTTGCGCAGGGACAGCTTCTGCACCTTGTGGTCGGCGCCCTTGCGCAGCACCAGCGTGGCCCGTCCGCGGGTCGGCAGGACGTTCTGGACCAGATTGGGCTCATTGATGGCGCGCCAGGTGTGCCGGCCGTACTCCATGGCCTCCCCCTCGGAGACCTCCGTGTAGCGGTGGAAGTACGACCGCGGGTTCAGGAAGGCGGTCTCGCGCAGTTTGCGGAAGCGCGCCAGGTACCACTGCTCGATGTCCTCGGTGCGCGCGTCCACGTACACGCTGAAGTCGAAGTAGTCGGCGAGTGCCACGCGGGTGCGGCCGTCCTTGCCGGGCAGGGCCGGCTGGAGGACGTTGAGCCCCTCGACGATGAGGATGTCCGGGCGCCGGACCACCAGCTCCTCGCCGGGCACGATGTCGTAGATCAGGTGGGAGTAGACCGGCGCGCGCACCTCGTCCTTGCCGGCCTTCACATCGGCGACGAAACGGGTGAGCGCCCGCCGGTCGTACGACTCGGGGAAGCCCTTGCGTGACATCAGCCCGCGGCGCTGCAGCTCGGCCTTGGGGAGCAGGAAGCCGTCGGTGGTGACGAGTTCCACCCGCGGGTGCTCCGGCCAGCGGGCCAGCAGCGCCTGGAGGATGCGGGCGGTGGTGGACTTGCCGACCGCCACGCTGCCCGCGACGCCGATCACGAAGGGCGTGCCGGGCTGGGCGCCGTGGCCGCCCGCGGTGTCGTCCAGGAAGGTGTTGACCGCGCCGCGCAGGCCGTGGGCGGCGCCGACGTAGAGGTTCAGCAGCCGCGACAGCGGCAGGTAGACGTCGATCACCTCGTCCAGGTCGACGACGTCGCCGAGGCCGCGCAGCCGTTCGACCTCGTCGGCCGAGAGCGGCAGCGGGGTGCGGTCGCGCAGCGCGCTCCACTCGGCCCGCGTCAGGTCGACGTACGGGGTCGGCTCGGCACGGCGGCGTGTCTGGTGGGGCGAGGTGGTCGACGGCACGGACTCATTGTTGCGCCGGGATGAACGGCGCTCGCGGCGGGGTCGCCCGGCGGCGCCCCGGGCCGGCTGTCAGCGGCCTGTCAGCCCGTTGTCAGTGGGGGCGAGGACAGTGGTGCGCATCGCACGAAGACCGTAGGAACCATCACGGGGAGGACATCGCGGATGAGTTACGCGATCCAGGCGGAAGGCCTGGTCAAACGCTTCAAGGAGACGGAGGCCCTGTCCGGCGTGGACCTGGCCGCCCGGACCGGCACGGTGCTGGGTGTGCTCGGCCCGAACGGGGCAGGCAAGACCACCGCGGTGCGCATCCTCGCCACCCTGCTGCGGCCGGACGCCGGCCGCGCCCTGGTCGGCGGGCACGACGTCGTGCGGGAGGCGGGCGCGGTACGCGCCCTGGTCGGTCTCACCGGGCAGTACGCCGCGGTGGACGAGATGCTCACCGGCCACGAGAACCTGCTGATGATCGCCCGCCTGCTCGGCATGCCGCGGCGTGAGGCCCGCGCCCGGGCGGCCGGCCTGCTGGAGGACTTCCGGCTGTCGGACGCGGGCGGCAGGGCCGCCAAGACGTACTCCGGCGGCATGCGGCGCCGCCTCGACCTCGCCGCGAGCCTGGTCGGCCGGCCCCGCATCCTCTTCCTCGACGAGCCCACCACCGGCCTGGACCCGCACAGCCGCAACGAGCTGTGGGACATCGTCCGGAGCCTGGTCGGGGACGGCACGACGGTCCTGCTGACCACGCAGTACCTGGAGGAGGCCGACCGGCTCGCCGACGACATCGCCGTCATCGACCGCGGCCGCGTGATCGCCGAGGGCACCCCCGACGGCCTCAAGGAGCAGGTCGGCGGACAGGTGCTCCAGGTGCGTCCGATGGACGCGGGAGAGCTGCACAAGGTGCACGCGATGGTCTCGGTGATCGCCGGCCCCGCGGTCACCGTGGAGAACGGCGCCGTGACCGCCCCGGTGAACGACCCGGAGATGATGCCCACCGTCGTACGGCGGCTGGACGAGGCCGGGGTGCGGGTCGGCGAGCTCACGCTGCGCCGCTCCAGCCTCGACGAGGTGTTCCTGTCCCTGACCGGGCACCGCGCGATCGAGGACACGACGACCGACGAGGACAAGACGGAGGCCCTGGTATGACCGCCGTGACCCTGGACGTGGCACCGGCCGCCAAGGTGCGGCCCTGGGACGGGCTGCAGCAGACCTGCACCCTCGCCTGGCGCAACCTGGTGCAGATCAAGCACAACCCGATGGAGCTGATGGACCTCAGCGTCCAGCCCATCATGTTCGTCCTGCTGTTCACCTACGTCTTCGGCGGCCAGATGGCCGGTTCGCCGGACGCCTATCTGCAGTACGCGCTCCCGGGGATCATCGTGCAGAACGCGCTCTTCGCGACGATGAACACCGCGATGGGCCTGAACATCGACCTCACCAAGGGCGTCCTGGACCGGCTGCGCTCGCTGCCGATCGCCCGCTCCGCGCCGCTCATGGGCCGCGTCGTCGCCGACCTCGGCAAACAGCTCTGGTCGCTGCTGCTGATGCTCGGTCTCGGCATGCTGATGGGCTTCGACGTGAACGGCGGAGTCCCGGGTGTGCTCGGCGCGGCGGGCCTGCTGCTGGTCTTCGCACTGGCGATGTCGTGGATGACGCTGCTCATCGGGATGCTGGTCTCCGAGCCGGAGAAGGTGATGACCTTCGGCTTCGTCCTGGTGATGCCGCTGACCTTCACCTCCAGCGCCTTCGTGCGGGCCGACACGATGCCGGGCTGGCTCAAGGCGTGGGCCGACGTCAACCCCGTCACCCGTCTGGCCGACGCGGTGCGGGCGCTGACGACCGGTACCGGCGAGGTCGCCGGCCCGGTGATGTGGTCGCTGCTGTGGGCCGCCGGAATCGCCGTTGTGTTCGTCCCCCTGGTGATGCGCGCCTACCGCGCGCGGACCTGACCGGGCGCCCTTCGGTGCCCCGGATGCCCGGCATCCCGGGCATCCGGGCGGCTCGCTCCGACTTCGGCGGCGGGCACTCGCCGCTTAGAGTTCTCCTCATGTGCGGAATCGTGGGATACGTGGGCGGGCAGTCCGCCCTCGAGGTGGTCGTCGCGGGTCTGAAGCGTCTGGAGTACCGGGGTTACGACTCCGCCGGCGTCGCCGTCCTGGCGGACGGGGGCATGGCGGCGGCCAAGAAGGCGGGCAAGCTCGCCAACCTGGAGAAGCTGCTCGACGAGCGCCCGCTGCCGACCGGCCTGGCCGGCATCGGCCACACGCGCTGGGCCACCCACGGCGGCCCCACCGACGCCAACGCGCACCCGCACCTGGACAACGGGGGCCGGGTCGCCGTCGTCCACAACGGCATCATCGAGAACTTCGCCGCCCTGCGCGCGGAGCTCGCCGAGCGCGGCCACGACCTGCTCTCCGAGACCGACACCGAGGTCGTCACCCACCTGCTCGCCGAGACCTACTCCTCCACCGGCGACCTCACCGAGGCCATGCGCCAGGTGTGCCGCCGTCTGGACGGCGCCTTCACCCTCGTGGCCGTCCACGCCGACGAGCCGGACGTCGTGGTCGGCGCCCGCCGCAACTCCCCGCTCGTCGTGGGAGTCGGCGACGGCGAGAACTTCCTCGCCTCCGATGTGTCGGCCTTCATCGACCACACCCGCGAGGCGATCGAGCTCGGCCAGGACCAGGTCGTCGAGCTGCGCCGGGAGGGCGTCACCGTCACCGACTTCGAGGGCAAGCCCGCCGAGGTCCGGCCGTACCACATCGACTGGGACGCCTCCGCCGCCGAGAAGGGCGGCTACGACTACTTCATGCTCAAGGAGATCGCCGAGCAGCCCAAGGCCGTCGCCGACACGCTGCTGGGCCGGATCGACACGAGCGGCCTGCTCACGCTCGACGAGGTCCGCATCCCCGCCTCTGTGCTGCGCGAGATCGACAAGATCGTGATCGTCGCCTGCGGCACCGCCTTCCACGCCGGCATGATCGCCAAGTACGCGATCGAGCACTGGACCCGCGTGCCCTGCGAGGTCGAGCTCGCCAGCGAGTTCCGCTACCGCGACCCGATCCTCGACTCGCGCAGCCTCGTCATGGCCATCAGCCAGTCCGGCGAGACCATGGACACCCTCATGGCGCTGCGGCACGCGCGCGAACAGGGCTCCAAGGTGCTCGCGATCTGCAACACCAACGGCTCCACCATCCCGCGCGAGTCCGACGCGGTCCTGTACACCCACGCCGGCCCCGAGGTCGCCGTCGCCTCCACCAAGGCATTCCTCACCCAGGTGGTGGCCTGCTACCTCGTCGCCCTCTACCTCGGGCAGGTGCGCGGCACCAAGTGGGGCGACGAGATCATCGCCGTCATCCGCGAGCTCTCGCAGATCTCCCAGCAGGTCGAGCAGGTCCTGGAGACCATGGAGCCGGTGCGCGAACTGGCCCGCTCCCTGGCCGACAAGAACACCGTCCTCTTCCTCGGCCGCCACGTCGGCTACCCCGTCGCCCTCGAAGGCGCGCTCAAGCTCAAGGAGCTCGCCTACATGCACGCGGAAGGCTTCGCGGCCGGTGAGCTCAAGCACGGGCCCATCGCGCTCATCGAGGACGACCTGCCGGTCGTCGTGATCGTCCCCTCCCCGCGCGGGCGGTCCGTCCTCCACGAGAAGATCGTCTCCAACATCCAGGAGATCCGGGCCCGCGGCGCCCGCACGATCGTCATCGCCGAGGAGGGCGACGAGTCCGTCGTCCCCTACGCCGACCACCTCATCCGCGTGCCGCAGACGCCGACCCTGCTCCAGCCGCTGGTCGCCACCGTGCCGTTGCAGGTTTTCGCCTGCGAACTCGCCACGGCCCGGGGCAACGAGGTCGACCAGCCGCGCAACCTCGCGAAGTCCGTCACCGTCGAATGAGCCGGGGGACCGCGTGATCATCGGGGTCGGCATCGACGTCGCGGAGATCGACCGCTTCGGGGAGTCCCTGAACCGCACACCCGGCCTGGCCGAACGGCTCTTCCTCCCCGGTGAGCTCCACCTCCCCAGCGGGGCGCGTCGCGGCACCGCATCCCTCGCGGCGCGCTTCGCCGCGAAGGAGGCGGTCGCGAAGGCGCTGGGTGCGCCCGGGGGGCTGCACTGGACGGACGCGGAAGTCGTCACGGAGGACTCGGGGCAGCCGCGGCTCATCGTGCGGGGCACGGTCGCGGCGGCGGCGGACGCGCTGGGGGTACGGGTGTGGCACGTCTCCCTCAGTCATGACGCGGGGGTGGCCTCGGCGGTCGTCGTCGCGGAGGCGTAGGCGCGGCATTTTTCCCGCCCGCCCTCACAGGGCCGGGGGACCCCCGGCCGACGGTTCGGGGAGGGAGGGCGGGCGGGCGAAAACCTGCCGGGCAGGACCGTGCCGCGCGCAACATGGGGGCGGGGGTGGGAACATGGGCGCCATGCGGGTTGCGCACCACGTGGAGACCGTCAGGGCCGCCGAGCGCGAGCTCATGTCCCGCCTGCCGGAGGGCGCACTGATGCAGCGCGCCGCCGCGGGCCTCGCAACGGCCTGCGCGACAGCGCTCGGCGGTGGCGCGTACGGCGCCCGCGTCGTTGTGCTGACCGGGAGTGGCGACAACGGCGGCGACGCCCTGTACGCGGGCGCCCGGCTCGCCCGGCGCGGGGCGGGCGTGACCGCCGTGCTGCTCGCCCCGAAGAAGGCCCACCCCGGCGGGCTGGCCGCCCTGCGCGCCGCGGGCGGCCGCGCCGTGACCCCGGGGGACGTGGACGCCGAGGCGCTGATCCACCGCGCCGACCTCGTCCTGGACGGCATCGTGGGCATCGGCGGCAAGGGCGGACTGCGCCCGGAGGCGGTGCCGCTGGCGGAGGCCGCGCACGCGGCTCGTGCGATCGTGGTCGCCGTCGACCTGCCCAGCGGGGTGGACGCGGACACCGGCGAGGTCCGCGGCGCGGCGGTCCGGGCCGACATGACGGTGACGTTCGGTACGTACAAACCGGGCCTGCTGATCGACCCCGCCGCCGAGTACGCCGGCGCGTTGCGCCTGATCGGTATCGGCCTTGACCCGCCCGCCCCGGACCTGGAGGCGTTGCAGCACGCGGACGTGGCCGCGCTGCTGCCGCACCCGTCCGCCGAGAGCGACAAGTACCGCCGCGGTGTGGTCGGCGTCGTCGCGGGGTCGGAGCGCTACCCCGGCGCCGCCGTACTCGCGGTGGCGGGCGCGCTGCGCGCCGGCGCGGGGGCCGTGCGGTACGTGGGCCCGGGCGCGCGGGCGGTGATCGCGCGCTTCCCGGAGGCGCTGGTGTCGGCGGGGCCGCCGCGCAAGGCCGGCCGGGTGCAGGCGTGGGTGGTCGGCCCGGGGCTCGGCGACGGGCCGGAGGCGCGGCAGTCGGTGGAGGACGTGCTCGCCTCGGACGTCCCGGTGCTCGTGGACGCGGACGGGCTGCGGCTGCTGGACCGCGCAGCCGTACGCGGGCGTTCCGCGCCCACCGTGCTGACCCCGCACGCGGGCGAGGCGGCCGCGCTGCTGGGCGTGGCCCGGGAGGAGGTCGAGGCGGCCCGGCTGGCCTTCGTACGGCGGCTGGCGGCGGAGTTCGGCGCGACAGCGCTGCTGAAGGGCTCCACGACGCTCGTGGCGGCCCCGGACCCGGCCGCGCCGGTCCGGGTCAACCCGACGGGGACGCCCTGGCTGGCCACGGCCGGCAGCGGGGACGTGCTCTCCGGCATCACCGGCTCGCTGCTCGCCGCGGGCCTCGCGGCGCGTGACGCCGCGTCCGCCGGCGCGTATCTGCACGGCCTCGCGGCGCGCATCGCCTCCGGGGCCGTGGGGGCGCCGATCGCGGCGCACGACGTGGCCGCCGCGGTGCCCGATGCCTGGCGGAGCGTCAGATCGTAGCTGGGCGAAACGGGTGGAGTCCGCCCGCGGAGTGTTCCGGCGGGCGGCGTCGCGTCTATCCGTCAAGGCATGGGAAGAACGTACGCCTGCCGGGGGGCGCGGTTGTGCACCGCCGCCCTGGTCGTCCTGTCCGCTCTGGGCGCAGAGACGACGGCCTCCGCCGATGATCACCACCCCGTGAAGCTCGAGGACTACGTCGCGGGGGTTCCGTACCAGCAGTACGACCTGCCGTCGCCGACCGACACCCCGGACCAGGGTCTGCCGCCCAAGCACGTGGACCACTCGCACGACGCCGAGGAGAACCGGGGCGACTACGACGAGGAGGAGGCCGAGGAGGAGCAGGCGCCCATCGACCCGCAGCAGGTCGAGTGGCTGCCCCCCGACGAGGCCGCCGCGGGCCGCCTGTCGCCGTACTGCACGCCGCTCGCCGGCCCGTACCAGCGGGACGTGGAGAGGCTTCTGGGGCTGCCCGTGGACGGGAAGCAGTCCGAGGACGACTGCTACGCCATCCAGCGCTACCAGCAGTCGAGCGCCATCCTGCCCGACACCGGGTTCGCCGGGCCCACCACCTTCGGCCACCTGCGCCTGGACCTGGCCATCCAGCAGGGCCCGAACGCCGGCCGCCAGTGCATGACGCCGCCCGCGGGGCACCGCGTCGCGTGCGTGGACCTCACGCGGCAGATCCTGTGGGTGCAGACCAGTGCGAAGAACGTGGTCTTCGGACCGGTCTCGATGCGCAGCGGCCGTACGGGCTTCGCGACCCGCACGGGGCGCTTCAAGGTCTACTGGCGCCACCGCGACCACGTGTCCGACATCTACGACGCCCCCATGCCCTTCAGCCAGTTCTTCAGCGGTGGCCAGGCCCTGCACGCCATCACCGGCAGCGTCTACCGCGCGCCGGGCTCGCACGGCTGCGTCAACCTGTCCACGCCCGACGCGGGACGCCTGTGGAACGTGCTGAAGCTCCATGACCCTGTGCACGTCTTCGGGCACAAGTCCGGCACGTGACGGTCGCACCGGGCGGGCCTGAGACACTGGGCGCGATGGATGAGACAAATCTGCGCGCCCAGGCCACGATCGATCTCGCCGCGCTGCGGTCGAACGTCGCGGCGCTGCGCGCCCGTGCGCCCCGCTCCGGGCTGATGGCCGTGGTCAAGGCGGACGCCTACGGCCACGGCATGGTCCCGTCGGCACGGGCGGCGCTGGAGGCCGGCGCCGCCTGGCTGGGGGTCGCCACCCCGGAGGAGGCGCTGGCGCTGCGCGCCGCGGGGATCACCGCGCCGGTGCTGTGCTGGCTGTGGACGCCGAACGGGCCGTGGCGCGACGCGGTCGAGGCCGGCCTCGATGTGACGGTCAGCGGGCTGTGGGCGCTGCGCGCGGCGGCGTCGGCGGCCGAGGCCGCCGGCCGTACCGCCCGGGTGCAGCTCAAGGCGGACACCGGGCTGGGCCGCAACGGCGCCCAGCCCGGGGACTGGGCGGACCTGGTGACCGCCGCCCGCGCCGCCGAGGATGCGGGGCTCGTCAAGGTGACCGGTCTGTGGTCGCACTTCGCGTGCGCCGACGAGCCGGGCCACCCTGCCAACGCCGCCCAACTGGCCGTCTTCCGCGCCGCGCTGGACACCGCCGAGCGGGCCGGGTTGCGCCCGGAGGTGCGGCACATGGCCAACTCCCCGGCGACGCTCACCCTGCCCGAGGCGCACTTCGACCTCGTGCGGACCGGCGTCGCGATGTACGGGATCTCGCCGGTCCCCCAGGTCGGCGGCCCGGAGGAGTTCGGGCTGCGGCCGGTGATGACGCTCTCCGCCCGCCTGGCCTCGGTCAAGCGGGTGCCCGGCGGCCACGGCGTCAGCTACGGCCACCACTACACGACGCCGGGCGACACCACCCTCGCCCTCGTCCCCCTCGGCTACGCGGACGGCGTCCCGCGGCACGCCTCCGGCACCGGACCGGTGCTGGTGGCGGGCAAGTGGCGGACCGCCGCGGGCCGGGTGGCGATGGACCAGTTCGTCGTGGACCTCGGCGGCGACCGGGCCGAGGCCGGCGACGAGGCCGTGCTGTTCGGCCCCGGCGACCGCGGCGAGCCGACCGCCGAGGACTGGGCGCGGGCCGCGGGCACCATCGCGTACGAGATCGTCACCCGGATCGGGAGCCGGGTGCCGCGCGTCTACGTGGGTACGTAACCGCGTAGCCGAGGGGAAGCAGCGAAGACGACATGAGCGGGTCCGAGAGCGGTAACACAGCGGGGAGAGCGGTGGAGGCGGCCGAGGCCGTGGCCGGCGCCGCCGAGGCGGTCGCGGAGGCCGTGACGGGCGGTTCCGGCGGTCTGCTGTCCTCCGGTCGCTGGCGCCACGCCGGGATAGCCGGTGCGGCCATCGGCGTCGTCGCGGCGGGTGCCGCAGCAGGTGTGGCGCTGGAGCGCGTCACGGTCGGCCGCGGCATGCGCCGGCGCGCGCGGCTCGCCCTCGACGTGGCCGGACCCTACGGGTCGCTGCGCGGGATGCCGGGGCGGGTGGCGGCCGAGGACGGCACCGAGTTGTACTACGAGGTCGAGGAGGCCGATCCGGCCGTCGCCGACCCGATCCCGCCGGCCCGCCGCTGGGGCCTGTTCCGGCGCGGCGGGCAGAACGCCCCGCTCACCGTGGTCTTCAGCCACGGCTACTGCCTCAACCAGGACTCCTGGCACTTCCAGCGCGCGGTCCTGCGCGGCACGGTGCGCGCCGTGTACTGGGACCAGCGCAGCCACGGCCGCTCCGCCCGCGGCAACGACCAGGCGGGCGGCAAGCCCGCCACCATCGACCAGCTCGGCCGCGACCTGAAGCAGGTCGTCGACGCCGCCGTTCCGGAGGGCCCGGTGGTGCTCGTCGGGCACTCCATGGGCGGCATGACGGTGATGGCGCTGGCCGACCAGTTCCCCGAGTTCGTCCGGGAGCGCGTCGTGGGCTTCGCCTTCGTCGGCACGTCCTCCGGCAAGCTCGCCAGCGTGACGCTGGGCCTGCCGGCCGCCGGCGCGCGGGCGTTGCGGGCGCTGGCGCCGGGGGTGCTGCGGATCCTGGGCACCCAGGTGGATCTGGTGGAGCGGGGGCGCCGGGCGACGGCCGACCTCTTCGCCGGGATCATCAAGCGCTACTCGTTCGGCTCGGACGTCGACCCGGCGGTCGCGCGGTTCGCCGAGCGGATGATCGAGTCGACGCCGATCGACGTGGTCGCCGAGTTCTACCCGGCCTTCACCGAGCACGAGAAGAGCGAGGCGCTGGACGTCCTGGACGGCCTGCCGGGACTGGTGCTCGCCGGGGACAAGGACCTGCTGACGCCCAGTGAGCACAGCCGGGCCATCGCCGAGCGGCTGCCCGACACCGAGCTGATCGTCGTCCCCGGCGCCGGTCATCTGGTGATGCTGGAGCAGCCGGATCTGGTCAACACCCATCTCGCCGCGATTCTCGCCGAGGCGGCGGACGCCTCGCGCGCCCCCGTACCGCAGGCGCTGCGCGAGCTCGCCGCGGCGCGGCCGACCGTGCCGCGGCAGCAGGGCCGGTCCGGGCACGTGGTCTCCGGCGGCGCGTAGCATTCGGGCACATGGGCATGGAAGCCATCGGCAGGGTAGCGATCCGGGTCGTCGTCAAGACCCCCGAGCAGATGCGGGAACTGGGGCAGCGCCTTGCGCCGCTGCTGCGGGCGGGTGATCTCGTCCTGCTCAGCGGGGACTTGGGCGCGGGCAAGACGACACTGACCCGCGGTCTGGGCGAGGCCATGGGCGTGCGCGGCGCGGTGACGTCGCCGACCTTCGTGATCGCGCGGGTCCACCCGTCGCTGACCGGCGGGCCGGCGCTGGTGCACGTGGACGCGTACCGGCTCGCCGGCGGTCTGGACGAGATGGAGGACCTGGACCTGGACGTCTCGCTCCCGGAGTCGGTCGTGGTCGTCGAATGGGGCGAGGGCAAGGTCGAGGAGCTCTCCGAGGACCGTCTGCAACTGGTGATCCACCGAGCAGTCGGCGAGGTCGCGTCCGGGAACGGGCAGGAGGACCACGACGTGCGCGAGGTGGTCGTCACCGGGGTCGGTGCCCGCTGGGCCGGGGAGAACCTGGCAGCGCTGGGGGCATAACCGTTCCGACAAGGTGTCGGGAAGATGTTGCGCCGGGCACGGGTCACGTGTTCTTCTGGAGTTGCGAGGAGAAGTTAGGGCTGCCTAACCTCCACTCCTCGGAGCACACCGCCCCCCGCCCCAGGAGGCAACATGTCGGCCCACAAGGAGTCGGAGCCGGAGCCGGAGCCGGGCTACTCGGTGGAGGCACTGCTCGCCGCGTGTGCCGCGGCGAACGCGGTCAGCACGCCCCCGAAGTCGCCGGAGCGGCCGACAGCGCCCGGCGCCCCGGACACGGAGGGCACGACCGGACCCGGAACCGCGGCCCGCGAGGCGGACGCCGCTTAGGGCCGGTCGCCCGTTCACCCGGTCGGGTGATTTCCTCGTGCCCGTGGATCCGGCCGTCCTCAGCGGACGACCACGACCTTGGTGTCGATCGTGGCGAAGTTCCACAGGGCCGCGCCGTCCTTGCGCTTCTCGCGGATGCCGCCGGTCTGCTGCGAGGGGTCGGGCTTGCCGGGCAGCGAGCCGTCACGGGCCGCGCTGAAACCGACGATCACGTTGTCCACGGACGCGAAACGCACCACATGCTCGATCGGGACCCCGTCGCCGCCGGTGCCGCTGGCGCTGCGCGTGGTCACGTCGTACGTCCCCGGGTCCGGGTCCACCGTGCCCGGCACGACGACATAGGTGCGGCCCACCGCGCCCGCGTCGCCCACCAGCCAGATGCGGTCCTGGCGCAGCGAGTACACCACGCGGCGGCCGCTGCCGGAGGCGGCGGGCAGCTCGTGCTTCTTGCCGGGGGAGGCGGAGGCGCCGTCGGAGGGCGAGGTGCTGCCGTTGTCCGTGGACACCGCCGCGCCACCGGCGGCCACCTCCGTGGCGGAACTCGATGCCTGGACGGCGAGCACGCCGACGGCGGCCAGGGCGGCCGCGGTCAGCCCGGTCACGATCGTCCCTGAACCGATCCTTGCCACGGGGTCCTCCGGAAGTGGGGCGTCAGGCTCAGGTTGACGTTAGCAGCCGGTGCGTACGGGATCCGAGCGCCGCCCCCGTACCGGCGGGGACCGCGGTGGCGGCAGGGCCGCGCCGGTGAACGCCGTAGGCTGAACGCGTGCTGCTGCTTGCCTTCGACACCGCCACCCCCGCCGTGACCGTTGCCCTGCACGACGGACGCCGCGTGCTCGCCGAGTCGACGGAGATCGACGCGCGGAGGCACGGCGAGCTGCTGATGCCCACCGTGGACCGCGTGCTGCGCGAGGCGGGCGCCGAGCCGGCCGCCCTGACGGGGCTCGTGGTCGGTGTCGGCCCCGGGCCGTACACGGGCCTGCGCGTGGGCCTCGTGACCGCCGCCGCCTTCGGGGACGTCCTCGGGGTGCCCGTGCACGGACTCTGCACGCTGGACGGCCTCGCGTACGCCGCCGGCATCGACGGTCCCTTCGTCGTGGCCACCGACGCCCGTCGCAAGGAGGTCTACTGGGCCCGCTACGAGGGCCCTCGCGGCCGGGTCGGCGACCCGGCCGTGGACCACCCGGCCGACATCGCCGAGAGCGTCGCGGGCCTGCCCGCGGTGGGCGCGGGCGCCGCGCTGTACCCGGGCGTCTTCACCGACGTCCGCCCGCCCGCCGACCAGTCCGCCGCAGCGCTCGCCGCGCTCGCCGCGGCCAAGCTGGCCGAGGGCGAGGAGTTCCTGCCGCCTCTGCCGCTCTATCTGCGCCGCCCCGACGCGCAGGTGCCGGCCGGGTACAAGGCGGTCCTGCCGAAGTGACCGCCGTCCTGCGCGAGATGCGCTGGTGGGACCTGGAGCCGGTGATGGAGCTGGAGGACCTGCTCTTCCCCGACGACGCCTGGTCGCGCGGCATGTTCTGGTCCGAACTCGCCGACGCCCGGCACCCGGCAGCGACGCGCCACTACGTCGTCGCGGAAAAGGACGGGCGCCTGGTCGGCTACGCCGGTCTGGCCGCCGTGGCCGGGACCGGTGACGTGCAGACCATCGCCACCGCCCGCGACCAGTGGGGCACCGGGCTCGGCGCCCGGCTGCTGCGCGAACTGCTGCACCAGGCCACGGCGTTCGAATGCCACGAGGTACTGCTGGAGGTGCGGGTCGACAACATCCGCGCCCAGCGGCTGTACGAGCGCTTCGGCTTCGAGCCGATCGGATTCCGGCGCGGCTACTACCAGCCCGGCAACGTCGACGCCCTCGTCATGCGGCTCGGCGATCTCACGGCGGGCACACGAGAAACACCAGGTCTACAAGGAACTGAGACGACCCATGGCTGACGAGCCCCTTGTCCTCGGCATCGAGACGTCCTGCGACGAGACCGGTGTCGGCATCGTGCGCGGTCACACGCTGCTGGCCGACGCCATCGCGTCCAGCGTGGACGAGCACGCCCGGTTCGGCGGCGTCGTCCCCGAGGTCGCCAGCCGCGCCCACCTGGAGGCGATGGTCCCCACCATCCGGCGCGCGCTGAAGGAGGCCGGCGTCGCCGCCTCCGACCTGGACGGCATCGCCGTCACCGCCGGGCCGGGCCTGGCCGGCGCGCTGCTGGTCGGCGTCTCGGCCGCCAAGGCCTACGCCTACGCGCTCGGCAAGCCGCTGTACGGCGTGAACCACCTGGCCTCCCACATCTGTGTCGACCAGCTGGAGCACGGCCCGCTGCCGGAGCCCACGATGGCGCTGCTGGTCTCCGGCGGGCACTCCTCGCTGCTGCTGGCACCCGACATCACCGGCGACGTGCGGCCGCTCGGCGCGACCATCGACGACGCGGCGGGCGAGGCCTTCGACAAGGTCGCCCGCGTGCTGGGCCTCGGCTTCCCCGGCGGCCCGGCCATCGACCGCGTCGCACGCGAGGGCGACCGGACCGCGATCCGCTTCCCGCGCGGCCTGACGGGCTCGCGGGACCCGCTCTACGACTTCTCCTTCTCCGGGCTGAAGACTGCCGTGGCCCGCTGGATCGAGTCCAAGCGCCGCGACGGCGAGGACGTCCCCGTCGCGGACGTCGCCGCCTCCTTCCAGGAGGCCGTGGCCGACGTGCTGACCCGCAAGGCGATCCGCGCCTGCAAGGACAACGGCGTCGACCACCTCATGATCGGCGGCGGTGTCGCAGCCAACAGCCGGCTGCGCTCGCTGGCCCAGGAGCGCTGCGAGGACGCGGGCATCATCCTGCGCGTACCGCGGCCCAAACTCTGCACCGACAACGGCGCCATGGTGGCGGCGCTCGGCGCGGAAATGGTGGCCCGAGGCCGCCCGTCCTCCACGTGGGACCTGCCGGCGGACTCCTCACTGCTCGTCACGGACGTGTCCGTACCCGGGCACACCCACGACCACGACCACGACCACGTGCACGAGCTCAGCAAGGACAACCTCTACTCGTCATGACCGTCGCCCTGATGTGGGAGGCCCGCGCCGTGGAGGGCCGCGGGCCCGAACTCCTCGCGTGGGCCCGCGCACAGACGCTCACGCCCGCCCCGTTGCGCCGGGAGACCTTCTCCGCCCCCCAGGACCGGGTCCTGGTCATCACCTGGTGGGACGCACCGTACGACGCGGACCTCCCCGAACTGCCCGATCCGCCGCAGGCGCTGTCCCGGCGGGCTGTTCACCGCTGGCGCTTCGAGGCCGTGGCCTAGCGGGTGCGCTGTGCTGCGCTCGCTGTGCGGGGAACGCACGCGCCACCGTCAGCCACGCGGTGCCGGCGCGCCGAGGAGCATCGTGGGCGCCCCCGCGACCCGGGTCAGGAAGACCGTCGCGGAGTTGGGGCCCTGGAGCCTGACGCGGCGCCGCAGTTCCTCGGGTCCGACCGCGGAGCCCCGCTTCTTGACCGTGAGCACGCCCACCTCCCGTTCGCGCAGCAGCGCCTTGAGCCGCTTGAGGTTGAACGGCAGCACGTCGGTGATCTCGTAGGCGGTCGCGTAGGGCGTCGCGTGCGGTTCGTCGGAGGTGACGTACGCGATGGTCTCGTCGATCAGCCCGCCCCCGACCCGCGCCGCGACGTCCGCGACCAGGTGGGCCCGGATGACGGCGCCGTCGGGCTCGTACAGCCAGCGCCCGACCGGGCGGACCGCGGGGTCGGGCAGGCCGGCGGCGGGCAGCGAGGCGCCGGAGGGCAGCAGGGTCGCCCGCCGCTTGCCCGAGGCCGTGCCGAACCAGAGCACGGCCTCCTTCACGTCGCCGTGGTCGGAGACCCACTCCGCCTCCGCGTCCTGCGGCACCGCCTCGTGGGGGATGCCCGGCGCTACCTTCAGCGCGGCCAGCGGAGCCCTGCGCGCCGCCGCCACGGCCCACGACAGCGGGGGGGAGTACGCCTCGGGGTCGAAGATCCTGCCGCGTCCCCCGCGCCGGGCCGGGTCCACGAACACCGCGTCGCAGCCGTCCGTCCCCACCTCGGTGACATCGGCGCAGCGCACTTCGATGCGTTCGGCGAGCCCCAGCGCGCTCGCGTTGGCCCGCGCCACCGCGCACGTCAGGGGATCGCGGTCGACCGCCAGCACCTCCACCCCGGCCCGCGCCAGCGGGATCGCGTCGCCGCCGATCCCGCAGCACAGGTCCGCGAGCCGCCGCACCCCGAGGGCCGTGAACCGCTCCGCCCGGTGCCGCGCCACCGAGGACCGCGTCGACTGCTCCACCCCGTGGGGCGTGAAGTACATCGCGTACGCGTCCTCGCCGAACTTCGCCTCCGCCCGCTGCCGAAGCCGTGCCTGGGTGAGCGCCGCCGAGACGAGGGCCGCGTCGTGCTCCCGCCGCAGCCGGGTCGCGGTGGCGATCTCGTCCGCGGGGTCGTAGTCGCGAAGGCCGGCGAGCAGCCGCTGCCCCTCGTCGGTCAGCAGGGCGGAGAACGCGTCGAGATCCACACCCTCCATTGTCCCGCGCCGCCGGTGTCCGCAGGACCGCGCCCCGACGGGCGGCGGGGGGCCGCCGAGGACGGCTTCGCGGAGGCGCGTACGGCGTGGCATTGGCACTCCGCTTGACCGAGTGCTAAGCGCGTCATAATCTCAGACCTGGCACTCAGCCATGCCGAGTGCCAGCAACAAAGCGACGGGCAGGTCCGGCACCCGCGACGACGGGCCTACCAGGTCGCCACCCCAGACAGACACTCCCGTGAGCCCTTTGAAGGGGGAGGTCGGATCGTGACGACCGCCAGCACCAAGGTTGCCATCAAGCCGCTCGAGGACCGCATTGTGGTCCAGCCGCTGGATGCCGAGCAGACCACGGCCTCCGGCCTGGTCATCCCGGACACCGCCAAGGAGAAGCCCCAGGAGGGCGTCGTCCTGGCCGTCGGTCCGGGTCGCTTCGAGGACGGCAACCGCATCCCGCTCGACGTCAAGGTCGGCGACATCGTGCTGTACAGCAAGTACGGCGGCACCGAGGTCAAGTACAGCGGCGAGGAGTACCTCGTCCTCTCGGCTCGCGACGTCCTCGCGATCGTCGAGAAGTAAATCCGGCGCCGCTCGTAACCGAGAAATGCCGTGACCACGCCCCGGGCACACCGAGTCCTTGCACGGACCGGGGGCCCGGGGCGCGGTCTTTGACGAGAACCCAAAGACGAGGAATTCCGCCGGTATGGCCAAGATCCTGAAGTTCAACGAGGACGCCCGTCGCGCCCTTGAGCGTGGAGTCAACAAGCTCGCCGACACCGTGAAGGTGACCATCGGCCCCAAGGGCCGCAATGTCGTCATCGACAAGAAGTTCGGCGCCCCGACCATCACCAACGACGGCGTGACCATCGCCCGCGAGGTCGAGCTCGACGACCCGTACGAGAACCTCGGCGCGCAGCTGGTGAAGGAGGTGGCGACCAAGACCAACGACATCGCGGGTGACGGCACCACCACCGCCACCGTGCTCGCCCAGGCGCTCGTGCGCGAGGGTCTGCGCAACGTCGCCGCCGGCGCCTCCCCGGCCGCCCTGAAGAAGGGCATCGACGCGGCCGTCAAGGCCGTCTCGGACGAGCTGCTCGCCTCGGCCCGCCCGATCGAGGGCAAGGACGACGTCGCCGCCGTCGCCGCGCTGTCCGCCCAGGACAAGCAGGTCGGCGAGCTGATCGCCGAGGCGATCGACAAGGTCGGCAAGGACGGTGTCATCACCGTCGAGGAGTCCAACACCTTCGGTCTGGAGCTGGACTTCACCGAGGGCATGGCCTTCGACAAGGGCTATCTGTCGCCGTACTTCGTGACGGACCCGGAGCGCCAGGAAGCCGTCCTGGAGGACCCCTACATCCTCATCACCCAGGGCAAGATCTCCTCCATCCAGGACCTGCTCCCGCTGCTGGAGAAGGTGCTGCAGGCCGGCGCGTCCAAGCCGCTGCTGATCATCGCCGAGGACGTCGAGGGCGAGGCCCTGTCCACCCTGGTGGTCAACAAGATCCGCGGCACCTTCAACGCGGTCGCGGTCAAGGCCCCCGGCTTCGGCGACCGCCGCAAGGCCATGCTGGGCGACCTCGCCGCCCTCACCGGCGCGACCGTCGTCGCCGAGGAGGTCGGCCTCAAGCTCGACCAGGTCGGCCTGGACGTGCTCGGCAACGCCCGCCGTGTGACCGTCACCAAGGACGAGACCACCGTCGTCGACGGCTCGGGCGACTCCTCCGAGATCGAGGGCCGGATCAACCAGATCAAGGCCGAGATCACCACGACGGACTCCGACTGGGACCGCGAGAAGCTCCAGGAGCGCCTCGCCAAGCTGGCCGGCGGCGTGTGCGTCATCCGTGTCGGCGCGGCCACCGAGGTCGAGCTCAAGGAGAAGAAGCACCGTCTGGAGGACGCCATCTCCGCGACCCGCGCCGCGGTCGAGGAGGGCATCGTCTCCGGTGGTGGCTCCGCGCTCGTCCACGCCGTCAAGGTGCTGGAGGACAACCTCGGCAAGTCCGGCGACGAGGCCACCGGTGTCGCGGTCGTCCGCCGCGCCGCGGTCGAGCCGCTGCGCTGGATCGCCGAGAACGCCGGCCTGGAGGGCTACGTCATCACCTCCAAGGTCGCCGAGCTGGAGAAGGGCCACGGCTTCAACGCCGCGACCGGCGAGTACGGCGACCTGGTGAAGGCCGGCGTCATCGACCCGGTCAAGGTCACCCGCTCCGCCCTGGAGAACGCCGCCTCCATCGCCTCCCTGCTTCTCACCACCGAGACCCTCGTGGTGGAGAAGAAGGAGGAGGAGCCCGCCGAGGCCGGTCACGGTCACGGCCACTCCCACTGAGTGCGTCCGAAGGCCCCCGTTCCCGCGCCGGGAACGGGGGCCTTCGGCTTGCCCGGTGCGTCCTCGCGGTGCCGTCAGTCCCGGGGGTAGACGGGACCGAAGCGGCGTCCGGCCGATGTGGAGGCCGCGCCGAAGGCCCCGCTCGGGGCGAGCTTGGCGGCGAGCGCAGCGGCCTTGTAGCGCGGGTCGGGCACGCTGAGCGTGCGGCCGCGGGCCAGGTCGCGGATGGCGGCGGCGACCACCTTGTCGGCGTCGAGCCACGCCCACCCCGGGATGCTGCCGGTGTCCATGCCGGCCCGCTCGTGGAACTCGGTGCGTACGAAGCCCGGACACAGCGCCATCAGCCGCACCCCGCTGCCGGACAGTTCGCGGGCCACGCCTCGCGTGAAGCTGACCACCCAGGCCTTGCTCGCGCCGTACGTGCCGCGCGGCACGAAGGCCGCCACCGAGGCCACATTGACGATGAAGCCGCGCCGGCGCTCCTTCATGGCCGCGGCCGCCGCGCCGGTCAGCCGCAGTACGGCCTCGCAGTGCACCTTGAGCATGGTCAGCTCGTCGGCCATCGGCACGTCGCCGAAGGAACCGCGGTTGCCGAAGCCCGCGTTGTTGATCAGTACGCCGACCGGCCGCTCGCGGTCGCCGAGCCGCGCCTCCACCGCCTCGATGCCTTTGTCCGTCGACAGGTCGGCGGGCAGCACCTCCACGGTCACCGCGTAGGTGCGGCGCAGCTCGGCGGCGCGTTCCTCCAGCCGCTGCTCGTCGCGCGCGACGAGGACGAGGGCGTGGCCGTCGCTCGCGAGCCGGCGGGCGAAGGCGGCGCCGAGGCCCGCGGTGGCTCCCGTGATGAGTGAAGTCGTCATGCCCCGCAGGCTAGTGGGACCGTGTGCGCCTGCGCGCCGCCGCGCGGATCTCCTCGGGGAGCGCGTCGGCCGCGGACAGTGCGGGAAGCAGCCGGGGCTCCAGGGTGACCGCCCGGAAGACCAGGGCGACGGTCACCTCGTGGTCGGGGCGGTGGACGATCTCCACCGGATCGCCCGCGCGGATCGTGCCCGGCCCCGCCACCCGCAGATAGGCGCCGGGCAGCGCGGCGCGGGTGAACCGCCGGAGCCAGCCGCCCTCGTCCAGCCAGCCCTGGAAGGTGGCGCAGGGAACGCGCGGGCAGGACACCTCCAGGACCGGGCCCGCCGGGCCGCCGATCCGCCAACGCTCGCCGATCAGCGCCCCGTTGACGTCCACGCCGAGGGTCGTCAGGTTCTCCCCGAACATGCCGTCGCGCAACTCCCGGCCCAGCTCGCCGGCCCAGCCGTCCAGGTCCTCGCGGGCGTAGGCGTAGACGGCCTGGTCGGTGCCGCCGTGGTGCTGCACGTCGTACGCCCGGTCGCCGGCCAGGCCCACCGCGCCGGTGCCCTTGGGGCCCGGTGCGGTCACGGCCACCGGACCCGTCACGGGCTGTTTGTCGATGCCCGTGACGCCCGTGTCCTTCCAGGGGTTCGGCCGGGGACGCCCCACGTTGACCGAGAGCACTCTCATCCCGCGACCGTACGGCGGCCGACCGGCGCGGGGCGAGGTGATTTCCGGCTCATCGCGCGAGCACGCGCAGCAGCAGGTCCACGTCCGCCTCGGTGTTGTACAGGTGGAAGGCCGCCCGCAGGTTGCCGGCGCGGACCGAGAGGCGGATGCCGGCCGCGGCCAGTCGCTCCGCCGCGTCCCCCAGGCCAGGGACGGCCACGATCGCCGAATCGTGCGCGCCCGGCGGCACGGCCTTGTGGCCGAGCTCCCGCAGACCCGCCCGGAAACGCTCGGCCAGCGCGATGTCGTGGGCGCTGATCGCCTCGACACCCACCTCCTCGATCAGCCCGAGCGAGGCCGAGGCGGCCAGGTAGGGCAGGAACGGCGGCAGCACGTCGAAGCGCCGCGCGGAGCGGGCGAGCCGGGCCACCGGGCCGTAGCAGTCGCCCCACGGGTCCTCGGCCGCGTACCACCCGGCGAAGTGCGGCGACAGGCCGTCCTCCGCGCCCTCCCGCACGGTCAGGAAGGAGACGCCGCGCGGGGCGAGCAGCCACTTGTAGCCGCCGCACACCACGTAGTCGAAGGCCCCGGCGGCCAGCGGCAGCCAGCCGACCGCCTGCGTCGCGTCGACCAGCACGCGCGCCCCGTGCCGGTCCGCGGCCTCGCGGACGGCGGCGAGATCGGCGACGCGGCCGTCCGCGGACTGCACCGCGCTGACGGCGGCCAGTGCGGTGGTGGGGCGTACGGCGTCGGCCACGCCCTCCAGGGGCACGGTGCGCAGGATGAGGTCGGAGCGGGAGGCGAAGGGATTGACCAGGGAGCTGAAGTCGCCCTCCGCGACCACGACTTCGGCGCCGGCCGGCAGGCCCGCGGCGATCATCCCGACATGGGTGGTGACGGAGGAGCCGACCGCGACCCGGTCCGCCGCGACACCGGTCAGCCGGGCGTAGGAGGCGCGTGCGGTGTTCAGGACGAGTTCATTGCGCACCCAGTCGTCGCTGCCGTCGGACCAGGCCGTCACAGCGGTGCGCAGTACGTCGGCGGCCCGGCGCGGGCCGACGCCCGCCGACGCGGTGTTCAGGTAGGTGATGCCGGCAGCCAGCGTGAATTCCCCGGTGAGGTCCATGGCTCCTCAGCCTGGGCCCGGCGCCGCCCGAAGTCCATGGGGGAGGTCCGGTGCCGGTGTGGCCCGGTCACGGCTGGGCGCCGCGACGCGGGGG
Organism: Streptomyces sp. RLA123; assembly: GCF_056270165.1. Lineage (NCBI taxonomy): Bacteria > Bacillati > Actinomycetota > Actinomycetes > Kitasatosporales > Streptomycetaceae > Streptomyces > Streptomyces sp. RLA123. Next base: position 3,416,408 of record NZ_JBWDOR010000003.1, on the reverse strand, counting down.
GGTGTCGGTGGGGGAACTCTCGGATCCTGCGGATTGCTGGGTCCTGCGGGCCCCGAGGCCCCGCAGGACGAGGGCGCCGCACGGGCGCCCGGACCGGTTCCCCGGCGTACGGGGAGAGGGAAACGTTTCCCCATTGAGTGAAGCCCGGCGTTCAGTGTCCGCCGGCGGCGTGCGAGCTCATGACCCGGTTGCGGGACCGGCCCATCATCTCCTCGCGCTCGTCCTCGGTGAGTCCGCCCCAGACCCCGTAGGGCTCGCGGACCCTCAGGGCGTGGGTCGCGCACTCGGCGCGCACGGGACAGCGCATGCACACCTCCTTGGCGGCCGCTTCACGCGCGCTCCGCGCCGCACCGCGCTCTCCCTCCGGATGGAAGAACAGCGAGCTGTCCACACCGCGGCACGCGGCGATCAGCTGCCAGTCCCAGAGGTCGGCGTTGGGGCCCGGGAGGCGGGAGAAGTCTGCCATTGCTCATCTCCTCGAGAGGTGGGCTGCACGGGACTGCCTCCCAGGCGACGCTCCAGGCGCTCTGCGGGAGGTGATGTCGACGGTACATCTACTGTCCAAGTAGATGTAAATATGATTCATCACAAAATCGCCAACGAACTCCCGCCATGCGGGTAAAAAGCCGCCAAACAGGCAAAATCTGACATTGACCCCCCCGGTCGGCGGGTGGGTGTCCTGCAACCGGGCGCCCGATGTCCTGCGTTTCGCGAGGGGGCCCGCTGTCACGACCTGCGGTGTTGCTGGTGCGTGGCGAGCCGGGCACGCAGTGTGCGGGAGAGCGTCCGCAAACTCCGTAACTCTTTCGAGTGAGGGTCGTTGAAGGTGCGGAAGTGGTTGGCGGCCGAACGAATCGGGCAGGTGCCCGAGACCCGTCAGCCCCACCAGTGACGATTCGTACAGCCTGGAGGCTCAACGTGACGCAGATCAGCTGCGGAGGACGGTCATGACTTCCGTTCTCGTCTGCGACGACTCCCCGCTCGCCCGAGAGGCGCTGCGCCGCGCGGTGGCGACCGTGCCCGGTGTCGAGCGCGTAACGACCGCGGCCAACGGCGAGGAAGTCCTCCGCCGCTGGGGCGCCGACCGCTCGGACCTCATCCTCATGGACGTCCGGATGCCCGGACTCGGCGGTGTCGAGACCGTACGGCGGCTGCTGTCCGCCGATCCGGGGGCCCGCATCATCATGCTCACGGTCGCCGAGGACCTGGACGGGGTGGCGCTCGCCGTCGCCGCCGGTGCCCGCGGATACCTGCACAAGGACGCCTCGCGCGCCGAACTGCGGGCCACGGTCACCCAGGCGCTCGCCGACCCGACCTGGCGGCTGGCACCGCGCCGGCTGCGCTCCGCCGAGATGGGTGCCGCACCGACGCTCACCGCCCGTGAGATCCAGGTGCTGGAGGGCATGAGTCATGGCCGCTCCAACGCCGAGATCGGGCGGGAGCTCTTCCTGTCCGAGGACACCGTCAAGACGCACGCGCGACGTCTGTTCAAGAAACTCGGCGCCTCGGACCGGGCCCACGCGGTGGCGCTCGGCTTCCGCTGGGGCCTGGTGCGCTAGGCCGTCGAGTTGAGCGGCGAGGGGCCGATGGGCTGTGGGGCGGTTGTGCGGCAGCCCCGCTCGTACCGGTTTCCGTTCCGAGGGCGCATGCTTGAGGCATGGACTCTCGGGGACACGGGCGGGCGGGGCGGCGGGTGCACGACATGACTACGGCCGGTGCGGTCCCTCGAAACGCGCCACAGGGCGCATCTCATAACGCTTCGGAGCACAACCACCCCGCCGAGGCCACGGAGCGCGCCTCGGGGAGGCACTATGGATGGATGCGCGACGAGGCCACCGGCACAGAGACAGCCATAGGGGCTCTCGTACGTCGAGCCGTCCAGGGTGACGAGCAGGCGACGCACGATCTGCTTGCCCATGTGCACCCGCTGGCCGAACGCTATTGCCGTACCCGGCTGTCGCGACTGCCGGGTGACGCGCGCCACTTCGTGGACGACCTCGCCCAGGAGGTGTGCCTCGCGGTGCTGTGCGCGCTGCCGCGCTACCGCGACCAGGGCCGGCCCTTCGAGGCCTTCGTGTTCGGGATCGCCGCCCACAAGGTCGCCGATCTGCAACGGGCGGCCATGCGCGGCCCCGGCTCGACCGCGGTCCCCTCCGACGAGATGCCCGAGCAGCCGGACGCCTCGCTCGGGCCGGAGGAACGGGCGCTGCTCAGCAGCGACGCCGAATGGGCGAAGGGTCTGCTGGCGAATCTGCCGGAGCACCAGCGCGAGCTGGTGCTGCTGCGGGTCGCCGTCGGGCTCACCGCCGAGGAGACCGGACAGGTGCTCGGGATGTCGCCGGGGGCCGTCCGGGTGGCGCAGCACCGGGCGCTGTCCCGGCTGCGCGCACTCGCGGAGGAAGCAGCGGGTGCCCGCGGGATGAGCGCCTAGCCCATCGCTCCGGTCCCCGGCGGGGCCCCGGCTCCGTGGGCCGCCGTCAAGACCGGAAAAGGTTTCCCGCGAGAGCCATTAGCATTGAACATCTCGCTGGGCAAGACCATGGGGAAGGTGTCATGACGCTGAACGCCGACGGAGTAGCCGAGAAGTTCGGACTGCTCGGACTGACCTACGACGACGTGCTCCTCCTCCCAGGGCCTTCGGACGTCGTGCCGAACCAGGTCGACACCAGCTCCCGGGTCACCCGGAACGTCCGCGTCAACATCCCGCTGCTCTCCGCCGCGATGGACAAGGTCACCGAGGCCCGCATGGCCATCGCGATGGCCCGCCAGGGCGGCGTGGGCGTGCTGCACCGCAATCTGTCGGTCGACGACCAGGTCAACCAGGTCGATCTGGTCAAGCGGTCCGAGTCCGGCATGGTGACCGACCCCATCACCGTGCACCCGGACGCGACCCTCGCCGAGGCGGACGCGCTCTGCGGCAAGTTCCGCATCAGCGGCGTCCCGGTCACCGACGGCTCCGGCAAGCTGCTGGGCATCGTCACCAACCGCGACATGGCCTTCGAGAGCGACCGCTCCCGCCAGGTCCGCGAGGTCATGACGCCGATGCCGCTGGTCACCGGCAAGGTCGGGATCTCCGGCATCGAGGCGATGGAGCTGCTGCGCAAGCACAAGATCGAGAAGCTTCCGCTGGTCGACGACGAGGGCCGGCTCAAGGGCCTCATCACGGTCAAGGACTTCGTCAAGGCCGAGAAGTACCCCAACGCCGCCAAGGACGCCGAGGGCCGGCTGCTGGTCGGCGCGGCGGTCGGTGTCGGCGACGAGGCGTTCCTCCGCGCCCAGCGGCTGGTGGAGGCCGGCGCCGACTTCCTGGTGATCGACAGCGCCCACGGCCACAGCCGCGGCATCCTCGACATGGTCGCCAAGGTCAAGGCCAACATCCGGATCGACGTGGTGGCAGGCAACGTCGCCACCCGGGACGGCGCCCAGGCACTGATCGACGCCGGCGCCGACGGCATCAAGGTCGGTGTCGGCCCCGGCTCCATCTGCACCACGCGGGTGGTCGCCGGCGTGGGCGCCCCCCAGGTCACCGCGATCTACGAGGCCTCGCTGGCCGCCGGCCCGGCCGGTGTCCCGCTGATCGGCGACGGCGGTCTGCAGTACTCCGGCGACATCGCCAAGGCGATCGCCGCCGGCGCCGACACGGTGATGCTGGGCAGCCTGCTCGCGGGCTGCGAGGAGTCGCCGGGCGAGCTGATGTTCATCAACGGCAAGCAGTTCAAGTCGTACCGGGGCATGGGGTCGCTGGGCGCGATGCAGTCGCGCGGCCAGGCCAGGTCGTACTCCAAGGACCGCTACTTCCAGGACAACGTGCTCTCCGAGGACAAGCTCGTCCCCGAGGGCATCGAGGGCCAGGTGCCCTACCGCGGCCCGCTCTCCGCGGTGGCCCACCAGCTCATCGGCGGCCTGCGCTCCTCCATGGGCTACGTCGGCTCGGCGACCGTCCCGGAGCTGAAGGAGAAGGGCCGCTTCGTGCGGATCACCGCGGCCGGCCTCAAGGAGAGCCACCCGCACGACATCCAGATGACCACCGAGGCGCCCAACTACCACGGGCGCTGATCCGCGCGGGTGCGCACGGCGCCGGGCACATCCGGCGCGGCGCACACGGCAGTACGGACACGGCAGAGCCCGCGGCCTTCCACGGTCGCGGGCTTTCGCCTGCCCTCCCTGGGATACTGGTCGGGCAGGCCACGAGGAAAGGCATAGCGACAGTGACTGAGATCGAGATCGGGCGGGGCAAGCGCGGCCGCAGGGCGTACGCATTCGACGACATCGCCGTCGTCCCGAGCCGCCGTACGCGGGACCCGAAGGAGGTCTCGATCGCGTGGCAGATCGACGCGTACCGCTTCGAGCTGCCGTTCCTGGCGGCGCCGATGGACTCCGTGGTCTCCCCGGAGACCGCGATCCGCATCGGCAACCTCGGCGGCCTCGGCGTCCTCAACCTCGAGGGCCTGTGGACCCGCTACGAGGACCCGGAGCCGCTGCTCGCCGAGATCGCCGAGCTGGACGACGCCTCCGTGACCCGGCGCATGCAGGAGCTCTACGCTGCGCCGATCAAGGAGGAGCTGATCGGGCAGCGCATCAAGGAGGTGCGCGACGCGGGCGTGGTCACCGCCGCCGCGCTCTCCCCGCAGCGCACCGCGCAGTTCTCCAAGGCCGTCGTCGACGCCGGCGTCGACATCTTCGTCATCCGCGGCACGACGGTCTCCGCCGAGCACGTCTCCGGTTCGCACGAGCCGCTGAACCTCAAGCAGTTCATCTACGAGCTCGACGTCCCGGTGATCGTCGGCGGCTGCGCCACCTACACCGCCGCGCTCCACCTGATGCGCACCGGCGCCGCGGGCGTCCTGGTCGGCTTCGGCGGCGGCGCGGCGCACACCACGCGCAGTGTGCTCGGCATCCAGGTGCCGATGGCCACCGCCGTCGCGGACGTCGCCGCGGCCCGCCGTGACTACATGGACGAGTCCGGCGGCCGCTACGTCCACGTCATCGCCGACGGCGGCTTCGGTTCCAGCGGCGATCTGCCGAAGGCGATCGCCTGCGGCGCCGACTCGGTGATGATGGGCTCGCCGCTCGCGCGCGCCACGGACGCGCCCGGCCGCGGCTTCCACTGGGGCATGGAGGCCACCCACGAGGAACTGCCGCGCGGCAAGCGGATGAACCTCGGCACCGCCGGCACGACCGAGCAGATCCTGCTCGGCCCCTCGCACGCCCCGGACGGCTCGATGAACTTCTTCGGCGCGCTGCGCCGGGCGATGGCCACCACGGGCTACTCGGAGCTCAAGGAGTTCCAGCGGGTCGAGGTCACGGTCTCGCCGACGCACCACCGCTGACGCCGGCGGCGCACTTCGCGCCGCGGCAGCCACCACAGCCCGGACCGCTTCCCGCGGTCCGGGCTGTGGTCGTTTCAGGCGTGGCTGGAATCGATGCATCAGACATGTGTGCAAAACGGGCGGAATTACTTCTCTTAATTACTGCTCAATCCCTTAAATGGTCACGGCAAGGACACAAATTGCTCGCGGCAGTTGCCGAAGTAATGCAAATTTTGACAGACTGAGGTTCCTGTCTGGCATGCGGGGGACGGCGCGGGGCGCCGCGCAAGCCGACGGGTACAGGGTGCGGGAGGGGATTCCAGCTACCGCGAGGTGTGTCATTCGGCATGCCCAGAGGGCCTTTGCCGGCCCTTCCTGTGTCATGTCCAAAGCGCAGTGCACACGTTGAGGAAGCCGTATAACGCAATGTCAAATATTGTCGTCAACGGGTTGCCCGCCCATTCCCGGCACAATGCGAAGCTGGCGCAGCGGACCGCCGCCTGGAAGCCGGGGATCCTGCCGTTCCTGATCCCGTTCGTGCTGCTGATGACTTTCGGTCTGTGGTCGTACGAGCCCAGCCGGACCCCGCTCAGTTGGGTGCTGTCCATCGTCTGGTCGCTGCCCGTCGTGGGCGTGCTGGTGGGCATCCAGGGCGCGTGGCTCATCCGCCGCAGGATCAAGCGCAACGTCAACATGGTGCCGCCCGCCCTTGTCGAGCAGGACTTCCTGATCGTGCTGGTGCCGACCATCGGGCGCCACGACACGTATCCGGCGCTCGAGCGTTCCGTGCTCTCGTACGTCGAGTACCTGCCGGAATGGTTCCCGTACATGCGCGTGGACGTCCTCACCGAAGAGGGCTGCGAGGCCGCGGCGGACATCGACCGGCTGGCCACCGTCCACCCGCTGATCCGCGTCGTCACGGTGCCCAAGGCGTACACCACGGCCAACGGCACCCGCTTCAAGGCGCGCGCCAACCACTACGCGCACGAGCTGCGCATCGCCGAGGGCGAGGCGCTCGACGACGTATGGGTGCTGCACATGGACGATGACACCGGGGTCGGCCCCGACACCGCGGGGGCGCTCGCGCAGTTCATCAACCGGCAGCGGCGCGCGGCGCCCGACGAGGCCAAGCACATGGCCCAGGGAATTCTGACCTACCCGCGCGAGAGCGCGGTCAACATGTTCACCTGGCTTGCCGACGCAGTTCGGCCGGCGGACGACATCGCGCGGTTCCGGGCGCTCACCGGAATGGGCACCCCGGTGGCCGGTGTGCACGGTGAACTCCTCGTTCTGCGGGCCTCGATCGAGGCCACGATCGGCTGGGACTTCGGCCCGAAGGCAATTGTCGAGGACGCGCAACTCGCCCTGACGTTCTGCCGCCTTTATCCCGGACGTAGCGACTGGTTCAACGGCCGTTGTTACGGCGCCTCCCCGGCCACCGCCCAGGATTTCGTGAAGCAGCGCGACCGGTGGGCCTGGGGCCTGGTCGCCCTGTGCTTCAATCGGACGATTCCGCTCCGCTACCGGTGGTTTCTCGCCATCTGTGTGACGACCTGGATCCTCGGCCCGCTCCAGCACATCGGCGCTGTGCTGCTGTTCGGCTGGCTCATCAACGACATGAACACCTCGCCCGTGACTCAGTCCGTGGTCATCCTTTGGGCCCTCAACTTCGCCTACGTCATCTGGACCTACTGGGAAGGTCTGCGGCTGAACGCGCTCGCGTCGGTCAACGGCCGGCGCAAGTGGTGGGAGCCGATCGTCGTGGTCGCTCTCATCCCCGTCTTCTCCGTGCTGGAAGGACTCGGCGGCTTCAAGGGCTTCCTGAGGTTCGTCCGGCGCGAGGAGAACAAATTCGTCGTCATCGCCAAGCCCGTCTGACCGCCCGGAAGACAACTGACATGCGCTCGCGACTTCCTCTGCTCGCCATCTTTCCGGTGACCGTCCTCACCGTCGTGGTGGGCACCCCCTTCGTCCTCGGCGACCACCCGGTGCGCTGGGAGGCGGGCTCGGCCATGCCCAAGATCGTCATGGGCGACGCCAAGAAGCCCGCCAGCCCGGCCGGCCACTCCACGGACGAGACGCCCGGCTCCTCTTCGTCCGATTCCCCGTCCTCCTCGACGGATGCCCTCCAGGTCACCAAGCCCTGGAAGAAGGGCATGGCACAGTGGGGCGTACAGCTCTACTGGGAGGAGGAGCAGAACAAGCGCTCCGACTCCTTCATCGAGGCACAGGCCGGCAAGCAGGCGAAGTACCTCATCGGCCTGGGCGCGAACTCGGTGTCGGTCTCGTTCCCGTTCTTCATCGAGAACTCCACGTCCAACCAGCTCTCGGCCGGCGCCAAGACCCCGTCCCCGGAGCGTATCGAGCGCGTGCTGAAGGTCTTCAAGGACGCCGGGTTCAGGACCACGGTCCGCCCGATCCTGGACGAGGGCACCCTGGAGCAGTCGAACGGCTGGCGCGGCAACATCGAGCCCGCCTCGCGCTCCGCCTGGTTCACCTCGTACAAGCAGTTCCTCACCCCGTACCTCAAGGCCGCCGAGGACACGAAGGCGGACACCTTCGTGATCGGCACCGAGCTGAACTCGATGGAAGGCGACACGGGCTGGGACTCCCTGGTCGCCTATGCCGAGAAGGAGTTCCCCGGCGAGGTCGCCTACGACGCCAACTGGGACAACTACGTCACCCGCCGGATCAACATGCCGGTCAGCCACCTCGGGGTCGACGCCTACTTCCCCGTCAAGGTGCCGGACACGGCCCCGGTCCAGGATCTGGTCAAGGGCTGGAACGACTGGCTGGACAAGAAGGCCACCGGTCCGCTGCCGAACATCCTCGTCTCCGAGACCGGCATCGGGGCCATGGACGGCGCCTACCAAGCTCCCGGTGACTTCTACGTCAAGCACGCCGTGAACCCCCAGGTGCAGGCCAATTGGTACAAGGCGGTCTGCCAGGTCGTGCAGGACCGGCACATGCAGGGCATCTACTGGTGGTCGCTCTGGTTCGACGACGACCCCAACACCAAGCCCGACGACGAGGTCGCGTCTCGGCTCGACTTCGCCGGGCGCCCCCTCTCGGACAAGGCCATCAAGTCCTGCTTCACCTCTGATTACGCGGGACCCGGTACCGCCCCCACCAGCTGACCGAGCGGAGGCAATCATGCAAGAAGCCATCATCCTGGTGGGCGGCAAGGGAACTCGCCTGCGCCCGCTGACGAACCACACCCCGAAACCGCTGCTGAACGTCGCGGGTTCCTCCTTCATCCGGCACCAGATCGCCAAGCTGATGGAGGCGGGGGTCGAGCACGTGGTGTTCGCCACCTCGTACCTCGCCAGCCTCTTCGAGGAGGAGTTCAAGGACTTCTCCCGTGAGCTGCAGATCTCCTACGCCGTCGAGGGAGTCCCGCTCGGCACCGGCGGGGCCATTCGCAACGCCGCGCGCCTGCTGCGCGGCGGCCCTGACGACGCACCGGTCCTCATCCTCAACGGCGACATCCTGTCCGGCGTGGACCTGCGCGCCATCCTGGCGCGGCACGAGGACAAGGACGCGGACGTCACCCTGTACCTCACCCGGGTCGCCGACCCGCGGGCCTTCGGCCTCGTCCCCACCGACGAGGACGGCCGAGTGCTGTCCTTCCTCGAGAAGCCGAAGACGGCCGAGGAGTGCGTCACCGACCAGATCAACGCCGGCTGCTACGTCTTCAGCAGATCCGTCCTGGACACCATCCCGGGCGACCGCGAGGTCTCGGTCGAGCAGGAGACCTTCCCGCAGCTCGTCGCCCGGGGACGGCGCGTGTTCGGCCACGTCACGGAGGACTACTGGCGCGACCTCGGTACGCCGCTTGCCTTCGTCCACGGCTCGGCCGACCTGGTCACCGGCAGAGCGACCTCTCCTCTCGTGGCAGGTCCGGCCGAGGCCCTGATCCATCCCGCGGCCTCTGTCGATCCGACCGCCCTCGTCACGGGCGGCTCGACGATCGGCCCGCACGCCGTCATCGGTCCGTACGTGGTCGTCGATCGCTCCATCATCGGCGCGAACGTCACCGTGGCCGAGGGCGCCCGCATCCGCGAGTCCGTGGTCGACCACGACTCCTCGATCGGTAGCGAATCGTTCCTTCACGAGGTCATCGTGGGCTGCCACGCCCATATCGGCGCGCAGAACGAGCTGCCGGCCCAACTGCGGCTGTCATGCGGCATCCGCATTCCCGCCCAAGGGGTGCGCGTCAGCGGAACGGCTGCCGCCTGCCCGACGGTCCACTGAAGCAGCCGGTCGGCCCCCGCGGGCCCCACCGGGCATTTTCTGGAGAATCGTGACCACCCACGCCTCAACGGCCGTCAGCCCGCAGCTTCCGCCCCGGCACCGATCGGCGGAGCCCCAGCCGGAGAAGACGGACCGCCTGCGCAAGTACCGCCCGGACCTCCAGGGTCTACGTGCCGTCGCCATCATGATGGTGGTCGCGATGCACTGCGGCATCCTCGACATCCACGGCGGCGTCGACATCAGCTTCGTGCTGAGCGGCTTCCTCATCGGCAGTCAGCTCCTCGGTGAGATCAGCCGGACCGGCAAGGTCTCGCTGGGCAAGTTCTGGGCCCGGCGCTTCCGCCGGCTCGCGCCCGGCGCATCGCTCACCATCGTGGTCACCGCTGTCTTGGCCTGGTTCTTCGCGGGTCCGTTCTCCTTCCGCGACTACATGAAGGACGGCTTCGCCGCCTCCCTGAGTTTCATCAACTGGCGGCTCGCCGAGAACGGCACCGACTACTTCGCCAACGACGGAAGCCAGTCGCCCTACCAGCACTTCTGGTCGCTCGGCATCGAGGAGCAGTTCTACGTCGTCGCGCCGATCGCGCTCGTCGTCGTCGCCTGGCTCAGCCGGGTGCTCACCCGCAGCCGCTTCCTGATAGGACTCTTTCTCGCCGTCGCCATCGCAGGCTCGCTCTACCTCTCGGTCACCCAGACCAAGTCCGACCAGCCGCTTGCCTACTTCGGCACCCAGACCCGTGTCTGGGAGCTGGCCCTCGGCGTCCTCGTCGCTCTCAACGCCAGGCTCCTCTCCCGTATGAACCTGTGGTTCGCGGGCTTCTTGACCTGGGTCGGCATTCTCGGCGCCGTGGGCACCGCGCTGCTCATCAACGAGCACACCCCGCTGCCCGGCTACGCGGTGGCCGGACCGGTGGTGGGCGCCGCGCTGGTGATCGCCGGCGGCTGCGCAGCACCCCGCCTCGGTGCCGAGAAGCTCCTCGACAACCCGGTCTTCGACTTCATCGGCAACGCCAGCTACAGCTGGTACCTGCTGCACTGGCCGCTGCTCATCCTGTTCCCGGAGATCATCGACCGGGAGTTCGGCTACTCGGACCGCTGGCGGGTGGCGGTGCTCTCCTTCCTCCTCGCCGTCTGCATGCACTACCTCATCGAGCGGCGCTTCAAGGCGAACGTCCGGCTGGTGCAGATACCGTGGCGGGGCATCCTCATGGGGGTGTCCCTGACCGCCACCGCCGCCGTCGTCATGACCCTCGCGGTGCGGGTGGTGCCGCTCAATGTGTCCATCACCCTCTCCGGAAACAGTGCAGCGGCCGTGGGCTTCAGCGGCACCGACTCGGTGAAGGCGGCGGTGGCCGAGAGGGCCAGGCCGGAGGTCAGCGAGAAGTACCTGCTGAACTCACCGAAGGATCAGACCGAGCACGGCTGCATCGACAACATCGACGTCGCGAAGTTCGTCATGCGTGACGACTGCATCGTCGGCGACCCGGACGGGAAGGCCACGGTCGTCGCCTTCGGAGACTCCCACTCCTGGCAATGGGGCAACGCCTTCCAGGAGGTCGGAAGGAACCTCCACGCGAAGATGGTGACCATCGCGAAGGGCGGCTGCAGCCCGGAGGTCTACAAGATCACCCGCGAGGATCTCGGGCGCGACTACAGCGAATGCACCAGCTGGCGGCAGTCCGCCATGGACTACATCGGCAAGATCAAACCGGACGTCATCGTTGTCACGGACCGCGCCCAGCCGACGGCCACACGCAAGGGTGCCGAGGAGATGTTCGACGCGCTCAAGGCCACGGGTGCGGAACTCGTCTTCCTGACGGACACTCCGTATCCGGGCTTCAGTGTCCCTGACTGTCTGGCGGGAAACTCGGACAAGATCTCGTCCTGCAGCCCGAAGGCCGAGAAAATCCTCGACCACCCGGAGATCCGCGCCATGGAACGCGAAGTGGCCGAAGAACACGGAGCCAAGGTCATCGACTCCACCCCCGCCCTCTGCGCGGACGGATACTGTCCCGCCGTGATCGGCGGAAGGGTCGTCTACTTCGACTACAGCCACATGACGGGCAGTTACGCCCGCTCCCTGGCCCCTTATCTGGAGCCGACCTTCGAGAAGGTCCTGGCCGACTGATCCCGTCGGCCCGATCGCACCCAGGGGGCTCCGCGGCGACCGCCGCGGAGCCCCTTTCTCCGTGCGATATGCAACGGACGGCCTCGCCTCCGCGCTGAGTGTCATGAACTGATGCCCGCGAGGCTCACAGCCGCGCGGCCGCGCCGACCGGGGTGGCGCCGCGGGTGTCCAGCATGAGCTGGGCCTTGGCGGACAGGCCCTGCATGTCGTACGTGCGGTGGTGCTGGAGGAGCACCGTGAGGTCGGCCTGCGCCGCGGCCTCCCACAGGGAGTCGGCGCGGGGGACCGGGCGGTCCAGGACGCGCCACTGCGGGGCGTAGGGGTCGTGGTAGCTGAGCTGCGCGCCGAGTTCGATGAGGCGGGCGCCGATCTCGCGGGCCGGGGCGCCCTCCTGGTCCGGCAGGTCGGGCTTGTACGTCACACCGAGGAGCAGGACGCGGGCGCCGCGCAGCGACTTGCCGTGCTCGTTGAGGAGCGCGGCGGCACGCTGCACCACGTAGCGCGGCATACGGGCATTGACCTCCTGCGCGTACTCGACCAGCCGCAGGGGGTGGCCGCGCATGCGGCCCTGGTACGGCGGGTGGTTGGGGTCGAGCGGCATCGTGTGGCCGCCGACCCCGGGGCCCGGCCGGAAGGCCTGGAAGCCGTAGGGGCGGGTCTCGGCGCAGCGGATCACGTCCCAGACGTCGACGCCGATGTCGTGGCAGAAGACGGCCATCTCGTTGGCGAGCGCGATGTTGACGTGCCGGTAGTTGGTCTCCAGCAGCTGCACGGTCTCCGCCTCGCGCAGGCCCCTGGCCCGGACGATCCGCTCGGTGAAGCGGGCGTAGAACGCGGCGGCGGCCTCGGTGCAGGCGGGGGTCAGCCCACCGATCACCTTGGGGCCGGCGAAGCCGCGGACGGGGGAGTAGGCCAGATGGAAGCCGTGGCCCGCGCGCAGGCCCGAGCCCTTCTCCAGCAGCGGCCGCAGGAACTCCTCCGTCGTGCCCGGGTACACCGGCGACTGCAGGACCACCGTGGTGTGCGGGCGCAACTGCGCGGCCAGCGTGCGGCCCGCCTCCTCCAGCGCGGACAGGTCGAGCTCCCGGTCCTCGCCGACCGTGACCGGTGCGCAGATCACGGCGGTCCTGACGCGGCCCAGCGCGGCCGGGTCGGCGGTCGCGCGGAAGCCGGCGGCCAGCATCCTGCGCACATCGGCCGCGGCGAGATCCCCGGACGGGCCGCGCAGGCCGGCGTTCACCGCGTCCACGGCCCGCTCGTCCGGGTCGTACCCGATCACCCCGATCCCGGCGGCGCAGGCCGCCTGCGCGAAGGGCAGGCCGGCATGGCCGAGTCCGATGACTGCGAGGTCTGCGGGCATGGGGTCCTCTTCCTGCGGCGCCTGCGGCGGGGTAGTGCTGCGTGCGGTACCCAAACAGCTCGAAATCAGGCTAACCAGACAGATAGCTGATATGACCGCACGCCACGCCCTGCGGGCCCGGCGCGCCCCGCACAGGTAGCAGAGGCGCGCGCCTCGGGTAACGATCGTGGGGACGGGGAATGCGCTGAGGCGCGACCTGGCGTCATCACGGGAGGCTCGGATGCTGACGGCGACATTGGGACCGGCGGAGCGCGCCTCCGCGCTCGCCCGAATGGCGGAGCAGGAACTGGACGTCCTCGTGGTCGGCGGCGGAGTCGTCGGCTCGGGGACGGCGCTGGACGCCGTGACCCGCGGGTTGTCGACCGGGCTGGTGGAGGCGCGGGACTGGGCGGCGGGGACGTCGAGCCGGTCGAGCAAGCTGATCCACGGCGGCCTGCGCTATCTGGAGATGCTGGACTTCGCCCTGGTCCGGGAGGCCCTGAAGGAGCGCGGGCTGCTCATCCAGCGGCTGGCCCCGCACCTGGTCAAGCCGGTGCCCTTCCTCTATCCGCTGCAGCACCGCGGCTGGGAGCGCCTCTACGCGGGGGCGGGCGTGACGCTGTACGACACGATGTCGCTCTCGTCGGGCCACAGCCGCGGCCTGCCGCACCACCGGCACCTGTCCCGCAAGGGCGCGCTGCGCGTGGCGCCGTGCCTGCGCAAGGACGCCCTGGTCGGGGCGCTGCAGTACTACGACGCGCAGATGGACGACGCCCGCTACACGATGACGCTGGTCAGGACGGCCGCCTCCTATGGCGCGCTCGCCGCGAACCGGGCCCGGGTGATCGGTTTCCTGCGCGAAGGGGAGCGCGTCGTCGGCGCCCGGGTCGAGGACGTCGAGGGCGGCGGCGTGTACGAGGTGCGGGCCCGGCAGATCGTGAACGCCACCGGCGTGTGGACGGACGACACGCAGGCGCTGATAGGCGAGCGCGGGCAGTTCCACGTCCGCGCGTCCAAGGGGATCCACCTGGTCGTGCCGAAGGACCGCATCCACTCCTCGAGCGGGCTGATCCTGCGCACCGAGAAGAGCGTGCTCTTCGTCATCCCGTGGGGCCGGCACTGGATCGTCGGCACCACCGACACCGACTGGTCCCTGGACAAGGCGCACCCGGCTGCGTCCAGCGCCGACATCGACTATCTGCTGGAGCACGTGAACTCCGTGCTCGCGGTGCCGCTCACCCGTGACGACGTCGAGGGCGTGTACGCCGGGCTGCGGCCGCTGCTGGCGGGGGAGTCGGAGGCGACCAGCAAGCTGTCGCGCGAGCACACCGTGGCGCATCCCGTGCCGGGGCTCGTGGTCATCGCGGGCGGCAAGTACACGACGTACCGGGTGATGGCCAAGGACGCCGTGGACGCCGCCGTGCACGGGCTGGACCGCCGGGTCGCGGAGTGCTGCACCGAGGACGTCCCGCTGGCCGGCGCCGAGGGCTACCACGCCCTGTGGAACGCCAGGGCGCGCATGGCGGAGAGCACCGGCGTGCACGTGGCGCGCATCGAGCACCTGCTCAACCGCTACGGCTCCCTCACCGAGGAGGTGCTGCAGCTGATCAAGGACGACCCGTCTCTCGGCAGCCCCCTCGCCAATGCCGAGGACTACCTGCGGGCCGAGGTCGTCTACGCGGCCCTGCACGAGGGCGCGCGCCACCTGGACGACGTGCTCACCCGCCGTACCCGCATCTCCATCGAGACCTTCGACCGCGGCACGCTCAGCGCCCGTGAGGCGGCCGAGCTCATGGCGCCGGTGCTCGGCTGGGACAAGGAGCAGGTGGAGAAGGAGGTCGAGCACTACCAGAAGCGGGTGGAGGCCGAGCGGGAGTCGCAGCGGCAGCCGGACGACCAGACGGCGGACGCCGCCCGGCTGGGCGCCCCGGACATCGTCCCGCTGTAGCGCCGGAACCAGCAGGTGGGCGGGCGTCCTGTGTGGCCTGGACCACGGCGCCTGCGGGAGGCGTGACCGGGCCGGATATCGTTCCTTCTGGCAGATCGCAGGAAGGGGCGCGCGATGTCCGACCTCGGACGCCTGGTTGCCGGGCGGTACCGACTCGTCGAGCGGATAGGCCGCGGCGGCATGGGCACTGTGTGGCGGGCCGAGGACGAACTGCTCGGACGCCCGGTGGCCGTCAAGAAGCTGCATCCGCCGCAGCCCCATCTGCAGGACGACGAGCTGGAGACGCTCTTCGAGCGCACCCGGCGCGAGGCGCGCAGCGCCGCACGGATCAGCCATCCCAACGTGGTGGTGGTCCACGACGTCGTGGAGGACGAGGGCCTGCCGTCGATCGTGATGGAGTACGTGCCGGCCACGACCCTGGGCGATCTACTGAAGGAACGCGGGCCGGTCGGGCCCGAGGAGGCCGCCCGCATCGGCCGCGGCATGATCGCCGCCCTGCGCGCCGCGCACGCCGCGGGCGTACTGCACCGGGATGTGAAGCCGGGCAATGTGCTGCTCTCCGACACCGGCCGGGTCGTGCTGACGGACTTCGGCATCGCCCAGGCCTCGGGGACGTCGACACTGACGCGCACCGGCGAGCTGATCGGGTCGATCGACTTTCTCGCGCCGGAACGGCTGACGGGTGGTGCGCCCGGCCCAGAGGCGGACCTGTGGGCGTTGGGGGCGACGTTGTTCCAGGCGGTGGAGGGGCGTTCGCCGTTCCGCCGGGACACCGCCATCGAGACCGCGTACGCGATCGCCACCGACGAGGTGCCCGCCGCGGGCCGCGCGGGCGCGCTCGCACCGGTCATCGCCGGGCTGCTGGTCCGCGAGCCGGAGCGACGGCTGTCGGCGCAGGAGACGGAGTGGATGCTGCGCGGCCTCGCGGCAGAGACCATGACGGCGAGCGTGCGGCGGGAGGCGCTGTCGTACCCGCAGCCCCTGACCGGGCCGACCTCGGTCGTCCGCCCTCCGGCAGGCGCCGTGACGGCCTCCGTCACCGCGGCCGCGATGTCGCCGTACCCGCCGCAGGCCCCGGCCCCGGCCCCGGTTCCGCCGCCCGCCCGCCGGCGGCGCGCCCCGCTGTGGATCGCCGTCGCCGTGCTGGTGGCGGCCCTCGCCGGGGGCGGGGCGTACGCCGCCCAGCACTTCGGCGGTGCCGACGGCGCCAGCGCCTCACCGGGGCCGTCGTCCCCGTCGTCGGCGCCGGGCACGCCCTCCGCCTCGCCTCCCCCGTCGTACAGCCCGTCCCCCGTCCCGGACGGCTACCACCTGGCCGATGAACCGGACCGCGGCTTCTCCGTGCCCATTCCCGACGGGTGGACGCGCCAGGTCAGCGACGACGGCCAGCAGATCATCTACGTCGACCCCAGCCAGCTGGTCGGCCTGCGCATCGGCACGCTGGACTTCGCCGGGCCGAGCCCCCTGCAGCACTTCAAGGACGAAGAGGCGCAGACGATCCCCAAGCTGGACGGATACCAGCAGTTGCGGATGCAGAGCACCCAGTGGCGCGGACGGCCCGCCGCCGTATGGGAGTTCACTTTCGAGGGCAAGGCGCGGACGTTCCGTGCGATCGACCTCGGATTCGGCGATCCCGGACAGCGGGAGTTCGCCGTCTACCTCTCCGCTCCGGCGGCCCAATGGGCTGCTGACCGGCAGGTGTTCGAGAACGCCGTGGCCGGACTCGTGCTGCACGACTAGCACAGGCCCAAGCCGGGGTGGGACCACGGGGCATTGTCAGGGATGATGGAGCTCTCCATCCCGCGGTCGCCGAAATCAGGCGATGAGGGAGCTTCATCTTCAGCGACTGCAGAGGGAATTCATGGGTCAGGCGCATGACACCGACACCGACCACCGTCTCCTCGCCGGCCGCTACCGGCTGGGCGCCGTGCTCGGCAAGGGCGGCATGGGCACGGTCTGGCGGGCTGTCGACGAGACCCTGGGCCGGACCGTCGCCGTCAAGGAGCTGCGCTTCCCGGGCAACGTCGACGACGACGAGAAGCGCCGCCTGATCACCCGCACCCTGCGGGAGGCCAAGGCGACCGCCCGCATCCGCAACACCGGTGCGATCACCGTCTTCGACGTCGTCGAGGAGGATGAGCGCCCCTGGATCGTGATGGAGCTGGTCGAGGGCCGCTCGCTGTCCGACGCGATCCGCGAGGACGGCCCGCTGACGCCCAAGCGTGCCGCCGAAGTGGGCCTGACGGTCCTGGACGTGCTGCGCGCCGCGCACAAGGAGGGCATCCTCCACCGCGACGTCAAGCCGTCCAACGTGCTGCTCGCCCAGGACGGCCGGGTCGTGCTCAGCGACTTCGGCATCGCCCAGATCGACGGCGACCCGTCGGTCACCTCCACCGGCATGCTCGTCGGCGCCCCCTCCTACATCTCGCCCGAGCGGGCCCGCGGCCAGAAGCCCGGTCCGCCCGCCGACCTGTGGTCGCTGGGCGCGCTGCTGTACGCGTGCGTGGAGGGCAGGCCGCCGTACGACAGGGGATCGGCCATCGCCACCCTCACCGCCGTGATGACCGAGCAGCTCAAGACCCCCGCGAACGCGGGCCCGCTGGCCGACGCGATCCAGGGGCTGCTGGCCAAGGACCCCGAGGAGCGCCTCGACGACGCGGCCGTGCGGCCGATGCTGACCGGTGTCGCCAACGCTCCGGTCGTCCCCGTCGCCCCGGCGCCCGACGTCACCCGCGCCATGGCGCTGCCCACCGACCCGCAGTCGACCCCCACCGACCCCCAGCCGACCCCCACCGACGCGCCGCCCGCGACCCGCGAGGCCGCCGCCGACCAGGCCGCGCTGCGCGCCGCGAAGACCAAGCCGGAGCCGGTGCCGGTGCCGGCGCCCGCCGCCGCCCCGGCGTCGTTCACGCTGCCGCCCTTCCTCCAGGACGAGCGGCGCCGCCGGATCCTGCTGATCGTGGCGGCCGTGGTGGTGCTCGCCGTGCTCGGCACGATCATCGGCGTCTACGCGGCCGGGGGCGACGACACCAAGGGCTCGGAGGCGTCCCCCGGCCCCTCGGCATCGTCCTCCTCGAGCACCAAGTCCGGTGGCGACGGCGGCGTCCAGGACGACAAGGGCGACGACAAGTCCGGTGACGACAAGGGCGGCAAGAAGGACGACAACTCCGGCAAGGGTTCCGGCTCCACGCCCTCGTCCGGCGACAACTCCGGCTCCGGCAAGGGGTCCGACGACTCCGGATCCGGTGACTCCGCCGGCTCTGTGCCGTCCGGCTGGAAGACCTACACCTCCTCGGCGGGCGACTTCTCGATCGCGCTGCCCGCCGGCTGGGCGGGGAACAGCACGGACAACGGCTACGGCAGCGGCCGGATATTCAACGCGAACCACAGCCCGCGTGTGCAGGTCGACTGGACGAGTACGCCCGGCAAGGACGCGGCAAAGGCCTGGCGGGACCAGGAGCCGAACACCCGGGGCACCTTCCCCGGCTACCAGCGGATCTCCATCGACCCGGTCTCCTGGCGCGGCTACCGCACCGTGGCGGACTGGACGTTCACCTTCACCTCCCACGGCACCAGGATGCGGGCGGTCAACCGCGGTTTCGTCACCGACGACAAGCACGGCTACGCCATCTTCTTCACCGCCCCGGACGCGCAGTGGGACAGCCCGGAGACCAAGGCGATGCTGGCCGCTCTGTACAAGACCTTCAAACCGGCCAAGTGACGCCGCTCGAGCACGTATCGTGAATCATCGCGGACTGTCCGCATCCAGATCGGATCGGATCTGACGCTTTGGGGAGGCGTCGTGGACGACTACGCGGGACGGGTACTTGCCGACCGCTACCGCCTGCCGCGGCCGCCCGCCGACGAGTACGAACTGGTGGAGACCCGGGCCTTCGACACCTTCAGCGGCCAGGAGGTGCTGATACGCCAGGTCCTGCTGCCGGAGGTCGTCGGCGCCGAGCCGGAGCCGTACCGCGGTGACGGCGGTGACCGCGGTGACACCGCGCGCCGGGCGCTGGAGGCCGCACGCGCGGCGACCGCGATACCCGACCACCCACGGCTGGTGCAGGTCTTCGACACCTTCGTCGAGGACGGCAGCGTCTGGATAGTGAGCGAACTGGTCTCCGGCCGCCCGCTCGCCGCGCTCCTGGCCGACAGGAAACTGAGCCCGCACCGCGCCGCCGAGGTCGGCAACGACGTGCTGACCGCGCTGCGCGTGCTGCACGCCCACGGCTGGACCCATCGCAATGTGACCGCCGGCACCGTGCTGGTCTGCGACGACGGCCGCGCCATGCTGTCCGGCCTCGCGGTCGGCGCCGCCCAGGAGGCGCTGTGCGGCTACAACACGCTGCCGGTGCCCGCGCTTGCGGGCGGCGGCGGCGAGGAGGAGGCGGGCGGCGGCAGCTGGGAGGGCCCGCACTCGGTGCTGGAGCTGGAGCGCGCCCGGCAGGCCCGGCTCACCGTGGTCGGCCCGGTCACCGAACGCTGGGCCCCGGAGCAGGCCACCGAGGTCCACGAGAACTGGCAGCTGGCCCCGCCGGTCGGCCCCGCCGCCGACCTGTGGGCGCTGGGCTCGCTGCTCTTCCGCAGTGTGCAGGGCCACCCGCCGTTCCCCGAGGAGTCGACCACCGAGCTGGTGCAGCTGGTCGTCGCCGAGCCCCCCGCGTTCGCGGAGGAGTGCGGTCCACTGCGCCCGGTCGTGGAGTCCCTGCTGCGGCAGGACCCCGAGGAGCGGCCGGACGCGGAGGAACTGCGCGGCTGGCTGCGCTCCCTCGTGCGCTCCGCCCCCGAGCCGGACCTCGGGCTGCGCACCGTGCCGGTGCCCGCCGACGACGCGCACAAGCTGCCCATCGTGCGGCGCCGGGGCGAGCTCGTCCGCCGCCGCAAGGCCGCCGCCGATCCCGTACCGGTGCCCCTCGCCCACGGCCGTCACAAGCGGTCCAAGGCGGGCAAGAAGAGCCGACGGGGGCCGCGCACGCTCGGGTTGATGCTCGTCGCCCTGGTCCTGGCGCTGCTGGCCGCCGCGGTGGTCTACGCCGTGGTCTTCCTGCCCCGCGGCGGCACCGCCGACGAGGGCGGCGCGGCCCCCACGCGCACCCTGCCCGCGCAGGTGCCCGGTGGCGACGACAAGCCGCAGGGCTCGCACGCCCCGTCCGCACCGCGGTCGCCGTCCCGGACGCCGGCGAGCAGCGCGCCGCCCACCCGGCCGGCGTCCCCCGACAACACGGTGACCACCGGTCTCGGCGGCGATTTCCAGCTGCGCACCGACCCCGCGGGCTTCCACCTGGCCGTGCCCAACGGCTGGCAGCGCAGCGGCAGGAACGGCGACGGCCAGGTCCGCTACACCGGCGGGGACTACCAGTTGCTCGTCGTCCCCGGCCGTGACTCCGTCGCCGACAAGGGCAGCGACCCCATGGCGTACCAGAACGACGAGCCGGAGCTCGCGGGCTTCCGCGCCTCCGGCTGGTCCTCGGCCTCCGGGCTGCGCCGCCTGGACATGGGCGGAACCCCGGCGGCGGAGGGGGAGTTCAGCTGGAGCGACACCGCGGGGCAGCAGCTCTTCGCGCGCAACCTGGTGATGATCCGGGACGGCAAGTACCACGTCGTGCTGGTCGTCGGCCCGGACAACCGCCGCTCGGACGTCAAGAGGTACTTCGAGAAGGCGGCGGAGACCTACGGCACCTGAGCCGTCCCGTGCCGGTCCCGCCGCGCGGAACGGAACCGGAACCGGAGCGGACGGCACGGCGTCGAACAGGCCGTGGGGGCAGCGGAATGATCGCAAGCGCGAGTGGCAGCGGCAGCGTGCCGGCCGGCCGGTACCGGCTGGGCGACCTGATCGGCAGCGGCGGCACGGGCCGGGGGTGGGAGGCCCAGGACGTCGTGCTGCGCCGTACCGTCGCGGTCAAGGAGCGGACCCTCGGTGCCCATCTCGCCGAGGAGGACCGGGCGCTGCTCCAGACCCGCATGCAGCAGGAGGCCCGCGCGACCGCCCCGGACGCCTCCGGCTGAAGGTCCCCTGGCGCGGCGCCCCACTCGGAGCGAGCCGTGGAGAGCGGTGGCGAACAGGCCGGCGTCGCGGGCCCTTGCGGCGTTCTTGCCAGCTTTTGCTGGCGTCATCGTGAAAAGTAGCTACTGACGGGTATGCACGCGGTGTCGTACCGCCGTACTCTCCCGCCATGACGGACTTCCCCCCAAGTGGTCCCGCCGGTCCGGCCGGCGACGGCAACCCGGTCGCCCCCGCCGGTACCAGGACGGCCGCTGACGTGGTGACCCCCGAACTGGTCGCACGGCTCACACGGGGCGTGGGCGGCAGCGGCCGTACCGCGAACCACACGCCGATGACCGGCGAGACGCTGGCGGAGCTTCCCGAGTCGACGCCGGAGGACGTGGCGGCGGCGTACGACCGGGCCCGGGAGGCCCAGCGGGCCTGGGCGGCCACCCCGGTCCGCCGGCGCGCGGCGGTCCTGCTCCGGTTCCACGACCTCGTCCTGCGCCGGCAGGCCGAGGTGCTGGACCTCATCCAGCTGGAGACCGGCAAGACGCGGCTGCACGCGCACGAGGAGGTGCAGGCCGTCGCCGTCGCGGCCCGCCACTACGGGCTGAAGGCCCCGTCGTACCTGCGGCCCAAGCGGCACACGGGCGCGATCCCGGTGCTGACCAAGGTCAGCGAGCTGCGCCACCCGCGGGGTGTGGTCGGGCAGATCGCCCCCTGGAACTACCCCCTGGAGCTGTCCATCGGCGACGCGCTGCCCGCCTTCGTCGCGGGCAACGCCGTCGTCATGAAGCCGGACACCGAGACCGCGCTGACCGCCCTGTGGGCGCGCGAGCAGCTGATCGAGGCCGGGCTGCCGGCCGACGTGTGGCAGATCGTGATCGGCGAGGGCCCGGTCGTCGGCCCGGCCGTGGTCGAGCACGCCGACTACGTGTCGTTCACCGGCTCGACCCGCACCGGCCGCGACGTCGCGACCCGCGCCGCCGCCCGCCTGATCGGCGTCTCCCTCGAACTGGGCGGCAAGAACGCACTGCTGGTCCTGGAGGACGCCGACCTGGACAAGGCGGCCGAGGGCGCGGTCCGCGCCTGCTTCTCCTCCGCCGGGCAGCTGTGCATCTCCATCGAGCGGCTCTTCGTCCACGCGTCGGTCGCCGACGCCTTCCTGGAGCGTTTCACCGCCCGTACCCGGGCCCTCAAGCTCGGCACCGCCCTCGCCTACGGTGCCGGGATGGGCTCGCTGGCCGGCGAACGCCAGCTGGAGACCGTCACCCGGCACGTGGAGGAGGCCGTCGCCAAGGGCGCGACCGTCCTCGCCGGGGGCCGGCCCGCGTCCCGACGTCGGCCCGTTCTTCTTCGAGCCGACGGTCCTGGACGGGGTGGAGGCGCCGATGGCGGTCTGCACCGAGGAGACCTTCGGCCCGGTCGTCGCCGTCTACCGCTTCACCGACGAGGACGAGGCCGTCGAGCGCGCGAATGCCACGCCCTACGGGCTCAACTCCAGCGTGTGGACCAAGGACGCCCGCCGCGGCGCCCGCGTCGCCGCCCGCCTGCGCAGCGGCACCGTCAACGTCAACGAGGGCTACTCGTCCGCCTACGGCAGCGTGCGCTCCCCGATGGGCGGCATGAAGGACTCCGGCCTCGGCCGCAGGCACGGCTCCGAGGGCATCTTGAAGTACACCGAGGCGCAGACCGTGGCCACGCAGCGACTGCTGCCGATGGCCCCGTCGCTGGGCATGGACGACGAGAAGTACGCGGCGTTCATGAGCCGCAGCCTCCGCGCGATGAAGGCGCTGAGGCTCCGCTGATGGGGGACGAGCCGATGGCGCGGAGCGCGGACGAGGTGCGGGAGCAGGCCCGGGACTACGACGTGATCGTGATCGGGTCCGGCTTCGGCGGGGCCGTCTCCGCGCTGCGGCTGACCGAGAAGGGCTGGTCGGTCGGCGTGATGGAGGCGGGCCGCCGCTGGACCCGCGAGACCCTGCCGAAGAACTCCTGGCACCTCAAGGACTATCTGTGGGCCCCGGCCTTCGGGCTGTACGGGATCCAGCGGATCCATCTGCTCGACAATGTCATGATCCTGGCAGGCGCCGGGGTCGGAGGCGGCTCGCTCAACTACGCCAACACCCTCTACGTGCCGCCGAAGGCGTTCTTCGAGGACCGTCAGTGGGGCCGGATCACCGACTGGCGGGAAGAGCTCGCGCCCTACTACGACCAGGCCAAGCGGATGCTGGGCGTGCGCCTCAACCCGACCATGACCCCCTCCGACGTCCACTTGAAGGCCGCCGCCGAGAGGATGGGCGTCGGCGACTCCTTCCACATGGCCCCGGTCGGCGTGTTCTTCGGCGACGGCAAGGACGCGGGCGGGGAGGGGGACGGCGGCGCCGAGGCGGCTCCCGGCGGCGAGGTGCCGGACCCGTACTTCGGCGGTGCCGGCCCGTCCCGGCGGGCCTGCACCGAGTGCGGGGAGTGCATGACCGGCTGCCGGCACGGCGCCAAGAACACCCTCAACGAGAACTACCTGCACCTCGCCGAGAAGGCGGGCGCGGTGATCCACCCGATGACCACGGTCACCGCGCTGGCGGAGAACCCCCAGGGCGGCTACGACGTCTCCGTCGTCGCCACCGACCGCCGCAAGGCCGCCCCCCGCGTCCTGCGCGCGCGGTACGTGGTCGTCGCGGCCGGCACCTACGGCACGCAGACCCTGCTGCACCGCATGCGCGACACGGGCCGGCTGCCCCGTCTCTCGCCCCGGCTCGGCGAGCTGACCCGCACCAACTCCGAGGCCCTGGTGGGCGCGATGACCGACAGCCGCCGCTACCGGAAGCGGACGGGCCAGAAGCGGGTGGACTTCACGCGGGGCGTGGCCATCACGTCCTCGATCCACCCGAACGACAACACCCACATCGAGCCGGTCCGCTACGGCAAGGGCTCCAACTCGATGGGCGGCCTGTCCATCCTCCAGGTCCCGCACGGCACGAAACTGCCGCGCGGCCTGGCCTACCTCGCGCACTGCGCCCGCCACCCGGTGCTGCTGATGCGCTCGCTGTCGAACCGCCGCTGGTCCGAGCGCACCATCATCGGCCTGGTCATGCAGTCCCTGGACAACTCGCTGACCACGTACCGCAAGCCCAAGGGCCTCGGGAAGGGCCTGCTCACCGCCCGCCAGGGGCACGGCGCTCCCAACCCGGACTTCATCCCCGAGGGCGCCGAGGCGGCCCGGCTGCTGGCCGAGGAGATCAACGGCTTCGCGGGCAGCAACGTCGGCGAGTTGATGGGCACCCCGCTCACCGCGCACTTCCTGGGCGGCTGCGCGATCGGCGAGGACGCGGAGCACGGCGTCATCGACCCGTACCACCGGCTGTTCGGGCACCCGGGTATCCATGTGGTGGACGGCGCCGCCGTGTCGGCGAACCTCGGCGTCAACCCGTCGCTGACCATCACCGCGCAGGCGGAACGGGCGATGTCGCTGTGGCCCAACAAGGGGGACGCGGACCCGCGTCCGGCCCAGGGCGAGGTCTACCGTCGCCTCACGCCGGTCGAGCCGAAGCAGCCGGTCGTACCGGGGGAGGCGTTCGGCGCCCTGCGCCTGCCGCTGCTCCCGGTCCCGCCGGTGCCACCCGCGTCCTGACGGCCGCCGGAACGGCAGACGGGGGTCCGCACCGTGCCGGTGCGCCCTCGTCTCCGGGCGGCGGACGGCGACTCACTCGATCGTGGGCCGGATGTCCGTCCAAGTGCCGCGAAATGAGTAGTGTGTTCCTCGCAGAGCGGCCGGCCCCCGGCGTCCCCGGAGCCGACCGCCATTTTCGAGTCGTGACCGGGCTGCTGTCCCCTGCCGTCCGGTCACATCCACCGGAACGAGGTCCCACGGCGGGCCCGCGGTGCTTCCACTAGGCGCGGGCGCGCCTCATCGTTCCGGTGCCACCCCGCCCAGCTGCGTCTGAGCGGTGTCCACGCGTGGTGTCCTGCTTTTCGACGTCTGTTGTTCCTGCTGTCCTTGCTACCCCTGGCCCAAGGTGACCGCGCCTGGCTGGCACGGACAACGGATTCAACGAAGGCACCCGGAGGCGGTCACGTGCCGTACGGGTGATGCCCCCCGAACGGGTCACACGGCCCGTCCGGGGGGCATCGCCTTCCGCTCCTCAGACGCGGCCGCGGCACAGCTCCAGCAGGGTCATCGCCAGGGCGGTGCCGGGCCGGCCCAGCTCGCGCCGGAAGCGGCCGAGAACCTCCATCTCGCGGGCCAGGTGCACCCGGCGGCCGCCGGACTCGATCCTGGCCCGCTGGATTCCGGCCGAGACCGTCATCCGTTCCCGGATCAGCGCGATGATCCGCGCGTCGAGGCCGTCGATGCGCTGCCGCGCGCCGGCGATCACGGTCTCGGCGTCCGGGGCGTGGTCCTGTCCGGTGGGTGCTGCCGTGCCGCTCATGGGTCTCTCCTCGGGGGTCGGGGTCCCTGGCCCGCCCGGGGAGGCATACGCCAAGCGCCCCGGGCCGTGTGGCCCGGGGCGCCTGGTGACGTCTGGAATGCGTTTCCGCGATCAGACAGCACGACCATGGCAGCCGGACCAGCCGGTGCCATAGGTAAACGCGAAGTGCGTGCTGCTGAACATGGCGGACAGTGTGACTCCTCGGGGCGGGGAAGTAAAGCCGTAGGCCCCGGTAGAATCGGCAGGGACCCCACGTTCGACCCGCCGGAAGGCCCACCGTGGCATCAGCGACCCCAGCCGCCCCCGACACCGTTCTCGTCGTCGATTTCGGGGCGCAGTACGCGCAGCTCATCGCCCGTCGTGTCCGCGAGGCCCGGGTCTACAGCGAGATCGTGCCGAGCACCATGCCGGTCCAGGAGATGCTGGCCAAGCGGCCCGCCGCGATCATCCTGTCCGGCGGACCGTCCTCGGTCTACGCCGAGCACGCCCCCCGGCTGGACCGGGCCCTCTTCGAGGCCGGCATCCCGGTCTTCGGCATGTGCTACGGCTTCCAGCTGATGGCGATCACCCTCGGCGGCACCGTCGACAACACCGGTGCCCGTGAGTACGGACGCACGCCGCTGCACGTGGGCAAGACCGGCTCGACGCTCTTCGAGGGCACCCCGTCCGAGCACTCGGTGTGGATGTCGCACGGCGACACCTGCTCCGGCGCCCCCGAGGGCTTCGCCGTCACCGCGACCACCGACCTCGTGCCGGTCGCCGCTTTCGAGAACGACGAGAAGAAGCTCTACGGCGTCCAGTACCACCCCGAGGTGCTGCACTCCGAGCACGGCCAGCAGGTGCTGGAGCACTTCCTGTACCGGGGCGCGGGCATCGCGCCGAACTGGACCACGCACAATGTGGTCGAGGAGCAGGTCGCCGCGATCCGCGCCCAGGTGGGCGACAAGCGGGCCATCTGCGGCCTGTCCGGCGGCGTGGACTCCGCGGTCGCCGCGGCCCTGGTCAACAAGGCCATCGGCGAGAAGCTGACCTGCGTCTACGTGGACCACGGCCTGATGCGCAAGGGCGAGTCCGAGCAGGTCGAGAAGGACTTCGTCGCGGCCACCGGCGTGCAGCTGAAGGTCGTCGACGCCGAGGAGCGCTTCCTCGCCGCGCTCGCCGGGGTCTCCGACCCCGAGGAGAAGCGCAAGATCATCGGCCGGGAGTTCATCCGGGTCTTCGAGCAGGCCGCGAGCGAGATCGTCGCCGAGGCCGGCGCGCACGGCGAGTCGGTGGAGTTCCTGGTCCAGGGCACCCTCTACCCGGACGTGGTGGAGTCCGGCGGCGGCACCGGCACCGCCAACATCAAGTCCCACCACAACGTGGGCGGCCTCCCCGAGGACCTGCAGTTCCAGCTCGTCGAGCCGCTGCGGAAGCTCTTCAAGGACGAGGTCCGCATGGTCGGCCAGGAGCTCGGTCTGCCCGAGGAGATCGTCCAGCGCCAGCCCTTCCCGGGCCCGGGCCTCGGCATCCGCATCGTCGGCGAGGTCACCAGGGAGCGCCTGGACCTGCTGCGCGACGCCGACGCCATCGCCCGCGAGGAGCTCACCGCGGCGGGTCTGGACCGCGACATCTGGCAGTGCCCGGTGGTGCTCCTGGCCGACGTCCGCTCCGTCGGCGTCCAGGGTGACGGCCGCACCTACGGTCACCCGATCGTGCTGCGCCCGGTCTCCAGCGAGGACGCCATGACCGCGGACTGGTCGCGGCTGCCCTACGAGGTGCTGGCCCGCATCTCCACCCGCATCACCAACGAGGTGGCGGACGTCAACCGCGTCGTGCTGGACGTCACCAGCAAGCCCCCGGGCACCATCGAGTGGGAGTGAGTCCCTGAGTGGGGCCGGCTTGGGGCGGTACGGGGGAAACCTCGTATCGCCCCTGTTCATCTGCGGTACCTCGGGGTAACTTCCGCGCCATGACCGACACCGCGCCACAGCCCGTGCCTCCGGACCAGCTGCACTTCGCGCTGCCGCCGACCTTCGAGGAGCCGGCCGCGGAGCGGCGGCACCGCAAGGAGCGACTGGCGGCGGCGCTGCGGGCGTTCGGCCGGATGGGGTTCGAGGAGGGCGTGTCGGGCCACATCACGGTCCGCGACCCGGAGTTGACCGACCACTTCTGGGTCAACCCCTTCGGGGTGCCCTTCGCGCACGTCGGCGTCGGCGAACTGATCCTGGTCAACCAGCAGGGTGCGGTGGTGGAGGGCCGTCACCACGTCAACCAGGCCGCGTTCACCCTCCACGCCCATGTGCACCTGGCCCGCCCCGACGCGGTGGCCGTCGTCCACAGCCACTCCACGTACGGCCGGGCGCTGGCGGCGCTCGGCGAGCGGCTGGAGCCGATCAGCCAGGAGGCGTGCGCCTTCTACGAGGACCACGCGGTGTACGACACCTACACCGGGGTGGTCGTCGACGACGCCGAGGCGCGGCGTGTCGCCGTGGTGCTCGGCACCCGCAAGGGCGTGATCCTCCGCAACCACGGGCTGCTGACGGTCGGGGAGACGGTGGACGCCGCGGCATGGTGGTTCATGACCATGGAAAAGGCCTGCGAGGTGCAGCTCAGCGCCAAGGCGGCGGGCACGCCGGTGCTGATCGGCCATGACGACGCGGTCGCCACCCGCGAACAGTTGGGACATGATCTGGTCGCGTGGATCAACTATCAGCCGACATATGAGCGCATAGTCCGTCAGGATTCCGAGCTTTTTGATTGAACCGTGGACGGTTGGCGTACGTATCCGCCTATGGCGCTCCCGGAGAACCGATCCGGGAGGGGGTATCGGACCGGGCGTGGACGCGAGAGGGCGGACGTCGTGAGTGTGACGGGTATAGCGGGCATGAGCGGAACACGAGACTCGGGGACGGATCCCTCACAGGGACCGTGGCGGGACACCGCCCGGCGCTACGCGCTGCTGCCCCTGCGCATCTTCCTCGGCGTGACCTTCGTCTACGCCGGATTCGACAAGCTGCTGTCGGACACCTTCTTCACCGACTCCGCACCGGGTTCCCTGGTCGGCACACTCAACGGGGTGCGCGGCAGCGCCGCCGTCCCCGCGATGATCGACCTGGCCCTCAAGAGCCCGCACGGCTTCGGCTACGCCATCGCCTTCGGCGAGGTCGCGGTGGGCATCGGCACCCTGATCGGGCTGCTCAGCCGGATCGCCGCCCTGGGCGGTGCGGTCATCTCGCTGAGCCTCTGGCTCACCGTGAGCTGGGCGACCCAGCCGTACTACTACGGCAACGACCTGATCTACCTGATGGCCTGGCTCCCCCTGGTACTCGCCGGGGCGCCGCAGCTGTCGGTGGACGCGGCCATCGCCCGCCGCAGGGGACGACGCGGGCGCCGCCTCCACGGCTGACCCGGGCGGACCGGTGTGCGGGGGCCGGTGAGGGGCGTGTCGCCCCTTGCCGGCCCCCGCGTCCGGCTACCGGCCGTCGCGGTGCGGGCGGTGGTCGCGGGCCGGGGCGTCCGAGAGCTCCGGGGGCGGCCCGCCGCGCCGCGCACGGGCCGAACGCGCGATGAAGGCCCCGAGCGCCGCCAGCCCGAGGCCGGCGGAGGTCATGGGGACGGCGACCTGCGGCGGCAGGACGAGGGTGCCGGCGGCATCGAGCAGGAACACCGCGGCCAGGCCCAGCAGCACCAGTGCGGTGAAGAGGGCGGAAGGACGGAAGCCGTGCCGTCTCACTGGGTCACCCGGACCTGTCCGACGCCCATGTCGACCTCCAGTTTCAGTGTCCCCGCGGACTTCTTCCCGTCCACCGGCTCCAGCCTGACCGTCTTGTCCACTCCGGGCTGCACGTCCACGTCCTCCTCCGCGTCGCCCGGCAGCTGGACGTCGCCGAGGCCCACGTTCACATGCAGAGCCAGGGTGACGTCCGCCGGGACCTTGACGACGAGCTGCCCCGCGCCCACATGTGCGCGGGTGGCGACGGTGCGTCCCCCGGGTTCCAGGCGCGACAGGTCCAACGTCGCCTGCCCGGCGCTCAGTTCGTAGGAGGTCTGCACGGAGGCGACCGTGGCCGGCGTCCAGGTGCGGTGCTCCCACTCGTGACCGACGGACTTCGGCAGCACCGAGGCGCCGACCAGCAGGGCCGCCGTCAGTACGACCATGAAGACCGTGCCGCCGCCGAGCCGTCCCCACCACCCGCTCACCGCGAAGCCCAGGCCGAAGACGGCCAGCGCGGCGGCGAGACCGATCTGCAGGGCCGTGCCGAGCGGCTGGGAGTTCCAGGTGGCCGCGACGCAGGCCGTGGCCGCCCCCACCGCCATGAAGAAGACCGGCACCCCCAGCCAGGCCCCCTCGCGGCGGACCGCCTGCCGGCGCCGCCGCCACTCGCGGCCGTCGCGCTCCTCGTCGGCGGGTCCGTCGTCCGGCCCCCACAGGTAGCCCCCTCCGCCCGCGGCGGACGCCGCGTCCTCGGCGGGGGCCTCCTTCCACCACGCCGCGGTGGCCGGGACGGGCGGCGGCTGGGTGGGCGGCGGCGGGGCGGCTCCGGGCACCGGTGCCTGGGCCGTCGGCTGCCGGTGCTGCGACCAGTACACGGCGCCGGCGAACGCCGCCACCAGCCCGAGGGAGAACGCGAGGTTGCCCCCGTTGCCGAGCAGCGACAGGAACAGCCCGCAGCCCACCAGCGCCATCAGCACGGCGGTCAGGGCGGGGCCCTCCACCCGGCCGGAGAGCAGCCGGTGCGCCTCGCTCTCGGTGGGCTCGCCGTTCTCGCCCGCCCCCTCGGCCGGGATCAGCAGCCAGCCCAGGCCGTACGCCACCAGCCCGAGACCACCGGTGAGTGCGAGCACACCGAGCACGATCCGGAAGACCACCGGGTCGATGTCGAAGTACCGCCCCGCCCCCTCGCAGACGCCCGCGATCACCTTCCGCCCGCGGCTGCGGGTGAGCCTGCGCCGCTGCGGGGCGGCCTCGGGCGCGCCTTGCGTGTACTGCTCCGTCATGGGTCCATGGTGGCGGCCCGAGGGGCCCGCCGGTATCCGGAACGACCCTGACCGCGCATGGGGGCCAACCCTGATACCCCCCGTCCGCGAAACGTGTGACGATCGGGGCATGTCACCCGCCGGCCCGCAGACACCCCCGTCCACCGGGGCGTCGTACTTCGCCCCGCCGGACCCGGCCGACCCGCCGGTCCGCAAGCTGTACCGCAGCTCCGAGGGCCGCATGATCGGCGGCGTGGCGCGCGGTCTGGCCGGGCACCTGGGGCTGCCGGTGGCGTGGGTGCGGGTGGTCTTCGTCGTGCTGGCCACCATCCAGGGGCTGGGCATCCTGCTGTACGCCGTCTTCTGGTTCGTCGTGCCGCTCGGTGTCGGCGGGGTCGTGGAGGCCAAGGAGCCGCGGGACGCGCGCTCGTGGCTCGCCGGGCGGCGGCCCGACCGCGGCCAGATCGTCGCGCTGCTCGCGCTCGCCGTGGGCCTCGGCATCCTGCTGGACAACCTCGACCTCGACGCCGCCAACGCCTACATCTGGCCACTGCTGCTGATCGGCCTCGGCGTCGCGCTGGTGTGGCGGCAGGCGGACAACGCGCGCCGCGCCCGCTGGGCCGAACTGAGCCGCGGCAAGCGGCTGCTGCCCGTCGCGCGCGGCGCGGCCGGAGTGATCCTGGTGGGCGTCGGGGTGACCGGCTTCCTCGTCGTGCGGGGCTCGGTCAGCCACCTCGGCACCATCCTCCAGGCCACG
The DNA here is from genome assembly GCF_056270165.1 of Streptomyces sp. RLA123. NCBI lineage: Bacteria > Bacillati > Actinomycetota > Actinomycetes > Kitasatosporales > Streptomycetaceae > Streptomyces > Streptomyces sp. RLA123. Next base: position 3,385,295 of record NZ_JBWDOR010000003.1, on the reverse strand, counting down.
CTCGCCGTGCTCGTCGGCGTCGCGCTCATCGCCGGCCCCTACCTCGTCCGTATGACGCAGGACCTGTCGGCGGAGCGCCTCGCGCGCATCAGGGCCCAGGAGCGGGCCGAGGTCGCCGCGCACGTCCACGACTCGGTCCTGCACACCCTGACCCTGATCCAGCGGCACGCGGACGACCCGCGCGAGGTGGCCCGGCTCGCCCGCGCGCAGGAACGCGAGCTGCGCGCCTGGCTCTACCGCCCCGAGGGCAACGGCCGCGAGGACGAGCCGACCACCGTGGCCGAGGCGGTGCGCCGCGCGGCGGCGGAGGTGGAGGACGCGCACGGCGTCCAGGTCGAGGTGGTGTGCGTCGGCGACTGCCCGCTGGACGAGCGGCTGGTCGCGCAGATGCAGGCGGCCCGCGAGGCCATGGTCAACGCCGCCAAGTACGGTGGCGACGAGCCCGTGCAGGTGTACGCGGAGGTCGAGGGGAGCAGGGTCTTCGTGTCCGTGCGCGACCGCGGCCCCGGCTTCGACCTGGACGACGTACCGTCGGACAGGATGGGCGTACGGGAGTCCGTCATCGGCCGGATGAGACGCAACGGCGGCGAGGCGCGGCTGCGCCCCGCGCCGGGTGGGGGGACGGAAGTGGAGCTGGAGATGGAGCGGCAGCAGGACTCGGGACCAGGGAGGCCGTCATGAGCAGCGATCGGCGTGTGAGGGTCGTCCTCGTCGACGACCACCGGATGTTCCGCACCGGGGTCCAGGCCGAGATCGGCGAGACCGAGCGGACCGGCGTGGACGTGGTCGGCGAGGCCGCCGACGTCGACCAGGCGGTCGCGGTCATCACCGCGACCCGGCCCGACGTCGTACTGCTCGACGTCCACCTGCCCGGCGGCGGCGGGGTCGAGGTGCTCAAGCGCTGCGCGGGGCTGAGCGCGGCCGCCGAACACCCGGTGCGGTTCCTGGCGTTGTCGGTCTCCGACGCCGCCGAGGACGTCATCGGCGTGATCCGCGGCGGTGCCCGCGGCTATGTCACCAAGACCATCACCGGTCCCGACCTGGTCAATTCGGTCTTCCGGGTCGCCGACGGGGACGCGGTCTTCTCACCTCGCCTGGCCGGCTTCGTCCTGGACGCCTTCGCCTCCACCGACGCCCCGCCGGTCGACGAGGACCTGGACCGGCTCACCCAGCGCGAGCGCGAGGTGCTGCGGCTGATCGCCCGCGGCTACGCCTACAAGGAGGTGGCCAAGCAGCTCTACATCTCCGTCAAGACGGTCGAGTCGCACGTCTCGGCGGTGCTGCGCAAGCTCCAGCTCTCCAACCGCCACGAACTCACCCGCTGGGCCACCGCCCGCCGGCTGGTCTGACGGCCGGGTCCGGGCGGCGGGGGCTCACGCGGGACGGGCGGCCCCCGCGAAGGGCATCTGGTCGACGGGGGCGATCTTCACCACATCGCCGGTGCGCGGGGCGTGGATCATCATGCCGTTGCCGATGTACAGGCCGACGTGGCTGATCCCCGAGTAGAAGAACACCAGGTCACCGGGCTCCAGTTCGGCGCGGGAGATGCGGCTGCCGGCATTGATCTGGGTGTAGGTCGTGCGTGGCAGCTCCACCCCGGCGGACCGCCAGGCGGCCTGTGTGAAGCCCGAGCAGTCGTACGAGGACGGGCCGGTGGCGCCCCAGACGTAGGGCAGGCCGAGGGAGTCGTACGCGAAGGACACGGCCCGGGCGGCGCGGGCGTTGGGGGCCACCGCGGGCGCCAGGGCCGCCCGTGAGCCCGCGGAGACCGCGCGGCCGGCCCGATCGCCGGAGCGGGCCGTGCCCTGGCCCCCGTCCGCCAGGACGGCGGCGCGCTGGCCCGCGGTCAGCCCGTCCAGCAGGCGCTGGGCGGTGGCCAGGCGTTCCTGCACGGTGCTCTTGTGGCGGGCGAGTTCGGCGCGGGACCGGCGCAGCTCGGTGAGTTCGGTGCCGGCCTCGGCGCGCAACTGCTCGACCTCGCGCTTCTGGGTGCCGAGGGCGTGCAGCGCGGCGTTCTGACGGCTGCTCATGCGGTCCAGCAGCCCGGCCCGTTCCAGGTACTGGTCGGGCGAGGAGGCCAGGGCGAGCTGCATGGCCGGATCGACGCCGCCGGTGCGGTACTGGGCGGTGGCGATCGACCCCAGGCCGTCGCGGGTGCGGTTGAGGCGCTCGGTCCTGCGGGCGAGCTCGTTCTGGAGGTCATCGATCCGGTGCTGGACCGTGTCGGCCTTCTCCTTCGCGCCGTTGTACCGCTCGGTGGCCTGCTCGGCCTCCTCGTAGAGCCGGTCGACACGGGCCTTGGCCTCGGAGGTGGTCAGCCGGGGTTCGGCGTGCCCGGTCTCACCGAACACCGTCACCGAGGCCGCTCCCGCGATGGCGAGCGTGGCGGCCGTGCGCACGGTGGAGCCGGTGAGGGTGCGCTCCTTGGGCTTTCTGTGCGACGCCACGCGCCGTCACTCCTTCCGAGCTGCCGGACTTGCTGCCCGCGGTCCGGCGGCGGACGGACGGGGAGCCGCGCCGCCGCCGGACCTTCGGCGGGGGTGGCCGATGCCGACGACGAGTCCCGCCGGCAGTGGGGATCGGCCACCTGGGGCAGGACGCTAAACCTGTGCGCCGCCGGGCGGCGGGGGAGTGTGCGGGACTGGTCCGATTCGGCCGCTACCTGTCACGCGATGACCGCTGTTCGACGGGTGACCTGGTCGCTTGCGGTCCAGCCGTGACCGATGTGCCGGAAGGAGCCCACCTCGGTGCCTGGTGCTGATATGGGCGTGGCTGGGGTCGTGAGCCATGGACGTACTCATCAGCCTCGTCGTCGGCCTGCACATCATCGGCATCGCCGCCCTGCTCGGCGGCTTCCTCACCCAGATGAAGGCCATGGGCCGCGGCGAGGCGCGCTTCGTGCCGGGCATGCTGCACGGCGCTCTCACCATGCTGGTCACCGGCGCGCTGCTGGTCGGCCTCAACCAGGCCGACGACCAGCCGGTGAACAACGTCAAGATCGGCGTGAAGCCGGCCGTGCTGGTGGTGGTCCTCGGCCTGGTCCACGTCAAGCGCGACGAGGAGAAGGTGGTCGGCGGCGGCCTTCGGCACCATGGGTGCGCTGACCACCGCCAACATCTTCATCGCGGTGCTCTGGACCTGAGTCCCTTTGCGGGGAGGCGCGGGACTCAGGCCATCCGGGCGTAGCCGTAGATCGGCATCTCGGTGATCGGGGCGATCTTCACCACGGTGCCCGTGTGAGGCGCGTGGATCATCTTGCCGCCGCCGATGTAGAGGCCGACGTGGGTCACGTCCGAGTAGAAGAAGACCAGGTCGCCGGGTTGCAGCTGGTCCGCGGTGACGCGGGAGCCGAAGTCGACCTGGTCGTAGGTGGTACGGGGGATGGAGACGCCCGCGGCGGCCCAGGCACCCTGGGTCAGGCCCGAGCAGTCGAAGGAGTTGGGGCCCGTGGCGCCGTACACATAGGGCTTGCCGATCTGGGCGTGGGCGAAGGCGATCGCCTTGTCGGCCTTGGCGGCGTAGGTGCCCGATGCCACCGTGGACGTGGTGGAACCTCCGCCGGTGACCGACGTGTCCGCGGCCGTCTGCTGCGCCTCCTTCTCCTTCGCGGCGATCGCCTTGGCCGCGGCCTCGGCCTCCTCCTGCTTCTTCTTCTCCAGGGCGGCCAGCCGCGCCTTCTCCTGGGCGGTCAGGGTGTTGAGCAACTGCTGCGCGGCGGCGAGCTTCTCCTTGACCGCCTTCTTCTCCGTGGCCAGCGTCGACTGCGCCTCGCTGAGCTTCTGCAGACTCCGGACCGCCTCCGTGCGCTTCTGCGTGGTCGCCTCCTGCTGCGTACGGAAGGCCTCCATCGCGTGCTCCTGGCGGTCGGACAGGCGCTCCACCAGGTGCGCCTGGTCCAGGAACTGCTGCGGGTCGGAGGTGAGCAGGAAGGACGTCGTGCCGTCCAGGCCGCCGCCGCGGTACTGGGCCGTGGCGTACTCGCCGATCGTGCGGCGGGCGTCGTTGAGCGTCTGCGTCTTGCGGGCGACCTGGTCGAGCAGCTCGTCCGCGTGCGTCCGCTGCTTGTCGGTCTGCTCCTTGGCGCCGTTGTAGCGCTCCGTGGCCGCCTCGGCCTGGTGGTAGAGCGAGTCCACCCTGGCCTTGACCTCGGTGATGGACGGCTTGTCGGGGGAGGCGGGCGCCGCGCTGGCGCTCTCTCCGAAGAGGGTGACGGTCGCCAGTGCGGCGGTCGTCAGCCCCACGGCCGTGCGCGGGCCGGGGACCGTGAGCATGCGGGGGCGCGGCTTGCGGTGCGTCGCCAAGTCGGACGGCTCCTTCCGTGGACCGCCTACCGGGTTAGCTGTCGGGTTCGGGCTTCGGAAGGCCGCCCTACGGTCGTCCGGGCACGTGTGCGTGTGCCCGTACGGACCGATTCACCCCAAAGTGGTGGGTCCCCGGCTCCGGCGGTCGCCGGACTCAGCGGAGGCGGCCGTGACGGCTCGGTCGCCGCCGTTCGGTGCGGACCGCCTGAGGGGGCACGCTAGTCAACTGGGGTGGCTCCTGGGAAGGCTGGTGTTCGAATTGTCCGCAATCATTTCGTGACCTTTACGCAGCCGGGCCGTTGCCCGGCCCTCCGGTGGGCCACTCCGGTGGGCCCGCGGAGGCTCTCGGGCGGCACTGCCGCGGGGCTGCGTGCGCGGAACCCGCGACCACCGGGCTCCCGGAAGCGGCGCACCGCTGTCGGTCCCACCGCTTAGACTCGGGAAGCGATGAGCAGCCTCTTTGACGACAGCTTCCTGGCCGGCTTCGAACCGAGGGAGGAGCACCCGCCGCCGCCCCTCGAGGAGGAGGCCGAGGCGGTTCCGCACGACCTCTTCGAGGGGCGCTTCGACGCGCCCGCCGACCGGGACACGTACTACCGGGACGGCGCGCCGCGCCCGGCCGTCGACCCCGCCGCCCTGCTGGAGGGGCTCAACGAGCAGCAGCGCGCCGCCGTCGAGCACACCGGCTCCCCGCTGCTCATCGTCGCGGGCGCCGGCTCCGGCAAGACCCGGGTGCTCACCCACCGCATCGCCCACCTGCTGGGCGCCCGCAAGGTGCACCCCGGCCAGATCCTGGCGATCACCTTCACCAACAAGGCCGCCGGCGAGATGAAGGACCGCGTCGAGCAACTCGTCGGCCCGCGGGCCCATGTGATGTGGGTCTCCACCTTCCACAGCGCCTGCGTCCGCATCCTGCGCCGGGAGTCCAAGAAGCTCGGCTTCACCTCCAGCTTCTCGATCTACGACGCGGCCGACTCCAAGCGCCTGATGGCGCTGGTCTGCCGCGACCTGGACCTGGACCCCAAGCAGTTCCCCCCGAAGTCCTTCAGCGCCAAGGTCTCCAACCTCAAGAACGAGCTCATCGACGAGGAGACCTTCGCCGACCAGGCCGAGAACCCCTTCGAGAAGAAGCTCGCCGAGGCCTACGCGATGTACCAGTCGCGGCTGCGCGAGGCCAACGCGCTCGACTTCGACGACATCATCATGACCACGGTCAACCTGCTCCAGGTCTTCCCGGATGTCGCCGAGCACTACCGGCGCCGCTTCCGGCACGTCCTGGTCGACGAGTACCAGGACACCAACCACGCCCAGTACACCCTGGTGCGCGAGCTGGTCGGGACCGGGGACGCGGAGCAGGGCGGCGAAGGGCCGGCGGAGCTGTGCGTGGTCGGTGACGCCGACCAGAGCATCTACGCCTTCCGCGGTGCCACCATCCGCAACATCCTCCAGTTCGAGGAGGACTACCCGCAGGCGCGCACGATCCTGCTGGAGCAGAACTACCGCTCCACACAGAACATCCTGACCGCCGCCAACGCCGTCATCGAGCGCAACGCCTCCCGCCGCCCGAAGAACCTGTGGACGGAGGCCGGCCAGGGCCCGGTCATCACCGGCTACGTCGCCGACCAGGAGCACGACGAGGCGCAGTTCATCGCCGACGAGATCGACCGGCTCACCGACGCAGGCGACGCCCGTCCCGGCGAGGTCGCCGTCTTCTACCGGACCAACGCGCAGTCCCGTGTCTTCGAAGAGGTCTTCATCCGCGTCGGCCTGCCGTACAAGGTCGTCGGCGGAGTCCGCTTCTACGAGCGCAAGGAGGTCCGGGACGTCCTGGCCTATCTGCGCGTACTCGCCAACCCCGAGGACACCGTCCCGCTGCGCCGCATCCTCAACGTGCCCAAGCGCGGCATCGGCGAGCGCGCCGAGGCCATGGTCGACGCCCTGGCCTCGCGCGAGCGGATCTCCTTCCCGGCGGCGCTGCGCCGGGTCGACGAGGCCTTCGGCATGGCCGCCCGCTCGGTCAACGCCGTCAAGCGCTTCAACGAGCTGCTGGAGGAACTCCGCACGGTCGTCGACTCCGGCGCCGGCCCCGCCACCGTCCTGGAGGCGGTGCTGGAGCGCACGGGCTACCTGGCCGAACTCCAGGCCTCCACCGACCCGCAGGACGAGACCCGCGTCGAGAACCTCCAGGAACTCGCGGCGGTGGCCCTGGAGTTCGAGCAGGAGCGCACCGAGGAGGAGCCCGGTACGCTCGCCGAGTTCCTGGAACGCGTCGCGCTGGTCGCCGACTCCGACCAGATCCCGGACGACGAGGAGGGCGGTGGCGTCATAACGCTGATGACCCTCCACACCGCCAAGGGCCTGGAGTTCCCCGTGGTCTTCCTGACCGGCATGGAGGACGGGGTCTTCCCGCACATGCGCGCGCTCGGCCAGACCAAGGAGCTGGAGGAGGAGCGCCGGCTCGCCTACGTCGGCATCACGCGGGCGCGGCAGCGGCTGTACGTCACGCGGGCGAGCATGCGCAGCGCGTGGGGCCAGCCGTCGTACAACCCGCCCTCCCGCTTCCTGGAGGAGATCCCGGAGTCGCTCATCGAATGGCGGCGTACGGGGTCCTCCCCGGCACCGTCCGCCTCGGTGTCCGCGGCGGCCTCGATGCTGTCACGGTCCTCGTCCAAGAACGGCCCGTCCGGCTTCGCCACCCGGCGCACCCAGGACCGGCCGGTCGTCGCGCTGGTGGTGGGGGACCGGGTCAACCACGACACGTTCGGGCTGGGCACGGTCGTCTCGGTCGACGGCAGCGGTGAGAAGGCCAAAGCCACCATCGACTTCGGCGACGAGCGGCCGAAGGTGCTGCTGCTGCGCTACGCGCCGGTGGAGAAGCTCTAGCGGGCTTGTCGCCGGGTGCGGCTTCCGGCGAGGGAGCCGCACGGGTTGCCGGGAGGGGCTCGGGGGCCCGGTGGGGCCCGTGGGTCAGCGCGGGTCGAGACCGTGCGCGAGCAGCCACGGCAGCGGGTCGACTGCCGAGCCTCCGGCGGGGCGCACCTCGAAGTGCAGGTGCGGTCCGGTGGAGTTGCCGGAATTGCCGGAATAGGCGATGACCTCGCCGGCCTTGACGCTGCCCCAGCGGATCTTGGTGCTGCTCAGATGGCAGTACCAGGTCTCCGTGCCGTCCGGCGCGGTCACTATGGCCATGTTGCCGTAGCTGCTGTTCCACTGCGTGCGGACGGTGCCGTCGGTCGCGGCCATCACGGGGGTGCCGTAGCTGACCGGGAAGTCGATGCCCGTGTGGACCGACATCCAGTTGACGCCCGCCTGGCCGAAGTAGGCGCTCAGGCCGTGCTCGGACACCGGGAGCAGGAACTTGGGGCGCAGCGCCTCCTTGCGGGCCGCCTCCTCCGCCTTCCTCTTCCGCTCCGAGGCCTGGCGCTCCTTGATGTCGAGGCGCTCCTGGGTGCGGCTGGCGCGCGAGGCGAAATCGTCGACGTCCCGGTTCACGCCGGCCAGTTGCTGGTCGAGCTTGGTGGTGGGGGTCTTGGCGGCGTCGACGACAGCGTCCGCCTGCGTCGTGGTGGTGTCGCCCTCTTCCGTCGTGACGGTCACGGCGGCGGCGCAGGCCGCGACGCCCATGACCGCGGCGGAGGGGACGGCGACGACCAGCAGCGCCGAGCGCCGGGCGGGGCGGCGACGGCGGCTGCCGGCGCGGGGGCGCGGCAGGACGGGCGTGCCGTCCGGGTCCGCGTCGTACCCGGCGACGTGCTCGGCGTCGTACTCCTCCGGCTCGGCGCCGCCGTGCGGGTCCGTGTCGTGGAAGTCCTGGAGGTCGTGGCCGGTGGCGTCGTGTTCGTCGAACGGGTAGGTGTCCTCGCCGCCGGCGTAGTCCTCGGTGGCGTTCCCGTGGGGAACGGCCTCCGGCTCGCGGGCGTGGGGCACATACGCGTGGTGCTCGTGCGGAAGGGCGGGCTCCGGCTCCTGGTACTCGTACACCGGGGCGTGCTCGTACGCCGTCGCCGTCGCCGTCGTCGTGTAGTCGTACGTCTCGGCCGCGGGCTGCGTGTACCAGGTGCCGGTGGCCGCGCCGGCGGGGTCGCCGTAGCCTGCGGTGGCGTCCTGGGGCTGCTGCCAGTAGGCGGTCGCGGTGGTGTCCCACGAGCCGGTGGCCTGGGTGCCGGTGTCGTGTGCGGGGTAGCCCTGGCACGTGCCGAACAACGGGTCGTCATCCGCGTGGACAGCGCCTGCGAACTGGTACGGGGCGCTGGAATAGCCCTCGTGCCCGTAGGCGCTGTAGTCGGGGGCATACCCCGACGGGTGACGATCGTTCACCACTTCTCTTTCGCCTCGGCAGCAGGAGAATTAGCGGCGACTGTATCCCCCTGCGGCCGACGGCGACAATCTTCGGCAGGATTCAGGCATCGACGATGCCTTGTGTTCGATGGCGTTTCGATGCTTATGGGGACAGGACCGTCAAGCGGCGTCAACGGCGCCGGACGCCCGTTCCTCCCCGAGCAGCGCCTGTCGGATACCGGCCGCGATGGCCGCGTGCACCGGCATGGTCAGATGCCCGACACCTGCGACGTGCACATTGCGGGCGATGAGATCGGGGTGGTCCAGACGGGCCGCCTCGACCGGGCTCATCATCTCGTCCCAATCGCTCCAGAACGCTACGAAACGGGTACGGCAGCCGACCGCCGGTTCGGCCAGTTCCTCTATCAGATCGGAGTTGGGCCGCATCTGCCGGACGATGGGGTGCGGGTTGAGCAGGGGCGCGGCACGAGTGCCGGAGTGCGGGGTGCCGAGGGTGATCACGGTGCGTACCCGGCTGTCCCCGCCCAGGCGCTGCGTGTAGTAGCGCGCGATGAGCCCGCCGAGGCTATGGCCCACGATGTCCACCTGGCTGTGGCCCGTCTGCTCGCAGATCTGCTCCACATGACGGCCGAGCAACGCCGCGGCCGTGCGGATGTCGCAGGTCAGGGGGGAGTAGTTGACTGCCTGCACATGCGGCCAGCCGTGCCGGCGCAGGGACCGCCGGAGCATGGCGAACACCGAACGGTTGTCCACGAAGCCGTGCAGCAGCAACACCGGTGGGTGACTGCGGCCCGCGGTGGGGATGCGGGTCGGTTCCTCCGTCTCGCCGACCGGGGGTTCCGGCCCGCGTTCCTGGAAGATGCCGGTCGGGTACAGGAAAACATGACCGGTCAGGATGGCGATCTCGATCGCCGCGGCTCGTACGTAGGCCGCCTGACGCACCAGACGGTCTCCGACACCGAAAGACAGGACGCCCATGGCCTACCTCCCGTGCGGCACACGGAGACGGCTCTGTCCCCCGTGCGCCGAGAACGCGAAAGCCCGCGCCGTCTGCTCAAGCGATGACGACCACGGGCCGAACGCGTTTCTAACGTGAACGTGTCCCAATGGGTAATTTCCCCCTCGAGGGCCTTCGCGAAACTGTCCGGTCGGGGGATGCTGGCGATAACGTTCGTTCACAGAGGTGCCCGCTGAGCGCAGCAATCGTGTTGGAGGCAGTGATGGGAGTGTCCGGTCCGATCCGGGTCGTGGTGGCCAAGCCGGGACTAGACGGCCACGACCGCGGGGCCAAGGTCATCGCCCGCGCGCTGCGCGACGCCGGTATGGAGGTCATTTACACCGGCCTGCACCAGACGCCCGAACAGATCGTCGACACCGCGATCCAGGAGGACGCCGACGCGATCGGCATGTCCATCCTGTCCGGCGCCCATATGACGCTGTTCGCCAAGGTGCTGGAGCTGCTCGAGGAGCGCGACGCGAGCGACATCAAGGTCTTCGGCGGCGGCATCATCCCCGAGGACGACATGGCCCCGCTGCGCGAACTGGGCGTCGCCGCGATCTTCACTCCCGGTGCGACGACCTCCGAGGTCGTGGACTGGGTCAACGCCAACATCCGGCAGCCTGCCGGCGCCTGATCGCGCCCCGTCCGGCCCGGGCCGCGGGAGTCGCGGACTTCCGCGGTTCAGGCCAGCTCCTTGCTCATCGTCGCGCGCAGCCGCAGGGTGCCCACCAGACGCTGGAAGGCCTCGGCCCAGTAGGCACCCGCGCCCGGTGAGGTGCCGGCCGATTCCTCGGGCACCGCGGTGAGCGGTGTCGCGCGGTCGGCCTCCGCCGGGTCGAGGCAGCGCTCCGCGAGGCCCATGACCCCGCTGAAGCTCCACGGGTAGCTGCCGGCGTCACGGGCGATGTCCAGCGCGTCCACGACCGCCCGTCCCAGGGGACCCGCCCAGGGAACGGCGCACACCGCGAGCATCTGGAACGCCTCCGACAAACCGTGCGAGCCGATGAAGCGCGCCACCCATTCGGCCCTCTCGCCGGCCGGGAGCACCGCCAGCAGCTTCGCCGGGTCGCCCACCGGGGCGACCGCCGTCGCCGTGGTCGGTATCGGCCCGAGCAGCGCCCGGGCCCAGGCCGCGTCGCGCTGGCGGACCGCCGCCCGGCACCAGGCCGCGTGCAGGTCGCCCTGCCAGTCGTCGGCGACCGGCAGCGCGATGATCTCCTGCGGCGTGCGGCCGCCGAACCGGTTTGGCCATGTCCCGAGCGGCGCTGCGTCCGCTACCTGGCCGAACCACCACGACCGCTCGCCCCGCCCGGCCGGGGGTATCGCCACCACACCGTCGCGCTCCATCGCCGCGTCGCACTCGTACGGCGCCTCCACCATGATCCGGCTGTCCCCGGCGTCCCAGGACACGCAGGTCCTGGCCCTGGCCGCCATCCGGCCGGCCAGGGCGGAACCGGGCAGGGCGGAGAGCAGCTCGGCGGCGGTGGCCCGCACATTGCGACTGCGGTCGGAGAGCGCCTGTTCCAGGAAGGGCTCGTCGGCCGAGGACAGGCCCTCGCGCAGGGAATCCAGGAACATCAGGCGGTCCTCGGCGCGCTCACCGCTCCAGCCGGAACGCAGCAGGTCCAGCGCACCGCGGGGGTCGCGGGACCGCAGCCGCGTCAGCAGCGCCACCCGCTCGGCGAACAGACCCTCCTCCCACAGCTGCCGCACCTCGGGGCCGTTCGCCGCGTTCCCCGCGTCCGGTGCGGCACCGGAGGCGCCCGCCCGCAGCGCGAAGCGCCATTCCGCGTTCAGCTCCGCCAGCCAGAGTCCGCGCGGGCCCGCCAGGGCGAGCGCGTCCGGCCTCAGGTCGGTGCGGGCGCGGGCGGCGTCGAGCAGGGCGGGCAGCATCTCCGGGGGAGCCGCGTAACCGCGCGCGGTGGCCTCGCCGAGCCACTGCGGCAGCAGCTCGGCGAGATTGGGTGCCGCTCCCCGCCTGCCGCCGCTCCCACCCGACCGGTCCGCCAGCAGCAGCCCGAGCCGCCGCCGCGCGGCGGCCGGCAGGGCGGGGCGGGGATCGTCCGGGGCCGCGGCCGGCCGCTTCCCCGCGCCGGCCGGCCGCAGCCCCGCACGACGCCGCAGGACGGCGACCGCGGCGGCGTCGAGCAGTTCGGTGGGCGTCCCGCCCTTGCGCTCGGTGCCCATCAGGGCGGTCCCGACCAGATCGGCCCAGGTCGCCGTCTCCATGCGTCCCCCTTCGGTGTCGTTCGCGTCTGTCCGCGATGCGGGCGGCGGCCCCGGCGCTACGGCGCGAGGGCGACCGCCTCCGTGCCGGCCGCGCCCCAGGCCGTGTACGGCCGGAAGCCGCGGTGTCCCAGCTCGCCGAAGACCGTCACGGGCCGGCCTCCCGAGACCGCCGCCAGGCGCCACGGGCCCCCGGCGCCGCTGCCGCCCCCCGCGGTCACCGGCACCGCGTCGGCCCCCTCCGCGTCGGCGAGCTGCCAGCCCGTGTCACCCGGCACGGGCACGACCCCTGCGAGGACGGAGGGCCAGGCGTCCAGCCACGGGTCGTCCGCCAGGGCCTCCCCGTACGCCGCCAGTGCCGCGCCGACCGGCAGCCCGGGCGGCACTGGACCGGGGCCGGGCGCGGCGTGCCGGGTACCGAGCACGGCCCGCAGCGGTCGCGCGCCCGGGTGGTACGCCAGATCGGCGTCGACGCCGAGCCCGACCGGCAGGGCGAGCTCGGGGGCCCGGCCGCCCGCGCCGAAGGACAGCAGCAGTGCGGGCCGCCCGGTGTCCCTGCCGTGCAGCCATATGCGGCGGGTGGTCAGCCGATCGTCGGCCGAGTCGTGCTGGGCCAGCACCAGCCAGTGGTCCCGCACGGTGGGTCCGGCGAGCAGTTCCGCCGAATCCACCGTGTAACCCACCCGGGCGCGCACCGTCGCGGCCAGTGCGCCGGGAAGCCGGTCGTGCCCCAGAGCGCCCCGGGCCAGCAGATGGAGCAGCGCGGTCTCCTCCAGCAGCCGGGAGGGCCAGTCGCCTCCCGAGGCGGCCACCGCGCCCAGCTCGCGCACCCGCGAGGCGAGCCCGGGCGCCTGGGCGTCGACCATGCGGGCCGCCGTCTCCTCCCACCGCTGGTAGCCCTCGCGGTCGGCGCTGGACAGCCCTCCGAGCAGCAGATCCGTCAGCCGGCGTTCCAGCTCGGCCGCCCCGGCGGCGACCCTGCGCGCCCGTTGCCCGGCACGCTTGCGCGCCGCCTCGGGATCACCGCCCCCGGCAGGGGCGGCTCTGCGCTCCTCACGCGTCCTGCGCGCGTCGAGCCATTCGGTGACCCAGCCGGGCCGGCCGCCCCCGTGTGCGGCCGGCCCGACCTCGCCCCCGGACCACAGCAGCAGCAGTCCGATGGCGTGCTTGCAGGGGAACTTGCGGCTCGGGCAGCTGCACTTGGCGCCGGGCCCCGCCGTGTCCACGACCGTCTGGTACGGCTTGCTGCCGCTGCCCGCGCACAACCCCCACACCGCCGTGCCCGACGTCCCCGTGCCCGACCAGCGCGCGGCCGCCGCCAGACCCGTCCCGGCCTTCCGCGACGACGCGTCGGGCGCGAGGGCCAGGACCTGGTCGGCGGTCCACCGCTCGGGTCGCTGTTCGTCCATCCCGTCCATGCCCAAGACGGTAGGCCCGGGCACTGACAATCGGTTCTGACCTGGCGTGATGTCTCCGCTGAGGATGATTGTCAGTGGGGTCGTGCATCGTGGGAACCGCGGACGACGCAGGGGGTCTGACGGATCGTCCGCCTCAGTCCGACGTGCCCAGAACAGGGGGAGAACCATGTCCGCGGACACCGCACTCCGGCCGCATGCCGAAGACGCGTTCGCCCATGAGCTCAAGGCTCTCGCGGCGGCCGACGACCGGCCCCGCCCGGCCCGCTGGAATCTGTCGCCGTGGGCGGTCGCCACGTACCTGCTGGGCGGCGAGCTTCCCGACGGCACCGTCGTCACACCCAAGTACGTGGGACCGCGCCGCATCGTCGAGGTCGCAATCAGCACCCTCGCCACGGACCGGGCCCTGCTGCTGCTCGGGGTACCGGGCACGGCCAAGACCTGGGTCTCGGAGCATCTGGCGGCCGCCGTCAGCGGCGATTCCACCCTTCTCGTGCAGGGCACCGCCGGCACACCGGAGGAGGCCATCCGCTACGGGTGGAACTACGCGCAGTTGCTCACCCAGGGCCCCACCCGCGAGGCGCTCGTGCCCGGCCCGGTCATGCGGGCGATGGCCCAGGGCCGCATCGCCCGTGTCGAGGAGCTGACGCGCATCCCCGCGGACGTGCAGGACACCCTCATCACGATCCTGTCGGAGAAGACGCTGCCGATACCGGAGCTGGGTGCCGAGACCCAGGCGGTGGGCGGCTTCAACCTCATCGCGACCGCCAACGACCGGGACCGCGGGGTCAACGACCTGTCCAGCGCGCTGCGCAGGCGTTTCAACACCGTCGTGCTGCCGCTGCCGGCGACCGTGGAGGAGGAGGTCGACATCGTCAGCCGCCGGGTCGGCCAGCTCGGCCGGTCGCTCGACCTGCCGTCCGTGCCCGCGGGCGCGGACGAGATCCGGCGGGTCGTCACCGTCTTCCGTGAGCTGCGCGGCGGGGTCACCGCCGACGGCAGGACGAAGGTCAAGTCCCCCTCGGGCACGCTCTCCACGGCCGAGGCCATCTCGGTGGTCACCAGCGGGCTGGCGCTCGCGGCCCACTTCGGCGACGGCGTACTGCGCGCCGGGGAGGTGGCGGCGGGGATCCTGGGTGCGGTGGTCCGCGACCCCGCGGCCGACCGTGTGGTGTGGCGGGAGTACCTGGAGACCGTGGTCCGGGAGCGGGAGGGCTGGAAGGACTTCTACCGCGCCTGCCGGGAGGTGACGCCGTGACGGACGGGCCGGCGCTGCTGGGGGTGCGGCACCACGGGCCGGGGTCGGCCCGCGGGGTCCGCGCGGCGCTCGACCGGTACGCGCCGCAGATCGTGCTGATCGAGGGACCGCCGGAGGCGGACGCCGTCGTGGGGCTGGCCGCCGAGCCGGGCATGCGGCCCCCGGTCGCCCTCCTCGCGCACGTCGTCGACGAGCCGTCCCGGGCCGGGTTCTGGCCGTTCGCCGACTTCTCCCCGGAGTGGGAGGCGATCCGCTGGGCGACCGCGCGGGGGGTGCCGGTCCGCTTCATCGACCTGCCGGCGGCCCATTCGCTGCTGATGCGGGAGCCCGTGGAGGACGGGACGCGCGCGGAAGCGGCGGCGGAAGCCGAGCAAGCCGGGGAAGAGGACGGCGGATCCGGGGACGTCCGGGTGCGGATCGACCCGCTCGCCGTGCTCGCGGAGACCGCCGGTTACGACGACCCCGAGCGGTGGTGGGAGGACGCCGTGGAGCACCGGGGCCGCGACAGCGAGGCAGATGGCGCGGATGACGCGGACGACGCGCTCGCGGCGTTCAGGGCGATCGCCGAGGCCATGGGGGCGCTGCGGGAGGAGTACGGGGACGGGGGGCATCCGCACGACGCCGTGCGCGAGGCGCACATGCGGCTGCGCATACGCGACGCCCGCCGCGAGCACGAGCGGGTGGCGGTGGTCTGCGGTGCCTGGCACGTGCCCGCGCTCGCGGCCGTGACCGGGGTGACCGCCGACCGGGCCCTGCTGAAGGGCCTGCCCAAGGCCAAGGTCGAGATCACCTGGGTGCCCTGGACCCACCGGCGGCTGTCCCGGGCCGGCGGGTACGGGGCCGGGATCGCCTCGCCCGGCTGGTACCGGCACCTGTTCACCGCACCGGACCGGCCCGTCGCGCGCTGGATGACCAAGGTCGCCGGACTGCTGCGTGAGGAGGATCTGCCGGTCTCCTCCGCGCACGTCATCGAGGCGGTGCGGCTCGCCGAGACGCTCGCCGCGATGCGCGGCCGCCCGCTGGCCGGTCTGGGTGAGACCACCGACGCGATACGGGCCGTGATGTGCGACGGATCCGATGTGCCGATGGAACTCATCCGCGACCGCCTGGTGGTGGGGGACACTCTGGGCCAGGTCCCGGACGGCGCCCCGGCGGTGCCGCTCGCCCGTGACCTGGCACGTGAGCAGCGCAGGCTGCGACTGAAGCCGGAGGCACTGGAGAAGGAGGTGGAGCTCGACCTGCGCAAGGAGACCGACGCCGGCCGCAGCCGCCTGCTGCACCGGTTGCGGCTGCTGGGCATCGGGTGGGGCGAGCCCGCCCGGTCCCGCGCCGGCACCGGCACCTTCCGCGAGACCTGGCGGCTGCGCTGGGAGCCCGAGTTGGCGGTGCGGGTCGCCGAGGCCGGAGTGTGGGGGACCACCGTGTCGTCGGCCGCCACCGCCAAGGCGGAGGACGAGGCGGTCCGGGCGGCCGCGCTCGCCGAGGTCACCGGCCTCGCCGAGCGCTGCCTGCTCGCGGAACTGCCCGACGCGCTGCCGACCGTGATGCGGGTGCTCGCCGACCGCGCCGCGCTCGACGCCGACGTCGGCCACCTCGCGCAGGCGCTGCCCGCGCTGGTGCGGTCCGTCCGCTACGGCGATGTCCGGGGCACCGACGCGGCCGCGTTGCGCGAGGTGGCCGAAGGGCTGGCCGAGCGGATATGCGTCGGTCTTCCGCCCGCGTGCGCCGGGCTGGACGCAGACGGCGCGGCCGAGATGCGCGGCCATGTCCAGGGCGTGCAGGAGGCGGTGGTCCTGCTGGCCGACGAGGGGCTGCGCAGGCGCTGGGCGGGGGTCCTGCGGACCCTGGCGGTGCGCGACCGGGGGATGCCGGGGCTGCTGCGCGGCAGCGCCGCCCGCCTGCTGCTGGACGACGGCCGGCTCGAGGCCGAGGAGGTGGCCCGCCTGATGGGGCTGGCCCTCTCGACCGGTACGCCGCCGCAGGAGGCGGCCGCGTGGACGGAGGGCTTCCTCGCCGGGGGCGGCATGCTGCTCGTCCACGACGCGCGGCTGCTCGCCCTGGTCGACGACTGGCTGTCGGCGGTCCCGGCCGCCGCATTCGACGACGTACTGCCGCTGCTGCGGCGCACGTTCGGCGAGTTCGACGCGGGCGTGCGGCGCACGGTGGGGGAGCTGGTGCGGCGCGGCCCGGCGGGCGGCCCGCCCGAGGCGCCGGGGGAGGGCGCGCCGGGCTTCGCCTCCGGGCTGGACGGGGCCCGGGCGGACGCGGTGCTGGCGACTGTCCGGCTCCTGCTGGGACACGACCGACCGACAGGGGGAACGGCGACATGAGCGGCGACATGAGCAGGGTCATGAGCGGGACCGTGAACGGCGACCCGAGTACGGACACCGGCATCGACGGCGAGGAGCGGCTGCGCCGCTGGCGGCTGGTGCTGGGCGGAGGCCAGGCCGACGGCACCGGCCACGCGCTCACCGGCCGCGACGCCGCCATGGACCGGACGCTGGAGGCGCTGTACGGCTCCGGACCGCGCGTCGACGGCGGGACGCCCGGGCGGGGCCGGCCCCGGTCCGCCGGGCTGGGCGGTTCCGCGCCGCAGGTCGCGCGGTGGCTCGGCGACATCCGCAGCTACTTCCCGAGCAGCGTCGTCCAGGTGATGCAGCGCGACGCCATCGACCGGCTCGGACTGTCCGCGCTGCTGCTGGAACCGGAGATGCTGGAGGCGGTCGAGGCCGACGTGCATCTGGTCGGCACGCTGCTGTCGCTCAACAAGGCGATGCCCGAGACGACGAAGGAGACCGCCCGGGCCGTGGTCCGCACGGTCGTGGAGGACCTGGAGAAGCGCCTGGCCTCCCGCACCCGCGCCACCCTCACCGGGGCGCTGGACCGCTCGGCGCGGATCAACCGCCCGCGCCACCGCGACATCGACTGGGACCGCACCATCCGCGCCAATCTCCGGCACTACCTGCCGGAGCACGGCACGGTCGTCCCCGAACGGCTGATCGGCCACGGCCGTGCCGCGCAGGCGGTGAAGAAGGACGTCGTCCTCTGCATCGACCAGTCCGGGTCGATGGCCGCCTCGGTCGTCTACGCCTCCGTCTTCGGTGCGGTCCTCGCCTCGATGCGCAGCATCGACACCAAGCTGGTCGTCTTCGACACCGCCGTCGTGGACCTCACCGAGCAGCTGGACGACCCCGTCGACGTCCTCTTCGGCACCCAGCTCGGCGGCGGCACCGACATCAACCGGGCACTGGCCTACTGCCAGTCGCTGATCACCCGTCCGGCCGACACCGTGGTGGTGCTCATCAGCGACCTCTTCGAGGGCGGTATACGGGACGAGATGCTCAAGCGCGTCGCGGCCATGCGGGCCTCCGGCGTCCAGTTCGTCGCCCTGCTCGCCTTGTCCGACGAGGGGGCCCCCTCCTACGACCGCGAGCACGCCGCCGCCCTGGCGGCCCTCGGCGCCCCGGCCTTCGCCTGCACGCCCGACCTGTTCCCGGAGATCATGGCCGCGGCGGTGGAGAAGCGGCCGCTGCCCGTGCCGGAGGGGTGAGGCCGCCGGCGCCGCCCGAAGCGCCCGAATCACCCGGAAGGGTCAATCGCGCAGTGGCCACGGACGAGGTCTGTGACTGTTCTCACCGCTCGTCCACGAGCTGGGATTTAGTCGTGCCGCCCGCGCGGCGCTAACCTGCCAAACGGACATGCCGCGTGCTCGGCCGACGTGTGCGCCCCCCGTACGACCGTACGCATGGATCGTTACGAAGACGTCAGCGACGTCCGCTCCCGGCACGCTCACGCCAACAACGAACCCGCGATTACCAAGGACGGACGCGCGTGGACCTGTTCGAGTACCAGGCGAGGGACCTCTTCGCCAAGCACGGTGTACCGGTGCTGGCCGGTGAAGTCATCGACACGCCTGAGGCGGCGCGCGAGGTCGCGGAGCGGCTCGGTGGCAAGGCTGTCGTCAAGGCACAGGTGAAGACCGGTGGCCGAGGCAAGGCCGGCGGCGTGAAGGTGGCGTCGGACCCCGAGGACGCGGTGATCAAGGCCGGTCAGATCCTCGGCATGGACATCAAGGGCCACACGGTCCACAAGGTGATGCTGGCGGAGCTGGCCCCGGAGATCGCCTCCGAGTACTACGTCTCCTTCCTGCTCGACCGCGCCAACCGGACCTTCCTGGCGATGGCCTCGGTCGAGGGCGGCATGGAGATCGAGGAGGTCGCGGCGACCAAGCCCGAGGCCCTCGCGAAGATCGCCGTGGACGCCAACGAGGGCGTCACCCCGGAGAAGGCCCGCGAGATCGTCGAGGCGGCCGCCTTCCCGGCCGACGTCGCCGACCAGGTGGTCGAGATCCTGCAGACCCTGTGGAAGACCTTCATCGCCGAGGACGCGCTCCTCGTCGAGGTCAACCCGCTCGCCAAGGTTGCCGACGGCCGCGTCATCGCGCTCGACGGCAAGGTCTCCCTGGACGAGAACGCCGACTTCCGCCAGCCGGAGCACGAGGCGCTGGTCGACCACGCCTCCGCCAACCCGCTGGAGGCCGCGGCCAAGGCCAAGGGCCTGAACTACGTCAAGCTCGAGGGCGAGGTCGGCATCATCGGCAACGGCGCGGGTCTCGTCATGAGCACCCTGGACGTCGTCGCCTACGCCGGCGAGGGCCACGGCAACGTGAAGCCCGCCAACTTCCTCGACATCGGCGGTGGCGCTTCCGCCGAGGTCATGGCCAACGGTCTTGAGATCATCCTCGGCGACCCGGACGTCAAGTCCGTCTTCGTCAACGTCTTCGGTGGCATCACCGCCTGCGACGCGGTCGCCAACGGCATCGTCCAGGCCCTGGAGCTGCTCAAGTCCAAGGGCGAGGAGGTCACCAAGCCGCTCGTCGTCCGCCTGGACGGCAACAACGCGGAGCTGGGCCGGCAGATCCTCACCGACGCCAACCACCCGCTGGTCGAGCAGGTCGACACCATGGACGGCGCCGCGGAGCGCGCCGCCGAGCTGGCTGCGAAGTAAGGGACAGGTCACCACATCATGGCTATCTTCCTGACCAAGGAAAGCAAGGTCATCGTCCAGGGGATGACCGGTTCCGAGGGCACCAAGCACACGCGGCGCATGCTCGCCTCGGGCACCAACATCGTCGGTGGCGTGAACCCGCGCAAGGCCGGCACCAGCGTGGACTTCGACGGCACCGAGGTGCCGGTCTTCGGCTCCGTCGCCGAGGCCATGGAGAAGACCGGTGCCGACGTCACCGTCATCTTCGTCCCGCCGAAGTTCGCCAAGGACGCGGTCGTCGAGGCCATCGACGCCGAGATTCCGCTCGCGGTCGTGATCACCGAGGGCATCGCCGTCCACGACACCGCCTCCTTCTGGGCGTACGCGGGCAGCAAGGGCAACAAGACCCGGATCATCGGCCCGAACTGCCCCGGCCTGATCACCCCCGGCCAGTCGAACGCGGGCATCATCCCGGCCGACATCAGCACCGCCGGCCGCATCGGCCTGGTGTCGAAGTCCGGCACGCTGACCTACCAGATGATGTACGAGCTCAGCGACATCGGCTTCTCCTCGGCCGTGGGCATCGGTGGTGACCCGATCATCGGCACCACCCACATCGACGCGCTGAAGGCGTTCCAGGACGACCCCGACACCGACCTGATCGTCATGATCGGCGAGATCGGCGGCGACGCCGAGGAGCGTGCCGCGGCCTTCATCGCCGAGCACGTCACCAAGCCGGTCGTCGGCTACGTCGCGGGCTTCACCGCGCCCGAGGGCAAGACCATGGGCCACGCCGGTGCCATCGTCTCGGGCTCCTCCGGCACCGCCCAGGCGAAGAAGGAGGCCCTCGAGGCCGCCGGCGTCAAGGTGGGCAAGACCCCGTCGGAGACGGCCCGCCTCGCGCGCGCCATCCTGCAGGGCTGACCACCCCTCGTACAGCGCACGGCAGCGGGCCCGCTCCCTTCGGGGGGCGGGCCCGCTGCCGTGCGTCCGGGGCCGGCGTCAGGGGGAGAAACGGATGTCGATCAGCGGCGTCGACACCGAGAAGTGGTCGCTGAGCGGCCCGAAGATGAGCCCCCCGGCGGTCAGCAGCACGAGGACGACGGTGGCGGCGACCGATCCGAAGGTCTGGTGCCGCAGCCGTTCCTCGCTCATCTCGCGTACCTGCTCCGCGGGGAGCTCCGGCACGCACGGCTGGTTCAGGAGGCCGGACAGCCCGGCGACCGCCTCCTCGCCGAGCGTGTCACGGGCCCGGATGATGCGCGCTGCCGTCGTGGGTGTGCTGGCCATGCTCTCGGCGGCGGTGCGGCGCAGGCCGAGGCCGAGGCCCTCGTGGAGCAGCACGGCGTGGCGTGCGCCACGCGGCAGCCGCTGGAGGTCACCGCGGGCACGGCGCCGTGTGCGGTGCCAGGGCACGAACTGCTGCCAGGGGGCCAGCGCGTGCTCGAAAGCCTGGGAGCGGAGCCAGCCGACGGGATCGGGGTCGGCCGCGACCTCGGGCCAGCGCTGCCAGGCCCGGTGGAAGGCGCGGTGGACCACGTGCCGGCCCAGTTCCTCGTTGCCGGTGAGTACCTCGACCTGCCGGATCAGGGCGGGGGCGGCGTGTGCGTAGAGCGTGTCGAAGGCGGCTTCGGCGGCCTTGGCGAGGCGCAGTTCCGCCTCCTCGGCGGCCGCCTCGGCCTCCTTGGCCGCGGCCTTGGTCTCTTTCGCCACCGCTTTCGCCGTCGCCCTGACCTGCTTCGCCGACGCTTCGGACGTCTCGGATGCCCCGGTCGCCTCAGCCGCCGCCTCGTCCACGGGCGCGGGCGGGCCGGACTCCTCCGGCCGCCCGGGCCGCGGAGCCCGGGGTGCCTCGGCCCGGGGCGCGCGTGGGGGCCCCGCGGCCCCGGCCGCCCCTTGGGGAGGGGCGGCCGGGGGCGGAGCCGACGGGGCGGTCCGCGGGGTCGTCGGGGGCTGCGGGTGGGACCGCCGCTTCTTGGCGGTCCGTGCCGTCTTCGTCAGGTGGGTGCGGGTCATGCGATCGACCACTCGGATCGTGTGAAGATGCGCATAACGCCATATTCCGCGACACGACGGACATTCGCATGCTGCGGAGGTAAATGGGGTCTTCTTGGCAGCATGGGGTGCCGTGACCGCCGCACGTGCTGTGAGCCTTGTCTTCCGCCGTGTCCGGGCTGCGCACGAGGCCCTGCGCAGCGCGGAGTCCGTGCCCGCCTTCACCGGCGGCGTGCTCGCCGCCGGGCTGGGGCTCGGCGGCTTCGCCGTCCTGGTGCTGTTCCTCTGGATCATCTCGCCGTTCCCCGACAGCGGGCTGTACGGGGCCCTGCACATCGCCGCCGACTGCTGGCTGCTGGCGCACGGCACCGACCTGCTGCGGGTGGAGACGGTCTCCGGCGTCCCCGCGCCCGTAGGGGTCACACCGTTGCTCCTGGCCGCCTTTCCGGTGTGGCTGCTCTACCGGGCCGGCGCCGAAGCCGCCGCCCCCGCGTCGACCGACCGGGCGGCGGTGTCCGCCGTGGCCTGGCTGATCGGCGGGTATGTCGCGGTGGCCGCGGGCGCGGCCATCTTCACCTCGTACGGGCCGGTGCGAAGTGACGCGCTCGGCGCCGGGCTCCATGTGCCCGTGGTCGCCGCACTGGCGGCGGCGGCCGGGGCATGGGCCGAACGGGGACGGCCGCACATCCCCCTTCCGGCGGCACTCCACCGGGTGACGGACAGGGTGCCGGCGGGCGAGGTCGGTCCGGTGACCCGGTCGGCGGCTGCGGGGGTGGCGGTGCTGCTGGCCGGCGGCGCGGTGCTCACGGCGGTCGCGCTGGTCTCGCATCCCGGGGCCACGGGGGCGTCCTTCAGCCGGCTCAGCGAGGCGCTGTCCGGGCGGCTGGCGGTGCTCGCCCTGTCGGTGGCGCTGATCCCCAACGCGGCGGTGTGGGGCGCCGCCTACGCCCTCGGGCCGGGGTTCTCCCTGGGCACGGAGGCGGTCGTGCGGCCCGCCGGTGCGGTCGGTGACCCCGTGCTGCCGGACTTCCCGCTCCTGGCCGCGCTGCCCCATGCGGGGCCGGGCACGGTGCTGACCTGGCTCGCGCTGCTGGTGCCGGCCGTCGCGGGGGTGACCGTGGGCTGGTTCGCGGTCGACCGCGAGGCCTCCGCCGGCCTGGGCCGTACGGCCGCCCGGGCGGCACTCGGCGGCGCGGCCTGCGGCGTGGTCCTCGGTCTGCTCACGGAGCTCGCCGCGGGCCCCCTCGGCTCCGGCGCCCTCGCCGACTTCGGCCCCTCGCGCTGGCTCATCGCGGCCGCGGCCGTCGGCTGGACCGTCGTCATCGGCGTCCCCACCGCCCTTCTGGTGCGCTGGGTCCGCCGCTTCCGCGCGTCCCGTGCCGTCTTCGACGACGACGATTACGACGACGATTACGACGACGACTACGACTACGGCGACGACGACTGCAACGACGCATACGACGACGACGACGCCGAAGCTGCCGACGATGAAGAGACCGAATCCGACGACGGTCAGGCGGAGTCCGCGGTCACGGACTCCGCCTGACCGCCACGGCGCTCACGCCTTGCGCAGCCAGACCGGCGGGGCCGGCGTGTCGTGGGCACAGGAGTCGCGCGCCGACTGGGTGAGGGAGTCGCCGACGCAGGAGTAGTAGTCGCGGTAGGCGAACTCGCTGCTGAGCAGGCCGGCCACGAGGCCGACCGCGAGGGCGCCCATGACGATGCCGCCGACCGCGGCGGGGCGCTGGGGCTTGGCGTTGGGGTCGGCCGGCGGGGGCGGGGCCTGGGCGGGGCCGTCGGCCAGCAGGGCGGCGGCCTCGGCGCGTGCCTTGGCGCGCTCCTCCGGCTTCATGCGGAGCGCGTTGACGCCCCAGTAGAGGGCGAGCCCGCCGAGCAGCAGGGCAAGGTACGTCCAGCCGAGCAGCAGGGCGAAGAACAGCCCCCACATGCCGCACAGCAGGGCGTAGCGGGCACGCCGCTGCGCCGGGTCGGTCGGGTCGAAGCGCGGCCCGTCCGGTCGCCTGCCGCCGTAGCCGCCGTCTCCGCCGGGGCGGTCGCCGAGACCGCCGCCGCGCCCCGGCTGCCGGTCGCTCCACTGACTGCCCCAAGCGGGTGGCGGGGGTGGCGTCGGCCGCTGGTCGGAGTCCTGCTCGTCCGAGGGCTGCTGCGGCCTGCGCGGCTGCCACGGCTGGTCGGGAGCGTCTTCCGGCGGCGGAGCGAACGGATTGTCCTGCTCATGGCCGCGGCCACTGCTCATGGTTGCCTGGGTCATCCCCTTGCCGTCGACTCCTCGAGTTGTCGGACGCGCTACTACGCCGTTCTCCCCCCAGACGCTACCGTCCGGGCGCTCCCCCGTCCCCGTGGGGGGCAGTCGGGTGTGCCGGTATCGTTGCTGACGGTCGACGGGCTCGTAGGGTTCCCCGGAATGGGGGGGATCTTCGAGTCGTACGATCCTCCAAAACGCCGGACCCGAGAGTTGACCCGCAGTGGCCGCAGTCTTCCCGCCCCTTTCCCGCCCCGCCCGACTCGTCGTGCTCGTCTCAGGTTCGGGCACGAACCTTCAGGCACTGCTGGACGCGGGGGCGCATGTCGTCGCCGTGGGCGCGGACCGCTCCGGCATCGCGGGACTGGAGCGCGCGGAGCGCGCCGGGGTACCGACGTTCGTGTGCCGGGTGAAGGACCACGGCGACCGCGGCGCATGGGACGCGGCGCTGGCCGAGGCCGTCGCGGCGTACGAGCCCGACCTGGTCGTCTCGGCCGGTTTCATGAAGATCGTGGGCAAGGAGTTCCTGGCCCGCTTCGGTGGCCGCGTCGTCAACACGCATCCGGCGCTGCTGCCGAGTTTCCCGGGCGCGCACGGGGTGCGCGACGCCCTCGCCTACGGCGCGAAGGTCACCGGCTGCACCGTCCACTTCGTCGACGACGGCGTCGACACCGGCCCGATCATCGCCCAGGGCGTGGTCGAGGTGCGGGAGGACGACACGGAGGAAGCTCTCCACGAGCGCATCAAGGAAGTCGAGCGAAGGCTGCTCGTCGACGTCGTGGGGCGGTTGTCCCGCGACGGCTATCGCATTGAGGGACGAAAGGTTCTGTTGCCGTGAGTACCAAGCGGGAGATCCGGCGCGCGCTGGTCAGCGTCTACGACAAGACCGGTCTGGAGGAGCTGGCCCGCGGCCTGCACGAGGCGGGCGTCCAGCTGGTCTCCACCGGCTCGACGGCCGGGCGGATCGCCGCCGCCGGGGTTCCGGTGACGAAGGTGGAGGAGCTGACCGGCTTCCCCGAGTGCCTGGACGGCCGGGTGAAGACCCTGCATCCGAAGGTGCACGCGGGCATCCTCGCCGACCTGCGTCTCGAGGACCACCGCCGGCAGCTGGAGGAGCTGGGCGTCGAGCCCTTCGACCTGGTCGTGGTCAATCTCTACCCCTTCCGCGAGACCGTCGCGTCCGGCGCCTCGGACGACGAGTGCGTCGAGCAGATCGACATCGGCGGCCCGTCGATGGTGCGCGCCGCCGCCAAGAACCACCCGTCCGTGGCGGTCGTGACCAGCCCCGAGCGCTACGCGGACGTGCTCGCCGCCGTCCGGGAGGGCGGGTTCGACCTCGCCACCCGCAAGCGCCTCGCCGGCGAGGCCTTCCAGCACACCGCCGCGTACGACGTCGCGGTCGCGAGCTGGTTCGCCGACTCGTACGCGCCGGCCGACGAGAGCCCCTTCCCGGACTTCCTGGGCGCCACCTACGAGCGCAAGAACGTGCTGCGCTACGGCGAGAACCCGCACCAGGCCGCGGCCCTCTACACCGACGGCGGTCCCGGCCTCGCCAACGCCGAGCAGCTGCACGGCAAGGAGATGTCGTACAACAACTACGTCGACACCGAGGCCGCGCGCCGGGCGGCGTACGACCACGACGCGCCCTGCGTGGCGATCATCAAGCACGCCAACCCGTGCGGCATCGCGGTCGGCGACGACGTCGCCGAGGCGCACCGCAAGGCGCACGCCTGCGACCCGCTGTCGGCGTTCGGCGGCGTCATCGCCGTGAACCGGCCGGTGAGCGTGGCCATGGCCGAGCAGGTCGCGGACATCTTCACCGAGGTCATCGTGGCGCCGGACTTCGAGGAGGGCGCGGTCGAGGTCCTGGCCCGCAAGAAGAACATCCGTGTGCTGCGCTGCCCCGAGGCGCCCGTCGCGGTGACGGAGTTCCGCCCGGTCGAGGGCGGCCTGCTGCTGCAGGAGAAGGACCGTCTCCAGGCCACCGGCGACGACCCGGCCACCTGGACGCTGGCGACCGGCGAGCCGCTGACGGAAGGGGAGTTGGCCGACCTCGCCTTCGCGTGGCGGGCCTGCCGGGCCGTGAAGTCCAACGCCATCCTGCTGGCCAAGGGCGGCGCGACGGTCGGCGTCGGCATGGGCCAGGTCAACCGTGTCGACTCCGCCAAGCTCGCCGTCCAGCGGGCCGGTGAGGAGCGGGCGGCCGGCTCCTACGCGGCGTCCGACGCCTTCTTCCCGTTCCCGGACGGACTGGAGGTGCTGACCGGCGCAGGCGTCAAGGCCGTGGTGCAGCCGGGCGGTTCGGTGCGCGACGAGGCCGTGGTCGAGGCGGCGCGCCAGGCGGGCGTGACCATGTACCTCACCGGGACGCGGCACTTCTTCCACTGAGGCGGAACTCCTGGCTTCGTGCCGAAGGCCCCCGCACCAGCGGGGGCCTTCGGCATGGGGCGAACCGGTGCGGAGGGTCTCAGTACTGCGGCCGCCTGAACCAGGCGGCCGTCTCCGCCTTCGACGCGAAGACGATCAGCAGAATGCTCGGCACCAGCGGGACGACCATCAGGAGCGCGCCGGTGACCAGGCTTGCCGCGAAGCCGAGCACGCTCAGCGCGCCCAGTGCGACGGAGCCCGTACGCACCCCGATGCCGCCCGTCCTGTACTTCGCCGCCACGCCGATCGCCAGCAGTGCCAGCGCCAGGGCCAGCACTCCGGCGACCCAGAGCAGGCCGCCGTACTTCTTGGCCAGCCCGGTGTCGTCCTCGACGTTCGCCAGCACGACGCCGACCAGCAGGACCAGCAGGCCGCTGAGGATCCACATGCCGGCCAGCACATAGAGCATCGCCCGGGCCGTCCTCGCCGACGACGGCATCATCTGCGGTCCGCCCGGCAGCCCGGCCCAGCCGTACGGCGGCTGGGGCTGCTGCGGCCGGCCCCAGTGCTGTTGCGGCTGCTGGGGGAGGGCGTAGTACGGCTGGGCCGGAGGCTGCTGCGGATGGCCGTACGGGCCGTACGGCTGCTGCTGGGGCTGCTGGGGCTGCTGCGGTGGCGCGGGCTGCCCGCTGTAGGGATTGCCGGGGCCGGGCGGATGGCTCACTTGCGATTCCTTCGCGCGGACGGGGCCTTGGGGCCGGCGTTGCTGCTGATACCGCTGTTGTTGCGGTTACTGCTGTTACCGCTGTTACCGCCCAACGTCACCGAGGCGACGGGGTCTTGACGACCACCGAGCTGAGGATCTTGTCGGCGAACGTCTGCTTCTTGTCGTCCCACAGCGGCCACAGGTAGCCGATGTAGCAGGCGGCGCCGTCCAGTCCGTGGCACAGGCGGCGCACGAAGGCCATGCCGAAGCCGAGCGGACGGCCGTCGGCCTCGCGCAGCACGCTGATGCCGAGGGCCCTCTTGCCGGGCGTCTGGCCCGTCTTGCCCTCGCGGTAGCAGAGGTAGAGACCGCCGATCAGCGACAGCAGGCAGCCGATGCCGATCAGGGCGAGGGCGCCGCCCGGCATCTGCGGGCTGTCGCAGGCGTCGCTGCCG
This sequence comes from Streptomyces sp. RLA123, assembly GCF_056270165.1. NCBI lineage: Bacteria > Bacillati > Actinomycetota > Actinomycetes > Kitasatosporales > Streptomycetaceae > Streptomyces > Streptomyces sp. RLA123. The sequence goes on along the minus strand of NZ_JBWDOR010000003.1, from coordinate 3,358,024 downwards.
CTGGCGTCGCAGGCCTTGACCGCGTCCACGAACACGGCGATGAACCGCCCGTAGCCGATGCCGACCAGGATCATCGGGACCAGTCCCGCGACCAGGAAGTCGATCAGCGTGGCGCCGACCCGCGCGCCCCAGCTCGCGAACGGCGGCATGCCGGCCACCGGTCCTGCCGGCTGGCCGTAACCGCCGTAGCCGTACGGCCCCTGGGCCTGCTGCGGGACCGTGCCGTAGGGGGGCTGCGGCTGCTGGGGGTAGCCGTAACCGGGCTGGGCCGGGGGCTGCTGCGGGTACCCGTAGGGCTGCTGCGGCTGGGGCTGCTGCGGCGGAACGGGCTGCTGACCGTACGGGTTTCCGGGACCGGGCGGGTAGCTCACGGCGACTTCTTTCACGCTGATACGAGTGGGGACGGCCCACATCGTCCTGGGCGGCGTCATCCGCTGTCCAGCGTCCGGGGGGAGACCTGAGAAGATGGAGGCATGAGCGCCCAGATTCTCGATGGCAAGGCCACTGCTGCCGCGATCAAGTCAGAACTCTCCGTACGCGTCCAGGCGCTCACGGCCCGCGGGGTCACGCCGGGGCTCGGCACCCTGCTGGTCGGCGACGACCCGGGCAGCCGCTGGTACGTCGCCGGCAAGCACCGCGACTGCGCCGAGGTCGGCATCGCGTCCATCCAGCGGGAACTGCCGGAGACGGCAACGCAGGAGGACATCGAGGCGGTCGTGCGCGAGCTCAACGAGGACCCGCAGTGCACGGGTTACATCGTCCAGCTCCCGCTGCCCAAGGGCATCGACACCAACCGCGTCCTCGGTCTGATGGACCCCGCCAAGGACGCGGACGGACTGCACCCCACCAACCTGGGCCGCCTGGTTCTCAATGAGCGCGGCCCGCTGCCGTGCACACCGAACGGCATCGTCGAACTGCTGCGGCGGCACGGCGTGGAGATCAACGGCGCGCACGTCGCCGTGGTCGGACGCGGGGTCACCGTCGGCCGCTCGATCGGCCTGCTGCTGACCCGCAAGTCCGAGAACGCGACGGTCACCCTCTGCCACACCGGCACGCGGGACCTGGCCGCGCAGCTGCGCCAGGCCGACGTCATCGTGGCCGCCGCGGGTGTGCCGCACCTGGTCAAGCCCGAGGACGTACGGCCGGGCGCCGCGGTGCTCGACGTCGGCGTGAGCCGGGACGAGAACGGCAAGATCGTCGGCGACGTCCACCCGGGCGTGGCCGAGGTCGCCGGCTGGATCTCGCCGAACCCGGGCGGCGTCGGCCCGATGACCCGGGCGATGCTGCTGGCGAACGTGGTCGAGGCCGCGGAGGGCCGGTTCTCATGACCGACGGCCCAGGCCAGGGCGACAGCACCGGCACCGGCGACCGCACCGGCGACGGGACCGCGGCGACGGGCGCCCCGGTGGCCGCGGCCGCCGCGAAGACCGCGGAGCCGGCCCCGCAGCAGGACCAGCCCGGCGTCGGCCGCCGCTTCCAGGCCGTCACGGAGGGCACTGCCCGCCCCGAGGGCGGCGGCAGGGCCGCGGCGGGCGACGCGCCCGCGCCGGCCCGTCAGTGGCCGTTCCTCGGGGTTGCCGGGGCGGTGGCCGTCGGTCTTGTGCTGATCGCCGCCGACACGGTGCGGCCCGGGATGGTGCTGATCGGCGCCGCGCTGCTCGCGGGCGCGCTGATGCGCTGGGCGCTGCCCTCGGTCGGCATGCTGGCGGTGCGCAGCCGCTTCACGGACGTGATCACCTACGGCGTGCTGGGCGTCGTGATCGTGCTGCTGGCGCTGATGGCGCAGCCGCATCCGGTGCTGGAGATCCCGTTCCTGGAGGACGTCGTCCGCTTCTCCGTGCGCTGACCGCACGGGGCGAACCGGCCCGCGACAGCACTTGGCGTCCCGTCCTCCCCCCGTCGGAGGACGGGACACCGTCGCGTAGGGCGCCCCCCTCTGGCTCCCCGGCGTCGACGGTACGGGCAGGCCGCCCACCGGGGCGTCCCGTCCTGGGTGGAGGTTTGTCCGGGCGGAGTACAACTTTCGCGGTACGGCGACGGGCTGACGCGGGTGCCGTCCGGCCGGTCTACGCTTCGCGCGTGCGGAACAAGGTGCTGGCGGACGTGGCGCTGGCGGTGGCTTTCACGGCGGCCAGCATGCTGCTGGGACACGAGCAGCCACCGCCGGACCGGCATCGCCTGGACGCAGCGGGCTACGCGCTCACCGCGCTGGTCAACCTGCCCGTCGCCGCCCGTCGCCGCTTCCCGGTGGGCGTCAGTGTCTTCGTCTGCGCGGCCTGGGCGGTCTTCGTGGCGGCGGGCTACTGGCCGGTCGTCAACAGCCTCGCCCCACTGATGGCGCTGTACGCCGTGGCCATCGTGCGCCCGGTGCGCGTCGCGCTGGGCTGCGCGGCACTGACCGGCGGGGTGTGGGTGTACGCGGGCCTGACGGCCGCGCAGGGTTCGATGGCCACGGTGGGCGCACAGGCAGTGGTGTTCCCGCTGGTCATGTGCTGGTTCGGGCACTCCGCGCGGGTCTCGGCGCAGCGCGCGGACCGGCTCGGGGAGGTCACCGAGCGGCTGCGCTCGGAGCGGAAGGACGCCGCCAAACTGGCGGTCGCGGAGGAACAGGCCCGCATCGCCCGTGAGTTGCACGACGTCGTCGCCCATCACATGTCGGTGATCTCGGTGCAGGCCGGCATGGCCTCGTACGTCTTCGCCAGTGAGCCGGAGAGCGCGCGCAAGGCCCTGGACACCATCTCCGACACCACGCGCGAGGCGCTGCAGGAGATGCGCCGCATGCTCAAGGTGCTGCGCGCCGGCCCGGGGGAGCCCGAGGGCGGTTCGCCCTCCTACGACCCGATGCCCTCGGTGTCCCGCATGGGCGAGATGATCGAGCGGGTGCGCGGCGCCGGGCTCGCGGTGGAACTGCGGATCGAGGGCACCGCGCGCCCGGTCGCGCCCGGCGTGGGGCTGTGTGCCTACCGGGTGGTGCAGGAGGCGCTGACGAACGTCCTCAAGCACGCTCCGCACGCGCGGGCACGCGTCCTGGTGGCGTACGAGCCGCACCAGCTCCAGGTCACCGTCACCGACGACGGCGGAGCCGGGACGCGGGAGGCGTCCGGTCGTTCCGATCCGGACACAATCCCCCAGGGAGCCGGTCACGGCTTGATCGGCATGCGTGAGCGCGCGAGGCTCTACGGTGGGACGGTGGACATCGGCCCGCTCGGCGATGGCTTCGAGGTCCGCCTCACGCTCCCCACATCGGCGCGCGGGACCGCGCGGCGAGGGGATTCATTGGACGCATGACCACGGTGCTCGTCGTCGACGACCAGTTCCTGATCCGGGCCGGACTGGTAGGGCTGCTGCGTGCGGTCCCCGGTATCGAGGTGGTCGGGGAGGCCGGTGACGGCGAGGAGGCCGTGGAGCGGGCCGCCGAGACCGCGCCCGAGGTGATCCTGATGGACATCCGCATGCCCGGCATCAGCGGCGTCACCGCGACCGAGCGCATCCTGGCAGCGGCCGGCGAGCGGGCGCCGCGCGTCCTCATCCTCACCACCTTCGACCTCGACGAGTACGTGTACACCGCGCTGCGCGCCGGGGCCTCCGGCTTCCTGCTCAAGGACGCGGGCCCGGAGCGCCTGATCGCCGCCGTCCACGCCGTCGCCGGCGGCGACACCCTCTTCGCGCCGAGCGTCACCCGGCGGCTCATCGAGGCGTACGCGCCCGTCCGCCCCGCGCCGGATCCCGCCCGGCCGCCCCCCGCCGAACTCGCGGCTCTGACCGCGCGCGAGGTGGAGGTGCTGCGGCTGATCGCCAAGGGGTTGTCCAACGCCGAGATCGCCGAGCGGCTCTTCATCAGCGAGGCGACCGTGAAGACCCATCTGAACCGCACCATGGCCAAGCTGCGGCTCGGCAGCCGCGCCCAGGCGGTCGTACTGGCATACGAGACGGGACTCGTGACCCCGCGAAGAGGATGAGGATTCTCCGGATTTCAAGCGTCGAGCGTATGTGCGTCGCTACCGTGGGTTGACTGACGGAACCGGGGGGTGCGTGGTGGCGCGATGGGAACCATTGCCCGAGACACTTGACGCTGCCGCGCGCCGGCTGGCCGTGCACCTGCGCAGGATGAAGGACCGCAGCGGGCTGAGCGTGCCCGCGCTCGCCGCGCGCACGGCCCAGAGCACCGAGGCGTGGGAGCAGTTCCTCAACGGCGTACGGGTGCCGCCGCGCGACGCGGTCGAGGTGCTGGGCCAGTTGAGCGGCGCGGACTACGAACGGCTGGTCGCGCTGTGGGAGTTGGCCGACCGCGGGGTGACCGACACGATGACCGGCTTCCCGTACTCCGATCCGCTCGATCCGCTGGCCCCGGTCGAGGGCATGCCCCGGCATGCGGCCCGGCGGCGGCGCAGGGCGGTGCTGGTCGGCTTCGGGATGCTGGCCGGGGCGTTCGGGCTGCTGCTCGTCGCCGGGATCGCCACCGACGGGGCCCCGCGCGCGCAGGCGCCGCTGTCGGCGCATCCCACGGGGGCCGCGGCGGGCGGCGGGGCACCTTCCGCGTCCGCTCCGGGTGCCCCGGTGACCCGGCCCGGGAAGACCTCCGCGACCCCGGCGGGGACGCGGGCCCGTCCCGGCGGCCCGCGCACCGGGGCCGGCGCCGTCACCCCGGACGGCGGGACGCCCGCGGCGCCGGTAGACGACGTGAGCGAGCGCCCGACGGGCGGCCAGGCCCCCGCGACGGGGGACGCGGACGGCACGGGAGACTCCGGCGGTTCCGGCGGCACGGGCGGTTCCGGCGGCGGGCACGGCACGACGGCGCCGGGCAGCGGCGCCACCACGGCGCCGCCGGCCACCACGGCCCCACCCGCCCCGACCCCCACGCCCTCCTCCGCGGCACCGAGCCCGACGTCGGGCCACGGGCTGTGCCTGGGGCTGATCGTCCTCGGCATCTGCATCGGGTGACGGGGCGGCACACCCGGCAGCACGACCCGCACGACCCGCACGACCCGCACGACCCGCACGACCCGCACGACCCGCACGACCCGCACGACCCGCACGACAGCAAGGCAAGCAGGGGGACCGCACCATGACCCGTTGGCGACCGCTGGCGGACGATCTCGACCCACGCGTCCGGGAGTTCACCGAGCAACTGCGGCGGCAGATGGACCGAGGAGGCCTGAGCGCCGCCGCCCTCGCCGACGCCACCGGGTACAGCAGGAGTTCCTGGGAGCGGTATCTGTCCGCCCGCCTCCTGCCGCCCCGGTACGCCGTCGTCGCGCTCGCGCAGGCGACCGGCGCGGACCCGCGGCACCTCGTCACCTTGTGGGAGGTCGCGGAACGGTCCTGGAGCCGCGCGGAGAACCGGCACGACGTGACCATGGAGGCCGGCCGGGTCGCCGAAGCACGCGCCGCGCTCGGCGAGTTCGGGCCCCCTCCGGCCACCGGCCCGGCGGTCCCGCGCAGGTCCCGGCGGGCCCTGGTGCTGTTCGCCGCGGGCGCGGTGGCCGTGGTGGTGGCGGTGATCGGCGCGACCGTGCTCACCGGCGGGGGCGGCACGGACCGTGCGGGGGAGACGCGGGCGCCGCACCCCTCCCGCACCGCCCGTGCCGCCGGACTCCCCTCCGGGGTCAAGTGCACCGGCGCCACCTGCACCGGCGAGGACCCCGAGGGCATGGGGTGCGGCGGGGCGCACGCGCGGACGACGGCCTCGGCCTGGATCGGCGGCGCCTATGTCGAGACGCGGTACAGCGAGGTCTGCGCGGCCGCGTGGGCGCGGATATCCGCCGCCGCCCTGGGCGACACCCTCACCGTCGGGCCCGCGGGGGCGACCGGTCCGGCCCAGCGCACCCGCATCGGTGGGACCGCCGCCGCGTACACCCCCATGCTCGCCGCCACCGCCCCGGCCGCCGTCCGCGCCTGCGTCACGCTCGCCTCCGGTGTCCACGGGTGCGCGACGCCGCAGAGCGGTTCCTGACGAAGCGGCCGGCCGCCGTGCCCGGGCTGCTCGCGTCTGCGCCACGCCCGCCGCGGGCCTGCTCAGGTGTGCGCGCCCACAGGGCAGGCCAGGGTGGCGCTCATGCCGGTTCGCCGGGGCCCTCGGGGTCGGTGCACCTTCGCCCCGATCGGCTGCCGGGGTCGCGCGCCCCGCGGGTGCGGTGACCGGGGCCACACCGGGTGTGGCAGCCGCCGGGACGGCGCGGGTATAGCCTGGCGTGGGTCTCTTGACGCCGAGAGATCCCCGTTCCGGGAGCATGGGACGCTGCCGGGGCGGCATGGGATCCAGCAGCAGAAGGCCAGGAGAAGGCAATGACTCGCACTCCCGTCAACGTCACCGTAACCGGAGCGGCCGGACAGATCGGCTACGCGCTGCTGTTCCGCATCGCGTCGGGCCATCTGCTCGGCCCCGATGTCCCGGTGAAGCTGCGCCTGCTGGAGATCACCCCGGCGCTCAAGGCCGCCGAGGGCACCGCGATGGAGCTGGACGACTGCGCGTTCCCGCTGCTCCAGGGCATCGACATCAGCGACGACCCGAACGTCGCCTTCGACGGCGCGAACGTCGGCCTGCTCGTCGGCGCCCGCCCGCGTACCGCCGGCATGGAGCGCGGTGACCTCCTGGAGGCCAACGGCGGCATCTTCGGCCCGCAGGGCAAGGCCATCAACGCCCACGCCGCGGACGACATCCGCGTCCTGGTCGTCGGCAACCCGGCCAACACCAACGCGCTCATCGCGCAGTCCTCGGCCCCGGACGTCCCGGCCGACCGCTTCACCGCGATGACCCGCCTGGACCACAACCGCGCCATGTCGCAGCTGTCGAAGAAGACCGGCGTGCCGGTGAGCGAGATCCGCCGCCTCACCATCTGGGGCAACCACTCCGCCACCCAGTACCCGGACGTCTTCCACGCCGAGGTCGCCGGCAAGAACGCCGCCGAGACCGTCAACGACGAGAAGTGGCTGGCCGAGGAGTTCATCCCGACCGTCGCCAAGCGTGGTGCGGCCATCATCGCCGCCCGTGGCGCGTCCTCCGCCGCGTCGGCCGCCAACGCCGCGATCGACCACGTCTTCACCTGGACCAACGGCACCGCCGAGGGCGACTGGACGTCCGCGGGTGTCGTCTCCGACGGCTCCTACGGTGTGCCGGAGGGCCTGATCTCCTCCTTCCCGGTCACCGCGAAGGACGGCAGGTTCGAGATCGTCCAGGGCCTGGACATCAACGAGTTCTCCCGCTCCCGCATCGACGCCTCCGTCAAGGAGCTCGAGGAGGAGCGCGACGCGGTCCGTGGGCTCGGCCTGATCTGACGCGTGATCGACGGCCCGCTGCCGGCCCCCGCGAGGGGCCCGGTAGCGGGCCGTTCGCGTTCCCCGCCTCGGGCCCGTTTTGAAAGTCCCACGAGGACGCTCCGCCGTGCGATGCGCCGTGTCATCCGCGGCGGCACCCGCCCTCCGGGCGGACGGCGCTACGTTCGCAACCCGGCCTGGGTCCGCTCGGCCGGCAGCGCGCACAGCGCGTCGAGCGGGCCGGCGAAGGCGTGTTCGGGTGGGGTGCCGTAGCCGACGACCAACCCGCCGGTGTCCCGGCCGCCGAAGTGTCCAGGCTATGCAGTCCCAGTCCCAGGCTCAGTCCCAGTCCCAGTCCCAGTCCCAGGCCCAGTCCCAGTCCCAGGCCCAGGCCCCTCGGTCGCGGGCCGCGGCGACGGCCTCCGCGCTCCGCCGTGCGATGCGCCGTGTCATCCGCGGCGGCACCCGCTCCGCGCCTCGCAGGTCAACGGCTGTGCCTTCTGCGAGCTGCACGGGCTCACCGTGTGGCGGGAGACCTCCCTTCACGGCGCGCGAGCGTGCCGCCCTGGCCCTCGCCGAGGCGGTGACCCGCCTCGGCGAGCACGGTGTCCCGGACGACGTCTACGACGAGGCCGCCCGGGTCTTCGACGAGGACGAGCTGCCCCGCCTGATCGCCATGTGCATCACCATCAACGCCTGGAACCGCATCGGCATCACCTCGCGGATGTCCCCGGCGCCGCGCCCCGAGGGGATATCTGACCCTCCGGGCTCCGCCCTCAGGCGGACAGCACGCCGCGCAGCTGGTCCAGGCCCCAGTCCAGGTCCTCCTTGGAGATCACCAGCGGCGGCGCGATCCGGATCGTGGAGCCGTGGGTGTCCTTGACCAGGACACCCCGTCCCAGCAGGCGCTCGGAGACCTCGCGGCCGCTGCCGTGGCCCGGGGCGATGTCGACCCCCGCCCACAGGCCGCGGCCGCGCACCGCCGTGACCGTGCCGCTGCCGGTCAGCAGGGCGAGTTCGTGGTGCAGATGGTCGCCGAGCTCGGTGGCCCGCTGCTGGTACTCACCCGTCCGGAGCATCGCGAGGACCTCCAGCGCCACGGCGCACGCGAGCGGGTTGCCGCCGAAGGTCGAGCCGTGCTCGCCCGGGCGGTACACCCCCAGCACCTCCGCGGAGGACACGACGGCCGAGACCGGCACGACGCCGCCGCCCAAGGCCTTGCCCAGCACGTACATGTCCGGGACGACGCCTTCGTGCTCGGAGGCGAACGTCCTGCCCGTACGGCCCAGGCCCGACTGGATCTCGTCGGCGATGAAGAGCACCCCGTGCTCGGACGTCAGCCGCCGCACCCCCGCCCAGTAGCCCGCCGGCGGCACCAGTACGCCGGCCTCGCCCTGGATGGGCTCCATCAGCACGGCCACCGTGTCGGCGTCGATCGCCGCCTCCAGCGCCGCGAGGTCGCCGTACGGCACGATCTCGAAGCCCGGGGTGTACGGGCCGAAGTCGGCGCGGGCCTCGGGGTCGGTGGAGAAGCTGATGACGGTGGTCGTGCGGCCGTGGAAGTTGCCCGCGGCCACGATGATCTTCGCCTGGCCGTCCGGCACGCCCTTGACCCGGTAGCCCCACTTGCGGGCCGTCTTGACCGCGGTCTCCACGGCCTCCGCGCCGGTGTTCATCGGCAGCACCATCTCCATGCCGCACAGGTCCGCGAGTTCGGTGCAGAACTGTGCGAACCGGTCGTGGTGGAAGGCCCGCGAGGTGAGGGTCACCCGGTCCAGCTGCGCCTTGGCCGCCTCGATCAGGCGGGTGTTGCGGTGGCCGAAGTTGAGCGCCGAGTAGCCGGCGAGCATGTCGAGGTAGCGACGGCCCTCGACGTCCGTCACCCACGCGCCGTCCGCGGAGGCGACGACGACGGGGAGCGGGTGGTAGTTGTGCGCGCTGTGCGTTTCTGTGGCGGCGATGTGCTCGGCGGCGGTCGACACGTGAGTGCTCCGTTCGTGGTACGTCGGGAGGTGTGGCGCGGGAGCCCGGTGGGGCTCCTTTCCATTGTTCTTGTCGTCTGTTCTTATCGTCGCTCGCCCGGGATGCGAAGAAACATTGCGGCGACGTCCCGACCTTGCGTTGCTACGCTGGCCGTGGGCCGTGACTGGCGCGCTGGGATGGGATCGACCATCGGGGAGCGGTCCGTGAACTGTGTGCCGTGCGCCTGGGCCATCCGGTATGCCGTGCCGCGCAGGAGGTCCGCATGTCCAGTGGTCCCACCGAGTCCACCGCCTTCCGCAGTGCCCTTGACGTGATCAGGGGGGTCGAGCCGCGCGTCGCCGACGCGATCGGCCAGGAGATCGAGGACCAGCGGGCCTCGCTCAAGCTCATCGCCAGCGAGAACTACGCCTCCCCGGCGGTGCTGCTGGCCATGGGCAACTGGTTCAGCGACAAGTACGCCGAGGGCACTGTCGGGCGCCGCTTCTACGCCGGGTGCCGCAATGTCGACACCGTCGAGGCCATTGCCGCCGAGCACGCGCGGGCGGTCTTCGGCGCCGAGCACGCCTATGTGCAGCCGCACTCCGGGATCGACGCCAACCTCGTCGCCTTCTGGGCCGTGCTGGCCGCCCGGGTGGAGACGCCGGCGCTGGAGCGGGCCGGCGTACGACAGGTCAACGACCTGTCCGAGGCGGACTGGGCGCGGCTGCGCCACGAGCTCGGCGACCAGCGCATGCTGGGCATGTCGCTGGACGCCGGCGGCCACCTCACGCACGGGTTCCGGCCCAATATCTCCGGCAAGATGTTCGACCAGCGCAGCTACGGCACCGACCCGGCGACGGGCCTGCTCGACTACGAGGCGCTGCGCAGGACGGCGCGCGAGTTCCGTCCGCTGATCATCGTCGCGGGCTACTCGGCCTACCCCCGGCTGGTGAACTTCCGCATCATGCGGGAGATCGCCGAGGAGGTCGGCGCCACCTTGCTGGTCGACATGGCGCACTTCGCGGGTCTGGTCGCCGGCAAGGTCCTCACCGGGGACTTCGACCCCGTGCCCCACGCCCCCATCGTCACCACCACCACGCACAAATCGCTGCGCGGCCCGCGCGGCGGCATGGTGCTGTGCGACTCCACGCTGGCCGAACAGGTCGACCGCGGCTGCCCGATGGTGCTCGGCGGCCCGCTGCCGCACGTCATGGCGGCCAAGGCGGTGGCGCTGGCCGAGGCCCGGCACACCGACTTCCACGGCTACGCACAGCGCATCGTCGACAACTCCAAGGCGCTGGCCGAGGGGCTGCTGCGGCGCGGCACGACCCTGGTCACCGGCGGCACCGACAACCACCTCGTGCTCATCGACGTCGAGTCCTCCTACGGCCTCACGGGGCGTCAGGCCGAGGCGGCCCTGCTGGAGTCCGGCATCGTCACCAACCGGAACTCCATCCCCCGGGACCCGAACGGGGCCTGGTACACCTCCGGCATCCGCATCGGCACTCCGGCCCTCACCACCCGCGGCCTCGGCACGGGCGAGATGGACGAGATCGCGGGTCTCATCGACCGCGTGCTGACCACGACCGAGGCCGGCGTCACCTCGGCCGGCAAGCCGTCCAAGGCGCAGCACGTGCTGGACGCGAAGGTCGCCGACGAGATCGCGCAGCGAGCCGCCGACCTGCTGGCAGGCTTCCCGCTGTACCCGGGTATCGACCTGAGCTAGCGCGCGCGGGTTCTCACGCGTCGACCAACTCCTGCCGGGGCCCCGGATCGCGGGGCGTCCGGCGGGATATCAGGCGTGAGGCGAGCAGGGTGCCGGCGCAGCCGAGGGCGAGGCCGGCGCCCAGCCCGGGGAGGGACAGCCACCAGTCGGTGGGACCGTCCGCCGCCGCGGGCGCGGCTGCGGCGGTGGGGGCGGGGGAGGGGACCGCGGGGACCTCCTCCGAACCGAGCGGGTAGTCGGGGGCGCTGACGCCGAGACCCTTGTCCGGGCTCAGCAGCCCCATGCGGTCCAGCAGCGCCTCGAGGATCTTCGGCTGGGCGGCGTGGTGCCACACCCCCCGCTCCGGCAGTCCCGTATCCCCCGCCCGGCGGCTGTGGATCCACGGGCCCCCGGCGGCGTCCAGGTAGACGAAGTCGACGCGCCACACCGAGACGTCGTGGATCAGCCAGGTGACGGTGATCGTGCGCCGGCCCGAGCCCTCCACATCCGCCTGCGCGGGCGGATCGGAGACCCCGGCCACCGGCCCGATGGACGTGTCCAACGTCCCGTAGTCCGGGGACGACGTGTAGATCGCCGCGGCCTTGCCGCTCTCCGGCGCGACCAGCATCACGCTGGTCGGCCCCCCGGCCGTGGCCGGTCCCGCGCCGACGAGCACGGCGGCGAGTGCTGTGCCCGTGACTCCCGCCCAGGTGACGAACCTTCTGATCCGCATGCGGTCCCCCTCTCGCTCGGTCCTGCTCCTGTTACACCGCCCGGCCCCACCGGGTTCCCGTTCCGGGACCGGGGACCGGGGACCGGGGATTGGCGCGGGCGCCGCGTCGCCGGACCGCCGAGGACGACGCCGGGGCTGTGGGCGCCCGCCCCGCCGAGGACCGCCGCCGGCCACGGGTGCTGCCGTTCGCGGAAGGGACCGGGCAGCCCCGATGACGGCGCGTCCGGCGGGTCCTCGGAGGGAGGAGCGGCGATCCCGGCGAGGATCGAGGCCCCCGGCCCGTCGCCGGCTGCGTAACCCCGCCCACGAGATGCCCGCCGGCGCGCCGGCCCGGGAGGCGTTCGCCGTCGGCGCGATCGGCGTCCGCGCCGCCGTCCTGCCCGTCGACCCGGTCGTGCGCGGTATCCGGGACCGGTCCGAGGCTGCCGGGTGCCGTCTTGCCGCGCCGCGCCGCGGGCCCGGCGGTCAGGCGGGCGGGCCGGGGGACTCCTGGAGCCGGGCCGACTGCGCGATCGCCAGCGCGCGTGCCCGGTCGGGCACGCCCTCCAGACGGAGCGTCAGCTCACCGCGCTGCCAGAGCAGGGTGGGCCCGGCCGCCCGGGGCGGTTCGCTGCGCGTCCGTCCGTCCGGGTCCACGAGCCGGACGTAGTGCGGTTCGGCGAACCACACCGCGAGATCGCCGTCGACCTCTACCCATTCGGCCGCCGAGCCGGTCGTCTTGAGGAAGACCATGTCGATCGAGGCCCGGAACTGGTCGAGCCGGACCGTGCGGCCGTCGCGCCGCCAGCTCATCGACAGCACCCGCCCGCCGTCGGTGACCGCGACCCCGTCCGGCTCGCCCAGCGCCGCCGGGACGAACGCCCCGTCCAGCGGCGCGTGTCCACGCACCGGTGGCGGGCTTCCCGCGCCCGGGGTCGCCGAGGGGTCGTGGCGCACGGCGACGCCGCCGAAGCCGAACCAGTCCGAGACCGCGGCACGCACCGGCGGGGTGAGCACCAGCACGACCAGCACCCCGCACAGCACCGCCGCCAGCGCCCGCCACCGCGCCGCGACCCGGATCCGCGCGCGCCGCACGCGTCCCCGGCCGGTCTCGGGCACCGGTACCGCTACGGCCTCGGCGAGCAGCCGGGCCAGCACCTGCTCGGCCACCGAGTCCGGCGACGGCGCCGGGATGTCCAGCCGCCGCCCCGCCTCGCGCAGTTCCTCCGGGAGCCGGTCGGTCATCGCAGCCCCCCGTCCCGTGCGGCCAGCAGCGGTTCGCCGAGGCCGGTCCGCAGCCTCGCCAGGGCGCGGTGCAGCCGTGACTTGACGGTGCCGCGCGGCCAGCCCAGCACCGCGGCCGTCTCCTCCTCGTCGAGGTCGAGCAGATAGCGGCAGGTGACCACCAGCCGGTGCGGCTCGCTCAGGCCGCCGACCGCGGTCAGCAGTGCCGCGTGCCGTTCCCGGGTCACCACAAGCGTCTCCGGGTCCTGGTCCGGCCCGGGCACGGCTTCCATGGCGGCGTTGCGCTCGACGGCCGAGCGCAGCCGGCGGGCGGCCCGTGCCGCGTTCCGCGCCTCGTTGGCGACGATGCGCAGCAGCCACGGCCGGAAGGCGGCGTCCTCCCGGAAGCCGCCGAGGGCGCGGTACGCCTTGACGAACGAGTTCTGCACCACGTCCTCCGCGTCGGCACCGGCCCCGAGCAGCACCGCCGTGCGGTGGGCGACGTCCGCGTGGACGCGCACCAGCTCCGCGTACGCCTCACGGTCCCCGGCGCGTACGCGTGCGATCACCGCCGCCTCCCCCTCCGTGGCGGCCCCCTTTCGCTCCCCCGGCCGCCCCCGTGCGACCCCGTCACCCCTTCTACACCGCTCCCCCCGGCCCGGTTCCCGTTGCGGGCGGACAATCCCCGTGGACCTGAGAGAATGAGAGGCATGGCTCTCGATCGTCCCCGTGTGCTCTCCGGTATCCAGCCCACCGCAGGCTCGTTCCACCTGGGCAACTACCTGGGCGCGGTCCGCCAGTGGGTGGCCCTCCAGGAGTCGCACGACGCCTTTTACATGGTCGTCGACCTGCACGCGATCACCGTGCCGCAGGACCCTGCGGAGCTGCGTGCCAACACCCGGCTGGCCGCCGCCCAGCTGCTCGCCGCCGGCCTCGACCCGGAGCGCTGCACGCTCTTCGTCCAGAGTCACGTCCCCGAACACGCGCAGCTCGGCTGGGTGTTCAACTGCCTCACCGGCTTCGGCGAGGCGTCGCGCATGACGCAGTTCAAGGACAAGTCCGCCAAGCAGGGCGCCGACCGCTCGACCGTGGGCCTGTTCACGTACCCGATCCTCCAGGTCGCGGACATCCTGCTGTACCAGGCGAACGCCGTCCCCGTCGGCGAGGACCAGCGCCAGCACATCGAGCTCACCCGGGACCTCGCCGAGCGCTTCAACGGCCGCTTCGGCGACACCTTCACCATTCCGGCCCCGTACATCGTCAAGGAGACGGCCAAGATCTACGACCTGCAGGATCCGCAGGCGAAGATGAGCAAGTCGGCGGCGTCCCCGAAGGGCCTCATCAACCTCCTGGACGAACCGAAGGCCTCGGCGAAGAAGATCAGGAGCGCGGTCACCGACACCGACACCGTGATCCGCTTCGACGAGCAGGAGAAGCCGGGCATCAGCAACCTGCTGACCATCTACTCCACCCTCACCGGGACCGCGATCCCCGAACTGGAGCAGCGCTACGAGGGCAAGGGCTACGGCGCGCTGAAGACCGAGCTCGCGGAGGTCTTCGTGGAGTGGGTCACCCCGTTCCGCGAGCGCACGCAGGAGTACCTAGGCGACCCGGAGAGCCTGGACTCCGTGCTGGCCAAGGGCGCGGAGAAGGCCCGTGCCGTGGCCGCCGAGACCCTGGCGAACGCCTACGACCGGGTCGGCTTCCTGCCCGCCAAGCACTGAACGGGGCATTCCGGCGCTCCCGGCGCGGGCCTTTGGTCCCGCGTGAATGTGACGGACGACGCTCGCGCCCCGGGGTGCGAGCGCGTCACACTTGCTGCGGAGGCGCTGCGTCGCACACCGTGCGTACGATGCCTCCGGCCCGCCTGGGACCGGACGGGAGCGGGCGGGAACCGACGGGGCGACGACCGGGGTACGACCGGGAAAGGGGTGAACTCGTGGGAAACCGCATGATCGGCGTGTCCATCGCGGTCCCGGAGCCTTACGGCAGCCTGCTGCAGCAGTGCCGCGCCGACTTCGGCGACCCACTGGCCTACTGCATCCCCACCCACGTCACACTTCTTCCGCCGACCGAGGTGGACGCCGCCGTCCTCCCGGCCTTCCGCGAGTATCTGGGCGAGGTCGCGGCAGCCTGCCACCCCTTTCCGATGCGCCTGGAGGGCACGGCCAGCTTCCGGCCGCTGACCCCGGTGGTCTTCGTCGAGCTCGCCCAGGGCGGCCTGGACTGCGCCGAGCTCCAGGAGCGGGTGCGTTCCGGCCCGATCCGCCGCGAGCTGCAGTTCCCGTACCACCCGCACGTCACCATCGGCCACGGCATCCCGGACGAGGCGCTGGACCGGGCGCAGATGGAGCTCGCCGACTTCACCGCGGCGTGGACCGCGAGCTGCTTGTCCCTGTACGAGCAGGACGACGAGGGCGTCTGGCGCCCCCTGCGCGACTACGCCTTCGGGGCCGCCGCCCCCCACCCCCTGCTCCCCCAGCAGCCGGGGGCCTGCGAACCACTCGGTACGGCTCCCGCACGGGGTACGCAACCCGCGTGAGCACACCGGGCCGGCCGCCGCGGGCCGGCCGGAACCGGCGGACGACGCCGGTCCCCCCGAGGCTCCGCCGCCTCCCGTGTGACGCCGGGCGGGCCACTTCTTCGCCCGTGGCCCCGGACCCGTCGCCCGTGCCGTGCCTACGCTGCCGCCATGGACTCCTTCCTCGCCGCGGACCGCGACCGCTTCCCCGATCTCCTGCGCTCCGTCACGGAGTTCGCCGCCCGTGAACTGGCCTCCGTCGACGAACGCCCGGTCGCTGGCCCCGGCCCCGGCCCCGGCCCGGCCCCCGCGCCGGAGCCGCTGCCGCACGCCGGGGTGGGGGCCGACGGCGCGCTGGAGCGCTTCGCGCGGCGCTGGGCACCGGGATTCTCGGGCAGCGCGGGACCGCGCTACCTGGGCTTCGTCACGGGCGGCGCCACTCCCGCCGCCGTCGCGGGGGACTGGCTGACCGCCACGTACGACCAGAACGCCGCGTCGGGCACGGGCTCCTCGGCCGCCGCCCTGGAGCGCGAGACCCTGACCTGGCTGCGTGAGCTGTTCGGCCTGGGCGCCGCGCACAGCGGGGCGTTCGTCACCGGCGCGACGGTCTCCAACACCGTGGGTCTGGCCGTCGCCCGCGAATGGCTCGGCGAGCGGCGGGGCGTGTCGGTGTCCCGGGACGGCGTCGCGGCGCTGGGCCCCGTGACGGTGCTGTCCGGCGCCCCGCACTCCAGCACCGAGAAGGCCCTGTCGGTCCTCGGCCTCGGCCGGGCCTGCCTGACCCGTGTCCCGCTGCTGCCCGGCCGCGAGGCGGTGGACGTCGACCGGCTGGCGGAGGCGCTGGACGCGCTGGACGGCGGGCCCGCGATCGTCGTCGCCAACGCCGGTACGGTCGACACCGTCGACTTCGACGACCTGCGCGCCGTCGCGGCCCTGAAGGGACGTCACGATTTCTGGCTGCACGTCGACGCGGCCTTCGGCGGCTTCGCCGCGCTGTCGCCCCGCCACGCCCACCTCACGGCCGGGCTGGACGCCGCCGATTCCGTCTGCGTCGACCTCCACAAATGGCTCAACGTCCCCTATGACGCCGCCGTGCAGTTCACCCGCCGCCAGGACCTCCAGATGCGGGTGTTCCACAACGCCTCGCCCTACCTGGGTCTTCCGGCCCTGCCCGACCCCGACTTCCTGCACCTGACGCCCGAGAACTCCCGCCGCCTGCGGGCCCTGGCCGCCTGGTTCTCGCTCACCGCCTACGGCCGGGACGGCCACCGCGACATCGTCGAACGCAACATCGCCCTCGCCCGCCGCCTCGGGGACCGCGTCGCCAATACCGCGCACCTGCGGCTGCTCGCCCCCGTCCGGCTCAACGTGGTCTGCTTCACCTTCGCGGGGGACGCCCCGCCGGAGGACCTGCGGGAGCGCGTCTCCGCCGCGGCCCGCGCCGTCGCCGCCTCCGGCGAGGCCTTCCTCACCCCGACGGTCCACGCCGGGGTGCCGGCCCTGCGCGCCGCCTTCAGCAACTGGCGGACGTCCGAGGCCGACACGGACCGCGTCTTCGAGGCGGTCATCGCCGCCACGGCGCCCGCCACCTAGAGTGCAGGAGGTGACGGAGGGTAGGCGCGCGGTATGGAATGGCTGACGAAAATCCCGGTGATCGGTCCGTGGATCGCGCGGCTCATGCGCACCCACGCCTGGCGCACCTACGAACACCTGGAGAGCGTCCACTGGACGCGGCTGGCCGCCGCCATCACCTTCGTCAGTTTCGTCGCGCTCTTCCCGCTGCTCACCGTCGGCGCCGCCGTCGGAGCGGCCCTGCTGTCCCCGTCCCAGCTCAAGCAGCTTCAGGACAAACTCGCCGAGCAGGTGCCGGGGATCGCCGACAAGCTCAACATCAACGGGCTGGTGGACAACGCAGGCACGGTCGGTGCCGTCGCCGCGATCCTGCTGGTCCTCACCGGCGTCAGCTGGGTCGCCGCGCTCCGGGACTGCCTGCGCGCCGTCTGGCACAAGGACGACGAGTCCGGCAACCCCTTCATGGACCGGCTCAAGGACCTCGGCGTCCTGATCGGCCTGGGCGCCGTGGCCCTGCTCTCCGTGGTCTGCTCCACCCTCGCGGGCTCGGCTGTCAACCGCCTGGGCGACGCCGTCGGCCTGGACGAGAACGGCCCCGGCCGGGCCCTGCTGTCCGTCGTGGGCTTCTGCGTCGCCGTCCTCATCGACGTCGGCATCCTCGCCTACCTGCTCACCCTCCTGCCGGGTGTCACCCCCGACCGGCGCGACGTCGTCGTGGCGAGCCTGATAGGAGCCATCGGCTTCGAGGTGCTGAAGCTGCTGATCAGCGGTTACCTGCAGAGCGTCGCCACCAAGAGCATGTACGGGGCCTTCGGTGTGCCCATCGCGCTCCTGTTGTGGATGAACTTCACGGCAAAGCTGCTGCTGTACTGCGCGGCGTGGACGGCCACGCCGCACAGCGCCGAACTGCGGGCCAATGAGCAGACCAAGGAGACGAGTTGACCGAGATCGCGCTGAACGAGGCCGTCGCCTGCCTCGTCCCCTACACGCTGACCGGGATCGACAGGGACGCGCTCACCGGCGTCTTCGCGTTCGCCACCCGTGAGTCCCTCACGCCGGGCGCCGTCCTCCAGGCCCACTGCCCGTTCCGGATGACGCACGGGGGCGACCTCGTGCTCGGCTCCGAGGACATGCGGTGGCCGCGGGTACGCGGCACCGACCCCGCGGCCGCTCTCGCCGACTTCACCACGCTCTTCGACGAGCAGGCGCGCGAACTGTGCGGGCGTCTGGGCGACCACCCGCTGAACGTGGTGCGCTCCACCCTTGGGGACAGCGGGCGCGTCACGGTGGAGATGGACGACGCCTGGGTCCTGGAGGTTTTCCCGGTCACCTCGGAACCCGCCGAGTCCTGGCGCGTCTTCTTCCGCGGCGGCGACCACGTCAGCTATCGAGGCGCACCCTGACCTGCGCCGACCTTCCCTGACGCGCGGGGAGGGAGCGGTCAGTGGCCGGGCAGGCCCGGCCAGGCGCCGCGGCCGGTGAGCGCCAGGGCGAGGGCGGCGATGTTCCAGGAGTCGTGCTCACCGCAGTGGTGACGTCCTTCGAGGGGAAGCCCGGCGATCTGCAGGGCCTCGACCATGCCGGGGCGCTTGGTCAGACCGTGGGCTTGAGTGAAAAGCGTCTTGACGTTGATGTGCCGGCTGCCGAAGGGGTACGTCGTCCCGGTCGCCCGGCACTGCCGGTTGAACTGGTGCCGGTCGTAGTCGCCCCAACTGGCCCACGTACGGGGGCCGGCGCGGTGTTCGGCGGCCAGGACCTTGCAGGCGTCGGAGAATTCGAGGCCCTGGTCGACCTCGGCCTGCGTGAGCCCGGTCAACTCCGTACAGAAGTCGCTCACCTGCGACCGTTCAGGCCGGACGAGGATGCGGTGCCGGGCGACGCGCTCGCCGCGGTGGAGGTCGACGACGGTCAGCCCGATCTCGATGATCTCGCTCACCGCGCCGGGTGGCGGCTCGCCGTCCCAGCACGTCGCTTCGACATCGATGACGTTCAGCAGTCCCTCATCACTCTCCATGACGGGAAACAGTACGTCTATTTCCGGCCATGGGTCACTACTCTTTGCGCAGGTATTTACTACTCTCAGTTCGAACCAGACCGTTTTGCCGATCCCGTACGGACGCGGACGGACATCCCACGCGTCGGCCAACGCCTCCACGAGCCCGAGGCCGCGCCCCGACTCGTCCTCCGGTGACGCGGCCCGGGGACGCGGGTACGCGTTGCTCGCGTCGCACACCTCCACCCGCAGCCGGCCCCCGGTGAGGACGGCCCGCGCCGCCACCTGACGGTCCGGCGGCACCCGCGCGTGGCGCACGGCATTGGTCATCAGTTCGCTCAGCAGCAGTACCGCGGTCTCCGTGGTTTCCGCGGGCAGACCCCACACCGCGGCCTGCTCGCGCAACCGCGCCCGCGCGAGGCGCACACTGCGCGCCCGGCGCGGAAAGCGCCACTCCGTGGGGGGAGTTGTCTCGTTCATGGCTCCAAAGGTGCAGGTCACTGCGTAGCCTCGGAAGTGACCAGGCGTGTACGGAGGGTGGTTGTACCTCATGGCGATCGAGACGTCCCCGCCCCCGATGGCGTGGCGCTACTGCGGCAATCAGGTCAAGCTCTGGCGCGAACAGGCGGGCGTCTCCCGCGAACAGCTCGCCGACGAGGCCGGCTACGGCGGCGAGACCGTGCGCTCCATGGAACTCGGTCGGCGCCGCCCCACGATCCGGCTGCTCCAGGTCGCCGACCAGATGTGCGGCGCCGGCGGCAAACTCACGGCGGCGGACGCCTTCTTGAAGCCGGAGCGGTTTCCTTCGTACGCGCTGGACTTCATGCGGTACGAATCGGAGGCCATCGCCCGTTACGCCTACGAGGCGCAGTACGTCCCTGGGCTGCTGCAGACCGAGGAGTATGCGCGCCGCCTGCTGGCCTCGCACTGGCCCCCGCTCGGCGACGAGACCGTGGAGGAACGGCTCGCGGCCCGGCTGGAGCGGCAGGCCCTGCTGCGCGAGCCCCCGAAGTCGTTCGGCTTCGTGGTCGAGGAGGCCGCTCTGCGTCGTCGTTTCGGCGACCCGGATGCGCACGCACGGCAGTTGGGGCACCTGCGGAAGATGGGCGAGTCCCGCAACGTGACGATTCAGGTCATGTCCGCGGACGGCGGCTTCCACTGCGGCCTGCTCGGTCCGTTCGTGCTGCTGGAGACGCCTGAGCACGATCATGTGGTCTACGAGGAGGGGCAGACGACGGGCTTGCTGTATGCGGAGCCGGACAAGGTCAGTATCGTCATGCGGCGGCAGGACATGATCGCCCGGCAGGCGCTCGGCCCCGAGCAGTCGGCGCGGTTCATCGGCGAGTTGGCGGAGGCGCTATGAGAACCGAGCCGGCCTGGTTCACGTCCAGCTACAGCAACTCCGAGGGCGGCGACTGCGTCGAGGTCGCGCTCGGCCCCGGTGCCGTCCTCGTGCGGGACTCCAAGGACAGGGCCGGGGCCCGGCTGACGTTCCCGTCCGACGCGTGGCGCGCGTTCGTGGCGTTCGCGGTCACGCTCGACGTAGGCGGCGCCACGCGATGAGGCCCATGAGCAGGCCGATGACGACCGGTGTGGCGACGTTCTGACCGTCGAAGGAGACGATCTGGAAGAACGCCGCCCCGATCATGAGCCCGATGAAGGCGATCGCGGTGACGCCGGCGAGGCGCGGGACCACGAGGCCGACGGCGCCCGCGAGTTCGAGGGCGCCGATGAGGTACATGAACCAGGTGCCGTAACCGATCGTCGCGAAGCTCTCGACGGCCGACGGGTGGGCGATGAGTTTCGACATGGCGCTGGCGAACGCGAAGAACAGGGCGAGGACGATCTGCAGCGTCCACAGGGCGGTGTTCGCGCGGCGGCCCCGGTGCGGAAGGGCGGGCGCGGACGCGGGAGCGGCGGCGGTCATCGTGGTCTCCTCCGGTGTCGGGTGTACGGGGAGGTGGACCGGCCGACCGCCGCCGACTCATCGGTTCAGCGGAGAAAATGCGCGACCGTGAACCAGGTGACGGCCAGGACGACCGCGGTGACCAGGATGAATCCCGCCAGGTACGTCCCCACCACGACCGCCCCCGGTGCGGCGGCCGCCCAGCCGAAGCGCGCGGCGGGGATCTTGGTGCGGAAGGCGGCACGGACGCAGTAGACGGCGACCGCGAGCCCCATGACGAGTCCGATGACGGACAGAATGCCCATTGATCGTTCCCTCTTCCCTCCGTGTCCCCGCGTCCCTGTCCCCTGGGTCATGTCCGGGCCGGGGCTCCGTGCCACCTGGGCGGTGGGGGGCGGTCGGAGCGGGGTGGGCGCACGCGCCGCATGAGCGCCGTCGAGCGCCCCCGGGAGAAGCGCGGGGGCCCTCGGGGCCTCAGGGGGAGAGGGGGAGAGGGCGGGCTAGGACCGGTCGGCGCCGGCCTCCGCCGTGGTGGGCCGCTTGGGCAGCGGCCACCGCTTGCGGACGAAGAAGGCGACCGCGCCGACGACCAGGACCGATCCGCCGGTGATGGCGAGGGCGGTCCACAGGCCGCCGCCGGAGGACGTGGCGGCGGACGCGGACGTGGGGTCGGCCGGGTTCCCGGCCTGGGCGGTGCCGCCGGAGGCGGACGGCGCGGCCGAGGGCGAGGCGGTGGCGAGGGCCGACTTCGGGGGCACGAGGACGCCGACCGGGGTGACCTTGCCGTCCGCCTGGAAGCCCCAGTCGAACAGCTTCGAGGCCTCTTTGTAGACCATGTTGTGGCCCTCGCCCGGGTGCATGACGGTGACGAGCAGTGTGCGGCCGCCGCGCTGGGCGACGCCGGTGAAGGTGTTGCCGGCCTTGCTGGTGTAGCCGTTCTTGACGCCGGCGATGCCCTGGTACGACGGCAGGTCGTAGTCGCCGGTGAGCAGGCGGTTGGTGTTCTGGATCTCGAAGGTCTCGCGCTTCTTCTTCGCCTTCTTGCCGCCCTTCGCCTTGATCGTCTTCCACTCGCCGGGGAACGAGGCCCGCACGGTCGAGCAGTAGTCGCGGAAGTCGGCGTTCTGCAGGCCGGAGCGTGCGAAGAGGGTGAGGTCGTAGGCGGAGGAGACCTGGCCCGGCATGTCGTAACCGTCGGGGGATATGACCTCGGTGTCGTCGGCCTGGAGGTCCTCGGCCTTGGCCTGCATCTCCAGAACGGTGGCGTCGACACCGCCGTTCATGGCGGACAGCACGTGGACCGCGTCGTTGCCGGAGCGGAGGAAGACACCCAGCCACAGGTCCTTGACGGTGTACGTCAGGTTCTCCTTGATGCCGACCAGGCTGCTGCCCGCGCCGACGCCGTCGAAGTCGGAGACCGCGACCTTGTGCGTCTGCGTCTTGTCGAGCTTCGGCAGCACGGTGTCCGCGAAGAGCATCTTGAGCGTGCTCGCGGGCGGCAGCTTCCAGTGCGCGTTGTGGGCGGCGAGCACCTGGCCGGACTCGGCGTCCGAGACGATCCAGGAGCGGGCGGTGAGCTTGCCCGGCAGAGCCGGGGCGCCCCCGAGCGGGCTCACCTGTGTGCCCGGCGCTCCCAGCCGTTCGCCACCCACGGTCGACATTCCCGCGGGCGGGGTCGGGGTCGGTGACGGGCCCTTCGCGTGCGCGAGGGGGGCGGTCGCCAGGGCCGCACCGCAGGACAGCGCGAAGGCGGACACGACCAGGGCAGGGCGGCGCACGGAACGGCGGGAGGAGTTGGGCACGGGGAGAAACTACAGGGAGAGGATGACGCTGCGGGAGCGGCATGGGCGGATCCCGGCCGTGACCGTTCCCACGCCCCCTGAGCGCAACCATCCACCCCGTCCGGCCGTCCTGTGCGGTGTCGCAGTGTGCCGCCCCGTGCGATCGAGGGCGGGCGACGCGCGATGCCCAAAAGGGTCATATAGGGGCGAAATTCGGTATTCCAGTGGGGTGACCGGTTCCTCGCGGCCCCCGTGCCGGGCTTCGCGAGGAGGACCGCATACTGGTCGTATGAAGCTCAGCCGCCCCGTGTCCTGGTTCCTGACCGCTTTCGGGGTGTGGAGCTGGATCGTCTGGACCACGTTCGTCAAGAACCTGTGGAAGGACGCCAGCGGGCTCGCCTTCGAGGGCGGCGACCACGCCTCGCCGACCGCGTACTTCTGGGTCCACCTCACCCTCGCGATCACCTCGCTCGTGCTCGGCACCGCGATCGGTGTGCTCGGGATCCGCGGGCTGCGGGCGCTGCGCGCCGCACGGTGAACTGATCGCGGTCCCGCCGTGCCCGGTGCCGGCGGCCCTGACTGATCGTTTCAGAATGATGTGCGGAGTCGTCGGAGGCAGATGATGCTGGAGGCGAGTTCCAAGAGGCCCTGGTGAAGGTCGGCGCGGCGTTCGTAGCGGGTTCGGGGTCGTCTGAACTGGTGGAGCCCTGCGAAGGTGCGCTCGACGACCCAGCGGGTCTCGCCCGGGCCGGAGCCGTGGGCAGCGCCGCGTCGCGCGATGAGGGGCTTGATGCCGCGCTTCCATAGCAGCCGGCGGTACTTGTTGTAGCCGTAGCCGTAGCCGTAGCCGTAGCCGTAGCCGTAGCCGTAGCCGTAGCCGCGGTCGGCGAATAGGCGCTTGGGCTTGTTGCGTGGACGTCCGCGCAGACCCCGTATCCGGGGGATCGCGTCCAGCAGCGGCGTCAGTTGCGTGACGTCATGCCGGTTCCCGCCGGTCACGGACACCAGTGCCCGCGCCGGCCGCCCGCCGTCCGTGCTGTCGGCCCCACTCCCCGGGGCGCCGCACGGCGCGCGACCGTGCAGAGCACCGCGCCCGGGCCCGGTGTCCTGCACGGTCGCATGCGGACGGGCGGGCAGTGACGCGCACGTGGGTGCCCGGAATCACCTCCCGGGCACCCACGGCTGGTCGTCGGACGGCTCAGGCCCTGGGGCCTCACGCCGTGCCGGTCAGCGCGCTACACCTTCTTCAGCGCGAAGTCGGTGACGACCACCTCTCCCTTCACCACCTTGATCGTGGCCGTGGCCGGCTTGTAGCCGTCCTTGAAGACGATGACGGACAGGGGGTTGTTGCGCTTGTCGAGCCAGAGCTCGTAGCGGCCGTCCTCGCCGGTCGTGAGAGTGGTGTCGGCAACCCACGAGTCGACCTCCACGGTGGCTCCCGCGATCGGCTTCCCGGTCGCCGCGGATGTCACCGTGCCGGTCAGCTTCCCCCACGACGCGGGCGGCGCCACGGTCAGGGAGACGGGGATGTCCTGGGCGGGGTAGGGGGTGTCGCTGCCCAGGTTGAGGCGCGCCGAGTAGGTGCCGGGCTGCCCGACCTCGGCCACGGACGCGTCCAGGGTGACGGTCACCGTGGCGGACGCGCCGGGTTGCAGGTCCAGCCGCCGCTCGCTGACGGACATCCAGGTGACGTCCGCGTCGTCCGGCTGGTCGTAACCGGGCAGCAGCTCCGTGGACTTCACCGGAACACCGTCCACCATGCCGCCGACGGCGTAGAAGCCCGTCGCGCCGGAAGCCGCGGTGCGGGCCTGGGCCAAAGCGGGAAGCTCGGACCACGACGAGGTCTTCGGGTCGAACGCCAGGCCGGTGGCGACCACCTTGCCCTGCGACTGGCCGCTGGTCATGACCAGTTGGCCGTTGGCGCTCGCATGGGCCGAGCGCCACAGGGGGAAGGGCATGTCGGGCAGCCGCGACCAGCTGTCGGATGCCGGGTCGTAGACGTAGGCGGAGGACAGCTCGTACCGCGTGTCGCTCGTGTCGACGTTGCCGTTGCCGCCGGCGCAGTAGATCTTGTTATCGATGCCGGCGCAGGCGTTCGCGGCCACCGGTTCGGGGTAGTCGGCGGCCGTGCTCCACGTGTCGGTGGCCGGGTCGTAGACGTTCACCGCGGTGTTCTGGCCGCAGCTGAAGTCGAAGCTGCATCCGCCGATCATGTACAGCTTGCCGTTGAGCACGGCGCCGCCTCCGCCCGACAGGGGGTTCGGCAGGCCGGCGCCGGTCGTCCACGTGTCGGTGGCGGGGTCGTAGATCTCGAGTTTTCCGTCGGCTGCGTAGGAGGAGTCGATGCCGCCGACGACGTAGAGCTTGCCGTCGATGAATCCGTGGGTCGGGTGGGTGCGGGCGTCCTCGGCCGGGGCCAGCGTGGACCACGCACCGCCTGCCTTGGGGTCGTAGACCATGAGCTTGCGCGAGGAGGACTTGCCGTTGCTCCCGAGCCCGGCGTAGAGCTTGCCCTGGTAGCTGTCGGCGAGGCCGTCGATCACAGCCGTCGGCACATCAGGCGCGGGGTGCCATGCCGGTCCGGCCGCGGCCCGCCCGGCCGCGACCACGGCACCGCCCGGGTGCTCGACCAGCGTCACATGGGCCGGCACATCTCCGGTGTTGGTCACCCGCAGGGTGCGGGTCGCAGAGGCTCCCCACTTCACGGACGCGTCGGTTCCGTCGGCGGTGACGGACACCTTGCCCGCCTTCAGCACGAAGTCGCCCGCGGCCGCGCTGCCGTCGGCGACCACCTTCACCTGCCCGGTCAGGGCCTGGTACGGCTTCTTGGACGCGGTGAGATCCTGCTTGCCCTTCGGGGCGAACATCCAGAAGAAGCCGTCGGGACGCCTGACGTCGGCGGGGGTGGTCACCGAGATGGCTCGCTGCCCGGAGGCAGCCGTGACATCGGCGCCCACGATCCCCTCGCCGGTGTTGGCGTCGGTCACCTGACCAGTGACGAGGCCGCCCGCGACCTTCACCGCCTTCCAGTCGGCGACCTGCACGTCGTCGAGCTCCCAGTACTGGGAGTCGGACCCGACGAAGTGGAACCTCACCCGCACGTCGGGCCGCCCCGCGTAGGCGCTCAGATCGACGCCGATCCTCGCCGGACCGCTGATGTCGGCGTAGTTGGCCTCCCAGACGGTCGTCCAGGTCCGCGCCTGGTCGGTGGAGACGTCCACGGACGCCTGCTGGGACCAGGAGCCCAGGTACTGCGTCTGGAAGGACAGGTCCGGGTGCTCATCGCCGCTGAAGTCGTAGGAAGGACTGATGAGGCTGGTGTCCGCACTGACTCCGTAGCCGCTGTCAGCGATGGCGAACCCGCCGCCTCCACCGGTGTGGTTGCCCCGGTACCGGGGGTCGTCGAACGCCCAACCGCCAGTGGTACCCTCCGCGTTCCGCACCGACCAGCCCTCCGGCGCGGCGGAGGTGGAGTCGAAGCTCTCCGTGGGACCCTCGTGCGTCACGTCGTAGCCCGGGGCCGCACCCGACCGCGGATCGACCTTCAGCCCGAAGTCGGCGCCGACGTCGGACGTGGCGACCTTCACCGTGCGCACGGCCTGTTCGTACCCGGGGTAGAAGTCGATCACGCGCAGGGTGTAGTCGGCGTTCCTCGGCAGGTCGATGCTGTAGGCGCCGGTGACCGGGTCGGTCCAGACCGGGGATCCGGGCTTTCCGTCCACGCTGACCATGGCGTACAGCGGCCAGTCGTGGCCTGAGCCGTCCTTGACGGTGCCCGAGACCCGGCTGGTGGGAAGGGCGGTGAGGGGGAGGTCCTTCGCCTTGTCCTTGTCGGCGACGACCTTCACCTCGGCGAACGTCTTGGTCCGGTATCCGTAGCCGCCGACGGTGATGTCGTAGGTGCCTGCCGGCAGGGACAGCTTGTAGGTGCCGTCGGGGCCGGTGTACGCCGTGGAGTTGCCGGCGTGGATCTCCGCCCCTGTCACGGGCGAACCTTCGGCGGCGTCGAGGACCGTGCCGTGGAGCTTGCCGTGCGGGCCGCTGCGGAAGGCCGCCGGGCCGTTGGGGGTGCCCACACCTGTCGGCCCGTCGTAGCCGGCCGTGGCGTTGCACAGGTAGGGGTGGTCGCATGCGCCGTTGGTGCCCGCGGTGATGTCGTGCAGCGTGTCCGGTCCGGCGGCGTAGGGGTAGGAGTTGGGGTAGGTCCCGGGTTCGGGCGTCCCCGCCTGCGCGTAGACCCCGGCGATGATGGGGGCGGAGGCGCTGGTGCCTCCGATGACCGTCCAGCCGCCGTTGCCGTACGTCTGGTACACGGCGGCGCCGGTCTCAGGGTCGGCCAGCGCGGCCACGTCGACGACGGTGCGGCCTTCGCAGAGCGTGTCGTTCTGGAAGTCGGGCTTCGGCTGGTACTCCGAGCATCCGGATCCGGTGCCAGTCCAGGCGGTCTCCGACCAGCCGCGCTCGGAATCCGGGTCCCGGACGAGGGCCGTTCCGCCCACCGCGGTCACGTACTGCGAGGCCGCGGGATACAAGACGCCGTAACCCTCGTCACCCGCCGCGGCGACGATCGCGACACCGGGATGGTTGTACGCCGCGTCCACCATGGTGGTGTCCACCGCGGACTCGAAGGCCCCGTACGAGTTGGAGACGAACTTCGCCCCCATCGCGATGGCCTGGTCGACCGCGGCGGCGAGGTTCTCGGGTGAGGAGTCGTCGGCCTCGACGAGCAGGATGCGGGCACTAGGGGCGGCCGCCGACACCATGTCCAGGTCGAGTGATATCTCCCCCGCCCAGTCCGTGTCGGGTTCCGGGTATTCGGTCCCGCCCCGCTGGTCCACCTTGCGGAAGCAGCCGTTGGCCGAGGTGCAGGCCGGAAGACCGTACTGGGCCCGGTAGATGCCCAGGTCGACCTCGGCGGTGGGGTCGTCGAAGGCGTCGACGATGGCGATGGTCTGCCCGGCACCGCCGTCGGCGGCCAGGTCGTAGGCGTCCTGGATCTCGGCGGGGCCGAGCCCCTCCGGGAGTGCCCCGGCCTTGGCAAGGCCGCGGAAGGCCCTGGTGTCGGTGCGGCGCACGGCGAGGCATGCGGCGTGTTCGGGGTCCGGAGTGTCGCAGATCCGTTCGACGTTGCCGTGGACGGTGGGCGGTTCGGCCGTCGCGGTGGTTACTGCCAGGGCCTGCGGCGCGCCGAGGCCGAACAGCGCGCCGGCGACCGCGGCCGACGTGGCCACCATGGCGAAGAACGTCCTCATGGGCGTTCTGTGCCGTCTTGTGGAGCGATATGACACGTGAGGTCTCCAAGTAACGTGCGTGCGGCGAAAGTTCCATGAGTTCGCCGCGGAAACATTGATGCATCCGCCAAGGATCCAGGGAAGGCATGGACGTTACGTGGATGTAAAATGTGATCATTTCCGGCTCGCGGCGTCCGTTGCGGCGGCGCACACCACCACTACCGGACGCCGCAGCGCACGCACGTTCTGAGGTGGTGCGTTGCCGCGACCCGTCGCAGGAGGGCGGCCCTACCCTCGGGTCCCGCTCCGGCAGAGTCGCCGTGAGCGGTACCACGCACCGTCAGCGTTCTGACGCCTCGGGCGCACGGGCTCGGCGAGGCGCGGCGAGAAGACGTTCGATGCCCAGGTCGAGGGCGGCCTCCAGGTGGGTGAGCGAGCCCGTCGACGTCAGGATCGAGACGACGCCCTGAATGCCCGCGAGCAAGGCGGCGGCGGCTCGGTCGGTGTCCAGCGCCGGCGAGATCTCCCGCTGCTCCTGCATGGCCGGGACGCCGCTGGTGATCTGGCCTGCCAGGTGGCGAGAAGTTCTTGGGTGACGGCCTGGGCGCCGGGCGTCGCGGGGCTCAGCCGCGAGACGAGCGAACCCAGCGGGCAATGCTGCCCTTGCCGCCGGTAGCGGTCGACGACCGCGTCCCGCACCACAGTAAAGAGGCTGTTTGATTCTGCTGTCATGGAGTGACTGGATGGCTGCTGTTTCAAGCGGGGCGTCGCCCGGAGGAGCCGGCCTCGGTCCTCACCTCCGTGAACGGCACGGTCAAGCGTGTGACCGGACCGGATACGGCCATGGTGGCGGCCTGGCCCGCGGTCACCACGAGCAGGGCGGCCAGGGCGGCCGACTCCCCGAGTGCCGTCCAGTGGGCCTGGAGCATCGACAGATGCGCCAGGAGGAGCAGGATCATCCCGCGCCCGACGATGGCGATCGCGGAGATCAGCGCCTCCTCCCGCCGGTGGCCGGGCCAGGTCGCCAGGGCGCGCAGCAGCCACAGGGCCCCGGCCAGGCAGAGGCCGGTGCTGACGGCGTACGCCGGTCCGGGGCGGGCGGCCATGATCAGCACCGCCGTGCCGGCCGTCCAGCAGCAGGCGCTGAACAGGCAGGTCGCACGGCGCCCGTGACGCACCAGGAAGGTGCGCTTGCCGAACAGCGCGTCACCGCGCACATCGCGGAAGTCCTTGAGCAGGATCCGGCCGATGAACCCGAGGTACAGGCCCGCCAGAAGCAGCAGGTCGCCCGGCCGCACGGAGTGGCGGGCGGCCAGCACGCCCACCAGGTACGGCACGGCGACGTAGCAGGCGGGCAGCACGAGCGCCGCGACCGCGCCGCGGTCCGCGAGGCGCACCGGGCGCAGTGAATACCCCGCGCTGACCGCGAGACCGGCCGCGGTGACCGCGGCGGCCCAGGGGTCGATGGCGAGACTCGCACCCAGGGCCAGGGCGCCTGACGCGGCCGCCACCACGACCATGTCCCGCGCCGCCGCGCTGCCCGTCACCAACGGCCGTTCGGCCGCACCCGGGAGGTTGACCCGGTCGATGGCCACGTCGGCCAGGTCGTTGCAGGCCACGGAGAACAACAGGAAGCCGAGGATCGCGACGAGCGATCCGGCCAGCAGGGCGGGGTCCTGGCCGTGGCCGGCCCGGCTGAGGCCGACGGCGGTGTAGAGCGCCAGGAGCAGGACCACGGGGGGCCTGCTCAGCAGGACCAGCAGACGCAGACGTGCCGTCATTTGTTGCTCCCCCAAGTGGAGATCGCGGCATAGACGAGGACGAACAGGCCGACCACCGCGAGCCCCGCGACGGCCAGGACGACGGCCAGGACGACGCCCACCGCGGCCCAGGGGGACCTCCGGGGCCGGCCGGGCGGCGGATCGTGCGATACGTCGGCTGACGGTGTATCAGGCATGGTCGGCCCCTCGTTGCGTGCTGCTCCCGACGCCACGATTATCGGGACCGCGCGGCCTTGGGCCATGAGTACGGGTACTCAGGTCTCCTGCGGCGCGACGGCGGCCGCCGGCACGACCGGGGGCCCCGCCTCGATCGGCGTTCGAGTTTGGCCGGAAAGTGCCCACCGGGAGCGGCAATTCCGTCGATCGGCGCTTCGGCGGCCCCGAATCCGGAAATGCATGCCGCAACGGTAACGGGGAGGTTCGCTCATGGGGAGGGTGACCTGATGAGGCGCAGCACGTTCCGGCTGCCCAGACATCCCACGTCGGTAGGACTGGCCCGGCACCGGGTCCGCGACCACCTGGTGGGATGGGAGCGGGAGAACGAGACGGTGGAGTCCGTGGTGCTCGTCGTGTCGGAGCTGGCCACCAACGCCGTCCGCCACAGTCCGCTGCTGGAGCGGGAGTTCGAGGTGGCGGTGACGATCGAGGCGGACGGCTCGTGCGTGGTGGAGGTGTCCGACGGCGCCGCGCACGTGCGTCCGGTGCCTCGCGAGGCCGCCGACGGCGACGAGTCGGGACGGGGCCTGCGCCTGGTCGAGGCGCTGTCGCGGAACTGGGGCGTGCGCGAACGCGGCAGGGACGGCAAGACGGTGTGGGCCGTACTGGCCTCCGCCTAGCGGCACGGCCCCCGCCTGTTCCCCGTCGCGGCTAACGCTCGAAGAGGAACTCCTTGAGCAGCTCGCGGACCTCGCGCACGATCGGCCGCAGCAGGCGGTAACGGGAGAGCTTGAGGATGCGCGCGCCGAGCGGGGCGGTGCGGGCCACCAGACGACGGGTGCGCTCGCAGTCGGGGGAGTGGTCGAAGACCCAGTAGACGACGATGCCCATCTGGTACATCCACATCAGCTCGGGCAGCACCTCGGCCAGCTCGGCGTCGAGCTTGATGTCCGAGCCGGAGAGCACCCGTTCGTGGATGGAGATCGCCGCGTCGCGGGCCGGGTGCGACTCGGGCGAGAACGGGCTGAGCGGACTGGCCGGGTCGGCGGCGTTCTTGAAGAACTGCGCCGCGAACTGGTGGTAGGGGCGTGCGACATCCAGCCAGGCGTCCATGACCGTGAGCAGCCGCCCGGCCAGGTCCTTGTCACCGCCCCCGGCCAGTACCCCCTGGACCGCGGCCTCGTGGTCGGCGGCGAGCCGGTCGTAGAAGCCCTGGACGAGGTGTTCCTTGCCGGCGAAGTAGTAGTAGGCGTTGCCCACCGAGACCCCGGCCTCGTTGGCGATGGCGCGCATCGTCGTCTTGTCGTAGCCGCGTTCCTCGAAGAGCCGCAGGGCGGTCTCGAGGATCAGGGCCCGTGTCTGCTCGCTCTTGGCGGTGCGCGGGGTCCCGGTGGTCCTGCCGGGGGGTGCTTCTTCCACGGTCGAGAGCCTAACGGGGAGGTGCGCAGCCGCCCGCACAGGCGCCGGGTGAGGTGGCGGCCGACGGGCCGGCGGGGGAGTCCGGGCCGGTGGCGGTGCCGGTGTACGTCCAGCCGTCCTTGGCGTCGTACGTCCAGCCGTCGGCGGTCCCGTAGACCCGGCCGCCCCAGCCGGGGGCGGCCGTCCCGCGGTTCCACTGGGACTCGCGGTAGCGCGCGGCCATGAGCACCGCGGCCCGGGCCAGGGGCGCGCCGGAGCGGGTGCTGAGCCGGTGCGCGGTGGGCCGGTACTCCGACAGCGCCCACAGGCAGACCAGCCAGGCGGCGTCACCGCGGTAGACCTGGCCGGAGTCGCCGATGACGGTGATCTCGCGCAGCGTCGAGGCGGGGTCCAGACGCGGGAAGCGGCGCCGTGCCTCGTCGGAGCCTGCGGGGACCGTCTCCAGCGGAACCAGCTGACGTTGGCGGGCGAGCCAGTCGCGGACGAAGGAGCACAACCGGCAGTCGGGGTCGTACAGGACGGTCAGCCGGCGGACCGGCACCGGGGCCGCTGTGGCGGCCCCGGTCGCTGGGGTGCGGTCCATCACCGTCACACCCCGGGGACGGCCGGGGGCGTCCAGCCCTGCGGCGTGACCGGCGGGATCTGCTCGCGGTCCATCATCCCGCGGCGGCGGATCCTGTTCAGGACGTAGACGTTGCACAGGTGCAGCACACCCAGCACCAGCAGGACGACGCCGAGCTTGACCGACAGCGCCTCGAAGAGGCCGCGGGCGTTGTCGACCGCGTCGGCGTTCCTCAGGTAGAGGGCGACGAAGCCGAGGTTGACGAGGTAGAAGCCGACCACGAGGAGGTGGTTGACGGCATCGGCGAGCTTCTCGTTGCCGTGGAGGACGTCTTCGAGGAAGACCTTGCCCGCCTTGCTGAGTGTCCGGGCCACCCACACCGTCAGCGCGACGCTGACCAGCAGGTAGATGACATATGCGACGACCGTGAGGTCCATGGGTCCCACCCTTGTTTGAACGTGTTCAAAACCCGTTGCGGGACTGACTGTAGACCTGATTTTGAACACGTTCAAGTTGCTTGCGGGCCGGGCTTTCCGGCGGTTCCGGCGCTTCCTGCGGGGACGGACGGGGTGGCCGGGGCCGACGCTGACGCGCCGACGTTCCGCACGCCGGGCACCGCCGCTGTCGCCACGCAGGCGATCGCCACCAGCGCCGCGCACACCCCGAGCGGCACCGCACTGCCCCACGCGGCCGCGGCCGGCGGCGCGAGCGCGTAGCCGGCCGGCGTCGCGGCGAGCGACAGCAGCCAGTCGTACGAGGTGACCCGGGCCAGCGCCTGCGGCGGCACCTGCTGCTGGACGACGGTCTCCCAGACCGGGTTGAGGAAGCCGAGCGCTGCCAGCGCGAGACCGTAGGACGCGATCAGCAGCGGCGCGGGGGCGGCCACGGCGAGCAGGGCCAGCGGCAGCGCGTACGTCGCCAGCCCCAGGTTGGCGATCAGAACGGGCCGGCGCGGCCGCAGCCGGGCGGCCGGGAGCGAGCCGAGGACCAGGCCGATCGCGCCCGCCTCCAGCACCCAGAACCAGACACCTTCACCGCCGAGTCTGCCGATCACGACGGCCGGGCCGAGGGTGGTGAGCACGGCGGCGGCACCGTTCCATGTGCCGTGCGCCACCAGGCTCGTCCAGTACCAGTCGCGGGAACGCACTTCCCGCCACCCCTCCTTGAGGTCCGTGAGCAACGAGGCCCGCGGCAGGGGGACGCGCTCGACCCTGACCGCGGTCAGCAGGGCCGCGCTCACCGCGAAGGACGCCGCGTCCAGCACGAAGGCCAGGCCCGGCCCGGCGGCCCAGATCAGTGCCGCGGCCAGCCCCGGCCCGCACAGCCGGGTGGCGCTGCTCGCCACGCCCATCAGCGCGTTGGCCTTGCGGCGGGCCTCGCCGTCGCCGGTCCCGGCCACGGTCCCGGCGACGAGCGGCGCCTGGGTCGGCATGGCGAAGGCCGAGGCGGCGCCGCCGACCGCCTCCGCGACGGCGATGTGCGCCAGGACCGGGCCGCCGCCGAGGACGCCGAGCAGCTCGGCCCCCACCAGGAGCTGGGCCGCGCAGCGCACGAGGTCGGTGGCGAGCGCCACCCGGCGGGCGTCGAACCGGTCGGCGATCACGCCGCCGAGGGGCAGGAGCAGCAGTCGCGGCACCATTGCGCAGCCCAGTACGAGCGCGAGGGCGGAGACGTCGCCGGTCACCCGGGTGACGGCGATGACCAGTGCGGCGGGCACGACCCCGTCGCCGAGGAGGGAGAGGACGCGGCCGGTGAACAGCAGGCGGAAGGCGCGGAGCCGGAGCGGATGGATCGGTGTCATGGGGCCGCAATGTATTTCGGCATCGAATGATTCGCCACCGAAATTTATGGTGTCGTAGGATTCCGGCCATGACAGCCGAGCCACCGCGTACGGCGGGGACGGAGCGGGACTGGACCGACGGCCATGTCGAGCGCTGGCTGCCCGTCCTGCCGGACCTCGATCCCGACATCGAGGGCGCCGTCACGCGCATGAAGCTGGTCACCAGGCATCTGCGCAGGGTCCGCGAGCAGTCGCTGGCCGACTTCGACCTCCAGTGGCACGAGTTCCACACCCTGCACGCCCTCGCCGGTCGCGGCGGCCGCGCCGCCCCCTCCGAACTCGCCGTGGACCTGGACCTCGCCCCCGCCTCCGTCACCGGGCGGGTCGACGGCCTCGAACGGCGCGGCTACGTCCGCCGCACCCACTCCACCGCCGACCGCCGCCGCATCGACGTCGAGCTCACCGACGACGGCCGCGCCGCCTGGCTCGGTGCGATGGACGTGCTGGGACACGAGGAGTACCGGCTGCTCGGGGCCCTGGACGTGGGTGAGCGCAGGCTGCTGGCCGACATGCTCCGCCGCGTGATGGCCGTGGCCGAGGCGGGCGCCGCCGAAACGGGCGGTGGCGAGGCGGGCGGTACCGGGGCGAAGTGAGCGGCAGCGACCGCCCCGTACATGTCGTACACGCCATCGCCATATCCTGACCCGGGAGTCTGTGCGGAATATGTCGATGCCGACCCCTGACACTCGGCTGAACCGCCGAGTAGTTTTGCCTTCCACGCCACCTTCGCCGGCATATCGCTCGGGGGCAGCATGTACCACGAGGACCGCTACCGGACCCTGACCCGTCCGGTCATCGCGGCTTTCCCCGTCATCACCCGCACGTACCTCGCCACGCCCTCCGGCGAGCTGCGCCGCCCCGGCCGGGTCTGGCTCCTGGGCCCCGCGACCCTCGGCGTGTACTGGCTGATCTGGTACTACCGCGTCAACCGCGAACTGCGCGACTTCGACCCCGGCATCAAGGTCCGTCCGGCCCTCTCGGTCCTCGCGGTCTCCCTCGGCGCCCTCCTGCTGGTGCCCGCCGCGGTATCCCTCTACAACACCGGCTGCCGCATCGCCCGCGCCCAGCGCCGCGCCGGTCTGGCCTGCACGGTCTCCGGCTTCAAGGGCGTCCTGCTGGTGCCGGTCCTCGGCCTGATGCCGTTCTACTACCAGGAACAGCTCAACCGGGTGTGGGTCGCCCGCAACTAGAGCGGAGCCCGGCGCGGCCCCTCACGAGGGGCGCCGACGCCGCCCGGTCCGTTCCGCGGCCCGTTCTCCGGTCCGTTCTCCGGTCCGCTCCGTGCTTCGTGCGCCGTTGCGCGGCGCGGCCTGAGTGCCGCCGCCCGCGCGCCGCCGGCCGCCCCCCGCCGCGGTCCTCGGCCGTGGCCGCCGGCGGATCGCCAGGATGAACGCGGCGACGAGCGCCACCAGTCCCGCCCCCGTCCCCGGCCCGAGCCACCCGGAGCCCTTCGCCGCCGTGCTCGCGCTCACCTCGCCGTCGGCGCTGTTCCCCGGCCGCGGGGACGCCTTCAGCTCGCTGAGCGGCGGCACCAGCGCCCCGACGGGCACCACACGGCCCGTCGCGCCGAACCCCCAGTCCAGCAGCGCGGCGGCCTCCTTGTACACCTCGTCGTACCCCGACTCCGGGTGCATCACGGTGACGAGCAGCGTCCTGCCGTCGCGCTCGGCCGCGCCGGTGAAGGTGTTGCCCGCGTTCGTCGTGTAACCGTTCTTCACGCCGATCACGCCGCGGTAGCGGCCCAGCAGCCGGTTCGTGTTCTGGATCTCGAACGTGCTCCCGTGCTCCCCGGGGAAGTGCGCCACCTCCGTCCGGCAGTAGTCCCGGAAGTCCGGATCGCGCAGCCCTGCCCGCGCGAACAGCGTCAGGTCGTACGCCGACGACAACTGCCCCGGCGTGTCGTAGCCGTCCGGGCTCACCACGTGCGTGTCGTTCGCCTGCAGCTCCAGCGCCCGCGCCCGCATCTCCCGCACGGTCTTGGCCACGCCGCCGTTCATCGAGCACAGCACGTGCACGGCGTCGTTCCCCGACCGCAGGAACACCCCGAGCCACAACTGCTCGACGGTGTAGGTGGTCCCCGCCTCGATCCCGACCAGGCTGCTCCCCGCTCCTATGTCCGCGAGGTCCGCCGCCGTCACCTTGTGCCGCAGCCTCCGGTCGAACTTCGGCAGCACCGTGTCCGCGAACAGCATCTTCAGGGTGCTCGCCGGCGGCATCCGGCGATGCGCGTTGTACGCGGCCAGGACTTCGCCGGAGCCGGCGTCCGCCACGACCCATGACAACGAGTTCGTCTCCGGCAGATCCGGCGCCCCGCCGTCCACCTGGACCCCGGAACGGGCGAGCCGGGCGCCGCCGATCACGGCTCTGCCGGCCGCCGCGGCAGAACCGGACGCCAAAAGGGCGGAAGGGAGAGCGGCCGCTGCCAAGCCGAGCGCGCCGCGACGTGAGATGTGGGGAAAGTCGCGCACGCGCAAGACCGTACAAGCGAAGGCACCCCGACGTGGAACAGGGGGCGCGTCCCGGCGGAAAGTGGCACTCGTTCGGGCGGTGGCCGAGGGGCCGCTGTCAGTCCCCCTCTCTACGCTCGCGGACATGGGGACTGGAACGGTCGTGGGGGAAACGGAACGGGCCGTTCCCGCGTACGGGCTGAGCGGCCCGGGGCGGGGCGTGTGGCGGCTGGGCGCAGTGAGCGCCGAGCTGGTGGTGCGGGGCGGGAAGGTGGCGGTGGGCTGGCGGGATGCCGCGGGCAGGGCCGTACGCGGCGTGCCGGCGTGCGTGCGCCGGGAGCAGACGGGGGAGCTGGCGTTGCTGCGGGCGGCCGTACGCGACATCGAGGAGGCGCTGGCGGCCCGGAGCGCGCGGCTGGAGCGGGAGTTCCTGCGGCGCGGCCCGTGGGGGTACGGCGAATGGCGGGAGCAGTGCCTCGACCACCCGCTCGTGGGAACGGTCGCCCGGCGCCTGCTGTGGACCGTGGACGGGGTGGCGTGCGCCCACACGGACGGGGCCCTGCGCACGCTGACGGGGGAGCCGGTCGGCGGGGGCGCCGCGGTGGAGCTGTGGCACCCCCTCGGGCGTGACCAGGCGGAGGTCGCCGCCTGGCGGGCCCGCCTGGAGCGGCACGGCATCACACAGCCCTTCCCGCAGGCCTACCGCGAGGTCTGCACCACCGGACCGCTCCCAGGGCACCTTCTGTGCGAGGACCGATTCCACGTCCGGGCCGCCGCCCTCGGCTGGCGGTGCGCACCGGTCGACGGCGCCCGCACGGCCCTCACGCGCGACCTGCCGGATTGGGGCGTGCGCGTCGAACTGCCGGTCGATGTCGTGCGGTACGCGGACAGCCGGGCCGTGGTCCTCGGCGGGCCGCGGTTCCACCCACTCGCGTCCGCCGGCGTGCCGCCGCTCGTCGTCAGCGAGGTCGCGCGCGACATCGGCCTGCTCGTGGACGCCGCCGATCTCGCGAACGACGCCGCCCCTCCAGGCGGTCACGATCGGGCCCTCTGGGCCTCCTGCGCCTTCGGAGAGCTCAGCCCCAGTGCCCGGGCCCGCCGCGATGCAGTGGCCCGGCTCCTGCCGCGTCTCGCCCTGGGCGACCGCTGCAGCGCCGAGGGCCGCTTCCTCCACGTCCGCGGTGTCCGTCACACCTACCGGATCCACCTCGGTTCCGCCCAGGTACTTCTGCCCGAGGACCGCCACCTGCCCGTCGCCCTCGCCACCGCTCGTGCACCGCAGCCGAGTTGGCTGCCCCACGAGGGCGACCGGATGCTCTCGGCCGTCCTGGGCAAGGCCGCGCTGCTCGCCCGCGACGACCGGATCACCGACCCCACGATCGTGCGGCAGCTGTGAGCGCCGCGCGGACGTACCACCCCTCGCGCCGGTAGGACCCGGGCCGGGTCGCCCTCGTCGCCCGCCTCGCGGCAGAGGGGGATCCGGCCGTTCTCGCCGGCCACCTGCTCCACCGGAGCGACGGCGAGGGCTACCGGACGGCGGCCGTCCTGCGGGCCATGCCCGAGGAGCGGCGCGCTGACCTGGTGAACGCCCGAGGGCCCCGCACCCGGACCGGGTGCGGGGCCCTCGGGCGGAGCCGGGGAGGGGGGATCAGAAGCGACGCGTGATGAGCGCGCGCTTCACCTCCTGGATGGCCTTGGTGACCTCGATGCCACGCGGGCACGCGTCAGTGCAGTTGAACGTCGTGCGGCAGCGCCAGACGCCGTCCTTGTCGTTCAGGACCTCGAGCCGCTGCTCGCCCGCCTCGTCACGCGAGTCGAAGATGAAGCGGTGGGCGTTGACGATGGCGGCCGGACCGAAGTACTGGCCGTCGTTCCAGAACACCGGGCAGGACGACGTGCACGCCGCGCACAGGATGCACTTGGTGGTGTCGTCGAAGCGCGCGCGGTCCTCGGCGGACTGAAGGCGCTCGCGGGTCGGCTCGTTGCCCTTGGTGATCAGGAAGGGCATCACGTCCCGGTAGGCCTGGAAGAACGGGTCCATGTCCACGATCAGGTCCTTCAGGACCGTCAGGCCCTTGATGGGCTCGACCGTGATGGGCTTGTCCGGGTTGATGTCCTTGATCAGGGTCTTGCAGGCCAGGCGGTTGCGGCCGTTGATGCGCATGGCGTCGGAGCCGCAGATGCCGTGGGCGCAGGAGCGACGGAACGTCAGCGTGCCGTCCAGGTCCCACTTGATCTTGTGGAGGCCGTCGAGGACCCGCTCCTTGGGGTCGATCTCGAGCTGGAAGTCCTGCCACGTGGGCTCGGCCGAGACCTCCGGGTTGAACCGGCGGATCCGGAAGGTGACGGTGATGTAGGGCGAGGTCTGGGCCTCGGCCTCGACCTCGTCGAGGGTCGCGGTGCTCATCAGTACTTACGCTCCATGGGCTGGTAGCGGGTCTGCACGACCGGCTTGTAGTCGAGACGGATCGCTTCGGTGCCGTTGGCACCCACTTCGCGGTACGCCATCGTGTGCCGCATGAAGTTGACGTCGTCGCGGGTGGGGTAGTCCTCGCGGTAGTGACCGCCGCGGGACTCCTTGCGGGCCAGGGCGGAGACCGCCATGACCTCGGCCAGGTCGAGCAGGTTGCCGAGCTCGATGGCCTCCAGCAGGTCGGTGTTGAAGCGCCGGCCCTTGTCCTGGATCGAGACGTTCTTGTACCGCGCGCGCAGCTCGCCGATCTTCTCGACCGCGGTCTTGATGGTCTGCTCGGTGCGGAAGACCATGACGTTGGCGTCCATGGTCTCCTGCAGCTCCTTGCGGAGCGTGGCGACCCGCTCGTTGCCGGTGGAGGCGCGCAGCGTCTCGACCTGGTCGACGACCAGCTGGGCCGGGTCCTCGGGGAGCTTGACGTAGTCGGCGGTCGCCGAGTAGTCCGCGGCGGCGATGCCGGCACGGCGCCCGAAGACGTTGATGTCGAGCAGCGAGTTGGTGCCGAGGCGGTTGGCGCCGTGCACGGAGACGCAGGCGACCTCGCCTGCGGCGTACAGGCCCGGGACGACCGTGGTGTTGTCCGAGAGGACCTCGCCCTGGACGTTGGTCGGGATGCCGCCCATGGCGTAGTGCGCGGTCGGCTGGATCGGGATCGGGTCCGTGTAGGGCTCGATGCCGAGGTAGGTGCGCGCGAACTCCGTGATGTCCGGGAGCTTGGCGTCCAGCTGCTCCGGCGGGAGGTGGGTGAGGTCGAGGTAGACGTGGTCGCCCTCGGGACCGCAGCCGCGGCCCTCGCGGATCTCGGTGTAGATCGCGCGGGAGACGACGTCGCGGGAGGCGAGGTCCTTCATGACCGGCGCGTACTTCTCCATGAAGCGCTCGCCGTCCTTGTTGCGGAGGATGCCGCCCTCACCGCGGGCGCCCTCCGTCAGCAGGATGCCCATGCGCCAGATGCCTGTCGGGTGGAACTGGAAGAACTCCATGTCCTCCAGCGGCAGACCGCGGCGGTAGACGGCGGCCTGGCCGTCACCGGTGAGGGTGTGCGCGTTGGAGGTGACCTTGAAGAACTTGCCGGTGCCGCCGGAGGCGTACACGACGGACTTCGCCTGGAAGACGTGGATCTCGCCGGTGGCCAGCTCGTAGGCGACCACACCGGCGGACTTCGTGACGCCGTCCTCTTCGACGAGGAGCTGGTCGAGGACGTAGAACTCGTTGAAGAACTCCACGCCCTCCTTGACGCAGTTCTGGTACAGCGTCTGGAGGATCATGTGACCGGTACGGTCGGCCGCGTAGCACGCGCGGCGGACCGGGGCCTCGCCGTGGTTGCGGGAGTGGCCGCCGAAGCGGCGCTGGTCGATCCGGCCCTCCGGCGTGCGGTTGAAGGGCAGGCCCATCTTCTCGAGGTCGAGGACCGCGTCGATGGCCTCCTTCGCCAGGATCTCGGCGGCGTCCTGGTCGACCAGGTAGTCACCGCCCTTGATCGTGTCGAAGGTGTGCCACTCCCAGTTGTCCTCCTCGACGTTGGCGAGGGCCGCGGCCATGCCGCCCTGCGCCGCGCCGGTGTGGGAGCGCGTGGGGTAGAGCTTCGTCAGCACGGCGGTGCGGCTGCGCTTCGTCGCCTCGATGGCGGCGCGCATGCCGGCACCACCCGCGCCGACGATGACGGTGTCGTACTTATGGATCTGCATGGGGGGTCGCTTCCCTGTCCAGCCCTGGCTAGCGGATGTTCGGATCGAAGGTGAAGATCACCAGCGTGCCGAGGATGATGGTGAACGCCGTCGCCGTGTACAGCAGCATCTT
Organism: Streptomyces sp. RLA123; assembly: GCF_056270165.1. Taxonomy (NCBI): domain Bacteria; kingdom Bacillati; phylum Actinomycetota; class Actinomycetes; order Kitasatosporales; family Streptomycetaceae; genus Streptomyces; species Streptomyces sp. RLA123. The sequence continues at coordinate 3,317,685 of NZ_JBWDOR010000003.1, read as the reverse complement.
CAGCCAGAACCGGGTGTTGTCCCGCTCGGCGTAGTCGTTGATCACGGTGCGCAGGCCGTTGCCCCCGTGCAGCATCGCCAGCCACAGCATGATCAGGTCCCAGGTCTGCCAGAACGGGGACGCCCAGCGGCCGGCCACGAAGGCGAAGCCGACCTTGGTGACGCCGCCGTCGAGGATGAGCTGGATCAGCAGGTGGCCGAGGACCAGGACCACGAGCACGATGCCGGACAGGCGCATGAACAGCCAGCCGTACAGCTCGAAGTTGGTCCGGGTGGCACGCGGCGTGCGCTTCGAACGGGCGCGCGGTGCCTCGATGAACGGAGCCGGGTTGTCAGGGCCGTAGGCGGCGCTGGAGGAGCTGAGCTCCACGTGGTCGGTTGCGGACATGAATGGACTCAGCTCCCGAACAGCACTCGAGCGGCGTGACCGAGGACGGGATAGATCGCCCCGATCATCAGGACGACCCAGATTCCGACGACCGACCACAGCATCTGCTTCTGGTACTTCGGGCCCTTGGACCAGAAGTCGACGGCGATGACGCGCAGGCCGTTCAGAGCGTGGAAGAGGACAGCGGCGACCAGCCCGTATTCAAGAAGGCTGACGATGGGCTGTTTGTAGGTGTCGACGACTCTGTCGTAGTCCTCGGGGGAGACCCGCACCAGCGCGGTGTCGAGGACATGGACGAACAGGAAGAAGAAGATGAGGACACCGGTGACGCGATGAGCCACCCATGACCACATGCCTTCCCGGCCGCGGTACAACGTTCCAGCCGGCACGGAAAAAACCCTCCGGGAGCGATGAGGGGCCAGCCGGCTTCGTTTGGTCGGTCGGGCCCGGCCGGGTACGGTCCTCCGGCCCTGGCCATCGTAGCGACGGCCTGTCGGCTACGTCCTGCCGGGTCCGTCAGGTGTGATCGATCCCGCACGGGTGGGTGTATCCGCCGGGAACACCCTGCTCCACCGGATCGTCCCCGCGCGCGAGCCGGGCGAGCCGCGAGCGGGTCACCCGGCGCAGCTCCTCGGCGGCGACCACGCGTTCCTCGTCGGGGTCGTGGTTCAGGCGGCGGCGCAGCGAGGCGAGCAGCAGTCCGAGGGCCTCGTCGGGGTCGACCTCGTCCAGGCTGACGACGAAGACATGGCCGAACCGGGCCTCGTACGCGGCCTGGGCGGCCCGCAGCGCGGTGTGCGCGGCGAGGCTGCCGCGGGTGGGCGCGATGTCCGGCGGGGCGCCCGAGGCCTCGCCCGCGAGGGCTTCGGCCAGGTCGGTGGGGGACAGGTCGTAGGCGGCCTCGTCGGCGGCGGCGAGCAGCGCGTCCAGGTCCGGGTAGGGGCGGTGGTCGGCGACCCGGCGGGCCCAGCGCAGGCTGCCGCAGCAGCCCAGCAGAGCTGCCTCGGCGACCGCGGGCGCGGCGTCGTTGAAACCGTCCAGTCCGCCGCGCGGGCGGCCGGGCTGCGGTGCCCGGCGGGCCGCCCGGTCGGTGCCGCCGCGGGACTGCGGCGGGAGCAGCGGCGGTGTCGTCGGCGGGACGGACGGAGTGTCGCTGGTCAGCGGTGCTCTCCTGGAACTGCGGGGGGACTGCGGGGTGGGGGGACTGCGCGGTACTGCGGGGAACTACAAACCATCGGGAACTGACGGTGACGCGTGGGGCGTCCGTGGGAGTGGACGGCGCGTGAGCGCCACCGTATCGGCGTATGTTCGGCACTGTACGACGGATGCGCGAATTTCACCCGTACGGGAACGAAAGTGCACGTCCCCCGATGCCTCGCACGGCGGGACGGGCCATCCGGGCATAACGTCAGATCATGTGGCGCATCCGGGCGAAGCTCGCGGCGGCATGCACCGTCGCGGCCGCCCTTGTCGCCACTTCGCCGGCCGGTCCCGCGCTCGCCGCGGACTCCGGTCCGGCGGTGTTCGCCGCGGCTGACAGCGGAGCGGACGCACCGTACCCTCCGGCGCGGCCCGCATCACCGGCCCCGGCTGCCGCCTCTTCCTTCCCTTCGATCCCGGCCGTCCGCTCCTTCTCGCCCGCCGCCACGGCGGGCTTCGTGCCGCGCGCCGGTTCACGCGTGGTCGCGACGTCGGGCGGGCGGCTCGCGGCCGAGGCGCGGCTGCTCGCGGGGGAGTTGCGGCTGCCCTACGCGAGCGGCACGTCCGGGCCCGGTGACATCGCACTGTCACTTTCACCCGGACGGAGTAGCGGTGATCCCGAGTCGTACGAGATGACAAGCGCTCCCGGTGGTGTGATCGTGCGCGCCGGCACCGCCGCCGGGGCCTTCTACGGCACCCGCACGATTCTTCAGGCGCTCCGTTCCACCGGACGGGTGCCGGCCGGGACGGTCGAGGACCGTCCCGACCGGCCGCAGCGCGGGCTGATGGTCGACATCGGGCGCAAGTACTTCAGCCGCGGCTGGCTGGAGGACCGGGTCCGCGAACTCGGCGACCTGAAGTACAACCAGCTCCATCTCCACCTCAGTGACGACCAGGGCCTGCGGGTCGAGAGCGGCACCCACCCCGAGGTCGTCGCGGCGCGGCATCTGACCAAGGCCGACATCGGTGCGGTCGTCGCCCTCGCCGCCCGGCGGCATGTGACCGTCGTGCCGGAGATCGACAGCCCGGGGCACATGGGCGCGGTGCTCGCCGCCCACCCCGGCCTTCGACTGCGCGACCGCCGCGGCGTTCCGGTGCGCGGCGCCCTCGACATCTCCCGGTGCGGGGCGGCCCGTGTGGTCGACGACCTGGTGCGGGAGTTCGCCCCGCTGTTTCCCGGGCGGTCCTGGCATCTGGGCGGCGACGAGTACGGCGCGCTGACCGTGCGCGACCCGGAGCGCTCCTTCCCGGGGCTCGCCGCGTACGCCCGGCGGCGCCACGGTCCCGGCGCGACCGTGGCCGACGCCGTCACCGGGTGGCTCAACGACCGGGCCGCCACGCTGCGGAGCCTCGGCAGGCGCGCCGAGGCGTGGAACGACGGGTTCCTCGACGGCGGCGGCCCGCGCACCGGCCGTGTCGCGCCGGACGCCGACCGCGTTGTCGCCTACTGGTCCAGCAACAAGCTGCGCGGCCCGCTGCCCGAGCACTACCTGAGCCGGGGCCGGCAGCTGGTCAACCTCAACTCCCGGTACCTGTACTACGTGCTCGGCGGCCCGGCGAACTTCCCGTACCCCACCGGGCAGCGCATCTACGAGCGGTGGACCCCGGCCGTGGTCTACCGCGACCGCAAGGTGCCGGCGGCGCTGTCCGGCCCCGACCGCATCGTCGGCGCGCGGCTGGCCGTCTGGTGCGACCGTGCCGGTGCCGAGAACCAGGCGCAGGTCGCCGCCGGGATCCGCATGCCGTTGCGGGCCCTGGCGCAGAAACTCTGGGACCCGGGCCGGCCGGAACTGAGCTGGCGGGAATTCGCGGCTCTGGCGTCACGGGTGAGCTGACCCAAGAGGCCCGCGTCCCAGGTGAAGCGGCCGAAGTCCGCCTCCCCCCACAGGAGCGTCTCCGGCCGCTTCTGTCTTGTTCAGCGTCCCGCGGGCCGAAAGTGTCACACCCCCCTGGCAACGCCGACGGTCGGGTGGGATCCCGACGGGGGCACGGCTGCTTTCGTGAGCTTTTGTGACTGGTGAGTAGCCGCCCCCCAGGGCCTGTCGGAACGCGCTTGATGGGGCAGTATGGTGCGCGATTCCAAGGGGGAGGCCCGAACGTGGATTTGGCGACCGCGGTACACGCGGCGCAAGAAGGGGACGAGGACGGCTTCCGGTTCGTGTACCGAGCGGTGCAACCGCAACTGCTGCAGTACGTACGCTCGCTGGTCGGCGTGGGGGACGCCGAGGACGTGGCATCGGAGGCTTGGCTGCAGATCGCCCGGGACCTGTCGTCGTTCCACGGCGACGGGGACGCGTTGCGCGGCTGGGCGGCGCGCATCGCCCGCAACCGCGCGCTGGACCACTTGCGGGCCGTGGGCCGCCGCCCGCTGACCGCCGCCGGGGTCGAGGAGCTGCTCGACCGGCCCGGTGGTTCCGACACCGCCGAGGAGGCGGTCGCCGCGGTGGGCACCGGCGCCGCGCTCGCCGCGATCGCGGCCCTTCCCCGGGACCAGGCGGAGGCGGTCCTGCTGCGCGTCGTGATGGGGCTGGACTCCCGCGCCGCCGCCGCGGTGGTGGGCAAACGGCCGGGGGCGATGCGCATGGCCACCAGCCGTGGTCTGCGACGCCTCGCTGGACTGCTGGAATCCGACGACGGGTCGTCAAGTGTGACGTTTTCGGCGTCTCGAACGCTTGAGGACATGAGATGAGCGATAACAAAGGACAGGACTGGCTCGACGACACCACCGCCGAAAGGCTGTTGCGCCGGCCGGCGGGGGACGGCACCGCCGGCCCGGCATGGACGGACCCGCGTGCCGCGGCCCTCGCCCGGATGCTGGCCGCGGCCGCCGCACCCGCGACGGTCGACCCGGCGCGCGAGGAGGCGGCGCTCGCCGCCTTCCGGGACGCGCGGGACCAGGGGCCCGAGCTGTCGCCCGTCGCCGGCGGGCGCGGACGCGGCGACGACGCCGGCGGCCGCGACGCGGCCGACTGGCGTGCGGGTGGGCCCAAGAGCCGTACCGCCAGGGTCTTCAGCGGCACCCTGCTGGCCACCGCGGCCGTCGCCGGGGTCGCCCTCGTCGCCGCGGCGGGTGCGTTGCCGGTACTGCTGAGCGGCGGGGACGAGGCACCCGCGCCGGTGCACACCCAGGGCGCGGCGCCGCAGGTGACGGGCGGCACCCGTCCTCCCACCCCGGCGGTCTCCCCGGGCTCGCCCGTGCCCTCGCGGTCAGGACGCGGCCTCCCGGTGGGCACCGTGCCGGGCGCGGGCGTCGCCCCGGGTACGCCCGGGGCCACGCGGGTCTCCGTGCCGCCCATCGAGGCGACCGGTCCCACGGCGCTGTGCCGCGCCTACGCGGCCGCCGGCTGGCGTCGCGGAAAGACGGACGAGCAGATCTGGAAGCAGCTTCGCAAGGCGGCGGACGGCGGCCAGCCCGCGGTGCGGCGCTACTGCGCCGTCGTGCTCGGGCCGCACGGTCGCCGGGGCGGCGAGGCGGGCGGGGACGACCCGAAGGGCGACGGCCACGGCCGGCTGCACCATGTGGGAAAGGGGAACGGGAAGAACCGTCCCGGCGGGCACCGCTCCGGTGAGCGGCGGCCGGCCCGCGCCGGCGGCCAGTGACGGCTTCCGGGCGCCCCGGGGCCCCGCCCCCCGTGCCCGCAGATCCGCGGGGCGAGTGACACTTTCGGCCCTCGGGGCGCTTTAACCAGTAGACCGACTGGTCATCGGTCGAGGGGCAGCCCGGTCTCCCCGTATCGGGCCCCCAACGAGGGACGTGGGCGGGGCGCTTTCCCCCCGCCCTGCCCGCGTCCCCGCCCGCCGGCGGCCAGAGGCATAGATTGGCCGTCGTGACCACGACGTTCCCGCCCCTCGCCACGGCCGCGGACCGGACGTCCCCGCACCGGGGCGTCGGCACCTTCGCCGGAAGGCGGTGAGCCGGCCGTGGTCTTCCACGTCGAGCGCGAGTCGCCGCTGCCACCCGCCGAGGCCTGGCGCCGGGTCACCGACTGGGAACGGCACGCCGCCCACGTCCCCCTGACCACGGTCGTCCGCCACGGCGGCAAGGGTTTCACCGCGCGGACCGGCGTCGGCCCGCTGTCCTTCGCCGACCCGATGGAGATCGTGCGCTGGGAGCCGCCGGACGCCGACGGCGGGCCCGGCCGGTGCCGGCTGGAGAAGCGGGGCGCGGTCGTGCTGGGCTGGGCCGAGATCGAGGTGTGGCCGCGCGGCCCCGGCCCGGGGTCGCGGATCGTGTGGCGCGAGGAACTGCGGGTGCGCGGGCTCCCCAAGGCGTTCGGCCGGCCCACGGCGTGGGCCGGCCGGCGGGTGTTCGGACGCGCGCTGGACGCGCTGCTGGCCGGGGACCAGCCGTAGGGCGGCCGCCGTCGGCGGTCACCAGTGGACGACGACCTTGTCGCCGATCCGGACCTGGGCGAAGAGCGCCGCGATCTTGTTGACGTCCCGTACGTTGACGCAGCCGTGGGACGCGCCCGCGTAGCCGCGCGCCGCGAAGTCCGGGGAGTAGTGCACCGCTTGGCCGCCGCTGAAGAACATCGCGTACGGCATGGCCGTGTGGTAGATCGTGGACACGTGGTGGCGGCTCTTGGCGAAGACGCTGAAGGTGCCCTCGCGGGTGGGCGTGTACTGGGAGCCGAAGCGGACGTCCATCGCCGAGACGACCTTGCCGTCGATCACCCAGGCCAGGGTGCGGCTGGTCTTGCTGACGCACAGGACACGGCCGTTCAGGCAGCGCGGGTCCAGCTCGGCCACGGGGTTGGCGGTCGGCGGGTACATCGCGGCGCGGGTGGGCTGTCGGGTGAGGGAACGAAGCTTCGTCCAGGTGGACTTGGTGACGCTGCCGGAGGCGGCCAGGCCGTGCGTGCCCTGGAACGTGCGGACCGCGGCCTTGGTGACGCTGCCGTAGTAGCCGGTGGGGGCCCGGTCGAAGAGCCGGAGCTGCCGCAGGCGGGCCTGGAGTTCGCGCACGCCCGCGCTGTTGCTGCCGGGGGCCATGACCACGACCGGGCGCGCGGTGTGCGGGGCTTTGGGCGTGCGCGACGGGCTCGGCTTCGCGGTGGTCGGGGTCGCGGTCGGGGCCGACGGGGTGCCGGTGCCCGTGCTCGGCGTGGCCGGGCGCGGGCTGTCCTCGCCGGCCGAGGATGCGGGCGAGCCCTGGGCTGTCACGGGCTCGGTGGTGTGGGCCGTGCAGCCGGCCAGCAGCGCCCCGGTGAGAAGTGCCGCGGCCGCCGCGGCCGCACGTGATCTGGTGATCGATATGAGTCCCATGTCATCCCCCTGTGAGAACCGGTATCCCCTTGGACTGATTTCCCCGGCATGTAGTTGCGCCGACATCGAGGAAAATCCCCGCACACTGGGACCAGGGGGCGAATCCCTGGAGGATGACGCATGGCACGCGAGTCCGAATCCGGTCTGCCGATCGAGCCGGTCTACGGCCCCGGCGCACTCGACGGCTGGAATCCGGCGGAAAAGCTCGGCGAGCCCGGCGGGTACCCCTACACGCGCGGCGTCCACCCGGCGATGTACACCACCCGCCCCTGGACGATGCGCCAGTACGCCGGCTTCGGCACCGCCGCGGAGTCCAACGCCCGCTACCGGCAGCTGATCGCCCACGGCACGACCGGTCTGTCCGTGGCCTTCGACCTGCCCACGCAGATGGGCCACGACAGCGACGCCCCGCTCGCGCACGGCGAGGTCGGCAAGGTCGGGGTGGCGATCGATTCGGTCGAGGACATGGAGGTGCTCCTCAACGGCATCCCGCTCGGCGAGGTCTCCACGTCCATGACCATCAACGCCCCCGCCGCCCTGCTGCTGCTGATGTACCAGCTGGTCGGTGAGGAGCAGGGGGTCCCCGCCGGCCGGCTCACCGGCACGATCCAGAACGACGTGCTCAAGGAGTACATCGCCCGCGGGACCTGGATCTTCCCGCCGGGGCCCTCCCTGCGGCTGGTGGCGGACCTCTTCCGCTACTGCCGTACCGAGATCCCGCGCTGGAACACGATCTCCATCTCCGGCTACCACATGGCCGAGGCCGGTGCCTCGCCCGCGCAGGAGATCGCCTTCACCCTGGCGGACGGCATCGCGTACGTCCGCACCGCCGTCACCGCGGGTATGGACGTGGACGACTTCGCGCCCCGGCTGTCGTTCTTCTTCGTGGCGCGGACGACGATCCTGGAGGAGGTCGCCAAGTTCCGTGCCGCGCGCCGGATCTGGGCCCGCGTCATGCGCGAGGAGTTCGGCGCGCGGAACCCCAGGTCCTGGATGCTGCGCTTCCACACGCAGACGGCGGGTGTGCAGCTCACCGCGCAGCAGCCGGAGGTGAACCTGGTGCGGGTCGCCGTCCAGGGCCTGGCGGCGGTACTGGGCGGCACGCAGTCGCTGCACACCAACGCCTTCGACGAGGCCATCGCGCTGCCCACGGAGAAGTCGGCCCGGCTCGCGCTGCGCACCCAGCAGGTGCTGGCGTACGAGACCGACGTGACGGCGACGGTGGACCCGTTCGCCGGCTCCTACGTGGTCGAGACGATGACCGACGAGGTCGAGGCGGCGGCGGTGGACCTGATGCGCAGGGTCGAGGACATGGGCGGCGCGGTCACTGCCATCGAGCGCGGTTTCCAGAAGTCGGAGATCGAGCGGAACGCCTACCGGATCGCGCGGGAGACGGACTCCGGTGAACGGGTCGTCGTCGGGGTGAACCGCTTCCGGCTCGACGAGGAGGAGCCGTACCGGCCGCTGCGCGTCGACCCCGCGATCGAGACCGCCCAGGTGGAGCGGCTCGCCGCGCTGCGGGCCCGGCGCGACCGGCGGGCGGTCGTGGCGGCACTGGGTGCGCTGCGCAGGGCCGCGGAGAGCGAGGCGGCCGGGCCGGGCGTGCTGTACCCGATGAAGGACGCGCTGCGCGCACGGGCCACGGTCGGCGAGGTCTGCGACGCGCTGCGCGAGGTCTGGGGCACCTATGTCCCCACCGACGTCCTCTGACGCCGGGTCAGCCACCGAAGCGGGCCGGATACGCGCCCACCCGCCGCGGGTCGTCCGTCGCCAGTCCCCCGTAGCCGTCCGGACGGACCACGAACAGGCCGTCGCCGTAGGCCTCGTGGGCGGCGCCGCCGGACTCCTCGCGGCGCACGCGGGCGAACCCCGGCAGGGCGGCGGGCGGCTCGGCGCCGATCGCCAGCACCGTGAAGTGCGGGCCGCGGAAGACGTCGAACAGCCGGCCGTCGTCGGCGAGCGGTGCGTCCGGGGCGCGGTCACCGGCCCGCAGCGCAGCGTCGGCCAGGCCGTCGCGGGTCTCGGCGGTGAGCGGGCCTCCGCGGTAGCCGACGCCCAGCCGGTGCACCTCGGTGCTGCGCCGGCAGGGGTTCACCGTCGAGAACGCCCTCAACGCTTCGTGATCGAGGAACAGGCGGTGCGGCCGGTCCCCGGCGAGCGCAGGGAGCGGCTCGGTGCCGGGCACCCGCCGCTGGGAGCGGTCAGCGAGGAGGCGTTCGGCAACTGCGAGGCCCGTTTCGAGACCCTGCGGATCGTCGTCGCCGGCATCGCGGAGACCCTCGCACCGGACGGGGCGCGCCGGCGCGTTCCGTCCGCGGGGTCAGCGACGTGCCACGTGACGCAGCCGGCGCGCCGCCCGGCGCACGGCCGGGTTGTTCGGCAGGAAGGCGAGCTGGGCAGGCACTCCACCCGGAAGGGCGAGCCTGCTGAGCCGGCGCCGTGTGAAGTAGCGCATGCTGCCGGAGTTCAGGTGGTTCGACAGGTACGTGGCGGTCTCGTCGCGCAGCGACGGGTAGATCTGTGGCTGCATGCAGAAGGCGACGGCGCGCAGCAGCGGCGCGACCTCGGACGCGACGCGCTCGGCGGCCGGCGGGGTCCAGCCGGCCACCGCGGCGCTGTCGGCCAAGTCGGGCAGCAGACGGTCGGCGATGATGACGGGGACGCGGTTGCCGTCGGCGTACACCGCAAGGCGCTCCAGCACCGTCTCGGTGCCGATCCGCGCGACCGGCAGCCCGTAGAGCGCGGACGCGGTGAACAGCGCCGGGGAGAAGCCGCCGGCGACCAGTTCGGGGCGGACGCTCTGGAAGAGCACCTCGGCCGGCTGCGCGGGATCGGCCACATGCAGCTGGACGCCCAGCTCCGCCGCCTCCCGCTCCAGCCGGCCCGCCCGGTGCGCGGGAGCCGTCGGATGCGGCTTGAAGACGATGGTGCGGTGCCCGGCGGCGACGGCACTGCGCAGCATGCGCAGGTGGAGTTCCTCTTCCTGGCGGTCGCTGAGGATCTCCAGCGACGACAGGTGCTGGCCGAGCAGGAGGGCGCCGCCCCTCGGCGGTGTGTCGCCGTCCGCGGTGCGCTCCGCGGCCGTGGCGACCTCCGCGAGGACCTTGGTGAACGCCTCGGCCGGGACGACCTCCTCCGGTACGCCGTACTCCGACAGCATCAGCGGGCGCAGTCCCGGCACGAGTCCCAGGTGCAGCAGCCGGCCGACACGCGTGGTGACCAGTGGCTCCAGCTTGGTGGGGGACGGTCCGTACACCGTGAGCCCGTCCGCGTACGCCACAATCGGCGCGCCGGTGAAGACGTTCACCAGAGCGAGTGCCGGGTCGACGTGCGGCGACTCGACGACCAGCTCCAGATCGTCGTCGCCGAGGTTCCACAGCCGCCGCAGATGGCGCTCCCACATGGGCACGTCGTCCGGACGCGGCGACCAGCCGCGCGGGTGGAGCGGGGAGATCGCCTCGTTCCAGGACAGCACGCGGTCGAAGCGGCCGCGCAGCGCCTCGAAGCCCGCCATCGCGTCCGCGGCGGGCGAGGTCTCGGGCACCGGGGCGTTGTTGCTGATCACCAGCAGTCGCCGGTCGGCCGGGGTGAACAGCCCCGCGTCCAGCGCGGCGGCCAGCGCGGCCACGCCGGTGAGGCCGGCCGCCAGGAAGACCTGGGTACGCCCCATTACGCGGCCACCGTCCCGCCGGCGCCGATCCGCCGGCGCAGCCTGCGCAGGCGGAGGCTGCGTTCCATGTCCATCGAGTCCAGGGCCTCGGCGAGGATGTCCTGGGGCATCTGCTTGAGGGCGGCCGCGCTCATGGCCTTGAGTTTACGGGCCACCTGCGGCTCGTAGCGGCCCATGGCCCCGAGGTGGTGCGAGATCACCGCGCAGTAGGTGCGCACGGCCTTGGGCATGAAGCGGTCCGCGTCCGGGTCCGTCGCCGTCTCGGCGAGTACCTGGTCGAAGGACCGGATGAAGTCCAGCTGCCGGACGTCGCCGATCTGCGTCAGCGAGGTGGCCACGCCGCGCCGGTAGAAGACGCCCAGCAGGCCGACGACCGCGAAGCTCTTCGCCTCGCGGTGCAGCCGCCAGATCCACGGCCGGTCCTCGGCGGTGCGCAGCCCGTCGGGGAAGTGCAGCAGCCCGGCGTCGACCAGCCGGCGGTGGTAGATCCCGGCCCAGGCGTACGGGTAGTCCACCGAGGTCGTGCGGTCGGCCGGCAGGATCGCCCCGCGGGGGTCCAGGGAGACCCCGCGGCGGCCGTGCGGCACACGGGCCACGGTGCGCTTGCGGCCGTGGCAGACGACGTGGTCGGTGCGGACGAAGTCGGTGCCCAGCGTCTCGATGGCGTCCAGCAGCTGGGGCAGGTACCCCTCGGCCAGCCAGTCGTCGCCGTCCAGGAAGGTCACGTACTCGCCCTTGGCGGCGTCGATGCCCGTGTTGCGGGCGGTGGCGAGGCCGCCGTTCTGCTCGTGCGTGACCAGTCTCGCCCCGGGTAGGTCCGGCAGGGCACGCTCGAGGATCTTCGGCGTCTCATCCGTGGCACAGTCGTTCACCAGGATGAACTCGAAATCCGGCCGCGCGTTCGCACGGAGACTTCTCAACATGTCAGGAGCAAACGCCTGCACGTTGTAGAACGGGACGATGACGGAAAGCTTAACCACGGGGCGCACCCTATGACTCCCGCTGCCCCGCGTGCTGACACGACGCGGGCTCTTTGGTGAACGTGAGGTGTCGGGTTTGTGAATGCGTCAGCCTGGCGTGCTGGTTCTTCATCCGGCGGCGTGTTGTTAACCGTCCGTTGGCGTGGCGTTGGGCGCCCGCTAGGAATGTATTCCTAGCTTTGCGGCGTGCCTGCAAGTACCGCCGACCCGATCAGGGTCACCGTCCTCGCCGACTCGGACACCCGATGGAAATGGGGTGCGCTGACGGCCCGCCGTATCGCCCCCCATGCGCGGCTCGATGCCCGCCTGCTCCGCGGGCGTGCGACGCCGACCGAGCGCCAGCTCTCCGAGGTCGGCATCCCCGCGGACTCCATGCGCGAGGTCACGGCGGCCGAGTTCCTGGCCACGACCAGCCGCGACACCGCGGACGTGGTCGTTCTGTCCTGTGTCGGCGGCAGCGTCCAGGCCATGCTGCACGGTCTCGCCCGCGCCTGGGAGGGCAGCCCTCACCGGCCGGTGGTCGTCACCGGCTATGTCGGTGTCGTTTACGAGAAGCTCGCCGACGGCCTCCTGCTGCGCTCCGGTGCCGACGCGGTGCTGGCGAACAGCGCGCACGACGCCGACCGCTTCCGCGCGGTGTACGAGGGCGTCGGGGCGGACGCGGGATCCATCGTGGAGACCGCGCTGCCGTTCCTGGAGGGCACCCCGTACGAGCCCTCGGCGGACCGGCCCTTCACCGTCGTCTTCGCGGTCCAGCCGTCCGTCCCGGACAGCCGCAAGGACCGCCTGTACCTGCTGCGCCGCGCGGTGGACCACGCGCGCTTCCACCCGGACCGCGAGGTGCTGGTCAAGCTGCGCAGCAAGCCCGGCGAGCACACCACGCACATCGAGGAACAGCCGTACCAGAAGCTGGTCGCCCGGCTGGACCCGCCCAAGAACCTGAAGCTCGTCTACGGGCACATGGGCGAGGTGCTGGACCACACGGATCTGCTGGTCACGGTCAGTTCCACGGCCGCGCTGGAGTCGATGCACCGCGGCATCCCGACCGCGATCCTCACCGACCTCGGCATTCGCGAGTCGCTGGGCAACCACCACTTCCTGGGTTCCGGCGCCTACGCCTCCTGGGACCACATCGACGCGGGCCAGGTGCCCCGCGTGCGCCCCGCGTGGGCCCGTGCCCAAGGCATCGCCTCGGACGGCGACCCGTTCCGTACTGTCCGTGAGCGCGTCGCCGCGCTCACCGCGGAGAACGAGCTGCCGCCGCTCGCGCCGTACTACACCACCGCCACCGCACCCGGTTACCTCCCCGGAGTCCTCGCCCGGCACAGCCTGGACCCGAAGGGCGAGCCGCTGCCCGGTGCCGCCGTGGAGCCCGTCGAGCCGAGCGCGCTGCGCCGCGCGGTCCGCGATTTCGCGCGCAACTCCGCGCGCACCGCGTACCGCCAGGGCGTTCAGCGCGTCGCGCCCGTGATCCGCCGATGGGGCCAGCTGTGAGTCCCCTGAAATCGCAAGGAGCCCCCATGCCAACGGTGCTGGCCGTCATTCCCGCCCGAGGCGGGTCGAAGGGCGTACCCGGCAAGAACCTCGCCCCCGTCGGCGGCGTGCCGCTGGTCGCCCGCGCCGTGCGCGCCTGCCGCGAGGCCGAGCTGATCACCGACGTGGTCGTCTCCACCGACGACCCCGAGATCGCCGACGCGGCCCGCGCCGCCGGCGCCGAGGTCGTACTGCGCCCGGCGGCCATCGCCGGCGACACCGCGACCAGCGAGGCCGCGGTCCTGCACGCCATGGACGCCTACCAGGCGATGTCCGGGGTCAGCGCGGACGTCGTGCTGCTCGTGCAGTGCACCAGCCCGTTCATCAGCACCGAGGACGTCAACGGGGTCGCCGCCGCGGTCGTCCAGGACGGCGCCGACACGGCTGTGACCGTCGCGCCGTTCCACGGCTTCATCTGGCGCGACGCCGCCGACGAGATGGGCGCCGCCGCCGCCGCGACGGACCAGGTCGGCGCCGCCTCCGGCACCGGCGAGGCCCGTACGGCCCTGGCCACCACCACGGGCGGGTACGGTGTCAACCACGACAAGGCGCACCGCCCGCGCCGCCAGGACCGCCCGCAGGACCTGCTGGAGACCGGCGCCGCCTACGCGATGCGCGTCGAGGGCTTCCGGGAGGCCAAGCACCGGTTCTTCGGCCACACCGCGCTGGTGCGCACCGACCCCGCCCGGGTGCTGGAGATCGACGAGCCGGACGACCTGTCCCGCGCCCGCGCCCTGGCCCCGCTGCTCGACCCCGCGACCGGCTCCGCCGCCAGGACCGACGAGTCCGCGGCACCGGCCGCCCTGCCGACCCGCGCCGACATCGACGCGGTCGTACTCGACTTCGACGGCACCCAGACCGACGACACGGTGCTGGTCGACTCCGAGGGACGCGAGACCGTCACGGTGCACCGTGGTGACGGGCTCGGGATCGCCGCCCTGCGCGACAACGGACTCCCCGTCCTGATCCTGTCCACGGAGACCAACCCGGTCGTCGCCGCACGGGCCCGCAAGCTCAAGGTCCCCGTGCTCCACGGCATCGACCGCAAGGACCTCGCACTGAAGCAGTGGTGCGAGGAGCAAGGTATCGCCCCCGAGCGGGTCCTTTACGTCGGCAACGACGTCAATGACCTCGGCTGCTTCGCGCTCGTCGGCTGGCCGACCGCCGTCGCCAACGCGCACGACGTGGTCAAGGACGCGGCCCGTTCCATCACCGCAACGCCCGGAGGGCGCGGTGCGATCCGCGAGGTCGCCTCGTGGATCCTCGGCCCCTCTCTTTCCCGAAGGGAACTCTCCCAGTGACCACCACCCCCGCCCGCCTTCGTCCGATCGGCGACCGCCTGGTCGGCCCCGGCCAGCCCGTCTACGTCACCGGCGAGATCGGCATCAACCACAACGGCTCCCTCGAGGACGCCTTCGCCCTGATCGACGCGGCCGTGGAGGCCGGCGCCGACGCTGTGAAGTTCCAGAAGCGCACCCCGGAGATCTGCACCCCCCGCGACCAGTGGGAGATCGAGCGCGACACCCCGTGGGGCCGGATGACCTACATCGACTACCGCCACAAGGTGGAGTTCGGTGAGGAGCAGTACCGCGCCATCGACGAGTACTGCGTCAGCAAGGGCATCGACTGGTTCGCCTCCCCGTGGGACGTCCCCTCGGTCGAGTTCCTCGAGAAGTTCGAGAACGTCCGGGTCCACAAGGTCGCCTCGGCCTCGCTGACCGACGACGAGCTGCTGCGCGCCCTGCGCGCCACCGGCAAGACGGTCATCCTCTCCACGGGCATGTCCACGCCGAAGCAGATCCGCCACGCGGTGGAGGTCCTCGGCAGCGACAACATCATCCTGTGCCACGCCACGTCGACGTACCCGGCGAAGCACGAGGAGCTGAACCTGCGGATGATCAACACGCTGCAGCGTGAGTTCCCGAACGTTCCGGTCGGCTACTCCGGCCACGAGATCGGCCTGCAGACCACCCTCGCGGCGGTCGCCCTGGGTGCCGTCTTCGTCGAGCGCCACATCACCCTGGACCGCGCGAACTGGGGCTCCGACCAGGCCGCCTCCGTCGAGCCGCAGGGTCTGGACCGCCTGGTCCGCGACATCCGCATCATCGAGTCCGCGCTCGGCGACGGTGTCAAGAAGGTCTACGAGGGCGAGCTCGGCCCGATGAAGAAGCTGCGCCGTGTGCCCGGCGTCATCGCCGAGCAGGAGGCGGCAGCAGCTGCCGACGCCGAATCGGTGTCGGCCTGATCCATGGGCGACAGCGGCACTCTGGCACTCGTAGAGAGCCCCGTTCAGCTGCTCAACGTGCTGGAGTGGGCGCATGTTCACCCGCCCGCGGTGCCCACACCGCGACCCGGGGCGGCTTCGGCCGCCCCGGGCCCGGTGGCACCCGGCCGGCCCCTCACCGTGGTGGCTCTCGCCCCGCGCGACCCCATGACGCGCGGGCAACTGCGCCGCATGGCGGAACTGGCGTTGGACGAGGGCATCGTGGTCCGCTGGTGCGAGGCGCGCTCCTCCCGGGGCTCCCTGCTGCGCACCGCGGCCGAACTCACCCCGGCTCTGCGCTCCGCGGGCCGGGTCGTCCTCGGTGACCCCTTCTCCCGGCTGGTGCAGGTCCTCCTGCCGCTCACCCGGGCGCGGGAGATCATCGTCGTGGACGACGGCACCGCGACCATGGAGTTCACCGAGCTGCTGACCAAGGGCGCGCGGCTGGTCCGCTGGCACCGCAGCGGCCGGCGCCCCTCCCCGGCGGACGCCGCCTTCGGCGTCTTCGCCTCGGCCGCCCGGCGGCGTCTCACCCCGGGCCGCGGCCGGCAGGTCGAGCTGTTCAGCTCGATGCCCGCCTCGCCGCCGTCCGGCATGGCACTGCGCGCCAACCGGTTCGCGTGGACGCGGGCCCGCTTCGGTCCGCCGACCGTCAGCGCCGGCACCGACATCGTCGGCACCTCCCTGGTGGAGACCGGCGTCGTCGACCTGGAGCGGTACATGACCGCGGTCGCGATCCTGACCAGGAGCCACGGCGCGACCCGCTACTTCGCGCACCGCCGTGAGAGCGTCGACAAGCTCCACCGGCTCTCCGTCGAGACCGGTCTGGAGATCGTGCGGCCCGACCTGCCCCTGGAACTGGTCGCCAGGCGGGGGCCGATCGGCCACACCATCTTGAGTTTCCCCTCCACGGTCGTGCACACCCTCCCGCTCGCGCTGGAGGGCACCGGCGTCAAGATCCAGGTCTGCGACGTCGACCCGGAGTGGCTGACCGACTCGGCCTCACCCCGGGCGCAGAGCTTCCTGTCCGGCATCACCGGCACCGCCCGCGACCTGCACGGGCTCGCGTCGGTGGTCTCCGGGCAGCCCACGGTCCTCGCGCCCTGACACCGGCACCGCGGACGTCGTCGTCCATGAGGCGCCTCAGCGCGTCATGGACGACACGTCCATCGGTGTCGGCAGCGAACCGCCACTGATCTGCGCGGCCAGCAGGCCGGCTGACGCGTGCGTGAAATTGCCGGTGATGACCGCGGTCCCCCCGGGGATCGCGGTGTTCACCGCGGGGGCGGACAGCACCGCGCCGTCCAGCACCATGGCGAACTGGTTGGTGGGGCTCGTCTGCCCGGCCAGCCGGCCGGTGACCTCCTGGAACGTCGTCGCACCGGCGGAGGTCAGCCGCAGCTGGATCTGCCATCCGGGGCCGGTCTTCTGGTCGAAGACCGCCTTGGCGCTGCTGATCTCGGTGCCGTTGAGTGCGACCGGCTCGAGCAGGTACTTCGTACGGACCCCGCCCACGACTTCGGTGGCGCACGCCACCGCCCGCTCCCCGGGGCCCCGTTGATGATCCGTACGGCCGGCGGCCGCCGAGCAGTCGAGCGCCTGGAACTCCGCGACCCCGGCCCCTGCCTCGGGGGAGGGCACCCCGTCGGCGGACGGTGCGACCGCGACCACCGGCCGGAGCACGAGTACCGCCGGTTCACCGAGCGAGGCGAGCTGCTTGGCGGTGGCACCCCGTGCGGTGACGGTGACCTTGCCGTCGGCCGCGTGCACCGCGACGTCCCGGAGACCGACACCCTCGGCGCGGCGGCGCATCAGGTCGGCGGTCCGCCGCAACCGCTCCTCGCCCAGGGGCTCGCGCGGGATGAACACCGTCGTTGTGCGGGGGCCGTCGCCGCCCTTGTCCGCGACGGGATGCCCGGCCGGCGAACAGGCCGCGAGAGCGCCCGTACAGCCGAGCAGCAGGGCGAGCGCCGTGATCCGGCGCCGGCGCTCAGCCACCGGTGATCGCCCGCACACTCGCGTGCACCGCGGTGACGAGGCCCGTCAGCGCGGTGGCGTCGCCGAGGAGAGCCCGGAGCCGGGCGAGGCGCCGTTCGACGCGCTCACCGTCGGGCTGCCCGGCGGCCACTTCCCGGGCCAGGGCCTCCGCCTCGGCGCGCGCCGCCTCGGTGTCCTCCCACGTCTCCAGCCGGCGCGTCAGTTCGCCGAGGGCGGCGAGCGCGCCGTCGGCGGCCGTGGATCCGGGTCCGGTGCGATGGGCGACGGCGCCGTCCCCTGCGGCCAGTGCCGAGTCGCCGACCCTGGCGTTCCCGCCGATGACGATGCCGTGGTTGGCCCGCGGTTCGCCCGTCCCGGTCATCGCGTGCCACCCCCCTCGCCGGGGTCCGCGGCCCACTGCGGCCCGGGGGCGGTCGAGAGCGCCGCCGCGCCGGCCCCGGCGGCGATGCTGCCGCTCATGGATCCTCCGGTCATCATGATCCCCTGGTTGAGGATGACGTTGCGGTGCCGCGTCAGATCGCCGAGGTCCAGACCGTGCTCGGCGAGGAACTCGGCGACGGTGCTGAGGACCTGCAGCTCGATCTGCTTGCCGATGCGGTTGACGTCCACCCGCTGGAAGAAGTCCCGGAAGGCGTGCGAGGAGGCGAGCTCGCGGAGGCTGAGCCGGGCCCCGAAGTCGTACCGCCGGTCGTCGGACATCGCCGTGCGCTGAGCCTGGAGGGCGCGCTGCCGCCGGGCGGGTGCGCGCAGTTCCGAGAAGGCGGCGGCCGGCGCGGACTGCAGCACCGAGCGGCTGTGCAGGAGCGCGTCGGCGAGTCCCGGAGCGGCGCGCTCCCCGTCCCGGAGGTCCCGGGGGTCCTGGAGGTCCTCGGGGCGCGCGACCGAGTCGGCCACCCGGTACTCCTCCTTGACGGGCGTGAGCACCAGGGTGTTCGCCTGCAGATACAGGGTCGCCGCGCTCACGGCGACCTGCACGAAGACCGACAGCACCAGATCCGTGCCCCAGCTGCGCACCTGGGCGCACAGGCAGTGCCGCACCGGTCCGTCGACGGTGCCCCGGGCGGTGGCGATGCGCTCGGAGGAGAGCTGGTCGGCGGGCCTGCCCTCGGGCGGCCAGTGCCCGGCGGCGCCCGGCCAGAACACCGCCTCGCCGAACAGGGCGTTCTGCCGCAGTTCTGTGCCGTGGACGAAGACCTTCTCGGTGACCTCCAGCCCGGGGACGCGGTCCGCCGCGAAGGCCGCTCCGGAGCCCGCGCGCAGCGCGTCCAGGTCGTCGGCCATCCGCCGGACCAGGCCGGCGGTGTCGAAAGGCACCGGGGGCGGCTCGGCGCCCGCGCCCGGCTCGTGCCCGTCGGGGGCCAGCCGCATGGCGAACGACCAGGAGTTGACCTCGTCGCCGGCGCCGACGAAGGGGCGGTAGCCGCTGTAGACGACGAGGTTGGCGTCCCCGCCGACCGAGGACTGCGGCAGCCCGGCCGCCTCCCGGTCCAGGGGCGGGGCGCCGGAGGCGGAGCGGAACGCCTCCCGGGTCAGTTGCTCGCGGATCGCCTTCCACGTGCGGCCGCGCTGCTCCCAGGTGAACACCCAGGGGCAGACGACCAGGAGGACCAGCGTCAGCAGAAAGGTGGCCACCGGGACGTCGTTCAGCCATACCGGCACCAGCGGGGTCAGCCGGCCGGCGGCGAGCAGCACGAGGATCTGCAGGGCCAGTGCCCGCAGGACGGCCAGGACGGCCGGGTCGCGCGGCCGCTCCCGCCCGCGCACCCACCGGGGCGCGGCGGAGCCGTGCGGTGTGCCGCCCGGCAGGAAGGCGGTGGCGAACCAGTACACGACGGTGGCCACCGGGGCCAGCAGCAGCGACACCAGGAAGGCGCCGCCGACGACAAGGTCGCGTCTGCGCAGGTCCCGCAGGGTCTGCTCGGCGTGCGTGCCCACCCGGTCGAGGTCGACACCGTAGGAAGGGGCGCAGGCGCGGTAGCGCTCGTGCCGCAGTTCGTGCACCACCCGGCGGGCGAAGCCCTCGTCGAGGCGGGCGCCCGCGCACATGTAGCGGGTCGAAGCGCCCCAGTCCTCCTCGCCGGTGCCGCCGCTGCCCGGCCGGTACCCGGGGGCGGGCGCCTGGCGCGGTAAGGGCGGCGCGGCCGCCGGGCGCGGGGGCGGGGGCTTGGGGGCGGTCCCCGCGCCGCGGGCGGCGGACTCTTCCCTGCTGCCCTCCCCGGCCTCCCTGCTGCCCTCCCCGGCGCGGTCCTCGATGCCGGTCCCGGTCGTGTTCCCCGGGCTCCCGGCACCCGGGTATCGCGATGTCACACGCCCCACCTCATCTCCCCTGTTCCCACCAGTGTGGGCGCCCCCACAAGTCCCGAAAAGGTGGGGGATGTGTGAAAACCAGGCGCGCTGGGGCGCTGCGAGGCGCGAGGGGCGCACAGGGGCGCGTGTTCCGGCTGTCGGGGGCGTTCCGCTGCGCGCAAGCCGTGCGTAACCGATCAGTCACCCGAACCAGGTTGCCTTGCTCCATGGCAACGGCACCGAGGCCCGCGCGGCGCATCGCGGTTCTCGCGGACAGTGCGCTGGAGCGCGACTCACGGGCGCACCGCGTGGCGGCGGCCGCCGCCGAGGCGGGGTACGAGGTCACGATCATCGGCCGGGCCGCCCAGGGCCGGGGATGCCAGGACTGCCAGGAGGACGGGGACGGCATCACGCCCGAGGGCGTGCGCCTGATCCGTGTCTCCGTCGCCGAGACCCTGCACCGCAGGCGCCTGCAACGCCCCCGTCCGGGCCTGCTGCGCGCACTGGCCTACCGCAGTGCGGAGTCGTACGCGCACCGCAACGCCTTCGTGGCCGCCCACACGGCCCTGCTGGCCTCCCGCCAGGCCGAGCTGGACGTGATCTACCGCCCTTTACCGGTGAAGGCCGCCGCCCGGCTCGGCCACGGCGGGGCGCGTCTGCAGCACGCGGTGCGCCGGGCCTGGACCGCCCTGCGCTCGGCGCAGTACCGCGCCGCCGTCCGCCGCAGGGCGACGCCCGGCGGGCTGCTGGACCGGCTGTCCACCGCCACCACGCGCCTGGTGCTCGGCAAGCGCTGCTGGCGCCGGCTGGACCCGCTGCTGCTCGACCTGGAGATCGCCTACGGACCAGTCCTGGACGAGCTGCGCCCGCACCTGGTGCACGCCCTCGGGCACCGCACCCTGGGCACGGCCGTCCGCGCCGCGCTGCGGGCGGAGGGCACCGGGCACCGTGTCGAGGTCGTCTGGGACACCACGGCCAAGACCGAGCCCAGCCACCGGGCCGCCGTCGCCCGTGACGCCCACGAGCGCACCTATGTGCCGCTCGTCGACGGCGTCGTCACCGTCGCCGAGACCTACGCCGACCGGCTGCGCGAGCGCCACGGCCTTGCCGCGCGCCCGGCCGTGGCGCGCAACGCCCCGCCGTACGAGACTCCGCCGTCCTCGGCCGCCTCGTCGCGTTCCGGGGTCCGCGACCGCTGCCACCTGGCCCCCGAGGTCCCCCTCCTGGTCCACAGCGGCGCGGTCGGACCGGCCCGCGGCCTGCTCACGGTGATCGAGGCGCTGCCCAAGCTGTACGACCTGCACGCGGCCCTGGTCGTCCCCGATCCCGGCGACGCCTTCGTGCGGATCCTCACCGACCGCGCCGCGGAACTCGGCGTCGAGGGCCGGCTGCACGTGCTGCCCTATGTGCCGCCCGCCGACATCCCGCGCTTCCTGGCCTCCGCGGACATCGGCGTCCTGCCCGTGCACCGCCTGCCCGCGCACCAGGTGGCCCTGCCGGCCCGCTACTTCGAGTACGCCCACGCCCGTCTGCCCGTGGTCGTCAGCGATGTGCGGGTGCTGGCCCGGCCGACGCTGGAGATCGGCAACGGCGAGGTCTTCCGCTCCCTGGACACCGCCGACTTCGTACGCGCCGTCGGTGCCGTACTGACCAATCCGCGGCGCTACCGGAAGGCCTACGACCGAGGCGACACCCTGCGTGACTGGTCCTGGCAGACGCAGTCCGCCCCGCTCATGGACCTCTACTCCCGCCTGCTGGGACCGCGCTGACCCCGTACCTCCGCACGGCGCCGCCACCTGGGTCCCGGGTGACGCCGCTCACCGAGCGTTGCCTCGCGACGGGGCGATCGTTGAGCCACTATGGAGTGGCGAGGGGTAAACCGTATTGATACCCCTGTACGGAACCGGGTACGCACCGAACGGGGGAGTTTTTCTTCCTCGCGCGGAATGAATTTACGGCGATCCAGTGATCGGGAGTGCAGATGCGGTCTAGCCTGTCGGAGGTGAACGACTCACCCTCCGAACCCTCCGGAAGCCCTGTGTCAGCGGCCCCCACCGTCCCCGCCGCGCCGGACGACGCCCTTTTGGGTGTGCTCCCCGAGCGCCTGCGGACGGAGCTCGTGGCGTTCCGGCGGGATGTGCACATGCATCCCGAGCTGGGCCGCCAGGAGTTCCGCACGACGGCCGCGGTGAAGGCCCGCCTGGAGCAGGCCGGTCTCAGGCCCCGCGTCATGCCGGGCGGGACGGGCCTGATCTGCGACATCGGGGACACGGACCCGGAGCGGCCGCGGCTGGCCCTGCGCGCCGATCTGGACGCGCTGCCGATCCCGGACACCAAGCGGGTCGACTACCGCTCGACGGTTCCCGGCCGGGCGCATGCCTGCGGCCACGACGTGCACACCACGGTGGTGCTGGGCGCCGGCCTGGTGCTGGCGGAGCTGCTGCGCGAGGGCAAGCTGCGGCGGCCCGTGCGGCTGGTGTTCCAGCCGGCCGAGGAGGTCATGCCGGGCGGAGCACTGGACGCCATCAAGGCGAACGCGCTGGACGGCGTGGGACGCATCCTTGCCGTGCACTGCGACCCCAAGGTCGACGTCGGCCGGATCGGGCTGCGGCAGGGGCCGATCACCTCGGCGGTGGACCGCCTCGAGCTCTCCCTGGACGGCGCGGGCGGCCACACCGCCCGCCCCCACCTGACCACCGACCTGGTGACGGCCACCGCCAAGATGGCCACCGAGCTGCCGGCCGTGCTGGCCCGCCGGGTGGACCCGCGGTCCGGGATGAGCATCGTGTGGGGACGTATCGAGGCCGGCCATGCCTGCAACGTCATCCCGCAGCACGCCGAGCTGGAGGGCACGGTCCGCTGCCTGGACCTGACCGCCTGGCACGAGGCCCCGGACCTGGTGCACGAGGTGATCGACCAGATCGCCGGCATGTATCGCGCCAAGTGGGAGCTGACGTACCACCGCGGGGTCCCGCCGGTGGTCAACGAGCACGATTCGACGGAGCTGCTGCGCGACGCCATGACGGCCCGCTACGGTGCGCACACCGTTGAGGACACCGAGCAGAGCCTCGGCGGGGAGGACTTCTCCTGGTACCTGGAGCAGGTGCCGGGCGCCCTCGCGCGGCTCGGAGTGCGTCCCGTGGGGGACACCGCCAAGCGTGATCTGCATCAAGGTGATTTCGACGTCGACGAGGGCGCGATCAAGGTCGGGGTGGAGCTCTTCACCTCCGCTGCGCTGCTGGCATGACGGTGGGTGACCCGGCTGTCACGGCCGGGTCACCTGGCCGAAATGCGTCGATCCGATAACGGGCCGCCAACCCCCCTTTACCTGACATCTACGCGCGTTAAGCTCCGGGTTAAGCCAGCCCCGGACGGGGCGCTTCTAGTGAAGGGGTCCCTCTTGCGCCGGGTAACCAAGTTCGCCGCCGCGGGCATAGCCTCCGCGGCTCTCGCGCTCACCGCGACCGCGTGCGGCAGCAGCTCCAAGGACACCGACAGCGACAGCGACAAGAGCGGCAAGCTCAAGGTCGGTGTCGCCTACGACGTGGGTGGTCGTGGCGACCACTCGTTCAACGACTCCGCCGCCGCGGGCCTGGACAAGGCCAAGACGGACTTCGGGATCGACGTCAAGGAGCTCACCGCGAAGACCTCGGACACCGAGGCCGACCGCGAGCAGCGCCTCGAGGACCTGGCGGACGCGGGCTACAACCCGGTCATCGGTGTCGGCTTCGCCTACGGCGACTCGATCAAGGCCGCCGCCGCGAAGTACCCGAAGACCACCTTCGCGATCGTCGACTCCGTCGTGGACGCGAAGAACGTCGACAGCATCGTCTTCACCGAGGAGCAGAGCTCCTACCTCGCCGGTGTCGCCGCCGCGCTGAAGACCAAGGACAACAAGGTCGGCTTCATCGGTGGCGTGGACATCCCCCTGATCAACAAGTTCGAGGCCGGCTTCCGCCAGGGCGTCACGGAGACCAACCCGAAGGTCAAGGTCACCTCGCAGTACCTGACCAGCGGCTCGGACCTGTCCGGCTTCTCCGACCCGGCCAAGGGCAAGGCGGCCGCGCAGGGCATGCTCGACAAGGGCATCGACGTCGTCTACGCCGCGGCCGGCTCCTCCGGCAACGGCGCGATCGAGGCCGTCGCCGGCAAGACCGGCGCCTGGGCGATCGGTGTCGACTCCGACCAGTACGCGCAGACGGGTCTGGTCAAGTACCAGAAGTCGATCCTGACCTCCGCGCTGAAGAACGTGGACGTCGCGGTCTACGACGCGGTCAAGTCGGTCAAGGACGGCGCCCCGCTCACCGGCACCCAGAGCTACGACCTCGCCAAGGACGGCGTGGGCCTGGCCACCAGCGGCGGCTTCATCGACGACATCAAGTCGCAGCTGGACGCGGCCAAGCAGAAGATCGTCAGCGGCGACATCAAGGTCAACACGACCGTCAAGTGACGCCCGGTCTCCTCTGAGTCACGGTCGCGAGGCTCGGTGGGGGATAGCCCAGGCTCTCCCTCACCGGGCCTCGCGCCTGCGTTCAGCCCATTTCGGTCCCCAGTGGTTTCTGTTCTGACTCGCACCACTACGGATCTGGCAACGCTACGCGTATAGAGCTCCCTCCTCGCGGTACGTTCGCCACACCCGCCCCGCCCCGCTCTTTTCCGCGAGGAGAGTGCGTCATCAACGCGTCCAGCACCCCCAGTCCCCCTAGCCCCCTCAGTCCGCATGCCGTCGAACTGCGCGGCATCACCAAGCGATTCCCGGGTGTCGTGGCCAACCACGACATCGACATCACCATCCACCGCGGCACCGTGCACGCCCTCGTGGGTGAGAACGGCGCCGGCAAGTCGACCCTGATGAAGATCCTCTACGGCATGCAGAAGCCGGACGAGGGCACCATCACCGTCGACGGCGAACAGGTCACCTTCCACGACCCCGGCGACGCCATCGCCCGCGGCATCGGCATGGTGCACCAGCACTTCATGCTCGCCGACAACCTGACGGTCCTCGAGAACGTCGTGCTCGGCAGCGAGAAACTCTTCGGTATCGGCGGCCGCGCCCGTGCCAGGATCAAGGAGATCTCGGACGCCTACGGCCTCGGAGTGCGGCCGGACGTCCTGGTGGAGGACCTCGGTGTCGCCGACCGTCAGCGTGTCGAGATCCTCAAGGTCCTCTTCCGAGGCGCCCGTACGCTGATCCTCGACGAGCCGACGGCGGTCCTGGTCCCGCAGGAGGTCGACGCCCTCTTCGGCAACCTGCGCGGTCTGAAGGCCGAGGGCCTCACCGTCATCTTCATCTCGCACAAGCTCGGCGAGGTGCTCTCCGTCGCGGACGAGATCACGGTCATCCGGCGCGGCACCACCGTCGGCTCCGCCGACCCGAAGACCACGACCCCCAAGCAGCTCGCGGAACTCATGGTGGGCAGCGAGCTGCCGTCGCCGGAGACCCGCGAGTCCACGGTCACCGACATCCCGATGCTGACCGTGGACGGTCTGCACCTGTCGGAGACCGACCTTGAGGGCATCGAGCGCGTCGTCCTGGACCGGATCTCCCTGACGATCCACAAGGGCGAGATCCTGGGCATCGCGGGCGTCGAGGGCAACGGCCAGGCGGAACTGGTCGAGGCGATCATGGGCATCCTCCCGCCCGACGCCGGCCGGATCACGCTCGGCACCACGGACATCACCCACCTCCCGACGCGCAAGCGCCGCGAGGACGGCATCGGCTACATCCCCGAGGACCGCCACCGGCACGCGCTGCTGCTGGAGGCCCCGCTGTGGGAGAACCGCATCCTCGGCCACGTCACCGAGCGCCCCAACAGCAAGGGCGGCCTCCTGGACCCGGCCGCGGCCCGCCGCGACACCGAGCGGATCGTGCGCGAGTACGACGTCCGCACCGCAGGTATCGAGGTCACCGCCGCGTCCCTGTCCGGTGGCAACCAGCAGAAGCTGATCGTCGGCCGGGAGATGAGCCATCAGCCCCGGCTGCTCATCGCCGCCCACCCCACCCGGGGTGTGGACGTCGGCGCGCAGGCCCAGATCTGGGACCAGATCCGTGAGGCCCGCCGCGACGGCCTGGCCGTGCTGCTGATCTCCGCGGACCTGGACGAGCTGATCGGGCTGTCCGACACCCTGCGTGTCATGTACCGCGGCCGCCTGGTCGCCGACGCCGACCCCGCCACCATCACCCCGGAGGAGCTGGGCTCCGCGATGACCGGCGCCGCCGCCGGCCGTCTCGAGCACGAGAACGGCGACGCCGCGCACGGGGAAGAGGACCGATGAAGAAGATCGACAAGGAGCGGCTGCTCCTCGCCGTCGCCGCACCCGTGCTGGCGATCGTCGCCTCGTTCGTGATCACCGCGCTCGTGCTGCTGGCCACCGGCAAGGAGCCGTTCGGCGCCTTCAGCACGATGATCGACTACGGCTTCAAGAGCGACAGCCAGGTCGAGATCATCAACAAGGCCAGCTACTACTACATCGCGGGTATCGCGGTCGCCGTCGGCTTCCGCATGAACCTGTTCAACATCGGTGTCGAGGGCCAGTACCGGCTGGGCGTCTTCTTCGCCGCCGCGGTCGGTGGGGCGGTGACCCTGCCGAGCTTCCTGCAGATCCCGCTGATCATCGTCGTGGCCATGGTGGTCGGTGGCGTGTGGGCCGGCATCGCGGGCCTCCTGAAGACCACCCGCGGCGTCAGCGAGGTCATCTCGACCATCATGCTGAACGCGATCGCGCTGTCCATCCTGGGCTTCTTCCTCAAGGCCGGCCGGCTCGGCCACCTCGACAAGGCGCAGACCTCGGTGTCGACCACGCCGCTGCCCTCGTCGGGCCACCTGTTCAACTTCGACATGGGTGAGGACATCGGCCAGATCTACGGCTTCGTCGTCCTCGCCGTGATCATCGGCGTCGGCTACTGGTTCGTGCTGGGCCGCACCCGCTTCGGCTTCGACCTGCGCAGCGTCGGGATGTCGGAGAGCGCGGCCACCGCGAGCGGTGTCAGCGTCAAGCGCATGGTGGTCATCAGCATGCTGATCTCGGGCGGCCTGGCCGGCCTGACCGGTCTGCCGCTGCTGCTGAACGACGTGCACGCCTACGGTGCCGACCTCTTCCCGGCCGGTATCGGCTTCACCGGCATCTCGGTGGCGCTGCTGGGCCGCAACAACCCGGTCGGTGTCGCGCTGGCCGCACTGCTGTGGGGCTTCCTGGAGCGCGGCTCCGGCCGCCTGGAGTTCGACGGCTACGACAAGGAGATCGTCGGCGTCATGCAGGGCGTCATCGTCCTGTGCGTCGTCATCGCCTACGAGCTCGTCCGCCGCTACGGCCTCAAGCGGCAGCAGCAGAAGGTCGGCGAGCAGCTCGCCGCCCAGGCGCGCACCAAGAAGGAGGTGACGGCGTGACCGCCACGACGACCCACACCCCGCCGCCCGCGGCTCCCAAGGCGGCCGGCACCAAGGGCCGCAAGGTCCGCCTCTCCTTCCCGGTGATCCTGCTGATCATCGCCGGCGCGCTCGCGCTGGTGTCGGTCGTGCGGATCGTCACGGGCCAGGACCAGCTCACCGCACAGGGCCAGATCACCGCGGCCCTCGGGCTCGCGGTGCCGATCGGTCTGGCCGGTCTGGCCGGTCTGTGGTCCGAGCGCTCCGGCGTGGTCAACATCGGCCTCGAGGGCATGATGATCCTCGGCACCTTCTTCGGTGCCTGGGCGGGCTGGCAGACCAACCCCTGGATCGGCGTCCTCGCCGGTGTCGTCGGCGGCGCGGTCGGCGGTCTGGTCCACGCGGTCGCCACCGTCACCTTCGGCGTCGACCACATCATCTCCGGTGTGGCGATCAACATCCTGGCGCTCGGCGCGACGCAGTACCTCGCCAAGCTGTGGTTCACAGGCGGCGAGGCGGCGGCCAAGGGCGGCAACCCCAAGCAGTCGCCTCCGGTGGACTCCCTGCCGTCGTTCGACATCCCCGGGCTGTCCGACTGGCTGAGCGGCATCGAGAAGCACGGCTGGTTCTTCGTCTCCGACCTCGCGGGTGTCATCGGCGGCCTCGTCACCGACGTCTCGGCGCTGACGATCATCGCCGCCGTGCTCTTCGTGGCCAGCTTCTACCTGCTGTGGCGCACGGCGTTCGGCCTGCGGCTGCGCTCCGCCGGTGAGAACCCGGTGGCCGCCGAGTCGCTCGGCGTCAACGTGTACCTCTACAAGTACGTCGCTGTGATCGTCTCCGGTGCCCTCGCCGGTTTCGGCGGCGCGTTCCTGGCGATGGTGCCCACGCACATCTACCTGGAGAACCAGACCGGCGGCCGCGGCTACATCGGTCTCGCCGCGATGATCTTCGGCAACTGGCGGGTGGGCGGCCTCGCCGCCGGTGCCGGCCTGTTCGGCTACTCCGACGCGCTCCAGCTGCGCAACGGCGGTCCCACCGTCCACGCGCTGCTGCTGCTCCTGGTGATCCTGGTGGTGCTGCTCGGCGCCTGGAAGCTGTGGAAGCGGAACGTGTGGCAGGGCGTGGCCAGCCTGGCCGTCGGCGCGCTGGTGCTGGTCTGGTACCTGCTCACCGACGAGGTCCCGGCCGAGTTCGTCGGCGCGACCCCGTACGTCGTCACTCTGCTGGTGCTCTCCCTGTCGGCGCAACGCCTGCGCATGCCCAAGGCTGACGGTATGCGCTACCGAAAGGGTCAGGGGAAGTGACCGGCACCGCGGGCCCGGCCGACCCCACCGGGGTCGACTGGGAAGGCCTGCGGGCGCAGGCCCGGGACGCCATGTCCCGGGCCTATGTGCCCTACTCCCACTTCCCGGTGGGAGCGGCCGCCCTGGTGGACGACGGCCGTGTCATCGCCGCGTGCAACGTGGAGAACGCCAGCTACGGCC
Organism: Streptomyces sp. RLA123; assembly: GCF_056270165.1. Taxonomy (NCBI): domain Bacteria; kingdom Bacillati; phylum Actinomycetota; class Actinomycetes; order Kitasatosporales; family Streptomycetaceae; genus Streptomyces; species Streptomyces sp. RLA123. The sequence continues at coordinate 3,289,249 of NZ_JBWDOR010000003.1, read as the reverse complement.
TCGGCCTGTGCGCCGAGTGCGGGCTGGTCTCGCTCCTGCACGCGACGGGAGGGGGCCGGCTCGTCGCGTTCACCTGCGTCGACCGCAACGGCGACCAGCTGATGCCGTGCGGCCGCTGCCGGCAGCTGCTGTGGGAGCACGGCGGCCCCGATCTGCTGGTCGAGATGTCCGACGGCATCCGCACCATGCGGGACGTCCTGCCCGACGCGTTCGGCCCGGACGACCTGACCAACCGTTAAGAAGGTACGTGAATCATGGACGCCATTTCCGTCATCCGCACCAAGCGCGACGGTGGCCGCCTGGACGACGAGCAGATCGACTGGGTCATCGACGCCTACACCAAGGGTGAGGTCGCCGACGAGCAGATGTCCGCGCTCGCCATGGCGATCCTGCTCAACGGCATGGACCGGGCGGAGATCGCCCGCTGGACGGCGGCGATGATCAACAGCGGCGAGCGCATGGAGTTCTCCTCGCTGCCGCGCCCGACCGCCGACAAGCACTCCACCGGCGGTGTCGGCGACAAGATCACGCTGCCGCTCGCGCCCCTCGTGGCCGCCTGCGGCGCTGCCGTGCCCCAGCTGTCCGGCCGGGGCCTGGGCCACACCGGCGGCACCCTGGACAAGCTGGAGTCCATTCCCGGCTGGCGGGCGCTGCTGACCAACGAGGAGATGCTGCGGGTCCTCGGCGACGCCGGAGCGGTCATCTGCGCGGCGGGCGACGGCCTCGCCCCGGCCGACAAGAAGCTGTACGCGCTGCGCGACGTGACCGGCACCGTCGAGGCGATCCCGCTGATCGCCTCCTCGATCATGTCGAAGAAGATCGCCGAGGGCACGGGTTCGCTCGTCCTGGACGTCAAGGTCGGCTCCGGCGCCTTCATGAAGAACCTGGAGCAGGCCCGCGAGCTGGCCTCCACCATGGTGGGTCTGGGTACCGACCACGGTGTGAGGACCGTCGCCCTGCTCACCGACATGGCGACCCCGCTGGGCCTGACCGCGGGCAACGCGCTCGAGGTCCGCGAGTCCATCGAGGTCCTGGCGGGCGGCGGTCCCGCCGACGTGGTGGAGCTGACCCTCGCCCTCGCCCGCGAGATGCTCGACGCGGCCGGCCTGAAGGACGCCGACCCCGCCAAGGCGCTGGCCGACGGCTCCGCCATGGACGTGTGGCGCCGCATGATCGCCGCCCAGGGCGGCGACCCGGACGCGGAACTGCCCGTCGCCCGCGAGCGGCACGTGGTCACCGCCGAGCGGTCCGGTGTGCTCACCGGCCTCGACGCCTACGCCGTCGGCGTCGCCGCCTGGCGTCTGGGCGCGGGCCGCGCGCGCAAGGAGGACCCGGTGCAGGCCGGCGCCGGCGTCGAGATCCACGCCAAGCCCGGCGCGACGGTCACGCAGGGCCAGCCGCTGCTGACCCTGCACACCGACACCCCGGAGAAGTTCGACTACGCCCTGGCGGCCCTTACCGGCGGCGTCGAGATCTCTCCGGAAAGCACGGCGTTCACGCCCCGCCCGATCGTGCTGGACCGTATCGCCTGACCGGGGCAGCCCCCCGAGCGGCGCAGCGAGCGGGACCGGTGGACGTCCACCGGTCCCGCTCTCTTCCCCACCGCGTGATGTGCGCGGCTCAGCCGGCGGTGAGCAGCGCCCGGCCGCGGTGCTCGGCGAGGGCACGCCGGGTGGCGTGGAAGGTGATGCCGGCGACGGCCAGGACCGCCGCGAGGCAGAGGACGACCGTGCCGTCCCAGCCCGCGGAGTGGAAGGCGGAGGCGCCCAGGGTGCCGCCGAGGCTGTTGCCGATGTAGTACGCCGTCAGATAGAGGGCGGAGGCCTGGGCGCGGCCGGTGCCGGCCGTGCGGCTGACGGCGCCCGAGGCGATGGCGTGGCCGGTGAAGAAGCCGGCCGTGATCAGCACGAGGCCGGTGAGCACGGCGGCGAGGGAGCCGGCGAGGCTCAGCAGCAGTCCGGTGGTCACCAGGCCCGCGGCGACGTACAGGGCGCCGCGGCGGCCTATGCGGCCGTGCAGCACCCCCGAGGCCGCCGAGGCGGCGGTACCGACCAGGTAGACCAGGAAGATGAAGCCGATGGCCGTCTGGGAGAGGCCGAAGGGCTCCTCGCCCAGCCGGTAGCCCAGGACGTTGTAGACGGCGCCGAAGACCGCCATGAAGAGCAGCCCGATCGCGTAGAGGCGGCGCAGCAGCGGTGTGCGCAGGTGGTGGCCGACGATGCGCACCAGGGCCGCCGGATTGACCGGCCCGGGACGGAAGTTACGGGCGGGCGGGATCAGCAGGCGGAAGGCGACGGCGCACAGCAGCGCCATGAGGCCGGCCGCGAACAGCGCGGTGCGCCACCCGAACGCCTGGGCCAAGGCGCCGGTCAGGACCCGGGAGCTCATCCCTCCGATGCTGTTGCCCGCCACGTACAGGCCGATCGCGGAGGCCACCGCCTTGGGGTGGATCTCCTCGGCGAGATAGGCCATCGCCGTCGCGGGCAGCCCGGCCAGCGCCACGCCCTGCACGGCGCGCAGCACGACGAGCGTGGTCAGGTCCGGAGCGAAGGGGATGACCAGGGCCAGTGCCGAGGCGCTGAACACCGAGGCCGTCATCACCGCCGTGCGGCCGTACTTCTCGCTCAGCGCACTCACCGGCAGCAGGGCCAGCGCGAGCGCCGCCGTCGTGGCGGAGACGGTGAGGCTGGCCTGCGCCGGGGTGAGCGAGAGGCCCGCGGAGAGCGCGGGGAGCAGGGCCTGTGTCGAGTAGAGCAGGGCGAAGGTCGCGAGACCGGCGGCGAACAGCGCCACATTGGCGCGGCGGTAGCCGGGTGCACCCGGGCGGAGAGCGTCGGCAGAGGAGGCGTCCGGCCGTGTCATGGCGGACGCCCCTGTATCGGCAGAAGGCATGTCCCCCACGCTAGGACCGGCACGTTTCATGCGTCCAATGCATGGACTCGCCATAATCGTTCCCATGGTGCATGAAGCGAGGTCGACGGCATCGTTTCCGCCTTCGAGTGACGCGAGCGACATGCGTGCGGAGCTGGACAGCGCCTCCTGGGCGGCCGTCCTCGCGCCCCGGCTCGCGCAGTTCGCGGCGGTCGCGCGGCACGAGCACGTGACACGGGCGGCGCGCGAGCTGGGCGTACCGCAGTCGACGCTGAGCCGGGCCATGGTCCGGCTCGAAACCGATCTGGGCGTCACGCTCTTCGCCCGCCAGGGGCGCACCGTCTCGCTCACCCCCGCCGGGCGGGGCTTCCTCGCCTCCGTGGAGCGCGCGTTGGGGGAGGTGGAACGGTCGGCGGAGTCGGCACGCGCCGGCGCCGACCCGGCGACCGGGCGGGTCGCCTTCGGCTTCCTGCACACCCTCGGCTCGGAGACCGTACCTGCCCTGCTGCGGGAGTTCCGTGCCGACCACCCGCGGGTGCGCTTCCAGCTCGTGCAGAACTACAGCGAGGCGATGCTGGCCGGGCTGCGCGCGGGTCAGCTGGACCTGTGCCTGACCTCACCGGTCCCCGACGCACCCGATCTGGTCACCCGGCGCCTGGACGAGCAGCGGCTGCGGCTGGTCGTCCCCGACGGCCACCGGCTCGCGGGACGGCGCAGGATCCGGCTCGCGGAGGCCGCCGGTGAACTGTTCGTCACCCTCGAACCGGGCTACGGGCTGCGCAGGATCGCCGACACCCTGTGCGCCGAGGCCGGGTTCACCCCGCGTGTCGCCTTCGAGGGCGAGGAGACGGAGACGCTGCGCGGCCTGGTGGCCGCGGGTCTGGGAGTGGCGCTGCTGCCGCCGCCGCTGGTGCCCCGTCCCGGTGTGGTGGAGCTGTCGGTGACGGCGCCGCGCGCGGTGCGCGAGATCGGGGTGGCCTGGCTCGGCGGTCACCCGGACACGGCGCCCGTGGCGGCCTTCAAGAAGTTCCTGATCGGGCGGCGCGGCAGGCTCATCCCGGGGTGAGCGGCGCGTCCGTCGGACGGCGGGGATCGACGACCCGGCCGTCGGGCAGGATCTCCCCGGTGTCCTCGAAGAGCAGGACGCCGTTGCACAGCAGGCTCCAGCCCTGTTCGCTGTGGGACGCCGTCGCATGCGCCGCCTCACGGTCGGGAGCGTCGGAGGGCGGGCACTGCGGCTGGTGCAGACACATGACGGACCTCGCTTTTCCACCGGCTGCCGTGATGCTCCCCCGCCCCCCTGACACCGTCCGTACGTCCGTACGGCGCGCAGGCGAACGCCGGGACAGCTCTTGGTGCCGGGGGTTCGTCAGTGGAGCGGTGCGCGGCCGAAACCCGTCGCCAGCGGCATGCGCAGGCCGAGCGGGGGAGGGGCGGCCAGGGCGTCGGCGACGGGACGGGCGAAGGACCGCCCCAGCAGGGTCCCGAGGACGAAGTCGGCGGCAAGGGCGGAGACTTCGGAGCGGTGGTCGGTCAGCAGATGGCCGTCGGAGTGCACCTCGAAGCGGCACACGTCCCGGTTGACCTTCTTCGCGCGTTCGGCGAGCCGGTAGGACAGGTCGGGGTGGGTGGAGTGGTCGTTCGTCCCGTGCACGATCAGCACGTGACGGCCGATCAACTGCTTGACGGGGTCGGGTTCCAGGGCGTCGGGCAGCCACGGGGCCATCGCCACCACGGAGTCGACGGCCGCGTGGCCGGCCGCCCGCAGTGCCGCGCGGCCGCCCATGTCCATGCCGACCAGGGCCACCGGCACGTCGCCGTAGCGCCGTACGACCTCGTCCACGGCCCACTCGGCGTCCTGCGCGGGGTGGGCGTGACCGCCGTTCCAGCCGCGGAAGCGGTAGTGCACGACGTGCACGGCCAAGCCCTCGCCCCGCCCGGCCGCCCGCACCAGCCGACGGGCCAGAGGCACCATGGCGGCCGCCGCCACCGGCGAGCGCCGGCGCGTGCTCAACGCGCTGCCCCCGGGCAGCACGAGAACGGCGGCCCGGACGGTGTCGTCCGATTCCCGCCGTGCCGCCGGGGTCAGCCCCGGAGTGACTCTCTTTCCCAACCGCGCACCACGCACCGGTAAAGCTTGCGAAGCCATGGCGTAACCATGGCAGACGGGAAGGTGTGCACGGCCTGGCCGAGAGGTCAATATTCAGCATCATCCACGGGCTCTACGCGCGTACGGCTGCGCTTGGTCCGCTGCCTCCCGGAGCGGACGGCTGCCTGGCGCGGCATTGCCGTACGTACCGGTGGAACCCGGACGCGGCCGGGCGTCATTCGCGCGAAACCCAGTTGCCGCGCCCTCCGCTGTCGTAGCCTCTCGCTACTGTGTGCTTCCTGTGAAGAGGGAGTGGCTGCCTCGTGTTCGTCGGTCGTTCCCCGGCAGGAACGACGGCACGTGTGGGGGGACTTCATGTGCCGCCCGGTCCCTTCGGGAGCGTGAGCTGGGGTTCGACGCCCCGGCCGGGCGCCATGCGGACAGTGCTGTCCGCAGGGGTATGGGGAGGGAAAACCGAGTGAGCAACAGCCCGCAGCAGCCGCAGGGGTGGGGACCGAGGCCGCAGCAGCAGGGATGGGGTCAGCCGCCGACGCATCCGTACGACACTTCCGGGGCGTCGCGCGTACCGGACTCCCGGCCGCTGCACCGGCGCAAGCGTGTCTGGTTCGCGGGGGTCGGGGTGTTCCTGTTCGCCATGGTGATCACCGCCGCGGCCACGGGGAACGGGGCCGACCAGGCCAACGCGAAGGCGAAGGCCGCCCCGACGGTCACGGCGAGGGCCACCGTCACCGCGACCGCCACGGCCACCGTCACCGAGTCCCCCGAGCCCGCTCCGACGGTGACCAGGACCGTCACGGCGAAGCCGCTGCCCAGGGTGACGGTGACCAAGTCCGTCAAGGCCGCCTCCGGGTCCGGCGGCGGTGGCAGCGGCTCGGGGGGCGGGAGCGGCAGCGGGGGTGGCGGAGGCAGCGCGTACTACGCGAACTGCACGGCGGCCCGCGCCGCCGGGGCCGCCCCGCTCTACGTGGGTGACCCGGGTTACCGCAGCGGGCTCGACCGCGACGGCGACGGAGTCGCCTGCGAGTAGCCGGCCGCGGGGTTCGCGGCGTTGATCCGGTGAGGGGCCGGTCAGGGACTCACCTGTTCCCGGCCGGCCCCCCGCGCGATCACCGGGGGTGCGGGGGTCCTTGCGGCAGCGGGCCGCGTCCCGGCCCCCGCCGGCTCCTCACCCCTGGAACAGCCACTCGCTGCGCAGCGCCGAGTACCCCGGCTTGATCACCTCGTCGATCAGTGCCAACCGCTCATCGAACGGGATGAACGCCGACTTGAGCGCGTTGATCGAGAACCACTCGAAGTCCCGCAGCGTGTACGCGAACGCCGTCGCCAGATGCTCGAACTCCTGGCTCATGCTCGTACCGCTCATCAGCCGGTTGTCGGTGTTCACCGTCACCCGGAACCGCAGCCGGCGCAGCAGCCCGATCGGATGGTCCTCGTAGGAGGAGGCCGCCCCCGTCTGGAGGTTCGAGGTCGGGCACATCTCCAGCGGGATGCGCTTGTCCCTCACGTACGACGCCAGCCGGCCCAGCTTCACCGACCCGTCCTCGGCCACCTCGATGTCGTCGATGATGCGGACACCGTGGCCCAGCCGGTCCGCGCCGCACCACTGGAGCGCCTGCCAGATCGACGGCAGCCCGAACCCCTCGCCGGCGTGGATGGTGAAGTGGAAGTTCTCCCGCTTCAGGTACTCGAAGGCGTCCAGGTGGCGGGTGGGCGGGAAGCCCGCCTCGGCGCCCGCGATGTCGAAGCCGACCACGCCCGCGTCCCGGTACGAGATCGCCAGTTCCGCGATCTCCTGCGACCGCGCCGCATGCCGCATCGCCGTCAGCAGCGCTCCCACCCGGATACGCCGGCCCTCCTCACGGGCACGCCGCTCGCCCTCCCGGAAGCCCTCGTTGACGGCCTCGACGACCTCCTCCAGGCCCAGGCCCCGCGCGACGTGCAGCTCCGGCGCGAACCGCACCTCCGCGTACACCACACCGTCGGCCGCAAGATCCTCGGCACACTCCGCAGCGACCCGCACCAGGGCCTCACGCGTCTGCATCACACCGACCGTGTGCGAGAACGTCTCCAAATACCGCTCCAGCGAACCCGAGTCGGCCGCCTCGCGGAACCACACCCCGAGCTTGTCGGGGTCCCACTCCGGAAGCCCCTCGTAACCCGACGCACGGGCCAGGTCGACGACCGTCCCCGGCCGCAGACCACCATCCAGATGGTCGTGAAGCAGCACCTTCGGCGCACGCCGGATCTGCTCAGAACTCGGGATCACGCTCTGGCTCGTCATTTCCGCACTCTAACTCCTACGCGCATAGAACGGACCCTGGTACGACGCCGGCCCGCACACCCGGCGGACAGGCCGCGTCGCGGCCCCGGTCCACGGGGCAAGGGCCGGTGAACCTGACCCCACGCCAACTGTCGTGTGCTCGCGGATCGTCAACACGATGAACTCGGCGTTCATCCCTTTCGATGAACGGGTGGCGATGATCAATGACGTCATCAAGCCCGGGTACGCCGAACCGAAGGCCGAGCCGCGGTTCCGCCGCACATGCCTCGGCCAGCGGTTCCGCGTCCGAGGGGCAGGGACCGGCAGGGCGGGTACGGGCGCGCCGGGGAGGTGACGGCGCGGCGCTCGGCGGCACGCGTTCGCTTGCGCCGCGGTGCCCCGCCTCGCTACGTTCCGAATTCCCGCGGTTACGGCCGGTGTGTCGACGCGGCGGGCGCTCCATCTCCCCCATCACGAGGATCGCAACCATGAAGACCGGAACCGTCAAGACTCTCGGTGCCGCCGCGCTGGGCGTGGCCTTCGTCGGTGCCGCCGCGGGCGCCGCATCCGCCGCCCCGTCGACGACCGACATGGGCCTGCCCCAGGTGCCCAACCTGCCGGCCACCTCTCTGCCGGTCAACCAAGTGGCCCAGGCGGTCCCGCTCGACTCGCTCGCCGGCAACCTGCCCAAGACGGGCAGCGTCGTCCCCGGCGCGCAGAACACCCCCGTCGCGCTGAACACGCTGCTCGGCGGCCTGCCCATCGGCAAGCTGCCGATCGGTCAGCTCCCGCTGCAGGGCCTGCCCATCGGCGGCTGACCCCGCCCATGCGCGAGGGCCGCACCCCTGACGGGGGTGCGGCCCTCGCGCGTTCCGGTACCGGCGGCTACAGCGCGGCCGAGGGGCGGCCCTCGGCGGGCAGCACGATCCACAGCGCCAGGTAGAGCAGGAACTGCGGGCCGGGCAGGAGGCAGGAGAGCAGGAAGATCACGCGCATCGTGGTGTGCGAGGTGCCGAACCGGTCGGCGAGCCCGGCGCAGACCCCGGCGATCATCCGGCCGTGACGCGGGCGGACCAGAGCGGACATGGCGGGTGCTCCTTCGGGAGTTCCAGGCCGGTCCCTCCGGCCGATGCCACCACCGTACGAGCGCATACCCCCGCGAATCGTCGCTCTACGGGGCGACTCCGACCCTGGGAATCCTCGGGGTCCGGCCCTGAGTGCGGGCCGCGCCACGGGCCGTGACCCGCTCACCGCGCCGCCGCAGCCGGGCACGCGCGGCCGGTACGACCGCGAGGTGGGCCAGGGCGACGCCCGCGGTGTTGAGCAGCAGGGCGTCGACGTCGAAGATCTGGCCCGGCACGCCGGTCTGCATGAACTCCAGGGTCAGCGAGATCATCAGCCCGGCGAACACCGTCCGCGCGAACGAACCCGGCCCGGAGACCCGTGCCCGCCCCCCGGCCATGGGCAGCAGCACCCCCAGCGGCGCCAGCAGCACCAGTCCCGCGCCCAGTTCACGGGCCGCCTCCACGGGCGGCCGGGCGAGGTCGGCGCGGATCGTCGCCAGGGGGCGCAGGTTCGGCGCGTCGACCCAGGCGAGGTACTGCGGACGCAGCAGCAGCCATCCCACCAGGGTCAGATGAACCGCGGCGAGTATCAGGCCCACCGCGCGCACTTTGGGGAGAGAGCCGTTGCGCCGCACGAATGGAAGGACGTCCGTCACTTCACGGCGGTTCCAGCGGTTTCGGCCGCCCCGGGGTCCGTGCGCAAGGCGCTGGTGCAGGTGAAACGGCGCACCTTGGCGTCGTCGGAACCTCCCAGCACCACCGAGCCGTCGGAGGAGAGCGACGGATCGGCCGCGTAGGTGCACACCAACTGCGCGAGCGCGAACGGCGGCAGCTCCGACACCGGCGCGCTCAGCCGCAGCGCGTCCCGCGGATCGCCGGGATGCGGTCCCTCCACGGCGAGGTCGCCCTGCACGGCGGTGCCGAAGCCGGCCGTCGCCTCGGCCATCCCGAGCCGTTGCTGGAGTTCGCGCAGCAGCGCCACGGCGGTGCCGAGCCGGGTCAGCCCGGCGAGGGCGACGATGCGGTGCACGTCGGCGACCTGCGAGCTGCACACCAGATACACGGTGGCCAGGGACTCCGCGCTGGAAGGAGCCGGCGCCGTCGTGGAGCCGGACGCGGGAGGAGAGGCCGGGACGGAGGCGGAGACCGTCGCCGTCGCCGTCGCCCGGGGGCGGTCCGGAACCGCGCACGACACCCGCGACGGTGCCGGTCCCGCGTCCACCGGCACGGAGGTCGTGCGGATGCCGCAGCCGGCCGCCAGCGCCGCGCACACCACGGCGAGGAGCGGGGCGCGCCACCGCCGGGCCGAGCCCGGCGCCGCGGGGTACGGGGCGGTGCCCCGGGGCGGTCGCGTCATGTGTTCGCGTTTCCTTCCTCGGGCTCCGGGGCGAGGTCGTCCCCACCGCCCATGGGCAGCCGCAGCGTGAAGACAGCGCCCCCGCCGGGGGCGTTGGCCGCGGTGATGCCGCCGCCGTGGATGTGCGCGTTCTCCAGCGCGATCGACAGACCCAGGCCGCTGCCCTCGGAACGGGCGCGGGAGGCGTCGGCCTTGAAGAACCGGTCGAAGACGTGCGGCAGGACGTCCTCGGGGATGCCGGGGCCGTTGTCGGCGACCTCCACGACCAGTTCCTCGCCGTCCTGCCGCACCTTGACCCGGACCGGCGAGCCGCCGTGCTTGAGGGCGTTGCCGATCAGGTTGGCCAGGATGACGTCCAGGCGGCGCGGGTCGAGCCGCGCGATGATGCCCCGCGGTGCGTCGAGGTCGACCGCGTCCAGCCAGGCACGGGTGTCCATGCAGGCGGTGACCATGTCGGAGACGTCCACCGCGTCCTCGACGAGCCTGGCGGTGCCCGCGTCGAAGCGGGTGACCTCCATGAGGTTCTCGACCAGTTCGCCCAGCCGCTTGGTCTCGCTCACCACCAGCCGCACCGCCGGGGCGATCATCGGGTCGAGGGAGTCCGCCTCGTCCTCCAGCACTTCGGCGACGGCGGTGATCGCGGTCAGCGGGGTGCGCAGCTCGTGCGACATGTCGGCGACGAAGCGGCGGCTGGCCGCCTCGCGCTGGCTGAGCTCGTCCACCCGCCGCTCCAGGCGCTCGGCGGTGCGGTTGAACGTCCGTGACAGCTCGGCGAGTTCGTCGGTGCCGGTCACCCTCAGCCGGGTGTCGAGCTTGCCCTCGCCGAGCTGCCGCGCGGCCTCCCCGAGCCGTGCCACGGGCCGCAGCACGGTGGAGGCGGCGGCCTGCGCCAGCAGCGCGGCGCCGATCAGGGCGAGCGCCGTCGCGATGCCGAGCGACCAGGCCAGCGAGTTGAGGTCCTTGCGCTCGGCCTCCAGCGACTTGAACATGTAGCCGGTCGGGCCGCCCCCGATCACCTTGGCGCCACCCACCAGGTAGGGCTGGCCGCCACGGGTGATCCGCTGCCAGTACAGGTGGTACTCGGCGGGGTCGCCCTGCTTGGGGTTGCGCTTCTCGACCGCCTTGCGCAGCGAGGCGGGCACCGCGTCCAGCGAGAGGCCGTCGCTGCTCGACTTGGTCGCACAGCGCTCGCCGTCCGGCCCGGTGCCGATGAGGATCACCTGGTAGTTCTGGGTGCTCGCGCCGATGCTCCGCGTCGCTTCCGCCAGCTTGTCGCAGGGCGGATGGCGCGGCAGCGACCCCGCGTTGCGCGTCATGGAGGCACGGAAGTCGTTCAGCGCCGCGTTCTGGGCGCGGGTCAGCACGGCGTCGCGGTTGAGCCAGTAGGCGATGCCGGAGGCGGAGACGGCGGCGGCCAGCGCCACGGCGGCGAAGACCACCACCAGGCGCAGCCGCAGGCTCGTGAACCGCAGCAGTCGTGATCGCCAGCCGTTCAGCCGCTGCTCCGCGGGGTCGTCCTCGGCGGCGTACTCGTGATGCCCTGGATTCACGCCGGGGCGTCCAGGCGGTATCCGACGCCCCTGACGGTACGGATCAAGGTGGGTGACGACGGAACGTCCTCGATCTTCGCGCGCAGCCGCTGCACGCAGGCGTCGACCAGGCGGGAGTCACCGAGGTAGTCGTGCTCCCACACCAGGCGCAGCAGTTGCTGCCGGGACAGGGCCTGCCCGGGCCGGCGGCTGAGCTCCAGCAGCAGGCGCAGTTCGGTGGGGGTCAGTTGGAGGTCCTCGCCGTTCTTCGTGACGGTCATCGCGGACCGGTCGATCACGATGCTGCCGAAGGCCGCCGAGTCGGAGCTGTCCCGCTCGCCGCGGCGCAGCACCGCGCGGATGCGGGCGTCCAGCACCCGCGGCTGGATCGGTTTGAGGACGTAGTCGTCCGCACCGGACTCCAGGCCCACGACGACGTCGATGTCGTCGCTGCGGGCGGTCAGCAGGATGATCGGCAGCTGGTCGGTGCGCCGGATACGCCGGCACACCTCGAAACCGTCGATCCCGGGCAGCATGACGTCCAGCACGATCAGGTCCGGCCGCTGCTCGCGCAGCAGCTTCAGCCCGTCCTCGCCCGTCGCCGCGGCCACCACTCGATGGCCTTGGCGAGACAGGGCGAGTTCGAGGCTCGCTCGGATGGCGTCGTCGTCCTCGATCAGCAACAGGAAGGGCACGCCCGCATTCTCCACCAAGGATGGCCGCGGAAGGTACCTGTGGCGTCTGTGACGGGCCTGTGACACTCGGCGGACAGCGTCATGAAACTGGCCCGGCAGTCTATTGCTCACGGCGAGGGCAGCCCTGGGCGAAGCCCCTGCCGTGCCGAGACAGTCACCAGGCAGGCTCCACCCACGGGGGCGCGAAATGAACGCACTGCACAGCACGACGACGGCAGTACTTCAGCCGCTCCCGCTCGTCTCCCACCAGCAGGTCCGGAACGAGGAGCTTCGCCCGGCCGCCGCGGTGCGCACCGCGGGGCGGGGTGTGGAGAAGCCCGGTGCCACGGGCGGGCGGGGGTGCGCTCGTGGCACAGGACGTGGGGTGATCCGCAATCGCCCGCCGTACTTCACGGCGATCGAGGGTGGTCACGGGGGACACGGGGGTGTCGCGTACGGAGAGGCCACGGGGGCCTCGGGGGACCTCGCCGACCCGGCCACGGGCGGCGAGGAGGAGCGGCGGGTATCGGCGGAGGCGGACTTCACCGCCTACGTCCAGGAGCGCCGGGCCTCTCTGTACGCGACCGCGTACCACCTGACCGGAGACCGCTTCGAGGCGGAGGACCTGCTGCAGAGCGCGCTGTTCTCCACCTACCGGGCCTGGGACCGGATCAGCGACAAGGCGGCGGTCGGCGGTTACCTCCGCCGCACCATGACGAATCTGCACATCAGCGCCTGGCGGCGCCGCAAGCTCAACGAGTACCCGACCGAGGAACTGCCGGAGACGGTGGGCGACTGCGACGAGATGCGCGGCACCGAGCTGCGGGCCGTGCTCTGGCAGGCGCTCGCCAAGCTGCCGGAGACCCAGCGCACGATGCTGGTGCTCCGCTACTACGAGGGCCGGACCGACCCGGAGATCGCCGGCATCCTCGGCATCAGCGTCGGCACGGTGAAGAGCAGCATCTGGCGCTCCCTGCGCCGGCTGCGCGAGGACCAGACGCTCAGCGCGGGCGTCGACGAGGAAGGGGCGTTCGGCGAGCTGGTGGCCTGACGCCGCGGAGCCCCCGGGGGGATCGGGGGAGCGGGGGCTCCACAGCGGGGGGAGGGGGGAGAGGGAGCGGTCGCGTGCAGCGGGGGGTCTGTGCGCACCGCTCCCTCACCCATGTCTACGGGCGCGAGCGCCGTGTCGTTCAGACCCGGACGGGAACAGGTGTGCATCGCGCACCGGTGATCCGGTCCAGCGCCTCGTCCCGGTCGCAGACATGGGCCCCGAGCGCCGAGTGGCGGGCCACGATGTGCCGTTCGGCCCGCATCAGGTTCCAGCCGCGGCGCAGCAGGAAGGGCACCGACTTGCGGCCCTCGCGCAGATCCCGCACGAAGCGGCGGCGGGCGGTGGTGACCGCCCCCCGGCTCAGGCACAGGGCGTCGGCGAGCAGCCCGAGGCCGGCACACCGCGCGACGATGTCGGCGGCGAAGACACCCTCGGCGATGAACAGCGGTGCCCCGCCGAGCTCCACGGCCGTGCGGCCGGTGATGGAGCTGGAGGAGATGTCGTACGCGGGGACCTCGGTGCGCCCGGTCGCGCACAGTTCGGCGACGGCGGCGACGGCGGCCTCGGCGTTCCAGGAGACCGGTGAGTCCCAGTCGGTCCCGGCACCGCTCGCGAGCGGCGGGAGGGTCGGGTCGTCGCCCTCCTTGTAGAAGTCGTCCAGACGCAGGACCGGCAGCCCGGTACGGGCGGCGAGCGAGGACTTGCCGGACCCGGAGGGGCCGGTCAGCAGGATCACGCGGGCGGGGTGGGAGCTCACGGAACACCAGTGTGAGGCATTCGGCCTTTGGAGTGACCCGCGGGGACATGTTTTGGACGCGTGATGTTCAACCGAATACCGTACGTGGCGACATCGTCGCGTACGGAGACGGCCGCCGGCCCGCGACCGGCCCCGGTCTCCGGCCCGGCACCGGTTCAGCGACCAGGCAGGTGGACTTTCATGCCGCAGCTCTCCCGTACCCTTCTTCGCGCCGCAGCCCTCGCGGTGTCGTCCGTCGCCGCCCTCACGGTGGCCGGGGCGGCACAGGCGGGCGCGGCGCAGCCCAACGGGCAGGGAGGCGCCGACAAGGCCGGCAAGGAGACCGCGTCGGCCGTCGTCGGCACCATCAACTACCTGCCGGTCAACCCGCTGGCGCGCACCAGTGTCAACCCCCTGGACAACGCGGTGGGTTCGCAGGTCAGCGACTTCAAGCCGGTCTCCAGCGCCACGCTCACCAAGCCGGTCGCCGACAGCCGCTCGGTCGCCGATCTGCCGCTCGTCGGCGGCCTGGTGCGCACGCTCCAGGGCCACTGACCGTCGTTCCCGCTTCGCCCCGCTCTGACCAGCGACCTTCGGTCAGGCGGGGCGCGTCGTCCCGTGGGAATGAGGGACAACTTCGGTGTGAAGCCCTTTCGGTATCCGGACCGATGGGCCGTCGCGCGCGGCACCTCCCACTGCCTTCCGCGAACCGGGATCAGCCACGGCGGCGGGCTCGGCCCTGATGAGCAGAAGGGGCGGGGGCCACGTGATGGCCGCACGTAGGGACCGCGGATCCGCGCCGGGTGCACGGTGGAGCGTCGAGCGGTCCGCCGACGGGACCACCACTGGCGCATGAAGGCGCACAACGGCCGGGTGGTCGCGGTGGCGGCCGGGGGCCGGCCCGATCCCGCCACCCTGTCGCGCCGACTTCAGGCACCTCAAGAGCGAGATCGGTGAGCTCGGCTGCGTGCTGCTGCACGCACCCGACGAGGGCAACGGGTGGTTCCGGTCCGCGCGCGGCCCGCAGGGCGGCACCCTGGCGGTCTCCCCCCCCGCGCCTATGAGCGCTACTCGACCTGCCGGGCGGCGTACGAACGCTTCGCCTCGTCATCGGCGGACACGGCGACGGACGGCGACGGGGCCGGGGCCGGGAGAAACGCCGGTTGAGCGTGCCCGTCCTCCCCGGCGGCGGGAGGTGCCGCCGGGGAGACCGGGTCAGTAGGCGGAGCCGGAGCCCGCGCCCGCACCCGCCGGGTGCCACACGGTCTTCGTCTCCAGGAACGCGGTCATGCGCTCCGTGCCGGGCTCGGCCGCCCAGTCCACAGCCTGTGGACGCAGGACCCGCTTGAGGTTGTCCGCGGCGGCCACCTCCAGCTCCCGGGCCAGTCCGGCGTCGTGCGCCGCGCCCGCGAGGTCGATGGCGTTGACGTCCTGGTGCGAGGCGAGCGTCGGCGCGACCTCGGACGTCCGGCCGGACAGCAGGTTGACCACACCGCCGGGGACGTCCGAGGTGGCCAGCACCTCGCCCAGCGAGAGCGCGGGCAGCGGGGCCTTCTCGCTCGTCACGACGACCGCCGTGTTGCCGGTGGCGATCACCGGGGCGATCACCGACACCAGGCCGAGGAAGGACGACTCCTGCGGCGCGAGGACCGCCACGACACCGGTGGGCTCGGGGCTGGAGAGGTTGAAGTACGGCCCCGCGACGGGGTTGGCGCCGCCGACGACCTGGGCGATCTTGTCGGTCCATCCCGCGTACCAGACCCAGCGGTCGATCGCGGCGTCCACGACGGCGGCGGCCTTGGACTTCGACAGCCCCTCGGCCTCGGCGACCTCGCGAACGAACTGGTCCCGGCGGCCTTCCAGCATCTCCGCGACGCGGTAGAGGACCTGGCCCCGGTTGTACGCGGTCGCGCCGGACCAGCCGGCGACGGCCTTGCGGGCGGCGGAGACCGCGTCACGGGCGTCCTTGCGGGAGGACTGCGGGGCGTTGGCGAGCCAGTCGCCCTTGGAGTCGGTCACCTCGTACACCCGCCCGCTCTCGCTGCGGGGGAACTTGCCCCCGACGAACAGCTTGTAGGTCTTGAAGACGGACAGCCGCGCTGCCTCGGGCTTCTCGGACTTCTCAGACATCGAGGTACCCCTCCAGACCGTGCCGGCCGCCCTCGCGGCCGAAGCCCGACTCCTTGTAGCCGCCGAAGGGCGAGGTCGGGTCGAACTTGTTGAACGTGTTGGCCCACACCACACCCGCGCGGAGCTGATTCGCGACCGACAGGATGCGCGAGCCCTTCTCCGTCCAGATGCCGGCCGACAGCCCGTAAGGGGTGTTGTTGGCCTTCTCCACGGCCTCGGCCGGGGTGCGGAAGGTCAGCACCGACAGCACCGGGCCGAAGATCTCCTCGCGGGCGATGCGGTGCGCCTGGGTGACACCAGTGAACAGCGTCGGCGCGAACCAGTACCCGGAGGAGGGCAGTTCGCACTCGGGCGACCAGCGCTCGGCGCCCTCGGCCTCGCCGGCGTCGGCGAGCGCGGTGATCCGCGCCAGCTGCTCGGCGGAGTTGATGGCACCGACGTCGGTGTTCTTGTCCAGCGGGTCGCCGACGCGCAGCGTCGACAGGCGGCGCTTGAGCGCGTCCAGCACCTCGTCGGCCACCGACTCCTGGAGCAGCAGGCGGGAGCCGGCGCAGCAGACCTGGCCCTGGTTGAAGAAGATGCCGGTGACGATGCCCTCGACTGCCTGGTCGACCGGGGCGTCGTCGAAGACGATGTTGGCGCCCTTGCCGCCCAGCTCCAGCGTGACCTTCTTCTTCGTGCCGGCGATGCTGCGGGCGATCTGCTTGCCGACCCCGGTGGAGCCGGTGAACGCGACCTTGTCCACGTCCTCGTGCGCGACGAGCGCGGCGCCGGCGTCACCGTAGCCGGGGAGGATGTTGACGACGCCCTTGGGCAGCCCCGCCTGGCGGCAGATGTCGGCGAAGAACAGCGCCGACAGCGGTGTGGTCTCGGCGGGCTTGAGGACCACGGTGTTGCCCGCGGCCAGCGCCGGGGCGATCTTCCACGCCAGCATCAGCAGCGGGAAGTTCCACGGGATGACCTGGCCGGCCACGCCCAGCGGGCGCGGGTCCGGGCCGTAGCCGGCGTGCGAGAGCTTGTCCGCCCAGCCGGCGTAGTAGAAGAAGTGCGCGGCGACCAGGGGGAGGTCGGCGTCGCGGGTCTCCTTGATCGGCTTGCCGTTGTCCAGCGTCTCCAGCACGGCCAGTTCGCGTGAGCGCTCCTGGACGATCCGGGCGATGCGGAACAGGAACTTCGCGCGCTCGGAGCCGGGCAGCGCCGACCACGAGGTGAAGGCGCGGCGGGCGGCCCGCACGGCGCGGTCCACGTCCGCCTCACCGGCCCGGGCCACCTCGGAGAGCACCTCCTCGGTGGACGGGCTGACGGTCTTGAAGACCCTGCCGTCGGCGGCCTCGGTGAACTCGCCGTCGATGAACAGGCCGTAGGAGGGCGCGATGTCGACGACGGAACGGGACTCCGGCGCGGGCGCGTACGCGAAGGCGGAGCCCGGCCTCGGCTGCTCGGGCCGCTGGGTGTCGGTCGTCTGTGTCTTTTTCGTCATGGGGTTCTCAGTCCACCGTCACGTAGTCGGGACCGGAGTAGCGGCCGGTGCTCAGCTTCTGGCGCTGCATGAGCAGGTCGTTCAGCAGGCTGGAGGCGCCGAAGCGGAACCACTCGTTGCTCAGCCACTCGTCGCCCACGGTCTCGTTCACCAGCACCAGGAACTTGATGGCGTCCTTGGAGGTGCGGATGCCGCCGGCGGGCTTCACGCCGATCTGGACGCCGGTGGCGGCGCGGAAGTCGCGCACGGCCTCCAGCATCAGCAGGGTGTTGGAAGGGGTGGCGTTGACCGCGACCTTGCCGGTCGAGGTCTTGATGAAGTCGGCGCCGGCGAGCATGCCGAGCCAGGAGGCGCGGCGGATGTTGTCGTACGTCGCCAGCTCGCCGGTCTCGAAGATCACCTTGAGCCGCGCGGAGGTCGTGTCGGAGCGGCGGCAGGCCGCCTTGACCGCCCTGATCTCCTCGAAGACCTTCAGGTAGCGGCCGGAGAGGAAGGCGCCGCGGTCGATGACCATGTCGACCTCGTCGGCCCCGGCGGCCACCGCGTCGGCGGTGTCGGCGAGCTTGACGGGCAGCGCGGCACGGCCGGCCGGGAAGGCGGTGGCGACGGAGGCGACCCGGACGCCGGAGGCGCCGAGCGACTCCTTGGCGATCGCGGCCATGTCGGGGTAGACGCAGATGGCGGCGACCTTGGGGGCCGTGCGGTCCGTCGGGTCCGGGGTGACGCCCTTGGCGCACAGCGCCCGGACCTTGCCCGGGGTGTCCGCGCCTTCGAGCGTGGTGAGGTCGATCATGGAGATCGCCAGGTCGATGGCGTACGCCTTCGCCGTGGTCTTGATCGAGCGGGTGCCGAGGCTTGCGGCGCGGGCCTCGAGGCCGACCGCGTCGACGCCGGGCAGCCCGTGCAGGAAGCGGCGCAGCGCGGCGTCCGAGGACGTGACGTCGGACATCGACGCCAGCCTCGCCGCGGCGTCCGGGCCGTGAGCGGGAACAGTGGTGGGCATGGTCACCACATGAGCATATCTACGCGCGTAGCACATGTCACCACCCGAGTGGTGGATTCGTGAGGACCGACGGCCGGATCCGGCAACCGTTTTCACCCGAGCGGTGGTCTGGAGGGTGAAGGGGGTCATCGATGAATCCGGACGACGAGGCGCAGTTCCAAGGCTACGTCCGTGCCAGATGGGCCCATCTGGTGCGTACCGCCTATCTCCTCACAGGTGACAGGCATCACGCCGAGGACCTGGCCCAGACGGCGCTCGCCAAGGCCTACCGGTCCTGGCGCAGGCTCCAGCGCAGGGACAATCCCGACGCCTATGTGCGCCGGATCCTGATCACCTGCAACAAGGACCGGTTCCGCAAGAAACGGGTGCCGGAGCGGCTGGTCGACGCTCCGCCGGACGGCGCGGGGGCCGATCCGACGGCGCGGGTCGCCCAGCGCGAGGTGCTGCTGGAGGCGCTCGGCGAACTCCCCGCCCGGCAGCGGGCGGTGGTGGTCCTGAGGTACTGGGACGACCTGTCGGAGACCGAGGTCGCCCACGTGCTGGGCTGCTCGGTGGGGACGGTCAAGAGTCAGGCCGCGAGAGGCCTGGCCAAACTCCGCAGCCATCTGGGAGCGGAAGCGGCAAGGGCGGGCGCCGGCCCGGAAGAGGGGCCGGCGCGGTGGGACACGGCGAGGAACACACAGGCAGGAGGAGGGGCCGATGGGCGGCATGGGGCAGGACGGGCAGTACAGGCCGAGCGCGGACGGCGGGCACAGCCGGTACAGCGCGGACACCGGGAACGAGGCGGCGACGGGGGACCCGCAGGACACCCCGTTCGAGGCGAGGCTGCGCGATCTGCTGGAGCGGGAGACGGACGGATTCCATCCCGGTGAGGCGCCGTACGCCTCGATCGTGCGGCAGGGCAGGACCGATCGCCGCCGTCGTATGGCGGCGGCCGGAGCCGGCCTGGCGGCGCTCGTGGCGGTGCCGGGCACGGCGGTGGCCGTGCACTTCCAGCCGGACGGGCGCGGGGCGACCGCGCAGCCGGCCGGCGGCACCGTGCCGACGAAGACCTCCGGCACGGCCCGTCCGCAGTCCTCCGTCCCTGCGGTGCGCGCGTCCCGCACACCGTCGGCTCCCGAGGGCCCGGCGACCCCTGGGCAGCTCGTGGACGGGATCACGATGCGGCAGGCGGGCGAGGCGATCGAGAAATGCCTGCGCTTCGACCGGCGGTACGAGCCCCGGGTGAAGACCTTCCGGCACGACTCCGGCACGGCCGGGGACTACCGCGTGATCCTCGCCATGAGGGCCACCGGTGACGACAACGCGCCGGGGGACGGCTTCAGCGTCGTCGCGGTCGACAGGTCGGACTCCCGGGCCCAGCGCTTGATCTGCACCATGAAGGACGGCAAGGTCTCCGGGCTGAACTCCGGGGGCGGGGACGACCCGGGCCGGGGCCCCGTGGCACCCGACATCAACGCCTTCAAGCTCTACGAGCAGACGATGATCACCAGCGACAGCTGGAGGCTCCCATACCGCTGGGGCAGCATCGGCACGGCCGAGCCCCAGGTCGCCAGGGTCACCGTCTCCTACGGAGGGGTCACCAAGGAGGCGGCCTTCGACCACGGCTACTACGCGGTCACCGGCATACTCACCAAGCCCGTGACGTCGGCGCCGCGCGTCAAGGGCTACGACGCGGCGGGCAGGCTGGTCTACGACTCGAGGCAGGACACCGCCTACGACCAGACCGTGGGCGGCTGACGCCGATGCACTAACGCAACCTCTGCCCCGTGAGGCAGCGGCGGCCCGTCAGGCACAATCTGATCTCATGACGAGCTCAGAGACCCCCGCCCCCGACCCGCAGCCCGGTCCGGGGCAGCCGAAGTACGCCGACCGGTCCTACCGATCGGCGGCCGGTATCGCCGGCGGTGTGATCATGCTCGCCATCGCCCTGTGGCTCGGCATCGACGCGATCCTCCGGGGTGACGGCCGCACTCCCTGGGCCGCTCTGGCGCTGCTGGTGCTGGTCGTGCCGCTGATCACCGCCTTCAGCCTGCGCCCGGTGGTGTTCGCGGGGGAGGAGCGGCTGCGGGTGCGCAACCCCTTCCGGACCATCGTCGCGCCCTGGGCGGCGGTGGAAGGACTGCGTGCCGGGTACTCCACCGAGCTGTTCGCCGGGGGCAAGAAGTACCAGCTGTGGGCGGTCCCGGTGTCGATGCGCGCCCGCAAGCGCGCGGCGCGGACGCGGGCGCGGTCGGTGGCCGCGGCCGATCCGGGCGCGACCCTGAACAAGCGCCTCGGTGCGTCGGACTCCACGAGGGCCTGGTCCGACCAGGTCGTCGACGAGCTGCGGGAGCTCGCCGAGAAGCACGCGGCCCGGGACACTGCCCAGGGCGAGGTCACGGTGCGCTGGGCGTACGAGGTGATCGCCCCCGCGGTGGCCGGGGCGATCGCCCTGCTGGTCCTGCTCGCCCTGGGGTGAGCCGGCGGCCCCGCGCCGGGCGCGCCTCCGTCCGGAGGCGCGCCCGCGAAAACCGCGCGGGAAAGGGGAAGGGCACGCCGCGGCTGAATTCCCGCGACGTGCCCTCGGTTGTGCACTCCTGCAACTCCTCCTGGCGGCGTCAACTCCGGCCGGGCTGATGCATCGCGAATGTCCCCGACGGGAACCCCTTGCCGGCCCCGCCGGCAGGCGCGGCCCCGGGCACCCGCACGGGCGGCCCGGTTCCGCGCCCGGGCTCGGCTCGTCGCCTGGCAGCACACCGCCGAGGCCCGATCGGATCCCGAACTGCCGGCCGCACTGACCAGGGATCACGACGCGGACTGCGGTGCGGTACCCGATCCGCGGGACACCACATGGCGGCCGGTCGTGGCGACCGGGCGGCACCTCCGGCGCCGGAAGGCCAGTGGGAGGTCCGCTTCGCGGACGCGGACGGGCCTCGGCCAGGGGACGGGAGAGCCCGGCCCGGCAGGCCCGCGGGAACACCTGCCGTGCATGGTTCAGCGTGCCTACGCATCCCCGGCCGTCCGCCGAGACGTCCCGGCACCACCGGCACAAGGGCAGCCTGGCACACGGCACTCACCGCGGGCGGACCCGCGAGCAGTGGCAGATCGACGTCACCGGCGGTGGTCGTATCCGGTATCCGGTGGACACCGCCGACGGCACGTGCTGGATCACTTTCGCGGGCGTGGGGCACCCCCGGCCACGGACCGCCCGCCGACGGAGCGATGCGGCGGCGTGCGGCCGTGTCGCTCCGTCAGCGGAGGGAGGCTCAGATGCCGGCGGCCGCCGCGAGGTCGGTCTTCAGCGCGGACAGGACCTCGGCCGCGCGCGTGCGGGTGGCCGCGAGGGTCTCGGCGCCGCCCGGGACCGGGAGGACGACCTCCAGGTAGCACTTGAGCTTGGGCTCGGTCCCGCTGGGGCGGACGATGACGCGGGCCGCCTCGACGGGGCCGGCGCCGGCCAGGTGGTAGCGCAGGCCGTCGGTCGGGGGCAGGTCCTCGGTGCCCTGGGTGAGGTCCTCGGCGGTTGTCACGGCCAGCCCCGCAAGGGAGGTCGGCGGCCGCTCCCGCAGCCGGGTCATGGCGTCGCCGATGAGGCCGAGGTCGGCGACCCGCACCGAGAGCTGGTCGGTCGCGTGCAGGCCGTACTCCAGGGCGATGTCGTCCAGGAGGTCGGAGAGCGTGCGGCCCTTGGCCTTGAGTTCGGCGGCGAGTTCGGCGACGGCGAGGGCCGCGCTGATGCCGTCCTTGTCTCGGACGCCCCCGGGGTCCACGCAGTAGCCGAGGGCCTCCTCGTAGCCGTACCGCAGGCCCTCCACCCGGGAGATCCACTTGAAGCCCGTCAGGGTGTCGGTGTAGTCCAGGCCCGCCCGGGCGGCGATGCGGGAGAGCAGTGAGGAGGAGACGATGCTCGCCGCGAAGGTGCCGGCGGCGCGCTGGTGGACCAGATGCGTGGCGAGCAGCGCGCCGACCTCGTCGCCGCGCAGCATCCGCCAGCCGGCCTCGGCGCCGCGGTCAGGGACGGCGACGGCGCAGCGGTCGGCGTCGGGGTCGTTGGCGATGATGATGTCGGTGTCGACGCCCGGCGCGAGCGCGCGGGCGGCGGCGAAGGACAGGTCCATCGCCCCCGGCTCCTCGGGGTTGGGGAAGGCGACGGTCGGGAAGTCCGCGTCGGGCTCGGCCTGTTCGGCGACGACGTGCGGGGCGGCGAAACCGGCCCGCGTGAAGGCGGCGGTCAGTGTGTCGCGGCCGACGCCGTGCAGCGGGGTGTAGACGACGGACAGGTCCCGCGGGGAGTGCCGGTCCACCACCGAGGCGACCCGATCCAGGTAGGCCTCGACGACCTCGTCGCCGTACACCTGCCAGCCGTCACCGGCGAGCGGCACGTCCGAGAGCGGGCCGATCGCGGCGATCTCGGCGGCGATGCCGGAGTCGGCCGGCGGCACGATCTGCGAGCCGTCGCCGAGGTAGACCTTGTAGCCGTTGTCCTGGGGCGGGTTGTGGCTCGCCGTCACCATGACGCCCGCGGCCGCGCCGAGGTGGCGTACGGCGAAGGCGAGCACGGGCGTGGGCAGCGGCCGGGACAGCAGGGCGGCGCGCAGCCCGGCGCCCACCATGACGGCGGCGGTGTCGCGCGCGAAGTCGTACGACTTGTGGCGGGCGTCGTAGCCGACGACGACCAGCCCGTCGCCCTGGCCCTGCGCCTTCAGATACGCGGCCAGGCCCGCGGCCGCCCGGATGACGACCGAGCGGTTCATCCGCATCGGGCCCGCGCCGACCTCGCCGCGCAGGCCGGCGGTGCCGAACTGCAAGGTGCCCGCGAAACGGTCCGCCAGGTCGTCCAGCGCGTCCTGGTCGCCGGCCTCGGCGGAGGCGAGCAGCACCTCCAGCTCGTCCCGGGTGTCCGGGTCGGGGTCCTCGGCCAGCCAGGTGCGGGCCTGCCGGATCAGCTCTGCGCTGCTGCTTGCGCTTGCCACGTGATGCTCCTGCGATGTCTCGGTCGTCGGTGCCGCCTCCGCCGCGCGGTGGCCGGTCTCGGGGCCGGCGTGCCTGCCGCGCGGGGCGGGCGGGCGTGCCGGGACCGTCCGGCGGGCGGCGGCCCGGGTGGGGGCGGCGCGTGCCGGGGGACAGTGGGTTACCGGGGTTACCTCCCCGCGCCCGCCGGTTCCCTAACCAGGTGGGCCGGGCGCCGGAGGCGCGTACCGGCGGGCGGGGTCTCCGCGCCCCGGTTCCGCCCGGTGGCCGGCCTCCCGCCGGACGGTCAGATCCGCTCCAGCACCTGGGCGAGGAGGGCACCCATGCGGGCGGTGGAGTCGCGGCCGGCCTCGAGGACCTCCTCGTGGTTGAGGGGCTCGCCGGTCATGCCCGCGGCCAGGTTGGTGACCAGGGAGATGCCGAGCACCTCGGCGCCCGCCTCGCGGGCCGCGATGGCCTCCAGCGCGGTGGACATGCCGACCAGGTCGCCGCCGATGGTGCGGACCATGTTGATCTCGGCAGGCGTCTCGTAGTGCGGGCCGGGGAGCTGGACGTAGACGCCCTCCTCCAGGGAGGGGTCGACCTCCTTGCACAGCGCGCGCAGCCGCGGCGAGTACAGGTCGGTGAGGTCCACGAAGTTGGCGCCGACGATCGGCGAGGTGGCCGTCATGTTGATGTGGTCGCTGATGAGCACGGCCTGGCCGGGCCGGTAGGTGGGGCGCAGCCCGCCGCAGCCGTTGGTGAGCACGACGGTCTTGCAGCCGGCGGCGACGGCGGTGCGCACTCCGTGCACCACGGTGGCCACGCCGTGACCCTCGTAG
Organism: Streptomyces sp. RLA123; assembly: GCF_056270165.1. Classification (NCBI taxonomy): domain Bacteria; kingdom Bacillati; phylum Actinomycetota; class Actinomycetes; order Kitasatosporales; family Streptomycetaceae; genus Streptomyces; species Streptomyces sp. RLA123. Next base: position 3,265,210 of record NZ_JBWDOR010000003.1, on the reverse strand, counting down.
AAGTGGTTGCGGCCCAGGAACACCAGCGCCCGCCGGTCGCCCATCCGCACCGAGCGCACCTTGCCGGAGTGGCCGGCGACGGCCGGCGGGGGGAAGCCCGGCAGCTCGGTGATCGCGAACTCGTACTCGGCCTCGCCGAGCCGGTCGGCGGCCGGCACCCAGCCGGAGCCCATCACCAGGGCGACGTCGTGGGTCTCGTCGCCGGTGAGCTCGCGCAGGCGAGCGGCGGCCTCCGTGGCGGCGGCGTACGGGTCGCCCAGCGGAGAGCGGGCTGCGGTGGGATGTGCGGAAGAGTTCACGCCGATGAGGGTAGCCGGTTATCTCCTACGCGCGTAGACGTCTCAGGTCACGGTCTGCGAAACTTCGGAGGATCCGACGATTGACGGTCGCGTTGTGCCGTCCGCGGCGTCCCGTGGTGAGCGCTTCCTACGAGGATCGCCGCGTGTTCGTCCCCGCCCGGCCCCGGTGCGTGCCCCGGCGGTCAGCAGGGGCGCTTGCGGAGTTCCATGACGTAGTCGTGGGGCGCGCCCGCGGACTCGGCGGCGTCGGCCAGCTCACCGAGGTAGCGGGCGGAGGGGAGACCGCCCTCGTAGTCGTTGAGGACGTAGATCCACGCCGTCACGTCGCCGTCCAGGGTGTGCGCGCGGACCTGGTGGCGGCGGTAGATGCCGAGGGGGATGCCCTCCCAGCGGTCCAGCGACTCGTCGTCGACCGGCGCGATGTCGTAGAGCCCGACGAAGACCTGGTGCAGCGGGTCCTCCACCAGGGTGGCGATCGCGCCCTCCCAGCCCATCTGCTCGCCGCCGAAGGTCAGGCGCCAGCCGTCGAGCCAGCCGGTTCCGCGCAGCGGCGAGTGCGGGGCGCGGCGGGTCATCAGCCGCGCGTCGAGGTTGCCGGCGTACGCGGCGTAGAGCGACATGGTGACGAGAGTACGACAGAGGGACCCCGGCCACCCGACCACGACGGCCGGGCCGCGGGGCCGCGTAGGTGATCACTTGGCGCGTGCGGGACAATGGAGCACGTGACTCGGATCGTGATCATTGGTGGCGGACCCGGCGGATACGAAGCGGCCCTCGTGGCCAGCCAGCTGGGCGCGGAGGTGACCGTCGTCGACTGCGACGGTCTGGGCGGGGCGTCGGTGCTCACCGACTGCGTACCGTCGAAGACCCTGATCGCGACGGCCGAGGTGATGACCACCTTCGACTCGTCGTACGAGGAACTGGGCATCATCGTGGCGGACGACACGCCGCACGTCGAGCAGGCGGCCCGGGTCGTCGGCGTCGACCTCGGCAAGGTCAACCGGCGTGTGAAGCGTCTCGCGCTCGCCCAGTCGCACGACATCGCCGCCTCCGTCACCCGCGCCGGCGCCCGTGTCCTGCGCGGCCGCGGCCGGCTCGAGGGCATGCAGGCCATCGACGGCTCCCGCAAGGTCGTCGTGACGGCCGCCGACGGCACGACCGAGACCCTCACCGCCGACGCCGTGCTCATCGCCACCGGCGGCCGGCCCCGCGAGCTCCCCGACGCGCTGCCGGACGGTGAGCGCATCCTCAACTGGACGCAGGTGTACGACCTGGACGAGCTCCCCGAGGAGCTCATCGTGGTCGGCTCCGGCGTGACCGGCGCCGAGTTCGCCGGCGCGTACCAGGCGCTCGGCTCCAAGGTGACACTCGTCTCCTCCCGCGACCGCGTCCTGCCCGGCGAGGACCCGGACGCCGCCGCCGTCCTGGAGGACGTCTTCCGCCGCCGCGGCATGAACGTCATGGCCCGCTCCCGCGCCGAGTCCGCCAAGCGGGTGGGCGACCGCGTCGAGGTCACCCTCTCCGACGGCCGGGTCATCACCGGCAGCCACTGCCTCATGGCGGTCGGCGCCATACCCAACAGCTCCGACATGGGCCTGGAGGGGGCCGGGGTCAAGGTCAAGGAGTCCGGCCACATCTGGACCGACAAGGTCTCCCGCACCTCCGCCCCGGGCGTGTACGCGGCCGGCGACGTCACCGGCATCTTCGCGCTCGCGTCGGTCGCCGCCATGCAGGGCCGGATCGCGATGTACCACTTCCTCGGCGAGACGGTCGGCCCGCTCAACCTCAAGGCGGTCTCCTCGAACGTCTTCACGGACCCCGAGATCGCCACCGTCGGCTACACGCAGTCCGACGTCGACGCCGGCGTCATCGACGCCCGCGTCCTGAAGCTGCCGCTGCTGCGCAACCCGCGCGCGAAGATGCAGGGCATCCGGGACGGCTTCGTGAAGCTCTTCTGCCGTCCGGGCACCGGGATCGTGGTCGGCGGCGTGGTCGTGTCGCTGCGCGCGAGCGAGCTGATCCACCCCATCTCGATCGCGGTCGACAACAATCTGACCGTGGAGCAGATGGCGAACACCTTCACGGTCTATCCGTCGCTGTCGGGCTCCATCGCGGAGGCCGCACGGCAGTTGGCGACCCGGAAGGCCGCGGGGGAGCTGTAACCGCGGGGCACGGCACCGCAGCTTTCCGTATAGCACGCGCCGTCCGACTTCACGAACAACTTCTGTTAATCGGTGCAAACTGCTGATAGCAGACGGTCATTGGCGTTACTGTCAGTTTCGTGTTCGCAGCAGAACGTCGCCAATTGATCCTCGAAATGGTGCGCGCCAACGGAGCGGTTTCCCTCCGTGAGCTCGCCCGCGTCGTCCAGACCTCGGAAGTGACCGTACGGCGTGACGTGCGGGCGCTGGAGGCAGAAGGACTGCTCGACCGCCGGCACGGCGGTGCGGTGCTGCCGGGGGGCTTCACCAGGGAGTCCGGCTTTCCGCAGAAATCCCATCTATCGACCGCGGAGAAGACGGCGATCGCCGATCTCGCGGCCGGTCTCGTCGAGGAGGGCGAGGCCATTGTCGTCGGTGCCGGTACCACCACCCAGGAGCTGGCACGCCGGCTCGCCCGGGTGCCGGGGCTGACCGTCGTCACCAATTCCCTGCTCGTGGCGCAGGCGTTGGCGCATGCCAACCGGGTCGAGGTCGTCATGACCGGCGGCACGCTCCGCGGGTCCAACTACGCGCTGGTCGGCAGCGGCGCCGAGCAGTCCCTGCAAGGGCTGCGGGTCTCCCGGGCGTTCCTGTCCGGGGCCGGCCTCAGCGCCGAACGCGGCCTGTCCACCTCGAACATGCTCTCCGCGAGCGTCGACCGGGCCCTGGTCCAGGCGGCCGCGGAAGTCGTGGTGCTGGCCGACCACACCAAGCTGGGCACGGACACCATGTTCCAGACCGTGCCCACGGATCTGATCACCCATCTGGTCACCGACGCGCCGCCCGCGGGCGACGACCGTGCGGCGACCGAGCTCCAGGCGCTGGCGGACCGCGGTGTGCAGGTCGCGGTGGCGTCGACCGACGGTGTGGACGGCGGGATGCCCCACGGGCGGCAGCGGCGGGAGATGCCGCCCGTGCCGGGCCCCCGTCGCCACCAGCACCCCCAGGCGGGCTACTCCGGTGGCAGCGCGGCCCCACCCGGTGAGCCGCGCGCCCGGGCCGCCGGCCAGTCGGCCGGAGGCGTCGCAGGGAGCATGTCCCCGCTGCGCACCGCCCAACTGGCCGGGGAGCAGCAGGCCGCGCGGATCGCGGACCTGGCACCCCGCCGCCGCTGACCACCGCGGGCCCCGGCCGATCGTCGGCCGGGGCCCGCGTGCGGTGCCGTGCGTACTGTGCCGCCAGGAGCGGATCAGTCCTTGATCTCGCAGATCAGCGCGCCGGAGGAGACCGAGGAGCCGACCTCGGCGGTCAGGCCCTTGATGGTGCCGGAGCGGTGCGCGTTGAGCGGCTGCTCCATCTTCATCGCCTCCAGGACGACGACCAGGTCGCCCTCCTTGACCTCCTGGCCCTCCTCGACGGCCACCTTCACGATGGTGCCCTGCATCGGCGAGGCGAGGCTGTCGCCGGAGGCGGCGGAGCCGGCCTTCTTCGCGGTGCGCCGCTTGGGGCGGGCGCCGCCGGCGGCCGCCGTACGGGCCAGGGTCATGCCCAGCGAGGCCGGGAGGGAGACCTCCAGGCGCTTGCCGCCGACCTCGACCACGACGGTCTCACGGCCCGACTCGTCGGACTCCTCGCCGTCGGTGAGGGCGGTGAAGGGCGGGATCTCGTTGGCGAACTCCGTCTCGATCCACCGGGTGTGGACCGTGAACGGACCCTTCCCGCCGTGCACCTCGGGGGCGAACGCCGGGTCGGCGACCACCGCGCGGTGGAACGGGAGGGCGGTGGCCATGCCGTCGACCTGGAACTCCGCCAGGGCGCGGGCGGCGCGCTGCAGCGCCTGCTGCCGGGTGGCGCCGGTGACGATCAGCTTGGCCAGCAGCGAGTCCCACGCGGGGCCGATGACACTGCCGGCCTCCACGCCCGCGTCCAGGCGCACGCCCGGGCCGGACGGGCTGTCGAACCGCGTGACGGTGCCGGGGGCCGGCAGGAAGTTGCGGCCCGGGTCCTCGCCGTTGATGCGGAACTCGAAGGAGTGACCGCGCATCGGCGGGTCGTCGTAGCCGAGCTTCTCGCCGTCGGCGATCCGGAACATCTCGCGGACCAGGTCGATGCCGGTGACCTCCTCGGTGACCGGGTGCTCGACCTGGAGACGGGTGTTGACCTCCAGGAAGGAGATCGTGCCGTCGGTGCCGACCAGGAACTCGCAGGTGCCCGCGCCGACGTAGCCGGCCTCCTTGAGGATGGCCTTGGAGGCGCGGTAGAGCTGCTCGTTCTGCTCGGGGGTCAGGAAGGGCGCGGGCGCCTCCTCCACGAGCTTTTGGTGGCGGCGCTGCAGCGAGCAGTCACGGGTCGAGACGACGACCACGTTGCCGTACTGGTCGGCCAGGCACTGGGTCTCCACGTGCCGGGGCTTGTCCAGGTAGCGCTCGACGAAGCACTCGCCGCGCCCGAAGGCGGCGACCGCCTCGCGCACCGCGGATTCGTAGAGCTCCGGGACCTCCTCCAGCGTGCGGGCGACCTTCAGGCCGCGTCCGCCGCCGCCGAAGGCGGCCTTGATGGCGATCGGCAGGCCGTTCTCGCGCGCGAAGGCGACGACCTCGTCCGACCCGGAGACCGGGTCGGGGGTGCCGGCCACCAGCGGCGCGCCGGCGCGCTGCGCGATGTGCCGGGCGGCGACCTTGTCACCCAGGTCGCGGATCGCCTGCGGCGGCGGGCCGATCCAGGTCAGGCCCGCGTCGAGGACCGCCTGGGCGAAGTCGGCGTTCTCCGACAGGAAGCCGTACCCCGGGTGGACGGCGTCCGCCCCGGCTTCGGCAGCGGCCGCCAGCACCTTGGACATGTCCAGGTAACTGGTGGCCGGAGTGTCACCGCCCAGCGCGTACGCCTCATCGGCCACGCGCACATGCAGCGCGTCCCGGTCCGGCTCCGCGTAGACGGCCACACTGGCGATCCCGGCATCACGGCAGGCACGGGCGACGCGGACTGCGATTTCACCGCGGTTGGCGATGAGGACCTTGCGCACGATGGCTCCCTCCTTGAAACAAGCAGAGTTTAGGTACTGGCGACACTTCGTGCCGAGGCGCCCCTGGGGGTGAGCTTGCCCACACGGAGGGTGACACGGGTCCCCGCGGGGGGCTCGGATGCCGTGGCTTCCCACGGTAAATCCCTATTCATACCGGTGCTTGGGGCCCTGGGGTGTGGGCCGGGTCACCAGCCTCCACCGTGGCCGACGGGGTGTTGGTTTTGTGGGAACTCCACGAAGGCCCGGGGAAATCTTTGCCGGAGTGGCGCCCCATACGGGTGGTGGTGACGAAACCCTTGCCGCAACTCCTACCCGTTAGTAGCGTGCGCCCTACGTGATACCGGCGGTAATCCGGTCAGGGACAGGGGGCGTGCAGTGCGCAGGAGTGTGGCCGCGACAACGGCTGTGGTGCTCGTCCTGGAGGCGTTCGGCTTCGCCGTCGTCAACTGGGTGATGGGCATCGCCGTGGAGCACCAGCAGATGTCGCTCGGCGGGCTGAAGCCCAGTGCCATGGCGGCCGGCGCGTGGGCGGCCGGCGTGGTGATGGCGCTCTTCCTCATCGGCTGCGCGATCGTCCTCGCCCGCGCCGCCCTCCGGGACCGCGCCCCCGGGCGCCTCGGCGGCGTCCTGCTGATCGTCTGTGCCGTCACCCACGGCGTGCTCGCCGCCGGGCTGGCCGCGCCGGTGGGCTGGGCGGCGTTCGTGGGGCTGGTGGTGATCATGGGGCTGGTGGTGCTCAGCCTGGTCCTGTTCGCCGGTGACGCGGCCCCGGCGGCCCCGGCGGCCCCAGCCGTCCAGGAGCCGGGCGGGAGCACGCCCCCGCCGCCTCCCGTGGCGCCCGCGGCGGTCTGAGGACCGGTCTCAGACCCAGAAGTCGGTGATGCGCAGACCGAGGTCCGCGAAGAGCCGGCGCAGCAGCGGCAGCGACAGCCCGATGACATTGCCGGAGTCGCCCTCGATGCCGTCGACGAACGGGGCCGAGCGCCCGTCGAGCGTGAACGCCCCGGCCACCTTCAGCGGCTCGCCCGACGCGACGTAGGCGGCGATCTCGTCGTCGTCCGGGGTGCCGAAGCGGACCGTGGTGGAGCCGGTGGCCGACACCCGGCGGCCGCCCTGGGACAGGTCGATGACGCAGTGTCCGGTACGGAGCACGCCGGAACGGCCGCGCATGGACTTCCAGCGGGCGGTGGCGTCCTCCGCGTCGGAGGGCTTGCCGAGAGCCTGGCCGTCCAGCTCCAGTACGGAGTCGCAGCCGATGACCACCTCGTCGCCGGAGAGCCCCGCGGCGACCGCGGCGGCCTTGGCCTCGGCCAGCACCAGGGCGAGTTCGGCGGGGCTGCCGGCGGTGACGGCCTCCTCGTCCACGCCGCTGACGACGACCCGCGGGTCGAGTCCGGCGTCCCTGAGCAGTCCGAGCCGCGCCGGTGAGGCGGAGGCGAGGACGAGCGGGCGGGTGCGGGCGATGCGGCTGTCGGTCATGCCGTCATGGTAGTCAGCAGCGCCAGGCCACCAGGGCCGTGATGACGGGGACGGCGACGGCGATCACGAGCATCGCCCGGCGCATCATCGCCTGGGCCTGCCGCATCTCCTCGGGGGGTTCGTCGGACGGGTCGGACCACAGCATCCGTCCAGGGTGCGCCGCGCGCGGTGCCCGCGCCTGAGTACGGATACTCAGGCGCGGGCGGTACGCCGCGGACGCGGGCCGCGGGCCGCTCAGTGCGGCCAGTACGTGGCACGCCAGGCGGCGGGTGCCGGGCGCAGCGCCCGGGACGGCACGTTGCGCGCGGGGGCGGCCCACTCGTCGGCCCGTCGCGGGCCGTCGGCAGGGCCCGGTGCGGCCGCGGCCCGCGCTTGGACGAGGGCGACGACGGCCGCCAGTTCCTCCGGGGTCGGGTTGCCCCGTTCGACCTTGATCATCATTGTGGGCACACTCCTTACAGCGGGATGTTGCCGTGCTTCTTCGGCGGCAGGCTCTCGCGCTTGTTCCGCAGCGTCCGCAGCCCCTTCACCAGGTGCATACGGGTCTCCGAGGGCATGATCACCGCGTCGACGTAGCCGCGCTCCGCCGCGACATACGGGTTCAGCAGCGTGTCCTCGTACTCCCGCATCAGCTCCGCGCGCAGCGACTCGGCCTCCTCCGGCGAACCGGCCTCGGCGAGCGTGCGGCGGTGCAGGATGTTGACCGCGCCCTGGGCGCCCATGACGGCGATCTGGGCGGTCGGCCACGCCAGGTTGAGGTCGGCGCCCAGGTGCTTGGAGCCCATGACGTCGTAGGCGCCGCCGAACGCCTTGCGGGTGATGACGGTGATCAGCGGCACGGTGGCCTCGGCGTACGCGTAGATCAGCTTGGCGCCGCGCCGGATGATGCCGTTCCACTCCTGGTCGGTGCCCGGCAGGAAGCCGGGGACGTCGACGAAGGTGATGACCGGGACGTTGAAGCTGTCGCAGGTGCGGACGAAGCGTGCCGCCTTCTCGCCGGCGTCGATGTCCAGGCAGCCGGCGAACTGCATCGGCTGGTTGGCGACGACGCCGACCGGGCTGCCCTCGACGCGGCCGAAGCCGGTGATGACGTTCGGGGCGAACAGCGACTGCGTCTCCAGGAACTCGCCGTCGTCCAGGACGTGTTCGATGACCTGGTGCATGTCGTACGGCTGGTTCGCCGAGTCCGGGATCAGCGCGTCGAGTTCCAGGTCCTCGGCGCTGACCTCCAGGTCCGCCTCCTGGGGGTAGGCGGGCGCCTCCTGGAGGTTGTTGGACGGCAGGTAGGACAGCAGCGCCTTGACGTACTCGATGGCGTCCTTCTCGTCGCCCGCCATGTGGTGCGCGTTGCCCGAGACCGAGTTGTGCGAGCGGGCGCCGCCGAGCTCCTCGAAGCCGACGTCCTCGCCGGTGACGGTCTTGATGACGTCCGGTCCCGTGATGAACATGTGCGAGGTCTGGTCGACCATCACCACGAAGTCGGTGATGGCGGGGGAGTACACGGCGCCGCCCGCGCAGGGGCCCATGATCAGCGAGATCTGCGGGATCACGCCGGAGGCGTGGGTGTTGCGGCGGAAGATCTCGCCGTACAGGCCGAGGGAGGTCACGCCCTCCTGGATGCGGGCGCCACCGGAGTCGTTGATGCCGATCATCGGGCAGCCGGTCTTCAGCGCCCAGTCCATGACCTTGACGATCTTCTCGCCGTAGACCTCGCCGAGCGCCCCGCCGAACACCGTGAAGTCCTGCGAGAACACCGCGACCGGGCGTCCGTCGACGGTGCCGTAGCCGGTGACGACACCGTCGCCGTAGGGGCGGTTCTTCTCCAGGCCGAAGTTGGTCGAGCGGTGCCGCGCGAGCTCGTCGAGCTCCACGAACGAGTTCTCGTCCAGCAGCAGTTCGATACGCTCACGGGCCGTCAGCTTGCCCTTCGCGTGCTGCTTCTCCACCGCGCGCGCCGAGCCTGCGTGCGTCGCCTCCTCGGTTCGGCGGCGCAGATCCGCGAGTTTCCCCGCGGTCGTGTGGATGTCGTACTCCGGCTCAGCCATGGGAGGCGGCTCTCCTGTTCCCGTCGGGTGGATCTGAGGGTGTGACGTGACTGGCGAGTAATTCTGTTTCCGTAGCGTAACCGCGCGGATGCTGCCCGGTCAGTGCGGCGTTGGCCACACCCCTGCTCCTAGGCTGGGACACATGACATCGAACCGCTGGTCCGACCTCGACCGCCCGCCGCTCAACGTGACGGCCCTGCGCAAGGCGATCGTCACCCCGGACAGCCGGTGGACCTCCGTCGACCTCGTCGAGTCCACCGGCTCCACCAACAGCGACCTGGGCGCCCGCGCCCGCGAGGGCGCGCCCGAGGGCGCGGTGCTGGTCGCCGAGGAGCAGACGGCGGGCCGCGGCCGGCTGGACCGCCAGTGGCAGGCGCCGGCCCGCTCCGGGCTGTTCTTCTCCGTCCTGCTGCGGCCGACCGCGGCCCCCGTCCACCGCTGGGGCTGGCTGCCGCTGCTCGCCGGGGTCGCAACGGCCACCGCCGTCGCACGCACGGCGGGCGTCGACACGGGCCTGAAGTGGCCCAACGACGTGCTGGTGACCATCGACGGCGAGGAGCGCAAGACCGGCGGCATCCTCGCCGAGCGGGTGGGCGACGACGCGGTGGTCCTGGGCATCGGGCTCAATGTGACCCTGCGCGAGGACGAGCTGCCGGTGCCCGCCGCCGGCTCCCTGGCGCTCGCCGGGGCCAAGGTCACCGACCGCGATCCGCTGCTGCGCGCCGTACTGCGGTCCCTGGCCGACTGGTACGGCGAGTGGCTGGGCGCGGAAGGCGATCCGGCCGCCTCCCGGCTGCAGCAGGCGTACGCCGCCGGCTGCACGACCCTGGGCCGCACGGTGCGCGCGGTGCTCCCCGGGGGCGCCGAGGTGACCGGCCGGGCGGTCGCCGTGGACGACGACGGACGCCTGGTCGTCGCCACCGACGCGGGCGAGCAGGCGGTCGCCGCCGGTGACGTCGTCCATGTGCGGCCGGCGGGAGAGTGAGCCAGGCCACACCTGTCGTATGGTTGGTCCGGAAGCCGCCGGCAGGCGTGCGGGAAGGCCAGTGCAGGGACCCTGGAGGGGGCGGGCGGTGACCGTGGACGACGCGAGCGACCTCCCGTCGCACGACGGACCGGACCGGGAGCCGGAGAGCGGGCCCGAGGGCTCCGCACCCGACGACGAGCCGGAAGCCGAGCCGGAGGACGATCCAGAGGCTGGGGTGCCCGGTCCGGACGAGGACCCCATCGCGCTCCGCCTGGAGGCTCTGATCATGGGCGCCGAGCGGCTCTACACGCCGTTCCAGGCAGCCCGCAGCGCCGGTGTCTCCATGGACCTGGCGGCGCGCTTCTGGCGGGCCATGGGCTTCGCCGACATCGGCCAGGCACGGGCCCTGACCGAGGCCGACGTGCTCGCGCTGCGCCGCCTGGCGGGCCTGGTCGAGGCCGGTCTGATCAGCGAGAACACCGCCATCCAGGTCGCCCGCTCCACGGGTCAGACCACCGCGCGGCTCGCCGAGTGGCAGACCGACTCCTTCCTGGAGGAGCTGACCGAGCCGCCCGAGCCCGGCCTGACCCGGGCCGAGGTGGCCTATCCGCTGGTCGAACTGCTGCTGCCGGAGCTGGAGGAGTTCCTGACGTACGTCTGGCGGCGGCAGTTGGCCGCCGCCACCAGCCGGGTCGTGCGCTCCGACGACGAGGAGGCCGTCGACCGGCGGCTCGCCGTCGGCTTCGCCGACCTCGTCGGCTTCACCCGGCTGACCCGGCGGCTGGAGGAGGAGGAACTCGGCGAACTGGTCGAGGCCTTCGAGACCACGGCCGCCGACCAGGTCGCCGCGCACGGCGGACGGCTGGTCAAGACCCTCGGTGACGAAGTGCTGTTCATCGCCGACGACCCGGGTACCGCCGCGGAGATCGGCATGCGGCTGATCGAGACGATGAACGGCGACGAGACGATGCCCGCGCTGCGCGTCGGCATCGCCTTCGGCACGGTCACCACGCGCATGGGCGACGTCTTCGGCACGACGGTGAACCTGGCGAGCCGGCTGACCTCGATAGCGCCCCGGGACGCGGTGCTCGTGGACGGGGAGCTCGCGCAGGCGCTGGTCGCCGGTGGCGAGGCGCCCGAGTCGGAGGCGGGGATCGAGCCCGGGTCGGACGAGAAGTACCGGTTCGCGCTGCAGCCGATGTGGCGGCGGCCGGTGCGCGGTCTCGGCGTCGTGGAGCCCTGGCTGCTGGCCCGGCGCGGGAGCTGAGCGGGCCGGGGGCGCTTTCGCCTGCGGGGCGGGCCCCCTACCCTGCTCGGGTTGGTTCACGATCGTTAACGGCCGACCCGAAGGGTGCGTGGGGCAATGTCCGAGCAGCGGTTTGGTGAGTGGGTGGCGGTCCGCCGGCACGGTGACGCGGGGCGGGTCGCCGAGTTGGTGCTCGACCGGCCGAAGGCCATGAACGCCGTCTCCACGGAGATGGCGCGGGCGATCACCGAGGCCTGCGCCGCCCTGGCCGCCGACCGGTCGGTGAGCGTGGCCGTGCTGAGCTCCACCCATGAGCGGGCCTTCTGTGTGGGTGCCGACCTCAAGGAGCGCAACTCCTTCTCCGACGCCGACCTGATGAGGCAGCGTCCGCACACCCGGGCCGCCTACACCGCCGTGCTGGAGCTGCCGATGCCCTCGGTGGCCGCCGTGCACGGCTTCGCGCTGGGCGGCGGCTACGAACTGGCGCTGGCGTGCGACGTGATCGTCGCGGACCCGACGGCCGTCGTCGGGCTGCCCGAGGTCTCGGTCGGCGTGATCCCCGGAGGCGGCGGCACGCAGTTGCTCCCGCGCCGGGTCGGCGCCGCCCGCGCGGCGCAGCTGATCTTCACGGGGCGGCGGGTACCGGCCGCGGAGGCGCTCGCGCTCGGCCTGGTGGACGTCCTCGCCGAGGAGGGCCAGGACGGTGCCGAGGCGCTGGCGCTGGCCGCCCGGATGGCCCGGAACTCCCCGGTGGGGCTGTGGGCCGCCAAGCGGGCGCTGCGCCTCGGCCAGGGCACGGACCTGCGCACCGGACTGGACGTGGAGGACGCGGCCTGGCGCACGGTCGCCTTCTCCGGGGACCGGGCCGAGGGTGTGGCGGCGTTCAACGAGAAGCGCGACCCGGTGTGGCCGGGGGAGTGATTGGCGCGGGAAACGGCCGTGCCGGGCGGGCTTGGAGCGCGCGCGATCCGGTAAACGTCGCAAACTGGTAAAAAGTGCGGCGACAGGAGACGGGCGCATGAACGGCACCGGCGGCGGGGACGTGCGGCTGCGCGCCGTCGCCGAGCTGGCGCGGGCGGTGGCCGCGGCGAAGTCGCCCATGGAAGCGGTCGTCGCCGCCGCGACCGCCGCGAGGGTCGCCCTCGGCGGCACCATGGCGGCGGTCTCCCGGTGGGAGCGCGACCGCGGGCGGCTGCGGGTCCTGGTGAACGACGGCGACCTCGCGCCCGACGAGGAGGCACAGCCGGCCGAGGAGGTCTACTCGGTCGCCGACTTCCCCGAGATCGTGGAGTTCCTGCACGGCCGGTGGACGGACGGCGGTGAGCCGCACGCCTGGGTCGAGACGGCGGACGGCCCGGCCGGCGACCGAACCGGCGCCTACTGCCACCAGCGCGTCGCCATGCTGCGCCGGCGCGGCCGATCCTCCTGCGTGATCGCGCCGATCCTGCTGCACGGGCTCGCCTGGGGCGAGCTGTACGTCGCCCGGGCGGCCGGACGGCCGGTCTTCGACCGGGACGACACGGAGTTCGCCACCGTTCTGGCCGCGCTCACCGCCGCCGGGATCGCGCAGACCGAGCGGCTGGCGGAAGTGCGGCGGCTGGCCTTCACCGACCCGCTGACGGGGCTGGCCAACCGGCGCGCGGTGGACCAGCGCCTGGAGGAGGCCCTGGAGCGGCACCGCGCCGACGGGACCCCGGTCAGCCTGGTGGTCTGCGACCTCAACGGCCTCAAACGGGTCAACGACCAGCTCGGGCACGCGGTCGGCGACCGCCTGCTGGTCGGCTTCGGCTCGGTGCTCTCGCTCTGCGGCGCGGCGCTGGCGGAGAGCCTGGTGGCCCGGCTGGGAGGCGACGAGTTCTGCCTGCTGTCGGTGGGGCACGGGGCCGAGGACGTGGTCCGGGTCGCCGAGGAGCTGTGCGTACGGACCAAGTGGCTGGGCCTGGGCGACGGGGTCGCGGTCGGGGTGGCCTCGACGGACGCGGAGATCGGGCAGGTCACCTCGGCGCGGCGGCTGTTCCGGCTGGCGGACGCCGCCCAGTACCGGGCGAAGGCGCTGCACTCCATCGAGCCGGTCGTGGCGGGCCGCGGGGCGCCGGAGGACCCGGTGGTCCGGCTCGCCGACCAGCCCGCGGGCCACGACGTGGAGCGCCGGCGCTTCCGCGGCCGGGACTAGCGGGGACGGTGCCGGTGTCGTCCCGGTTGCGCCGTCAGGTGCCGTCCGTGTGCGGTGTGACACGGTGCTGGGGGAGCCGGTGGTCCGGCTTGCCGACCGGCCCGCGGGCCACGGCGTGGGCGCTCGCCGGCGGCGGGAGTCGGGGCGTCCGCCCTCCGGCGGCCGGGGCCACGTCGGCGGCAGGGGCCGGCCCGGACGCGGTCGAGAGGCCTCGCGCCGGTCGCGGCGCTTCGCCGTGAGGTCGGAAACCGGACACGTGACAGCTCGCGATTCAGTCCGTAGGGTGCGTGAATATGGGTATGCATAACGTGGTGATCGGGGCCCACGGGGCCACGGTGGAGGATGTGCTGGCTGTCGCCCGCGGCGGCGCGCGCGTGGAGCTGTCGGCGGAGGCGCTGGCCGGGATCGCCGCGGCGCGCGCCGTCGTGGACGCGCTGGCGGCCAAGCCGGAGCCCGTCTACGGCGTGTCCACCGGCTTCGGCGCGCTGGCGGTGCGGCACATCAGCCCCGAGCTGCGCGCCCAGCTCCAGCGCAGCCTGGTGCGCTCGCACGCGGCCGGCATGGGGCCGCGAGTGGAGCGCGAGGTCATCCGCGCGCTGATGTTCCTGCGGCTGAAGACGCTCGCCTCCGGCCGGACCGGAGTGCGTCCCGTCGTCGCCGAGACGATGGCCGCTCTGCTCAACGCGGGCATCACCCCCGTGGTCCACGAGTACGGCTCGCTGGGCTGCTCCGGCGACCTGGCCCCGCTCGCGCACTGCGCGCTGGTGCTCATGGGCGAGGGCGAGGCGGAGGGTCCCGACGGCGTCGTGCGCCCCGTCCCCGAGCTGCTGGCCGAGCACGGCATCGAGCCCGTCGAGCTGCGCGAGAAGGAGGGCCTGGCCCTCATCAACGGCACCGACGGCATGCTCGGCATGCTCGTGATGGCCCTCGACGACCTGCGCCTGCTGTTCACCTCCGCCGATGTCACCGCCGCGCTGTCCCTGGAGGCGCTGCTCGGCACCGACAAGGTGCTCGCCCCCGAACTGCACGCGATCCGCCCGCACCCCGGCCAGGCCGCCAGCGCAGGCAACATGCGGCGGGTGCTCGCAGGGTCCGGGCTCACCGGGCACCACCAGGACGACGCGCCGCGCGTGCAGGACGCGTACTCGATCCGCTGCGCCCCGCAGGTGGCCGGCGCGGGCCGCGACACCGTCGCGCACGCGCTGACCGTCGCGGAACGCGAGCTGGCCTCGGCCGTCGACAACCCCGTGGTGGTGTTCGGGGACGAGGGCTCCGAGGGGCGGCTGGAGTCCAACGGGAACTTCCACGGCGCTCCCGTGGCCTACGTGCTGGACTTCCTGGCCATCGCGGCCGCGGACCTCGGCTCGATAGCGGAACGGCGCACCGACCGGCTGCTGGACAAGAGCCGTTCGCACGGCCTGCCCGCCTTCCTGGCCGACGATCCGGGCGTGGACTCGGGCCTGATGATCGCTCAGTACACGCAGGCCGCGCTCGTCAGCGAGAACAAGCGGCTCGCGGTCCCGGCCTCGGTGGACTCCATCCCGTCCTCGGCGATGCAGGAGGACCACGTCTCGATGGGCTGGTCGGCCGGGCGGAAGCTGCGGCAGGCGGTGGACAACCTGGCCCGCATCGTGGCGATCGAGCTGGTCGCCGCGTCCCGGGCGATCGAGATGCGCGTGCAGGGCAGCGAGGTGCTGGTGCCCGCGCCCGCGTCACAGGCGGTGCTGAAGGCGGCGCGTGAGGCGGATGTGACCGGCCCGGGCCCGGACCGCTTCCTGGCGCCGGACCTGGCCGCCGCGTACGAGTTCGTTCGCAGCGGTGCCCTGGTGGCGGCGGCCGAGTCGGCGACCGGGCCGCTCGCCTGAGACCGGCCGGTCAGTAGCCGCGGGCGCGGCGGCTCGCATGGATCACGAGCGCCGCGCCCATGCCGAGGAACGCGGTGCCGCCGATCAGGTACGGCGTGGTGTCGACGCTGCCGGTGTCCGCGAGCTGCTGTCCCCCGTCACCGCCGGACGCGGTGGTGGAGGTCGTCGTGGACACCTCGGCAGCCGTCGTCGTCGTGTGCTCCGGGTTGGCGGACGCGTTCGGCACGAAGTAGAGCGCACCGAGTACGGCCGCCGCGGTGACGGCGACGTAGGCGGGAGAGCGGTACGAGGTCAATGGATCCCCCAGCGGATGCGGTGACTTGACCGTGGAGCCCGATGTTAGTGAGACAAGGGGTGCGGAGGGAAGTTCGAACCTGGAACGCCCCCTTCCGCAACCTGCGCGCCGCTCCCGCGGGTATCCTGCCGCCCGGATCCGGGTGCCTCCCCCCTCGGCGGGCCGCGCGAGCATACGCTGCGCCACATGAGCACTACTGACATCCCCATCGGGGAGAGCGGGCCGCGTTACGTGCGGCTCCAGGTCGAGCTGGTCCTGGAGATCACGGGGACCGACGAGCTGACGGATGCCGCGCTCGACCAGCTCGGCGGCGACGAGTACATGCCCGACGGCGAGCGGCAGCACGCGGAGTCCTCGGTCCGCCAGGACGAGTCGGAGGCGCTGGCCTACCTGGTCGACCCGTTCGACCTGGTCACGAGCGTGCCGGGGATCGAGATGGTCCAGGCGTCCTGGTCCTGCGCTCACACCGAGTACGACCCCGACTCCGATGAGTGGGACCTCTACGACGACGTGTCCGCCGACGAAGAGGACGACGCCGACGCCGACGCCGACGACGAGAGCGCCGACGACGCCGATGCGGAGGGGAAGGAACCGCGCGGCCGCTGAACACGTCTTGATATGCGCGTGCCTCACAGGCCCCGGGCCCGACATCGGGTCCGGGGTTCCGCATGAGCTGCTGTGGGCAACGCGTTGGTGTTGTTCCCCACACTCTGCGGCGTGGAGGAACGGACCTAAGACCCTGGCAGTTCCCGAGAGTACGACTGAGGCTCGAATGAGGTCCGCGGCTCGCGTAGCCGCGGGCTGGGGGATCGCGTACCGAAGACATTGGAGATTCGTGTGAAGCGCGCCGAGACCGGCACAGCCAACGACCCGCGCCCCTCCCGCAAGCGGGGGGCAGAGCTGGCAGCGATAGCTCTGCTGGCCGTCGGCGCGATCACCCTGACCGCCTGCGGGGGGGACAAGGCGGACGCCGGCACCGATAACACCGTCAAGTCCCAGGCGTCGGTGGACGACGCCGCGGCGAAGGACGCCTCCGACGCCCGAATAGCCATCACGCCCAAGACCGGTGCCGACAACGTCAGCATCAACTCCGGCTCCAAGGTCTCCGTCACCGAGGGCAAGCTGAGCGCCGTGACGATGACCACGGCCGCGGACGGCAAGGAGGTCGAGGGAACGATCTCCGCCGACGGAGCGAGTTGGGCGCCGAACGCGCCGCTGGAGCGCGCCACCAAGTACACGATCGTCGCCAAGGCGGAGGACGCGAAGGGCCGCAAGGCGACGGAGAACTCGACCTTCACCACCGTCTCGGCCGCGCACAGCTTCATCGGCTACTACACCCCCGAGGACGGCCAGACCGTCGGCGTGGGCATGCCGGTGTCGATCAACTTCAACAAGGCCATCACGGACAAGAAGGCCGTCCAGTCCGGGATCACGGTGTCCTCCAGCAGCGGCCAGCCGGTCGTCGGCCACTGGTTCAACGGCACCCGCCTGGACTTCCGCCCCCAGAACTACTGGACCGCCGGCTCCACCGTCACGGTCAAGCTGAACCTGGACGGTGTCGAGGGTGCCGACGGCGTCTACGGCGTCCAGGAGAAGACGGTCTCCTTCAAGATCGGCCGCAGCCAGGTCTCCACGGTCGACGCCTCGACCCACCAGATGAAGGTCGTCCGCGACGGCAAGGTCATCAAGAACGTCCCGATCTCGGCGGGCTCGGACGAGCACACCACCTACAACGGCCAGATGGTGATGTCCGAGAAGTTCACCGAGACCCGGATGAACGGTGCGACCGTCGGCTTCACCGACGACGACGGCAAGGGCGAGTACGACATCAAGGACGTGCCGCACGCCATCCGCCTGACCACGTCCGGCACGTTCATCCACGGCAACTACTGGGGCTCGGACTACGTGTTCGGTCACGTCAACACCAGCCATGGCTGCGTGGGCCTGAACGACACCAAGGGCGCCAAGGACACCGCCACCGACGCGTACTGGTTCTACACCAACTCGATCGTCGGCGACGTCGTGATCGTGAAGAACTCCAAGGACAAGACCGTCGACCCGGCCAACGGGCTCAACGGCTGGAACATGAGCTGGGCCGACTGGAAGGCCGGCAGCGCGGTCTGATTCTCGGAGGGCTTTGCCCAAGAGCACGCGCAGGGGCCCGGAACCGTTGTGGTTCCGGGCCCCTGCGCGTGTGCGGGTCAGTCCTTGGAGCCGTCCACGATGACGGGGGCGCCGTTGCCGTTCGTGCCGCAGGGGACCGCGTAGACCGGGTGGGCCTTGGCGGCCTCCTTGTAGGCCTCCAGGCACTGGTTGTAGAGCACCTTGTCGTTCAGCGAGCCCGTGATGATCTTGTTGGCGCGGGCGATGCCCTCCGCCTCGATCCGCTTGCGCTCGGCCTCGGCCTTGGCCGTGCGCGCCGCCTCGACCGCCCGCTCGGTGGCCTGCTGCTGCTGGATCTTCTTGTCGATCTGCGTCTGCAACTGGTCGGAGGGCCGCACATTGCGCAGGTTGACGGCGGTGATGTCGATGCCGCGCGGCGCGAGGCGCTCCTTGATCAGGGAGTCGATCTCCCTGCCGATGTCCTCGCGGGCGGAGGCGTAGCCCTCCTCGCTGGTGTGCTCGGCGAAGACGTTGCGGATGATCTCCCGGCTGTCCGGCACGACCAGGCGCTCCTGGATGGCCTCCTCGTTGCCCGCCAGCCGGAAGAGGGCGACGGCCTTGCCGGGCACCACGGCCCACTTCACCGTGACGTCCGCGTACAGCACACCGCCCTGCGAGGAACGGACCTCGACGACGTCCTTGTCGTAGAGGTTGAGGTCCGCCGGGCGGGTGGAGAAGGAGGTGATGCCGGTGAACGGGGACGTGAAGTGGATGCCGGAGGTCATGGGCGAGCCTATTTTGCCGAAGGTCACCGGCACGCCGACCTCGTAGGCGCTCACGACGTGGACGCAGGCGAAGACGCCCGCCAGCACGCCGGCGAGGGCGCTGAGCGCGGCGCCCAGCTTTCAGCCCCCCGTGCGGCCGCGGCCGACGAGGAACAGCACGACGGCCGCGATCAGCAGCAGAATGCACAGCACGAACACGGAAATCCCCCTGGGACGACGACGATCCGCGCCACCTCCCCGTGCGGCGCGCAGCGCATCGTAACGGGCCTCGGCGTCTAGGGGGTTCGCAATTGCTGGGGGTCGTCCAGGACGTCGCGCACGACGCTGTAGGCCGCGCCCAGCAGGACGCCCTCGCGGCCCAGCCGGGAGACCAGGACCGCGTCCGCGGGCCACTGGCGGTCCGTCACGCGGCGGTCCAGCTCCCGCACCAGCGCCCCGCGCAGCCACGGGGCGAGCGCGGCCAGGGTGCCGCCCAGCACGACGGCCTGCGGGTCCAGCAGGTTCACCGCTCCGCTCAGCGCGATGCCGAACGCCTGCCCGGCCGCGGCCAGCGCCTTCAGCGCCGCCGGGTCGTTCCCGGCGGCCGCGGTGTGCAGGGCCTTGAGAGCGTCCAGCCGGTCGGGGCCGATCCCGGCGGCCCGCAGCACCGCCTCCTCGCCCGCGTACTGCTCCAGGCAGCCCCGGGAGCCGCACGAGCAGTGGGGGCCGTTGGGGAACACCGGTACGTGGCCCAGTTCCCCGGCGAAGCCGCGGGCGCCGCGGAACAGCCGGCCGTCGATGACGAGCGCGGCGCCGATGCCGATCTCGGCCGAGACGTGCACGAAGTCCGTGACGCCCTCGTGGCCGCCGAGCCACAGCTCCGCCAGGGCGCCGAGGTTGGCCTCGTTGTCGACCAGCGTCGCGGTGGGGGTGAGGCCGTCGAAGAACTCCGCGGCCGGCACGTCCTCCCAGTCGAGGTTGGGGGCGCGCGTCACCTGCCGCCGGTCGCGCCCGACCAGCCCGGGGACGGCGACCGTGAGCCCGGCGGGGAACAGCCCGCTGCCGTGCACCTCCGCCGTCACCTCCTGTACGAGGGTGGCCAGTTCGCGGAGGACTTCCGAGGCCGTACGGCCGCGGTTGGCGGCCTCGACGCGGGCCCGGGCGCGGACGGTACCGCGCAGGTCGATCGCGCAGACCGCCAGGTGGTCGACGCCGACCTCGGCGCCCAGGCCCACCGGGCCGGTGTCGCTGAGGGCGAGCGCCGTGCCGGGCCGGCCGACCGTGCCGGGGCGCTGGGTGCCGAGCTCCACCAGCAGCCCGGCCGCCAGCAATTCGTCCACCAGCGTCGAGACCGTCGCACGGGTCAGCCCGACCTCCGCGGCCACCGCGGCCCGCGACATCTCGCGGTGCTCGGCCACGGCATGGGCCACCAGGGCCAGATTCCGCCTCCGCACGCCCGCCTGCGATCCCGGGCCCTCCGCCACGTGCCGATCCCCTCTCGTCCGATGCTCGGTGCTCGATGACTGCTGTCTGATGAAGGCCGTTCTGTCCCGCACGTGCACGCCCCGCTGCCCGGTCAATCGCCCGCCGGACGGGCCCGTACGTGCATCCGCTCGCCCTGGGCACCGAAGAGACTCAGGAACTCCACGGGCTGCTGCCCCGCGTTGGCGAAGCCGTGCGGGGTGCGGGTGTCGAACTCGGCGGCCTCGCCCGCGGTCAGCACCAGATCGTGGTCGCCGAGGGCCAGCCGCAGCCGTCCGGACAGCACGTAGACCCACTCGTACCCTTCGTGCCGCCCCTGCTCGGGCCGGACCGCCGGGTCCTGGGGCGGCTGGATGATCATCTTGTACGCGTGCAGCCCGCCCAGATAGCGGGTGAGCGGCACGAAGGTCTGCCCGTGCCGGGTGACGGGGCGCGGATGGACGCGGGGGTCCCCGGTCGGCGGCGCTCCCACCAGTTCGTCCAGCGGTACGCCGTACGTCTTCGCCAGCGGCAGCAGCAGTTCCAGCGTCGGTTTGCGCTGCCCGGACTCCAGCCGCGACAGAGTGCTCGACGAGATCCCGGTGGTCTCGCCGAGCTGTGCGAGCGTGACGCCCCGCTCCCGCCGCAGGGCCCGCAGCCGGGGTCCGACGCCGGACAGCACCCCGGGGATGTCGTCGTCTGCCATGCCTCCATTTGCCGTTCCGCCAAGCGATCTTGTCAAGGCCGTGCAGGGTGGCGAGCGTCTCCCGCACCGGTGCGGCCCGCGCGGAAGGACGTTCCGCGCGGGCCCGGCCGCCAGGGACCGCTCACTTCACCCCGAAGGCCCGCGACAGCTCCGCCCCGATGCGGCCGAGGGACTCCTCGTCGCGCGGGACCGGGTCGTACGACGGGCCCTGCGCGGTGTTCCAGCGGCGGGCGATCTCCTGCGGGGTCTCGCCCGTCAGCAGGGCCGCCGCCTGGGCCGCCGCGCCGAGGGCGACGAGCTCGTCGGCCACCGGGACGCCTACCGCGCGGCCGGACAGCCGGCGCACCGTCTCCCGCCAGGCGGTGCCCCGGGCGCCGCCGCCGATCAGCAGCAGGGGGGCGTCGGAGGGGGTGCCGTCGACCGCGAGGACCTGGTCGAGCGCGCTGAGCAGGGCGTACGCGGCGCCGTCGTAGGCGGCCTGGAGAATCTGCCCCGGCGTGGTGTCGTGCCGCAGCCCGGTCAGCAGCCCGGAGGCGTACGGGAGGTTGGGGGTGCGCTCGCCGTCGAGGAACGGCAGCAGCACGGTGGAGCCGCCCGGGGCGACCGCTTCCCGGTCCAGCGAGAGCAGCGCCGCGACCTTGTCGACCGCGAGCGTGCAGTTGAGGGTGCAGGCCAGCGGCAGCCAGCCGCCGTGGCCGCCGGCGAAGCCGGCCACGATGCCCGTCGGGTCGGCGGGACGGGCCGCCGAGGGGGTGTAGACGGTGCCGGAGGTGCCGAGGCTGAGCGCCGGCTGGCCCGCGGCGAGACCGAGGCCGAGGGCTGCGGCGGCGTTGTCGCCGGTGCCCGCGGCGACCAGGGCGCCCTCGCGCAGCGGCAGGCCCGGCAGGACGGCGCCGGCCCGCTCGCCGGGGCCCAGGACGCGGGGCAGGAGGGCCGGGTCCAGGCCGATCGAGGCCAGCATCGCCTCGTCGTACGCCTCGGTGTCGGTGGCCCACCAGCCGGTGCCGGAGGCGTCGCCCCGGTCGGTGACGGCTGCGCCGCTCAGCCGTTCGGTGAGGAAGTCGTGGGGCAGCCGCACGGCCGCCGCGGCCTTGGCGGCCTCCGGCTCGTGCTCGGCGAGCCAGGCCCACTTGGTGACGGTGAAGCTCGTGCCGGGCACGCTGCCGAAGCGCTCCGCCCACCAGGCGGCGCCGTGCTTCTCGACCAGGGCGGCGGCCTGCGGCGCGGAGCGCACATCGTTCCAGAGCAGCGCGGGGCGCAGCGGCTTGCCGTCCGCGTCCAGCACGACCAGGCCGTGCTGCTGCCCGCCGACGGAGATCGCGCCGGCCTCCGCGGCGTACGGGCCGAGCTGGGCGAGCGCCTCGCCGAGTGCTCTCCACCACACCTCGGGGTCGGTCTCGCGTCCCTCGCCCTCGCTCACCACATGCCGTGCCTGGCCCCTGGCCAGCACCTTTCCGGTCTCTACCTCGACTGCCAGCACCTTGGTGGACTGCGTGGAGCTGTCCACACCCAGTGCGATCGTTCCGTGCCCCATGTCGCGGCTCATGCTGCGGCTCCCTTCACAAAGCGGCGTTCGCATATTAATTTGTTCAACGGTCTTACGAATAGGAGCCGCCGCGATGAGTTTCACCCCCACCCCCGACGACAAGTTCACCTTCGGTCTCTGGACCGTGGGCTGGCAGGGCCGTGACCCCTTCGGCGACGCCACCCGCCCCGCGCTCGACCCGGTCGAGAGCGTGACCCGCCTGGCGGAGCTCGGCGCGTACGGCGTCACGTTCCACGATGACGACCTGATCCCCTTCGGGTCGGACGACACCGCCCGCGAGGGCCACATCAAGCGCTTCCGCCAGGCGCTGGACGCCACCGGCCTGAAGGTGCCGATGGCCACCACCAACCTCTTCACCCACCCGGTCTTCAAGGACGGTGCCTTCACCTCCAACGACCGCGACGTGCGCCGCTACGCGCTCCGCAAGACCATCCGCAACATCGACCTCGCCGCCGAGCTCGGCGCCAAGGTCTACGTCGCCTGGGGCGGCCGCGAGGGCGCCGAGTCCGGTGCCGCCAAGGACGTGCGGGTCGCCCTGGACCGCTTCAAGGAGGCCTTCGACCTGCTGGGCGAGTACGTCCTCGAGCAGGGCTACGACCTGCGCTTCGCCATCGAGCCCAAGCCGAACGAGCCCCGCGGCGACATCCTGCTGCCGACCGTCGGCCACGCGCTCGCCTTCATCAACGAGCTGGCGCACCCCGAGCTCGTCGGCCTCAACCCCGAGGTCGGCCACGAGCAGATGGCCGGGCTGAACTTCCCGCACGGCATCGCCCAGGCGCTGTGGCACGGCAAGCTCTTCCACATCGACCTCAACGGTCAGTCCGGCATCAAGTACGACCAGGACCTGCGCTTCGGCGCCGGCGACCTGCGCTCCGCGTTCTGGCTGGTCGACCTGCTGGAGACGGCCGGCTACGAGGGCCCGCGCCACTTCGACTTCAAGCCCCCGCGGACCGAGGACTTCGGCGGCGTGTGGGCCTCCGCCGAGGGCTGCATGCGCAACTACCTCATCCTCAAGGACCGGGCCGCCGCGTTCCGCGCCGACCCGGCCGTGCAGGAGGCGCTGAAGGCCTCGCGCCTGGACCAGCTCGCGCAGTCGACCCTCGCCGAGGGCGAGACCCTGGCCGGCTTCCTCGCCGACCGCACCGCCTTCGAGGACTTCGACGTCGAGGCCGCCGCGCAGCGCGGGTTCGCCTTCGAGCAGCTCGACCAGCTGGCGATGAACCACCTGCTCGGCGCCCGCTGAGCCGGTCGGACCGCGGCCCCCGGGCCGCATAAACAGGTTGCCGTCGGGTCCCGCCCGACGGCAACCTGCCCGGATGACCGAACTGAGGATGCTCACCCCGGAGGACTGGCGGCTGTGGCGCGGGATGCGGCTGGCCGCCCTCGCCGACGCGCCGCACGCCTTCGGCTCCCGGCTCGCCGACTGGCAGGGCGCGGGGGACCGCGAGGAGCGCTGGCGCGACCGGCTCGCCCTGCCCGGCACCCACCTTGCCGCCCTGCTCGACGGGGTCCCCTCCGGCATGGCGAGCGGCGTCCCGGGCGAGAGCCCCGGCGCCACCGAACTGATCTCGATGTGGGTGGCGCGTGACGCGCGCGGCCACGGCGTGGGCGACCTGCTGATCCGGGCCGTCGAGACCTGGGCCGCGGGGACCGGCGCCGCGGTGCTCACCCTCGCCGTCGCGGACGGCAACGAGCCGGCCGCCGCGCTCTACCGCCGCAACGGTTTCGCGTTCACCGCCGATCCCGTGGGCAGCATGCCCGACGGCCGCCCGGAGCGCCTCATGGCGAAGCGGCTCCCAGCGGGCGCGGCGTGACGGAAATCACCAGGCGAACGACTCCGGGGCGGGCCCCGGCCCCGGGAAGATCTCGTCCAGCCCGGCCAGCAGCTCCGCGTCCAGCTCCAGTTCCGCCGCCCGCAGTGCCGACGCGAACTGCTCCATCGTGCGCGGCCCGACGATCGGCCCCGTCACCCCCGGCCGGGTCAGCAGCCAGGCCAGGGCCACTTCGCCCGGCTCCAGCCCGTGCTTGTCCAGCAGGTCCTCGTACGCCTGGACCCGGGCCCGCACGGCCGGATCGGCCAGCCCCGCCGCCGAACGGCCCGCCTTGGTGCGCGAGCCGCTGTTCTCGCGCTCCTTGCGCAGGGCGCCGCCCAGCAGCCCCTGGTGCAGCGGCGACCACGGGATCACCCCGAGGCCGTACGCCCGGGCCGCCGGGATCACGTCCGCCTCGGCCCGCCGCTCGGCCAGGTTGTACAGGCACTGCTCGCTGACCAGGCCCACCATGCCGCGGTTCGCGGCGATCTCGTTGGCCTGCGCGATCTTGTAGCCGGGGAAGTTCGAGGAGGCGGCGTAGAGGATCTTTCCCTGGCGGATCAGCACGTCGACCGCCTGCCAGATCTCCTCGAAGGGAGTCGCCCGGTCGATGTGGTGGAACTGGTAGATGTCGATGTGGTCCGTGCCGAGCCGGCGCAGGCTCGCCTCCGCCGCCCGCCGGATGTGGAGCGCGGAGAGCCGGTCGTGGTTGGGCCAGGACTGCTCGTGCCAGGCCTTTCCGTCGGCCGACATGTTCCCGTACATCTTCGTCGCGAGGACGACCTTGTCGCGGCGGCCGGCACCGCCGGCGAACCACCTGCCGATGACCTTCTCCGTCAGGCCCTTCTCCTCGGCCGTGCCGTAGATGTCCGCCGTGTCGAAGAAGTTGACGCCCGCGTCCAGCGCCGCGTCCATGATCCGGTGGCTGTCCTGCTCGTCCGTCTGCCCGCCGAAGTTCATCGTGCCCAGCACGATACGGCCGACCTTCAGGCCGGTACGGCCCAGCTGCGTGTACTCCATGGACGACCAGCCAACGCCTTCGAGCGGACTCACGGCAAGGGGGTCCGGGGTGGTGCGCTCCGGCCCTGCCGCGTCAACTCCAATGGGGCAAGGGTGCGTCGGGGCGGCGGCGTTCCTGCTGCTCCTCACCGTCTTCCGCGGCCTGCTCGTGGGCGAAGGCCGCGCTGCTCAACCTGCTGTCCATCGGGGCGGCCTACGGCGTCGTCGTCGCCGCCTTCCAATGGGGTGGGGCGCCTCCTGACTCGGTGTCACCGGGACCGTGCCGGTGGAGTCGTACGTCCCGATGACGATGTTCGCCATCGTCTTCGGGCTCTCCACGGACTACGAGGTCTTCCTGCTCTCGCGCATCCGCGAGGCCCGGCTGGAGCACGGACCGAAGGAACGATCTTCACCGGACGGCCGTCGGCAGCGTTCCGGAGA
Organism: Streptomyces sp. RLA123; assembly: GCF_056270165.1. Taxonomy (NCBI): domain Bacteria; kingdom Bacillati; phylum Actinomycetota; class Actinomycetes; order Kitasatosporales; family Streptomycetaceae; genus Streptomyces; species Streptomyces sp. RLA123. The sequence goes on along the minus strand of NZ_JBWDOR010000003.1, from coordinate 3,239,847 downwards.
AACACCGCGAGGTCCGCAGAGACACCCTCGCCGACCTGGTCATCAGCAGGCACGGGACGTCGTTCCAGACGCTCGACCAGCACCGATCCACCTCGGCCCAAGACACGGGGGCACCCCCGACTGCCGCTGCCCTTGCGACTCCACCCCCGCCCAGCACCTCCCCGGCCCTGAACAGCCGTGCAGACAACCGCTGTCGATAGCCTGACCGAGTGATGACCGACCTGACTCTCCTGTCGCGCGTGGCCTACCGCGGACAGGAGATCACCGCGCCCCGGCTGCGCGGGCTGCTCGCGCTGCTCGCGGCCGAGCTGCGCTCCGGATGCAGCACCACGCGCCTCGTGGACGGACTGTGGGGGGACGAGCTGCCGGCCAACCCCGCCAACGCGCTGCGGATCCTGGTGTCCAGGGCCCGCTCCCAGCTCGGGGCCGACGTCATCGTCAGCACGCCGACCGGCTACCGGCTGGCGCTGGGCGCGGAACAGGTCGACAGTTCGGCGGTGGTGACGTGTGCCGAGGCGAGCGCCCGGCACACCCGGGCCGGGGATCACACCGCCGCCCTCGCCGGTGCCGAGGAGGGCTTGGCCTTCTGGGACACCGCACCGGACGCCGAGGCCGTACCGGGTGACCCGGTGGCGGAACTGCGGGCCGAGCGGGCGCCGCTCTACGACTCCCTCGTACGCTCCCGCGCGCTCGCCCTCGCCCGGCTGGGACGACGGGCCGAGGCCATGTCGCCGCTCACCGAGGTCTTCGCCCGGACCCCCCGCGACGAGGAGGTACTGGCCGAACTGCTGGGCGCCGAGGCGGCCACGGCCGGGCCTTCGGCGGCGCTCGCCCGCTACGACACGTACCGGCGCGAACTCCGCGACGACCTCGGCACCAACCCGGGCCCCGGCCTCAAGGCCGTGCATCAGCTGCTGCTGCAGGCCGAGGCCCCCACGGTCCGGTACGGGGTGCCGCACGATCCGAATCCGCTGCTGGGGCGGCACGAGGATCTCGCGGCCGTGGCCGGGCTGCTGCGCTCCTCGCGGCTGACCTCGATCGTCGGCCCCGGGGGGCTGGGCAAGACTCGCCTCGCGCACGCCGTCAGCCGCCAGGCGGAGCAGCGGACGGTGCACTTCATCTCGCTGGCCGGAGTCAGCATGAACGAGGACGTCGCCGGCGAGGTGGCGTCCGCGCTGGGCGGAGGGTCGGACGCGCCCGCCAAGATCGTCGCCGCGCTCGGCACCGAACCCGCACTGCTCGTGCTGGACAACTGCGAGCAGGTCGTCCAGGGCACCGCCGACCTGGTACGCGAGCTGGTGGCCTTGTCCAGGGACCTGCGGGTGCTGGTCACCAGCAGGGCACCGCTCGGGCTGAGCTCCGAAGCGGTCTACCAGCTGCCGCAACTGAGCCTGGCAACCTCGATCGAGCTCTTCGAGCACCGGGCCCGGGCCGCCCGCCACCACGTCGAACTCCCGCCCGCCGCGGTGGCGGAGCTGTGCCGCCACCTGGACGGGCTGCCGCTCGCCGTGGAGCTGGCCGCGGCACGGGTACGGGTGCTGACCGTTCCCGAGATCACCCGCCGCCTCGGCGACCGGTTCGCGCTGCTGCGCGGCGGGACCCGGGACGCACCCGAACGCCACCGCACCCTGCACGCGGTCGTCGAGTGGAGCTGGAACCTGCTGGAGGAAGACGCCCGGGCGGCACTGCGGGCGCTGTCGGTCTTCCCCGGCGGCTTCACCGAGGACGCGGCGGAACACCTGCTCGGCGAGGACGGCGACGCGCCCTACCTGCTGGAGCAACTGGTCGACCAGTCGCTGCTGAAGGTCGCCGACACCACGGCCGGGATCCGCTTCCACATGCTGGAGACGGTGCGGGAGTTCAGCGCCGCCCGCCGGGCGGCGGCCGGGGAGGAGCAGGCGGTCACCGACCGGTTCCTGGACTGGGCGCGCGCCTTCGGACTCACCAACCACGACGCCTTGTTCGGCCTCGAACCGCTGCGGCACTGGGCGCGGCTGCGCGCCGAGCAGGACAACCTCGTGCTCGCCCTGCGCCTCGCCCTCGCCCGCGAGGACCACGCCACCACCGCGGCGGCCGGCGCGGTGCTGGCCGGCGTCTGGCTCACCGACTCCGCGAGCTTCCACCGAGTCCTCACCCTGGCCGCCGACACCGCGGCACCACTGTCGCACTACCGCCCGGACTCCCAGCACACCGACGTCACCCGCACCCTCTGCGCCATCTGCGCCGCCGCCCCCTTCATCGGGTACGGCCCGCCCGGGCCACGCCACTTCCTCGTCCTGCGCCGGATGCCCCCCGCGAAGCCGGACACCCTGCTGCGAGCACTCGCCGTCGTACTGAGCGCGATCCCGGACATGCGCCCGCCCGGCTACGAGGCCCTGCAGGAACTGTGCGCGAGCGAAGCGCCCTTGCTGGCGGGCATCGCCGAGTGCGTGGCCAGCTACCTATGGGAGTACGAGTACGAGCCGGAGCGCGCATTGTCCTCCGCCCGCCGGATGCTCGCCATGGTCGACGCGGTACCCAACCCGACGCTCGGACTGCTCGGCCACTCCCGCAGCAGCGAACTGTGCGCCGACGCCGGCCTCGGCGACGAGGCGTACCGGCATCTGCTCGCAGCACTGGACACCTTGACGCACCTCAGCGACCAGTCACCCACCACGGGGCTGCGCCGCGGCCTTGTCCTGGCATGCCTGCAACGCGGCGAGCCGGACGAGGCCGAGCAGTGGCTACGGCGGGTCGAGCGGAGCCCGGACGAGCAGACCTCGGACTTCACCTCGGACCAGGCCGCCTGGGCCGAGATCGCGCTCGCCCGCGGGCTCACCGAACTCGGTCTCAAGCAATGGCGGACGGCCGTCGAGCGGATACGCGCAAGCGACGAACCGCCCGCCGACCCCTCCATGGACGCCTGGGCGCGGGCGATCCGATCCCACGCGGTTGCCGCGCACGCGTACGCCGGGCGGCTGGAGCCGGTCGCCGGTCTCGTGACCGAGCTGGAGGACCGGCTGCGTACGCTGCTCGCCGACGACTCCCGCCCGCCCACGGAGGTCCTGACCCACGGCACCCACGTCCTGGCCCTCGGCCTCGCCCGGCTCGCCTCAGGCGACACGTCCGCGGTACGGCTGCTGGCCCTGGCCGAACGACTCCACGTCTCACAGGTGTTCCAGCCCACGATGTCCCTCGACCGCGCCCGGCGCGCCGCCGAAGACGCCGACGGGGCGGCGTACGCCGACGCGATGTCGGAGTACGCCGCCCTGAGGCGGGACGAACTGCGGGAGGCAGCCCGCACGCTCATTTCGGATCGCGGTTGAACTGCGCCGTCGACCAGCGGTAGCCGAGCACCGTCAGACCGGCGCACCACGCGACCGCGATCCACCCGTTGCTGCCGATCTCCGTGCCGAGCAGCAGTCCCCGCAGGGTCTCTATCGCCGGGGTGAACGGCTGGTACTCGGCGATCGGCTGGAACCAGCCCGGCATCGTGTCCGCCGGGATGAACGCGCTCGAGATGAGCGGGAGGAGGATCAGCGGCTGCGCGCTGTTGGCGGCCGCCTCGGCGTTCGGGCTGGCCATACCGATACCGACCGCGACCCAGGTGAACGCCAGCGAGAACATCACCAGCAGCCCGAACGCCGCCAGCCACTCCAGGGGCGTGGCGTCCGTCGACCGGAAGCCGATGGCCACGGCGATGACACCGACCAGGACCACGCTGGCGATGCACTGCAGCACGCTGCCCACCACGTGCCCGATGATCACAGAGCCGCGGTGGATCGCCATCGTACGGAAGCGGGCGATGAGGCCCTCGCTCATGTCCATGGAGATGTACACCGCCGCCCCGATCACGGTGCTGCCGACCGTCATCATCACGATGCCCGGCACGATGTAGGCGATGTACTCCGAGCGATCGGCGCCGCCGCCTCCGATGCCCGCGCTCATCACGTCGCCGAAGATATACACGAACAACAGCAGCAGCATGATCGGCGCGAGCAGCAGATTCAGGGTGGCGGACGGGTAGCGGCGCGCGTGCAGCAGATTGCGGCGCAGCATCGTGCTCGAGTCGCGGACCGCGAGGGAGAGGGCGTTCATCGGACGTTCTCCTTGGACTGGTTGGGGACGGTGGCCGGGGCGGTCAGCGCGAAGAACACGTCGTCGAGGTCCGGGGTGTGCACGGTCAGCTCGTCCGCCTCGACGCCGGCGGTGTCCAGCCAGTCGAGGATGGAACGCAGCTCGCGCTGGCTGCCGCCGCTCGGGATCTGCAGCGTCAGGGCCTCGTCGTCCCGGGTCACCTCGCGCAGCCGGTCGGCGGCGGACCGGAACGCGTCCGGGTCGGTGAAGCGGAGCCGTACGTGCCCGCCCGGGATGAGCCGCTTCAGCTCCTCCGCGGTGCCCTCGGCGGCGATCTTCCCGTCGTTCATCACCGCGATCCGGTCGGCGAGTTCGTCGGCCTCCTCCAGGTACTGGGTGGTGAGGAAGACGGTGACACCGCTCGAGACCAGCTCGCGGATGATCTGCCACATGGTGTGGCGGCTACGCGGGTCGAGGCCGGTGGTCGGCTCGTCGAGGAAGATGATCCGCGGGCTCCCGACCAGGGTCATGGCGATGTCCAGGCGCCGCTTCATGCCGCCGGAGTAGGTGGAGGCGGGCTTCCTCGCGGCCTCGGTCAGGTCGAACCGCTCCAGCAGTTCGGCGGCTACCCGCCGCCCCTCGCGCTTGGACAGGTGGTGCAGATCCGCCATCAGGAGCATGTTCTCCTCGCCGGTGATCAGGCCGTCGACCGCGGAGAACTGCCCCGTGACACCGATCGCGGCACGTACCGCCTGCGGGTCGGCGGCGATGTCGTGGCCGGCGACACGGACCTCACCGGCGTCGGCGGTGATGAGAGTGGAGAGGATCTTGACAGCGGTGGTCTTGCCGGCGCCGTTCGGGCCCAGGAGGGCGAAGACCGTGCCCGCGGGCACGTGCAGGTCGATGCCGTCGAGGACCGGCTTGTCCCCGAAGGACTTCCGCAGCCCCGTGGCCGCGATGGCGGATGCGTGGGTCGTTGTCGTCATGCCCCGGAGTCTGCGGGGCGCCGCGTTCAACGACCTTTCAGCGTGGTTTCACCGGTCGGCGCCAACCGGATACGCGGTGAAACGCGCAGGTCGGCAGAGCGGCTGCGGCAGGTGGGGATCTTGCAGGGCAGCCCCGCCGGCTCGGGACAGCGCACCACCGCCGGTGGCCTGAGCACCCTCGAAGGCGCGGGACGGGAAGGCCGCGAAAGCCGGCACAAGGGCCCCCATCGGCATCGATGAGGGCCCTTGCGCAACCGGTGCATTGGCAGGAGGTGCCGACCGACGCGTCCAGCCGGTTCACGCCCCCGCGTCCAACGCGGGCCGCAGCCGGACGCCGCCGCCGGTTCGCGGCCGCGGCGGGACGCGCTCCGCGAAAACGGACAGCCGCAGCACGCGGTAGCGGCCGACCCCGACGAGCGCGGTGGCCGACAGGTACACCGCCTGCTGCACGACGAGCCCGGCGCCAGGGCGGAGCGCGTCCAGTGCGCCGACCGCGGTGGAGGTCACCAGCCAGCCGACAGCGACGGTGCCCGCGCTCTTCACGTGACCGGCCAGCCCGGGCCGTCCGTGGCCGAACGAGACCCGCGCGTGCAGTTCGGTGGCGACCACGGTCGAGGCGACGGTGGTCAGCACGTTGGCCGCCATCCACGGGATCCACTGGGAGAGCAGCACCAGGGCCGCCGAGGCCGCCAGGGTGACCGCGCAGCCCAGCCCGGCGAAGCGCACGAAGGCCGCCGCGTGACGGCGGATCAGTCGCAGGCCGTTCATGGTGGTCCCCTCCCCGGTCGCTACCCCTCGCGGGGCCGTCGTCGTCATGCCGCAGAGCGTGACCGCCCCGCCGTTCATCGCCGTTTCACGGCGTTTTCAGGGGTGCCGACGGCAGTGAAACCGGTCGGCGACACACAGCCGGTCGCGGCCGCGATCAGCCTTTCGGCGGACGGGAGTCGGGAAGCAGCCCGTGCCGGCGGCGCATGCCCGCCGGACCGCTCTCACCGCCAAGCCCGCCCGTCCCGCCCGACCACCGCTATCACGGGGAGCAGTTCGGCCGGACCGGCCGGGATCCCCCGGTCCCGGCCGTGGCGGGCCATCCGCGGCCCGTTTCGTCCGTCGTCGCGCAGGGCGCGCACGCCGGGGCCGTCGTCGTTCGCGGCACGGGATGGAACGGCCCTCGCTGTCCCGGCGTGCGTGGCCACGACGCACGCCGACCTCCGGTTCCCCGCCGCGTCGCTGGCCGCGGGAGCCGGGCAGGGCGGCCTGCCGGTGACCGCGGTGCGCCCGATCCCGCCGCCGGCACCCTGGGCCTCGAACTCGGCGGCGGGCTGGGCGAGGTGACCCTACGCCCCTTGTGGTGGACGGCCGGGTGACGCTCACCGTGACCGGAGCCGTCCTCCTGGGCAGACCCGCCTCGCCGGACGGACGCCGGACGGACGCCGGACGGACGCCGGGCGGCGCCTACCCGCCGGCGCTCCGGGCCGCCTCGGCGCAGGTGACCGCCGAGGGTCTGCACGTCACTCTCGACGGCGGCAGGGCCCGGCTGCCCCACGCGGGTCAGGCCGCCTGACCGCCGGTCGCCGTGCCCTTGGCGAAGTCCGCACGCAATCGGGCGAGTTCGTCGTCCGGGACGGCCCGCGCCCAGGCGGCGGGCAGGCCCCGGACGGTGTGCTCGCTGGTCGTGGCGGCGCTGTAGGAGGCCGTACAGGTCAGTGCGAGCGAGCCGGAGGGCTTCATCGTCCGCTGGTAGGCGCAGCGCTTGATCTTCCTGCCGTCGAGCGTGATGTCGATGGTGATCTCCGCGTGGACCGGGGCGTCGGCGGTGGCTTCCGCGGCCGCCGACCCGTACGCGGAGTTCTGGAGAGTGAAGCGGGCCGTGCAACTGGTGCTGCCGCAGGGGGAGAAGCGCGCCTTTCCGACCGTGGTGAAGGTGACCGTGGGGTCGACCGCGGTCTTCAGGTCCGTCAGGTCCCGTTCGATGCCGGTGGTGAAGGCCTCGCGGTCGGTGCCGGAGAGCGCGGAGACGGAGGTGTCCGTGCCGTCGGCCAGCCGGAGCGGCCCGGTCGCGGCGGGGGAGGAGCCGGAGGCCAGGCGGAGCAGGGTGTGGGGCGAGGAGTCGCTGATGGAGAAGAGGCCGCCGGGAGTGGACAGCAAGGTGGCGGCCCGGCCGGCCACCCGGGTCGGGGAGGCGGTGGACGAGGACGCGGTGCCGGCCGCGTCCCGGAGCAGACCGGCGACGTTGGCGGGGGCCAGCGGGGCCGTCAGGTCGTCGATCTCGGGGAGGTCGGAGGCCGCGTCGAGCCAATGGCCGGAGATCCGGTCCAGCAGGTCGCCGGAGTAGCCGCGGAGTCTCCAGTACGCGGCGTCCGCCTTGGCCAGCCGGTTGTCGCCGGCGGTGAGCATCCGGACGGTCTGGCCCTCGTCGCCGAGGGAGCCGCGGCCCCATCCGCCCGGGGTGGTCTGGAGGTCGAAGGGCGTGGCCGTTCCCGGGTCGCGGGCGAACTCACCCCGGTACGACAGCACCTGGGCCTCCTCCAGGTTGTCCGCGGCCTCGCGCAGCATCCGCGCGGCGTCCGCGGCCGAGTCCTTGCCGGCCGCCGGCCGGCCCGAGGCCGTCCCCGCCGAACCGTCGCTCCAGGGGTTCGCTATGAGGAGCCCGGCCACCAGCACGGCGGTGGCGACACCGGCGAGGGCCAGGAGCAGGGCGGCGCGCCGGGGCCGGGCGGGAGGCGGTGGTGCGTACGCGGGCATCGCCGGGTGCGACGTTTGCGCGGGGCCGTGGGACGACGGGGGAAGCGGGCCGAAGCCGTCGTCCCCGCCCTGGCCCGCGGGCCCGTATCCCGGCGCGCGCACCGGTCCGGAGCCGTCGCCGAACCCCCGGCGACTGCCGTGACCGTCCCCGCCCCACGGCGTTCCGTCCGTCATCTCTGGCTCTCCCCATCGTGCATGGCCGCGCGAACCCTCAAGCGCACGTGAGAACGCTTCCCATCCAGGCACCGACCTTCTCATCCGGTCCACGTGTGTGCTCAGCCTTCCGTAAATCCTCAGCCATGGCTTCTCGCCGTGGCCGCTCAGGGGTGTTCCGTGTCCAAGGTGATGCACGGTCCTCATCGGAGCACGGGCCGGCCTTCGTCCGGGTCACCCACGACTTCCCCCGTCGCCCGGCACGCCCCGCGGGCGGCGACGATCGAGGCGGGCCGGGGGACCGTCACCGGCAACTTGAGCGCACCCGGCGGCCGTTCGGCCGGCGGCCCCCGGCAGGAGGCACCCGCACCGCCCCGTACTGAGCACGGCCGGCGGGACGCGGCGAGCGCGGCGGCGGAGGGCGCGGGTTTCTCATCGCCCTCTCATCCCCGCCTCACGCTCTCATCACAGCCGGTTTCTACCGTCGCGACAGCGGGATCGAGACCCTGTTCTCCCTCCCGTTCCCCGGCTTCCGAACTCGGCGAGGAATCGCATGTTCTTCACGTATCTCCGGCGCGAACTCCGTCGCCGCAGAAAAGCGGCGCTCGTCATCGCGATGGGCCTCGCCCTCGGTATCGCGCTGGTCATCACCGTCAACTCGGTGGCGGCGGGCATGACGCAGGCCCAGGGCAAGGTGCTCCAGTCGCTCTACGGCCTGGGCACGGACATGACCGTCACCAAGGCCGCCGATCCGTCCTCGGCGGGCGCGGAGCGTCCGCGGTTCCAGTTCGACGCGCGCGGCGACGACAAGGAGCAGAACAGTGACCGCGTCATGGTCCAGGGCTTCACCACGCTGAAGTCCTCCGTGGTGAGCGACGTCGCGGGGCAGACCGGGGTCAAGCAGGCCGTCGGCGGCCTCAGCCTGGTCGTCATCAAGATCAACGGCCAGTTCCAGCGCGGGCAGTTCCACCAGTCCCAGAACGGCGGCCGGCAGGGCGGCGGGTTCGGCGGCAACCGGCCGCAGGGCACGGTGCGCGGCGGCGGCGCCAACTTCGGCATCGACAACTTCACGCTCTACGGCACCGACGTGGCGCACATGGACCTCGGCCCGCTGACCTCCTCGAAGATCACCTCCGGGAAGACCTTCACCGCGGCGCAGGGCGATGCCAAGGTCGCGGTCCTCGACAGCGCGTACGCGAAGCAGAAGAAGCTGTCGGTGGGCAAGACGCTCACCATCTCCGGCACCACGTTCTCCGTGATCGGCGTCGCGACCGCCGACAGCGGCTCCTCCACCGCGAACGTCTACATCCCGCTCCAGCAGGCGCAGACGCTGTCGGACTCCAAGGACAAGGTCACCACCGTCTACGTCAAGGCCGCCGACTCCCAGAAGATCGGCACGGTGAAGCAGGCCATCCAGAAGAACATCGCCGGCACCACGGTCACGACCTCCTCGGACCTGGCGTCCACGGTGTCCGGGTCGCTGTCCACGGCATCCAACCTGGCGACCAACGTGGGCAAGTGGCTGTCGATCGCCGTGCTCATCGCCGCGTTCCTGGTCGCCGGACTGCTGACGTCCTCCGCGGTCAGCCGCCGGGTCCGTGAGTTCGGCACGCTCAAGGCACTCGGCTGGAAGAGCGGCCGCGTCACCCGCCAGGTCATGGGCGAGGCCCTGGTCAACGGCCTCATCGGCGGCGTGCTCGGCATCGCCCTCGGACTCGGCTGCGCCTACCTGATCACCGCGATCAGCCCGACCCTGGAGGCGTCCGTCGGCCGTGGCGGCGCGAGCGGTGGCGGCGGGTTCGGCGGTGGCGGTTTCGGCGGCGCGCAGGGCGGAGCGACCCGGCAGGCCGCGTCCCACGTTCTCAAGATCGCGCTCGAGGCCCCGGTCAGCGTCAACACCATCGTCGTGGCGGTGGTGCTGGCGATCGCCGGCGGCCTGATCGCCGGCACCTTCGGCGGCTGGCGCGCCTCCCGGCTGCGCCCCGCCGACGCCCTGCGCCGCGTCGAGTAGCCGCGGTTCCCTCCCCGAGACGGGAGCCGCGCCCCGAACCTCCCCCTGGCGGGGCGCGGCTCCCACCCCCTTCTCCTCCCAGGCTTCAGGAGTCATCTCATGTACAAGCTGAGCGGCGTGACCAAGCGCTACGCGCGCGGCAAGGACGTCGTGGACGCGCTGCGCGGCGTGGACCTGGTCATCGAGGACGGCGACCAGCTCGTCATCCAGGGACCGACCGGCGGCGGCAAGTCCACCCTGCTGCAGATGCTGGGCGGCCTCGACAAGCCGACCTCCGGCTCGGTCGAGCTCGACGGCGTCGACCTCGCAGGGCTGAGCGAGACCCGGCTGACCAAGGTCCGCGCGGAGAGCATCGGCATCATCTTCCAGAGCTTCAACCTGATCCCCACGCTCACCGCGCAGGAGAACGTCGAGACCGCTCTGGTGCCGCTCGCCGTCAAGGCCGCCGAGCGCCGTGCCCGCGCCGCCGAGGCGCTCGACTCGGTGGGACTCGGCGACCGCCTCCACCATCTGCCGGGTGAGCTGTCCGGCGGTCAGCAGCAGCGCGTCGCCATCGCACGGGCACTGGTGAAGAAGCCGAAAGTGCTGCTCGCCGACGAACCGACCGGCGCCCTGGACGAGGGCACCCGCGACGAGATCCTGGCGCTCCTCGAGGGTCTGTGGAAGGAGTACGGGCTGACCTTCGTCCTGGTCACCCACGACTCCCACATCGCCCGGCGGGCGACCCGCGTCGCCACGATCAAGCGGGGGCAGGTCACCGTCTCCGACCGCACGCCCGCGGCCTGACGGCCTCGCCCCTTGCCCCTCGCCCCGCGGTCCGGCCCCCGGCTGGGAGACGGCGAATCCCTGGAGCCCGCTTCGGCGGGCTCCAGGGATTCCTCAGCTGTTGGGGTGCTTCCGGGTCAGTCGCGCTGCGCGCCGGCCGGGAGCGAACGCAGCCTCAGCGTGCCGGCAGAGGACCGGCTGCTCGTGCCGAAGGCGTAGTTGAGCATCTTGGTGGCGTCGGCGAAGCGGTTGTCGCCGGTGGTGCTGTGGAGCAGCACGCCGACGATGGTGCGGCCGTTGCGGGTGGCGGCGAAGATCAGGCAGGGTCCGGCCGTGGTGCCGGTGCCGGTCTTCACGCCGACGGCGCCGCTGTACGAGCCGAGGAGCTTGTTGGTGTTGTACCAGGTGTAGGTACGGCCGTTGGTGGCCTTCTGCACCGACGTCGCGCTCTTCACGACATTGCGGAAGTTGACGTACGACATGGCCTTGCGGGCCAGCACAGCCGCGTCGCGCGGAGTGGTGTAGTTGCTGCCGGCCGAGGATATGCCGTCGAACGAGTCGTACTTGGTGTTCTTCATTTTCAGCGCCGCGGCCGTGCTGTTCATCTTCTTGACGAACGAGCTGGTGCGGGCCGCGACGGTGCTGCCGGTGCCGTAGGTGTCCGCGAGCGCCATGGCGGCGTCGCAGCCCGAGGGCAGCATCAGTGCGTAGAGCAGCTGCTTGACGGTGACCTTGTCGCCGGTCTTCAGGTCGGCGGTGCTGGCGCCGTTGCGGACCACGTAGTCCCGGTAGGCCTGCTTGATGGTGACCTGCTTGTTCAGGTCGAGGTGGGGAGTGCCGAGGACGACGGTGGCCGTCATCACCTTGGTGGTGCTGGCCATCTGCCGCTTGGTGTCGGCGGCCTTGCTCCACAGCGTCTTGTTCGCCGTGCTGTCGAGCAGGAAGGCGCCACTGGCGGTCACCGTCGGGGCCTTGACCGTGGCCGCCTGGGCGGGGGCCACCACCGGGGCCGCCACGACGAGGGCACTGGAGGCCAGGAGCGCGGCGCCGAGCCGGTGCGTCCTCGTGATGCCGAGTCTCAAAGAAACTCCATAGGTCGATGGAAGGGGATCGGGCAGCACATCCTGACAACCGGCCGGCGAACACCCGTACGAGGGAGGGGGATTGTGACGGGACGCGTACACAACGCGGACGGCCCGCCCGGAACGGAGGTTTCCGTTCCGGGCGGGCCGTCCGAAGGCGCTTGCCTCCGGGCCCGGTCGGCCGCGCGGACTACTTCGTGCGGTAGGCGTTGTAGATCGACTCGTCGAGCGTGTTGCCCTTCTTGTCGGTCACCAGGGCCCTGAGCGAGACGCCCGTGCCGGCCTTGGGGTTCTTCAGCGTCACCTTGCCGCTCTTGACGGTGAGCGCCTTCCAGTGCGCGCCGCCGTCGACGGACCAGTACACCTTCAGCGACTTGAGGTTGGAGCCTGCCGCCGCGCCCTGGACCGTGACCGGGATGGTCTTGGTGATTCCGGCCCCGGAGGTGCTCGACGTGCTGAGCGCCGGGGTGAAGCGGACCACGGAGACGGGCAGCCTCCCCTGGGCGCGCTGGGAGGTGAACGTCCAGGTCGTGGTGATCCTGGTGCTGACGGCGGCCGGCTTGCTGCGGGTCACCGTGGTGCTGAGGCGGTAGCCGGCCTTGCCGCTCGGGACGACGAAGGTGACGCCCTCGTCGAGCATGCCGTCGGCGGTCCTGACCTTCGTGCCGTTCCGGTAGAGGGTCGTGCCGGCCTTGTCGTAGAGGGAGCCGCCGTCGTGGCCGGATCCGTCGTCGAAGGTGCCGACATAGCCGAAGATCTCGTCACCCGAGCGGAACAGTCCCGACAGGGAGTCGAGCTTCGGGCCGAAGACGCCGACGTTCCAGGTGCGGTTGTAGCTCTTGCCCTTGGTGTAGGCGTGCTCGTCGACGAACCAGGCCGCTTCGGGGTTGCCCGAGGCGTCGATCTGCAGGAACCGCTGGGCCCAGGTGACGCCGGTGCCGTTGACGTACACGGTCCTGGTGTACGGCAGCCGGACGGCGACGCTGCCCGTCATGAGGAAGGCGGCGTTGACCTCGGGTTCGGTGAACAGCAGGCCGAGCTTCTTCGCCGCCGGGGCACCGGCAGTGGTGGCGATCTTGGCCAGGTCACCGCTCGCCACGGTTTTGGTGTAGCCCGTGAAGAAGGACTTGGTGCGCCCGTAGGCCACGTTGAAGATTTTCGAGCCGTGCTCGAAGGTGCCCGACACCGCCGCCTGGAACTGGGACGAGGTGAGCGCGGGACCGACGTGCGCGGTACGGAAGTCGGCCATGTCGCCGGTGTCGTAGGTCAGCCCGCTGCCGCCGTCGCCGTAGGACAGGTCGTAGCCGACCGACAGATCGGTCCGCTTGGCCGCGGTGTCGGGCAGCTTCAGGACGTAGGGCTTCGCGATGCGCGCGTCGAAGGTCAGCGCGGTGTCGCCGGTGATCTTCACCACCGGGCGGGTCAGCCAGTCGACGCTCTGCGGAGTCTTGCCGTCGGCCTTCAGCTTGATGATCAGACTGTCCACGCTGTAGGTGCCCTTGGGCACCCGCACCGTAGTGGTGCCGGCGGTCAGCTCCTGGGAGCTGAAGTCGTCCAGGTTGGTGACCATCGTGTCGAAGGCCGGGGCCGCGTGTCCGGTGCGGTCCAGGTTCTTGATCGTGAGGTTGTACGACTCGGTCTCGCGGACCACGGCCGCCGCGGTGCGGACGTTCTGGCCGCCACCGGTGGCCACCACGTAGGCGCTGTAGGCGCCGTCGATGGTGCCGCCGAGGGTGGAGTCGACGGTCACGGTCGCCTCTGCGGTGCCGCCCGCGGGGACGGTCACCTGCTGCTGGTCGAGGCTGAAGAAGCCCGCGGGAGCGGCCCCGCCGCGCGGCCCCTGGCCGGTGAGCGACAGATCGAGCGTGACGTCCTGCTGACCGGAGTTCCGGTAGGTGACGGTCTTCGCCATCGCGGGGTCGTCGTTGTGCGGCCACAGTGCCGTGCCGAAGTTGAGCGACGCCGGCTCGGCGACGACCGTCTGCCCGATCGCGCGGGCCACGTCGATCCGGCCGGACCCCTGCTGGAAGGGGGTGTAGCCGCCGTCCTCCGCGGAGCCGATGAGGACGTCCTTGATCTGCTGCCCCGTCCAGTCCGGGTGCTCCTGGGCGAGGATCGCCGCGGCGCCCGCGACGTGCGGGGTCGCCATGGAGGTGCCGGAGATGGTCAGGTAGCCGTCCGCCGGGTGCGGGACCTCCGGGTCGGTGTCGATGGCACTGCCCTTGGCCGCGGCCGCGGTGATGTCCACGCCCGGGGCGGTGACATCGGGCTTGATCGCGCCGTCGCCCACCCGCGGGCCGCGCGAGGAGAAGTCGGCGAGCCGGTCGGTCTTGTCGACGGCTCCGACGGTCAGCGCGGCGTCGGCGCTGCCGGGCGAGCCGACGGTGGAGGCCCCGTCGCCCTCGTTGCCCGCCGCGATGACGAACAGCGGGGCATTCGCGCCGGCGGACAGCCTGTTGACGGTCTCTTCGATCGGGTCGATGCCCGGGGTGTCGGTGTCGCCGAGGCTCAGGTTGACGATCCTGGCGCCCTGCGCGGCGGCCCACTCCAGGCCCTTGATGATGCCGGCGTCGTCACCGAAGCCGTCGTCGTCCAGCACCTTGCCGCTGATGATCTGCGCGCCCGGGGCGACTCCCTTGTACTTCCCGCCCGACTTCGCCCCGGTGCCGGCCGCGATGGAGGCGACGTGGGTGCCGTGGCCGAAGTGGTCGGTGGCGTCGCCGGATTGCGAGAAGTTCACGGCCTTCACCACCTTGGTGCCCGTGGGCAGGTCCGGGTGGCGGGTGTCGACTCCGGTGTCCAGTACGGCGATCTTGATGCCCGTACCGTCGTAACCGGCCTTCCACGCGGTCGGCGCGCCGATCTGCGGCACGCTCTTGTCGAGCGCGGCCTTCTGGATCGCGTTCAGCCAGACCGTGCCCAGGCCGGACTCCGCGGAGGCGTACGGCGAATCGTTTCTGTCGTTCGTCAGCGCCGACCAGACGTCGGCCGCGTCCTTCTCCGGGGCGGTGACGGACTCGCCGTTCAGCCGCGAGAAGGTGTGCGTGACCTTCGCGCCCTCGGCCGCGTGCAGTTCGGACTTGGCTTCCGGCGTGCCGCCCCGGTACGTGACGATCAGCCCGAGGCCGTGCCGCTGCGCCGCCTTGCGGTACTCGGCGCGGCTGAGGGTGGTCACATCGAAGAGCCGGCGGTCGACCCGGCCCTGAGCGACGAGTTGCGCCGCGTCCTGCGGGACCACGTAGACGTGGCCGTGCTGCCGGCGCGTCTGGACGGGTATGCCCTCGCGGCCCTTGGCGCGCTTCAGGGCCGTGGGCACGCCCTTGGCGTTCACGGCGACCTGGTCACCCGTGATCAGGGTGATCCACGTCCGCCCCGTGGACTGCCGGGCGGTCACGGCGTCGGCCGGGGACTGTGCTCCCGGCGTTCCCGCCGGTCCTGCCGCGGTGGCCGGCAGGGCGACGCCTGCCGTCAGTACCGTGACGATTCCCGCTGCGAGCGCTGACGCGCGCGCCTTGCTCCAGTGTGCGTGCAACTTCTCCCCTGGTGTCTGGGTCATGACACGCGGGAGTCCTCATTCCCGGGCGCGCGCTCGCGATGTTCCCCCCGCGGCGATCCCCCGGCGAAGCCCCCCGCCTCGATACGCAGTATCCACCTCGCGCTCCTCCGGTCTCCAGAGCCCCACAGGTAAACAGCGTGGCGGATTCGGCCAAGTGTCCTCCGTGTGTTCGTACGGGCGTGACGCAGGGGCAGTTGAAGCGCTTCGACGCCTCTCTGGACAGGGAATCGCGCACTGGATACGGTCAGTTGTCGAAGCGCTTCACCACCCACGCTTCACCCTGCTTGCCGCCCGTTCACCCGAGGGAGTCGCCGGATGGTCACGCTCGCCGAGGTCGCCCGGCACGCCGGGGTCTCCGCCAGCACCGTGTCGTACGTCCTGAGCGGCAAGCGGTCCATCTCCGAGGCCACGCGGCGCCGGGTCGAGCGCAGCATCCAGGAACTCGGCTACCACCCCCACGCCGGTGCCCGCGCGCTGGCCAGCAGCCGGTCCAACATCATCGCCCTGATGGTGCCATTGCGTACAGACATGTACGTCCCCGTCATGATGGAGATCGCCGTCGCCGTCGCCACCACCGCGCGGCAGCACGGCCACGACGTGCTGCTGCTCACCGGCGAGGAGGGGCCGACCGCGGTGCGCCGGGTCGCCGCGAGCGGGCTGGCCGACGCGATGATCCTCATGGACGTCGAACTCCACGACGAACGCATCCCGTTGCTCCGCGAAGGCGACCGGCCCGCCGTCCTCATCGGCCTGCCCGCCGACCCCGCGGGACTCACCTGCGTCGACCTCGACTTCGAGGCCACCGGCGCGCTCTGTGTCGACCACCTGGCCGGCCTGGGCCACCGCGACATCGCCGTCGTCGGCGAGGCCGTCGCGGTCTACCAGCGGCACACCGGCTTCGCCGAACGCACCGTCCAGGGCCTGCGCTCCCGCGCCGCCGCACGCGGCATACGGCTCATCCACCGGCCCTGCGAGGGCAGTTGGGAATCGGTCGCGGGAACGCTCGCCCGCATCTTCGAGGAACGGCCCGACACCACCGCGCTCGTCGTCCAGAACGAGGCCGCCCTCGGCCCCCTGCTGTCCCTCCTGCGTCAGCAGGGCCGCGCCGTCCCCGAGGACGTCTCCGTCGTCGCCGTCTGCCCCGACCAGGTCGCCACCCAGTCGGCCCCCCGGCTGACCTCGGTCTCCATCCCGGCACAGGAGATGGGCCGCCGCGCCGTCGACCTCGTCATGGCCGAACTCGCCGGGCACACGGCCGCCGCCCCCTCCTCCGGCGTCCACCTCATCGAGCCCCGCCTGACCGCGCGCGACAGCAGCGGGCCGGTGCCGCTTTAGTTTCCCGGTGCGAGTGGTGCCGATCGAGCCAGCCCCGGCCCCGTGGAGCCCCTCATGCGGGTGGGCGGGCTTAGTGGGCCGCGCAAGGGCCCTCATGGACCTGGTACTGCGAGAGAACGCGGAGCAGGACGTCGGCCTGCGCCGCAAGTGCCTCGTCGGCGTCGCCGAGGAGGCTCAGCGAGACGACCGAGCCGCCGGCCGACCGGGCCACGCGCATGTCCACGCGCCCCCGGCCGACGAGCGGGTAGACGAACCAGTCGGCGGTGGGGCGGTCGTCGTCGGTCGTGGACAGGCCGTGGTCGATCGCTTGCCAATCGCTGTCGTCGAAGGCGTAGCCGATGAGGTCGGAGACGACTTCGCAGAGCGGCCGGAGGTTCTCCGTGAACACCCAGCCGCCCGCGAGGACGCGGTCCGGCGGCGCGGTCACCGGCCGGCCCCGGCCGGGGCCACCGGGCATGCCACGCCGGTGCCGCCGATGCCGCAGTAGCCCGCGGGGTTCTGGGCGAGGTACTGCTGGTGGCGGGCCTCGGCGGGGTAGAAGGGGCCGGCGGGGGCGATCTCGGTGGTGACGGGCCCGTGGCCGGCCGCGTGGAGGGCGGATCCGTAGAGCTCGCGGGAGGCGAGGGCGGTGGCGTGCTGCGCGGGGGAGTGGGTGCGCAGGGCGGAACGGTACTGGGTGCCGTGGTCGTGGCCCTGGCGGTAGCCCTGGGTGGGGTCGTGGGCCTCCCAGAAGACGCGCAGGAGCCGGCCGTAGGGGAGGAGGGCGGGGTCGAAGGCCACGCGCACCGTTTCGGCGTGGCCGGTGAGGCCGCTGCACACCTCCTCGTAGGCGGGGTGTGCGGTGTGGCCGCCCTGGTAGCCGACGAGAGTGGTCCACACGCCGGGCAGGCGCCAGAAGGTGCGCTCGGCGCCCCAGAAGCAGCCGAGGGCGAGGTCGGCGACCTCCAGGCCGGCGGGGTAGGGGCCGCCGAGCGGGGTGCCGAGCAGCAGGTGCCGTGCGGGCAGGACGTGCGGCGGGGCGGCGCGGCCGGGCAGGGACTCCTCGGCGGAGGGCAGCCGCAGACCGTGGTGGGGGAACGACTGCGTTGTCAACGGGCCGGGCCCGGAGCGGAGTTGCGCTGGAGGCCGGCGATGGCCTGCGCGCGGTAGAGGGCGTACGCGGCGGCGGGGTCGGCGGCGTACGACCAGGGGGCCGCGCCCGCGAAGCCGTCGACGTGGCGGAACTGTTCGACGGCCTCGGGGTAGCGCTCGGCCCGCACCAGGAAGGAGATCAGCAGGTGCCGCACCAGGGGCAGCACCGGGTCGTTGGGGGAGGCGTGCTCCGTGGCGTAGAGGGCGCCGCCGACGGCTCGGGAGATGACCTCGCTCTGGTAGAAGCTGCTGCTCAGGATGAGTTCCGGCAGGTGTGAGAAGACCTGGAAGAGCGGCAGCGCCGGCAGCAGGCTGCCCTCCGGCCCCGACGCGGCGGCGCGCTCGGCGAAGTCGCGGGCGGCGTCCTCGGGCAGCCGGGACAGGGCGGCGAGGTGGGCGCCCATGTGGTGCGGGGCGCGGGCGGTGATCTTCTCCCAGGGGGCCGTGAAGTCGCCGTCCGCGGCGAGGTCGACGATGTACGGGACCGGGTCGCCCGGTGCCAGCGCCGCGGCCTCCGCGGCGACCGTGCGGGCCTCCTCCAGGATCATCGCCACGTCCGGGGAGCTCGCCGGGGCGCGCCGCGCCTGCTGTACCAGGAACGCGGCCTGCACGGCCGCACCGCCCGGGTCCTTCGGCTCCTCCACCCGCCAGGTGTGCAGCCAGGCACCGCCCTTGCCGGGCGCGCGCGCCAGCTCCACCGAGGCGGCCCCGGCCAGCGTCTGGACCCGCTGCCAGCGGGCCTCGCCCTCCACCGGGGTGCCCTTGAGCAGGGCGGACACCGCGTGCCAGTCCTGCGTCCGCTGGGTCGCGGTGAGGGCCTGGGTCAGTTCGGGGTCGGGTCCCGGCAGCCGGATGTCGATCATGTCCTGGGACACGAACCCGTACAGGCCGGGGTCGGCCGCCGCCCTGGCCCACTCGGCGCGGCCGCGCAGCAGGCGGGGCCACATCACGACGGCGGCGATCAGGAGCACTCCGTACAGCACCCAGAGGAATTCCATGATGTGCAAGCGTACGCGCGCCCGGCCGGCACGCCCCCGGCCCGTCGGCCGCACTACTCTCGGCGCTATGAGCGAGCAGCAGCATCAGAACTTCGAGACCCTCGCGATCCACGCGGGTCAGGCGGCCGACGACCGGACCGGGGCCGTCGTGACGCCGATCTACCAGGTCTCCACGTACAAGCAGGACGGCGTCGGCGGGCTGCGCGGCGGCTACGAGTACAGCCGCAGCGCCAATCCGACCCGCACCGCGCTGGAGGAGAACCTCGCGGCGCTGGAGGGCGGCCGGCGGGGTCTGGCCTTCGCGTCGGGGCTGGCGGCCGAGGACTGCCTGCTGCGCACGGTCCTGAAGCCCGGCGACCACGTCGTCATCCCGAACGACGCCTACGGCGGCACCTTCCGGCTCTTCGCGAAGGTCGTGGAGCGCTGGGGCGTGCAGTGGTCGGTCGCCGACACCTCGGACCCGGCGGCGGTGCGGGCCGAGATCCGCCCCAACACCCGTGTCATCTGGGTCGAGACGCCCAGCAACCCGTTGCTCGGCATCACCGACATCGCCGTGCTGGCGGACATCGCGCGCGGCGCGGACGCCCGGCTCGTGGTCGACAACACCTTCGCCAGCCCCTACCTCCAGCAGCCGCTGGCGCTCGGTGCGGACGTGGTCGTGCACTCCACGACCAAGTACATGGGCGGCCACTCCGACGTGGTCGGCGGCGCGCTGATCGCGGCCGAGGCGGGCCTCGGGGAGGAACTGGCCTACCACCAGAACGCGATGGGCGCGGTCGCCGGCCCCTTCGACGCCTGGCTGGTCATGCGCGGCATCAAGACCCTCGCGGTGCGCATGGACCGGCACAGCGACAACGCGGAAAAGGTCGCGGACCTGCTGTCCACGCACCCGAAGGTCACCCAGGTCTTCTACCCGGGCCTGGCCGAGCACGCGGGTCACGACGTCGCCGCCAAGCAGATGAAGCGCTTCGGCGGGATGGTCTCCTTCCGGGTCGCCGGCGGCGAGGAGGCGGCCGTCGAGGTCTGCAACCGGGCCCGGCTGTTCACCCTCGGGGAGTCGCTGGGCGGCGTCGAGTCGCTGATCGAGCACCCGGGGCGGATGACGCACGCCTCGGCGGCCGGTTCCGCGCTCGAGGTGCCCGCCGACCTCGTGCGCCTGTCGGTGGGCATCGAGTCCGTCGACGACCTGCTGGAGGACCTGCGGCACGCCCTCGCGTGACGGACGCGGCGGACGCCGCGGCTCCCGCGGCGTCCGCTACCAGTAGACCAGCGGTGTGGTCTGCAGCGGCTGCGGGTCGGGCCACCACAGGGCGGCCGCCACCAGGGCGGCGATCAGGCCGGCCAGCAGCAGCACCCACAGGACGAGATGCAGGACGCGGCGGCGCGCGAGCAGGCGCCTGCCGCGTTCGGCGGCCCGTGGAGCGAGGCCGGCCGGCACGACGGGGTGCGGTCCGTCCAGCAGCCGGCGGACCTGGTCCTCCTTGCGGTCCCACGTCATGAGGTCGCCTCCCGCACCCGGGGCGCCGGCTCGGCCGCGGGGCGCGGGCCGTGCAGGACAGTCGTGGCCCGCAGGCACAGCGCGCTCACCCGGTCGACCGGCATGCCGAGTTGAGCGGCGATCTGCTCCTCCGCGATCCCCTCGTACAGCCGCAGGACGACCACCAGCCGCTCCTGGACGGTCAGCGTCCCGAGCAGACCGCCGCGCGGCCGGCGCCACCGGGGCCTGAGTGCGAAGCGGCGGACGATCTCGCCGCGGGTGTGGACGTACGGGTCCTCGCCGCGCAGCCGGAACCAGTCGGCGTAGGTTCGCGACAGCGCGGCGTACAGCAGCTCGGCCCCCTCGTCGCGATCGCCCGCGAGCAGCGTGGCGGAATGCAGCAGACGCCCTGCCGCGCCCGCTGCGAACGCCGCGAACTCGGCGTCGCGCTGGCGTTCCGCTGCCGCCCGGCGCTCTCCCACAGCGCCATGGGACGGCAGACGGTGACCTCAGGTCAAGAGCTCTGCTCATCCCCGGACGTCATTGCCATGTGATAGTCCACCAACGCCGAGTTGAAGCGGCCGAGGAGATCGGTGAAATTCTCCCGTTCCTGCTCGGTCCAGTCCTCCGTCACGACCGACATGAGCTCACGGCGCGAGGTGCGCACCTCTTCGAGGCGCGTGCGCCCCCGGGGGGAGAGCGCGAGGACCACCGCGCGCCCGTCCTCGGGGTGCGAAGTGCGCTTGACCAGACCGCTGTCGACGAGCGGCGCGACCTGCCGGGTGACGGTCGAGGAGTCGATGCCCATACCCTCGGCGAGCGCCTTGACGCCCATCGGTCCCTCGTTGTCCAGCCGGTTGAGCAGCAGGTATGCGGCCCGGTCCATGGAGTTGCGGGCCTTGCCGACGCCACCCAGTCGGGTCTGCTCCGCGCGCCGGGCGAAGAGTGCCACCTGGTGCTGGAGGCGCTCCAGGAGGTCGGTCGTTGTCTCCGAGGGAATGGGCATGGCCGGAAGCTCGCGTTCTGTCGGTCCTGCGAAGGTTGGGAGAAGAGTACGCGGAGAGCGTCATCCCGGGACCCTGCCGGGGAAAACTCCTCGGTCACGGCTCCTCCGGCGCCCGGCTGCAAGACTGGGGCTCATGGAAAGCCCGGCAAGTCCTGTACGTTCTGCGCGCCGCCCGGTGGGTCCGCCCCCGTCGCACCCGGTCACGATCGACGACGTCCGCGGTGCGCACAAGATGCTCTCCGGGGTCGCCCGGACGACCCCGCTGGAGGGCAGCCGCTACCTCTCCGGGCTGGTGTCCGCGCCCGTGCACCTCAAGTGCGAGAACCTCCAGCGCACCGGTTCCTTCAAGGTGCGCGGCGCCTATGTGCGGATCGCCGGGCTGCGGCCCGAGGAGCGGGCGGCCGGGGTCGTCGCGGCGAGCGCGGGCAACCACGCGCAGGGCGTGGCGCTGGCCGCCTCGCTGCTGGGCGTGCGTTCCACCGTCTTCATGCCCGTCGGGGCCCCGCTGCCGAAGATCGCGGCGACCCGCGAGTACGGGGCCGAGGTGCGGATGGAGGGGCAGGTGGTGGACGAGACGCTGGACGCCGCCCGCAGGTACGCGGAGGAGACCGGTGCCGTCTTCATCCATCCCTTCGACCACCCGGACATCATCGCGGGCCAGGGCACGGTGGGGCTGGAGATCCTGGAGCAGTGTCCCGAGGTGCGCACGATCGTGGTCGGCGTCGGCGGCGGCGGGCTCGCCGCGGGCGTGGCCCTGGCGGTGAAGTCGGTGCGCTCCGACGTCCGCGTGATCGGGGTGCAGGCGGAGGGCGCGGCCGCGTACCCGCCGTCACTGCGGGCCGGACGGCCGGTGGTGCTGGACTCGGTGGCCACCATGGCGGACGGCATCAAGGTGGGCTGCCCCGGGGACGTGCCGTTCGGCATCATCCGGGACCTGCTGGACGATGTGCACACGGTCACCGAGGACGAGCTGTCCAGGGCGCTGCTGCTCTGCCTGGAGCGGGCCAAGCAGGTCGTCGAGCCGGCGGGGGCGAGCCCGGTGGCCGCGCTGCTGGCCCGGCCGGAGGCGTTCGAGGGGCCGGTGGTGGCCGTGCTGTCGGGCGGCAACGTCGACCCGCTGCTCATGGAGCGTATCCTTCGTCATGGCATGTCCGCGGCGGGCCGCTATCTGTCGTTCCGGCTGCGGCTGACGGACCGGCCGGGCGCCCTGGCGGCGCTGCTGGGGATCCTGTCGGCGAGCGACGCCAATGTGCTGGACATCGCACACGTCCGTACCGATCCGCGGCTCGGCCTGACCGAGGCCGAGGTCGAACTGCGGCTGGAGACGCGCGGGCCGGAGCACCGGGAAGCGGTGGGCTCCGCGCTGCGGGCCGCGGGGTACGTGCTGCTCTGACCTCCGCGTGCCGGGCCGGCTGTCGTGGGCGGTTCCGGGCCGGGCCCGATTGTCAGTGGCGTAGGGCAGGCTGGATGAGGGTGTTGCGGACGCGGTGGGACGCGGGAGAGGGAGCCGCGGGAAAACCGGTTGACGCGATATATCGCGTCTGGGATGCTCGCGATGCATCGGCGTGTGCCGCGCTCCGGCCGCACGCCCGCGCATCCCCCACATCTCACTCACGCCCTGAAGGGGAGACAACGCATGCCAGGCGCCATCCACGCCGAAGGTCTGGTGAAGACTTTCGGTGACGTAAGGGCACTGGACGGAGTGGACCTCGACGTCCCCGAAGGCACCGTCCTGGGTCTGCTCGGCCCGAACGGGGCCGGGAAGACCACAGCCGTCCGCGTCCTGACCACCTTGCTGCAGCCGGACAGCGGCAAGGCCGTCGTCGCCGGGATCGACGTGCTCAAGCAGCCCAACGAGGTGCGCCGGCAGATCGGTCTGTCCGGTCAGTTCGCCGCCGTCGACGAATACCTGACCGGCCGCGAGAACCTGCAGATGGTGGGGCGGCTCTACCAGATGTCCGCGCGCGACGCGAAGGCGCGTGCCACCGAGCTGCTGGACCGCTTCAACCTCGCCGAGGCCGCCGACCGCACGGCCAAGACCTACTCCGGCGGCATGCGCCGCCGCCTCGACCTGGCGGCCGCGCTGGTCGTCCGGCCGCCGGTGATGTTCATGGACGAGCCGACCACCGGCCTCGACCCCCGCAACCGCCTCGCCCTGTGGGAGGTCATCCAGGACCTCGTGGCCGGCGGCACCACGCTGCTGCTCACCACGCAGTACCTGGAGGAGGCCGACCACCTCGCCCACGACATCTGCGTGATCGACCACGGCAAGGTCATCGCGCGCGGCACCTCCGACGAGCTCAAGGCGCGCACCGGCGGCGAGCGCGTCGAGGTCGTGGTGCACGACCGCGAGCACCTGGCCACGGCCACCGAGGTGCTCCAGGGCTTCGGCAAGGGCGACACCTCGCTCGACAACCACACCCGCCGGATCACGGTGCCGGTCACCGGCGGCGCGAAGCTGCTCGCGGAGGTCATCCGCGAACTCGACACCCGCGGCATCGAGATCGACGACATCGGTCTGCGCCGTCCCACGCTCGACGATGTCTTCATGTCGCTCACCGGCCACGCCGCCGAGGAGAAGGAAGAGGAGTCCCAGTGACCACGGCGACCGACGCGGTACCCACCGCCCAGCCGCGCCCCACCACCAACCCGTTCGTGCAGTCCGTACGGGACTCGCTGGTGGTCGCCCAGCGCAACCTGATCCGCATGATGCGGATCCCCGAGGTCGTCATCTTCGGCCTCGTCCAGCCGATCATGTTCGTGGTGCTGTTCAGCTACGTCTTCGGCGGCTCCATGAACGTCGGCGGCTCCACGAGCCCGTCCGTCTACCGCGAGTTCCTGATGGCGGGCATCTTCGCCCAGACCGTCACCTTCGCGACCGCCGGCGCGGGCGCGGGCATCGCCGACGACATGCACAAGGGCCTCATCGACCGCTTCCGGTCGCTGCCCATGGCCCGCGGCGCGGTGCTCACCGGCCGCACCCTGGCGGACCTGGTGCAGACGGCGCTGACCGTCGTCGTGCTCGCGATCGTCGCGGTGCTCGTCGGCTGGCGCATCCACGAGGGCCTGCCCAAGGCGCTCGGCGGGTTCGCGCTGCTGCTCCTGCTCGGCTACGCGTTCTCCTGGATCGGCGCCCTGATCGGCCTGTCGGTGCGCACCCCGGAGGCGGCCACCTCCGGCGGTCTGATCTGGCTGTTCCCGCTGACGTTCATCTCGAACGCCTTCGTGGACTCCAACCAGATGACCCCGTGGCTGCGGCACATCGCCGAGTGGAACCCCTTCAGCTCCACGGTGCTGGCCTGCCGTGAGCTGTTCGGCAACCTTCCGCCGGGCTACCAGGCGGCGGACGCCTGGCCGATGCAGCACCCGGTGCTGGCCTCGGTGATCTGGTCGGTCGTGATCATCCTGGCCTTCCGGACCCTGGCCGTGCGCAAGTACCGCTCCGCGACCGCGTGAGCGTGCGGACACCGAAGGAGCCCCCGGCCGTCGAGGCCGGGGGCTCCTTCCGTGTCCGTGGGCGGGGATGCCGGTGTGCAGGCGCCCGCTTCGGTCAGCCGCTGTACGGCTTCGCCTCGATGATCTTCACCGAGGCCTTCTTGCCGTTGGGGAGCTCGTAGCTCGCGTCCTCGCCGACCTTCTTGCCGTTCACGCTCGAGCCGAGCGGGGACTGCGGCGAGTAGGTCTCCAGGTCCGACGACACGTACTCGCGCGAGCCGAGCAGGAAGATCAGCGTGTCGTCCGGGTCGCCGTCGAAGGCGATCGTGACGACCATGCCGGGCGCGACCACACCGTTGTCCGCCGGGGCCTCGCCCACCTTGGCGTGCTGCAGCAACTGCGTCAGCTGGCGGATCCGGAGCTCGAGCTTGCCCTGGTCCTCACGCGCCGCGTGATAGCCGGCGTTCTCCTTGAGATCGCCTTCCTGGCGGGCTTCCTCGATCTTGGCGACGATCTCGGTGCGCGCCGGACCAGACAGATGCTCCAGCTCGGCCTTGAGCTGGTCGTACGCCTCCTGGGTCAGCCAGGTGACGTTCTCACTGGTCTGGGTCACAGGTGCTCCTCGTCGGTACTCGCTTGCTTACAAATGAACGCCCTACCCAGAAAGATGCGTCTTCGCGGGAGGGCGAAACCACGAGCCTAACAATTCCCCCCGACAATCGGCGAGGGGAAAACCATCAAGAGGGCATCAGCGCAGGTCAGGAGGGTGTCGTCCGAGTCGGCATGATCAGTGTGTCGGCTGGCAGCCGATCAGCTCCGCGGAAGTCCCGCGACTGGTGGTGCGAATCGTGGCCACGGTGTCGATGCGATCGCTGTGCTGATTCAGCCGGACGTCACGGCGGCCCACCTCGGAGTGGTCCCCGGCGACCGAGCGCAGCGTGCACACCGCGGATACGTCCGTGTTCTTGCGCACTTCCAGATGGACCTGGACCTCGTGGTCGGAGACGACCTGGAAGGCGATCACCTGGCCGCTCACCGCACTGCCGCCGATCTTGTCCCAGCCGATCCACACCAGCAGGACCAGCGTCAACGCGCCCAGCACGGCCCCGATGACCTTGAGTCTGCGGTCGGTGCGGGCATCCGCGTCCGCGCCCCGGCCGTACCGGCCCTCGGGCAGTTGCCGGGTCACCGCGCTCATCGATCAGTCCTCCCGGGGGCGGGGAATCCCGCCCTGGAATTAATCAGCCCCTTGCTTCGGTCACTATAGAAGTCGCTACTCCGCCCCTTGACTGAGGATCCAACCTTGACCGATCAGCTGCGACTGATGGCCGTGCACGCCCACCCCGACGACGAGTCGAGCAAGGGCGCGGCCACCATGGCCAAGTACGTCTCCGAAGGCGTCGACGTCCTGGTCGCCACCTGCACGGGAGGCGAGCGCGGTTCCGTACTCAATCCCAAGCTCCAGGGCGACACGTACATCGAGGAGCACATCCACGAGGTCCGTGCCAAGGAGATGGACGAGGCCCGCGAGATCCTGGGCGTCAAGCAGTCCTGGCTCGGCTACGTCGACTCGGGCCTGCCCGAGGGCGACCCGCTGCCGCCGCTGCCCGAGGGCTGCTTCGCCCTGCAGGACGTGGACGAGGCCGCCGGGACGCTGGTGCGGCTCATCCGCGAGTTCCGTCCGCACGTGATCACCACGTACGACGAGAACGGCGGGTACCCGCACCCGGACCACATCATGACCCACCAGATCTCGATGGTCGCCTTCGACGCCGCGGGCGACCCGGAGCGCTACCCCGAGGCCGGCGAGCCCTGGACGCCGCAGAAGCTCTACTACAACCAGGGCTTCAACCGGCAGCGCACGGTCGCCCTGCACGAGGCGCTGCTCTCCCGCGGCCTGGAGTCCCCGTACGGCGAGTGGCTGGAGCGGTGGAAGACCTTCGACCGGCCCGAGCGCTCCATCACCACCCACGTGCCGTGCGCCGACTTCTTCGAGATCCGGGACAAGGCGCTGCTCGCGCACGCCACCCAGATCGACCCCGACGGCGCCTGGTTCCACGTGCCGATGGAGATCCAGAAGGAGGTCTGGCCGAACGAGGACTACGAGCTCGCGAAGTCCCGCGTGGACACCACCCTCCCCGAGGACGACCTCTTCGCGGGCATCCGGGAGAATTGAGCGCGTGAACGCGACATTCGGCACGGCCGCAGCCCAGCTCGTTCCTCTCGCCGTCAAGGACCTCGACGAGAACAAGGTGACGCCCGGACTTCTGGGCTTCGTCATCTTCGCCCTCATCGGCCTGTCCCTGTGGTGGCTGATGAAGAACATGAACAAGCAGATGCACAAGATCGACTTCGTTGAGGAGCAGGACCCCGCCGCCGACGCGGAGCCGGTTCCCGGCAAGGGCGCCGGCCGCGCCGGCTGACCCCGGGCGGTCTCCCGCCCGGGGTCCTCCTGCCGTGGCGCTCAGCCCGGACGCCGGTCGGGGGCGCGGTCCGCCGGTGGCGGCGTCATCGCCATGCGCGCCCCGCGCGACGGCACCATGCCCAGCCGCCAGGCCTCCCACGGGGTGCCCGGTTCGACGCCGCGCTCCAGCAGCAGCGCGTACGCCTGCGCGTACTCCTCCAGGTCCAGGTCGCGCCCCTCGTGGGTGTCCCGCAGCAGCGCCGCCAGCCCCTCGCGTGCCTCGGCGGCGCCGTCCTCGGTCAGCAGCGGCAGCAGCGTGCACTGCAGGAACCGCGACCAGTCCGCGCCGCGGCGGTCGGGCAGGGCGCTGAAGAGGCGCCCGGCGTCCCGCAGCAGCTCCAGCGCCTCCGGGACGCGGCCGTTGCCCGCGTCTATGACGGCCAGTTCGACGCAGGACCACGCCTCACCGTGCGGCACGCCGATCCGGCGGAAGTCGGCGCGGGCGTCCTGGAGCAACTGCCGGGCGAAGCCGCTGTTGCGGAGGTTGCCGGTGAGGGCGGCGCGCTGGTCGCGGGTGACCCGCGCCGAATGGTGCCGGGCGCAGGCCAGCCCGTAGACGTCCCGCATACGGCTGAACATCGTGCGGGAACGCTCCAGGGCCCGCAGCGCGGGATCGAGTTCACCGGCCTCCTCCAGCGCCTGGCCGAGGTAGTACAGCGACCAGGCCTCCCCGCGGGCGTCCTCGTTGGCCCGGTGGCGCATCAGGGCGTCGCCCAGCACCCGTTGGGCCGCCGGGGCGTCGCCGCGCAGCAGTTGGGCGCGGGCGAGCTGGGTGGCCGTCCACGCGGTTCCGCGCGGATCGCGGGTGGCCGCGTAGCACTCGCCGGCGGCCCGGAGTTCGGCCTCGCCGCGGTCCGCGTCGCCGACCGCCAGCTGCCATTGCCCCAGTTGCAGATGGGCCCACGCCTGGCCGTGCACGCTCTCGCTCTCGCGGTGCAGGGCCAGGGACTCGGCCAGCAGTTCGCCGGCCTCCGCCAGCCGGCCCGCGTCCCGCAGCACCGCCGCCAGCGCGTGCTGCGTCCATGCCCGGTCGGCACGCAGTTCCTCGGTCGCCTGGAGCTCCAGGGCCTCGCGGAGCCTGGCCTCCGCCTCGTGCAGGCTGCCCTGCTGCTGGAGCGTGATGCCGAGGCTGCACAGCGCGCGGGCGGCGCCCGCCGGGTGCTGCGCCTCGAAGTACAGGTCGACCACGGACGACAGCGTGGAACGGGCCTTGTCGAGCTCGCCGAGCTGCCGGGCGGCGATGCCCGTGCGCCACTGCACGGAGCGCACCAGCACGTTCTGGTCGGCCTCGCGCTGGTGCCGTTGCGCCAGCTCGCTGATCTCGCCCAGCCGGTACAGGTCCCCGCGCAGCAGGCAGTAGTCGCACAGCGCGCCCAGCAGGTGCTGCACGACCCGCTGGTCGACGCCGTCGGCCTGCCGCAGGGCGGCGGTGATGAAACTGGACTCCTCGTCCAGCCAGCGCAGCGCGAGGTCCAGCGAGGCGAAGCCCTGCGGCCCGAACCGGTCCGCGCGGGTGGAGGTGCGGCCGTCCACCAGGCGGATCACGGAGTCCGCGAGTTCGGCGTAGCTGCGGATCAGCCGCTCCTGGGCGGCGGCCCGCTCGTCCGGGTCCTCCTCGTCGAGCAGGCGCGCGTGCGCGAAGCGGCGCACCAGGTCGTGCAGCCGGTAGCGGCTGCCGCGTACGTGCTCGATCAGCCCGGCCGCGGCCAGTTCGCCCAGCCGCCGTGCCGCTTCCTGCTCGTCGGCCTCCAGCAGCGCCGCGGCGGCCGCCGCCCCGAGACTGGTACGGCCGGCCAGCGCCAGGCGCCGCAGCAGCCGGCGGCCCGGCTCCGGCTGGTCGTGGTAGCGCAGGGCCAGCGCCCGGTCGACCGGGTCGAGCGGCCCGTAGGCGGCCAGTTCCGCGGCGAGGGCGCCGGCCCCGCGCTCGGGCAGCGAGCTTCCGGCGATGCGCAGCGCCAGCGGCAGGCCGCCGCACAGCCGCCGGATCTCCTCGGCGCCGGCGCCGGGGCCCGCCGCCCCGCGGTCCCCGCCGAGTGCGGTCAGCAACTCGCGCGAGGCGCCGGCCGTCAGGGGCTCCACGGGAAGGTCGTGGACGCGCGCGGCCGGGACGTCCAGCGCCAGCGGCCCGGCCGCGGTCACCAGGACGAGGCTGTCGGACCGCTCGGGGATCAGGGTCAGGACCTGCCCGGCATCGGCCGCGTCGTCCAGGACGACGACGACCGGCACCCCCGTCAGCCGCTTCTGGTACTCGTCGGCCAGGCGCCGCAGATGCTGCTCCTGGGAGGTGCGCTCGCGGAAGAGCAACTGCTCGCGGGGCGCGCCCAGCCGGTTCAGCAGGTGCAGCAGCGCGTCGCGGGCGGGCAGCGGCTGCTCGCCGGGGGCCGCGCCCCTCAGGTCGACCACACAGGCGCCGCGGAACTGGTCCTTCAGCTGCTGCGCGGCGCGAACGGCCAGCGTGGTGCGCCCGGAGCCCGCCGGGCCGTGCAGCACGACCACCACGGGCCCGCTGTCGGGGGCGACCCGGGCCTGGTGGACCCACTGCGCGATCTGCCGCAGCTGGTCCCGGCGCCCGGTGAACGGCCCGTCGGTAGCGGGCAGTTGTCCGAAGGACTGCTCGAGTGCGCTGCGGCCGCGAGCGGCGGCGCTGCGGTCGGTGCGCCGCTGCGCGGGCAGGGCCGGACCCGGCGCGGGGGCCGGGGCGGGCGCGGTGAGCTGCCGTTCCAGGAACGGGCGGACGCCGCGCCGGTCCACCGCCTCCAGCCAGGCGCGGCGCAGTTCGCCGGTGCGCCCGCCGCCCGCGCCGGACCCGCCCGCGGAACGGGCCGCGGTCGTGGCCGCCCCCGCCACGGCGACGACGGCGCCGGTGCCCAGCGCCGTACCGGCACCGGTGCCCCAGCCGAGGTCGGCCACGCATGCCGCGACCGCCGCCACGGCGGTCACCAGGGCGGGGGTGCCGATCGCGGTGCGCCGCCCGGCGCGTTCGGCGTCCCGTGCCGCCGCGTAGGCGGCGTACTCGCCCGCGGCCTCGTCCGCGATCCCCTCGAGTGCCGCCCGCCCCCTGCGCAGCAGTTCGTCGGCGTCCTCGGGGTGCCTGCGCCGTCGTTCTCCCGCCACGGCGCGCTCCAGCAGCCGTAACACCTCCGCCCGGTCGGACGTGTGCAGTTCCGCAGTCCGCTTCGTCAACGCGATCCCCCTCGGTCGCCGAGCCAGGCCCCAAGTGTCCTGCCGAACCCGCCGCATCGCGACACCATCGGTACGGCCGGGGCCGGGCGAACGCCGAGGCGGCCCGGACGATGCCCCGGGCACGCGGCGGCCACCGGGCCGCGCCGTGGTTTCATCCCCGCCTGGACCGCTTTGTGCCGCCTGCGCCTTGGCGCAAAGGTGACTTGGCACCTGCTGGACAGCGGCGGGTTACTGACCCCCGCCATCCGCGGCGGCATGCTCTCGCCATGAGACACATGAACGACAGGTGGCGGCCGAGGGTCCGGAGCCCCCGCCCTCGGTACGTGGCGGCCGCGGCTCTCGCGGCGCTGCTGGCCGGTCTGACGGCGACCCCTGGTGCTGCCCAGGACTCCGGTCAGGACTCCGGTCAGGGTGCCGGGCGGAACACCGGGCAAGCCGGCTCCGGCGCGCGGGACGGGGCCGCCGGGCCGGCGGCCGGAGTCACCCGGCACCAGGTCACCTTGATCACGGGTGACCGGGTCACGCTGGAGACGGACCCCGCCGGCAGGCAGAGCGTCACCGCCGAACCCGCCGAGGGCCGCGAGCACGTCACCTTCATCAAGCGCCGGGACGGCCGGGACTGGACGGTCATACCCGTCGACGCCCTCCCCCTGCTGGCCACCGGCCGCCTCGACTCGGGGCTGTTCAACATCTCGGCCCTGGTCAACGGGAAGTACGCCGAGCGGTCCGGCCTGCCGCTGATCGTCCAGTACGAGGGTGACGCGGGTACGGCCGCGCGCCGGCTGACCACGGCCGGGGCCGGCGGTGTCGAGACCGTCGGCGGGACCCCCTTCGCGACGCTGACCGAACACCGCGCGGACGCCGCGGGGTTCTGGAAGGCCATCGCCCCCGGCAGGGCCGGCGCCACGTCCTTCGGCGCGGGGGTGCGCCGGGTGTGGCTCGACGGCCACTCCAAGGTCCAGCTCGACCGGACGGTGCCGCGCATCGGCGCTCCGCACGCCTGGGAGAAGGGCTGGACCGGCGACGGGGTCAAGGTCGCGGTGCTCGACACCGGTTACGACCCGAACCACCCCGACCTCAAGGGCCTCGTCACGGAGTCGGCGAACTTCACCACCGAGCCGACCACCGAGGACCTGATGGGTCACGGTACCCATGTGACCTCCACCATCGCCGGTTCCGGCGCCGCCTCCGGCGGCCGGTACAAGGGCGTGGCACCCGGAGCGAAGATCCTGTCCGGCAAGGTCTGCACCGCCGACGGCAACTGCGACAACTCCGACATCATCGAGGGGCTCGCCTGGGCCGCCCAGCACGGCGCCAAGGTGATCAACCTCAGCCTGGGCGACACCGACACCCCCGAGACCGACGCCGTCGAGGCCATGGTCGACACCGTCACCCGCGACTACGGCGCCCTGGTCGTGGCCGCGGCCGGCAACAACGGCTCGGGCAGCCGGGTCTCCTCACCCGCCTCCGCTGACCGCGCGCTGGCCGTCGGCGCGGCGGAGGAGGACGACGACCGCGCCGTGTTCAGCTCCGTCGGCCCGCGGACCGGCGACTCCGGCCTCAAGCCGGACCTGATCGCCCCCGGTGTGAACGTGGTCGCCGCCAGGGCGGGCGGCACCACCGCCGACGACGGCTACATCGCGATGAGCGGCACCTCCATGGCCACGCCGCATGTGGCCGGAGCCGCCGCGATCCTGTTCCAGCAGCACCCCGACTGGACCCCGGAGCAGGTCAAGCGGCAGCTGATGCAGTCGACGACCGGCGCCAAGGAGCACGGCGCCTACTACCAGGGCGCCGGGCGCGTCGATGTCGCCCGGGCGGTCGACCAGGAGGTCACCGCCGATGCCGCAGGACTGGACTTCGGGCTGGTCCGCTGGACCGACGGCAAGCGGCCGCCGGTGACCAGGACGATCACCTACCGCAACCCCGGCGCCGAGCCGGTCACCCTGCGGCTGAAGCAGAACGCGAGCCGCGGCACGACGGACGCGCCCGCTCCCGACGGCCTCTTCCGGCTCGGCGCCGACACGGTCACCGTGCCCGCGCACGGCAGCGCGGACGTCACCCTCACCGTGACTCCGGAGTCCACCACGCTCTACGCCGCTTACAGCGGTGTGGTGAGCGCTGTCAGCACGGACGGGCGGGTCTCGGTGCGCGTGCCGTTCGGCATGGACCTGGAGCAGCCGTCGTACGACCTGCGCATCGACATGAAGAGCCGCACGGGCGCGGCCCCCGACACCGCCTACCTGCTCGTCCAGTCGGCCGACCACAAGTCCTACGAGGTGGAAGCGCTCGGCAAGAGCAGCACCGTGGTGCGGCTGCCGAAGGACACCTACTCGGTGAGCGGCTTCTTCTTCGACGCGTCGTTCACCGAGGGCGTCATCGTGGGCGTGCCGAAGGTCGTGATGACCGCCGACCGGCAGGTCGCCATCGACGCGCGGAAGGCGAAGCCCGTCACCGTCTCGGCGCCGAGCCGCTCGGCGCGCATCCTCTCGGCGGAGATCGGCACCATCAGCCTGGGCGACGAGCTTCTCTCCGTCACCATGTACGACGCGATCGGCAGCGACCACATCGAGGGCGTGTACGCGACCCCGACGGCGCGGTACAAGGACTCGAAGTTCACCTACCTCGTCAGCACCGTCTGGGGTGGCCCCACCGGCGCGGACGGCAACCCTTCATCGGTCTACTACCTCTCCCGGCCGGTGCACGGCGCCATTCCTGCGGATCCGGGCTACCGCCCCCGCACCTCGGAGCTGGCCAAGGTGACCACCACCTTCGCCGCCACCACCCCGGGAACCACCGCCGCCCGCCTCGTCTGGATGTACGTCGACAACGTCCGCTTCAGCGGACCCCCGATGACGGGGCTCCCGGTTCCGACCCGGCGGGTCGACTACTTCTCGGCGGCCGAGGGCCTGCGCTGGCAGGCGGCCTTCGACCAGAACAACATCTTCGACCCCGACACCCGGGGGCAGAGCTACCTCGGCGATCTGCACGGCTACAAGGCCGGGGCCCGGGTCGAGGAGCGCTGGAACGGCGGGATCCAGGCCGTGGGCATCTCGTCCGAGATGGCCGCCTTCCGCGAGGGCGACACCGTGTACCGCCCCTTCCAGTCGGCCGCGAACGGAAATCTCGACCTGGTGGCCGACACGACGGCCGGCCTCCCCAAGGTGGAGCTGCGGCGCAACGGCGAAGTCGTCTCCGAGGACTGGAGCATGAGCGACGTGCCCGCCGACGCCACCCCCGCCGACTACCGCCTGACGGTCGAGCAGGACCGTGACCTCGCCCCCAGCTCCGTCTCCACGCACGTGTCGGCAGAATGGCGCTTCCGGTCGCAGACCACGGCGACCCGTCAGGCCCTGCCGCTGTACGCGGTGCGCATGTCGCCCGAACTGGACGAGTGGAGCCGTGCCAGGGCCGGTCGCGAGCTCCGTGTCCCGGTCCTGATCCAGCGGACGGCCGGCGCCGTCGAGTCCCCGATCCGCACCTTCACCGTCGAGGTCTCCTACGACGAGGGCAGGACGTGGCAGCCGGCCGCCGTCAAGGGGTCCGGTATGCAGCGCACCGTGACCGTGGACAGCCCGCACCGCTCCACGGGCGGATCGGTCAGCCTGCGCGCCTACGTCAAGGACGCCGCCGGCAACTCCTTCAAGGAGACCGTGATCAAGGCCTACCTCCTCAAGTAGCCGCGACCGCAAGCACAGCCGTGAGCACGGCCGTGGACACAGCCGCAAGCGCGGACCCGCGCTTGCGGCTGTGCGGCGCTCAGAGCCAGTTGCGGCGCGCCGCGTGCCAGCCCAGTTGCATACGGGTGGCGACGCCCGCGAGATTCATCAGCCCCTGGATGCGGCGCTGGACGGTGCGCTTGCTCACGCGGAGCTGCCCGGCGATCGCCCCGTCGGTCAGGCCGGCGACCATCAGCGACAGCAGGTGCCGGTCCTCCGGGGCCAGCGACGCGGCATCCTCGGGGCCCGCGCCGCCGATCCGCCCCTCCTCGGTCACCCGGAGCGGGGCGCCGACCTCCCAGTAGTGGTCGAACAGGTCGATCAGCGCCTCCAGCAGACTGCTCTCGCGCACCAGCGCCGCCTTGAGCTCCTTGGGATTGCCGGGCTCGCCGGAGGAGGCCAGTGGCAGCACGGCCACCGACCGGTCGGAGACCGCCATCCGCAAGGGCAGCCGGGGCACGGCGCGGGCGACCTCGCCGGCGTGCACCCCCCTGACGACGTTGTCGACCGAGCCGGGGTCGTCGAAGTACGCCTGCTCGTACAGGACCCGGTAGAGCACGCCCCGCGCGTGCGCGGCGAACTGCTCCTGGTTGCTCTCCGGGGACATGGCCACGTAACTGGCCTTGCAGAACCACGTCATCTCGTGGCGGCTGCCGTCCTGGAGCTGCCGCAGCCGCTGCCGCAGGGCGGCCGCACCGCTGATGATCTCGATCGTCTCGCCCCCGACGCGGGCCCGCGCGCCGCGCTGGTACGCCTGCACCATCTCGAACACGGCCGCCCGGGTCTGGTCCAGGGCCTCGGAGTGGCGCTGGAGCCGCGGGACGAGGGCGACCTCGGGCGGGATGGCCGCGAACCAGCCGGGGCTGTCCTCCACCGCGTACGCCAGTCCCTTGGCCTCCAGCGCGAGCAGCAGCCGCAGGACCGTCGCGGCGTCGAGGGCGCAGCGGCCGGAGATCTCCTCGGCGGACGCCGACTCGGTGACGAGCAGCAGGCGGTACACATCGCCCTCGGAGGCCGTGAGGCCCACCGTCTCGAGCATGTTGCCCCTCCCTTCACCGCCCGGTGCGTTCGCCGGGATCCACGTATGTGGAGGCGTTCCGTCCGGCGGTCGATTTCATCAGCACATCCGCCCGGGGACAACGTCGGTTGCCGCGGGCAACCGCGTGGCGGTCCGGGGCGAGACGTTGTGGAATCCGTCGAACGGGGCAACTCGTCTGTTCCTCGGCCGGCTGGCCGTCCCGGAGGCGGAGCGGGGTCTTCCCGCTGGGATCGGCCCGGTGCATGGCGTGCTGATCCGTCCGGTGGAGCCGCGAGCAGGACGCGGCCGGGACGCCGTGTGGGTCGGTGGGGTTCCGGACGGGCGAGGATGGGTTCATGCCGAACCGTCTCGCTGACGCGACCTCGCCGTACCTGCTCCAGCACGCGGACAACCCGGTGGACTGGTGGCCCTGGGGCGAAGAGGCGTTCGGCGCGGCGCGCGAGCGCGGGGTGCCGGTGCTGCTCAGCGTGGGCTACAGCAGCTGCCACTGGTGCCAGTGACTTCGTAAAGGCAGCAGTCCGGCCCGTCAGACGTCGACGATGCCTACCCGGTCCCCGCACAGTTTCGACCAGTCGTCACGGTCCGAGGTGAGGACCAGAACGGGGGCCGGGGAGCGCAGAGCCATCGCGGCGACGAGAGCGTCGATCGCGTACTTGTGTCCGTGGAGGCCACCCGCGTCCAGCAGCAGGCGTACGGCGGTCATCGAGTCGGATTGGCTGACCGGCTCGACCTCGAGTCGGGAGAGGATCCAGTTGAGCCGGGCGACATCCGTTGTGCCGTGGACGGCCTCGACCACGGTGAGAACGGAGACGAGGACCGGCACACCCGCCCGGCGGGATGCCTCGATGCGGGTGACCATCCGCCGGTCGTTGCCGAGCAGGAGGGACAGCGCCTGGGAGTCGAGGACCAGCGTTCGGGCCGCGGGCTCCTTCACGCGGCGTGCTGTCCGGTTCCCTGGGACTGCGGCTCTTCGCCGAAGAGTTCACGGTGCGCCGCCTCGATCTCCTGATCGGTGAGGGCGCCGTGCTCGGCCTCGTGGTCGGCGACGATCTCGGCCAGCCCGTCCATGGCGAGCTGGTGCCGGACCGCTTGGGTGATGTAGGCGGACACGCCACGTCGGCCGGCGCGCTCGCGCAGTGCTCCGACCAGTTCCGAGGGCAAAGACACAGAGATGTTCTCGGTCGTCCCGGCTCGGTTCGTCTCCATGAGGCCAGTGTACGACAAGAACTATTACAGTCGGAGGCGGCGGGCCCACCCAGGTCATGACCTGTATGCCGCGGCGTTCTGCCGCGTGGCCTCTGCCCCTGTGGATCGCGAGTGGGAGATCTTTCTGGTCAACGAGGGTGGGTGTCACCAAGGGGCGGGTGTCGCAGATCGAGCGGGGACACCTGTCGGGCCAGGATGTGCTCGCGCGATTCGCCACGGCCCTCGGTGGCCGGCTTCACCAGGCCATTTACTTCGACGACGGTGACATTGCCGCCATTGCCCGAGACGTGTGCGCTGAGGCATTGCGGAGTGCTGTCCGCAGCCGGCCGGCCGCGTGCGGGCGACGGCACGATGCGTCGACACCTGAACCAGGACGTGAGCGGGTGGCCGTCTCGTTGGTTCGACCCTGAGCGGAAGCGGCGCCCCGGGTCGGGGCGACGCCCTCACGGCTCGGGGTGTGGGTCAGGGCCGCCGGGATGGGCGAGGATGGGTTCATGCCGAACCGTCTCGCTGACGCGACCTCGCCGTACCTGCTCCAGCACGCGGACAACCCGGTGGACTGGTGGCCCTGGGGGGAAGAGGCGTTCGGCGCGGCGCGCGAGCGCGGGGTGCCGGTGCTGCTCAGCGTGGGCTACAGCAGCTGCCACTGGTGCCATGTCATGGCGGGGGAGTCCTTCGAGGACGAGGAGACCGCCGCGTACCTCAACGAGCACTTCGTGTCGGTGAAGGTCGACCGCGAGGAGCGGCCCGACGTCGACGCCGTCTACATGGAGGCCGTGCAGGCGGCCACCGGGCAGGGCGGCTGGCCGATGACGGTGTTCCTGACCCCGCAGGGTGAGCCGTTCTACTTCGGCACCTACTTCCCGCCGGCCCCGCGGCACGGCATGCCGTCGTTCCGGCAGGTGCTCCAGGGCGTCGAGGCGGCCTGGCGGGAGCGCCGCGACGAGGTCGGGGAGGTCGCGGCGAGCATCGTCAAGGACCTGGGCTCCCGCTCGGCGGCCTTCGGCGGGACGGCCGCGCCGGGGGAGGAGGAACTCGCGGCGGCGCTGCTCGGGCTGACCCGGGACTACGACGCCACGCACGGCGGATTCGGCGGCGCGCCCAAGTTCCCGCCGTCGATGGCCCTGGAGTTCCTCTTGCGGCACCACGCGCGCACCGGCTCCGAGGGCGCGTTGCAGATGGCCGCGGACACCTGCGAGGCGATGGCCCGCGGCGGTGTCTACGACCAGCTCGGGGGCGGCTTCGCGCGCTACTCCGTGGACCGGGGGTGGGTGGTGCCGCACTTCGAGAAGATGCTCTACGACAACGCCCTGCTGTGCCGGGTCTACGCCCACCTGTGGCGGGCCACCGGCTCCGATCGGGCCCGCCGAGTCGCCCTGGAGACCGCCGACTTCCTCGTCCGCGAACTGCGCACGCGCGAGGGCGGCTTCGCCTCCGCGCTCGATGCCGACAGCGACAAGCCGGGCGGCGGCCACGGAGAGGGTGCCTTCTACGTCTGGACGCCGACGGAGCTGGAGGACGTCCTCGGCCCGGCGGACGCGGCACTGGCCGCCGCGCACTTCGGGGTGACGGAGGAGGGCACCTTCGACGAGGGCGCGTCCGTGCTCCAGCTCCCCGCCGACGCGGGGCCGGCCGACGCCGAACGCATCGCCTCCGTGCGGGAACGGCTCTTCAGCGCCCGCGAGTCCCGCCCGCGCCCGGGCCGGGACGACAAGGTCGTCGCCGCGTGGAACGGGCTGGCGATCGCCGCGCTGGCCGAGACCGGCGCGTACTTCGGGCGGCCGGACCTGGTCGCGGCGGCCGGGGACGCCGCGGACCTGCTGGTGCGGGTCCACATGGACGAGCACGGCCGGCTGGCCCGGACCTCGCGGGACGGCGTCGTGGGTGTCAACGCCGGTGTGCTGGAGGACTACGCGGACGTCGCGGAGGGCTTCCTGGCGCTCACCGCGGTGACCGGCGAGGGCGTGTGGCTGGACTTCGCGGGACTGCTGCTGGACTCCGTGCTGCGGCATTTCACGGGGGAAGCCGGGGCGCTCTACGACACCGCGGACGACGCGGAGGCGCTGATCCGCCGGCCCCAGGACCCGACCGACAACGCCGCCCCGTCGGGCTGGACGGCCGCGGCCGGGGCCCTGCTGTCGTACGCCGCGTACACCGGCTTGGACCGGCACCGCGAGGCCGCCGAGCAGGCGCTCGGGGTCGTGGGCGCCCTGGCCGGCCGGGTGCCGCGGTTCATCGGCTGGGGGCTGGCGGTCGCCGAGGCGGCACTCGACGGCCCCCGCGAGGTCGCCGTGGTGGGCCCGGCGGGCGACGCCGGAAGGGCGGCGCTGCACCGCGTCGCGCTGCTGGGCACCGCCCCGGGCGCCGTGGTCGCCGTCGGTGCGCCCGGCTCCGACGAGTACGCCCTGCTGGCCGACCGCCCGCTGCTCGGCGACCGCCCGGCCGCGTACGTCTGCCGCCACTTCGTGTGTGCGGCCCCGACCGCCGACCCCGAGGCCCTGGGGGAGCAGCTCGGCGCGCGCTGAACGCTCACGGTGCCGCGCCTCGGCGGCGTGCAGTCCGGGTGGTCTCCCTCGACATGTGCGTTCGAAGGGATCGCTGATGACGATTTGTCGGGGCGATTTCATGGGCAATGCCCTGGTTCGCGGTGTCCCTGTGAGGCGCTGAACGAAAACGTCCGGTACCGGACATGGTCGGTTCTGTCGGGTGATCATGAGTCGTGGAGGAGTCGCCGACGGCGCGAGGGCTGCGCAGTGCTCACTGCCGGTGACGCTGTGTACCTTCCCCGCGCTGTGCGAGCAGGACCGCCTGTCCGCCTACCGCATCAACGGCTACTGGCGCGGCGTCGACAACGCCAAGGACCTCAAGGAGGCCACCAAGGAGGTGGCCGCCTTCGGATGGGTCCGCACCCTCGACACGGTGTAGCCGGCAGGCGGGCCGTCAGCGGTCGTTCAGGTTCGCCGCGAGCAGGGTCAGCGCGCGGTCGAGGGTGTCGGCGAGATCGGCGCCGCCGCCCGCGTCGATCCAGTGGAAGACGGCCTCGCCCCAGGCGCCGATCAGCGCCCCGACGACGACCCGGATCTCGAAGTCGTCCTCGGGGCGCCCCAGGCGCTCGGCCGTGACGGAGGCCAGCAGCCGGCTGGACTCCTGGATGTTCTCGCCCATGCGGGCGCGGATGGCCGGGACGGTGCGCACCAGTCGCAGCCGCTGCCGCATCTCCTCCAGCTCGGCCGGGTCGGCGAAGATCTCCCGCATCGGCCCCAGCAGCGCGTGCCGCACCGACTCGACGACGGGCTCCGTCACCGGGCGGTCGCGCAGCGCGGCCACCATGACGGGGTCGTACTCGTCGGTGAGGACGATGTCCTCCTTGGTCGGGAAGTACCGGAAGACCGTGCTGGCGGAGACCTCGGCGGTGTCCGCGATCTGTTCGACGGTGGTGCCGTCGTACCCCTGCGCCTCGAAGAGCCGGTAGGCCGCGCGGCGGATGGCCTGGCGGGTCTGGATCTTCTTGCGCTCGCGGAGGCCGGGTCTCGTCGTCGGTGCCGTCACGTGGTCATTGTCGGGCATCGACCACCGGCGCGGCCACGCCGGCGGGCTCCGCGCCCTGCCGCTTCCCGCCGGTGCCGGGCAGGAACAGGGCGGCCAGGACGGCGGCCGCCACCGAGGCTCCGCCGCAGGCGAGCAGCGCGAGGTCCATGCCGTGCACATAGGCGGCGTCCGCGGAGGCGGCCAGCGCCCGGTCGCCCAGGGCCGCGGCCACCGTGTGCGCGGCGCCGACGGAGTCCGCCGCGGTGCCGGCGGCCGAGGCGGGCAGACCGGTGGTGTCGAGCCGGTCGGTGTACGCGCCCGCGAGCAGGCTGCCCAGGATCGCCACGCCGATCGCGCCGCCGGTCTGCCGTAGGGTCATCAGCAGCCCGGAGCCGGCGCCCGCGCGTTCCTTCGGCAGGGCGCCGAGCGCTGCGTCCATGGCCGGGACCATCGCGAAGCCGAAGGCGAACCCGGTGACCGAGAGCCACAGCGCGGTGAACCCGTAGCCGTCGTGCACCTGCGTACGGCTGCCGAGCACGGCGGCCCCGGCGAGCACCACCAGCCCGGCGGTCACCACCGGCCGCGCCCCGAACCGTGCGACCAGCGGCGCGCTGCCCCGGGCCGCCACCATCAGGCCGCCCATCATGGGCAGCAGTCGCAGGCCGGTGCCGAGGGCGTCGTTGCCGAGCACGGCCTGAAGGTACTGGGGGAGCACGAAGAGGAGACCGGTGAGGATGAAGGTCACCAGCGTCGCGGCGACGGCGTTCCACAGGAAACCGCGCTGCCGCAGCAGTCCGAGGTCGAGCATCGGCCGTTCCTGGCGGCGTTCGTGCAGGACCAGCCCGGCGAGCAGGGCGACGGCCCCGAACAGCGCGAGGAGCACCAGCGGGTCGGTCCAGCCGCGCCGCGGGGCCTCGATGATGCCGAGTACGAGCGCACCGAGCCCGGTCATCGCCAGCGCGGTGCTCGGCAGGTCGATCCGGGGGGTGGCGGGGTCGCGGGTCTCGGGGAGCAGCAGGAGGCAGGCGGTGATGCCGATGGCGACCAGCGGGACGTTGACCAGGAAGATCGATCCCCACCAGAAGTGGTCGAGCAGGACGCCGCCGATGATCGGCCCGAGCGGCAGGCCCAGTGCCATGGCGGCGGTGACCGCGCCGACCGCCTTCGAGCGCTCCTCGGGCCCGAACAGCGAGGGCAGGACGGAGAGCGCGAGCGGCATCACTAGCGCGGCCCCCAGGCCCATCACCGTGCGGGCGGCGACCACCGGCGCGGGGCCGTCCGCGAGGACGCCGAGCACGGAGCCGGCGAGGAAGACCGCCAGGCCCGCGATGAGCATCCGGCGCCGCCCCCATCGGTCGCCCAGCAGGCCCGCCGGGAGCATCGCGGCGGCGAACACCACGGTGTAGGCGTCCACGATCCACTGCTGGTCGCCGGTGTCGGCGCCGAGTTCGGCGGCCATGGTCGGCAGGGCGACGTTCAGGATCGTCATGTCGAAACCCAGGACGAGCATGCTCGCCACCAGGGCCCCGAGGGCCCACCAGCGGCGGGGATCGTGCGTGGTCATAACACAGCTCTTTCCGATAGCCGATATCAAGTGACAGTAGCTCTCAAAAAAGAGTAGCTATCACTATGGGCATGCGAAAGCCCCGCGGACCGCCGGTGCGGTGCGCGGGGCTCTCGGGGCCGGGTGCGGGTCGGCTACGCGTGGTTGTAGGCCACCAGCGAGATGCCGACGTAGTGGGCGATGAAGGCCGCGAGCGTGAACGAGTGGAAGACCTCGTGGAAGCCGAAGAAGCGCGGCGAGGGGTTGGGGCGCTTGGTGCCGTAGACGATCGCGCCGGCGCTGTAGAGCAGCCCGCCGGCGACGATCAGCACCAGTACGGCGACCCCGCCGCGGTGCATGAAGTCGGGCAGGAAGAACACCGCGGCCCAGCCGAGCGCGATGTAGCAGGGCGTGTAGAGCCAGCGCGGGGCGCCGACCCAGAAGACCCGGAAGGCGATGCCGGCCAGGGCCCCGGCCCATACCAGCCAGAGCAGTGTCTCCTGCTTGCCGGTGGGCAGCAGGAGCAGGGTGAGCGGCGTGTAGGTGCCCGCGATGATCAGGAAGATGTTCGCGTGGTCGAGGCGGCGCAGTACGGCCTCGCCGCGCGGACCCCAGTTCCCGCGGTGGTACAGCGCGCTCACGCCGAACAGCGCGCAGGCGGTCACGGTGAAGACGGCACAGGCGATCCGTCCGCGGGTGCTCTCGGCGAAGGCGGTCAGTATGACGCCCGCGACCAGGACGGCGGGGAACATCCCGGCGTGCAACCACCCCCTGAGCTTGGGCTTCAGTGGGGCGGCGACGGCGGCGAGTTCATCAAGGGCGGGAGGCACAACGGGAGTCTCGTCCACGGAGCTCATGAGGTCAATGCTACCTACGCTCGCGTAAGTTACCCGCAGGTAATTTGCAATGTCGCCGGACGTGGGGAGTGGCGATGCTCACCTCACGCGCCCTGGACAGATCGCGTTTCCTGTCCTGATACTCATATGAGTGCGGTCGGTACCGGATGAGCAACCCACGAAGCAGCATCCGGGCCGCAGCCCCCAAGGGGTCCCAACAAAACACCCTCGAAAACTGACGCCAGGTGAGTGCACACCGGGCGGAACGGAGCGATCGTGGCGCGCGTCAATGCGGCTCCCACCCATCATCAGGACCTGATCGCCTGGGTCGGCGAGATCGCCGAACTGACCCAGCCCGACGAGATCGTGTGGTGCGACGGTTCGGAGGAGGAGTACCAGCGCCTGGCCGACGGGCTCGTGAAGCAGGGCACCTTCAAGAAGCTCGACCCGATCAAGCGCCCCAACTCGTACTACGCCGCCTCCGACCCGACCGACGTCGCTCGTGTCGAGGACCGCACCTTCATCTGCTCGGAGAGGGAACAGGACGCCGGCCCCACCAACCACTGGAAGGCCCCCGCCGAGATGCGGGAGATCTTCACCGGTGCGGGTGGCGGCACCTCCCAGGCCGAAGGCTCCGGGGGACTCTTCCGCGGCGCCATGCGCGGCCGGACCATGTACGTGGTCCCGTTCTGCATGGGCCCCCTCGGCTCCGAGCTGTCCGCGATCGGTGTGGAGATCACCGACTCCGCGTACGTCGCCACCGCCATGCGCACCATGACGCGCATGGGCCAGGACGTGCTCGACGAGCTCGGCGAGGACGGCTTCTTCGTGAAGGCCGTGCACACCGTGGGCGCCCCGCTGGAGCCCGGCCAGGACGACGTTCCGTGGCCGTGCAACTCCACCAAGTACATCTCGCACTTCCCCGAGGCGCGCGAGATCTGGTCCTTCGGCTCCGGCTACGGCGGCAACGCGCTGCTCGGCAAGAAGTGCTACGCGCTGCGTATAGCCTCGGTCATGGCGCGTGACGAGGGCTGGCTGGCCGAGCACATGCTCGTCCTGAAGCTCACCCCGCCGCGCGGCGAGGCCAAGTACGTGGCCGCCGCCTTCCCGAGCGCCTGCGGCAAGACCAACCTCGCGATGCTGGAGCCGACCATCCCCGGCTGGACCGTGGAGACGATCGGCGACGACATCGCCTGGATGCGCTTCGGCGAGGACGACCGCCTGTACGCGATCAACCCCGAGGCCGGCTTCTTCGGTGTCGCGCCGGGCACCGGCGAGCACACCAACGCCAACGCGATGAAGACCCTGTGGGGCAACTCGGTCTTCACCAACGTCGCCCTCACCGACGACAACGACGTCTGGTGGGAGGGCATGACGGAGGAGCTCCCGGCCCACCTCACGGACTGGAAGGGCAACTCCTGGACGCCGGAGTCCGGGACCCCCGCCGCCCACCCCAACGCCCGCTTCACCGTCCCCGCCGCCCAGTGCCCGACGATCGCCCCCGAATGGGAGGACCCGAAGGGCGTGCCGATCTCGGCCATCCTCTTCGGCGGCCGCCGCGCCTCGGCGGTCCCGCTGGTCACCGAGTCCTTCGACTGGCAGCACGGTGTCTTCCTCGGCGCCAACGTCGCCTCCGAGAAGACCGCCGCCGCCGAGGGCAAGGTGGGCGAGCTGCGCCGCGACCCGTTCGCGATGCTGCCGTTCTGCGGCTACAACATGGGCGACTACTTCGGCCACTGGATCGGGCTGGGCACGTCGCACGACGCGGACAAGCTCCCGAAGATCTACTACGTGAACTGGTTCCGCAAGGACGCGGACGGCCGGTTCGTGTGGCCGGGCTTCGGCGAGAACAGCCGCGTGCTCAAGTGGATCGTCGAGCGGCTCAACGGCCAGGCCGAGGGCGTCGAGACCCCGATCGGCGTGCTGCCGGCCGAGGGCTCCCTCGACACCGCGGGGCTCGACATCGAGCAGAAGGACCTCGACCTGCTGCTCTCGGTCGACCTCGAGACCTGGCGCGAGGAGGCCTCGCTCATCCCGTCCCACCTGGAGACCTTCGGCGACCACACGCCCAAGGAGCTGTGGGACGAGTACCGCGCCCTGGTGAAGCGCCTGGGCTGACGTCCACCGGAATCCGGGGCGCCCGGCCCTCCTCGCGTGTGCGGCGCGGGCGGGCGGCCCCGGCGGAAGGCATGGCCCGGCGGCGGGGGGTCCCTGACCCCGACCACCCTCGCCCGGCGGGTCCGGCCGACCCTCACAGCCCGGGGCCCGGGCATGACGTGTGCGCGACGTCGTGC
The DNA here is from genome assembly GCF_056270165.1 of Streptomyces sp. RLA123. Taxonomy (NCBI): domain Bacteria; kingdom Bacillati; phylum Actinomycetota; class Actinomycetes; order Kitasatosporales; family Streptomycetaceae; genus Streptomyces; species Streptomyces sp. RLA123. Next base: position 3,195,302 of record NZ_JBWDOR010000003.1, on the reverse strand, counting down.
CCGGGCCCCGGGTCGGTTCAGACGGTGCCGGCGTGGGCGGCGAGACGGCGCTCGGCGAGCGCCGCGGCCTCCGTGTCCTGCCGTGACTCGGCGACGACCAGTGCCCGGCCGGCGAGCGCGTGCGCCCGCCGGTGGAGGGCGGCCGTACGGGTGGGATCCCCGGCCCCGCGGCCGGCGGGGAGCCGGAGCGGCCGCCGCCCGTGGTGCAGTCGCGCCACCACCTCCGCGAGCTGTTCCGCCGCACGGTCGAGTTCGGGGCACGGTACCGGTCCCCGCAGCTCGTCGGTGACGGTCAGCAGGGCGGCGAGGTGTCCGGCGAGCTGGAGGTCCAGCTCCTCGTCACGGCTGCGTCGCGGAAGGCGCGGTGCCGCCGCCGTATGGACCGATTTGGTGCGGATCGGCTCGTACATGGGTGCACTCCTCCTGCATTCAGGAGTGCATCTTACCTTGGACACAGTCTAAGGAGGGAGTGATTCAAGGAGTCGGTCCGGACTACGGCTGACCGTAGCCGTCCAGGAACCGTCCGATACGGCCGACCGCGTCGGTCAGGTCCTCCTTGGACGGCAGCGTGACCAGCCGGAAGTGGTCCGGCTCCGGCCAGTTGAAGCCGGTGCCCTGCACCACCAGGATCCGCTCCGCGCGCAGCAGGTCCAGCACCATCTGCTGGTCGTCCTTGACCTTGTAGACCTTGGGGTCCAGCCGCGGGAACGCGTACAGCGCGCCCTTGGGGCGGACGCAGCTGACCCCCGGGATCTGCGTGAGCAGCTCGTAGGCCACGTCGCGCTGCTCCGCCAGCCGGCCGCCCGGCAGCACCAGGTCCTTGATCGACTGGCGGCCGCCCAGCGCGGTGGCCACCGCGTGCTGCGCCGGCACATTGGCGCACAGCCGCATGTTGGCCAGGATGGTCAGGCCCTCGAGATAGCTGGTCGCGTGCTCCTTGGGGCCGCAGACCGCGAGCCAGCCGCTGCGGTAGCCCGCCACCCGGTAGGCCTTCGACAGGCCGTTGAAGGTGAGGGTCAGCAGATCGGGGGCGATGGCCGCGGTCGGGGTGTGGGTCACCCCGTCGTAGAGGATCTTGTCGTAGATCTCGTCGGAGCAGACGATCAGGTTGTGCCGGCGGGCGATGTCGGTCAGCTGCCGCAGCAGCTCGTCGTCGTACACCGCGCCCGTCGGGTTGTTCGGGTTGATGATCACCAGTGCCTTGGTGCGGTCGGTGATCTTCCGCTCGATGTCGGCCAGGTCGGGAAACCAGTCGGCCTGCTCGTCGCAGCGGTAGTGCACCGGCGTACCGCCGGACAGGGAGACCGCCGCCGTCCACAGCGGGTAGTCCGGCGCCGGGATCAGCACCTCGTCGCCGTCGTCCAGCAGCGCCTGCATCGCCATCTGGATCAGCTCGGACACCCCGTTGCCGAGGTAGATGTCCTCGACGTCCAGGTCGATGCCCCTGGTCTGGTAGTGCTGCATGACCGCCCGCCGCGCCGGGAGGATGCCCTTGGAGTCGCCGTAGCCGTGCGCGCCGCCGAGGCTGCGCAGCATGTCCTCCAGGATCTCCGGGGGGCACTCGAAACCGAAGGCCGCCGGATTGCCGGTGTTCAGCTTCAGGATGCGGTGACCTGCCGCTTCCAGCCGCATGGCCTCCTCCAGCACCGGGCCGCGGATGTCGTAGCAGACGTTGGAGAGCTTCGTGGACTGGATCACCTGCATGTTCGTGAGCTTACGGCCAGCCCATCCCCCTCGCCCCGTGTTCTTGGCCACGTGTGAGCCGTACAGGTGACGTCAGGACCGTACGGAACGGCCCGCCAGCACGTCCGTGCGGCGGCCGTCCTCGATGACGAACCGGCCGTCGATCAGCACGTGCGGAACACCGATCGGCGCCGCGCGCGGCCGCTCGTACGTCGCGCCCGCCGCCACCGTCGCCGGGTCGAACAGCACCAGGTCGGCGCGGTGGCCCTCGCGGACCAGCCCGCGGTCGGGCAGCCGCAGCCGGGCGGCGGGCCGCCCGGTCAGATGCGCGACGCACTCCTCCAGCGAGAGCACCCCCAGCTCCCGCACGTAGCGGCCGAGATAGTGCGGGAACGTGCCGTACGCACGCGGATGCGGCTTGTCCCCGACGAGCAGCCCGTCGCTGCCCCCGGTGTGCACGCGGTGCCGCATGATCGCCCGCACGTTCCCCTCATGGCCCACGTGCTGGAGGATCGTCGTGCCCAGCCGGTCCTCCAGCAGCAGCCGGCGCGCGGTGGCGAAGTCCGGTACCCGGCGGCCGACATGAGCCGCGAGCGCCGGCTCGCGCACCCCGGACACCTCGATCGCCGACCAGTCCACGGGCACCCCGTGGCAGCCGTCGGAACCCTCCACCTCCATCGCGTGCCGGATGCGGTCCGCCGTCACCCCGTCCCGCAGACGGGCGAGCGTCGCCTCGGGACCGCCCTCGGTCGCCCAGCTCGGCAGCGTCGCCACGAGCGTCGTGCAGCCCGGCAGATACGGATATGTGTCCAGGCTGATGTCAGCGCCCGCCGCCAGCGCCTCGTCCAGCAGCGCCAGCAGCTCCGGGGCGCGGCCCTCGTTCACCTCGAAGTTCATCGTCGCGTGCGCCAGATGCAGGGCGCAGCCGGCCTCGCGGGTCAGCGCGATCATCTCCGCGTACGCCTCCAGCGCGCCCGCGCCGTAACTGCGGTGATGCGGGCAGTAGTAGCCCCCGTGGGCGGCCACGACCCGGCACAACTCGGTCAGTTCCGCGTCCGAGGCGTACATGCCCGGGGTGTACGTCAGCCCCGAGGACATTCCCACCGCCCCCTGCGCCATGCCCTCCGCGACCAGTTCCCTCATCCGGTCCAGCTCGGCCGGCGTCGCCGGGCGGTCCTCCCACCCCACGGCCAGCATCCGCACGCTGCCCTGCGGCACGAGGTACGCGGCGTTCACCGCCACCCCCCGGTCCAGGCGGTCCAGGTACTCCCCGACGCTCCGCCAGTCCCACTCCAGCCCCTCCGGGGCGCCGTTCCACCCCGCGAGCTGGCTGCGCAGTCCGGCGAGGGTGGCGTCGTTCACGGGCGCGTACGACAGCCCGTCCTGGCCCAGCACCTCCAAGGTCACCCCCTGCGCCGCCTTCGCCTCGTGCGCGGGGTCGGTCAGCAGGGCGAGGTCGCTGTGCGCGTGCATGTCGATGAATCCCGGCGCGAGCGCCAGGCCGGTGGCGTCCAGTTCGCGGCGGGCGCCGCGCACGGTGCCGATTGCCGCGACGCGGCCTCGGTCGATGCCGATGTCCGCTCTGTACGGGGTACCTGCGGTGCCGTCCACGACGGTCGCATTGCGAATGGCCAAGTCCATGCGGGCCTTTTCCTCTCACGCCGTGCTTTTCCCCGCCCGCCCGCCCGTGTGCCCGGCGCGGTAAGTGCGGGGCCCTGCGCTTTGTTCGTGGTGGGGGTCGGTGCCGCGCCGGAGTCCGTCCTCGGCGCTCGCGGTTCGGCCCCACATCGTCCGGCATCGGGCCACGCGGTCGCCGCTCGTCGCCTGCGGGCGCACGCCGCCACACCCCCTCCCGAGTCCGGCTGGGCGACTGACGGCCGGTGGGGTGTCTGTTGGCGGCGACGGCTACGCCTTTGGACAGCGCGGCGCCAACAGACACCCCACCGGGGATCAGGCGCGAAAGCTCACGGAGTGGGCGGGGGTGGTGGGGGCACCCCCGGCCGGAGGCTGGGGGAGGGTGGGTGTTCTGGACACTGGAGCATCTGTGGGTGCATGACCCGGAGTGCGCGGCACCAAGCGCCTGAGGCACCTGAATGCGCTGTCCAGAAGGGCCGGCCCCGGACCCGGCCCCCAGAAAACTCGCGCCGGGGGCACCTGGCTTCCCGGGGCACACGGGAGGGCGGGCGGGGAAAATGGAGGTCAGAAGAACGTGCGGACGAAGTCCGTCACGACCCCGGTCTCGCCCACGACCGGCACAAGCTGCCATTTGTCGAACGCCGTGCAGGGGTGCGACACCCCCAGGCCCACCCAGTCCCCGACCGCCAGGTCAGCCCCTTCGGGCGCCACGGACACGAACGCGTGCTGGTCGGCGAGTCTGGTGACCGTGAGCCCGGTCGCCGGGACGGCGGGGTCGGAGCCTCCGCCGCGGCGCACGACCTGCGGCACCGGGAGGCCGAGGTCGTAGGGCGCGTCGCGCTTGCCCGCGTTGAGCAGGGCGAGCCCCGGTTCGGGCCGGGAGAGCACCTGGGCCCACAACCGGAACGCGGGCTCCAGCGACCCCTCCCCGGCGATGCGGTCGCGGAAGGGGGTGACGTCCCGGTAGTGGACGTCGTCGTGCGTGACGTAGGCACCGGACCGCAGGAGCTTCAGCACGGGCCGTGACAAGGAGAGGTCCCCGAGTGCGGCGAAGGACTCCGCGACCGCGTCGAACCATTCGCTGCCGCCTGCGCTGACCACGATCTCCTCGGCCGCACCGAAGCGTCCCGCCGCGTCGAAGTCCCGTGTCAGTGCGACCAGTTCGGCCAGCCAGGCCCGCGGGTCGGCCGCCGGCGACTCGTAGCCGGCGACGCCGACCAGGCGCAGGTGCCGAGCGCGGGTCACCGCGTCGGCGACGCGCGCCGCCTCGGCCGGTCCGCGCACTCCCGTGCGGCCGCCGTCCGCGCCGAGTTCCACGACGACGTCCACGACGTGCGTGAGGGCCGCGTCCATGAGCTCGGCCCCCCGCACGGAGTCGACGTAGCAGACGAAGCGGAAGTCCGGGTCTGCCGCGAGCTCGCGGGCGAGCCAGCGCAGCGCCGCCGCGTCGACGAGTTCGTTGGCGAGGAAGACCCGCCGCACGCCGAACGCCCGGTAGACCCGCACCTGGTGCGGGGTCGCGGCGGTGATCCCCCAGGCGCCGTACTCGATCTGGCGGGCGAACAGTTGCGGGGCCATGGTGGTCTTGCCGTGGGGGGCGAAGGCGAGCCCGTGCTTGCCGGCGTAGGCGGCGAGCTGGGCGAGGTTGTGCTCCAGGGCGGGCGCGGAGAGCGTGAGCAGCGGGGTGGTGAAGCCGCCGTCGAACAGGGAGCGGCGTTCGGCGGCGAGTTCGCCGACGGTGCGTCCGTCCGCGTCGGGCGGAAGGCCCTTGAAGCGGTGATCCACGCGTTCCTCGCGCAGCTCGTCGATCCGCATCGCGCCTCCCAGGAGTGTTGCAGTATGTGCAATGGTCATTGCGTGCTGTGTTCCGACGTGTCTAACATCCCTGCCGGCGCCGGGTCAACGGTGCCCGGAAGGGAGCCCAAGTGACCGTGGACGTTGTGTGCGTGGGCGAATCCATGGTGACCTTCGTGCCCTCCGCGCCGGGGCAGCGCCTCGCCGAGGCCGCCTCGTTCACGCGCGGGACCGGCGGCGCCGAGTCCAATGTCGCCTGCGCTCTCGCCCGGCTCGGCCATACCGCCCGCTGGGTCAGCCGGGTCGGCGCGGACCCGTTCGGGGACCACCTGCTCGCGGAGATCGCCGCGGCCGGGGTCGACGTCTCCGGCGTGCGCCGCGACCCCGACCGCCCCACCGGTGTCTACTTCCGCACCGGGGACGGCGAAGTCGCCTACTACCGGGCCGGCTCCGCGGCGACCGCCCTGTCCCCGGCGGCCGTCGGCCGCGAGGAGGCCTGGGCGGGCCGGGTCCTGCACCTGTCCGGCATCACCGCCGCGCTCTCGGCGGGCTGCGCCGACCTCGTGCGTGAGCTGACCGCGCCGGGACCCGGGCGCCCGCTGGTCTCCTTCGACGTCAACTACCGCCCCGTACTGTGGCGGTCCGGTGACCCGGCGCTGCTCGCCGTACTCGCCCGCCGCTGCGACCTGGTCCTGGTCGGCGAGGACGAGGCGGAGGCCGCCTGGGGCCTGCCGGACGCCGACGCCGTGCGGGAGGCGCTGCCGGAGCCCGCCGTCCTCGTCGTCAAACAGGGCGCGCTGGGAGCCACCGCGTACGAGGGCGGCGGCGACGGCGTCTTCGTCCCCGCGGCCGCCACGCCCGTGGTCGACCTCGTCGGCGCGGGCGACGCCTTCGCCGCCGGATTCCTGTCCGCGACGCTGCGCGCGCAGCCGCTGCCGGACCGTCTCGCCCGCGGCCACGCGCTCGCCGCCGCGGTGATCGGGGTACGCGGCGATTCCCTTGCCCCACTCGGCGAGGAGGCATGGGGGAGACTGCGCGCATGAGCCAGACCGTGGACCGCGCCCTGCGCATCCTGCCCCTGCTCGCGGAGGGACCCGCCAACCTCGAACAGGTCGCCGTCCGCCTGGACGTGCACAAGTCCACCGCGCTGCGGCTGCTGCGCACCCTGCACGAGCACGGCATGGTCTACCGCCAGGACGACCAGCGCTACCGCCTGGGCACCCGGCTGTTCGCCCTCGCCCAGGAGGCGATGGAGAACCTGGACGTCCGCGGCATCGCCCACCCGCACCTCGTCGCCCTGGGCGAACTGACCGGCCACACCGTGCACCTCGCCGTGTACGAGGAGGGCGAGGTCGTCTACATCGACAAGGTCGACAGCCGCTACCCGGTGCGCATGTACTCGCGGATCGGCAAGCCCGTGGCCATCACCGTGGCGGCCGTCGCCAAACTGCTGCTGGCCGACCTGCCCGAGGCCGAGCGGCGCGCGGTCGCCAAGGGGCTGGAGTACCCGCGCTACACGTCCCGTTCCATCCCGGATGCCGCGGCCCACCTGGCCGAACTCGCCCGGGTCCGGGAGCAGGGCTGGGCGAGCGACCTCGGCGGGCACGAGGAGTCGATCAACTGCGTCGCCGCGCCGATCCGCGGCGCCGACGGGCGCGTCACGGCCGCCTGTTCCCTGTCCGCCCCCAATGTGGTCGTCAGCGCGCAGGACCTGCTCGAACTGCGTCCGCAGGTCCAGCGCACCGCTGAGGCGATCAGCCGCGAGTACTGCGGAAAACCCAGCCAAGGAGCCCGATGAGCGACAAGAGCGCGATCACCCCGGCGAGCCACACCACCCCGCCGGCGAAGTTCTCCCACGGTGTCCGCAAGGGCAACATCCTCCAGGTCGCCGGCCAGGTCGGCTTCGGCCCCGCAGTGCCGGGCCGGGCCCCCGCCCCGGTCGGGCCGGGGCTGCGGGAACAGGCCCTGCAGACCCTCGCGAACGTCGAGGCGGTACTGGAGGCGGGCGGCGCCTCCTGGGAGGACGCCGTCATGATCCGTGTCTACCTCACGGACACCGCGCACTTCCCCGAGTTCAACGCCCTTTTCGACGAGTACTTCGCCGGCCTGAAGGGCGTCCCCGCCGCCCGTACGACGGTCTACGTCGGCCTGCCCGCCGGGCTGCTCGTCGAGATCGACGCCCTCGCCGTCCTGGGCTGAGGCCGGTCGTCGCCGGCGGGTGCGGGGGGGGGGACATCCCGGGGGGACACCACAGGGGGACACCGCGCCCCCGGGGAACGGGACCTCTCCCGGGGGCGCGGTGCGGCGGTGGGCGGTGGACCCGGCGGGTTACGGCAGGGCGTGCACGTGCGGGCCGACCGTGCCGGAGAAGCCGTTGCCGTTCGTCGCGTCCCAGTTGGTGGACCAGGTCATCGCGCCGCGCAGCCCCGGCCAGGTGGTGGAGGGCTTGAACGAACCGCAGTTGGTGCCCTTGGTCAGGCAGTCCAGGGCGTTGTTCACCACGGCCGGCGAGACGTAGCCGCTGCCCGCCGCCCGGGTGGACGCCGGCAGGCCGAGACCCACCTGCGAGGGGGCCAGGCCGCTCTGCAACTGGATGCAGGCCAGGGCGGTGATGAAGTCGACCGTGCCCTGCGAGTACACCTTGCCGTCGCAGCCGTTCATGGAACCGCTGTTGTAGTACTGGGTGTTGACGACGGTCAGGATGTCCTTGATGTTGAGCGCGGTCTGGAAGTAGCCGAAGGACGTCGACTGCATGTCGATGGTCTGCGGGGCCATGGTGATGATCAGCCCGGAGCCCGCCTTGGCCGACAGGGAGCGCAGCGACTGCGTCATCCAGGTCGCGTTGATCCCGTTCTCCAGGTCGATGTCGACGCCGTCGAACCCGTAGGTCTGCATCAGCGAGAAGACGCTGTTGGCGAAGTTGTTCGCCGAGGTGGAGTCGGTGACGCTGATCGTGCCGTTCTGGCCGCCGACGGAGACGACGACCTTCTTGCCGGCCGCCTTCTTCGCCGCGATGTCGGCCTTGAACTGGCTGACGGAGTAGTTCAGCGCCGGGTCGAGGGTGAAGGAGACCGCGCCGGGCGTGGTGGTGGCGTCCGCGAAGCTGACCGCGATGATGTCGTACTGGCTCGGCACCTGGGCGATGGTCTGCACCGTGGCGCCGTTGTTGAAGTTCTGCCAGTAGCCGGTGAGCACGTGCTTGGGCAGCGAGCCGCCACCGGTGGGCGTCGGGGTCGGCGTGGGGGTCGGCGTCGGGGTCGGGGTGGGCGTCGGGGTGGGCGTCGGGGTCGGGGTGGGCGTCGGGGTGGGCGTCCCCGAGCCGGGTGCACCCAGCAGGCTCACGTCGTCCGCGAGGTAGGCGGGCTGCGCGTACCAGCCGTGGAGGTAGACGGTGACCGAGGTGGTGCTCGCGCCCGTGGTGAAGCTCGTGGACAGCGGCTGGTACGAGGTCGCGGACGGGGTCCAGACCGAGGCCTCCGCCATGCCGGTGCCGGTGGCGCCGAGGTAGACGTAACTGCCCTGGACGTAGGCGCTCAGCGTGTACGCCGAGTTGGGCCGGACGCTGATGGTCTGCGAGCAGCGGGAGTTGTCCGAGGAGGACGGCGTGCCTTGCAGGGCCTTGGTGCCGCCGTGCACGGGGGAGCCGACGACCGCGCCGCTGGAGGCGGTGCACGTCCAGCCGGACAGCCCGCTCTCGAATCCGCCGTTGGTCACGAGATTGGTGTCGGCGGCGTTCGCGCTGCCGGAGTTGGCGACGAGTCCCGCCACCGCGAGGGCGGCGGCGCCGACGGCCGCCGCGGCTCTGAGGGCGGTACTCCGCGGGCGTGCGAGTTCCACTACTGCCTCCTGGGGGCGAGGAGTTGGGCAACGGGTACGCGAGTGGCCACTCTTGTGGGATCGCAGTTTGGTCCAGACCAATGCCGCGGTCAATACCCCGGCGTGGCCCGCCGCCGCGCGGCCCCGGCCGCGCATATGCGCCGAGCATCTGCGCCCGCGCGCGTATTCGTCCCGTCACATGGGTACCGACTTCATCAAGTGTTCGGCGACTTAGCGCACTGCTCCCACTACACACCGATAGGCTCACCGCGATGGGACTGGGCGGGAGTTCCGGGAGGCAACGCGTGTCGAGTGTCATAGCGGTCACGACGGACGACCTCGCGCTCCCCCTGGAGGAGCACGTGAGCCGCACCGTCGCCGCTCTGGAGGCCCACGGCCACCTCGTCCTCCTCGTGCCGCCCGACCCCGCCGATCCGGTGCGCCGCCGTGTGCACACCGTACGGACCGCCCTGGAGGCGGACCGGGTGGCGATCGTGCCCGTCGACCTGCCGCCGCTGGCCGCCGTGCTGCTCGCCGAGCAGTTGCGGCAGCTCGCCGCGACCGACCTCGGGCCGGGGGTGCTCGCGGGGGCCGCCCGTCTGCTGTCGCACTATCTCCACTCCGGCGCCCTGGTGGGTTCCGTCGCCAGACTCGACCGCGTGGAGGTCCCCGTCGGCGCGCACCTGAAATCGCTGATGCCCGGCCGCCACTTCGCCGTCCTCGCCCACCCCGAGCCGCACCTGGTCGAAGCCGACCCCTCCGCGGTGCCCGCCGGCCCGGCCTTCCTCACCCAGCTCGCGTTCGCCCAGGGCCACGGTCTCGACCCCGGCTGGGTCACCGGCCCGCTCGCCCGCGCCTGGCGCGCCCAGCACGTGCGCGAGGTGCCGCTGCCCGCGGACTCCGCGCGCTGGTGGGGGACCGGCAAGCTGGTCGAGTTCACCGCGTACATCTCCGACGTGGGCGTGCTCTACCAACTGGTCACCTCCGTGCGCCGGGACAGCTGCGGCTGGTGCGGCCTCGCGGTCATCGGCGACCGCTGCCTGTTCTGCTCGGCCCCGGTGGACGGACTCCAGCGCATCCGGCCGCCGGAGCGGCCGCGTCAGGTCGTGCACACCCAGCGGAGCACGCACACCCTCGCGTCCCGCACCACCCCCTCCCTCCCGTCCCCTCCCTCCGAAGGCTCTCCCCACCAGCACTCGGCACTTGAGCGATAGGGCCCCACCTCTATGAACTCACGTCAGCGTCGCGGCGTCGTCCTCCTCGTGGTCTCCGTGCTCTGCGCGCTCGCCGCGTTCGCGGGAGTCGTCACCGTCATCGGCGACGCGCGCTCCCAGGTCGGACCCAAGGTGACCGCGTACCGGCTGGCCAAGGACGTCCCCGCGTACGAGCCCATCGGCCGCGGCCAGTTGGAGGTGGTCCGGATACCCGAGCGCTGGCTGCCCGCCACGGCCGTCCGGGACGTCGGGCAGCTCAGCGGCAAGATCGCCGCCGTCCCGCTGGAGCGCGGATCGCTGCTGCAGACCGACATGGTCGCCCAACGTCCCGCCCTTCAGGCCGGCCAGATGGAGATCGCGATCATGATCGACGCGGAGACCGGCGTCGCCGGCAAGATCACACCGGGCGCCGGGGTCAATATCTTCGCGACCTTCGCGCCCCGCAAGGACACCGATCCCGAGGTCTCGAAGATCATCGTGGCGAACGCCCGGGTCATCGACGTCGGCGAGATCAAGGCGTTCGACACCGGCAGCGACAGTCAGCGGGCCGGGGGCAAGGGCGTCCCCATCACCTTCGCCCTCGGCGCCGAGGACGCCCAGCGCGTCGCCTTCGCCGAGTCCTTCGCCCGGCACGTGCGCCTCGCCCTGGTCGCCCCGGGAGACGACACCGCGCCGTCCGCACGGGACCGCACCTACACCCTCGCCCGCGACGGGGCCGCCTCGTGAACGGCGTCCGCATCCTGTCCGGCACCCCGGACCCCGACACCGCCCGCGCCCTCACCGGTCTGCTCCACCAGCTGCCCGGCGCCGACCCCGGCCCCGCGCTGCCCGACTCGACCACCCTCCTCGACGTCCTCGCGCGGGCCGCGGACACCGGGATCGACGAACTGCCCGAGGCCGTCGTCGTCCACGACCGCATCAGCCCGATGCCCGCCCTGGAGGTCATCCGGGAGATCGCGCTGCGCTTCCCGGCCGTCGGCGTCGTCCTGCTCACCACCGACGCCAGCCCCGCGGTCCTCTCCGGCGCCATGGACGCCGGCGCGCGCGGCGTCGTCTCGCTGCCCCTGTCGTACGACGAACTCGGGGCCCGTATCGAGGCGGCCGCCGGCTGGGCCACGGGCGTGCGGCGCCATCTCAGCCCGCAGCAGGCCGCGCTGCCCGCCGTGCCCGGCGGGACCATGGTCGCCGTCGCCGGGGCGAAGGGCGGGGTCGGCACCACCGTGATCGCCGTCCAGCTCGCCCTCGCCGCGCAGGCCGCCGGCAAGTCGACCGCCCTGGTCGACCTCGACCTCCAGGGCGGCGACATCGCCTCCTACCTCGACGTCCAGTTCCGCCGCTCGGTCGCCGACCTCGCGGACATCCCCGACGTGACCAGCCGCGTGCTCCAGGACGCCATGTACGTCCATGAGTCCGGGCCCGCGCTCCTGCTCGCCCCCGGCGACGGCGAGCGCGGCGAGGAGGTCACCGACCGCTCGGCACGGCACGTCCTGCACGCGCTGCGGCAGCGCTACGAGGTCGTCGTCGTGGACTGCGGCACCCAGATGACCGGCGCCAACGCGGTCGCCGTCGAGACCGCCGACACCGCGCTGCTCGTCACCACCCCGGACGTCGTCGCCGTGCGCGCCGCCAAGCGCATGGTGCGCCTGTGGGACCGGCTCCAGATCCGCAAACCGCAGGACGTCCTCGTCACCGTCAACCGGCACACCCGCGGCAGCGAGATCCAGCCCTCGCTGGTCGCCCGCATCACCGGGACCAGGGTCTCCGCCGCCGTCGTGCCCGCGGCGTTCAGGGAACTCCAGGCCGTCGTCGACGCCGGACGGCTCCAGGACCTCGACAACCGCTCCACCGTCAAGCAGGGCGTGTGGGCGCTGGCCGCCGAGGTGGGCCTGTCCGCGGCCGGCAGCGCCCTCGTCCCCCGGAAGGGCCGCCGCGCGCGCGGCGACCAGGGCCAGGTCGTGCTGGAGACGCTCGGCATGACGCCGCTGATCCTCGTCGTGCTGATCCTGGTCTGGCAGGCGGTGCTCACCGGCTACACCTTCACCCTCGCCGGGCACGCCGCCGACCAGGCCGCCCGCGCCGCCGCGGTCGGCAAGGACGCCCGCGCCGCGGCGGTCGACGACCTGCCGGGCGCCTGGGACCAGGTGACCGTGGACTCCGGCAGGGCCGACGGCATGGTGGACGTGACCGTGGGACTGAGGGTGCCCGTGCTCTTCCCCGGCGCCGTCGACTTCCCGCTGTGGATCCACGGCCACGCCTCGGCGGTCGACGAGGAGGTGGACGCCCCGTGACGCCCCGCTCCCGGCGGCGGGACCGGGGCAGCGCCTCGCTGGAGTTCCTGGGGATGCTGCCCATCCTGCTGCTCATCGCCCTGGCCGGCGTCCAGTTGGGCCTCGCGGCCTACACCGCGGCCCAGGCCGGCACCGCCGCCCGCGCCGCCGCCCGCATGGAGGCCCGCCACGACCACCCCCTGAGCGGTTCGGCGGCCGGCACCCAGGCCGTCAGCTCCTGGCTGCGGGACGGCACGAACGTGACCACCGGCGACGGCGGCGACGCCACGCGCGCCACGGCCACGATCGAGATCCCCTCGGTGATCCCGGGCCTGAGCCCCGGCTCCGTCACCCGCAGCGCCACCATGCCCAGGGAGGACGAGGAAGGGGCCGACGGATGAGCCTGCGCGACCGGATCGCGGCCGGCGACGACACCGCCCCGCAGACGCAGGAGGGCCACCTCGTGGCCGTCTACCGCGCCAAGCTGCTCCAGGAGATCGACCTCGCCGAGATGTCGGCGCTCGCCGCCGCCGAGCGCCGCGTACGCCTGGAGCGCGTACTGGGCCACATCATCAGCCGCGAGGGCCCGGTGCTCTCCACGAAGGAGCGCACGGGCGTCATCCGCCGGGTCGTCGACGAGGCCCTGGGCCTCGGCATCCTCGAACCGCTGCTGGAGGACGCGTCGATCACCGAGATCATGGTCAACGGCCCGGACCGGATCTACATCGAACGCGGCGGCCGGGTCGAGCCCGTCGACGCCCGCTTCAGCAGCGCGGAGCAACTGCTGCAGACCATCGAGCGGATCGTCTCCACGGTCAACCGCCGGGTGGACGAGTCGAACCCGATGGTCGACGCCCGCCTGCCGTCCGGCGAGCGCGTCAACGTCATCATCCCGCCGCTCTCGCTGACCGGCCCGATCCTGACGATCCGCCGCTTCCCCCGCGCGTACGCCCTGCACGAGCTGATCGGACTCGGCACGCTCGACGAGCACATGCTGATGCTGCTCTCCGCTCTCGTCCGGGCGAAGTTCAACATCATCGTCAGCGGCGGCACCGGCTCCGGCAAGACCACCCTGCTCAACTCGCTGTCCGGGCTGATCCCCGACGGCGAGCGCATCATCACCGTCGAGGACGCGGCGGAACTCCAGCTCCAGCAGGAGCACGTCGTCCGCCTGGAGAGCCGGCCGCCCAACGTCGAGGGCCACGGCCGGATCACCATCCGCGACCTGGTGCGCAACTCGCTGCGCATGCGCCCGGACCGGGTCATCGTCGGTGAGGTGCGCGGCGGCGAGACCCTCGACATGCTCCAGGCGATGTCCACCGGCCACGACGGCTCGCTGGCCACCGTGCACGCCAACTCGGCCGAGGACGCGGTGCTGCGGCTGCAGACCCTGGCGTCGATGTCCGAGGTGAAGATCCCCTTCGAGGCGTTGCGCGACCAGATCAACAGCGCGGTGGACGTGATCGTCCAGCTCCGCCGCGACGTGGACGGCACCCGCCGCATCGCCGAGATCGCGATGCTCTCCTCCCGCGGCCGGGACACCTTCCGGCTCACCAGCGCCACCCGCTTCCGCGCCGAGCCGATGGGCGCCGACCGGATCGTACGCGGCTGGTTCCAGCACCAGCCGGTGCCCCGGGAGATGGCGGAACGCCTGTACCTGGCGGGGGAGTCGGTCCCCGCGGCGTTCGGGGTCGGGGACACCGAGCTGGAGCTGTCCACCAGGGAGGCGAAGTGAGTTCCGCGACGATGGCACTGGCCGTGCTGGGCGTGACCGGCATCGCCCTGCTGCTCGGCGTGTGGGGACTGCACGCCTGGTCCGGCGGCCGCGCCGAGCGGGCCGCCCTGGTCGACCGGCTGGCCGAGGTCCCGGCCGGCCGGCGCAGCGCGGTCGCCTTCTCCGGACTGGACCGCCGGGTGCGCACCACCGGGTGGGGCAGGCGGCTCGCGGCCCGGCTCGCCGCGACCGGCACCGACCTGACACCCGGCCAGTTCACCGCCGCGGCAGTGGGCGTGGTCGGCGGGGCGTGGCTGGTGGCCGACGTGGTGCTGGCGCCCTTCTTCGGGCCGATCGCCGCGCTGCTCGCGGCATGGGCGGTCAGCTCCTTCCTCGGCTGGCGGCGGCGGGTGCGCACCGAGCGCTTCATCGCCCAGCTGCCCGACCTCGCGCGCGTCCTGGCCAACGCCACCCAGGCCGGGCTCGCCCTGCGCACGGCGGTCGCCATGGCCGCGGAGGAACTGGACGCGCCGGCCGGCGAGGAACTGCGCAAGGTCGCCGACGCGATGGCGCTCGGCCACTCCATCGAGGACGCCCTGGAGGAACTGCGCGAACGCCTCCCGAGCCGGGAGCTGGTGGTGCTGGTGTCGACCCTCGTCCTGTCCTCGCGGGCCGGCGGCTCGGTCGTGGAGTCGCTGCGGAACCTCACGGTGACACTGGAGGAGCGCAAGGAGACCCGGCGCGAGATCCGCACCCAGATGTCCCAGGTCACGGTCACGGCGTACGCGGTGCCGTTCATCGGCATCGGATCCCTGCTGCTCCTGGACCGGATCATGCCGGGCTCGCTCGCCGCGATGACCGGCTCGGGGGCCGGGCGGATCGCCGTCGTCGTCGCCCTCGGCCTGTACGTCGTCGGGTTCGCCCTCATCCGCCGCATGTCGCGGATCGACGTCTGAGGGGGGTGGGGCACCGGTGATCTCCCTCGCCCTGGCCGCCGCCGCCGCGCTGGCCGTCCTCGGCCTGTGCTACGGCATCGGCCTCTACCGCTCCGAGGCCAAGCTGCCGAGCGACCTCCAACTCGCCCTGGAGGTCGGCCGGACCCGCACCACGCGGGTCGGCAACGCCGTCGACCGCCTCGGCATCCGCTGGGCGCCGCTCGTCCTGCGCCTCATGGGCCCCACCCGCGTCAGCCGCGTCCGCGCCCGCATCGACCACGCGGGCCACCCCTACGGCCTGACCGTCGACCGCTACGCCGCCCGGCGCGCGGTCTACGGCGCCCTGGGCGGGCTCGCCGCCCTCGTCCTCCTCCAGGCCGGGAACTGGTTCGCCGCGCTGCTGATGGTCGCCTACGGCCTCGGCTGGACCGACCTCGGCATCTGGCTCGCCGTCCGCAAACGCCGCGACGAGATCGAGCGCACCCTCCCGGACTTCCTCGACGTCCTCGCGGTCGTGGTCAGCGCAGGACTCGGCTTCCGCCAGGCGCTCGAACGCGTCGCCTCCGTCTACAAGGGGCCGTGGAGCGACGAGATCCGCATCGCCCTGCGCCAGATGGACGTGGGCGTCAGCCGCCGCGACGCCTTCGACCAACTGCGCAGGCGCAACAGCAGTGAACAGGTGGGGCAGTTCGTCTCCGCCCTCCAGCAGGGCGAGGAACTGGGCGCGCCCATCGCCCGCACGCTGCTCCAGATCGCCACGGACATGCGGCGCACCGAGGCGCAGAACGCCCGCCGCCGCGCGGCCCGCACGGTGCCGCGCGCGACGGGCGTCATCACGACGCTGCTCGTCCCCGCGACGATGATCCTGCTCATGACCGGGACGATCCTCGGGTCCCGGATCAACTTCGGCGATCTGCTGGGGTGAGGGCGACATGGGTGAATGGCCGGGGGCCGGGGCGGGTAGTGACCGAAGCCCGCCCCATCGGGTGCGGAAGTCCGAGGTTGCGGTGTACCTTTGCAGTCGCAACCATATTTGCACCTGCAATCGAGCACGGATCGCAGCGGGTTGGCCCGAGGGGAGGCGGCGCACCGTGAACCTCGCCGCCGCCCTGTCCCGCCGCGACAGCCAGAGCCCGGCCGACGCAAGGGGCGCGGCCGGCGTACGTCACGTGACTACGGTTTGGGGCACGGAACATGAGCAGGTGGGTTGTGAAACGGCTGACGGCGCTGCGCGGCGACGCGGGGCAGACGTCCTTCGAGTATCTGGGGATCGCGGTCGTGATCGCGGTGATCATCGGGGTGCTCGCCGGCACGACGAACATCGGGACAACAGTTCTGAACGGCATCCTCGGAAAGATCCAGGACATCATCGACGCCGGTGGCTGAGCGGAGGCCGCCTCCAATCCGATAAGGGGCAGACGCTGGGCCTCTACATCGTTGCTGTGGCTGCCCTGTTCTTCCTCGCTTTCGCTTTCTTCGCCGTCGGCCAAGCCTCGTCCGTGCGCAACAGCGCGCAGACGGCGGCGGACGCGGCGGCGCTGGCTGCCGCCCGGGAGACGCGCGACGGTATCCGTGACGAGTTCTTGGACGCCTTGAAAGCCGGGGACCTCGACAAGCTGACGGACCTCCTCGCCGGCAACGGCATGCACGGCGCGGGTGTGTGCGGTGCAGCGAGTACCTTCGCTGCCGAGAACCGCGCAGTCATTGACACCTGCGACCTCGTCAGCGGACCGAACGGCGCGAAGGTCTCCCTCCATACGGAGGGGACGGTGGGCAGGTCGGTGGTGCACGGCACTGAGAACATGCACGCCCGCGCCACCGCCACCGGCGTGGTCGAAGCCCGGTGCACGGTGGACGACAAGGACGGTGACACGGTGAAGTTCAGCTGCGACAACGGGGACCTGAGCGTGGACCCGACAGCCGACGACTTCGATCTGAACCTGGCGGAGTTCTACTCCGTCCATCTCAGCGAGTAAGGAACGGGGGACCGATGCGATTCCGGGAGCGGATCAACGGGCGCAGGGGCATGACCGTCTTGGTCGTGACGGCGGGCCTGGTCCTTGCCTTGACGAGCTGCGGAGGCGGCAGCGGCGACAAGCCGGAGGGCAGCACTCCCTCGAAGTCCGGGCCTGCTCCGAGTAGTCCGGGTGTCGGGGCTGCGTCGCCGTCCACGGAGCCCACGCAGATTCTGGCCCAAATGAGGGGCGAGAAGGGCATCACGGTCACGATTAACGAGGCGACGCGCGATTCCGGGGGCTTCGTGACGGTGAAGGGCACTGTTGCGAACCACGGCTCTGGCTCGTTCAACGCCACAAGCTGGATCGGACCGGAGGTGGGGCTCGCGAAGTCTGGTGCATCGGTCGCCGGGGCGATGCTGATCGATGAGGTTGGCAAGAAGCGCTATTACGTGCTCCGGGATACCGACGGCATCTGCCTCTGTACGACTGAGTTGATCGGTATCCGACCCGAGGAGACCCGGCCGATCTTCGCCCAGTTCCCGGCTCCGCCGGCCACCACCACCGAGGTGGAGTTCCAGCTGCCGACGATGCCTCCGGCCAAGATCACGCTTTCGGAGGGGTGAGTCATGCCCCGTCCCCGACAAAAGGCCGTGGCCGCGGCCGCGTTGGCCCTCGCGCTGGCGCTTGTCGCCCCCGTGCCGGCGGCGCACGCGGACGACGTCCCGACGGCGCAGCCGACCCCGTCCGCGCCGACCGAGGTCGACGCGAAGGACCCGGAGCTGGAGCTCCCGGAGGGCGCGAAGCTGGCGCCGCCGAAGGTGCTGGACATCGTGTCGGTGACGGACGGGTCCTCCTCGGAGGACGCCTCCGCCGACGACGGGGAGGAGCGGCACGAGGAGTCCAACTCCTCGGTGACGTACGCCCTCCAGTCCGACGTGCTGTTCCCGAGGGACAGCGCGAAACTCAACCCGGCCGCGGCGGCGCGGATCCGGGCGATCGCGTCCGACATCGATGCCAGGAACGTGACGCAGCCGATCCGGGTCTTCGGCTTCACGGACAACCTCGGCTCCTACGAGCACGGCCAGGTGCTCTCCAAGAAGCGCGCTGACGCGGTCTACAAGATCCTCTCCGGGGAGCTGGCCTCACTCGGGAACGACAGCCATTCCTTCCAGGTCCGCGGATACAGCGAGGACTACCCGATCGCCGACAACTCCTCCGAGGCGGGCCGCAGGCAGAACCGCCGGGTGGAGATCACGTTCCGGCCCTCCTGACGCGCGCACCGCGGCGGGTCAACGGCGCGACTCACCCGGCCGGGGTACGCCGGACCCATGGGCTGTTAAATTCCCCGTCTACCCGCCCCGTCACGCGGAGTGACGAAAGGGGCACGTCATCGGTATGTTTTGGGTAGAAGGACACCGCTTATGGGGCCAAAGGGGTGAATCGGATTCCGGGTGCGGTCCTTTCTGAAAGGAACCTTCACATCTCCCTCATGACCTTGGTCCTGCACTGCGGCGGATACGCGGTACCTTGGAAACCCCCCCCTCGGGCCGGTCCGCTCTCCCCCCCTGCGGACCGGCCCGTCTCCTTTCTCCTCCGGCCCGGGAATACCGAACACGCACCGTGATCAAAAGGTGCCTCAGGGAAACCGCCGGACGACTGCCCCGACTGCCCTGACGCATCGGTGGCGCGGGTGGCACCCCGCCCTGGGCGGCGGGTCGGCAGCGGGCTCGCGGTCAGCGCTCCCCGGGTTCCACGCCCACCGTCACCCCGCGCACCAGCCCCCAGCCGGACATCGCGCCCGCCTCCGCCTCCAGCACGTACCGGGCCCGCAGCCGCGGCCGGCCGAGCCGGCCCGGGGCCATGGTGCGCACGGACAGCACGCGCAGCCGCCGGTCGAGGTAGGCGACGTCGATGGCGAAGCGCATGCCGAGGGTGTGGACGCTCGCGGCGGGCGTCAGGAGCAGGGCGCCGGCGACACCGTCACGCCCCAGCAGACCGCGGGTCCTGGCGCGGTAGGAGGCGGCGACCTCCAGCGGCACCACAGCGGCGGGCAGGCGCAGTTGCGCGGTGCCGTCGTGCAGGCGGGTGCGCAATGCGGTCACGTCCCTTCGGGTCACGGGCCCGTGTACGGTCGCCCGGTGCATGTCTATCCGATCGCCGTGGCCGTCGTCTGGGGAACGTGCGCGGGCCTGGTCCTGCCGCGTGCGGCCCACCGCCTGGCGGTCGGCGAGGAGCATCGGTGGCGGACCGGGAGCCCCGAGGGGGAGGTGTACCCGGCGGGAGCGGCGGGCTGGCTGGGTCCGGTGCGCGGCGCGCACTGGGCGGCCGGCCGGTGGTTCGCCCTGTGCACGGCGGCGCTGTGCGCGGTGCTCGCCGGCCGCCTGGGGGCCCGGCCCGAGCTCGCCGTCTGGCTGCTGCTGGTGCCTCTGGCGGTGCTGCTCGCCCGGGTCGACCTGACGGTTCTGCGGCTGCCGGACGTGCTGACGTTCCCTGCCGCCGCGGGGACGGCGGCGCTGCTCGGGGCCGCCTCGCTGGCCCCAGGACACGCCGGGTCGTGGCCGCGCGCCCTGCTCGGGGCGCTGGTGCTGGGGCTGCTCTATCTCGTGCTGCACCTGGTCAACCCCGGGGGCATGGGCTTCGGGGACGTCAAACTCGCGCCCACCGCCGGGCTCGTGCTGGGCTGGTACGGCTGGGACGCGCTGCTGGCCGGGACCTTCACGGCCTTCCTGCTGGGCGCGGTGACCGGGCTGGCCCTGCTGGCGAGCGGTCGCGCGGAGCGCGGCACGCCGCTGCCCTTCGGGCCGTTCATGCTGGCCGGCGCCCTGGCCGGGGTGCTGCTGCTCCCCTGACCAGGACGCCGGGCGGTGACGGTGCTTCCGGGTTACGCCTCGCTGCTGCGCGACCAGAGGTTGACGCCCGACTCCAGGGCCAACGTGTCGATCTGCGCGAGCTCCTGGTCGGTGAGGGCCGGTGCGCCCAAGGCGGCCACGTTGGCCTCCAGCTGGGCGACGCTGCTCGCGCCGATCAGCGCCGAGGTGATCCGCGGGTCGCGGAGCACCCAGCTGAGCGCGAGCTGCGCCAGCGACTGGCCGCGGCCCGCGGCGATGTCGTTCAGGCCGCGCAGCCGCCGGACGACCTCGTCGGTGATCAGCGTCGGGTCCAGGGACTTGCCCTGGGCGGCGCGCGAGCCCTCCGGGATCCCGTTGAGGTACTTGTCCGTCAGCAGGCCCTGGGCCAGGGGGACGAAGGGGATGCAGCCCATGCCCTCCTCGTCCAGGACGTCGAGCAGGCCCTCGTCCTCCACCCAGCGGTTGATCATGGAGTAGGAGGGCTGGTGGATCAGCGCCGGCACGCCCATCTCGCGCAGCAGCCGGGCCGCCTCGCGGGTGCGCTGCGGGCCGTAGGACGAGATGCCGACGTACAGCGCCTTGCCCTGCCGGACGGCGGACGCCAGGGCGCCCATCGTCTCCTCCAGCGGGGTCTCGGGGTCGTAGCGGTGCGAGTAGAAGATGTCGACGTAGTCCAGGCCCATGCGGCCCAGCGACTGGTCGAGGGAGGCCAGCAGGTACTTGCGGCTGCCCCACTCGCCGTAGGGGCCGGGCCACATGTCGTACCCGGCCTTGGTGGAGACGACCAGTTCGTCGCGGTAGGGACGGAAGTCCTGGGCGAAGATCGTGCCGAAGTTGGACTCGGCCGAACCGTAGGGCGGGCCGTAGTTGTTGGCCAGGTCGAAGTGCGTGACGCCGAGGTCGAACGCGCGGCGCAGGATGGCGCGCTGCGAGTCGAGGGTGCGGTCGTCGCCGAAGTTGTGCCAGAGGCCGAGCGAGATCGCCGGGAGCTTCAGGCCGCTGCGGCCCGACCGGCGGTACTCCATGGCGTCGTAGCGCTCGTCGGCGGCGCGGTAAAGGGTGCGAATATCCACGGAAGTCGTCCTATCACGAAGGCCCCCGGGAGCCCCCGCACCCGGTTCGGCGCCCCGTGGGGAGGCGCGTTAGGGTTGCCGCGGGGGGACGACCGCAGGAGGGGCCCGGCAATGAATCTGCGCGACCTGGTACGCCTCAGGTTGACCGATCTGTACGCCCACCGGGTGGAGCGGCGCCTGGACCCGGCTCAGAGCCCCAAGCACATCGGCGTCATCCTGGACGGCAACCGCCGCTGGGCCAAGGCCGCGGCGCGCACGACCGAACAGGGCCACCAGGCCGGCGCGGACAAGATCACCGAGATGCTGGGCTGGTCCGAGGAGACCGGCGTCCAGGTCGTGACGCTCTGGATGCTGTCCACCGACAACCTCGACCGCCCGGCCGAGGAACTCGTCCCGCTGCTCGGCATCATCGAGGACTCGGTCCGCGGCCTCGCGGCGACCGGCCGCTGGCGCGTCCACCACGTCGGGGCGAAGGACCTCCTGCCCGCGCGTACGCAGTCCGTCCTCAAGGAGGCCGAACAGGCCACCGAGGGCGTCGAGGGCATACTCGTGAACGTCGCCGTGGGATACGGCGGCCGCCAGGAGATCGCCGACGCCGTCCGCTCCCTCCTCCACGAGCACGCCGGACGCGGCACCTCCATCGAGGACCTCGCGGAGATCCTCGACATCGACCACATCGCGGAGCACCTCTACACCCGCGGCCAGCCCGACCCCGACCTCGTCATCCGGACCTCCGGCGAGCAGCGGCTGTCGGGCTTCATGCTGTGGCAGAGCGCCCACTCGGAGTACTACTTCTGCGAGGTCTTCTGGCCCGCGTTCCGCAAGGTCGACTTCCTGCGGGCCCTGCGCGACTACACGGCCCGCCACCGCCGTTACGGCAGCTGACGGCGGCCGGTCCGAGGGGCCGGTTTCCCGCGTGAAACGACACGCCGGGGTGGAGCACCCGTTCGGAGTATTGCCTTACGGTCCCGCAGTGCCGCCGCGAGAACTTCCGCACCGTGGTCCGCACGCCGGACCTCCGCACGCGCCCGGCTGCCCTTCGCACGACCGGCAGCGCCCTCTCCGGAGCGCCGGTGCCGCAGGTCGCAGGCCCGGAGAGCGCCCGGGGTGAGAGATACGCCACACCGGGGCGGGGCCGAATGCCGTGGCGGACGTGGCCGGATTGCGCTGCGGGGGCCGGTGGGAAAACGGCCGGAGAAGCGGCGGAGACGCGCGGGCTTGGGCCAACGGCTGTCATATGCAGTCGCATAGGCCTCCACTTTCGAGGGAATAGATCCGTCAGACCGGCATCCGGCCCATGGATGTCGGACAGCAGCGGACGGCACCTGGCTGTCCGCCCGGGAGGCCCTTTGCTCACGGACGTGCCGTTGTCAGCACTTGACTCATACGGCACTGACCGCGTCGACTCGAAGGGCCGTGGTTCGGCCCTGGTGGTCGCTCCCGGCCCTGTCCCGCGCGACGCCGTCGCACCCCGACCTCTTCCGAGGGGGTTCGTCCACACGTGGTGACCAGCAAGAATCGCCGTGAGCACGACCGGCGCACATATGTACTCGACACCAGCGTGCTGCTTGCCGACCCGCATGCCCTCCTCCGCTTCGACGAGCACGAGGTGGTACTTCCGGTCGTGGTGGTGACCGAGTTGGAGGCCAAGCGCCACCACCCGGAGCTCGGCTACTTCGCCCGCCAGGCGTTGCGGCTGCTCGACGAGTACCGGGTCCGGTACGGGCGGCTGGATGCGCCCATCCCGATCGGCGAGCTGGGCGGCACCCTGCGCGTCGAGCTGAACCATTCGGACCCGGGGGTGCTGCCGGCCGGCTTCCGGCTCGGCGACAACGACTCGCGCATCCTGGCGGTGGCCCGCAACCTGCAGGCCGAGGGCTACGACGTGACCGTCGTGTCCAAGGACCTGCCGCTGCGGGTCAAGGCGTCCGCCGTCGGCCTGCTGGCCGAGGAGTACCGGGCCGAGCTGGCGATCACCTCGGGCTGGACCGGTATGGAGGAGGTGGTGGTCCCGGCCGAGCAGGTGGACGAGCTCTTCCAGAGCGAGGTCGTCGATCTGCGCGAGGCGGACGGGCTGCCGGTGCACACGGGTCTGGTCCTGCAGTCCGAGCGCGGCAAGGCACTCGGCCGGGTCACGGCGGACGGACGTGTGCGGCTGGTGCGTGGGGACCGGGAGGTGTTCGGGATCCACGGCCGCAGCGCCGAGCAGCGGATCGCGCTCGACCTGCTGCTCGACCCGGACGTCGGCATCGTGTCGATGGGCGGCCGGGCCGGCACCGGCAAGTCGGCACTCGCGCTGTGCGCGGGTCTCGAGGCGGTGCTGGAGCGTCAGCAGCACCAGAAGGTCATGGTCTTCCGGCCGCTGTACGCCGTGGGCGGGCAGGAGCTCGGCTACCTGCCGGGCAGCGAGGCCGAGAAGATGAGCCCCTGGGCGCAGGCGGTCTTCGACACCCTGGGCGCGGTGACGTCCAAGGACGTCATCGAGGAGGTCGTGGCCCGCGGCATGCTGGAGGTCCTGCCCCTCACCCACATCCGCGGGCGGTCGCTGCACGACGCCTTCGTGATCGTGGACGAGGCGCAGTCCCTCGAGCGTAACGTCCTTTTGACCGTTCTGTCGCGCATCGGACAGAATTCCCGGGTTGTTCTCACCCATGACGTCGCCCAGCGCGACAACTTGAGGGTGGGTCGGTACGACGGCGTGGTGGCCGTCGTGGAAAAGCTCAAGGGGCACCCGCTCTTCGCGCACATCACGCTGACCCGCTCCGAGCGCTCGCCGATCGCCGCGCTCGTCACGGAGATGCTGGAGGACGGGCGGACGTGACCTGACCCTGCCGTCACGGCAGTGGGACAACACCGCTAGGCTGCTGCGCCGCAAGGACGCAGCAGCCTAGCGGCGTCCGGGGCGGCTACTGGGGGGTACGAGAAAATTCCGTGGCCCACGTGCCGTGTGAGGTTTGACACCTGACAGGGAATTGCGTTGACGTGTGGGGCTAGGGCAGGCTGTCGGTTCTGTCAGGCCCTGCCCATGGCACACCCGTACCTACAAGCGTGCGGAACCCCAGAATTGAACAGCGTTCGCCGTGGGCCGCCCGAGCTGAATCAGCGGACTCCCGCCAGCAGGTGGGAGACCCACCGGGCCAGAAGCTTCTGTGACCGGTGCATGAAGAAGCCAGTGCGAGGGGCACGATCGCGTCCGTGAGGTCCAACGGGCGACGCTGGAAGGAAACCGTGTGAGCCGGATCTCGGTCCGGGGATTCGCGGTGGCTTCGGCCACTGCGGTCACCACCGTGGGCGCTGTCGTCGGTGTCGCCTCTGGTAGCGAGCAGCCGGGCCTGCAGCCCGTCGCCGCCACCGACGCGATGACCGTTCTCGCGGACATACCCGCGGGACAGCAGGTTCAGCAGGCATCGCTGACGCAGCAGGTGCAGGCACAGACGGACGCCGCCGACGCGACCGCGAGGAAGGCCGCCGAGGAGTCTGCCCGCAAGCAGGCCGCCAAGGACGCCGCCGCCCGCAAGGACGCCGAGAAGAAGGCCGAGGAGCAGCGGAAGCAGGAAGCCGCCTCCCGTGCCGCCGAGCGCGCCGCCCTCGTCGTGAAGGCCTCCTACTCCACCGCCGAGGTCCAGGCGATGGCGCAGGGGATCATCGGCGACTCCAGCCAGTTCCAGTGCTTCTCCAACATCGTCACTCGCGAGAGCGGCTGGAACTACACCGCGACGAACTCCTCTTCCGGTGCGTACGGCCTCGTCCAGGCCCTGCCCGGTTCCAAGATGGTCACCGCGGGCGCCGACTGGCAGACCAACCCGGGCACCCAGATCAAGTGGGGCCTCAACTACATGAACAGCCGCTACGGCAGCCCGTGCGGCGCCTGGACCTTCTGGCAGAACAACCACTGGTACTAGGCGATTCGCCTGGTACCTCCCGGTACCGCCGCAAAGCTCCGCCGAGCCCCTGACCCCCTATGTGGGGTCGGGGGCTTTGTGCGCGTACGGTGGTGCGGTCGGAAAGGCCGCGGGGGGCGGGGGACAGGGGTACAACGATGTCGGAGAAGCGCCAGTGGGGCGCCGGTCTGGCCGCCGAAGTGGCCAGGCTGGCGGGCCGGTTGGAGGAGCAGCGCAGGGCCGCCGCCGAGAAGGCGCGCGCGGAGGCGCGCGCCGAGACCCGCCGTCAGGAGGAACAGGCCGCTGCCGCGCGCCGGTCCGTGCCCCGCGGCGCGGGCCCCGGCGACCCGGTCGCCCAGGTGCCGTGGAGCATGCGCGTCGCCGCCGAGGCCGGCTGGCGGCTGCTGGTGCTGGCCGGCACCGTCTGGGTGCTGATGCGGGTGATCGGCACGATCCAGCTGGTGGTGCTGGCCTTTGTGGCCGCGCTGCTGATCACCGCGCTGCTGCAGCCCTTCGTGGGCCGGCTGAAGCGGCTGGGGGTGCCGCGCGGAGTGGCCACCGCCATCGTCTTCATCGGCGGCTTCGTGGTGATGGGCCTGGTCGGCTGGTTCGTGGTCTGGCAGGTCATGGAGAACGTCGACAACCTCTCCAGCAGCCTCCAGGACGGCATCAACGAGCTGAAGCGCTGGCTGCTCAACAGCCCGTTCCATGTGACCGAGGATCAGATCAACCAGATCGCCTCGAACCTCCAGGACGCGATCGGCACCAACTCCAAGGCGCTCACCGACGCCGGGCTCCAGGGCGTCACCGTCGTCGTGGAACTGCTCACCGGCATCCTGCTGGCGATGTTCAGCACGCTCTTCCTGCTCTACGACGGCCGCAACATCTGGAACTGGTGCCTCAAGCTCTTCCCCGTGGCCGCCCGCGACGGACTGGGCGGGGCCGGCCCGCGCGCCTGGCGCACCCTCACCCTCTATGTGCGCGGCACGGTGATCGTCGCGCTGATCGACGCCATATTCATCGGTATCGGCATCTACTTCCTCGGGGTGCCGATGGCGGTGCCGCTCGCCGTCATCATCTTCCTGGCGGCGTTCGTGCCGCTGGTGGGCGCGGTGGCCTCGGGTGCGATCGCGATGGTCGTGTCGCTGGTGACACAGGGGCCGTTCACCGCGCTGATGGTGCTGGTCGTCGTGCTGGCGGTGCAGCAGATCGAGGGCCACATCCTCCAGCCGTTCATCCTCGGCCGGGCCGTGCGGGTGCACCCGCTGGGCGTGATCCTCTCCGTCGCCGCCGGATCGCTCATCGCCGGGATCGGCGGCGCGGTGGTGGCCGTGCCCCTGGTCGCGGTCACCAACGCCGTTGTGGTCCACCTGCGGGCCAACTCCCGGGAGACGTCGGCGCTGTCCGCCGAGGGCGAAGCCGGGGAAGGAACGCAGAGCGCCACTGACGGGACCGTCCCCGCGGCCGCGCACGGAGTCCCCGGCCCCGCCCCGGAGCAGGGCGTCTGAGCCGCCTTCGGCCGGCAGCCGACGGGCCCGGCCGCCCGCAAGGGTGGCCGGGCCCGTCGGGTACGCGTCACGCGCCGGCGAGGACCGCCTCGGCGTCCAGCGTCGCGGCGACGGCCTGCACAACGGCGGCGATCTTGAACGCCTCCTGGACCGTCTCGCGCTCGACTCCCGCCGTGCGGAGCACCTGCTCGTGGGAGTCCAGGCACATCCCGCAGCCGTTGATCGCCGAGACCGCCAGCGACCACAGCTCGAAGTCGGTCTTCTCGACGCCCGGGTTGCCGATGACGTTCATCCGCAGACCGGCCCGCAGGTTGCCGTACTCCGGGTCCGACAGCAGGTGCCGGGTCCGGTAGTAGACGTTGTTCATCGCCATGACGGCGGCGGCGGCCTTCGCGGCCTGGTACGCCTCGGGCGTGAGGTTCTCGCGGGCCTCCGGCTCCAGCGCGCGCAGCACGATCGCCGAGCGGGAGGCGATGGCGGTGGCCAGCACCGTACCCCACAGCTGCTGCCGCGTGAGCAGGCCCGCGTCCTCGGCGTTGCCGATCACGGAGCCCAGGTTGAGCTTGAGGTCCTTGGCGTAGTCCGGCAGCGCGGACTTCAGCTCAGCGAGCGACACGGTCACTCACCGGCCAGCAGCTTGACGACGTCGAGGGTCTCGTCGCCCTTCTTCCAGTTGCAGGGGCACAGCTCGTCCGTCTGCAGCGCGTCGAGGACCCGCAGGACCTCCTTGGGGTTACGGCCGACGGAGCCGGCGGTCACCATGACGAACTGGATCTCGTTGTTCGGGTCGACGACGAAGGTCGCGCGCTGGGCGACGCCGTCCTCGCCGAGGATGCCGAGGTCGGCGCAGAGCTCGCGCTTGATGTCGGACATCATCGGGAACGGCAGGTCGCGCAGGTCGTCGTGGTCCTTGCGCCAGGCGTGGTGCACGAACTCGGAGTCCACGGAGAAGCCGAGGATCTGCGCGTCGCGGTCGGCGAACTCGTCGTTCAGCTTGCCGAACGCCGCGATCTCCGTGGGGCAGACGAAGGTGAAGTCCTTCGGCCACGCGAAGTAGACCTTCCACTTGCCCTCGTACGACTTGTGGTCGATCTGGGCGAAGGCCTTCTCGGGGTCGAGGTCGACACAGGCGGTCAGTTCGAACTCGGGGAACTTGTCACCGACGGTGAGCACGCGTACTCCTTGTGAGGGTAGGGAGCCGGCTGCGGGGTGGCCGCACGGTCCCATGGGCTGGTCGCGATCACCCTGCCACAAGCCCATTGATCAGTGAAATCGTCCCAGCGGGTCACATTGATCGGTTGCGCTTATCGGCTCGGTGCTTCGCGGGCGGGCGCTGCGGACAGTGACGGCCGTCGTACGAGGCCTGGACGGTCCGGGACGAGGCGGAGCGGCCGCCTCCCGGCGACCGCGGCACCGCAGTCCCGGCGAACGGCTCCCTGAGTCCGACGTCCCGGCGCCTACTCACGCCGGAGACAGCGGCACCGCCGTACGGACCGGGTGTCGGCTGCTCCGGCACGCCTCCCGTCTTCCGGATCGAGGTGCGCGTCGACGCGACAGGGAGCCCGGCGGACGCGTCGGTACCGGTGCCCGTCTCCGGTGCGCACACGGAGTTCCCGGTGACCGCCCACAGTCCACGCCTGGTCGACTGAGGCGGCGGGGCGGCCCGGACGGCTCCGGTCCGCTTGCGCGGCTAAACTGTGCGGCCGTTGATAGGAGACGGTTATCAGTACTCAGCGCGTAACCCGGCGCCAGCCCAGTCTGTCCCAGTTGCGGGCCTTCGCGGCCGTAGCCGAGCACCTGCACTTCCGGGACGCGGCCGCCGCGATCGGGACCAGCCAGCCGGCCCTGTCGGGCGCGCTGGCCGCGCTGGAGGAGGCGCTCGGCGTGGTGCTGGTCGAGCGCACCACCCGCAAGGTGCTGCTGACCTCGGCGGGTGAGCGGGTCGCGGTGCGGGCGCGGGCGGTGCTGGAGGCGGTGGGCGACCTCCAGGACGAGGCGGACGCGGCGCGGGCCCCGTTCACGGGCGTGCTGCGGCTCGGGGTGATCCCGACCGTCGCGCCCTACCTCCTGCCGAGCGTGTTGCGGCTGGTGCACGGCGCGTATCCCGACCTCGATCTTCAGGTGCACGAGGAGCAGACCGCCTCCCTGCTGGAGGGCCTGGCGGCCGGACGGCTGGACCTGCTGATGCTCGCGGTGCCCCTGGCCGCGCCGGGCGTGGTCGAACTGCCGCTCTTCGATGAGGACTTCGTCCTGGTGACGCCCAGCGACCACTGGCTGGCCGGACGCGTGGACCTGCCCCGCGAGACGCTGCGCGAGCTGGATCTGCTGCTCCTGGACGAGGGCCACTGCCTGCGCGACCAGGCGCTCGACGTCTGCCGGGAGGCCGGCCGCACGGAGGGCGCGGTCGCGACGACCAGCGCCGCAGGGCTGTCCACGCTGGTGCAGCTGGTGGCCGGCGGGCTCGGGGTGACCCTGCTGCCGCGCACCGCGGTGACGGTGGAGACGGGGCGCAGCGCGGACCTCGCGACGGGCTACTTCGCGCACCCGGCGCCGTCGCGGCGCATCGCCCTGGCAATGCGCACGGGCACCGCGCGCGCGGAGGAGTTCGAGGCGTTCGCCTCCGCGCTGCGCGGTGCCCTCAAGCCGTTGCCGGTGCGGTTCGCCTGCTGAACCGCACCGGCCGGGCGTCACTCCGTGCGCAGTCCGTCCGGGCGCATCATGCGCCACAACGGCGGCAGGCTGAGCAGGGTCACCACCAGGACGACCCCCGCGGCGATGCCGCTCATGGTGGCGACGCTGCCCCAGGCGAAGTGCAGCGGCGCGTTGACCATCTTCAGCAGGGCCGCGCCGAGCCCGACACCGCCGATCACGGCCAGGACGAGACCGAGCCCGATCGGGAGCGCGGTCTGCCACAGCACGGACAGCCCGAGCACCGAGCGCCGGGTGCCGAAGGCGACCAGGACCGCCAGCAGCTTCCTGCGTTCGCGCAGTTGCTCCAGCATCGAGACGAGCAGGCTCGCGCCGATGAGAGCCAGGGTGGCGGCGGCACCGATGAGCAGACCGCGCCGGATGGTGGCGAACTTCTTGTTCTCGTTCGTTCCCTGCAGCTGGTAGATGTCGCCGTCGAGTGGATCGAGGCGGACGGAGGTGTTGCGCGCCTGCTCGAACGCGTCCGGCGCGTGCGGGTCGGTCCGCAGCATGATCCTGACGTCGGGGCTGTGCAGCATTGCCACGTCCAGGGCCCGGGGGGTGGCGAGCACGCCCCACTCCTGGTTGCCCTCCGGGGAGGTGCGCGAGGTCACCCGGTGCGCTCCGGCCGGCACGGTCCACAGCTCGGGCGTGCCGGTGTAGTGGTCCCCCAGGGGCGTGTTGAGGTCTACCGCGCGCCCCGCCCGTACGAACGCGTCGATGTCGCCGTAGCCGTTCGGGTCGTCGGCGAGGAACACGTCGCCGTCCTTGCAGCCGGGGCCGGTGTTCACCAGTTCGCGCAGCGTGGCGCAGTCGGCGACCAGGACCGGCACCGACGGCATGTCGGTCGTGGCCTTCTTGGTGGAGGTGTCCGCCGGTACGGCGCTCGAGGAGACGATGCCGAGGGCGGCGCGCACGCCCGGGGTGGCGGCGAAGGCCTGCTCGGCCCGCTGGGCCTCGGCGCCGTTGGTGACCTGCGTGGTGGCCACCATCTGGGCCCGGTGCGGGTCCTTGCCGCTGTCGGTGACGAAGTCGGACTGGATTCCGGTGAAGAGGGTCTGCAGGGCGATCGCCCCCGCCACCGCGGCCGTCACGCCGCTGACCATGCGGGCCGAGGCGCCGCTGTTGAGCTGGATCCGGCGGGTGGCCAGCTGCCAGGGCACCGGGCCGCCGCGGAACCGGCCGACGACCGCCTCGACCACCCAGGGCAGCAGGGCGGTCAGCCCCACGAGTAGCAGGACCGTGCCGGCGGCCACCTGGTACGAGTTGACCTCGCTCTCCTGGCTGATCGCGCCGAAGAGCGGAGCCAGCAGCCCGATGCCGGCCAGCGGGATCAGCAGCCGCCACCACAACCGGCGGCGGCGCGCCGTGGCGTTGCGCACGACACCGAGCGGCTCGACCGCGATGCCGCGCATGGCCAGCAGGGTCACGGCGACCGCCGCGGTGGGCACCGCCAGGGCCACGAGCAGGGCGAGGCCTGCGCCGGGCGTGATGTCGGAGGGGAAGACGCTGAGGTCGTACAGCGTCACGTCGTTTGCGAACTGCCGGGTGCCCAGGAACAGCGCGGCACCGACGGCAAGTCCGAGCAGTGAGCCGAACAGCGCCTCCCCGGCCGCGATCCGCCGGGTCATCCGGCTGTCCGCGCCCACCAGTCGCAGCGCGGCCAGTCTGCGGTCCCGTCGTTCACCGCCGAAGCGGACGGCGCTGCCGATGAAGACCGCCACCGGAAGCAGCAGCACCACGAAGATGATGATCACCAGAAGGCTGAGGATCCCGCCGAGCGGATCCGACCCGGTGGTGCCGCGTCCGAAGTACGGGATGCGGGTGGCGTTCCCGGTACCCGCGTTGTCACCGGTGCCCCAGGCGACGAGTTTGTCGCTGCCGGCGTAGTAGGTCAGTTCCGCCGGTCCGACCAGGCCCTTGTCGCCGATGGTGCCGGTGATCCGGTAGTCCAGGCGCTCGCGCAGCAGCTTGCTGCCAGGCTTGTCGAGCAGGCGCTTCAGAGCGGGGGAGACCACCATCTCGCCGGGGGCGGGCATCGCCTTGACACCGGGCGGCAGCACGGGCCGGTCGCCGTCGGCCTTCAGGAGCAGGCCCCGGATGTCGTCGTCGTGGAAGGTGGTGTCCATCTCGGCGTACAGCACGGTGCTCGCGCTGACCTTGGGCGGGTCGTGGAACCAGGAGTAGTCCCGTTCGTAGCCGCGGTCGTTGCGGGCACCCAGCATCGCCGGGACGGATGCGGCCACCAGCAGCAGTGCCACGCCGAGGCCGACGCCGACGGCGGTCAGCACGGTGCGGGTCCAGCCCTCGCGGCCGCCGGTGGTGGCGAAGCGGAAGCCCAGGCCCACGTCGCGGACCCAGCCGGACAGGAGGCCGCCCCGTGTTTCGGTTCCGGAACTCATGCCACCCGCTCCATGTCCCGCGACTTGCCGTCGCGGACGACGACCTCGCGGTCGGAGTACGCGGCGACCCGCGCCTCGTGGGTGACCAGGACGACGGCGGCGTTGGTGTCGCGGGCCGCGTCGGTCAGCAGGCGCATCACCCGCTCGCCGTTGAGGGAGTCCAGGGCACCGGTCGGCTCGTCGGCGTAGACCACCCGCGGGCCGGTGACCAGCGAACGGGCCACCGCGACCCGCTGGCCCTGACCGCCGGAGACCTCGCCGGGCCGCTTGCCGGTCAGGTCGTCGACCTCCAGCCGGGCCATCCACTCCGTGGCACGGGCCTCGGCCTCCTTGCGCTTGACGCCGTTCAGGCGCAGCGGCAGCGCCACGTTCTCCACGCAGGTCAGCTCGGGAACGAGCTGGCCGAACTGGAAGACGAAGCCGAACTCGCCGCGGCGCAGCGCGCTGCGCTCGGCGTCGCTCATCACGGTCAGGTCCCCTCCCCGGTAGAGCACCTGGCCGGAGTCCGGCCGCACGATGCCGGCCAGGCAGTGCAGCAGCGTCGACTTGCCGGAGCCGGACGGCCCCATCACGGCGACGACCTCGCCGGCGCGTATGCCGAAGTCGGCGCCGTCCAGTGCCGGGGTCGGCCCGTACGCCTTGTGCAGGTCGACGGCCTCCAGCAGCAGGTCCGTGGTGGTCATGCGAGTGCCTCCGCGAGTCGGTCCAGTCGTGCCGTGGTGAGTTCCAGCCACCGGAGGTCCGCCTCGAGGTGGAACAGGGCGTGGTCGCAGACCAGCTGGTCCGCGAGATCGCCGTCGCGCTTGCGCACGGTCAGCTCCCGCATCAGGCGAAGGTGCTCCGAGCGCTGGGTGTCCAGCAGGTCCGCGGCGCTGCGCCCGGTCAGCAGGGCGAGGACGACCTTGGTGTACAGGGTGCTCTGCAGGTAGGGCTCGGGCTTCTCCGGCTCCGCGAGCCACTTGCCCACGTCGGTGATCCCGGCGTCGGTGATCGCGTACCGCTTGCGCTCCGGGCCGCCGCCGGTCTCGATGCCGTCGACCTCGACGAGCCCGTTCTTCAGCAGCCGCGCCATGGTCGAGTAGACCTGGCCGTAGTGCAGCGGACGGTCGTGGCCGAACTTGTCGTCGAATTCCCGCTTCAGGTCGTACCCGTGGCGAGGGCCGGACTCCAGGAGCCCGAGCAGGGTGTGGCCGATACTCATGCGGAGGACTCTACATGAGGGGTATACCTGCGGTGTATAGATCTTGTGCATAGTGACGAGGGTGTGACAGAACCTGCTCTGAACAGGCATTTCACGAGAACGCAGACACGATGCAGCCCCGGGGCACGGACGGACATCACGTGCGCCGGGGCTGCGATCAGGAGGAGGTCACAAGCCGTTGACGTTGGCGGCGATGCGGTCGCCGACCTCCTTGTCGATGTTGCGCCAGTACTGGACCGCGCGCTCCAGGACGGGTGCGCTGACCCCGTTCTTCAGGTGCCCGGAGACATTGGAGACCAGCCGGTCGCGCTGGGCGTCGTCCAGGACCTGCCGGACCATGGTCCCGGCCTGGCCGAAGTCGTCGTCCTCGCGGTGCAGCTTGTAGGGCTCGTGCACCATGTTGCCCGCGACCTCCCAGCCGGCCGGGTCGCCGAAGCGCTGGACGTCGGCCTCGGGCCCGCCGAAGGAGTTCGGCGCGTACGGGGCCGCGGTGCGCGACGGCTCGTAGCGCATCGGGCCGTCCTTCGCGTAGGAGCGGACCTCGGTGTGCGCACGGTTCGGCGGCAGCTGCGCGTAGTTGGGGCCGATCCGGTAGCGGTGGGTGTCCGCGTACGAGAACAGCCGGCCGAGGAGCATCTTGTCCGGGGAGGGGCCGATGCCGGGCACCATGTTGTTGGGCTCGAAAGCGGCCTGCTCGATGTGGATGAAGTAGTCCTCGGGGTTCTTGTTGAGCGTCATCCGCCCGACCTCGATCAGCGGGTAGTCGCCGTGCGGCCACACCTTGGTCAGGTCGAAGGGGTTGAACCGGTAGTCGGCCGCGTCGTCGAACGGCATGATCTGCATGTACAGCGTCCACGAGGGGTGATCGCCGCGCTCGATGGCCTGGTACAGGTCACGGCGGTGCAGATCGCCGTCGGCGCCCGCGTAGTGGTCGGCCTCCTCCTGGGTGAGGAAGTCGATCCCCTGGTCGGTCTTGAAGTGGTACTTGACCCAGAACCGCTCGCCGCCGCCGTTGACCCACATATAGGTGTGGGAGCTGTAGCCGTTCATGTGGCGGTACGACTTGGGCACGCCGCGGTCGCCCATCAGCCACGTGACCATGTGCGCGGACTCCGGGGACAGCGTCCAGAAGTCCCACTGCATGTTGTTGTCGCGCAGCGAACTGTCGCGGCGGCGCTTCTGGCTGCGGATGAAGTCCTGGAACTTCATCGCGTCGCGCACGAAGAAGACCGGCGTATTGTTGCCGACCATGTCGTAGTTGCCGAACTCGGTGTAGAACTTCAGCGCGAAGCCGCGCGGGTCGCGCCAGGTGTCGGGGCTGCCCAGCTCGCCGGCGACCGTCGAGAAGCGGGCCAGCATCTCCGTTCGCCGCCCCGGCTGGAAGAGGTCGGCCTTGGTGAACTGGCTGACGTCGTTCGTCACCTCGAAGACGCCGTACGCGCCCGAACCCTTGGCGTGCACCACGCGCTCCGGAACCCGCTCGCGGTTGAACTGCGCCATCTTCTCGATCAGGTAGTGATCCTGAAGGAGGACGGGCCCGTCCGAGCCCACCGTGAGCGAATGGGCATCGCTCTCCACCGGAATCCCGGCGTTGTTGGTGGTGTAAGGGGTGCTCATGTGAATGTGTCCTCCCGTCGATCTTCGGAAGAGTCCGTCGGGGGCTCCTGGTCGCTCACGACCACACAAACACTGAATCACCGGCTCGGCACGCCGGGCAATGCCTTCCGGCGGCCGTTCTGGACAAAGTCCAGAAATAAATCCGTTACGGACACGGAGCGTCTAGCGCTGGACACCGCCCGGAATACCCATTTCGAACCAGACCACCTTTCCGGCACTCAGCCGGGTCGCTCCCCACCGCTGGGCCATCCGGTTGACCAGGTACAGCCCACGGCCGCCCTCGTCCTGCGGCTGGGCGTGGCGCATCCGCGGCAGCGTCGGGGCGTCGTCGCCCACCTCGCAGCGCAGCACGTCCGTGCGGAGCAGCCGCAGGGTGATGGGCCGTTCGGCGTACCGCACCGCATTGGTGACCACCTCGCTGACCAGCAGCTCGGTCGCCTCCGCCAGCGATTCCAGCCCCCAGCGGTTCAGCGCCTGGCGCACCAGCCGCCGGGCCCGGCCCGCGGTCTGGGCGCGCGGCTCGAGGAACCAGTACGCCACGTCGCGCGGCGCGATGCCGTCGAAACGGGCGGCGAGCAGCGCGATGTCGTCGTCCCGGTCGCCCGGGCCGACGATCTCCAGCACCTCGTCGCAGAGCGGCTCCAGCGGCGGCGGGCACATCACCGCCGCGGCGGTCTGCAGCCGCTCGCGCAGCATCTCGATGCCGCCCCAGACGTCCCGCGCCCGGGACTCCACCAGGCCGTCGGTGTACAGCAGCAGCGTCGCCCCGGCCGGGGCGGGCAGCTCGACCGCCTCGAACGGCACGCCGCCCACGCCGATCGGCGCGCCCGGCGGCACGCGCAGCACCTCGGCCAGTCCGTCGGCGTGCAGCAGCACCGGCGGGGGATGACCGGCGTTGGCGATGGTCACCCGGTGCGCGATCGGGTCGTAGACCGCGTAGATGCAGGTGGCCATGCGGTCCTGGCCGAGTCGCTGCGCCTGCTCGTCCAGGTGGTAGAGGACCTCCTGCGGCGACAGGTCCAGTCCGGCCAGGGTCTGCACGGTGGTCCGCAGCTGCCCCATGATCGCCGCCGAGGTCATGGAGTGGCCCATGACGTCACCGACGACCAGCGCCACCCGGCTGCCGGGCAGCGGGATCGCGTCGTACCAGTCGCCGCCCACCCGGGCGGACTCGGCGGCCGGCAGATAGCGGCTGGCGAGCCGCACCCCGGTCGGCTCCGGCAGGGAGTCCGGCAGCATCTCGCGCTGCAGGGAGTCGGCGATCGACGCCTCGCGGTCGTAGAGCACCGCTTTGTCGACGCCGAGCGCGGTGTGGGTGGCCAACTGCGCGGCCACCAGCAGGTCGTCGGGGTCGAAGGGGGTGCGCTCAGGGCGGCGCAGCAGCACCGTCGCGCCGATCACCCGGCGGCGGCCGCGCAGCGGGGCCAGGATGGCGCGCCGGCCGGTCGGGAGGTCCAACGTGTCGCCGGACCCCGCGTCCGGGCAGCCGCCCACCAGTTCCAGGAGCGCGGCCGAGGCCTGCGGACTGTCGGAGAAGATCGGGCGCACCCCGCGCAGCACCTCCGCCAGCGGACCGTCCAGCGCGACGTTCACGACCTCGGGGGCGGCGCCGTACTCACCCTCGGTGGACGGCACGACCGGCATCATCAGGCCCTCGACGGGCTGCTCGGTGTCGTCCGGCACCCGGTCGGTCCGGCGCAGCCGCAGCACGAGCGGGCCCGAGGGACGCTCGTCGCCGACCGGCAGCGGGTCACGCAGATAGACCAGGATCGCGTCGGCGAAGGCCGGCACCGTCGAGCGGCACAGGCCCAGCACGATCTCGTCCAGGTCCAGGCCGCGGGCGATGCGGCGGGTGGCCGCGCCGACGTAGCGCAGCCGTTCGGCCTCGGCCTGCCCGGCCCGGCCGCGGTTCTGCGGGCCGACCTTCTTCAGCGGGCGGCCGGCGGTGGAGTCGTCGTCGACCGGGTGGCCGTCGGGCCGGGCGCCGGGGCCGCCGGTCCGGCCGCCCGAACGGGCGGCGGGGACGCCGGTGTCCGGCATCCGCGGACGAGTGCGCGGCTCGCCGCCCTCGGGCTGCGCGGGACCGGCGGAGCCGGGCGTGCCCGGGGTGCCGGCGGCGGCGGAGGTGCGGCGGCCGGGCTCGACCGGTGCGGCCATGGCGGTGGCCGCCCGCAGGTCGTGCGTGGAGGGCCCGTCCCATGGCTTACCGGCGGACTCCTCGCCGGGGGAACCGGGCAGGCGCGGATGCGTGGACTGCCGGTCCGGGGCGGACTCGGCGGCGGTGCCCGCGATCACGTGCTGGACGCCGGTGGGGGCCTCCCCGGCCACCACGCGGACGGCCTGACGGTCTCTCACCTCGGCGGATCTGCGGTCGGGACGGGTGCCGCGAGTGCCGCGGCGGCCGGTCCGGCCGGCCTTGGCGGGTGCGCCGGCCTCGCCGCCCGACTGCCGCTGGGTGGGCGGTACGGGCTGGAGGGACGGCGTGCCGGGGTCGCTCCCGGCAGTACCACCGGCGGCGGCGCGCTGGGCCGCGCCTCCGGTGCCGCCGCGCCGGGGCCGCCGGGGACGGCCGGAGGACGGCCCGGCCGGGGTGGAGGAGGGGACGGGGGCCTGGTCCTGTGACGGCTGCCCCGCGCCGGGCGAGGACGTGCCGGCCTCACCGGCCGCCGCGCCGTCCGGGGTCAGCCGGAAACCGGTCCGCGGATCGGGGACCGGCTCGGGGTCGCCCGGACGTGCCGGGCCGGCCGCTGTCGCCTGGGCGGCGGCCTGCTCAGAAATGCGCTCCGTGCTCACGCTGGTCGTTCCATCCGGTCGGGTGCGTCACGTGCGGGGCACGTGGCGGGGCGGCCGCGTCAGGCGGGTCGGCGGCAGTGCAGGAAGAGTTGCTCCTCCGGCGGCACTTCTGTGGTGTGCGGCGCGTAGGCGTACGACTCCTCCCTCAGGACCTCGAATCCTGCGTCGGTCACCATCTGGCGCAAATCATCCCGTAGATAACCCGATACCCGGATGGTGTTACCAAGGAACGGAATCGGGAAGTCATCCACATCGGCTTCTACCATCGAAAGAGTGAACAGCCCGCCAGGGACGAGTAGATCGCGCACGGCCCGCACGACCAGCGGAATCTCGGCGCGGGAGAGCATCAGCAGCGCGAAGAAGGCGGTGACCGCGTCGAAGCGCCCCAGATCGTGCCGGCCGCCCGCGGCGAAGAGGCCGCCGGGCCGCAGGTCGGCGATGTCGCCCTGGTGGAACGCGGCCGGCGGCACGTACTGGCGGGCCAGCGACAGCATGACGGGGGAGAGGTCGATTCCCGTCACCTCGTGCCCGGCGTCGGAGAGCTGACGGCAGGTCGGCAGTCCGGAGCCGCACCCCAGGTCCAGTACGCGGGAACCGGCAGGCAGCCGCGCCAGGAGCCACTCGCCGGCCGCGAGCTGTCCCTCCTTGTGCGGGAAGGCCTCGTCGTAACGGTCGCCTATGGCGTCGAAGGCCTCCGCCTGCCCGGTGCGGTCCAGCCGTATGTCCTCGTAGCCGCCGTCTCCCACAGCCTGGGCCTCCCGTGATGACCTGTGTGACGTAGCGTCAAACTCTAGTGTGAGCATGTGATTTGTGCAGCACTATGAGGCACGATCTTACGATCGGGGCTGGGGGGCCCGGCAAGACTCACGCGGTCACCTTGCCGGACGGTCCCAGTCAACCGGAAGAGCCGGTACCGGCCACGCCGGATTCGGACGCCAGTGCTGCCAGCCCTCGTCAAAGGGGTGGCCCCAGTCCTCGATGACGCCCACCGCGCGCCTTCCGGCCTCGCGCACCCGCTCCGCCGTCACGGCGGACATCAGCCCCGCGGCCTGCGCCTGCTCGAACTCGTCCTCATCCCGCCAGTGCCAGCCGCGGTCCGGGTCGACATGGATGTCCAGGAAGTGGTCCTCGGAGTCCACGCCGCCCGACCAGCGGCGTCGCGGCTCCTCCAGGTTCACGTACCAGTTCTTGAAGAGCCAGCCCCGCTCCCAGAACAGCCACACCGACCACGGCTCACCGGGCCGGGCCAGCTTCAGCACACCGGTGCCCCACCAGCGGTCGACGCTCGTGGTGCGCGGCTTGAGATAGCGCGTCTCCAGCGGCTCCTGATGGATCGGCGTGCCGTCGGAGAGCACCGGCCGCACGCACTCGGTGCCCGGCGCCATCCAGACGGCCAGCAGCTCCGCGTCGTCGCGCACCACCGTCACCGGACGGCAGATGTGCACCCGGTCCGTCGCGTTGCCGCGATAGCGCCACAGCACCTGGTCGCCCGGCGACCAGTGGTCCTCGCCGCCGCCCTGCTCCGTACCCGGATGAAGAAGGATGTCCGCCGTCATGACGTGATCTTACGGACGACGGGTCACGGTGGCGTCAACCTTGCGCCGAACCTTCATCACGGGCCGCCACGGGACGTGACCGGGCGGACGGCTCCCGTCACGGGCGGGTCATGCGCAGCACGTCCAGGGCCTCGTCCAGCTGCTCCAGGGTGAGCAGGCCCCGCTCGACGTACCCGGAGTCCAGCACGACCTGACGGATCGTGCGGCGCTCGGCCAGCGCGCGCTTGGCGACCTTGGCGGCCTCCTCGTAGCCGATGTACCGGTTGAGCGGCGTGACGACGGAGGGCGAGGACTCGGCGTACTCGCGGGTGCGCTCGACGTCGGCCGTGATGCCGTCGACGGTGCGGTCGGCGAGCAGCCGGGAGACATTGGCGAGCAGCCGCACCGACTCCAGGACGTTCCTGGCGATCACCGGGAGCATCACGTTGAGCTCGAAGTTCCCCGCGGCGCCGGCCGTGGCGATGGTCGCGTCGTTGCCGGTGACCTGGGCGGCCACCATCAGCACCGCCTCCGGGATGACCGGGTTGACCTTGCCCGGCATGATCGACGAGCCGGGCTGGAGGTCGGGCAGGGCGATCTCGGCGAGGCCGGTGCGCGGGCCGGAGGCCATCCAGCGCAGATCGTTGGAGATCTTGGTCAGGCCGACCGCGATCGTGCGCAGCTGACCGGAGGTCTCCACGATGCCGTCGCGTGCGCCCTGCGCCTCGAAGTGGTCGCGCGCCTCGGTGAGCGGCAGACCGGTGGCCCGCGCCACCTCCGCGATCACCGCCGCGGAGAAGCCGGCCGGGGTGTTGATCCCCGTGCCGACGGCCGTCCCGCCGAGCGGCAGTTCCGCCAGCCGCGGCAGCGAGGCACGCAGCCGCTCCACGCCGTAGCGCACTTGGGCGGCATAGCCGCCGAACTCCTGGCCGAGGGTGACCGGCGTCGCGTCCATCAGGTGCGT
This sequence comes from Streptomyces sp. RLA123, assembly GCF_056270165.1. Classification (NCBI taxonomy): domain Bacteria; kingdom Bacillati; phylum Actinomycetota; class Actinomycetes; order Kitasatosporales; family Streptomycetaceae; genus Streptomyces; species Streptomyces sp. RLA123. The sequence continues at coordinate 3,155,775 of NZ_JBWDOR010000003.1, read as the reverse complement.
ACGGCCGGACTTCACCACGTCGGCGAACTCGGCGGACTTGCGCTCCAGGGCCGCCGCCAAGTGCTCCAGCGCCGGGATCAGGTCACCGGTGACCGCCGCCGTCGCCGCGATGTGGATGGAGGAGGGGAAGACGTCGTTGGAGGACTGGCTGGCGTTGACGTGGTCGTTGGGGTGCACGTCGCGGCCGAGCCGCTCGCTCGCCAGGGTCGCGATCACCTCGTTGGCGTTCATGTTGGACGAGGTGCCCGAGCCCGTCTGGAACACGTCGATCGGGAAGTGCTCGTCCCAGCGCCCGTCGGCGACCTCCGCGGCCGCCTCCTGGACCGCCTCGGCGACGTCCTTGTCCAGCACGCCGAGCTCCGCGTTGACCTTCGCCGCGGCCGCCTTGATCCGGGCGAGCGCCGCGATGTGGGCGCGTTCCAGCCGCTGCCCGCTGATCGGGAAGTTCTCCACCGCCCGCTGCGTCTGGGCGCGCCACTTGGCGTGGGCGGGAACGCGCACCTCGCCCATGGAGTCGTGTTCGATGCGGTAGTCGCCTGCGCCCTGCTCGGACATCGCTGGAGTTCCTTCCCTCGGGACCGCTCCCAGCGTCCCACCGCCGCCGGGAGAGTACTGGTCGGTAGGACAGCGGCGCGGCGTGAATCATTCCTGGCGCCGCCTTGGGGACGTCTACCCGTACGGGCGCCGGAACACCTCCGCCCCCGGCGCGTGGGGCACCGGGGGTGGAGAGGGGACGACCGCGGGCTCAGGTGCCCGGCGCTCGAGGCCGCGGCCGTCCGGGCCGGGGCGCGATCCGGGCAGGCGGCCCCAGAGGGGTCGAAGGGACGGAGCCCCTCGGCCGGGGACAGGCCGGGGCGGCGGGGCGAAACCCGTCCCCGTCGCTCCCCAGGTGCTAGGCCAGACCGGGCCCCCGCACCGGGATCGACGTGAACGTCGGCGCCGGAGCGGGATCGGTGAAGAAGTCGTTGCCCTTGTCGTCGACCACGATGAAGGCCGGGAAGTCCTCGACCTCGATCTTCCAGACCGCTTCCATGCCGAGCTCGGCGTACTCCAGGACGTCGACCTTCTTGATGCAGTCCTGGGCCAGGCGCGCCGCCGGGCCGCCGATGGAGCCGAGGTAGAAGCCGCCGTGCGCGGCGCACGCGTCGGTGACCTGCCGGGAGCGGTTGCCCTTGGCGAGCATGACCTTGGAGCCGCCGGCGGCCTGGAACTGGTCGACGTAGGAGTCCATGCGGCCGGCGGTGGTCGGGCCGAAGGAGCCGGAGGCGTAACCCTCGGGGGTCTTGGCCGGGCCCGCGTAGTAGACCGGGTGGTCGCGCAGGTACTGCGGCATCTCTTCGCCCGCGTCCAGCCGCTCCTTGATCTTCGCGTGCGCGATGTCGCGGGCGACGACCAGCGGGCCGGTCAGCGACAGCCTGGTCTTGACCGGGTACTTGGACAGCTCCGCAAGGACCTCGTCCATCGGCCGGTTGAGGTCGACGCGCACGACGTCCTCGTCCGACAGGTGGTCATCGGTGGTCTCCGGCAGATACTTGGCCGGGTCGGTCTCCAGCTGCTCCAGGAAGACGCCCTCGGCGGTGATCTTCGCGACGGCCTGGCGGTCGGCGGAGCAGGACACGGCGATGGCGACCGGCAGGGAGGCGCCGTGCCGGGGCAGCCGCACCACGCGGACGTCGTGGCAGAAGTACTTGCCGCCGAACTGCGCGCCGATGCCGATCTTCTGCGTGAGCTCGAAGACCTTCTCCTCCAGCTCCTTGTCCCGGAAGCCGTGGCCGGCCGGCGAGCCCTCGGCCGGCAGCTCGTCCAGGTAGTGCGCGGAGGCGTACTTCGCGGTCTTCAGCGCGAACTCGGCGGAGGTGCCGCCGACGACGATGGCCAGGTGGTACGGCGGGCAGGCGGCCGTGCCGAGCGAACGGATCTTCTCCTCCAGGAACTTCATCATGGAGGCCTCGTTCAGGACCGCCTTGGTCTCCTGGTAGAGGAAGGACTTGTTGGCCGAGCCGCCGCCCTTGGCCATGAAGAGGAACTTGTAGGCGCCGCCGTCGGTCGCGTACAGCTCGACCTGGGCCGGCAGGTTGGAGCCGGTGTTCTTCTCCTCCCACATGGTCAGCGGGGCCATCTGGGAGTAGCGCAGGTTGAGCTTGGTGTAGGCGTCGAAGATGCCGTGCGACAGGGCCTCCTCGTCACCGCCGGAGGTGAGGACGTTCTGTCCCCGCTTGCCCATGACGATCGCGGTGCCGGTGTCCTGGCACATCGGCAGCACGCCGGCCGCGGCGATGTTGGCGTTCTTCAGCAGGTCCAGGGCGACGAAGCGGTCGTTGGCGGACGCCTCGGGGTCGTCCAGGATGCGGCGCAGCTGGGCGAGGTGCGCCGGGCGCAGGTAGTGGGAGATGTCGTGCATCGCCTCGGCGGCGAGCGTGCGCAGCGCCTCCGGCTCCACCGTGAGGAAGGTCCGGCCCTCGGCCTCGAAGGTGCTGACGCCCTCGGAGGTGACGAGCCGGTACGGGGTGGTGTCCTCACCGAGGGGGAGGAGATCCGTGTAGGAGAACGCGGGACGGGCCGGGGGGGACGAGGGGGGCATTAGGGACATCCTCACTGCGCTGCGTCATAGAAGCCCGACAAGCGTAGAACGCGGACGGGTCGCCGGGTGTGTGAGGTGACCCTCACTGCCGGGGGCAGGGGCCTAGTCGCGATCTATCGCGTTTGTGTACCGTAGTCGCGTGGATGAGTCCTCGCTCCGGAAGCGTGAGCAGCAGCCCTTGATTCCCCCTGTCGCCGAAGCCGACATCCGTGCGTCCGACGCGGACCGCGACCGGGTGGCCGACATTCTTCGCGATGCCCTGGCGGAAGGGCGTCTGAGCACCGAGGAGCACTCGGAGCGGCTGGACGGTGTGTACGCGGCGAAGACCGTGGGCGAGCTGGAGCCCTTCGTGCGCGACCTGCCCGTCCCCGCGTCGGCGGCCGCCCCGGCCCCGGCCCGGCAGCACTGGGTCCCGGACCACTCCGGGGAGAACCCCAACCTCGTCGGCATCCTCGGCGGCGCCGAGCGCAAGGGCCGCTGGCGCGTGGGTTCGAAGATCAACGCGGTCGCGATCATGGGTGGTGTGGTGATCGACCTCACGGAGGCGACCTTCACCGCGCCGGAGGTCGTCATCAACTGCACCGCCATCATGGGCGGGATCGAGATCACGGTGCCGGAGAACGTGACCCTGCGCGGCGGCGGCGTCGTGGGCATCATGGGCGGTTCCGATATCAGGGCGTACGAGGCCCCCGACCCCGGCGCCCCGGTCATCAAGGTGCAGGGCCTGGCCTTCTGGGGCGGCGTGGAGGCCAAGCCGCGACGCGGCAAGCGGGTCAAGAAGAAGGACGCCCGCCCCGAGCTGGACTACTGACGGCTCGTCACCCCGACTCGTCCCGGCAGGCAGGCAGGCAGGCAGGCAGGCAGGCAGGCAGTGCGCGGTGCGGCCCGCACCGCGCACGTCCGTACCCCAAGCCGTGCGGGAGCGAGGGCGGTTGCCGGGCCGCCGGTGCCCGGACCGGTCCGGGGGCGCACCGTCCGGCACGGACCGCGCACGCGCGAGCGTGCGAGCCTCCGGACACGGTGCGCATGAACCCGCGCACAGCGGGTAGGGCATGGGGACACGTCGCTCGCCGCCGGACCCCCACGTCGACAACCCCGTGCCGACGCAGCGGGAAGGGCAGCGACGGGCAAGGGTGACACCAAGCCGAGCCGTCGTCAGGAGTATCCCGTGCTTCAACCGATCGAGCCCACGGCAGCATCCAGTTCCTCCCTGAGTCACCCCCGGGACCTGGGCGGCCCATGGCATTCGGACGCGGCGTGCCACAGCGATGAGGCAGGCCTGTTCTTCGCGCCCTCCAAGGAGCCGACGGCGGCCCGGCTGTCGCGCGAGGAGGCCGCGAAGCGGGTCTGCGCCCGCTGCCCGGTCATGCTGGAGTGCCGGGAGCACGCGTTGATGCAGCCGGAGCCCTACGGGGTGTGGGGCGGTATGACCGCGGCCGAGCGCCGGGTGGTGCTCGCGCGCCGGCGTCGCCGCGAGGCGGAACTCCAGCGGCCCGTACCGCGGATCGCCGCCGCGGGCTAGGGCGGGCTGCGCGACGTTTCCCTTCCCGGCCTACCGCCGGGAGGGCCTCGGGCCATGCCGTCGCGTCGCACGCCGGGGAACGCAGGAGGCCGGGAGCCCGCCGCGGGGCGGGCTCCCGGCCTCGGTTGTGCGCGGTGCCGGGCTTTCCCGTCTTCCGGCCCCTCCGGCCGGGAGGCGGTCAGCGCGCGCGGTCGAAGTCGATCGTGCTGTAGGCGCGCAGCTTCGACAGCCGGTGTGTGGAGTCGATCTGACGGATCGTGCCGGACTTGGAGCGCATGACCAGCGACTGGGTGGTCGCGGTCTCGGCGCGGTAGCGCACGCCCCGCAGCAGCTCGCCGTCGGTGATGCCGGTGGCGACGAAGAACACGTTGTCGCCCTTGACCAGGTCGTCCGTGTGCAGGACCCGGCCGAGGTCGTGGCCGGCGTCGAGGGCGCGCCGGCGCTCCGCGTCGTCCTTGGGCCAGAGCCTGCCCTGGATGGTTCCTCCGAGGCACTTGATCGCACAGGCCGCGATGATGCCCTCCGGGGTGCCGCCGATGCCCATCAGCATGTCGACGCCGGTGCCCTCGCGCACGGCCATGATGGCGCCCGCGACATCGCCGTCGGAGATGAAGGTGATCCGCGCGCCGGTCTCGCGGATCTCCTTGGCCAGGCCCTCGTGACGGGGCCGGTCGAGCACCACGACGGTCACGTCCTCGGGGGCGCCGCCCTTGGCCTTGGCGACCCGCCGGATGTTCACCGACGGCGGGGCGGTGATGTCGACGAAGTCGGCGGCCTCGGGGCCGGTGACCAGCTTGTCCATGTAGAAGACGGCCGAGGGGTCGTACATCGCGCCGCGGTCGGCGGCGGCGAGGACCGCGACGGCGTTGGGCATGCCCTTGGCGGTGAGCGTCGTCCCGTCGATCGGGTCCACGGCGATGTCGCACTCCGCGCCGGTCCCGTCGCCGATCCGCTCCCCGTTGAAGAGCATCGGCGCCTCGTCCTTCTCGCCCTCGCCGATGACGACGACGCCGTTCATCGACACCGTTGAGACCAGGGTGCGCATGGCCTTGACGGCCGCTCCGTCCGCACCGTTCTTGTCGCCCCGGCCCACCCAGCGGCCGGCGGCCATCGCGGCGGCCTCGGTGACCCGGACCAGTTCGAGGGCGAGGTTGCGGTCGGGGGCCTCGGGACTCACTTCGAGCTGCGGCGGCATGTTGTGGTTTTCGTGCTGCTCGGTCATCACAGCGCACCTTTCTGTACGAGGACGGCCGGAAAAGAGGGTGGTACGACCTTATCCGTCAGGTGCCAGGATGAGCAGGGCGTCCGTCACATGAGCGCGGACGGGCCGGTGCGGGACCCGGGCGGCGGGACGCTCCGGGGCATGAGGGACCATAGGGGGCGTGGCAAAGAAGCGCGGCACCGAAACAGTGCGGGACATGGTGATCTCGATGGCGGCGATCGGCGTCGTGGTCGGGGTCATCTGGTTCTTCGTCCCGCACGACGAGAACCACGACCCCGTCCAGGTGGTCGGCTACCGGGTCGAGCTCGACCAGGCCCGCCGCAGCGCCCCGTACCCGGTCGCGGCCCCCGAGGGGCTCGGCAAGGGCTGGCGGGCGACCTCGGTGACGTACGAGGCCACGAACCCGAAGGCCGTGCACTGGCACCTCGGCTTCGTCGACCCGCAGAACGAGTACGCGGCCGTCGAGCAGAGCAACGCGGACGCGGCGGCGTTCGTCGCGGCCACGAGCCACGACGCGCGCAAGAGCGGTACGCGCACCGTCGGCGGCGAGACCTGGGACCGCTACGAGGGCCCCAAGTACGACGCGCTGGTGCGCGAGAAGGGCGGGGTGACCACGATGGTCACCGGCACCGCCCCGGCCGGCCGGCTCGCGGAACTGGCCGCCGCGCTCCAGGAGCGCAGCGGCCAGTGAGCACCGGACCCCGGCGGGGGCCGACGGTTCCGGGGTGTGTCAGACGGTGGTGACGACCTCGTCGTAGGGCAGTCGCGGCGAGCGTGCGCGCCAGGCGTTGTCGCCCGGCTTGCCGATGTTCACCACGGCGAGCACGGAGTGGTCCCCGTCGGGGAAGAACTCCTTGTTGATGGCCTCGGCGTCGTAGCCGGTCATCGGGCCCGCGGCCAGACCGGCGGCACGGATGCCGAGGATGAAGTAGCCGACCTGGAGCGCGGCGTTGAAGCCGGCCGACTGCTCGCGGACCGGGCGCTCGCCGAAGAGCACGTCTTTGGCCTGCGGGAAAGCGGGGAACTGCACCGGCAGCTCCTCGTGGAACTCGTTGTCCGCGGCCAGGACGGCCACCAGCGGCGCCGTGGAGGTCTTCGCCCGGTTGCCCTCGTTCATGTGCCCGACCAGGCGCTCACGGCTCTCCGCGGAGCGGACCAGCACGATGCGCAGCGGCTGCTGGTTGTAGGCGGTGGGCGCGTACTTCACGAGGTCGTACACGGCCTGGACCTGCTCGTCGGTCACCGGCTCGGTGGTGAAGGAGTTGGCGGTGCGCGCGTCGCGGAAGAGAAGGTTCTGCGCGGCGGCGTCGAGCTGGAGCGTCATCGGGTACCTCAAGGAGATGTGGGGAACCGCCCCGGCGGGACGGCGTCGAACATCCTCTCCAACATAGGTGAAATTTCAACTATTCCGCCGCCCGTCCTGTGAGGACCGTCACGCCACCCGTGACCGCCTACTCCTCGTCCGGATCGCCGGGTGCCCCGGGCGCGCCCTCCGCCGCGTCGCCCGGCTCCTCCGCAAGGGCCGCGTCCAGGCGCGCACGGGCGCCCTCCAGCCAATTGCGGCACACCTTGGCGAGCTCCTCACCGCGTTCCCACAGGGCGAGGGACTCCTCCAGCGTCGAGCCGCCCGCCTCCAAGCGGCGGACGACGTCGACGAGCTCGTCGCGGGCCTGCTCGTACCCCAGCGTGTCCTGATCTGCCATGGCACCAGACTAGGGCCGCCCTCGGACAGGGCGGCGCCGCGGGCGCGGACCGTCAGCGCGTGACGCGGACCGTGAACTCGCCGTCGGCCACGCGGGCCCTCAGCTTCTCCTCGTCGGTCACCTCGCCCGCGGCGCGCACGACCCCGCCGTCCTCGCGCTGCAGTACGGCATAGCCGCGCTGCAACGTCGCCGCGGGGGAGAGCGCGACGACCCGGGCCCGGGTGTGCCCCAGCTCGTCGTCCGCGCGGTCCAGGCGATGCCGCAGATGCCGCCGCGAACGCTCCAGCAGCGCGGCCACCTGCTCCTCGCGCTCCTCGACCATCAGCCGCGGACGCGCCATCGACGGACGGCTCATCGCCGCCACCAGTCCGCGCTCCTCCCGGTCCAGCAGCCCGCGCATCACCCGCAGGGAGCGGTGCCGCAACTGCTCGACGCGGGTCAGCTCCTCGCCCACGTCCGGCACGACGCGCTTGGCGGCGTCGGTCGGCGTCGAGGCGCGCAGATCCGCGACCAGGTCCAGCAGCGGGGTGTCCGGCTCGTGCCCGATCGCGGACACCACCGGCGTACGGCACTCGGCGACCGCCCGCACCAGCCGCTCGTCGGAGAACGGCAGCAGGTCCTCCACGCTGCCGCCGCCGCGCGCCACGATGATCACGTCGATCTCGGGGTGCGCGTCGAGCCCCTGCACCGCCTCGATCACCTGCGGGACCGCGTACGCCCCCTGGACCGGCACATTGCGCACCTCGAAACGCACCGCGGGCCAGCGCAGCCGCGCGTTCTCCAGCACGTCGCGCTCCGCGGCCGAGGCACGGCCGCACACCAGGCCGATCAGCTGCGGCAGGAAGGGCAGCGGCCGCTTGCGCTCCAGCGCGAACAGGCCCTCGCCGGCCAGCCGCTTCTTCAGCTGCTCCAGCCGCAGCAGCAGGTCGCCGATCCCTATGGGGCGGATCTCCGCCGCCCGCAGCGACAACTGCCCGCGCGGCGCGTACCACTCAGGACGGGCGTGCACGACGACCCGCGCACCCTCGCCGACCGCACCGTCGAAGGCGTCGAAGACGGCGCGGCGGCAGGTCACGCTCAGCGAGATGTCGTGCGACGGATCGCGCAGCGTCAGGAAGACCACGCCCGCACCGGGGCGCCGGGACAGCTGCGTGATCTGCCCCTCCACCCACACCGCGCCGAGCCGGTCGATCCAGCCGCCGATCAGCCGCGACACCTCGCCGACCGGGATCGGCGCCTCCGCGGACGTGTTCAGAGCCATACGCCGAGACTAGCCCCCGCCACGGACAGTGACCCCACCCCGGCGGGCATCCGGTCGGGCCCGTACCGCGTCCGTCCCGGTCCGTGTCCGTCGAGGCCCGTCCGTGTCCGCCCAGGTCCCACCAGGTCCGCCGAGGTCCGCCGAGGCCCGCGCCCCTCCCGGCGCCGACCCGAATGGCGCCCACCGGTGTCCGTCCCCCGGCGCACCCCGCACGCTGGGAGGCGGAACCATGTGCCCGGGAGGTCCCCATGCGCTCATACGGCCCGCCGCCCCCGCGGCCGCCGCGCGTCGGCGGCGGCTTCCGCATCGGCCGCCGCGGCCCCGGCTGCGGCTGCTTCAGCTGCCTGACCGCGGTGGTCGCGGCGGTGGTCGCGGGACGGCTGCCGGGACTGCTGCGCGCGGTCCGTCGCGGGCACCGCCGGCAGGGCGGATGACGTCCGTCACGCCCCGTACGATGGGCGCATGACTGCTGCTGCCCGCCGGGTCCTGCTCGCCGCCCCCCGTGGCTACTGCGCGGGCGTGGACCGTGCCGTGATCGCCGTCGAGAAGGCCCTGGAACAGTACGGGGCCCCGATCTATGTCCGCCACGAGATCGTCCACAACAAGTACGTCGTGCAGACCCTGGAGAAGAAGGGCGCGATCTTCGTCGAGCAGACGGCGGAGGTCCCCGAGGGGTCGATCGTCATGTTCTCCGCGCACGGTGTGGCGCCGGTCGTCCACGACGAGGCCGAGCGCGGGAAGCTCGCGACCATCGACGCGACCTGCCCCCTGGTGACCAAGGTCCACAAGGAAGCGGTCCGCTTCGCCAACGAGGACTTCGACATCCTGCTGATCGGCCACGAGGGCCACGAGGAGGTCATCGGCACCTCCGGCGAGGCCCCGGACCACATCACGCTGGTCGACGGCCCGGCCGATGTCGCCAAGGTCGAGGTCCGGGACCCCTCCAAGGTGGTCTGGCTCTCGCAGACCACCCTGTCCGTGGACGAGACCATGGAGACGGTCGACGCGCTCAAGGAGAAGTTCCCGCAGCTCATCTCGCCGCCCAGCGACGACATCTGCTACGCCACGCAGAACCGTCAGCTGGCCGTGAAGCAGATGGGCGCCGAGGCCGATCTGGTGATCGTCGTCGGCTCGCGCAACTCCTCCAACTCGGTGCGCCTGGTCGAGGTCGCCAAGCTCGCCGGCGCCCGCGAGGCGTACCTCGTGGACTTCGCCGCCGAGATCGACGAGGCCTGGCTGGAGGGTGTCGCCACGGTCGGTGTCACCTCCGGTGCCTCCGTACCCGACGTGCTGGTCGAGCAGGTGCTGGAGTGGCTGTCCCAGCGCGGCTTCGAGGACGTCGAGATCGTCAAGGCCGCCGAGGAGTCGATCGTCTTCTCGCTGCCCAAGGAGCTGCGCCGCGACCTGCGCGCGGAGGCCGCCGCCAAGGTGGCCGCCCCGGCCGCCGGAACCGCCCCTGAGCAGGCGGGTCCGCCGTCCGAGGGGTGACCGTCCGTCCCACGCCGTAGCGTTGGGCCATGAGCGTTTTCGGTGTGGACATCGGCGGCTCGGGGATCAAGGGCGCCCCGGTCGACCTTGATCGCGGCGATCTGACGGAGGAGCGCTTCAAAGTGCTCACTCCGCATCCCGCGACGCCCGACGCGGTGGCGGACTGCGTCAAGCAGGTCGTCACCCATTTCGGCTGGCAGGGCCCGATCGGTGCGACGTTCCCCGGTGTGGTGACGCACGGCGTCACGCGCACGGCGGCCAACGTCGACCAGGGGTGGATAGGAATGGACGCGGCCGGCCTGCTCTCCGAGCGGGTCGGCCAGCCCGTCACGCTGCTCAACGACGCCGACGCGGCGGGCATGGCGGAGATGGCGTACGGCGCGGGGCGCGGCCGCTCGGGCACGGTGATCATGCTGACCCTCGGCACGGGCATCGGCAGCGCCGTCTTCGTGGACGGCAGGCTGCTGCCCAACTCCGAGCTCGGCCACCTGGAACTGCACGGCCACGAAGCCGAGAAGCGCGCCTCCACCAAGGCCAAGGAGGACGAGGACCTCAGCTGGGAGCACTGGGCGCGCCGGGTCACCAAGTACCTCGCGCACGTGGAGATGCTCTTCTCGCCGGAGCTGTTCGTCATCGGCGGCGGTGTGAGCCGCAAGGCGGAGAAGTTCCTCCCGCTCATCGAGGGCATCGAGGCGGAGATCGTGCCGGCCGCGCTGCAGAACAACGCGGGCATCGTCGGCGCGGGCATGGCGACGGCCGCGACGGTCACCGCCGCCGCCGCCGGATAACGGTCCGGGACGCGGGCGCCGGGGGTCAGCGGCGTTCGGCGCGCCGCGCCCGCGTCACGTACGCCACCTTCCGCACGGCCGCGATCACGGCGGCGCACACCGTGCCGCCGTACAGCCAGCCGGTCAGCGTGGCCAGCCCGGTGAGCAGCGCCATCACATGCCCGGTCAGCCCTCCGCCGCCGTCGGCGGTCACGGCCAGCGCGATGGTGAAGGCGATGGGCGCGCTCACCGGCGCCGCCGACAGGTCGTACGGCCGCACCCACACGCCGGCGGCGATGCAGGCCAGCAGGAAGACCACGCCGAACAGCGTGCCGGGCTCGCCGTTCATCAGGGAGTCCACGGCGCCGCCGCACAGGGCGGTCAGCGTGATGAAGACCCCGGTGCCGAGTCCCGTCAGGCGGGACTCGCTCTGTCCCCGCCGCATCCCCCACAACGGGCCGCGGCGCGGCCCTCCGCCCACGGCGGTCGCGCCCGCGGGCCTGCGCGCCGGACGCGCGTCCGGTCTGGCCGGCCGCGTGGCGGCACCGTTCTTGTGCGGCGTGCGCGCACTGTGTTGCTCCACGGACCCAACGTAGGCGCCCGGCAGGGGGGAAACGGGGGCAGGACACGACTTTTCAGCCCCACAGGGGGCGAGGCGGGCCACCGGAGCCTCCGGGGGTCCCCCGCTTCCGTAGACTGGTGGATCGGTCCGTCCGCGCCCGCCCGGGCGCGCGGGCCCTCCACCCACCTCGCTACGGGAAGTCGTCACGTGTCGCTCACGATCGGAATCGTCGGCCTGCCGAACGTCGGCAAGTCGACCCTGTTCAACGCCTTGACCAAGAACGACGTGCTGGCGGCCAACTACCCGTTCGCCACGATCGAGCCCAACGTCGGCGTCGTCGGTGTCCCCGACCCGCGTCTGGACACGCTCGCGAAGATCTTCGAGTCGCAGCGCAAGCTCCCGGCCACGGTCGACTTCGTGGACATCGCGGGCATCGTGCGCGGCGCCAGCGAGGGCGCGGGCCTGGGCAACAAGTTCCTCGCCAACATTCGCGAGTCCGACGCGATCTGCCAGGTCATCCGGGCCTTCGTCGACCCGGACGTGGTCCACGTCGACGGCAAGGTGTCCCCGAAGGACGACATCGAGACCATCAACACCGAGCTGATCCTCGCCGACATGCAGACCATCGAGAAGGTCCTGCCGCGGCTGACCAAGGACGCCCGTCTCCAGAAGGAGAAGGCGGCCATGCTCGCCGCCGTCCAGGAGGCGCAGCAGATCCTCGAGGACGGGCGCACCCTCTTCTCCGCCGGCATCACCGCCGCCACCGAGAAGGGCGGCCTCCTTCACGAGCTGCACCTGCTGACGACCAAGCCCTTCCTCTACGTCTTCAACGTGGACGAGGACGAGCTGACCGACGACGCCTTCAAGGCCGAGCAGCGCGCCCTGGTCGCCCCCGCCGAGGCGATCTTCCTCAACGCCAAGATCGAGTCGGAGCTCATCGAGCTCGACGACGAGGAGGCGCTGGAACTCCTGCAGTCGATGGGCCAGGACGAGCCCGGTCTCGCCACCCTCGCCCGCGTCGGCTTCGACACCCTCGGCCTGCAGACGTACCTTACGGCCGGCCCGAAGGAAGCCCGCGCCTGGACGATCAAGAAGGGCGCCACCGCCCCCGAGGCCGCCGGTGTCATCCACACCGACTTCCAGAAGGGCTTCATCAAGGCGGAGATCGTCTCCTTCGGCGACCTGGTCGAGTGCGGCTCCATCCCCGAGGCCCGCGCCAAGGGCAAGGCCCGCATGGAGGGCAAGGACTACGTCATGCAGGACGGCGACGTGGTGGAGTTCCGCTTCAACGTGTAGGGCGATTTTCCTTGATTGCCAAGAGAGCTGGTCAAGGCGCATAATCCCAGGTCAGAGGCCAGATCTTCGGATCTGGCCTCTCCTCGTTCATCCCCCGTTGAAACCGGTTGATACGCGTTCCCGTGGTGACTGGGTGGTGACTCCTCGGCTGAGCCCGGATCGCTCTGACCAGGGGTTACGCTGCACGTGCGGAATCCACTCGGGAGCTATTCGGCCGATCGCGTGAATTGATGGATGCGTGTTTTCACCTCGGATGAATGGCTGCGAGGGAACAAGAATATGATCCTCGCGGGTCTGGAACTCTTCGAGAAGGATCCGACTGCCCGACTGCACGCCTTGAATGAAAACATGCCAAAATCGGACGAAAGCTTCAAAGTCATTGGTCAGGCGATGGTGGACCTGGCAAGGGCGAGGAAGGCTCTCGAAGCGATGGAGTGGGACGGCCCAAGGGGTTAGCGGGTCCGGTCCGTCATGTTCTACAGTGCAAGCGCGGCCGAGAGCCGTAAAGAGGCCCTGGAGGCTGAGGGTCGTACGAACGTCACGGTGGTAGCCGTGCCGATCTTCGGGGGAAAAGCTGATGGACCTGAAGAAGGAACTCAAGGACACGCCGCAAGGACAGATGGCCTCGCTCCTGGCCGAGGTGGTCAAGGTCGCCAAGGACCTCAAGTTCGAGAAGAAGGAGGACGGGAGCATGCACGCCTCCGCCACCTTCAATGCAACTCGGCTCGTGGTCGAGTGGGGCGGTCGCGATGGATTCAGCCTGAGAATCCCTCGCGTCAAGACCGTCGCCGGCGAGGTGAAGAAGTCCTCTCGCAAGGCGTGAAACAAAAAAGGAGCCCGCCCCCTCGAAGGGGGGCGGGCTCCTTTGCTTCTCTCTCGCTCTGAGACGGACCTCGCCGCCTTGGAACTGGGGTGCCGACGCGGACGCGCAACCATCGGGCCGAAATGCGGTGCGGAAAGAATTGATTTTCACGGGGCACGTTCCCGCTGCGTGCCCAGTTGCGCTCTTGCATCGAAGCGGCCGGGTACGCCTGGTTTGCCGCGGCACGATCTTCTTCCGTGGTAATGAGAGCAGCTTCGCCTCGGCGACGGATTGTGAGGGATCATCCGGTCACGGAAAGCCGCCCGGAACGCGGCGTTGAGCCTGTTGAAGACCGTCCGTGAGGTGCTGATGGCCAGTCCGACGGTGCTGTCAACCATCAGCCGACAGGGCCGGCGCCGCACACGATCCGAGGGGGCGCGAGTACGGCGCCCGTGACGTTGGGCGACAGCTTACGAGCTGCCGCACGGGGCCGGGGTGTGGGACTTCCTCGGCGAGGCGCTGAGCGACCCGGTCGCGGCCCTGCTGGTGTCGGCCGAGCGCTCACTGGCTGCCGAATTCCCCCCGCAGGCCCAGGCGCGCAGGGTGCTGGCGGCGATCGGCAGTGGCGAGCGGACCTTCACCAGCATCGCCCGGGCGGCCGGTGGGATCGGGGCCACGCCGCTGCAGCGAGCGCTGGAGCTGCTCACGGACAAGCGGATCGTCGCCGCGGAGCTGCCCGTATCGCTGCGTGCGTCGAAGGACCGCCGCTACCGGGTGACGGATCCGTACCTGCGGTTCTGGCTGCACCTTCTCGGTCCGTCCATGGAGGAGATCGAGCGAGGGCGGGGCGATCTGACGCTGGCGCGGATCCGGGAGAACTGGACCAGTTGGCGCGGCCGGGCCGTTGAGCCCCTTGTCCGCGAGGCCCTGGCGCGCCCGACGACAGGCTGCCCGCAGCCCCCGCGGTGGGGGGCTACTGGACCCGTACCAACGACATCGAGATCGATATCGTCGGGGCGGACCGCGCTCCCATTGCCAAGGAACTGCTCTTCGCCGGATTGGCGCCGGGCATTCCGGCGTGATGTCGGCGGCGGTCGCGCCTGGCCCTGCCCGGGACGGTCAGGAGGCGACCTCGGGACGTGCGCCGATCCTTTGAGGCATCGCGCCGTCCTGGAGGACGGCCGGGTCGAGGGCCCCGGCGATCGCCGGGGTGAGGGGGTCTCCGGCCAGGACGTGGCGGATGGCGCCGATGGGGACGGCTCGCCCGTAGTCGTCCTCGAAGTGGGCTTGGACGGCCTCGGGGGACCGGTCGGTGAGAAGGCTGAACAGGAAGCCGGAGCCGTCCGGATCCTTGCTGTGGGTGGGGAAGACGATGGTCGAACCGGTCCGCCAGGCGGTGTCGTGGGTCTCCCGCCACAGGCAGGCGGTGACCCGAGGGACGTCGATGCCCTCATCGCGGCAGACGGGATCGTCCAGGAGCGGGCGCAGGACGGCGGGCACGTCGTCGATGACGCCGGGCCATACCTCCTCGTCGTCCGTCCCGTACGGACTCATGTGCGACTCGTGGTCGAAGCCGCGTATGAGTACGCCGGCCGGGGTGAAGTGGACGGAGAAGTCGTCCCCCGAGCCGTTCTCCATCAGGGCGACCTCCGTGCCAGGGCCCCAGGCGGTGTCGAAGGTGTACCGGCAGAAACGCGGATCGCCGCCGATCCCGGCGTCCAGGACGGCCAGTGCGCGCAGGTGGTCGCGGAGTCGGGCCGGGTCGGGGAGGAGGGCGGCGGTCTCGTGCACGGTGCTCATGGCACTAGGGAAGCAGTCGCCGCTGACAGCCCGTCGCGGCCGGCCCTCACAGGGGTGTGTCGCTGAGTTCAGTGGCATCCGGTCGGCCGTATGTCGGCCTCGTGCGGTCCGAATGTGACAGAGGTGAACGTGTTACGGTTATTTCATTGGATGCGCCGGACCGTATCGCAGGGGAGTCCTGCCTCCCCCGGGTCGATGGGCGAGCAGTTCGCCGGTACGCGCTACGCGCAGTGTTTCGCCGTCACGACGGCGGATGCCGATCGCGGTTCTCCGGAGGAACGAAGGTCCGGAGCCCGAGCGCCGCCGACGACGTCGGCGCAGCATTGTTCTTATCCGGAATGCCCGCCGAGTTCGCCGGGCGTTGCGAGACGAAAGGTCCCTCATGCCTCAGTCCATGCGTGCGCTCGTCGCCGGCAAGGTCGGCGAGCCCGGTGACGTCCTGCGGCTGGAATCCCGTCCGGTCCCCACGCCGGAGGCCGGCCAGGCGCTCATCCGTGTGCAGGCGACGCCGATCCACGCCAGTGATCTGCACGTACTGCGCGGCCGCTACGGTTTCTCGCCCGAATTCCCCGTCGTGGGGGGCCACATGGAATGCGTCGGCCGTGTCGAGGCCCTTGGCCCCGACACCGAGGGGCCGGCGATCGGCGAACGTGTGGTGGTCGCCGCGGTTCCGGCGGTACCCGGGCCCCCGGTGGCCGGCACGTGGCAGGAGTACCTCGTCGCCGACACGCGAAGGCTCCTGCCGGTCCCCGACGAGCTGAGCGACTCCAGTGCCTGCCAGCTGGCCGTCAACCCGTTGACCGCGCTGCTGCTCGTGACGCGCGAACTCGACGTACAGCCGGGGGAATGGCTCGTGCAGACGGCCGCGGGCTCCACCGTCGGCCGGCTCGTCATTCAGCTGTCCCGGCATCTGGGCATTCGCACGATCAATGTCGTGCGGCGGCGCGACGCCGTCGAGGAGATCAAGGCGCTGGGCGGTGACGAGGTCATCTGCACCGAGGACGAGGACCTGGTGCGGCGTGTGGCCGAGATCGCCGGACCGGACGGCGTGCGCAAGGCCGTCGACTGCGTCGCCGGCCCGGTGGGCGCCCAGGTGTCCCGGGCGCTGGCTCCGGGAGGAGAGCTGGTGGTCTACGGCGCCCTCTCCACCCACCGGCAGACCGACCCGGCCGCGCTGACCATCCCGTTGGCGGCACGCTCGGTCATCTACGAGACCAAGGCGGTCCGGGGCTTCTGGCTGAACCGCTGGTTCGGCACCGCCTCACCCGAGGATGCGCTGAGCGCGCTGTCCCAGGTGCGCGATCTCGTCGCCGAGGGCGTGCTGAGCATCCCCGAAGGCCGGTCGTTCCCGCTCGAACGCTTCGCCGAAGCGGTCGCCCTCGCCGAGGCGCCCGCACGCGGCACCAAGCCGCTCTTCGTCTTCGAGGGCGACTGATCCGGTGAACGGCCGGTGCGCGGAGGGCCGGCGCCCCCTCAGCAGGCGCGCGGCGGTGTGAGCTTGCCGAGGTCCAGGCTGATCGCGAAGGGCACCGGGCGCCGGAGGGTGCCGCGGAAGATGCCGGCGGGCGCGTAGGCGCCGGTGGGACCGTCGAGCTCGTAGACATGGACCACGGGAGCCCCGTCCTCGTCCTCGACGCGCCAGTGGTGCGGGATGCCGGCTTCCGCGTACTTGCGAAGCTTCACGGTGCGGTCGCGGTGGGCGGATTCGGGGGAGACCACCTCGACGACGAGCTTGACGTCCTCCGGGGCGAACCAGGTGCGGTCCGGGTCGTAGGGCAGGTCCGTCAGCAAGAGGTCCGGCTCGGCACGGTTCCTGGCATCGAGGCGGATCGTCATCTCCCGCTCGACCTCGAAGCCGGCCGGCGCCTGTGCCATGAGCGTGGCCGTCAGGGCGGTGACGAGGCGGCCGTGCCAGGCCCGCTGCGGCGTCACCATGAAGACGAGGGCTCCGTCGATCAGCTCGGTGTGGCGGGGTGCCTCGGGGAGGCGGTCCAGGTCCTCCGCGAACCAGGCCTCCGCGCGCGGCGAACGCATCCAGTCGGGCAAAGCGGTCATAACTCAACGTAGCGACTGGGCGGGGACCGGACCACGAGGTCGATCACGTCGTCCGGTGCCGTACGTCGTGACGTCTCATTTTCTGGATTCGCTGGTCCCCCTCGCTTTTCCGCACGATCGGTGGACCAGCTAGTCCAGAAGGGGTGGTCGACCCATGGATACCACGGACGTCTGAGCGCACATGCTGGACGCGTGGACCCGCACCCACGGTCTGAACGACTCGCCCATCGGCACGCCGGCCTGGCTGCTCCAGCGTGGAGGAAGTGGAGCGACAAGAACGGCGGCTTCGAGGAGGCCTTCCCCCGGGCAACCTTCAGGAAGCTCCGCCGACCCGGTGGCGGCCGGGTCCCCGGCCGGCGAGGCGAGGCGGTGACGCCGCCTCGCCGGCCAGGACGGTCAGAGCGTGTTCAGCACGGCGAACGGGTCGAGCGAGGCCCGGTTGTCGACCGCGGTGATCCGGCGGCGCAGCGTGTAGGCCGCTCCCGGTTCGATCGTGACCTGGCGCTGGCTCATCGCCCAGATGTCGCACACGTACGCGGTGAACGCGGTGTCCTCGTAGAGCAGGCCGTAGGTCTGGCTGTCGGCCCCGGTCATACCGATCCACGGTGCGGTGGGCGCGTAGTCGGCGGGCGTGCCGGTGGTGATGGTGCCGTGGCCGGGGACGCCGCTGCGCTGGCCGGTTCCGTCGTGGTCGATCACGTCGCCGATCCACAGGGTGCGGGCCACCGTGCCGCGGTTGGTGAAGACGCTCTCGGCGGTGATCCAGCGCTCGCCCTCGCGGACGGAGTACTCGGTGACGACCGCCACGTCGGTGAAGGCGGTGCTCGCGCCGGTGGCCCTGATCCGGGCCTCCGCGCCGGTCGAGGAGACCACCTGGACCGACGTCGACTTCACGGTGCGCTGCTGCCAGGCGTTCGAGCCGCGCGGCTGAGTGGCCGACGCGTAGGGCAGGTTGAACCAGTCGATCTGGTCCAGGTGGCCGACGGCCGCCATGTCCCGCGGCTTGCCGAGGGTGACGGGGGTCAGCTGCGAGTCCTCGGAACCGGCGGAGATCGCCAGCGCCAGCTGGTCGTTGGAGATCACCAGGTCGGAGGCGAGGCCCTCGGACACGGGGCCGGGAATGGTGGTTCCCGTGCCGGCGCGCGCCCGCGCCCGGTCCGCCCGCAGGGCGACACGGGTCTGCGCGCCGTCCCGCACGGTGGCGGTCACCTGGACGGGGTCGTAGCCGACGCCGTCGGCCGCCACGGTGTAGACGCCGGGGACGGCGAAGGCGAGGAACTCGCCGTCCGCGCCGGTCGTGCTGGACACGACGGCCTTGCCGGCCGAGTCCAGCACCTTGACGCGCATGTTGGTGAGCGGTGTGCCGGTGCCGCTGTCGGTGATCCGGCCGGACAGGCCGTCGCCGGCGCCGTCGACACGACGGGCGCCGGGGACGCCGTCGAGCACCTCGAACGCGGCGATCGTGTAGGCGGGGGAGGCGGCGTCGCCCGCGTTCAGCACGATCCGCAGGTCGGCGCGCCAGCGCTCCGGTGTGATGTCGCAGATCACGTAGCCGCGGTAGGTGCCGTTGTAGAACTTGACGTGCGGATTGGCCGCGAGACCCGCCCGGACGTCCGCGTCCCAGCCGGCACCCGAGGAGATGGACGTGCCGACGAACTCGGTCGCGACGGTGCGGGACGCCGGGTCGTCGAAGTCCTTCTTGAGGTCGTTCACCCAGTGCGTGTGCCAGTCGCCGCTGAGCACCACCGGGTTCTCGGGGCGCTCGCTGTCCAGGAAGTCCAGGATCCGGGAGCGGGCGGCCGGATAGCCGTCCCACTGGTCCAGGTTGACGATCTTCGACGGCCCCAGGTCGTAGTCGAACGCCGCCATGATGGTCTGCTGCGCGATGACGTTCCACTGCGCCTTGGACTTGTGCAGACCCCGGAGCAGCCACTTCTCCTGCTCCGGACCGGTGAGGGTGCCCGCCGGGTCGCCGACCGCCTCGCACGGCGTCTTCCGGCCGTCGCCGCACGGCTGGTCGGTGCGGTACTGGCGGGTGTCGAGGACGCTGAACCCGGCGAGTCGCCCGAAGTCGAACCTGCGGTACATCAGCGCGTCGGGGCCATCCGGCTTCTGCTCCCGGCGCAGCGGCAGGTGCTCGTAGTACGCCTGGTAGCCGTTGGCCCGGCGCTCCAGGAACGGCCGCCCGTCGCCGGTGCCGCCCGGGACGTCACCCGCGTAGTTGTTCTGGACCTCGTGGTCGTCCCAGGTCACGAAGAACGGGAACCGGGCGTGCGCGTCGCGGAGTTCGGGGGCGCTCTTGTACAGGGCGTGCAGCCGGCGGAACTCCGTCAGGCTGCCGTCGGCGGTCTCGTAGATGTAGTCGCCCAGGTGCATGACGAAGTCGAGTTCCTGCCCGGCCAGGTCGCGATAGGCCGCGTAGTGGCCGCCGGCCCAGCTCTGGCAGGACACGAAGGCGAAGCGCAGCTGGTCGACCCCGGACCCGGGCTTCGGCAGGGTGCGGGTACGGCCGACGCGGCTGTGGACCCCGTTGGCCTGGAAGCGGTACCAGTACCAGGTGTCGTCGCTCAGGCCCCTCGCCTCGACGTGCACGCTGTGCGCGGACTCGGGGACGGCGTTGGTGTGCCCGTCGTCGACGATGTCCTGGAACTCCTCGTCCCGCGCCAGCTCCCAACTCACCTTGACCGGCACGGGTGCCATGCCGCCGGTCTCCGCGTCGAGCGGGTCGGTGACAAGGCGTGTCCACAGCACGACGCTGTCCTCGTCGGGATCGCCGGAGGCGACACCGAGCAGGAAGGGAGCCGGGTCGACGACGGCCGCCGGGCCGGTGACGTCAGCGGCGGTCCCGGCCCCGCTCTCGGCGGCCGAGGCGGGCCCCATGGCCAACTGGCCCGCGGTGAGCGCACCGAGGGTGGTGCCGCCCGCCGCCGCCAGGAACTTGCGGCGGTCGAAGGGAACGATCGAAGGTGTGTGGGTCATGGACCGAGGGTTGTCCCGACAGGTGCCGCTGCGGTTGCGTGATCATGAATGGGCCGGGCACGCAAGGCCACCGGGCGGCGTCGCCCGCCGCCGCGCGGCGCCGCCGGGGTCGCGTCCGCCGGCCGGGGGCGCGCGACACGTGCGCGCCCCGGGCCGGGGCGAGTGTCGCGGGCACAGGCCGATGGGCCATACTGCCCGCCGTGGAGCAGAGCAGAGGTTCGAACATCCCGCTCGTACAGGCGGCCGGCATCGATCCGGCGTACGTCCCCGGCATTGTCCTGCCGGAGCCGGACGAGCCCCAGGTCACGTCCGCGGACCCGTCCGCGGACTTGGTGAAGGCGGAGCCCGCGGCGGACGACGCGCCGTCCACCGCCGAGGACGTCCCCGCCGGGGACGCCGCCGTCGAGGAGAGCGCGGAGGAGCCCCCGCTGCGCGACCCGGAGCCGGACGGTGGACCGGTGTTCGAGGTCGCCGACCGCCGCGGCTCGATCCGGGCGGACCGGAGCGGCATCACGTTCCGGCTCGACGACACCGAGGCCGAGTTCGGCTGGGACGAGATCGGCGCGGTCGAGGTCGACGCCCCGTGGTGGGGGCGCCGGTTCGGTGTGACGGTGTACCTGTCGCCGCGGCGCTGGTACGAGACCTGGGTCGAGGCGCCGGCCAGGAGCCGGCTGAAGACCTGGTCCGAGGAGCTCGACGCCGTGCTCGACGTCTACTTCGAGAAGCCCGAGGACCCTGAGGCCCGCGAGAAGTCCGAGGACCTCGAGGGATCCGTGGAGACCGCGGAGCCGGCCGGCGCGTAGGGCGGCGGCCCGGCGATCGGGGACTTGGGCGTGATCAGCCCCGACTCGTAGGCGAACACGACCAGTTGGGCCCGGTCGCGGGCGCCCAGCTTGGTCATGGCCCGGCTGACGTGGGTCTTGGCGGTCAGCGGGCTGATGACCATGCGCGCGGCGATCTCGTCGTTGGCCAGTCCGCGCGCGGCGAGCGCCACCACCTCGCGCTCGCGGTTGGTCAGCGCCTCCAGGCCCGCCGCGTGCGCCGCGTCCGGCGGCCGGGAGACGAACTCGGCGATCAGGCGGCGGGTGATGGCCGGGGAGAGCAGCGCGTCGCCGCGCTGCGCCACGTGGATGGCCTGGACGAGGTCGGCGGGCTCGGTGTCCTTCAGCAGGAAACCGCTGGCGCCGGCGCGCAGCGCGTCGAAGACGTACTCGTCCAGGCCGTAGTTGGTCAGGATGACGACGTGCACCTCCGCCAGGCCCGGGTCCGCGGCGATGAGCCGGGTCGCCCCGATGCCGTCGAGCACCGGCATCTGGATGTCGAGCAGGACCACGTCGGGCACGTGCCGTTCGGCGAGCGCGACGGCCTCCCGCCCGTCGGCCGCCTCGGCGACGACCTCGATCCCCTCCTCCGCGTCCAGCAGGGCCCGGAACCCGGCCCGCATCAGCGCCTGGTCGTCGACGATCAGCACCCGGATCATGTCGCCGCCTCCAGTGGCAGTTCGGCCCGTACGGTGAACCCGCCCTCCGGCCGCGGGCCGGCCCGCAGCCGCCCGCCGAGCGCGGTGACGCGCTCCCGCATCCCGGTGAGGCCGACGCCGGGCACCGGTTCCGCGTCCGGCGCCGCGGTGCCGTCGTCGTCGACCTGGACGACGAGTTCCTGGTCGGCGTACTCGATGCGGACCGTGGCGCGCGGCCGCGGACCGGCGTGCCGGGTGACGTTGGTCAGCGCCTCCTGCACGATGCGGTACGCGGCCCGGTCGACGCCGTCCGCGAGCGGCCGCTCCCTGCCGCTGACGGTGACGCTGGTGGGCAGCCCGGCGGTGCGGGACCGCTCGGCCAGGTCCCCGATGCGGTCCACGCCGTGGCCGCCCCCGCTGCCGCGCAGCACCTCCAGCGTCGCCCGCAGCTCCCGCATCGCCTCGCCGCTCGCCTCCTGGATGGCGAGCAGCGCCTCGGGGGCCTCCTCGCCGCGCTTGCGGGCCAGATGGACGGCGACGCCCGCCTGGAGCTTGATGATCGAGATGCTGTGCGTGAGCGAGTCGTGCAGTTCCCGGGCGATGCGCAGCCGTTCCTCGCCCGCGCGGCGCAGGGCCGCCTCCTCGCGGGTCCGTTCGGCCTCCAGCGCCCGCCGCTCCAGCTGCTCCAGGTACGCGCGGCGGTGCCGCCCCACCACCGCCATGGCGACCGAGGCCAGGAACCAGCCGAGCAGCAGCGCGGTCGACTGCGCAGCGGTCGGGGCGGGCTGCCCGGAGGCCAGGTAGCCGCCGAGGAAGGCCAGTACCGCCAGCTTCACCGGCAGCCGCCGCCCGCCGGTCCGCACCGCGATGTGCACGGCGACCAGCACCGGGAAGGCCGCCGACGGCCCCGGGTGCACCCGCAGCGCGTACGCCAGCATGCAGCCCGTGCACAGCAGCAGCGCGGGCACGGGAGCGCGGCGGCTGCCGGTGACGGCCAGCGCTCCGACGAGGGCGAGGGCGAGGTCCAGGGCATCCGCGGGGGCCGGCACCCCGGGCAGCAGGAGGACGTCGGCGACGAGCACGAGGCCGAGCAGCCCGTCGAAGAGGCCGCCCTGCCACCCCCGTAGGTCCAGCGGCGATTCCCTGACCTGACGCGCGATCAGCCTGGCTCCTCCCATGGCGGCACCTTAGCCGGGGAACCGCGCCCCGCACGTCCTCCTGGAAGACGGCTCCCGCGCTACTCCCCGGGGAGTAGCGCCGCCCCGTGACGCGGCCCGCGCAGCAGTGCCATGTCACTTCCCGGGGACGACGACCCGGGGGCCGGTCAGGGGCCACGATCGAGACCCGCGAACGGGCCGACGGCCCAGGAGGAGGCATCCCGTGCCCGCACCCTTCCGACTCACCACCCCCGCGCCGCCGGACACGCTCACCGGGCGGTCCGCCGCGGTGTACGCCCAGCTGGCCACCGACTTCGGCATCCGGCGGGCGCCCACCTTCGTGGTGCTGTCGCCCGCTCCGGACCTGCTGGCCGCCACCTGGGCCGTGCTGCGCGAGTCGCTGCTCGCGGGCCGCGCCTCCCGCACCGCCAAGGAACTCGTCGCGCTGGGGGTGTCGCAGGCCAACCGCTGCCCCTTCTGCGTGGACGCGCACACCGTCCTGCTGCACGCCACCGGCGACCACCGGCTCGCCGAGACCGTCGCCCGCGGCGGCACCCCCGCCGACCCGGCGCACGCCGCGCTGCTCGCCTGGGGGAAGGCGACCCGGGCCGCCCTGGGACCTGACGGGTCGCAGGCGGCGGCCGACCGGCCCTTCGATGCCGCAGCGGCACCGGAGTTCATCGGTACGGCGCTGGCCTTCCACTTCATCAACCGGATGGTGTCCGCGCTGCTCGGCGAGGACATGATGCCCGCCGGACTGCAGCGGCTGCGGCTGGTGCGCAGCGCCGGCGGCCGGGCCCTGGCCCGTACCGTGCGCAGGGAACTGGAGCCCGGCGCGAGCCTGCCGCTGCTGCGCGGGGTCCCGGCCGGACCGCCGCCAAAGTGGGCCGAAGGGGCGCCCGTGGGCGCCGCGTTCGCCGCGTTGCGGGCGGCGGCGGGGCGCGGCGGGGAGCGGCTCGGGGAGCAGGCCCGGGAGGCGGTGGCCGCCGCCGTGGACGCGTGGGACGGCTCGCACCCGCCGCTGGGCGGCAGTTGGCTCGCGCGGTGGACGTCCCCGCTGCCCGCGGCCCAGCGCCCGGCGGCGCGGTTGGTGCTGCTCGCCGCGCTGGCCCCGTACCGGATCACCGAGGCGGACGCCGAGGCCTGGCGCGCGGCCGATCCGGACCCGTACGACGCGGATCTGGTGCGGCTGGTGGCGTTCGGCGCACTTTCCGCTGTTTCCCGGATCGAAACCTCGATCCAACGGCCCTTTCTGCGGGCCAGGTTGACAGGCCATTGACACAGACACGACGATGCGTGGTGCCACTGGGGCCGTAGTGCCCCGTGTGCACCTCGACCTCCGCCCGGCGACGCCTCGGCCTGCTCGCACACGGGGACGGCTGCCGTCATTCGCGCTTCCGCCGGGCCACGCAACGCAAGATTGGGTTCCGCATGTCCATATCGCGACGCGTCACCATCGGACGGCTGCTCGGTGTGAGTGCCGCCGCCGTCGCCCTCTCCGCGGCTGGTGCCACCTCCGCCTGGGCGGGCGACTGCCCCGGCGGCAAGGGCTGGGACAAGGGCGGCCACCACACCTACAAGCCCGGCCACGGAGGCGGCACCAAGACCAGCACCGACCGCTGCGAGTTCTCGCTCGACGGCACCAACTGGTACGCGTCGGTGAAGGTCGACGACGTCACCCTCAAGCCCGCCGATGACGGAAAGGTGCACGTCAAGGTGCGCGTCGCGGACGGCTCCTCGTCCTGCACCGTGTCCCTGGCCTCGTACCGCACGCACGGCGCCACCTTCGAGACGTCCGGCAAGCAGGTGTTCCACGACTGGGACACCGTGACGATCACCAACGGCACCGACACGCTCGACGTCGCCGTCCCGGACGTCACCTGCTTCGCCCAGGTGGACCTGTACTACGGCAACAAGAAGTTCGACGGCGTCATGGACGCGGGCGACGGCTACGAGCACGGCCCGCTGCCCGAGGGCCCGGACCACGCTGTCATCGGCGACAAGAAGATCGCCTGGTGGAACGGCGGCACCAAGGACTGCACCACGCAGACCGTCCCGTCCACGCCGCCGACCACCGCCCCTCCGACCACCCCGGCCGGCGGCGGCGAGACCACCACGCCGCCCGCCACGGTCACGCCGTCCGCCTCCGCCCCGGTCTCCGAGTCCGCGACGCCGTCGGCGCCCGAGTCGGCGTCCACGACGCCGTCGGTGTCCGACTCCACCTCCGCCTCGGCCTCCAGCCCGGCCGCGGTCGACGCCGCCCAGTCCCCGAACGGTGAGTCCGGCGACCTCGCCGAGACCGGTTCCGGCAACGTCGGCATGGTCTCCGCGGCCGCCGCGCTGCTGCTGCTCGCCGGCGGTGCCGTCGTCTTCGCCTCGCGCCGCCGCCAGGCCGCCCGTCGCCACTGACGCTCCGGCAGGGAAGGGGGTACGGCTGCGCCAGTCGCCGTACCCCCTTCGTCCGGGCGTGGCGACCACGCCTACGCGTACTAGCCCCGGGTTCACGGGCATTGGAACAATCCAGTGCGACCGTTCGACCACAGCGGGGGGCTGTATGAGACATCCGGGGGAGACCACCGCCGGCGACCGGTACCCGACCGTGGACGAGGTGAACGCGGCGGCCAGGGCCCTGACCCTTCGCAGGCCCGATCTGTGCCGGGTACGGACGGTGGGGACCTCCCGGGCGGGCGAGCCGCTGCTCCTGCTGTCGGTGGGCCACGGACGGCGCAACGTCCTGGTCGTGGCCGGTCCGCACGCCAACGAGATGATCGGCGGCGCCACCGCGCTCCGGCTGGCCCGGTGGGTGGCCGCCGATCCCGCGCTGCGCGAGGGCGCCGACGCGTCCTGGCACTTCCTGCTGTGCGCCGACCCGGACGGCGCGCGGCTCAACGAGGCCGTCCCGGACGGCCGGTTCACGATGCTCGGCCACTACCGACACTTCTTCCGGCCGCGCGCCGCCGAGCAGCCCGAGTGGCTGCCCGACGACGGCTCGCTGGCCGGCGCGCTGCCGGAGACCCGGGCGCTGATCGCGGTCATCGACGAACTGCGTCCGGTGCTGCAGTGCTCGCTGCACGGCATCGACGTCGGCGGCAGCTTCATCCAGGTGACCCGGGCCATCCCCCGGCTGGCCGAACGGATCGCCAAGTCGGCCGCCGAGTTCGACATCCCGCTGGAGGCCGGTTCCTCCGACGCCTTCCACTGGCCGAGCCCGGGTCCCGGCGTCTACGTCATGCCGCCGCCGGGCGGCCCGCACGAGGACGCCAGCAACTCCACCTGGACCTACGCCCACCGCTACGGCGGCGTCACCGCGATCGCCGAGGTGCCGATGTGGGCCTGCGACCGGGCCGGCGACACCTCCCCGCACCCTGCCGCCGACGAGGCGCTGCGCGCGGCGGGTGTCGCGCTGCGCCGGGCGAGCGACCACGTCGGCGGGCTCATCGGCGAACTGCGGCCCTACCTGCGCGGCGACGGCGGGCCGCTGCTGCGGGCCGCGCGCGAGATCGTCGCCGTCGGCCCGCAGCTCGCCGCCGACTGGGACCCCGCACTGCGCACCGCCTCCGCGCCGCCGCTGCCGGCGATGACCAGGGCCCGGGTCAGCAGCGTCGAGATCTACGCCCAGCGGCTGCCGCTGCGTGCCGCGGCCATGCTGCTGCGACTCGCCCGGGCGGTCGAGCCGTCCCAGGCCCCGGCCGCCGTGGTGTGCGAGTGCCTGGAGCGGCTGGTCGCCGAGTGGTGCCGGGCGTACGAGACCGCGCACCGGGCGCGCTGGGTCCCCGTCAGGCACCAGGCGGAGCAGCACGCCAGGGTGGTCCTCGCGGCGTTCGAGCTGTTGCCGGGATGACGCGACAGAAGTAATCCGATGGGCAAGACTTGCGACTGGCAACGGTGTGTTGCCAAGCTGTTGCATACAGTCAACCCGAGGGAGGGGCACGTGCCTTTCGGTGAGCAGCCCGCGTACCTTCGCGTCGCCGGGGATCTCCGTCAGAAGATCCTCGACGGCACGCTCCCTCCGCACACCCGCCTGCCGTCGCAGGCCCGTATCCGCGCCGAGTACGGGGTGTCGGACACCGTCGCGCTGGAGGCCCGCAAGGTCCTGATGGCCGAGGGTTTCGTGGAGGGCCGTTCCGGCTCCGGCACGTACGTCCGCGAGCGCCCCGACCCGCGGCTGATCGTCCGCACCGGCTACCGGCCGGCCGGCGGCCAGGCGTCGCCGTTCCGGCAGGAGCAGGCGGACGAGGGCTTCAAGGGCAGCTGGGAGGCGAACAGCTTCCAGGACGCGGCCGGTCCTCGGGTCGCGGAGCGGCTGGGCATCCAGCCCGGCGACCGGGTGATGCGCACCCGCTACCTCTACCGCACCGAGGGCGAGCCGATGATGCTCGCCACCTCGTGGGAACCGCTCTCCATCACCGGACGCACCCCCGTGCTCCTGCCGGAGGAGGGCCCGCTGGCCGGGCAGGGCGTGGTCGAGCGCATGGCCGCGCTGGACATCGTCGTCGACAACGTCGCCGAGGAGGTCGGCGCCCGCCCCGGACTCGCGGAGGAGACCGCGGTGCTGGGCGGTGTGCCGGGGCATGTCGTCATCGAGATCCGCCGCACGTTCTACGCCTCCGGCCTGCCCGTCGAGACCGCCGACATCATCGTCCCGGCCGAGCGCTACCGGGCGTCCTACCGCATGCCGGTCAAGTGACGCCCGGCCCGCGGCGGCCCTGAGTACCGGGCCCCGCGGCCGGGGCGGTCAGCCCACCAGGGACTGGGTGCCGAGCACGGTGAGCAGGGCGAGGCGTTCGGCGTCCTCGGTGCCGGGCTCGGCGGTGTAGATCATGATGCGCAGGTCGCTGCCCGCCACGGTCAGCACGTCGCAGTCCAGCCGCAACGCTCCCACCCCCGGATGGTCGATGGTCTTGTGCGCGGCTTCGTGGCGGCCGATCACGCCGGAGTCCCACTGGGCGGCGAAACGGTGGCTGTGCGTCCGCAGGTCCGTGATCAGCCGCCGCAGCCGCTGGTCGGACGGGTAGCGGGCGGCGGCCGCCCGCAGGTCGGAGACCACCGCCGACTCGAACGCGTCCAGGTCCTCCGGGGGGTGCCGGGCGCGGCCGCTCAGGCCGAGGAAGTGCCGCCAGACGCCGTTGCGCTCGTTGCCGCGCCAGCCGGACGGATCGCCCATCAGCGCCGCGTACGGCGGGTTGTACTGGAGCAGCGTCCAGGAGGCGTCGTAGACCGCGACGGGGGTGCCGGTCATGCGGTCCAGCAGCCGGTGGACGCTCGGGGTGATGTACGCGGGCACCGCGTCGGGCCCGGGCGGCGCCAGCCCGGCCAGCTCGAACAGGTGGGCGCGCTCGGTCGGCGACAGCCGCAGGGCCCGGGCCATGGCCTCCACGACCTGCCCCGAGGGGTTCGAGGCACGGCCCTGCTCCAGCCGGGTGACGTAGTCGACGGAGATCCCGGCCAGCTGGGCCAGCTCCTCGCGGCGCAGCCCCGCGGCACGCCGGTGGCCGCCCAGGGGCAGGCCCGCCGCCTCCGGGGACACCTTGTCGCGCCACCGGCGCACCGCCCTGCCGAACTCCGCTGTCGCCATGCTCCCCAGTGTGCGCTCCGGGCGCGGGATCGCCCTGGTACCGCGAGTCCCAGGAACACGGGACGACTGTCTGCACGGCGGCGACCGCCGCACGCTGGAGGCATCCGTCACCGACCGTTTCACTCAGGAGCGAGACCATGCCGACCACGCTCATCACCGGCGCCAACAAGGGCCTGGGGTACGAGACTGCCCGCCGTCTGATCGCCGAGGGCCACACCGTCTGGATCGGCGCCCGGGACGCCGGGCGCGGCCGGGAGGCCGCCGAGCGGCTGGGCGCGCGCTTCGTCGTCGTCGACGTCACCGACGACGCCTCGGTGGCGGCCGCCGCGCGGACGATCGAGGCCGACGGCGGGCTGGACGTCCTGATCAACAACGCCGGCATCGAGGTGCGCCGGCCGGACAACAGCGTGCTGCCCATCGCCGAGACCACCGCCGACCAGATGCGGCAGACCTTCGAGACCAACGTCTTCGGCGTCGTGCGGGTCACCCACGCCTTCCTGCCGCTGCTGCGCAGGTCGCCCGCCCCGGTCGTCGTCAACGTCAGCAGCGGGCTGGCCTCGTTGGAGCATGTCTCCGACCCGGAGCAGCCGGCGTACATGTTCCCGGGGCTGGACTACCCGGCGTCCAAGCTGGCGGTCAACATGATCACCGTGCAGTACGCGAAGGCGCTCCCCGGCTTCCGGATCAACTCCGTGGAGCCCGGTTTCACCAGGACCGACCTGAACGGCAACACCGGATTCCAGACGGTGGAGGAGGGCGCGGAGATCATCGTGCGCATGGCGACGGTCGCCTCCGACGGCCCGACCGGCGGTTACTTCGACCGCGACGGCGTGCTGCCCTGGTGACGCCCCGTCAGACCGCACGTCCCGACGGCGCTTGGGGAAGCACGGCAGCGCCGCCGGGGCGCGCGGGCGAGTCCGGAAGGCGCGAACGAGAGCCCCTTGTGGGTCAACTCCCCATCGAACATGGCCCGATCGAGTCGAATACCGTCCGAACGCGTCCGACGCGTCACGTTGAGGCGTAGGCTCCGGCATATGCGCATCGCCGTTTCCTCGGACATGGACGAGCCAGTGGCGCGGCTGCTCGTCGACGAACTGCGCGGCCGCGGCCACACCGTCCTCCCGCACGGCGCACTCCGCGCCGGTGACCGCGAGGACTGGGCCTGGAGCGCCGAGAGCGCCGCCCGGGACGTCGCAGAGGGCCGCGCCGACCACGCCGTGGTCTGCTGCTGGACCGGTACGGGAGCCTCCATCGCCGCCAACAAGGTGCCCGGCGTACGCGCCGCCCTGTGCGTCGACGCGTACTCCGCCGACGGCGCCCGCACATGGAACGACGCCAACGCCCTCGCGCTCAGCCTGCGGCTGACCAGCGGACCGCTGCTCCGGGAGATCCTCGACGCCTGGCTCGCGGGCGGCCCCAGCGCCGAGGACGACGACCGTGCCAACGTCGCGCACCTGGAGGAGATCCGATGAGCGGCGAGCTGGTGTGGGTCGTCATACGCCAGGACGACAACGGCAACCGCTACCGAGTCGGCCGCTACGCCACCCGGCAGGAGGCCGAGCGCGTCGCGGACACCCTCGACGCCCGCGGGCACAAACAGCTCTACGTGATCGAGCGCATCGACCGCCGCGCGTCGTAAGGTTCCGCGCATGACGACGCGTGACGTGACCGTGGTGGTCGGTGCCGCCCTGCTCGACGACGGCAGGCTGCTCGCCGCCCGGCGCACCGCCCCGCCGGAGCTGGCAGGCCGCTGGGAGCTGCCCGGCGGCAAGACCGAACGCGGCGAGACGACGCGGGACGCACTGGTGCGGGAGCTGCGCGAGGAGCTCGGCATCGAGGCGGAACCCCTGGAGCGCGTCCCGGGCGAGTGGCCGCTGAAACCGGGGTACGTCCTGCATGTCTGGACGGCGCGCATCCTCGCGGGGGAGCCCCGGCCGCTGCAGGACCACGACGAGCTGCGCTGGCTCGCCCCCGACCGCGTCGACGAGGTCGACTGGCTGGACCAGGACCGGCCGGCCGTGGCCTGGGCGGCGGCGCGGGCGTCCGGGCACTGATGCGCCGCTCGCCCGCCGCCGGGCCGATGGCCGCAGCCCTGTCCGAGCCCGAGCCCGCGACCGCCTCGCGATACGCGGACCGGAATACCGGGTATGGGCTGATTGATCCGCCCATGACGCACCGGCGGGCACCCGCTGGACATCACGCAACCGTCTGGGGCCCCCATCCATGACAGGGAGCGACGACTTCACGGACGGCACGGAGGGCACGTACCCGCCTGTGCCGCCCGGGGGCGGACCCTCGGATGCGTACGGACCCGCGGGGTCGCAGCCGCCGCCCCCCGCCCCCACCACGGCGGGTGGCCTCCTGGACAGCCTGCGGCTGGCCGTGATCATGCTCGACACCTCCGGCCGGGTCCTGCTGTGGAGCCCGCTCGCGGAGGAGATGCTCGGCTGGGCGGGCGAGCACATCGTGGGCCGCCGGGTCGGCACCCTCCTGGCGACCGGCGGACCCGCCCGGGGCGCCCGCCGGCTCGCCGTCGTACCGGCCCCCGGCCCGGCGGAAGGAATCCTGGAGGAGCTGCTGCGCTCCGGGAGCTGGGACGGCGTCCTGTGGCTGCGGCACCGCGACGGCCACGGCGTCCAGGTGGAGGCCAGGGCCTCGATGCTCGTCGACGGCGACGGCCGCCAGTTCGTACTGGCCTCGGTCGCCGAGACCAGCCGGATCCGCACCCTGGAGCACGACCTCGCGGCCCTGGACCCGCTCTTCGACTCCTCCCCGCTCGGCGTCGCCATCTTCGACACCGACCTGCGCTACATCCGCATCAACGACGCCCTGACCCGGATGAACGGCGTACCCCGCGAGCAGACGCTGGGCCGCCGGGTCGAGGAGGTCGTCCACAAGGACGCCGCGGAGGAACTGGCCACGCTGCAGAGGCACGTGCTGGCCACCGGGCGGGCGGTCATCGACGTCGTCATCCCCGGACCGGACTCGGGATGGCGGTCGGTCTCCTACCACCGGCTGGAGGACGGGGCGGGCCGGGTGCTGGGCATCAGCTGCACCGTCATGGACGTCACCGAACGGCAGCACTCCGCGGCGAAGATCGAGCGCGCCCGGCGCCGGCTGGCCCTGCTCAACGACGTCGGCTCGCGGCTGGCGGACCTCCTGGACGTGCGGCGGATCGCGGAGCAGCTGGCGCAGACCGTGGTGCCCCGCTTCAGCGATTACAGCGGGGTCATCCTGCACGCCAACGTGCCCGACGGGGGCGAGCTGCCCGGCGCGCCGTACGGGGAGACCACGCAGATGCGCCAGCTCGGCATCGGGGCGATCAAGGAGGGGCCGCTCGTCGAGCGGATGCTCGGCCTCGGCAAGGCGATCCAGGTCGACCGCGCGTCGATCTTCGGCGCCGTGCTGCACACCGGCAGGCCCGCGCTGGTGCAGAGCCCGCGGGAACTGCGCGAGACGATCACCACCTACCCCGGCGACCCCAAGGTGGAGGCCGCCGTCGACCTCGGCATCCACTCGCTGGTCGTGGCCCCGCTGCGGGCCCGCGGCATCGTGCTGGGCCTGCTGGTGGTCAGCCGGGCCGGCGGGCGCGAGCCCTTCGACGCCGAGGACCTCGCGCTGGCGATGGAGCTCGCCGACCGCTCCGCCGCCGCCCTGGACAACGCCCGCCTCTACATCCGCGAGCGCGAGGGCGCGCTGATGCTCCAGCGCAGCCTGCTGCCGCAGAGCGTCCCCGAGCCGCCCGGCGTGGAACTCGCCTTCCGCTACGTGCCGGGCAGTTCGGGCGCCGCCGCCGGCGGCGACTGGTTCGACGTCATCCCGCTGGCCGGCGGCAGGGTGGCGCTGGTCGTCGGGGACGTCATCGGACACGGGCTGCGGGCCGCGGCGACCATGGGGCGGCTGCGCACCGCGGTGCGCACCCTGGCGGCGATGGAGATGGCCCCGGAAGAACTGCTGCGACGCGTCGACGACCTCGGGGACGACCTGGCCGGGGACACCGCCGAGGGCTGGACGGCGACATGCGTCTACGCCGTCTACGACCCCTCCACGCGGCGGCTGACGGTCGCCCGCGCCGGGCACCCGCCGCCCGTCCTGGTCCTCCCGGGAACGGACCGGGCGGACGAGGTGCGGCTGATGGACATCCCGGCCGGGGTGCCGCTCGGTGTCGGCGGGGTGGAGTTCGAGTCGGTGGAACTCGACGTCCCCGACCAGACCGTGCTGGTGCTCTACACCGACGGCCTGATCGAGGCACGCGACGAGGACATCGACGTCGGCCTGGAACGGCTCCGCGCGGTGCTCGCCGGCCGGCCCCCGCACTCCCTGGAGACCACCTGCGACGACCTGCTGGCCACCCTCGCGCACGGCCGCGAACCCGACGACGTGGCTTTGCTGGTGGCCCGCCTCGGCGGTCTGCCCGAGGGCAGCACGGCCGCCTGGACCTTCGCCGCCGAGCCGAGCGCGGTACGCCAGGCCCGGCGGCTCGTACGGGACGCCCTGGCGCGGTGGGAGCTGCGGGAGCTGACCGACGTGACCGTGCTGCTGGTCAGCGAACTGGTCACCAACTCCCTGCGCTACGCCCACGGGCCGATCGGCGTCCGCATCGTGCGCGGCACCTCGTTGCTGGTCGAGGTCTCCGACCCGCTGCCCGATCCGCCCCGTGAACGCTCCGCCGGCGCGGAGGACGAGGGCGGCCGGGGACTGCAGCTGGTGTCCCGCGCCTCCCGGCGCTGGGGGACGCGGCACGGGCCGCTGGGGAAGACCGTCTGGTTCGAACTCGCCCTGCCCGTACCGGGATGACCGTGCCGCACACGGTTCGGCGCGCTGGAGCAGGGTAGTTGAAGTGGGGCGTCAGTGGGATGGGTACGCCTTGAGATGATGCTGTGATCGACAAGACCATGTGCGGAACGGGGGTAATGCTGAATACTCGGCACCAGCCGGTCCGTATGTGTGAGCTGGAGGGGTCGGGCGTGAGCGATGAGCCATCGGGGGCCGTTGGGCCCCGGAACCCTGAGGCCCTGCCGCAGAGCGCCTGGCAGTCGAGCCCTCCCGGGTCGATCTACGACTACGTCCGGGTCGCGTCGTTCTCCCTCGGCCCCGACGGTCGGATCGAGCAGTGGAGCGAGCGCGCCGAGGAGTTCTTCGGGGTGCCCGCGGCCGAGGCACTCGGCAAGGACCCGATCCGCGCCTTCGTGCCCGAGGACCGCCGGGAGCGCGCGCACGAGCGCGTCGCGGAGATCCTCGACGGCCGCGAGTGGACCGGCGTCGTCCCCTACCGCGACAAGGCCGGCCAGGAGGGCCTGGCCGAGGTCTACGTCATGCCCTCGCGCGGCGAGACGAACGCCCGCGGGGCGCTGTGCATCGCCCTCGACATGCGGGTGCTGCGCCAGATCGAGACCGATCTCGCCTCCTCCCAGGCGGTGTTCGGCCAGTCGCCGATGGGCTTCATCCTCTTCGACACCAATCTGCGGCTGCTGCGCGTCAACGAGCGCTTCGCCACCGTCTTCGGCCGCACCCCTGGCGGCCACCACGGCCGCAGCCCGCACGACTTCCTCTCCCGCGTCGAGGCCGACCGGCTGACCGCCGCGCTCAGGCAGGTGCTGGACAGCGGCGACCCGGTGCTGGACATGACGATCGTCGGCACGGTCCCGGCGGCCGGCGGGACCAGCAGCCGCCGGCGCTGGGCGATCTCGCTGTACCGGCTGCACAGCGGCAGCGGGCGGCCCATCGGCGTCGCCGGCCTCGCCCAGGACGTGACCGGGCGCCAGCGCGCCGAGCGGGAGGCCGCCCACACCCGCCGCAACCTCGCACTCCTCAACGAGGCCGGCCGGCGCATCGGCAGCTCCCTGGACCTGGAGACCACCGCGCGCGAACTGCTCGACGTCGCCGTACCGCACTTCTGCGACCTGGCCTCGGTCGACCTCTACCAGGCGCTCCTGGTGGGCGAGGAGGGCCCGGTGGGCACCGCCGACGGCAGCGGCGAGGTCCGCCGGGTGGCCTTCGCCAGCGCCGTCTCCGACGCCCCGGTGACCCGGCTGGGCGGCGGCGGCCACGGCAGCAGCCCGGTCTCGGTCGGCGCCGTTCACCGGTATCCGTTCAACTCGCCCTGGGCGAGCGCCCTGCGCACCGCCCAGACCCAGGTCATAGCCGGCGACGGCGGCGACACCGAGGTCGAACTCGGCGAGCTGGGCGGCGGGCTCGTCCAGTCCACCCTGGCGGTGCCGGTGGTCGCCCGCGACACCGTGCTCGGCTTGGTGCAGTTCGCCCGCGCCAAGGGCAGCGAGCCGTTCTCCGAGCGCGACCGCATGATCGCCGAGGAACTGGCCGCCCGTGCCGCGATCTTCATCGACAACGCGCGGCTCTACCGCCGCGAGCACGAACGCGCCCTCATCCTCCAGCGCAGCCTGCTGCCCCCCGGCAACCCCGAGGCCGCGGGACTGGACATCGCCTGCCGCTACCTCCCGGGCAACATGGAGACCGAGGTCGGCGGTGACTGGTTCGACGTCATCGAGCTGCCCGGCCACCGCACCGCGCTGGTCGTCGGCGACGTCATGGGCCGCGGCCTGCGCGCCGCCGTCGCCATGGGCGAACTCCGCACCGCCGTACGGACCCTGGCGCTGCTCGACATCGAGCCCGCCGACGTCCTGACCGCCCTGGACGAGGTCGCCCGCGGCCTCGGCGGCAGCGGCGAGGGCCGCACCAGCCGGCACGGCAAGGAGGCGGACTCCTCCGACCTGTCCGAGGTCTACCTCGCCACCTGCGTCTACGCCGTCTACGACGCCATCACCCGCCGGGTCACCATCGCCAACGCCGGCCATCTGCCGCCGGTGATGGTCGAGCCCGGCGAGCCCGCGATGATGCTGGAGGTGCCCACCGGCATGCCGCTCGGCGTCGGCGGCGAGCCCTTCGAGGAGGTCGAGGTCGACCTCCCGGACGGCGCCCTGCTGGCCCTCTACACCGACGGCCTGGTCGAGTCCCGCAGCCACCCCCTGGACGAGGGCCTGCGCGCGTTCCGCATGGCGCTCGACGACCCGCAGCGCCCGCTGGAGGACGTCTGCGACCACATACTGGCCCGGCTCGACACCGCCCACGGCGAGGACGACATCGCCCTGCTGATGGCCCGCGTGCACGGCCTGCCCGCGGACTCGGTCGGCGACTGGACGCTGGAGCCGACCCCCCGCTCGGTCGCCCGGGCCCGTGAACTCGCCCGCGACTGCCTGCTGTCCTGGGAGCTGGGGGCCCTGGTGGACACCACCGAGCTGCTCGTCAGCGAACTGGTCACCAATGCGCTGCGGCACGGCCACGGCGACATCCGGCTGCGCCTGCTGCGCGACCGCACCCTGGTCTGCGAGGTCTGGGACGACGCCCTCGTGCAGCCCCGCCGCCGGCGCGCCCGCGTCACCGACGAGGGCGGCCGGGGCCTGCAACTGGTCTCCCTGCTCAGCACGCGCTGGGGTTCGCGTCGTACGCACCGCGGCAAGACCGTCTGGTTCGAACTGGCGCTGCCCGCCGACGGCGGTGGCACCTCGGGGGAGGACACGATCGAGGCGCTGCTCAGCCTGTTCTGAGCAGCGCCCCGAGTGACCGCGGGTGGCCGGGGCCGGCCCCGGGGGGCCGGCCCGGACCGGTCAGGAGCTGCGGCGGCGGATCTTGTCGCCCAGCCAGACCAGCGGATCGTACTTGCGGTCCACCGCGCGCTCCTTGAGCGGGATGAGCGCGTTGTCGGTGATCTTGATGTGCTCGGGACACACCTCGGTACAGCACTTGGTGATGTTGCAGTAGCCGAGCCCGTGCTCCTCCTGGGCCGTTCGCTTGCGGTCCAGGCCCGACTCCTCGGCCGCGTCCAGCGGGTGCATGTCCAGCTCGGCGACCCGCATCAGGAAACGCGGGCCCGAGAAGGCCTTCTTGTTCTCCTCGTGGTCACGGACGACGTGGCAGGTGTTCTGGCACAGGAAGCACTCGATGCACTTGCGGAACTCCTGCGAGCGCTCCACGTCCTCCTGGAACATCCGGTACTCGCCCGGCGCGACGCCCTTGGGCGGGACGAAGGAGGGGATCTCACGCGCCTTCTCGTAGTTGAAGGACACGTCCGTCACCAGGTCCCGCACGACCGGGAAGGCGCGCATCGGGGTCACCGTGACGGTCTCCTCGCGGCTGAAGACCGACATGCGGGTCATGCACATCAGCCGCGGCCGCCCGTTGACCTCCGCGCTGCACGAACCGCACTTGCCCGCCTTGCAGTTCCACCGCACCGCCAGGTCGCCGGCCTGGGTGGCCTGGAGGCGGTGGATGATGTCGAGGACGACCTCGCCGTCGTGCACCTCGACCTCGTAGTCCTTGAGCTCACCGCCGTCGGCGTCGCCGCGCCAGACCCTGAAGTGCCCCGAGTACGTGCTCACCGGTCCAGCTCCTCGTCCGTCAGGTACTTCAGCAGCTCGTCCTTCTCGAACAGCGCGAGCAGGTCGTCGCGGATCGGGACCGACTCGCGCCGGTCGACCGAGACGTCGCCGAAGGCGTTGGCCGGATCGGCGAGCCGGCAGACCAGATTGAGCTTGCGCCAGCGCCGGTCCATCTCCGGGTAGTCGTCCCGGGTGTGCCCGCCGCGCGACTCCGTGCGCTGCAGGGCCGCCCGCGCCACGCACTCGCTGACCAGCAGCATGTTGCGCAGGTCGATCGCCAGGTGCCAGCCGGGGTTGAACTGCCGGTGCCCCTCGACACCGGCCCGCCGCGCCCGCACCCGCAGGCCCGCCAGCCGGGTCAGCGCCTCCTCCATCTCGTTCTGCTTGCGGATGA
Source organism: Streptomyces sp. RLA123 (assembly GCF_056270165.1). Classification (NCBI taxonomy): domain Bacteria; kingdom Bacillati; phylum Actinomycetota; class Actinomycetes; order Kitasatosporales; family Streptomycetaceae; genus Streptomyces; species Streptomyces sp. RLA123. Next base: position 3,118,756 of record NZ_JBWDOR010000003.1, on the reverse strand, counting down.
TGCCGACCAGGTCGTTCATCGTCTGCTGCAGTTCCTGGTGGAGGCCGTACGGGTTCTCCGCGACCTCGTCCGCGACCGTCTCGGCCTCCGCGCTGAACGGGCGCAGCGCCTCCGCGGCGGCGGCGTCGACCTGCCACTCGGCCACCGCCGGACGGACCGCGCCGATCCCGGACGCGTACTCGCTCGCGTGCAGGCCCGCCCGCCGGCCGAAGACCAGCAGGTCCGACAGCGAGTTGCCGCCGAGCCGGTTGGAGCCGTGCATGCCGCCCGCGACCTCACCGGCCGCGAACAGCCCCGGCACCCCGGTGGCCGCCGCCGTGTCGGGCTCGACGTCCACGCCGCCCATCACGTAGTGGCAGGTCGGGCCGACCTCCATCGCCTCGGCGGTGATGTCGACGTCCGCCAGCTCCTTGAACTGGTGGTGCATGGAGGGCAGTTTGCGTCGGATGACCTCGGCGGGCAGCCGGGTGGAGACGTCCAGGAACACCCCGCCGTGCGGGGTGCCGCGGCCGGCCTTGACCTCGGAGTTGATCGCGCGGGCCACCTCGTCGCGGGGCAGCAGCTCGGGCGGGCGGCGGTTGTTGTCCGGGTCCTCGTACCAGCGGTCGCCCTCCTCCTCGCTCTGCGCGTACTTCTCCTTGAAGACGTCCGGGACGTAGTCGAACATGAAGCGCTTGCCGTCGGAGTTGCGCAGCACCCCGCCGTCACCGCGCACCGACTCGGTGACGAGGATCCCCTTCACCGACGGCGGCCAGACCATGCCGGTGGGGTGGAACTGCACGAACTCCATGTTGATCAGCGGAGCCCCGGCCAGCAGCGCCAGCGCGTGCCCGTCGCCGGTGTACTCCCAGGAGTTCGACGTCACCTTGAAGGACTTGCCGATACCGCCGGTGGCCAGCACCACGGCCGGCGACTCGACCACGAAGAAGCGCCCGGACTCCCGCACATAGCCGAAGATCCCCGACACCCGGTCGCCGTCCTTGAGTACCCGGGTGACCGTGCACTCCTGGAAGATCTTCAGCCGGGCCTCGTGGTCGCCGTACTCGGCCTCGTCCTCCTGCTGCAGCGAGACGATCTTCTGCTGGAGGGTGCGGATCAGCTCCAGGCCGGTCCGGTCGCCGACGTGCGCCAGCCGCGGGTACTCATGGCCGCCGAAGTTGCGCTGGGAGATCTTCCCGTCCTTGGTGCGGTCGAAGAGCGCGCCCCAGGTCTCCAGCTCCCACACCCGGTCCGGCGCCTCGCGGGCGTGCAGCTCCGCCATCCGCCACTGGTTGAGGAACTTGCCCCCGCGCATGGTGTCGCGGAAGTGCACCTGCCAGTTGTCGTGCGGATTGACGTTGGCCATGCTCGCCGCGATGCCGCCCTCGGCCATCACCGTGTGCGCCTTGCCGAAGAGCGACTTGCAGATCACGGCGGTGCGCATGCCCTGCTCGCGCGCCTCGATGGCGGCCCGCAGCCCCGCCCCGCCCGCGCCGACCACGACGACGTCGTAGGCGTGCCGTTCGACTTGCGTCATCAGAAGAACCTCGGATCGTCGAACGCCCCACTGGCGACCAGATAGACATAGAAGTCGGACACCGCCACGCTGATCAGCGAGGCCCAGGCCAGCCCCATGTGGTGGCGGTTGAGCCGTCCCACCCAGGTCCACGCGCGGTACCGCACCGGATGCCGGGAGAAGTGCTTCAGCCGTCCGCCGACGATGTGCCGGCAGGAGTGGCAGGAGAAGGTGTACGCCCAGATCAGGGCGATGTTCACCAGCAGCACCAGGGTGCCCAGCCCCATGTGCCCCCACGCGCCGCGCCCGTCCCGGAAGGCCAGGACGACGTCGTAGCTGAGGATCGCGGCCACCGGGATCGCGAAGTAGAAGAAGTACCGGTGGATGTTCTGCAGGATCAGCGGGAAGCGGGTCTCGCCGGTGTAGCCGGTGTGCGGCTCGGCCACCGCGCAGGCCGGCGGCGAGGCCCAGAAGCCCCGGTAGTAGGCCTTGCGGTAGTAGTAGCAGGTCAGCCGGAAACCCAGCGGGAAGATCAGCACCAGCAGTGCCGGGGACAGCCCCCACCAGTCGCCGAAGATCGGCCAGCGGGCGCCCAGCGGCATGTCCACGCAGTTCGACCCCAGGCAGGGGGAGTAGAACGGCGAGACGTACGGCTCCGCGTAGTAGTGCGCGCCCGCGAAGGCGCGCCATGTCGAGTAGACGACGAAGGCGGTCAGGCCCAGTGCGGTGAGCAGCGGTTGCAACCACCACCGGTCGGTGCGCAGGTGGCGGGCGGGAATGGCGGCGCGCCCGGCGGAAAGGACACCGTGGCGCGCGGGTGGTGCGGGTGGAGGCGGTTCGGTTCCGGGTTCGGTTCCGGTATCTGTGGCCAAAGGTGGCTCCCTAGGGCGCTCGGCGGTCCGGCGCCCCCAGCCCTTCGTCCTCCGCGCCGGACCAGAATGAGGGGTCGTACGGCGTGTCGGGGATGGTCACCATCTCCGGGCGCGGCTTCTGCCCCGCGTGCGCGGTGCTGACGCTGTCGCGCAGCAACGCGAGGTCGTCGCTCAGGTGCTTGGTGTCGGCGCGTACCCGCCGCATGTCAAGACTGTCGCCGACCTGCTGCTCGAGTCGGGAGACGGCTCTGCCGAGCTCGTCCAGCCGACGCTGTACCGATGTCAGATCGTCATGCAGGGACATGGCTGTCCTCACCTCCGCGACGGTGCGGTGCACAGGCGCTAGCGCCTGCCGAGTGTTGCGCGTCACAGTCGCGCTTGGGAAGAGATCTGCCGTGATTCTCCCACTCATGGGGGGCGTGCGCCTGGCGCCGCGCGCCCCGTTGGGCCGGGCGGGTGGGAGGCGGGAGGCGTGCGCCGTGTCGAACACGAGGGGGCGCGATGATCGCTTTCAGTGAGGTGCGATAAGCGGCAAATATCGCCAGATGGTCATGGCCCCGGTTCGCGGAGGTACGCAACGATGGCCCGCAGCGCCCCCTTCTCCCCTCCCGCGCTCGCCACCGCGCTGACCCTCGCGGTGGCGACGCTCGCCGGTTGCTCCGCGGGCCGCGAGGACCCGCTCGCCGGCACCGACCTCGCCTCGGCGCCGCGCGGCGCGGTGCGCGACGGAGGCACTCTGCACTGGGCCGTCGACGCCGCGCCGGCCACGCTCAACGCCTTCCAGGTCCCGGCCGGCGACGCCACCGACATGGTGGCCGCGGCGGTGCTCCCCGCGACCTTCCGGCGGGACGGCAGCGGACGGCCGCAGCGGGACGCCGACCTGCTGGAGTCCGCGGAGGTCGTGGAGCGCGAGCCGCGGCAGGTCGTGTCGTACAAGCTCAACCCCAAGGCGGTCTGGAGCGACGGCCGGGCCGTGTCCACCGCCGACTTCGCCGCCCAGTGGAAGGCGCTGCGCGGCAAGGACGAGGCCTTCTGGGCCGCCCGCAACGCCGGCTACGACCGCATCGCCTCGGTGGCACAGGGCAAGGAGCCGGGCGAGGTCCGGGTCACCTTCGCCCGTCGCTTCGCCGACTGGCAGTCGCTCTTCACCCCGCTCTACCCCAAGTCCGTCACCGGCACCGCCGCGGCCTTCAACGACTCGGCCCGCCGCTCGCTGCCGGTGGCCGGCGGTCCGTTCGCGGTGCAGAAGGTCACCGGCAAGGACGTCACCCTGGTCCGCAACCCCCGCTGGTGGGGCGACCGGGCGAGACTGGACCGGCTGGTGCTGACCGCCGTGCCGGTGCACCTGCGGGCCGCGGGCCTGGCCGACGGCAGCCTGGACATGGCGGAGGTCGACCGCACCCCGAAGATCCGACAGGTCTCCGTGTACCGGACCCGCTCGGCCTCTTATACACAGCTCGCGCTCAACGGCGCCGACGGCCCGCTGGCCGACGAGCGGGTCCGGCGCGCCGTGGCCCGCGCGGTCGACCGTCAGGAGATCGCGCGCTCGGTGCTCAAGCCGGTCGGCCTGCCCGACGAGCCGCTCGGCAACCACCTGCTGCTCGCGTCCCAGGCCGGGTACGCCGACCACAGCTCCGCCCTCGGCGAGTCCGACCCCAAGGCCGCCCAGGCGCTGCTCGCCGACGCGGGCTGGCGCCGCACCGCCCTGGCCCCCGCCCGTCCGGCCGGGCGCAACCAGGCGGCGCCCGCGCACAAGGTCCGGGTCTCGGTCGTCGAGCCCTCCACCACCGTGCTGCGCAAGGACGGCAAGGCGCTCACGCTGCGCTTCGTGCTGCCGGAGTCCAACAAGTCCCTGGACGCGGTCGGCGGCCGCATCGCCGCCATGCTCTCCGGGATCGGTGTCCGCACCGAGATCCAGCGGGTCTCCGACGAGAGCTTCCTGCGCGACCACCTCGCCGCCGGCGACTTCGACCTGGCCCTGTACTCCTGGCCCGGCACGGCCTTCCCGGCCACCGACACCCGGCCCATCTACGCCAAGCCGGAGGCCGGCCCGGACGGCAGCCTGGTCGTCGCACAGAACTTCCCGCGGGTCGGCACCGACCAGATCGACCAGCTCCTCGACCAGGCCGCCGGTGAACTCGACCCGGCCACCGCCCGGGACCTCGCCGCCCGCGCCGACGCCCGCATCTGGGCCGTCGCCGGCTCCCTCCCCCTCTTCCAGCGTCCCGAGCTGGTCGCCCTGCGATCCTCCGTCCTCAACGCGGGCGCCTTCGGCTTCGCGAGCCCGCGCTTCCAGGACATCGGCTTCAAGAAATGACCCTCCCGCCCGGATGACCGCCGGAGACCGGCCGTCCAGACGGTGCCCCGCGTCACAGCGCTCGTACTGTGACGCGGGGCACTGTCACGTCGCGGGCGCCGAGGCCGCACGGCCGCCGCGGGGCGGGTGCGGGGCGGGTGCGGGGGAGGGCGATCATGCCCGGGCGGTCGTTACCCCCCGGGCCCCGTACCATGGGGTGAGGCCGTGGCTCGACTCGCCCGGCGGCAGGTGTGCCGAGGAGGGTATGCCGCCACACACACCAACCCGGGAGAAGCGCCCCAGTATGCCCACGCGCAACGACATTCGTAATGTCGCCATCGTCGCCCACGTCGACCATGGCAAGACGACGCTGGTTGACGCCATGCTCAAGCAGGCCGGAGCCTTCGCCGCGCACCAGCATCTGGACGACCGGATGATGGACTCCAACGACCTGGAGCGCGAGAAGGGCATCACCATTCTCGCGAAGAACACCGCCGTGAAGTACCACCCCAAGGGTGGTGGCGACCCCATCACGATCAACATCATCGACACCCCGGGCCACGCCGACTTCGGTGGCGAGGTCGAGCGCGGCCTGTCGATGGTCGACGCGGTCGTGCTGCTGGTGGACGCCTCCGAGGGCCCGCTGCCGCAGACCCGCTTCGTGCTGCGCAAGGCGCTGTCCGCGAAGCTGCCGGTGATCCTCTGCATCAACAAGACCGACCGCCCGGACTCCCGGATCGACGAGGTCGTCAACGAGACGTACGACCTGTTCCTGGACCTGGACGCGGACGAGGACCAGATCGAGTTCCCGATCGTCTACGCCTGCGCGCGGGACGGCGTGGCCTCGCTGACCAAGCCGGAGAACGGCACCGTCCCGGCCGACAGCGACAGCCTGGAGCCGTTCTTCTCCACGCTGCTCGCGCACGTGCCGGCCCCGACGTACGACGAGAGCGCGCCGCTGCAGGCGCACGTCACCAACCTCGACGCCGACAACTTCCTGGGCCGTATCGCGCTGCTCCGTGTCGAGCAGGGCGAGCTCACGAAGGGCCAGACGGTCGCGTGGATCAAGCGTGACGGTTCGGTCGCCAACGTCCGCATCACCGAGCTGCTGATGACCGAGGCGCTCACCCGCAAGCCCGCCGAGAAGGCCGGCCCCGGTGACATCTGCGCCGTAGCGGGCATCCCGGAGATCACCATCGGCGAGACCCTGGCCGACCCGGAGAACCCGATCGCGCTTCCGCTGATCACAGTGGACGAGCCCGCGATCTCCATGACCATCGGCACCAACACCTCCCCGCTGGTCGGTCGCGGCCCCGGCGGCAAGGGCGCCGTCAAGTCCGCGGTCAAGGACCGCAAGGTCACCGCTCGCCAGGTCAAGGACCGTCTCGACCGCGAGCTGATCGGCAACGTCTCCCTCCGGGTGCTGGACACCGAGCGTCCGGACGCCTGGGAGGTCCAGGGCCGCGGTGAGCTCGCTCTCGCCATCCTGGTCGAGCAGATGCGCCGTGAGGGCTTCGAGCTGACCGTCGGCAAGCCGCAGGTGGTCACGCGCGAGGTCGAGGGCAAGGTCCACGAGCCCGTCGAGCGCATCACCATCGACGTGCCGGAGGAGCACATGGGCGCCGTGACGCAGCTCATGGGCACCCGCAAGGGCCGGATGGACAACATGTCCAACCACGGCTCGGGCTGGGTCCGCATGGAGTTCGTCGTGCCCTCCCGCGGTCTGATCGGCTTCCGTACCGAGTTCCTGACGGGCACCCGCGGTACCGGCATCGCCCACTCGATCCACGAGGGCCATGAGCCGTGGTTCGGTCAGCTGGTGACCCGTAACAACGGCTCGCTGGTCGCCGACCGGTCCGGCGCCGTCACCGCCTTCGCGATGACGAACCTCCAGGAGCGCGGTGTGCTGTTCACCGACCCCGGCACCGAGGTGTACGAGGGCATGATCGTCGGCGAGAACTCCCGCGCCGACGACATGGACGTGAACATCACCAAGGAGAAGAAGCTCACCAACATGCGCTCCTCCTCGGCGGATTCGTTCGAGGCGATCGTCCCGCCGCGCAAGCTCTCCCTGGAGCAGTCCCTGGAGTTCTGCCGCGACGACGAGTGCGTCGAGGTGACCCCGGAGACCGTGCGCATCCGCAAGCTCGTCCTGGACCAGAAGGAGCGCGGTCGCACCGCCTCCCGCGCCAAGCGCTGACGCATGACCCTGGCACCGGTCCTGCTCCCGTCCCCACGGGCAGCCGGGGCCGGTGCCTTTGCGTGACCGGCTGTGCGGCCGGCGTCATGAACGACGCGGCGCATCCGTGAGCCGGGCCACGTTCGGTGCCCCGCATGCGGCTGTTGTGACTGATGTCACCGCCACAACGGCCCGTCGCGCCGGACGTCGTGGACCGGGCCGCTGTGTCGCGGTTACGCCAGTGGCGCGGCCACGACAGTACGTTCCCTGGCGGTCCGTCAGCACCGTAGATTCGCGTGGAATCCACGCGCTTTGAGGCAAGTGTTTTTCCGTCGCCGACGTCCGAATACCGGACAGAGTTCACCGGTACTTGTGTTACAAGTCCGTTTCGTCGGTGTCTGTCTACAATCCAAATGTCCGAATTGCGAAACTGTTTTGGACCGGTTGTGACCAAAACGAGATCGTAAGTGTGTGGTTCGCAGGCTCAACGTGACCGATAGTTGGACCCGTTGAGCTCGGGTCAATGGGTCCAAGCGCTTATGGGGAGCGCCGACTCACGAGCACAGGTAGCCGGTAGTCCACTGTCAGGGGTGTCAGTGGGGCCCGGCGCCTTTCACGTACGGACAGTGACTCCTGAGGAGGCAAACCCATGCGCGGTGCCAAGAGCGCCACTTGGGTCGCAGGCGCGATCATCGTTGCTATGGCTGCTACCGCTTGCGGTGGTAGCGGCGGCGACAAGGGCAGTGACGACTCTGCCGGCGGTTTCAACCCGAACGGCAAGTTCTCCGTCGAGGTCGGTGAGCCGCAGAACGGCCTGGTGCCGTCCAACACGCAGGAGAGCAACGGCGGCATCGTCGTCGACTCGCTGTTCTCGCAGCTGGTCGACTACGACCCGCAGGGCAAGATCGTGATGTCGAACGCCAAGTCGGTCGACACCAAGGACAACAAGACCTTCACGGTCACCCTGAAGGACGGCTGGACCTTCCACGACGGCACCCCGGTGACCGCGGAGTCCTACGTCAAGGCGTGGAACTGGGGCGCCAACGCCAAGAACAACCAGCTCAACTCGTCGTGGTACTCCGACATCAAGGGCTACGAGGACGTTCACCCGGAGAAGGGTGACCCGAAGTCCCAGGAGATGTCCGGTCTGAAGGTCGTCGACGACAAGACCTTCACGATCGAGCTCAACACGCCGATCCCGTACTTCGTGTACAAGCTCGGTTACACCGCGTTCTCGCCGCTGCCCGAGTCCTTCTTCAAGGACCCGAAGGCCGCGGGCGAGAAGCCGGTCGGCAACGGCCCGTACCAGTTCGTCAGCTGGGACCACAAGAAGAGCATCGTGGTCAAGCGCTTCGACGCCTACAAGGGTGACAACAAGGCGAAGAACGGTGGTGTGACCTTCAAGAACTACACCACCCTCGAGGCCGCCTACGAGGACCTGAAGTCGGACAACGTCGACGTCCTGCGCCAGATCGCCCCCAAGGACCTCCCGGTCTACCGCGACGACCTCGGTGACCGCGCCGTGGACCAGCCGTACTCGGCGATCCAGTCCATCGTCCCGGCCTTCTACACGAAGGACTGGAAGAAGATCAACCCCAAGGTCCTCCAGGGCCTGTCGATGGCGATCGACCGCGACACCATCACCAAGACCGTGCTCCAGGGCACCCGTGAGCCCGCCACCGGCTTCGTCGCCAAGGGCGTGCTGGGCTACCAGGACAACGTCGGCGGCGACGTGTTCAAGTACGACCCGGCGAAGGCCAAGGAGCTCATCCAGGCCGGCGGCGGCGTCCCGGGCAACAAGATGTCCATCCAGTACAACGCGGATGGCGGTCACAAGGAGTGGGTCGAGGCTGTCTGCAACAGCATCACCAACGCCACGGGCGTGAAGTGCGTCGGCGACTCCAAGGCCGACTTCGACTCCGACCTCGAGGCCCGTACGGCCCACGAGGTCAAGTCCTGGTACCGCAGCGGCTGGGTGCTCGACTACCCGGTGAACGCGAACTTCATCCGTGACCTGTACGGCACCACGTCGGGTGGCAACCAGTCGGGCTTCTCCAACAAGGAGCTCGACAAGATGATCAACGCGGCGGACACCGCGCCCACCCTCGAGGACTCCGTCAAGCAGTACCAGGCGGTCGAGAAGAAGATGGTCGACCTCATGCCGGCCATCCCGCTCTGGTACTACAAGGTCAACGCCGGTTACTCGGAGAACGTGACGGGCGTCAAGTACGCGCAGAACGGTGACCCGATCCTCACCGGCGTGCAGGTCAAGAAGTAACCACTCGCGTAGTGCGCACACCGATGCGGGGCTGACGAAGCCGTCGCACGCGCCGGGTGCAGGCAGTGGCTGGGGGGCCCTTCTCCCGTCTTCCATCAACCGGAGGACGGGGGAAGGGCCCGTCTCTGCTGCCGCAGCGACTGACTTGGAGGCACGATGGGGCGTTATGTCGCACGGCGACTGCTCCAGATGATCCCGGTGTTCATCGGGACGACTCTGCTGATCTTTTTGATGGTCTACGCCCTGCCCGGCGACCCCGTGAGGGCGCTGTTCGGCGACAAGGGCGCGGACCCGACGACCGTGGCGAGGCTCCGCCACGACCTCGGGCTCGACCAGCCGATCCTGAAGCAGTACTGGGACTACATGACCGGCATTCTCCTGCACTTCGACTTCGGCAACCAGATTGCCAGCGGTCGGCCGGTGCGTGACGTGCTCGGTGAAGCCTTCCCAGTGACGATCCGACTCGCGGGGCTCGCCTTCGTGATCGAACTGGTCGTGGGCATCGCGCTGGGCGTCTGGGCCGGTATGCGGGCGGGCAAGCTCGTCGACTCCGCAGTCCTGATCTTCACCCTGCTGCTGATCTCGGTTCCGGTCTTCGTCCTCGGCTACATCTTCAAGCTGGTCCTGGCCTTCCAGCTCGGCTGGGTGACACCGAACGTCCAGGACGACTCGAACTTCGGGCAGTTGCTGATGCCGGCCATCGTGCTGGCGAGCCTCTCGCTCGCCTATGTGGCCCGGCTCACGCGCACGTCCATAGCCGAGAACCTGCGCGCCGACTACATGCGGACCGCCATCGCCAAGGGCCTGCCCCGGCGTCGCGTGGTCGGTGTGCACCTGATGCGCAACTCGATGATCCCCGTGGTCACCTTCCTCGGCACCGACATCGGCGCCCTGATGGGCGGTGCGGTCGTCACCGAGGGCCTGTTCAACATCCACGGCATCGGCGGCACCATCTACCAGTCCATCGTGCGCCGTGAGGGGACCACGCTGGTCGGTCTGGTCACCGTCCTCGTGCTGGTCTTCCTCGTCACCAGCCTGCTCGTCGACCTGCTCTACGCGGTCCTGGACCCGAGGATCCGTTATGCCTGACGTGACCAAGACCGCCGTGGAGAACGCGGACCCGATGGCCACGACCGCAGCGGATGTCGTCGTCGCCGTGGAGCCCAAGTCCGAGAAGCCCCGCAGCCTGTGGGGCGACGCCTGGCGCGACCTGCGGCGCAACCCGTACTTCGTGGTCTCCGCCGTGCTGATCCTGCTGCTGCTGGCCATCGCGGCCTTCCCCGGCCTGTTCACCAGCGCCTCGCCCACCTACGGCGACCTGCGGAACCACTTCCTGGGCAAGCCCGAGTACGGCCATGTCTTCTCCCCCGAGTGGCTGGGCTACGACGGCCAGGGGCGCAGCGTCTACGCCCGCATGATCTACGGCACTCGCGCCTCCATCGAGGTGGGCATCTGCGTGACGGCCCTGGTCACCCTGCTGGGTGGTGTGGTCGGCATGATCGCCGGTTACTTCGGCGGCATCGTCGACTCGCTCCTGTCCCGGATCACCGACGTCTTCTTCGCCATCCCCTTCCTGCTCGGCACCATGGTGGTTCTGAACTCCTTCACCGACCGCACCGTCTGGGTCGTGGTCGGGGCGCTGAGCTTCCTCGGCTGGACGCAGATCACGCGCGTCATGCGCGGTTCGGTGATCACCATCAAGCAGGCGGACTACGTCCACGCGGCCAAGGCGCTGGGAGCGAGCACCACCCGCATCCTGCTGAGGCACATCCTGCCGAACGCCGTCGCCCCCGTGATCGTGGTCTCCACCATCGCGCTGGGCGGCTACATCTCGGCCGAGGCCACGCTGTCCTACCTGGGACTCGGACTGCCCTCGACGGTGGTCTCCTGGGGCCAGGACATCTCCGGCGGTGCCGCGCAGATCCGTACGGCGCAGCACATCATGCTGTACCCGTCGATCATGCTCAGCATCACGGTGCTGGCGTTCATCATGCTCGGCGATGCGGTCCGCAACGCCCTCGACCCCAAGCTGCGCTGAGGGAGGCGTACGTGACCATCATCGACAAGAACGCGGAGGTGCCCGCTCCCCGAACAGGGGACGCCGGTACCCCCCTGCTGGAAGTCCGTGATCTGCACGTGGAGTTCCACACCCGCGACGGCATCGCCAAGGCCGTCAACGGCGTGAACTACACCGTGGCGGCCGGTGAGACGCTCGCCGTGCTCGGCGAGTCGGGCTCCGGCAAGTCCGTGACCGCCCAGGCGATCATGGGCATCCTCGACATGCCGCCCGGCAGGATCCCGCAGGGCGAGATCCTCTTCCGCGGCCAGGACATGCTCAAGATGTCCGCCGAGGAGCGCCGGAAGATCCGCGGCCGCAAGATCGCCATGATCTTCCAGGACGCGCTGTCCTCGCTCAACCCGGTGCTCACGGTCGGCTACCAGCTGTCCGAGATGTTCCGGGTGCACCAGGGCATGTCCAAGAAGGACGCCAAGGCCAAGGCCGTCGAGCTGATGGACCGGGTCCGCATCCCGGCCGCCAAGGAGCGCGTCGACGACTACGCGCACCAGTTCTCCGGCGGTATGCGCCAGCGCATCATGATCGCTATGGCGCTGGCCCTGGAGCCGGACCTGATCATCGCCGACGAGCCGACCACCGCACTCGACGTGACGGTGCAGGCCCAGGTCATGGACCTGCTCGCGGAGCTGCAGCGCGAGTTCAACATGGGTCTGATCCTGATCACCCACGACCTGGGTGTCGTGGCCGACGTCGCCGACAAGATCGCCGTGATGTACGCGGGCCGCATCGTCGAGACGGCGCCGGTCCACGAGATCTACAAGCGCCCGGCCCACCCGTACACCAAGGGCCTGCTGGCCTCGATCCCGCGTCTGGACCAGAAGGGCCAGGAGCTCTACGCGATCAAGGGTCTGCCTCCGAACCTGCTGCGCATCCCCACCGGTTGCGCGTTCAACCCGCGTTGCGAGATGGCGCAGGACATCTGCCGCACCGAGGTCCCGAAGCTCCTCCCGGTGACCGAGCGCGACGGCGGCGAGCTGCCGGGCCGCGGCAGCGCGTGCCACTTCTGGAAGGAGACGATCCATGGCTGACGTCACCAACAACGGCGAGGCCGTCTCCGACGAGGTGACCGCGGTCGAGGCCGCGATCACGAAGCCGGTCCAGCGCGGCGAGCCGATCCTCCAGGTGCGCAACCTGGTCAAGCACTTCCCGCTGACCCAGGGCATCCTGTTCAAGAAGCAGGTCGGCGCCGTCAAGGCCGTCGACGGCGTCTCCTTCGACCTGTACCAGGGCGAGACCCTGGGCATCGTCGGCGAGTCCGGCTGTGGCAAGTCCACGGTCGCCAAGCTGCTGATGAACCTGGAGCGCGCCACCGCCGGCGAGGTCTTCTACAAGGGCCAGGACATCACCCGGCTGTCCGGTCGCGCGCTCAAGGCCGTGCGCCGGAACATCCAGATGGTCTTCCAGGACCCGTACACCTCGCTGAACCCGCGGATGACGGTCGGCGACATCATCGGCGAGACCTTCGACATCCACCCCGAGGTGGCTCCGAAGGGCGACCGGCGCCGCAAGGTGCAGGAGCTGCTGGACGTCGTCGGTCTCAACCCGGAGTACATCAACCGGTACCCGCACCAGTTCTCCGGCGGCCAGCGGCAGCGCATCGGCATCGCCCGCGGTCTGGCGCTCAACCCGGAGATCATCATCTGCGACGAGCCCGTCTCGGCGCTGGACGTCTCCGTGCAGGCCCAGGTCATCAACCTGATGGAGAAGCTCCAGGACGAGTTCAACCTGTCCTACATCTTCATCGCGCACGACCTGTCCATCGTCCGGCACATCTCCGACCGCGTCGGCGTGATGTACCTGGGCAGGATGGCCGAGATCGGTACCGACACCGAGATCTACGAGCACCCGACCCACCCGTACACCCAGGCCCTGCTGTCGGCGGTCCCGGTGCCGGACCCGGAGGCCCGCGAGAACCGCGAGCGCATCATCCTCAGTGGCGATGTGCCCTCCCCGGCCAACCCGCCGTCGGGCTGCCGCTTCCGCACCCGCTGCTGGAAGGCGCAGGACAAGTGCGCCACGGAGGAGCCGCTGCTGGCGATCCCGGAGCGCTTCAAGAGCTCCGAGACCCCGGCCGCGCACGACTCGGCGTGCCACTTCGCCGAGGAGAAGGACGTCGTCCACGCGACGGCCTGAGTCCGGCCCGCGGCGTCGCAAGGGCGCCCACGCGATCACCGCGTGGGCGCCCTTCCGCGTGCCCGCGGAGGCCCGGAGAACGCCGCCGGGCGGCGCCGCGGCACTTCCGGGTGTAGCGCGGACCGCGAGGGACTGAGCGTTTTGGCGTGGCCGTCCAGGGCGGCGGAGCGCGCGTGCAGGATCGAGACAGGGCTGTCGGCCGCGGAGGCCGTGCTCTGGGAGATCGGGGTTCCGACGCGTGCGGAGCGGACGCGGGTGGACGGCTTCATGGAGGCGGCCTCGCGACCCGGGGAGGCGTGAGCGCCGACGCCGGTCACCATGCCGCGTGACGACGGCCGTCCGGGAGACGTGGACAGGCGCGTCGCGCGCGGTGGTGTGCGGCGCAGGGCTGCTGATCGCCGCAGAGGCGTCCGACGCCGAGCTCTGGCACGGGCACAGGGCCTGCGTCACCGCCGGCGGGGCGCCGAGGGCGCCGGCGCCGGTCGTGGCCCAGCTGCGGCGGAACGGCTCGCGCAGGCCCGCCCCGCCCGATTCCTGAAGGGCTGCGCCGTGGCGCCGGTGGACGAGGCGACCGCCGGAGAGGCCGGCGCACTCCTCGGAGCACCGGCGGCGCGGTTCGGCGCGGTTCGACGCGGTGGTGCATGGGGCATGGCACCCTGCGCTCGTGCCCGGGAACGACCCCGCCCCGCCACCGCGGGAGCGGTGGCGGGGCGGGAGGGGTGCCGGGAGCCGGCGGGGCTTACTTGGTGTAGCCGATGTTCTCGTAGCGCAGGTCCTGGAAGCCGAAGGCGCCGATGTTGGCCAGGTTCTTCTGGACCGCGAAGATGTCGGGGCGCTGGTACAGCGGCAGCAGGTTGGCCTGCTGCCAGATCATCACGTCCGCGGCGTTGGCGTCGGTGATCGCCTGGGCGGTGTCGGTGTCGGCCGCCGCCTTGTTCATGGCCGCGTCGAGCTCGTCGCTGCCGACGCCGGTGTAGTTCTGCTGGATGTTGTCACCGACGGGCTTGGCGTAGATCGACTTGGTCGAGGACACCGGGAAGGCGGTGCCCAGCCAGGAGAAGGCCGTCAGGTCGAAGCTGCCGGTGTTGACGTACTTGTCGAAGAACTCCTGCACCGGGACGGTCTTGATGTTCAGCTTGATGCCGACCGCCTTGAGCATGGGCTGCATCAGCTTGCCCTCGTTGGCGGAGGTGCTGACGTTCGCCGGGATGACGAAGTCCAGCTCGAGGGTCTTGCCGCCCTTGGTGCGGAACTCGCCGTCCTGCTTCCAGCCGGCCTCGTCCAGCAGGCTCTTGGCCTTGGCCTGGTCGAAGACGCCGACGCCGGCCGCGTTGTCCTTGTACCCCTTCTGGTTGGTGACGAAGAAGTGGTTGTTCAGGGGCTTGGGGTCCCAGTCCAGTCCCTGGAGGTCGGACTGCGCGATGGCGTCGCGGTTGAGGGCGGACATGATCGCCTGCCGCACCTTGACGTCCTTCAGGGCCGCGTGCGTGCCGTTGAAGGTGATGTGGCGGTAGTTGGGGCCGGCCGCCTTGCGGATCTCGGCGCCCTTGACCTCCTTGGCCTGCTTGTAGGCGGCCGAGTCGGGACCGACGTTGAAGAAGCCGATCTCGCCGTTGGCGAAGGCGCCGGCCTGGGCGTCGGCGTCCAGGGCACGGAAGATGATCTTGTCGAGTATGGCCTTGTTGCCCCACCACTTGTCGTCGCGCACAACGGTGAGGGTCTTGGTGGTCTTGTCGATGCCCTGGAACTTGAACGGGCCGGCGGTGACCGGGATCTTGCCGAGGTAACCGGCGTTGAAGCCGTCCGGGGTGCCGACGACCGAGGCCGGGTAGAGCGGGCTGAACAGGCTCTTCCAGTCACCGAATGCGCTGTCGAAGGTGACCACGACCTCCTGGTCGGTCTTGCCCTTCGCGACGCTGCTGATCAGCTCGTAGCCGGTGCTGGAGGAGATCTTGTACTTGGGGTCCTTGCCGTTCAGCGCCTTCCAGCTGGCCTCGTAGTCCTTCCAGGACATGGCCGTGCCGTCGGACCACTTGGCCTTGGGGTTGATCTCGTAGGTGACGACCTGCTTGCCGGAGGTGTCGTCCACCTTCGCCGAGGTCAGGTAGTCGGGGTTGGGGGTCACCGTGCCCGTCGCGTCCGACAGCATCGTGATCGGGATCAGGGAGCGCTCGACGTCGAAGCCGTCCGCGAGCGTGCCGTCGACCTCGTTGTAGTTGAAGTTCTCGGCGATCTCCGCGACCGGCCAGTTGAGGGTGCCGCCCTCCTTCAGCTGGTCGCGGTCGGTGGCCTTGATGTTGTTGGCACTGGACTTGGGCACCGAGTTCTTCTTGGCCGCGGCGTTGTCACCGCCGTCGTCGCCGCCGCACGCGGTGAGGACCAGCGCGCCGGCGGTGGCCAGCGCGACCATGACTGCGGACGTACGTGTTCTGTTCAACGAACTCTCTCCTCTAACGGGTTGGGACAACAAGGGGGTCAGACGACAGTGACCGCGGCGGCGTAGTGGCATGCCGCGTTGTGATCGCCCGCCAGGGCGGAGGGTGACGGGTCCTCGTCGCGGCAGCGGCCGCGCTGGACTTCGTCGAGGGCGGCGAACTTCGGGCAGCGGTTGCGGAAGCGGCAGCCGGTGGGCACATCTGTGGGGCTGGGCAGGTCTCCGGTGAGCAGGACGCGCTTGCGCATCCGCTCCCTGCGGGGGTCGGGCAGCGGGACGGCGGACAGCAGGGCCTGGGTGTACGGGTGCGAAGGGGCGCCGAAGACGGCCTCCGCGGAGCCGATCTCGACGATCCGGCCCAGGTACATCACGGCGATGCGGTCGGCGATGTGCCGTACGACGGAGAGGTCGTGCGCCACGAACAGGTAGCTGAGCCCCAGCCGGGACTTGAGTTCGTCGAGCAGGTTGAGCACACCGGCCTGGATGGAGACGTCCAGGGCGGAGACCGGTTCGTCCAGGACGACCAGCTTGGGTTCCAGGGCCAGGGCGCGGGCGATGCTGATGCGCTGCCGCTGGCCGCCGGAGAACTCGGCGGGGAAGCGGTCCACGTGGTCCGGGTCGAGGCCGACCTGGGACAGCAGTTCCGGCACCCGGTCGGCGATGCGGTCCCGGGACCAGCCGTGGGTCTTCATCGGCTCGGCGAGGATGTCGCCGACCGGCATGCGCGGGTCGAGGGCCGCCATCGGGTCCTGGAAGACCACTTGGAGGTCGCGGCGCAGGGCCTTGCGGTCGGCGCCCTTCAGCCCCCGGATGTCCTTCCCGAAGACCGTGACGGCCCCGGACTGGCCCGACGGCAGGTCGAGGATCTCCAGCAGGGTGGTGGTCTTGCCGCAGCCGGACTCGCCGACCAGGCCGAGGGTCTCGCCCTCGCGGATGTCGAAGGTGATGCCGTCGACCGCCCGCACCTCTCCCACCCGGCGCTTGATCACGGCGCCGTGGGTCAGCGGGAAGTGCTTGACCAGCCCGCGCACCTCCAGCACGGTCTCGCGCAGATCGCGGGGCACGTCCGCGGCGGGGGCCGGTGGCAGTTCCGGCACCGGGTAGACGGTGGCCGGGTCGAGGGAGCCGCCTTCTTCGAGTTCGTGGCTGCGGTGGCAGGCGGTGGGATGGCTGCCGCCCTCGCGGACCGTCAGTTCCGGCTCGATGCGGTGGCAGACGTCGATCGCGACGGGGCAGCGTGCGGCGAAGGGGCAACCGGGCGGCAGGGCGACCAGCGAGGGCGGGTTGCCGTCGATGGGGGTCAGGGCGTGCCGGCCGCCGTCGTCCAGCCGCGGGATCGAGCCCAGTAGACCGATGGTGTAGGGCATGCGGGGCGCGTAGTAGACGTCGTCGACGGGGCCGGTCTCCACCGGGCGGCCCGCGTACATCACCTGGACCCGGTCGGCGAAGCCGGCCACCACGCCGAGGTCGTGGGTGATGATGACGATGGCGGCGCCGGTGACCTCCTGGGCCTTCTTCAGGACGTCCAGGATCTGCGCCTGGATGGTGACGTCCAGGGCGGTGGTCGGCTCGTCGGCGATGATCACCTCGGGGTCGTTGGCGATCGCCATCGCGATCATCGCCCGCTGGCGCATGCCGCCGGAGAACTCGTGCGGGAAGGCGTCGGCGCGCCGGTCCGGGTCGGGGATGCCGACCAGGTCCAGCAGTTCGACCGCGCGCTTGCGGGCGGCGTCCTTGTCCAGGTCCTGGTGGATGCGCAGGGCCTCGATGATCTGGTCGCCGACGGAGTAGACCGGGGTCAGCGCGGACAGCGGGTCCTGGAAGACCATCGCGATGTCCTTGCCGCGGATCTTCGTCATCTCCCGGTCGTCCAGCCCCAGCAGCTCACGGCCGTGCAGCTTCACCGAGCCCTTGACGTCCGCGGTGTCCGGCAGGAGGCCGAGGACCGCGAGGGAGGAGACGGACTTGCCGGAACCCGACTCGCCGACGATGCCGAGGACTTCGCCGCGCCGCACCGAGAAGGAGACGCCGCGCACGGCCCCGACCGGCCCGGCCTCGCTCGGGAAGGAGACGTGGAGGTCGGTGACCTCCAGGGCGGGGATCTCGGTCACGACGTGCGTCCTTCCTTGGCGGTGCTCTTGGGCTTGCGGGGGGCGCGGGCCTTGGCGCCACTGGAGTTGGGGTCGAGGGCGTCGCGCAGGCCGTCGCCGATGAAGGCGATGGACAGGCAGATCAGCACCAGGCAGCCGGCCGGGAAGTAGAAGAGCCAGGGGAAGGAGGGGGCCGCCGGGGTGCCGGTGGCGATCACCGTGCCGAGGGAGACGTCGGGCGCCTGCACACCGAAGCCGAAGTAGGACAGGCCGGTCTCGCCGATGATCGCGGCACCGACCTGGATCGTCCCGTCGATGATCAGCATCGAGGCCATCGACGGCAGGATGTGCCGGAAGATGATGACCGGTGCCGGGACGCCCATGTACTTGGCGGCCTTGACGAATTCGCGGTCCTTCAGGGTGAGCGTCATGCTGCGCACCACCCGGCCGCTGATCATCCAACTGAACGCCGCCAGCAGCACCACGAACAGCAGCCAGGTGGTGCCCTGGAACAGCGGCGAGAGCACCGCGATGATCAGGAAGCTGGGCATGACGAGCAGCAGGTCGACCACCCACATCAGGGAGCGGTCGACCCAGCCGCCGAAGTAGCCGGCGCTCGCCCCGATCGCCGCGGCGACGAAGGTGCAGATGATGCCGGTCAGGATGCCGATGACCAGGGACTTCTGCATACCGCGCATGGTCATGGCGAACAGGTCGGAACCGGTCTGGTCGGTACCGAACCAGTGGCTCCCAGAGGGTGGCTTCTGGAAGGCGGTGAAGTCGAGGTCCGTGTAGCCCCACTTGTAGAAGAGCGGGTAGCCGTAGGCCAGGACGAAGAGCACGACCAGCACGACCAGCCCGAACAGCGCCAGACGGTTGCGGGCGAAGCGGACGGCGGTGAGGCGGGCCCGTCCGCTGCGCCGGCGCCGGGTCGGCGGTGCGGTGAGGGCGGCAGGCTGGACGGAGGGGGTCTGGACAGCCATGGGTGAGGGCTCCTGGGTACGCGGGATCGGGTCTGCGGCGGGGTGCGTCGGTGCTCAGCGCACCCGTACGCGCGGATCGAGCGCCGCGTAGAGCACATCGGAGAGAAGGCCCGCGACCAGGACCACCACCGCGGTGAACATGCCGACCGCGGCGACCGCGTTGACGTCGTTGGTGCTGATCGAGTTGACCAGCCACTCACCCATGCCGTGCCAGCCGAAGATCTTCTCGGTGAAGGTGGCGCCGGTGAACAGCAGCACGACGTTGTAGACCAGCAGCGGGACGACCGGCAGGACGGCGGTGCGCAGCCCGTGCTTCATCAGCGCCGCCCGCCGTGACAGGCCCTTGGCCCGCGCGGTGCGCAGGAAGTCGCTGCCCAGCACGTCCAGCATGGTGCTGCGCTGGTACCGGCTGTAGAGCGCGACCTGGATGAGGATCAGGGTCAGACTGGGCAGCAGCAGGTGCTGCAGCCGGCTGACGAGGATCTCGCCGGTGCCGGACAGTCCCGGGTCGTATTCGCCGGTGTACTCGATGACCTTGTGCCCGACCGCGTCGTTGAGGTCGATCGCCCAGAGCTTGAGGGTCACGGCGATCACGAAGACCGGCATGGCCAGGACGAAGAACGAGCCCAGCGTGGCGACCCGGTCCGACGCCCGGTACTGCCTGATGGCCCCCCAGGCGCCCAGGAGGACGCCGCCGAGGGAGCCCAGGATCGTGGAGATGAGCAGCAACCGGGTGCTCACTCCGACGCGACGGCCGAACTCGTCGTTGACCTGCCCGCCGGTGACGGTCCGTCCGAGGTCACCGTGGGCCACACCGTCGGCCCAGTGGGCGAAGCGCACCACGATCGGGGTGTCCGGGTTCAGGTTGTACTCGTTCAGGGTGGCCGTCACCGAGGTGGCCGACACCGGGGGGTTCCGGCCCAGGAAGTTGGACCTGGGGTCGAGGCTCAGCGCCGCCAGGGCGTACGTGAGCGAGGCCGCGATGAGGACCAGCGCCAGATAGTTGACGAGTCGGCGCAGCAGATATCGGCCCACGAGTCACACACTCTCACTCGGTTGAAGATAATGAAAAAAATTCGGCGTTACGTTTCAGCCGGCTCTGGCATAGTGATGCAACGCGGTTGAAACATTGGGGACGCATCTGTCTTCGCAGGTCGTGCGAGCAGGGTGCGCGGCCCTTGCGGGTTGAGTGGGACTTTCGCAATGGAATTACACCCACGTCAATGAAGGCCGGTTCGTCGTGATCGATCCTTTATTTTCTTGATCGAAACTTAACCTGACGATCGGGTAAACCCTTATTGCGTATACGGACCGAGGGATAACCCTTCATCCCTGCGGCGGCCCGGTCCGGGTCCGGTGAGCCGCAGTGCGCAATGTCCCGTTTTGGGGTCTGATGGGGGCTCAGGTGTCCTGTGTGGCGTAGAGCTCCCTGAGGAGGCATCCGATGCGACGGAGCGCGGCGGGTTGGGCCAGGGGTGCGACGGCCCTCGCTCTGGCGGCCACGGCCACGGCCACGGCGACGGCCTGCGGGGGCGGAGGCGGAGGCGCCGGGGGCGAGCCGGACGGCAAGGGAGTGCTCAGCGCCTCGTGGAGCGACCCGCAGAACCCGCTGGAGCCCGCCAACACCAATGAGGTGCAGGGCGGCAAGGTGCTCGACATGGTCTTCCGCGGCCTGAAGCGCTACAACCCGAAGACCGGGGCCGCCGAGAACGTCATCGCCGACTCGATCTCGACCACGGACTCCCGGACCTTCGAGGTCGGACTCAAGGACGGCTGGACGTTCAGCAACGGTGAGAAGGTGACCTCCGACTCGTTCATCAACGCCTGGAACTACGCGGCGCTGGTGACGAACAAACAGGTCAACGCCCCCTTCTTCAGTTACATCGACGGCTACGACAAGGTCCACCCGGCCAGTGGCGCCCCGGCGGCCAAGGTGATGTCCGGCCTGGTGAGGAAGGACGCCCTGAACTTCACCGTCAAGCTCAACCAGAAGTTCTCCACCTGGCCCGACACCCTCGGCTACAACGCCTTCATGCCGCTACCGAAGGCCTTCTTCAGCGACCACGCGGCCTGGCTGAAGAAGCCGATCGGAGACGGACCGTACCAGGTCGACTCGTACGCCAAGGGCCAGTCCATGAAGTTGCGCAAGTGGAGCGGCTACAAGGGCGCCGACGCGGCGGTCAACGGCGGTGTGGACCTGATGGTCTACACCGACAGCAACACCGCCTACACCGATCTCCAGGCCGGCAACCTCGACCTGGTCGACGACGTCCCCGCCCAGCAGTTGAGGAACGTCCGGTCCGACCTCGGCGACCGCTACCTCAACACCCCGGCCGGCATCATCCAGACCCTCGCCTTCCCGCTGTACGACAAGGCCTGGTCCGGCCCGGACTCCGCGAAACTCCGCCAGGGCATCTCGATGGCGATCAACCGCGACCAGATCACCCAGCAGATCTTCCAGAAGACCCGCACGCCCGCCAAGGACTGGACCTCACCGGTGCTCGGCGCGCAGGGCGGCTTCGACGACACCCTCTGCGGGGACGTCTGCAGCTACGACCCCGCCCAGGCGAAGAAGCTGGTCAAGGAGGCCGGCGGCATTCCCGGCGGCACCATGAAGATCACCTACAACGCGGACAGCGGCTCCCACAAGGACTGGGTCGACGCCGTCTGCAACAGCATCAACAACGCCCTCGGCAACGACAAGGCCTGCGTCGGCAATCCCGTCGGCACGTTCGCCGACTTCCGCAACCAGATCGCCAACAAGCAGATGAAGGGCCCCTTCCGGGCGGGCTGGCAGATGGACTACCCGCTGATCCAGAACTTCCTTCAGCCGCTGTACTACACCGGCGCCTCGTCCAACGACTCGCACTTCAGCGACCCGCGGTTCGACAAGCTGATCGACCGGGCCAACGCGGAGACCGACCTCGCCAAGGCCGTCGACACCTTCA
This sequence comes from Streptomyces sp. RLA123, assembly GCF_056270165.1. NCBI lineage: Bacteria > Bacillati > Actinomycetota > Actinomycetes > Kitasatosporales > Streptomycetaceae > Streptomyces > Streptomyces sp. RLA123. The sequence continues at coordinate 3,096,971 of NZ_JBWDOR010000003.1, read as the reverse complement.
AGGACGCCGAGCGCATCCTGCCGCAGCAGGTGCCGGCCATCGCGCTGTGGTACCAGAACGGCAGCGCGGGCTGGTCGGAACGGCTGTCCGATGTGGCCCTCAACCCGTTCAGCGTCCCGGTCTACAACCAGATCAAGGTCAGCTGAGCCCCCGTGGGACGTTACGTCGTCCGCCGGCTGCTGCAGATGATCCCCGTGTTCATCGGCACCACCATGCTGATCTTCTTCATGGTGTACGCGCTCGGCGACCCGGTGCAGGCCAAGTGCGGGGACCGCGCGTGCGACCCCGCCACGGCCGCGCAGATCCGCCACGACCTCTACCTGGACCACCCCTTGTGGCAGCAGTACCTGCACTACATGGGGCAGATCTTCCGAGGTGACTTCGGTACGGCCTGGAACGGCCAGGCGGTCACCGAGCTGATGGGGAGCGCCTTCCCCGTCACCCTGCGCCTGACGATCATCGCGATCGTCTTCGAGATCGTCATCGGCATCAGCCTCGGGGTGCTCACCGGGCTCCGCCGCGGCCGTCCCGTCGACACCGCTGCGCTGCTCGCCACGCTGATCGTCATCTCGGTCCCGACGTTCGTCTCCGGGTACGTGCTGCAATACCTGCTCGGGGTCAAGTGGGGCCTGATCGCGCCCTCGGTCTCCACCGAGGCGCCCTTCGGGGAGCTGGTGATCCCGGGGCTGGTCCTGGCGCTGACCTCGCTGGCGTACGTCACCCGGCTCACCCGCACCTCCATCGTGGAGAACGCCCGCGCCGACTATGTGCGCACCGCCACCGCCAAGGGCCTTCCGCGGCGCCGGGTGGTCACCCGCCATCTGCTGCGCAACTCCCTCATCCCGGTCGTCACCTTCATCGGCACGGACATCGGGGCCCTGATGGGCGGCGCCATCGTCACCGAGCGCATCTTCAACATCCGCGGCGTCGGCTTCCAGCTCTACCAGGGCATCCTGCGGCTGGACTCGGCCACCGTCGTCGGCTTCGTGACGATCCTGGTCATCGTCTTCCTCGTGGCGAACCTCCTCGTCGACCTCCTCTACGCGGTGCTCGACCCGAGGATCCGCTATGCCTGAGCCGGACGGCGGCGGCCCGGAGCGAGCCGGCAGCACCTTCAGCCCGAGCCGAGGAAGCACCATGCCCGAACCCCACGACCATCCCGACGAGGCCATGGAAGCGGCGGGCGGCACCGGCGCCTCCATGGGGCTCGGGCAGGACGAGGCACGCAGCCTGGACAAGCCGCTCGGGGAGCACCCGGGCGGCCCGGGCCCGTCCGTCGGGGACAGGCCGCGCAGCCTGTGGTCGGACGCGTGGCGGGACCTGCGGCGCAATCCGGTCTTCCTGCTCTCCGCGCTCGTCATCGTCTTCCTCGTCGTCATCGCGATCCGGCCGCAGCTGATCGCCGACGGCAATCCCCTCAGCTGCGACCTCGCCAACTCCCAGAAGGGGTCGTCGCCCGGCCACCCCTTCGGCTTCGACAACCAGGGCTGCGACGTCTACACCCGGGTCGTGTACGGCGCCCGCGCCTCGGTCACCGTCGGCATCTGCGCCACCGTCGGCGCCGCGCTGCTCGGCAGCCTCCTCGGGGGCCTGGCGGGCTTCTTCGGCGGGGGGCCGGACGCGGTGCTCTCCCGGGTCAGCGACATCTTCTTCGGCATCCCCATCGTGCTGGGCGGCCTGGTCTTCCTGTCGGTGATCACCAACTCCACGGTCTGGCCGGTGGTCGGCTTCATCGTGCTGCTGGGCTGGCCGCAGATCGGCCGTATCGCGCGCGGCGCGGTCATCACCGCCAAGCACAACGACTACGTGCAGGCGGCCCGGGCGCTCGGCGCCGGCAACGGGCGCATCCTGCTGCGGCACATCGCGCCCAACGCGGTGGCGCCGGTCATCGTCGTCGCGACCATCGCGCTCGGCACGTACATCGCGCTGGAGGCCACCTTGTCCTACCTCGGCGTCGGCCTGAAGCCGCCCACGGTGTCCTGGGGCATCGACATCTCCCAGGCGTCCACCCAGATCCGCAACGCCCCGCACATGCTGCTGTGGCCGGCCGGGGCGCTGAGCGTGACGGTGCTGGCGTTCATCATGCTCGGCGACGCGGTGCGCGACGCCCTCGACCCCAAGCTGAGCTGATGGACGGAGGCGTGATGGCCGGCCCGGTGAGGGACGAGGCACCGGCGAAGGGCGGGGCGCCCCTGCTCGACGTCCGCGACCTGCATGTGGAGTTCCGCACCCGCGACGGCGTCGCCAAGGCCGTCAACGGTGTGAGCTACTCCGTGCGGTCCCACCAGACGCTCGCGGTGCTCGGCGAGTCCGGCAGCGGCAAGTCGGTGACCGCGCAGGCGGTGATGGGCATCCTCGACTCGCCGCCCGGCTACGTCACCCGGGGCGAGATCCTCTTCCAGGGCCGGGACCTGCTGACGATGAGCGGCGAGGAGCGCCGCAGGGTCCGCGGCGCCCGGATGGCGATGATCTTCCAGGACGCGCTGTCCTCGCTCAACCCCGTGCTGACCGTCGGCGACCAGCTCGGCGAGATGTTCCGCGTGCACCAGGGCATGTCCCGCAAGGACGCGCGCGCCAAGGCCGTCGAGCTGATGGACCGGGTCCGCATCCCGGCGGCGAAGGAACGCGTGGGCCAGTACCCGCACCAGTTCTCCGGCGGCATGCGGCAGCGCGTCATGATCGCCATGGCGCTCGCCCTCGAACCCGAGCTGATCATCGCCGACGAGCCGACCACCGCCCTGGACGTCACCGTCCAGGCCCAGGTCATGGAGCTCCTGGCGGAACTCCAGCGCGAGTACGGGATGGGCCTGATCCTCATCACCCACGACCTCGGCGTGGTCGCCGACGTCGCCGACCACATCGCCGTCATGTACGCGGGGCGCATCGTGGAGACCGCCCCCGTCCACGAGATCTACCAGCGCCCCGCCCACCCGTACACCAAGGGCCTGCTGGCGTCGATCCCGCGCCTGGACCACAAGGGCCGGGACCTCTACGCCATCAAGGGCCTGCCGCCCAACCTGCTGCGCATCCCGCCCGGTTGCGCCTTCCACCCGCGCTGCCCGATGGCCCGGGAAAGGTGCCGCACGGACGAACCGGAGCTGTACCGGGTGAGCGGTACGCGCGGCAGCGCGTGCCACTTCTGGAGGGAGTGCCTCGGTGGGCACGAGCACTGAACCCGTGCTCCAAGTGCGCGGGCTGGTCAAGTACTTCCCGCTCACCCAGGGCATCGTGATCAAGAAGCAGGTGGGCGCCGTCAAGGCCGTCGACGGCGTCGACTTCGACCTCGGCAAGGGCGAGACCCTCGGCATCGTGGGGGAGTCCGGCTGCGGCAAGTCCACCGTCGCCCGGCTGCTGGTCAATCTGGAGCAGGCCACCGCGGGCCGCATCCTGTACAAGGGCGAGGACATCACCCGGCTGTCAGGGCGCGCCCTGAAGGCGGTGCGCCGCAACATCCAGATGGTCTTCCAGGACCCGTACACCTCGCTGAACCCGCGCATGACGGTCGGCGACATCATCGGCGAGCCCTACGACATCCACCCCGAGGTGGCCCCGAAGGGCGACCGCAGGCGCAGGGTGCAGGAGCTGCTGGACGTCGTCGGTCTCAACCCGGAGTACATCAACCGCTACCCGCACCAGTTCTCCGGCGGTCAGCGGCAGCGCATCGGCATCGCCCGCGGCCTGGCGCTGCGCCCCGAGATCATCGTCGCCGACGAACCCGTCTCGGCGCTGGACGTCTCCGTGCAGGCCCAGGTCATCAACCTCATGGAGCGGCTGCAGAACGAGTTCGACCTGTCCTACCTCTTCATCGCGCACGACCTGTCGATCGTCCGGCACATCTCCGACCGCGTCGCCGTGATGTACCTCGGGCGGATCGTGGAGACCGGCGACGACACCCAGATCTACGAGCACCCCACGCACCCCTACACCCAGGCCCTGCTCTCCGCCGTCCCCGTGCCCGATCCGGAGGCCCGCGAACACCGCGAGCGCATCCTGCTCTCCGGCGACGTCCCCTCCCCGGCCGACCCGCCCTCCGGATGCCGCTTTCGCACCCGCTGCTGGAAGGCCGAGGAACGCTGCGCCCTGGAGGTCCCCGAACTCGCCGTTCCCGCCGTCTTCCGCGGCCTCGACTCCCCTGCGGCGCACGCCAGCGCCTGCCATTTCGCGGAGGAGAAGACCGTGGTGCCCCCGGATCCCGCGGACGGGTGACCCGATTCCCGTACCCCACGGGCGATTACGGAGAAAACGGGAGCAACGTCTTTTACGCGCGGGCAATGTGACCGACGCACCCGCGATATACGGACGCGCCAGGCTGAGCCGCGTACGGCCGTGCGGGTGCCGTCCGCCGGCCGGGGTGACCACGCGTCGCCCCGGCCGGCCACCGCCGGGCCCCGCGTTGAACGCGGAGCGGCCGCGCCACGTATCTCCCCGGGAACGCAAGGACACTGCTGCCGGAGGGGCCTGGGAGGTGGCCATGCGGCAGACGTATCGGCTCGGAGGCGTGATCTGTGCTGCCCTGGGGGCGGCCGAGGCCGTCTGGGTGGGGCAGGACCTCACCCAGTTCCGGGCGGAGGGCGCCCTCAGGGTGTGGACCGGGCTCGGAGTGCCGGTCGGCGGGGCGCCGCTGATCACCTCGACCGTGGACCTGCTGCTGCTCGGGCTGTACGCGGCCGGGGCGGTGGCCGCCTTCCGGCCCGGCGGCGTGGGGGTTCTCGGGGCCGCGGCCGTGATCACGCTGGCGCTGCGCACCCCCGCGGCTCTCCTGCTGGCCCCCGCCTCGGGCGGCGTCCTGCGGGGCCTGCAGGGGCCGTTGCTGCTCACGGCGGGCGGTCAGGTGGCCGGGGCGTTCCTGCTGCTCCTGGTGGTACGCCGCAACGGCACGGACGCCCCCGTTCCACCCCGGCCCGCCGCCGGGGTGCTCGCGGGACTGCTGCTGCTGGTCGCCGCGGCGATCACGGGCATCTGGGAGTTCACCCGCACCCACGGAGATCCGGCCGCCGTGCCGCTGCCGCCGAGCTTCCTGTTCCGCACGGCCGTCGGCGGGTACCTCGTCAACTCGCAGCTGGGCGCGCCGTTCGACTGGCAGGCCTGGGCGAGCGCGGCGCTGGCCGCGGCCGCCGGGGCGGCGGCCCTGGCGCGGGCGCCCTTCTCCCGGCCGCTGGGCATCTCGGTCGCGTGCCTGCTGGGCGCCGTGGCGGTGCCGGTGCTCGTCACCTTCCGGCTCCAGGCCCTGTCCGGCGCCGACTTCGCGGCCGGCTTCTCCGCGGCCGCGGCCGTGGTGGCGGTCCTGCTGCTGATCCCCCGCCGTCCGGACTGGGACGGGGGGCCGGAGGGCGACCCGTTCGCGGACGCGGAGGTGGTGCCGGCGGCCGACAACCTCAGCATGCCGCTGTTCGACCAGACCGCCGTCCTGCCCGTCGTCGACGCGTACGGACCACCGCCCGGTGTGCCGCCCGGGGAGGCCCGGGCGGCATACCTGCGCGAACCACCGTTCGGCTAGGCCGTGGTGGCGAGCCCCAGCGCCCGCTTGAGGAAGGCGACCTGGAGCAGCAGCAGGTTCTCGGCGACCTGCTCCTGCGGCGTCATGTGGGTCACCCCGGACAGCGGAAGGACCTCGTGCGGGCGCCCGGCGGCCAGCAGGGCGGAGGACAGCCGCAGGGTGTGGGCGGCGACCACGTTGTCGTCCGCGAGGCCGTGGATGACCATCAGCGGCCGCGCCCGCTCCGCCGGCGCCGACAGCCCGGCCTCCGTGACAAGGGAGTTGGCGGCGTACACGGCGGGCTGCCGTCCGGGGTCGCCGAGGTAGCGCTCGGTGTAGTGGGTGTCGTACAGCCGCCAGTCGGTGACCGGGGCGCCGGCCACGCCCGCGTGGAAGACGTCCGGACGGCGCAGGACCGCGAGCGCGGCGAGGTAACCGCCGTACGACCAGCCGCGGATGGCGACCCTGCCCAGGTCCAGCGGGTAGCGGGCGGCGAGTGCGTGCAGCGCGTCGACCTGGTCGTCGAGGGTGACCCCGGCGAAGTCGCCGGCGATCGCCTTCTCCCACGCGGGGGAGTGCCCCGGGGTGCCGCGGCCGTCCGCGACGACCACCGCGAAGCCCTGGTCGGCGAGCCACTGCGCGTGGAGGTAGGCCCGCTGGGAGTGCACCACCATCTGGCCGTGCGGGCCGCCGTAGGGGTCCATGAGCACGGGCAGCGGGCCGTCGCCGTCCCGGTGACCGGAGGGCAGCAGGACCGCCGCGGGGATGTCCCGCTCGCCCGCGGTGGTGAGCACGGGGCGGGCGGTCAGCACGGGGGTCTCGGCGTGCGAGGCGATCACGGCGGCCTCCGCGCCGTCGCGCAGCACGCGCGTGGTCGCACCCGGCTCCGCCAGCGAGGCGGACGTCACCACCGTGACCCCGCCGGAGCGCACCGCCGTGTGGACGCCCGGCGTGCCGGTCAGCCGGACCGGGCCGCCGGGCCCGCCGTCCGCCCGGTACACATGGATCTCGCCGGTCTCCGGGTCCTTGGCGCCGACCCCCGCCGAGGCGGTCAGCAGGAAGGCGTCCCCGTCGCTCCCGAGCACCGAACGTACGTGCAATTCCGGTCCGGTGAAGGCCTGTTCACCCACCACCAGGCACCGCGCGCCGCTCTCGTCGGTGATCCGCACCAGGCGCTCACCGCTCGCCCAGGACGGCACCCCACCGAAAAGATCGAGCCAGATTTCGTCGCGCTCCCGGTACACCTCGCGGGTGCCGCCGGTGGCCGTGTCGACCGCCAGGAAGACCTGCTCGCGCTGGTCCCTGGCCTGCACGAGCAGCAGCGGCGGGCCGGCCGCCGACCAGTGCACCCGCGCCAGGTACGGATAGCGCTCCCGGTCCCACTCCACGGGCGTCGCGGCGCCGTCCAGGGTCAGCAGCACCAGCGTGACCTCGGCGTTCGGCGTGCCCGCCGCCGGGTAGGCGACTTCGGCGGGTTCCTGCCCCGGGTTGGCGGGGTCGGCGATCCACCACCGCCGCACCGGGGTGTCGTCCACCCGCGCGGCGAGCAGGGCGCCGCCGTCCGGGGCCCACCAGTGGCCGCGGCCGCGGGACATCTCCTCGGCGGCGATGAATTCCGCCAACCCGTACGTGACGCCGGGGCCCTCCGGCACGGCCAGCGCACGGTCCCCGCCGCCGTCCGCGTCCACCACGCGCAGCGCGCCGTCCGCCACATAGGCCACCCGGCGCCCGTCGGGCGAGGGGCGGGGGTCCGCGACCGGGCCCGGCACCGCGATCTCCCGGGCGGTGCCCGCGAGCAGCTCCGCGAGGAACAGCCGCCCGGACAAGGCGAACGCGGCACGCCCGACCGCGTCGTCCGTCGCGTACGCCACGATGCCCGCCGAGCCCTCGCGGCTGCGTTCGCGCCGCGCCCGCTCCTGCGGCGACAGCTCCTCGTCCGTGCCGGCGAGCAGGGCCGCCGGGTCTGCCGCGACCCGCTCCGCCCCCGTGCCGCCCTCGGCGGGCAGGTCCAGCACCCAGAGCAGGTGCGAGCGGTCGGTGCCGGAACGGGAGCGCAGGAAGGCGATGCGCCCGCCGTCCGGTGAGACGGAGAAGGCGCGCGGGGCGCCGAGCGAGAACCGCTGCGTGCGGGCGTACTGCCGCGGGAAGGAGAGCGATTGCGTCATGAGGGCGAGTCTCCCACCGGGCCGGCCGGCGGACCCGGCGCGCGTACCCGCGAGAACCGGCCATGCGCCCCCGCGTGCTCCCGTGCACCGAGCTGTGCGGACCACCACAAAGTTATGATCCATTGCCGAGAGTGGGTAACAACCGGTTGGCAACTGCTGTCGCGACCCTGAGGCCCTGGAGGTGAGCCGCTGTGGCACTCTCGATTTCGGCGGTGCTGCTGCTGCTGATCGTCGTGTTCCTGCTCGTCCGGAAGTCCGGGCTGAAGGCGGGACATGCGGTGGTCTGCGTACTGCTCGGCTTCTATCTGGCGAGTTCGTCGATCGCCCCGACGATCAAGGACCTGACCAATAACGTCGCGGGCATGATCGGGGACTTCAAGTTCTGAGCCGTAGGCTCTCCCCATGACCGCGACGCCCGCCCGCCGACTGCTCCTCGTCCACGCACACCCCGACGACGAGTCGATCAACAATGGCGCCACCATGGCCAAGTACGCCGCCGAGGGGGCCCACGTGACGCTCGTGACGTGCACCCTGGGTGAGGAGGGCGAGGTGATCCCGCCGGAACTGGCCCACCTGGCCGCCGACCGGGACGACACCCTCGGCACGTACCGGATCGGCGAACTCGAGGCCGCCATGAAGGAGCTGGGCGTCACCGACCACCGGTTCCTCGGCGGCCCCGGCCGGTACCGCGACTCGGGGATGATGGGCGTCCCGCAGAACGAGCGGCCCGACTGCTTCTGGCAGGCGGACCTCGACCAGGCGGCCTCCTACCTCGTGGAGGTGATCCGCGAGACGCGGCCGCAGGTGCTCGTCACCTACGACCCGGACGGCGGCTACGGCCACCCCGACCACATCCAGGCGCACCGGGTCGCCACGCGCGCCGCCGTGCTGGCCGCCGAGCCGTCCCACCGGCCCGATCTCGGCGACCCGCACGCGATCGCCAAGGTCTACTGGAACTGCATTCCGCGGTCGGAGGTCGAGGAGGGCTTCGCGCGGCTGCGCGCGGCAGGCAAGGACGTCCTGTTCGAGGGCATCGCGAGCGCCGACGACATGCCGGGCGTCGTGGACGACTCCGTGGTGACCGCGGGCATCGACACCGAGGCGCGCCACGCGGGGCGCAAGGCGGCGGCGATGCGGGCCCACAGCACGCAGATCGCGGTGGACGGCCCGTTCTTCGCCCTCTCCAACGACCTCGGGCAGCCGCTCTTCGGCGCCGAGTACTACCGCCTGGTCAAGGGCGAGCCCGGGGTCGCGGACGGCCGCGAGGACGACCTGTTCGCGGGGGTGGGGGTATGAGGAGCCTCGCGTATCCCGCGCTCGCCGTACTGGGCGCCGCCGTCGCGGTCGCCGGTGCGCTGGTCCAGGCGGCCTGGTTCCCCGGCGGGCTGATCCTGGCGCTCGCAGGGAGCGCGGCCCTGTTCTGGGGCGGCGCCCGGCTGACCGGCGGGCGGGTGGGGGCGCTGGTGCCGGCGGCCGTCTGGCTGCTCACCGTGATCTTCCTGAGCTCCGCACGCCCGGAGGGCGACTTCCTGTTCGCCAATGGACTCAGCCCGTACATCTACTTGTTGGGCGGTGCGATGGCGGGCGTGATGTCGGCCACGCTTGCGCAACCCGGGCCTCCCGGCGGCGGATCACTTGAGGCACGATAGGCGCCACGTTCCGTCCGTTAGGATGCGCGCGTTGACCGCTCACGAACTGCACGTCGTCCGATTTGGTGGATGACGTCGCATAAGTCCCGTTGGTGCGGGCGGTCTCCCCCCGGCGGCAGGCGACTCCTCGGCGGTGCCCAGTATGGTGGTGCGCGCCGCCGGGCCGCCCGCGGAAGGCCGTGACGGGTGGCGAAGCGAACCGGGAGAGCCTGCATTGAGTCGTGAAACTGACCGTCCGTCCCCCGGCCACCAGGGCCGGGGCGGAGCCGCGTATCCCTCGGGCACCCCGCCGTACGGGACCCGCCCGTTTCCGTCGCTGCATCCGCAGGAGGGCCCACGGGACGAGGCGCCTGCCGACGGGGAGACCCCGGCCGCCCCGGCCGCGGGCGAGCCCAGAACCGAGACCACGCTGACCACCCGGATCCGGATCAACATCCCCGGGTCCCGGCCGATCCCGCCCGTCGTGGTCCGTACGACCGTCGACGGCGCCGCCGAGGGCGAGGCCCCGGCCTCCCCGGCAGCCGGCCCCGCGGCCGAGCCGGCCCAGCCGCCCACGGGATGGACCGCCGTCCCCGGGCACGGCGAGCCCGCCCCCGCACCCGCCCGGGACGCGGAGCCGGAGGTCCCGGCGCAGGGCGGCGCGAAGCCGAGCAGCGACTGGTTCGCCCCGCGCAAGGCCGCCCCGGCCCCGCAGGCGCCGGCACTGCCCGCTGCTCCGTCCCCCGCGCCGACGCAGGACTTCGCCGCCCCGGACGCCACGCAGCCGATGCAGCTCGGCGACCTGCCGATGCGGCCCGCCGGCCAGGAACGCGGTCCCGGCCGCCCCGGCCCCGGTGCGCCGGGCGGCGCGCCCATCCCGTACCTCACCGACGGCCCCATGGGCCCCGGCGCTCCCGGTCCCCGGCCGTTCCCCGGCCCGGGGGGACCCGGCGGTCCGTCCGGGCCCGGTGATCCCGGCCCCGGCGGCCCCGGCACGCCGTTCCGCGGCTTCCCGTCCCCGTCCGGCCCCACCGCGGGCCCGGTCACCGGCGACATGCGGATCCCCCCGGCCGGTGCCCCGCATGCCGCACCGGGGTCTTCGCCCTTCCCCGCCGCCTTCCCGCCCGCGGGAGAGCGGTTGTCCGGTGACACGGTCGTCAGCGGCATTCCGGCCGTGCCCCCGGCGGGCCCGGCGGTGACCCGTCCGGTCCCGGCCGGCGGCGACTCGTACCACTTCCAGGAGGAGGACGAGCCCGCCCCCAAGGCCAAGGGACGCTCCAAGCTGATACTGGCCGGCGTGGCCGTGGTGGTCCTGCTCGGCATCGCCTACACGGCGGGCCTGCTGATGGACCACTCCGACGTCCCGGCCGGTACCACCGTCTACGGCGTGGACATCGGCGGCAAGTCCAAGGACGAGGCCATGGCGGCGCTCGACGGGCAGCTCGGCACCCGCAAGGACGCGGCGATCACCGTCACGGTCGGCGACCAGACCAGGAAGCTGAAGCCCTCGGCCGCCGGTCTCGTCCTCGACACCGACGCGACCGTCCGCGACGTGGCGCACCGCGACTACAACCCGCTCACGGTGATCGGCTCGCTCCTCGGCGGCACCCGCGAGGTCGACCCCGTGGTGGACACCGACAAGGACAAGCTCCGCGCGCAGCTGGAGAATCTCTCCGCCGGCCTCGGCGGCGCGGGCTCCGAGGGCAAGGTCACGTTCGTGTCCGGCAAGGCCGTTGCCGTCGTCGGCAAGCCGCACCAGGCCATCGACGTCGACGGCTCGGTGGACAAGGTGACCGCCGCCTACGCCACGCAGCTCGCCAGCGGCAAGCCCGGTCTGGTCACGCTGGCGGCCGGCACCGTCGAGCCCAAGGTCACTAAGGCCGCGCTCGACGAGGCCGTCAACGGCTTCGGCAGGACCGCGATGTCGGGCATGGTGTACGTGCGGGCCGGCGGCGGTGCCCCCGTCCCGTTCAGCCCGGAGCGCTCGCTGTCGCAGATCCTGTCGATGGTCCCGGACAAGGACGGCAAGCTGAGCCCGTACATCGACCTCAAGGTGCTCAAGGAGCTGTACGGCGGTGCCTTCGACGGCGTGCTGGTGACCCGTGGGGACGGCAGCAAGACCGCCGTGACCCCGCAGGACGTCGCCTCGGCGATGATGCCCGCGCTGCGGACGGACGACCCGTCGAAGAAGACGGTCACCGTGGACGGCACCTCCTGACCGGCTGAACCTCCCCGTCATGAGCGTCATGGGTGTGGCCCCGGTTCCCGTACCGGGGCCACACCCATGACATCTGTCATGCATGGAACGGGACGCCCGGTACTGCCGGGCGGGCCCCCGCACCGGCGACTGTGATGCCATGACCGCCATCGCGTTCACGCACGTGACGAAGAGCTTCGGCCCGGTACGGGCCGTCGACGACCTGACCCTGACCCTCCACCCGGGCGAGACCGTCGCCCTCCTCGGCCCCAACGGCGCCGGCAAGTCCACCGCCTTGGACCTGCTGCTGGGTCTGCGCACCCCCGACTCCGGCACCGTCGAGATCTTCGGCCGCGCACCGCGCCGCGCGATCTTTGAGGGACTGGTCGGCGCCATGCTGCAGAGCGGCGGCCTCATGGAGGACGTCACCGTACGGGAGATCGTGCGGCTCGCCTGCGACCTGCACCCCCGCCCGCGCCCCGTCGCCGAGGTGCTCGCCGGCGCCGGCCTGGAGGCGATCGCAGGCCGCAAGGTCAACAAGCTCTCCGGCGGCCAGGAGCAGCGCGTGCGCTTCGCCCTGGCGACCGCCGGGGCGAGCGACCTGCTGGTCCTGGACGAGCCCACCACGGGTATGGACGTCTCCGCGCGCCAGGCCTTCTGGGACGCCATGCGCGACCAGGTGCGGCAGGGCCGCACCGTGCTGTTCGCCACCCACTACCTGGAGGAGGCGGACGCGGTCGCCGACCGCGTGCTCGTCCTGCAGGGCGGCCGGCTGCTGGCCGACGGCACCGCGTCGGAGATCAAGGCGCGTACCGGCGTCCGGCGGATCGTCTTCGACCTCGACACCCCGTGGGACGAGGCGGCCCTGCTCGCCCTGCCCGGGGTCACGGCGGCCGAGGTGGCCGGCCGCACCGTGCGCCTGCGCTCCACCGACGCCGACGCGACCGTGCACGCCGTCTACGCGGCCGGGCTCTACCCCCGGCACCTCGAAGTCGCCGGGCTCGGCCTGGAACAGGCCTTCCTGGCCATCACAGCCGGCACGGAATCGGCCGCGCCGGCGGCCGTGTCCAAGGACGAGGAGGTGGCGGCCCGATGAGGACGCTGGTCAAGCTGGAGATCCTGCGCGTCCTGCGCAACCGCAAGTTCATGTTCTTCTCGGTGATCTACCCGGTGCTGCTCTTCCTGATCCTGACGGCGGGTCAGAAAAGCTCTCTGGTGACGTACTACATGGTCGCGATGTGTGCCTTCGGCGCCATGACCGCCGTGCTCATGGGCAACTCCGAGCGCATCGCCCGCGAACGCGACAAGGGCTGGGTCCGGCAGCTGCGGCTGACCGCGCTGCCGGGCCGCGGCTACGTCATGGCGAAGATCGCCTCCGCGGCCACCGTCAGCCTGCCCTCGATCGTCCTCGTCCTGATCGCGGGCGCGGCCGTCAAGGGCGTGCGGCTGGACGCCTGGCAGTGGGGCGGCGTCCTGCTGACCAGCTGGGCGGGCAGCTTCGTCTTCGCCGCGCTGGGCGTGGCCATCGGCTACGTCGCGAGCGCGGACGTGGCCCGCCCGGTCGCCATGATCGCCTACTTCGGGATGGCACTGCTCGGCGGCCTGTGGATGCCGTACAGCGTCTTCCCGGCCTGGCTGCGGCACATCGCGGACGTGCTCCCGGCGCGCCCGTACGCCGCGCTCGGCCAGGCCGTCGAGCTCGGCCATGCCCCCCACCTGCGCGACGTGGCGGTGCTCGTGGTCTACCTGGTGCTCTTCGCGGGCACAGCCGCTTGGATGTACCGCAAGGACACCGCGAAGGCCTGACCTCCCGAACGGGCTGCCGAGGAAAGGAGCGGGACGTGACCGCGGGAGCCACACACCGGCCGGAGGCCGGGGCGGCCGACGACACGACGGCGATCGGCCGGGCACCGGAGAACCGCCGGCAGGCCTTCGTGAAGCTGATCTGGGTCGCGATGTGGATGCTCTACCTGGGCTCCCCGGTCAGCGACCTGGCCGAGGGCGGGCACGACCTGCCCGCCACCGTGCTCGGGTGGACCGGGCTCCTCGTGTACGTCACGCTCTACCTCGGCCTGGTCTTCCGGCGCACCAACGCCGAACAGCAGCCGCCCTGGGTGTACGGGGTGCTGGGGCTGCTCGGCGTCCTCGCCCTGGTCCTCGGGCTGACCCTCGGCGCTGCGTTCCTCGTGCTCTTCGTCTACCTGTCGGTCGCCTGCGGCGCGGTCCTGTCCGGCCGCCGGGCGCGCTGGGCGATCCCCCTGGTCACCGCGGTGCTCGCGCTGTGCGCCGCGCCGGGCGGCGTGAACGGCATCACGCTGGGCTCGCTCCTCGTGCCGTGCATGCTCGGCGGCTTCGCGATGATGGGAGTGCGGCAGCTCGTCCGCACCACCCGCGAACTGCGCGAGGCCCGGGAGGCCGTCGCGCAGCTGGCCGCCACCGAGGAACGGCTGCGGCTCGCCCGCGACCTGCACGACCTGCTGGGGCACTCGCTGTCCCTGATCACCCTCAAGAGCGAACTCGCCGGGCGCATGCTGCCCGACCGGCCCGGGGACGCCGCCGCGCAGGTCGCCGACATCGAACGGGTCAGCCGCCAGGCCCTCGTCGACGTCCGCGAGGCCGTCAGCGGCTACCGGCGGGCCAACCTCGCCGACGAGCTCATCGCGGCCCGCAGCGCCCTGCGGACCGCCGGCATCCGCGACGACCTGCCCGCCGAGGTGACCGTCCCGCTGACCCTCGAGGCGGAGGCCGCGCTGGCCTGGGCCCTGCGCGAGGCGGTCACCAACGTCGTACGGCACAGCGGCGCCCGGCGGTGCGCCGTCGCCGTCCGCGAGGGCGACGGAACGGTGTGCCTGACCGTCTCCGACGACGGGAGCGGGCCCGGCGGCGCCGGGCGCGGCAACGGCCTCACAGGGCTGGAGGAACGGCTCCTGCTGGCCGGCGGCCGACTGGAGACGGAGGGCGGCCGCGGGTTCACCCTCCGCGCGTTCGTCCCGGCGGGCTACGCTGCCGCCCATGATCCGGGTGCTGCTGGCGGAGGACCAGTCGATGGTGCGCGAGGCACTGGCCGCGCTGCTGGGGCTGGAGGATGACATCGAGGTCGTCGCCCAGGTCTCCCGCGGCGAGGCCGCCGTCGCCGCGGCACGCGAAGCGCAGGCGGACGTCGCGCTCCTCGACATCGAGATGCCCGGCGCCATGAACGGCCTCGATGCGGCGGCCGCGCTGCGGGCCGAGCTGCCGCGGGTACGCGTCGTCATCGTCACCACCTTCGGGCGCCCCGGCTACCTGCGGCGCGCCATGGAAGCCGGCGCCGACGCCTTCCTGGTCAAGGACGCCCCCGCCGCGCGGCTCGCGGACGCGGTGCGCGCCGTTCTGCGCGGCGAGAAGGTCATCGACCCCGCGCTCGCCGCGGCCGCGCTCAGCGAGGGGGCCGACCCTCTCACCCCGCGCGAGCGGGACGTTCTGCGAGCCGCGGCCGACGGCTCGCTCAACGCGGAGATCGCGCGCCGGCTTCACCTCTCCGAGGGGACGGTCCGCAACTACCTCTCCACGGCGATCCAGAAGGCGGGGGCGCGCAACCGGACGGAGGCGGTTCGCATCGCGCGTGAGCGCGGCTGGTTGTAACGGGTTTTTCCCCCGCCGCCCGTGTGCCCTGTGAAGTCACGGACCCGGGACATCAATTGAGCAGCGCACGCGCCGCACGCGCCTGATGGCGCAACGCGCCCGCCGTGGCCGGCTCCACCGTGTCGAGGATGTCGGCGCAAGCCTCCATCTCGGCGGCGCCCCGCGCAAAGTCCCCCTTCCGAACGAGCAGTTGGGCGTACTCCTGGCGCAGCCGCGCCGGGTGGTGGGGCAGGAGCAGGGCGAGCTCGACGGCCCAGAGCTGGACCGCGAGGTGCTCGGGGCGGGCGTCGGCCCAGGCGCGGATGTTGTTCAGGACGCGCAGCACGATCTCGAGCGGGTCGGCCGGGCTGAGCATCGCGGGGGACAGGCCGGAGCCGGTGGCGCCGGCGACGAGGAGGCGTACGTCCTCGTCGCCGAGGGGGCGTCCGCCGTTGAAGGGGTCGGCGAGCACGAAGTCGCCGGCAGGGTCGCCGAACCCGACCACGAAGTGGCCGGGGAGGGCGACGCCGTAGACCGGGGCACCGGCCCGCCGGGCGACCTCGATCCAGACCACCGACAGCAGGATGGGCAGCCCGCGCCGCCGCCGCAGCACCTCGTGCAGCAGCGAGGACTCCAGCCGCTGGTAGTCCGCGGGGGTTCCGCCGAAGCCGAGCCGGCCGCCGAGCAGGGCGGCTGTGGCGGCGGCCCAGTCGGCGGCCCGGGCCGGCCCGTACGGCAGGAGCCCGGCGAGCCGGTCGAGTTCGATCTGTGCGGCGTCCGTTCCGGCCTCGCCGAGGCCCGGGTCGGCCTCCTCGCCGATCAGCAGGCACAGGGCCGCCAGGTCCGGGCGCGGTTCGCGGGCGGCCTCGGTGAAGCGCCGCCTGACGGAGTCGTCCATGCCGCCGCTCCTAACCGTCCGCCGGGCGCGGCCCGCGCCGGTAGTGGTACGCGTGGTGGGTGACGAAGCCCAGTCGGTCCCAGAGCGCGCGGGCGCCGTCGTTGCCGCTCTCGACCTGCAGATACGCCCCCGAGGCGCCCTCGTCCAGGGCTTTGCGGGCCATCGCCGCGACGACCGCCGTGGCCAGCCCGGTGCGACGCAGGCCGGGGTCGGTCTCGACGGCGGCGATGGACGCCCAGCGTCCGTCGACCGCGCACCGCCCGATGGCGGCGGGTGCCTCACCCGCGGCTCCCGGGACGCTCGCCAGCCACACGGAGGGGCCGCCGGTGAGCACGGCGAGTGCCGCGTCGCCGGGGCCGCCGGTGCGCTGGTACCGGGCGAGCCATCCGGCGTCCGCCTCGCGGGTGAGCCGCACCTGTTCGGCGCCCGGCAGGTCGGCGAGCGGCGCCAGCGGGGCGGTGCGCAGCAGGGCGTGGCCCTCGGCGGTCCAGCCGAGCGCGTCGAGTGTCCGCGCGAGGGCCTTGTCGCCCTCTTCGTCACCCGTGGTGATCTGGATGTACGCGGGCAGCCCGCGTTCGCCGTACCAGTGGGCGACCGCCTCGGCAGCCGCCGTGTCGGACATGCCCGGCTCGCCGAGCGGCAGCGCGGAGTTGGCCCGCCGGGTGAAGCCGCCGGCGGCCCGTAGCGTCCAGGCTCCGAGCTGTGCGGTCTCGGGCGCGGGCCAGCAGCGCGCGGCGCTCTCCTGCAGTTCGCGGACCGTGGCGCGGGGTGCCCGCGGCCCGCGCCGGGTGGGCGTGTCGGGCACGATCTTTGCCGCCACCAGCAGGCGTTCCGCGATGCGGACGGCCTCTCCGTTCCTGCGTGTGACGACCAGCGCCCCTTCGTCCCACGATGTGAGAACCCCTACGGCGTCGGTGAACACGGGCCGTCCGCCGACGATCTCCGCGATCCGCCGAACTGACACTCGTTTACCCACGTCAGAGGGGGTTATACGGACGTCTGCCCGGGCTCCGGCGGTGAAATCCATGCTCATGACCGCCCCTCCTGTTCGTCTGCCGCCCAAGAACGGAGATACTAGGTGCGGGCATCGACGACGCCGCGCTCCCGCGCGAGACAGCCCTATCGAGGAGGAACGACAGCGTGACCTACGTCATCGCGCAGCCTTGTGTCGACGTCAAGGACAAGGCGTGCATCGAGGAGTGCCCGGTCGACTGCATCTACGAGGGCCAGCGGTCCTTGTACATCCACCCGGACGAATGCGTCGACTGCGGAGCCTGTGAGCCGGTCTGCCCGGTGGAGGCCATCTTCTACGAGGATGACACCCCGGAGGAGTGGAAGGACTACTACAAGGCGAACGTCGAGTTCTTCGACGAGCTCGGTTCGCCCGGTGGTGCCTCCAAGCTGGGGCTGATCGAGCGCGACCACCCCTTCATCGTCGCTCTGCCGCCGCAGGGCGCGTGACCCCGACAGTTGTGGGCGGTCCCGTACGGCACACCGCCGTGCGGGGCCGCCGTGTTTAGCGGCCTTCCGGCCTTTCAGTAACGGAAAGTGAGCACCAGCGTGGCGCAGCCAGTCTCGTCCAGACTCCCCGTCTTCCCGTGGGACCGGCTCGAACCGTACAAGGCCACGGCCGCCGCACACGCCGGAGGCATCGTCGACCTGTCGGTGGGCACCCCCGTCGACCCGGTCCCCCACATCGTCCGCCGCGCACTGAGCGAGGCCTCCGACAGCCCCGGCTACCCCACCGTGTGGGGCACCCCCGAGCTGCGTGCCGCGATCACCGGGTGGGCGGGGCGCCGGCTCGGCGCCACGGACCTGGGGGACACCCATGTCCTGCCGGTGGTCGGCTCCAAGGAGCTGGTCGCCTGGCTGCCGACCCAGCTGGGTCTGGGCTCCGGCGACAAGGTCGCGTATCCGCGGCTGGCGTACCCGACCTACGAGGTCGGCGCGCGCCTCGTGGGCGCCGAGCCGGTCGTCTACGACGAGCCGACCGGCCTCGACCCGGCCGGCCTGCGGTTGCTGTGGCTCAACAGCCCCTCCAACCCCACCGGGCGGGTGCTCGGCAAGGACGAGCTGCGCCGGGCGGTGGCCTGGGCCCGCGAGCACGGCGTGCTGGTCTTCAGCGACGAGTGCTACCTCGAACTGGGCTGGGAGGCGGACCCGGTCTCGGTGCTGCACCCGGATGTCTGCGGCGGCTCGTACGAGGGCATCGTCGCCGTCCACTCGCTGTCCAAGCGTTCCAACCTGGCCGGCTACCGGTCCGCCTTCCTGCTGGGCGACCCGGCCGTGCTGGGCGAGCTGCTGCAGATCCGCAAGCACGGCGGCATGATGACGCCCGCCCCGGTGCAGGCCGCCACCATCGCGGCCCTCGGCGACGACGCCCATGTGGCCGGGCAGCGCGAGCGCTACGCGCGGCGCCGGGCCGCCCTGCGCACGGCGTTCGAGGCGGCCGGATTCCGCATCGAGCACAGCGAGGCCAGCCTCTATCTGTGGGCCACGCGCGACGAGTCGGGCTGGGACACGGTCGCCGACCTGTCCAAGCGCGGCATCCTCGTGGCGCCGGGCGACTTCTACGGCGAGGCCGGCGAGCGGTACGTGCGGATCGCCTTCACGGCCACCGACGAGCGGGTCGCCGCCGCCGTACGCCGCCTGGCCGCCTGATCCGTCCCGGACAGCCCGAAGGGCCCGGGGAGCCGAGGCTCTCCGGGCCCTTCCGGTGCGGCTGTGGGGGATCAGCCGCCGAGGGGAAGCCCCTTGAGGGGAAGCTGGTCGGTGGTGGGCAGGCTCTGCAGCGGCAGACCGGTCTTGCCGGCGTGCTTGCCGACCTCCACGGCGGCACCGCCGATGGTGCCCGCCGCCTTGGTGGCGACGCCGCTGACGGCCGGCTGGGCCGTCTTGCCCAGGCCGGCCACCGTGCGCGCCGTGGCGGGCACGGTCTGCTGTACGGCCTTATCCGCACCGGAGTCCTTGGCGGCATGCGTGACCGTGCCGGCGATTTCCGGGGCCTTGTCCACGTTGGTCAGCCCACCCAGGTCGCCGACCTGCGGCAGCTCGGCTGCGGACGCGGCACCGGCACCGATGAGAGGCGCCGCGGCCGCGCCGACCAGCAGGGCGGCCCGGACGATCCGACGCGTGAGGGGGAGAGACATGGTGCTCCTTTTACGGAGAGACGACAGTTACGGCGTGACATGTCCGCGGGGCGGACGTCGTGACTACCGCGTGAGGTGCCCCGAAGGTTGCGGCCGCCTTAGGTAAAGAGTTGGTAATGCGGTGAGTTCCGGTGGCTGGTAAAGCGGAGCAATTCGGGCGTCGTGAGCTGCGCCGACGAAACGTCACGGCCCTGTGTCAGATGGGGTTTTGACGTTGCGCAAAGACGGTTTCCCATCTGATGGGTTTGGCGTACAAGCGACCCGCCTGGGGGTGAATGCCCGCACTATTGCGCGACGGTGATGCGCACGTCTTCCGCCGACGTACCGGAATCGGCGCTATTCGATGTCGTCCAGCCCTTGCCGGAGGCCGCCGCGGACCACTCCCGGTGCGCGAAAGCGACTTTCTCGACCTTCAGTTCATGGGCGTGCGCCACCGCCCACTGCGCCAGCTCCCAGCCGCGCCGGGTGTCGCCGCCCCGCGTCCCGCCGCCGGCGGGCGCGGAGGGCACCGCCACCGTGCGCGGTCCCGCGGCCCGTCGGGCGCCGGCCTCGGCGCGCTCGGGGGTGTCGCCGTTCTTGGCGTCGCCCTTGGCGCCGGACGGGGCGCCCGGAGCGGCGGCCGCCATCGTCCTCGGCGCCACGTCCGGGCCGAACTCCCGTACCAGGCGGGCCCGTACCGTCGCGGGGTCCCCGCCGGGGAGGGCCCGTCCGCCGTCCGCCGCCGTGCAGGTCAGCGCCGCACCGTGCCGGCCGGTCAGGGCGGCGGCCAGCAGCGCCGCGTCCGCCTCGTGCTTGGCGTACGCCTGCGGATAGCCGCTCTTCTGCACCCGCTGCGCGGCCACGGTGAGCGGCAGCCGCGAGTAGCCCTGGATCTTCACCAGACCGTCGAAGAACTCGTTCGAGGCGTAGACCGGGTCCATGATCTGCGCCGCCGTGCCCCAGCCCTGCGAGGGGCGCTGCTGGAACAGGCCCATCGAGTCGCGGTCGCCGTGGTTGATGTTGCGCAGCGCGGACTCCTGCATCGACGTCGCCAGCGCTATCGCCACGGCGCGTTCCGGCAGCCGGCGGGAACTGGCCACGGCGGCGATCGTGGAGGCGTTGGCGGCCTGCTGCGGCTCCAGCCGCAGCGTCCCGCCCTCGGCGGTCACCGTGCACTCGACGCGCCCGGGACCGCCCCCGATCACGCCGAAGTGGTGGGCCGCGTAGCCCGCGACCCCCAGCAGCACCAGGGCGGCGGTGACCACTCGCGCGCCGCGTCCCCGCTTCCGGGGAGCGCGCGCGGCGGGACGGGACGTCGGCGTGGGCTTCGGCACGCGCACACCGTACCGAAGGCGGCTGTGCCGACCACGGCATTCGGCCCCCGGTAGGGTCGGCGGCATGGAACGGCCCGTGCTCGATCTCAGTCAGGACGCCGCCGCGGTGACGGCGCAGCTCGTCGACATCCCCTCCGTCAGCCTCGCAGAGAAGCCGCTGGCCGACGCCGTGGAGGAGGCACTGCGCGCCCTGCCGCACCTCACCGTCGACCGCGACGGCGACGCCGTGGTCGCCCGTACGCGCCTGGGGCGCGCCGAACGGGTCGTGCTCGCCGGGCACCTGGACACCGTGCCCATCGCCGGCAACGTGCCCTCCCGGCTGGACGACGACGGCATCCTGTGGGGCTGCGGCACCACCGACATGAAGTCCGGCGTCGCTGTCCAGCTGCGGCTCGCCGCCACCCTCCCCGAGCCCAACCGCGACCTCACCTTCGTCTTCTACGACGCCGAGGAGATCGAGGCCGAGCGCAACGGGCTGCGGCGGCTGGCCGAGCACCACCCCGACTGGCTCGAGGGCGACTTCGCGGTGCTGCTGGAGCCCACCGACGCCAAGGTCGAGGGCGGCTGCCAGGGCACCCTGCGGGTCCGTGTGGAGACCTCCGGCCGCCGGGCCCACTCCGCCCGCGGCTGGCTCGGTGAGAACGCCATCCACAAGGCCGCGCCGGTCCTGGCCCGCCTCGCCGCCTACGAGCCCCGGCACGCCGTCATCGACGGACTGACCTACCGCGAGGGCCTCAACGCCGTCATGATCGAGGGCGGTCACGCAGGCAACGTCATCCCCGACTTCTGCGCGGTGATCGTCAACTTCCGCTTCGCCCCCGACCGTTCGGAGGCCGAGGCCTTCGCCCATGTCCGCGAGGTCTTCGAGGGCTTCGACGTGCTGCTCACCGACAGCGCCCCCGGCGCCCTGCCGGGCCTGTCCCACCCCGCCGCGGCGGCGTTCGTGGCGGCCATCGGCACCGAGCCCGCGCCCAAGGACGCCTGGACCGACGTCGCCCGCTTCTCCGCGCTCGGCGTCCCCGCGGTGAACTACGGTCCCGGCGACCCCAAACTCGCCCACACCCGCGAGGAGCACGTCGCCGTCGCCGCCGTCCTGGAGGCGGAACGGAAGCTGCGCGCCTGGCTGGCGTAAGGAGCAATTCAACGGCGCGTTCTTGATCCGCGTGGTGGGCGCGTGCGTACCCTGACCGGACCGGAGGGACGCAGCGAAAGGAGCGCGACATGGACCGTGACGCGGAGGAGGCGGCGGCGGCCGAGACGGCGGCGGCGGAGGCCAGTTCCACAGGTCATGACTGGCCCGAGCGCCACACCGGCCCGGTGGTACGCCGCCGGGGCCAGGTGCAGAAGTCCACCACCGACCAGCGGCTGCTGGACACCCGCGGCCCGTCGGACTGGGTGCACGGCGATCCCTGGCGCGTGATGCGCATCCAGTCCGAGTTCGTGGAGGGCTTCGGCGCCCTGGCCGAACTCGGCAGCGCCGTCAGCGTCTTCGGCTCCGCCCGTACACCCGAGGGCACACCGGAGTACGAGACCGGCGTCCGTATCGGACGCGCCCTGGCGGAGGCCGGCTTCGCCGTCATCACCGGGGGCGGCCCCGGCGCCATGGAGGCGGCCAACCGCGGCGCGTGCGAGGCCGGCGGCGTCTCGGTGGGACTCGGCATCGAGCTGCCCTTCGAGCAGGGGCTCAACCCCTACGTCGACATCGGCGTGAACTTCCGCTACTTCTTCGTCCGCAAGACGATGTTCGTGAAGTACGCCACCGGCTTCATCGTGCTGCCCGGCGGCTTCGGCACGCTCGACGAGCTCTTCGAGGCCCTCACCCTCGTGCAGACCCGCAAGGTCACGCAGTTCCCCCTCGTCCTGTTCGGCACCGCCTACTGGCGGGGCCTGGTCGACTGGGTCCGGGAGACCGTCGTCCACCAGGGCAAGGCGTCACCGGTGGACCTGGAGTTGCTGCACCTCACCGACGACGTGGACGAGGCCGTCGCCCTGGTGACCAAGGAGAGCGGGGACTAGGACCAGCCGGCGGCCCAGGGTGTGCCGCGGCCGGCGCGGGCGGGCCCGTCAGGCCAGTCCGCGCCGGGCCACCGCCGGCGGGCGCCGGCCCGCGATGGAGGCGACCATGTCGAGCACCTGCCGGGTCTCGGCGACCTCGTGCACGCGGTACACCTGCGCGCCCAGCCAGGCCGACACCGCCGTCGTCGCCAGCGTGCCCAGCAGCCGCTCCTTGACCGGCCGGTCCAGCGTCTCGCCCACGAAGTCCTTGTTGGACAGGGAGACCAGCACCGGCCACCCCGTCGCCGTCATCTCCGGCAGGCGCCGCGTCGCCTCCAGGGAGTGCCGGGTGTTCTTGCCGAAGTCGTGCCCGGGGTCGATGAGGACGGCGTCCCGCCGCACCCCGAGGGCGACCGCGCGTTCGGCGAGGCCCACGGTGATCTTCAAGATGTCCGCCATGACGTCGTCATAGCGCACGCGGTGCGGCCGGGTGCGCGGCTGCGCGCCGCCCGCGTGCGTGCACACCAGGCCGACGCCGTGCGCGGCCGCGACTTCGGCGAGCCGGGGGTCGACCCCGCCCCACGCGTCGTTCAGCAGGTCCGCGCCCGCCGCGCAGACGGCCTCGCCGACCTCGTGCCGCCAGGTGTCCACGCTGATGACGACGTCGGGGTGGCGCCGCCGCACCTCGGCGACGAAGCCGGCCGTGCGCCCGATCTCCTCCTGCGCCGACACCTCCGCCCCGGGGCCCGCCTTGACGCCGCCGATGTCGATGATCGCGGCGCCCTCGGCCACGGCCTGCGCCACGCGCGCCAGGGCGGGTTCGTCGCTGAACGTGGCGCCCTGGTCGTAGAACGAGTCCGGCGTCCGGTTCACGATCGCCATGATCACGGGCTCGTGCTCGCCGAATTCCCGTGTGCCCAGCCTCAGCATGTCGTGCCCGTCTCCTCGAAATGTGATCCGCCGACCGAAGATAGTCGCCGACCGCGCACCGCGCGCACTGCGCGGCGTGGCACGATCGTGCCGTACACGTCGGGCCGACCCCGGGAGAGGTCTTGTTCTGGTTCTTGCTCATCGCGCTGGTCGCGGTGGTCGCCGCGGTGGCCCTCGCGGTGCTCGGCGACGGCGGGGGGCTTCGCGACGTGGAGCCGGACCGGTTGGACGACCGGCTGCCCCGCGAGCGCCCGGTGGGGCGCGCCGACATAGAGCAGCTGCGGCTGCCGGTGGCCGTGCGTGGTTACCGCATGCTCGACGTCGACGACGTGCTGGACCGGCTGGCCGCGGAACTCGCCCAGCGCGACGCGCACATCGCCGACCTGGAGGCCGCGCTCGCCGGGGCGCACGCCACCGCGTTCGGCGGCCCCTCGCTCGTCAAGGACGCCGCCCAGGACGCGGAGGACGCCGCCCACGAGCCCAGCGGGCCCGGGGGCGAGCGATGAGCGGTGTGGTCGTCGGGGCGGACGGCAAGGCGCGCTGCCCCTGGGGACTGGAGACCGCGACCTTCGCGGACTACCGGGAGTACCACGACACCGAGTGGGGCCGTCCGGTGCACGGCGAGGCCCCGCTCTTAGAGCGGGTGTGCCTGGAGGCCTTCCAGTCGGGCCTGTCGTGGATCACGATCCTGCGCCGCCGCGAGGGCTTCCGCAAGGCCTTCGCGGGCTTCTCGCCGGACGCCGTGGCCGCCTTCACCGACGAGGACCGCGAGCGGCTGCTCGGCGACACCGGCATCATCCGCAACCGCGCCAAGATCGACGCGGCGGTCTCCAACGCACGGGCCACCCTGGAACTGCGCGAGGGGTACGAGGGCGGACTGGACGCCCTTGTGTGGTCCTACGCGCCGGACGCCGGTGGTGCGGGGGCGCGGCCCGCTCCCCGCACCACCGCGGACGTACCGGCCGTGACGGCGGAGTCCACCGCCCTGGCCAAGGACCTCAAGAAGCGCGGTTTCCGCTTCGTCGGCCCCACCACCGCCTACGCGCTGATGCAGGCCTGCGGCCTGGTGGACGACCACCTGGCCGACTGCTTCGCCCGCCGCTGAGGCTTCGGGGGCAGCCGGCCGCCGGAGGCCTTCAGCGCCCCAGGTAGCGGGGCTTCTCCTTCTTGAGGAATGCCTCGACCGCGATCCGGTGGTCCTCGGAAGCGCCCGCGAGGGTCTGCAGTTCGTCCTCCTTGGCCAGCGTCTCGACCAGCGCGTGGTCCTCGCCGTACGCCAGGGACGCCTTGACCGCCGCGTAGGCCAGCGTGGGGCCCTCGGCGAACCGGCGGGCCACCTCCGCGGCCTCGGCGGCCAGGTCGGCTGCCGGGACCAGCCGGTTGACGATGCCGAGCTCGTACGCCTCCTTCGCGGGCACTGTCCGCGGGAAGAACAGCAGGTCGGCGGCGCGGCTGCGGCCGATGAGCCGGGGCAGCGTCCAGGAGGCGCCGGAGTCGGCGGTCAGGGCGACGCCGACGAAGGAGGTGTTGAACGCCGCGGTGTCGGCGGCCACGCGGTAGTCGCAGGCGAAGGCGAAGCCCGCCCCCGCGCCCGCCGCGACCCCGTTGATCCCGGCGACGACCGGCTTGGGCATGGTCGTGATGGCCGTGACGATCGGGTTGTAGTGCTCGCGGACCGTGGACATCGCGGAGCCGCCGCCCTCCTCGGCGAGGAACGAGACGTGCTCCTTGAGGTCCTGTCCCACGCAGAACGCCTTGCCGGTCGCGGTCAGCAGCACCGCCCGCACCACCCGGTCGGCGCCCGCCGCCTGCAGGGCGTCGCGCAGGGCGACCTTGGTCTCGATGTTCAGCGCGTTCATCGCGTCGGGACGGTTCAAGGTGATGGTGGCGAGCCCGTCGCTCACCTCGTACAGCACGGCGTCCGTCATGTGATCCCCTTCGTCGCGGCTCGCGTTCGGGGCCAGCATGCCGGAGATCACCGCACGCGAACATGTGACGTCCATCAAACGCACGGCAGTGGGCGATCACCGAAATGGACGGTTTTGCGGGACCGGGTTCTCGAACGGATGGGAACCGATGTTGGTCATCGGGTCACCCGATGCGGGATAATGGCCGAGAACCAATGTGTTCGAGTCCGGTGGCGCCTGGGCCACCGTGTGCGAAGAGCTGGTTTCAGGAAGGGGAACGAGCATGGCGGCCATGAAGCCGCGGACGGGTGATGGCCCGCTCGAGGTGACCAAGGAGGGGCGGAGCATCATCATGCGCGTTCCGCTCGAGGGCGGCGGACGGCTTGTCGTCGAGCTGACCCCGGACGAGGCGGATGCACTCGGCGAGGCATTGAAGAAGGCCATCGCCTGAACCGGCCAATCCAAGCCTTGGGCCCCCGGCAGCACACCTGCGCCGGGGGCCGCTTGTTTTTCTTTCCCGAACGTCCGGAAGTGCCGGCGGGGTCGGAGTACGCCGGAATGCGGGCGCGGACCGGTATGGGCGACGCCGGAAATGTCAGCCGCGGCGTACCGCGCAGAGCAGTCCGTCGTCGGTCGGCAGCAGAACGGGGGCGAGCGCGGGATTGTCGCGGACCGTCCGCATCAGCTCGCGCAGCCGGATCACCTCGGCCTCCTGGTGGGCGGCGTCCATCGCGCGGCCCTGGGCGAAGGCGCCCTCGAAGCAGACCAGGCCTCCCGGCCGGAGCAGGCGCAACGATTCACCCAGGTAGTCCGGGTACTCCATCCGGTCCCCGTCGCAGAAGACCAGGTCGTAGCCGCCGTCGGCGAGACGGGGGAGCACGTCCAGCGCCCGGCCGAGGATGCAGCGGGCGCGGTTGGTGGCGAAGCCGGCCTCGCGGTAGGCGCCGCGGGCCAGTTGCTGGCGGTCCGGCTCGGTGTCGACGGTGGTCAGCACCCCGTCGGCGCGCATGCCGTGCAGCAGGTGGATGCCGGAGACGCCGGTGCCGGTGCCGATCTCCACGACCGCTTTGGCGTCGGTGGCCGCGGCCAGCAGGCGCAGGGTCGCACCGGTGCCCGGGGAGACCGGGCGCACGCCCGCCTCGCGAGCCCGCGCGCGGGCTCGTATCAGCGCGTCGTCCTCGGCGACGAAAGCGTCCGCGAACGCCCAGCTCGCCTGCCGATTGCCGGTAATTGCCCTCTCCTGTCCGCGTGACGGTTGCAGCCCGCTCGGCGACTGTATCCGTTGCGGTCGGGAACCCGGAGATGGGACCAGCCGTTGGGAGGTTCGACAGATGGTGGAGAACGAGGGCCGCGCTGATGGGCTCGGCACTTATCCGGAGCTAACGGGCGAGGTGGATATGGTAGGGGCTCTACTGGACACCACCAGAGCCGATAGGGGAGGTGCGGCTGCGGCGGGTCACCGGGGAGTGCTCTCGCGCTTCCGCAGGTCGGCCGGCGAGCCGAAATCCGTGACCGATACAGCTGACGACCGTCCGCGTTCCGACGAGTCCTCGACAGTGGCCGCGACGAACGCGACCTTCGCCACCGACGGGGGTGCTCAGACGTGGACCCCTCCCTCGTGGGAGGAGATCGTCAGTACCCACAGTGCCCGGGTCTACCGTCTCGCCTACCGCCTGACGGGCAACCAGCACGACGCCGAGGACCTCACGCAGGAGGTCTTCGTCAGGGTCTTCCGTTCGCTGTCGACGTACACGCCCGGCACCTTCGAGGGCTGGCTGCACCGCATCACCACCAACCTCTTCCTGGACATGGTCCGGCGCCGCCAGCGCATCCGCTTCGACGCCCTGGGCGACGACGCGGCCGAGCGCCTGCCGAGCCGTGAGCCGTCCCCCGCGCAGCACTTCGCGGACACGCACTTCGACGCCGACATCCAGCAGGCGCTGGACACCCTCGCCCCGGAGTTCCGCGCCGCGGTCGTGCTCTGTGACATCGAGGGCCTGTCGTACGAGGAGATCGCGGCCACCCTCGGCGTCAAGCTCGGCACGGTGCGCAGCCGCATCCACCGCGGCCGCTCCCACCTGCGCAAGGCGCTGGAGCACCGGGCGCCCGCCGCCCGTCCGGGCCGGGCACCCGTGCTGACCACGGGCCGGGCGGCCCTGGAGGGCGGGGGCACGTGAGCAGCACCACCCGCGGCCGGCATCTGCTCTGCGCCGAGCAGCACCTCGGAGACCATCTCGCCGCCTTCGTCGACGGCGAGCTCCAGGACGACGCCCGCGACCGGGTCCTGGCGCACCTGGCGACCTGCGCCGAGTGCAAGGCCGCGGCCGACGAGCAGCGCCGTATGAAGGACGCGATCGCCGCCTCCGCGCCGCCCGCCCTTTCCGCCGGCCTGCTGGCCCGCCTCCAGGAGCTGCCCGCGGGCGACGGCGACGGGACGGGCGGGCCCTTCGACGGCGGCGGGCTGATCCAGGCCGCCAGCCTCGGCGGCGAGCGGCTGAACGGCGACCTGTTCGGCAACGCCCGCGAGGAGTTCGCGCTGCCGCTGTCGGCGTCGGCCTCCCGGGGCTTCCGGATCCACGAGTCGGCGCGTCCGGTCACCCCCGGCGCCACGGGCTCGGCGGTCCGCGGCCGCCGGCGGTTCGCCTTCGCGGCGGCCGGCGCGTTCTCCATGGCGGCCATCGCCCTCGGCGGCGCGCTGCCGCTGGACGGCGCCCCGGAGCCCGGCATGGACGAGACCGGTGCCGCGGTGACCCCGCTGAGCTCGCAGCAGTCCGCCCGGCCCGCCGCCGACGTGTGGGCCAGGCCGGCCGACGACCTCCTGCACCCCAGCAGCGGCACACGGCCCTTCGCGCTGACCTCGCCGACGTCCGTGAGCCGGGTCGACCCGGCGGCCGTCGCGCGTTCCCTGCTGGCGCCCGACCGCCGGACGTCCGCCTCGCCCTCCGCGAACGGTTCCGCGACACCGGCCACCCTGGCCGCCTCCGCGTCGGCCACCTCGGCCAAGACGTCCCCGGATACCGGCGGCAGCGTCCCGGCCTCGCCGTCGGCGCCCGTCCCCGTCGCGACGGCCACCCCCTTGCTGGGCACCTTCCCCGTCAGCCGCTGACCGGGCGGCTGCGGGCGGCGCCGACTCCTGGTTCAATCCAGGGAGGACAGGTCGTCGTAGGGGAGCACTGTGGACCAGGGGAAGCCCGCCGGGCCGAAGTGGTGGAGCCGCCCGGAGCCGGTGACACCGGCTCCGGACGAGACGCGTGCCGCCCCGTCCCCGCAGGCTCCGCAGCCTCCGGAGGACACCGTGCCGCCGCACGGATCCGACCCGTACGACACCCCGCCGTACGGTGAGCCCGGGCCCTGGGCGCCCGCCCCTCCCGTCACCCGTCCGGCGGACTCCTCGGCGCCTCCTGTGCCTCCTGTGCCTCCCCGGCCGTCCGCGCCGCCGCACACCGCTTCCCCGGTCCCTCCGCCGCTCTCGGTCGGCCAGTGGCACCGCTACGACCCCTGGGCGCCCCCCGGGCCGCTGCCCGCCGCCCCCCGGGCCTCGCGCCGCCGCGGCCCGCTGGCCGCCGCCCTGGTCGCCCTCACCCTGGCCGCCGGCGGCGTCGGTGGCGTGCTGGGCGCCTATGTGGCGCAGAACGGCGGATCGGAGCAGGTGACCCTGCCCCAGACCACCTCCGACGCCGGGAAACGGGCCCCGGACAGCATCGCGGGGATCGCGGCCAAGGTCCTGCCGGGCGTCGTCTACATCCACGTCAAGGGCGACAGCGGTGAGGGCACCGGCACCGGCTTCGTGCTGGACGACGAGGGCCACATCCTCACCAACAACCACGTCGTGGAGACCGTCGCGAAGAGCGGCACCATCTCGGTGACCTTCAGCGGCGGCCAGATCCGGTCCGCGAAGATCGTCGGCCGCGACACCGGCTACGACCTGGCGGTCATCAAGGTCAGCGGGGTCAAGGGGCTGCGCCCGGTCGCCCTGGGCAACTCCGACGCCGCCCAGGTGGGCGACCCGGTGGTCGCCATCGGCGCCCCGTACGGCCTGGAGGGCACCGTGACCTCCGGCATCATCAGCGCCACCCAGCGCCCCATCACCGCGGGCGGCGAGACGGAGGGCAGCGACGTCAGCTATGTCGACGCCATCCAGACCGACGCCCCGATCAACCCGGGCAACTCCGGCGGCCCGCTGGTGGACTCCCGGGGCCTGGTCATCGGCATCAACAGCGCCATCCGCTCCGCCGACAGCAACTCGGACCCCTTCGGCAGCGGCAGCCAGGGCGGCAGCATCGGGCTGGGCTTCGCCATCCCCGTCAATCAGGCGAAGCGAGTCGCCGAGCAGCTGATCAACAACGGCAAGGCCACCCACCCGGTGATCGGCGTCAGCATCAATCTGCAGTACGACGGCGACGGCGCCCAGGTGAGCCCCGAGGGCGAGGGCGACGGGGACTCCATCACTCCCAACGGTCCCGGCGCCAAGGCCGGCCTCGAGCCGGGCGACGTGATCACCGCCATCGACGGCAAGCGGGTGCACAGCGGCGAGGAGCTGATCGTGCGCATCCGCAGCCACCGCCCCGGCGACAAGCTGGGCCTCACGCTCAAGCGGGGCGGCAAGGAGCGCAGCGTCCAACTGGTCCTCGGCTCGGCCACCGGCTGAACCCGTCGTCGCCCACGGGTGGGTTTACCCCGGCGCGGCCTACTGTTGACCCCGGGCCACTCCCGTCTTCCCGGCTCGGCCAGGTACGGTGAGTTGATCCGCCGGATTCCGTCCGCCGGCCGAGGACCACGAGGAGCTGCACGGTGTTTTCAGACATAGGCGCGCTGGAGGTCGTCGCGCTCGTGATCCTTGCCGTGCTCGTGTTTGGGCCCGACAAGCTGCCCAAGGTCATCAAGGACGTCACGCACTTCATCCGCAAGGTGCGCGAGTTCTCCGACAGCGCCAAGGCCGACATCCGCAAGGAGCTGGGTCCGGAGTTCAAGGACTTCGAGTTCGAGGACCTCAACCCGCGCAACTTCGTCCGCAAGCAGCTGCTGGACAACGACGAATTCGGCCTGAAGGAGATCCGCAACGGATTCGACTTCAAGGAGGAGATGTCCGCGGTCACCGACGCCGTGCACGGGCGGGACAGCGGTTCCGGCGGCGGTTCCACGGGCGCTTCCGGCGCCTCCGGCACGCCGGACCGGCTGAAGAAGCGGGACGGGCTGGAGCCGGGCGAGGCTCCGCCGTTCGACTCCGACGCCACCTGAACCGGGGCCCGTGCCCCGTTCAGGTCGCGCGAGTGGCTATTCTCCCTTTGTTTGCCCTTATGGAGGAGGCGCCGCGCGTATGGAGACCACAGCCGATCCAGCGGATCGTACGATCGACGGCTATCTCAGCGCCGACTTCGCCTGGTACGGGCTGGACGAGGCCTTCACCGGGCACCGCTGGCTCGCCCCCGTCGGCAGGAGCGCGGACGGCACCGTGGAGCACGGCTCGACCGGCCACGGCGACGAGCCCTCCGTCAAGGTCGAGCCCACGCCGGACAACCGCCGTTTCGTGACGGTCGTGACGGTCGCGCAGCGCCCGCTGCGGCGCAGCGCCGACGGCACGGGCGACCTGGAGGAGACCTCGGTGGCCTCCGCGGCGTGGCTGGCCGGCTCCGGGTTGCTGACGTGCACCTGGCCCACCCAGATGGAACGCCATCTGCGCGAGGACTGGCTGGACCAGCAGACGGCCATCGCGTGGGATCTCGCCGACAACCTCGACGGGGCCGACTGGTCGGCGCTCACCCTGCCGGTGGACGGTGAGCCCACGCCGTTCCACTACCGCGAGTCCGAGTACGGCTGGGTGATGGCCGGTTCCGCGCACGGGGTGCATCTGGGCGCGTTCGGGCGGGGCATGAGCGCCTACGGGCTCGGCCTGTCGCGGGTCAAGGACATCCACGCCTACCGGCGCTGACCCGTCGGCAGACGGCAGGGGCGCCCTCGCGAGGAGGACGCCCCTGACACAGCGGCAGGTGCCGCTCAGAACTTGTTGCGCGGCGTGATGCCCAGGGACATGCCGGCGAGACCGCGCTGGCGGCCGCCGAGCTTGCCGGCGATGTCGCGGAGCGCGGAGCCGGCCGGGGACTGCGGGTCGGTGAGCACGACCGGGCGGCCGTCGTCGCCGCCCTCGCGCAGCCGGACGTCGATCGGGATCTGGCCCAGCACCGGCACGTTGGCGCCGGTGGTGCGGGTCAGGCCCTCCGCGACGCGCTCGCCGCCGCCGCTGCCGAAGACGTCCACCATCTCGCCGCAGTGCGGGCAGGGCAGCCCGGACATGTTCTCGATGACGCCGACGATCTTCTGGTGGGTCTGCACGGCGATGGTGCCCGCGCGCTCGGCGACCTCGGCCGCCGCCTGCTGGGGCGTCGTCACGACCAGGATCTCGGCGTTCGGGACCAGCTGGGCCACCGAGATGGCGATGTCACCGGTGCCGGGCGGCAGGTCCAGGAGCAGCACGTCCAGGTCGCCCCAGTAGACGTCGGCGAGGAACTGCTGGAGCGCGCGGTGGAGCATCGGGCCGCGCCACACCACGGGGGCGTTGCCCGGGGTGAACATGCCGATGGAGATGACCTTCACGCCGTGCGCCGAGGGCGGCATGATCATGTTCTCGACCTGGGTGGGGCGGCCGTCCACGCCCAGCATGCGGGGCACGCTGTGGCCGTAGATGTCGGCGTCGACCACACCGACCTTCAGTCCGTCGGCAGCCATCGAGGCGGCGAGGTTCACCGTCACCGAGGACTTGCCGACGCCGCCCTTGCCGGAGGCCACCGCGTACACGCGGGTGAGCGAGCCCGGCTGGGCGAAGGGGATCTCGCGCTCGGCCTGGCCGCCGCGCAGCGAGGAGGCCAGCTCGCGACGCTGCTCGTCGCTCATGACGTCCAGTTCGACGCTGACCCCGGTGACGCCCGCGACCTTGGCGACCGCCGTCGTCACCAGACTGGTGATGGTGTCCCGCATCGGGCAGCCCGACACCGTCAGGTACACGCCGACCCGCACCGCTCCGCCGTCGGCGATGTCGACGGACTTGACCATGCCCAGATCGGTGATCGGCTTGTGGATCTCTGGGTCGTTCACCGTCGCGAGGGCGGCGCGCACCGCGTCGAGCGAGACAGCGCCTGCGGGAGTGTCGTCAGCCATGGACCGATGGTACGTCGCGCGTGTGCGCCCATGACCCGCGGTGGTCGGGTTCACACGGCCCCGCGGGCCCTCAGTCCGCCTCGGCGCGCGCGTGCTCGTGCATCTCCTTCAGCAGTTCCTGGAGTTCCGAGCGGATCCAGTCGCGGGTGGCGACCTCGCCGAGTCCCAGCCGCAGTGCGGCGATCTCGCGGGTGAGGTACTCGGTGTCGGCGATGCTCCGGTCGTTGGCCTTGCGGTCCTGCTCCAGATTGACCCGGTCCCTGTCGTCCTGCCGGTTCTGGGCCAGGAGGATGAGCGGGGCGGCGTAGGAGGCCTGGAGCGACAGCATCAGCGTGAGGAAGATGAACGGGTAGGTGTCCCACCGCATGGCGGGCGGCGCGAGCGCGTTCCACGCCACCCAGGCCACGATGACCACGGTCATCCAGACGATGAAGCGGCCCGTTCCCAGGAAACGCGCGATCTTCTCCGACAACCGTCCGAAGGCCTCGGGGTCGTAGGCGGGCAGCAGGCTCATCCGGCGGACGAGCGGCTGGTCGAGCCGGACGCGGGGGCGCTCGTCACTCATCCCCGGCCACCCCGTGCAGCTCGGTCTCGCGCCAGTCCTCCGGCAGCAGGTGGTCCAGTACGTCGTCGACGGTCACCGCGCCGAGCAGCGAGCCGCCCTCGTCCACCACCGGTACGGCCACCATGTTGTACGTCGCCAGGAAGCTGGTGACGGCCGGCAGCGGGGTGTCCGGGCGCAACGGCTCCAGGTCGTTGTCGAGCAGCGCGCTCACCAGCGTGAACGGCGGGTCGCGCAGCAGCCGCTGGAAGTGCACGGTGCCCAGGTACTTGCCGGTGGGGGTCTCGTCCGGCGGCCGGCAGACGTACACCTGGGCGGCGAGCGCGGCGGACAGATCGGGGTTGCGGACCCGTGCGAGGGCGTCGGCGACGGTGGCGTCCGGGCGCAGCACGATGGGCTCGGTGGTCATCAGACCGCCCGCGGTGCGCTCCTCGTACGACATCAACCGCCGCATGTCGGCGGCCTCGTGGGGCTCCATGAGCCCGAGGAGGCGTTCCTGCACCCGCTCGGGCAGCTCGGCGAGCAGGTCGGCGGCGTCGTCGGGGTCCATCGCCTCCAGGACGTCGGCCGCCCGCTCCTCCTTCAGCTTGCCGAGGATCTCCACCTGGTCGACGTCGGGCAGTTCCTCCAGGACGTCGGCCAGCCGGTCGTCGTCGAGCGCGGCCGCGACCTCGGCGCGGCGCTTGGGCGACAGGTGGTGCAGCACCCCGGCGAGGTCCGCCGGGCGCAACTGGTCGAAGGTGGCGAGCAGCGCCGCCGCGCCCTGCGCGTGCTCGTCCAGCGAGAAGCCGGTGACCGCCGACCACTCCACGGTCAGGGTCTCTCCCCCCCGCCGCCCGCCGGTACCCCTCCAGGAAAGCCCCACGCGCCCCTTGCCGCGGCGGACGAAGACCTTGTCGATCTCCCAGTCGCGGCGGGCCGGCAGCCGCACCATCGACACGTCCAGCACGGTCACCTCCTCGCCGGTGTCGACCAGCGTGACCCGCCGGTCCAGCAGCTCGCCGATGACCAGTGTCTCGGTGGGGCGCTGCTCGAAGCGCTGCATGTTGACCACGCCGGTGGTGATCACCTGGCCGGACTCCACGCCCGTCACCCGTGTGATCGGCAGGAAGATCCGCCGCCGGCCCGCCACTTCGACCACCAGGCCGGGCACGCGCGGCGGGCGGCCGCCGACCCGCAGCATCACGATCACGTCCCGGACCCGGCCGACCTGGTCCCCATTGGGGTCGAAGACCCGCACCCCGGACAGATGCGAGAGAAAGACCCGGGAGGTTCCGGCTGCCATGCGGTCAGGCTAACGCCGCAGGTCGCGCCAGGCGCGCGGAGATGCTCCACGGGGGCTTCGCATCGCGTTCACAGCCGTTCGCCCGGCCGGGGGTACGCTTCGGTAGCTTCGGCTCCGCCGCGCTGCTCGGTCAGGCGGCGACGACCGCAGGAGGAAGAGAACACCGTGATTCCCGGCCGCCGTTCAGCCGCCTTCCCGAGCCTGGTGTGCGCACTCCTGGCGCTCCCCCTTCTCACGGGGTGCGCGGGTGATCCGGACGCGGGGACCAACGGCGTCGGCAAGCTGCCCCCCACCACCATCGAGAAGCGAGCCCGCATTGCGGCGGAGGCCGCCGACACCGTCCGGCTGTCCGGCACGGTCGTCAGCAAGGGCCGCACCTACACCCTCGACATGCGGCTGCGCGCCAACGGCGGCTTCGGCGAGGTCAGCACCCAGGGCAGCACCTTCGAGCTGCTGCGGGTCGGCAAGGACCTGTACCTGAAGGCGGGCGCGGGCTTCTACGGCGACGAGGTCGGCGCCAAGCTCAAGGACAAGTACGTCAAGGTGCCCACCGGCGATCCCGCCTACCGCCAGTTCAGCGGCTTCACCGACAAGGAAGTGCTGCTGGACGGCTTCTTCGTGCTGCGCGGCGACCTCGCGGTCGGCGACCACCGCAAGGTCGGCCCCGTCCGCACCATCGCGGTCACCGCGGACGGCGGCAGCGGCGGCACGATCGACGTCTCCCTGGAGGGCACGCCCTATCCGCTGCGCTACGAACGGGCCGGCGGCGCGGGCACGCTGACCATGGCGGACTGGGGCAAGGACTTCACACTCCGCGCCCCCGACGAGGACGAGGTCGTCGACTACGGCCGGTCCGTGACGTCCTAGGCCGCCCTCACGCGCGGCCGCGCCGCCGGAACAGCAGCTTGGGCAGACCGGCCGGGACCGGGCGGCGGGTGGTGGCGGTGGTGGGTACCGGGACCGCGGCGCCGCTGTGCTCCGGCATCAGGCCGGGCCGCTCGGTGGGCGCCCCCGCCGGCTCCAGGCGCAGTACACGGCACTCGCGCGCCCAGCGCCCGGTCATCGTCCCGGCGTCCGGCGCGTTGAGCCGCTTGCCCTTGAGCTCCGTGACGGCGGCGGTCCACGCCTCCTCGTGCGCGGGGAGTTCCTCGACCCGGGCCGGGAAGGCGACCAGGCGGCCGCCCTTGTCCTTGCTGCGGAGGGTGACCAGCGCCGTGCCGCCGGGCGGGAGCCCGGGCAGCGGCTGCTCGCCCGGGCCGCCGCCGACCACCACGACCGCGCCGTCGACCCACGCGTGCCACAGCGCCTGACCGTCGACCCACAGCAGCCCCGACTTCTTGGCGGCTTCCTCGATGAGTGCCCGGTCCAGCAGGGGCTGCTCCACGGTTTCCGTCATGCGCCCAGCCTATTGCCTGCCCTCCCGCGGCCGCCGGTCGCACGCATCGTGAGACGACAGGAGCTCGGGTGGGGTACGGGCCTTACGCTAAGGGGGTCGCCGTCCCGCCGCCCCGAGGAGAACCCGCGTGTCCGCCGCGCCGCCCGCCAGCAGCAACTCCGCTTTGACGACGACGGCGGCAAAGGCCCCGGAGGCCGTTCCGCACGCCAAGGCGCCCCTGGACTTCGCGCTGCTGGCGGTGGCCGTCGCCGGGGTGTCGCTGTCGGCCCCGCTCATCGCCGCGACGGCCGCGCCCGCGCTCGCGATCGCGTTCTGGCGCAACGCGATGGCGGTGGGTGTCCTCAGCCCGTTCGCGCTGCTGCGGCATCGCGCCGAGCTGCGCGGCATGGGCCGCAAGGCCCTGGGGCTGTCGGTCGCCGCGGGCGCGGTCCTGGCCCTGCACTTCGGGCTCTGGCTGCCCAGCCTGTCGATGACCTCGGTGGCCTCCTCGACGGCGATGGTCACCATGACGCCGGTCTGGACCACCCTCTTCCTGCGGCTGCGCGGGCAGCGGCAGCCCGCGCTGGTGTGGGCGGGCACCGGCCTCGCCGTCCTCGGCGTGGTCATCCTCACCGGCGTGGACCTGTCGCTGTCACCGCGCGCCCTGGCCGGCGACGCGCTGGCGCTGGCCGGCGGCATCGCCGCCGCGGGCTACGTCCTGCTGGGCGCCGAGGTGCGACGGACCGTCAGCACGACGGCGTACACCTTCGTCTGCTATGCCACCACCGCCGTGGCGCTGCTGGCGGTCTGCCTGGCCTCCGGCTCCGCGCTCGCCGGCTACTCCGGAACGACCTGGCTGAAGCTCGCCGTGCTGACCGTGGCCGCGCAGCTGCTCGGGCACAGCATCCTCAACCGCGTGGTGCGCGGCCTCGGTGCCTCGACGACCTCCACGGCGATCCTGCTGGAGACGCCGGGGGCCGCGCTGGTCGCGGCCCTGTGGCTGGGCCAGACCCCGCCCGTGGCGGCCTATCCGGCGCTCCTGGTGATCCTGGCCGGGCTGGCGCTGGTCATCCTCGCCGACCGCAGGAGGGGCTGACCCGGCCCTACAGCCAGCCGTTGCGGCGCAGGATGCGGTGGATGGCGAGGCAGATGCCGCCGATGGCGACCAGCACCATCGGATAGCCGTACCGCCAGTGCAGTTCCGGCATGTGCTCGAAGTTCATCCCGTACACACCGCAGATCATGGTCGGGACGGCGATGATGGCCGCCCATGAGGTGATCTTGCGCATGTCCTCGTTCTGCGCGACCGCCGCCTGGGCGAGGTTGGCCTGGAGGATGGAGTTCAGCAGGTCGTCGAAGCCGACGACCATTTCGTGGACGCGGGCGACGTGGTCGGCGACGTCCCGGAAGTACTTCTGGATCTCCGGGTCCACCACACGCATCGGCCGCTCGCTGAGCATCTGCATCGGCCGCAGCAGCGGGGAGACCGCGCGCTTGAACTCCAGCACCTCGCGCTTGAGTTGGTAGATCCGCCCGGCGTCCGTGGCGCGCGGGGACTTGCCCTGCGCGGAGAAGACGTCGATCTCGACCTCGTCGATGTCGTCCTGGACGGCCTCGCTGACCGCCAGGTAGTCGTCGACGACCTGGTCGGCGATGGCGTGCAGCACCGCCGAGGGGCCCTTGGCCAGCAGCTCGGGGTCGTCCTCGAGGCGGTGGCGCAGCGCGCGCAGCGAGCCGTGGCCGCCGTGCCGCACGGTGATGACGAACTGCCGCCCGGTGAAGACCATGACCTCACCGCTCTCCACCACCTCGCTGGTGGCGGTGAGTTCGGCGTGCTCGACGTAGCGGATGGTCTTGAAGACCATGAAGAGCGTGTCGTCGTACCGCTCCAGCTTGGGCCGCTGGTGGGCGTGGACGGCGTCCTCCACGGCCAGCGGGTGGAGTCCGAAGACGTCCGCGATCTCGGAGAACTCGCGCTCCGACGGCTCGTGCAACCCGATCCACACAAAGCCCTCGTCGCCGTCGCCGCTCACCTTCTCCAGCGCCTCGCGCGGTGTGATGTGGTCGCTGCTGCGGCGCCCGTCGCGGTAGACCGCGCAGTCCACGACGGCGCTGGGCGGGGTGGCGTTGCGGGAGCGGTCCGGGCCGTAGTCGTACGAAGTGCTGCTCTTGCGCAGGGCGGGACGGACGACTGCGCGCAGGTCACGAATCATCGACATGGCAAGCTCCTTCACGGACTGGCCGGACTGAAATGCGGATCAGGGCAGGGTGATCACCGTTGATCACTGCGCAGTTCAGCGAGCTCTTCCGGAGGCGGCAGGCGGCCCGGGCAGACCAGGGGTGCGAGCAGAGCGGCGAGAAGGCACGCGGACGCTCGCGGAGTGTTCCGAAAATCCTCTGGAGTTCCGTGAATTTCTTGGTTTCACGGCCGGGTGGCCGGGTACGGAACGCTGGGGATCAGGAGAGTTGCCGGGCGGAAGAGCTGCCGGTACTGCACGGTCGACTAGGATCCATTGCAGCCCCACCTCCTCCGGCCTGTCCCCGCTGGGGGAGAACGGGCACGCCTCTACCGGCGTGACCGACGGCTCACCATAGCAGGCACCCAAAGCGTCACAGCGCTCCTTTGCCCATTTCATACGCGCTCTATGCTCGGCTCATGGTCGATGTACTGGGGCTGGTCGAGGCGCGTCTGCGCATGTCCTTCGGGGAGCCGGACGCGCGCGCGGCGATCACCTTCCTCGGGACCGAGCGCATCGAGGTGCTCCGCTTCCGCGACGGGGACCTGGTGCGCTACGTGACGCTCGGTATGTCCCGCGCGCCCATGAACGACCCGGCCGGATCCCCGGCCGGCACCACCCCGTCGACCTTCGCGGCGCCCCTGTCGGTCAGTGTCGCCGACCCTGTGCGCGGTCCGCGGGCAGAACTGGTGCTCACCCTGCGCACCACAAGCGGCGCCGACACCGACCGGGTGCTGCGCCCGCTCGCCGTGCTGGCCGCCTCGCCCCAGGTCGAGGGGGTGGTCGTGGCCCCCGGCAACTCCCTGGACGTCGGTGAACCCCTGTGGCCCGGCGCCGGGTTCTCCGCCGTCCTGGTCGCCGAGCCGGGCGGCCTGATCGAGGATCTCGACCTCGATCCGCCGATGGACCCGGTCCACTTCTTCCCGCTGCTGCCCATGACGGCCAACGAGGCCGCCTGGAAGCGGGTGCGTGGCGCGGGGCCGCTGCAGGAGCGGTGGCTGGAGGCCGGTACCGACCTGCGCGATCCGATGCGCGCCTCGGTGCCGCTGTCCGTCTGACGGGCCCTGCCGCGCCGGTGCGTTGCGCTCGTGGGCCGTGCCGGGGCGCCACGCTGCCGGACCCGGACGGGTGATCGTCCTTGACGCGGGCACGCCGTGGTAGGACCGTGGGGCGGTATGAGGGGCGAACCCAGTTGCCCGAAGTGCGGTGGACGGGTCCGCGTGCCCGGCCTCTTCGCCGACGCCTGGCAGTGCGACGACCACGGCGCCGTGCACCCGATGCAGCCCGTCGTACCGCCCAGTGTCGAGGCGCTCGGCGTCGTCGTCAGCCGGGCCCGCGTCCCGGTGTGGATGCCCTGGCCGCTGCCGGTCGGCTGGCTGTTCAGCGGCGTCGCGTCGGCGGGGGACGACCGCAGTGGCGGCCGGGCGACCGCGGTCGCCTGCTCCGGCCCCGGGCCGCTCGGCGGGCCGGGGGAGATGGTGCTGGTCGCGGAGGAACTGGGCGTGGGTCTCGGCGCGCGGTTCGCGGGCATCGCGGGGCCCGATCCGGGGCCGCAGATGTGCGTCGGCAAGCCGCCGGCGGCGAAGGTGGTCGCGGCGGGCCGGCCGACCCCCCTGTGGCATGTGACGGGCACCCCGCTGGACCGGGCCGTCTTCGCCGGTGAATCGTTCGGCCTATGGCTGTGGGCGATCGTCTGGCCGGAGGAGTCCGGGCTGCTCATCTACGACGAGCTGATACTGACCGATCTGCGCGAGGCCGGTGCCGAGATCGACCTCGTTCCGTGCGGGGCGCTTTCCCCCCGCCTGCTCTCCTGAGATTCACAGGCTCGCCGGGCAGTTATCCTGGTAATCGCAAGGCCGCTGTCCGCGGCCGGCGCCGAGTACCGAGAGCCTTGGAGCGACGTTCGTGCGCATCGACCTGCACACCCACTCCACGGCGTCCGACGGCACGGACACCGCGGCCGGGCTGGTGCGGGCCGCGGCCGCCGCCGGGCTGGACGTGGTCGCCCTCACCGACCACGACACCGTGGGCGGATACGCCGAGGCCGGCAAGGCGCTCGACGACCTGCACGCCCACGGTGACAGCGGTCTGACCCTGGTCACCGGTGCCGAGCTCTCCTGCCGGCATGACGGCGTGAGCATGCACATGCTCGCCTACCTCTTCGACCCGCTGGAGCCGGAGCTGTACCGCGAGCGCGAACTCGTCCGCGACGACCGGACGCCCCGCGCGCAGGCCATGGTGGCCAAACTCCGCGAGCACGGCGTGCCGGTGACGTGGGAACAGGTGGCCCGCATCGCGGGCGACGGCGCCGTGGGCCGCCCGCACATCGCGCAGGCGCTGATCGACGGGGGGCTGGTGGGCAGTATCTCCGAGGCGTTCACCCCCGAGTGGATCGGCCCCGGCGGCCGCGCCTACGTCCAGAAGCACGAACTGGACCCCTTCGCGGCGATCCGCCTGGTCAAGAACGCCGGCGGGGTCGTCGTCTTCGCCCACCCCGCCGCCGTCAAACGCGGGGCGGTCGTTCCGGAGAGCATGATCCAGGAGCTGGCCGCCGCGGGGCTGGACGGCATTGAGGTCGACCACATGGACCACGACGAGTCCACCCGCGCCCGGCTGCGCCACCTCGCCGCCGAGCTGGGGCTGCTGGCCACCGGCTCCAGCGACTACCACGGCACGCGCAAGACCTGCCGGCTCGGCGAGAACACCACCGACCCCGATGTCTACCGCGAGATCGTCCGCCGGGCGACCGGCGCGGCTCCGCTCACCCCTTCCGCACACCGCTAGGCCCATGGATCTCTTCTCCCTGACCCTGTTCGGGTCCGTGTTCGTCACGCTCTTCGTGATCATGGACCCGCCCGGCATCACGCCGATCTTCCTCGCCCTCACCTCCGGTCGCGCCGCCAAGGTCCAGCGCCGCATGGCCTGGCAGGCCGCCTCGGTCGCGCTCGGCGTCATCACCGTCTTCGGCATCTGCGGCCAGCAGATCCTGGACTACCTGCATGTCTCGGTGCCCGCCCTGATGATCGCCGGCGGGCTGCTCCTGCTGCTCATCGCGCTCGACCTGCTCACCGGCAAGGCGGACGAGCCGACGCAGACCAAGGACGTCAACGTCGCGCTGGTGCCGCTCGGGATGCCGCTGCTCGCCGGCCCGGGCGCGATCGTGACGGTGATCCTCGCGGTGCAGCGCGCACACGGCTTCGGGGAACAGGTGTCGGTGTGGGTCGCGATCGCCGCCATGCACGTCGTGCTCTGGCTGACGATGCGTTACTCATTGGTGATCATCCGTCTGATCAAGGACGGCGGTGTGGTGCTGGTCACCAGGCTGTCGGGGATGCTGCTCTCAGCGATCGCCGTGCAGCAGATCGCCAACGGCGTCTTCGGCTTCATCCGCGGCGAGGGCTGACGGTCCGTCGCCCGCACCGCGGGTACGACGAGGGCCCCGCAGCCGCAGCGTACGGGGCCCTTCCGCGGTGTCCGTCAGGCCAGCTCGACCGGGCGGATGTAGATGCGCTGGCCGATCGCGGCGGCCTGCTGGACGATCTGGTCGACGGAGGCGGCGTCCACGACCATGCAGTCGACGGCGCGACCGTCCTGGTCGTTGAGGCGCATGATCTCGAAGCGCATGGTCTTCATGGCTTCTCCCTTCGTCCGGGCACTCCTCCATTGGAGTACGGGGCTGCTTCTCAGCCGTTACCTGCGTGAGTCATTCATGTAT
Source organism: Streptomyces sp. RLA123 (assembly GCF_056270165.1). Taxonomy (NCBI): domain Bacteria; kingdom Bacillati; phylum Actinomycetota; class Actinomycetes; order Kitasatosporales; family Streptomycetaceae; genus Streptomyces; species Streptomyces sp. RLA123. Next base: position 3,055,387 of record NZ_JBWDOR010000003.1, on the reverse strand, counting down.
CGACAACTGTTGCCATCGCGAAAACCTTCCCTGTCCTAAGGAAAATCTTCCGACGGCCTTCTACCCGCAGGTAACAACAGCCCGCAGTGGCCCCGGTTCCGGTTGTGTGTGCGGACCGCGGCGCCGGACAATGTGAGTTCTATGGACGACGAAGCCCTTTCCGCCATCGCCGCCGGCATCGAGCGCACCAATGAGCTCCTGCAGCGGGTCCTCGCCGAGGTCGCCACGACCCCGGCGACCCACGCTGTGTTCGTGGACGCCGGGTACGTGTACGCCGCCGCCGGCCGCCTCGTCGCGGGCACCGAGGACCGCAGGGCTTTCGAACTCGACGCCGAGGGGATCATCGAGGCCTTCATCGACCGAGCCCGCAAGCTCTTCCCGGACAGCCGGCTGCTGCGGGTCTACTGGTACGACGGGGCCCGCCGCCGCATCCACAGCGCGGAGCAGGAACGCATCGCCGAGCTGCCCGACGTCAAGGTACGGCTCGGCAATCTCAACGCCAGCCGGCAGCAGAAGGGCGTCGACTCGCTGATCCGCAGCGACCTCGAGTCGCTGGCCCGGCACCGGGCGATCTCCGACGCCGTGCTGATCGGCGGCGACGAGGACCTGGTCTCGGCCGTCGAGGCCGCCCAGGGCTACGGCGCCCGCGTCCACCTGTGGGGCATCGAGGCCGCGGACGGGCGCAACCAGGCCGACCCCCTGCTGTGGGAGGTCGACAGCCTGCGCACGCTCGACCTGGACTTCTGCAAGCCGTACATCACCCGGCGCACCGCGCCCATCTACGGCGACGCGCCCATCCCCACCGGCCCCATCCCCACCCGCGAGGACGTGCACTTCGTGGGCGCCCGGGTCGCCTCCCAGTGGCTGGCGACCCGTGGCCGCGACTCACTGGCCGAGCTGCTGCCCGGCCACCCCTACCTGCCGCCCGCCTACGACCAGGAACTGCTCGTCGAGGCGGAGGGCATGCTCAACATCTCCCTGCGCGGCCACGCCGATCTGCGCCGCGTCCTGCGCGACGGCTTCTGGGAGCACCTGCAGGCCCGGCTCTAGGCCTCGCCGTCACCGCTCGCGGCCTCCCCGTTCCAGAAATCGGCGAGTGCCACGGCCGTCTCCGCCGTCCGCTCCGTGTTGGGCGAGTGCTCCGCGCCGTCGATGACCACCCGCCGGGCGCCGAGCCGGGCCGCCATCTCGTCCATCCACGGCACCGGCCACGCGTGGTCGACCGCGCCGGACAGCACCAGGGTGCGCAGCGGTACCGCGGCCAGCTCGGCGACCCGGTCCGGCTCCGCGATCAGCTGCTTGCCGGTCGCCATCAGCTGCTCCGGCACGGTGCGCAGCCACCGCTGGTGCAGGAACTCCTCGACCTCGACCTCGCCCGTCGTGTTCGCCGTCCCTGCCGTGCCCTCCAGATCCTGGGCGTCCAGCTCGCGCATCGCCCGCCACACGCTCTCCATGTCCATCGAGGACAGCGCCTCCAGCAGCAGCTTCGTCCGCGCCTGCTGGGCCGTCTCGATCGCGGCGGGCCCGGAGCTCATCAGGGTCAGTGACGCCCACGGCAGGTCCTTCCCCGCGGCCCCTGCCGCGATCGCCGCGGCGCGCACGACCAGGCCGCCCATCGAGTGCCCCAGCAGATGGACCGGGCCGGCGTCCGGACCCAGCGCGGCGGTCTGCGCGAGGACGTCGGTGGCCAGTTCCCCCTGCGCGTACGCCGTCTCGTCACGCGGGCCCACCGACTCGTTCTGCCCCCGGCCGTCCACGGCGACGGCGCGGAAACCGGCCGCGGCCAGCGGCGTCAGCAGCGCGAGGAAGTCCTCCTTGCTGCCGGTGAAGCCGGGCACCAGCAGCGCTGTGCCGCGCCGCGCGGTCCCCGCCGGCGGGACCGACTCCAGGACGGCGAAGCGACCGCGCTCGGTGGACAGCGGATGCGCAGTGACGTTCTCGGGCAGCGTCAGAAACGGCGGTCGGCTCATGCGCCGAGGCTATCCGCGGCGGGTTTCCGTCGTGCTACGTGCCCCCCACGGCTGTGGCGCGCGACGGCGAACGGCCGGGCACCGCGGAGGGTGCCCGGCCGTTCGCCGTCGTTCGCTTCCCGGCAGCGCGCCGGGCGGGGTGCGTCAGCCCGCCGTCTCGGCGTCCGCGGGCTTGGCCGTGCGGGTGCGGCGCCTGCGGCGCGAGGCCTTGGCCTCGCTGCTGTCGCCCTCGGCGGCCGTCACGTCGGCCGGGGCCGCGGCCCCGGCGGTCTGCGCGGAAGCCTCGGCAGCGGCGCCGGCGGCAGCACGCGTGCGCCGGCGGCGCGGTGCGGCGGGCGCCTCCGCGGCGTCCGTCTCCTCCGCCACCGGGGCGGTGGCCGTGGCCGTCGCCGTGGACTCCGCCACCGTACGGGTGCGGCGCCGGCGGCGCGGCGCGGGGCGCTCCGTCGCCGGTGCGCCCTCGGCGGTGTCGAGCGCGGCCTCGGCGGCCTGCTCGGCGCCCGCGGCCGCCTCCGTCACCGGACTCCCGTTGCGGGTGCGGCGGCGCTGGCGCGGGGCACGGGTGCGGGCCGGCCGCTCGTCGGTCTCGGCCGCGGGACCGGCCGCGGGACCGGCCGCCTTGCGGCCGCCACGACCACGGCCGCGGCCGCCGGTCTCGCCCAGGTCCTCGATCGCCTCCGCGTCGAGCCCGGCACGGGTGCGCTCCGCACGCGGCAGGACGCCCTTGGTGCCCTGCGGGATGCCCAGCAGCTCGTAGAGGTGGGACGAGGTGGAGTAGGTCTCCTCCGGGTCGTTGAACGACAGGTCCAGCGCCTTGTTGATCAGCTGCCAGCGCGGGATGTCGTCCCAGTCGACCAGGGTGATCGCGGTGCCGGACGCGCCCGCGCGGCCGGTGCGGCCGATGCGGTGGAGGTAGGTCTTCTCGTCCTCCGGCGTCTGGTAGTTGATCACGTGCGTGACACCCTCGACGTCGATGCCGCGGGCGGCGACGTCGGTGCAGACCAGGACGTCGACCTTGCCGTTGCGGAAGGCACGCAGCGCCTGCTCGCGGGCACCCTGACCGAGGTCGCCGTGGACCGCGCCCGAGGCGAAGCCGCGCTGCTCCAGCTGCTCCGCGAGGTCGGCCGCGGTGCGCTTGGTACGGCAGAAGATCATCGCCAGGCCGCGGCTCTCGGCCTGGAGGATGCGGGAGACGAGCTCCGGCTTGTCCAGGGAGTGCGCGCGGAAGATGTGCTGGGTGGTGTTGGCGACCGTCGCGCCCTCGTCGTCCGGCGAGGTGGCGCGGATGTGCGTGGGCTGCGACATGTAGCGGCGGGCCAGGCCGATCACGGCGCCCGGCATCGTCGCGGAGAAGAGCATGGTCTGCCGCTTGACCGGCAGCATGTTGATGATCTTCTCGACGTCGGGGAGGAAGCCGAGGTCGAGCATCTCGTCGGCCTCGTCGAGGACCAGCGCGCGCACGTTGCGGAGGCTGAGCTTCTTCTGGCCGGCGAGGTCCAGCAGCCGGCCCGGAGTGCCGACGACCACCTCGACGCCCTTCTTCAGGGCCTCGACCTGCGGCTCGTACGCGCGGCCGCCGTAAATGGCCAGCACGCGGACGTTGCGCACCTTGCCGGCGGTCAGCAGGTCGTTGGTGACCTGCTGGCACAGCTCGCGGGTGGGGACGATCACCAGGGCCTGCGGCCCGTCGACGACGTCCTCGGGGCGGGCGCGGCCGGCCTCGACGTCGACCGGGACGACGACCCGCTCCAGGATCGGGAGGCCGAAGCCCAGGGTCTTGCCGGTGCCGGTCTTGGCCTGGCCGATCACGTCGTTGCCCGCCAGGGCGACCGGGAGGGTCATTTCCTGGATGGGGAAGGGCGTGATGATGCCGACGGCTTCGAGGGCCTCGGCGGTTTCGGGGAGAATCCCCAGGTCGCGGAAGGTCATGGTGGTGGTCAGGATGCTGCCTCTTCTGTTTCTGGGCGCGGCGCCGTGCTGTGAAGCGGGGAGGGTCGAACGCAGGGAACTGCGCTGACCGCGCGGGGTGTCTGTACGGCCATGGGCGGCCGAGGTGCGCGGGACCGCTGCCCTCGCGTGCGCCGCGAAGCGGGCCCCTCCCCAGACGCGGGGAGGGCGGTCGGTAGGAGCCGATCGGGCCACCGACCGGGCATCCATTTGTGCTGGTTCACAAATTACCCGCCGGTTGACCTGGCGGGCTCATACCACTGTACCCCGGAATCGCACAGCCGAGGTGGTCCGATTTCCGGGATACGGGACACAGCCCCGGGGACTTCCGCGTGGCGGGGTCGTACGGGATGGTTGCCGGGCTGGTGGGGTTGGCTATTGTGCGCACCATGGAGACGCCTGAGACCCCCGCCGAGACCCCCGACGCTCCCCCCATCGCCGCCCAGGACTGGGCCGCCGCCTCCGCCGATCCGCAGTACCGCGCCGCGGTGGTGGATCTGCTCGGGGCGCTCGCCTACGGGGAGCTGGCCGCGTTCGAGCGACTGGCGGAGGACGCGAAGCTCGCGCCGTCCCTGGAGGACAAGGCGGAGCTCGCCGCGATGGCGTCCGCCGAGTTCCACCACTTCGCGCAGCTGCGCGACCGGCTGTCGGCGATCGAGGCGGCCCCGACCCAGGCGATGGAGCCCTTCGCGGCGGCGCTGGACGAGTTCCACCGCCAGACCGCACCCTCCGACTGGCTGGAGGGCCTGGTCAAGGCCTACGTGGGCGACTCCATCGCCTCCGACTTCTACCGCGAGGTCGCGGCCCGGCTGGACACCGACACCCGCGAGCTCGTCCTCGCCGTGCTCGACGACACCGGTCACGCCTCCTTCGCCGTGGAGAAGGTCCGTTCGGCGATCGAGGCCGACCCGCGGCTGGGCGGCCGACTCGCGCTGTGGGCGCGACGGCTGATGGGCGAGGCGCTGTCGCAGGCGCAGCGGGTGGTCGCGGACCGGGACGCGCTCTCCACGATGCTGGTGGGCGGGGTCGCCGACGGCTTCGACCTCGCCGAGGTCGGCCGTATGTTCATTCGGATCACCGAGGCCCACACCAAGCGCATGGCCGCCCTGGGGCTGTCTGCCTGATCGGGGGCCCGGTTCGCCTCCGGGCCGCGCAAGTCGGCGGTGGGGTGCCCCACCCGCCGTGGCATCGGTCGCGTAGCTCAGGGCGCGATGCGCCTTCGGCGCGTTGAGCCGGTGCCGGGGGCCCTGCCGGTGGCTGGGGGAGGTCGGGCGTGCGCGGTCTCCCCTTCGGCGGCGGCCGCGCCCCTTCAGGGCGCGATGCGCCTGTGGTGCGGGGCCTATGCGGGGCGGGGCGCCGGGCTGCGGCGGTCGGCGCGCGGGCGGCGGACCAGCACCGACAGCAGCGCGGCCGCCACGGCCACGGACAGTGTCAGGTTGAGCGGGAAGAGCGCGGAGCCCAGCACCGTGCGCGCGATGGAACCGCCGACGAGGGCGGCCACGGGGCCGGTGACCAGGGCGAGCGGTGTCGCGGGAAGGCGGCGCCGGGGGAGCAGCCTGGTCGCGGCACAGGCGACGACGAGCCCGGCGGCGGCGAACGCGATCGTTTCCCACAACATGCGGCGGCCCCTCCCTGAGGTGACGGTCGCTCCGGGTCCTACCCCGCCGGGAGGCAATGCGAAACGGCGGGACACCCCCCTCGTGAGGGTGACCCGCCGTCGTGCTCGGAAGCCGCGTTACGGCTAGAGCTGTGCCCCGAAGCCCACGCGGCGCTGGGCGGGCTCGCCGATCTCCACGTAGGCCAGCCGGTCGGCCGGGACGAGCACGCGCTTGCCCTGCTCGTCGGTGAGGCTGAGCAGCTTGCCGGTGCCCGTCAGGGCGTCGGCGACGGCCTTCTCGACTTCCTCGGCCGTCTGCCCGCTCTCGATGCTGATCTCACGCGGCGCGTGCTGCACGCCGATCTTGACCTCCACGGCTTTCGTCCCTCCGAACGGTCTGCGGTGTGCGCGGTGATTCGCGCCGTACGCAGGACACATTAGCCGCGCCCGCGCCCCGCCGATCGGCCGACGGGCACGCCCTCAGCGAACAGTCAGTGCTCGGTGCCGTGCAGCGGGAAGCCGGCGATGCCGCGCCAGGCCAGTGAGGTCAGCAGTTGCACCGCGGTGTCTCGGGGCATGGAGCTGCCGCTGGACAGCCAGTAGCGGGCCACCACCTGGGAGACGCCGCCGAGGCCGACGGCCAGCAGCATCGACTGCTCCGTGGCCAGCCCGGTGTCCTCGGCGATCACTTCGCTGATCGCCTCGGCGCACTGGAGCGAGACCGTGTCGACGCGCTCGCGCACCGCGGGCTCGTTGGTCAGGTCCGACTCGAAGACCAGCCGGAAGGCACCGCCCTCGTCCTCCACGTACGCGAAGTAGGCGTCCATGGTCGCGGACACGCGCTGCTTGTTGTCCGTGGTGGAGGCCAGGGCGGTGCGGACCGCGTCCAGCAGGGCCTCGCAGTGCAGGTCCAGCAGGGCCAGGTAGAGGTCCAGCTTGCCGGGGAAGTGCTGGTAGAGCACGGGCTTGCTCACACCCGCCCGCTCGGCGATGTCGTCCATCGCGGCCGCGTGGTAGCCCTGGGCGACGAACACCTCCTGGGCCGCGCCCAGCAGCTGGTTACGCCGGGCCCGGCGCGGCAGGCGCGTGCCGCGAGGGCGCGCCTCAGTCTGCTCGATGGCTGTCACGCCGCCTCCCAAGTGATGTCGTTCTGCGCTGCGGGTGCCATCGTACTTTTCGGTAGTGGGGCCATGCGCTGTGCGAACGCACATTCTCACCAAGTGGAACTCACCTGTAGTCGTCCTCGTCGAGTTCCACCACCCGCCGTTGTTCCGCGACATCCGCCGGATCGGCGTCGTCGGGCCGTTCGGTGATCGGGACATCGCGGTGCTGGAGCAGCTCGAGGTGCTGCTCGGCGATGTCGTTCTCGGGAGCCTCGATATCCGCCTCGGTGTCCTCCAAGTCGTCGGTGAGGTCGGTGATGTCGGTGAGGTCACCGTTGAATGTCTCGATGTCGTCGGACACGGGCACCTCCCTTCCTGTCCGGAATCGGTGGTCCCCGGCTCGCACGGGACCACCCGGCCGCTTGTGCGCTCTGCGCTGTGTCCGTCTGCCTCCCTTTGTTCCCCTCCTCCCCTCTTCCCCTCTTGCGAGCGTAGGAGACGTCAACGGCCCCCGCAGAGTGACGGGAGGGACGAAAAAATCCGTGCGGCGCGTGTGAGAGCGAACACACAAGCGTACGCGTGATCGTCTCGTAACATTGCCCCATGTCCTCGACGGAGTCCCCCGAAGCCGCACTTGCCGCCGTGCCTCTGCCGCCTTCGGGGCCCAGAGCCGGGGAGGGCGAGAGTGTGCGCGTCGTGTCCCTGCCGGGCTTGACGCTGACCGTCCGATCGCGCGAGGAGGAGGACGAGGGGCTTGCCCCCGCGCTCTTCGTGCACGGCCTGGGGGGCTCGTCCCTGAACTGGTCGCTGCTGATGGGCGTGCTGTCCGACCGGGTCCGCGGGGAGGCCCTCGACCTGCCCGGATTCGGCTACTCGCCGCCGCCGGACGACGGCAACTACTCGATCGGGGGGCACGCGCGCGCGGTCGTGCGCCTGCTGGAGGCCTCCGGGCGCGGTCCGGTGCACCTCTTCGGCAACTCCCTGGGCGGCGCGGTGGCCACCAAGGTGGCCGCGGCCCGGCCCGACCTGGTCCGCACCCTCACCCTGATCTCGCCCGCCCTGCCCGAGGTGCCGCCGCAGCGCAGCGCCTGGCCGACCGGCATCCTCGGGGTGCCCGGCGTGGCCGGGCTCTTCACCCGGGCGACCCGGGGCTGGACGGTGGACCGGCGCACCCAGCAGCTGCTCTCGCTCTGTTACGGCGACCCGGGCAAGGTGACCGAGGAGGCCTTCTCCGCGCACTCCACGGAGTACGCGCGCCGGCTGGCCCTCCCTTACTTCTGGGACGCGCTGACGCGTTCGGCGCGCGGCATCATCGACGCCTACACACTGGGCGGCCAGCACAATCTGTGGCGGCAGGCCGAGCGCGTGCTGGCGCCGACGCTGCTGGTGTACGGAGGCAGGGACAGGCTCGTCGCCCCCCGGATGGCGTACCGTGCCGCGCGTACCTTCCGGGACGCGAGGCTGCTGCTGCTCCCCGACAGCGGGCACGTCGCGATGATGGAGCACCCGGACGCGGTGTCGCGGGCCTTCCGCGAGCTGCTGGACACCACGGACACGGACGCGCGGACGGATCACTGACGGCATGGGCAGGCACAGCGCACCGGGTGGCCGCGACGGCCGCCGCGACGACACCTCCGGCGGCATATCCGGCGGCTCCGGCAACGGGCGCCGCAGGCGCGGCGGCCCGGCCACCACCATCCCGCCGCGTCCGGCGGGGCCGGGCACCCCGTCACCCGGCGGCTGGGACGGCTTCCGGCCGGGTGACACCGCCCGGGACCGGCAGGAGGGCACCGGGCGCGGGCACCCGGAGCACCGGGAGCACTCCGCCTGGGGCCGGACCGGTTCCTGGGCCCCGCCGCGCACCCCGCGGGGCGCGCGGCCCACCGATCTCGCGGACTCCGGGCTGGTGCCGGAGGACCTGCGGGACCCCGAGGGCCGGGCCGACACCGACGACCCCGCCGATACCGCCGGCCCCGCCGCCGTCCGCCGGCCGGCCGGGCTGCTGCCGCGCCAGCGCACGGCACCGCGTCCGGCCGCGCAGCGAATACCCGGTCCGCGACAGGATTTCGTCGCGGCGTTCGACGCCGCCGCGCAGCCGGCCCCCGGCACAGCCGACGAGGAGTACGGCCTCGCCGAGGAGGCGCCGAAGAAGAGCGCCAAGGGGCGCGCGTTCACCGGAACGGCCGCAGCCGCCGTGGTCACCGTCCTGGCCGTGGTGGTGGCCGGGCAGCTCCGCGACGGCGACGAGGGGAAGCGTTCCGCGACGGCCGGCGCCCCCGGCGCCTCCCGGGCGGGGGAGGACTCCGCGTCCCGTTCCGAGGGCCGGGCGACCCCCTCGGTCTCACCGTCCGTCGCGGCCGCGCCGCTCACCTACGACCAGGCGATGGCCCGGCAGTACCCGCTCGGCACGGACCTGCGCCTGGGGGGCGCCTTCCAAACGGTGGGCGGCCACCAGAAGGCGCCCGGCAGGGGACAGCTGCTGCGTGTGCGGGTCGACGTCGAGAAGGGCCTGCCGCTGGACAGCCGGCTCTTCGCCGACGCGGTCTTCACGACCCTTAACGACAAGCGGAGTTGGGCGCACGACGGCACCCGCACCTTCGAGCGTGTTTCATCGGGGCACGCCGATATCGTCATCACCCTGGCGAGTCCCGGGACCACGGCGAAGGTGTGCGCGAAATCCGGTCTGGACACGACAGTTGACAATGTGTCATGTGACGCGGCGTCCACTCCGCGCACCATGATCAACGCCTTTCGCTGGGCCCAGGGTTCGACGACGTACGGCCCGGCGAGGATGCTCGCCTACCGGCAGATGCTGATCAACCACGAGGTCGGTCACCGGCTCGGCTACAACCACGTGCTGTGCCCGAAGAACGGGGCGCTCGCCCCGGTGATGATGCAGCAGACGAAATTCCTGAGTATCGACGGACGGACCTGCAAGCCGAATGCGTGGCCCTACCCCCGCGGATAGATTTTTGACATCGGGCGATTCATCGTTCAGTGTTTGCGGCATGCCACAGCGCAGCCCTGCCACAGACGCCGACGCCAGCTTCGAGCTGGCGCTCATCGGCGTTGCCGTGCAGAGCGTGGCCGACATCTCGTGTCGCCCTTCCACGGTGCCGGGCGCGTAACGGGAAATCTCCCCTTCACCGCCCCCGGAGCCATCCGCCCGTGGGCGCAGTGCGTGACGCACGTATTTCACCGGTCCTGCCGACAGGACCGTTCGCCGCTGCCTGCGGGCCTTCTCCTGCCCCGCCCCCTTGCCTCGCAGCCGCGAAAGGTCCTCTCGATGTCCAAGTTGTCCTTCACACCCCGCCGCCTCGCCGCGGCCGCCGTCGTCCTGGCGATCACCGGTGGCGCCGCCGCGTGCGGCCCGGAGGAGGGCGGGGCCAAGGCGGCCGGCGACGGCAAGCCCGCCAAGGGCGGCACGCTCTACGTCCTCAACCAGTCGCCCCAGGAGGACTTCGACCCCGCCCGGCTCTACACCTCCGGCGGCGGCAACATACCCGGCCTGGTCTTCCGCACGCTGACCACGCGCAACCGCGAGGACGGCGCCCCGGGCGCCAAGGTCGTCCCGGACCTGGCCACGGACACCGGCACGCCGAACGCGGACGCCACCGTCTGGACGTACCACCTCAAGGACGGCCTGAAGTACGAGGACGGCACGGCCATCACCACCGCCGACATCAAGTACGGCATCGAGCGGTCCTTCGCCGCCGAGCTGTCCGGCGGCGCCCCGTACCTGCGGGACTGGCTGATCGGCGGCAAGGACTACCAGGGCCCGTACAAGGACAAGGGCGGCCTGGACTCCATCGAGACCCCGGACGCGAAGACCATCGTCTTCCACCTGAACAAGCCCGAGGGCGACTTCCCGTTCCTGGCCACCCAGACCTCCTTCGCCCCCGTGCCGCAGGCCAAGGACACCGGCACCAAGTACGAGAACCACCCGCTCTCCTCCGGCCCCTACAAGGTCGTGACGAACCAGAACGACGGCGAGCACCTGGTCCTGGAGCGCAACACCCACTGGGACCCGAAGACCGACGAGGAGCGCAAGGCCTACCCGGACCGCGTCGACATCCAGTCGGGCCTCGCCGCCGCCGTGATCAACCAGCGGCTGTCCTCGGGCGCCGGCAAGGACGCGGCCGCCGTCACCACCGACACCAACCTCACGGCCGCCGAGCTCGCGAAGATCACCGGCGACAAGGAGCTGGCGAGCCGCGTCGGCACGGGCCACTTCGGCTACACCGACTACATCGCCTTCAACCCGAAGGTGAAGCCCTTCGACAACCCGAAGGTGCGCCAGGCCATCGCCTACGCGACCGACCGCACCACCGTCGTCAACGCCCTGGGCGGCTCCTCCCTCGCCGAGGCCGCCACCACCTTCCTGCCGGCGCAGAAGTCCTTCGGCTACACCGCGTACGACCCGTTCCCCGCGGGCGCGAACGGCAACGCCGCCAAGGCGAAGGAGCTGCTGAAGGAGGCCGGGTACCCGGGCGGCCTGACCGTCACCCTCACCCACGACTCCAGCAGCGGTGCCGAGCGGGGTCCCGAGGTCGCCACCGCCCTCCAGGACGCGCTGAAGAAGGCCGGCATCACCGTCAGGCTCGAGGGCCTGGAGTCCAGCGCCTACAGCGAGAAGATCCACGGCCTGAAGACCGAGCCGGGCTTCTTCCTCGCCGGCTGGGGCGCCGACTGGCCCTCCGGCGGCCCCTTCCTGGCCCCGATCTTCGACGGCCGGCAGATCGTCAAGGACGGCTACAACTACAACAACGCGCAGCTCGACGACCCGGCCGTGAACCAGGAGATCGACGCGATCAACAAGCTCACCGACCTCCAGGCCGCCGCCACCCGCTGGGGCGCGCTCGACAAGAAGATCGGCGAGCAGGCGCTGACCGTGCCGCTGGTGTACCCCGTCTACAAGCGCCTGTACGGCAAGGACGCGAAGAACATCGTCATCAGCGACTGGACCGGTGTCCTCGACGTGGCGCAGGTCGCGGTCAAGTGACCACCACCGACGTCCTGGTGACGCCCGGCAGGTCTGGCGACGGCTGCGCGCCCAGCGCGCGGCCCTGGCCGGCACCGCCGTGATCGCCCTGCTCGTCCTGGTCGCCCTCGCGGCCCCGCTGCTGGCCGCCCTGGAGGGGCAGGACCCGGACGCGTACCACGCCTCGGCCGTCGACTCCGCCCTCGGCGGCGTCCCGCTCGGCTCCTTCGGGGGCGTCAGCGCCCACCACTGGCTCGGTGTCGAACCCGGCACCGGCCGCGACCTGTTCGCGCGGCTCGTCTACGGTGCCCGGATCTCGCTCGGCATCGGCGTCGGCGCCACCGTCGTCTCGGTGGCCATCGGCGTCGTCGTCGGCCTGGCCGCGGGCCTCGGCAACCGCTTCCTGGACAGCCTGCTCAGCCGGACCACCGACGTGATGCTCGCGCTGCCCACCCTGGTCTTCTCCATCGCGCTGCTGGCGATCGTCCCCGCCGGCTTCCCGCGCCCGGTGCTGCTGGTCCTCGTCCTCGGCCTGCTCGGCTGGGGCGGCACCTCCCGCATCGTCCGCGCCCAGACCCTCACCCTCAAGTCCCTCGACTACGTGGCCGCCGCCCGGCTCGGCGGGGCGGGCCCGTGGCGTATCGCCCGCCGCGAGCTGCTGCCGTCGCTGGCCGCGCCCGTGGTGACGTACGCCGCACTCATGGTGCCCAGCAACATCGCCTCGGAGGCGGGGCTGTCCTTCCTCGGCATCGGTGTGAAGCCGCCCACGCCCTCCTGGGGGCAGATGCTCTCCTCGGCCACCACCTGGTACCAGGCCGATCCCACGTACGTGCTGCTGCCCGCGGGGGCGATCTTCGTCACCGTCCTGGCGTTCACCGCGCTCGGCGACGGGGTCCGCAGCGCGCTCGACCCGCGGGCGGCCGGCCGGGTCCGCGTCCTGGCGCGGCGGCGGAAGAAGAAGGCGGGCTCCTGATGGCCATGACCCGGTTCGCGCTGCAACGGCTGCTGGCGGCGCTGGCGGTCCTCCTCGTCCTGAGCGTCGTGGTCTACGCGCTCTTCTACCTCCTCCCGGGCGACCCGGCGCGGCTGGCCTGCGGTCCCAAGTGCACCGCCGACCAGGTCGACCAGGTCCGTACGCAACTCGGCCTCGACTCCCCGGCCTACACGCAGTACCTGCACTTCCTGCACGGCCTGGTCGCCGGTACGGACGTCAGTACCGGCGTCGGGACCGAGCACTGCGGCGCTCCGTGCCTGGGCTTCTCCTACCAGAGCGGTGAGCAGGTCACCTCGCTGCTGGCCCAGCGCCTGCCGGCCACCGCCTCGCTCTCCCTGGGCGCGATGGTGCTGTGGCTGGTCCTCGGCGTCGGCAGCGGGCTGCTCTCGGCCCTGCGCCACGGCGGCCTCAGCGAGCGGCTGCTGACCACGCTGACCCTCGCGGGCAACGCCGTGCCCGTCTTCATCATCGGCATCCTGCTCATGCTGCTGTTCGTCTCGGTGCTGGGCTGGCTGCCCTTCCCGTCGTACGTCCCGCTCACCGAGGACCCCGAGCAATGGGCGTGGAACCTGCTGCTGCCCTGGCTCTCCCTGGCCATCCTGGAGAGCGCCAAGTATGCGCGGCTGACGCGCAGTTCCATGCTGGAGACGCTCGCCGAGGACCATGTGCGCACGCTGCGCGCCTACGGCGTCCGTGAGCGTTCCGTCATCGGGCGGCACGCGCTGCGCGGCGCCCTGCCGTCGGTCATCGCGCTGTCCGCGCTGGACCTGGGGACGATGTTCGGCGGCGCGGTGCTCACCGAGTCGCTGTTCGGCATCCCGGGGCTCGGCAAGAGCCTCGTGGACTCGGTGAGCACCGAGGACCTGCCGGTGGTGGTCGGCCTCGTGCTGGTCACCGGATTCTTCGTGGTACTCGCCAACGCCCTCGCGGACGTGCTGTACGCGGTGGCCGACCGACGGGTGGTGCTGGCATGACGTCACCGCTGATCGAGGTCGCCGACCTCACGATCGACTTCCCGACCGGGTCCGGCACGGTCCGCGCCGTGGACGGGCTCTCGTTCGCCCTGGAGGCGGGCGGCGCGCTCGGCGTCGTCGGCGAGTCCGGCAGCGGCAAGAGCGCGACCGCCTACGCCCTGCTCGGGCTGCACCGGGACACCGGCGCGGAGATCGGCGGCTCCGTGCGGGTCGCCGGGGTCGACGTGCAGGCCGCGGAGGAGCGCGAGTTGCGGCGGCTGCGCGGCGGACTGGCCGCGATGGTCTTCCAGGACCCGCTGTCCTCGCTGGACCCCTACTTCGCCATCGGCGACCAGATCGCCGAGGTGTACCGCGTCCACCACCCCAAGGCCTCGGGCCGCGCGGGCCGGCAGCGGGCGGTCGAGGTGCTGGACCGGGTGGGCATCCCCGACGCGCCGCGACGCGCGCGCTCGCGCCCGCACGAGTTCAGCGGCGGCATGCGGCAGCGCGCGCTCATCGCCATGGCGCTGGCCTGCGAGCCCCGGCTGCTCATCGCCGACGAGCCGACGACCGCCCTCGACGTGACGGTCCAGGCGCAGATCCTCGACCTCCTGCACGAACTGCGCCGCGAGACCGGCATGGGACTGCTGCTCGTCACGCACGACCTGGGGGTGGTGGCGGGCAGCGTCGACCAGGTCCTGGTGATGAAGGACGGGCGTGCCGTGGAGCGCGGCGCGGTCGGCGAGGTGCTCGGCGCACCGGAACAGGCGTACACCCGCGACCTGGTGGCGGCCGTGCCGCGGGTGGAGAACGCCCGGACGCCGGCGGCGGACGCGGGGAGCGGGCAGGTGCTGCTGGAGGCCACCGGCCTGCGCCGGGAGTTCGGCCGGCGCGGCGCCCGGTTCGCGGCCGTCGACGACGTCTCGGTGACGGTGCGCGCCGGCGAGACCCTCGGCGTCGTCGGAGAGTCCGGCAGCGGCAAGACCACCCTCGGGCGCATGCTCGTCGGCCTGCTGGAGCCCACCGGCGGCGAGATCCGGCGCGAGGGCGGCAGGACCGGGCTGCAGATGGTCTTCCAGGACCCGGTCTCCTCGCTCAACCCGCGGCGCAGCATCGGCGAGTCCATCGCCGACCCGCTGCGCACGGCCGGGGTCCTCGACGACAGGGCCGTGGTGGCCCGGGTGCGGGAACTGCTGGAACGGGTCGGGCTCGACCCCGCCTGGTACCACCGCTACCCGCACGAGTTCAGCGGCGGCCAGCGGCAGCGGGTCGGCATCGCACGGGCCCTGGCGCCCGGGCCACGGCTGATCGTCTGCGACGAGCCCGTCTCGGCGCTGGACGTCACCACCCAGGCCCAGGTCGTCGCCCTGCTGGGGGAGTTGCAGCGCGAACTCGGCATCGCGCTGGTCTTCATCGCCCACGACCTCGCCGTCGTCCGCCAGGTCAGCGACCGCGTCGCCGTCATGCGCGCGGGCCGCATCGTGGAGCACGGGCCCGCCGACCGGATCTACGACGCTCCCGAACACCCCTACACCCGTGGCCTGCTGGCCGCCGTACCGGTCCTCGACCCCGCCGCCGCGGCGGCGCGTCGCGCGGACCGGGTCCGCGTGGCGTGACGGCCCTGCCCCTGGGGCAGGATGGGCGCGGCCCGCGCGATGTGCGCGGGCCGGGGGCGAGGGGAGTGCACGGGTGCGGCGGCGGGCGTTCATGGTGACAGGCGCGGTCGCGACCGCGGCCGCGCTGGGCGGAGGCATGGTGGGGGTGGCCGAGGACGCCCTGCCGGAAAGCGCAGCGTTCCGGCGCCGACTGGGCTGGACCGGGCCGGACGGCGTCGTCCCCGACGTGCCGGAGGGACGGGTCACCCGCCGCCGGGTGTCCTCACGGGCCACCCGCAGCCGCCCGGAGTTGGTGACTGTCGACCCGCACGGCATCCCCGCCGAGCGGGCGGACCGGCTGCCGGTGTGCCTGATGCTGCACGGCCGGGGCTCGTCGGCGTACGGTCTCGTGGAGCTGGGGATGGCCCGGTTCCTGACCCAGGCGGTCCAGGGCGGCGTCCCGCCCTGCCGCCTGGTCGCCGTCGACGGGGGCGAGGCCTCGTACTGGCAGGCCTCGGGCGGCATCGACCCGCAGCGCATGCTGCTCCGCGAGCTTCCCGGATGGCTCGGCGGCAGCGCCCCGCGCGCCGTGCTCGGCATATCCATGGGGGGTTTCGGCGCGCTGCGCTACGCCCGCTCCCGCGCCGTCGACGCGGTGGCACTGCTGAGTCCCGCACTGTTCCGCAACTGGACCGACGCCCGGGCGATCGGGGTGTTCCGCGGTCAGCTGGACTGGACGGCGGACGAACCACTGCGCCACACCGAGCAGTTGCGGGTCAAGGCCGACGGCATCGGCCTGTGGTGCGGCCGCGAGGACCCGTTCCACGACGCCGCGCTGGAGTTCGCGGACGCCGTGCACCCGGCGGTGGCCGCCTTCGACCACGGCGCACATGACGACGGCTACTGGCGCCGGGTCGCACCCGACGCGCTCCGCTTCGTCGGCGAACGCCTACTCGGTAAAAACGCCTGACGCCGGCGAAAGTTACGCCACTTCACCCCTTTCGGTGGCACGGCGGACAACCGTCCGTCGTGCCACCACTTCACCGGCATACGGTCATCGCGCCCGAATAGAACCGGTGCCGAGAGGGGGCAGACGTGCGTATCGCATTACTCGCGGAGGGTGGTTACCCGTATGCGCGGGGCGAGGGGAGTGCCTGGGTCGACCGTCTCGTGCGCGGGCTGGACGCCCACGAGTTCGCGGTGTACACGCTCGGCCGCAGCGAACGTGCCGATGCCGCGGGACTGCTGGAGCTGCCGCCGCAGGTGACCGCCGTGCGCACCCTGCCGCTGTGGGGCTCGGCACTGCGCCCGGCGGCGGCCGGGACGAAGGCGCGCCGGCGCCGCTCCCAGGTACTGGAGCACTACCGCGACCTCGTCGGGACGCTCGCCGGCGACGTCGGCGCCAATGGTGTGGCGGACCGTTTCGCCTCCGCGCTCTACGGACTGGCCGACCTCGCCCGCGAGGACGGCGGTGTCCCCTCGCTGCTCCGCTCCGAACTCGCCCTGCGCGTCCTGGAGGACGCCTGCCGCGCGCCCGGCGCGCGCCCGCTGGTGGCCGACGCGGGAGTGGGTGACCTGATGGCCGTCGCCGACCAGCTGGAGCGCGCGCTGCGCCCGCTCACGGCCCCCTGGTACGACGAGTTCGGCGACGCCCTGGCCACCGCCGACCTCGCCCACGCGGTGACGGGCGGCACCGCACTGCTGCCCGCCCTCCTGGCCAAACGGTTCTTCGGAACACCCCTGCTGATCACCGAGTACGGCGTCCGCCTCCGCGAGACGCTGCTCGCCCACCGCGCCGCCGGACTCCCCGCCCCCGTACGCGCCCTGCTCGCCGCCTTCCACCGCCGCCTGGCCGGCGAGGCCTACCGCAAGGCCGCCCTCGTCACCCCCGGCAACGCCCACGCCCGGCGCTGGCAGGAGCACTGCGGGGCCGACCGCGAGCGCGTCCGCACCGTCCACCCCGGCTACCAGGGCGCCGTGCCCGGGCCCGTGGAGACCGGCGGCGGCGACCCCGCGCTGGTGTGGGTGGGCCGGATCGAGCCCGGCAAGGACCTGATCGCCCTGCTGCACGCCTTCGGCGAGGTCCGCAGGCAGGAACCCGGCGCCCGGTTGCGCATCATCCGGGGCGGCGACGCCGATCCGGCCTATCTGCACCACTGCCGCGCCCTGGCCGCCCAGCTGTTCCCGGACGAGGCCGCCGACGCGGTGACCGTCGGCGAGAGCCCGGTGACCTTCGAGGAACTCGGCGCGCCGGGCGTCCCCGGACTCGCGGACGCCTACGCGGCGGGTGACGTGGTGGTGCTCTCCAGCATCGTGGAGGGCTTCCCGCTCTCCCTCGTCGAGGCCATGTTCTGCGGCCGGGCCACCGTCTCGACGGACGTCGGCGCCGTCCGCGAGGTCATCGGCGGCACCGGCCTGGTCGTCCCGCCCCGCAACCCCCGCGCACTCGCCGAGGCGTGCGTCGCCCTGCTGCGCGACCCGGAACGGCGCCAGCGGCTGGGCGCGGCGGCCCGCGAACGGGCCCTGGAGCTCTTCACCGTCGAGCAGAACATCGCCGCCTTCCGGGAGATCTACCTCGACCTCGTCGCCCACGCCCCGGGCCGCGACGGGCCCCTGCGGGACGAGGACGGCGGGCCCGTGCCCTTCGGCCGGCCCGCCGAGGCGCACGTCCCCGGCCGCTGGACGGCCACCCCCACCTGGGCGCGCCGGCGTGAGCCCGCGTTCGCGGGCACCGAGAGGCGGGACCGCGCATGAGCCGCGCAGCGCAGGACCAGGAGCAGCACCAGGAGCAGCACCAAGGGCAGGAGGAAGGGCAGGAACAAGGGCAGGGGCACGGCCGGCCCGCGGCCCCGGCGGCCGGCGAGCCCTGGGGCGACCCGCCGCCTCCCGCCGGGCAGGCCGCCCGCAAGGGTGGCGCTCCGCCGCGCAAGCACGGTCCCGCCGACCCCGTCCGTGGCCTGATGCACCGTCACCAGCAGCTGTGCGCGGAGGCGGTGGACCCGCTGGAGATCGTCGCCGGTCTGGAGGCGCAGGGCGTCACCGACCGGGTCGCGGGCTCGTTCCGTCACCGTGACGTCTTCACCCTCGCCGATGAGCTGTACGCCCGCGTGCCCCGGGCCGACGTGCCGGAACCGGCCGCCGAGACTCCCGTGCGGCCCCCGGTGCTGCTGACCCTCGCCCCCGGACTGGTGTGCGCGGCCGCCACCTGGGCGCTGCACGCCCTGCACTCGCTCGCGGTGGTCGGCGTCGCGGGACCGCTGCTGCTGGCCGCGCTCTTCGGCGCGCTCCGCACCGGGCCGCTGCGGGCGCCCTACGGCAATGGCGCCGGCGGCACCCTGTGGGCCTGCTGGCTGCTGGGCTTCGCCGCCTTCGCCGAGGGCGTCCGGCAGCCGGCCGCCGGGGCCGTCACGACCGCGCTGGCGCTGTCGCTCGCGCCGGCCGCCTGGTGCGCGCACCGCTTCGCCGTACGCGCCCGTGGCCATCTGCTGCGCAGCCGCAGCCTGGAGGAGTTCGGGGCCGCGGTGCGCCCGCTGCTCCTCGGCACCCTGGCGCTCCATCTGACCGCAGTCACGGCCCTGCTGTGCGGCGCGCGCGCCGTGGTCGGCGCCCCCTTCACCCCCGCCGCCCTCGTGGGGCCCGCGGCGCTGGCCCTGCTGCTGTTCACCGGCCGCCTGCTGGCGATCCACGGCTACCCCGACGTCGGGGCGGTCGGCAGCGGCCTGGCCTGCGCCGCGGAGGCGGTGGGCCTGGCCGCGGTCCTGCTCGGCCGGCTGTCGCTCGCCCACGACACGGTCGCCGCCGTCGCGTGCGCGGCCGCGGCCCCGGTGCTGGTGGCCTACGCGCTGTCCGCGCTGTCCCGGGCCTCGGCCCACACCTTCACGGCGGCACCCGCGATGACCCGCCCCGCCCCGCGAGGCACGAAGAAGCAGTCAAGGAGCAACTGACGATGAACCACCGACCCCCGAACCCAGGGCACGTCCGGCGGAGGCACGCGCGATGAGAGTCCTCCTGCTCGGGGCCGACGGATTCGTCGGCCGTCATGTGGCGGAACGCCTGCTGGCCGACCCCGCCGTGCAGCTCACCGCGCTGGGCCGCAGCGACGACGCGGACGTGCGGTTCGACCTGTCGTCGGGGAGCCCGGGGGCGCTCGCCCGGTTCATGGACGCGGTGCACCCCGGCGTCGTCGTCAACTGCGCGGGGGCGATCCGGGGCGGCGCGCGGGAACTGACCCGGCACAACACGATCGCGGTCGCCACGGTCTGCGAGGCCATGCGCCGCAGCGCCACCTCGGCTCGCCTGGTGCAGGTCGGGTGTGCGGCGGAGTACGGCCCGTCCCCCGCCGGCAGTTCCACCGCCGAGGACGCGGTGCCCCGGCCGGGCGGCCCGTACGGGGTCAGCAAGCTCGCCGCGTCCGAACTGGTGCTGGGGTCCGGGCTGGACGCGGTGGTGCTGCGCGTATTCACCCCGGTCGGCCCGGGCACACCGGCCGCCTCGCCCATCGGCCGCCTCGCGGAGGCGCTGCGCCGGGCGATGCAGACCGGCGACGGCGAGCTCAAGCTCACCGGACTGGGCGTGCAGCGCGACTTCGTGGACGCCCGCGACGTGGCGCGCGCCGTGCACGCGGCCTCGCTGTCCGCCGCGCAGGGCACGGTGAACATCGGCACCGGCCGCGCGATCCCGCTGCGCGAGGTCGCGGCGGGCCTGGCGGCCGCGGCGGGCTACACCGGCGCGCTGCACGAGGTCGAGGAGCCGCAGATCGCCGGCGGCGGCCCGCCGCACTACCCCGACGGCTGCGGCGCCTGGCAGCAGGCCGACGTCCGCACCGCGCGCGACCGCCTGGGCTGGCGGCCCAGGATCGCGCTGGAGGAATCACTCGCCGACGTCTGGATGGAGGCGGCATGCCGGGTCTGACCTCGGCCGGAACCCGCCGGCCGATCGGTCGCTGCGACGGGCTCGGCTTCGGCGTCCCCGCGTACGCGCACCCGCTGGTCGCTCCCACGGAGTGGGCCGAACTGGCCCGCCCCGAGGCGCCGCTGCACTGGGTGGTCGTCAATGTCTCCCGGGGCCCCGGCGCCCGCGTGGACCCCCTGTACACGGAGGCGGCCGTACGGCTGCGGGACGCGGCCGTACCCGTACTCGGCTACCTGGACGCCCGGCACGGGGCGCGCCCTTTCGGACAGCTCGTCGCCGACGCGCACCGCTTCCTGGACTGGTACCGGGTCGAGGGCTTCTACGTCGACCGGGCCCCGACGACCTCCGCGGAGCTCCAGGACTGCCGGCGGCTGATCACCACCCTGCGCGCCCTGCTCGCGGTGGAGGGCGGCAGTCGCGGCCATGTCGTCCTCGGGCACGGCAGCCACCCCTTCGAGGGCTACGCCGAGATCGCCGACCAGCTGGTGACGTTCGCCGGACCCTGGACGCAGTACCGCTGGTCCGAGGCGCCGGAGTGGACCGCGGCCCATCCGCCCGAGCGCTTCTGCCATCTCGTGCACGGAGTCCCGGCTCCGCACCTGGAGAACGCCATGCGGATCGCCCGCTGGCAGGGCGCCGCCACCGTCTACTTCACCGACCGCACCGACCACGCGGCCTGGGAGGGGCTGCCCGCGTACTGGGCCGAAGCGTCACGGATGCTCCAGAGCCAGCCGCCGCCCAGCATGTGACCGAAAGACGTCTCGCCCCTCGGGACGGCGGTCTTGGAATGAAGAAGGGCGTGGCAGTGTTACGGGTAGAACCACCCGTAGTGATCGATCGACAAACGGAGTCCCCGTGTCGCTGCCACCCCTGGTCGAGCCGGCCGCCGAGCTCACCGTCGACGAGGTCCGCAGGTACTCCCGCCACCTGATCATCCCCGACGTCGGGATGGACGGGCAGAAGCGGCTGAAGAACGCCAAGGTGCTCTGTGTCGGTGCCGGCGGGCTCGGCTCGCCGGCACTGATGTACCTCGCCGCCGCCGGTGTCGGCACGCTCGGCATCGTGGAGTTCGACGAGGTCGACGAGTCCAACCTGCAGCGCCAGATCATCCACAGCCAGGCCGACATCGGCCGCTCCAAGGCGGAGTCCGCCCGCGACAGCGTCAAGGGCATCAACCCGTACGTCAACGTGGTCCTTCACGAGGAGCGGCTCGAGGCCGACAACGTGATGGAGATCTTCAGCCAGTACGACCTGATCGTCGACGGCACGGACAACTTCGCGACCCGCTACCTGGTCAACGACGCCTGCGTGCTGCTGAACAAGCCGTACGTCTGGGGCTCCATCTACCGCTTCGACGGCCAGGCCTCGGTCTTCTGGTCCGAGCACGGCCCCTGCTACCGCTGCCTGTACCCGGAGCCCCCGCCGCCGGGCATGGTCCCCTCCTGCGCCGAGGGCGGCGTGCTGGGCGTGCTGTGCGCGTCCATCGGCTCCATCCAGGTCACCGAGGCGATCAAGGTCCTCACCGGCACCGGCGAGCCCCTGGTCGGCCGGCTGATGATCTACGACGCCCTGGAGATGACCTACCGTCAGGTCAAGGTCCGCAAGGACCCCGAGTGCGCGGTCTGCGGCGAGAACCCCACCGTCACCGAGCTCATCGACTACGAGGCCTTCTGCGGCGTCGTCTCCGAGGAGGCGCAGGCGGCGGCCATGGGATCGACGATCACTCCCAAGCAGCTCAAGGAGTGGATCGACGAGGGCGAGAACATCGACATCATCGATGTCCGCGAGCCGAACGAGTACGAGATCGTCTCCATCCCCGGCGCCCGTCTGATCCCCAAGAACGAGTTCCTGATGGGCAACGCCCTCCAGGACCTGCCGCAGGACAGGAAGATCGTCCTGCACTGCAAGACCGGCGTCCGCTCGGCCGAGGTCCTCGCCGTCCTGAAGTCCGCCGGCTTCGCCGACGCGGTCCACGTCGGCGGCGGCGTCATCGGCTGGGTCAACACGATCGAGCCGGAGAAGCCCGTCTACTGACCGGCCTGCCGGCCGGCCATCGCCACGGGAAGCCCACGGTTCCGATCAGTTCGGTTGCCGTGGGCTTCCGCATGTGCCGGTGGGCCCCGCCGCCGTACTCGGCCTCTTGTGTCGAGTGGTTGACACAAGAATCCCCCAGACTGCATCTTGTACTCGCCACTTGATACAAGCAGCGCGTCCAGGTGTGTGGCGTGTGCTGGGGGGAGATTCTCATGCTCGAACGTGACTCGGTGTCCACCGCCTCGGTGGCTGATCGCTCTGCCCGCTGGGCTGGACTGCTCATCGGAGTCCTTGCCGCCCGGGCGGTGGGACACGGCCTGCGGCACGTCGGTGAGGACGGTGGCGTCGTCTATGCCATATCCGTCTTCGGGCTTTGCGTGGTTGCCGGTGTACTGGCCGGGGACGCGCTGACGCCCCGTCCGCGGGGTGAGATCCGGACTGCTGGGCTGGCCCCGCGCCGGGTGCGCGACCATGTGCCGCCGCGGATGACCGTGCTGCTCTTGGCCCAAGCCGGCGCGCTGGTCGTGCTGATGCTTGTGGTGACCGTCCTGGCCTGGTCCGGCGGCGTCGGTCGCATGGGTGGTCCACTGACTCCCGCGTGCGCGGATTCGTGGTCGGGCGCCTCCTACGGCCTGCCGGTCCTCGGCTGTGTCGCGGTCTCGACAGCCGCGTGTCTTTGGTCGTTGACCCGTGTCGTCCGCCGTCCCGGCGGCGATCAAGCCCGCCGTGACCGTTCGCTGGCCATCGTCGCCGCTTGGGGCCTGCTGGTGTCGGCGCTCTTGCTCGGGGTCGCCTCCACCGCCTCCGGCGACCTGATGAGCACAACCTGTGACGGCATGGCCGGCCGCATCGCGAACTGGGTGCTGTGGCCGACGGCCCTGGTGGCTCTCGTCGCCGTGTCGTGGTGCCTGTTCACCGTGATCTCGCCCCGGGCGCGGGTGCGCCGGTGAGCAACCCCGTCATCCACGTCGAGACCTCCAGCCCTGTCCCGCCGTACGAACAGATCCGCGCCCAGGTCGCCGCACTCATCCTCTCGAAACGCCTCGCCGAAGGGGAACGTCTGCCGACGGTTCGTCAGCTCGCGGCGGACCTCGGCCTGGCGACGGGTACGGTGGCGCGGGCGTACCGCGAGCTGGAGGCGGCGTCGTTGATCCGTACGCACCGCGGGGCGGGGACACGGGTGGCCCCGCTTCCCTCGCCGTCGGCAGGTCCGGATCCCGCGCGGCTGGCGGATCTGACGCGACGGTTCGTCAGGGAGGCACAGGCTCTGGGCGCGGACGGCCCGGCGGTACTGGGTGCCGTACGCGAGGCACTTGACGAATAGTCGTACACGCTGCCGCCTCGTGGGGGCCGCTCACCAGTGCCAGGCGCGCATCACGTCCGGGCGGTTGGTGATGATGCCGTCCGCCCCCAGAGCGACGAGCCGGGCCGCGGTGCGCGGGTCGTCCACCGTCCACGTGTCGATGCGCAGCGGCGTACCGTGCGGGCCCTTGAGGCGGTGGACCTTCGCGACCCAGTCGCGGGTCAGCTTGCGGTAGTCGGGGTTGATCATGTCGGCGAAGGAGGCGTACTCCTTCAGCCGGGAGACCGCCGGGCTGCCGAGGAAGCCGGTCCGCACCGCGGGCCGCAGCCGGTGGGTGGTGCGGAGGGCGGCCGCGCTGAAGCTCTGGACGACGAGCCGGTCGCGGACGTGTCCGGAGTCCAGCCAGCCGGCGCGGTTCAGGACGTCGAGGGTCTGGCGCTCGATGCCGGGGTACAGCTCGGGCTGCTTGAGCTCAAGGAGCAGGCCCTGGCGGTTCCGGTCGAGGAGCGTCAGGTACTGCTGGAGGGTGGGGACGCGTTCGCCTTTGAAGCGCTGGTGCTCGCCGAACCAGCTGCCGGCGTCCAGCCGCCGGATCTCGGCGAGCGTGAAGTCGCGCACGCGCCACGGTTGGCGGCCGGGGAAGACCTGCTCGACGTCGGTGGTGCGGGGAAGGGTCGGGTCGTGGATCACGACGAGGGCGCCGTCGCGGGTGCGCTGGACGTCGTTCTCGATCCAGGTGATGTGCAGCTCGTAGGCCCGGCGTACCGCGGCGAGCGTGTTCTCGGGGGCCTGCCGGGAGGCGCCGCGGTGCGCGAAGACCGTGGGCGCCCGCCCGTCGGGTGCGGCGTGTGCGGGCGGGAGCGGGGCGGAGCACGCCAGCAGGGAGCCGGCGACGGCGGTCATGGTGGCCCCGGCGAGACGGCGCCGCAGACGCTGCATGTGCACTCCTCACGAGGGCGCGGATCCACGAGATTGTTCGCGAGCGCCGGGCAGGGGCGCCGCGACGGCCGGCGGGGCACGGCAGACGGATGAATGCCGGCCCCGCGCCGGCGTCGGTGTCAGCGGCCTTCGGTCATGGCCTCCAGCGATCCGCGGTGCAGGATGAGGTCGTCCGGGTCGGCCGGCATCTCCCGCTCCCCGTGGGCCACCTGCCGGTAGCCCTCGTCCAGCATCACCACGGCGTGCCGCAGGGCCGCGTACAGGGCGTGGAAGTCCGGGTCGCGGGGGGTGTGCCCGGTCAGTTCCGCGTAGATCCCGGCCACCCGGCCGCGGTCCAGGAAGCCGGGCATACCGGGGAAGCCGGAGGCGGTCGCCAGATCCTGGAAGCAGCGGTGCCGGTGCACGAGCCAGGCCAGGTCCAGTTCGCGGGGCCCGGTGCCGCTCATCTCCCAGTCCAGTACGGCCACGGGTGTGAAGTCGGCGTCGTAGACGATGTTGCCGACGCGGGCGTCGCCCCAGCTCAGCACGGACGCACCGGGGTCGGCGGGCCAGCGGTCCGCCAGCCGGGCGAAGGCGCGCTCGACCACGGGGGAGGGGGCCCGGCCCTCGACGACCCGGGCGTACAGGGCGCGTTGCGCGTCGACGTGCTCGCGCAGCCCGCCCTCCGCCGGCACCGAGTGGATCTCCGCGAGCACACCCACCGTGGCGCGCTCCAGCCGTGCCCGTTCCTCCTCGCCGGCGTCGAAGAGCCAGTTGGAGCCGTAGGTGTACGGCATGACGTCCTGCGGGACGCGCCCGGCGACCCGCTCCATGACGAAGAACGGCGCGCCCAGCGGCTCCGGGTCGGGCTCCAGCCAGAGCAGCTCGGGGACGGGGACGCGCGTGCGCGCGGCGACGGACTGGAGGGTGCGGTACTGGGCGGCCAGGTCGGACGACGGGAGAACGGCGGACGCCTCCCGGTCATCCGCCGCCAGCCGCAGCACACAGGGCCGGACCCGCTGCCGGGCGGTGCCGGCGGGATGCGGGACGGCGAGGTCGAACAGGACGGTCTCGCTCGACGGGCCGACGGCGACGGGCACGCGCACGTTCCGGCAGCGGGCGCCGGGGTGCTTGGCGTTCAGCCAGTGGTCGAGTCGGCGGCACAGCAGTTCGGGGTCACGGGTGGTCGTGCGCACCGTGGTCACAGGGCCTCCTTGCCGGTGGAACAGCTGGGGGTGTGGCGGCCGATGCTGCCGAGCTCAAAGATGCCGTAGCCGACCCGGCCGTCCCCGGCGCAACGCGCGGCACGACCGGTGACTCCGTACCCGGCCGGACGCACGACGGCCGGTCAGGCCGGCTCGTTCGCCGCTGGGTTGCGAACAGGCAGCCACCTGATGATGCGTCAGTCGATCCGCGGCGGGAAGGGGGCGTCAGCCGTCGGGTGTGTCGGACGCGGCGTCGGCGGCCTTGCGGCGGGCCCGGCTCGGCTGTACGCGCAGCGGTTCGCCCGGCATCTTCGGGTGGTCCGGCGGGTACGGCATGTCCTCGAGCCCGTGATCGCGTTCGTCGCGCTCGGCCAGTTCCAGCACGGCGTCCAGCCGGAAGGCCTGCCCCTCCATGTCCGCGTGGACATCGCCCTCCTCGGCGTACCGCACCGGCATGCTGGCCAGGTCGAAGTCGCCGGGGTGGGCGTCCGGCAACTCGTCCCAGCGCAGCGGTGCGGAGACCGGGGCGCCCGGCCGGGGGCGGACGGAGTAGGCGGAGGCGATGGTGCGGTCGCGGGCGGTCTGGTTGTAGTCGACGAAGATCTTCTCGCCGCGCTCCTCCTTCCACCACGCGCTGGTCACCTGCTCCGGCATCCGCCGTTCCATCTCCCGGGCGATGGCGATGGCCGCCCGCCGCACGCCGGTGAACGTCCACTCCGGCGCGATCGGCACGAAGACGTGCACCCCGCGCCCGCCGGAGGTCTTGGGCCAGCCGTGCAGGCCCAGTTCCTCCAGCAGCCCGCGCAGCTCGAGGGCGACCAGGACCGCGTCGGCGAAGTCCGTGCCGGGCTGCGGGTCGAGGTCGATGCGCAGTTCGTCGGGGTGGTCGAGGTCGCCGCGGCGGACCGGCCACGGGTGGAAGGTGATGCAGCCGAGGTTGGCGGCCCACAGGACGCCGGCGACCTCGGTGGGGCAGATCTCGTCCGCGTACCGGCCGGAGGGGAAGCGGATGCGGCCGGTGGGGATCCAGTCGGGGGTGTTCTTGGGGGCGCGCTTCTGGAAGAACGACTCGCCGCCGATCCCGTCCGGGTAGCGCTCCATCGTCGTCGGCCGGTCGCGCAGCGCGCGCAGGATGCCGTCGCCGACGGTGAGGTAGTAGCGGGCCACGTCCAGCTTGGTGAATCCGGACTCGGGGAAGTACACCTTGCCGGGGTTCGAGAGCCGGACCGTCCGCTCGCCGACGGTCAGCTCCACAGCCTCGCCCATGCCGCCACCGCCTCTCCCATGCGCACACGGTAGGCCCGACGGGCGTGCGCCGCCTGTCGGGCGGACAATCGCCGCATGGACCTCCCGGTGATGCCGCCCGTGAAGCCGATGCTCGCCAAGTCGGCGCCCGCGATCCCGCCCGGCATGCTCTACGAGGGCAAGTGGGACGGCTTCCGCGCCATCGTCTTCCGTGACGGCCCCGAAGTCGAGATCGGCAGCCGCACCGGCAAGTCCCTGACCCGCTACTTCCCCGAGGTCGCCGAGGCGGTCCGCGCCGCGCTGCCGCCCCGCTGCGTCGTCGACGGCGAGATCGTCCTCGCCCGGGACGGCCGGCTGGACTTCGACGCGCTGCTGGAGCGCATCCACCCCGCCGACTCCCGGGTGCGGCAGCTCGCCGAGCGCACCCCTGCCTCCCTCGTCGCCTTCGACCTGCTCGCACTCGGCGACCGCTCGCTGATGACGGACCCGCAGAGCTGGCGCCGCCAGGCGCTGGTGGACGCGCTCGGCCCCGTCCGGCCGCCGGTCCACGTGGCGCCGTCCACGACCGACATCGACCTGGCCCGGCGGTGGTTCGAGCAGTTCGAGGGGGCCGGCCTGGACGGCGTCGTCGCCAAGCCCCCGGACCTCGGCTACCGCCCGGACGAACGCGTCATGATCAAGGTCAAGCACGAGCGCACGGCGGACTGCGTCCTGGCCGGCTTCCGCTGGCACAGGTCCGGCCCCGTCGTCGGCTCCCTGCTGCTCGGCCTCCACGACGCCGCCGGCCGGCTCCAGCACGTCGGCGTCAGCGCGTCCTTCCCGATGCGCCGACGCGAGGAACTGGCGGCGGAGCTGGAGCCGCTGCGCATGCCCGGCGTCGAGGGGCATCCGTGGGCCGAGTGGGGGGAAGCCGAGCCTGGCGGCCGGATGCCCGGCGCCCAGAGCCGCTGGAGCGCGGGCAAGGACCTCTCCTGGGTCCCGCTCCGCCCCGAACGCGTGCTGGAGGTGGCCTACGACCACATGCAGGGCGACCGCTTCCGGCACACCGCCCAGTTCCGCCGCTGGCGCCCGGACCGCGACCCGGCCGACTGCACGTACGCGCAGCTGGAGGAACCGGTGGGCTACGACCTGGCGGACATCCTCGGCTAGCGCCGGCGCCCCCCGCTTCGCGGATCCCGGCCCGGTCAGCCCAGCGAGCCGCGCACCGGGACCAGCCGCAGCTCCCGGGGCGGCCGCAGCAGACCGCTGCCGGGCCCCGCGGGCCGGGGGGCCGCCCGGTGGGCGTCGGCGTCGGGGTAGGCGGAGAACCACACGACGACGTCCTCGCCGGTGCGCACGGGCAGCGCGGGGAAGCCGTTCGCGGCGTGCTCGGTGCGGTGCACCGCCTGCGCGGACGGTGGTGCCGTGAATGCGGCCGGTTCTGCGGGGTGGCAGATCGTCGCGACGACCAGCTCCGCGTCGTCCGGCACGCGGTAGCCGGGGCCGCGCAGCAGCAGGACGTCGTCCGAGTCGGCCATGGTGGCGTTGGCCTCGGTGCGGTGCGCCTGCCAGACCGGGCCGCCGTAGAAGGCCTGGAGGGCGCGAGTCCTGGCCGCCATGTCCGGGAAGGCCCGCATCCACACAAAGCGGCCCGGGTCGTCGAGGTCGCGGAAGCGCCCGCCGACGCGGATGCCCGCGGCTTCCTGGCCGGTGACGAACTCCCGCTCGAAGAGCGGGACGAGGGCGCCGAGTCCGCCCGGGTGCAGCGTGTACTGGCGCAGTTCGACGATCTGTGAGGTGTTCATGGCGGCACGGTAGGGGCGGCCCACTGACATCTGCTGTCAGTGGGCCGGACTCACAACTCCTGGCGTCTGGTGAGCTGGGTGAACGCCAGCCAGCCGGGCAGCACCGGCAGCCAGAAGGTCAGCACGCGGAACAGCAGGACCGCCGAGGTCGCCGTCGCCGAGTCCAGCCGCCCGATGGTTGTCAGCCCCGCGATCAGCGCGCCCTCGACCGCTCCGAGGCCGCCGGGGGTCGGCGCGGCCGAGCCGAGCGCGTTGCCGGCCAGGAAGATCACGGCGACCGCCGCGAAGTTCACCTCGCCGTGGAAGGTGCGGACGCTGGCGTCCAGGCACAGCACGAAGAAGAGCGTCAGCAGCAGCGTGCCGCCGATGCCCGTGGTGAGCTTCAGCGGCTGCTGCAGGACGTCCAGCATGCGCGGCACCACACCGGCGAACAGCGCCCTGATCCGCGTCGACGCGAAACGCCGCAGCGACGGGACCGCGGTGACGATCAGGAAGAGCACCCCGACGGTCAGCACGCCGGCCATCACCGTCCGGGAGGGCGACAGGGACGGCGTCTTCTCGGTGCCGGTGATGTAGCCGAAGACCATCAGCAAGGTGATGTGCGAGCCGAGGCCCACCAGCTGCGACGCTCCGACGCTCGCCACCGCCAGCCCCGGCCGCACCCCGGACTTCTGGAGGTAACGGGTGTTGAGGGCCACGCCGCCGATGGCGGCGGGGGCGACCAGCTTCACGAACGAGCCCGCGATCTGGGCCAGTGTCGTCCGCAGGAACGACAGCTTCTCCGGCACGAAGCCGGACAGTGCCATCGCCGCCGCGACGTAGCTCGCCGCGGAGGCGAGCACCGCGACGATGATCCAGCCCCAGTTGGCCTCGGCCAGCAGGGTCGCCGGGTCGATGCTGCTGATCTGGGAGAGCAGGAAGTACGCGGCGAAGGCGCCGGCGATGATGCTCACCAGGGTGCGCGGCCGCACCCGCTCCAGCCGCACCGGCTCCACCGGGGCCTGCGGGCGGATCAGCAGCACCTGGTGCCGGATCCGCGTGAGCAGGTCCTCCTCGCGGGCCTCCTCCAGCGCGTCATCGAGGGCTTTCTTCTCGGCCCGCCGTGCGGCCTTGGTCTCCTTGGCCTTGTTGCCGGACTCCCCGCCGGCCATCCGCCGCGCCTTAAAGGCGGCGAGCACGGCATCCCGCTCGCGCTGCGCCCGCTCCCGGGCGAGCTGCTTGAGCGTGGCGCGGGTGGTCCGGCTCAGCGCGATGGGCTGCAGCAGGGGCAGCGAGTCGGCGACCGCGTCCGGGCCCAGGACGGCCACGGCGGAGGCCACCGAGCGCTCGGGGCCCACGCGCAGCGCCAGGGTGGTCAGCAACTGCGCCACGTCCATGCGCAGCACGAGGTCGCCTGCCGCGATCTCCCCGCCGCGCAGGTCGGTCAGGAAGACGGTGCCGGAGCGATCCACCTGGAGGGACTCGCCGACCAGCCTGCGGTGCGCGATACGCCGCGACTGGAGCGACTTCGCCTGCTCCCAGGCGCCGCGCAGCAGCTCGTCGGTGATCTCCCTGTCGGGCAGGACGTCCAGCGAGCGGCCGCCCATGTGCTCGTAGACCAGCATCACCGCGTCCGGGCCGAGCTCGGACGTGGCGATCAGCCGGGGGGCGTTCGCGCCGGCGGCGATGGCGGCGTAGGCGAGCAGCGCCTCCTGCTCCAGCGCCTGGCGCAGCGACTGGAGGTTGCGGCGCTGGGTGATGCCGCGCAACTGGAGCCGGCGCCACATGCGGTAGAAGAAGCCGTGTGCCTGCTGCTCGCGGTCCACGACCGTGACGTCCAGCAGCGGTCCGTCCTCCAGCGTCACCAGGTAGCGGCGGCCGCGCTCCGACTCCGGGGAGTCCGGGAACTCGTCCTCCGCCCGGACCGCCGTCAGCGGCGCGAAGCCGACCCGGCGCAGGCCCGCCAGCAGGTTCTGGCCGGTGGGACGCACATTGGGCGAGCCGACGCCGTAGAGCGTGCCGTAGGCCACCGTCCAGCCGATGAGCACGGTGACGAAGATCGAGAACGGTGTGGTGTAGCCGCCCATCAGCACCGCGAAGGAGTCCAGGAACAGCACCGACCACAGCGCCACCCGCCAGCGGGGGCGGCGCGCCATCCCGACGGCGGTCATGTACGCGATGACCGGCGCGAGATAGCCGTGGACGGGGTCGGTCAGACCGCCGCCCGGCGCGTCGCGGGTCAGCGCGTCCCGGATCGCCGTCGGCGCCGCGTCCGAGACCCACAGGTCGGTGGCGAGGGAGACGCCGTGCGCGAGGACGGCCGCGAGCACACCGTCCGCGATGCGCAGCCCGTCCCGCTTGATCAGCCGCTCCACGGCGAACGCGACGGGCACGATGAGCACCGCCACGGTCGCCAGCAGCCCGGCGATGGTGATCAGCGGCTCGGGCGCATGGGTGGCGCCCTGGGCGATGTCCTGCTCCACGCCGGAGGTCGTCGCGTGGGCGAAGCCGGCGATGCCCAGCACCAGCGCGATGCCGAGGACGCCGAACAGGAAGCTCATGAGGTCGATGGGCCGGTGCACGCGCGCGGGCAGCAGGGGCTCGTCGCGGGCCACCGGGTCGGTGTGCGGGCAGTTCTCGGCGGCGTCGGCGTCGGCGGCGGCGTCGTCTTCGTCTTCGGTGGTGGCGGCGTCCGCGTCCGCCTTCGCCGGTGCGCTGTCGCCGTCGCCGTCGCCGGGGTCGGGGTCGGCGGAGGATGTGACCTTCGCCTCGTTCCCGCCGGCGCTCGCCGTCCCGTCCCGCGCGCTGCCGGCGCCGGAGGCCTCCGGCGGGCGGGCCGGGCCGCTCCCTGCGGGCTCGGCGGGGTCCGTCGAGGGTGTCTGTTCGTGCCGGTCCCGGCCGTCGCGGCCCTGGGGGGCGCCGGCCGCGGTGGCGACGGCCGGTTCGGCCGTCCTCGCGTCGGCCGGAGCGCCCGCGGCGGCCGACGCGCGCGGGACGACAGCGACGGCCTCAGCGGTCGCGGGTGTCACCGGGACGGCGTTTGCGCTGGTCAGCGGCGCGTCAGAGGCAGCGCCGACCGCGCCAGCGGCTTCGTTCCCGCTCGCGTCGTGGTTGTCGTCTGTCTCTTTTTGATCTCGTATCACCAGTCACCGCCCGGATGATGGTGGCACGAGCCGCCCGCGCATGGGCGCAGGAGGGGGCAATTCGCCGCCCTGGGCGCCCCCGCGCGCGCTCCCGTCCGCCTCGACTGTCGGTGCCCTCGGGCACGATGTGACGTATGAGCGAGGAGGAGACGGCCGACGGCCCCCCGGAGCTGCCGGCCTACGCGGAGCGTGTCCTGGAGGTCACCGAACGCATCCCGCCCGGGAAGGTCATGACCTACGGCGACGTCGCCGAGTGGCTGGGGGAGGGCGGCCCCCGGCAGGTCGGCCGCGCGATGGCGCTGTACGGGGGCGCCGTTCCGTGGTGGCGCGTGGTGCGCTCGGACGGCGGCCTGCTGCCCGGTCACGAGCTCGACGCCATGGCCCACTACCGCGAGGAGGGCACGCCGCTGCGCCCGGCCCCGCACGCCGCGAAGGGGCACATACCCCGCCTCGACATGCGCCGGGCCCGCTGGGACGGGACGGCGGCCCCGGACGGCCCTGGCGGTACGGACTGAACAGCGCGCGCTCACATCCTCCAGCTTCCGCCATCCGGGCGCCGTTGATGCCATCGGCCGTCCGTAAGAAGTACGGCGGGCGGCGCGACGCGGCTCCCGCATCCGTACCGGAAGGGCGGGACGCGTAACGGCGCCGCCGTCCGGTGGCGTAGCGTCGGCACCCGGCCGTTCCCGGCCCGGCACACCAACAGCACATGAACGCACACGGAACCGGCGAACCACGTGACCTCCTCCTCCACTCGGCAGACGGACGCCGCCGCGCGGCGCTCCGGGGGGACGGTCGGGCCGTCGGGCGGCTACCGACTGCTACGGACCCCGCCGCAACCGGTGACGCCCCCTGAACTGGACGCCTCCCAGCGTGCGGTGGTTGAGCACTCCGGCGGACCGCTGCTCGTCCTCGCCGGACCCGGCACCGGCAAGACGACCACCCTGGTCGAGTCCGTCGCCGAACGGGTGCGGCGCGGCACCGACCCCGGGCGCGTCCTGGTGCTCACCTTCAGCCGCAAGGCGGCCGGCGAACTGCGCGACCGCATGGCCGCCCGCATGGGTGGCGCGGCGGCCCCGGCGGCGACCACCTTCCACTCGTTCTGCTACGCCCTGGTGCGGGCCCACCAGACCCCCGAGCTCTTCGCCGACCCCTTGCGCCTGCTCTCCGGCCCCGAGCAGGATCTCGCCGTGCGCGAGCTGCTGGCCGGCGAGCCGGAGCTCGAGCGCGCCGGCCGGGGCCGGGTGCGCTGGCCCGACGAGCTGCGGGCGGCGCTGACCACACGCGGTTTCGCCGACGAGGTCCGCGCGGTGCTCGCCCGCACCCGGGAACTGGGCCTCGGACCGCGCTCCCTGGCCGCCTTCGCGGGCCGCAGCGGCCGCCCGGACTGGACGGCGGCCGCCGGATTCCTCGCCGAGTACCTGGACGTCCTCGACCTCCAGGGTGTCATCGACTACGCCGAGCTCGTGCACCGCGCGGTGCTCCTCGCCGGGCGGCCCGAGGTCGCCCGGCACCTCGCCGGGGCGTACGAGGCCGTGTACGTCGACGAGTACCAGGACACCGACCCCGCCCAGGTGCGGCTGCTGCACGCGCTGGCCGGCGGCGGCCGGACCCTGGTGGCCTTCGGCGACCCGGACCAGTCCGTCTACGCCTTCCGCGGCGCCGACGTGAACGGCATCCTCGGCTTCCCCGACACCTTCCGGCACCGCGACGGCCGCCCCGCCGACGTACGCGTCCTCACCGTCGCGCGCCGCTCGGGAGAACGGCTGCTCGCCGCCACCCGGCTGCTCGCCGCCCGCATGCCGCTGACCCGGCTGCCGGCCGCTGCCGTCCGCGCCCACCGCGAACTGGCCCCGCTCCGCGACGGCGGCGCACTGGCCGTCCGCACCTACCCGACGCCCGGCGCCGAACTCGACGGCGTCGCCGACGTGCTGCGCCGCGCCCATCTGGAGGACGGCCTGCGCTGGTCGGACATGGCCGTCCTGGTCCGCGCCGGTTCCCGCTCGCTGCCCTCCCTGCGCCGCGCCCTCACCTCCGCGGGCGTCCCCGTCGACATCGACGGAGACGACCTGCCGCTGCGCGACGAGCCCGCCGTGGCACCGCTGCTGCTCGGCCTGCGGGTGTGTGCGCAGGCCGCCGTCCCGGCCGTCCCAGGACCCCCGTGGCTGGGCGTCGATGACGCCCTGACCCTGCTCGGCTCCCCGCTGGGCGGCATGGACGCCGCCGACCTGCGGCGCCTGGGCCGCGCCCTGCGCGAGGAGGAGCGGGTCTCGGGCGTTGCCGTGCCCCGGCCGTCGGACGAGCTGATCACCGAGGCGCTCGCCGAACCCGAGCGCCTCGTCGCGCACGATCCCTCGTACGCCCGCGGCGCCCAGCGCCTGGGCGGGCTGCTGCGTACCGCGCGCGGGCTGCTGGCGGACGGCGGCACCGCCGAGGACGCCCTGTGGGCGCTCTGGGACGGCACCCCCTGGCCGGGGCGGCTGGAGCGCGCCGCCCTGCGCGGCGGCGCGGGCGGCCGCAACGCCGACCGCGACCTGGACGCGGTCTGCGCGCTGTTCGACACCGCGGCGCGGGCCGAGGAGCGCACCGGCGGCCGCGGCGCGCTGAACTTCCTGGAGGAGCTGGCCGCCCAGGACATCGCCGCCGACGTGCTGACCCGCCGCGCCGTCCGCCCGGACGCCGTACGGCTGATGACGGCGCACCGCTCCAAGGGCCTGGAATGGCCGCTCGTGGTCGTCGCGGGCGTCCAGGAGGGGCTCTGGCCCGACCTGCGCCGCCGCGGCTCCCTGCTGGAGGCCGACCGCATCGGACGGGACGGCCTGGCCGAGCCGCTGACACCGGGCGCGCTGCTCACCGAGGAGCGACGGCTTTTCTACGTCGCCGCGACCCGGGCCCGCGACCGCCTGGTGGTCACCGCCGTGAAGGCCGCCGCCGACGACGGCGACCAGCCCTCCCGCTTCCTGCGCGAGCTCGGCGTCGAACCGGTCGACGTCACCCATCGTGCCCGCCGCCCGCTCGCCGTCGCCCCGCTCGTCGCCGAACTGCGCGCCACCACCGTGGACCCGGCCGCCTCCCCGGCGCTGCGCGAGGCCGCCGCCCTGCGCCTGGCCCGGCTGGCCGCCCTGGAGGACGCGGGCCAGCCCCTGGTGCCCGCCGCGCACCCCGAGCGCTGGTGGGGACTGTACGAGCAGACCCGCTCCGAGGTCCCGCTGCGCGACCGCGACCAGCCGGTGGCGCTGTCGGGCAGCGCCTTGGACCAGCTGGCCAACACCTGCGCGCTGCAATGGTTCCTCGGCCGCGAGGTGAAGGCCGAGCCCCCGGCCACCGCCGCCCAGGGCTTCGGCAACGTCCTGCACGTCCTCGCCGACGAGGTGGCCTCCGGCCGCACCCCGGCCGACCTGGACGTCCTGATGGAGCGGCTGGACTCGGTCTGGAACGCCCTCGCCTTCGACGCGCCCTGGAAGTCGCAGCAGGAGAAGGAGAACGCGCGCGCCGCCCTGGAACGCTTCCTGCACTGGCACGTCATGGAACGCGGCCGGCTCCCCGTCGCCTCCGAGCACGGCTTCGACGTCACCCTGGAGACCGGCGAGGTCTCCGTCCGGATCCGCGGCAGCATGGACCGGGTCGAGACGGACGCCGAGGGCAACGCCTACGTCGTCGACTTCAAGACCGGCAAGAGCAAGCCCACGGCCGCCGAGGTGGAGCACCACGCACAACTGGCCGTCTACCAGCTCGCCGTGCGCGAGGGCGCGGTCGACGAACTCTTCCACGACACCCGGCCCGCCCCCGGCGGCGCCGAACTCGTGCAACTGCGCCTTGGCGCCGCCCGCAGGGACGGCGGCGACGCGCAGCCCACCGTCCAGTCCCAGGAACCGCTGACGGGGGAATGGGCCGACGGCCTGCTCGCCGACGCCGCCGCCCGCGTCCTGGACGAGCGCTTCACCCCCTCCAGCGGCCAGCACTGCGACAACTGCGCCTTCAAGGCGGCCTGCAGCGCCCGCCCGGAGGGCCGGCAGATCGTGGAGTGACGCCGGACCGCTCAGGCCCTTACCGGCGCTTCGACGGTCAGCCCGATGTCCTGGGCGGCCTTCAGCAGGCGCTCGTCGTAAGTGACGAACACGAGCGGATCCGCGCCCGCCTGGCCGGCGAGAAGGTGCGCCGTCGCGAGATGGATGGCGTCAAGTGACCTGAGCAGCGGATCGTCATAGGCGGATGCCGTGGCACGGACCGTCGCGTCGATCTCGAACCGGTAGAGCCTGGTGATCACGCCGGGGACGCCGGCGAGTGCCTGCGGGGCGGATCGGCGCAGGGCGCGCGGCACCTCCACCTCGACGAGCGACGACGACACCAAGGGCTCATCGGAGCGGTCGTTCAGCCAGCCGACCAGCTCCCCGGTGCCCCGCTCCCGGCGGACCATCTTCACGATCGCCGCCGAGTCGAGGTAGATCACCAACGCTCCTCGTCGCGCATCGAGACGAGTGCGGCCGCCGTGTCGATCTCCGGATCGCCGAGTGCTGGAGGCAGCGGGATCGGGCCCGAGGCCGCAGGTGCGATAGCGCGCCCTTCGGCGACCATGCGGTCCAGCAGGTTCTGGCTGCCCGTGATGGGCACGAGGCGGGCCACAGGGGTTCCGCTCACGGTCACCTCCAGGATTTCGCCGTGCTGCACTCGCGCGAGCACGGCACTGGTGTTCTGGTTCAGTTCGCGTACCGGGATGCGCTCCATGGCGTCAGCGTAGAACGTGATGTTCTACGTTGGTAGGGCGGAATACGCCCGAAAGGGTGGGGACCAGGAGTCCCGGCGGCTCCGTCCGCTGTCGGTGGCGCCCGATAGCCTCCCCTTTGTGTCGTCCCGTATCACCGGCCCCGAACAGCTCAAGGAGCTGCTGGGCATCCCGTTCACCCCGGAGCAGCTGGCGTGCATCACCGCGCCGCTCGCGCCGCAGGTGATCGTGGCCGGCGCCGGGTCGGGGAAGACGACGGTGATGGCGGCCCGCGTGGTGTGGCTGGTCGGCACCGGACAGGTCGCGCCGGAGCAGGTACTCGGGCTGACGTTCACCAACAAGGCGGCGGGGGAGCTCTCCGAACGCGTGCGCAAGGCGCTGGTCCGGGCCGGCGTCACCGACCCGGACCCGGCCGACCCCGACCGTGCCCCCGGCGAGCCGCAGATATCGACCTACCACGCCTTCGCCGGGCAGCTGCTGAAGGAGCACGGGCTGCGCATCGGGCTGGAGCCGGCCGCGCGGCTGCTCGCCGACGCGACGCGCTACCAGCTGGCCGCCAAGGTGCTGCGTGCCGCGCCCGGCCCCTTCCCCGCGCTCACCAAGGGCATCCCGGGTCTGGTCAGCGATCTGCTGGCGCTGGAGAGCGAGCTCGCGGAGCACCTGGTGCCGCCCGAGCGGCTGCTCGCGCACGACCGCGCGTGGCTCGCCGAACTCGACGGCATCCGGCTCACCAACGCCGATCTGCGCCGGCTCCCCGAGACCGCCCGCGCCCGGACCGACCTCACCGGTCTCGCGACGGCCTACCGCGCGGAGAAGAAGAAGCGCGACCTGCTCGACTTCGGCGACCAGATCGCGCTGTCCGCCACGCTCGCCCGCACCCGGCCGGAGGTCGGGCGGATCCTGCGCGAGCAGTACGCGGTGGTGCTGCTCGACGAGTACCAGGACACCTCCGTCGCCCAGGGCCTGCTGCTCTCCGGGCTGTTCGGCGACGGCACCGGCCATCCGGTCACCGCCGTCGGCGACCCCTGCCAGGCCATCTACGGCTGGCGCGGCGCGTCCGTCGCCAACCTCGACGACTTCCCCCGCCACTTCGCACACGCCGACGGCACCCCGGCCCGCCGCCAGTCCCTTTCGGAGAACCGGCGCAGCGGCGGCCGCCTGCTGGACCTCGCCAATGAGCTCGCCACCGAGCTGCGCGAACGCCACGAGGGCGTCGAGGCCCTGCGGCCCGCGCCCGGCGCCGAGCGGGACGGCATCGTGCGCTGCGCGCTGCTGCCCACGCAGGAGGAGGAGATCGACTGGATCGCCGACTCCATCGCCCACCTGGTCCGCACGGGCACCGCCCCGGGCGAGATCGCGGTGCTGTGCCGGGCCGCCGGCCACTTCGCCGACATCCATGCCGCGCTCGTCGCCCGCGACGTGCCCGTGGAGGTCGTCGGCCTGTCGGGACTGCTCGACCTCCCCGAGGTCGCCGACCTGGTCGCGGTCTGCGAGGTGCTGCAGGACCCGACCGCCAACGCCGCCCTCGTACGGCTGCTGACCGGGCCGCGGTGGCGCGTCGGCGCCCGCGACCTGGCGCTGCTCGGGCGGCGGGCGCGGCTGCTGGTGCCGGGCCGCGGCGAGATCGCCGACCGGCTGGCGGCCGCCGTGGAAGGCGTCGACCCGGCCGAGGTGATCTCCCTGGCCGACGCCCTGGAGACCTTCGTCGACGGGGAGCCCGAGGACCGCCTGCCCTTCTCGCCCGAGGCCCGGGTGCGCTTCGCGCGGCTGGCCACCGAGATACGGGAGCTGCGCCGCGCCCTGGCCGACCCGCTGATGGACGTCCTGCACCGGGTGCTGGCGGTCACCGGCCTGGAGGTCGAGCTCTCGGCGTCCCCCCACGCCCTGGCCGCGCGCCGCCGCGAGACGCTGCACGCCTTCCTGGACGTCGCCGCCGGCTTCGCCTCCCTGGACGGCGAGGCGACCCTGCAGGCCTTCCTCGCCTTCCTGCGCACCGCGGCCCAGTACGAGAAGGGTTTGGACAGCTCGCTGCCCGGCGGCGAGAACACGGTCAAGGTGCTCACCGCGCACAAGTCCAAGGGCCTGGAGTGGGACGTCGTCGCCGTCCCGGGGCTGGTGCGCAAGGGCTTCCCGAGCGAGCGCGGCCGGGAGCTGTGGCACACCAACGCCAAGGTGCTGCCGCATGCCCTGCGCGGCGACGCCGCCACGCTCCCCGACGTCCAGGAGTGGTCGCGGGCGGGACTGGCCGAGTTCAAGACGGCGATGGCCGAGCACAACCGCGTGGAGGAGCTGCGGCTCGGCTACGTCACCTTCACCCGCCCCCGCTCCCTGCTGCTCGGCTCCGGCCACTGGTGGGGCCCCACCCAGAAGCGCCCCTTCGGGCCCTCCGCGTTCCTGGACGCGCTGCGCGCCCACTGCGAGGCCGGCCACGGCGAGGTCGAGTACTGGGCCGCCCCGCCGGAGGAGGACGCCGCCAACCCGGCCCTCAGCCGCGGCACCGAGCCCGCCTGGCCGCTGCCCCTGGACCCGCAGGCCCTGGGCCACCGCCGCGAGGCCGCCCGTCGCGTGCTGGACCACCTGGACGCCTTCTTGCGGCAGGCGCCCGCCGGCGCCGCACCGGTCGACCCCGACTGGCCGCCCCCGGAGGAGGAGCCGCCCTTCGACTTCGAGGACTTCGAGGACTTCGAGGACTTCGAGGCCGAGGAGCCGCCGTACGAGGTCGAGGCCGAGGAGCCCGGCGACTGGGAGGACTGGCCCGCCGAACGGCCCGCCGTCCCCGGGCCGCGGCCCACTCCCGGGCCGACGGACGACACCACCACCCCCGAGCCCGATCACGAGTCCCAGCCGGAGCCCGAGCCCGAGCACGGCGGCCGCGCGCAGCTGCTGCCGGAGGAGGCGCGGTTGGCCGCCTCCTGGGACCGCGACCTGGACGCCCTCGCCGCAGAGCTGCGCCGGGCCCGCGCCGCCGTGCGCGACGTGCCCCTCCCGCTGACGCTGACCGCGTCCCAGCTACTACGCCTGGCCGCCGATCCCGACGGCTTCGCCCGCGAGCTCGCCCGCCCGATGCCGCGCAGGCCGCAGCCCGGCGCGCGCCGGGGCACGCGCTTCCACGCCTGGGTGGAGTCCCGGTTCGAGGAGCTGCCGCTGATCGCCCCCGAGGACCTGCCGGGCATCGAGGGCGACGACGAGATCGCCGACGAGCACGACCTGACCGCGCTCAAGGAAGCCTTCCTCGACACCCCTTACGCCGAGCGCACGCCCTACCGCGTCGAGGCGCCGTTCCAGCTCAGCCTGGCCGGACGGGTGATCCGCGGCCGGATCGACGCCGTCTACCGGGAGGGCGACCGCTACGAGATCGTCGACTGGAAGACCGGCCGCGCCGGCTCCGCCGATCCGCTGCAGCTCGCCGTCTACCGGCTCGCCTGGGCCGAGCTGAAGCGCGTCCCGCCGGAGCACGTCACGGCCGCCTTCCTGCACGTCCGCACGGGCGAACTGGTCCGTCCGCCCGAGCTGCCCGGCCGGGCGGCGCTGGAGCGTCTGCTGCTGGGGGAGCCCGGAGGCGACGAGGGCTCCGGGGCCGTCGCCCGATAGGCTCATGGCCATGAGCACCACCTCGGACAGCGCCGTCCGTACGTACATCGCGACCCACCGTGAGGCTTTTCTCGGCGAACTCGCCGAGTGGCTGCGCATCCCGTCCGTGTCGGCCGATCCCGGGCGGTCCGGGGACGTGGAGCACAGTGCCCGGTGGCTGGCCGCGAAGCTGCGGGAGACGGGGTTCCCGGTCGCCGAGGTGTGGCCGACCGCGGGCGCGCCCGCGGTCTTCGCCGAGTGGCCCTCCGACGACCCGGACGCCCCGGCGGTGCTGGTCTACGGCCACCACGACGTGCAGCCCGCGGCCCGCGAGGACGGCTGGGACAGCGATCCCTTCGAGCCCGTGGTCCGCGACGGGCGGATGTACGGGCGCGGCGCCGCGGACGACAAGGGCCAGGTGTTCTTCCACACGCTCGGCGTCCGCGCCCACCTCGCCGCCACTGGCCGCACCGCGCCCGCCGTGCACCTGAAGCTGCTGGTCGAGGGCGAGGAGGAGGCCGGCTCGCCGCACTTCGCCGACCTGGTGCGCGCCCACGCCGGCCGGCTGGCCTGCGACACGGTGATCGTCTCCGACACCGGCATGTGGGACGAGGACACCCCGACCGTCTGCACCGGCATGCGGGGGCTCGTCGACTGCCAGGTCGACCTGCGCGGCCCCGACCAGGACATCCACTCCGGATCCTTCGGCGGTGCCGTCCCCAATCCGGCCACCGAGGCCGCCCGGTTGGCCGCCGGGCTGCACGACGCGGACGGCAGGGTCGCGATCCCCGGCTTCTACGACGGCGTCGTGGAACTGACCGAGCGGGAGCGGGAGCTGTTCGCGCGGCTGCCCTTCGACGAGAAGCGCTGGCTGCGCACCGCCCGGTCGTACGCGGCGAGCGGTGAGGCCGGCCACTCCACCCTGGAGCGGGTCTGGGCCCGCCCCACCGCCGAGGTCAACGGCATCGGCGGCGGCTACCAGGGGCCCGGCGGCAAGACGATCGTGCCGGCCGCCGCCCAGCTGAAGCTGTCCTTCCGGCTGGTCGCCGGGCAGGACACCGACACGGTGCAGCGGCTGGTCGCCGACTGGATCGCCGCGCGCGTCCCGGACGGCATCCGGCACGAGATCACCTTCTGGGGCGCGACCCGACCGTGCCTGACGCCACTGGACCACCCGGCACTGGGCGCGCTGACGCGCGCGATGGGGCGGGCCTTCGGCAAGGAGGTCCTGTTCACTCGTGAGGGTGGTTCGGGACCGGCGGCCGATCTGCAGGACGTGCTCGGTGTCCCCGTTCTCTTCCTGGGAATTTCCGTGCCGTCCGACGGTTGGCATTCAGTGAACGAGAAGGTCGAGCTCGACCTGCTCCTGAAGGGCGTGGAGACCTCCGCGTACCTGTGGAGCGAGTTCGCGACTCTGTGAGCATCCGCAAGAATCCGCGCGCTACGGGGAGTTGACAGCAGTTTTGTCCGATATGCCTGGTACGTCCGGTAATCCTGACACCGGGAAGGGCACCGGCCCGGCGTCCGACCCGGCGACCCTGCCACCCCTGGCCCGCTGGTCGGGCATCGACCGTGCCGCCCTCCACCGTCTCGACGAGGCGTGGCTGGCGGCCGCCTGGAGTCACCCCACGACCCGGGTCTTCGTGGTCTCGGGCGGCCAGGTGCTGGTCGAGGACACCCCCGACGGCGGGACCGAACTGGTCATGATGCCGTCCTTCGAGGCGCCGGAGAGCGAGGTGCACCGCTACTTCCTCGGCATCGACGAGGACGGCGTGCGCTACTTCGCGCTGCAGAAGGACAGCCTCCCGGGCCGGATGGACGACGTGGCCCGCCCGGCCGGGCTGCGCGAGGTGGGCGCGCTGCTCTCCGACCGTGACGCCGGGCTGATGGTGCACGCCGTCGCGCTGGAGAACTGGCAGCGGATGCATCGCTTCTGCTCCCGCTGCGGCGAGCGCACGGTGGTCGCCGCGGCCGGCCACATCCGGCGCTGCCCGGCCTGCGGGGCCGAGCACTACCCGCGTACCGACCCCGCGGTGATCATGCTGGTCACCGACGACCAGGACCGCGCGCTGCTCGGCCGCCAGGTGCACTGGCCGGAGGGCCGGTTCTCGACCCTGGCGGGCTTCGTGGAGCCGGGGGAGTCCCTGGAGCAGGCCGTCGTCCGCGAGGTCGCGGAGGAGGCGGGGGTGACGGTGGCCGGGGTGTCGTACGTGGCCAGCCAGCCGTGGCCGTTCCCCTCCAGCCTGATGCTGGGCTTCATGGCCTGGGCCTCGTCGTCGGAGATCACGGTGGACGGCGAGGAGCTGCACGAGGCGCGCTGGTTCTCCCGCGAGGAGTTCGGCAAGGCGATGGAGACGGGCGAGGTGCTGCCGCCGCACGGCATCTCCATCGCGGCCCGGCTCGTCGAGCGCTGGTACGGCAAGCCGTTGCCGGTGCGGCAGGGACCTCCGTCGTGACGGCCGGCGTGGTCACGGCCGACTGAGCGGACGGGCCCGGCCGCGGGGAGTGCCGCGCGGCCGGGCCCGAGGGCCTCAGCTCGCCAGGGCCTGCTTGACCTGGGCGAGGCTCGGGTTGCTCAGCGAGATCGGCTCGGCGCCGCTCTCCGGGGTGATCAGCAGCGTCGGGACCAGCTGGTTCCCGCCGTTGACGGTCTCGACGAACTTCGCCGACTCCGGGTCGTGCTCGATGTTGATCTCCTTGAAGGCGATGCCCTCACGGTCCATCTGGCCCTTCAGGCGGCGGCAGTAGCCGCACCACGTGGTGCTGTACATCGTCACGGTGCCGGACATCGGGGTTCGCTCCTCAGGGCTGGGGGATCGAGGTGAAGATAGCGTCCTGAGAACGCCAACCCCAGGGTCGCGCATTCCTTGCATTCGCATCCGATCCGACGATCGGACCTCAGCTGTGGATAACTTTCCCGGGTGTCTCCCCGGACCTGGCAGCATGGCGGGGTGACTGCTCCAACGCATACCCCACTCTTCCCGGAGTTCTCCGCCGTCCCGGACTCCCCGGATGCCGTGCTCGCCGGGCTCGACCCCGAGCAGCGCGCGGTCGCCACCGCGCTGCACGGCCCGGTGTGCGTGCTGGCGGGCGCCGGCACGGGCAAGACCCGCGCGATCACGCACCGGATCGCGTACGGGGTGCGGGCCGGGATCCTGCAGCCCGCCAGCGTCCTCGCGGTCACCTTCACCGCCCGGGCGGCCGGTGAGATGCGCGGACGACTGCGGCAGCTGGGCGCGGGCGGCGTGCAGGCACGCACCTTCCACTCCGCCGCGCTGCGGCAGCTCCAGTACTTCTGGCCACGCGCGATCGGCGGCGAGATGCCGCGGCTCGCCGAGCGCAAGATCCAGCTGGTCGCCGAGGCCGGCGCCCGCTCCCGCATCCGGCTGGACCGCAACGAGCTGCGCGACGTCACCGGCGAGATCGAGTGGGCCAAGGTCACCCAGACCGTCCCGGAGGACTATCCGGCCGCCGCCGCCAAGTCCGCCCGCGAGGTGCCGCGCGACGCCGCGGAGATCGCCCGGATCTACACCACGTACGAGCAGCTCAAGCGCGACCGCGGCGTCATCGACTTCGAGGACGTGCTCTTGCTCACGGTCGGCGTCCTGGAGGACCGTCCGGACGTCGCCGAGGCCGTCCGCGGCCAGTACCAGCACTTCGTCGTCGACGAGTACCAGGACGTCAGCCCGCTGCAGCAGCGGCTGCTCGACCTGTGGCTCGGCGGGCGGGACAGCGTCTGCGTGGTCGGCGACGCCTCGCAGACCATCTACTCCTTCACCGGCGCCACCCCCGAGTTCCTGCTCGGCTTCCGCACGCGGCACCCGGACGCCACCGTGGTCAAGCTCGTCCGCGACTACCGGTCCACCCCGCAGGTCGTGCATCTCGCCAACGGACTGCTGTCGCAGGCCCGCGGCCAGGCCGCCCAGCACCGCCTCGAGCTGGTCTCGCAGCGCGAGGCCGGCCCCGAGCCGTCCTACACCGAGTACGCGGACGAGCCGGCCGAGGCCGAGGGCACCGCGCGCCGGATCCGGGAGCTGATCGACGACGGAGTGCGGCCCAGCGAGATCGCCGTGCTCTACCGGGTCAACGCCCAGTCCGAGGTCTACGAGCAGGCCCTCGCCGACGCCGGGGTGCCCTACCAGCTGCGCGGTGCCGAGCGCTTCTTCGAGCGGCCGGAGGTCCGCGAGGCGGGGATGCTGCTGCGCGGCGCGGCCCGGGCCAGCGATCCGCTGGAGGACGCGGACCTGCCCGCACACGTCCGGGCGGTGCTCGGCACACGCGGCTGGTCCCCGGAGGCCCCGGCGGGCTCCGGCGCGGTCCGTGACCGCTGGGAGTCGCTTGCGGCGCTCGTGCGGCTCGCCGAGGACTTCGCCCGCGCCCGGGCGGACGCCACCCTCGCGGACTTCGTCACCGAACTCGACGAGCGGGCCGGCGCACAGCACGCCCCCACCGTCGAGGGCGTCACGCTCGCCTCGCTGCACGCCGCCAAGGGCCTGGAGTGGGACGCGGTGTTCCTGGTCGGTCTGACCGAGGGCACCATGCCGATCACCTACGCCAAGACCGACGAGCAGGTGGAGGAGGAGCGGCGGCTGCTCTACGTCGGCGTCA
This sequence comes from Streptomyces sp. RLA123, assembly GCF_056270165.1. Classification (NCBI taxonomy): domain Bacteria; kingdom Bacillati; phylum Actinomycetota; class Actinomycetes; order Kitasatosporales; family Streptomycetaceae; genus Streptomyces; species Streptomyces sp. RLA123. The sequence goes on along the minus strand of NZ_JBWDOR010000003.1, from coordinate 3,010,824 downwards.
CCCGTGCCCGCTTCCACCTGGGGCTGTCCTGGGCGCTGTCGCGTTCCCCGGGCGGCCGCGGCGGCCGGCGGCCCTCGCGCTTCCTGGACGGACTGCGGCCGGGCACGGCGGCCCGGGGCCGGGCGGGCGCCCGCCCTGCCGGGGGCGGCGTGGAGCGCGGCGCGGGCGGCCGGCGGCGACGCGGGCCGGTGCACTGCCGGGTCTGCGGACGCACGCTCTCCGACGCGGGCGAGATCAAGCTGATGCGCTGTGAGGACTGCCCCTCCGACATGGACGAGGCGCTGTACGAGCGGCTGCGCGAGTGGCGGGTCGAGCAGGCCAAGGAGCTCGGTCAGCCGGCCTACTGCGTCTTCACGGACAAGACGCTGCTCGCCATCGCCGAGGTGAGGCCTTCCACGGAGGCCGAACTGTCGGTTATCTCCGGAGTCGGGGCCCGCAAACTGGACAAGTTCGGCGCCGAGGTTCTCGCCCTGTGCACCGGCTCCGGGACGGGTGATGAAGCTGTTGCAGAAGACTCCGAAAAATAGTTTGCGCGCCCCGAGGAAATCCCCATAACCTGCGTGAGCGCGGACGACGCGGCTTCGTGGAGGACCTTCCCGGAGCGGTGGAATCCGTGATGTACTGACCGAGCACAACCTGTCCAGACCAGCCACGAGATGCCTGAGAGGAGGCGAGACCAGTGATCAACTTCATCCACAACACGACCGATCGCACGGTCGTCGCCGCCTGCCCGCTCGGTGCCTCACTCCTTGGCACCGGTCTGTCCAGCAGCCTGTCCGGTCGTGTGTCCGCCCTGGGCACTCCCGCCCTCTCCCTGCGAGAGCGCGCGGGCGAGCGGCCGACTCAGGCTCCGGCGGAAGCGGTAATGGCACAGGCCAAGACCAAGGCCTATGCCTTTGCGGCGACCAATGGTGCCGGAATCCCGAAGACGCAGCAGCACCCGAAGTGGGCCTTCCGCGGGCTCGAACCCTGGAGTGATCCAGCCTGACAGACGATCAGGCCGGCGCCTTCAGGGCCGCGGAATCCCAGACCGGGATCCGCGGCCCTTCTGTTTTCCCACCCCAAGACAAACAGATGAGGAACGAAGCGATCGTGCACATCACCTCGCACGCACCGTCCGTACCCACCCCAGTTCGCCCGCCTGACCCGGAGGTCACCTTGATCCCCCTCACCGAGCTCGACGACGAGATCGAGCGCCTCGGCGTCCCCGTCCCGTGCCGGACCTTCGACCCGGAGGTCTTCTTCGCCGAGTCCCCGGCCGATGTCGAGTACGCCAAGTCGCTGTGCCAGACCTGCCCGGTCCGTGAGGCCTGCCTCGCCGGCGCGAAGGACCGCCGTGAGCCCTGGGGTGTCTGGGGTGGAGAGCTGTTCGTCCAGGGTGTCGTGGTGCCCCGCAAGCGGCCCCGTGGCCGTCCGCGCAAGAACGCGGTCATGGCATGAAGCACCCGGCTGTCGGAACGATCGATCGACCCCTCACGCGCGACCCGATGAAACAGGCCCCGATGAATCCGCCCACCAGCGAACGCCCCGCACCCACTGCCGACGCGCCGACCGCGCGCCAGAACAGGAACCTTGAAATGCAACTCATGCCAGAAGCCCTGGCTCGCGCCCATATGCAAGAGCGCCTCTACGAGGCCGAGCACGAACGGATGGCGCTGCGCGTGCTCACCGCGCGCCGGCTGCAGCGCCGTGCCGAACGTGCCTCGCTGCGCGCCCGCCGCGCGCTCGCGATGGCCGTGATGCAGTAGCGGTAGCAAGCGGTCACACATCCGCACCGACACACAACCGCGGGGCCGGTCGATTTCGACCGGCCCCGCGGTATCGTCACGAAGTGGACCAGAAGACTCAAGTCGATCGGGTCGGGACTGCTCCCACGACGACGTGCGCCCGCTGCGGCGCGGTCGCCCAGGGACTCCCCCTCACCTGGACCTGCTCGGTGGAGAACGGCAGTCGCGTGTACTTCTGCGACGACTGCGCGCGCGGCAACCTCCGCAGTATCGAGGGGCGGCTGGATTCCGCCTGGTGGTAGCGCTCCGACCGCAGCTCCTAGGCCGAGGCGTCCTCGATCTCGGGCAAGGGAGCCTCCCCGTCCCCGGCGAACCCGGGCAGCCACTCGAGCAGCTCGTCCCGCAGCCGCACGGTCGCCGCCAGCTGGCACAGCACCCCGATGGTGCTCAGCGTCACCCGGTGGATCAGCAGGTACGAGGGCGGCAGATTGAGCTGCTTGCCCAACTGGTGCGCGGGTGAGCGCGGGTCGGCGATCCGTGCGGCCTGTGCACGCATCCAGTCGCGGGCGAAGGCGAACTCCTCCACTGCCGCGGGCGTGATGATCGGCCGCAGATAGTCCAGGACGGCGTCCGGATCGAGGTCGATGGTCGGCCTGACGAAGCCCTCCTGGCGGAGCATCGCGTGCACCGACTCGGCGTCGTCGGCCAGTGCCAACCGCAGGGCCGTCCCTATCGGCACCGGGAGGCCCTCCGGCAGCCGGTCGACAGTGCCGAAATCCAGCACGCCCAGCCGCCATCCCGCCGCCGGGCCGTCGTCCATCAGCAACCGGAAATTGCCCGGGTGCGGGTCGGCGTGCAGCAGGCCCGTGCGGGCGGGGCCGGCGAACAGGAAGCGCGCCAGCAGTTGCCCCGCGCGGTCGCGCATCTCCTGGCTGCCCCGGGAGATCACCTCCGCCAGCGGCACCCCGTCCATCCACTCGGTGACCAGCACCCGTTCCGTGCGGTGCACCACGTCCGGCACGAACACATCCGGGTCGCCGTCGAACTCCGTCGCGTGCGCGTGCTGGGCCTGGGCCTCCAACTCGTAGTCCAGTTCCTCGGAGATCCGCTCGCGCAGCTCCGTGATCAGCGGCTTGATGTCCATACCGGGGATGAGCGGCCCGAACAGCCGCGCCACCCGGCCCAGTTGGTTCAGGTCCGACAGCAGGGCGTCGCCTGCGCCGGGGTACTGCACCTTCACCGCGACCTTGCGGCCGTCGTGCCAGACGGCGCGGTGCACCTGGCCGATCGAGGCGGCGGCCGCGGGCTGGTCCTCGAACTCCGCGAACAGCTCGCGCCAGTCCTCGCCGAGCCGTTCCGCCAGCACCCCGTGCACCGTGCGGGTGGGCATCGGCGGCGCCGCGTCCTGCAGTTTCGTCAGCGCCGCCCGGTAGGGGCCGGCCACTTCCTCGGGCAGCGCGGCCTCGAAGACGGACAGCGCCTGCCCGAACTTCATCGCGCCGCCCTTGAGGGACCCCAGCGTCGCGAAGAGCTGTTCGGCGGTCCGCTTCTGGAGTTCGGCCGAGACCTCTTCCGCCGGGCGGCCCCCGAGCCGCTTGCCCAGCCCCAGTGTCGCCCGGCCCGCGAATCCCAGGGGGAGCGCGGCCAACTTGGCGGTTCGGGTCACCGCTTTACGCGGAAGATCAGACATGTGCCCCCACTTTCCGGTCGGTCACCCCGTCATTGTCCCCCGCCCCTCCCGGACGGCGGCACCCAGTTCCCGAGTCGCACCACATCCGCACCTGCGGTCCGCGGGGACCGGACGCACCTCGCCGGCCAGCCGGGCGAGCCCCAGCTCCCAGCGCGCCCCGCAGCTCGGCGGCCGGCCCCCGTCGACGAACGCCAGGGCATGGGCCGCCGCCACCCCCGCGACCGTCGTGGCCAGCGCCACATCGCAGGCCGGCACCCCACCGCGACCGGACCGCAGCTGCGCCAGCACCCGGGGCCACGCCGCGTCCGCGTCGGCCATCCGCAGCCCCAGGCAGCCGGCGCAGCCGGTGCTGCCCGGCACCACCAGCGGACCGACGACCCCCATGCCCTCCAGCACCCCGGCGTACAGATGGGGGATCCTCGCCGCCAGCAGCGGTTCGGCCTCGCGGGGATCGGGCGCGTAGGCCGCCAGCCCGTCCCTCGGCGCGAGCACGACCAGGGAGAGCCGCGGTTCCGGCCGGGCGGACGGCCCCCGTCTGCCGGCCGCGCCGGCCCGCGGATCGGGCGCCGCTCGCCGGACCAGACCGCGCGCCGCAGCGTCCCGGCGTTCTCCGATGTGATCCGCCGGGATACCGCCCGGCGCGGTGTCCCACGGCTCTACCCGGCCGTCGTCGCGTACGTCGACCCGGCCCACCCCCGCCGCCGACAGCACCCCCGCGATCGTGGCCCCGACGCGTCCCGCCCCCACGACGCGCACGCGTGCGCCGCGCCGCTCCCGTATCCGGGCGGCCGCTCCGCCGGGATCGGTGTGGACGACGGACAGCGACGCAAGATCGGGCCGGAGCCGGTCCAGCGCCGCCGAGCGGTGACTCATGGCCTCCGAGAGCTCGGCGTGCGAGGACGCGTCGTCCAGGACGCCCCCTTGGGCGAGCAGCCCGAGCAGCCGCCGGGCCTGGCGGGGCTCCAGCCCCAGCGACTCGGCCTCCCGGGCCAGCGGGCCGATCCCTCGCGTGCCGTCGAGCAGGTCCAGGAAGGCGGAGGCCGCGCCGTCCACCGAGTCCAGCACGACGGCGTGGGCCGGGTCGACCCCGAATTGCAGGCTTTCCCGACTGCGCCAGCTGCGGCGCATGGCGGGCTTGAGCATGGGACGCATCGCCACCCCCGTGGACGGGGACCTCCGGCTGGAGATCCTGGTGAATCCGTGGCGACCAGCATGCCCGGAATCCGCGAACCGGCCGCGAAAGTTATCCACAGGCGGCAATAATGATCATTTGATCGGGAAATCCCGGAGGGGTCGCCGGGATGTCGTCCCGTTGCTCGTGAACGTGAGTCTTTTTTCAGGTGAGCACACCCCGGGGCGGGACTTGACGGACTCTGGGCAGGTAACGTCGTGCCGTGTCCGCCGACCCCTCCCACAGCCTTTCCAGCCAGCCCCCGCGCGCCTCCCGGACCAGCGCGGTGGAAGTGCGCCGGAGCGCCCGTCGACGCCGCACCGTCTCGGCGTACCGCGAGGGCGACGTCACCGTGGTCCTCATCCCGGCGCGGATGTCCGCCGCCGAGGAGAAGCGCTGGGTGACGGTCATGCTCGACAAGCTCGCCGCCCAGGAGAGCCGCAAGATGCTCGGCGACGAGCAGCTCGCCGCCCGGGCCGCGCAGCTGTCCGCCCAGTTCCTCGGGGGCCGTGCCGTTCCGCGCGCCGTGCGCTGGGTGACCAACCAGAACTCGCGGTGGGGCTCGTGTACGCCGGCCGAGGGCAGCATCCGCCTGTCCCACCGGCTTCAGGGCATGCCCGAGTACGTCATCGACTACGTTCTTCTCCATGAGCTCGCGCACCTCCTCGTGCCGGGCCACGGACCCGACTTCTGGAAGGTGCTGGAGTCCTATCCGCGCACGGAACGTGCGCGGGGATACCTGGAAGGGGTCGTCGCGGCGTCCCGCCTCCCGCACCCTCCGACGGCACGCGAGGAATAGCCGGGGAATGGTCCGCCGTCGGAGTCAGCGGATAGCCTGGCGCAACGCAGAGGCACGTACGTACGGATGGGGGGCGGTCGTTCGCAATGGCCAGGGAATTCCAGCGCGGCCACAAGGCCAAGATCAGTGATCTCACGGCAGGGACGGATCTGTACGTCGGCGTCCAGATCGGCGGCCCCGGTCTGTCGTTCGACATCAGCTGCTTCGGTCTCGACGCCGCGGAGCAGCTCTCGGACGACAGCTATTTCATCTTCTACAACCAGCCCAAGTCGCCCGAGGAGTCGATTCAGCAGCTCGGCGCGCAGGCCGGCGACACCGAGTCCTTCCGGGTCACGCTGGACCGCATCCCGCAGCGGATCCACAAGCTGAGCTTCACCGCGACCCTCGACGGCTCCGGCCAGATGTCCCAGGTCGGCCCCGGCTACATCAGGATCGTCGCGGGCGGCGAGGAAGTGGCGCGCTACGCCTTCAGCGGCGCGGAGTTCAGCACCGAGCGCGCGGTCATGCTGGCGGACATCTACCTCAAGGACGTCTGGCGCTTCGCGGCGGTCGGCCAGGGCTTCGACGGGGGACTGGACGCCCTGCTGAAGAACTTCGGCGGCGAGGTCGCCGAGGAACAGCAGCCCGCCGTGCCGCAGCAGCCCACGGCGGCGCCGGGCTTCGCCCCGCCGGCCGGGCCCGCCCCCGGCTTCGCGACGCCTGCGGCTCCCGCTCCCGCGTCCGTACCCCCGGCTCCGCTGCCCGCACCCGCCTTCGGCGCGCCCCCGGCCCCCGCGCCGGCCGCGCCCCCGGTCCATGCGGCGCCCACCATGGTGGCGCCGATGACCACCCCGCCGCCGCAGGCACCGGGACAGCCGCCGTTCGGCCAGGTCCCGCCGCCGCAGGCGCCCCCCGGGCACCCCGGTCAGGTGCCGGGGCAGCCCCCGTTCGGGCAGCCGCCCGGCCAGCCGCCCTTCGGCCAGGCTCCCTACGGTCAGCCGCCGCAGGCCCCGTTCGGCCAGCCGCCGGCGGCCCCCGCGCCGTACGGCCAGGCCCCGGGCGCGCCACAGGTCCCGCAGACCCCCGGTGCCGGCCTCGCAGCCGCCATGCAGAAGTACCGCGAGGTGCCCACCGGCCAGCGCTGGACGCAGCAGAACTCCAAGCTCGTCCGCGTCGACCTCTCCCAGGCCGGCGGCCAGCCGGTGCTCGCCCGTCAGGGCAGCATGGTGCTGTACCAGGGGAAGGTCGAATTCGGCTACAAGGGAGCCGGGTTCGCAGGCCGCATCGTCGGCAACATGACCGGCCAGGAGATGCAGCTGATGCGCTGCACCGGCCGCGGACAGGTGTTCTTCGCCGAGGACGCCTCCTATCTGCACCCGATCGAGCTCCAGGGCGACGCGATCTGCGTCTCCGCGGAGAACGTGCTCGCCTTCGACGAGTCCCTGCAGCACGAGGTGCGCCGTATCGAGGGCCACGGCATTCCCGGCGGCGCCCTGTTCACGATGCAGTTCCAGGGCACCGGCACCGTCATCGTCAAGACCCACGGCACCCCGGTGGTGCTGCCGGTCACGCCCACCACCTATGCCGACAGCAACGCGATCGTCGCCTGGTCCGCCGCGTCGCAGGTGGTGCTCTCCAGTCAGGTGCGGCTGCGCCGTAACGCCTACCCAGGGCACAGCGGGGAGACCGTGAACCTCCAGTTCCGCGGCGCCCCCGGCAACTTCATCATCGTCCAGCCGTACGAGGTCTGAGGGAGCCCGCCATGGACCAGAGTCTGATTTCCGGGTACTCCCCGGCACCGGTCACCGCCCGCATGGAGAACCACGGCAACAGCATGCTGAAGGTCGCCATGCAGAGCGGCCAGGACCTCTTCGCGCGCACCGGATCGATGGTCGCCTACGAGGGCTTCGTCCAGTACGAGCCCAACCCGCCCGCCGTGCGCCAGATGGCGTCGCAGTGGCTGACCGGGGAGGGCGCGCCACTGATGAAGTGCACCGGCGACGGGCTGCTGTACCTCGCCGACTACGGCGCCGACGTCGTCTGCCTGTATCTGAACAACGAGTCCCTGTCGGTCAACGGCACCAACCTGCTCGCCTTCGACGCACATCTGCAGTGGGGCGTGGAGCGGGTCAAGGGGCTGGCCAAGTTCGCCGGGCAGGGCCTGTTCAACGTCGGCGTCTCCGGTACCGGCTGGGTGGCCATCACCTCGCGCGGCACCCCGGTCGTCGTCGACTGCGGCCGCGGCGAGGACGAGACCTACGTCGACCCGGACGCGCTCGTCGCGTGGTCGAGCGGGCTGAAGACCAAGTCCAAGCGCAGCTTCAAGGCCTCCTCCCTGATCGGGCGGGGCAGCGGCGAGGCCTTCCAGATCGGCTTCTCCGGCCAGGGCTTCGTCGTCGTACAGCCCAGCGAAGACAGCACCGACCGCCTCCGAGTCCGGGGCTGAGGGGGAGCGATCCATCATGCAGAGCCCGCTTTTCGGCTACACCGAGGTCCAGACCGAGGACCAGTACGCCCTGCAGAACCCGTACCTGCTGCGGGTCAAGCTCGACGGCAGGACCGACTGCCTGGCCCGCAAGGGCGCGATGGTCGCCTACCAGGGCCTGATCGAGTTCGACGGCGAGTACCAGAGCCACGCCCAGCGCAACGCCCGCTACCGCACCGGCGAGGGCCTGGAACTGATGCGCTGCTCCGGGCAGGGCACCGTCTACCTCGCCAATCTTGCCCAGCACATCCACGTCGTGGACGTGGATCACGACGGGCTGACCGTGGACGGCGCGTATGTGCTGGCGCTCGACTCGGGTCTGCACTGGGAAGTCATCTCGGTGGACAGCCAGTTCGGCATCTCGGGCAGCGGTGCGTACAACCTCAACATCTCCGGCCACGGCAAGGTCGCGCTCATGACCTCCGGCCGCCCGCTGCTGATGCCGGTCACCCCGGACAAGTACGTCTCCGCCGACTCCGACGCGGTGGTCGCCTGGTCGTCCTCGCTCCGCGTGCAGATGCAGGCGCAGACCAGTTCCTCCAGCGTGTGGCGGCGGCGCGGCAACACCGGTGAGGGCTGGGAGCTCAACTTCCTGGGCCAGGGCTACGTCCTGGTGCAGCCCAGCGAGCTGATGCCGCCGCAGAACGCTCAGCTCGGCCAGGGCATGGCCGCGCAGTACGGCCTCGGCCAGCACGGCGCGCACGGCCAGAACCAGGGAAACATCTTCACCAACCGCTGACGCCGCCCCGGCCCCGCCCCGCGCGCCGGCTCACATCAGCGCGCGGGTGCGGGCCAGCAGCGTCCGCACCGACCCGTCGGCGACATCGGCGATCTCGTCGTAGGCGAACCACTTGAGGTCCAGCGACTCCTCGCTGATCGCCTCGACGGCGCCGGGTGGTGCCACCGCGGCGTACTGCACGTCGAGGTGCCAGGCGCAGGGCGTCAGATGGCGGTCGAGGTTGACCGGCTCGGGGCGCAGCAGCGTCAGCCCGGCGATGCCGGACTCCTCGAAGCCCTCGCGCAGCGCGGCCTGCGCCAGCGTGGTGTCCTGCGGCTCGCAGTGGCCGCCCATCTGCAGCCACATCCTGAGCTTCTTGTGCAGGGTGAGCAGGACGCGACCGCCCAGCGGGTCCACCACGAGCGTGCTGCCGGTGATGTGCCCGGCGGAGCACGACTTCCACATGCCGCCGGGATGCGTGTCGAGGTGCGACAGGAACTCCAGCCGCAGGTCGTCCTGGGCGGTGTCGGGCGCGTCCCACTCCTTGAGGACGCGCGCGGCGTCGTCGTGCAGGCTCACTTCTCGTCGTCGTCCTTGTGCTCGGTGTTCTCGGTTTCGGTGTTCTCCGCCAGGTCGGCGTCCTTGCCGCGGGCGGCTTCGCCGAGCATCTTGTCGAGCTCGGCGAAGTCCAGCTGCTCGTGGTGGACGAAGCCGTCGGGGTCGTCGAGGTCGGCGGCCGTCGGCAGCATGTCGGGGTGCGCCCACAGGCCGTCGCGGCCGTCGGCACCGCGTGCGTCGGTCAGCGACGCCCACAGCCGGGCGGCGTCGCGCAGCCGGCGCGGCCGCAGCTCCAGCCCGATCAGGGTGGCGAAGGTCTGCTCCGCGGGACCGCCGGAGGCCCGGCGCCGCCGCAGGGTCTCGCGCAGGGCTCCTGCCGAGGGCAGGTGCGGGGCCGCGGCGGCGTGCACCACCGCGTCGACCCATCCCTCGACGAGCGCGAGCGCCGTCTCCAGCCGGGCGAGCGCGGCCTTCTGCTGCGGGGTGTCCTCGGGCTGGAACATGCCCTGCTGCAACGCGTCCTGCAGCGCCTCGGGGTTGGACGGGTCGAGCTGGCCGACCGCGTCCTCCAGCTTGGCGGTGTCGACCTTGATGCCCCGGGCGTACCCCTCGACCGCGCCGAACAGATGCGCCCGCAGCCACGGGACGTGCGCGAAGAGCCGCTGGTGCGCCGCCTCGCGCAGCGCCAGGTAGAGCCGCACCTCGTCCTGCGGCACGCCCAGGCCCTCGCCGAAGGTCGCGATGTTGGTCGGCAGCAGCGCGGCCTTGCCCGCCGGGCCGAGCGGCAGGCCGATGTCGGTCGAGCCCACGACCTCACCCGCCAGCGTGCCCAGCGCCTGCCCGATCTGTGTGCCGAACATGGCGCCGCCCATGGAGCGCATCATGCCGAGCAGCGGGCCGGCCATGGCCTGCATCTCCTCGGGGAGCACATTGCCCATGGCGTTGCCGACGCGTTCGGCGACCGGGTCGACGAGTTCCTTCCACACCGGCAGCGTCGTCTCGACCCACTCCGCGCGGCTCCACGCCACTGCCGAGCCGGCCCCGGACGGCATGGACGTCACGCCGTCCAGCCACAGGTCGGCCAGGCGCAGTGCCTCCTCGACCTTCGCACGGTCGGCCGGGCCCACACTGGGGTCCTTCACATCGCCGGAGGCGGCCTGGGCGACGGTCTGCCGGGCGATGTCCTTGGCCATCTCCCAGTTCACCGGGCCACCCTCGTACGAGAGCATCTGCCCCAGCTGCTGGAACGCGGCGCCCAGGTCATTGGGGTTGAGCGAGCCGAACATCGCGGCGAAGGGGTTCTCACCGCCCGCACCGAACGGGTTGCCGCCGCCGAAGCCGAACGGATTGGCCGGACCCTGGGAGCCGTCGCCGGAATTGCCCGGCTTCTTGCTGTCGTCCGCGCCCCCGTCCTCGGGCTCCTCGGAAGGGACTCCGAATCCGAATGGGATGTCGCTCACGGTTTCCTCGGCTCTGTGTGTTGTGGGCTGTACCTCCAGCCTAGACACCCGTCAGGCAGGATGGCTGCGTACGGACCGTGGTTGCGGACCGCGCACCTCGTACCGGAAACAACCGTGGGAGACACCTGGTGAGTTCCCCAGAACCGACCGTTCGCCCAGAGCGGAGCGGCGGCAGGGCCGCCGCCGGCCCTGTGGTCGCCGTGACCGGCGCCGCCTCCGGCGTCGGGCTGCGGCTGGCGATGCGGCTGGCCGAGTCCGACGAGGTCAAGAAGGTCGTGGCGATCGACGAACGGCGCGGTGACGTGCCCGGTGCGCAATGGCGCGTGCTGGACGTACGCGATCCGGCGATCGCCGAGCGGCTGCGCGGCGTGGACGTCGTCGTCCATCTCGCGCTCGACCTGGACCTGGAGTCCGATCCCAAGGCGCGCAGCGCCTTCAATGTGCGCGGCACGCAGACCGTGCTCACCGCCGCGGCCGCGGCGGGTGTGCGGCGGGTCGTGCTGTGCACCTCGGCGATGGTCTACGGCGCGCAGCCGGACAACGACGTCCCCCTCGCGGAGGACGCGCCGCTGCGCGCCACCGCGGAGGCGTCCTTCGTGGGCGACCTGCTGGAGATCGAGCGGCTGGGCAGGCGGGCGCCGCGTGCGCATCCCGGGCTCCATGTGACGGTGGTGCGGCCGGCCGTCCTCGTGGGCGGCACGGACACCGCGCTCACCCGGTACTTCGAGTCGCCGCGGCTGCTCGTGGTGGCGGGCAGCCGGCCGTGCTGGCAGTTCTGCCACGTCGACGACCTGGTGACGGCGCTGGAGCACGCGGCGCTGGAGAAGGTCGACGGCGAGATGGCGGTGGGCTGCGACGGCTGGCTGGAGCAGGAGGAGGTCGAGGAGCTCTCCGGAATCCGGCGCATGGAGCTGCCGCCGGCCATAGCGCTGGGCGCGGCCTCCCGGCTGCACCGGCTCGGGCTCACCCCGTCGCCCGCCGGGGACCTGGCGTACACGATGCACCCCTGGGTCGTCAGCGGCAGCAGGCTGCACGAGTCGGGCTGGCGGCCGCAGTGGACGAACGAGGAGGTGCTCGCCGTTCTCCTCGAGGAGGTCGCGGGCCGCAACTCCGTTGTCGGACGGCGGCTGGGACGCAAGGACGCCGCCACCCTGGGCGCGGCCGGCGCCACGGTCGCGCTGGTCGGCACCGCGGCCATGGTGCGGCGGGCGCGCAAGCGCCGGGGGGTGTGAGGGCCGTACCCGCCTCCGGGCGGCGCGGTGGTGCAGCGAAACAGTGTGGTGGAAAACAGTTTCCGCATAGTGGGAGATGAGGGAGCATGAGTCCCATGGCACAGGCGCACGAGGAACCCATCCGGCTCATCGCCGTCCGCGACACCGAGCTGTCCGTAGACGAGGTCTTCCGTGCGGTGGGTCACGCCTCCGCCGGGGGCACCGCCCTGTTCGTCGGCACGGTCCGTGACCACGACGGCCCCTCGGGCGCCGAGGTCACGGCTCTGGGCTACTCCGCCCACCCCGGGGCCGAGGCGGAGCTGCGGCGCGTCGCGGAGAAGGTGGCGGCCGACTTCCCCGTCCGCGCCCTGGCCGCCGTCCATCGGGTAGGCGACCTCCGTGTCGGGGACCTGGCGGTTGTCGTCGCCGTCTCCTGCCCGCACCGGGCGGAGGCCTTCGCGGCGTGCCGGCGGCTGATCGACGACCTCAAGCGCGAGGTGCCGATCTGGAAGCACCAGGAGTTCTCCGACGGCACCGAGGAATGGGTGGGTGCCTGCGCGCACTGAGCGCGGGGCCGGGGGGCGCTGCCGAGGCGCTGGCCCGGGCTCACCCGATCGAACTGGCGTTCACCCTCCATCGGACGGCCTACCTGCGGTTGCGTAACCCCTGACCCGCCCGGAACGTTATAGCAGCAAACGATTAGTCTGCTCATAGTTTCTTGATCGACTGCGCGATTCGTTTGCGCATACGGGAGGCCTCAGTGGCGGCGCTCGCATGGTTGCTCATTCCGGTGCTGGCCGCAGTCGCCGCCGCCGTCTGGGGAAGCTGGGCGGCGCGTACGCGCTCGACGGGGGACGGCGCCTCGCTCGCGGGCTACGAGCGCTTCCGCGAGGCCATGCAGCGTTCTGAGTCGGGCAGCGTCTGAGGGCGCGCGGGGCGCCTGACGGTCGCGTACCGTACTGTCGTTCCATGCCACGCCGCACTGCGACGCTGCTCGCGTCGACCCTGACGCTGATAGCACTGCTCTGTGTCGCGCTGCTGATGCGCGTTCCGTACGCGGAGATGTCGCCGGGGCCGACCGTCAACACGCTGGGCGAGCACGACGGCGCCCCGGTGCTGCAGATCTCCGGGCACAGGACGTATCCCGCCGACGGGCACCTGAACATGACCACCGTGCGCGTGACCAGTGCGGACTACTCCATGAACCTGGTCGAGGCGGTGGCCGGGTGGCTGGCGCACGACCAGAAGGTCGTCGAGCACGACACCCTCTACCCCCAGGGGCAGACGGCCGAGCAGGCCGATCAGGAGAACGCCGAGGAGTTCACCCAGTCCCAGGACAGCGCAAAGGTCGCCGCCCTGGAGGAGCTGGGGATTCCGGTCGGCTCCCGGGTGATCGTCTCCACCGTCGTGAAGGACGCCCCTTCGGAGGGCAAGCTGCACGCCGGTGACGTGATCAAGGCCGTGGACGGCACCCCGGTCAAGGCGGCGGGCGACGTCGCCACGCTGGTCACCAAGCACCAGCCGGGGCAGAAGGTGGTCTTCACCGTCATCCCCGAGGGGGCCAAGGGCGACGCCACCCAGGACGTCACCATCACGACGGGCACCTCCGACGACGACGGCAAGCGGCGCGCGATCATCGGCATCCAGGCCGGCGTGGGTCACACGCTCCCGTTCACGATCGACATCAAGCTGGCGGACGTCGGCGGACCGAGCGCCGGCCTGATGTTCGCGCTCGGCATCGTGGACAAGCTCACCCCCGGGGACCTCACCGGCGGCAAGTTCGTCGCGGGCACCGGCACGATCGACGACGACGGCAAGGTCGGCCCCATCGGCGGCATAGACATGAAGACCATCGGGGCACGGGAGAAGGGCGCCGAGTACTTCCTCACCCCCGCCGACAACTGCGCGGAGGCCGCCCAGGACACCCCGAGCGGCCTCACCCTGGTCAAGGTCAAGACCATCGGCGACGCCATGGACGCCCTCAAGGACCTCCGCGAGGGGAAGACCGCCGACCTGCCGAGCTGCTCGGCGAGTTGAGTCGCGCCGAGCCGCACCGGGCGGGGGCCGGCGCGTGCTTCCCCCCGCGCCGTTACTCCTCGAAGGTCGCCGACAGCGCCTCGGCCAGCCCGGGCACCAGCGTGGCGCCGGTCAGCACCTCGGTGGCCGAGTCCTTGGAGCGCAGCCGCACGGCCGACTCCCGGGTGCCGTCGCGCAGCACCGCCACCGTCATCCGCACCTCCTGGCGCTCGGGATGCGCGGCGACCCACTCGCCCAGCGCGTTCTCGTCGAGGCCCTCGGGGATGGCCTGCTCGGCGGACGGGGGCAGCATCAGCCGCTCCACGGTCAGCGCGCAGCCGCTGACCACATCGGGCCACGCGATCGTGGCCAGGAACTCGTCGAGCGGCGTGCCGGGCGGCAGCTCGTCCTGCTCGATCGGGGTCAGGGCCCCCGCCGTCTGCTCGGCGAGGCCGAGTTCGTCGGCCAGCCCCGGCTCCTGTACACGAAGCCGGTCCGTGTCGACCAGCGCGAAGAGCCGGGCGGGCTGGTCCCAGCCCAGGCCGGACGCGTAGTTGTCGATCTCCAGAACGGCCTGGGTCAGCGGATTCGCGGCGAGCGGGGCGCCGCCGGACTCAATATTGGACATGCTCAACATCCTGCCTCTTCTGTGACTCGCATCCCCAATCGAGCACCTTGGGGAACTGTGTAAACCGTGAGTAAGTTGCATCAGTGGGCGCCGGCCGGGCGTCCGCCGGAGACCGACTCTTGAGGTGCGCACCTTGGTATTCCAGATGCCGGACCGTGGCGGGAGTCCGCACGGGCCGCGGATCAGAGCGGGGCGCCCGTCGCGGCGAGCCCGGACGCTGCTCATGACGCTGGGGGTCCTGGCCGTGCTGGCCATGGCCTTCGTCATGTTCGCCGGCTTCTGGACCGACTGGCTCTGGTACCGATCCGTCCACTACTCCTCGGTCTTCACCACGACGCTGTGGACCAAGGTCGGGCTGTTCTTCGTCTTCGGCCTGCTGATGGCGGTGGCCGTCGGCGTCAATGTCTACCTGGCGCACCGGCTGCGGCCGCCGCTCAGCGCGATGTCGATGGAGCAGCAGAGCCTGGACCGGTACCGCATGGGCATCGCGCCCTACAAGAAGTGGGTGCTGCTCGCGGTCTGCGCCCTGGTGGGGCTGATCGCGGGAGCGTCCGCCTCCAGCCAGTGGCGCACATGGCTGCTGTGGACGAACGCCACCCCCTTCGGCACCGTGGACCCGCAGTTCCACGTCGACGTCTCCTTCTACGCCTTCGAGCTGCCCTGGTACCGCTTCCTGCTGAGCTTCGGCTTCGCGGCGGTCGTGCTCTCGCTGCTGGCGTCCGCCTTGGTGCACTACCTCTACGGGGGGCTGCGCATCACCTCCCCGGGCGGCCGCGCCACCGCCGCGGCGACCGGCCACCTGTCGGTCCTGCTGGGCCTGTTCGTGACCCTCAAGGCGGTCGCCTACTGGCTCGACCGGTACTCGCTGGCGGTCAAGTCCGGCAACCTCAAGTCCGGCGACTGGACCGGGCTGCGCTATGTGGACGCCAACGCCTATCTGCCGGCCAAGACGATCCTCTTCGCGATCGCCATCATCTGCGCCCTGCTGTTCTTCGCCACCTTGGTGCGGCGCACATGGTCGCTGCCGCTGATCGGCTTCGGCCTGATGGTGCTGTCGGCGATCCTGATCGGCGGCCTGTACCCGGCGATCGTGCAGAAGTTCCAGGTGCAGCCGAACGAGGCCGCCAAGGAGCAGCCGTACATCCAGAAGAACATCGACGCCACGCGCCAGGCGTACGACATCGCCGGCACCAAGGTGTCCGACTACGCGGGCACCAACCCGGCCGACGACGACGACAGGGCGCAACTGCGCGCGGACGCCGACACCACCGCGTCCATCCGGCTCCTCGACCCCAACGTGGTCTCCCCGACGTTCCAGCAGCTCCAGAAGGCGAACGGGTACTACTCCTTCCCCTCCACGCTCGATGTCGACCGCTACAAGGCGGGCGGCAAGGAGCAGGACACCGTGGTCGGCCTGCGCGAGCTGAACCTGGCGGGCATCCCGCAGCACAGCTGGATCAACGACCATTTCAAGTACACGCACGGCTACGGCCTGGTCGCGGCGAAGGGCACCACCGCGACCGAGGGCGACGAGACCACGCGCGGCGAGCCGGTCTTCACCGAGTCCGAACTGCCGACCACCGGTGATCTCGGAGAGTACGAACAGCGGATCTACTACGGCGAGAAGACCAAGCAGTGGTCCATCGTCGGCGACAAGTCCACGCCGGAGATCGACTACAACACCACTGACGACGGTGAGAAGTCGTACACCTACACGGGCAAGAGCGGCGTCGGCCTGAAGAACCCGGTGACCCGGGCCGCGTACGCGGTGACCTTCGGGGACCCGCAGATCTTCTACTCCGGCGCCGTCGGGGACGACTCGCGCATCCTGTACAACCGCACGCCCAAGGAGCGGGTCGAGGCGGTCGCGCCCTGGCTGACCATCGACGGCGACTCCTACCCCGCCGTCGTCGACCACCGCGTGGTGTGGATCGTCGACGCCTACACGACGAGCAACGGCTACCCGTACTCGTCGCGTACGACGCTCGGCGACACCACGGCGGACTCGCTGACCGACGGGCAGCGCGCGGTGCTGGCCCAGCAGAACCAGGTCAACTACATCCGCAACTCGGTCAAGGCGACCGTGGACGCATTCAGCGGTGACGTCACGCTCTACCAGTGGGACGACAAGGACCCGGTGCTGAAGACCTGGATGAAGGCCTTCCCGCACACGGTGCAGCCGAAGAGCGCCGTCAGCGCCGACCTGATGGCCCATCTGCGCTACCCGCAGGACCTGTTCAAGGTGCAGCGCCAGCTGCTGACGCGCTACCACGTCACCAAGGCGTCGACCTTCTACAGCGGCAGCGAGGTGTGGCAGGTCCCCAACGACCCGGCCACGAAGACGGGCAAGGCGGTGCCGCCCTACTACCTGAGCCTGCGCATGCCGGACCAGCAGGCCCAGACGTTCTCGCTGACGACGACCTACACGCTCAACCGGCGTGACAACCTCGGTGCCTTCATGGCGGTCGACGCGGACGCCACCAGTGGGGACTACGGCACGATCCGGCTCCTCAGACTGTCGAACACCCAGGTGTACGGCCCGCAGCAGGTCCAGAGCCAGTTCAACTCCGATCCCGCCGTGGCGGAGAAGATCAAGCTGCTGAGCGGCGGCGGCGGTTCCACCGTCGAGTACGGCAATCTGCTCACCATCCCGCTCGACGGTGGCCTGCTCTACGTGGAGCCGGTCTACCTGCGCGGCGCCGACTTCGACTACCCGCTGCTGAAGAAGGTGCTCGTCTGGTACGGCGGCAAGGTGGAGTTCGAGGACACCCTCGGCCAGGCGCTGAACGCGGTGTTCGGGACAGCGGCCGGCGGGACCACGCCGCCACCGGAGACCGGGGGCGGCAGCGGCACCGTGCCGCCCCCGGCCAACGCGACGGTCGCCCAGGCCCTGGCGGACGCCCAGACGGCGTACGACGCCGGCCAGAAGGCACTGGAGGCCGGCGACTGGGCGGCGTACGGCCAGGCGCAGAAGGATCTGGCGGCCGCGCTGCAACGGGCGCAGGAGGCCGAGAAGCAGGCGGAGAAAAGGGGCTGAGCAGGCACTCCCCGCGTCGTGGTACGGTTGGGACACAACGACGCGGGGTGGAGCAGCTCGGTAGCTCGCTGGGCTCATAACCCAGAGGTCGCAGGTTCAAATCCTGTCCCCGCTACTGTTCGAGAGGGTCCGGAGTCAACTAGACTCCGGGCCCTTTCACTTGTACGGGGGAACTGCGCGCGCAGAGGTTTCGTCGGGGTTGATGTCGGGAAGTCGACAAAACGCTGAAGGACTTCCTGGGACGGTCTCAACCCCGCAGGGTTGTTGCATACCAGGTGTACTGCGGGTACGGGTGGTGCGACGATGGATCTCATGGGGGATGGTGCAAGGCGGCTGAAAACTCGTCGGATCCCGGACAGAGGGTCCGCGGGCGGAACGACTATGCCCGCGTTCGTTCCCTCGCAGGCGGCCGCCTTCGCGCCGACCGTCGCCGAGCTGCTGCCCGGCCCGCGCACGGGTTCCGCCGAGGAGGAGCGGCTCATCGAGTCCGAATTGCCGGACGAGGAGAGCCTGGAGGCCCGCGAGGAGGCCGAACTCGAGGCACGCCACCGGCGGGCCGCCGAGCACGGTGACACCGCCGCGGCGAGCATCCTCGGCACGCTGCTGTTGCGCCGTGGCGACCTGGAGGGGGCCGAGCCGTATCTGCGCGCGGCCGCCGCCGGGGGAGACCGCCCGGCTGCGAACAACCTCGGGCTGCTGCTGCACCAGCGCGGCCATGCCGAGGAGGCCGCGGACTGGTGGCGCATCGCCGCCGTCGCGGGCTCCGCGGCGGCCGCGCACGCGCTCGGCCGGCACTTCCGCGAGCGCGGCGACGAGCCCGGCGCCGAGTACTGGCTGCGGCAGGCCGCCGAGTCCGGGCACACCCTGGGCGCGTACGCGCTGGCCGACCTGCTCGACCACCGCCGTGACGTCGGCGCGGAGCGCTGGTTCCACGCCGCGGCCGAGCACGGGCACCGCGAGGCGGCGTACCGGCTGGCCCGCATCTGCGCCGAGCGCGGCGAGGAGCGCGAGGCCGAGCAGTGGTACCGGCAGGCCGCCGCCCGCCGGCACCGGCGTGCCGCGCTGCGCCTCGGCACGCTCCTGGAGGAGCGCGGCGAGTACGAGGAGGCCAAGCGCTGGTACCTCACCGCCGCCCGGGACGGCGAGCCGCGGGCCGCCTGCGCGCTCGGTTTCCTGCTGCGCGACGCCGGCGACGTCGACGGGGCCGCCACCTGGTGGCGGCGTGCCGCCAACGCCGGTGACGGCAACGCCGCGAACGCGCTCGGCGCGCTCCACGCGCAGGAGGGCGAGACCCAGACCGCCGAGCGGTGGTACCGCGCCGCGCTGGAGTCCGGCGACGTCAACGGCGCCTTCAACCTCGGCCTGCTCTGCGCCGGTCAGGGGCGTACGGCCCAGGCCGAGCAGTGGTACCGCAAGGCGGCGTACACCGGCCACCGCGAGGCGGCCAACGCGCTCGCCGTGCTGCTGCTGCAGCGCGGGGACGCGGCGGGCGCCGAGCCGTGGTTCTCCAAGGCCGCGGAGGCCGGCAGCGTCGACGCCGCGTTCAACCTCGGCATCCTGTACGCCGGGCGGGGCGACGACGGCAGCGCGCGACGCTGGTACGAGCGGGCGGCCGCCAGCGGGCACAGCGAGGCCGCGCTCCAGGTCGCGATCGCCCTCCAGAAGGACGGGGACCCGCACGGCGCCGAGCGGCACCTGCGGTGCGCCGCGGGCGGCGGCAGCCCCGAAGGGGCCTTCCGGCTGGGCGCGTTGCTGGACGCCCAGGGCACGGAGGACGCGGCCGCGGAAGCCGAGGAGTGGTACGCCCGCGCCGCCGGCCAGGGGCACCGCCGCGCCCAGGTCCGGCTCGGCATGTGTGCCGCCCGGCGCGGGGACGTCGTGGACGCCGCCCACTGGTACCGCGAGGCGGCCGAAGGGGGCAGCCGCAACGGGGCGTTCAACCTCGGGCTGCTCCTCGCACGCGAGGGCGCGGAGCCGGAGGCGGCCCTGTGGTGGACCCGGGCCGCCGACGCGGGGCACGGACGTGCGGCGCTCCGGCTGGCGCTGCTGGCCGCCCGGCACGGGCAGCTCGCGGACGCGCAGGCGTGGTGTGCCCGGGCGGTCGAGTGCGGGCCTGTGGAGGTGGCGGAACGGGCGGCGCGGCTCACGGATGCGCTGGAGCACGAACTGTCCGCGTAAAGCCCCCTCCGGGGGCACCGCGCCTTTCCCTCGGGCCGGGGGTGCCCCCACGCCTGTGACGTCGGGGTGCCCCGGCGCAAGTCGTCTGCGGGCCGGGTCCGGGGCCCCGGGGCTGCGCGTCCTGGAGTGGATATGTCCGTGCGTTTCCAGCACCTTGCCGGCCGCCCCAAATCCCGCAACCACATAGGCCGAACGTCCTGGACATCAGCTCTCCCCCAGCCTCCGGCCGGGGGTGCCCCCACCTCCCCGGCCCCCTCCGCAGGGTTCGCGCCTGATCCCCGGAGGGCGATAAGGCCGGCATCGTGCCCGGGCACCCGTGGGCGCGGCGCCCGCGACTGCCCAGCCGTCACGTCGCCCGGGCAGCCCGGGGGGTGTGGCGGGGTCCTCCCCCAGCGGTAGTTGGGGGAGAGCCGAGCGGCGACCGCGGCACCGACCCCCTACGAACAGAGCGCGGACCGCCCTTGCCGCGCCGGGCTGGGGGCACCCCCGGCCGAAGGTCGGGGGAGGGAGGGCGGGAGGGGAAAAGCCCGGTACAGCGAAGCGCGGCGCACCCGCACAGGGCGGTCCCGGATTGGATTTGCGCTGCTCAGGGGTGGGGGGTTACTCTAAGGACACAACGACGCGGGGTGGAGCAGCTCGGTAGCTCGCTGGGCTCATAACCCAGAGGTCGCAGGTTCAAATCCTGTCCCCGCTACTGAATGAGAAGGCCCGGAAGCCAATGGCTTCCGGGCCTTCTTGTATGCCTCGGGTACAGCCCAGGCATGGATCGGGCAAAAGCGTGCGAACCTTTCGCCGCGGGTCCGGCCCGCCGGAGGATGCTGGACGCGTGGCGAGGGCGGCGGCGCGAGGAGGCGGGGTTGCTGCGCAGGCGGCGTAAGCGGCGGCCGGCGGAACTCGGGGACGTGACGCGGTGGAGGCGGCTGTGCGCGGCCGGCGCGGCGGCCGAGCTGCTGGCGGAGCTGCGGGTGGTGGCGGGGTCCGGGGAGGGTGCCGCGTACGACCGGGAGGCCGCGCTGAAGGCGCTGGGGGAGGCGGAACCGGGGCTGTGGCTGTCGCTGGACCGCGCCGCGCGGGCCGTGCAGGGCGTGCAGCCGTTGGCGGCCGGGGAGGCCGATCCGCTGCGTCTGCTGCTGGCCGCGATGGACCGGGACGGCCGCACGCGGCAGGCCGCCGTGGAGGGCCTGGCGCACACGGGCGGTCCGCTGGTGGCCACCGCCCTGGCGCTGCGGACCGCGGACTGGGTGGACCCGGTGCGGGAGCGGGCCGTGGGGGCGCTGGCGCTGCGGTCCGCGCCGGACGAGGCCGCCGCGGCGGTGCGGATACTGCTCAGGCTGCGGGGCAGGCGCCGGGCCGTGGGGGCGCTGGAGGCGTACCGGGAGGTGCTCGCGGCCCCGGAGGCGCGGCGGGCCGTGCGGGCGCTGGCCGCCGACGGGGAACCGCCGACCCGGCGGTTCGGGGTGGAGCTGGCCCTGGAGCTGGGGGAGTTCGTCCGCGGTGATCTGGTCCGTACCGCGCTGCGCGATCCGGACCAGAGGTGCCGCAGGCTGTGTGCGCAGCGCCTGCTGGAACTCGACCCGGACCAGGCGGGGCGGCTGCTGTGGGCCCGGTCCGCCGCGGTGCGGGAACTCGCGGTGGCGGCACTGCCGGAGGACGTGCCGGCGGCGCGGCTGACGGCTCCGCTGGCGGATCCGGCGCGCATCGTGCGGGCGCAGGCCCGGTGGCGGCTGTACAGCAGGGGCGAGCCGCCGGCGCTGACGTACCGCAGGCAACTGGTGCGCTGCGGGCCGCAGAGCCCGCCGCGGCTGGTCGCCGGGCTGGCGCTGGGGCTGGGGGAGTGCGGAGACGGTACGGACGTGCCGCTGCTGCTGCGGCTGGTCCGGGAGGCGCGGACGCCGTGGTCGCCGGCGGTGCGGCGGGCCGCGGTGCGCGCGGTGGGCCGTCTGGCGCCGCGTGAGGGCCTGCTGGGCCTGCTGGGGCCGCTGGCGACGGACGCGGACCCCGGCGTGGCCAGAGAAGCCTTCGAGGCGCTGGCCAGGGTCGCCGGGGAAGTGCCGCCGGAGACCGTGTGGTTCGGCCGGACGCGGCCGGAGCCGGCCGTGCGGAAGGCGGCGGAGCGGCTCCGCCGCTCGGCGCAGCGTCAGGCGCAGTCGGGGCACAGGCCCCGGTAGGTCACTTCCACGTCGGAGACGGTGAACCCGAAGCGCTCGCTGTCGGGCAGGTCGGTCAGCGGGTCGCCGGCGGGGTGGACGTCCCGGATGGTGCCGCAGCGTGAGCAGACCAGGTGCTGGTGGGCGTGGTGGGCGTTCGGGTCGTAGCGCTTGGCACGGCCGTCGGTGGCGACCTCCATGACCTCGCCCAGCGAGACCAGCTCGCCCAAGGTGTTGTAGACCGTCGCGCGGGAGATCTCCGGCAGCCTGGTCGCGGCCCGCGCGTGCACCTCGTCGGCGGTCAGGTGGACGTGCTCGCCGTCGAGGACCTCGGCCACGACGCGCCGCTGGGCGGTCATCCGCCAGCTGCGTCCGCGCAGTCGTTCCAGCAGGTCACTCATTGCGTTTCACCTATCCGTGGGGTGTGCCCAGCTTAACAGCGGGAGTCCGTGTTGCGAATCCGTATGAGTTTGACGCTCTTCTTGACTTAGACCTTGTCTATCGTAGGATCGGTTCCGGCGACAGCCACGGCACAGACGAACGCAGGGAGAAGGACGTGACGGTTCAGAAGACCGGCCCGCTGACGACCGAGGCGGGAGCCCCGGTCGCGGACAACCAGAACAGCGAGACCGCGGGGGTCGGCGGACCGGTCCTGATCCAGGACCAGCTGCTGCTGGAGAAGCTCGCCCACTTCAACCGTGAGCGCATCCCGGAGCGTGTGGTGCACGCCCGCGGCGCCGGCGCGTACGGCACCTTCACGGTGACCGCCGACGTGACGGAGTACACCCGCGCGGCGTTCCTCTCCGAGGTGGGCAAGCAGACGGAGACGTTCCTGCGGTTCTCCACGGTCGCCGGCAACCTCGGCGCGGCGGACGCGGTCCGCGATCCGCGCGGCTGGGCGCTGAAGTTCTATACCGAGGAGGGCAATTACGACCTCGTCGGCAACAACACCCCGGTGTTCTTCATCAAGGACGCCATCAAGTTCCCGGACTTCATCCACACCCAGAAGCGCGACCCGTACACCGGTTCCCAGGAGGCGGACAACGTCTGGGACTTCTGGGGGCTGTCGCCCGAGTCGACGCACCAGGTGACCTGGCTGTTCGGCGACCGCGGTATTCCGGCGAGCTACCGCCACATGAACGGCTACGGCTCGCACACCTACCAGTGGACCAATGAGGCGGGCGAGGTCTTCTGGGTGAAGTACCACTTCAAGACCGACCAGGGCATCAAGAACCTGACCACCGAGGAGGCGGTCAAGGTCTCCGGGCTCGACCCCGACTCGCACCAGCGTGACCTGCGCGAGTCGATCGAGCGCGGTGAGTTCCCGACCTGGACCGTGCAGGTGCAGATCATGCCCGCGGCACAGGCGGCGGCCTACCGGTTCAACCCGTTCGACCTCACCAAGGTGTGGCCGCACGCGGACTACCCGCCGGTCGAGATCGGCAGGCTGGAGCTCAACCGCAACCCGCGGAACATCTTCGCCGAGGTCGAGCAGTCGATCTTCTCCCCGGCGCACTTCGTGCCCGGCATCGGCCCGTCCCCGGACAAGATGCTCCAGGGCCGGCTGTTCGCCTACGGCGACGCCCACCGCTACCGCGTCGGCATCAACGCCGACCACCTGCCGGTGAACCGTCCGCACGCCGCCGAGGCGCGCACCAACAGCCGCGACGGCCACGCCTACGACGGCCGGCACGGCGGCGACAAGAACTACGAGCCGAACAGCTTCGGCGGGCCGGCCCAGACGGGCCGTCCACTGTGGTCGTCCACCGCGGTCACCGGCTGGACCGGCAGCCACGAAGCGCCCTCGCACGCCGAGGACAACGACTTCGTCCAGGCGGGCGACCTCTACCGGCTGATGTCGCAGGGCGAGAAGGAGCGTCTGATCGCCAACCTCGCCGGCTTCATCGCCAAGGTGTCGCGCGACGACATCGCCGAGCGGGCGATCGACAACTTCCGCCGGGCGGACGAGGACTACGGAAAGCGACTGGAAGCCGCCGTCCGGGCCCTGCGCGGCTGACGGGGCGTTTGCCGTAAGGGAACCGGAGGGGTTCAGGTGCGTCCACGCACCTGAACCCCTCCGATCCACTTCTTCTTCCGCTCAGCCGGCCAGGGCGGCCGCCGAGTGTGCGGGGTGCCAGCAGCGGACGATGTCGCGTACGGAGACCATGCCGACCGCGTTGCGGTCCTCCATCACCACCAGGTGACGGAAACCGCCGCGCACCATGGCGGCGGCGGCCTCCTCCAGGGTCCACTGGGGGGCGGCGAAGACGACGTCGGTGGTGGTGTGGGCGGCGGCGAGTTCGCTGTCGGGGCTCAGTCCGGCACCGACGGCGTTGAGGATGTCGCGCTCGGTGAGGATGCCGAGCCCGCAGGTGTCGGGATCGAGGACGACCGCCGCACCCACCTTGCGGGCGGACATCAGCCGGGCGGCCTGGCGGAGGGTGTGAGCCGGGCCGATCGTGAGAACGACCGTGCTCATGGCTTCGCGTACGAGCATGGGATACCCCTTGGCTGCGTCGTGGGCCGTCTTGAGAACTGTTTCACAAATTCACAAGCTCACGCATTCTCATGTTCACATGCGGGACGGCGCGCAGCAAGGGGCGTGCGGAGGGTGACCGGTGGTGTACGGGGGCGGCCCGGGCCGGGCCGCCCCGCGTGGGTCAGCTGCGGTTCAGGAAACCGAGCATCTGCTCGTGCAGCAGTCCGTTCGAGGCCGCGGCATTGCCCCCGTAGGGGCCGTCCGCGCCGTCCAGGCTGGTGAAACGACCGCCCGCCTCCCGGATGATGACCTCGTTGGCGGCCATGTCCCACAGGCTCAGCTCGGGCTCCGCGCAGAAGTCCACCGACCCCTCGGCGACCATCATGTACGGCCAGAAGTCACCGTAGGCACGCGTGCGCCAGCACGAGCGGGTCAGGTCCAGGAAGCCGCCCAGCCGCCCCTGCTCCTCCCAGCCGCCGAGCGAGGAGTACGCGAACGAGGCGTCCTCCAGCCGGCTCACCCGGGACACCCGCAGCCGCGTGGCGGAGGAGAGGCTGCGCCCGGTGTACGCGCCGCCGCCCTTCACCGCCCACCAGCGGCGGCCGAGCGCCGGCGCGGAGACGAGGCCGACCACGCCCTCGTCGCCGTTCTCGCCGCGCACCATGAGGGCGATGAGCGTGGCCCACACCGGGACGCCCCTGACGTAGTTCTTGGTGCCGTCGATCGGGTCGACGATCCAGCGGCGCGGGCCCGTGCCCTCGAAGCCGTACTCCTCGCCGAGGACCGCGTCGCGCGGCCGGGCGCGGCCGAGCTGGCTGCGGATCAGCTCCTCGGCGCGCTTGTCGGCCTCGCTGACCGGCGTCATGTCGGGCTTGGTCTCGACCTTCAGGTCCAAGGCCTTGAAGCGCTCCATGGTCGCGGCGTCGGCGGCGTCGGCGAGGATGTGCGCGAGGCGCAGGTCGTCGTTGAAGTCCGGCATGGAGCGAACAGTATCGATCGCGGCCGCTCTAGGTCACGCAGGGTACGCGCGGGGGGTTGACACAAACCGACAGTGCGTCAATTCTTTGCCCACGGCCGCTGGACGACGGCTTGGAGGCAATCATGCCGACAGCACGTGGATCCCTGCTGGACGCGGCCCTGGCCGCACTGTCCGCCCAGTCGTGGGCGACGATCCGGATGGTGGACGTCGCGGCGACCGCCGGAGTGTCGCGGCAGACGCTCTACAACGAGTTCGGCAGCAAGGAGGGCCTCGCGCGGGCCCTCGTACGACGCGAGGCCGACGACCTTGTGGCCGGTGTCGAGCGCGCCCTGTCCGCCGCCGCTGAACAGGGCGGCGACCCCGGCGACTGCTTCGCCGCGGCCACCGGCCGGCTCCTCCAGCAGGCCCGCCGCAACCCCCTGGTGCGCGCCGTCCTGACGGGATGCCGAGGGGGCCGCGTCCCGGCCGCGGCCATCACCCGCGTCCCTGTGCCCCGGCAGCCCGGGGCGCGGCCGCGCAAGGAGGACCTTCCGCTGACCCCCACCGAGGTGCTCGCGGCACTGCGCGCCGGCGCCGCCGCGGTCATGGAGCGGAGCTTTCCCCCACTGGACTCCGCCGACCTCGCCTGGGCCTGCGAGGCGGCGGTGCGCGTGGGCGTGTCCTACGTCATGGCGCCGCTGGCCACCGACGAGGACGCGTGCCTGCGCGTGGCCCGGCTGGTGCGCGGCATGCTCGGCCGCGGATGGGCGGGCGCCGCCTGACGCCGCACAGGGCCTGGGGCGTGACGTGCGGTCAGTGCGCGGAGCCGGACAGCTGGAGACCGATGGCGCCCAGGACGACGAGCGCCACCGAGATCAGCTTGAGCGTCGAGACGACGTCGCCGAGGAACGCCATGCCGTAGATCGCGGTCCCCGCCGCCCCGATGCCCGTCCAGACCGCGTACGCGGCGCCGACGTCGAGCTTCTTCAGCGACATCGTCAGCAGCCCGAAGCTGCCGAGCGCGAAGACGCAGAAGGCGATGGTGGGCCACAGACGGGTGAACCCGTGGGAGAGCTTGAGGCAGACCGCGAAGCCGGTTTCGAGGAGTCCGGCGACCACCACGAGGAGCCAGGCCATCGAGCGCCCTCCCGTTCCGTCCTGTCGATGAGCGATCATCACACAGCATGCCCGGAAATCGCCCGTCAGTCCCCTTCCTTGGCCTCCCGCGTCGCAAGGAGCCGGCGGAGGGAGAAGAGCCGGGCGGGTTCGGCGTGTCCGTCGGCCACCCAGGCGTCCAGCGCGCACTCCGGTTCGTCGTGGCTGCAGGCCCGCGGGCAGCCCTCCGTGCCCGGTTCGAGGTCCGGGAAGGCGTTGATGACCCGCGAGGGGTCGATGTGCGCCAGGCCGAAGGACCGCACGCCCGGGGTGTCGATGACCCAGCCGTCCTCGCCCTTGAGCGGCAGCGCCAGCGCCGAGGTCGTGGTGTGCCGGCCGCGCCCGGTGACCGCGTTGACGTGGCCGGTGGCGCGCTGACGCTCCACCAGGGCGTTGACCAGGGTGGTCTTCCCGACCCCGCTGTGGCCGACGAAGGCGGTGACGCGGCCCTCCAGGTGCTCGCGCACGGCGGCGGTCGCGTCCTCGTCGAAGTGCTCGTGACTGGTGACGACATAGGGGACGCCGAGCGGCGCGTACGTCTCCAGCAGCGTCTCGGCCGGGGCCAGATCGGACTTGGTCAGTACCAACAGCGGTTCCAGCCCGGCGTCGTAGGCCGCCACCAGGCAGCGGTCGATCAGCCGCGGCCGCGGTTCGGGATCGGCGAGGGCGGTGACGATGGCGAGCCGGTCGGCGTTGGCGACGACCACCCGCTCGAAGGGGTCGGTGTCGTCGGCGGTGCGGCGCAGCACGGAGGAGCGCGCCTCGACCCGCACGATCCGCGCCAGGGTGTCCTTGTCGCCCGACAGATCGCCGACGATGCCCACCCGGTCGCCGACCACGATGCCCTTGCGGCCGAGTTCGCGGGCCTTCATGGCGGTGATGGTGCGGTCGCCGACGAGGCAGGTGATCCGGCCGCGGTCGACGGTGAGGACGAAGCCCTCCTCGGCGTCCTCGTGCTTCGGGCGGAGGGTCGAGCGGGGCCGGTTGCCCTTGGGGTTCGGGCGGGACCGGACGTCGTCCTCGTCGGGGTGCTTGCCGTAGCGCCGCATGACCTCAGACCCGCACCGGGGACGCGGGGGCGGCGGGCGTGGTGCCCAGCATGGCCGTCCACATGTGGGGGAAGTCGGGGAGCGTCTTGCCGGTGGTGGCGACGTTCTCCACCTGCACGCCGTCCACGGCCAGGCCCAGGACCGCGCCGGCGGTGGCCAGGCGGTGGTCGTCGTAGGTGTGGAAGACCCCGCCGCGCAGCGGGCGCGGGCGGATGCGCAGACCGTCCTCGGTCTCGGTGACGTCGCCGCCGAGCCCGTTGATCTCCTTGGTCAGCGCGGCCAGCCGGTCGGTCTCGTGCAGCCGGAGGTGGCCGACCCCGCGCAGCACCGACTCGGAGTCCGCCAGCGCGGCGACCGCGGCGATGCCCGGGGTGAGCTCGCCGACCTCCGACAGGTCGGCGTCGATGCCGTGCACGCGGCCGGAGCCGGTCATGACCAGGCCGGCGTCGGTCAGCTCGCAGGAACCGCCCATCCGGGTGAACAGCTCGCGCAGCGCGTCGCCCGGTTGTGTGGTGCGCGCCGGCCAGTCGGGGATGACGACCCGTCCGCCGGTGACCAAGGCGGCCGCCAGGAACGGCTGGGCGTTGGACAGGTCCGGCTCGATGGTGAGGTCCACGCCGAGCAGCGCGCTCGGGTCGACCCGCCACACGTTGGGCTCTCCGCCGTTCTCGGGGGTGTCGACCTTGGCGCCCGCGTGCCGCAGCATCTCCACCGTCATCCGGATGTGCGGCATGGACGGCAGGGTGGGACCGGTGTGGCGGACCTCCACGCCCTGGTTGTAGCGGGAGCCGGACAGCAGCAGCGCGCTGACGAACTGCGAGGAGGCGGACGCGTCGATCGACACCGGGCCGCCGTCGAGCGCTCCGCCGCCCTGCACGGTCAGCGGGAGCGCGCCGCGCCCCTCGTCGTCGATGCGGGCGCCGAGCGCGCGCAGGGCGTCGATCACGCCGTGCAGGGGCCGCTCGTACGAACGGGGGTCGCCGTCGAAGCGCACCGGGCCGTCGGCGAGCGCGGCGACCGGCGGCAGGAAGCGCATCACGGTGCCGGCGTTGCCGACGTCGACGGTCGCGGGGCCGTGCAGCCCGGCGGGGATCACCCGCCATGCCTCGCCGCCGTAGGGGTTGACCACCTCGTCGATCTGGACGCCCATGGACCGCAGCGCCTCGGCCATCAGCACGGTGTCCCGGCTGCGTAGCGGCCGGCGCAGCCAGCCGGGCTCGGAGGCCAGGGCCGAGAGCACCAGGGCGCGGTTGGTGACCGACTTGGATCCGGGCACGGTGACCGTGGCGTCGACGGGAGCGGACGCAAGCGGTGCGGGCCACAGGGGGGTGTGCGCGGGGGTACCGGTCATGGAAACCAAGAGTAGTGGTTGAACGTGAGGCTGAATCGCGAACAAAGCGGACGAAACCTGACGGAAACAGGGGTCCGCCCGCAAGGGCTACACGGGGACTACAGCCCCAGCAGCCAGCGTCCGCCCCCGAACAGCGAGAACAGCGCGACGGCGTAGAAGAGCAGCATCCACAGGGCGGCCGGGGTGTGGGTCAGGCGCGCCAGCTGGTCCGCGTCCGAGCTCGGCGCCGCTCCGCCGCGTCGCTTCTGCTGGAGCTCCAGCACCGGGCGCACGCCCCCCAGGAGCAGGAACCACACCACCAGGTACGCGAAGACGGCCTGCACCTGCGGCTCGGTCAGCCACGACACCAGGAGGAAGAGCCCGCCGGTGACGAGGACCGTCAGCACCCCGTAGGCATTGCGGATCATGACGAGCATCAGCAGGAGCAGCGCGGTCGCGCCCCAGAGCAGCAGCGTGATGTGCCCCGCGGCCAGCAGCAGCGCGCCGCCCGCCCCGAGGAGCGAGGGCGCGGTGTAGCCCGCCGCTGCGGTCAGGATCATGCCGAGGCCGTAGGGCTTGCCGCGGGAGACGGTCAGACCCGAGGTGTCCGAGTGCAGCCGGATGCCCTGAAGGCGGCGTCCTGACAGCAGCGCGACCAGGCCGTGGCCGCCTTCGTGCGCGATGGTGACGGCGTTGCGCGACAGCCGCCATGTGCCGTGCGGGAGGACCGCGGCCAGGGCGACGGCCGCCGTCGCCCCGGCCACCCAGGCGGACGGCGCGGGCTGGGTGCCGAAGAGGGAGTCGATGAGCTGCACGGTTCCGCACCCTACGACGGCGAGCTGTGCCCGCGCCGTGGCAATCTGGACACTCATGTGCGGTCGATTTGCAGCGAGCCGGAGGCCCGAAGACCTCGTGGACCTCTTCGACGTGCGGAAATGGGATCCCACCGAGGCGCTGGACCCCAACTGGAATGTCGCTCCCACCGACAGCACCTACGCGGTGCTGGAGCGCCCCGACAAGGAGACCGGCGAGATCGTCCGGCAACTGCGCGCCCTGCGCTGGGGCCTGGTGCCGAGCTGGGCCAAGTCCCCCGACACCGGCGTGAAGATGATCAACGCACGGGCGGAGACGGTGCACGAGAAGCCCTCCTACCAGCGGCCGTTCGCCTCCCGCCGCTGCCTGCTGCCCGCCGACGGCTACTTCGAGTGGGTCACCGGGAAGGACGAGCGGCAGCTGGAGGAGCGGGGCAGGAAGAAGCGGCCCCGCAAGCAGCCCTACTTCGTCACCCCCGTCGACGGCTCGGTCTTCGCGATGGCCGGGCTCTACGAGTTCTGGCGCGACCGCACCCTGCCCGACGAGCACCCGGGCGCCTGGTGGGTCACCTGCGCCGTCATCACCACCGAGGCCGACACCGAGCCCTTCGCCGACGCCGACGCGCGCCCCGGGGGCCCGCGCGCCCTGTCCGACATCCACCCCCGCATGCCGCTGTGGCTCACCTCCGACCGGTGGGACGCCTGGCTCGACCCCGCCCGCACCGACCCCGGCGCGCTGCGCGAACTGCTCGTCCCGCCGGGCCACGGCCTGCTGCGCGCCCACCCGGTGCGCACCGAGGTCAGCAACGTCCGCAACAACGGGCCCGAGCTGGTGGAGCCGATCGAGGCGCCGGAGGAGGCGACGCTGTTCTGACCGTCCGCGGTGGCAGACTGCGAGGGTGAACGTGATCTCCGACACCGTCGAGACCGTGCCCACCCCCGTGGGGGACGCCCGCATCACCTGGCACCGGGCGCGCGGGGCGCGCGCCGTCGTCGCGCTGGGTCACGGCGCGGGCGGTGGCATCGAGGCCCGGGACCTGCGCGCGCTGGCGGCCGTCCTGCCACCGCACGGCTGGACCGTCGTGCTGGTCGAGCAGCCCTGGCGGGTGGCCGGCAAGAAGCTGGCGCCCGCGCCGAAGACGCTCGACGCGGCCTGGACCGCCCTGTGGCCCGCGCTGGCCGCGCCGGGTCTGCCGGTCGTCGCGGGTGGCCGCAGCGCGGGGGCGCGGGTGGCCTGCCGCACCGCCGACGCGCTCGGGGCGGCCGCGGTGCTGGCGCTGTCCTTCCCGCTGCACCCGCCGGGCAGGCCCGAGAAGTCCCGGGCCGACGAGCTGACCGGCGCGGGCGTCCCGGCCCTGGTCGTCCAGGGTGGCCGGGACTCCTTCGGGCGGCCCGAGGAGTTCCCGCCCGGCCACGAGCCGGTCGAGGTGCCGTACGCCGACCACGGATTCGCCGTGCCGAAGTCCGCGGACCTGGGTCAGGAGGAGGCTGTGACGATCCTCACGGACGCCGTGCTGGGCTGGCTGGGGGACCTGTCGCGACTTCGGGAATGAGCCGTGACCGGGCCGTGTTGTGTCAGGCGTCCAGACGAAAGTTCGTACGTACAGTGAGGAAGCCGCATGGCGACAGCCGCATGCCGCGCCCGTGCCGAGGCGCCTTACCTGGCCTGGCCCGAGTGGCCGGCGACGGGTGGTGCGGCGGGCACGACCAGCGCACCGATCCCGCCCGGGATATCCTCCGATGGCGTGGGGTCCGTGTATGGCCCCGTGACCGTCGTGGAGGAGGTGGGTCCGGTCAGCGGCACCGACGACAGTACGTCCGAGGTACACGAGCAGGTCCAGGTATCCCAGGAGTCGGACCTCGAACGCAGCGCGCGCTTCGAGCGGGACGCCCTGGAGTACCTCGACCAGATGTACTCGGCGGCGCTGCGCATGACCCGTAACCCGGCCGACGCCGAGGACCTGGTGCAGGAGACGTACGCCAAGGCGTACGCGTCCTTCCACCAGTTCCGTGAGGGGACCAACCTCAAGGCGTGGCTGTACCGCATCCTCACCAACAGCTTCATCAACTCCTACCGCAAGAAGCAGCGCGAGCCCCAGCGCAGCGGTACGGAGGAGATCGAGGACTGGCAGCTGGCGCGTGCGGAGTCGCACATGTCCACCGGCCTGCGCTCCGCGGAGTCCCAGGCGCTGGACCACCTGCCCGACTCCGATGTGAAGCAGGCGCTGCAGGCGATCCCGGAGGAATTCCGGATCGCGGTCTACCTCGCGGACGTCGAAGGCTTTGCCTACAAGGAGATCGCCGACATCATGGGTACGCCCATCGGTACGGTGATGTCGCGTCTGCACCGAGGGCGGCGGCAGCTGCGCACGCTGCTGGAGGACTACGCGCGGGAGCGCGGGCTCGTCCCGGCGGGCGCGGGCGACGAGAAGGGCTCGGGGACATGAGCTGCGGCAACGCGCATGAGACGGATTGTTCCGAGGTACTCGACCACCTTTACGAGTATCTGGACAACGAGATGTCCGATGACGCCTGCGCCAAGTTCAAGCAGCACTTCGACGAGTGCCACCCGTGCTTGGAGAAGTACGGCTTGGAGCAGGCCGTCAAGAAGCTGGTCAAGCGGTGCTGCGGCCAGGACGACGTCCCCACGGACCTGCGGTCCAAGGTCCTCACCCGGATCGAGCTGATCCGCGAGGGCGAGGTCGCGCCCGTCCCCGGCCCGCTCGAGGGCGGGGACGCGACCACCGCGGCTTCCTGAAACGTCAGGCGGGCGCTGCCCGCCGAGTCCGGCGGTGCCCATGGGTACCGCCGGATCGACGTACGGGGCCGCTGCGCGACGCCCCATCCGTACCGTGGGAGGTCACGCGGGATCACCCGAAGGCGGGAATCCCGGCTGCTCCCGCGCCGGCCGGCGACCGCGCCCCTAGCCTCGTGCCGTGCGTGAGATGCGGGTGGTGCGGGAACTTCCGCCGATGGCGCGGGTCTACCTGCCCGCCGTCGTGCTGGCTGCCTGCGGCGCGATCGTCACCGCACCCTACGACGGCGTCCCCTGGGCGACCGCGGCTGCGCTGGCCGCCCTGTATCTCGCCGGTGAGCTGGCCCGGGCCCCGCTGCCGCCGGTGCTGTTCGCCGCCGCGCTGCTGCTGCCGCCGGGCGCGGCCGCCCTCGTGGCGGTGCCCGGCGCGCTGGCCGCCCCGGTGCGGGGCGAGCCTCGCGTGGTGCGCCGGATGTGGCACGCCGCGCAGCTCTCGCTGGCCGCGTACACCGCCGCCCGGGTACGGGGCATCCTCGACGACGGGCCGCTCGACCGGCTGCCGGGGCTGCTGCTCCCCGCGGCGGGAGTCGCGCTGGTGTTCTGGCTGGTGTCCGCCGCGCTGACCGGTGGGGTGCTGATGGCCGCCGAACGGGTGCCCGCGGTTCCCGCGTGGCGTGACGCCGTGCTCGGCTCCCTCGCACCGAACCTCACGTACGCGCTGGTGGGGCTGCTGGCGGCGGTGCTCTGGCAGGGTCCGTACGGCAGTCTCGCGGCCGTTCTGGCGCTGCTGCCGACCCACATCGCGCGCTGGGTCGCCGGGCAGGCGCAGCGCGAACGCGCCACCCACCAGGCCACGGTGCGCGCCCTGGTGCAGGCCGTCGAGATCAAGGACCGCTACACCCGTGGCCACAGCGAACGCGTGGGCCGCGCCTCGGCCCTGATCGCCCGCGAGATCGGCCTGCCGGCCGACCGCGTGGAGGCCCTGCGGCTGGCGGGCATCCTGCACGACATCGGCAAGATCGGCGTCCCGACGCGCGTACTGCGCAAGGACGGCCCGCTCACCCCCGAGGAACGGCGCATCATCGAACTGCACCCCGGCTACGGCCACGACATCGTGCGCGGCATCGACTTCCTGGACGACGCCCGCTCGGCGATCCTCCACCACCACGAGCGCATGGACGGCTCCGGCTATCCGCACGGCCTGGCCGGCGACGCGATCCCCTCCTCGGCACGCGTCGTCGCCGTCGCCGACGCCTTCGACGCCATGACGTCGGCGCGCAGCTACCAGCGCGCCCGGGAGGTCGGCGACGCGCTCGGGGAGCTGCGCCGGTGCTCCGGGCGCCACTTCGACCCCGAGATGGTCGAGGCGCTGGTGCGCATCGTGGACCGGGACGGCTGGAACCCCGCGCTCACCACGGACGAGCCGGAACCCTTCGCCGCCGCCCCCGGTCCCGCCGGCGTCACTCCGGTCGCCGGACGGGTCGTCGCGCCGCGCCGGCACGCCCGTGGTCACGGCGGTCCGGACCGGACGCCGGGCCGCCGCGGCGGCAAGGGGCGGCGGGCGTGACCGGGACGGGCGGCCGCGGACACCGGCGTGCCACACCGGCGACGGCCGCGGTGGCCGTCGCGAGCGGGCTGGTGCGCCGCCGCCACCACCGCGGGCGGACCCCGTCGGTCGCGCACGCGGCGCACGCCCTCGCCCTCGCCGCCGGGGCCGCCGGACTCGGCTGGACGGCCGTGCACGGGGTGGCCGACCCGGCGTCCGCCGCCGTGTTCGGGGCGCTCATCGTGGTCGGCGAGGTGCTCCGGGTCGCCGAGGCGGACGGCCGGGAGGCGGCGCCGGTGGCATTCGCCGGGGCGCTGGGATACGCGCTGGTCGGCACCGGGACGGTGCCCGTCGTGGTCACGGTCGTCGGCTGCGCCGTCCTGGCCGGACGGGTGCGTGGCGGGACGTGGGACGCCGCCGCCCGGCGGGTGCTGACCACCGGCTTCGCGGCGGTCTGCGCGCAGCCGCTGTACGGCGGCAGCGGCGGCCACCCGGTGTACGCCGTGCTGCTGCTCGCCAGCACCATCCTGTGCGACGCCGTCCTGGCCGCCTGGCTGACCGCGGCCCGGACGAGGGAGCCCTTCGCGCCGGTGCTGCGGGACGAGGTGGCCGCGCTGCCCGGCGTCGGGTCGGCGGTGTGCGCGGGCGGGGCGGTGCTGGCGCAGGCGGTGGAGGCGGCGGGGCTGTGGGCGGTGCCGGTGTGCGCGGTTCCGCTGCTGCTGACGCAGACCGCCTTCCGGCGGCACGCGGCGATCCGGGCGACGCGGCGCGCGACGGTCGCCTCGCTCGCCCGGGCCACCGACCTCGCCGGCTACACCCCGTCCGGCCACGCCCGCCGGGTCGGGGCGCTCAGTCACGCCCTGGGCAGGGAACTCGGCCTGGGTGGACGGGCCCTGGCCGCCGTGGAGCACGCCGCCCTTCTGCACGACATCGGCCAACTCTCCCTCGTGGACCCGGTACCCGGCGGCGCGACCGCGCCCCTGGACGCCGAGGAACGCCGCCGCATCGCCCTGCTCGGAGCGGCCGTCGTACGCCGGACGGGGGCGTCCGAGGAAGTCGCCCGGATCGTCGAGGGCCAGGCCGATCCGTACCGCGAACAGCCGCTCGCCGGGCGGATCGTGCGTACGGCCAACGCCTACGAGGACCTGGCCGGGGGCGGGGCCCCCGTGGGCCGGGGACTGCAGGCGCTGGAACGATTGCGCCTGGACACCGCCCTGGAATACGACCCCCGCGTGGTCGAGGCCCTGACCAGGGTCATTGCCAGGGAAGGGCAGTGAACCGGCCGGTAATGAGCGGGCGTACCAAGGGGCATGGTTGGATGCCCGCAGGGGCGCAGAGCGCCCGAGAGGCACGCATGTCGCCCATGCCGGCAAACCGGCGAGCCCGGCCGTGTGTGACAGGCCCTGCCGATGGCAAGGAGGACTGATGAGCACCGCTGAGCACGGGACGTGGGGGGACGGACGGGACACCGTGGAGCACCGGCGAAAGCGAACGGCAGGCGGGACACCTTGAAGATCTTCGGCAGGGCACGCCATCGGCCCTCCGCCACCTGGCGGCAGGCGACCGATCGCGCGTTCACCCTGATCAGCGACGGGCGGTACGAGGACGCCGGTGCGCTCCTCATCCGCGCCGCGGATCTGGAGCCCTGGCGCTCGGAGTCCTGGTACAACCTCGCACTGCTGCACAAGTTCCGGCACGACTGGGAGCAGGCCCGCACCACCGGCCTGCGGGCCGTCGCCCTCCTCGACCGGGCCCCCGGGGCCCCCGACTGGTGGAACGTCGGCATCGCCGCCACCGCGCTCCAGGACTGGCCGCTGGCGCGGCGCGCCTGGCAGGCCTACGGGCTGCGGCCCGACACCGCCGGCACCGGCACGATCGAGATGGAACTCGGCAGTTCCACCGTGCGGCTCTCCCCGGAAGGCGAGGCCGAAGTGGTGTGGGGCCGCCGGCTCGACCCGGCCCGCATCGAGGTGCTGAGCATCCCCCTGCCCTCCTCGGGGCGCCGCTGGGGCGAGGTCGTACTGCACGACGGCGTGCCGCACGGCGAGCGCCGTACCGCCGACGGCGCCACGTACCCGGTCTTCGACGAGATCGAGTTGTGGGCGCCCTCTCCCGTGCCGACCTGGCTGGTGCTGCTGGAGGCCGCCACCGAGGCCGATCGCGACGCGCTGGAGCAGCTGGCCGCCGACGCGGGGTACGCCGCCGAGGACTGGTCGTCCTCCGTTCGGCTGCTGTGCCGCACGTGCTCGGAGAGCCGGATGCCCACCGACGACGGCTCCGACGCCTCCCGCGACCCGCACGACCAGGGTGAGCCCGGCCACCCCGGGCACCTCAGCCACCGCAGCCCGGGCGCCCTGTGGGCCCCGGAGCGCGAGTGCGGGATCGCCGCCCCGGTGGGGCTGGTGCGGGGGCTGCTGGACAGCTGGGTGGCGGACAGCCCGGACACCCGGGACTGGCGTGATCTCGAAGAGGTCTGCTGATCCGGTCGGGTGCACGTACCCTTGATGGGCTATCGAGCGTTGAAGCAGGCCCCAGGAAGGCGTACGACGGACCATGTCGCAGCAGGACACCGAGCAGACCGCATTCACCGACGACGTCACGGACGCCGAGGAACGTGAGGCGGCCCACCGCGCGCGTGGCACCGCCCGTCCCATCACCGTCGTCGGCAACCCGGTCCTGCACCACCCGTGCACCCCGGTCACGTCGTTCGACGACGACCTGGCCGCCCTCGTCGACGACATGTTCGCCAGCCAGCACGCCGCCGAGGGCGTCGGCCTGGCCGCGAACCAGATCGGGGTGAACCTGCGCGTCTTCGTCTACGACTGCCCGGACGACGACGGCGGCCGCCACGTCGGCCACGTCGTCAACCCGGTCATCGACGACCTCCCCGCCGAGCGCCGCGTCCTGGACGACGGCAACGAGGGCTGCCTGTCGGTCCCCGGTGCCTACGCCGAGCTCCCGCGCCCCGACTTCGCGGTCTGCCGCGGCCAGGACCTGCACGGCAACCCCGTCGTCGTCCAGGGCACGGGCTTCTTCGCCCGCTGCCTCCAGCACGAGACGGACCACCTCAACGGCTACCTCTACATCGACCGGCTCTCCACGCGCGACCGCAAGGACGCGCTGCGGCAGATGGCCGAGCTGACGCCGAAGTACGAGACCGTCCCGAACGACTGAGGCGCCGCCCGGCACCGCGACCGGCTCTTCTCCCGGTCCGCGGTCCGGCCGCGTGCGGGACAAGCGTCGTGACGCGACCGGAGTGGCTAGGCTGAACCGCGGTACCGCGAGGAGGACCGCACCATGACCACGCAGCCCGAGCGTCACGAGGCAGAGCTCATCGCACGGCCGGAGAGAACGCCCGACGCGCTCCGTGTGGCGCTCGCGCAGGTGGCCCCTCACCGCCTCGCCGAGATGGAGCAGCAGAAGAACGAGGCGATCGCCCTCTCCGCCGAGTCGGGTTCGATCGAGCCGCTGCGCGGGTTCCTCGCCGCGTGGGCCGTCCACGTCGAGATCGCCCGCGACCTCGACACCGCCGCGCGCCTGCGGTCGGCGGAACACGCGGCTCAGATCCTCGACAGGGACGACCGCTTGTGGAAGGCGGCGATGGCGGAGATCCGGGCCGTCTTCGACGAGGCCCGCGCGGCGGTGGATGGGTGAGCTGGGTCTGGGAGTACGAGCCCGGCGAGGAGTACGTGATCGGCGGGGGAACCCCGCTCCCGTGACGCTGGTCGCGCAGGTGGAGGAGAAGGCCGGGGAACTGGTCCGCGCCGCCGAGGCCCGCTACCTCGACGGTGCCACGTTCCAAGGTGTCGGGGAGGGTACGAAGACGGCTGTCGTGCCGGACGGCCTCTTCCTCTACATGGTGGTTCCCCGGCACGAGCGGGTCTACGTTCTTCAGGTCACCGCTTTCTGACCGGCTGACGAACGGTGGGGCTGCGGGCGGCTGTCGCCGCCCGCAGCCTCACCCCCGCGGTCCGGATCAGAAGTCGTCGTCGAAGGAGACCGAGCCCTCGACCGCCACCTGGTACGCGGAGGCGCGGCGCTCGAAGAAGTTGGTCAGCTCCTGGACGTTCTGCAACTCCATGAAGGAGAACGGGTTCTCCGAGCCGTAGTGGGCCGGCAGGCCGAGACGCACCAGGCGCTGGTCGGCGACGCACTGGAGGTACTCGCGCATGGAGTCGGTGTTCATGCCGGGCAGGCCGTCGCCGCACAGGTCGCGGGCGAACTGGAGCTCGGCCTCGACGGCCTCCTCCAGCATGGCGGTGACCTGCTTGCCCATCTCCTCGTCGAAGAGGTCGGGCTCCTCCTGGCGGACGGTGTCGACGACGTGGAAGGCGAAGTCCATGTGCATCGACTCGTCGCGGAACACCCAGTTGGTGCCGGTGGCGAGCCCGTGCAGCAGGCCGCGGGAGCGGAACCAGTAGACGTACGCGAAGGCGCCGTAGAAGAACAGGCCCTCGATGCACGCCGCGAAGCAGATCAGGTTGAGCAGGAAGCGCCGGCGGTCCGCCTTGCTCTCCAGGCGGTCGATGGACTCCACGGAGTCCATCCAGCGGAAGCAGAACTGTGCCTTCTCGCGGATGGAGGGGATGTTCTCCACCGCGTCGAAGGCGGCGGCGCGCTCCTGCGGGTCGGGCAGGTAGGTGTCGAGCAGCGTCAAGTAGAACTGGACGTGCACGGCCTCCTCGAAGAGCTGCCGCGACAGGTACAGCCGTGCCTCGGGCGAGTTGATGTGCTTGTAGAGCGTCAGCACGAGGTTGTTGGCCACGATCGAGTCGCCCGTGGCGAAGAAGGCGACGAGGCGGCCGATCATGTGCTGCTCGCCGGGGGAGAGCTTGGCGAGGTCGGCGACGTCGGAGTGGAGGTCGACCTCCTCCACGGTCCAGGTGTTCTTGATGGCGTCGTGGTAGCGCTCGTAGAAGTCCGGGTAGCGCATCGGACGCAGGGTCAGCTCGAAGCCCGGGTCGAGCAGTTTCTTGGTGGAGCTCATTACTGGCAGGCCTCGCAGGACTCGGGGTTCTCAAGGGAGCAGGCGATCGCCTCGGCCTCGGGCGTCGTCTGCTGGAGCGGGATGGCCGAGGGGGCGGCCGCGCGGGCGGACTGGGCGATGCGCGTGGCCGGGCGGGAGCGCAGGTAGTACGTCGTCTTCAGGCCCTGCTTCCAGGCGTACGCGTACATCGAGCTGAGCTTGCCGATGGTGGGCGAGGCCAGGAAGAGGTTGAGCGACTGGCTCTGGTCGAGGTACGGCGTACGGGCCGCGGCCATGTCGATCAGGGCGCGCTGCGGGAGCTCCCAGGCGGTGCGGTACAGGGCGCGGACGTCGGCGGGGATCCAGTGGAAGCCCTCGACGGAGCCGTTGGACTCGCGCAGGGCGTCGCGGGTCTGCGCGTCCCAGACGCCGAGCTTCTTCAGCTCGTCCACGAGGTAGGAGTTGACCTGGAGGAACTCACCGCTCAGCGTCTCGCGCTTGAACAGGTTGGAGACCTGCGGCTCGATGCACTCGTAGACACCCGCGATGGAGGCGATGGTGGCGGTCGGGGCGATGGCGAGCAGCAGCGAGTTGCGCATGCCGGACGTGGCGACGCGGGCGCGCAGCGCGTCCCAGCGCTCGGGCCAGTTCGCCTCGGTCGCGTAGTGGTCGGGGTGCAGGACACCGCGGGCGGCGCGGGTCTCGGACCAGGCCGGGTGCGGGCCGTGCCGCTCGGCGAGGTCGCAGGAGGCCTCGTACGCGGCGAGCATGATGCGCTCGGCGATCCGCGTGGACAGCGCCGTGGCCTCGGCGGAGTCGAAGGGCAGCCGCAGCCTGAAGAAGACGTCCTGAAGACCCATCACGCCCAGGCCCACCGGGCGCCAGCGCTCGTTGGAGGAGGCGGCCTGCCCGGTGGGGTAGAAGTTGATGTCCACCACGCGGTCGAGGAAGGTGACGGCGGTGCGGACGGTGGCGTCCAGCCGCTCCCAGTCGATGACGTCCTGCCCGGCGGCGCCGTCCCTGACGAAGGCGGCCAGGTTGACCGAGCCCAGGTTGCAGACCGCGGTCTCGCCGTCGTCCGTGACCTCCAGGATCTCCGTGCAGAGGTTGGAGGAGTGGATGACCCGGCCGGGCTCGGCGGTCTGGTTCGCGGTGCGGTTGGAGGCGTCCTTGAAGGTCATCCAGCCGTTGCCGGTCTGCGCGAGGGTGCGCATCATGCGGCCGTACAGCTCGCGGGCCGGGAGGGTCTTGCGGGCCAGGCCCGCCGCCTCGGCCTTGCGGTAGGCGGCGTCGAACTCCTCGCCCCACAGGTCGACCAGCTCGGGCGTGTCGGCGGGGGAGAACAGCGACCAGTCGCCGTCGGCGTCGACACGGCGCATGAACTCGTCCGGGATCCAGTGCGCCAGGTTGAGGTTGTGGGTCCGGCGCGCCTCCTCACCGGTGTTGTCGCGCAGCTCCAGGAACTCCTCGATGTCCGCGTGCCAGGTCTCCAGGTAGACGCAGGCCGCGCCCTTGCGGCGGCCGCCCTGGTTCACGGCGGCGACGGAGGCGTCGAGAGTGCGCAGGAACGGGACGATGCCGTTGGAGTGGCCGTTGGTGCCGCGGATCAGCGAACCGCGGGAGCGGATGCGGGAGTACGACAGGCCGATGCCGCCGGCGTGCTTCGACAGCCGGGCGACCTGGTGGTAGCGGTCGTAGATGGAGTCCAGCTCGTCCAGCGGGGAGTCCAGCAGGTAGCAGGAGGACATCTGCGGGTGCCGGGTACCGGAGTTGAAGAGCGTGGGGGAGCTGGGCAGGTAGTCCAGCCGGCTCATCAGGCCGTAGAGCGCGGCGACCTCGTCCAGCGCGCGGACGGTGTGGTCCTCGGCGAGACCGCAGGCCACCCGGAGCATGAAGTGCTGCGGGGTCTCGATGACCTGACGGGTGATCGGGTGGCGCAGCAGGTAGCGGCTGTGCAGGGTGCGCAGGCCGAAGTAGCCGAAGCGGTCGTCGGCGCGGCCGGCGAGGGCGGCGTCGACCAAGCCGTCCAGCCGGGCGGCGTGGGTGGCCACGAACTCGGCGGTGCCGTCGGCGATCAGGCCCTCGCGGTGGCCGACGGCGATGGACGCGGAGAAGGACACCGCGCCCTGGCCGGTCGCCTCTTCGGCGATGGCGATCGTCAGCAGCCGGGCGGCGAGGCGGGAGTACTGGGGGTCCTCCGAGATCAGCCCGGCGGCGGCCTCCGTGGCCAGCGCCCGCAGTTCCGCCTCGTCCGCCGCGGCGCTGCGGCCGCGCAGGGCGGCGGCGGCGACCCGGCCGGGGTCGGTGTCGGGGAGGTCTGCGGTCAGCTCCGTCAGGGAGCTCAGCAACTCGGTTCCCGGTGAAGCGGGGTCCGATGCGGTGGCGGGTGCTGCGGGCGCGATGGTCACGTGTGCTCTCTCCCTCGTACGGCGACGACGCGAGAGGGAGGAGCGGGGCGCACGCAGGGCAGGGCATGCCGCGGCGCGTCCGCCGGCCCAACCCGCGAGGCCCGGACACTTCACCGTCCGGACGGCGCGCCGGACGGTGCCGTCGGCAGGTACTCGGACTCGCGGGCATGCCTCAAGGCGCCCGCACACCGTTGCGGGGCAGTCCCGGATTCCCACCGGCTTCCCCTGCGGCGACAGCGGAGTCGAGCATACATCTAGTGGCGCCCGCTCATGGCGCCACCAGATGTTGTGTCGGAGGGGTCACGGATTGCCCGGTTCACGCATGCCAGTCGTGACCGTCCCGGGAGTCGTGGACGTGTCCGGTCAGGGCGGCGAGCGCCAGAAGGAGGAAGAAGACGAGTGCGGTGACGGTGGCGAGGAGGGTTTCCATGTCCTCGACTGTGCTCCTCGTCCGCCCCTGCCGGGAGTGGCAGGACTGTCGTACTCCCTCGAAATCCTGCCAGAGCTCTGTCATGCTGGTGCGCATGCTGCAGAACGTGGCCGTGGTGCTGCTCGACGGTGTCCATCCCTTCGAACTGGGCGTGGTCTGCGAGGTGTTCGGGCTCGACAGATCGGCCGACGGGCTGCCGGTGTACGACTTCGCCGTGGCCTCCGCGGAGGGCCCCACCCTGACCTCCCCGGGTGGTTTCACCATCGGCACCTCGCACGGGCTGGAACGGCTGGAGGAGGCCGACCTCGTCGCGGTGCCGGCCGGCGACTCCTATGTGCGCCGGGAGTACCCGCCGGAGCTGCTGCGGGCGTTGAACCGCACGGTGGAGCGCGGCGCGCGCGTACTCAGCGTGTGCTCCGGCGTCTTCGTCCTGGCCGCCGCGGGTCTGCTGGACGGCCGCCGCTGCGCGGCACACTGGCGGCACGCCGAGGAACTGGCGGACCGTTATCCGCTGGCCCGGGTGGAGCCCGACGTGCTCTACGTGGACGAGGACCCCGTGATCACCTCGGCGGGCACCGCCGCCGGGATCGACGCCTGTCTGCACCTGGTCCGCAAGGAGCAGGGCAGCGACGTGGCCAACGCGATAGCGCGCCGCATGGTGGTGCCGCCGCACCGCGAGGGCGGGCAGGCGCAGTACATCGAGCGTCCGCTGCCGCGCACCCGGTGCGACACCGTGGGCGAGGTCCTGGGGTGGATGGAGCGCCACCTGGACCGCGAGGTGACCGTCGACGAACTCGCGGCCCGTGCGCACATGTCGCCGCGCACCTTCGCGCGCCGCTTCCAGCAGGAGACCGGGACGACGCCCTACCGCTGGCTGCTGGGCCAGCGGGTCCTGCTGGCCCGGGAGTTGCTGGAGGCCACTGGCGACACCGTGGACGCGGTCGCCGTCCGCGCGGGCTTCGGCAACGCGGCGACGCTGCGCCATCACTTCGCGCGCTGGGTGGGGACCACCCCGCAGGCGTACCGCCGTGCCTTCCACCGGCCCGAGCAGGCGCGTACCGCATGACGACGGGCCGCCGACCCGTCCCAGGGCGGCGGCCCGTGACCGTGGCCGGAAGCGGCCGTCAGTGGCCGGCGGCGACCGGCACGTCCGGCAGATCGCCGGGCAGATCCGGCTGCACGCCGGGGTCGCCGGCGTCGGCGGTGTAGTCCTTCCGCGCCGTCTCGTCCAGGCCCTCGGGCGCCTTGAGGGCCCGCAGGACCAGGGTGAGGACGACGGTGACCACCACGTTGAGCACGAAGGCGGTCAGGCCGATGTAGCCGATCTGGCCGATGACCGGGATGGTGTCGGAGGACCCGCCGAAGTGCTTCTGGGCGGGGCTCGCGACGCCGTAGGCGGCCCAGGTGCCGTAGACCATGCCGACCGCCCAGCCGGCCAGCAGTGCCCAGCGGTGGAACCAGCGGGTGAACAGCCCGCCGACCAGGGCCGGGAAGGTCTGGAGGATCCAGATGCCGCCCAGCAGCTGGAAGTTGATGGCGACCGTCTTGTCCATGGTGAGGACGAAGACCAGCGCGCCGACCTTGACCAGCAGCGAGACGATCTTGGAGACCTGGGTCTCCTGCGCCGGGGTGGCGTTCGGCTTGATGAAGTCCT
Source organism: Streptomyces sp. RLA123 (assembly GCF_056270165.1). Classification (NCBI taxonomy): domain Bacteria; kingdom Bacillati; phylum Actinomycetota; class Actinomycetes; order Kitasatosporales; family Streptomycetaceae; genus Streptomyces; species Streptomyces sp. RLA123. The sequence continues at coordinate 2,967,478 of NZ_JBWDOR010000003.1, read as the reverse complement.
TGTAGATGTTGCGGGTGAACAGGTTCGCCGCGGCGATCGACATGATCGCGGCGGGCACCAGGGCGCCGATGCCGATCGCGGCGAAGGCCACGCCCGCGAACCAGGACGGGAACATGTTCTCGAAGAGCTGAGGGATCGCCAGCTGTCCGTTGTAGCCCGTGATCCCCGCCCCGACCCCGCTCGCCAGCGCCATGAAGCCGAGCATCGCCAGGAGGCCGAGCATCAGCGAGTACAGCGGCAGCACGGTGGTGTTGCGGCGGATGACGTCGCGGCTGCGGCTGGAGAGCACCGCGGTGACCGAGTGCGGGTACATGAACAGCGCCAGGGCCGAGCCCAGCGCCAGCGTCCCGTAGGCCCACTGCGCGGTGTCGCCGGGGGCCAGGGATCCGCGGGGCTTGCCGGTGGCCGGGTTGACCTGCGCGTAGGCCTCGCCCGCCTTGGCGAAGATGTGGTCGAAGCCGCCGAGTTTGATCGGTATGTAGATGATCGCCACGGCGATGACGATGTAGATCAGGGTGTCCTTGACAAACGCGATCAGCGCGGGCGCGCGCAGGCCCGAGGAGTACGTGTACGCGGCCAGCACGCCGAAGGCGATCAGCAGCGGCAGGTCCTTGACGAACCAGTTGGACGACGCGCCGCCGCCCACGCCCATCACGTCCAGCACCGCCTGGATGCCGACGAGCTGGAGTGCGATGTAGGGCATGGTGGCGAGGATGCCGGTGACGGCCACCGCCAGGGACAGGCTCTTGGAGCCGAAGCGGCCGCGGACGAAGTCCGAGGTGGTGACGTAGCCGTGCTTGTGGGAGACCGACCACAGCCGCGGCAGGAAGGTGAAGACCAGCGGGTAGACCAGGATCGTGTACGGCACCGCGAAGAAGCCGGACGCGCCCGCGGCGTACACCGCCGCCGGGACGGCGACGAAGGTGTAGGCCGTGTACAGGTCACCGCCCAGCAGGAACCAGGTGATCCAGCCGCCGAAGCTGCGGCCGCCGAGCCCCCACTCGTCCAGGTGCAGGGAGTTCTCCGCCCTGCGCCAGCGGGCGGCCAGGAAGCCGAGCACCGTGACGACCACGAAGAAGAAGATGAAGACGGCGAGTGCGACGCCGTTGACCCCGTCCTTCACTTCGACGCCTCCTTCCGTGCCTGCTCCTCGCGGCGGACCAGGACGTACGCGGTGTACGTCAGCCCGGACGAGAGGAACACCCACAGCATCTGGTACCAGTAGAAGAACGGGATGCCGATGAACTCGGGGGTCAGCTTCGCGTACGAGCCGACCCAGAGCATGGCAACAAAGGGGATGACGAGGCAGACACCGGCGATCACGCGGGTGGGGGTGGCCACCGGTGGCCGAACCGGAGTTCCGGATGGTTGCTCGGACATTGCTGCGGCTCCGTCCTGATCTCACTCCTGTGTAATGCGCAGGAAATCTAGGTCAGGCGCAGGCGCACGTCACTACCCGTCCGCATTGCGGTATGGAAACGATCTCCACGGACGGGAACCATTCCGGAACTTCCGGGCCTCCCCCGGGGATTACGGGCGTCGCAGCCGGGCCACGAACTTGTAGCGGTCGCCGCGGTAGACCGAGCGCACCCACTCCACAGGCTGTCCGTCGGCGTCGATGGAGTGCCGGGACAGCAGCAGCATCGGCAGGCCCACGTCGGTGCCGAGCAGCCCGGCCTCGCGCGGGGTGGCCAGCGAGGTCTCGATGGTCTCCTCGGCCTCGGCCGGCCGCACGTCGTAGACCTCGGCCAGGGCGGTGTAGAGCGAGGTGTACTTGGCCAGGCTGCGGCGCAGCGCGGGGAAGCGCTTCGCCGACAGGTGGGTGGTCTCGATCGCCATCGGCTCCCCGTTGGCCAGCCGCAGCCGCTCGATGCGCAGCACGCGGCCGCCGGCCTTCATGTCGAGCAGTTCGGCCAGCCGGTCGTCGGCGGTGATGTAGCCGATGTCCAGCAGCTGCGAGGTGGGCTCCAGGCCCTGGGCCCGCATGTCCTCGGTGTACGAGGTGAGTTGCAGTGCCTGGGAGACCTTCGGCTTGGCGACGAAGGTGCCCTTGCCCTGAATGCGTTCCAGCCGGCCCTCGACGACCAGTTCCTGCAGGGCCTGGCGCACGGTGGTGCGGGAGGTGTCGAACTCCGCCGCCAGGGTGCGTTCCGGAGGTACCGGCGAGCCGGGCGGCATCGTCCGCGTCAGCTCCAGCAGATGGCGCTTGAGCCCGTAGTACTTGGGCACCCTGGCGGTTCGTCCGGCCGCGGTCGCCGCGGTATCCGCGGACTCCGTCACCGCCGACCCGGTCTCGCCGTCGCTGTCCATCGCCTCTGCTCCCGTGTGCTGTCGTGCTGCCGTCACCGGCTCCTCCGTCATTCGCGGCTCACATCGTGGCACGGTCAGGGGCCATATCGCGTTACGGGCCCCAGATGTCGGTCCGGTAACGGACGCGACCGGTGCTCTTATACACCCTTGACACCCCTAAAGGTCTAGGCCAAGCTTCGGGCACTGGTCTACACCACTTGGTACTCACTGCCCTGGGGAGGGTGTTGTGAAGCGCAAGCTGATCGCGGCGATCGGTGTCGCAGTCATGGTCGCCGGCGTTGCGGCCTGCGGTTCGGACGACAAGGGCTCCGACAAGGCCGCCGCGCCCAAGGAGATCACCGTCTGGCTGACGGTCGACGCACAGAAGAACTGGCCCGAGCTGGTGAAGCAGGCGGACGACGCCTTCACGGCCGCGCACAAGGGCGTGAAGATCCACCACGAGTACTACGAGTGGACCGCCAAGAACCAGAAGCTCGACGCCGTCCTCGCCACCAAGAAGGTGCCGGACGTGGTCGAGATGGGCAACACCGAGACGCTCGGCTACCTGGTCAAGGGCGCGTTCGCCCCGATCGACAAGAGCAAGTTCGAGAACTCCGGTGACTGGCTGGACGCCCTGGAGGGCTCGGTCACGTACAACGGCAAGACCTACGGCGTGCCTTACTACGCCGGTGCCCGTGTCGGCACCTGGCGCAAGGACGTCGCCAAGGCGGCCGGTGTCACCAAGGCCCCGACCACCTGGGCCGAGCTGACCGACGCGCTCGACAAGATCCAGAAGAAGAACGGCGACAAGTTCTCCGCCTGGTACCAGCCCAGCCGTGACTGGTACACCGCGCTGGCCTTCGTCAAGGACGCCGGCGGCGACGTGGCCAAGGAGGACGGCGGCAAGTGGACCGCCTCCCTCTCCGACCCCAAGTCCATCGAGGGCCTCAAGACCTGGAAGGGCGTCCTCGACAAGTACTTCCACGGCGACAAGAACAAGGACGAGTCCGACCGCTACATCGTCTACGGCCAGGGCAAGTCCGCGCTCATCTACGGCGCGAGCTGGGAGGGCGGCGCGGCCGCCGACCCGAAGACCGACAAGACCGGCAAGCTCAAGGACAACCTGGAGACCTTCGCGCTGCCCGGCCCGAACGGCGACCTGCTGCCGAACTTCATCGGCGGCTCCGACCTGGTCATCCCGGCCAAGTCCGCCGCGCAGGACCTCGCCGCCGACTGGATCAACGACTTCACCAACACGGCGGCCCAGAAGGTCCTGATCTCCAAGGGCAACCTGCCCAACGCCAAGTCCCTGCTCGCGCCGCTGAAGGACGACCCGGCGACGGCCGCCTCGGCCCGCGCCAACGAGAACACCTGGTTCGTCCCGACCGCCCCGGGCTGGCTGCAGGTCGAGAAGAAGCAGATCCTGCAGAACATGCTCAACGACATCGCCGTCGGCAAGGCGTCCATCGAGGACGCGGCGAAGTCCGCCGACGACCAGATCAACGCGGTGATCAACGCCGGCTGACCAGGGGTCAGGGCGCCACAGTGATCGACGCCGGCCGGCCGCCCTCGGGCGGCCGGCCCCGGTGCGCGAACACCAGGGACTGGAGTAGCCGAGGAGCACATGATGAGTGCCGTTGACACATCGCCCGACAAAGTGCCGCTCTCGCGGCCGCCGGCGGGACCGGGCCGCAGATCACGCCGTCTGGGCGGGGCCGCGCTTCCCTGGGCCCTGCTCGCACCGACCATCGGTGTCCTGGTGCTGGTCCTCGGGTATCCGCTGGTCCGGCTGATCACCCTGTCCTTCAAGCAGTACGGGCAGGCCGAGCTCTGGCAGGGGCTGCCCGGTGACTGGCAGGGCTTCGCCAACTACACCCAGGTGCTCGGCGATTCGGAGTTCTGGGCCGTCGTCCTGCGCACCCTGCTCTTCACCATCGCGGCGGTGCTGCTCACCCTCGTCCTCGGCATGGCGGTGGCGCTGCTGCTCCAGCGGGTCTCGCCCTGGATGAAGACACTGATCAACATCGCGCTGGTGGCGAGCTGGGCGATGCCCGTCGTCGTCGCCATCACCGTCTTCAAGTGGATGTTCGACAGCGACTACGGCGTCCTCAACTGGCTGCTGAGCCGGCTGCCCGGGGTCGACTTCAGCGGCCACAACTGGTTCACCGACACCCGGCAGGGCTTCCTCGTCATCACCTTGATGGTGGTCTGGGGCGCCATCCCCTTCGTCGCCATCACCCTGCACGCCGGCCTCACCCAGGTGCCCAGGGAACTGGAGGAGGCTGCCCGCATGGACGGGGCGGGCCCGGTCAAGGTCTTCCGGCACGTCACCCTTCCCGTGCTCAAGCCGCTCATCGTCATGCTGACCACCTTGTCGGTCATCTGGGACATGGGCGTCTTCCCGCAGGTCTTCCTCATGCGCGACGGCCACCCCGAGCCCGACTACCAGGTGCTCACCACCTACTCCTACGACCAGGCCTTCGTCGCCAACGACTACGACGCGGGCGCGGCCATCGCCGTCATCACCGTGCTGCTGCTCCTCGGCGTGATGGCCGTCTACATGCGCCAGATGCTGAAGATCGGAGAGGTGGAGTGACGACCGTGCTCGACACCGCCCCCGCCCCGGCGGCCCCGCCCGCCTCCCCGGCCCGCCGCGCCGCCCGGCGCCCGCGCCGCAAGGGACGCACCGTCTACAACCTGCTCGGCCTGCTGGTCGTGGTCGTCACCGGCTTCCCGGTCTACTGGATGCTGAACACGGCGTTCAAGCCCGCCAAGGACGCCATCGACCCCGACCCCAAATTCTTCCCGACCGGCCTGTCCTTCCAGAACTTCTCCGACGCCCTCGACATCGGTGACTTCTGGGGCTCGGTCGGCCGCAGCCTCATCGTCTCCGGCTCGACCGTCGGCCTCGGCCTGGTCATCGGGCTGCTGGCGGCGCTGGCCATCTCGCGCTTCGTCTTCCGCGGCCGCAAGGCGGTCATCGTCGCCATCCTCGCCGTGCAGATGGTGCCGCTGGTCGCGATGATCATCCCGGTCTTCCTGCTGCTCAACCAGATCGACCAGATCGACAAGCTCTCCGGCCTCGTCATCACGTACCTGACCTTCGTCCTGCCCTTCACGGTCTGGACGCTGCGCGGCTTCATCGTCAACATCCCCAAGGAGCTGGAGGAGTCGGCGATGGTCGACGGCTGCACGCGCATGGGCGCGTTCCTCCGCATCGTCCTGCCGCTGCTCGCCCCCGGCCTCGTGGCCACCTCGATCTACGCGCTCATCCAGGCCTGGAACGAGTATCTCTACGCGATGCTCATCATGAGCCAGGAGCACCAGACCGCAACCGTCTGGCTGGGCAACTTCGTCACCTCGCGCGGTACGGACTACGCGCCGATGATGGCGGGTTCGACCATGATGGGCGTTCCTGTGGTGATCTTCTTCCTGATCGTGCAGCGCAAGGTCGCCGCCGGCCTGACCGCCGGGGCGGTGAAGGGATGACCGAGACCTTGAGTCAGATCCCGGACGGCATCGCGGACGCCGACGAACTGGCACGGGACGCCCTGGCCGTCCTGCAGCCCGGTTTCCACGGCACCACCGCCCCCGAGTGGCTGCTGCGCCGGCTCGCCGAGGGCCTGGGCTCCGTGGCGCTGTTCGCCCGCAACATCGAGTCGCCCGAGCAACTCGCCGCGCTCGCCGCGCAACTGCGTGCCGTACGGCCCGAGGTGCTGATCGCCGCCGACGAGGAAGGCGGCGACGTGACCCGGCTGGAGGCCCGGACCGGTTCCTCCTTCCCCGGCAACCTCGCGCTCGGCGCGGTCGACGACACCGTCCTGACCCGTGACGTCGCCGCCGAGCTGGGGCGCCGGCTGGCCGCCTGCGGGGTCAATCTCAACTGGGCGCCGTCCGCCGACGTCAACTCCGACCCCGGCAACCCGGTCATCGGGGTGCGGTCCTTCGGCTCGGAGCCGCTGCTCGTCGCCCGGCACACCGCCGCCTATGTCGAGGGGCTGCAGTCCGCGGGCGTGGCCGCCTGCACCAAGCACTTCCCCGGGCACGGCGACACCTCCGTCGACTCCCACCACGCCCTGCCCAAGGTGGACGTGGACACCGGCACCCTGCACTCCCGTGAACTGGTCCCGTTCCGCGCCGCCCTGGCCGCCGGCACCAAGGCCGTCATGAGCGCGCACATCCTCGTCCCGGTCCTCGACCCCGACCGCCCCGGCACGCTCAGCCCCGCCGTCCTGACCGGACTGCTGCGCGACGAGCTCGGTTACGACGGCCTCATCGTCACCGACGGCATCGAGATGCGCGCCATCGCCGACACCTACGGCGTGGAGCGCGGAACGGTGCTGGCGATCGCGGCCGGTGCCGACGCCATCTGCGTCGGAGGCGGCCTCGCCGACGAGGAGACCGTGGTCGCCCTCCGGGACGCCATCGTCGACGCCGTGCGCGCCGGCGAACTGCCGCGCGGGCGGCTCGCCGACGCGGCCGCCCGGGTACGGGCGCTGGCCTCCTGGGCCACCGGCGCGGCCGGTGCCGCCGCCGGCAGTGCGCCGGATCCGGAGATCGGCCTCATGGCGGCGCGGCGCGCGCTGCGCGTGACCCGGACCGAGGAGTACGTGCCGATCGCCGAGGCGCCCTACGTCGCCGCGTTCACCCCGGTCGCCAACATCGCGGTCGGCGCCGAGACGCCGTGGGGGGTCGCCGCCGAACTGGACCGGCTGCTGCCCGGGACGGTGACCGGCACCTTCCGCCAGGGCGATGCTTTGACCGCAAATGTGCTCCGGTCCGCGGCGAACCGTAGGATCGTCGCAGTGGTCCGCGACGTGCACCGTCACCCGTGGATGGCCGAGGCGCTGGGCGCCCTGCTCGCCGCCCGGCCGGACACGGCGGTGGTGGAGATGGGCGTCCCCCAGGCTCCGCCCTCCGGCGCGCTGCACATCGCGACCCACGGCGCGGCCCGCGTGTGCGGGCGAGCGGCCGCGGAGGTCGTCGTCGGCAAGGACGCCGACGCCTGACCGCCCCGGCGGCGCCACCCGTTCCAGAGACCGACCTGGAGGCATGCAGAATGTCCGCCCCGACTCCGACCCAGCAGCCCTCGATGCCGGGCCGGATCATGTCCGGCGAGATGGCAGAGCAGCCCACCGTGCTGCGCCGCATCCTGGAGGAGGGCGCGCCGCGCATCCGTGAGATCGCCGAGCAGATCGCCGCGCGCAACCCGCGCTTCGTCCTGCTCACCGCGCGCGGCACCTCCGACAACGCGGCGCTGTACGCGAAGTACTTGATCGAGGTACTGCTCGGCAAGCCGGCGGGCCTGACCTCCATGTCCACCACGACCGCCTACGGCGCCCGCCCGGACCTCACCGACTGCCTGGTCATCACCGTCAGCCAGTCCGGCGGCTCGCCCGACCTGGTGGCCTCCACCCGGGCCGCCCGCGACGCCGGTGCGATCACCCTGGCGGTCACCAACAACGCGGACTCGCCGCTGGCCGAGGTCTCCGAGTTCCACATCGACGTGCTCGCCGGGCCGGAGAAGGCGCTCCCGGCCACCAAGACCTACACGGCCGAGCTGCTCGCCCTCTACCTCTTCGTCGAGGGCCTGCGCGGCGGCGACGGCAACGCCGCCAAGATCCTCCCCGAGCTGGCCGAGCAGATCCTCGCCCGCAAGGACGAGGTCAGGACGCTGGCCGGCCGCTACCGCTTCGCCGAGCGCCTGGTGCTCACCTCGCGGGGCTACGGCTACCCGACCGCGAAGGAGGCCGCGCTGAAGCTGATGGAGACCAGCTACATCCCGGCCCTGTCCTTCTCCGGCGCCGACCTGCTGCACGGTCCGCTGGCGATGGTCGACAACGTCTCGCCGGTCATCGCCATCGTCACCGAGGGCAAGGGCGGCCAGGCCCTGCAGCCGGTCCTCGACCGGCTCCGCGGCCGGGGCGCCGACCTCGTCGTGATCGGCAACCGGGCTTCCGTCGAGGCGGCCTCCGCCGGCTTCGTACTGCCGACCGCGGGTGTGGCCGAGGAGGTCCAGCCGATCCTGGAGATCCTGCCGCTGCAGATGCTCGCCTACGAGGTCACGATCGCCCGCGGCCAGGACCCGGACGCGCCGCGCGCCCTGGCCAAGGTGACCGAGACGCACTGACGCCGCGCCGCGTCCGGCCCGTGGGCGTGGGGGGTGAGGAACTCGATGTCCTGCCCGCCGCGTCCACGGGCTTTTCGCGTGCCGCGCGGGGACGGGGAGCGGAGGAGCCGGGGAGCGCCGCGGGCGTCGATCGTCAAAGATGTGAAGCCGCGGTGCGTGAAAGGTGCGGGGACACAGTGAGGGCAAGGGCGCAAAAGTCCCGGAAACCACTTCGGGCCGCGGCGCCGGAACGGGACCCTCAGCCCGTCCAGCACCGCAGCCCGGAGCTGCTGTCGGCACCATGGCACGCGGGGTGTGCGGTTCCCGCGGCTTGCTGGAGCCGACTCGTGAGGCCTGGCGCAGTCAGGGCAGAGAGCGCCCCGGCCTCGGTCCACCCTTCTGTGCGGGAAGGATGGAAGTTCAGTTGTTCACATCAATTCTGGACTAGACCATTATCCGTTGTCCATAAGCTGACGCAGTCAGATCATAGGCGTTCGAAGGCCATTGTGGGGGACTGGATGTCAGCGCTTGCCATGAGCGCGGGTACGCTCATTTGCGTGCCCTCCATGAACGAACTCGTACGCCAGCACACCGACCTCGACGATTCCGATCTCGAGTGGCTCCATCTGCTGGTGTCGGAGTGGCAATTGCTCTCTGATCTTTCTTTCGCCGACCTCGTTCTGTGGGTACCCACGAGCGACGGCACGCGCTACGTATCCGTCGCGCAGATGCGCCCCAACACCGGCCCCACGTCGTACCAGGACGACATGGTCGGCCATCTCGTGCCGCGCGGCCGCCGTCCCATGCTGGACGCCGCGCTCGACGAGGGCAGGATCGTGCGGGAGGGCGACCCCGAGTGGCGCGAGGAGGTGCCGGTGCGGGTCGAGTCGATCCCCGTGCGCCGGGCCGGACGGGTCCTGGGGGTGATCGCGCGCAACACCAATCTGCTCACCGTGCGCACGCCGAGCCGGCTGGAGCTCACCTATCTGCAGAGCGCGTCCGACCTGGCGCAGATGATCGCGGCCGGCACCTTCCCCTTCCCGTCCGAGCAGGTCGACATGGACGCCTCGCCGCGCGTCGGCGACGGACTGATCCGTCTCGACGCCGAGGGCATCGTCCAGTACGCCAGTCCCAACGCCCTGTCCGCCTACCACCGCCTCGGCCAGGCCACGGACCTCGTCGGCCACCATCTGGGCACCGCCACCGCCGAGCTGGCCCCCTCGCGCGGCAAGAGCCACGAGGCGCTGGTGACCGTCGCCGGCGGCAAGGCGCCGCGCGAGACCGAGATCGAGGGCAACGGCGGCGTCATCCAGCTGCGCGCCATCCCGCTGAGCCCCAAGGGCGTCCGCAGCGGCTCGCTGGTGCTGCTGCGCGACGTCACCGAGCTGCGCCGCCGCGAACGGGAGCTGATCACCAAGGACGCCACCATCCGGGAGATCCACCACCGGGTGAAGAACAACCTGCAGACGGTCGCCGCCCTGCTGCGGCTCCAGGCCCGCCGGATGGACTCCGACCAGGGCCGTGAGGCGCTGGAGGAGGCGGTGCGGCGGGTCGGCTCGATCGCGATCGTGCACGAGACCCTGTCGCAGAACCTCGACGAGCGCGTCGAGTTCGACGAGATCGCCGACCGCGTGCTGGCCATGGTCGCCGAAATCTCACCCGGTCGGGTCACCACCCGGCGCGCCGGGTACTTCGGCGTCCTCAGCGCTGATGTGGCCACCCCGCTGGCGATGGTCCTCACCGAACTGCTGCAGAACGCCCTGGAGCACGGATTCGGCCCCGCCGAGCAAGGCTCGGTCGAGATCTCGGCGGAGCGGCGCCAGGGGAAGCTGGCGATCGCGGTGCGCGACGACGGCCGCGGCCTGCCTCCGGGCTTCGATCCGCAGCGGGCGGGCAACCTCGGGCTGCAGATCGTACGGACCCTGGTGGTGGGGGAGTTGGGCGGCACCTTCGATATGGTCCCAGCCGAGGAGCGCGGGACGAAGGTGCTGCTGGAGCTCTCGCTGGAGAGCTGAACTCCCGCCGTGCGACTGGCCGGAGCAACGTAAAAGCCCCGGCTGCTCGGGGGAGCTGCCGGGGCTTTTTGCGTTGCGATGCTGCGCGGTTCGGAGGTGCTGCGCGCTGCGGCTCGGGGGTAAGCGAGTGCGTCAGGCGCTGGCGTTGCGGGCGCGGTTGCGGGCGGCGCGGCGCTTCATTGCGCGACGCTCGTCCTCGCTGAGGCCACCCCACACGCCGGCTGTCCTGGCCGGTCTCAAGCGCCCACTGCAGGCACTGCTCCATGACGGGGCAGCGGCGGCAGACGGCCTTGGCTTCCTCGATCTGCAGCAGCGCAGGACCGGTGTTGCCGATAGGGAAGAAGAGCTCAGGGTCTTCTTCGCGGCAAACGGCGTTGTGACGCCAGTCCATGGCTGCTCCATCTCCTTGTATTGCTTGCACATTGCTTGTGAATGTGAACGCTTTCACGAATCCCCAGACACGACACGGGACATCGCCCAGTCTCCTGGGTGCGGTCCCGCGGGGGTGTGGTGAGGATTCCGGCTACTGAGGACGCCCGTAGAGCGGCTGTCCCGATCGCCAAGAAGAGACTCGCAAACCTGGGCTGCGGATACAACCCCTTCCGGAAACTTTTTTTTGATTCCTCGGTGTCGGCTCGGTCACAGCCGTACTTCCATGGGGTGCAGGGCAGCCTAAACGTTCGAGTGGAAGGACTTTATGTCCTTCTGCTTACACAATCACACGCAGTGCACGGCGTACGCCTGAGAAGGTTGCGCTGATTCGCAGTCCCAGGTGGTCTCCGTCCACCTGGAACGGCAGTGGCGCCTGCGAATGCAAGGTGAAGTCCGTCAGATCGTGCAGCGAGGCCGCGTGCTTCCCGTGCGGCCCCCGCTCGGGGGTCGATCGCAGCAGTTGCGTGGCGATACGGGTCAGCGCGGCGGTCGACAGACGGGAGAGCCCGAGCACGTCGAGGGCGGTGTCGAAGGACGCCCGCGGCGACGCGTACACCGGGCGATTGCCCAGGTAGGTCCAGGGGGCGGTGTTGCAGACTATGGCGATCGCGAGATCGGTGACCGGGTCCTCGCCCGGCTGCTCCAGCGTGATCGTCCCGCCGCGGCGGGACTCGGCGAGGAACTGCCGGACCATCTGCCGTATGTAGAGCGCGTGCGTCGAACGCTTGCCGAGCTCCCGCTGCTGTTCGACCCGGCCGACGACACCGGCGTCGAAACCGAGGCCGGCGCAGAAGGTGAACCAGCGCTCCGGCACGCCCTCGTCCGCGGTGCCCGGCGTGCCGCTCACGCGGCCCAGGCCGACCGTCCGCGAGCTTCCCTCCCGCAGGGCGTCCAGCAGGGCCCCGGTCGCCTCCACGGGGTCGTTGGGCAGCCCCAGGGCGCGCGCGAAGACATTGGTGGATCCGCCGGGCACCACCGCGAGCTTCGGCAGGCCCTCCGGGTCCGGGCCGTTGTGCAGCAGCCCGTTGACGACCTCGTTGACCGTGCCGTCGCCGCCCAGGGCCACGACGAGCTCGATCTCGCCGCCCTCGGCGGCCTGCCGCGCGAGGTCGCGCGCATGGCCCCGGTACTCGGTGGCGGCCACCTCCAGCTTCAGGTCGCTGGCGAGCGCGTGCGCGAGGACGTCACGGGTACGGGCGCTGGTGGTGGTGGCGGCGGGATTGACCACGAGGAGAGCGCGCATGACCGCCAGGGTACCTACCGGGCGGTACCGGCCCCTACTCCCGGTGGGAGCGGAGGCGGATACCCTGCTCGGGTGAGTGGCACAGAGAACACCGTGCGCCCGGGCCGTACGAGCCGCCTCGCGGCCGCCGCCGCGGTAGCGGCACTGGAAGGCGCCGCGCTGGCGGCGTGGGGCATCGCGATGCTCGTCCTCGGGCTGGTCGGCAACCCCGACAGCCCGCGCCAGGCCGAGGCCGGCGGACTGACGGTGCTGGCCCTTTCGGCCATGCCCCTGGCGGCGGCGTACGGCCTGTGGCACGCCCGCCGCTGGAGCCGCGGCCCCGCCCTCATCATCCAGCTCGTCGCGCTGCCGGTCGCCTGGACCATGGTGCAGAACGGCGGTGTGATGATCGCCGCGGGCGCCGCACTGGGCGCCGCGGCGATCGCCGAACTGGTACTGCTGGTGCACCCCGCGGCCACCGAGGCGCTGGGCATCACCGCCACCGAGGGCTAGCCCTCCGGCCCGGCGGCCGTCACTCCTCGACGAGCAGCTTGTCGCGCAACTGCGCCAGGGTGCGGGCGAGCAGCCGGGAGACGTGCATCTGGGAGATGCCGACCTCCTGCGCGATCTGCGACTGCGTCATGTTGCCGAAGAAGCGCAGCAGCAGGATCTTCTTCTCACGCGGCGGCAGCTGCTCCAGCAGCGGCTTGAGGGACTCCCGGTACTCGACACCCTCCAGTGCGTCGTCCTCGGCGCCCAGGGTGTCGGCCACGGCCGGCGACTCGTCGTCGGTGTCGGGCACGTCGAGCGAGAGCGTGCTGTAGGCGTTCGCGGATTCGAGGCCCTCGAGGACCTCCTCCTCCGTGATCTTCAGATGCTCGGCCAGCTCGTGCACGGTCGGGGCCCGCCCGTGCCGCTGGGAGAGCTCGCCGGTGGCCGTCGTGAGCGACAGGCGAAGCTCCTGGAGCCGCCGCGGGACGCGCACGGCCCAGCCCTTGTCCCGGAAGTGCCGCTTGATCTCGCCGACGACGGTGGGGGTGGCGTACGTGGAGAACTCCACCCCGCGGTCGACGTCGAACCGGTCGACGGACTTGATCAGGCCGATCGTGGCGACCTGGGTGAGGTCGTCCAGCGGCTCGCCGCGGTTGCGGAAGCGCCGGGCGAGGTGCTCCACCAGCGGCAGGTGCATCCGCACCAGCCGGTTGCGCAGCTCGGCACGCTCCGGCGAACCCGGCGGAAGCTTGCCCAGCTCCACGAAGAGCGCACGTGCCCCGGCCCGGTCGTGCGGGTCGTGGTGCTCGTGCTGCGCCTGCTGCTCCTGCTCCATGCGACCCGCCTGATCCGCCTGATCCGCCTGATCCGTCTGCTCGGGCGCGTCCTTGTCGTCGGGACGGTCCGCCGGTCCACTGCCAGGGTGGGGCCGTGCCTCGTCCTGTTGTGCCGCAGGGGCGGGTACGGGGCGGCCCCTCACCCCAGGCGTACTGCCTTCCAGATCGTTCACGGCGATTCCCCCGTTACAGCTGTCCCGGTCCGGCACCGCGCTTCTTGTGCAGGGCGATGCTCACGGTCTTGTCCTCGGCCACGCTGGAGTCCACCTCGCCGGCCAGGGCCGAGAGCACCGTCCAGGCGAAGGTGTCGCGCTCCGGGGCGCGGCCGTCGGTCGTGGGAGCCGACACGGTCACCCACAGAGCGTCCCCGACCAGGCGGAAGACGCAGCTCAGCACGGACCCCGGGACGGCCTGCTGGAGCAGGATCGCGCACGCCTCGTCAACGGCGATGCGCAGGTCTTCGATCTCGTCGAGGGTGAAGTCCAAGCGGGCCGCGAGGCCGGCGGTCGCCGTACGCAGCACCGAAAGATAGGCCCCCGCCGCGGGCAGCCGGACCTCGACGAAGTCCTTCGACCCGGGCTCGCCTGCGATCTCGGACACCCTCACCTCCAAGGTGGCACTCGCACTGCCCTCATCGGCATTGCATTGGATCTGGTTCGGTTCGCCAGCGACGCTATCGCGATCCGTACCCCGGTGTCGCCCGGACGGAGCACGGCCGCCGCCATGAATGGGCCCCGGCCCGGCACCCCATGGCTGTCACCCATAGTAGGCGCATGCGCACGCACCGTGGGTAGGGGGCGAGGGGTCTCAATTCGAAAGAGAAGTCGCTTTGTTGACACGTGCCTGCTCCGCGAGGGTGCGCAGCGGTTCGCCGGCCATCCGCTGCACCGTCCATCCGACCTGGGGACGGGCGCCCATCGCACGGTAGAACGCAATCGACGGCTCGTTCCAGTCCAGCACGGACCACTCGAAGCGCTCGTAGCCCCGCTCGACGCAGACGGCGGCCAGCTCGGCGAGAAGCGCCTTGCCGTGGCCGCCCCCGCGCGCGGAGGGGCGTACGAACAAGTCCTCAAGGTACACGCCGTGGGTGCCGGTCCAGGTGGAGAAATTCAGGAACCACATGGCGAAGCCCACCGCGGCGCCGGTGTCGTCGTCCTCGGCGATGAACGCGAAGACCGCCGCCCCGGGGCCGAAGAGCGCCTCCCGGAGCTGCGCGTGGGTCGCCCGCGCGCTGTCCGGCTCCCGCTCGTACTCCGCGAGTTCGCGGATCATCGAGTGGATCTCCGGGATGTCTTCGGGGGCCGCGGATCGGATCATGCGGCCAAGGCTAACCGCTCGGCCGGCCGGTCACGACGGCCGCTACGACCGTCCCCTCGGGGAAGGCACCCTCGGCGGCCAGCGTGAACAGGCCGTGCAGCATCTTGGCGACGTACACGGGGTCAGGCACGAAGCCGTGGCGCGCGCCGAAGTCCTCCGCGAAGGCGTCGAGGGCGGGCGTGCGGCGCGCGTATCCGCCGTGGTGGAAGCGGTCCTCCAGGTGCCAGGCCCCGCGCCGCCCGCCGAAGGCCGCCTCCTGGAGGCGGCCTATGTCCTCCCGCAGGAATCCGCCTCCCCTGAGGACGGGAAAGCCGATCGCCCGCTGCCCCGGGCCCAGCCCCGCGGCGAGCCCCGCCAGGGTGCCGCCCGTGCCGCAGGCGACACCGACGACGTCCGCCGCGCCGCGCAGTTCCTCGCCGAGTGCCACGCACCCTTGTGCGGCCAGGGCGTTGCTGCCGCCCTCGGGCAGCACATAGGCGGGGCCGAACCGCTCAAGGAGCTCCGCCAGCACCTCAGGCTCGTCCTTGCGGCGGTAAGCGGCACGGTCCAGGAAGTGCAGGCGCATGCCGTCGGCGGCGGCACGGGCGAGCGAGGGATTCAGCGGGCGCCGGGCGAGCTCGTCGCCGCGCACGACACCGACGGTGGACAGTCCCAGCAGGCGGCCCGCCGCTGCGGTCGCGCGCAGGTGGTTGGAGTAGGCCCCGCCGAACGTCAGCAGCACCTGGTGTCCCGCGTCGGCCGCCGCGCGCAGGTTCAGGTGGAGCTTGCGCCACTTGTTGCCGGGCACCTCCGGGTGGATCAGGTCGTCCCGCTTGACGAGCATGCGCAGGCCGCGCCCCGCCAGCCGCTCGTCGCCGGTCAGCTCGACGAGGGGGGAGGGCAGCCGGACATCCGCGATCACGGCTTCATTGTGACGTCACCCGGGGGAGCGGGACGCGTCGGCAGCTTCGGGTCAGGGGGAGGCCGCGTCGAGGGTGTCGGCCAACCCCACGGCCGCCTCCCCGGTGTTCCCCTCGGGCAGCGGTTGCTCGGCCCACAGCACCTTGCCGTCGGGGGTGTAGCGGGTGCCCCAGCGTTCGGCGATCTGCGCGACGGCGGCTCATCGCGACGGGGTCCAAGTGAGGGGTCTGCCGCCGCAGCCGCTTGGAGATGAGCGCCGTGCCCGCCATGGCCAGGGCGAGCGCGGCGGCGCCCGCGCCGAGGACGATCGGCAGTTGCCGGTTCACCACGACCGTCACGTTGGTGACCTTCATGCCGGCCGACACCAGGGCGATGATTGCGCCGTGCGGGTCGTCGACGGGGTCGTGCACCGGAACGACGGCCTGCACCTCGTGGCCGAGCGGGCCCTGGACGCTCTCGGTGTAGACCTTGCCGTGCAGCGACGGCTCGATGGTGCCGACGAACCGCTGGCCGATCCGCGCCGGTATGGGGTGCGTGTAGCGGGTGCCGTGGGTGTCCATGACGACGATGAAGTCGACCCCCGCCTCCTTGCGGGCCAGTTCGGTGACCGGTTGCAGCACCTTGGAGGGATCGGGGCCCTTCAGTGTCTCCGGCAGCCCGGGGGAACGCGCGAAGGTGCGCGCGGCGGCGACCGAGCGGTTGACGGCCTCGCGCTCGCTGTCGTGCCGCGACTGCAGCACCAGGGCGAGCATTCCGCAGGCCACGAGCAGCACGACCACCGCCACCTGGAGGATGAAGACCTGCCCGGCGACGCTGCGGGGACTCTTCTCGCTCAGTGACCGCACCGGTACATCCCGAATCGGCCGAAAAGTTCGACCATGTCGCCTTTGTGGCACTGCGGGTGGGGGGCTGCCAGAGGCCGAAGGGGCCGAAGGGGCCGTCGGCGTGCCCCGCGGTGCCGGGGACGCGCGTGGACGTGCTCAGAAGTGCAGCTCGGCGGGGAAACCCGTCCAGCGCAGCTCCTCCGGAAGGTGCCGCATGTCGTTGTAGAGCAGGACGGAGTGCGGACGCCCCGGCGTGTAGCGGACGACGGTCAGGGCGGCGTTGGCGTGGTCGAGGCCGAGCCAGCGCCACGGCGGCGCGTCCAGGGCCGCCGCGACCAGCCGGCCGATCAGGAAGTTGTGGGTGACCACGAGCTCGTGGGTGGCCTTGCCCGCGGCCGGCGGGCCCGTGAAGCGCGCCAGCGCCTCCCGCCCCAGTTGCGGCCCCCACGCGCGGTCCTCCGGGCCGAAGCGGTCCAGGAACCGGGAGAGGTAGTACGCGCTGTCCGGGGGCAGCTCGGACTCCTGGGGGAAGTAGGGCGGGTAGTCGCCCGCCAGCTCGTTCGCCTCCACCGGCACCGTGCCGCCGAGTCGCTCGCCGATGAGCGCGGCGGTCCGGGCGGCCCGGGGGAGCGGGCCGTGGTGGACGGCGGCGATCGGGGTTCCCTTGAGGCGTTCGCCGAGGAGTTCCGCTTGCCGGAGGCCGTTCTCCGTCAGGCCGCTCTCGTCGGGCAGCGCCTCAGCGTGCCGGGTCAGATAGAGATAGCGGCTCGCCGTGCCGGTCATGCCGGGCCCCTCTCGGGTGTTCGGGGATGCTGGGCGTGGAGACGTCGCCCGTGCGGGCCCGGTTCCGCCCTGCCGCGGAGCGTACCCCGCAGGATGATGCCACGGGGGCGTCCGGCCGTTTGGCGCATCTGCCGTCAAGTTGCCCGGACCATCCGGGAGTTGGTGCGCGGGAGTGTCGGGCGCCCGCGCCGGCACCCCGCGCCGGCACCCCGCGCCGGCGCGGGTGCGGGACGCGGCCCCCCCGCGTACGATGAGAAGTAGGCCGTCGGCGAGCTGACGCGGGAGGCCGCGATGCGAACGATGGGTACGCCGGGGGCGCGGGGCCTGCCGCGGACCGGCCGTCAATGGGCTGTGGGGGCGGTGCTCGCGGCCGTCGCCGTCGTGGTCGCCCTGAGCGTGGGCGTTCCCTTTGCCGCGGTGTTCATCCTCGCGGTGGCACTGATGTGCCCGCTGCTCATGCTGATCATGCTGCACGCGCTCAAGGGCCCGCGCCGCGGCGCATTTCAGGTCCGGCCGCCGGACTCCCCGCCCCGGGTCTGAGGCGCCGCCGAGGCGCGCCCCATAAGGAGCGCGCGCTCGCGTTCGTTGCGCGTGAGCGCCGCCGCCCGCAGGAACTCCGCACGCGCCTCGTCATGACGGCCGAGGCGCTCCAGCAGGTCGCCCCGGACGCTCGGCAGCAGGTGGTACTCGCGCAGCGCGGGTTCGCCGGCCAGCCGGTCGACGACCGCCAGTCCCTCCTGCGGCCCGTACGCCATGGTGACCGCGACCGCCCGGTTGAGCTCCACCACCGGCGACGGCGCCCGCAGCGCCAGCACGCCGTACAGATCCGCGATGCGCCGCCAGTCGGTGTCCTGCGCGCGGGCAGCCCGGGCGTGGCAGGCGGCGATGGCGGCCTGGAGCGCATACGGCCCCGGCGGCCCGCCGGCCGCGTCGGAGCGGGTCAGAGCGGCGAAACCGCGGCGGATCAGCAGCCGGTCCCAGCGCCGCCGGTCCTGGTCGATCAGCAGCACCGGCTCGCCGTCGGGACCCGTCCTGGCGGCGGCCCGGGACGCCTGGATCTCCATCAATGCGACCAGGCCGTGGACCTCGGGCTCCTTCGGCATCAGACCGGCCAGCAGCCGGCC
The DNA here is from genome assembly GCF_056270165.1 of Streptomyces sp. RLA123. NCBI lineage: Bacteria > Bacillati > Actinomycetota > Actinomycetes > Kitasatosporales > Streptomycetaceae > Streptomyces > Streptomyces sp. RLA123. The sequence goes on along the minus strand of NZ_JBWDOR010000003.1, from coordinate 2,949,135 downwards.
GAGGCGCAGCGCGTCCTCGCACAGCGCCGGGCGCATCCAGTCGTCGCCGGCGGTCGCCGAGTACCCCTCGTTGAAGACCAGGTAGATGACCTCCAGCACCGAGGACAGTCGCTCGACGCGCTCCGGTCCCTGCGGCTGCTCGAAGGGCACCTCCGCCTTGGCCAGGTTCCGCTTCGCCCTGACGATGCGCTGCGCGACCGTCGCCTCGGGCACCAGGAAGGCCCGCGCGATCTCGGCGGTCGTCAGGCCGCCCAGCAGGCGCAGTGTGAGCGCCACCCGCGCCTCGGTGGACACCACCGGGTGGCAGGAGGTGAAGACCAGCCGGAGCAGGTCGTCCTCGATGTCGTCGTCCGCCGCCGCCTCGGCCGCGGCGAAGCCGGCCTCGGACTCCGGCGGGCGCGCTTCCAAGGCGTGCCCCAGTTCCTCCAGCTTGCGTGCGAAGACCTCCTTGCGGCGGACGAGGTCGATCGCGCGGTGCTTGGCCGCGGCCGTGAGCCAGGCGCCGGGGCTGGCCGGGACGCCGTCCCGCGGCCACTGCTCCAGGGCGGCCACCAGGGCGTCCTGGGCCAGTTCCTCGGCGACGCCGATGTCGCGCACGACGCGCGCGACAGCGGCGATCACCCGGGCCGACTCGATGCGCCACACCGCGTCGATCGCTCGGCGGGCGTCATCGGAGCCAGAAGCCGTACCGGTCACAGCCACCCATCAGAGCAGCCGCCCCGGGCAGCTGCAACCCGATCGGCGGAGCGGCGCGCCCGCGCCCTCAGGCGAGCTCGGGGGCCTCCTCCATCTGGCGCACCTCGCAGGTGAGCTCCCACTCGTCGCCGTGCACCTGGAGGAAGCGCTTGGTCCACTCCAGCGCCTCCTCCTTCGACTTCGCCTGGATGATCGCGTAGCCGCCGATGAACTCCTTGGACTCGGTGAACGGCCCGTCGACGACGGTCAGCTTCCCGTGGTCCCAGTGCATCCGGGAGCCCTCGGCCGGCGGGCGCAGCCCGGCGGTGTCCAGCAGCACGCCTGCCGTGGACATCTCCTCGATGAGTTTGCCCATGTCCTGCATCAGCCGCTCGCTGGGGCCGCCCGCCGGGACCTTGTCCTCGTTGATCAGGATCAGGGACATGAAACGCATTGCCGTACTCCTCTGTTTCGGTGCTGTGCCGGCGGGGCTGCGGCCCCGCTTCTGCATACGCGTCGAACGGGCGGCGGGCGGATCGACACCCCGGCCGAAGTTTTTTCCGGACCGGCTCCGGCACGGGCACGGTGGGCCGGGCGGCGAGTGGGTGAGGCCCCACCGCGAGGGCGCGCGAACGGGTGACGTGCGGCGTAAGCCGTCCGTACAGGGGTCACCCGGTCCGGTGATATCCGGCAGCTGGGCTTGGTCCCGGGGGATTCGGGCCGTGATGCTGAGGGGACAGCGGCTGCGCCCCGGGCCAGACGCCGCGCCGGGTGCGCGGCGGGCGTGCGCCCGGCATGAAGGAATTGTCCTAGATGATCCAGATCTTCTTCGCGGCGACCCAGTACGCGGCGGCAACCGTCACGGCGGCCGTCCGGGCGGGGCTGTTCGGCCCGCGTGAGGAGCACCGTCGCCTCCTCGTGGTGAGCAACACCTCGGCCATCCCCGAACTGACCACGCCCCTGGACCGGATGGCCGGTTTCGAGGAGCTGCGCCCGGAGTTCGACGCGGTGCACTCCTGGAACGAGGCCATCGCCCCGCACCACCCGGCCGGCTGGTCCCCCCGTGAGCAGGACCTCACCTTGTGGGAACGGGCGCTGCGCCTGGCCTGGGACCTCGGGGACGGGCCCGTCGAGATCGCCTGTGAGTCCCTGCAGGCCAATCCCTCCCGCGCGGTGGCCGAGATCTTCGCCGAGAGCACGATCCATGTGTACGCCGACGGCCTGATGAGTTACGGCCCCACCCGTGACCGGCTCCCCGGCGGCATCGCCTGCCGCATCGCGCGACTGCTCCACCTCGACCTGCTCCCGGGACTGCGCCCCCTGCTGCTCTCGGAGTACGGCGTCGAGGCGGTGCCGCTCCCCGGCGAGCCCTTCCTGCGCACGCTCTCCGGCATCGGCGCCGCCGCGCCGGCCGCGTCCGGCCGGTACACCGCCGTGCTCCTCGGCCAGTACCTGTCGGCGCTGGACCTCATCTCCGAACGGGAGGAGGACGAGCTGCACGCGCGCATACTGCGCGGCGCGGTGGCCGCGGGCCACACCTCGGTGCTGTTCAAGCCGCACCCCAGTGCCCCTGTGCAGCAGTCGCGCTCCCTGGAGCGGGCGGCAGCGGAGCTCGGGGCCGAACTGACCGTCCTCGGCACACCGGTGCTCGCGGAGACCCTCTTCGAACGGGACCGTCCCGAGCTCGTCGTGGGCTGCTTCTCGACCGCGCTGATCACCGCCGCGTCCCTCTACGGCATCCCGGCCGCCCGGGTCGGCACGGAGCTGCTGCTGGAACGGATCAGCCCGTACGAGAACAGCAACCGTGTGCCGCTCACCCTGATCGACGCCGCGCTGCCCGATCTGGAACGGGACACGGAGGTGATCGGCAAGCCCCCCGCCCTCACCGGCGAGTTGGTCGCGGAACGCCTCGCGCCGCTGATCCGCACCGTGGGCTACTGCATGCAGGCGCGGGCCCATCCCGCCCTGCGCCCGGAGGCGGAGGCCTGGCTCAGTGGCCATCAGGCCGGGCGGGAGCGGTACTTCAAGCGCCGGCGGCTGACGAGCCTGCGGCTCCCGGGCGGGGCCCCGGTCCGCGCCGAGGCGCTGCGGCGCCACCCGGCCGTGCGGCGCATCGTGCGCACGCTGCGCGCCGCCAGAACGTGAGCGGGGCTCAGCCGAGGGGCGCCGGCAGCCGCTGCCGGGCGCGGGTGCCCGCGCCGAGCACCTCCAGGCAGGCGATGAGGAGAAACGCGGGGCTGGTCAGCCGGACGCCGTCCCTGGGGTAGAGCCACACCGCCGGGTGCGGGGCGGCCCGGCGGGGGTCCCGGGCGGCCAGCCACGACCCGAGGGTGAGACGGCGCAGCCCCAACGGGGCCCACACATCCTCCCCGTGGGGCGGCACAAGGAAGTAGAGGAGGCCGCAGCGGCGGTCCCACATGACGGGCCCGAGCGGCGCGGTGCTGTCCTGAAGCCGCGCGTGGACCTCGTGGCCGGGCCGCTCGGGGACACGCACCGCGTCCCACCGCACTCCGGCGGGAAGCAGCAGCACCCTGTTCCTGGCGCGCTCCCACGCGCGCAGCCGGCCCGCCGTCCCACCGGTTCCCTGGGCGAGCCAGGCCGCGAGGGCGGGCCCGCAGAATTCGTCGCACATACCTCTCCCGGATCTGCCGCAAGTGATCAGCGTGTGCACGTGGAGCCGGCGGGAGGTGTCGGCAAAACACCGAAAGTCTGCTGTCGGCATGTGCTGTGAGCAATGCCCATGACGTTGATTCACTTGATCGGATGGAGCAAAAGCGGCCAGTTTTGGGCATCTGGGGTTTCGCCGGGGTTGATCACCTCTAGATTCCGTCCGGATGCGGCGGGTGCCGGGCGTGACGTGCAGCATCGCGGAAGCGTTGAAGGTGAGGACTATGCGTCCGGAGTGCAGTTTTGGTGACGCTGGGGAGAACTGCCCCGGGGCGCGTGGAATCACTGTCAGGATTCCGGGACACTGATCGCCGTCGGAAGGAGGGCCGGCCCAGGCGGACGGGTGGTCCGCGCTGCGCCGTCCAGAAGTATTGGACGGCTCGTCTGGTCACGTTGGACGCTAGTGGCTTGGGTGGCCCGCGGCAAGCATTTCGCGGCATTTGAGTGCGGACGGTGTCGCGTGGAAGGGTGAAGGTGCAGGTGAGGGCAGCCGAGGCCGGGGCGAACCGCGGTGGCCGCTATAGACTCGATCTCACTCGGATGGGTCAACCGACGTGCTAGCAGGAAGAATCCACCCCGTGGTGAACGCACTGCAGGAACTGATCAGGCGCCGGCTGGAGCAGCGGGGCTGGTCGTACGGCGAAGTGGCACGCCGGGGAGGCGTGCCGCGGTCGACCGTGCACCACCTGGCGACCAGCGCGCGGGTCGCCAGGATGCCGCAGCAGTCCACGCTGGACGGGCTGGCCCGGGGTCTGGAACTCCCGCTGGACGCCGTGCGCAGAGCCGCCGCCGAGGCCTGCGGGATCCACCTGTACTTCGCGGACGGCGCGACCGCCGGCGGCGAGGGCGGTGCCGCTCCCGATCCGGAGGTGGCCACCCTGATCGCCAGTGTCCAGCGGCTGTCCGAAGCCGATCGCCGGCATGTCGCCGCACTCGTCGAGTCCTTGCTGCGCAGCGCTCCCGAAGCGGAATCCGATCCCGGGCCCGGCACGGGTCCCGCGGCCGCTCCCGATTCGTCGGCCTGACCTACCGTCACGACCGTCCACGCGGCGGGAAGATGGGGGCGCCGATTGCGGACGGGTGGCTACTGCCGATGGCCCGGGCGGTCTGATGCAGCAGTGTGCTGATTTGGCCGTTGTCGGGGCCCGCTGACCGGGGCATCCCGTCCGGAAGGGCATGCCCATGTCGGTCCTGCCGTGATGGGTGGTGGTGAAGTCACCCAAGAAGGGGCAAAGGGCGGGGGGAACAGGGATATTCTCTCCAGTCCCGGGACGAGTGGGTAAGCCCCCGGAGCCTCCGGTGAGAGGGGTGCAGGTGCTTTTCGTTCAAGGGGCGTCCGCGACCGCAGTCGTCCGCCACCGGACAGGAGAGTCCGTTGTCCTGCTTTCCGGCGAACTCCCCGCTGTGCTGACCCCGTCGAGTCTGAACGAACTGCTGAATCTGGCCGCGGCCGTTCTGACCCAGGAGGAGATGGAGCTGTTCCGCAACTGCCTGACCGCGCTGCGCTGCGGGGAGAAACTCCAGGAACGCCGCATCGAGGTCAGCGGCGCGGTCCTCACCGTCCACAGCAGCTGACCGAGCACAATGGCGGGCAAGGGCGGGCCCCCGGGGGAATGCGCCCCCCGGGGGCCCGCCTCATGAGCCGGCGGGATCAGAAGCGCCCGCCACGGAAACCGTCGCCGCAGCCGCAGTCCCTCCCGTCGCGTCCGAAGTCGAAGCGTTCGCGTCCGAAACCGAACCGATCACCTCCGCGGTTGTCCCAGCCCCGGCCGTTGCCCCAGTGGTTGCTCCACCGGTAGTAGGTCCACAGCCGGACCCCGCCCCGGTGGTGGCCTCCGCACCAGCCGCCGTCGTGGCCCCGGCCCCAGCCTCCGTCATGGCCCCGGCCCCAGCCTCCGTCGTTGTCCCGGTCCCAGCCGCCGGTCACGGCGTGCGAGGGCGCGGCCTCGGCCGTGCCGGTGAGCGGCACGATCACCGCGACGGCTGCCAGAGCGGTCGTCGCGGCGGCCCGAGCGAGTTTTCTCATCGGTTTTCTCCTCACGGTGGATGAATTGCCGGATGGCCCGCCAGACGTTACTCGGCGACCGGCCGGAATTCATTCGGCGACGGGTGCCATGGAGGCCGATCGGACGACCTCGGGAGGGGGCGTTGACGAGGTGGAAAACCGCCTGTGAGCTTCACTGTCGGCTGCTCGGAGCGCTTTCCGGGACGGTCCCGGGAAACACCCTCCAGGGTGATCGGTATTCGGCATGTCGGGTCGCGTGAGTTGTTTTTATAAATGCCCCGGAAATGCCGTCTGCCAAATTCCGCGTGATGTATTTCAGCTGCTGTGGACGGTGAGGACCGCGCCGCTGACCTCGATGCGGCGTTCCTGGAGTTTCTCCCCGCAGCGCAGCGCGGTCAGGCAGCTGCGGAACAGCTCCATCTCCTCCTGGGTCAGAACGGCCGCGGCCAGATTCAGCAGTTCGTTCAGACTCGACGGGGTCAGCACAGCGGGGAGTTCGCCGGAAAGCAGGACAACGGACTCTCCTGTCCGGTGGCGGACGACTGCGGTCGCGGACGCCCCTTGAACGAAAAGCACCTGCACCCCTCTCGCTGGAGGCTTGGTCGGCTCTCGCGCCTCGGAGTTCGAGAGGATAGCCACCGTTTGGCCGGACTTCGCCCCTTCCATGGGGACTTCCTCAGTTCGGGCAGCAGGCGGATTGACCCGTTCGGGTGATAACGGCACGGCCGAGGTGTGTGGCCGGCCGGTGGCGAGTTGGCCTCCCACCTGTCGTTTCCCGTCACTCGCGGCACAGTTGACGGTCCGTCGGGATCGGCCGGGACGCTTGCCGGGGGTGGGGTGCGCGGCTACTGTCCAACGCCGTCAGACAGTTCGTCCGGCGTGGATGGACGGATCCTGGGATCCGCTCCCTGCCCACGCCCCTCGTCCGAAGGAACCTTCATGCTCGACATGCGAGAGCTGGACAGCGAGTCCGCGGAGCTGCTGCCCGGCCGCGAGGCCCTGGGCAAGCTGAAGTTCAGCTTCGTCAAGACGACGCACGTGACCAAGCACGTTGCGCACGTCGACGCCCACAACCAGTCGCTGGCCGTCAACGTCGACTCCCCGTACGCCGTCGCGCAGTCGCAGGCCACCCAGGCCATCAGCATCTGCCAGTAGTCCGCGGCGACGCGCATCACATCTTCCGAGAGAGGTACCCGTTCATGAACAACGACCAGCTCGACGCCGAGTCCGCGGAGCTGCTGCCCGGCCGCGAGGCCCTGGGCAAGCTGAAGTTCAGCTTCGTCAAGACGACGCACGTGACCAAGCACGTCGCGCACGTCGAGGCCCACAACGACTCGCTCGCCGTCAACGTCGACTCGCCGTTCGCGGTCGCCCAGTCCGAGGCCACCCAGGCGATCAGCATCCGCCAGTAACCACACCCCGTGTCCGTGCGGACCGCGCCCGGCGCGGTGCGGTCCGCCTCGGGAGGAAGAGCAGACGGTGCCCCACAGTCACAGGGCGGGCAGTCCCGGCCCCACGGGAACGGCGGTGTACGAGGCGGATGAGAACGCACCCGCGGACGACACCGGCTTTCCGGTTCCGCGCCTCGGCGCGGGACTCCAACTCCTGGGCGAATACCAGGGATCGGGCTTCACCGAGCCCCGCTACCTGGTCCGCCGGGGAGACGGGCAGGTCGTGCAGCTGAGCAGGCTGCTCTACCTGGTCGCCGGCGCCATCGACGGCCGCCGGGACACCGAGGCCGTCTCGCACCGGGTGAGCGGCCGGTTCGGCCGCGAGGTCAGCGCGGACAACATCCACTATCTGATCGAGCACAAGCTCCAGCCGCTCGGCGTCACCGTGCCGTTCGACCAGGAGAGCGACAAGGTCAGCGGTCCGACCGCGGACCTTCTGCTGGTCCTCAAGGGCCACCGGGTGGTGCTGTGCGAGCGGCAGGTCGCCCGGATCGCGGACGTCCTGGCCTGGCTGCACCGCCCACCGGTGGTCGCGCTGGTTCTCGGCGCGGCCGTCGTCATGGAGTTCTGGCTGTTCGTGGTGCACGGCGCGATGACGCCGGTGCTCGAGGTACTGGAACAGCCGGTGCTGATGCTGGTGGTGTTCGCGCTGACGGTGGCCTCGCTGGTCTTCCACGAGTTCGGGCACGCGTCGGCATGCCGCTACAGCGGCGCCCGGCCCGGGGCCATCGGCTGCGGGCTCTTCCTGATCTGGCCGTCCATGTACACCGACGTCACCGACGTGTACCGGATCGGCCGGGCCGGGCGCATGCGCACCGACCTGGGCGGCGTCTACTTCAACGTCGTCTTCATACTGGCCCTGGCCGGCGGGTACTTCGCCACCGGGCAGTCCTTCTTCCTCGGCGCGATCTACCTCGCGCACTTCGAGATCGTCGAGCAGCTGATGCCGGCCGTGCGGCTCGACGGCTACTACATCCTCGGCGACCTGGCCGGGGTCCCCGATCTCTTCGGCAAGATCAAGCCCATCCTGCTCAGCATGCGGCCGGGCCGCCCGGTCCACCCGGACGTCGCCGACCTCAAGCGCTCCGCCCGGGTCATCGTCACCGCGTGGGTCGTCACCATGGTGCCGCTGCTGCTCGCCGAACTCGGCTACGTGCTGTGGAACCTGCCGCGGCTGCTGGCCACGAGTCTGCGCTCGCTGGCCGAGCAACTGGCCGGGACCTGGTTCGCCTTCGCCGACGGTGAGATCGCCGCGGGCCTGGTCGGCATCCTCGGCAGCCTCATGCTGATCTGCCCGCTGGCCGGCGCGGCATATCTGTCGGTCCGCCTCGGCGGCCGGGTGGTGCGCGCCGCGGTCCGGGCCACTGCGGGCAACCTGCGCTTGCGGCTGGCCATTTGCGGGGTCGTCCTGGCGGGAGGCGCCGCGCTGTGCGGCGCGTGGCTGGGCGGCGTGACGCCCAAACCGCTGCCGCCGCAGCCGCCGATCGCGCCGATCCTGCAGCCCGGGGTGCCGGACGTCCGGCCGCTGCGCACCGTGGCACCGTCGCCGCTGCCCAGCACGACCCCGCCCTCGCTGCCCCCGGCGGCGAGCACCGTGCCCCTGACGGCCGAGCCGTCCGCGTCACCGTCGCCGAGCGCCTCCTCCTCAGCTCCGGCGACGCCCAGCGCCTCACCCTCGGCCGTCAGGACCTCCGCCCAGCCGCAGCCCACCCGCAGCGGCCCGACCCCCAGCGGCAGCCCGGCCACCGGAACGGCCGGGCCCAGTCCGTCCGAGGGCTCGCCCAGTGCCTCGCCCTCGGATTCGGTGACGCCGTCGGTGCCCCCGTCCACCCCGCCGTTCACCTTCATCAGCCCCGCGCCCTTCCCCTCGTGACGCGCGGCCGGTCCCCTCCAGTTGCACACCCCCCTTCCGCACACCCGTACAGGAGAAGCACGTGACGCACCGAAAGCCCCGCACCGGCACGTTCGGCCGCAAGGCCGTCGGGCCGGTCATGCTGGCCACCGCAGGACTGGCCGCCCTCGCCACGGCGGCCCCGGCCGGCGCGGTCGTGGCACCGCGGTCGAGCATCCCCCGCGATGTGGCCGCCGCCGTGGACGAGGCCCACACGCTGGCCAACCGCGTCCACCGGGTCCAGTACGACGACTCGTTCTCCGTCCACGAGTACGGTCCGCTCGTCGCCGCCGTCGCGCACAACCGGGCGGTCGCCGCCTCCGTCGGCTGCTCGCTCGACCGGCCGTGCCGCTCGGTCGCCCTGTCCTTCCAGATCGTCACCACATCGGGTGTCGACATCCGGCGGATCACCGCCACGAACATCAGCCGCGCCGTCAACGAGCACTGCGCCGGCTGCCAGACCTTCGCCGGCGCGTACCAGTTCATCGTCGCGACGCCGCGCCCGCTCGTCCTGGGCAGGGCCGACCGCGCCCGGCTCGCCGACGTCCGCCGCCGGCTGGCCGCCCTGGAGCGCTGCGACGACTCGGCCGACGTGGTCGAGAGCCGGGCCGACGCCCTGGCCGCCGAGGTCAGGGCGATCCTCGGACGGGCGGCGGACGCGGTACCGGCCGGACGCGGCGTGAGCCCGCTGAACGACTTCCAGCCCACCGTCAGCATGCGGCGCCACGTCAGCTGAAACGTTTCCCGAAATCCCGAACTCCCGAACTCCCGGACCGGGGCCCGCCCGCACACACCCCCTTATCCCCAGGGCGGGCCCCGGTCCGGGGCACACCCCGAACCGGCTCCCCCGGAGGAAAAGAAGTGCCCACTCGTCGTTACCCGCCCGAGCTGCGCCGCAAGGCCCTCGATCTGCTGACCGCCGGTGAGCCCGTACGGAAGGTCGCCGACGTACTCGACCTCAGCGACCAGACGGTCTACCAGTGGCGGCGCACCCACCTGCCGCACCTGGGCAGGAAGCGCCGGCTGCCGACGACCGGCGCCGACCTCAGCGCGGCGCGCAGGCGCATCAGCGAGCTGGAGACCGAACTTGCCGTGCACCGGCGCGTGACAGAACTGCTGCGCGATGTGGTGTCCCCAAAAGGCGTTTCGAGGCCGTGCACATGATGGCGGGGGAGGGGCTGCCGGTGCGCACCGCCACCCGCGTGCTCGGCACCTCCGAGTCGGGCTACTTCACCTGGCGCAATCGCACCCCGTCGGCGCGCTCCCTGCGTCACGCATGGCTCACCGAGCTCATCACCTCGATCCACACCGCCTCCCGCGGCACCTTCGGATACCGCCGTGTCCACGAGGAACTGCTGTTGCGGCACGGGGTCGCGGTCAGTCACGGCACGGTCGAACTGCTCATGCGCAGGGCCGGTCTCCAGGGGAGGTCGGGCGTTCCCGGGCGGCTGTGGGTGACCGACGCCGTCTCCCTGCCCACCCGGCAGGGCGAGGTGCTGTGCGTGGTCGTCCTGGAGGTCCACAGCCGGCGGCTGATGGGCTGGAGCACGGGGCCGGCACCCGCGGCCGGCGTCGCCGCGGACGCCCTGAGCAGGGCCGTCCTGCGCGACGCGGCACCCGCCGACGCGGGTGCCGAGAACGAGCGCGCCCCCCTCGTCACGCTCGTCTTCACCGACCGGGCGCACGCGGGCGGACTGGCCCCGCCCACCGGCCTGGTCGCCGACCGCGCCGACCACGCGGTGGTCGCGGCCTTCTGGTCCCGTGCGTACACCGAACTCATCGGCCACCGGGAGTGGTACAGCAGGCCGGAACTCACCAGTGCCCTGTCCGACTACTTCGAGGGAATCCGCGTATGACTGTGGAACGACCGACGCCGCCCCTGCCGATCTCCTCGTCGCTGCGGCGGCACATCCCGCCGGGGCAGACCCTGCCCGCCACGCAGGCCCACCAGGTCATGCTGCACTGTGCGCTCGACGCCGCCGGGGTCCGCATGCGCGGTGACGACGCGTGGGCCGTCGCCCGGATCGCCGAACTGGACTATCCGACGGTCAACGCCGTGATCTGCTGGCTGCGTTCCAGACCGGTGGCGTCCTAGATGCGCGCGGTCCTCCGGCTGCGACGGCGCCCGCGCCCGCTCCGGCCGGGCCACGGCGTCCTGCCGCGCGCCGCCGGCCTGGTCCGTCGTCTCGCGGGGCCGCGCCGCAGGCCGCCGGCCCCCGAACCACTGCTCCCCATGACGGTCCTGTGCGTACTGGACGAGCTGGAATTCCTGCGCCGCGTGCGCGGCACCCCTTCCCCGGTGCCGCCGCCGGCCGTCCGCGACCGCGGGGGAATGCGCCCGGGGCAAGCCGTCTGACGGTGTGTGGTCCCGGGAACGGCAGCGCCCGGCCGCAGAAGCGGCCGGGCGCACACCTGCCGATGCCAGGTCAGGCCTTCTTCGTCTCCTGGAAGATGGCGTCGATCTGGTCGATCAGGTCCAGCAGCTTCTGGCCCGTCGCCGGGTCGGTGGACGCCTTCGCGGCGCTGCCGGCCTTCAGGGCGTCGTTGAAGAGCTGGTGCAGCTGGGGGTACTTCTCGAAGTGCGGGGCCTTGAAGTAGTCGCTCCACAGCACCGAGAGGTGGTGCTTGACGAGCTCCGCACGCTGCTCCTTGATGACGATGGCGCGCGCGCGGAAGTGCGGGTCCTCGTTGGCCTGGTACTTCTCCTGGACCGCCTTGACGGACTGCGCCTCGATGCGGGCCTGGGCCGGGTCGTAAACGCCGCAGGGCAGGTCGCAGTGGGCGCTGACCTTCACCTTGGGCGCGAACAGGCGAGCGAGCATGACTGTCCTTCCTCGTGATCGTCTTTCCACGAGCGAGATTACTCCCTGTCCGAGTGGTTTTCTCGGGGCCCCTTGGTGCTGAGGACAAAAGTCTGGTGACACCCTGGGCTGGTGGAGGACGGGACGAGGAGGCGGAGCATGCGGGAGCCGGGGGCTGGGCAGAGGAGGAGAGTGTCGTTCCAGCTGGTCGAAGTCACAGGTCCGTCGATGGCGCCGACGCTGGTCCACGGCGACTGGTTGCTCGTGCGCCATGTCGCGGGCGCCGACGACGTCCGTGAGGGCGAGGTCGTGGTGATGCGCCATCCGCTGCAGCAGGACCTGCTGATCGTCAAACGCGCCGTGGAGCGGCGCGAGGGCGGGTGGTGGGTGCTGGGCGACAACACCTTTGTGGAGAACGACAGCCGGGAGTTCGGCACCGTCCCGGACGAGATGGTGCTCGCCCGGGGGATCGGCCGGTTCCGGCCGCCGACCGAGGTTCAGCGGTCGGTGGCCGGTGTGGCGGGCTGGGTGGCGTCGTCGGTGCGGCCGCTGAGGGCGGACCGGTCGTTCTCCAGGCGCTTGCGGGCGCGGTAGGCCGCGACGTTGGCCCGGGTGGCGCAGCGGTCGGAGCAGTAGCGGCGCGAGTGGTTGGTCGACGTGTCGATGTACGCGTTGCGGCAGGCGGTGGCCTGGCAGATGCCGAGCCGGTCCACCCCGAGGTCGGTGAGCTGGAACGCCAGGCCCATGCAGGCGGTCGCGGCGTAGGACGCGGTCGCGGTGGCGGCGTGCTCGGCCAGGTGCATGTGCCAGTCCGGCCGGCCGCTCTCGTCCAGGTACTCGTGGCCGGAGATCTGCGGGCTGACCGGGAACTCCAGCAGCAGTGAGTTCAGCAGGTCCACGGCGCGGACCTCGTCGCCCTCGGAGGCGGACTCGAAGACGCCCCGCAGCCGGGTGCGCACGCCGCGCAGCCGCTGCACATCGGCCTCCGTGATCCTGCTCGCCGCCAGGCTTGCCGGTCCGAACAGGGCCCGTACGGCGTCCACCGAGGTCAGGGTGTCGATGCCGCGCTCGGGCTCCTCGCTGTTCACCAGGCGCGAAGCGAGGTCTGAGTAATGGGCCAGTTCCACTTGTAGTCCTTACTCCCGCGCTCTAAGGTCGGTAATGGCTGATCCGGCTTTCAGGGTATTACATCTGGAGGGGATTCGTATGTCCGAAACCGCCACGGCGGCCGACTGGCGGGCCTGGCAGGACAGCTGGGACCGGCAGCAGGAGTGGTACCTCCCGGACCGCGAGGAGCGTTTCCGGGTCATGCTCGACATGGTCGAGGCCCTCGTCGGCCCGGAACCCCGGGTGCTGGACCTCGCGTGTGGCACCGGCAGTATCTCCGACCGCCTGCTGCGCCGGTTCCCCGGGGCGACGTCCACCGGGGTCGACCTCGATCCGGCGCTGCTCACGATCGCCCGCGGGCACTTCGCCGGCGAACGGCGCGTCGAGTTCGTCACCGCCGACCTGCGCGACCCGCAGTGGCCGGACCGGCTGCCGCACGACCGCTACGACGCCGTGCTCACCGCCACCGCCCTGCACTGGCTCGAGCCCGGTCCGCTCGGCGCCCTGTACGGCACGCTCGCCGGGCTCCTGCGCGACGGCGGCGTGCTGATGAACGCCGACCACATGCCCGACGCGTCCACCCCGCGGCTCAACGCCGCCGTCCGCTCCTTCGACCGCGCCCGCCGCGACCGGGAGAAGGCCGCGGGCGTCCTGGACTGGGAGCAGTGGTGGGCGACCGCCAGGGCCGACCCGCTGCTCGCCGGCCCCACCGAGGAGCGCTACGCGATCTACGGCTCCCACGCGGACGGCGACGAACTGCCGCCCTCCTGGCACGTCGCGGCCCTGCGCGAGGCGGGCTTCGGCGAGGCGCGGGAGATCTGGCGCTCGGCGACGGACGCGATCGTCCTCGGGCTGCGCTGACCCGGACCCGCGGACACCGGGGGACGAACGACGAGGGACGGCGCCGCCGGGCGCCGTCCCTCGTCGTCTCTGTTCCCGTGCCGGTGGGGCTCTGGTCAGAGCACCTTGGACAGGAACGTTTTGGTGCGGTCGTGCTGCGGGTTGGTCAGCACGTCGCGGGGGTGGCCGGCCTCGACCACCACACCGTCGTCCATGAAGACCAGCGCGTCGCCGACCTCGCGGGCGAAGCCCATCTCGTGCGTCACGACGATCATGGTCATGCCGTCCTCGGCCAGCCCGCGCATGACGTCCAGGACGTCGCCGACGAGCTCGGGGTCGAGCGCGGAGGTCGGCTCGTCGAAGAGCATCAGCTTCGGCTCCATCGCCAGCGCGCGGGCGATGGCCACGCGCTGCTGCTGGCCACCGGAGAGCTGCGAGGGGTAGTGACCGGCCTTGTCGCCGAGGCCGACCCGGTCCAGCAGCCGCACGGCCCGCTCGCGGGCGACGGCCTTGGACTCCTTCTTCACGCGCACCGGGGCCTCGATGATGTTCTCCATCGCGGTCATGTGCGGGAAGAGGTTGAAGCGCTGGAAGACCATCCCGATGTCGCGGCGCTTGGCGGCGACCTCGCGGTCCTTGAGCTCGTAGAGCTTGTCGCCCTTCTGCCGGTAGCCGACGAGTTCGCCGTCCACCGACAGCCGGCCCGCGCTGATCTGCTCCAGGTGGTTGATGCAGCGCAGGAACGTGGACTTGCCCGAGCCGGACGGGCCGATCAGGCAGAACACCTCACGGGGCGCGACCTCCAGGTCGATGCCCTTGAGGATGTGGGCCGGGCCGAAGTGCTTGTGCACCGCTTCGGCCTTGACCATGGGATGGCCGCCGGTGCCCTTGCTGAAGTCGGTCATCAGGCACCTCCCGCGACCGGGCTGCGGCGGACCGTGCCCAGGTTCTGCTTGATCCTCTGCCACGGGGTGGGCGGCAGGTTGCGCGTCGTGCCCCGTGCGTAGCGGCGCTCCAGGTAGTACTGGCCGACGGAGAACACCGAGGTGAGCACCAGGTACCAGACCGCGGCGAGGAAGAGCATCTCGACCGTGGCGCCGGTGGTGTTGCCGATGTCGGTGGTGGAGCGCAGCAGCTCCGCGTACTGCGCGGCCTGTGCCGCCAGCGACGAGGTCTTCAGCATGTTGATGAACTCGTTGCCGCTCGGCGGCACGATCACCCGCATCGCCTGCGGGAGCACGACGCGGCGCAGGTTCTGGCCCTGGGTCATGCCGAGCGCGTGGGACGCCTCGGTCTGGCCCTCGTCGACGGACTGGATGCCCGCCCGCACGATCTCGGACATGTACGCGGCCTCGTTCAGCCCCAGGCCCAGCAGCGCGGCCATGAACGGGGTCATGAACTGGTTCATCTCGTCTTTGTAGAAGCCGAGATCGATGACCGGGAAGATCAGCGCCAGGTTGAACCAGATCAGCAGCTGGACGTAGACCGGAGTGCCGCGGAAGAACCAGATGTAGCCCCAGGCCACCGAGGAGGTGACCGGGTTCTTCGACAGGCGCATCACCGCGAGGACGATGCCCAGCAGCAGGCCGACGACCATGGCGACGACCGTGATGATCACGGTGTTGCGCAGGCCCTTGAGGACGGCGGAGTCGAACAGGAAGTCCGGGATCGCCGCGTAGTTGATGTTCGCGTTGGCGAACGCGTTGACGAGCAGGGCCAGCACCGCGAGCACCACCACGGCGGAGACCCAGCGGCCGTAGTGCCGCACGGGGATCGCCTTGATGGCCTCGGGGTGCGAGGTCACGGTGACGGGCGGCCCGGCCGGGGTGCCGGCGGGGGCCGCCTTGTCCTCGTCATTCGGTTCTGACATGTCTGCCATGAGAAGTGCCTCCTGCCGTCCTGGCTCAGGAGCCGCCGTTGACCTTCGCCTCGGTGACGGCGCCGTCGGTGACGCCCCACTTCTCCATCACCTTGGTGTAGGAGCCGTCCTTGATGATGGCGTCCAGCGCGGCCTGGAGGGCGTCACGCAGCTGGGTGTTGGACTTCGACACGGCGATGCCGTAGGGGCCGGCCTCGACCTGGTCGCCGGCGAGCTCGAAGTTCTGGCCGCCGCCGGAGGTCTTCACCGCGTAGGCCGCCACGGGGAAGTCCGAGACGTCGGCGACCACGCCACCGGCCTTGAGGCGGGTCTGCGCGTCCGCGTCGGTGTCGAAGGGCTGGATCTTCATCGGCTTGTCGCACTTCTGCGCCTTGAGCAGGTCCTGCGAGGTGGTGCCGCGCTGCACGGCGACGTTCTTGCCGCACAGGTCGGCGAGCGACTTGATGCCCTCCGGGTTGCCCTTCTTCACGATGATCGAGGAGCCGGCGGTGAAGTAGTCGACGAAGTCGACACCCTCGCCGACCTTCTTGCCCGTGGTGGAGTCCACGCCGTCCTGGCGGTTCTTGGTGTCGCTCATCGCGGACATCACCATGTCGTAGCGCTTGCCGCGCAGACCCGTGAGCAGGGTGTCGAACGTGCCGTTGTTGAACTCGAACTTCACGCCGAGCTGCTCGCCCAGCGCGTCGGCCAGGTCCGGGTCCACGCCGACGGTCTTTCCGCCGTCGACGAACTCCACGGGCGCGTAGGCGATGTCCGAGCCGACCTTGATCACGCCGGCGGACTGCACCGACTCAGGCAGCTTGTCGAACAGCGGTGCCTTGGAGGCGCCGGTGGAGGGGGACGCCGAGGTGCCCTTGTCGGTCTGGTCGCCGCAGCCGGTGAGCACGAGGGCACCGGCGACCGCGATCGCTCCGACCACGGCGAAGCGGCTCGTCACGGTCGAGCGACGGGGGGTGGGTGCGGTCATTGCTGGTTCCTCCTGCGGGAGTCCTGGAGTAGCCGATCATCCGGGTACATGTATTCGGTTATCGCTACAGCGTGTGATCCACGCATCTTGCCATCTGGGCATGTCTTCATAGGTGTCCGGTTGTGTCAAAATCGCATAACGGGCGATCCCCTGGACCCCTCCGGGCCGGTACACCAAGGCCGGACCGGGATGAGGCCGCGGTGCGACGTTGCGTGCGTCACCTTCGCCGTCCCGCTATTCGGACGACTTGTCGCGTTCCTGAGGAACCCTCCGATGTGCGGCACCGCGGAACGGTGAAGCCTGCTCGTCGGCGGAAACCGTCTTCCGGTACAACAGACCCTTACCCCTCACCTGGGGCCCACGGCGCGCGTGCGGCGCGCCCGGCGTCCGGGCTGCCCGGGACCACTCTGCACCCGGGCGCGGAAGCCGAGCCCACCTATCCCCTGTCGCAGGGGGTAGTACCCTCATTGATAATTCGGACAAAGGGGTCGAAAGTGGCAGCGGAGATTCTGAATCCTCGCACCGACGGCAGTGAATCCGGTGACAGCGCAGGCAGTGAAGGTCCCGAAAGCCCGGTGGACCCGGCCTTCGCGCTGCACCGCGGCGGCAAGATGGAGGTGTCCGCGACCGTCCCGGTGCGGAACGCCGACGATCTGTCGCTCGCGTACACCCCGGGCGTCGCGCGCGTGTGCACGGCCATCGCCGAGAAGCCCGAGCTGGTCTACGACTACACGTGGAAGTCCCAGGTGGTCGCCGTCGTCACCGACGGCACCGCGGTGCTGGGCCTGGGTGACATCGGCCCCGAGGCCTCGCTCCCGGTGATGGAGGGCAAGGCGATCCTCTTCAAGCAGTTCGGCGGGGTCGACGCGGTGCCGATCGCGCTCGCCACGACCGACGTGGACGAGATCGTCGAGACCGTCGTGCGCATCGCGCCGTCCTTCGGTGGGGTGAACCTGGAGGACATCTCCGCGCCCCGCTGCTTCGAGATCGAGCGCAAGCTCCAGGAGCGCCTGGACATCCCGGTGTTCCACGACGACCAGCACGGCACGGCCGTCGTCACCCTGGCCGCGCTGCGCAACGCCGCCCGGCTGACCGGCCGTACGCTCGGCGAACTGCGCGCGGTGATCTCCGGCGCCGGCGCCGCGGGAGTCGCGATCGCCAAGATCCTGGTCGAGGCGGGCATCGGCGACGTCGCCGTCACCGACCGCAAGGGCGTGGTGCACGCCGGGCGCGACGACCTCAACCCGGCCAAGCGCGAACTGGCCTCGTACACCAACAGAACCGGCCTCACCGGCTCGCTCGAGGAGGCCCTGGAGGGCGCGGACGTCTTCATCGGCGTCTCCGGCGGCACCGTCCGGGAGGAGGCCGTCGCGGGCATGGCCAAGGGCTGCTTCATCTTCGCCATGGCGAATCCGACGCCGGAGATCCACCCCGACGTGGCGCACCGCTACGCCGCCGTCGTGGCCACCGGCCGCAGCGACTACCCCAACCAGATCAACAACGTGCTCGCCTTCCCCGGCATCTTCTCCGGCGCGTTCCAGGTGCGGGCCTCCCGCATCACCGAAGGCATGAAGATCGCCGCCGCCGAGGCGCTGGCCGCCGTCGTCGACGGCGATCTGTCGGCCGACCGGGTGATCCCGTCGCCCTTCGACGAGCGGGTCGCCCCCGCGGTCGCCGCGGCCGTCGCCGCCGCCGCCCGCGCCGAGGGCGTCGCCCGGCGCTGAGCCCGTCGCCGCATCGGCCGTCGCGCAGCGGCGCGTGTCACATCCCGGTACGGTTCCGCCGGGGTGCCGCGCGCCGCTAGCGTCATGGCCATGTTCGCTGCCTACGCCGCCCGCATCGACCGCGACCAGCCCCTCAACGGCCTCGAACTCGGGGAACGCCCCGAGCCGGAGGCCCGCCCCGGCTGGAGCACCGTCACCGTCAAGGCCGCCTCCCTCAACCACCACGACCTGTGGTCGCTGCGCGGGGTGGGCCTCGGCGAGGAGAGCCTGCCGATGATCCTCGGCTGCGACGCCGCCGGGATCGACGAGCACGGCAACGAGGTGGTCGTCTACCCGGTCGTCGGCCTCAGCGGCCACGGCGTCGGTCCGGACGAGCCGCGCTCCATCCTCACCGAGAAGTACCAGGGCACCTTCGCCGAGAAGGTCTCCGTCCCCACGTGGAACCTGCTGCCCAAGCCGAAGGAACTCTCCTTCGAGGAGGCCGCCTGCCTGCCCACGGCGTGGCTGACGGCCTACCGGATGCTCTTCACCAACGCCGGTGTGCGGCCCGGCGACTCCGTGCTCGTCCAGGGCGCCGGCGGCGGTGTCGCGACCGCCGCGATCGTGCTCGCCAAGGCCGCGGGCCTGCGGGTCTACGCCACCAGCCGCGACGAGGCCAAGCGCAAGCGCGCGGAGGACCTGGGCGCGGACGCGGCCTTCGAGCCGGGCGCGCGACTGCCCCGGCGGGTGGACGCCGTCATCGAGACCGTGGGCGCCGCCACCTGGTCGCACTCGGTCAAGTCGCTGCGGCCGGGCGGCACTCTCGTCATCTCCGGCGCGACGTCCGGCCCCAACCCCCAGGCCGCGGAACTCAACCGGATCTTCTTCCTGGAGCTCAAGGTCGTCGGCTCCACCATGGGCACCAAGGACGAACTCGAGGACCTGCTCAGCTTCTGCGCGGTCACCGGCGTCCGTCCCGTCGTCGACACCGTGCTTCCGCTGGACCGGGCCCGTGAGGGCTTCGAGAAGATGGCCGGCGGCGACCTGTTCGGCAAGGTCGTCCTGACGGTCTGACGGTCTGACGGTTCTCCGGGGCCGCGGCGCGGGACTGCGTGCCGTGCCGTACCCGGCGCCGCACGGACGCCCTCTGCGGCGTCCGTGCGGCGCCGGCCGGCTAGTCCTTCTGGTCCTTGCGCTTTCCGCGCAGGACGACGCCGATGTGGGCTGCGGCGGTGGACAGGTGGCGGCGCACCTCGCGGAGCTGGTCGGCGTCGACCCCGTTGTCGCGGGCGGCGTCGCGGACGTCGTCGCGGAAGCGGTCGAGGAGGCGTTCGAGGTCGCGGGCGGGGTCGCCGGTCGCGGCGGCGTCCTCCGCCCCCCACTCGGGGGTCTCGGCGGGCTCGGGCTTGACGCGCGGGGGCCAGTTGGGCGTGCGGCCGAACGAGCCGAGTTCGCGGGTGAGTTCGGCGAGGCCCTCACGGACGCCGGCCTGCCAGTCGCCGCGCCGGACGTGGTCCTGGACCTCCTCCTGCACGCGGCGCGCGATGCGCTGCATCTCGTCGCGGGCGGCGTCCTGGGCCTCCTTGGCGGCGTGCTTGGCGTTGCGCGCCTCCTCGCGGGCCTGCCGGATCTCCTCCTTCGACCGGCGCATCTGCTCCTTCCAGTCGGACTGGGAGTTCCTCGGCTGCGTGCGTGTCGCCTGCTGGGTGGCGGCCCGGATCTCGCGGCGCAGGTCGCCCGCCGCGCCGCGGACGTCCTCGCGGATCTCCGCGGCCAGGGAGGAGACCGAGTCGCGGATCTCGTTCTCCAGGTCGGCCAGCTCGTCCTCGCGGGAGGCGAGTTCGGCGCGACCGGCGTCGGTGAGGGAGTACACCTTGCGGCCGCCCTCGGTGGAGTGGGTGACCAGGCCCTCCTGCTCCAGCTTGGCCAGGCGCGGGTACACGGTGCCGGCGGAGGGGGCGTACAGGCCCTGGAAGCGCTCCTCCAGGAGGCGGATGACCTCGTAGCCGTGGCGGGGGGCCTCGTCCAGCAGCTTCAGCAGGTAGAGACGGAGCCGGCCGTGGGCGAAGACGGGGGCCATGTCAGACACCCTTCCGGAACGGATCCGCCTGGTCCGCGCCGTACCCGCTGTCCGGGGAGGCCGGCCGGCGCAGCAGGGCGATCGCGCCCGAGACGGTGGTCGCCTTCAGACGGGTGCCCCCCGTCCCCATCCGGCCGGAGATCCGCTTGGCGCCCCACTGGCCGCTGACCCGCAGCTCGTCGAAGGCGCAGGAGACGTGGCCGCTGGTGGTGTTGGCGTCCACCTCGGCGTCGGCCGGGTCGGGGATGCGGATGGCGATCTCGCCGGAGACCGAGGTGAGGCGGACCTCGGAGCCGCTGCGCGGGTCCAGGTCGAGCACCATGTTGCCGCTCACGGAGTCGGCCTTGACGTGGCTGCCGCTGCCCTCGACCACGGTGAGGTCCCCGGAGACGGTGTTCACCCGCAGATCGCCCGAGACCGCCTGGGCCTCGACGTTCCCGGCCACCGTCTCGGCCGTCACCGGGCCGGCCTGCCCGACGAGCGTGATGTCGCCGTTGACCCCGCGGACCGCCGTGCGGTCGGAGATCCCCGAGACGACCGCGCTGGCGCCGACGACCCCGACCGAGACCTGGGTGCGCTGCGGCACCGCGAGCGAGACCACGGCGTGCCGCTGCCAGCCCTTGCGGTCGAGCCACTTGAGCAGGCCCTTCCACGGCAGGTCCTCGTAGGAGACGGTGAGGGTGCCGCCCTCGCGCGTCACGATCAGCGGCGGCCCCTCCAGCTCGCCGACCTCCAGCCGCGCCGGGCCCTCGTCGACGCCGACGACGTTGACCGCGCCGTTGACGATGCGCACGTGCAAGGTGTCGACGGTTCCGTCGAAGACCAGCTTGTGCGGCTCCGTGACCTTCCACTCCCGTGTGCCGGGTGTTCCGCTCATTCCGCCCCTCCTCGGGGTCGCCGGGCGCGGGTGCCGCGCCGACACCGACAACGCAACATATCGCGTCTCTCGATAGACACGATATATCGCGTGACGGTGAAGTCAAGCATCCTCGCGCGTCCCGCGGCGCCGAGTCCCCGCCCGGCCGGGGCATGTGAGGACCGGTTGCCCAGGGCTACCGGTGTGCCGCGTCATGCCCGGGAGGCGAGCACGCGAGTGCGCGGGGGGCCTGTGGACCCCCGCCGGTCATTCGTCCTCGTCGTCGTCCAGGCGGGCGAGCCAGGTGGCCAGCCGTTCCACGGGGATCTCGAACTCGGGGTTGAGGTCGACGAACTCACGCAGCCGCTCGGCGAGCCACGCGAAGGTCACCTCCTCCTCGCCCCGGCGGTTGTCCAGCTCCTCGATGCCGCGGTCGGTGAAGTACAAGGGGTGCTCCGGAGAACTCGGTCGAACTCAGTCGAACTCGGTTGACGCTGATGGATGTTTCGCCCGGTCAGGATAGGCGGAATCGGGACTCTCCCGTGCAATGGGTCCCACAGCGGCGCACCTCGCGTACCGGGGCACCCGTCCGGGGGGCGGGCGCTTCGGCACGCGAGGGGCCCCGCACTCGGTGAGTACGGGGCCCCTCGCGCTGTGCCGCTGTGCGCCTCGGGCCTTGCGGCCCGTGGACTCAGAGCTCGTAGACCTCGTGCACCAGCTGCTCCTGCTCCTGCTGGTGGCGCTTGGCGGAGCCGACCGCCGGCGAGGAGGAGGACGGGCGCGAGACGCGACGCAGCCGGTCGGCGTTGTCGGGGGCCGCGCCGAGCACCAGGTCGAGGTGGTCGATGAGGTTGAGGGCGATGAAGGGCCAGGCACCCTGGTTGGCCGGCTCGTCCTGGGCCCAGACGTACTTCTGGGCCTTGGTGAACGGGGCCAGGGCGGCCTGGATCTCCAGGCCCGGGAGCGGGTAGAGACGCTCGATGCGGATGAGGGCGGTGTCGAAGGCACCGCGCTTCTCCCGCTCGGCGACGAGGTCGTAGTAGACCTTGCCGGAGCAGAAGACGACCTTGCGGACCTCTTCCGGCCTGACGGCGGAGTCGCCGATGACCGGCTGGAACTGACCGGAGGTGAACTCCTCGGTCGTCGAGGTCGCCGCCTTCAGACGCAGCATCGACTTCGGGGTGAAGACGATGAGCGGCTTGTGGTGCGGGTTGTGGACCTGCCACCGCAGGAGGTGGAAGTAGTTCGCCGGGGTGGTCGGGACCGCGACCGTCATGTTGTTCTGCCCGCACAGCTGGAGGAAGCGCTCGATGCGCGCGGACGAGTGGTCCGGGCCCTGGCCCTCGTAGCCGTGCGGGAGGAGCAGGGTGACGCCGGAGGTCTGGCCCCACTTCTGCTCGGCGGAGGAGATGAACTCGTCGACGACGGTCTGCGCGCCGTTGACGAAGTCACCGAACTGGGCCTCCCAGGCGACGAGCGCGTCCGGGCGGGCGAGCGAGTAGCCGTACTCGAAGCCCATCGCCGCGTACTCGCTGAGCAGCGAGTCGTAGATGTTGTAACGCGCCTGGTCTTCGGAGAGGTAGAGCAGCGGGGTGTAGTCCTCGCCGGTCTCCCGGTCCACCAGGACGGCGTGCCGCTGGCCGAAGGTGCCGCGGCGGGAGTCCTGGCCGGCGAGCCGGACCGGGGTGCCCTCCATCAGCAGGGAGCCGATGGCGAGGGTCTCGCCCATGGCCCAGTCGATGGTGCCGTCCTCGACCATGGCCGCCCGGCGCTGCAACTGCGGCAGCAGACGCGGGTGGACGGTGATCCGGTCGGGGATGTTGACCTGCGAGGCCGCGATCCGCTTGACGGACTCCTGGCTGATCGCGGTCGCGACCGGGACCGGGAACTCCGGTCCGGCGGGCGCGTCCTGCTCCTGCTGCGAGACGACGGGCGCGGTGGCCTCGCGGACCTCGGTGAAGACCTTCTCCAGCTGGCCCTGGTAGTCCTGCAGGGCCTGCTCGGCCTCTTCCAGGGTGATGTCGCCGCGGCCGATCAGGGACTCGGTGTAGAGCTTGCGCACCGAGCGCTTCTTGTCGATCAGGTCGTACATCAGCGGCTGGGTGAAGGACGGGTTGTCGGCCTCGTTGTGACCGCGGCGGCGGTAGCAGATGAGGTCGATGACGACGTCCTTGTTGAACGCCTGGCGGAACTCGAAGGCGAGCCGCGCGACGCGGACCACGGCCTCCGGGTCGTCGCCGTTGACGTGGAAGATCGGCGCCTCGATCATGCGCGCGACGTCGGTGCTGTACATCGACGAGCGCGAGGACTCCGGGGCGGCGGTGAAGCCGACCTGGTTGTTGATCACCACGTGCACGGTGCCGCCGGTGCGGTAGCCGCGCAGCTGCGACATGTTGAGGGTCTCCGCCACCACGCCCTGGCCGGCGAAGGCCGCGTCGCCGTGGAGGACGACCGGCATGACGGTGAAGTCGGTGCCGCCCTTGCCGATGACGTCCTGCTTGGCACGGGCGATGCCCTCGACGATCGGGTCGACCGCCTCCAGGTGCGAGGGGTTGGCGGCCAGCGACACCTTGATCTGCTCGCCGTCCAGACCCGTGAAGGTGCCCTGGGCGCCCAGGTGGTACTTCACGTCGCCGGAGCCGTGCATCGACTTCGGGTCGAGGTTGCCCTCGAACTCGCGGAAGATCTGCGCGTACGACTTGCCGACGATGTTGGCCAGCACGTTCAGCCGGCCGCGGTGGGCCATGCCGACGACGACCTCGTCCAGGCGCGACTCGGCGGCCGCGTCGATGACGGCGTCGAGCAGCGGGATGACGGACTCGCCGCCCTCCAGCGAGAAGCGCTTCTGGCCGACGTACTTGGTCTGCAGGAACGTCTCGAAGGCCTCGGCGGCGTTGAGCCGGCGCAGGATGCGCAGCTGCTCGTCGCGCTCGGGCTTGGTGTGCGCGCGCTCGACGCGGTCCTGGATCCACTTGCGCTGCAGCGGGTCCTGGATGTGCATGAACTCGATGCCCACGGTGCGGCAGTACGAGTCGCGCAGCACGCCGAGGATGTCGCGCAGCTTCATCAGGGACTTGCCGGCGAAGCCGCCGACCGCGAACTCGCGCTCCAGGTCCCACAGGGTGAGCCCGTGCTCGGTGATGTCGAGGTCGGGGTGCTTGCGCTGCTTGTACTCCAGCGGGTCGGTGTCGGCCATGACGTGGCCGCGGACCCGGTAGGAGTGGATCAGCTCGAAGACGCGGGCGGCCTTGGTGACGTCGTCGTCGTGGCTGGCGTCGATGTCCTTGAGCCAGCGGACCGGCTCGTAGGGGATGCGCAGCGCCTCGAAGATGTCGTCGAAGAAGTTGTTCTCGCCCAGCAGCAGCTGGTTCATGATCCGCAGGAACTCGCCGGACGCGGCACCCTGGATGACCCGGTGGTCGTAGGTGCTGGTCAGCGTCATGACCTTGGCGATGCCCAGCTTGTTCAGGGTGTCCTGGGAGGTGCCCTGGAACTCGGCCGGGTAGTCCATCGAGCCGACGCCGAGGATCACCGACTGCCCGGGCATGAGCCGCGGCACCGAGTGGACGGTGCCGATGCCGCCGGGGTTGGTCAGGGAGACCGTGACGCCGGTGAAGTCGTCCATGGTCAGCTTGCCCACGCGGGCGCGGCGGACGATGTCCTCGTAGGCCTGCCAGAACTCGAAGAAGTTCAGGGTCTCGGCCTGCTTGATCGCCGCGACGACGAGCTGGCGGTCGCCGTTGGGCTTGACCAGGTCGATGGCCAGGCCCAGGTTGACGTGCTCGGGCTTGACCAGCGTCGGCTTGCCGTCCTTCTCGGCGAACGACCAGTTCATCGCGGGCATGATCTTCAGCGCCTGCACCATGGCGTAGCCGATGATGTGCGTGAAGGAGACCTTGCCGCCGCGGGCGCGCTTGAGGTGGTTGTTGATGACGATGCGGTTGTCGAACAGCAGCTTCACCGGGATGGCGCGCACGGACGTGGCCGTGGGCACCTCCAGCGAGGCGTGCATGTTCTTCGCCACGGCCGCGGACGGACCGCGCAGCGTCACGAACTCGGGACCCGCGGCGCCCTCGGCGGCCGCGGCCTTGGGGGCCGGGGTCGGCTGCTGCGCCGGGGTGGGCTTCGCGGCGGCGGGCTTCACCGGGGCGGGAGCCGCGGCGGCGGCCGGAGCCGGTGCGGGCGGGGCCGGTGCGGGCGGGGCAGGGGCGGCCGCGGCCGGCTTCACCGGCGCGGGAGCCGGAGCCGCGGGAGCCGCGGGAGCCGGAGCCGCGGGAGCCGCGGGAGCCGGGGCCGCGGGAGCCGGAGCTGCCGGAGCCGGAGCTGCCGGGGCGGGCGCGGCGGCACCGGCACCGTTGGTGGCCGGTGGAGCGGCCGGAGCTGCTGCGGGGGGCGTCTGAGGACGGCCCGTGGCGACCGCGGAACCCGTATCCGCTCCCGGCTTGTAGTCGGCGAAGAAGTCCCACCAGGCTCGGTCCACCGAGTTCGGGTCCTGGAGGTACTGCTGGTAGATCTCATCGACAAGCCACTCGTTCGGCCCGAATCCGGCGGCAGGGTCCTGGCCCTGCCCGTCGGTTTCGGACCTGGGGGTACCGCCCGGCCGGAGGCTGGGGGAACTCGAGCTATTGGGGGACTGTGGCGACACGGCGGTAACCGCCCTCTTCCGCTTCACAAGGTGATGGACAGCGGGAATAAAGGCTACGCCTATTGGACCGGTTCATGCAGGCCCGGGGGCCAGTCGTCGCCTAAGTCACATCGAAAGGGCGGTTTCGGCGCGGAGTTTGGCGGGAAAGAGGTCCCGAATCGACAGCCTCTGGCCGGGCGCAGCGAGCGGCCCGGCCGGACCGCGCACGTCAGACCGCACGTCAGACCGGTACCGGGGCGGAACCCGGGAGCGTGACCCGTATCCGGCAGCCGCGCGGGGACTCGGCCACCTTGATGTCGCCGCCGTGCAGGTCCACCGCCCAGCGGGCGATGGCCAGCCCCAGTCCCGTACCGCCGTCGCCGGGGCCCGCGGTGCCGCGGTTGAAGCGCTCGAAGACCCGGGTGCGCTCCGCCTCGGGAATGCCGGGGCCCTCGTCCAGCACCTCCAGGTCCAGGCTGCCGGGGCCGGAGCCGCGCCGGGCGCGGATGGTGACCCGGCCGCTGGGCGGGCTGTGCTTGACGGCGTTGTCGACCAGGTTGGCGACCACCTGGTGCAGCCGCTCCGCGTCCGCGTACGCGGTGAGCTCCGGCGGCGAGACGTCCAGGTGCAGATGGACGTCCTTGCGCGCCCGGGCGCCCGGCCCGCCGTCCTGGAGCCCCAGGCTCGCGGTCTTGATCACGGCCGACAGGTACGGCCACACCTCGAAGCGCTTGGCGTCCAGCGGCACGATGCCGCTGTCCAGGCGGGACAGGTCCAGTAGGTGGGCGACGAGCAGGCTCAGCCGCTCGGCCTGCTGCAGCGCGGTGCGCATGGTCTCCGGATCGGCCTCGGAGACACCGTCGACGACGTTCTCCAGGACCGCCCGCAGTGCCGCGATCGGTGTGCGCAGCTCATGTGAGACATTCGCCACCAGCTCCTTGCGGTGCCGGTCGACGGCCTCCAAGTCGGCGGCCATGCGGTTGAAGGCGTCGGCCAGCTCGCCGGCCTCGTCGCGGCGGGAGGCGGTGACCCGGCGGCTGTAGTCGCCGCGTGCCATGCCGATGGCGACCGAGGTCATCTCCCGCAGCGGCGCGGTCAGCCCGTGGGCGACCAGCTGGGAGATGAGCAGAGAGGCGATGATCGAGAAGATCGTGATGATCCTGATCTCGGTCGCCGAGTGCATCGCCACATAGATGAGGAATGTGGTGATCGCCACGGAGGCGATCACCAGGAACTGCAGCGCCGCCTTGATGGACCGGAACGGGTCCCACGGCCGCAGCGCGGTCCACACACGGTCCCGCAGGCTCGGCGGGGGTGGCGCGCTGTAGGGGCTCACGGCGTGGGCGTCTCGAGGGCGTAGCCGACGCCGTGCACGGTACGGATGCGCTCCGCGCCGATCTTCCGCCGCAGGGCCTTGACGTGGCTGTCGACGGTCCGGGTGCCCGAGGCGTCCGCCCAGTCCCAGACCTCCGCGAGCAGCTGCTCGCGGGAGAGCACGGCGCGCGGCTGCTGCGCCAGGCACACCAGCAGGTCGAACTCGGTGGGCGTCAGGTGCACGTCCGCGCCGCGGACCCGGACCCGCCGCTGGGCGTTGTCGATCTCCAGGTCGCCGAGCTGCATGTTGGCGCCGCGCGGGTCGCGGGCGGCGATGGTGGCCCGCTCCACGCGGCGCAGCAGGACGTGCACGCGGGCGACGAGCTCGCGCAGCGAGAACGGCTTGGTCATGTAGTCGTCGGCGCCCACGCCGAGGCCGACCAGCATGTCGGTCTCGTCGTCGCGCGCGGTGAGCATCAGCACCGGTACGGGCCGTGCGGCCTGCACGCGGCGGCAGACCTCCAGGCCGTCGTAGCCGGGCAGCATGACGTCGAGCACCAGCAGATCGGGCTGCCAGGCGGCGGCGGCCTCCACCGCGGCCGGCCCGTCGCCGGCGGTGCGGACCTGGAAGCCCTCGGCCCGCAGGCGTACGGCGATGGCGTCGGCGATCGTCGCGTCGTCCTCGACCACCAGAACCCGGCGCTGTGCGCCGGGGGTGGCCGCGACCGCTGCGGCGTCGCCCGGAGTCGGCTGAGTGGTGTCCATGTGCGGTCCCCCATGGTCGTTTGCGTTGCGCAGCAGCGTACGGGGCACGACGGTATCGCGGCTATGCGGGTGCGGTTGCCAGGTGCACGACATCTGGAACGCCCCGGTTCGCGGGGGTCTCCACCGTCTGGACCTGCGTGAACCCCGCAGTCCGCAGTGCGTCCTCGAACGCGGCGGACGGCTTGGCCGACCATACTGTCAGTGCGCCGCCGGGTGTGAGCCGCGCCCGGCAGGCCGCCAGGCCCTCAGGGCCGTTCAGCCCGCGGTTGTCCTCGGTGAC
The DNA here is from genome assembly GCF_056270165.1 of Streptomyces sp. RLA123. Taxonomy (NCBI): domain Bacteria; kingdom Bacillati; phylum Actinomycetota; class Actinomycetes; order Kitasatosporales; family Streptomycetaceae; genus Streptomyces; species Streptomyces sp. RLA123. The sequence continues at coordinate 2,921,230 of NZ_JBWDOR010000003.1, read as the reverse complement.
CGTCCAGTCGGGTCCGTTGTCGATGCCCAGGCACAGGGCGTCGTGGGTCGCGTCCGACTCCCGCAGATACGCCACCAGGTCGCCCTCCAGCACCGCCACCCGCGGACCGTCCAGCGCGTGCTCGGAGAACGGTGCCAGGGGCCCGGCGAGGTGCCACTCGACGACCGCGCGCTCGCGCTCGGCCACCGTGATCCGCGCCCAGCGCGGCTCCCGCGCCGCGCTGGGCAAGGGAGAAGCCCACACCCAGACCCCCGATCAGCACCGACAGGTCCGCCCGGTCCGCGGGCAGGGCCGCCGGGGCCGCGTCGACCAGCAGCCGCTCGGAGCGGCCGTCGGAGGTGTCCATCAGGAAGGTGCCGGGTCGTCCCTCTTCGCTCGCGTGCATGAGCGCAGCGTCATCAGCGGCCGGTCAACGGCCGATCGCTCAGAGCGAACACGGCTCGGGGAACACCTGGGGCATCAGAAGCATTGAGCCGGTGTAGCTCAACTTGATTGCTTAGGGAGAGATAATGGCTCAATCGTCTTCGTCGGCGTTCGCGCCGCTCACCCTGCCCGTGCTGCCGCTCGACGACGCGGTGGTCCTGCCGGGCATGGTGGTGCCCGTGGACCTCACCGACGCCGAGGCGCGCGCCGCGGTCGAGGCGGCCCAGGCCGCACAGCGGTCCGGTCTGCCCGGTGTCGGCAACAAGCCGCGGGTCCTGCTCGTTCCCCGGGTGGACGGCGACTACGCGGGAGTGGGCACGCTGGGCACCGTCGAGCAGGTGGGACGGCTGTCGGACGGCGATCCCGGGGCCGTGATCCGCGGCGTCAGCCGTGTGCGCATCGGCGCCGGCACGACCGGACCCGGCGCCGCCCTGTGGGTGGAGGGGACCGAGCTCGCCGAGCCCGTGCCCGCCGAGGCGCCCGGCACCGTCGCGGAGCTCGTCAAGGAGTACAAGGCACTGGCCACCAGCTGGCTGCGCAAGCGCGGTGCCTGGCAGATCGTGGACCGCGTCCAGCAGATCGACGACGTCTCGCAGCTGGCCGACAACGCCGGCTACTCCGGCTTCCTCACCACCAAGCAGCGCGTCGAGCTGCTGGAGACCGTGGACCCGGTCGCCCGGCTGAAGCTGGCCACGCAGTGGCTGCGCGACCACCTTGCCGAGCAGGACGTCGCGGAGACCATCCGCAAGGACGTCCAGGAGGGCATGGAGAAGCAGCAGCGCGAGTTCCTGCTGCGGCAGCAGCTCCAGGCCGTCCGCAAGGAACTGGCCGAGCTGAACGGCGACCCCGAGGACGAGGCGGACGACTACCGTTCCCGCGTCGAGGCCGCCGACCTGCCCGAGAAGGTGCGCGAGGCCGCCATGAAGGAGGTCGAGAAGCTGGAGCGGTCCAGCGACGCGTCCCCCGAGGGCAGCTGGATCCGCACCTGGCTCGACACCGTCCTGGAGCTGCCGTGGAACACCACGACCCAGGACGCCTACGACATCCCCGGCGCGCGGGCGGTGCTGGACGCCGACCACGCGGGCCTGGAGGACGTGAAGGAGCGCATCACCGAGTACCTGGCCGTGCGCAAGCGGCGCACCGACCGGGGTCTCGGGGTCGTCGGCGGCCGTCGCGGAGGTGCGGTGCTGGCCCTGGTGGGCCCGCCCGGCGTCGGCAAGACCTCGCTCGGCGAGTCCGTGGCCCGCGCCATGGGACGGAAGTTCGTGCGCGTCGCGCTCGGCGGCGTCCGCGACGAGGCGGAGATCCGCGGCCACCGGCGCACCTACGTAGGCGCGCTGCCCGGCCGGCTCGTCCGAGCCATCAAGGAGGCCGGGTCGATGAACCCGGTGGTCCTGCTGGACGAGATCGACAAGGTGGGCTCCGACTACCGCGGCGACCCGGCCGCGGCCCTGCTGGAGGTCCTGGACCCGGCCCAGAACCACACCTTCCGGGACCACTACCTGGAGGTCGAACTGGACCTGAGCGACGTGGTGTTCCTCGCCACCGCCAACGTCCTGGAGGCCATCCCGGAGCCGCTGCTGGACCGTATGGAACTGGTGCGGCTGGACGGCTACACCGAGGACGAGAAGGTCGTCATCGCCCGTGACCACCTGCTGCCGCGCCAGCGAGAGCTGGCCGGGCTCGGCGAGGACGAGGTCGCCGTCGACGACGCGGCGCTGCGCAGGCTGGCCGGGGAGTACACCCGCGAGGCCGGCGTGCGCACCCTGGAGCGGTCGATCGCCCGCATCCTGCGGAAGGTCGCGGCCGAGCACGAGCTCGGCGAGCGCGAGCTGCCGTTCACCGTGACCCCGGAAGACCTGCGGGACCTCATCGGGCGGCCGCACCATGTGCCGGAGTCGGCGCAGGACCCGCAGGAGCGGCGCACGGCGGTGCCGGGCGTGTCCACGGGCCTGGCGGTGACCGGCGCGGGCGGTGACGTCCTCTACATCGAGGCGTCGCTGGCCGACCCGGAGACCGGCGGCAGCGGACTGCAGCTCACCGGCCAGCTGGGCGAGGTGATGAAGGAGTCCGCGCAGATCGCGCTCTCCTTCCTGCGTTCGCACGGCGCCGAACTGGAGCTGCCGGTCGGCGACCTGAAGGAGCGCGGCGTCCACATCCACGTCCCCGCGGGCGCGGTTCCCAAGGACGGTCCGAGCGCGGGCGTCACCATGACCACCGCGCTGGCCTCGCTCCTGTCGGGGCGCCGGGTCCGCACCGACGTGGCGATGACCGGCGAGGTGTCGCTGACCGGGCGCGTACTGCCCATCGGCGGTGTCAAGCAGAAGCTGCTGGCCGCGCACCGGGCCGGGATCACCACCGTCGTGATCCCCAAGCGGAACGAGGCGGACCTGGACGACGTCCCCGCCGAGGTCCTGGAGAAGCTGGAGGTCCACGCGGTCTCGGACGTCCGGCACGTGCTCAAGCTCGCCCTGGAGCCCGCCGTCACCGGCGCGGACTCCGGCCTGGAGGCCTCAGTCGCGGCGTGAGTCAGGCCCCGGCCGGGTGAAAGACAGAGAGCGGCCCCTCCCATGTGCCCGAGGAGGGGCCGCTCCCGCGTGCGCGGGGCCGGGGCGCCCGGCGGACGAGTGACACCGGCAACGGATGTGCCCCTGGTCACGTCGTTGATCCACGTCTGCGAAATACTGGGGGCGCTGCACACACGGCGGCACCTGAACAGAAGTTTCCGTCCTGAAAGCGGGTGACCGCGTGGCCGACACGGCCGGGCCCCACGGAGGTGCCGACCCAGTGATGGAGGCGCTCGAGCGCGAACTGACCCTGCTGCTCCGGCGGGCCAGGGCCTCGCAGGGCGAGATGGCCCGCGAGGTCCACCCCGAACTCGAACCCGCCGCGTACGGGCTGCTGGCGCGGCTCGCCGAGACCGGCCCGCAGCGGGCGACCGTCCTGGCCGGGTACTTCGGGGTCGGCAAGGCGACGATGAGCCGCCAGCTGCGCGCCCTGGAGGAACTCGGGCTGATCCTCCGCGAACCGGACCCGGCGGACGGCCGGGCCTTCCTCGTCCATCTGACCGAGGAGGGCGACGCCCGCTTCGCCCGCGTACGGCTCGCGCGGCGGGCCCGCTACGTCAGCCGGCTGCGCGGCTGGGACCGCGGCGAACTGTCCGAACTGGCCCGGCTGCTCGGCCAGCTCAACGACTCGCAGGAAGGCTCCTGAGCGCTCCGCGGGGCGCCCGGTGTGTCCGGTGCGGTCAGCCGGTGGCCGGTCGCGCGGTTCCCCACGCCTCTGCGTGGCCCCTCGGGGCGGGGCGTGAGCGCTGCGCCCCGCCTCGTGCGGTGGGTGCGCCGCCGTTCCGACGCCTCATGCCGAGAGCTCGACGTACACCGCGGTCGCGTCGTCGCTCGGCTTGCCGCGCGGGAAGTGCGTGCCGTCCGGGTCGGCCGACTCCGCCGTGCGGACCCGGCGGATGAGTTCGCCGGGTCCGGCCTTGCGCAGCAGGGCGACCAGCCCGACCCGGTCGGTCTCGCCGAAGACGTCGGCGAGGCGGGTCGCTCCGTCGGTGAGGGCGGCGATCGCGCGCACCGACGACCGCGGCCGCACACCCGTGACGGCGCGGGCCGCCACCCCTGGGTCCGCGGCGGCCGTGAAGAAGCCGCCCTCGGCATTGCGGAGGGACTCGACGGCCTCGACGTAGACCGCCGCGGCCCGCGCGCGCTCCGCGCTGCCGCGTGACAGCGCCCGCACGGCGGCGCGCCGGGCGGGCACCGGATCGGGCAGCCGGTCCAGGCGGTCGTCGAGGACGGCGTCCACCGCGCCGGCCGCGTCCTCGATGAGCAACTCCGAGTCGGATAGGACCAGATGCTCCACGCTGTCCGCATTCCACCGGACCGCCACAACCGTGGACTGGGGGGTGCGAGGGTGATAAAGGTCACAGGTGGCGCGGTGCGTGTCGGCGGTCCGTGCGATGGCCTGCGCGAGACACTCCGCCAGGGGCGGCGCCGAGGGCGAAACGGACAGTTCGATCATGGAACCGCCCAGCTCGGAGACGTACCAGGGCACCGAGTGGCGACATCCGGTGGGGCCGTCGGGCGGGGTGACACCGTCCAGCAGGACCAGTGAACCGCCGCCACCTGATGCGGGCATGGCGATCGCCGCGAAGTCCTCGTTCGGGCGATCGGGGGTGCCGGGCTCGGTGGCCGTCTCGACGCGCATGCGTTCAGTGTGCGGCACCCGTTCGCGCGGCCTGTTCGAACCCCGGCGGGGGTCCGCCACGGGACCCGGGCCGTGAAGGCGCGCATCCTGCCAGGCCCGCGGGGAGGACGCCAGTTCCCCGCCGCCGCCGCCGGTGAAGGTGCGAGCGGCGATCCCGCGGGGGAGTTGAACGTCAACTTGTCCTTGCGATTCACTCGTTCGGGTGTCGAGGTGAGGGACGCACATCTGCATTCCGGGTCGACCTGAGATGGTCGGGACGATGCCGGGAAGAGGCCAGACGTTGCCGTGCTCGGCGCTCGGCCGATGTGTCGTCATCTCGGGACAACTGGACCAGGCAGACGGGATAGCGAGCACCGGTGCGAACACGACGTAACCCGCGGACCAAGCGCGTGCGGCAGAGACTGCTCGGTGCTCTGCTGATCTGCGCCGTCACCGTTCTGGCCGGCTCCGCGCCGGGGGTGGCAACCGCTGTACGGGACCTCGCGGAGTCCCAGCGACTGCTCGGCATGGCCCGGCTTCAGGCGCAGGCGGTCTCCCTCGGCCACGTGCTGGCCGACGAGCGCGACGACACGGCGGTGCTCGTCGCCACCGGCCGGTCCACCGCGGGCGGCACGGATGTCTCGGGCACCGAGCGGGAGCGCGTCGACCGGCAGGTCGCGGAGCTGCTCGCGGCCGCCGCGGACGCCGACACCACCGACGCCCCGGCCTTCGCCGCAGCGCTCACCGAGGCGGACCACCGGCTCGGCGAACTGCCCGCGATCCGGCGGAAGGCGCTCTCCGGGGACGGCGGTGCCGTCGCCGCGGTCATGGCCTACCAGCCGCCCATCGACGCCCTGAACGGCCTGGGCGCGGCCGTCGCCCGGTCGCTGCCCGCCCGCGGCGCCTCCGCCGACACCACCGCGCTGCCCTTCCTCGCGCGCGCCGTCGACCACGCCTCCTTCCAGCGCGGCCTGCTGGTCGGCGCGCTCGCCGCGGGCGGCCCCCAGGCCGAGCCGGTCGCCGCCGCGCAGACCGCGGCACTGGGGGAACGCACCGCGCTCGACGACTTCCGCGCCGCCGCGTCGTCCGCAGCCGTCGAGCAGTACGAGCAGACCGTCACCGGGTCCGACGTCGCCACCGCCGACCGGCAGCTGAAGTGGCTGCTGGACGCGGGCTCGCTCTCCGCCACCGACCAGGCGCTCAAGTCCTCCTCCGTGCAGTCCGCGCTCTCCGCGCGGATCGACCTGATGCGCGGGGTCGAGTCCTCGCTCGCCGCGGCCTCCGCCGACCACCTCGCCGCGCTGCGCACCGACGACGTCACCGGCCTCGAACTGCACGCCGCGCTGGCCGGCGTCTGCTTCCTGCTGGTGCTCGGCACCTGCGTCTCCACCGCCCGCTCGATCACGCGTCCCGTCGCCGCCCTCAACCGCTTCGCGCGCGGCGACGTCCCGGCCGACGAACAGGTCAGGGCCGTCGGCTCGGACGAGTTCGCGGCGGTGGCCCGCGCCGTCAACGCGCTGCGGGCGGAGACCGCGGGCCTGCGGGAACGGGTCGCCGCACAGGACGCCGAGCACACGCGGGTGCAGGGCGTGCGCGACGCGCTCGCCGCGGAACGCGACCTGCTGCGCGGCCGGCAGGAGGCACTGACCGCGGAACTCGCCACCCTGCGCGGCAGCGTCAGCGCCACCTATGTGAATCTCACCCTGCGCACGCTCGGCCTGGTCGAGCGGCAGCTCACGCTCATCGAGAAGCTGGAGGAGCTGGTCCACGACCCGGACGAGCTCGCCCAGCTGTTCCGCCTGGACCACCTGGCCACCCGTATGCGCCGCAACAGCGAGAACCTGCTGCTGCTCGCGGGCACCGAGCACGGCCACGCGAACCCCAGGCCGGTCCCGCTGGTGGACGTGGCGCGCGCCGCGGTCTCCGAGATCGAGAAGTACGAGCGGGTCCGCATCCAGCAGCTGCCCGCCGGCCGGATCGCCGGGTTCGCCTCGGACGACCTGAGCCACCTCGTGGCCGAACTGCTGGAGAACGCCACCACGTTCTCGCCGCCGGACACCGAGGTGCAGCTGTCCGGCTGGATGCTGGAGAGCGGCGAGCTGATGCTGTCGGTCGAGGACGAGGGCATCGGTGTCCCGGCCGCCCGGCTGGCGGAGCTCAACGCCCTGCTGGCGCAGGCCGACCCGGCCGCGCCGGCCTCCGAGACCACCGGCATGGGCGTGTACGTGATAGCCCGGCTCGCCGCCCGGCACGGCATCCGGGTCCAGTTGCGCGACGCCAAGCGCGGCGGGACGACCGCGGTCGTGGTCGTCCCCGCCTCGGTCACGGCGCCCGGGGAGGACCCGGAGGGCCCGCAGAGCCCGGTCGAGGCCGCGGTCGCCGGGGAGCCGTGGCAGCCCCGTGCCGTCCGGCCCCGGTCCGCCCCGCTGCCGGCCCCGCGCGAGGAGCGGGACGCCATGCCGGCCGCTACGACGGCGCCGGCGGCCGCCGGGGACGCGGGGGAGCCCGCCGCGCAGGCGCAGGACACCCGGCTCGAGGCGATCGAGCACGCCCGCGCCGACCAGCCGCTGCCCGCGCCCGCGCCCGCAGCGGCCACCGAACCCGGCACGAACGAGAACTCGTTGACCGCCAAGGGACTGCCGCAGCGGGTACCGCGCGCCACCGGCCTGTCGGGCGAGCCCCAGATCCGTGACGCCCGCCAGGGGAAGGCGGTGGACCCGGAGGAACTGCGGCGCAAGCTCGGCGGCTTCGCCCAGGGCCTGCGCGAGGGGCGGGCGGACGCGGAGTCCGAGACACGTGAGATCCGGCGCGACACGGTCGCGCCCGAGGGGACGACGGAAACAGCGGAAGAGAAAGTCAGCTCGGGGGGACCACAACAAGTCGAAGCCGAAGGCGTCGAGGAGGCACGCGGTTGATGTCGGCCAGAACGGACACCCAGAGCGAGCGGGACCTGAGTCACGAGGCACGCAACCTCCAGTGGCTGTTGCGCAATTTCGTGGACGATGTGCCGGGCGTCCGCTCCGTGGCCGTCGTCTCCTCGGACGGACTGCTGCTGCTGAACTCCGAATCCGAGGAACCCCAGGACGGGGCCGGACCCGCGGACGCGGCGGACGCACCGGAGCGGTTCGCCGACGGCGATGACGCCACCGGACGGCCCAAGGGCCCGGCCGGCACGTTCGCTGACCTGGCGACGGTGGTCTCCGGCATCGCGTCGCTCACGGACGGCGCCGCGCGCCTGATGGAGGGCGGCGGGGTCCGGCAGACGGCGGTCGCGATGGAGAACGGCAGTGTCTTCGTGATGTCGATCAGCGACGGCTCGCTGCTGGGCGTCCACGCGGACACCGAGTGCGACATGAGTGTCGTGGCCTACCACATGGCCCTGTTCGTCGGCCGGGCCGGCCATGCGCTCACCCCGCAGCTCCGCACGGAGTTGCGGCAGGCGATCGAAGGAGCCCGCTGATGGCGCGCCATGCCGCGGCGCTGCCGGTGCGGGGCGCGGGCCGCCGCGCGGCCCGGGTGCGCCCGTACGCGCTGACCGGTGGCCGGACGTCCTTCGGGCACGTGCTGCTCGTCGAGACCTTCGTGGCCACGATCGACGGTGCGCAGCAGCGCCTGGAGCTGACCTCCGGGGGCTGGGCGGAGCGCGTGATGCCGGAGATGCGGGCCATCGTCGAACTGTGCCGCCGGATGCGGTCGGTCGCCGAGATCTCCGCGCTGCTGCGCATGCCGCTGGGCGTCGTCCGCGTGCTGCTCAGTGATTTGGCCGATCAGGGAAGGATCCGTGTGTACGGGACCGGGCACGGGCCCGGCACCCCCGATCGCGCGCTGCTGGAGAGGGTGCTAGGTGGACTTCGCAGGCTCTGAGGTGACGTCGGTGGCGGAGGAAGAGGGCCTGCAGGACTGGCAACTGGACGTCAGCCGCGCGCCCACCTCGACCAAGATCGTCGTGGCGGGCGGCTTCGGCGTCGGCAAGACCACCTTCGTCGGTGCGGTCTCGGAGATCACCCCGCTCACCACCGAGGCGGTGATGACCCGGGCCAGTGAGGACATCGACGACCTCGGCTCGACCCCGGACAAGACCACGACCACGGTGGCGATGGACTTCGGCCGGATCACGCTCGACAAGGAACTGGTGCTGTACCTGTTCGGCACGCCCGGCCAGCAGCGGTTCTGGTTCATGTGGGACGACCTGGTGCGGGGTGCGATCGGCGCGGTCGTGCTGGCCGACACCCGGCGGCTGGCGGACGCCTTCCCGGCGCTGGACTACTTCGAGAGCAGCGGCCTGCCGTACGCGGTGGCGGTCAACCACTTCGAGGGCACGACCGCCTACGACGAGATCGACGTCCGTGAGGCGCTGGCCGTACCGGACGAGATCCCCGTGCTGATCTGCGACGCCCGAGACCGCCCGACGGTGATCCAGGTGCTGCTGGCCCTGGTCAAGCAGGCCCTGGTCACCCACCCGGACTAGCAGTCCTGCGGCGGTTCCCCGACACCTCACCCAACTCAGCAGCACCGTACGAGAAAGCGTGCCGTCTTGCGCAGAATACTGATCGTGGGGGCCGGGCAGTCCGGCCTCCAGCTGGCCCTGGGGCTGCAGTCCCAGGGGTACGAGGTCACCGTCATGTCCAACCGCACGGCGGACGAGATACGCGAAGGGCGTGTCATGTCCACCCAGTGCATGTTCGACACGGCCCTCGGCCACGAGCGTGACCTCGGGCTCGACTTCTGGGAGGACCAGGCCCCGCGGATCGGGGGCCTGGGCCTCTCGGTCGCCGCCCCCGACGGATCCCGTCCGATCGACTGGCTCGGCCGGCTCGACGCGTACGCCCAGTCCGTCGACCAGCGCGTGAAGATGGCCGGCTGGCTGGAGACCTTCGGGGAGCGCGGCGGCAAGCTGGTCGTCCACGGTGTCACCGTCGGCGACCTGGACTACTTCTCCCGCGCCTACGACCTGGTGCTGGTCGCGGCCGGCAAGGGCGAACTCGTGTCGCTGTTCGGCCGGGACGCCGCCCGTTCCCCGTACGACAGCCCCCAGCGCGCGCTGGCCGTCGCCTATGTGCACGGCCTCGGCCCGCGGCCGGAGCACCCGGACGTCCACGCGGTGCGGCTCAACATGGTCCCGGGAGCCGGCGAGCTGATCGTCATCCCGGCGCTGACCACCTCGGGCCCCTGCGACATCCTGTTCTGGGAGGGCCTGCCCGGCGGCCCGCTCGATGTCTTCGGCGGTGTGAAGGACCCCGCGGAACACCTGCGCATCACGCTCGACCTGATGAAGCGCCACCTCCCGTGGGAGTACGACCGGGCCCGCGGCGTCGAGTTGACCGACGCCGGCGGCACCCTGGCCGGCCGCTTCGCCCCGGTCGTCCGCCGGCCGGTCGCCGAACTGCCCTCGGGCGGCCTCGTCCTCGGTGTCGCGGACGTCGTGGTCGCCAACGACCCCATCACGGGCCAGGGTTCGAACAGCGCCTCCAAGTGCGCCGCCGCCTACCTCGCGGCGATCGTCGAGCGGGCGGACCAGCCCTTCGACCGGGCGTGGATGGAGTCCGCCTTCGCCCGCTTCTGGGCCACCGCGGAGCCGGTCACCAAGTGGACCAACGCCCTCCTCGGCCCGCCGCCGGAGCACGTCCTCGGCCTGATCGGTGCGGCGGGCCAGTTCCCCGCGGTGGCCGACCGCTTCGCCAACGGCTTCGACGATCCCTCCGACTACGAGTCGTACTTCTACGAGCCGGATCGGACCGCCGCGTATCTGGACTCGGTCGTGGGCGTCTGAGCGGTCCTGGCCGCCGGGGCCCACGGGCCGCCGGCGCCGGCGGGAAGCTGCCCGGCGCCGGTCAGCGGGCGAGGAACGGGACGAGCGCCGCGAGGAGTTCGGTGGGCGAGTCCAGCGCGATGAGGTGGGCCGCCGCGGGGAACTCGACGAAGTCCGCGCCGGGGATCGCGTCGGCGTACCGGCGGGCGATGTCCTGGAAGTCGGCGACGTCCAGGCGCCCGACTCCGACCAGCGCGGGAACGGCGATCGTGGCGAGGTCGGCGTCCGAGCCGCCCTCGGAGTGCTGCCCGACGGTCTCCTGATGCGTCAGCGCGATCCGCACCGGTTCGCGGAGCTGTTCGGCGAGTCCCGGGGCGACGTCCTCCCAGCCGCGCTTCGGGCCGCGCAGCCACATGTCCAGGTTGACGCTGACGGCGGTGTCCAGGTCGCCCGCGGCCAGGGCGTCCGTCTCGGCCTCGTCGTACGCGATCATGTCCGCGGACCAGCCGTATCCCCGCCACGGCGGGGAGAGCAGCGTCACCGAGTGGACGCGCTCCGGGTGGGTGAGGATGAAATCGGCGGCCACGCGGCCACCCCAGGACGCGCCGACGACCCTGACCCGCGCGTGACCGAGATGGTCCAGGAGCGCGAGCAGGTCGTCGGTCTCGCTGAAGGGGCCGGTCGGCGGTGCGGACTCGCCGAAGCCGCGCAGGTCGTACCGGATGACGGTGTGCCGCTCCGCGAGGGCGGGCACGACCGCGTCCCACATGCGGTGGTCGGCGACGCCGGCGTGCACGAGGACGACGGGCGAACCCTCGCCTTCGACGGTGTAGGAGAGATGGCCGAGGTGATCCTTGAGTATGAGCATCAGTGCATACTCGCAGGCCGGCGGCGCTGAGGCCAGCGAATTGCGGTGGCGGGCGCGGCCGTTGGCGTGATGCGGGCCCCGCCCCCGACGCAGACGCGGGTGGTCAGCCGGTGACGTCGACCACGATCTTGCCCGCGGTGGCGCCGTGTTCGAGGGCGGCGTGCGCCTCGGCGGCCGTGGCGAGGGTGAACCGCCGGGGGTCGACCCGCGGCCGCAGGGCCCCGGCGTCGGCGAGGGCCGCCGCCTCGCGCAGGATCTCGCCGTGGTGCTCGCGCCCCCGGCCGGTGAGCAGGGGCAGCAGCGTGAAGACCCCGGAGTAGGTGGCGCCGCGGAACGACAGCGGCGCGAGGCTGTGAGTGCCCCAGCCCAGCGCGCTCACCACGTGGCCCGTGTAGGTGCGCACAGCGGTGAAGGATGCGTCGAGAGTCTCGCCGCCGACCGTGTCGTAGACGATGTCGAAGCCCTCGCCGCCGGTGTGCTCCGCGACGTAGTCCTCGACCGGGGTCGTCGTGCGGTCGATCGCGGTGGCGCCGAGTTCCGCGATCGTCTCCAGGCTGTGCGGCCCCCCGGTGGCGTAAACCCGGGCGCCGCGGGCCCGCGCCAACTGCACGGCGACATGGCCGATGCCGCCGGCGCCGCCGTGCACGAGCACGGTGTGGCCCTCGCGCACACCCGCCCGGTCCACCAGGCCCTCCCAGGCGGTGACGAAGACCAGCGGCAGGGCGGCGGCCTCGCGCGGGCTCAGGGCGGCGGGCCTGCGGGCCAGCAGTCGGGCGTCGACGGCCGCGTACTCCGCGAGCGATCCCTGGAGGCCGCCGACGCCGCCCGTGAGCCCGTAGACCTCGTCGCCCGGGGCGAAGCCGGTGACGTCCGGGCCGACGGCCTCGATCACGCCGGCCAGGTCGAGGCCCAGCACGGCGGGCAGCCGGCCGCGGGCGTGGGCGGCCTCCCCGGCCAGGATCTTGAGGTCCAGCGGGTTCACCCCGCTGGCCTCGACCCGGACCAGCACCTGGCCGGGACCGGCGACCGGGACGGGAAGTGCGCTCAGGGTCAGGGGGCCGCCGAACCGCTCCAGCAGCATCGCGCGCATCGTGGGCATGATCTCTCCAATCGAACAGACAGGTCTGTTTTCTTACGGTCGGACGGGGCCCTCGTCCACGGTGGGGACGAGGGCGGTGGGGGATCAGGCGGCCGGCGGGCAGGCCAGCGCGACCACGGCCCGTGCCGCGGCCTTGGCGGCGGCAGGCATGGCGGGGTCCTGCTCCAGCTTGCCCGCCGCCAGCGTGCCGTCGATCAGCAGCGTGAGCTGCAGGGCCAGCTCGTCGGGGTCGCCGGCCCCGGCCGCCTCGGCCAGGTCGCGCACCCATGCGCGGACGGTCCGCTTGTGCTCGGCGGTCACCTCGTTCGGCAGGCTGCCCGGCTCGCTCTCGGCGGCGGCGTTGATGAACGGGCAGCCGTGGAAGCCGTGCCGCCGGAACGACGCGTCGACCGCGTCGAACAGGCCGACCAGTTGCTCGCGGGGCTCGTCGCCGGCGGCCAGCGCGGCGGTGCGCAGCTTGCCCCGCCAGGAGTCGTCGATCCGGCGCAGATAGGCGGCGGCCAGTTCGTCCTTGGAGGGGAAGTGCACATACAGCGTCGACTTGGCCACGCCCGACTCCGCGATGATGCGGTCGATGCCCACGCCGCGCAGCCCGTGGGCCGAGAACAACTCCTCGGCCGTCGTCAGGATGCGCTCGCGTGCCGGGAGGCGCCTGGCCGTGGCGGGCATGCCGATCACCTGGTTCTGCCGGGGGCCCGGCGGGCCCTTCCCGGCAAAACTAACAGACAGGTCTGTCCGATGCGCCGTGGCGTCGGTCACGCACGCAGGGGGCCCGTCACGAGCCCGTGAAGCCGCCCAGTGAGGTCCGGTCCTTCGCCGAGTCGGGAGCGGTCGGTGAGACGTAGTGCTGCATCGACGGCTGGCCGGGGTCCGGGCGGACGGCCCCGAGGATCGGGTTGGCGGCGATCGGGGAGATCTTGACGACGCTGCCGGGGCGGGGTGCCTGGATGACCAGGCCGTTGCCGATGTACATCGCCACATGGGTGGCGCCGGGGAAGAAGATCACCAGGTCGCCGGGGCGCAGCAGGTTGAGCGGGATGTGCGGCAGCTGCTTCCACTGCTCCTGGCTGGTGCGCGGGATGGGGGTCCCCGCGTGCAGCCAGGCCTGGGAGGTGAGCCCCGAGCAGTCGTACGCCTGCGGGCCCTCGGCGCCCCAGACGTAGGGCTTGTCGAGCTGGGCGTAGGCGAAGCTCAGCGCGCTGTTGCCGGCCTTGGACGGCGCGAGCGAGAGGCTGCCGAGCTTTCCCGATCTCAGGAACTCCTCCTGGGCCCGGTCGATGCCCTGCTCCTCCAGCCGCTGGAGGTCGGCGAGCTGCGTGCCCGTCAGGCCGGCGAGGATCTGCTCGACGCTCGCGAGCTGCTTCTCGATCTCCTCCTTGGCGTCGCGCTGCTGGTCCGCGAGCTGGAGCGAGCCGTCCAGCGCATGCTGCTGGGCGCGGCTGAGCGCGGCGATCCGCTTCTCGCCGTTCTCCAGTTGGGCGACCAGCTCCGCCTGGCTGCCGACGGCGCGGTCGAGCATGTGGCCCTGGGTGAAGGCGTCCTGCGGGTCGCCGCTCAGCAACAGGCTGAGGTAGGGGGAGACCCCGCCCTCCTTGTACTGCTCGCGGGCGAGCTGCCCGGCCAGCGCGCGGGCGTCGGCCAGCGCCGTGCGCTCCTCGGCGAGCTGGCGGTCCAGGCGGTCGGCCTTGCCGCGGTTCTCGGTGAGTTCCGACTCGGCCTGGTCGTAGGTCTCGGTGGCCTCTTCGGCCCTGAGATAGAGGTCCTGCAGCCGTTCCAGCAGAACGACCAGGGTCGGTCCGTGGGGATACGGGTCGTCGGGCATCGCCTGCGCGTTCTGCGCGGGCAGTCCGAGGGCCGCGGCGGCCAGCAGCGTCCCGCAGACGAGTGCCCTGCGCACCCACTCCTTGGGCCTGCTTGCTGCTGACATCCCTTTACCTCCGACTGTATTACCGGCTGCCTGCCGGTAGATACTTACATGATCGGGTCGGCTGCGACAGGGTGACCGGGCCGGAATGGGTGGCTCCGTGGCAATTGGAGCCACCCGTTCCCTGTGTGTCAGCCGAAGTACGTATCGAAGTTCTTCTGGAATTCCCAGTTGTCGAACTTGTCCCAGTTGATCGACCACGTCATCAGACCGCGCAGATTCGGCCACGTTCCGTGCGGGGTGTAGGAACCGCAGTTGGTCCGCTTGGTCAGGCAGTCGAGTGCTTTGTCGACATCTGCCGGAGTTGTCCATCCGTTGCCCGCGTTGGAGGTGGCGGGCAGGCCGACGGCCACCTGGGAAACCTGGCCGTTCTGGCCGCCGATGGAGATCAGCACCTTCTTGCCCTGCGCCTGCTTCGCCTTGATCGCGGCCTTGAAGTCCGCGTCGGACTCCACGTTCGGGCACTCGGACGCGGGGCAGCGGGTGAAGCGGATGTCGCCCGAGGTGGTCGTCGTCGGCTCGCCGCAGGCGAGGTCGATGTAGTCCCAGCTCGCCGGGACGTCGGCCATGCGCACATAGCCCGAGCCGTTGGCGAAGCTGGAGTGCAGATAGCCGACCAGCGCGTGGGAGGAAGGGCCCGTCGGTGTGTCCGTCGGTGTGGGCGTGGGCGTCGGTGTGTCCGTCGGTGTGGGCGTGGGGGTGACCGGACCGCCCGGGCCGGTGAGCGAGGCGTCGTCGGCCCAGAACGTGGGCTGGGCGTACCAGCCGTGGACGTAGACGGTCGCGCTCGTCTGACTCGCCCCGGTCGTGAAGTTCACGCTGAGCTGCTGGTACGCCCGCCGGTGCCCGGGGTCCAGGTGCTCGCCCCGCCGTCCACCCCGATGTAGACGTAATTTCCCTTGACCTGCGTGGAGTAGGTGTAGGTGGTGTTCGGCGCCACGGTGACCGTCTGCTTGCACTGCGCGGTGCCGGACGAGCCCGGGGTGCCGGCCAGTGCCCAACTGCCGGTCTTGGCCTGGCCGGTGACCGCCTGGGTGGTGCCCGCGTCGCAGCTCCAGCCGGTCAGGTTGCCGTTCTCGAAACCGCGGTTGACCAGGAACTCACCCGCGTGCGCGGAGGGTGCGAGGGCGATCAGCCCGCCGAGGGCGGCGGTGAGGGCGAGGGTCGCCGTCGCGGCGACGAGGGATCTCATGGGGACCGCTCCTTCGGGGGTGAGGAGATGTGCACATGACAACCCGCAGCAAACAGGTCTGGACCAATCCCGTCAATGGTCCGGACCGGATGCCGCGGGACGCCCCGCCGGGAGAAGCCGGGCCGCGGCGCTCAGGCTCCCGGCTTCGACCAGGGCCAGCGCGGCTTCTCCGGCCGGTTGCCCTCGGGGTCGTAGACGAAGACCCACCGCGTACGGCGCTGCGTGCGCGTCCCCGGGCTGGGTTCTCGGTGGTAGACGTGTACGACCGGGGCCGCGCCGTCCGGTTGCGGCACCGGCACCTCGTACACCTTCGGGGGCTGCCCGGTGATGCCGGTCAGCACCCCCAGCACGCGGCCGTCCAGCGGCCCCCCGACGAATTCCGTGTCCTCATGCCTCACGGGGTCAGCGTAGGCCCTCGGACGGGGCCCGTGTTCATGGAATGGCAGGTGGGAGCAGATGTGCGACGGCCTGTGCGAGCGGCACGACCCGGCGGGCCAGGTCGCCGGCGGGGCCGCCCGGGTTCTCCCTCCCCAGCGCGGCCAGCGCGACCTCGGCGGTCTCCTGGTCGGTGGTGGAACTGACCAGCAGCAGTGCCGTGAAGTGGTCGACCAGCCAACGCCGCAGCTCGTGGGCCGGCGGCTGCTTGCCCTCGTCGATCCAGGTCAGCGACACCGCCTCCACGCTCGCGATCCACGAACGCACCATCATCGCCAGCCGCGGACCCGGACGGGGGGCGCCCAGGTGTACGAGGATCTGCTCGGCGGCGCTGCGCCGCACCTCGTCCACGATGGCGCCGGTGCGGCTGGTCTCGGCGACGCTGCCGCCGCGCAGCAGCGCGGAGTACGCGGCGTCGTGCTCGTCCACGTACGACAGATAGCGGTCCAGCGCGTTCGACAGGCGCTGGGTCATCTCGCCCGCCGCGGGCTCCACGAAGCAGTCCCGCAGTTCGTCGGCGGCACCGCGCATGGCGGCCTCGTACAACTGCTGCTTCCCGCCGGGGAAGTAGCGGTAGACCAGGGGGCGGGAGACACCCGCGGCGGCGGCCACGTCGTCGATCGAGACGTCCTCGGGGCGCCGGTGCCCGAAGAGGTCCACGGCGGCGCTGAGCAGCTGGGTGCGGCGCTGCTCGACGCTCAGCCGGCGGTAGGCGGGGGCGGCGGGCACCGGCGTCGAACTGCCGTTCATGAACGCCAGCGTATCGGGCCCGCCCGCCGTCCTACCCGAGAAGGCCCGAGCTGCGCCACATCCGGCGTACTCCGCGGCCCTCGAACATGCCGACCTCCTCCAGGAAGTCCATCAGCTTCTTCGCCGCCTGCCGCATCACGTCGCGCCGGTGCGGGCTGGTGCGGGCCAGCTCGGCGGCGTACCGCGGGTCCAGTCCCACCGACGCGTACACCTGCGGGCTGATCAGCGACCGGGCGATGACCCGGGCCGCCTCGGCGGAGGCGACCCGGGTGAAGGCCAGTTCCCAGCGCGGCGCGGTGGCCATCTGGCGGCGCAGTTCCTCGCGGGCGTAGCGGATGTGCCGGGCCTCCTCGACCACGTGGATGCGGGTCACGCCGCGGGTCAGCGGCTGCACGCGCTCGTCCGGGAAGGTCAGGCGCTGCATCCAGTCGAGGATCTCCTCGGCCAGCAGGGTGCCCGTGAACGCGCCGGGTGTGGTGGAGACGGTCTTGAGCACCCGGCCGAGGTTGTGGTCCAGCCGGGTCGGCCGGTAGACGGGCGTGCCGAGCCGGGTCACCAGCCGCGCGAACATCTTCGAGTGGCGGCACTCGTCCGCGATCTCGGTCAGGGCATAGCGCACGTGCCCGCTGGTGGGGTCCAGGTCGTAGGAGTGCCGCAGCAGCAACTGCATCAGGATGATCTCGAACCAGATGCCGATCGAGGCCAGCGAGGCGGCTTCGTGCCGGCTCAGCTCGATCCGCTGCTCCTGCGACATGTGCTTCCACAGCGGGGTGTCGTACAGGGAGACCAGCTCGGGGGGCCAGAACCACCCGCCGTCCTCGAAGGGGGCGTCCCAGTCGAGCTCGGTGTCCGGGTCGAAGGAGTGCTTCGCGGAGGC
Source organism: Streptomyces sp. RLA123 (assembly GCF_056270165.1). Classification (NCBI taxonomy): domain Bacteria; kingdom Bacillati; phylum Actinomycetota; class Actinomycetes; order Kitasatosporales; family Streptomycetaceae; genus Streptomyces; species Streptomyces sp. RLA123. Next base: position 2,903,725 of record NZ_JBWDOR010000003.1, on the reverse strand, counting down.
TTCGAGCAGCCGCTCCGCCACTTTTTCTCGCGTTGCGAGAGGGGTGCCAGCGGTCATTCTCTTATGAGACTGTGTGTCAGCAAGCTCGTCAAGAGTCGGGGAGGCGCCAATGACGTCGCAGGAGCACCTGTGGGAGATCCCGGCCTCCGGAGCGGCCCGCTTCTCATGGGATTACGACGACGGGCGCGACCGGCTGCTGGCCCTGTACCAGAAGGGCAAGGACAAGCAGTGGGACGCGGTGACCCGCATCGACTGGGACATCGAGGTCGATCCGTACGACCCGCTCGGCGTCCCGGACCGGAACCTGACCGTGTACGGCACGTCCCACTGGGACAAGATGTCCGAGCAGAACAAGCGCGACCTGCGCCGCGCCTACGCCTCCTGGCAGTTCAGCCAGTTCCTCCACGGCGAGCAGGGAGCGATGGTCTGCGCCGCCCGCATCGTGGAGTCGGCCCCGGACCTGGACGCCAAGTTCTACTCGGCCACCCAGACCATGGACGAGGCCCGGCACGCCGAGATCTACTCGCGCTTCCTGCGCGAGAAGGTCGGCATGGTCTACCCGATCAACGACTCGCTCCAGGCGCTGCTCGGCGACACCCTGCGCGACTCCCGGTGGGACATGCCCTACCTCGGCATGCAGGTGCTCATCGAGGGCCTGGCCCTGGCCGCCTTCGGAATGCTCCGCGACACCACCGACAAGCCGCTGCCCCAGCAGATCCTCGCCTACGTCATGCAGGACGAGGCCCGGCACGTGGCCTTCGGGCGGATGGCGCTGCGCGACCACTACCGGCAGTTGTCCGACGCCGAGCTGCGCGAGCGCGAGGAGTTCGTCATCGAGGGCTGCTACCTCATGCGGGACCGGCTGCGCGGCGCCGAGGTGCTGGAGGACTTCGGCATCCCGCGCCAGGAGGCCGAGGAACTGAGCGAGCGGTCGGAGTACCTGCAGCTCTTCCGGAAACTGCTGTTCAGCCGCATCGTGCCGTGCGTGAAGGACATCGGCCTGTGGGGCGAGCGGCTGCAGCGCGCGTATGTCGACATGGGCGTCTTCGAGATGGGCGACTCCAACCTCGACCTGCTCATGGCCCAGGACGAGGAGATCGCCGAGAAACTCGACGCCGAGCGCTTCGCCAAGGAGGAGGACGAGCGGGTCGCCGAGGTCGCCGGCACCATCGCGCTCGGACGGGAGTGAGACCCGGCGGCGCGTGACCGTCAGCCGAGGCCCAGCACCGCCTCCATCACCGCGCGGGCGACCGGCGCCGCGTTGCCGCCGCCGCTGATGTCCGCGCGGTCCGCCGCGGCGTCCTCGACGACGACCGCGACGGCGACCCGCGCGGGGCCGCCGGCGGAGTCCTTGGCCCAGGCGATGAACCAGGCGAAGGGGGTGCCGCGGTTGTTCTCGCCGTTCTGCGCGGTGCCGGTCTTGCCGCCCACCACGGCGTCCGGGATGGCGGCGTTGCCGCCCGTGCCCGACCGGACCACCTCGGTCATCATGGTCTGCATGTCCCGGGCCACCACGGCGTCCATCACCTGCCCGTAGGCCCGGTCGCCGGTGAGCGCGACCGGCAGCCCGGAGCTGTCGGTGGTGCGGTCCACCAGATGCGGGTACATCAGGGTGCCGTCGTTGGCCACCGCCGCGGCGACCATCGCCATCTGCAGGGGAGTGGCGCGGGTGTCGTACTGGCCGACGGAGGACAGGGCCAGCTGCGCGTCGTCCATGCGGCGGTCGAAGACGCTGACCGCGGCGTGCGAGGGGATGCCGAGGGAGTCGTCGTTGAAGCCGAAGGCCTCCGCCGTCTCCCGCATCGCGGTCAGGCCGACGTCGTCGCCGAGCTTGCCGAAGACGGTGTTGCAGGAGATGGCGTACGCGTACAGCAGCGGCGCGTCCTTGCAGTCCTCGGCGTCCGACTCGTTGCGCAGCAAAGTGGTCGAGCCGGGCAGCGCATAGGGATTGGGCGAGTCGGTGGGTTCCTCGATGTCGGTGATCGTGCCGCTGGTCAGCGCCGCCACGGCGGTCACCGTCTTGAACGTCGAGCCCGGCGGGTACGTCTGCCGCAGCGCCCGGTTGAGCATCGGCTGGTCGCGGTCGGAGGTGAGCAACTGCCACGCCGCGGCCGCCCGCGGACCGGCGCCGGCGATCCGCCCGGGGTCGTACGAGGGGGCGCTCACCAGCGCCAGGATCCGGCCCGTCAACGGGTCGAGGGCGGCGACCGCGCCCTTCTTGCCACCCAGGGCCTCGTACGCGGCGCGCTGGGCGGCCGGGTCGATGGTGGTTCGGACGTCGCCGGCGGCCTGCGGCTGCCGGGTGATGGCGTTCCACACCGGCAGGGTGGCCAGTTGCGGGGAGGTGCCGGAGAGGATGGCGTCCTCGGCCGCCTCCAGCAGCGTCGTGCCGTACGTCTGGGAGGCGAAGCCGGTCACGGGCGCGTACAGCGGGCCGTCGGTGTAGGTGCGCTCGTAGCCGAGCGGGCCGTCGGTGGGGCGGGAGCCGGTCACCTTGTGCTTGCCGACGTAGATGTCGCCGCGCGGCCGCTCGTAGCGGGCGATGGCCACCCGGCGGTTGGCCGGGTTCTCGTTGTACGCCGGGGCGCTGAAGACCTGGAGGCGGGTGGCGTTCACCAGGAGCGCGACGAAGAGCAGCATGCAGAAGGCGGCGGCCCGGCGGGCGTGCGGGATCACCCCGGCACCGCCGGGACCGGGCCGGGACCGGGCCGCCGGGCGGTGTCGCTGAGCAGCACCAGCAGCGCGACCATCACCCAGTTGGTGACGACGGAGGAACCGCCCTGCGCCAGGAACGGCATCGGCATGCCGGTGAGCGGGATCAGGTCGGTGACGCCGCCCGCGATCACGAAGACCTGGAGTGCCCAGATCGCGGCCAGCCCGATCGCCAGCAACCGCCCGAACGGGTCGCGGATGGCGAGCCCCGCGCGGTAACCGCGCGCCACGAGCAGCCCGTAGAGCAGGAAGAGCGCGGTCAGCCCGGTCAGCCCCAGTTCCTCGCCCGCCGTGGCCAGGACGAAGTCGGACTTGGCGGCGAAGCCGACGAAGACCGAGTGCCCCTCGCCCAGGCCCGTCCCCAGCAGGCCGCCGGCCGCGAACGCGAACAGCGACTGCGCCAGCTGCCCCGGCCCCAGCCCGTCCTCGATGCTCGCGAACGGATGCAGCCAGTCCTGTACCCGGGAGTGCACGTGCGGTTCGAGGGAGCCGACCAGGAACGCCCCCGCGCCCGAGAGCAGCAGGCCGATCGCGATCCACCCGGTCCGCCCGGTCGCGACGTACAGCAGGATCACGAACAGCCCGAAGAACAGCAGGGAGGTGCCCAGGTCGCGCTCCACCACCAGCACGCCCACGCTGATCGCCCAGACCGCCAGCAGCGGCCCGAGCACCCGGCCGGTCGGCAGCTGCAGCCGCCGGAAGCGCCAGATGTGGCGGCCGGTGTAGGCCAGCGCGCTGCGGTTGTCCGCCAGGTACGCGGCGAAGAACACCGCGAGCAGCACCTTGGCGAACTCCCCGGGCTGGAAGGACAGTCCCCCGAACCGGATCCACAGCTTCGCGCCGTTCACGGCGGGGAAGAGGATCGGCGCGATCATCAGCGCGAGCGCGGCCACCACGCACACGTACGCGTACACGGCCAGCACCCGGTAGTCCCGCAGCGTGAGGACCACCAGGAGGAACAGTGCGACGCCGGCACCCGACCAGACCAGCTGCGCGGGCGCGGCGGCGTCCGGGGTGGACAGGTCCAGGCGGTGGATCAGCACCAGGCCCAGGCCGTTGAGCAGCACCGCGATCGGCAGCAGCAGCGGGTCGGCGTACGGCGCCCGCAGACGGACGGTCAGATGCGCCAGCAGCGACAGCGCCCCGAGGGCGGCCCCGTAGCCCGCGGCGCCGGGCGGCAGGGTGCCCTCCCTGGCCAGGCCGACGTTGCAGTAGCCGTACACCGAGATCAGGACCGCCGCGCACAGCAGTCCCAGCTCCACGCCGCGGCGGCGGTACGGAGGCGCACCGGGCCCGGGCTCCTCCAGGCTCCGCCGGGGGGACTCCCACTCGGGCGAAGCACTGGGGGAGGGTGCACTCATGGGCGAAAGGTATCAAAGACAGACGATTCGCCCCTTGTGTTCGGTTCCTTTCGGGTCCTCCGGTCGCTGTCGGTGGCGGCGGTTACCGTGAGGCCATGACCCACAAGGTGCCGACCTCCTTGTCCGAGCTCCCGTACGCGCATGTGCTGGAGCCCTTCGCCGAGTCGCGGCTCTTCGTCGAAGAGCGGTACGACACGCTGCATTTCGCCGGGCTCACCCTCGACGACCAGGACGCGGGCGGCGCCCAGTTCCTCGAATGCGCCGTCACCGACTCCGTCCTCAATGGCGGCAGCCTGCGCCGCGGGCGGTTCAACGAGGTGTGGCTCCAGGGCGACCGCTTCGTCGGCACCTCGTTCGCCGAGACCAACTGGACCGACGTCACCGCGGACTCATGCGTGTTCGCCGGGGCCGAGGCCTTCGGGGCGGTGCTGCGGCGCGTGGTCTTCCGCCGCTGCAAGTTCGACTCGGTCAACCTGCGCAGCGGCTCGCTCCACGAGGTCGTCTTCGAGGACTGCGTCCTGCGCGACGTCGACCTCGGCGGAGCGCGGCTCAAGAAGGTCTCCTTCCCCGGCACCCAGCTCGAACGGCTGCGCATCGGCCACGCGGAACTCGAGGCCACCGACCTGCGCGGGACCACCCTCCTCGACATCGCCGACGGCCACGAGGCCCTGCGCGGCGCCGTCATCGGCAGCGCCCAGCTGCTGGACCTCGCGCCGGCGCTGGCCGCCGCGCTCGGCATCGAGGTCCGCGACGACGACCGGGGCCCACGGCGCTGAGGTCCGCGCCGGCGCGCACCGCAGGGGCGGGTTCACGCCGACACCGCGGGAGCACGACCGCGGAATCCGCGCCACCGCCGGAGAATCGCGGGCATGGGAAAGACATACGCACGCATCGACGGGCGCCTGCGCGCCTTCATCGAAGAGCAGAAGATCTTCTTCACCGCCACCGCGCCGCTGTCGGGCGAGGGCCGCGTCAACCTCTCGCCCAAGGCCCTCGACGGGTCCTTCGCCCTCCTCGACGACCACACCTTCCTCTACGCCGACCTCGGCGGCAGCGGCGCGGAGACCATCGCCCATCTCAGGGAGAACGGCCGCATCACCCTGATGTGGTGCGCCTTCACCGGCCCGCCGGCCATCGTGCGCGTCCACGGGCGCGGCGAGGCGGTGCTCCGTGACGACCCGCGCTGGGACGCGCTGGTCCCGTACTTCTCCGACGACGTCCGCAAGCGGACCGATGTGCGCGCGATCATCGTCGTCACCGCGGAACGCATCAGCGACAGCTGCGGGTTCGCCGTGCCGTACCTGGACTTCCGCGAGGAGCGCGATCTGCACACACAGCGCTTCTCACGTGAGACCGACGAGTCCTTCAACGACTACTGCGCCGCCAAGCCCCATGTCGGTGTCAGCCTCGACGGGCTTCCCGGCCTCCCGCTCCCGCTGCCTCCCCGCACGTCGTGACCTGCCGCGCCCGCCGTGCCGGTGCGGGCGCCGGGCGAGGCAAGTCGGCGCGGGGCGGTTGTGGTTGGGGCGCACAGGCGATTCCCGAACGCGCTCTTGCGGCGACAAGATCACTCTGTCGTACTTGTACGGCCGTATGTCCGGAACCTGAGAGGTGGTCGCCCCATGCCCGTACGAGGTCGCCACCGCAGACCCCAGCCGCCCGGCCGCCTCTCGCAGATGTCCGTGGCCGTGACAGCCGCGTCCGGTGCGGGGCTGGCGCTGCCGCTGATCGCCGCGACCGGCGCGGGGGCGGCGACCGCCGGCACGTGGGACAAGGTCGCGCAGTGCGAGAGCAGCGGCAACTGGAGCATCAACACGGGCAACGGCTACTACGGCGGGCTGCAGTTCACGCCGGCGACGTGGAAGTCGTTCGGCGGGACGAAGTTCGCCTCACGCGCCGACCTGGCCACCAGGGACCAGCAGATACGCGTTGCCGAACGCGTGCTGGACGGGCAGGGGCCCGGGGCATGGCCGGTGTGCTCGCAGCGCGCGGGGCTGACGCGGGGCGGGCCGGAGCCGCGGACGGGGATCCCCGCACAGAAGAAGACGCGGATGGAACGGCCCCCCGCGCACGATCAGGTGACGAAGCATCAGAACGGCGCGCCCGACGGGAACGAGACCTCGTACCGGGTCGTCAGCGGGGACACCCTCTCCGGCATCGCCGAGGAGCGGGACGTACGCGGCGGCTGGTCGCGGCTCTACGACGCCAACCGCCCGGTCGTCGGGGCCGACCCGGACCTCATCTTCCCCGGCCAGGAACTGGCGCTGCCCGGCGCGGCGAGCAAGGCGGCGCCGCGCACCAAGCCGCCCGCGAAGTCCGGTACGAAGGCCGGACCCGCGGCGAAGCCGAAGCAGAAGCCCGCGGTGAAGGCCAGGCCCGCGGCCGCCGCCACCGCGTTCGTGGCACCGGTCAGCGGATCGATGGGCACCCCCTACCACCGGGCCGGCGCGCACTGGGCCAGCGGCTACCACACAGGGCAGGACTTCACCGTGCCCACCGGGACCTCCGTCAAGGCCGTGGCCGCCGGCACCGTCGTCGAGTCGGGCTGGGGCGGTGCGTACGGCTACCAGGTGGTGATCCGGCACGCGGACGGGATGTACACGCAGTACGGCCATCTCTCGTCGCTGACCGTACGGGCCGGGCAGACGGTTTCCGCGGGACGGCAGGTGGGCCGCTCCGGATCGACGGGCAACACCACCGGACCGCACCTGCACTTCGAGGTCCGCACCGGCGAGGGGTACGGGACCGACGTGGACCCGGTGTCCTACCTGCGCCGCCACGGGGTGCGGATGTAGCGCGGCGGGGCGGCCCGTGCGGACCGCCCCGCGGCACCCGCCGCACGTCACGTCACACCACGTCAGCGTTCGCGCTCCACCAGGTCCTTGAAGCGTTGCAGGTCGTCGCGGATCGTCCGTTCGATCGCGCTGACCTGGGCGAATCCCTTGGGGCCGCCGAACGCCTCGCGCACCTCGCCGGCGTCGTACTCCATGCGGACCTGCACCCGGCTGTGCTGCTCGTCGATCGGCAGGACCGAGCATGTCCCGCTCATCTCCGGGGTGCCGCTGGTGCGCCAGGCCATCTCACGGGTCGCCCCCCGCGCCTGCGGCCGGTCCGAGATCTCCGTGTCGATGGAGGCGTCATCGCCTCCGCCGCGGGCCACCTCCAGCCGCGCTCTGCTCTCCCCCTCGGCCGTGGCGTCCAGGACGCCGCCGACGAACTGCGGATACTCGCCCACGCTGTGCAAGTGCTTCCACGCCACCTCGGACGGAACGCCGAGGTCGATCTGTTCCTCGAGTCTGCTCATGGACTGCCACCTGCCTTCCTCCCTCCAGCCTGCCCCCGCGGCGTCGCCCCCGCCACGTTGCCGGAAACTGCCCCGGGCGGCCCGGGGCAGTGACGGGTCAGGCCACGCTGCCCACGGACTCCGGCGTGACGGTCGCGGCCGTCGTCGGCATCACGGCGGGCACGATGTCCGGGACCTCGGTGACCGCCTCGGTCACCGCGACCCGGCCGCCGAGGCGCGGTGCGGCGATCAGGCCCGCGTCGCCGTGGAGCAGGAGGCGCACGGCGGCCCAGGGCAGGTTCACCCCGGTGAAGGCCGTCTGGAAGATTCCGGCGGAGGGCCGGGGATTGGCCTCCAGCAGGACCGGCTCCCCGAAGCGGTGCCGCAGTTGCACATTGGACAGGTATGCCAGGCCGAAGTGGGCGACCAGGCGACGGGCGATGTCCGTCATCACCGGGTCGTCCAGCAGCAGCCGGTAGCGGCCGTCCTTGGCACGCGGGATCGCGGCGAGCAGTTCGCCGCCACGGGTGGACAGGCAGTCGACGCTGATCTCGGGCCCCTCCAGGTAGGGCATGACGATCAGCGGGGGCACGGACTCGCCCTCCTCCGCGGCCTGCTTCATCGCCTGGGCGACCGCGTCGACCGAGGCCATGGGACGGGCCGGGGCCAGCAGGTCGCGCAGGACCATCGGCCGGTCCTCCAGGATGCGGAACCCGAAGGCGGAGAATTCGCCCGCGGGCTTGAAGCAGAGCGTCTCGCCGGTCGACGACAGCTCCTCCACGGCCGTCCGCAGCCCGTCGGCGTCCCCCACCACCCGCCACGGTGGCACCGGGATGCCCGCGGCGAGCGCCTCCTCATAGGTACGGCTCTTGCTGGTCAGCACCTTCACCGAGCGCGCCGGCGAGCACATCAGCCGTGTGCCTACGGCCGCGAACTCGTCGGTCAGGCCGGCCAGCGCGCTCAGCCGCCGGGGCGGGATGAGCACGTCGATCGCGTGCCGGCGGCAGAAGTCGAGGGCGAATCGGGCGTACACCGGGTCGGCGACGTGCCGGGGTTCGACCTCGGCCACGTCGCACGCCGCGAGCGCGGCCGCGGTGGGATCGACGTTGGTGCCGTAGATGCGGACATCCACGGCATCGGGGTTCCCGCGCAGCATGGCCATCACCTGTGCGGTGGCCACCCCCGCGCTGCTGAGCCATATTCGGAGGGCTATCGGAACGCTCCCCTCAGTGCAGGGACGGCCGACCCGTGGACATGCAGGCATGCTGCGGCACGGGCTTCCGCCGTTCGGGATCATGTGTGAGGCGGATCATACTGCCGTTCGATGACGTCGGTGTTTCCGGTCCGCGGAGCGTACGGAAAGGGGGAACGGCGCGCAGTCACCCGCTCGCCCCACGGGGCGAGCGCCGCGGGAACGGCGGGCGAACGCTGGAAGGCGACCTCCATCCCTTCCGCGAAAGAGGGACGAACCCGCCATGGACATCGACACCGATCCGATCCCCCGCACCCCGCCCCGCCCCCGCCGCATACCCACGGCCGCGCCCCTGACCGCGGTGCTCGCCGCGGCGGCCCTGGCCGCCCTGGCCGCCGGACCCGTCGAGGCCTCCGCGGCCCCCGGCGACGGCCCCACCGGCGGCGGCAAGCCGACCGTGGTGCTCGTGCACGGCGCCTTCGCCGACGCGTCGAGCTGGGACGAGGTCGTCCGCCGCCTGGAGAGCGAGGGGTACGACGTGATCGCCCCCGCCAACCCGCTGCGCGGCCTGACCAACGACTCCACGTACATCGCCAGTGTGCTCAGGAGCATCAAGGGCCCGATCGTGCTGGCCGGCCACTCCTACGGGGGCGCCGTGATCAGCGACGCGGCCGCCGGCAACCCCCATGTCAAGGCGCTGGTGTACGTCTCCGCCTTCATGCCGGACCGGGGCGAGACACTCGCCGCACTGGGCGCGAAGTTCCCGTCCACCCAGCTGGGCAACGCCCAGCGCACGGTGCCCTACCGCGACGCGACGGGCAGCGGCGTCGACGTCTACATCCGGGACTCCAGCTTCCGCAACGTCTTCGCCGCCGACCTCCCCGCGGCACAGGTCCGGCTGATGGCCGCCGGGCAACGGCCCATCGCCACGACCGCCTTCACCCAAGCGGCGACCGGCGCTGCCTGGCGGACCGTGCCGTCCTGGGCCCTGGTCGCGACCGAGGACCACGCCATCAACCCCGCCCTCGAACGCTACGAGGCCGAGCGCGCCGGCTCCCGCACCGTCGAGGTCGACTCCTCGCACGTCGCGATGCTCTCCCACCCCGACGTGGTGACCCGGCTCATCCGGGAGGCCGCCGCCTCCACCACCGCGCCCGCCGCGGCGACCTCCGGCGCCCCCGCCCTGGCCGACACCGGCTGGCGCGAGACGATCGTGACGGCCATCGGCGGCATCGCGGGCGCCGCGCTCATCATGGGCGGCGTCTTCCTCGCCCTGGCCCGCAAGTCCCGCGGCTGACCTGTCCCTGCTCCGGTGGGCGGGTGTGGCCGTACGACGGCGGGCACCCGCCCGTCGCCGCGCCCCGCCGTCAGTGCTCGCGCACGGCGATCGCGGCCATGTGGCCCGCGCCGGCGGCCACGTCGTGGACGCGCCAGCCGGCGGGTCCGGCCGGCGGGGTGGGAGCGGTGCCGAGGTAGTCGGCGGAGGGGGCGCGGGACAGGCCGGTGCCCAGTGCCTTGAGGTACGCCTCCTTGCGGACCCAGGCGCGGGCGAAGGCGAGCGCGCGTCCCGGCTCCGCGAGGGCCTCGAGTTCGGCGACCTCGCGGGGGTGGAGCGACTGCCACACGCCGTCCGGGGCCGTCCCGCGGGGCACCTCCTCCACGTCGGCGCCGACCGTGGCCGCGGCGAAGGCGAGCAGCGACAGACCGCGGGTGTGCGAGAGCGAGAAGTGCGGCGCGCCCTCCGGCACCGCGGGCCGGCCGTGGGGGCCGCCGCAGGTCGGGCAGGTCTCGCGGACGAACGCCACCGCGCCGGGGGCCGTGCCGAGCTGGGCGCCGAGCAGCATCCGCAGTGCGACGTGCGCGGCCACGTAGGCGTCCCGGTCGCGGTCGAAGTGGAACGCCGCCGCGCGCCGGCGTTCCTCGGCGTCGAGCATGTCCGGCGCGAGCCGGGCGGCGCGGGCCGCGGTGGCGGCGGTGTCCACCAGCCAGAGCCGGGGCGGGCCGCCGGGTGCGGGTGGCGCCGGTTCGGCGGGCGGCGCCCCGGGGTCGAACAGCTGCGGGAGAAGCGTCACGGCCGGTCCGCCGCGCTTGTGGCGTCCCGCACGTCCCGCACGATCGCGAACGCCTCGACCTCCAGCAGCAGCTCGGGCCGGAAGAGGGCGGCCACCTGCACCGCGGTGCTGGCCGGGGGGCGAGCGGTGTCGATGTGGGCGTCCCGCGCCCGGCGCACGGCGGGCAGGACGGCGACGTCCGTGACGAAGAAGGTCAGTTTGACGACGTCCGTCCAGTCCGCGCCGGCCGCCGCCAGGCAGCGCCCGAGGTTCGCGAACACCTGGCGGGCCTGCGCCGCCGGGTCGCCGGGGCCGACCACCTCGCCGTCGGCGTCGACCGCGATCTGCCCGGAGATCGCCACGAGGCGGCCTTCTCCCATGACGACGTGGCTGTAGCCGTTGCCGGGGGCGACCCCGTCCGGCGCGGCGATGTGGGTGAGGTGCGACATCGGGTTCCCCCCTGGGACGTACGACGTGTGGCGACGGTCCATGATCCCGCACGGCGCCGCGCGCCCGCCATCGGCCTACGTCACAGTCGGTGTCATGGGGGAGTGATTCTCTGGGCATAAATGGTCATAAGGTGCGGAGACAGGAGGTTCCCCACATGTCCCACTCCGAAACGTACGAACTCACGTTCCCCGTTTCCGGTGACACCGTGGTCGTCCGGCGCACCGAGCGCAAGGGAGCCGGAGGGCATCCCGTATACAGCGACGACACCGGCATCGTGCAGGCGGAGATAAGCGACCGCGGCGAGGTCCGCATGCTCGCCACCGGCGGGCACCAGCGCCCGGACATGCCGTCGTGCTCCAGGCCGCACTGATCGACGGCGGCGGACGCCACGGAAGTGGCGGCCGTCCCGGAAAACGCCGCCCGTCGGGCCCCCGTCCGGCCGGAGCGCCGCCCGCACCCTCCCCGCGGCGCCCACCACCGGAGGCCGCCCGGCGGGCGTGCCCCTGTCCGTGACCGCGGCTTCGCCGCCCCGGTCGGTCCCGGCCCCCATCTCACCGCTGACGTCGGGCGCCGGGCTGCGCCGGCCGGCCTGCGACGGTCAGGCCGGTGCCTGCGCGCCGTCGAAGACCTTGTCCAGGAAGCCCGCCAGATGGGCCCGTGCGCGCTCCACGCGCTCCTCGGGCGTCAGGGTCTCCTCCATGCGCCGCACCAGGGCCGAGGTCCTCTTGCCGCGTATGTACAGCGAGCAGGCGAGGTCGGCGCAGATGTAGGTGCCGACGGTGTTGCCCTGGCGGCCGGCGGGGCCGACCTTCGGGGCGGCGAGCAGGTCGACGCCGGACCCGGCGTGCGAGGTGAGGCAGATCGAGCACAGGCTCGTCCTGAGCAGGCTTCTGCGCGCGGCGGAGGGCGACCGCATCGACAGGCCCACCATGCGGCCGTGCCGCTCGGCGACCAGGTACCCGCGGTCCGGGGCCCCGGGGTCGCGCCACCCGAGGAAGTCCAGGTCGGCCCAGGGCAGCTCCGCCAGGTCGCGCGGCAGGTTGGCCCGGCGCGCCTCGCCCTTGGAGCAGTTGACGAAAGCGTCGCGGATCTCGGTCTCGGTGAGCGGGTCCATGGTGCCGGAAGCTAACACCGGCGCTCGGGGGCTGTCGCGGGAATTTCGGCGGAGCGGCGGGCGGTGCCGGGCGTCCCCCGCGGGACCGCCCGGCACCGTCGCCACCCGGTGTGTCCGCCGATCTCGGCCCCGTACACCTGGAGCGCGTCCATGACCGGCGGGAAGAAGGTCTCCTCGCCGCTGCCGCAGTCACCGCTGCCGCCCGAGGTCAGGCCGAGAGCGGTGCTGCCGGAGGCGCCCCCCGGCCCGCCCGTGCCTGCCCCGGCTGCGCCGGCGCGCGGGCGTGGGCGCAGGCCGGAGCCCGTCGGTGTCCGCGGCGGCGGCGGGTGTCCGGGGCCGCCGGAGCGTTCCCGCGGCGTCCCGCGAACTCCCGGCCCGCTCCGCGTAATTCATGGCCAAAGCCCACGCTTTTCCTGCGTGATTCCGGCGTTCCGGCACCGGGGCGCGGGTATGAGCCGGTCGGTGGGGATGGCCGAAAAGCATTCCTGGCCCGATGGGCGGGCCGGGAGGGGGGCACGTGGTGGACAAGGCGACGGCGTACGCATGCACGCACACTCCGGCACCGGAGGCCCTCGCGGACACCCTGCCGGTCCCGGCCTCGGCGGCGGTCCGCATTCCGGGGCCCTCGGCGTTCAACTCCGCGCTCCGGCAGGTCGAGCCGCAGGTCGCGGCCTGGGCACGGCGCACCGGGCTGCTCTCACAGCGGACCGCGGAGCAGGCCCGCCGCGAACGGCACGCGGCCATGGCCGCCCATGTGTGGCCCTGGGCACCGGCCGGCAAGCTCACCGAACTGGCCCGGCTGACCCTGTGGATGTTCGCCGTCGACGATCGCAGCGACGCCCTGACGCGGGACCCCGCGGCGGTCCACACCGAACTGGACGCCATGGCCCGCACCGTCACCCTCGCGGCACCGGCCGCCGCGGCGACGGCCCCGCCGGCCGTCCGCGCCCTGGCCGACGTCGTGCCGCGGATCGGCACGGCCATGGGGCCGGCCTGGCGCGACCGGTTCGGCGACCACCTGGTCGCCTGGCTCCGCACCAACCAGGACATGCTCCGGCACCGCTCCGACCACGCCGTGCTCACCCCGGAGGCCTACGCCGCCTGGCGGCGGGTCTCCGGCGCGACGGGCTGGTTCTTCGACCTGATCGAGTACGCCGAGGACGCGGAGCTCACACAGGCCGAGTGGTCCGCGCCCGCATGCCGCGAACTGCGCGAAGCCGCCGCCGACGTCATCGGCTGGACCAACGACCTCTTCTCGCTCGACAAGGAACTGGCGAGCGGCGAGACCGCCAACCTCGTGCTCGTGCTGCGCCACCACCGGCGGCTGCCGTTGCGCGAGGCCGTCGCCGAGGCCCAGCGCCTGCACTCCCGCCGCGTCGGCGAACTCACCGCCGCCGTCCGCGCCCTGCGCGCCGAGCCCACCACGGCCTCCCGCCGCGCCGTGATCCGCCGCTACACCGACGGCATCCACGCCTGGGCCCGCGGCTTCCTCGACTTCTCGCGCGCATCGGACCGCTACGCGGCCGGTTAGGCGCAGGTCCGAGGGGCGAGAGGCGATTTCCGGCCGACGCGGCGGCTTGTTAGGTTCGTGACCGGCTTCGGGGGCGGCAGCCGGTGACTGGGAGGGTTCTGATGGAGGATGCTGCGCCGCTCGATCTGGTCGGGGTGGACTCCGAGGCGGAGAAGGCCTATCGCCACCTGCTCGCGCGCGGCGGCGGGACCGTCGACGACGTGGTGGCGGCGTTCGGGGTGACCTCGGCCGAAGGGCTGGCGCTGCTGGAGCGACTGCACCGCTTCGGCCTGGTCAGCCGCCGTACCTCGGGGGAGTTCCTGACCGTCGACCCCCGGCACGCGCTGCGGGCGCTGGTGGAGTCACGGGAACGGCAACTCACCTCCGTACGCGACGCGGCGGGCGCGCTCGGAGCGATCTTCGACACCGCGAAGCGGGCCAGGAACGGCGGTCACGGGACCCTTGTGATCAGCGGGCCGGAGGCGGTCGGTGACCGCTACTACCGCCTGAAGCAGGCCGCGCGCGCCGAGATCTGCTCCCTGGACCGGCCCCCGTTCCTGCTGGCCCCGAACGGGCCGCTGGACGAGGCGGCCGTGGGCCGCGGCGTCCGGGTGCGCTCGGTCTACGCGGCCGCCAGCTTCGTCGCGGCCGGTGGCTGGCACGAACTCGGCAGCCTGGTGTCGCGGGGGGAGGAGGCCAGGATCACCCCGACGCTGCCGATCAAGCTGGCCATGGCCGACCGTTCGGCCGCGATGGTGTCCCTGGGTCTGGCCGCCGGGAGCGACGACTGCCTCTACACCGAGGCGCCGCCTCTGCTCGAAGCACTCTCGGAACTCTTCGAGCGCTACTGGGCGGCCGCCTCCCCGCTCGCGGGCCCTCCGGACCCCGGTGACCCGCCGCCCTCCTCGGCCGGCCCCATCGAGGAGGACCGCAAGCCCACGGACGAGGAACGCAATCTCCTCGCGCTGTTCGCGGCCGGCGTCAAGGACGAGGCGATCGCCCGGCAGTTCGGGATCTCGTCACGGACACTGCGCCGCCGTATTCAGGACCTTTACGCGGAATTGGGGACGACCAGCCGATTCGGCGCCGGCGTCGCAGCGGCGCGCCGCAACTGGGTCTGAGCACCGCGACGTTTCCTTCCGGCGGCGCATCCCCATCCATTCGCTCGCACAACCGGCCGCTAAACAGAAATAATTGACGGCACGTCATGGCCAGGAAATGTGTTCGTGGCAAAACGCGGGAATTACCGTGGGGGAACTGCCGCCTGTCCAGTTGAGGACATTGGCACTCAAGGGACATGACCTCTTCTTTACAGCGAGGCAAAAGGATGGCTGACTACGGACATCTTTCGCACGCCTAGCCTCTTGAGGTTCCCTTGCGTACACCTCCGTCCCCCAGACGCGGGCTGACCGTCGCGGTCGCCGTGCTCGTGGCGCTGACGGCCGTCGGGCCGGCCGCGTCAGCCGAGACGCGTACCGCTCCCGTCTCCGCCACCCTGGCCACCGCATCCGCCGCCGGACGCCCCGACGCCGCGGGTACCGTCACGCTGATCACCGGCGACAAGGTCGAGGTGACCGTCAGCAACGGCCGCACGACCGCGACCGTGTCCGATCCGCAGGGCAGGCCGGGCGGCGCGCACGTCATGTCGGTCGGCCCCGACACCTACGTCTACCCCGACGCCGCGCTGCCCTGGATCGCGTCGGGCGCGCTCGACGAGCAGCTGTTCAACGTCGGCGAACTGCTCAAGGACGGCTACGACGACAGCCACAGCGACCGGCTGCCGCTGATCGTCACGTACACCGATGCCGCCGCCCGCGCCCGCAGCGCGAAGACCCCGGACGGCGCGCGGAAGACCCTGACGCTCAGCAGCATCCAGGGCGCCGCGATATCCGCCGAGCACGCGCGGGCCACGGACTTCTGGTCCTCCCTCACCGGCGCCGCCGCCAAGAACGCGGCGGGGGAGCAGCCCTCCGGGCGGCTGACGGGCGGGATCGCCAAGGTGTGGCTGGACGGCAAGGCCAAGGCGACGCTGTCCGACACCACCGCGCAGATCGGCGCGCCGGAGGTGTGGGAGAGCGGGGACACCGGACAGGGCGTGGACGTCGCCGTCCTGGACACGGGCATCGACGCCGCGCACCCGGACTTCGCGGGGCGGATCGCCGCCTCGGAGAGTTTCGTACCGGGCCAGGACGTCACCGACCGGCACGGTCACGGCACGCACGTCGCCTCGACGGTCGCGGGCACCGGTGCCGCGTCCGACGGCAAGGAGAAGGGCGTCGCCCCGGGTGCCTCGCTGCACATCGGCAAGGTCCTGGACAACGACGGCAGCGGCCAGGACTCCTGGATCCTGGCCGGCATGGAGTGGGCGACCCGCGACCAGCACGCGAAGATCGTCAGCATGAGCCTGGGCGGTGACCCCACCGACGGCACCGACCCGCTGAGCCAGGCCGTGAACCGGCTCAGCGCGGAGACCGGGGCGCTGTTCGTCATCGCCGCCGGCAACTCCGGCCCGGAGCCGTACTCCATCGGCGCGCCGGGTGCGGCCGACGCCGCGCTGACGGTCGGCGCGGTGAACGGCCCGGGCAAGGGCGTGGACCAGCTGGCGGAGTTCTCCAGCCGCGGCCCGCGCGTCGGCGACAACGCCGTCAAGCCCGACCTGACCGCCCCCGGCGTCAACATCCTCGCGGCCCGCTCCCAGTACGCCCCGGAGGGCGAGGGCGCGTACCAGACGATGAGCGGCACCTCCATGGCGACGCCCCACGTCGCCGGCGCCGCCGCCCTGCTGGCGGCGAAGCACCCGGACTGGAACGGGCAGCAGCTCAAGGAAGCACTGGTCAGCACCACCGCGAGCACCCGGCGCTTCAGCCCCTACCAGGGCGGCAGCGGCCGGCTCGACATCGCCGCGGCCGTGAAGGCCACAGTGCTCGCCTCCGGGGCCGCGTTCGCGCAGGTCCAGTACCCGTACACGCCGGGCCAGACGGTCCGCAAGGACGTCACCTACACCAACACCGCCGCCGAACCGGTCACGTTGGACCTGGGCCTGATCGCGGACGACATCCCCGTCGGGCTGTTCACCCTCACCGACAGCCGGCTGACCGTGCCCGCGCACGGCACCGCCGCCGTCGGCGTCATCACCCACCTCGACCTGGCCGCGGACAACGCCGCCTACACCGCCCAGCTCACCGCCGGCGGCCCCGACGGCGCGGTCCGCGCCCGTACGCCGGTCGGCGTGAACAAGGAAGGCCGGCGCGTCAAGCTGTCGGTCACCGCGAAGGACCTCAAGGGCAGCGGCCTGGCCGGCACCCTCGTGCTGAAGGACGTCGACCGGAACACCGTTCCCAAGGTGTACACCGTCGACTCCACCGGCACCCTGGACCTCAGGCTGGTCCCGAGCAACTACGCGGCCTCGATGTACTCCGACCTCCCCGGCATCGACGGCACGCACACACTCGGCTACGGCGTGTTCTCCGCGCCGCAGGTCGATATGAGCACGGACCGCTCGCTCCGCTTCGACGCCGCGAACCTCCGCAAGGCCGCGGCGATCACACCGCAGCCGACCGCCAACAGCTTCATGCGGGTCGACCAGTACCGGTCGTACGGCGACCTGTACCCCTTCATGGACAGCTACATGCCGGAGTACTGGCGATACGACAGCCTCTGGGCGGCCCCGACGTCCAAGGTGACGCACGGCTCCTACACCTTCGCCACGCGCTGGCGGCAGATCCAGCCGCCGCTGACGCTCTCGCTGGGCTCCCAGACATACCACAGCGCCGTTGTGCAGAGCCTGTCCCGCATGCTGCCCGAGGGCAGCGCCTCGTACCGGCCCGTCTGGGCCGGGAACGGCACGGCCGCGGAGTTCGCCAAGGTCAAGGCCCGCGGCCAGGTGGCGGTCGTCCGCCGCAGCGACTCCGTGTCCGCCCCCGACCAGGCCGCGGCCGCGGCGAAGGCCGGCGCGAAGCTGCTGCTGATCCTCAACGACGGCTACGGGACGCTGGATGCGTGGGCCGACCTGCCCGACGCGGCCCCGCTGCCGGTGGCCTCGCTCGGCACCGACGACAGCATCCGTCTGCGGCACCGTCTTCTCTGGCCCGGCACGGGAGTGCTGAAGGTCGTCTCGCACCCGCACCCGCGCTACCTGTACGACCTGGTCCGGCACTATGACGGCGCGATTCCCCGGACGCTGACGTACCGGCCCGGCCCGGGCGACCTCGCCAGGATCGACGAGTCGTTCCGCGACACCAAGCAGGGCGAGGCGGTCGAGCTGCGTGACGACCTGTCCGTCGACACCCGCCGGCCCATGCTCGGCCGGCTGGTCCCGGTCGCGGCGCAGTCCACGCTCACCTCGTGGGTCACGGCGGAGCCCGGCGTCGGCTGGGTCTCGGGCGCCGGCATGGCGGATCTCGGTCAGGGCGGCCCGCCGCGCTCGTACAAGGCGCGCAGCACGTCCCGGGAGACCTGGTTCTCACCCGTCCAGCACCCGCGGCTTTTCAACGACTCGGTCCACACCGCCCCCTTCAGGGTCGGGGACGTCATGAGCCCGTCGTCGATCAGCGCTTGGGGTGACTCCGGCGGCCACGCCGGCGTCGTCTGGGCCGACGGCGACACCTCGAAGGTCTCGCTCTACCAGGGCACCCAACTGCTCGGTGAGACGGCCAACGACGGGATCTTCTCCGTCGAGGGCCTGCCCACCGAGTCGCGGCCCTACCGCCTGGTGGTGGAGGGCAAGCGCAACCTGCCGGGCCGGCCGTACTCGACCCGCACCCTCACCGACTGGGGATTCACCTCCGCCACCACGGACTACACCGTGCTGTCGCCCCTGCCGCTCATCCAGCTGGACTACGCGGTGGCCACCGACCTGTCCGGCCGGGCGGGCCGGCGGTCAGCGGTGTCCGTCACGCCCTCGCACCTCAAGGGCGCGACCGGCTCCGGCACGATCCGCACGGTGACCCTGGACGTCTCCTACGACGACGGCGCCACCTGGCACCGGACCACGGTGCGCCACAAGGGCGCGGCCTGGACGGCGTCGCTGAAGGCGCCGTCCAAGGCCCGGTTCGCGAGCCTGCGCACGTCCGTGAAGGACGCCAAGGGCAACACCGTGAGCCAGACCGTCATCCGCGCCTTCGGCCTCAAGTAGGGCCGCCGGCACGACCTGTGGGCCCCTGTTCGCCGTCGTGCGGACAGGGGCCCTGTCGTCTGCGTGCACCGGTCCGACGGGCCGTCACCCCGCGGGGCCGAGGTCCTTGTGGACGGCGCGGGCCACCGCCTCGATGGTGGAGACGCCGGAGGCCATCGTCTTGTTGTCGTGGGTGAGCACCGCGACGCTGTAGTCGTGGCCGCCGCCGGTGAAGGCGCCCAGGCTGTGTACCCGCCAGCCGTGCGTGGCGCGGGACAGCCAGCCGTTCTTGACGTGGACCACCGCGGTGGCCGGCGCACCCGCCGGGGTGCCCCAGCGCTGCGAGGCGATGACCTTGTTCATCAGCTTGAGGGTGTAGGCGCGCGCGTTGTCGTTGAGCACGGTGTTGTGCGCCGTGACCAGGTCCAGCAGCTTCTGCTCGTCGCCGGCCGTGATCTGCGTCAGGCCCCAGTAGCCGCCCGTGCCGGGCACGGTTCGGGTCATCTTCGCCGCCGACAGGAAGCCCTTGACCTTCGTCGCGCCGAGCTGGTTCCACAACGCGGTCGTCGCGTTGTTGTCCGACTGCGTGATCATCTTGGACGCGAGGCCGGTCTCCCGCGCGGTGAGATAGCGGCCGTGCTTCGTCGCGTCCCACAACAGCGTGGCCAGGACGGTGACCTTGACGGTGCTGGCGGAGTCGAAGTGCTGGTCCGCCCGCAGCGTGCACACGGAGTTCGTCGTGCGGTCGTGCAGGGACAGCGCGGTGAGGGCGGTCCTGCCCTTGAGGGACGCCGTGATGTCGCGCTGGAGCTTCGCCGCCAGCCCGGCCTTCCCCGAGACGCAGGTCACCTGGGGTGTCGCCGCGACAGCGTCCCCCGCCCCGGCCGCCACGGCCAGCGGAACCGCCAGGCCGGCGATGATCGAAGCGGCCGTGAAGCGCCGCGGTATTCGTATATGCCCCATTGGTCTCCGCCCATTCTCCGGTTGCTGACGGCCGGGTCGACTGACCAGTGTGGGCGAACGGGTGTACGGGGCGGGATGTGATGTCGGCTACGCCGGGCCTGCCGTGCGGGGGTCGGGCGGGCCCTTGGGGGCGGGCGCGGTCGGGCCCCGGCACGCGTCCTTGCGGACCCGCCGGGGCCGGGGGAGAACTGCGGCGCGCGAAACTGGCGCACGCCGCGCGGCCGGAACTGGATGCTGATCCGCGGACCCATCGCGCGCGTGCTCTTGGGCACCGCGTGCTCCCAAGTGCGCTGGCAGGAGCCGCCCATGACGATCAGATCGCCGTGTCCGAGCGGCAGCCGCATCGCCGCGGCGCCCCCGCCGCGCGGACGGAGCGCGAGATCGCGGGGATCGCCGACGGACAGGATGGCGACCATCGTGTCGTGGGTGGACGACCGTCCCGTGCGGTCTCCGTGCCAGGCGACGCTGTCGCGTCCGTCGCGGTAGTAGCAGAGCCCGGCTGTGACGAAGGACTCGCCGAGCTCGCGGGTGTAGTGCGCGTCGAGGGCGTCACGGGCCTCGTCGAGGACGGGGTGGGGCAGCGCGGCGCCCTCCCCGTAGAAGGAGAGCAGTCGCGGGACGTCGACCTCCCGCTCGTACATCTGCCGCCGCTCGGCCTTCCACGGGACGGCGCCGGCCAGCTCCCCGAAGAGCGCGTCGGCCCCCTGGAGCCAGCCGGGCAGCAGGTCGATCCACGCGCCGGCGCCGAGGACCGTCCGCCGCACGCCGTCCAGCGGGCCGAGACCGATGTCGTCGGCCTGGTCGAAGAGCGAACCCTGCAGTGGTGCGGTCATGGGTCCAGGGTAACCGCTCATCCGAACATGTGAGCTATTAATCGAACGCGGCGAGGCCGAGCCGCTCCAGCCCCTCCAGCCGCTCCGGATCGGCCAGGATGTCGATCTCCACGATCCGCCCACCGCTGATCGTCAGGCTCATCACCGCCGTCAGCCGCCCCTCCGGCGCCGTCACGATGCCGTAGGTCCCGTTGACCAGCGCGAGCCGCGTGTACGGCGCGAAGCGCCGGAACAGCATGGCCCGCCCGGCCACCGTGCGCGCCCCGCGAGCCTCCCGCGACAGCCCGAACGGGCCCGCCCCGGTGTCCGCCCGCAGCACGACGTCAGGATGGAGCAGGCCCACCAGCGCCTCGAAGTCACCGGCGCGGGACGCCGCCATGAAGGCCCCGACCACCTCGCGCTGCAACGCCAGGTCCGCGTCGGGCACCGGCGCGGAGCCCCGCACCCGGCGCCGCGCCCGGCTCGCCAGCTGACGGGCGGCGGCCGGTGTGCGCCCGACCATCGGCGCGATCTCCTCGAACGGCACCGCGAACATGTCGTGCAGCACGAACGCGAGCCGCTCCGCGGGCGACAACGTCTCCAGCACCACCAGCAACGCCAGTCCCACGGAGTCCGCGAGCAGCGCCTCGTGCTCCGGGTCCCCGGGACCGTCCTGCGGCGCCACCACCGGATCGGGCACCCGGACCTCCAGCGGCTGCTCGCCCCGCGAGGTCCGTGAGCGCAGCATGTCCAGGCACACCCGGCCGACCACCGTGGTCAGCCAGCCGCCCAGATTGCCGATGCCGTCCGCCCCCGTGCGGCTCAGCCGCAACCACGCCTCCTGCACCGCGTCGTCGGCCTCGCTGAGCGAGCCCAGCATGCGGTAGGCCACCGCCCGGAGCTGCGGCCGCTTCTCCTCGAAGCGCCGGGCCAGGAACTCGTCGTCGTCCATCGGTCCCCATCCTTGGTCGCGTTCCGTCAGTGCGATGACGAAGCGTCGCGGGCGGATGTGACAGGGGGAAGGCCTCCGGGCCCGCGAGCTTCGGGCCGGCGACCTTCGTGGGCGCCGCTGCTCACCACCCCGACATCAGATGGCCGAGGTGGGAGGAGCGGCGCGCTTCGCTGAGCAGCGCCTGGATGCGGCCTCCGGCCTGGTCGGCGCTGTCCAGCGGCGTGGCGAACGGCAGCCGGACGTCGCGGTGGACGCGGGGGTACTCGATGCGCAGGGTGATGCCGTACCGGTCGACGGCCAGGGGCACCACGCGCTGTGCCCCGGGCGCGGGCAGCGGTCGCACCAGGCGCATCAGCAGCGGTACGAGCTCCTGGTGGTCGTCGACCAGATGCGTGAGCATGCCCGCCTCGCAGGTGGCCAGGGGGTCGGCGGCCGCGGCGACCAGTTCCTCCAGCTCGACCGCGCTCCGGCCGTCCGCGGTCTCCAGGACCGCCTGGGCGAACTCCATGCACTGGCTGTCGCCCGCGTCGGTGCGGTAGGCGGCGGCCAGCCGGCCGGTCACCGTGACCCGGGCGCGCACCCGCTCGCGGACCGGGGTAGGGGCGACGTCGGTGAACTCCAGGGCGGCGGGAACGGATCCGGGGCGGGGGAGGGCCGCCTCCAGAGGGTGCAGATGAAGGTGGCCCGCCAGGTCGGCGGCGGTGAGCCGGGAGACCTCGGCGCGGCCGCGGGCGGTGACCACGGTCATCGAGTGCGCCGAGGCCAGGACCGACCGGATGCGCTCGGCGCCGGACGGCTGCACGGGCGCGGCGAGGGCGGTGTGGAACATGCTGCGCATCCGGATCTCCACTCACGGGGGCTGGCTTAGGTTTGCCTAACCTAACCCACGCGGGGAGTCTTTGCCCGCGCAGCCGCTCGGTGTCGGCGGAGGCCGCGCCGGGGACACCGCCGTCCCTGTCCGATGCCCCCCGGGATTCCGTACGGACACGGGCGCCTCGATTCGGCGCCGGTTCCCCCGTGTCCCGTGTCCTCCGAACCCCCGCGCCCCACCCGTCCGTTCGCCGCGCGCGGCCGCCAACGGGACTTGGTTGTCCGGGGCTTCGCCCAGCCTGCCGGCGAGACCACCGCTCCCCGCCCTGGTCCGAGTGCGCGTCCCCGCCCCCGTACGGCCCAGCCCACCCCTGCCGCGGGCTGCGCGGAGCCGAACGCTCCGGCACCCTGGACGTCCTGCGCACCGCGGCCGACACGCTGCTCGACCCGGCGACGCTTTTTCCGCAGGCGGTGATACCGAGGCTCTTGGAGCCTGTCCATGGCCGGGAAGCCGCGGCATCCTGTGCCCGGCCGGCCGCGCCGACGAACGGCGCGTCCTGCGGCGCCACGGCACCCGCACTCGGCGGCTGTTGCACGTCGCAGCCCTCCCGCAGCCCGAGCGGCGCACCGCGCGTCGACAGCCCCCGCAGCGCCTCGAACGCCCGCCGGTACGCCGCGAGGCGCGCCTTGTGCACCTCATGAGCCCAAGGGGCGGGTCGGGACGGACGCGAGCGGAGGCCGCGGAAAGCCGGCGACCGGCGTCCCGTTCAGGGACCGGCGGAGTCCGCCGTCGCCTGCTCGCGCGGTCCGGCCTCACCGGTCACGGCGTCGTCCGGGGACCGGAAGGCGCGCCAGGGCAGGAGCGGGGCGCTGGCCAGGCAGAGCGCGCCGGCGACGAGGACGGCCACGCGTACTCCGCCGAGAGCGGCGATGGTTCCGCCGATCGCCATCCCCAGCGGCTGGGCGGTCCTGGTGCCGACCGACCATGCCGTGACCACGCGG
This sequence comes from Streptomyces sp. RLA123, assembly GCF_056270165.1. Lineage (NCBI taxonomy): Bacteria > Bacillati > Actinomycetota > Actinomycetes > Kitasatosporales > Streptomycetaceae > Streptomyces > Streptomyces sp. RLA123. The sequence continues at coordinate 2,880,400 of NZ_JBWDOR010000003.1, read as the reverse complement.
ACCATGAGGCGGTCGTCCGTCGCGGACATGCGGTAGGTGCCGAACGAGGGGTTGAAGACGCCGGCGGCCGTCAGCAGGCAGGTGTCGACCGCGACGAGGGCGACCAGGCCTGCCGTACCGGGCGGCACCCAGGCGAGCAGGACGAGCCAGGGAGTCCGCAGGACGCCGAACAGGAGCAGGACCCGGTGCGCGCCGAGCCTGCGCTCGAGCGGAGCGGTGAGCCGGGACCCCAGGACCCCGCCGAGGCAGGGCAGCCCGATCGACAGCCCGTACTGCCACGGCGTGAAGTGCAGGTCGCGGAGCATCAGGACGACCAGCAGGGGGCTGCTCATCATGACGGCCCCGCTGAAGAGCATCGCGTTCCAGTAGAGCGGGCGCAGTCCCGGGTGCCGGAGGATGTAACGCCAGCCGGCCAGGAGTTCGCGCGCCCGCCCCGAAGCCGCCGCACGCACCGGGGGTTCCGGCTCCGGGCTCCGGATCCGGCGGACGCCCAGGGCGGACAGCAGGAAGGAGACCGCGTCGACGGCCAGCGAGAACGTCGTCCCGAAGACGCTGACCAGCAGCCCTCCGATCGGCGGCCCCGCGCTCATGCTGAGCCAGTCGGTGGACTCCAGCCGCGCGGCCGCCCGGAGCCGGTCCCCGGGCGGGACGAGCCCCTTGAGGTGCGCGGTGCTCGCCGCCCCGAAGGCGATCGCCGCGGTCGCCTGCACGATGCCGGCCGCACACAACTGGGCGAAGGTGAGGACGCCGAGGGCTGCCGCGACCGGAACGCTGATCAGTACGGCGAACCGCAGCAGATCGGCCGTGATCATGACCGGCCGTTTCCGCCGGTGCTCGATGCGAACCCCCAGGGGCAGGGCGGTCGCGGCTCCCGCGACCGCCGACAGGGCCGCGAGGAGGGAGACCTGGGACGCGGAGGCGTCCAGAGCCACCACCGCGACCAGCGGCAGCGCCCCGGAACCGACCGCGCTCCCCACCGCGCTCACGGCATAGGCGCCCCACAGACGGCCGAAGTCCCGTCGGGCGCTGGTCGATTGCTCATCAGGCGAAGCCACGGCGGGCGAGCTTACGGGCTGTCCTCGCCCCGTGCGACGGCCCGGTGCGTCGCAGACGTGCCGCGCAACCGGTGCTACCCGCCGCGGCGAGCGGTGCTGAAGCGGCGCTGGTACGAGGCGGGGCTGATGGACAACTCCCGTGCGAAGACCCGCCGGAGACTCTCGTAACTCGGGAACCCGGCCATGGACGCCGCCTGTGTCGCGGTGTGCCCCTGGTCGAGCAGGGCCTTCGCGATGTCGAAGCGGATCGACTCGACGTAGCGGGCCGGGGTGGTGGACAACTCCGTCCGGAACAGCCGCGTGAGATGGCGGGGACTGAGGTTGAGATGCCCGGCGAGCTCAGCGAGGGAGTAGTTCCCCGCGGGATCGGCCGTCACCAGGTCGACGATGGTCCGCAGGGCCGGGGACCGGGGCGGCGGGCCCTCCAGGGGAGCCGAGAACTGCGACTGGCCGCCCGCGCGCTGCAGGTAGACCACCAGGGCGCGGGCGACCTTCCGGCTGAGGTCGGGACCGTGGTCCTCCTCGACGAGAGCCAGCGCCAGATCGATGCCGGCCGAGACGCCCGCCGAGGTGTACGTGGTGCCGTCGCGGACGTAGATGGCATCGGGTTCCACCTGAACCCTCGGGTGCCGGGTGGCGAGTTCGCGCGCGACCTTCCAGTGCGTGGTCGCCCGCTTGCCGTCCAGGAGGCCGCCGGCGCCGAGGACGAACGCCCCCGAGCAGACGGACGCGACCCGGCCGGACCGGCCCGCGAGCTGCTTCGCGGCCTCCACCAGGTCCTGCGTGACGGGAGTCCGGGGATAGACGATCCCGCCCGGCATCACGAACGTGTCGGGGTCCGGCTCGGAGGCGGGGCTGCCGTCGACGGCGATCCGGATGCCGATCGACGAGGCGACGTCCGCACCGGTCGTCGACAGCAGGGCGATCCGGTAGTCCGCGCCGAGCCGGTTCGCCTCACCGAACACCTCCGCGGGGCCGGCCACGTCCAGCAGTGCTACCCCGTCGTAGACGAGGATCGCGACCCGGTGCCCTCCGGAGCTCACCGTCCCGCTCCTGTGGTGTCCGTATCCGGGTGGTTCCTGGCCGGACCGAGGCGGCGCCGAAGCCACGCGATCGGCATCGTGGAGAACAGAGGCACTGCCCACTCCTCACCGTCTCGACAGTCTCACCGAAAGCGGGAGCATCATGACCGACATCATCGCAGCAGTCGAAATACCCGACACCGCGGCAGTCGCGGAGGCCACCGACTTCCTTCGCGAAGCGGCCGGTCCACTCATCTTCCACCATTCCCGGCGTGTTTTCCTCTTCGCTTCCCTTCACGCGCGCGAGCTCGGAATCCAGCCGGATCCGGAGCTGCTCTTCCTTTCCTCGATGTTCCACGACATCGGTCTTTCGACCCCGTTCTCCGACACGGAGCAGCGCTTCGAGCTCGACGGCGCCGACCACGCGCGCGCGTTCCTGCTCGACCGCGGGTTCCCGAACAGCGCCGCCGAGACCGTGTGGACCACGATCGCGCTGCACACGACGCCCGGGATCCCCCAGCGGCTGGGCCCGGTGACGGCCGCCATGTACCACGGCGTGCTGACCGACGTGCTCGGCTGGGGACTGGACAGGCTGGACGGCGACCAGGTGGCGGAGATCGTCGCCGCCCATCCGCGGGGAGAATTCAAGAAGGGATTCCTCCAGGCATTCGTCGACGGGCTCAAGGATCGCCCGGACACCACCTACGGGACGATCAATGCGGACGTGCTGGAACACTTTGTCCCGGAATTCCGGCGCGGGAGCATGGTCGATCGCATCATGGATGCGCCCTGGCCGAATTGATGCCGGGGAGGCCAGAGGCAATCCGATGACACCGCCGGCTTCCGGCCGCGATCGCCGTCGTCCCGGACGACCCGCCGGCTTCACCGTGTTGGCGGTCGCCACCGTGGTGATGATGGCGGCCGCGAGCGCGCCGTCGCCGATCTATCCGCTGTACCGGGAGCGCTGGGGACTCTCGGTCACCATGGTGACCGTCGTCTTCGCCGTGTACGTCGCGGGGCTGCTCGGCGCGCTGCTGACGCTGGGGCCCTTGGGCGACCGTCTGGGACGCCGTCCGGTGCTGCTCACCGCGCTCCTGCTGGCAGCGGTGAGCATGGCCGTCTTCTGGACGGCCGGGAATGTTCTGTCCCTGGTCGTCGCGCGGGTGGTGCAGGGTGTCGCCACGGGAACGGCCACGAGCGGCCTGGCCGCGGGACTGGTCGAGTTCTCGCCCGGGAGACGCCCGCACGCGGGCACCACGGTGACATCGGTCGGCACGAACGCCGGCCTGGCCGCCGGCGCCGCGGTGGCCGGCCTGCTGGTGCAGTACGTCCCGCACCCCGACACGTATGTCTTCTCCACGCTCACCTTCGTCTTCCTGGTCCTCGCGGGGCTGGTCCTCCTGATTCCCGAGACGGTCGCGCCGCGAGGCGCCGCGCCCGCCTCACCGCGTCCGGGGGCCGGGGTTCCCCGGGAGGCCCGGCCCCGGTTCCTGGCCGCCGTACCCGCCCTCGTCGCGGGATGGGCCGTGACGGGACTCTTCCTCGCGCTGACCCCGTCCCTGGTCACCGGTGTCCTCCACGTGACCTGGGGCGCCGCGGGCGGGCTCGACATCGCGGCCCTGTTCCTGGCCGGCGCGGTGGGGGGCCTGTGGTCCCTCCGCCACACGGCGCGGTCGGCCACGCTGCTGGGGGCGGTCTTCCTGGTCCTCGGATCGGCGGGACTGGCGGGGGCCGTCGCCGTCTCGTCGCCGGCCTCCTTCGCGTGCGGATCCGTCCTGGCGGGTCTGGGGTCGGGCCTGACGTTCAACGGGAATCTCCGCGCCATCGGAGCGGTCACCACCGCGGACTCGCGATCACGGGTGTTCTCGGCCGTCTACGCCGTCAGTTACGCGGCCCTGAGTCTGCCGTCCCTCGCGGCCGGCCTCCTTGCACCCGCCTGGGGGCTGAGGGCCACCAGCTATCTCTTCATCGGTTTCGTCGGGGTGCTGTCGGTGACGGCCCTCGTCCACGCCGGCCGTACCGGCCCGGCACGGAACGCCGTCGCACGCGGGACACCCGCACGCGGCATCTCCACGACAGCGAAGATCCACTGAAAACGAGAACGGACAGGGGAACAGCCATGCAAGCCCTCACCGCCTCCGACCGCAACGCCGGCGTCAGCGGACTGACCCTGGCCCACCTGCCGTACCCCCACGCCGCCGAGAACGACGTCATCGTGCGGGTGCACGCCGCGGGATTCACCCGCGGTGAACTCGACTGGCCCGCGACGTGGTCCGATCGCGCCGGCCGGGACCGCACGCCGACCGTGCCCGGGCACGAGGTCTCCGGTGTCGTGGTGGCACTCGGCTACGGAACCACCGGCCTCACGGTCGGCCGGCGGGTCTTCGGACTGACCGACTGGGCCCGCGACGGCTCGCTCGCCGAGTACGTCGCCGTGGAGGCGCGCAACCTCGCCCCGCTGCCCGCGGATGTCGACCACACGGTGGCGGCCGCGCTGCCGATCTCCGGACTGACCGCCTGGCAGGGCCTGTTCGACCACGCGCGGCTCCTGAGCGGCCAGACCGTGCTGATCCACGGCGCCGCGGGCGCCGTCGGCTCGGTCGCGGTACAGCTCGCGCGGGAAGTGGGAGCCCGCGTGATCGGCACCGGCCGGTCCGCCGACCGGGACACCGTCCTCGCGATGGGCGCGCACACGTTCCTGGACCTCGGGGCCGGCCGGCTGGAGGACGCCGGGGAGGTGGACGTGGTCTTCGACGTGATCGGCGGTGACGTCCTCGACCGCTCGACCGCGCTCGTACGCGCCGGGGGCACGATCGTCACGATCGCCCAGCCGCCCACCGTCCAACCCGAGGACGGGCGGGCGCTGTTCTTCGTCGTCGAACCCGACCGCGCGCGCCTCGCGGACCTGGCGCAGCGACTCCGGGACGGCCGGCTCGTCGTGCGGGTGGGCGCCGTCCGCCCGCTGGCCGAGGCGGCCGCCGCCTTCGCCCCGGAGCGGCGCGTCGACGGCAGGACGATCATCCGGGTCACGGAGGACTGACGGCGGACCCGGACTCCGTGGCCCGCGGCGGTGTCACCGGCAGGGCCGGCGCTCCGTGAGCTCCTGAAGCACCCCGCCGTTGCCGTCCGGGTCGCCGAAGGTAGCGCAGGAGGCGCAGGAGGTCCGGTCGGGGTCGGGTCCGTCGACCCGCTCCTGGCTCGCGCCGTGGTGGACGGCAACCCACCCCGTTCTCGCGGCCGTGGTGGAGAGGTCCTCCGGCGTCGTGGAAGACCTCGCTCACCTCGATGCCGCGGCCGGCGAGCCCCGCGCGCGCCATTCGATGTCCGGGACGATGAGGGACGAGCCCTGGACGGTGCCGGGGGCGGTCTGCGAGCCGGGCGGCGCCAGGCGGACCAACCGGTAGTCGTCGCTGAACGTGTTGTCGACGTCCAGGCGGAATCCCACTGCCTCGTAGAAATCCTTGGCCCGATCGACGTCGGACACGGGCAGCACGATGACTTCGAGCCTCAGGTCCATCTCGTTCACCTTCAGCGGCGGCGGGCGAATCGGCGGGGCGCGGTCGGGCAGGCACGCGCATCACTGCAAGCGCGAGACGCAGGCGTGGTGGTGCGCCGCCCGGACGGGCCGTGCGTCGGTTGCCGCCGACTGGTCTGCGGCGCCCGCCGGCTCGTATCGCTCTCGCCCGGGTCGCAACTAATATCGCGGCCATGCCGAGCCCCGAGGAGAGCGGCCGCACCGAGGGAGCAACCGCGCCCCCCTGGCGGGCCACTGTGGTGAGCCATGAACGGGCGGTCGGCCGCCCGCCGTACGATCAGGCGCCTCCCGAAGGACAGCCGCTCGCGTGGCGGGACGACCTGCGTATCCATGGCTCCGTCGGGGAGATCAGCTGCGCCGACGCCTCCGGCCGCACCCGCTGGACCCACCGTGTTGCCGGCCGTCCCAACGCCGCCCACATCTCCGGCGGCAGGGTCCTGGTCACCACGGACTCCCTCGCATACACGCCCTGGGGCAACCTCGGCCCGGCCCTGCTGCTCGACCTGGCGGACGGCACCCTCGTCGCCGAACTGCGCGGGGAGCGCGGCGCGGCCCTCCGCGGCGGCCACTTCCTACTGGGCCTGGAGGGCTACTCGTTCTTCGACACATGGGAACACGACCGCGACGGCAACACCGTGGACTCCTGGCGCAGCTACGGTCACTACGTCGTCGGCACCGGCGTCCGCGTCGTCGAGGCCGACCGCGCCGTCCCGACCCGCAGCCGGGTGGTCCGGCTGCTGCCCGGCGGCGTCATCGAACGCGGCCCGCAGCTCACCGACCCACAGGTCCCGCGGCCGCTGGTCCTGGAGGACGGCACCATCCTGGTCCTCGACTCCGGACTGCTGCGCGCCGTCGACCGCCGGCTGGGTGGCACGGTCCTCGCCGAACTGCTGCCTGCTCGGCCCCGTCCGTCCCTCGGGCTACGTGGGAAGGCTGCGCCGTGACGGCGACCGGATCACCGCGGTCATCGCCGAGCCCCAGCCGGGCGATCCCACCAGCCACGCCGTCCACACCTGGACCATCGACCTCCACCGGGCCGCCTGACGGTGACGCCGTCCCGGCGCGGGCCCGGCTGTCGCACGCCGGGCCGCGCGCCCTGGGGACGGGAGGCGGTCAGCCCTTCTTGGCGAGGGCCGGGACAAAGCGGGCCGCGTCGATCGTCCCGACGCCGGTCGCCATGTCGTAGCCCTTCACCGCGGTGTAGCCGGTGACTCCCGCGTAGCTGTTGTTCGTGCCGTCCTTCACGTCCACGATCCCGGTGGACGGGTTCCACGAGGACTGCGCGTACAGCGAGTACAGCGCCTGGTGGATGTCGCCCAGCCGGTGCCCGGCAACCTGGTCGGCCAGGGCCACGATGCCCGCGAAGAGCGGGCTGGCCTCGCTGGTGCCGACGTAGACGTCCCAGCCGACCCGCTTCGGGTTGTAGCTGGAGTACACCCATGCGCCGCCCTTCAGCGAGGCGGACATGGAGACGTCCGGGGTGCCGCGGTGGTTGCCGACCCGCTCCACCCCGTTCTGGTACGAAGGACGGGCGAAGACGTGGGACAGGCCGCCGCCCCCGGCGCCGGCGTCGTTGTAGACGCTCTCCGGTGCGATGCGGTCGCCCTTGGCGTCCAGGTGCAGCTGGGTGCCGCCGACCGAGACCACCAGCGGGTCGGCGGTCGGCCAGGCGTTGACCCTGTACGGATAGTGGTTCTTGCCGTTCGGGGTGGTGTCGGTGGCTCCGCTGTCGCCGGAAGCGGCGACGACGGTCACATGGTGCTTGGCCGCGTCCTTGAAGGCGTACCGCAGGTTCTCGATGCTGGAGAAGTCACCGTTGCGGTAGCCGGGGAAGCTGTTCTCCGCCACGCCCCAGCTCTGGCTGATCACGTCGCCCACTCCCCGGTCGATGAGTGCCTTCTCGGCGTCCATGACCTCCCGCAGGCCGGTGGTGCCGTCCCCGATCCCGCCGACCCCGGTCTCCGCCAGGACGATGCGCGCGCCCGGGGCGACGGCATGCGCCATCTCCACGTCGAGGGTGGTCTCCCCGGCCCAGGCGATCTGGTCCGCGTCGTTGCGGTCAAAGCGCGGGACGTGGCCCCACTTGACCACGTCGACGTGGGTGCTCTTCATGCCGAACCGGGCGCTGTAGACGTCCAGGTCATGCTGGACGGTCGGCGAGCCGAAGGGATTGACGATCACGATCGTCCGCCCCTTGCCGGTGATACCTGCCCGGTACAGCGGGTTCAGGCCGTACGCCTGGCGGAACTGGGTCGCGGAGTAGCAGGCGATCCGCCACTTCTCCCGGCACTCCGCAGTGGTCATCAAGCTGTGGACCGCGCTCTTCGATTCCTGCCCGGCCGCCGGCGCGGCCTTGACTGCCGGCGCAGCTTGCACCGGTGCGGCAACGGCCGCGGAGCCAGACAGAAGCGTTGTTATTCCCGCAAAACTGGTGAGGCTGGTGATCCAAGCAGCGGCGACCGCCGAGTGCCGCCGTGCACGAATCCTGCGCATAGATGCTCCTCGTAGTGGACTAGACCATGCTCGGCCGTTGACCGCGATCTCACTCCGAAGCCGCCCCTGGGGCAAGCGATTGCCCGTGTGTGACTTGTCACTGCTTCGTCCGATTCGGTGCTTTATGTCCCCACGGAGCCAGGCGTGCACGGCCTGGACAGCCGGTCAGGGGCGCACATGTCGACCCCGTTTGCGCACGTCTTCGGCCGACCCGATGTCCGCTATTTCGGCTTTATGAAAAACGTCACGGTCGGGGCCACTGAAGAACGAGGCATGACGAAAGCCCCTGGCGTCACGCCAGGGGCCCTGTTGTTCTCGTCGTGAGGATGACGGCTTCCGCGACGCTGAAGACCGCATCGCAGCGGTGGGTCAGTCCGCGGTCGCAGGAGAGTGCAGCCTGTGCGCCGTTCCCTCGAAGGAAAAGGGAACCATGGGCCGTAGCGGCTTCATGTACGTGCTGTCACTGGTCGAGAAGCAGCCGTGCTCCGCCGACGCGATGAAGTTCTCGCATTCGCGGGCGGATCAGGGGGACTTCGTACTTCTCGTCGTGCACCGGCGAGCCGCTCGCCCCAGACTTCAAAACCAGCCGGGCTGGGCGGCCGGCAAGTAGACGTAGTCCGTGGAGACATCGACGAGTCGTGATCCCGCAGGGCTTCGCCGGACAGTTCCACGAGGTCGGCCATTTCCGAGGAGCATCCGTCGATCGGCGCCCGACCGCTGGCAGGCAGAGCCGCACAACTCGGCGAGTAGACCGTGCCCTGATGGCACAGTCGGGACGAGAGCTCAACCCGGCCGGGGGTGGTTCGCGTCGGGGCTCACGGCGGCGAGCAGGCTGGGAACGTCGTCCGCGGTGCCGTAGGCGTGGCGGAGCCGGGTGATCCAAGCACCGGCAACGGCGGCACTCCGCGTAGATCAGGGAGATCCCGAAATCAGGTCCGTGTCTTTAGCGCGCGCACGATGGCGACGGAACCCGGAGCGGTGTGGGAACCCTGCAAGCAACAGCCGACCGCGGCAACCATCGCTCGCCAGCTACGACCCCACTCCGAGAACGCCGGTACCCAATCCGTCACGGTCTCTAGCCGAATTCGCCGTCACGCACGCCCAGTCGAAACGCCGCCCATTCATCTGCGGTGAATCGCAGCGGCGGCAGTGCCCTGTTCTGTGAATCGCGGATCGCCACCGCTCCACCGCCGAGGTCCGCGACCTCCACACACGTCTTGGTCCACCTGTTGGTGTAGCTGCTCGTGACCCAGTCCGCATCAGTCAGGTCGACGGCGTACAGCTCAGCCTTCACTGCGTCCATCATGGGATCTCCCGTTGCTATCGGATGGACGATGTCCTTCCAGCATCACTCTCATGGTTCTGACGTGCATCTCACCCCCTGGCCGTCGAAGGCGCGGGCCGCAGAGAGCGGGCGATGATCGAGCAGGCCCGGTGCTGCCGAAACCGGACGTGGCGCCGCCCCGTCTCAGCGGTACCGCACCGAGCGGCGGCATACGTGCCTGCGCATACGCAAAGACCCCGCACCCAGCGTCTTGGCTGGTGGCGGGGTCTTTTGGCACTTCATACAAGGTGCCCCCGGCAGGATTCGAACCTGCGCACACGGCTCCGGAGGCCCCGTAGGTTGCCGAGACATGCGCAGGTCAGAAGTCTCTGTTGGCGCTAAGGCGTGGCTCCCGTCCACAACTGGGCCGCATGCCTCTCTTCGGCTTCTCTGCGGACTGCTCGCCCCCGATCGGCACCTCGCCGCCCGTAGCCGGCCGTGGCTCTTGGACCTATAGACGAGCATGCCTCGAGCGCGCTTGGGCCGTGCAGCCACAGTCCCGCTGTCTGCACAGTCTCGACGCCATTGCGATGACCCTCGTCATCAATGGCTGGCTGCGACCACCGCCCCGCCTCTCCTTCACTGGCCCGGTGCGGCGTGGGTTCGGTGGAAGAACTTGCGATGAAGTTGCGTTCAGTCTGGAAATGTGGTAGGGACCAAATTTACGATACCATCTTGATCGCTTCTATGAGCACCAACGAGGGAAAGTGAAGAAGATCGCTACGACAGCGCCTCAACGCGCCGCCCAACCGAAGCTGCCGGGGGTTTCCCCTCCGGATCGGGGGCGGGGGCGATCGAGCCTCACTCCAAAGCGGCCCTCCGAGGACACGTCAGGCTTGGCGGACGCATTTCCATACTATGCCGGTTTTGCGTATGACTGGGCGCGATCGCTGCTCGCCAGTCAGGAGCTCCCGCAAACTGCAGTGGTTCTGGACCCGTGGAATGGAAGCGGAACAACGACGCTAGCAGCGCAGCATGAAGGATTGCGCTCCGTCGGTGTTGACCGCAATCCGGTTGCCAATATTGTCGCACGGTTGCGCCTGAACTCCTTCACGGATGATCCAGTACTCATTCACCCCGACGCAGTCTCACACTCAATCGACCTAGATGGATCTGATCCCCTTTCGGCATGGTTCTGCCCTGAATCCCTTATTCGCATCAGGGAGTGGGCCTGTCATCTTTCATCCCTGCCAATCGACGATTCGAATCTGGCTTACGTTGCTCTATTTCGCACGATAAGGGCGCTCACTCGCCAGTTCGAGGGGAGTAATCCAACATGGGTAAAGCGCGCCAAGGAGTCGAGTGAGCTGATTACGATTGGCCGAACCGAATTTGATGCTGCGGTACTGCTAGAGCAAAAGTTCTTGGCTGCCCGTGTTATCGAATCGGCTGAGGCCCCCTCCGCTCCGGCGCAGATCTCGACTGCGCTTAGCGGAGCCCTGCCTGTTGCGAGTAAATCCATTGATTTGGTGCTCACTTCGCCGCCATATCTGACGAGGATCGACTACGCCGTTGCCTATACGCGAGAACTTGCATTTCTGGGAGTCGATATCTCGCGAGACCGCTCATTGAGGTCGGCGCTCATGGGCACCACGCTCATCAGAGGCGGCGAGGCGGACGATCTAAAACTGGGATCCATTGCCGATTCGATGCTTGCGGATATTTCCAGTCACTCAAGTAAAGCTTCCAGTGGTTACTATCGGAAGCAAACGATTCAGTATCTCGTTGACTTGACCCTAGGCCTAAGCGAGATTACTAGAGTCACGAAATCCGGCGGGTCTCTGCATCTAGTCGTACAGGATTCTTACTACAAAGATGTTCCTGTCAGGCTTGCAGATATTTGCGTCGAGGAATCCGAGCTGCGTGGGTGGACCCTCGTTAATCGTGAGCCTTACGCCGTTCGCCGGACGCTTACTTCGCTGAACAAGGCTGCGCGCAATTACACGAAATCTGAAGTTGCAGAAACTGTCGTAACTCTTCGCAGGAACTAGTGAAGAGGGCTCTCGAAAGAGTGGGGTAGGGGATGACTGATCAGCTTGCGGATTCTTTCCTGCAGCAACTAGACGAGGAGCGGCGAAAGGTTGACGTTGCTTCTCATGACTTCTCCGTTCGTGAACTTGTCCGCATGATGAGCGAGGAGGAGCTGAACGTAGCGCCGGCCTATCAGCGGATGTTTCGTTGGAATTCGCAGGCTTCCTCCTTGTTCATCGAATCAGTCTTCCTGGGTCTACCCATTCCGCCTATCTTCGTGGCAACGAATGTAGGTTTTCAGTGGGAAGTCGTAGATGGACTGCAGCGTCTGTCGTCGTTGGCCCATTTCCTTGCTGCAGATGCAGACGAAGCGGCAGCAGTGAACCGCTCCTCCCCGCTGGTTCTCACGGGCTTGGAAAAGTTGAGTCAACTGAACGGGGCGACGTATTCCTCGCTACCGAAAAACCTCAAAGTGTTTTTCGGCCGCCAGCCCTTGCAAGTGGTCGCTCTAACAGACAAGAGTAACCTTGATGTTCGGTTCGATGTATTTGAGAGGCTCAACCGAGGCGGAATCCGCCTGACTCCTCAGGAAGTCAGAGCCTGCGTCTACCGGGGCGACTTCAATGTCTTTGTCGAAGAGTTGGCCCAGAACGAAGATTTCAACTCCCTGCTGAAGCTTAAGCAAGGGAGCCAGGAAGATGGTACGCAGGCCGAGCAGGTCCTAAAATTCTTCGCCTACAAGAATCACCGGGACATCTTTGACGGTAAGGTAGAGCGGTACCTCAACACGGTCATGGGGTTGTCGCAGAAGAGCTTCGATTACGTTCGCGAGAGGGAGCTTTTCGAAAAGTCGGCCGCTTTCCTGAGGGAAGTATGTGGCGGGAAGCCGTATCTGCGTTCCGGGACGTCAACCACGCCTCTGGTGCAATTCGAGGCATGTATCGTCAGCATTGCCGAGATCTTCCAATCCGGACAACAGCCTGTCGTTCCTGAGGGCGACTGGATCGAGGACCAGGAGCTGCGCAGTTCAAGTGGGGGAGGAAGTAATAGTCGCAGCATGTTGGACCGTAGGTTGACTCGGGCAAAGGATATCTTCAGTGGTCAGGCATGACAGTCTGAGGAAAGAGATCCTTGACCACTTGGGCCGCTTGCTGAAGAGGACAGGTGAGCTGAAGGTCTTCCTGGCATTCACGCAAACCAGCATGTCAGATACTGCGGGCTGGACATCAGGTAGTAGAGATGCTCGCGCCCTTGCTATCGTCTGCACCATGGCAGAGCTTGAGTCTCTGGTTAAGGCAAGTGTGCAGCGAACGCACGAGGAGCTGAATTCAGCAGGTCTGCAGACCATGGATTTGATACCAAGCATGCGCCAGGTAGTAGCTCACACGGCTTTCGAGAGCCTGCGTACGCTGCAGGATCATTCAAAAATGTGGGAGCGTCGATCTTTCGCAACGACCCTCGAATCGTGTAGCGAAGTAGCCAAGTTCCCTATTGAGCGTAGTCATCCTCAGCCGCCGCTCGATGGTAAAACTCTGAAACCGGAGCACTTCTACCGCCTATGGCAAATCTATCAGTTGCCGGATAGCCCGTTTCCGAATCCTCGCTGGCCGGGTTCGCTACAAAAGATGGCTATGGCGCGGAACGACTTGGCGCATGGCAATCTGCCATATCATGAAATTTTCCAGCAAGCGGGGCGGTCGATTTCTGATATCGAGTCCTATGTTGCCAACGTGAGTGACTTCGCATCACATTTCGTTGATTCATGGAATCGGTACTTGGCAGACGAATCATATCTCGCGAAGTGATTGCGCTGCGGCCCCGGCAAGTAGGCGGAGCGGGTTTGGTCGGTGGCCTGGCTGGGGTGGGGTCGAGCATGATCAGGGGGCCGTACGCTGGTTGGCAACTCGGGCAGGCTTGTCCCTGCCCGCAATGTGTCCGAGTGGCCCCCTGGTCTTGCTCGACGCGGGTCCCGGACCGGGGAGGTGGCTAAAGCCGTGGAGCCGACCACCCCAACCAGATCGGGGTTTACCTCAACGCCCCCTCGCCGTCTGGCGTGCGGCCGGCGGTCGGGCCGGAGCGGGGCGAAGACAGGAGCGTCGGCTCGAGGCGCCGGGCCGCGCGCCGCCGCGCTCTGCGCGGCGGGAGCGCCTTGATGAAGTAGGGAAAGTCTTACCGCGCAGCAATCACTTCATGATCGTCTAGGGCGGTCGTCAAGCATCGCCCGACGTCAAGTCTCAACTGAGCTGCGACGGTCTTCAGAGAGCGATGGGCTTGTACGCCATGGCCCGGTCGACGACCTTCTCGGCGGTGAGTGCGGGGTCGAAGTCCCAGAAGATGTAGTCCGAGATGTGCGGGCACCTCAGTCCGCGCTCCAAGGCTGCCAGGAGCTCAGAGGCTTGCGCCTCGTCGGTTGTGTCGCCGCTCAGGAGGCGTTGGACGAGGGGTATTGCCTCGTCGCGGCTCATCCTTTGGCTGCGCTCGACGTTCATTGGACGGTGGTGAGGCGCTTGCCGTCGTGGCTGCGGACATGCGGGCCGGCACTGTCCAGGGCGTCCAGGAGGCGGATCGCGAAGACTTCGGACATGCGCTCTGTGACTTCTTCGGGCGTGAGCCAGTCGACGGCTGTGGACTCGTCGGAGGTGCGTTCGGTGCCGCCGGAGGGCTTGCAGCGGAAGACCAGGGCGACGATGGCGCGGGTGGTGTTCTTGTAGACCCCGGTGAGTTGGTCGACCTCGACGTGGATGCCGGTTTCTTCCCAGACTTCGCGCTTGACGCCGGCCTCGGGGGTCTCGTCCAGTTCGAGGACGCCGCCGGGGAGTTCCCAAGTGCCGTTGTCTGCGCGGCGGATCGCGAGGAGTCGGCCGTCTTCGCGTACTACGGCTCCGGCCACGGATACCGAGTGCAGCGCTGGCGTCGGTGTGGGCCCCTGCGATTTACTCATGTACAGGAGCATAGGAGGAAGAGAAGGACTATGGGAACCGCGGTAGGAGGGGAGAAGTCGGTGCCTCGGTACGTGGAGATTGCCGATGAGATCGTTCTGCAGATCCGGCAGGGTGTTCTCAAGCCTGGCGCCACGGTGCCGAGTGAGTCGGAGTTGATGGATCGCTACGGGGTCTCCGGTGGCACGATCCGCAGGGCGATGACAGAGGTCCGTGCGAGCGGGCTGGTGGAGACGCGCCACGGCAAGGGCTCGACGGTCAAGGACCGCCCGCCTGTGCGGCATCGGTCGTCGGACCGCTTCCGTCGCTCGCTCCGCCGGGGTGGCAAGGCCGCGTACCTGGCCGAGTCGGAGCAGTCCGGCGCAACGGCGAAGGTCAGCGTTCTCTATATCGGCCCCGTGGAGGCCCCCGAGGACATCGCGGAGCGGCTGGGTGTGGCGGCCGGCGCCAAGGTGCTGGCCCGGCGGCGGCTCTACTTCCGCAACGGCACCCCGGTCGAGACGGCCACCTCGTACTTGCCGTGGGACGTGGCGAAGGACATCCCCGAGCTGTTCGCCGAGAACCCGGGCGGCGGTGGCATCTACGCCCGACTGGAAGACCACGGGCACGAGTTCGCCGAGTACGTCGAGACCTTGCAGGCCCGGCCGGCCTCCAAGGCGGAGTCCTCGGAACTGGCCCTCAGCCCCGGTGCGCCGGTAATCCACCTCATCCGCAACGCGGTCACCGTGGATGGCCGGGTGGTGGAGGCGTGCGACACGCTCATGGCCGCTGACCAGTTCGTTTTCACCTACCGCATCCCCGCCATCGACTGACGGGCGCTCAACTCTCCACAGCCCGCCGTGATTTCTTCTTCGCGGCGGGTTGACTCATGTATAGGAGTCAGGCACTCTTCTTCATGTCACTCCTATACATGAGTGACTGAGTCGAAGCCTCTATAGAGGAGTGATCTTCTGTGCGTCAGATCCCCGTCGACACCTCCGCCGCCACCGTGATGGTCGCCCAGCCGCCCCAGCCCAAGGTCCGCGACCGCCGTACCGGTGAGATCGCCACCGACGCCGAGACCGGCGCGACGATGATGACCGTGGACGTGATGTTCGCGGCGAACGGCGAGGTCGAGATCCTGTCGGTGACCGTCCCGGAGCCGGGCATCTCCGGTGAGCTGGTGATGGGCACCCCGGTCGCGATCACCGGTCTGGTCGCCCGGCCGTGGGAGAACGAGTTCAACGGGCAGCGCCGCCACGGGATCAGCTTCCGGGCGGTCGCGGTCACCTCGCTCGCCGCCGGCACCGCGAAGGCGGCCTGACCCATGACCCGCTTTACGGTCGCGCTGCTGCTGGTCGTCGCCACCGCCCTGATCCTGCGGTGGCGGCGCCCCGCCTGGTACTGGCTGACCTTCGGCGTCACCCTTGCCGTCCTGCGGGTCCTCGTCCGCTACACCACGGTCATGGAGGCGTGCGGGCTGACCGTGCCGCCGTCCCGCTGGCGCATGGCCCTCGCGCGAGCCACCAACCGCCCCGCCCCTACCTCGCGAGCCCCGCGCATCCTGCGACTGCGCCCCACCCGTACCGGCCTGGTCCTGCGGTTAGGCCTGCGCCCGGGGCAGGACGCCTTCGACGTCGCCGCCTCCTGCGATCGGCTACGGCACTCCTTCGACATGTACGGCGTCACCTCCCGCGAACTGCGCTCGGGGGTGGTCGAACTGCGGATGACCGGATACGACGTCCTCAAGCGGGTGCAGATGCCCGCCAAGATCGACCGCACCCCGATGCGGGTCCCCGTCGCCCTGCGCGAAGACGGCGCCGTCCACTACCGCGACTACCGCACCGTCCCGCACGCCCTGACCCTCGGCGCCACCAAGTCCGGCAAGTCCGTCTACCAGCGCAACCTGGTCGCCGAACTGGCCGCGCAGGACGTCGCGCTGGTCGGCATCGACTGCAAGCAGGGTGTGGAGCTGTTCCCGCTGGCCCGCCGGTTCTCCGCCCTGGCCGACAACCCCGACACCGCAGCCGACCTCCTCGACGCCCTCATCGCCCGCATGGAGGCCGTCTACCGGCTCATCCGCGCCGAGCAGCGGATCACCGCCGACGTGCCCGATGCGGAGATCGCCGCCGACATCTGGGACCTGCCCGACCACCTGCGCCCGGTCCCGATCGTGGTCCTGGTCGATGAGGTCGCCGAACTCGCCCTGTTCACCACCAAGGACGAAGAGGAGCGCCGCGACCGCATCATCACCGACCTGGCCCGCCTTGCCCAGCTTGGCCGCGCTGCCGGTATCTACCTGGAGATCTGCGGCCAGCGCTTCGGCTCCGAACTCGGCAAGGGCATCACCATGCTCCGCGCCCAGCTCACCGGCCGAACCGCCCACCGCGTCAACGACGAACCCTCCGCGAACATGGCCTTCGGCGACATCGCCCCCGACGCCGTCCTCGCCACCATCCAAATCCGCCCCGACACCCCCGGCATCGCCGTGACCGGCGACTCCACCGGCGGATGGGCCCGCATCCGCACCCCCCACACCACGCTGCGCCAGGCCGTCAACGCCTGTAATCGGCACGCCGACCGCACCCCCGAGGTGCCCGAACTCGCGCCCTTCCGGCCCGCCCTGGCCGTCCAGCTCGCCCCGGTAGCTACGCCCGAAGTCGCAGCCAAGACCGCGCCCGTCGCGGCCTGATCCCTCCCCGCTCCAACGGCCGGCGCGACCGCCTCGCGCCAAGGTCCCTACCCCTCCCATGCCGAAAACAGGAAGGAGACCGACGATGCCCAAGCTCCGCGTGGACGCCGTCCTCGTACAGGCCGTGATCGCCGGTGCCCTGTCCTTCGCCCACCTGCACGACCTCGCCGCCGCTGCCGGGCAGGACGGCTGGAAAGCCTGGGCCTACCCCATCAGCGTCGACCTGCTCCTCGTCGCCGCCTGGCGAAAGCTCCGCTCCCTTCGTCCCAGCGGTGAACCGGTGCGGGCTGCGTGGTTCTGGTTCGCCACGGCCCTGGCCGCATCCCTCGGCGCCAACGTGGCCACCGCCGGCCTCCTCGACCTGGACCACGTGCCCGACTGGCTGAGCATCCTCGTGGCCGGATGGCCCGCCCTGGCCTTCCTCGGCGGCACCCTCCTGGTCCACTCACCGAGTCCCGCCCAAGAACGCCAGAAAGCCCCGGCCCCCGACGTGACCGAGGTGGCCAGCGTTGAACGTGCCCCTGAGCCCGCGCCGGTGCCGGATGCAGTCGAGGCAGCCGAGCCCGTCCCGGCCCTGCCCGCCTCACAGCCCGCCCCTGCGCCGGCACTTCCCGCGGTCCCGGCCGCACTGGTTACCCACGCTCGGAAGGTCGCCGACGACCACCACGCCCGCACCGGCCACCGGATCGACACCGACACCCTGCGGGTCCGGCTCGGCGTCCCCGCCCAACTGGCCGACGCCATCGCCGCCCACCTCACCTGACAGGAGGACAAAGCATGCGCCCGCACATCCGCGCCGCCCTGGAACGGTCCGCCGAACTCACCCGGACCCACCGCCTGGTGGACGCCATGCGCCTGGGCGAGGACGCCATCAACCAGGCCAACGACGACGAACACCCCGAGATCCGCCAATGGCTCACCGACCACGCCGGCGACTTCACCGGACAGGAGGACTGACCCTATGCCCGCCCGCGACTTCTTCCACTCCGTGATGCGGATCGGCCCCGTGCAGATCGGCACCCACCGCGACCGGCACGGCACCACCAAGCACGCCGCGGTGTGCACCAACGACCGCTGCGGCTGGTCCGCCGACTACTCCAGCCAATCCGCCGCCCAGCTGGCCGCCCGCACCCACCGCTGCACGGCCCGATAGGAGACCCCGCCCGTGGACGTCCCGCTCTGGTTCGCCCTGATCGTCGTCGGCTACCTCGGCTGCAAGCTCATCCGCCCGCCGCTCTGGCTCGTCCTGGTCCTGCTCCTGGGCGGCTACCTCATCGCCGACAGCCTGCTCGCCCCCGTCATCGACACCCTCATCGAGAAGTAGGGAGACCGATCATGCTCCGCCCGAAGATCCCGACCAACCCCACACCCACCGGCGTCACCATCCCGCTGCCCGTCGAGCCCACCGCCGTCGTGCCGTCCAACCCGGCCCCGGCTCCCGCGCCTGTTCCGGCGCCGTCCCGGCCCGTCGTCCAGCTCACCCCGGGCGCCCTGGTCGCGCTCGTCGGCGGCGGCACCGCGGTGGTCCTGGTCGTCGGCACGGTCCTGGTGTCGCTGCTGCTGGCGGTCGCCGTCACCGCCGCCTCGGTCGCCGTCTGCGCCGTGGTTCTGCGCTCGATGCTCAACGGCCAGCGTCAGCGCTGACCGGCCCCCGGGGCGGTCTCAACCGCCAAGTATCGCCCGCCCCGGGAGCCGTGCCCCTGCCCGAACCAGAGATCCGGAAGGAACCTCCATCATGGCCCACCCGACACCGCTCCGACCGCGGATCTGCCCGGCCTGCGACGGCTTCGCCTCCGCCGCCATCACCCTCGGCGGTCGCGACCACCGCGGCCACCTGCACACCCTCACCGTCCACTGCCCGGCCTGCCACGGCGCCGGCACCCTGCGCCCCGCTCGGACGCGGGAGGGCGCCCGTGTCTGACACCGCGACCCTCGCGGGCCTGGACCCGACCACCCTGACCGACCTGCTGCGGGTGGCCGGGTCCCCGGGCTTCCACCGCTGGGAAGACCAGATCCACCGCACCGGCGGCTGCTCCGACCCGATCCACCTGACCGGCTGGACCCTCACCAAAGACAAGACCAGCGGCGAGACCCTGCACCACTACTCCACCGAGAACGAACCCGGCGGACGCCTCCGCATCGCCTGCGGCAACCGCCGCGCCTCCCGCTGCCCGGCCTGCGCCTGGACCTACGCCGGCGACACCTACCACCTCATCCGCGCGGGGCTTGCTGGTGACGAACGGCGGGAGATCCCCGCCACCGTGCGCGAGCACCCCCGGGTCTTCGCCACCCTCACCGCCCCGTCGTTCGGGCGCGTGCACAACCGGCCCGACACCGGCCGCTGCCGCTGCGGCACCCAACACCCGGCCGACGACCCGGCACTCGGGACCGCGCTTGACCCCGTGTCGTACGACTATGCGGGGGCGGTGCTGTTCAACAACCACGCCGGACAGCTGTGGCAGCGCTTCACCAACCGGCTCCGCCGCGAGATCGCCGCCCGCGCGGGCCTGACGCAGCGGGCCATGGCAGAGGTCCTGCGGGTCTCCTTCGGCAAGGTCGCCGAGTTCCAAAAGCGCGGCGCCGTCCACTTCCACGCCGTCATCCGCCTCGACGGCCCGGACGGACCCGACTCACCGCCGCCGCCCTGGGCCACCGTCGACCTGCTCACCGACGCGATCCGTGCCGCCGCACACCACGCGTACACGAGCGTCACCGTCCCCGCCGCCAGCGACCAACCGGCCCGCACCTTCCGCTGGGGAACGCAGCTCGACGTCCGCCCCGTGAAGGCCTTCGGGGACGGCTCCGACATCACCGAACAGGCCGTCGCTTCCTACGTCGCCAAATACGCCACCAAAGCCGCCGAGAACACCGGCACCCTCGACCGCCG
The DNA here is from genome assembly GCF_056270165.1 of Streptomyces sp. RLA123. Classification (NCBI taxonomy): domain Bacteria; kingdom Bacillati; phylum Actinomycetota; class Actinomycetes; order Kitasatosporales; family Streptomycetaceae; genus Streptomyces; species Streptomyces sp. RLA123. The sequence goes on along the minus strand of NZ_JBWDOR010000003.1, from coordinate 2,860,503 downwards.
CATCGGCGAACTCTCCGAACTCGACCGCCACGGCGTGCCCGACCACGCCCGCCGCCTCATCCAAGCCTGCCGCGACCTCGACGACCTCTACCCCGACCGGCGGCTGTGGGCCTGGGCACACATGCTCGGCTTCCGCGGCCACTTCTCCACCAAATCCCGCGCCTACTCCACCACCCTCGGCGCCCTGCGCCAGGAACGCGCCGACTACCGCGCCGCCCAAGAACACACGGACCTCGGCCTGGAGCCCATCGAGCCGGACACCGTCCTGGTCCTGGCCGACTGGCAATACGCCGGCCACGGCCACACCCCCGGCGAATCCGCCCTCGCCGCGTCCATCGCCCGGGACCTCCAGCTCAACCGCGAAACCGCCCGCGAAGCCCTGCGCGACCAACTCGCCCTGGAAGGAGGCGCAGAGTGAAGGACGAATTGATGACCGTCCCGCAAATCCTTGCCGAGTTGGGAGGCGTCTCACGTCGCACCTTCTATCGCTGGCGTGAACTGGGTCAGGGGCCGGACGCCTTCAAACTGCCCAATGGGGAGCTCCGGGTATGGCGTAGTGACTTCATGTCATGGCTGCACCGGCTGGAGGGGACCGCCGCATGAAGTCCCTCGACGTGAAGGTGTGGGCCGTTCGCAAGCGGAACACCAAGACACCGTCCTACAACGTGCGCTGGTCTGTGGCCAGCCAGGTCTTCTCCGATACATTCCGAACCAAAGGTCTCGCCGAAAATTTCCGCTCCAAGATCCTGCGAGCAGCCCACGACGGAGAAGAGTTCGACTCCGGCAGCGGTCTCCCTGAGTCCATGGCTGAGAAGAAGGCCACGCTGACCTGGTACGACTTCGCTCTCAGGTACCTGGCGATGAAGTGGCCGTACGCTGCGCCGAATACGCGTGTCGGGATCAATGAATCGCTGGCGGCGGTGACCGTGGCGCTTCTGGATGACCGTCTCGGCAGGCCTCCGGAGGAGCTGCTCCGCAAGGCCCTGCGGAACTGGGCCTTCGTTCTGCCGGGGCCGAGCGATCGGGAACTGCCTCCGGAGATCTCCAACGCGCTGCACTGGGTGTCCAAGGCATCGCGCCCATTGGCGGATCTCGGCGACCCGGTGATCGGCCGTGCCGTGCTCGATTCCCTCAAGCTCAAATTGGACGGTACCGCCGCGGCTGCTGAGACCGTGCGCCGGAAGCGACGGACGCTCATCAATGCGATGCATTACGCGGTCGACCTGGGCGCGTTTTCCGAGAATCCGCTCTCGGGCGTTCGGTGGCAGAAGCCCAAGGTTTCCAGCGAGGTAGATCCCCGGGGTGTTGCCAACCCTCACCAGGCCCGCGCCCTGCTGTGTGCCGTGTCGTACATCGGCGGTTACCGCCGTGCCCGCGGCCGGCGCCTGGTGGGCCTGTTCGCCGCGATGTACTTCGGAGGTCTGCGCCCGGCCGAAGCGGTCGGCCTCGCCGATACAGACCTCACCCTGCCCGCCACTGGATGGGGCTCAGTTCTGCTGCATCGCACGCGTCCGAGCGTCGGCAAGCAGTGGACCGACTCCGGGGAGAGCCATGACGACCGCGGGCTGAAGAACCGGCCGGCCGAGGAGGTGCGGCGGGTTCCGATGCCTCCGCAGCTCGTGGCGATCTTCCGGGAACACCTCGACACCTTTGGAGTGGCCGACGACGGGAGGCTGTTCTTCAGCGAGGGCGGGGGAGTGGTCTCCTCGTCCTCCTACTACCGGGCCTGGCAGGAGGCTCGCCTGCTGGCGCTGCCGCCGGCGGTGGCTGCCTCACCGCTCGCGCGCCGCCCGTACGACCTGCGGCACTCGGCGCTGTCGACGTGGTTGAACGCTGGCGTGGACGCCACCGAGGTTGCCGAACGGGCGGGCAACAGTGTGGAGGTGCTGCTGAGTCGGTATGCGAAGTGCATCGACGGCCGGCAGGAGGTTGCGAACCGGCGGATTGAGGACCTGCTGCGCGAGTACGAGTGACGAGCCGCTGACTTCTGTGATCCTGGCCCCTGGACCTGTCCGGGGGCCTTCGTCGTTTTCGGGGGTTGGGCCTGGGCCGATGGGCCAAGATCCTGTCCACAGACTCCGCCCTACAGCCACTTTCTGCGGCGTACGGACGGCTGCGCATGTCGGCGACGGCTGAAAAGTCACCCAGTCGGCTACCGAAAGTGCACATCGTGTAACTCAGAGGAATTCTTGCTGTGGGTTCGTTGCTGCCCCACGGCAGCTCCCCTTCGGGGAGGCGGCGCGGGCCGCCCCTTGAGAGCCCATTCCTGGAGGTGACGTGTTGTACCGAATAACCAGGCCTCAGGCCTCGATACGGCGGCGACCAGGCTGTGTGCGCGTGTGGACGGTAGCCGCGAGCGTGGCACTGGCGTCCGGTGCCGTGACGGGTATGGCGTACGCCGATACCACGGGACATGTTGCGGCGGCCGAGGAGCATGACGCCCAGCAAACAGCCTTCTCGTGCTTCTCCGTCTCGGCCTCGCCCGGCTACTGCCCGAAGCCCCCGGGCCGCCCTGGCCCTCCCGGACCTCCAGGACCGCCTGGTCCTCCCGGGCCCGGCGCCGAGCACGACCTGTTGCTATTCCCCAGCAGCGGGCAGTTTGTCCCGCCCGCCGGGGTCACCAAGGTCTTCGTTCAGATTTGGGGCTCCGGCGGCGGTGGTGGTGGAGTAATCGGGAATCTGACTGTGGGCGCCGGCGGAGGCGCTGGTGGCTTCGCATGGTGTGCCGTACCCGTGCAGCCGGGGTCGACGTACGAGGTAACGGTCGGTCAGGGCGGGACCGGCGGGCCGCCCCTCATGCCCGGCACCGTCGGGTCGACCAGCACGGTGAGTGATCCCGGCGGCCAGATAGTCGCGAGCGCCACCGGCGGCGCCGGTGGGGGTTTTGCAGATCCCCCCCGCCCCACTCCTGGCGGGACCGGGGACTGTCCGACGGGCGGATTGGCCTACCAGGGCGCGGACGGCCAGCGGGCCGAGTTCGGTACCCCTCCACCAAACACCGGCCAGGGGGGCAGCCCCGGGGTCAACGGCATTGTGCCCGCGCCGCCGGGTGCGAGCCTGGGCGGTAACGGCGCGAGGGAAGCTTCAGCCATACCTGCCACAAACGGCGCTAACGGATACGTACTCATCTGGTGGTAGCCAACGCCATACGGTGGGCCCGGCGTGTCATCAGGCATACCGGGCCAGCCCGGCCAGGAGCCAACGGCCCCAGTGGCGTTCGCGTCGGCCGGTGGCTACCCCTTCTTGCAGACCGCACTGTCCGGGTAGCGCTTGGCGCCACCGATGCCGGTCGTCCGCGCTGGCGACGCTTGCCGAACGGGCAGGCAACAGTGTGGAGGTGCTGCTGAGTCAGTGCGCGAAGTGCATCGACGGCCGGCAGGAGGTCGCGAACCGCCGCATTGAGGACCTGCTGCGCGAGTACGAGTGGCGAGCCGCGGACTTCTGCGATCCTGGCCCCTGGACCTGCCCGGGGGCCTTCGCCGATTTCGGGGGCTGACCTGGGCCGACGCTTCAAGATCCTGTCCACGTACTGTCCACAGCCCCCGTCCTACGGCCACTTTCGGCGGCATACGGTTGCGCATACGCAAAGACCCCGCACTCAGCGTCTTGGCTGGTGGCGGGGTCTTTTGGCACCTCGTGCGAGGTGCCCCCGGCAGGATTCGAACCTGCGCACACGGCTCCGGAGGCCGTTGCTCTATCCCCTGAGCTACGGGGGCGTGTCGTCCGCCGTGGCGGTGACGGGTGAAACCTTACCAGTACGCAGGGGGTGACCGTGTACAGGGTTTCCCGAGGCGTCGGGCCCGCGTCGATCCCGCGTCAGGCCCGCGCCGGGCCCCCGTCGTCCGGCCGCAGCGCCCACCCCCGCCCACGCCTCCCGGCCATCCGCCCCGCGTCCTCCGGTCGGGGAAGAAGTGGGGAAAACGCGGACGCATCCCATGTCGCGCGCCTAGGCTTATGCGTGTGCCGGGCGCGTCCGGCCGGGTGCTTGTGGTCGACGACAACAAGGTCATCCGGCAGTTGATCAGGGTCAATCTCGAGCTGGAGGGCTTCGAGGTCGTGACCGCGGCCGATGGTGTCGAGTGCCTGGACGTCGTGCAGCGCGTGCGGCCGGATGTGGTCACCCTGGACGTCGTCATGCCGCGCCTGGACGGGATACGGACGGCGGCCCGCCTGCGTGCCGATCCCCGCACCCGCGACGTCCGCATCGTCGTGATCAGCGCATGCACCCAGGCCGAGGTCGAGAGCGGCGTCGCCGCCGGCGTGGACGCCTTCCTGGGCAAGCCGTTCGAGCCCGGCGATCTGGTGCGGATCGTCCGCGCGCTCACCGACATCCCGGGGAGCGAGGGAACGGGAGAAGAGGAAGAGGCCCCCGCCGCCAGCCCCGGCAGCGCCTGACCGGCCGTGCCCGAGGGGTGAAACCGGTTCGCGTGGCCACCCCTCTCCTCGCCTAGGCTTGCGAGCGTGACACCCGCCGAGCTCTCCCGCACCGTGCTGAGCGCGGTGCGACGTGCCGTCGAGGCCGGGGAGCTCCACCTGGCGGGGCCCGTCCCGGACCGGGTCGTCGTACGCCGGCCGCCCCGCCCCGGATGCGGGGACTACGCCACCAATGTGGCCCTGCAACTGGCGCCCCTCGCGGGGTCCCCGCCCCCCGCCGTCGCCGACGTCATCCGGCTCCGTCTCGCCGCCCTCCCCGGCATCGCGCGGGTCGACGTCGCCCATCCCGGGTTCCTCAACATCACCCTTGAGGGGGAGTCGTACGGCGCCCTCGTCGACCTGGTCCGCGAGCAGGGCCCGCGCTACGGCATCGGCCGCCACGACGCCCCCGCCGCGGAGCGGCCTCCCGCGGCGGAGCCGCCTCCGACCCCCGGGGCACCAGCCGGCGAGGCCCGCGCCGACATCCTCGCCGCCGCCCTGCGCCGGCTCCGTGCGGCCACCGGCATCACCCCGCCCGCCTGCCGTCCGCACCCCGTGCCGCAGACGGCGGACGACCTGCTCCGCACCCTCGGCCCCGACGCCACCGCCTGGGCCCTGCTGCGCCCGCCCGCCGAGGACGCCCCCCGCACCGACCCAGCCGAGCACCTCGCGCAGCGCGAGAGCAACCCCTTGTTCCGGGTCCGGTACGCTCACGCCCGTAGCCGCGCCCTGCTGCGCGGCGCCCACGACCTGGGCATCGAACCGCGCACCCGCGACGCCGGCCACCGCCACCCCGCGGAAGCCGAACTGCTCGGCCTGATCGCCGACTTCCCCCGCACCGTGGAGGCCTCGGCCCGGCACGGCGCGCCCGACCGGCTGGCCCGGCACCTGGAGCACACCGCGGACGCCTTCCTCCGCTTCCACGACACGTGCCCGGCGCTGCCCAAGGGCGACGAGAAACCCTCGGCCGTTCACGGGACCCGGCTGGCCCTCGCCGACGCCGCCGGGACCGTGCTCGCCAACGGCCTGACCCTGCTCGGCATCAGCGCCCCCCGACACCTGTGAGAGCGAAGAGCACCAGACGATGAGCCGATCCGCACACCCCGCCGGCCCCCGTTACGCCGACGTCCTCCCCGAGGGCCACTACGCCGCGCCGCCCGCCGACCTCAACGCCCTCGACCCGCGCGTGTGGGCCCGCACCGTCACCCGGGACGCCGACGGTGTCGCCACCGTGGGCGGACTGGACGTCCGGCACCTCGCCGAGGAGTTCGGCACCCCCGCCTACATCCTGGACGAGTCCGACTTCCGGGCCCGCTGCCGTGCCTGGCGCGAGGCCTTCGGCGACGGCGCCGACGTCTTCTACGCCGGCAAGGCCTTCCTGTCCCGCGCGGTGGTGCGCTGGCTGAACGAGGAGGGCCTGAACCTCGACGTCTGCTCGGGCGGCGAACTGGCGGTGGCGCTGTCCGCCGGCATGCCCGCCGACCGCATCGCGCTGCACGGCAACAACAAGAGCGGCGAGGAGATCCACCAGGCCGTCGAGGCCGGGGTGGGACGCATCGTGCTGGACTCGTTCCAGGAGATCGTCCGGGTCGCGGACACCGCGCAGCGCCTGGGCAGGCGGCAGCCGGTGCAGATCCGCGTCACGGTCGGCGTGGAGGCGCACACCCACGAGTTCATCGCCACCGCCCACGAGGACCAGAAGTTCGGCTTCTCCCTCACCGGCGGCGACGCCGCCGAGGCGGTACGCCGCGTGCTGCGCCTGGAGTCGCTGGAACTGGTCGGCATCCACTCCCACATCGGTTCGCAGATCTTCGACACCTCGGGCTTCGAGGTGGCCGCGCACCGCGTGATCGGGCTGCTGAAGCAGATCCGCGACGAGCACGGTGTGGAGCTGCCCGAGATCGACCTCGGCGGCGGCCTCGGTATCGCGTACACCCCGGACGACGACCCGCGCGAGCCGTACGAGATCGCCAAGTCGCTGGGCGAGATCGTCGCCCGCGAGTGCCGGGCGGCGGACCTGGCCGCGCCGCGGCTGTCGGTCGAGCCGGGCCGGGCCATCGTCGGCCCGACCGCGTTCACTCTCTACGAGGTGGGCACGATCAAGCCGCTGGAGGCGCTGCGCACGTACGTCAGCGTGGACGGCGGCATGTCGGACAACATCCGCACGGCGCTGTACGACGCCGAGTACAGCGTGGCGCTGGTGTCGCGGAGCAGCGACGCCGAACCGATGCTGGCGCGGGTCGTCGGCAAGCACTGCGAGTCCGGCGACATCGTCGTACGGGACGCCTTCCTGCCCGCCGACCTGGCCCCCGGCGACCTGCTGGCGGTGCCCGCGACGGGGGCGTACTGCCGCTCGATGGCGAGCAACTACAACCACGCGCTGCGGCCGCCGGTCGTGGCGGTCGGGGACGGCGCCGCCCGGGTGATCGTCCGGCGCGAGACGGAGGAGGATCTGCTCCGTCTCGACGTCGGCTGACGTGGAATCCCACAGACCGAGGGCCTGGTCTCGCGATCCGGACACGGCGTGGATTCTCCCGTCCGGTGCGTGAGACTGGGACCGTCCAAAGAGCTCGAAAGAGCCGAAAACGCGAAGCGAGGTCGGATGATGCGTACGCGTCCGCTGAAGGTGGCGCTGCTGGGCTGTGGAGTGGTCGGCTCAGAGGTGGCGCGCATCATGACGACGCATGCGGACGACCTCGCCGCGCGCATCGGCGCACCGGTGGAGCTCGCGGGCATCGCGGTGCGCCGTCCGAACCGGGTGCGCGCGGGTGTGTCCCCGGACCTGCTGACCACGGACGCGACGGCCCTGGTCAAACGCGGGGACATCGACGTGGTCATCGAGGTCATCGGCGGCATCGAGCCCGCCCGCTCGCTGATCACCACGGCCTTCGAGCACGGCGCGAGCGTGGTCTCCGCCAACAAGGCGCTGCTGGCCGCCGACGGGACCGCGCTGCACGCCGCGGCCGTCGAGGCGGGCGTCGACCTCTATTACGAGGCCGCGGTCGCCGGCGCCATCCCGCTGATCCGCCCGTTGCGCGAGTCGCTGGCCGGCGACCGGGTGGACCGGGTGCTCGGCATCGTCAACGGCACGACCAACTTCATCCTCGACAAGATGGACTCCACGGGCGCCGGCTACTCCGAGGCGCTGGACGAGGCCACCGCGCTGGGCTACGCCGAGGCCGATCCGACCGCCGACGTCGAGGGCTTCGACGCGGCCGCCAAGGCCGCGATCCTGGCGGGCATCGCCTTCCACACCCGGGTGACGATCGGCGATGTGCACCGCGAGGGCATCACCGAGGTCACCGCGGGCGACATCGCCTCGGCCAAGGAGATGGGCTGCACGGTCAAGCTGCTGGCGATCTGCGAGCGCAGCGCCGACGGCAGTTCGGTGACCGCCCGCGTGCATCCGGCGATGATCCCGCTGACGCATCCGCTGGCGAACGTGCGGGGCGCCTACAACGCGGTCTTCGTGGAGGCCGCGGCCGCCGGCCGGCTGATGTTCTACGGTCCCGGCGCGGGCGGTTCGCCCACGGCCTCCGCGGTGCTGGGCGATCTGGTGGCCACCTGCCGCAACAGGCTGGCGAAGACCACGGGGCCGGGGGAGTCGGCCTACGCGCGGCTGACCGTGCGCCCGATGGACGACGTGGTCACCCGCTATCACATCAGCCTGGACGTGGCCGACAAACCGGGTGTTCTGGCCCAGGTGGCCACGGTCTTCGCCGAGCATCAGGTGTCCATCGACACCGTCCGCCAGCAGGGCCGGGAGCAGAGCGGCACGGACGACAAGGGACGTCCCGTCGTCGACGGCGGCGAGGCCTCCCTCGTCGTCGTCACCCATCGCGCACCGGACGCCGCGCTCGCGGCCACTGTCGAGGCCCTGCGCAAACTCGACACCGTACGGGGCGTCGCCAGCATCATGCGCGTCGAAGGGGAGTGATCCAGCGATGAACGCAGTCTCCGCCGTCCGCGGCCCCGCCACCCACCAGTGGCGCGGCCTCATCGAGGAGTACCGGGAGCGCCTCCCGGTCACCGCGCGGACCCCGGTGGTCACCCTGCTGGAGGGCGGCACACCGCTGGTCCCCGCCCAGGTGCTGTCCGAGCGCACGGGCTGTGACGTGTACCTGAAGGTCGAGGGCGCCAACCCCACCGGTTCGTTCAAGGACCGGGGCATGACGATGGCGATCTCCAAGGCCAAGGAGGAGGGTGCGCAGGTCGTCATCTGCGCCTCCACGGGCAACACCTCCGCGTCGGCGGCCGCCTACGCGGTGCGCGCCGGCATGGTGTGCGCGGTGCTGGTGCCGCAGGGCAAGATCGCGCTGGGCAAGATGGGCCAGGCGCTGGTGCACGGCGCGCGCATCCTCCAGGTGGACGGCAACTTCGACGACTGTCTCGACCTCGCGCGCGGACTGTCCGACAAGTACCCGGTGGCGCTGGTGAATTCGGTGAACCCGGTGCGCATCGAGGGCCAGAAGACCGCCGCGTTCGAGATCGTCGACGCGCTCGGCGACGCCCCCGACATCCATGTGCTGCCGGTGGGCAACGCGGGCAACATCACGGCCTATTGGAAGGGGTACCGCGAGTACTCCGCGGACGGGATCTCCACCCGCAACCCCCGCATGTGGGGCTTCCAGGCGCTGGGTGCGGCCCCGATCGTGCTGGGCCACCCGGTCCTCAAGCCGCAGACGATCGCCACGGCGATCCGGATCGGCAACCCGGCGTCGTGGCGGTACGCCGAGGAGGCGCGGGATGAATCCGGGGGCCGCATCGACTCTGTGACGGATCGTCAGATCCTGTCTGCCTACCGGCTGTTGGCCGCACAGGAGGGCGTCTTCGTCGAACCGGCCTCCGCCGCGAGCGTCGCGGGACTGCTCAAGGCGGCCGAGGCGGGCGAGGTCGATCCCGGCCAGCGCATCGTCTGCACCGTCACCGGCAACGGCCTGAAGGACCCGGGGTGGGCGGTGGAGGGCGCCCCGCAGCCGGTCGTCGTCCCCGTCGACGCCGACGCGGCCGCCGACCGGCTCGGACTGCTCTGACCGTCCCGGCAGCAGGGGCGCACGGACCCGCTCGCGACACGCATCACGCGCTGTCCGTGCGCCCTATGTCGCAGCAGAACCTTCCTTCGATAGGCTGGCTTCACACCGGCGCCACTGCACGCCGTTTTGGCCCATGCCCATGGCATCGTCCCCCGCAGGGGATTGTCCTGGTACGGTCCCCCAAGTCCCCGCCCCCGTACGGCAACGATGCCCTCGTGCCGCGGGGCGGAACGCACTTGAAGCAAGGAGAGTCATCGAACGATGGCCGGACCCGCCTTCCGCGCCGCCGCCGTCCGAGTGCGCGTCCCCGCGACCAGCGCGAACCTCGGACCGGGCTTCGACGCCTTCGGCCTGGCCCTCGGGCTGTACGACGACGTCGTGGTCCGGGTGGCCGACTCCGGTCTGCACGTCGACATCGCGGGCGAGGGCGCCGAGACGCTCTCCCGCGACGAGAACCACCTGGTCGTACGGTCCCTGCGGACGGCCTTCGACCTGCTGGGCGGCCAGCCGCGCGGCCTGGAGGTCGTCTGCGCCAACCGCATCCCGCACGGCCGCGGCCTCGGCTCCTCCTCCGCCGCCATCTGCGCCGGCATCATGGCCGCCCGCGCCGTGACGATAGGCGGCCAGGACCGGCTCGACGAGGCCGCCGTACTGGAGCTGGCCAACGAGATCGAGGGCCACCCCGACAATGTCGCCGCCTGTCTGCTCGGCGGCTTCACCCTCGCCTGGACGGAGAGCGGATCCGCGCACGCTGTCCGGATGAACCCCCTCGAGTCGGTGGTTCCGGTGGTGTTCGTGCCGTCGAGGCCGGTGCTGACCGAGACCGCCAGGGGACTGCTGCCGCGCACCGTCCCGCATGTGGACGCCGCGGCCAACGCGGGACGCGCAGCGCTGCTCGTCGAGGCCCTGACCAGGCGCCCCGAGCTGCTGCTCCCCGCCACCGAGGACCGGCTGCACCAGGAGTACCGGGCTCCGGCCATGCCCGAGAGCGTGGCTCTGGTGAACTTCCTGCGCGCCGAGAGCGTCCCTGCTGTCATCTCCGGTGCGGGGCCGACGGTGCTGGCACTGGCGGCCGAGGACACCGCGGACAAGGTCTCCCTGCTCGCGGGAGAGGGGTGGGCGGCCAATCGCCTGACCCTCGACTCGGCAGGGGCGAGTGTGCTGCCACTTGCCGTGGGGCAGTGACACGATTGCCGGTCGAAGAGAGGGGGAATGTTTGGTGGATCGGGTAGTGTTAATCTCATTGCTGCACTCGCGGATTCAGGAACTCAACCACTGTTCCTGTTGTCCGGGTGCTCTGTGTCCCGCATCGGGACCGCCATTCTTCCGGGAGCCTCCCACACCGCATAGGCAGCCTGCCTGAGCAGTGCCGAGCACGCTCCGGAGTCGGCGCGGGTGACATTTCACCCGAGAGTGAACTCTCACCTCGCCGGAACTGTGTTTTGACTCGTTCCATCATTTCTCCGTCATCAGGCGGACCACCGCCCCGAATCCGGACAGTCATATGGACCGGATCCGGACAGCACAACCGGTCGCCGAGCCAGACAGGCCGACGTCCGCTCCAGGGAAGGACCCTTCGTGAGCGACACCACCGATCTGATGGGCGTACGCGCAGACAGCCCTGTCGCCGCGTCCGATGCTGCCGCGCCTGCCACCGGTGCTGCCACTGCCCCCGCCGCGCGGCGTCGCCGTGCGGGTACCGGTCTGGAGGGCATGGTTCTCGCCGAGCTGCAGCAGCTCGCCTCCGGTCTGGGCATCAAGGGCACCGCGCGGATGCGCAAGAGCCAGCTCATCGAGACCATCAAGGCCGCGCAGTCCGGCGGTCCCAAGGCCACTGCCGGCGAGGGCGCCGAGCCCGCCGCCGACAAGCCGAAGCGCCGCGCCACCTCGCGCACCCGTACGGGTGAATCCGGCGAGGCCCCGGCCGCCACGGGCACCGAGCAGCAGCCGAAGCAGATCGAGATCCCCGGCCAGCCGGCCGGCGAGAAGGCCGCTCCGGCGGCCAAGGCGGAGCAGGCAGCCGACGCGCGTGGTGACGGCCGGGGCGACGCCCGTGCCGAGGCCGCGGCCGACACGGCCGAGGGCCGTTCCGGCGGCGACGCCAAGGGCGGCGAGGATCGCCGCGAGAGCCGTCGTGATCGTCAGCGCGATCGTCAGCGCGACCGCCGCAAGGGCGGCGAGGACGGCGGCGGCCAGCAGGGTCAGCGTCAGCAGCAGGACGGCGGCGGCCAGCAGGGCCAGCGTCAGCAGCAGGGCGGCGGCGGCCAGCAGGGCCAGCAGCACCAGCAGCAGGGCGGCGGCCCCCAGGGCGGCCTGCAGGACGACGACGAGTTCGACGGCAACGGCCGCCGGCGCCGGGGCCGCTACCGCGACCGCCGCGGGCGCGGCACCAACCGCCGTGAGGAGTTCGCCAGCGAGCCGCAGGTCGCCGACGACGACGTCCTGATCCCGGTCGCGGGCATCCTGGACATCCTCGACAACTACGCGTTCATCCGGACCTCCGGCTACCTGCCCGGCCCGAACGACGTGTACGTCTCGCTCGCCCAGGTCCGCAAGAACGGCCTGCGCAAGGGCGACCACGTCACCGGCGCCGTCCGGCAGCCGAAGGACGGCGAGCGCCGCGAGAAGTTCAACGCGCTGGTCCGCCTGGACTCGACGAACGGCATGGCCCCCGACTCCGGGCGCGGGCGGCCGGAGTTCAACAAGCTGACGCCGCTCTACCCGCAGGACCGGCTCAGCCTGGAGACCGACCCGGGCGTCCTGACGACCCGGATCATCGACCTCGTCGCGCCGATCGGCAAGGGCCAGCGCGGTCTGATCGTGGCCCCGCCGAAGACCGGCAAGACCATGATCATGCAGGCGATCGCCAACGCGATCACCCGCAACAACCCCGAGTGCCACCTGATGGTCGTCCTCGTCGACGAGCGTCCTGAAGAGGTCACCGACATGCAGCGGTCGGTGAAGGGCGAGGTCATCTCCTCGACCTTCGACCGCCCGGCCGAGGACCACACCACGGTCGCCGAGCTCGCCATCGAGCGGGCCAAGCGTCTGGTGGAGCTCGGTCACGACGTCGTGGTCCTGCTGGACTCCATCACCCGCCTGGGCCGCGCGTACAACCTCGCGGCGCCCGCCTCCGGCCGCATCCTGTCCGGTGGTGTCGACTCGACCGCGCTGTACCCGCCGAAGCGCTTCTTCGGTGCGGCGCGCAACATCGAGGACGGCGGCTCGCTGACCATCCTGGCCACCGCGCTGGTCGAGACCGGCTCGCGCATGGACGAGGTGATCTTCGAGGAGTTCAAGGGCACCGGCAACATGGAGCTCAAGCTCGACCGGAAGCTCGCCGACAAGCGGATCTTCCCGGCGGTCGACGTCGACCCGTCCGGTACCCGCAAGGAGGAGATCCTGCTCGCTCCCGACGAACTGAGCATCGTCTGGAAGCTGCGCCGGGTGCTGCACGCGCTCGACTCGCAGCAGGCGATCGAGCTGCTGCTGGACAAGATGAAGCAGACCAAGTCCAACGCCGAGTTCCTGATGCAGATCGCGAAGACGACCCCGGGCACGAACAACGACTGACGCCCGGACGAACCACGGGGCGGGTCCCGGCACTTGAGTGCCGGGACCCGCCCCTTTTTCGCGAGGGGCATCGGCGGGAGGGCCGGTACGGCCGCCTCCCGCGTCCACGGCACTCCACCGGCCCGTCGGGAGCGGCGCGACCGCCGGGTGAGGGCCGACCGTGTGGCTCTGTGACCACGGGTCCCGGCGCGTCCTGGGACAGGGCGTACCGGGACCCGCTGTCATTACTGGTGTGCACGATCGCCAGGAACCCCGAGCCGTCCCCGGACGTCTCCCAAGGGGGGACATTTCGTCCCATGCCCGATGACCACGACCGCGGGGGGCACCCGAAGCCACGACGAGGCGACGAGAACCGAGGAGCTCATGGGCCACGAGGCGGACCACGGACGCCGGACGTCATCGCGGCGGCGCAGGAGCGCCCGCGGCCGCGCCCTGCGCATCACGGCCTGGGGCGTGGCGACCGTCCTGCTGCTCGCCACCGCGGCGGTGGGCTGCCTGTACCTCAAGCTCAACGGGAACATCCGCGGCATCGACATCAACGCCCTGCTGGGCCGTGACCGCCCCCGTGACGTCGACAACGGCTCGATGGACATCCTGGTCCTCGGCTCGGACTCGCGGTCCGGTGCGAACGCCGAGGCCGGCGGCGGCCAGGACGACGGCACGGCCCGTTCGGACACCGCGATGATCGTCCACGTCTATCCGGGCCACCGCAGGGCCGGCGTGGTCAGCATCCCCCGCGACACCCTCGTCGACCGGCCCTCCTGCGCCCGGCCCGGTGGCGGCACCGCGCCCGCCGCGACGAACGAGATGTTCAACGAGGCGTACGCGGTGGGCGGCCCGGCGTGCACGGTCAAGACCGTCGAGACGATGACCGGCATCCGCATGGACCACTACATGGAAATCGACTTCACCGGCTTCCAGCGGCTCATCGACGCCCTCGGCGGGGTCAGTGTCACCACCAGTCGCGCGATCAGCGACAACGAGAGCCATCTGCACCTGCCGGCCGGCACCCACCACCTGGACGGCAAGCAGGCCCTCGGCCTGGTCAGGACCCGGCACGGCGTCGGCGACGGCAGTGACCTCGGCCGGATGAGGCTGCAGCAGGCCTTCCTGAAGGCCCTGGTCGACCGGGTCGACAAGATCGGGGTGCTCGGCTCCCCGGCTCGGCTGTACAAGATCGCCAGCACCGCTACCGGAGCCGTCACCACCGACTCGGAGCTGGCCTCGGTCAAGAAACTGGTCAAGCTGGGGGAGAGCCTGAAGGACCTGGGCTCCAAGAACATCTCCATGGTCACGATGCCCGTGCGCTACGACCCCGCCGATCCCAACCGGGTCGTGCCGCTGACCGCTCAGAGCGAGCAGGTCTGGGCCGCCCTGCGGGCCGACCGCCCGATCCCGCGCTCGGCGACCAAGGGCTCGGCCGGTGACGAGGTGGACACCGGCGGTGTCGTCAGCAGCACCCCGCCGGGCCGGGACGGCGGCGCGGAATAGTTCCGGGCCGTCCCCGGTTTGGGGAGATGCGGCCAGTGCTGGCAGACTGGTACGTCGGCCCCGGTTCACGTGACGCAAGCCCGTGCCACGACCCGGGACCCTCCCGATCACTAGGAGTTTCCCTTGAAGCGCGACATCCACCCGGAGTACGTCGAGACCCAGGTCAGCTGCACCTGTGGCAACTCGTTCACCACTCGTAGCACCGTGGGCGGCGGCGTCATCCGTGCCGACGTCTGCTCTGCGTGCCACCCGTTCTACACGGGCAAGCAGAAGATCCTCGACACCGGTGGCCGTGTGGCCCGCTTCGAGGCCCGCTTCGGCAAGGCGGCCGGGTCCGCCAAGAAGTAGCGACCCGAAAGCGCCGGTCCACGGCCGTCCGGATATCCTCCGGCGGCCGGACCGGCGCTTTGTCGTCCCAGGCTGGTTCACCGGCGTTCACCCATTCGCAGAGCAGGGATCCTGATGTTCGAGGCGGTCGAGGAACTGATCGGCGAGTACGCCGACCTCGAGAAGAAGCTGGCCGACCCGGGGGTCTTCTCCGACCAGGCCAACGCGCGCAGGCTCAACAAGCGCTACGCCGAGCTGACCCCGATCATCGGCACGTACCGGGGCTGGAAGCGGACCGGCGAGGACATCGACACGGCCCGCGAACTCAGCGCCGACGACCCGGACTTCATCGCCGAGGTCAAGGAGCTGGAGAAGCACCGCGAGGAGCAGACCGAACGGCTGCGCCTGCTGCTGGTGCCGCGCGACCCCAGTGACGACAAGGACGTGATCCTCGAGGTCAAGGCGGGCGAGGGCGGCGAGGAGTCCGCGCTGTTCGCCGGCGACCTGCTGCGCATGTACCTGCGCTACGCGGAGCGCGTGGGCTGGAAGACCGAGATCATCGACGCCAACGAGTCCGACCTCGGCGGCTACAAGGACGTCCAGGTCGCGGTGAAGACCAAGGGCGGCAACGGCGCCACCGAGCCCGGCCAGGGCGTCTGGGCCCGGCTGAAGTACGAGGGCGGCGTGCACCGTGTGCAGCGTGTGCCCGCGACCGAGTCGCAGGGCCGCATCCACACCTCCGCCGCCGGCGTGCTGGTCACCCCGGAGGCCGAGGAGGTCGAGGTCGAGATCGGCCCCAACGACCTGCGGATCGACGTCTACCGCTCCTCGGGACCCGGCGGGCAGTCGGTCAACACCACCGACTCCGCGGTGCGCATCACGCACCTGCCGACCGGCATCGTCGTCTCCTGCCAGAACGAGAAGAGCCAGC
Source organism: Streptomyces sp. RLA123 (assembly GCF_056270165.1). Lineage (NCBI taxonomy): Bacteria > Bacillati > Actinomycetota > Actinomycetes > Kitasatosporales > Streptomycetaceae > Streptomyces > Streptomyces sp. RLA123. Next base: position 2,844,735 of record NZ_JBWDOR010000003.1, on the reverse strand, counting down.
TCCAGAACAAGGAGCAGGCGATGCGCATCCTGCGTTCCCGGCTGCTGGCCGCCGCGCAGGAGGAGGCCGAGCGGGAGGCCTCCGACGCCCGCCGCAGCCAGGTGCGCACGGTCGACCGCAGCGAGCGCATCCGCACCTACAACTTCCCGGAGAACCGCATCTCCGACCACCGCGTCGGGTTCAAGGCGTACAACTTGGACCAGGTCCTCGACGGTGACCTCGACGCGGTCATCCAGGCGTGCGTCGACGCCGACTCGGCTGCCAAGCTGGCCGCCGCGGGCGACGGAAGCTGAACCGGAGGCGACAAGTGAACCTGCTGCTCGCCGAGGTCGCGCAGGCGACCCAGCGGCTGGCCGACGCCGGCGTGCCCTCGCCGCGTTTCGACGCCGAGGAGCTGGCGTCGTATGTGCACGGCGTCAAGCGCGGCGCCCTGCACACCGTTGCCGACGCGGACTTCGACGCCCGCTACTGGGAGGCCGTCGCCCGCCGCGAGGCACGCGAGCCGCTGCAGCACATCACCGGCCGGGCGTTCTTCCGCTATCTGGAACTCCAGGTGGGGCCGGGCGTCTTCGTGCCGCGCCCGGAGACCGAGTCCGTGGTGGGGTGGGCCATAGACGCCGTGCGTGCCATGGACGTCGCCGAGCCGCTCATCGTCGACCTGTGCACGGGCTCGGGCGCCATCGCGCTCGCCCTGGCGCAGGAGGTGCCGCGCAGCCGGGTGCACGCCGTGGAGCTGTCCGACGAGGCCCTGGTGTGGGCCCGCAAGAACGTCCAGGGCAGCAAGGTCGATCTGCGCCAGGGGGACGCGCTCGCGGCCTTCCCCGACCTCAACGGCCAGGTGGACCTGGTGATCTCCAACCCGCCCTACATCCCGCTCACCGAGTGGGAGTACGTGGCGCCCGAGGCCCGCGACCACGATCCGGAGATGGCGCTGTTCTCGGGCGAGGACGGCCTCGACACCATCCGGGGCATCGAGCGCACCGCGCACCGGCTGCTGCGGCCCGGTGGCGTCGTCGTCATCGAGCACGCGGACACCCAGGGCGGCCAGGTGCCCTGGATCTTCACCGAGGAAGCCGGCTGGGCCGACGCCGCCGACCACCCCGACCTGAACAACCGCCCCAGGTTCACCACTGCCCGCAAGGCGACGCCGTGAGCACGGCGCCGCACGTCATGGAGGTCTGCTGATGGCACGGCGTTACGACTGCTCGGACGCGACGGACCGGGTGGCCGGACTGCGCGAGGCCGCGTCCGCCGTCCGCCGCGGCGAGCTCGTGGTGCTGCCCACGGACACCGTCTACGGCATCGGCGCGGACGCGTTCAACGCCGAGGCCGTCGGTGACCTGCTGGAGGCCAAGGGCCGGGGCCGCAACATGCCCTCGCCCGTTCTCGTCGGCTCCCCGAACACCCTGCACGGCCTGGTCACGGACTTCTCCGAGCAGGCATGGGACCTCGTCGACGCCTTCTGGCCCGGCGCGCTGACCCTGGTCACCCGCCATCAGCCGTCCCTGCAGTGGGACCTGGGGGACACCCGTGGCACCGTGGCCGTGCGCATGCCGCTGCACCCCGTGGCCATCGAGCTGCTGAACGCGACCGGCCCCATGGCCGTCTCCAGTGCCAACCTCACGGGACACCCCTCGCCGCAGGACTGCGACGCCGCCCAGGAGATGCTCGGCGACTCCGTCGCCATCTACCTCGACGGCGGGCCCACGCCCGCGGCCGTCCCCTCCTCCATCGTCGACGTCACCGGCAAGGTGCCGGTACTGCTGCGGGCCGGGGCCCTCAGCGCCGAGCAGCTGCGCGAGGTCGTACCCGACCTGGAGGTAGGCAATTGACGCCGCCCATACCCGGGCAGCGCGATGACTACTTCCGCATCCTTCACGTCTGCACCGGCAATGTCTGCCGCTCGCCGATGGCCGAGCGGCTGACCCGCCACGAGCTGACGGTGCGGCTCGGCGACGGGGCCTCAGGGATCATCGTGGAGAGCGCGGGCACCTGGGGCCATGAGGGGGCGCCGATGGAGGCGCACGCGGCCACGGTGCTGGGCGAGTACGCCGCCGACCCGGGCGGCTTCCTCGGACGGGAACTGCTCGACGACCACGTCATCGACGCGGACCTGGTGCTCACCGCGACCCGCGACCACCGTGCCCAGGTGATCTCCATGGGGCACGCGGCGGGTCTGCGGACGTTCACGCTCAAGGAGTTCACCCGGCTCGTGCGGGCGATAGACCCCACGACGCTGCCGGAGGGCAGTGTGACCGAGCGCGCCCGCTCGCTGGTGCGCGCCGCGGCGGCGCTGCGCGGCTGGCTCCTGGCGCCGACGCCGGACGCGGACGAGGTGTACGACCCGTACGGGGCGCCGCTGACCTTCTTCCGCTCCATCGGCGAGGAGATCCACGAGGCGCTGGACCCGGTGCTGACCGCGCTGACGGGGGTGGCGGCGCCCACCCGCTGAGGGTGTGGCGGAAGGTTTCCGCACATTTCCCCGCCCGGCGTCCACCGGCGGAGCACAAGACGGCGCGAATCGGCCGGAACGGTGCAAGAGTGGCAGGTGAGTCCCTTCCAGCCGCCCGGAGCGCCCCATGCCTACCGCGGAAGCGTCGTCAGCCCACATAGCCACCACCGTGCTCCCGGCCGGGGACACCGGCTTCGGCCGGCTGCGCGACCAGGACCCCGAGCTGGCGGACATCCTGCTCGGGGAGACCCAGCGGCAGGCCTCCTGCCTCCAGCTGATCGCGGGGGAGAACTTCACCTCGCCGGCGGTGCTGGCCGCCCTCGGCTCCCCGCTGGCCAACAAGTACGCCGAGGGCTACCCCGGGCACCGTCACCACGCGGGCTGCGAGCTGGTCGACCTCGCGGAGCGGCTGGCCATGGAAAGAGCCACACGGCTGTTCGGAGCCGCGCACGCGAACGTGCAGCCCTACTCCGGTTCCTCGGCCGTCCTGGCCGCCTACGCGGCCCTCCTGGTCCCCGGAGACACCATCCTGGCGATGTCCCTGGCGCACGGCGGGCACCTCACGCACGGATCGGAGTCCAACTTCTCCGGCCGCTGGTTCCGCATCGCCGGGTACGGCGTGACCGAGGGCGCCACCTTCGAGGAGGGCGGCCGGATCGACTACGACCGGCTGCGCATCCTCGCCCACCAGCACCGCCCCAAGGCGATCATGTGCGGCGGTATCGCGTACCCCCGCACCATCGACTACGCCGCGTTCCGCGAGATCGCCGACGACGTCGGCGCGTACCTGATCGTGGACGCCGCGCACACGCTGGGCCTGGTGGCCGGCGGTGTCGCGCCCAACCCGGTGCCGTACGCGGATGTGGTGTGCGCCACGACGCACAAGACGCTGCGCGGCCCGCGCGGCGGACTGATCCTGTGCGGCGCCGATCTCGCCCAGCGCATCGACCGGGCGGTCTTCCCGTTCTCGCAGGGCGGCCCGCACATGCACGCGATCGCGGCCAAGGCCGCCGCCTTCGCGGAGGCGGCCCGGCCGGAGTTCGCGCTGTACGCGCACCAGGTGGTCGCCAACGCCCGTGCGCTCGCCGAGGCACTGGCCGGCCAGGACATGCGGATCGCCACCGGGGGCACCGACACCCATCTGATCGCCGCCGACGTGTCGGCCTTCGGCGTCACCGGGATGCGGGCCCGCGGGTTGTGCGCCGGCGCCGGGATCGTGCTGGACAAGTACACGCTCCCCTACGACAAGGAGCCCTGCGCCGCCGGTTCCGGTATCCGTCTCGGCACCGCGGCGGTGACCACGCAGGGCATGGGCGTGCAGCAGATGCCGCAGGTCGCGGACTTGATCGCGCGGGCGCTGCGGGAGGAGCGCGGGCTGGCGAACCGGGTCGCGGAACTGGTGGGCGGCTTCCCCCCCTACCCGGTCTGACCGGGTGCGCGCGGGCCCCCGGCCGGTACCCCGGGAGTGACATGTGCAACCCTGGGTACCCGCTGTGAGTCTCTGACTGTGTTTCCAGTCGCCACCCGGACGCGAATAGGGTGTGCCCGTGCGCGAGTACCTCTTGACCCTGTGCGTGGCCGCGGCCGTCACCTACCTCCTGACGGGGCCGGTGCGGAAGTTCGCCATCGCGGCAGGCGCCATGCCCGAGATCCGTGATCGCGACGTTCACCGAGAACCGACGCCGCGGCTCGGCGGTATCGCCATGTTCGGCGGCCTGTGCGCCGGCCTGCTGGTGGCCGCGCATCTGTCCAACCTCAAGAGCGTCTTCGAGCTCTCCAACGAGCCACGCGCGCTGCTGTCCGGCGCGGGACTGATCTGGCTGCTGGGCGTGCTCGACGACAAGTGGGGCGTGGACGCGCTGATCAAGCTGGGCGCCCAGATGATCGCGGCTCGGCGTCATGGTCCTGCAGGGCCTGACCGTGCTGTGGCTGCCCATCCCGGGCAAGGGCATCGTGGCGCTCAGCCCGGTGCAGTCGACGCTGCTGACCGTCGCCCTGGTGGTGATCACCATCAACGCGGTGAACTTCGTCGACGGTCTGGACGGGCTCGCGTCCGGCATGGTGTGCATCGCCGCCGTCGCGTTCTTCATGTACGCCTACCGGATCTGGTACGGCTACGGCATCGAGGCCGCGGCGCCCGCGACGCTGTTCAGCGCGATCCTGATCGGTATGTGCCTGGGATTCCTGCCGCACAATCTGCACCCGGCGCGGATCTTCATGGGCGACTCGGGCTCGATGCTGATCGGACTGGTGCTGGCCTCGGGTGCGATCTCCATCACAGGCCAGACCGACCCCGACGCGATCACCAACCTCACCGGATCCACCCGGGACACCACGCACTTCATGGTGCCGGTCTACATGCCGCTGCTGCTGCCGCTGACGCTGATCGCGATCCCCGCGGCGGACCTGGTGCTCGCCATCGTGCGCCGCACGTGGAACGGCCAGTCGCCGTTCGCCGCCGACCGCGGCCACCTGCACCACCGGCTGCTGGACATCGGCCACTCGCACAGCCGGGCCGTGCTCATCATGTACTTCTGGTCGGCGCTCATCTCCTTCGGCGCGGTGGCGTTCTCGGTGAACTCCTCCAGCCTGTGGATCGTGCTGGGCATCGTCATGCTGAGCGCGATCGGGCTGAGCGCGCTGCTCATGCCCCGCTTCAACCCCAAGGCCCCGCGCTGGGCGGAGTCGTTCGTACCGCCCCGCTACCGCCGTACCCGGATCGAGGCGCACAACGCGGCGAGCGCCGCCATCGCCGCGGGAGAGGCGCCCGGTGTCAACGGCGCGACCGCGCTGAGCGAGATCGACCGGCAGTTGGTGGAGGCCGGCCGTACGGCGAGCAGCAGCCGCTGACCCGATAGCACATGACCGTGCGGCCGTCAGCGGGACGCCACGGTCAGTACTCCGGTCGTGTGACAGGTCGCACACGAACCGGGTAAAGACCTCATCAAATAGTTTGTGATACCGTTCACGAAAGCCCGGAAGTAAGCCGAAAGACCGTAGTGCGATGGTCTTCCGGCGTGAGGCATGTCCCCGCCGCCGGGCTACGCTCGTCCTCGACGACCCCTGTACTCCCAACCTCGCCGGAGGAGCTGCCGCCATGCAGTCCAACGACGCCCGAACGCTCCTGAATTGCGCCGTACCCGCCGCAGCCGCGGGAGTGATCGCGGTCGCTGTCGCCGCCGTGCTCGCGGGCGGCAAGGGTGCGATCGGTGCCGGATTCGGCGCGGTGGTGGTGATCACTTTCATGGGAATCGGTCTGACGGTGCTTCAGCGCACCGCCCGTTCCTACCCCACGCTGTTCCAGGCGATGGGCCTGATGCTCTACACGGTGCAGCTGCTGCTGCTGGCCATCGTGCTGGCGGTCTTCAAGCACACATCGCTGTTCGACACCCAGGTGTTCGCGCTCACCCTGCTCGGCACGACCCTGGTGTGGATCGCCGCCCAGGCCCGTGCGCACATGAAGACCAAGATGCTGTACGTCGAGCCCGGCTCCGCCGGAACGTCGTCGTGAACCAAGGGGCCGGTGCAAGAGGGCTGCCGCTCGTTTGCTATCGTCCGGTCTCAACTGCGGCAGAGCTGGCGCGGGCGGCAGTCATGCCTTCGCAACAGTCGTCCGGCTCCGTGCCCGACCGCCGCCCCCACATCTGCAAGACCAGTCCAGTGCCGTTCCGCGGGCTTATGCCGCGCCGACACATCGAGGTTGCCGTACCCATGCGCCACGCTGAAGGAGCTCGCGGTGAGTGATGTAAAGACGCTCGCTTTCGAGACGAACTGCCACATCTTCGACGGGTGCGGCTTCCCGGCCCCCGGCCTGCACTCCTTCCTCTTCAAGCCGTTGATCGGCGACGGGGACAGCAGCGTCTACTTCAACAAGACGATGCTGCTCGCGCTGCTCGGCAGCATCGTCATCGTCGGCTTCTTCTGGGCCGCCTTCGCCAAGCCGAAGGTCGTTCCCGGCAAGCTCCAGATGGTCGCCGAGGCCGGATACGACTTCGTGCGCCGCGGCATCGTCTACGAGACGATCGGCAAGCGGGACGGCGAGAAGTACGTGCCGTTCATGGTCTCGCTGTTCTTCTTCGTGTGGATCCTGAACCTGTGGTCGATCATTCCGATCGCGCAGTTCCCGGTCACCGCGATCATCAGCTACCCGGCAGCGCTCGCCGCGGTCGTGTACATCACCTGGATGTCGCTGACGTTCAAGAAGCACGGCTTCGTCGGCGGCTGGAAGAACATCACCGGCTACGACAAGAACCTCGGCCCGGTGCTGCCGATGGTCGTCGGCCTGGAGTTCCTCTCCAACGTGATCGTCCGCCCGTTCACGCACGCGGTGCGACTGTTCGCCAACATGTTCGCCGGCCACGTCCTGCTGCTGCTGTTCACCATTGCCAGCTGGTACCTGCTCAACGGCATCGGCATCGCCTACGCGAGTGTCTCGTTCGTGATGGTCATCGTGATGACGGCATTCGAGCTGTTCATCCAGGCCGTCCAGGCCTATGTCTTCGTCCTCCTGGCCTGCTCCTACATCCAGGGCGCGCTGGCCGAGCACCACTGAGCACCCGCGTAGCGCTCAGTACCCCCCGATTGTCCGGTGGCCAACCCCCACCGGTCCGTGAAAGAGAAGGAAGAGACAGCATGTCCGCTGTGAACCTCGCCGCCACTCAGATCCTGGGCAACCTGGGCTCCATCGGCTACGGCCTCGCGGCCATCGGCCCCGGCGTCGGCATCGGCATCATCTTCGGCAACGGCACGCAGGCGCTGGCCCGCCAGCCCGAGGCCGCCGGCCTCATCCGCGCCAACCAGATCCTCGGCTTCGCCTTCTGTGAGGCGCTCGCCCTGATCGGTCTGGTCATGCCGTTCGTCTACCCGACCTCTTGAGTTCGGGCTGACGAGCCCAACCCCTTTCGACGGAAGGCACTGATGTGAACGCCCTGGCACAGCTGGCGGCCGAGCAGCCGGAGAACCCGCTCATCCCGCCGGTTCCAGAGCTCGTCATCGGTCTCATCGCCTTCGCCATCGTCTTCTTCTTCCTCGCCAAGAAGCTCATCCCGAACATCAACAAGGTTCTGGACGAGCGGCGCGAGGCCATCGAGGGCGGCATGGAGAAGGCCGAGGCCACCCAGGCCGAGGCTCAGCGGACCCTCGAGGAGTACAAGCAGTCGCTCGCCGAGGCCCGTCACGAGGCCGCGCGTCTGCGCCAGGAGGCGCAGGAGCAGGGCGCCGCGCTCATCGCCGAGATGCGTGCGGAAGGCCAGCGGCAGCGCGAGGAGATCATCGCCGCCGGTCACGCGCAGATCGAGGCGGACCGCAAGTCCGCCGCGCACGCGCTGCGCCAGGACGTGGGCAGGATCGCCACCGACCTGGCCGGCAAGATCGTCGGTGAGTCCCTGGAGGACACCACCCGGCAGAGCCGCGTGATCGACCGCTTCCTCGACGAGCTCGAGGAGAAGGCCGAGGCCGCGCGATGAATGGAGCGAGCCGCGAGGCACTGGCCGCCGCACGTGAGCGTCTCGACGCGCTGGCGGACAACACGTCCGTCGACGCGGCGAAGCTCGCCGAGGAGCTGGCCGCCGTCACGGGGCTGCTCGACCGCGAGGGCGCCCTGCGCCGGGCGCTGACCGACCCGGCGCAGTCCGGCGAGGCCAAGGCGGGCCTGGCGCAGACCGTGCTCGGCGGTCAGGTCGGTGGGGAGACCCTCGACCTGGTCTCGGGCATGATCCGCAGCCGGTGGTCGCAGTCGCGGGATCTGACCGACGTGCTGGAGGAACTCTCCTTCAGTGCCGACCTGATCGCCGCGGAGCGCGCCGGCCACCTCGACGACGTCGAGGACGAGCTGTTCCGCTTCGGCCGGATCGTCTCCGGAAGCAGCGATCTGCGGGCGGCGCTGACCGACCGCGCCGCGAGCGCCCAGGCCAAGGCCGGGCTGCTCGGCTCGCTGCTGGGGGGTCGCGCCGACGCCGTCACCGAGCGGCTTGTGGTCCGTCTCGTGACCCACCCGCGAGGCCGTAGCCTGGAGACAGGGATCGACGCCCTGTCCCGGCTGGCGGCCGCGCGCAGGGGCCGTACGGTCGCGGTCGTCGTCTCGGCGGTACCGCTGAGCGACGGGCAGAAGCAGCGCCTCGGCGCCGCGCTGGCCACGATCTACGGCCGGCAGGTGCACCTGAACCTCGACGTGGACCCCGAGGTCCTCGGCGGAATCCAGGTGCGGGTGGGCGACGAAGCCATCAACGGGACCATCGCGGAACGCCTCGAAGAGGCGGCCCGGCGAATGGCCGGCTGAACCAGCCACCAACTCAAAGAGCAGTACCAGCGGCCCGAGTTGGGCCGTAGCGAATACTTCGGGCCCAACAAGGAGAGCAGGGAACCCAGATGGCGGAGCTCACGATCCGGCCGGAGGAGATCCGGGACGCGCTGGAGACCTTCGTCCAGTCGTACAAGCCGGACGCGGCCTCGCGCGAGGAGGTCGGCACGGTCAGCATGGCCGGCGACGGCGTTGCCAAGATCGAGGGTCTGCCCTCGGCCATGGCGAACGAGCTGCTGCGGTTCGAGGACGGCACCCTCGGTCTCGCCCTCAACCTCGAGGAGCGCGAGATCGGTGCGATCGTCCTCGGCGAGTTCAGCGGTATCGAGGAGGGCCAGCCGGTGCACCGCACCGGTGAGGTGCTCTCCGTCGCTGTCGGCGAGGGATACCTGGGTCGCGTCGTCGACCCGCTCGGCACCCCGATCGACGGACTCGGTGAGATCGAGACCGACGGCCGCCGCGCGCTGGAGCTTCAGGCTCCCGGCGTCATGGCCCGCAAGTCCGTCCACGAGCCGATGCAGACCGGCCTCAAGGCCGTCGACGCGATGACCCCGATCGGCCGCGGTCAGCGTCAGCTGATCATCGGTGACCGCCAGACCGGCAAGACCGCCCTGGCGATCGACACGATCATCAACCAGCGCGACAACTGGCGTTCCGGCGACCCGAAGAAGCAGGTCCGCTGCATCTACGTCGCCATCGGCCAGAAGGGCTCCACCATCGCGGGCGTGCGCGCCTCGCTGGAGGAGGCCGGCGCCCTGGAGTACACGACCATCGTCGCGGCTCCGGCGTCCGACCCGGCCGGCTTCAAGTACCTCGCCCCGTACACCGGATCGGCCATCGGCCAGCACTGGATGTACCAGGGCAAGCACGTCCTGATCGTCTTCGACGACCTGAGCAAGCAGGCCGACGCCTACCGCGCCGTGTCCCTGCTGCTGCGCCGCCCGCCGGGCCGTGAGGCCTACCCGGGTGACGTCTTCTACCTGCACTCCCGTCTGCTGGAGCGCTGCGCCAAGCTGTCCGACGAGCTGGGCGCCGGCTCGATGACCGGTCTGCCGATCGTCGAGACCAAGGCCAACGACGTCTCGGCGTTCATCCCGACCAACGTCATCTCGATCACCGACGGCCAGTGCTTCCTGGAGTCCGACCTGTTCAACGCGGGCCAGCGCCCGGCGCTGAACGTCGGTATCTCGGTCTCCCGAGTCGGTGGCTCGGCGCAGATCAAGGCCATGAAGTCGGTCGCCGGCCGCCTGCGTGTGGACCTCGCCCAGTACCGCGAGCTGGAGGCCTTCGCCGCCTTCGGTTCCGACCTGGACGCGGCCTCCAAGGCGCAGCTGGAGCGTGGCAAGCGCATGGTCGAGCTGCTGAAGCAGGGCCAGTACGCGCCGTTCCCGATCGAGGACCAGGTCGTCTCCATCTGGGCCGGCACCACCGGCAAGCTGGACGACGTACCCGTCGAGGACATCCGCCGCTTCGAGCGCGAGCTGCTGGACTACCTCCGCCGCGAGAAGAAGGACCTCCTGCAGGGCATCGTCGAGACCGGCAAGCTGGGCGACGACACCGTCCAGGCCCTGACGGACGCGGTCGCGGAGTTCAAGAAGCAGTTCGAGACCTCGGACGGCAAGCTTCTGGGTGAGGGCTGAGCATGGGCGCCCAGCTTCGGGTATACAAGCGCCGCATCAAGACCGTCACCGCCACCAAGAAGATCACGAAGGCGATGGAGATGATCTCCGCGTCCCGGATCGTCAAGGCCCAGCGCCAGGTGGCGGCCTCGTCCCCGTACGCCGATGAGCTCACCCGCGCGGTGGCCGCGGTCGCGACCGGTTCCAACACGAACCACCCGCTGACCACGGAGGCCGAGAACCCGACCCGCGCCGCGGTGCTGCTCGTCACGAGCGACCGCGGTCTGGCCGGCGGCTACTCGTCCAACGCGATCAAGGCGGCCGACCGGCTCACCGAGCGGCTGCGCGCGGAGGGCAAGGAGGTCGAGCACTACATCGTCGGCCGCAAGGGCGTCGCGTACTACGGCTTCCGTGAGCGTCCCGTCGCCGCCTCGTGGACGGGATTCACCGACAAGCCGGCCTACGCGGACGCCAAGTCGGTGGCCGACCCGCTGATCGACCAGGTCCTCAAGGACACGGCCGAGGGCGGCGTCGACGAGCTGCACATCGTCTTCACGGAGTTCGTGTCGATGCTGACGCAGTCCCCCGTCGAGAGGCGGCTGCTGCCGCTCTCCCTCGACGAGGCCACCGCGGGACAGGCTCGCAAGGAGGGGGAGATCCTCCCCCTGTACGACTTCGAGCCGTCGGCGGAGGGCGTCCTGGACGCCCTGCTGCCGCGGTACGTCGAGAGCCGGATCTACAACGCGCTGCTGCAGGGTGCCGCTTCCGAGCACGCCGCCCGCCGCCGCGCGATGAAGGCCGCGACCGACAACGCCGAGGAGCTCATCAAGACGCTCACGCGGCTTGCCAACCAGGCCCGCCAGGCCGAAATCACCCAGGAAATCAGCGAGATCGTCGGTGGCTCCAGCGCCCTGGCCGACGCCTCTGCGGGGAGTGACTAAACATGACCACCACTGTTGAGACGGCCGCTGCCACGGGCCGCGTCGCCCGGATCATCGGCCCGGTCGTCGACGTGGAGTTCCCCGTCGACGGCATGCCCGAGATCTACAACGCCCTCACCGTCCAGGTCGCCGACCCGGCCGAGGACGGCAAGCTGAAGACGCTGACCCTCGAGGTGGCCCAGCACCTGGGCGACGGACTGGTCCGCGCCATCTCCATGCAGCCCACCGACGGTCTGGTCCGCCAGGCCGCGGTCACCGACACCGGCGCGGGCATCACCGTCCCGGTCGGCGACTTCACCAAGGGCAAGGTGTTCAACACCCTCGGTGAGGTGCTGAACCTCCCCGAGGAGAACGCCAACGTCGGTGAGCGCTGGACGATCCACCGCAAGGCCCCGAAGTTCGAGGACCTCGAGTCGAAGACCGAGATGTTCGAGACCGGCCTGAAGGTCGTCGACCTGCTGACCCCGTACGTCAAGGGCGGCAAGATCGGTCTGTTCGGTGGCGCCGGTGTCGGCAAGACCGTCCTCATCCAGGAAATGATCATGCGTGTGGCGAAGCTGCACGAGGGCGTTTCCGTGTTCGCCGGCGTCGGCGAGCGCACCCGTGAGGGCAACGACCTCATCGCGGAGATGGAGGAGTCCGGCGTCCTCGACAAGACCGCGCTGGTCTTCGGTCAGATGGACGAGCCCCCGGGCACCCGTCTGCGCGTGGCCCTGGCCGGTCTGACCATGGCGGAGTACTTCCGCGATGTGCAGAAGCAGGACGTGCTGTTCTTCATCGACAACATCTTCCGCTTCACCCAGGCCGGTTCCGAGGTCTCCACGCTGCTCGGCCGCATGCCGTCCGCGGTGGGTTACCAGCCGAACCTCGCCGACGAGATGGGCCTCCTCCAGGAGCGCATCACCTCGACGCGTGGTCACTCGATCACCTCGATGCAGGCGATCTACGTCCCCGCGGACGACCTGACCGACCCGGCGCCGGCCACGACCTTCGCGCACCTGGACGCGACGACCGTTCTGTCGCGTCCGATCTCGGAGAAGGGCATCTACCCGGCGGTGGACCCGCTGGACTCGACGTCCCGCATCCTGGACCCGCGCTACATCGCGGCGGACCACTACGAGTGCGCCATGCGTGTCAAGGGGATCCTGCAGAAGTACAAGGACCTCCAGGACATCATCGCCATCCTCGGTATCGACGAGCTGGGCGAGGAGGACAAGCTCACCGTCCACCGCGCCCGCCGCATCGAGCGCTTCCTGTCGCAGAACACCCACGCGGCGAAGCAGTTCACCGGTGTGGACGGCTCCGACGTCCCGCTGGAGGAGTCGATCCACGCGTTCAACGCCATCGCCGACGGTAAGTACGACCACTTCCCTGAGCAGGCGTTCTTCATGTGCGGTGGCATCGAGGACCTCGAGCGCAACGCCAAGGAGCTCGGCGTCGGCTGACGCCCGCGCCTGACGGCTCACCGTGGCAGGGGGCGGACCCTGTGTCCGCCCCCTCGCCGCACCCCCGTTATCCTTTGTTTTATGCACCCGCCGGACAGCGGTGGGTGCCGACCCGAGGAGCCATCTTGGCTGAGCTGCACGTCGAGCTGGTCGCCGCGGACCGCAATGTCTGGTCCGGCGAGGCCACTCTTGTCGTCGCACGCACCGAGTCGGGCGACATCGGCGTCATGCCGAACCACGAGCCGCTGCTCGGTGTGCTCCAGTCGGGCCCGGTGACCATCCGTACCACCGACGGCGGCACCGTCGTCGCGGCGGTGCACGGCGGCTTCATCTCCTTCGCGGACAACAAGCTGTCGATCCTCGCGGAGATCGCGGAACTGGCCGAGGAGATCGACGTCCAGCGCGCGGAGCGGGCCCTGGAGCGTGCCAAGTCCGACGCCGACGCGGTCGGCGAGCGGCGTGCCGAGGTCCGTCTCATCGCGGCGACCGGTTCGCGCTGAGCATCCGGCCCACTGGGGCCATGAGCCGCGGGAGGCCCGAGAGGGCTTCCCGCGGTTGCAGTATCCCTGTACGTGACGTTGAGCGAGGAGGTCGATGGGCGTGATCCTCGCTTTTCAGGTGTGCGGGGCCCTTGTCGCGGTGGCGCTGCTGGGGCTGTTCGTCTTCGGTCTGCGGCGGCGGCTGATCCAGCGTCCCGGCGGCACCTTCGACTGCAGCCTGCGCGCGGCGCCCGGCGTCGAGGACGCGCCCTCGGGCAAGGGCTGGGCGTACGGGGTCTCGCGCTACAGCGGAGACCGCATCGAGTGGTTCCGGGTCTTCTCCTACGCCCCCCGGCCGCGACGCTCGCTGGAACGTTCCGCGATCGAGGTGCTGCACCGGCGGCTTCCACAGGGCCAGGAGGAACTGGCGCTGCTGTCCGACGCCGTCGTCCTGGTCTGCGAGCACCGCGGCACCCGGCTCGAACTCGCGATGAGTGATGACGCCCTCACCGGCTTCCTCGCCTGGCTGGAGGCCGCCCCGCCCGGCCAGCGGGTGAACGTGGCCTGAGGGGCGAGTGCCCCGCTGGTGGGGGTCCCCCGGACGGAGTCCGGGGGAGGGTGAATGTGGCCTGAGGGGCGAGTGCCCCGCTGGTGGGGGTCCCCCGGACGGAGTCCGGGGGAGGGTGAATGTGGCCTGAGGGGCGAGTGCCCCGCTGGTGGGGGTCCCCCCGGACGGAGTCCGGGGGGAGGGTGAATGTGGCCTGAGGGGCGAGTGCCCCGCTGGTGGGGGTCCCCCCGGACGGAGTCCGGGGAGGGTGGACGTGGCGTGAGCGGGCATCGCTAGGGCCTGGCCGGCAGCCCCAATTCCTGGGCCAGAACGGCCGCCTGCACCCGGCTGCGCAGTTCGAGCTTGGCGAGCATCCGGCTGACATGGGTCTTGGCCGTCGCCTCCGCGATGGTGAGGCGGGCCGCGATCTCGGCGTTCGACAGTCCCTGGCCGACGCAGGCCAGCACCTCCCGCTCACGCGGCGTGAGGCCGTCCAGCACGCTGCGGTCCGCCTCCCGGACCCTAGGCGCCGGCCGGGCGAACTCCCCGATCAGGCGGCGGGTCACCGCCGGGGCGATCATCCCCTCACCCGCTGCCACCAGGCGGACCCCCTCGATCAGCCGATCGGCCTCGGTGTCCTTCAGCAGGAAGCCCGCGGCGCCCGCGCGCAGTGCGCCGAAGACGTACTCGTCCAGGTCGAAGGTGGTCAGCACCAGTACGTCCGCCAAGCCCTCGGCGACGATCTCCCGGGTGGCGGCGACACCGTCCAGGCGGGGCATCTGCACGTCCATGAGGATCACGTCGGGCCGCAGCTCACGGGCGGCACGAACCGCGGCCTCCCCGTCGCCGGCCTCGCCGACCACTTCGATGTCGGGCACCGACCGCAGGATCAGCACCAGTCCGGCGCGGACCGCGGACTGGTCCTCGGCGACGACGACCCGGATCATGCGTCCTCCTCCACGGGCAGTGCGGCCCGTACGCGCCAGACGTCCCCGTGGCGGCCGGCCTCGAAGGTGCCGCCGAGCAGTTCGGTGCGTTCCCGCATCCCGATCAGGCCGCTGCCCGAGCCCGGGGCCCGCGGGCCCGGCCGGTCCCCGGCCTCCACCGGGCCGTAGGGGCTGGCCACGGTGACGGTCAGCACCCCGGCCTCCTGACCCAGGACCACGGGCACCTCGCCGGGCGCGGCGTGCTTGAGCGCGTTGGTGAGCGACTCCTGCACGATCCGGTACGCGGCCAGCTCCACCGGAGTGGGCGGCGGGGGAGCGCCGGCCGGCCGCTCGTCGCGCAGGATGAACCGCGCGTGCGGTGTCGCCGCCCCCATCTGCTCCAGCAGGACGTCCAGGCTGTGCAGCCGGGGTACCGCGGCGGGCTCGGAGTCCCCGCCCGAGGCATCGCGCAGCAGGCCGATCAGCCGCCGCATCTCCGACAGGCCCTGGACGCTGTTCTCCCGGATCACCGACAGCGCCTCGCGGGCCGGCCCGTCCCGCCGGTCCAGCGACAGCGCGGCGGTGGAGTGGATGGCGATCGCCGACAGATGGCCGGCGACCATGTCGTGCAGTTCCCGCGCCATGCGGGCGCGCTCGCTGCCGACCGCCTCCCGGCGGTCCATTTCGGCCAGCAGCGCGGTCTGCTCGGCACGCAGCCGTTCGGTCGCAGCCTCGTCGCGGTGCTGCCGCACGACGACACCGGTGAAGGCCGGCGCGATACAGACCAGCGCGCCCACGACGCCGATCAGCAGCGAGTCGGCCACCGGGCGCAGGGCCAACGCGGTGGCGGTCACGCCCGCGGTGGTGAGGACGCTCGCCACGGGCACCACGCGGATCAGCCGTTTCGGCCCGTACAGCACAGCGGCGTACACCAGGTCCGTGAACATCAGCACGGTCACCAGCAGTGAGCCGATCACGAAGTCCGCCGCGAAGACCAGCGTGCCGGCCACCACCGCGCACCGCGGCGCGGTGCGCCGCAGCAACTCGCAGCCGGCCATCGCGGTCAGCGTCAGCAGCGGCAGCCACGCACCGCTGCCGCGCGGCTGGTTCCCCGAGTACGTGCAGAGCCCGAGCGCCCACATCAGCAGGCCGCCGGCGAGCCCCGCGACGGCGATCAGCACGTCGTCGCGGTGCGGACGCGGGGCGGCGGTTGTCGGCATTCCCCCATGACAGCACGCCGGGTGCCGGGGCCGCATCGGCCCGGGGGTGGAACGCGCCCTGCACCGAAGGATGCAGGGCGCGGCTCATCAACACCGGCGAGGTGCCCCGGGCGGCCGGCGGCGGAGCGCGAAGGGGTGCGCTCTGGTCATCGGTGGTGAGATCGCCTTCTGGGTCCTGCTGGACGCCGGACTCGCCGTGCGCCACCTGCTGCGCCGGTCGCGCGCGGGGGCCGTGGTGCTGCTGTGCGTGCCGCTGGTGGACGTGGTGCTGCCGGCGGCCGCCGTCGCCGACCTGCGCGCGGGCGGGCCGAGGCCGCAGGGCCCGCCGAAGTACGGTACTGCGCGGGCCGCGCACGCGTGGCGGATGTGCGGACGCACGGCCCCGGCGGAGGTGGTGGCCGCGGTGCTGCTGCGGTGCGCGGTCCGGCTCGTCGGTGACGCGGACCGCACGGAGGCGCTGCGGCAGTGGCGACTGCGGACGGCGCGGGTCGCCGGGCTCAACGCCGCGGTCACGGCGGCGTACACGCTGTGGCCGCGGCGCGAGCCCGTCACGGGACCGCGCGGATGACGGGACGTCAGTGGTTCAGCGGTTCTCGCCGGGCACCCACAGCACGTCGCCGACCTCCTTGTTGGCCGTGCGGGCCAGGATGAACAACAGGTCCGACAGCCGGTTGAGGTAGGTCGCGGTGAGCGGGTTCATCGTCTCGCCGTGCTCCTCCAGCGCCGCCCACGTGGAGCGTTCCGCCCGGCGCACCACCGTGCATGCCTGGTGGAGCAGCGCGGCACCCGGGGTGCCGCCGGGGAGGATGAAGCTGCGCAGCTTCTCCAGCTCCTCCAGGAAGCGGTCGCACTCCGCCTCCAGCCGGTCCACATAGCCCTGTTCGACGCGCAGCGGCGGGTACTTGGGGTCGGGCACGACCGGGGTCGCGAGGTCCGCTCCGACGTCGAAGAGGTCGTTCTGCACCCGCACGAGGACGGTCGCGACCTCCGGCGGGAGCCCGCCGAGCGCGAGGGCGACGCCGATCGTGGCGTTGGCCTCGTTCGCGTCCGCGTAGGCCGAGATGCGGCTGTCGGTCTTGGCGGTGCGGCTCATGTCGCCGAGGGCGGTGGTCCCGTCGTCCCCGGTCCGCGTGTAGATGCGCGTCAGATTGACCATGGGCCGAGCGTAGTCCCCGGCAGTATCCGGCAGCACTCGCGCGTACTCCGCGATTGCGACGAAGGACACACGGTGACCCGGGTCTCCAACTGCTGCGCCGGGCTGTGAAGCACCGTTAAGGTCCCGGCAACAGCATCGAGAAGATAGGTGTGTGCCGTGGCGAAGAAGCTCGCCGTCGTCGGAGCCGGCCTGATGGGCTCCGGAATCGCGCAGGTATCGGCCCAGGCGGGCTACGACGTCGTCCTGCGCGACATCACCGACGAGGCGCTGGCCCGCGGCAGGAGCGGTATCGAGGCGTCGTACGAGCGGTTCGTCGCCAAGGGCAAGCTGTCGGCCGAGGACGCGGCCGCCTCGCTGGGCCGCATCACCACGACCACCGACCTCGACGCGGCCGCCGAGGCGGACATAGTCGTCGAGGCGGTCTTCGAGAAGATCGAGGTAAAGCAGGAGATCTTCCGGGCCCTGGACAAGATCGCGCACCAGGACGCGGTGCTCGCCTCCAACACCTCCGCCATCCCGATCACGAAGATCGCGGCCGTGACGGAGCGTCCGGAGCGGGTGGTCGGCACGCACTTCTTCTCCCCGGTGCCGATGATGCAGCTGTGCGAGCTCGTGCGCGGCTACAAGACCAGCGACGAGACCCTGGAGCGGGCCAAGGCCTTCGCCGAGGAGGTCGGCAAGACCACCATCGTCGTCAACCGCGACGTCGCCGGCTTTGTCACCACCCGCCTGATCTCCGCGCTGGTCGTCGAGGCCGCCAAGCTCTTCGAGTCCGGCGTCGCCTCGGCCGAGGACATCGACACCGCCTGCCGGCTCGGCTTCGGCCACGCCATGGGCCCGCTGGCCACCGCCGACCTGACGGGCGTCGACATCCTGCTGCACGCCAGCAGCAACATCTACACCGAGTCGCAGGACGAGAAGTTCGCGCCGCCGGAGCTCATGCGGCGCATGGTCGACGCGGGGGCGCTCGGCCGCAAGAGCGGCGAGGGTTTCTACCGCTACTGACGGGCGGTCGGCCGGCCGGTCCCGGCGGGCGCGCACCGCGGCCCCGCCGGGGCCGTCATACCGGGGGGAAGCTGGGCCTGGCGGGCGCATCCCGTCACTCTCCAGAGTGAATTCGGTATCGGTTCGCTCACAGACGGCAACCTCTTCGTACGACGGACCGTCAGTTACGTAGAACCGCGACACTTTCCACCCATTCACTCCACGGGGAGGCTTCATGCACATCAGGGGCGACCACGCCGAACTGGTCGTCGGGGGCCGCCTCGACGTCCGTACCGCGGCGGACGCCCGCAAGGTCCTGCACTCCGCGGTGGACGGCGGCGAGGGCGACCTGGTGCTCGACCTGACCGAGCTCGACTCGTGGGACGCCACCGGGCTGGGCGTGATCATGGGTGCGCACCGCCGCTGCGGACGGGCCGACCGGCGCCTGGTCCTGCGGGGCGTCCCGGCGCAGATGCAGCGGCTGCTGGTCGCCACACGACTCCACCGCATTCTGGTCATCGAGGGGGGTATCGCGGCAGAGGCACTGCCGCGTACCTAGCGGGGCGTGCCGCAACGGAACTGGCAAAGCCCGGACAGATTCGGACGCAAGGGCGGCATGGCGGCCCTGGGGTTCGCACATACTGTGGGAAGGTTTAGGGTTCGGTTCCGGCGTGCCACACCCCGTACGCCGAGGAGGGGAGCCGGACCGGTCCAGCTGCGGACGTGCGGGCCCGGTGCGGCCCCGCTGCGACGCGAATGGGGGGCGGAGACTAATGAACCCACACATCGGACCCGACATGTCCGGCGACGAGTACGGCGCACAACAGGACTCCACGAGCTTTCCCGAGCGGCCGGCCCCGGCCGGACCCGAGGACGGCACACAGCTCGTGCCGCGCGTGACGCGGCCCCCGCGTGACCCGCTGACCCCCGAGGTCGGCTCGGGCACGGCGGACGGCGACGCACCCCGTGTCGTGCAGCTCGTCGTGGGCGACTGCCTGCTGACCCTGAATCCCGTCGACGGCAGCGAGGTGAGCACCCTGCCGGTCGCGGGACTGCCCGCCCCGGTGCGGCGTGACCCGCAGGCGCGGGCGGCGCGCAACGCCGGCACGCACCCCGGCGTGCCGCCGGGCCCGCGGGGGCCCGAGCTGCCGCTGCTGGAGCGGGAGGAGGAGCGCGAGCGGCTCTCCCGGCTGCTGTCCCGCGGGCGTTCGGTCCGGGTCACCGGCCCGTCCGGCGCCGGCCGCAGTGTGCTGCTCGACGCCGTGGCCGAGGCGTCCGCCGGTGTCGCCCCCGACGGTGTGATCCGGCTCTCCGGCTACCGCCGCACGCCCAGCGACCTGTTGCAGGAGATCTTCAGCACGGTCTACGGCACCGAGGACGACTCGTCGCAGGCAGGCGCGGTGGCGGGCTACCGCCCCGACCGCGGGCGGCTCACGGAGCTGCTGCGGGAGGTCGGCGCGGTCGTCGTCCTGGACGACCTGGAGTTCGGCGGCGCGGCCCTGGAGGAACTGCTCGCGGCCGCGCCCGAGTGCGCCTTCGTGATGGCCGCGACGCCCGACGTCGCCGCCCCCTCCTCCGACTCCGCGGTCGAGGAGGTCTTCCTTCCCGGGCTGACCCGGGTCGCCTGCCTCGAACTGCTGGAACTGGCCGCGAGACGGCCGTTGCAGGAGGAGGAGACCGCCTGGGCCGCGGACCTGTGGTTCGAGTCCGAGGGCCTGCCGCTGCGCTTCGTCCAGGCCGGCGCGCTGCTGCGGCAGCGCGACGCGCTCGCGGCCGAGATCCTCGCCGCGGACGAGTCCGTCTGGGGCGGCCCGCAGCCGGACGGCGAACTGCCCGTGGACGCGCCCTTCGACGCGATCGAGGCCTTGGCAGGGTCGGCGTCCTCCTCGCACGTGCCGCTGCCCTCGCTCGCCGAGAGCGCCGCCCCCGCCGCGCTGCTGGCCTCCCGGCTCACCGGGTCCGCCCAGGACGCGCTGCGCTTCGCGGTGGCCCTGGGCGGCGAGTGCCCGCACCCGTCGCATCTGCCCGCCCTGGTCGGGGAGACGCACGGAGACGCCGCGCTCGGTGAACTGGTCGCCGTGGGGCTCGTCGCGCCCGTCGACCGGCACCACCGCCTCGCGGCGGGTGTGCACACACAGCTCGCGGCCCCCGGCGAACTCGCCGAGGACGCCGCCGCGGAGGGCGCTCCGCAGGCCCTCACGGCCGCCCAGCACTACACCTGGTGGGTCGGCCACCCCTCGGTCACGCCCGAGCGCGTCGCCGCCGAGGCGGAGGCGGTCCTCGCCGCCCTCGGCGCCTGCCGCGACGGCGGCCACGCCAGCGCGGCCGTCCTCCTCGCGCGCACGGCAGCGCCGGTGTTCGCGGCGTCGCTCCGCTGGAGCGCGTGGGAACGTGCGCTGCGGGCCGGTCAGGAGGCCGCGCGACAGGCAGGGGAGGTCGCGGAGGAGGCGTACTTCCTGCACGAACTCGGTGTGCTCGCGCTCTGCCTCGGCAATCACGCCCGCGCGCGCAGCGAACTGGAGGCCTCCATAGCCCTGCGCGGTGCCCTCGCGGACCGTCAGGGCACCACGGTCGGCCGCCGCACCCTCGCCCTGGTCCTCGACCGTGCGGGCGACATCGCGTCGCTCACCACCCCGGAGGTCGCCGCGACGGCCACCATGGGCCTGGCACTCCCCGATTCCCCCGCGACGGTCATCGGCAAGCGCCTGGCCGACACCGCGCCGCGCCGCCGTCTCACCGGCTCGCGCCGCAACCTCGTCGCCGCCGGCGCGGGCGCGCTGCTCGCGGCCGTGCTCGGCACCATCGTCACCCTCGGCACGACGGCCTCCGGCGGTGACCAGAACACCCCGATGAACGTCAAGCCCCTGGAGACCGCCCAGCCGGACGACGCCGACGACGGCCTCCCGGCGGACGGCACGTCCCCGACCCCGGGCTCCACGCACCGCGGGCCCTCGCCCTCCGCGACGGGCAGCGGCGCCGCTGCGGACCCCGGCGCGCCGGGCGCCGGCACCGCGGGGGGCGGCGGCGGTTCGGGCGAAACGGGCAATGGGGCGAATCCGGGCTCGGGCGACGGCAGTTCGACGTCGGGCGGGGGTTCGGCCACCGGCGGCGGCGGCGCGGCGTCGGGCGGGGGCGGCCACGGTGGCGGCAGTCACAGCGGCGGTGGCGGCAGCGCTGCCGGTGGCACCGACGCGGGCGGCACGGACACCGGTGGGACGGATGCCGGTGGCACTGACGCCGGTGGCACGGACACCGGTGGGACGGATGCCGGTGGCACTGACGCCGGTGGCACGGACACCGGCGGGACGTCGGGCACGCCGAGCGACACCGCCTCGCCCTCGCCGAGCGACACCTCGGACGGCGGCACCACTAGCGGTACGTCCTCCTCCGCCAGCGCCCCGGATGACCCGGTCACGGCGACCGGCACCCCGGGTGCCGTCGCCTCTGGACGGATCGTCTAGCCCGAGCGCACGACAGCGTGGCCCCGTAGTCCGATGACTACGGGGCCACAGCGCTGTCCGGCCGGGGGTCGGGGGCCGGCGCACGGCCCCCGGGCTCAGAAGAGGCGCAGCTTGTCGTCCTCGATGCCGCGGAGGCCGTTGTAGTCCAGCACGACGCAGCCGATGCCGCGGTCGGTGGCGAGCACGCGGGCCTGCGGCTTGATCTCCTGGGCGGCGAAGACGCCCTTGACGGGCGCCAGCAGGGGGTCGCGGTTGAGCAGTTCCAGGTAGCGGGTCAGCTGCTCGACACCGTCGATCTCACCGCGTCGTTTGATCTCGACGGCGACGGTCGTGCCGTCGGAGTCCCGGCCGAGGATGTCGACGGGTCCGATGGCGGTCGGGTACTCGCGGCGGATGAGGGTCCAGCCGTCGCCGAGGACCTCCATGCGGTCGGCGAGCAGCTCCTGGAGGTGCGCCTCGACGCCGTCCTTGATCAGTCCGGGGTCGACGCCGAGTTCGTGGCTGGAGTCGTGGAGAACGTCCTCGATCGTGATGATCAGCTGCTCGCCGGCCTTGTTGGTGACCGTCCAGACCCCGTCGTCGCCCTCCTTGAGCGTGCAGGGCGGCGACATCCAGTTGAGCGGCTTGTAGGCGCGGTCGTCGGCGTGCACGGACACACTGCCGTCGGCCTTGACCAGGAGCAGCCGGGTCGCCGAGGGGAGATGGGCGGAGAGCCTGCCCGCGTAGTCCACGGAGCAGCGGGCAATGACGAGACGCATGGTCGGCAACGCTACTCGCTACCGGGTGCGGTTGGAAAATGGCCAGTTGTGAGCGTTCCCACCTAGTGTCGTGGGACCTCTCCGCCTACGGTTGTGAGTGGAGGCCGTCGTGCGGGAGAACACGGGACGGCTTCTCTCCGTAGTCCGTCTGACTCCTCGGACAGGGGGGTCACGAGAGGAGTACTCATGTCGCTCGACGTCTCACCGGCCCTCCTCGAACAGGCCGAGCGAGGCGAGGTCGACGAACGGGAATTCGTCGACTGCGTCCGGACTTCCCTGCCTTACGCATGGGACATGATCAGCTCACTGGCGGCCCAGCTCAAGGTGGACGGCGGAGAGTTCGCCGACAACCAGGTGCCGCCGCCGGACGAGCACGCACGCGGGCAGCTGCTCCGCGCTCTGGCGAGTGACGCGATCCGGGGGGCACTTCAACGGCATTTCGGGGTGCGACTGGCATTCCAGAACTGCCACCGGGTCGCGGTCTTCCCGCTGGACCCGGCGGTCGATGAGCGTTATGCGAAGTTCACCTCCGTACGCGCACAGTTGCTGAACCAGTCCCCGGAGCTGCGGGACTGCTGAGACAGGCCACAGTGCTCCCGCAAGTGGCCGGCACTTTGCCCCTTGATGTTTCAATCAGGCCAATTGTGGGAGCACTTCGGCTCCGAGCCGCGCCACGTTCTCCTCTGTGGCCGCGAGGTCCCCGGAGCCCTCGACGAGCAGGGCGAAGCGGCGGATGCCGGTGCGTTCCGCGGTGGCGGCCAGGCGGTCGGCACAGAGCGACGGCGGCCCCACCGGGTGCAGGTCGCAGAGGAATTCGGTGTAGGCGAGGGGGTCGCGCATCGAGCGCGCCCGGCCGTCGACCGTACGATGGGCGGCCAGTCCCTGCTGGAGCCAGCCGGGCATCGCCTTGGTCAGTGTCTCGACGGCGTCCGCACGGCGGTCCGCGATCTGCGCCACACCCGCGGACACATGCTCCGCGGCCGCCACCATTTCGGGTGAAAGCCCCGCATCGCGCGCCTCGGCCTGCCACATTGCGACCATGGCCGCTTTGTCCTCGTCCCCGCAGTGCATGCCGAGCAGCATCGGCAGGCCGCGCCGTGCCGCCAGCCGGACGCTGGACGGCGAGGTGCAGGCGACCACGACGGGCGGGCCGCTGGGCTCCTCGAACTCGTCGGCCCGGGGGACGACGTCCACCTCGCGGAAGGCGAATCGTTCCCCCGAAGCCCCGACCCGGGGCTCGCGCAGCCAGCGCAGCAGCAGGTCGAGCGACTCGGGGAAGCCGCTCTCGAAGGCGGCCAGGCCGGCCCCGAAGACCTCCAGGTCCACCCACGGGCCGCCGCGGCCCACGCCGAGCGTGAACCGCCCGCCGGACGTGATGTGCAGCAGCGCGGCCTGTTCGCCCAGGGACACCGGATGGGCGGTCGGCAGCACGCTCACCGCCGTGCCCACCCCGATCCGCCGCGTCCGCCCCAGCAGCAGCGCGGCCAGCGTCACCGCCGACGGGCAGACCCCGTACGGCACGAAGTGGTGCTCCGCGAGCCACACGGAGTCCAGCCCGGCCGCCTCCGCCGCCTCCGCGGAGCGCACCGCCCGGTGCAGCGCCTCCCCGGCCCCCTGTCCGGGGAACTGGGCGGCGAGAACGAAAGTACCGACGCGCATCGTGCTTCACACCTTTCTCGGTGCCCGACGCGGCTCCCCTAACTGTCATCAACGTCTGACACGTGCCAAGGGCACGGGCCAACCGCCGCGATTTCATGATTTTCAAGGCGATGGCGGGAATGGGGGGTTGCGGGGCGCGTACCCGCACCGCCCCGGGCTACGCGTACGCTGAAAGCAGGTCCGTTGTCCCCGACCCGCATGAGGTGTGTGCTTGTGTCCCCGCGCCGAAACCATCCGCGAGGCACCACCGGCAGTCCGCAGGAGACGGACGGCCCCGGCTGGGGCCGCGGCGGGGAGCGCACCGAGAGCTGGCAGGGCGAGGAGTGGACGGTCCGTCCGCTCGCCGGGAGTTCCGGCGGCAAGCGCTACCGCTGCCCCGGCTGCGACCAGGAAATCCTGCCGGGCGTCGGGCACTTGGTGGTCTGGCCGCAGTACGGCGGCGTGGACGACCGGCGGCACTGGCACACCGCCTGCTGGAACGCGAGAGACCGCCGGGGCGTACGGCCCCAGCGGTCCCGGAACGCCCCGCGGTACTGAGCCGCGGGAGCGGAGGTCACACGTCGCGCTTGGCGATCACCGCGTACGCGCCGCACAGGGCGACGGCGGTGACGATCGCCAGCAGGATCAGCTGACGCACCCCGTCGGGGTGGCCGGTGTCGAGCATCGGCATCCGGTAGAGCGACGCGATGGCGTTCGGCGAGGAGTACTCGATCATCTTGTCCCGGACCGTGCGCATGCGGTCCGCCTGCATGAAGATCGCGATGATCAGCGGCAGCAGGACCACGCCCATCATGGTCGTGATCGCGCCCGCGGAGTGCCGCAGCAGCGCGCCCACCGCGAGGGAGAGCAGCCCGAGCAGGGCGACGTACAGGCCCACGCCGACCGTCGCACCGAGCCACTGCCCGGCGCTCGCGGAGCTCGAGCCGCCCTCCACCACGAGCTGCGGGCCGGAGTACAGGCGGTCCACCGGCTTGCCACCGAAGGTGGCGTAGTTCATCAGCGCGGTCAGCAGGCAGGCGACCGTGGTGACCGTGAAGCTCAGCGCGAAGAAGACGATGGCCTTCGCGGCGAGCACCCGGCCGCGCTGGGGGCAGGCGGTCAGGGTGGTGCGGATCATGCCCGTGCCGTACTCGGAGCTGATCACCAGCACGCCCAGGGTGATGACGCACAACTGCCCGAGCAGCACGCCGAACAGGCCGATGGCCAGCACCGGGTCGGAGACGCGATCAGTCGACGAGAGGGAGTCGACCAGCAGGTTGATGCCGAGGATCAGCACGAGCATCACGCCGAGCGTCCACATCGTGGAGCGGACGGTCCGGATCTTGGTCCACTCGGACGCCAGCGCGTGGCCGAGGTGCGCCTTCTGCACGGGGATCGCCGGGGAGAACTGCGGCGCCGGGATCTCGACAGGGGCGGTCATCGGACGTCCTCGGCGGGCTCGGTCGGCTGGGTCGGCTGGGTCGGCTGCGCGTACGGGTTCGGCTGCGGCGCGGGCTGCGGGTGGCCGTACGGCGGCTGCGGCACCGGCTGGACGGGCATCTGCGGCGGCGCGTAACCGTAGCCGTACGGCTGGGGCTGGGGCTGGGCGTACGGCTGCGGGGCTGCCCAGCCGCCCGGTGCCGGCGCACCCGGCTGCTGAAGGCCCTGCCGCGGGTCCTCGGTGGAGCGGTAGTCCACCGCGCCGTTGGTGAGCCGCATGTACGCCTCCTCCAGCGAGGCCTGGTGCGGGGACAGTTCCCACAGCCGCACTTCGGCTTCGTACGCCAGGTCGCTGATCCGCGGCAGTTCGAGGCCGGTCACGCGCAGCGCGCCGTCCTGCTCCTGCTGCACCTGGGCGCCGGCCTCGGCCAGCGCCTTGGTCAGCTTCTCGCGGTCCGCGGCCACGTCGGGGGTGCGGACCAGCGCGAAGCCCGTGGAGTTGTGGGCGATGAAGTCCTTCACGCTCATGTCGGCGAGCAACTGGCCGCGGCCGATGACGATCAAGTGGTCGGCGGTCAGCGCCATCTCGCTCATCAGGTGCGAGGAGACGAAGACCGTACGGCCCTCCGAGGCGAGCTTGCGCATCAGGTGGCGCACCCAGTGGATGCCCTCGGGGTCCAGCCCGTTGACCGGCTCGTCGAAGAGCAGCACCTCAGGGTCGCCGAGCAGCGCGGCCGCGATGCCCAGGCGCTGCCCCATACCGAGGGAGAAGCCCTTGGAGCGACTGCCCGCGACCTCCTGGAGGCCCACGACGCCCAGCACTTCGTCGACCCGGCGCGCGGGGATGCCCGACAGCTGGGCCAGGCTGAGCAGGTGATGGCGGGCGCTGCGCCCGCCGTGCACGGCCTTGGCGTCCAGCAGGGCACCCACCCGGCGCGGTGCGTTCGGCAGCAGGCGGTACGGCTGGCCGCCGATGGTCACCTGGCCGGAGGTCGGGCTGTCCAGACCCAGGATCATCCGCATCGTGGTGGATTTCCCGGAGCCGTTCGGTCCCAGGAACCCCGTCACCACGCCGGGCCGTACCTGGAACGACAGGTTGTACACGGCCGTTTTGCTGCCGTAGGTCTTGGTGAGGCCCACTGCCTCGATCATGCTTCGCCCCTCGACGACCAGCCCGCGGGGCGGGTGCCCGCCCCCATGAGGACTAGGAGGCGGGCGGGGCGGAAACGGTTCCCGTTCCCAGGGGACGGAAAGGTCTTTCGGTCCCCAGGGCGCCGGTCAGGCGTCGCGCTTCTTCAGCACCAGGTACCCGCCGATGAGCGAGGCGATCACCCACAGCGCCATGATGCCCAGACCGCCCCAGGGCCCGTACGGACGCCCGTCGTCGACGGCGACCACCTGAAGGATCTTGGAGCCGGCCTGGTCGGGGAAGTAGTGGGCGACGTTCTTGGCCTTGGGGACGTTCGCGAGGATCGACGAGACCAGGAAGAAGAAGGGCATCAGGATGCCCAGCGACAGCATGGGGCTGCGCAGCATCATCGCGACGCCCACGGAGAACAGCACCATCAGCGTCATGTAGAGACCGCCGCCCACGACCGCGCGCAGTACCCCGTGCTCCGAGATGGAGGTGCTGTGCGAGCCGAGAAGTGCCTGGCCGACGAAGAAGGTCAGGAAGCTGGTGCCCATTCCCACGACGAGGGCCAGGGCGCCGGTGACCGCGACCTTCGACAGGTAGAACGTGGCGCGCTGCGGGACCGCCGCGAGCGAGGTGCGGATCATGCCGGTGCTGTACTCACCGGTGACGACCAGCACACCGAAGACGATCAGGGCCAGTTGGCCGAGGATCAGTCCGGCGAAGCTCGTGTTGGTCGGGTCGAACCTCCGCACATCCTCCGCGGACGTGTTCTGCCACTGCGAGTTGATCAGCAGGCAGAGAAGTCCGCTGATGACGACGGTGACCAGGAGTGCGGACGCCAGCGTCCACATCGTCGAGCGGACCGACTTGACCTTGGTCCACTCGGACTGCAGAACCGCGCTCGGTGTCGCCATGTCAGGACTTCTCCTTCTTGTTCTGCCACTCGGCACCCCAGGCCGGTCCGGGAGCCGCCGCGGGAGCCGCTGCGGGAACGGCGGCACCCGCCGTCGCGGACTCGTCCGCCGACTGTCCGGGGATGCCCGCCTGGTACTCCACCGACTCGGCGGTCAGCCGCATGAAAGCTTCCTCCAGGGAGGCGCGCTGCGGGCTGAGTTCGTGCAGCACGAGCTGCTTCTCCGCGGCCAGCTCGCCGATCTTCGCGGTCTCCGCACCCTCGATCTCGAAGGCGCCGTCGTCGGTGATCAAGGTGGTGATCGACGCCGCGGTCAGCGCGTCCTTGAGCTTCTCCGGCTCGGGCGTGCGGACCCGCACGTAGGAGCGGGAGTTCTCGGCGATGAAGTCGGCCATCGTCGTGTCCGCCATCAGCTTGCCGCGGCCGATCACGATCAGGTGCTCGGCGGTCAGCGCCATCTCGCTCATCAGGTGGCTGGAGACGAAGATGGTCCGGCCCTGGGACGCCAGGCTCTTCATCAGGTTGCGGATCCAGTGGATGCCCTCGGGGTCCAGTCCGTTGACCGGCTCGTCGAACATCAGGATCTCGGGGTCGCCGAGCAGCGCCGCGGCGATCCCGAGGCGCTGGCCCATACCGAGGGAGAAGCCCTTGGAGCGCTTCTTGGCGACCGAGGAGAGACCGACGATGTCCAGCACCTCGTCGACCCTGCGGGCCGGGATGCGGTTGGACTGGGCGAGGCACAGCAGATGGTTGTGCGCCGTGCGGCCCCCGTGGATGGCCTTGGCCTCCAGCAGCGCACCGATGTGCTTGAGGGGTTCGTTCAGTTCGCGGTAGTGCTTGCCGTCGATGCGGATGCTGCCGCTGGTCGGATTGTCCAGGTCCAGCATCATACGCATCGTGGTGGACTTGCCGGCGCCGTTGGGACCGAGGAAGCCGGTCACCACGCCGGGCCGCACCGTGAAGGTGAGGTGGTCCACGGCGGTCTTGTCACCGTACCGTTTGGTCAGCCCCTGCAGCTCGATCATGCGGCATAGGGTACTGGTGCCACGGCGGCCGGTGCACGTGGAATACCGCCTCCGATTGTGCCTGAGCCCCCTGCCGGCGGGGCAGGGGGCTCAGTCGGTCCGGATGCGGGGCGCGTTCAGCGCTGGGCCGGGACGCCGCGCGAGACGGGCTCGTCGTCGGCGGGGGAACCGGCCGCGGCGACGGCGGCACCGGTCAGCGTGGCCAGCATCTCGCGGACGTTGGTCAGCTGGGCGTTGATGCTGTCGCGGCGGTTGGTGAGGGCCGCCAGCTCGCGCTCGGATTCGCTGCGGATGCGGTCCGCCTTGGCGTTGGCGTCCGCGACGATGTCCTCGGCCTGGCGCTGCGCGGTCTCGACCGTCTGACGGGCGCGGCGCTCGGCGTCGGTGCGCAGCTTCTCGGCCTCGAGGCGGAGCTGCTCGGCGCGGTGCTCGATCTCGGCGAGACGCTTCTCGGCCTTGGCCTGACGGGACGCCAGGTCGCGCTCGGACTGCTCACGGCGCTTGGCGAGGTTGGTCTCGAAGTCGGCCGCGGCCTGCGCCGCCTTGGCACGGGTCTCCTCGAAGAGGGCGTCCGCCTCCTCGCGCTTGGCCTGCGCGTCCTTCTGCGCGTCGGCGCGCATCTGGCCGGCCTCACCCTTGGCCTTCTCGACGATGCGCTCGCCCTCGTCCTCGGCCTTGGCCTTGCGGTCGGTGGCGAAGGACTCGGCGTCGTTGCGCACCTGGGCGGCGGACGACTCGGCCAGCTCGCGGTGCTGCTCGGCGGCGCGGCGGGCCTCCTCGCGCAGATCCTTCGCCTCCTCCTCGGCGAGGCGGAGGATCTTCTCGACACGTGCGCCCAGACCCGCATAGGACGGCTCGGCGTCATTGACCTGAGCCTGAGCGTTCTGCGTCTCGAGATGCAGCTCTTCGATGCGCTTTTCCAGCGCGTTGATCCTGGCCAATGCGCTGTCACGGTCGGCGACCAGTTTGGTGATGCGGTCGTCCACCTGCCCGCGGTCGTATCCACGCCGCACGAGCTCGAAGCCGAAGGGGGAGGAAGTGTCGCTCATGGGGTTCCTGTCAATTCAGACCGGGTGGGGTGTTAGAGGGAATCCTAGGGGCCGGGGCGGCGTGTCATCGAGTCACTGTCCAGTAACTGTGCACATTGACCGCTCAATCGAGTGGTGCATCATCGGACCGCTTGCCCCCTGTTCGGGTGGTTCCGGACGCCGCCCCGGCAGCGACCGTGTTCTTACCGTTCTGTGTGCCGTTCTGACTGTTGCCCTTTCCCCCGTCGGGCGGCGTCTGGAATGACTCCAGTGCCTCAAGGACATCCTGCACGCGGGTGATCTCCGCGTTGATGTCCTGGCGGCGCCGGGCCAGCACCTCCAGCTCGCGCTTACCCTCCGTGACGATCCTCTCGGCCTCGGTCCGCGCCTCGGCGCGCATCCGCTCCGTGTCGCGCTCGGTGTCGGCCTTCTTCTGCTCGGCGCCCTTGAGGAGCTCCTCGGCCTTCTTCACCGCCGCGATGCGGACCTTGCTCGCCTCGGCGCTCGCGGTCGACCGGGTCTCCTCGGCCTTCGCCTCGGCGTCGGACACCAGCTCGCGTGCCTTCGCCTCGGCCTGGGACAGCTGCTCGGTGGCGGCCTCCACCAGCTTGTCCACCCGTTCGCCCGCCGACTTCATGGTGGCGGCGGACTCCGTGCGGGCCCGCTCGTGCAGCTCCTCGACCTCGGACTCGACGCGCTGACGCAGCTCCTGCGACCGCTCCCTTATGGCGATGGCGTCCCGGCGTGCCTCCTCCAGCATGGTGTCGGAGTCGGTACGGGCCCGCTCCACCAGGGCGTTGCCCTCGTTGGTGGCCTCGCCGACGATCCGGTCGGCCTCCTTGCGGGCGGCGCCCACCATGGTGTCTGCCTGCTCCTCGGCCGAGGCACCGATCTTGCGGGCCTCCGCCTGTGCCCCGGAGATCAGCTCGTCCGCCTGGGCGGCGGCCTCGCCGCGGCGCTTGTTGGCGTCCTCGCGGGCCTCGTCGCGCATCCGGTCGGACTCCGCACGGGCCGCCTCGGCGTCCCGTTCCGCCGAATCCAGGGCGTCCTTGGCGAGGATGCCGAGCCGCTCGGCCTCCGTCCGCGCCTTGCCGATGAGCTGGTCGGCCTGCTGAGCGGCCTCCGTACGGCGCTTGTTGGCCTCGTTCCTGGCCTCGTCCAGCAGGCGGCGGGACTGCGCCTCGGCGGTTGCCAGCGTCTCCTCGGCGGCCCGGCGGCGCTCCACGGCGTCCCGCTCGGCGCCCTCCAGGGTGTCCTTGGCGAGGATCCCCAGGCGCTCGGCGTCGCGTTGCGCCTTGCCGAGCATCGCGTCGGCCTGCATGCCGGCCTCGCCCCGGAGGCGGTCGGCCTCCTCGATGGCCTCCGACAGCAGCCGGTCCACCTGCTCGGCGGCGTCCACCCGCAGGCGGTTGGCCTCCTCACGGGTCTCGGCGCGCAGCGCGTCGGCCTCCTCGATCGCCTCGGTGACGGTGCGATCGGCCAGCTGACGGGCGGACTCGGCCTCCCCCTGTGCCTCCCGGCGCATCCGGGACGCGTCCTCGCCGGCCCGCTCGCGCTCGGCGTTGGCTTCCGCGTGCAGACGGTCGGCGCCCTCCTGGGCCTCGCTGCGCAGGCGCTCCGCCGCGTGCTCCGCGGCCGAACGCAGCCCGGTGATCTCCTCCTCGGCCTGCTCGTGCAGCCCGTGGACGGAGTCCCGCACCTGCTGGGCGGTCGTCTCTGCGGCGCCGACCAGCTCCGCGGCGTGCCGCTCGGCCTCGGCGACCAGCCGCTCGGCCTCGGCACCGGCCTCCTCCACCCGCTTGCGGGCGCTGGCCAGCAGCTCGTCGCTCTCCTGGCGGGCCTGCGCCCGCTCCTGCTCGGCCTCGCCGCGCGCCGAGCCCAGCAGCTCCTCGGCCTCGCGGCGGCGCCGGCCGGCCTCCTCCTGGGCGGTGCCCAGCGCCTCGGCCGCCTCGGCACGCAGCCGTCCCGCGGTCTCCTGGGCCTCGGCCCGCACCCGGTCGGCGGTCTCCTGCGCCTCGGTGCGCAGCTGCTCGGCCTCGGCGGCCGCCTCGCTGCGCAGCCGGACGGCGACCTGCTCGGCCTCGGCGCGGCTGTGGGAGGCATCGGCGGCGGCCTCGTCACGCAGCCGCAGGGTGTCCTGCTCGGCCTGCTCCTGCAGCGTGCGCACCCGCTCGGCCGCTTCCGCGCGCAGCGCGGCGACCTCCTCGGCGGCCTCCCGGCGCAGCCGGTCGGCCTCCGTGCGGGCCTCGCGCAGCGCCTCCTCGGCGGCGGTGATACGCCGTTCGGCCTCCTCGCGCTGCCGGACCAGATCGGCCTCGGCCTCGTCGCGCAGCCGCTCGGCGCCCCGTTCGGCCTCCTCGCGCAGCACGGCGCCGGCCGCCTCGGCGTCCTCGCGGACCTGGTCGGCCTGCGCTTGCGCCTCCTCGCGCACCTGCCCGGCCTCGGCGTGCGCGCGCTCCAGCAGTTCGTCGGCCTGGCGGCGCAGACCCGCGGCGCGCTCGATGGCCTCGGTGCGGACCCGGTCGGACTCGGCGTTGGCGGTCTGCCGGTGCGCGGCCGCGTCGGCCTTGGCCTTGGTGAGCAGCTCCTCGGCGGAGCTGGCCGCCTCCTCGATCTGCTGGACGGCCTCGCGCCGGGCCTCGCCGCGGATGCGCTCGCCCTCGGCGACCGCGTCGGCGCGCAACTGCTCGGCCTCGCCGCGCAGCCGGCGCGCCTCCTCCTGCAGCTCGACCGTCTTGGCGCGGTACTCCTTGGTGTCGTCCTTGGCCGTGCCCAGCAACTGCTCGGCCGACTCCTCGGCCTGGCCGCGCAGCCGCTCGGCCTCGGACTCCGCCTCGCGGCGGATGCGCTCGGCCTCCTCGCTCGCCGCGCGGGTGGTGGCGCGGGCGTCCTCGGTGGCCTTGGTGAGGACCTCCTCGGCGGTGCGGGCCGCCTTGGCCAGCGCGGCCGCCGCGTCCTCGGCCGCCTCGGACCTGGCGGTCTCCTGGGCCTGGGCGAGCACCCGGTCGGCCTCGGCTCTGGCGTCCGCGACGACCCGCTCGGCCTCGGCCTTGGCGGCCTCCGCCTCCTTGGTCGCCTCCGCGACCAGGCGGGCGACCTCGGCCTTGGCGGTGCGGGTGCGCTGCTCGTTGTCGGCGTCGACGACGGACAGCCGCTTGGCGGCGTTGCTCGCCGCCTCCTCGCGGAGCCGTTCGGACTCGCTCTGCGCCTCGCGCAGCTTCTCCTCGGCGCCCCGCAGCTTCTCCTCGGCGGACCGGGTCAGCTCGGCGGCCTGGGTGCGGGCGCTCTCGGTGTCGCTGCGGGTGGACGTACGCAGCTGCTCGGCCTGGGAGGTGGCCTCCTGGGCCTGGTTGGCGGCGGCGTTGAGCAGGCGCTCGGCGTCGGCGCGGGCGCGGCGCAGCAGTTGCTCCGCCTCGGCGCGGGCGGCCGTCCCCTCGGACTCCAGCCGCTCGCGGGCACCCTCGGTGACCCGCTGGGCCTCGGCGCGGGCGGCGGCCAGCGCCGCCTCCGACTCGGCCCGGGTCTCCTCCAGGAGCCGCCGGGCCTGTGACTCGGCGCGGGCGCGCAGCTGTTCCGCCCAGGCGACGTTCTCGTTGACGTGGCTCTCGACGTTGGTCCGGCGCTCG
This sequence comes from Streptomyces sp. RLA123, assembly GCF_056270165.1. Taxonomy (NCBI): domain Bacteria; kingdom Bacillati; phylum Actinomycetota; class Actinomycetes; order Kitasatosporales; family Streptomycetaceae; genus Streptomyces; species Streptomyces sp. RLA123. Next base: position 2,811,644 of record NZ_JBWDOR010000003.1, on the reverse strand, counting down.
GCCAGCTCCTCGTCCAGGCGGCGCCGCCGGGCGACGGCCTCGGCGTGCCATTCCGCCTCCGCACGCGACTGGTGCTCGGCCTGCTCCTGGAGCAGCCGCTGGGTCGCGGCACGGGCCTCGCGCAGCTCCCGCTCGGCGTCGGCACGCAGCTGGTCGGCCTGGATCTGGGCGTTGCGCAGCAGCTGGTCCGCCTGCAGACCCATGTTGTCGTAGGCAGGACGGGTCGCGAGATTGCGTCGCGCCTCGTGCAGCTTGGCGCGCAGCACCTCGACCTGGTAGCCGAGGTCGTCGGCATGCTGGACGACCTTGTCCCGCTCCTTACGAAGCCGTTCCATCTCGGCCTCGAACTGCGAGAGGTGGTCTTCCTCAACCTCGTAGCGGTCGTAGCCCCGCACTCCGCGGTCCCATCCGTCTCCTGGTGTACCCACCCGCCAACCGAGTGAGATTCCCCGGGGCCCCGTTTACCGCGGAGCCGTACGGAGAATTGTGTCCGATCCCACGCCGAGGCGCGGGCAGGTACCCCAGCCCACCCCGGGGTCGCCCCGCCACTCTACCGGGGCGAGTCGGCTCCGGTCAGTGCTCCTTGGACGAGGTGACGAGCTCGGTGAGAACCCCGTGGCAGTCCTTGGGGTGCAGGAAGGTGATCCGGGACCCCATCGTGCCGGTGCGCGGGGTGTCGTAGAGCACCCGCACGCCCTTGTCCCGGACGGCCGCGGCGTCCCCGTCGACGTCCTCGGTGCCGAAGGCGATGTGGTGGACGCCCTCACCGTTCTTGGCCAGCCACTTCGCGACCGTGGAGTCCTCGCGGGTCGGCTCCAGCAGCTGGAGGTAGGAGGCGCCCCCGTCCGAGGTCTCGTTGATCTTCAGCATGGCCTCGCGGACGCCCTGCTCCTCGTTGACCTCGGTGTGGAACACCTCGAAGCCGTACGTGGCACGGTAGAACTCGACGGTCGTGTCGAGGTCGAAACATGCGATACCGATGTGATCGATTCGAGTCAGCATGAGTCCAGTGGACCGCCGGCACCCATGGTCACGCAACGTGCCCGCGATCACACCGTCCGCCTCGTGACCGCCGCCGTACCGCTCAGTACATTGACACCACCCTCGTGAAACCATCGTTAACCCACCCTCCGTGCAAAGGGGCCGCGTCATGACCAGCCAGGCACGAACGTCCGTGATCGTTGCGGGCGCCCGCACTCCGATGGGCCGCCTGCTCGGCTCGCTCCGCAGCTTCTCCGGCGCCGAACTCGGCGCCGTCGCCATCAAGGCGGCCCTGGACCGGGCGGGCGTCGCCGGTGACCAGGTCGAGTACGTGATCATGGGCCAGGTGCTGCAGGCCGGCGCCGGGCAGATTCCCGCCCGCCAGGCCGCGGTCAAGGCCGGCATCCCGATGAGCGTCCCGGCGCTGACGATCAACAAGGTCTGCCTGTCGGGACTGGACGCGATCGCCCTGGCGGACCAGTTGATCCGCGCGGGTGAGTTCGACGTCGTGGTGGCCGGCGGCCAGGAGTCCATGACCAACGCCCCGCACCTGCTGCCGAAGTCCCGCGAGGGCTTCAAGTACGGCGCCGTGCAGATGCTGGACGCCATGGCGTACGACGGGCTGACCGACTCGTTCGAGAACATCGCCATGGGCGAGTCGACCGAGAAGCACAACACCCGCCTGGGCATCGCCCGCGCCGAGCAGGACGAGATCGCCGCCCTGTCCCACCAGCGCGCGGCGGCCGCCCAGAAGAACGGCCTGTTCGACGCGGAGATCACCCCGGTGGAGATCCCCCAGCGCAAGGGCGACCCGGTGGTCTTCGGCAAGGACGAGGGCATCCGCGCCGAGACCACGGTCGAGACCCTGGGCAAGCTGCGCCCCGCCTTCAGCAAGGAGGGCACCATCACGGCCGGCACCTCCTCGCAGATCTCCGACGGCGCCGCCGCGGTGGTCGTGATGAGCAAGGCCAAGGCCGAGGAGCTGGGCCTGGAGTGGCTTGCCGAGATCGGCGCCCACGGCAACGTGGCCGGCCCGGACAACTCGCTGCAGTCGCAGCCGGCCAACGCCATCGCGCACGCGCTGAAGAAGGACGGCCTCACCGTGGCCGACCTGGACCTCATCGAGATCAACGAGGCGTTCGCCGCGGTGTGCGTGCAGTCGATGAAGGACCTGGGCGTGACACCTGAAAAGGTGAACGTCAACGGTGGCGCCATCGCCCTCGGTCACCCGATCGGCATGTCCGGCGCCCGCCTCGTGCTCCACCTGGCGCTGGAGCTGGGGCGCCGCGGTGGCGGCGTCGGCGCTGCCGCGCTGTGCGGTGGCGGCGGCCAGGGCGACGCGCTGATCATCCGCGTTCCGGCCAACTGAATCGCGGACACACACCCTGCGGGCGAGGGAGCCGAAGGGGAGCGGCCGCTGTCGAGAGGGAGAGCGCGCGGAGCCTGCGAGGGAGCCGAAGGCGAGCACGGTCGACCGCCCCCGGCTACCGCTGGGAGGGGCCCCCGACAGTGGCTGGGCGAACCGGAGGCGAACCGAGCCCTTGAAAGAAGAAGGAGCACGATGGACGTCCCCACCCTGGTGGAGCAGGCGCGGCAGGGCCGCCCGAGGGCGGTCGCCCGGCTGATCTCACTGGTGGAGGGGGCGTCTCCGCAACTGCGTGAGGTGATGGCGGCCCTCGCGCCGCTGGCCGGCGGCGCCTACGTGGTCGGGCTGACCGGCTCGCCCGGTGTCGGCAAGTCGACCTCGACCTCGGCGCTGGTCTCGGCCTACCGGCGGGCCGGGAAGCGGGTCGGGGTGCTCGCGGTGGACCCCTCGTCGCCGTTCAGCGGGGGCGCCCTGCTGGGCGACCGCGTCCGGATGAGCGACCACGCCTCCGACCCGGGGGTCTACATCCGTTCCATGGCCACGCGGGGCCACCTCGGCGGCCTCGCGTGGGCCGCGCCGCAGGCGATCCGGGTGCTGGACGCGGCGGGCTGCGAGGTGATCCTCGTGGAGACCGTCGGCGTCGGGCAGTCGGAGGTGGAGATCGCGGCCCAGGCGGACACCTCCGTGGTCCTGCTGGCGCCCGGGATGGGCGACGGCATCCAGGCCGCGAAGGCCGGGATCCTGGAGATCGGCGACGTCTACGTGGTCAACAAGGCCGACCGGGACGGCGCCGATGCCACCGCCCGCGAGCTCAACCACATGCTGGGCCTGGGCGAGGCCCGGCAGGCGGGCGACTGGCGTCCGCCGATCGTCAAGACGGTCGCCGCCCGCGGCGAGGGGATCGACGAGGTCGTCGAGGCCCTGGAGAAGCACCGGGCCTGGATGGAGGAGCACGGCGTGCTGGCGGAGCGGCGCATGCGCCGGGCCGCCCTGGAGGTCGAGCACATCGCCGTCACGGCGTTGCGGGAGCGGATCGGCGACCTGCACGGTGACCGCCGCCTGGGCGCCCTGGCCGAGCGCATCGTCGCCGGCGAGCTCGATCCGTACGCCGCGGCCGACGAGCTGGTCGCGGGCCTGACCGAGCAGGCCTGAGAACGAGCGGACGTGACGTGACGTGACGTGCTGCCGCGGCGGCCCGCCCGGGCCGGCGCGCGCGGCGCCGCCCGGGGGCCTGCCGGTCAGACGCGTCCGCGCACCGCGCGCAGATGCTCCGCGACCGGGGCCAGCGCCTTGTGCAGCGACGCCAGATCCTCCACCGGGAGCAGGTCGATGAAGTGCTCCCGCACGGCCGCCACGTGATGAGGGGCGACCTTGCGCATCGTCTCCCAGCCGTCCTCGGTGAGGACGGCGAACAGCCCCCGCCGGTCGGACTCGCAGTTCTCCCGGCGGACCAGGCCCGCGGTCTCCATCCGGCTGATCTGGTGGGACAGCCGGCTCTTGGACTGCAGGGTGGCGCGGGCGAGGTCGCTCATCCGCATGCGATGCTCGGGGGACTCGGAGAGGTTGACCAGGATCTCGTAGTCGTTGTAGGTCAGACCGAACGGCTGCAGGTCCCGTTCCAGCTGGTGGGTCAGCAGTTTGCTGACCTCCAGGTGGGTGCGCCAGGCGCGCTGCTCGTCGCCGGTCAGCCAGATGGTGCCGTTCTCAGTCTCCATGCTGGAATTATACCCAGAATGTTGAAATCCGTATTAATCGGGGTCCGGTTGCGTGTCCGGGCGGTCACAGTCCGAAACGGCGTTGCAGGTCGCCCAGTTGACCCGGCAGCCGCGGAGCGCCCGCACCACCCGGGGCACCGGCCCCCGCGCCCGGGACGCCGGCCTCGTGCGGGACCGCGCCGGTCGCCTGCTCGGGCATCAGCACCTCCGTGGACTGGAGCAGCACCTGGCCCGCGCCCACGAACTCGAACTGGTGCTCCTCGCCCGAGGTGCCGCCGATGCCCGTCAGCGCCCGCAGACCGCCCAGCACGCCGCGCATGTAGCCGTGGTCGTAGTGGTGGCAGGGGGACGGGCAGTCCGCCCAGCCCACCAGGGCCTGCGGGTCGACCCGGACCGGGGGCTCGACGAAGTGCACCGCGCCGTTGGACGCGGCGACGAACTTCCCCGTGCCGATGAGGGTCAGGAAGCCCGGGATGATCGACTGCTTGAGGGCCAGCCCCGGCTGGAAGGCGAGCAGGTTCCCCGACCGGATGGTGAGGTTGCCGTCCTCCAGGTCGTAGGAGTTCACGTCGAAGGCCCGGTCGGCGAGGATCATCTTGCCCTGGCCCTCGGCGACGACCCAGTCGGAGGCGTGCAGGGGCGAGTGGAAGTTGGCCCGGATGAGGCCGTCGAGGGCGCCGTGGCCGATGCCGTGGAAGCTGATCTGCCCGTAGTAGGCGATCATCTTCCCCTTCTGCAGGAACCACTGTCCCTTCAGATCGACGCTGAAGGCGTACGGGTTGACGTTGTCGTCGACCGGCAGCGTGTACGGGTCGTGGACGACCGGTCCGGTGCTCACAGTTTCTCCTCGCTCGCCTGGACGTAGACCGTGCCCTGCCCGGACAGCTCCAGCTGGAACGCCTCGCCGGAGCCGCGGCCCACCATGTCGCGCCAGCCGAGCGCGGTGGACAGCTTGTTGCGGACGTCGCCGCGGTGGGCGACGTACGCCTGCGGGTCGACGTGCACAGGACGCTGCGGGGTGATCGGCAGCTCGATCACGCCGCCGTGCGCCATGACGGCCACCGCGCCCTGCCCCTGAAGGGTCGTGGTGAACAGGCCCTGGCCCGTCACCTGGCCGCGGATGACGCCCATGACGCCGCCCTGGGAGCCCATGAACATGGTGCTCTGCCGCAGGGTGCCGTCGAAGGCGAGCAGGCGGTCCGCCTCGACGTACAGAGTGTCGCCGGTCAGGTCGATGCAGTGCACATGGTGGCCGCCGTGCCCGAACATCACCGAGCCGTGGCCCTCGACGCTCATCAGCGGCGTCGCCTCGCCCGCCATCCGGCGGCCGATCATCGACCCGATGCCGCCCTGCCCGCCCTGCATGTTCGGGGTGAAGGAGACGTTCCCGCGGTACGCGAGCATCGCGCCCCGCTGGCTGAACAACCGCTGGCCGGGCAGCACCTGGGCCTCGACCATCTTGGAGTTGATCCGCGTGAACGGCATCAGATCTGCCCCCCGACCGTGTTGCGCTCGCTGGGCTGGACGTACACCAGGCCGTCGCCCTCGAAGCGGATCTGGAAGGACTCGCCGCCGGACTCGCCGATCATGGCGCGCCAGCCGATGCCGGCCTGGAAGTGCTGCTGCAGATTGCCGGTGTGCGCCACATAGGCGCCCGGGTCGACCTGCAGCGGCATGCCGGGCGCGACGCGCAGCACCACGGCGGGTCCGTCGGACATGATCGCCGCCTGGCCCATGCCCTCCACCGTGGTGGTGAACAGACCGTTGCCCTGGGAGGCGCCGCGCAGCCCGGTGAAGGTGGTGCCGGTGCGCAGCGTCGCCTCCGTCGCCAGCAGATTGCTGGCCTCGACGTACAACTTCTCGCCGTTCAGGCGGACGAGGTTGATCTCGCTCGCGCGGTCGGCGAAGTAGCAGGTGCCCTGCCCCCGTACCTCCATGACCTCCATCGACTCGCCGGTGAGACGCCGGGTCACCATGCCGCGCAGACCCTCACCGCCACCGGACATCTTCTTGAACTGCATCTGGCCGTCGTAGGCGACCATCGACCCGTTCTTCGCCTTCACGGCGTCGCCGGCCATGTCCACGGCGAGCACCTTGCTGCCCTGCAATCGAAACTGAGCCACGCGTCAGACCGTATCCGTCCGGGAGGAACCCGTCACCAGGTTCCTCGTCACAGCGGCTTCACCGGACGGGTCCGGGGTGCCGGCGGTGCCCGCCGCCTCCTCGACCTCCAGCAGCGAGGCGCCGCGCCGCTCGGCCTCGAAGGCCGCGTGGCCGCCGCGCAGTCCGAACAGCCGCTTGGACAGCAGGATGTAGAGGACGGCGAGGATGTTGAGGAGCAGCGTGCCGATCTTGAGGTAGCTGACCTTCTCGGTGAGCTCCCAGATCTCCAGCGGCAGGAAGGCGGCCGTCGCCACGACGGTGAGGTACTCCGCCCACCGCCTGCCCGCCCACAGGCCGACCGCCTCGACGATCTCGATGAGCGCGTACAGCAGCAGCGCCCCGGCCGCGATCAGCAGCGTGGAGTGCCGGTACTCGAAGGTCCTGCGGATGGTGTCGACCACGGGGGAGTGGTCGAGGTCGTAGTGGAAGTGCTCGAAGACCGGGCGGAGGACGGCCAGGTTCTCCTCGAAGAAGCGGCGCACCGCGTCCTGCGAGTTGCTGAACCGCCACACCGCCCAGGCCGCGAGCACGATGAACACGCCGCGCAGCAGCCGCTCCACGGCCAGGAAGCGCAGGATGAACAGATCGCGCAGCGCGCGGCCGCGCGGCACCTCGGGCGCCTGGTCGGCGGGTCCCGAGCCGTGCGGTTCGCCGAGGGCGAAGTCCCCGCAGCGCAGGCAGCGCCACACCTCGCCGAGCGCGGTCTCGGCGCGCAGCCGCTCGCGCAGGTGCGTCTCGTCGGGCGCGTACGTGATGTGCCCGCGCCGGGCGCAGTGCCGGCGGTCCCAGTCGAACGTCATGTGGTGCAGGACGCCGGGGAGGCGTTCCTGGTTCATCCCACCCCTGCGCCGCCCCCTGCTCCGCTCCGCCGCACCGGCCCCGGGCGCGGGGCGGTGCGGGGGTGGGGTGATAATGGGCAGGGCTCTTGTGAGTGCATTCACAATCGCTCCGGCGCCGCACCGCCCCGTACCGCCCCGCCGCTGTCCCTGTCCCGATAGTGAGGTCCCGTGGACGTCAAGACCGCATCCGCCCTGAACCGGCTCCGCCTGGTCTCCGCCCCGGAGGCGGTGTCCTTCCTGCTGCTGCTGATCTGCTCGGTGCTCAAGCGCACCACGGACTTCAACGCGGTTCCCGTCATGGGCATGGTGCACGGCATCCTGTTCGTCCTCTACGTCGTGCTCTGGGCCTTCGCCTGGTACCGCGCCAAGTGGCCGCTGGGCCGCTCCGCGCTCTACCTCCTGCTCTCCGTCCTGCCCACCGGCGGCTTCTTCGCCGAGCGCAAGCTGCGCCGCGAGGCCGAGAACAGCGTGATCGCCGCCCGGGCCCGCAAGGAACTCAAGGACGTCGGGCGAGGGACGGTCGGGGCATGATCGTCGCGTTCTCCGTCAGTCCGGTCGGCGTCGGTGAGGACGTCGGCGAGTACGTCGCGGAAGCGGTCCGCGTGGTCCGGGAGTCGGGGCTGCCCAACCGCACCGACGCGATGTTCACCTCGATCGAAGGTGAGTGGGACGAGGTGATGGACGTCGTCAAGCGCGCCGTCGCCGCCGTCGAGGCCCGCGCCCCGCGGGTCTCCCTCGTCCTCAAGGCCGACATCCGCCCCGGTGTCACCGACGGACTGACCTCCAAGGTCGACACCGTCGAGCGGTACCTCGCCGGCGGGTAGCGGCGGGCGTTCCCGGAACGAACGCCGGGCGGGCCGGAGAATCCGGCCCGCCCGGCGTCTTTTTTGGCGGAGGAGAAGGCCGGAGGGCATCTCGCCGTCCTTTGCCAGTTGCCGGCAGGGGCGCAGACCCAGCCGCGGCTCGCGCCCGCGACGGCCGCCGGGCTCGGGCTGTGGACGGAGGAGCTCGAGCGGGTACTCGCCAGAGTCCTCGGCGGCACACCTCTCGCGGAGTTCGCCGGCACGGCGGGGCTCGCCATGGCCGTGGCGGCAGGTTTCGAGGGACTGGAGCTGTACGAGGGCGCCGACCCCGAGGGCGCCGGGCGCGCCTTCGCCGCGGTCGACCGGCTCGCGGCGGTGGCCGGCGCGCTCGAGGAACTCGGCCCCGTCGCCCAGCGGGCGGTGCGGGCACGGCTGCGGCGTTCAGTCGCCCGTTGGGGCGGTGCCCGGCGGCGTGCGTCCGGGGAGGGCGGGGCGGTGCCCGGCGCCGCCGCGGAGTTCGTGCCCGTCCACCTGGTGAACGGTGCTGCGTGGGCGGCACCCTGTGCATCCTCGCGGTGCCGCGGACCGTATGGGGCGGTCCGCGGCACCGCGAGTGATCAGGGTGCCTGCCGGGTCAACGGGTCACCGGGGTGTGCCGGGGCACCGTCAGGCGACGTTGACCCCGGTCCAGGCGGCGGCGACCGCGTTGTACTCGGCGGAGCCGCTGCCGTACAGGTCCTTGGCCGCGTTCAGCGTCGCGGTGCGGGCCTTGGCGTAGTTGGTGGACGAGGTGAAGTACACCGTCAGGGCGCGGTACCAGATGGCCGCGGCCTTGGTGCGGCCGATGCCGGTGGCGGTGGAGCCGTTCTTCGTCGGGCTGTTGTAGCTGACGCCGTTGATGGTCTTGGCGCCGCTGCCCTCGGAGAGCAGGTAGAAGAAGTGGTTGGCCACACCCGACGAGTAGTGCACGTCGAGGTTCTTCACCGAGGAGGACCAGTAGTCGGCGGAGGCGCCGTCCTTGGACGGCTTGTCCATGTATCGCAGCGGGGTGCCGTCGCCGTTGATGTTGATCTTCTCGCCAATGAGGTAGTCCGGGGTGTCCGAGGTGAGGTTGGCGTTGAACTCGACCATCGTGCCGAAGATGTCGGAGGTGGCCTCGTTGAGGCCGCCGGACTCGCCGGAGTAGGTCAGGCCCGCCGTTGAGCTGGTCACGCCGTGGGATATCTCGTGGCCCGAGACGTCGAGGGCGGTCAGCGGGTGGGTGTTGCCCGAACCGTCGCCGTAGGTCATGCAGAAGCAGCTGTCGTCCCAGAAGGCGTTGACGTAGTTGCTGCCGTAGTGGGCGCGCGAGACGGAGCCCTTGCCGTCGTTCCTGATGCCCGAGCGGCCGAAGGTGTTCTTGTAGAAGTCCCAGGTGGCCGCCGCGCCGAACTGGGCGTCCACGCCCGCCGACTGGCGGTTGGAGGCGGAGCCGTTGCCCCACACGTCGTCGGTGTCGGTGAACGTGGTCCCGGTGCCGCTGGTGCGGTTGTTCAGGTCCGTGGTGGAGATGCCGCCGCGGCTCGCGTCCTTCAGCGAGTAGGTGCTGCCGGACTTGGTGGTGGTGAGGGTGACCGAGCCCACGTGGACGCCGGTGCCGGTGCCGGTCCGGATGCCCTCGTATTTCTGGATCACCGCGCCGGTGCGGGCGTCGGTGATCACGTTGAGCTCGCTGGGGGTGCCGTCGGCCTGGGTGCCGTGGACGACGGTCCGGTAGGCGAGCCGGGGCGTGCCGCTGACGGCCCAGACGACCTTCTGCGGGGCGGCGGCGCTGCCGACGGCCTTCAGCGGCTCCTCGCCCTTGACCAGCGGCGTCTTGAGCAGGCCCTTGACCGTTTCGGCTGCCTTGTCGCGGGCGGCGGAGGGGGTGACGGCGGGGGTGAGGGTGGCGGGGGCGATACCCGCGGTGGCGGCCCGCGAGACCGACCGGGTGGCGCCGTTCCTGTCCTGGTGCACCACGAGGTCGCCGCCGAGCACCTCCAGGCCCGCGTAGGTGCGGTCGTAGCGCAGGTGGCGCGTGCCGTCCGGGTCGACGACGACGTCCTTGACCGTCAGCCGCTCCTGGGCTCCCAGGCCGAGGGAGCCGGCCAGGGCGCCGGCCTGGCCGCGGGCGTCAGTGAGGGCCTTCGCGTGGGAGGCGGCGAGCGCGAGGGCGGAGGGCGCGGGCCGCGCGGTCGCCGCGAAGGACTGGAGGCCGCCGGCCAGAAGTGCCGATGCGGCCACGAGGGTGCCGAGTGCCAGCTTCTTGCGCAATGTGACTCCTTGGGTCCCGCCGTGTGGGGACGGCAGGCATGGTCCCCGGGCGGAAGCGCACCCGGGGGTGTGGGGGGTGCGCGGTGTTCCGCGCGGTAAGGAGCCTCGCACCGAACGGCATATTAATGACAGGTACATTTCATTGATTGGCCGGTTGTCGCGAGCGGGCCGGCGTCGCGCCGCAGGTCATCCGGGCCAAAGAGGCGCAAGTCCGGCCGGGAAGTAGGGGAAACCCTCCCCGGCAGGGTGAGGTTTTCGGCCGGAACGCCGGGTCGGGATGGCTGAAACACCGCGTTCACACAGGTGTGGCGGGTGCCGGGTACGATCGCGGCCCCGCCGTCCCTGACGAGCCGTTGTCCCGCCCCCCGAGACATGGCTGCCCACCATGTGACCGGCGGGTAGGCTCGGCCCTGTGTCCAAGCCGCTCAGCCTGCCCTTCGACCCCATCGCCCGCGCCGACGAGATCTGGACGCGGCGCTGGGGGCGCGTGCCGTCCATGGTCGCGATCACGTCGATCATGCGCGCCCAGCAGATCCTGCTGGGTCAGGTCGACGCCGTGGTCAAGCCCTACGGGCTGACCTTCGCCCGCTACGAGGCGCTGGTGCTGCTCGCCTTCAGCAAGGAGGGCGAGCTGACGATGTCCAAGATCGGCGAGCGCCTCATGGTGCATCCGACGTCGGTCACCAACACCGTGGACCGCCTGGTGGCCGCCGGCCTCGTCGCCAAGCGCCCCAACCCCAACGACGGGCGCGGCACGCTGGCCTCCATCACCGCCAAGGGCCGCGAGGTGTGCGAGGCCGCCACCGACGACCTCATGGGGATGAAGTTCGGCCTCCAGGCGTACGACGACGACGAGTGCGCGGAGATCTTCGCCCTGCTGCGGCCGCTGCGGATATCCGCGGGAGATTTCGAGGGGTAGTCCCCCGGGGGACGCGCCGCCGGTTCCGGGCGGCCCGGGGGAAAGCGCCCGAAGAGCACCGGTTAGGCTTCGGCGCATGAAGCAGAGTGTCCTGACCCGGTACCGCACCCTCGCCTATGTGACGGGTGTGCTGCTGGTCCTGCTGACCATCGGCGTTATCGCCAAGTACGTCCTGGACATCGACGGCGCCGCGGGCTTCACCCAGGTCGTCGCCATCGCCCATGGCTGGCTCTACGTCCTGTACCTGGTCTTCGCCTTCGACCTCGGGTCCAAGGCGAAGTGGCCCTTCGGCAAGCTGCTGTGGGTGCTGCTGGCCGGGACCGTCCCCACCGCGGCGTTCTTCGTCGAGCGCAAGGTCACCCGCGAGGTGGCCCCGCTGGTAGTCCCCACGGGTGAACCCGTCAAGGTCTGACACGCGCCTGACCTGCGGATACCCCCCTCCCCGCGCGGGTGGGGGGTTTTGCCGTCGACAATTAGTAGGACGTCCTAGTATTTTCACCCCACAGGGGTAAACCTTCTTGTACAACGACGTGCGAGGACGGCCCCGCACCGATGAGAGGCGGACACCGGCATGGACGCTGCAGCCATTGACGAGGGGCGCAGCCGCTGGCAGGCGCGCTACGACGCCTCCCGCAAGCGCGAGGCGGACTTCACCACGCTCTCCGGCGACACCGTGGAGCCGGTGTACGGACCCCCGGCCGGCGCGGAGGTTCCCGGCTTCGAGCGGATCGGCTGGCCCGGGGAGTACCCGTTCACCCGCGGTCTGCACGCCACCGGCTACCGGGGCCGCACCTGGACCATCCGCCAGTTCGCCGGCTTCGGCAACGCCGAGCAGACCAACGAGCGCTACAAGATGATCCTGGAGGCGGGCGGCGGCGGTCTGTCCGTTGCCTTCGACATGCCCACCCTCATGGGCCGGGACTCCGACGACCCCCGCTCACTGGGCGAGGTCGGTCACTGCGGCGTGGCCATCGACTCCGCCGCCGACATGGAGGTCCTCTTCCGGGACATCCCGCTCGGCGAGGTCACCACCTCCATGACGATCTCCGGCCCCGCGGTGCCCGTCTTCTGCATGTACCTGGTGGCCGCCGAACGCCAGGGCGTCGACCCCGCGGTGCTCAACGGCACCCTGCAGACCGACATCTTCAAGGAGTACATCGCGCAGAAGGAGTGGCTCTTCGCCCCCGAGCCGCACCTGCGCCTGATCGGCGACCTGATGGAGCACTGCGCGACGGGGATCCCCGCGTACAAGCCGCTGTCAGTCTCCGGGTACCACATCCGCGAGGCCGGTTCCACGGCCGCGCAGGAGCTGGCCTACACCCTTGCCGACGGTTTCGGCTATGTGGAGCTGGGCCTGTCGCGCGGGCTGGACGTCAACACCTTCGCCCCCGGTCTCTCCTTCTTCTTCGACGCCCACCTCGACTTCTTCGAGGAGATCGCCAAGTTCCGCGCCGCACGCCGGATCTGGGCCCGCTGGATGCGCGACGTGTACGGCGCGACGTCCGACAAGGCGCAGTGGCTGCGCTTCCACACCCAGACCGCGGGTGTCTCGCTCACCGCTCAGCAGCCGTACAACAACGTCGTGCGCACCGCGGTCGAGGCGCTGGCGGCGGTGCTCGGCGGTACCAACTCCCTGCACACCAACGCCCTGGACGAGACGCTGGCACTGCCCAGCGCCCAGGCCGCGGAGATCGCGCTGCGCACCCAGCAGGTGCTGATGGAGGAGACCGGCGTCGCCAATGTCGCCGACCCGCTCGGCGGCTCCTGGTACGTCGAGGCGCTGACCGACCGCATTGAGGCGGACGCGGAGAAGATCTTCGACAAGATCAAGGAACTGGGCGCCCGCGCCGTGCCCGACGGGCGGCACGCGGTAGGCCCGATCACCTCCGGCATCCTGCGCGGCATCGAGGACGGCTACTTCACCGGCCGGATCGCCGAGGCCGCCTTCGAGTACCAGCGCTCCCTGGAGAAGGGCGACAAGCGGGTCGTCGGCGTCAACTGCCACACCGGCTCGGTCACCGGGGACCTGGAGATCCTGCGGGTGAGCCACGAGGTGGAGCGCGAGCAGGTGCGGGAGCTGGCCGGCCGCAAGGACCTGCGGGACGACGCGGCCGTGCGCAAGGCGCTGGACGCGATGCTCACCGCCGCCCGCGAGGGCACCAACATGATCGAGCCCATGCTGGAAGCGGTGCGCGCCGAGGCGACCCTCGGCGAGATCTGCGGCGCGCTGCGCGACGAATGGGGCAGCTACACCGAGCCCGCGCGCTTCTGAGCACGGCCGGAACGCCCTGACGCAGCGACGCCGAGGGCCGGCGGGAACCCCGGGGTTCCCGCCGGCCCTCGTGTCACCGCAGCGCCGTGGCGCCTCAGAACTGCTGGACGAAGTACGGCTCGACGGTCATCCAGCCGTTGCCGCGGGCACCGTAACGGGTGCCGTTGTCGCTCTGCGCCAGGGTGTACCAGGAGTCGACGTAGTCGGGGTCGTCGGTCCACCAGTCGTTCGGGATCGCGTCCAGGACCGCGTTCACGAGCGGGATATAGGTGCCCTGGTCGGTGATGGTGAGCAGCACCGTGGCGATGGCCTTGGCCAGGTCGCGGTAGTTGGTGCTGCCGTCCTCCTCCATCATCACCGCGTCGGCGAGGTTGTACTTGTAGTTCGACCAGTTCACCAGGATCTGGTTGGGCCGGTAGACCGTGCCGTCGTTGTCCAGGTACGGCATGTCGACCGGGTCGACGCGCACGGCGCCGTCCTGCCCGAAACCGGTGACCAGGGTGTAGATCTCGGCGTCGCCCTTGACCCAGGGCTCCTCATCGTCCGACAGCTCGACCGAGGTGATGCGGGTGGTCCAGAAACCGCCCGCGGCCGCCTGTGCTCGCGAGCCGGCCGCCGGGGCCTGTGCGCGGGACGGCGTGGCCTTGGCGGAGGCCACTCCGTAGCGGGTCAGCTCCTTGTTCATCACGGCCAGACCGGCGGCCAGCGCCTTGGAGCCGTCGATGTCCACGACGTACACCGGGTGCGCGGGCGCCTTGCGGGCGTCCAGCGTGTGGGTGTGGCCCTGGCTGTCCCAGGCGGTGACGGAGGTGGCGTCGTCGTCCAGGGAGGCCGAGGTCACCCACGGCGTCACGCCCGCGGACAGCGCCGCGCGCATGGAGTCGGCCCCGAGCCGCAGCCGCAGCAGCGGTCCGACGCCGGCGTCCAGGCCCTTCGCGGCGGCGATCCGCCGGTCGGCGGCGGCCAGTTCGGCCTTCAAGGAGCCACCGGCCTTGCCGGCGAGGGCGGTGACGGCGACGTCGTGGGAGGCGAGGGTCGCCTTGCCCACCCGGGCGCGCCAGGCGGTGTCGGTGAGTGAGCCGGCGATCGCACGAGCCGCCTGCTCCTCGGCCGCGGAGACCGCGGAGGCGGATGTGTGGGGGTGCGGGGCGGCCGTGGCGGGCAGGGCGCTCACGGTCTGGCCGGCCGTCAGGGCGAGCAGGGAGGCGGCGAGGGAGACGACGGCGCCGCGCCGGCGAGGGTGATGAAGTCTCACGTGGATCGATCCTCCTGGGGGCGAGCGATCAATGACGCACTGTCTGGACGAAGCAGTGCGGAACTGCGCTGAGCTGGGCAGGACTTCGCAGAGCTGTGCGGAAATGCGCGGAACTGTGCGGAACCGGTGAGGAATCTATGCGAGTAGATACCCGCGGGTAAGCATGGCGGTGCCATGACATCCCGGCAAGACCCCGGCACGGCGGGATCGGTGAACTTCGGGGAACGCCCGCCGGAAGACGTCCTGTCAAACGGCCCTCACACGCAAGGGAGTTGCGCCGGCCGCCTGACAAGCCGTGACAAACGGCGGCAGGGTGTGGGAGATCAGCCCGCGGCGGCCGCGAGCCCGCCGAGCAGGACCGTGGTGAAGCGCGCCGCCCAGTCGGCGTCGACCGGCTCGCAGGACACGAGGGTGCGGTGCACGACGGCCCCGGCGATGACGTCGAAGATGAGGTCGATCTGCGGCGTCGGGTCACCGTCGTCGGGCGGAATCTCGCCGCGGGCCTGGGCGCGCCGCCGGCCCTCGATCACCAGCCGCTTCTGCCGGTCCACGATCGCCTCGCGGATCCGCTGCCGCAGCGCCTCGTCGTGCGTCGCCTCGGCGACCACCGCCATCAGCGCGGTCCTGGTGGCCGGTTGCTCCAGCAGGGCCGCGAACTGCAGGACCACGCCCTCCACGTCGGCCCGCAGGCTGCCGTTGTCGGGAAGGTCCAGTTCGTCGAAGAGCGCGGCCACCGCATCCACGACGAGTTCGCTCTTGCCGGCCCAGCGGCGGTAGAGCGTGGTCTTGGCCACCTTCGCGCGCGCCGCGACGTCGCCCATGGTCAACTTGCCCCAGCCGGTCTCGACCAGGGCCTGCCGCGCGGCGTCCAGGATCGCCCGGTCGGCCGCCGCGCTGCGGGGGCGGCCGGTGCGTCGTCCTGTTTCACGCGGGCACATGGCTGGGCACCCTATCCCCGTTGCGCTGTGCGCGACCATCGAGTTACGCTACGGTCCGTATCGAAACAGGCGGCAGTCACGAGGCGTGGGCGGGGACCCCGCGTCGTGCGTCCGGTCATCATCATGACGCGCCATTGCGGCGCTTCCGGGGGGCGATTCCCCGGGAACCGAGACGAGGGGGGAGGATTGGTCCATGCAGCCACGGAACATGTCCATGAGCGGCGTGGTCGACCTCGCCGCGGTGAAGGCGGCCGGTGAGGCCAAGACAAAGGCCGAGCAGGCCCGTGCGGAAGCCGCCCGCACCGGGGAAGTACCCGCCCCCGTCCTGGTGACCGAGGTCACCGAGGCCACCTTCGAGACCGACGTCCTGCAGCGCTCCACCGAGGTTCCGGTCGTTGTCCACTTCTGGACCGACCGTGCCGACGCCAGCGTGCAGTTGGAGGAGGCGCTGGAGCGGCTCGCCGCCGAGTACGCGGGCCGGGTCGTCGTCGCCAAGATCGATGTCTACGCGAACCAGCTGCTGGTGCAGCAGTTCGGAGTGCAGGGGATTCCCGCGGTGTTCGCGGTGCTCGCCGGTCAGGCGATGCCGCTCTTCCAGGGCGCGGCCCCGGAGGACCAGATCCGCGAGGTGCTCGACCAGCTGATCGCCGTCGCCGAACAGCGCTTCGGCATCGTCGGCGTCCCGGTCGAGGGCGCCGAGCCCGCCGCGCCGGCCGAGGAGCGGCCGCCGAGCCCGCAGGAGCTGGCCCTGACCGCCGCGCACGACGCGCTCGACCAGGGTGACCTCGGTGGCGCGATCCAGGCGTACCGCAATGTGCTGTCCGGTGACCCGGGCAATATCGAGGCGAAGCTGGGCCTGGCCCAGGCGGAACTGCTGGAGCGCGTGGAGGGGGCCGACCCGCAGGCGCTGCGCAAGGCCGCCGCCGACCACCCCGACGACGTCCGGGCGCAGATCGCCGTGGCCGATCTGGACCTGGTGGGCGGACATGTGGACGACGCCTTCGGGCGGCTGGTGGAAGCGGTGCGCCGTTCCGCGGGTGCGGACCGTGACGCGGCCCGGATGCGGCTGCTGGAGCTCTTCGAGGTGATCGGCCCGGACGACCCGCGGGTGACCGCGGCACGCTCGGCGCTGGCCCGGGTCCTGTTCTGACCTGATCGCGTCCACCGCCTCCACCTCGAAAGACCTTTCGAGCCGAATATGACATCGGCCGCGCTTTACCAAATCTTGATGAAGTGCGGCCGATGTTACTTCCGGTAAGAGAGTGACGGACTTCTGTCCGGATCTATCGCCCCTTGAGGCAATTTCACACCCTCGTCGCAACTACCCTGCGTAGTCGATCTGGTCCAGACCATGCGAGCTGGGTTATCGCACCGTTACCCGCTAGTAACGAAGCCCCTTGTGCAGCGGCCCCGAATGGACCACGATCGGCCAAGCTCGGTCCGTTGCCGAGGTGTCGGCATCCAGCCGCCCGCTCGTCGTACGGGTCCCCACCGGGCCGGGACGCGAAGGCTGTGCCAGCAGCGGCCGCGTCTCGTGGACAGGGGGGTCTCTGCCGCCCGGCAGGGCCTGTCCAGCAGGTTGCGCGAGAGCGTGGCCAGTGGTTGTCGCTCGGGGGTGATCGCCGATTTCCGGACAACGCCGTCCGCCAACCCGCGGGACGGCCGTCTGTACGGCGCTCTCCTTCCCGAGGACGTAGCTCTTCTCCCATCCCGCCGCAATCCCCACGATTCCGGCCGGAGATGTACGTCCGAGAAGGAGGAAAGTCATGGAGTCGCTCATTCGCGGCGGTACCAGATGGAAGCGGTTCGCCGTTGTCATGGTGCCGAGCGTCGCGGCCACCGCCGCGATAGGCGTGGCCCTGGGTCAGGGCGCGCTTGCCGCGTCGTTCAGCGTGTCCGGCCAGCAGTTCAAGGTCCGGGCCGACAGCCTGCACGGTGAGGGCTTCGTCCAGTACGGAGCCATCGACGTCCAGCACGGCGGCAAGCCGATCCCGGTCGCGGTCTCCGCGTTCAGCAACGCCACGATCTCCGGGCTGTGCCAGTCCGTCGTGGTGCCGGTCCCCGTCTTCGGCGATGTGACGCTGAAGCTGGGCGCCGGCAATGGTGACAAGAAGGTCGAGGCGAAGAACCTCTACATCGACCTGGACCAGCTGAACGCGGACGCCACGTTCACCAACATCAACATCGGCGTGGCGGCCGGAGACAGCAAGAAGGGTCCCGGCATCAAGACCGGCGACCAGTCGGACCCGGGTTCCTTCGCGCAGGAGGCCGACGCGGCCGACCTGACCGACGTGAGGCAGACCGCCTGGGCCACCAGCGCGGGAACCTTCAAGCTCAGCGGGCTGAGCATGTCGGTCAAGAAGGGCTCGGGCGCAGGCTACGAGTGCTTCTAAGCACCACCAGGGGGGTGAGGGGCGCGGGACGCCCCTCACCCTTCCACACCTACGCCTTCTTCTTTGTAACACCAGTCCCAGGGAGCAGTTTTCCATGAGCGCCGAGAGACATGGACTGAGCGGGTTCGACTACTGGCGGTTCCGCTTTCGCGTATGGCGCGGGCAGCGGCCGTTCTGGGCGGGCCTGCTGACGTTTCTGGCCGGACTGCCCATCGTCTATTACCCGTACGCCCACATCACCCTTGGCTCGCTCAGCCTGACCATGGGCACCCCGACCGGCTCCGGTTCGCTGATCATCGGCGTGCTGCTGATCGTCCTCGGTCTGACCATGTGGTTCCAGTCGGAGGTCCGGGTCTTCGCGGGCATCGCCTCGATCCTGCTCGCGCTGGTCTCCCTGGTGGTCTCCAACTTCGGCGGCTTCTTCGTGGGCTTCGTGCTCGGGCTGGTCGGCGGAGCACTCTCCGTGGCCTGGGCCCCCGGTGCCCCGCCCGCCGAGGGCGGCCCGCAGGCGGCGGAACTGCCCGATGGCGGCAAGGGGTACGACGGCGGCGACACCGGCTACGTGCCCCCGCCGGACTCGCCCTACGCGCAGGCGTACGGTGCGTACCCCGCCGAGGCGTCGGACGGCAGCGCCCCGCGGGAGGCGTCGGACGGCACAGAGCGAACCGTAGACGTGAACGGGAGGCACAGTGCGGGGTGATGAGGATCAGCCGGCTTCCGCGGCCGCCGGTAGCGGCACCCGCGTGAGACCGGGGCCGCGGCACGCGGCCCCGAGGAAGTCGCTGCTGACCAAGCTGCAGATGCCGGCGGGCAAGGCGATAGCCCTGGCCGCGATGCCGACGGCGGTCCTGATGGGCATGGGACTGACCCCGAGGCTGGCCTCTGCCGACGAACTGCCGAAGAACCCGTTCTCCGGTACGAAGTGCGTGGAGCAGCCCGACGAGCCCTCGCCGTCCTCGACGCCGAGCAGCACGCCGAGCGGTGGCACGAAGACGGACAAGCCGGAGACGCCGAAGCCCTCGGTGACCCCGACGACCGACCCGTCCGGCTCCGGCACGGGCGCCGGTGACGACGAGGGCGACAACGGCACGACCTCCGGGTCGGGCGGCGGCGGTTCGACGACCTCGCCGAGCACGCCGTCGGTGACGCCGTCCGCCTCCTCCGAGCCGCTGGACCCGCTGGGCCTCGGCGACGCGCTGGGCGACCTGCTGGGCGTCGACAAGAAGGGCGCCGACTCCGCTCCGGCGGACACCGCGCCCTCCGCGACCGCCACGCCGAGCCCGAGCGCCACGTCGCAGACCCCGCAGCCGGGCACCACGCACAAGCCGGCAGGCAAGACCGTCAAGACCGTCAAGGACACAGCCGACACGGTCAAGAAGGTGCTGTCCGAGGCCGCCAAGGCCGCGGACGACGCCAAGGCGACGCAGGAGCCAGGCGACACGCCGGACCCCCTGGCCACGTCGGCGGACGGGAAGACCCCGTTCCCGTGCCCGACGCACGACGCACAGGCTCTGGCCGACGCGGCGTACCAGGAGACCTCCACCCTTCTCGCGGACGACCCCTGGACGCTGCACAGCAGCCTGCTGACCCTCACGGGCCTGGACTACAAGGGCATCGTCGAGGTGAAGACCTGGAACGGGAAGATCAAGCCGGTACTGAAGTTCACGGCCTCCACCCTGGACATCAAGGACCTGCACCAGGAGGTCGTCGGCCCGAACGGCACCGTCGGCCATGTCGAGGCCCGCAAGGGCAGCACGTCCACTATCCGCGGCGGCACGGTGACGATGTACACCGAGTCGCTGAAGGGCAACCTCTTCGGGCTCATCCCGATCGAGTTCACGCCCGACACCCCGCCGCCGGTCAACGTGCCGGTCGCCTTCTTCACCAACGTCACGGTGAAGCAGGCCGCTCAGTTCGGCGGCACCCTCACGGTCCCGGGTATGCACGTCTACAACACCGCGGACTGACCGAGCTCCAGAGCCTTCCGGGAGCCGCACACGGCGGAGGGCGCCCACCCCTTGCGGGGGAGGCGCCCTCCGCCGTTTCCGCGGGCCCGCGCCGGTGACCCGGACGCGCCGGAACGGCCTGAACGGATCAGACGGCGCGGTGGCCGAGGTGGTGCACCCGCACCAGGTTGGTCGTGCCGGCCTCACCGGGAGGCGAACCGGCGGTGATGATCACCGTGTCGCCCTCGGCGTACTCGCTGAGCTTCAGCATCTCCTCGTTGACGATCTCGACCATCTCGTCGGTGGTGTTGACGTACTGCACGACGGTGGTCTGGACGCCCCAGGTCAGGGCGAGGAAATTGCGGGTCGCCTCGTCGGTCGTGTAGGCGACCACCGACTGCGGCACGCGGTAGCGGGCCAGCCGGCGCGCGGTGTCGCCGGACTTGGTGAAGGCGACCAGCGTCTTGGCGTCCAGGTAGTCCGCGAGCTCGGCGGCGGCACGGGCGACGGCACCGCCCTGGGTGCGCGGCTTGCGGCCGTTGAGCGGCCACAGGCCCTGCTTGAGCAGCTCGACCTCGGCGGCCTCGATGATCCGCGACATGGTCTTCACGGTCTCGATCGGGTACTTGCCGACGCTGGACTCGGCGGACAGCATCACCGCGTCCGTGCCGTCCAGGATCGCGTTGGCGACGTCGGAGGCCTCGGCGCGGGTGGGGCGGGAGTTGGTGATCATCGACTCCATCATCTGGGTCGCCACGATCACCGGCTTGGCGTTGCGGCGGCACAGCTCGATGAGCCGCTTCTGCACCATGGGGACCTTCTCCAGCGGGTACTCCACCGCGAGGTCGCCACGGGCCACCATGACGGCGTCGAAGGCCGCGACGATGTCCTCCATGTTGTCCACCGCCTGCGGCTTCTCCACCTTGGCGATGACCGGCACACGGCGGCCGACCTCGTCCATCACGCGGTGGACGTCGCGGACGTCCTTGGCGTCGCGCACGAAGGACAGCGCGACCATGTCGACGCCCATCCGCAGCGCGAAGCGCAGGTCCTCGATGTCCTTCTCGGACAGCGCCGGGACGTTGACGGCGGCCCCGGGCAGGTTGATGCCCTTGTGGTCGGAGATGACACCGCCCTCGACGACCAGGCAGCGCACGCGGGCGCCGTCGACCTCGGTCACGCGCAGCGCGACGTTGCCGTCGTTGATCAGGACCGGGTCGCCGGACCGCACGTCACCGGGCAGGCCCTTGTACGTGGTGCCGCAGATGGTCTTGTCGCCGTCCACGTCCTCGGTGGTGATGGTGAACTCGTCACCGGCGACCAGCTCCACGGGGCCGTCCGCGAAGGTCTCCAGTCGGATCTTGGGGCCCTGAAGGTCGGCCAGCACACCGATGGCACGTCCGGTCTCCTCGGAGACCTTGCGCACCCGGTGGTAGCGCTCCTCGTGCTCGGCGTGGCTGCCGTGGCTGAAGTTGAAACGGGCCACGTTCATCCCGGCTTCGGCCAGCGTTTTCAGCTGGTCGTAGGAGTCGACGGCGGGACCCAGGGTGCAGACGATTTTCGCTCGGCGCATGAGGACGATCCTATCAATTTGTTCCGCTCCGGAATTTTCCCGTGCGGGGGAGTCGTGGACGGTGCGGACGGCGGCCATAGACTAGGCCCTCCAAGTGGCCTGGAGACGTCAGCGACCGGTCACCAGCGCGTACGTCTGCCGGGCGATCTCGTGCTCCTCGTCGGTCGGGACGACCGCCACCGCCACCTTGGCGGCGGCGGCCGACACCAGCCGTGCGGAGCTCGCGCGCACCGCGTTGCGCACCCCGTCCAGCTCGATGCCCAGGGTTTCCAGGCCCCGCATCGCGGCCTCCCGCACGGCGGGGGAGTTCTCCCCGACACCCGCGGTGAAGGCGATCGCGTCGACCCGGCCCAGGACGGCGGTGTAGGCGCCGACGTACTTGCGCAGCCGGTGCACGTATATATCGAAAGCCAGCTGTGCCGCCTCGTCGCCCTCCGCCATCCGCCGGCCGATCTCCCGCATGTCGTTGTCGCCGGACAGGCCCAGCAGACCGGAGCGCTTGTTGAGCAGGGTGTCCACGTCGTCCACCGACATCCCGCCCACGCGCGTGAGGTGGAACACCACGGCCGGGTCGACATCACCCGAGCGGGTACCCATGACCAGGCCCTCCAGCGGGGTGAGGCCCATCGAGGTCTCCACACACACGCCGCCGCGCACGGCGGAGGCGGAGGCGCCGTTGCCGAGGTGCAGCACGATCACATTGACCTCGGCGGGGTCCTTGCCCAGCAGTTCGGCCGTGGCGCGGCTGACGTACGCGTGCGAGGTGCCGTGGAATCCGTAACGGCGCACCTGGTGGGCGTCGGCGGTCTCGCGGTCGATCGCGTAGCGGTACGCGTACTCGGGGAGCGTGGCGTGGAAGGCGGTGTCGAAGACGGCCACCTGCGGCAGGTCCGGTCGCAGCGCGCGGGCCACCCGGATGCCGGTGATGTTGGCCGGGTTGTGCAGCGGGGCGAGCGGCACGAGCTCCTCGACGGCCGCGAGCACGGCGTCGTCGACCAGCGTCGGCTCGGTGAACCGGGTGCCGCCGTGCACCACGCGGTGCCCCACGGCGGCGAGTTCGGGGGAGTCCAGGCCGAGGCCGCGGGCGGCCAGCTCGTCCGCGACGGCCCCCAGCGCCTCGGCGTGGCCGGCGATCCCGCCGGGCTCGCCGATGTGCTCCACGATCCCGGCCGCCGGGCGGCTGCCGTCGGCCATGTCGATGAGCTGGTACTTCACCGACGAGGAGCCGGAGTTGAGGACGAGGACGCGGGTCGCTGTCAAAGTGCTTTCCTTGTGTCGGTCGGTCCGGTCGGTCCGGACGGGCCGGCCTGGCCGGCCGCCGTCTGCTCGCCCTGGGCCTGGATCGCCGTGATGGCGACCGTGTTGACGATGTCCTGCACCAGCGCGCCGCGCGAGAGGTCGTTGACGGGCTTGCGCAGGCCCTGGAGCACGGGGCCGACGGCCACGGCGCCGGCCGAACGCTGCACCGCCTTGTAGGTGTTGTTGCCGGTGTTGAGGTCCGGGAAGATCAGCACGGTGGCCCTGCCCGCCACCCGCGAGCCGGGCAGCTTGGTCTCGGCGACCTGCGCGTCCACCGCCGCGTCGTACTGGATCGGGCCCTCGACCAGCAGTTCCGGGCGCCGCTCGCGGACCAGTTCGGTGGCCCGGCGCACCTTGTCGACGTCCACGCCCGAGCCCGAGGTCCCGGTGGAGTACGAGAGCATCGCCACCCGCGGCTCCACCCCGAACTGGGCGGCGGTCTCGGCCGACTGGATCGCGATGTCCGCCAGTTGCTCGGCGTCGGGGTCGGGGTTGACCGCGCAGTCGCCGTACACCAGCACCTTGTCGGCCAGGCACATGAAGAAGACCGAGGAGACGATCGACGCGTCCGGGACCGTCTTGATGATCTCGAAGGCGGGACGGATCGTCGCCGCGGTGGAGTGCACCGCGCCGGAGACCATGCCGTCGGCGAGGCCCTGCTGCACCATCAGCGTGCCGAAGTACGACACGTCGGCGACGACGTCGTAGGCGAGTTCGTAGCTGACGCCCTTGTGGGCGCGCAGCTTGGCGTACAGCTCGGCGAAACTCTCGCGCAGCGGCGAGGTCTGCGGATCGGTGAGCACCAGGCCGGGGACGTCCACGTCGATGCCCAGTTCGCCGGCCCGCCGGCGGATGGCGTCCTCGTTCCCCAGCAGCACGATGTCGCAGACATTGCGGCGCAGCAGCACCTCGGCGGCGTGCAGGATGCGCTCCTCGGCGCCCTCCGGCAGCACGACGCGGCGCCGGCCGGAGCGGGCCCGCTCGATGAGCTCGTGCTCGAACATCATCGGGGTGACGCGCTCGCCGCGGACCACCGACAGCCGCTCGCTGAGTTCCGCGCTGTCGACATGCGTCTCGAAGAGGCCGAGCGCGGTCTCGGCCTTGCGCGGGGTGCCCGCGCCGAGCTTCGCCTCCAGGGCGAACAGCTCGGCGGCGGTCGGGAAGCTGCCGGTCGGTACGGACATCACCGGGGTGCCGGGGGCGAGCCGGGCGGCCAGCGCCATGATCTCCGGGCCGGGCACCTCGTCGAGGGTGAGCAGGATGCCGGCGATGGGCGGCGAGCCCGCCGAGTGCGCGGCGAGCGAACCGATGATGAGGTCGGCACGGTCGCCCGGGGTGATCACCATGCAGCCGGGGGTCAGCGCGCGGATGAAGGTGGGCAGCATCGCGCCGCCGAAGACGAAGCCCAGGACGTCGCGGGAGAGCCCGCCGGCGTCGCCGAGCAGCACCTCCGCGCCGAGGGTCTCGACGATCTGGGACACCGTCGGCGCCGACAGCGCGGGCTCGTCGGGCAGCACGTACGCGGGGACCGGCAGCAGCCGGCGCAGCCGCCCGGCGACCTCGTCCAGGGTCTCCCGGGGCACCCGGTTGGCGATCATGGCGACGATGTCGCAGCCGAAGCCGGTGTAGGACTGGTGGGCGTTGCGCACCTCGTCCACCACCGACTCCGCGCTCTGGTCGCGCCCGCCGACCACCGGGACGACGGAGGCCCCGAACTCGTTGGCGAGGCGCGCGTTGATGCCCATCTCGCCCGGCAGGTTGGTCTCGTGGAAGTCCGAGCCGAGTACGAGCACGGTCTCGTACTGTCTGGCCACCAGGTGGTAACGCTCTACGAGCACGGCGATCATCGCGTCCCGGCCCTGCTCGGCCTGGAGGGCCGCGGCCTCCTCGTAGCTGAGGCCGAAGGCGGTCGCGGGGTCCTGGGTGAGCCGGAAGCGGCTGCGCAGGAGATCGAACATCCGGTCGGGGGTGTCGTGCACCAGCGGGCGGAAGACGCCCACGCGGTCGACCTGGCGGGTGAGCAGCTCCATGACGCCGAGCTCGACGACCTGCCTGCCGTCCCCCCGGCCGACCCCGGTTACGTACACGCTGCGCGTCACGCGCTCTCTCCGTTCCTACCCGTTGGAATCCACCCATTCGGGTGGCGGATGCCCCTTGACATTACAGTCCGCTGTGCGTATGACGCGCGGTGGGTCAGGTGCGGACCTACGATGCGAAAGAGGCGACCTGGGACGCTACCGGAGGGAGCGCGGAGCGCCATGCGTATCGGAGTCCTCACCGCGGGCGGCGACTGCCCCGGGCTCAACGCCGTCATCCGTTCGGTGACCCATCGCGCGTTGACGTACCACGAGGACGAGGTGATCGGTTTTGAGGACGGCTTCAAGGGACTGCTGGAGGGCCGCTACCGCACCCTCGATCTGAACTCCGTGAGCGGCATCCTCGCCCGCGGCGGCACCGTGCTGGGCTCCACCCGCCTGGAACGCGCCCGGCTGCACGAGGCCGCCGACAACTGGCGCACCGTGTGCGCGGACTACGGCCTCGACGTGCTCATCCCCATCGGCGGCGAGGGCACGCTCACCGCGGCCCGGCTGCTCGCCGAGGCGGGGATGCCGGTCGTGGGCGTCCCCAAGACCATCGACAACGACATCTCGGCCACCGACCGCACCTTCGGTTTCGACACCGCGGTCACCGTGGCCACCGAGGCCATCGACCGGCTGAAGACCACCGCCGAGTCGCACCAGCGCGTCATGGTCGTCGAGGTGATGGGCCGGCACGCCGGCTGGATCGCCCTGGAGTCCGGCATGGCCGGCGGGGCCCACGGCATCTGCCTGCCCGAGCGGCCCTTCGACCCCGCCGACCTCGTCGCGATGGTCCAGGAGCGCTTCGCGCGGGGCAAGAAGTTCGCCGTCGTCTGCGTCGCCGAGGGCGCCCACCCGGCCGAGGGCACCATGCCGTACGTCCACGGCGAGATCGACGCCTACGGCCACGAGCGCTTCGCCGGCATCGGCACCCGGCTCGCCGCCGAGCTGGAGCAGCGCCTGGGCAAGGAGGCGCGCCCGGTCATCCTCGGCCATGTCCAGCGCGGCGGCGTCCCCACCCCGTACGACCGGGTCCTGGCCACCCGCTTCGGCTGGCACGCCGTCGAGGCCGCGCACAAGGGCGCCTTCGGCAATATGACGGCGCTGCGCGGCACCGCGATCGAGCTGGTGCCGCTCGCCGAGGCCGTGACCGTGCTCAAGCGGGTTCCCGAGGACCGCATGCGGGAGGCGGAGTCCGTCTTCTGACGACACGTCATTTCCTGCGCGAGGTCGCCCAGCGGTAGGTGAGTTCGGGCCGTCCCACCTGGCCGTACTGCGGTGCCCGCACCGCGCGGCCGATGTCGACCAGGTGCTCCAGGTAGCGGCGGGCCGTGATCCGGGAGACGCCGACCTGCTGTGCGGCGGCGCTCGCCGACAGGCCCTCCCCGGCGTCGCGCAGCGCGGTGGTCACCGCCTCCAGCGTCGGACCGCTCAGGCCCTTGGGCAGTGCCGAGGCATCGGGGCTGCGCAGCGCCGCCAGCGCGCGGTCGACCTCGTCCTGCCCGGAGGCCTCGCCGCCCGCCAGTTCGTCGCGGTAGCGGGCCCAGCGCTCCAGCCGGTCGCGCAGCGCCGGAAAGGTGAACGGCTTGAGCAGGTACTGCACCACGCCCACCGAGACGGCCTGCCGCACCACTCCCAGGTCGCGGGCCGAGGTCACGGCCACCACGTCCGCGGTGTGCCCGGCGGCCCGCAGCTTGCGCACGACCTGAAGACCGTGCCCGTCCGGCAGGTTGAGGTCGAGCAGGATCAGGTCCACCTGGTGCCGCTCCAGCGCACGCAGTGCCGCGCCGCCGGAGTGCGCGACGGCCGCGACCTCGAAGCCCGGCAGCCGTTCCACGTAGAGCCGGTGCGCGTCGGCCGCCACCGGGTCGTCCTCGACCACGAGCACCCTGATCACGCCGGCACCCCCTGCCGCAGCGGCAGCCGTACGGTGAAGGCCGCCCCGCCGGTCTCGGCCCGGTCCAGCTCCACCGTGCCGCCGGCCCGCCGCGCCGCCTGCTCCACCAGGGCCAGGCCCAGTCCACGGCCCTCGCTCTTGGTGGTCCAGCCGCGCCGGAAGACCTCGCCCACCGTGGCCGGGTCCACGCCGCTCCCGTTGTCGGCGACCCGCAGCAGCAGTTCGCCGCCGTCGGCGCGGGCGGTCACCCCCACGTGCGGGCGGGCCGCACTCCGGCCCGCGCCCTCGATCGCCGCGTCGATGGCGTTGTCGATCAGATTGCCCAGGATGGTGACCAGGTCGCGGGAGGCCAGCGCGGCCGGAAGCACGCCGTCGTCGATGCGGCTGTCCTCGCTGACGGTCAGTTCGACGCCGCGCTCGTTCGCCTCGGCCGCCTTGCCCAGCAGCAGCGCCGCCAGCACCGGTTCGCCGACCGCCGCCACCACGCGGTCGGTCAGCGCCTGCGCCAGCTCCAGTTCGGCGGTCGCGAACTCCACCGCCTCGTCCGCGCGGCCCAGTTCGATCAGTGACACGACCGTGTGCAGCCGGTTCGAGGCCTCATGGGCCTGCGAGCGCAGCGCCTCGGCGAAGCCGCGCACCGAGTCGAGCTCGCCGGTGAGTGCCTGGAGGTCGGTGTGGTCGCGCAAGGTGACCACGGTGCCCCGGCGTTCACCGCCGAGCACCGGCGCGGTGCTGACCACCACGACCCGCTCGGCGGTCAGGTGCACCTCGTCCACGCGCGGTTCTGCGGCCAGCAGCGCGCCGGTCAGCGAGGTCGGCAGGCCCAGTTCCGCGACGTACGCGCCGACCACGTCCCCCGGCAGCCCCAGCAGTTCGCGGGCCGCGTCGTTGCACAGCGCCACGCTGCGGTCGGCGTCCAGCAGGATCAGGCCCTCGCGCACCGCGTGCAGCGTGGCCTGGTGGTAGTCGTACATCCGGCTCAACTCGTCGGCGGCCATGCCGTGGGTGTGCCTGCGCAGGCGGGCGTTGGCGAGGTAGGTGCCCAGACCGCCGACCGTCAGGGCCGCGAGCGCGAACCCGATCAGCGCGGTCAGCTGGTCGCGTACCTGGCCGGTGATGGCCTGGACGGTGATGCCGATGCTCACCAGCCCCACGATCCGGCCGGCGTCGCGGATCGGGGTGACCACCCGCACCGAGGCGCCGAGCGTGCCGGTGTAGGTCTCGGTGAAGGTCCGGCCGTGCTGAGCGGGGCCTATGTGCCCGAGGAAGGGCCGGCCTATCTGGGTCGTGTCGGGATGCGTCCAGCGGATGCCGGCCGGGCTCATGATGGTGACGAAGGCGACGCCGGTGTCCTTGCGGACCTGCTCGGCGTACGGCTGGAGCGCGAGGGTGGGGTCCGCGCCGCGGATGGCCGCCGCGACGGAGGGCGCGTCGGCGACCGCCCGCGCCGCCGCGGTCACCCGGTCCTCTGCCGCCGTGACGGCGCGGCTGCCCGCGTTGACGTACACGAGCACGGCGATGCCCGCGACCACCATGGCCACGATGACGACCTGCATCGCGAAGAGCTGCCCCGCGAGGCTGCGCGGGCGCGCGCGCCGCCGCGACCCGGGGCTGCGGAAAGGGCTGAGGACCGGCATGCCCACCAGTGTGCACGTGGGCCGCGAACTCAATGAACGCAAACGTGACCTGGCTCACTGCCCGGGCGCATAGTCACCGGGAGTTATCCAACGGCGGGCGTCCGGGACGGCGTCCGGCTGGACCGAGGAGACAAAGGTGTCAGTGCCGGTGCAGAGCCGCAGTCAGGGTCGCAGGGACCGTACCCACTACCTGTACATCGCGGTGGTCGTCGCCGCGATCGCCGGCGCCGTGTTCGGCCTTGTCGCCCCGGACGCGGCGGTCGAGTTGAAGCCGATCGGCACCGGTTTCGTGAACCTGATCAAGATGATGATCTCGCCGATCATCTTCTGCACGATCGTGCTCGGCGTCGGTTCGGTACGCAAGGCCGCGAAGGTCGGCAAGGTCGGCGGGCTCGCGCTCGGCTACTTCATCGCCATGTCCTTCGTGGCACTGGCCATCGGCCTCGTCGTCGGCAACATCCTCCAGCCCGGTGACGGGCTGCACCTGACCGACGCCCTGAAGGACGTGGGCCAGGCCCAGGCCAAGGACGCCCCGGCCGAGTCGCTGCCGGACTTCGTCCTCTCGATCATCCCGGTCACGTTGGTGTCGGCGTTCACCGAGGGGCAGGTGCTGCAGACCCTGCTGGTGGCGCTGCTCGTCGGCTTCGGCCTCCAGGCCATGGGCTCGGCGGGCGAGCCGGTGCTGCGCGGCATAGGGCATATCCAGAAGCTGGTCTTCCGCGTGCTGTCCATGATCATGTGGGCGGCGCCGGTGGGTGCCTTCGGCGCCCTCGCGGCGGTGGTCGGCTCCGCGGGCGTCGACGCCCTCAAGGCCCTGGCCACGATCATGCTGGGCTTCTACGTGACCTGCCTGATCTTCGTCGTCGTCGTGCTCGGCCTGATCCTGCGACTCGTCGCCGGGGTCAACCTCTTCCAGCTGCTGAAGTACCTCGGCCGGGAGTTCCTGCTGATCGTCTCGACCTCCTCGTCGGAGTCGGCGCTGCCCCGCCTCATCGCCAAGATGGAGCACCTCGGCGTCAGCCGCCCGGTCGTCGGCATCACGGTGCCGACCGGTTACTCCTTCAATCTCGACGGCACCATGATCTACCTCACCATGGCCTCGCTGTTCATCGCCGACTCGATGGGCCAGCCGCTGGCCATCGGTCAGCAGATCACGCTCCTGCTCTTCATGATGATCGCCTCCAAGGGCGCCGCGGGCGTCACCGGCGCGGGCCTGGCGACGCTGGCCGGCGCACTCCAGTCGCACAAGCCGGCCCTCGTCGACGGCGTCGGCCTCATCGTCGGCATCGACCGCTTCATGAGCGAGGCACGCGCCGTCACCAACTTCGCGGGCAACGCGGTCGCCACCGTCCTGATCGGCACCTGGACCAAGGAGTTCGACCGCGAGCGGGCCGAGCGGGTCTTCGCCGGCGAACTGCCCTTCGACGAGACCACGCTCGTCGACGACGGCCACGGCGAGCCGTCCGAGCCGGTGTCCACGGAAAAGGAGCCCGCGCCGGCGGTCTGACCGGCCGCCCTGCACACGTCCCGCCGGGCAGCTTCCCCCGTCGCCCGGCGGGACCGGACGTTCCGATCGCGGCGGTCCCGGCTCCCGGCAGGAGCCGGGGCCGCCGGTGCGTGATGATCGCCGCATGACGACGCACCGCGGGTACGCCTCCGCGTCATCCGACACATACGCCTCCCACACCGCGCTGTACGCCGACACCGCACTGACCGAGGGCACCGACTACGCCCGGCGCTTCCGCCGCCACGCCGCCGCCCGGCCCGGTGACACCGTGGTCATCGCCCCGCACGCCGGCGGCATCGAGGCGGGCACCTCCGAACTCTGCCTCGCCGTCGCCGGCTACCACCCCGCCGACCTGGCGCCGACCCCGGCCGGCGGTCCGGTGTACGACTACTGGATGTTCGAGGGCCTGCGCGTCACCGGTAACGGCGCCCTCCATGTCACCTCCACCCGCTGCGACGACCCCGTCGCCCGCTCGCTGGCCGCGGGCAGCGAGCGCGTGCTCTCGCTGCACGGCTGCACCGCCGCGCAGGCGGGCCTGACGGCGGGCGCCCGGGCCGTCCTCGTCGGCGGCGCGGACACCGGCTTCGCGGGACAGCTGATCGCCGCCCTCACCGCCGCCGGCATCCACGCGGTCGACGCCTCGGGGACGAAGGAACTCGCCGGCCTCTCCCCGGCCAACATCTGCAACCGCACCCGGCGCGGCGGCGGCGCCCAGCTGGAGATCACCGCGCCGCTGCGCAGCGCGATGTTCGGCACCGACACCCGCGCCGGGCGCAGGAACACCACCAGGCCGCTCTTCTGGAGTTTCGTCGGCGCCGCCCGCGCGGCGATCGCGACCGCATCCTGACGCCATGTCGAAGTGCCCCTGGGGGCAGGCGCCTTGGGGGCCCGCGGTGCGTGCCGGCGTCGAGGGCCGAGGCGGGTCCCGGCGGGCGTGAGCAGCGCCACAGACGGATTGTTCAATCCTGAACTTCTCCTGTGCGACCCCCGCTGTGGGGAGAGGAACCGGGGACCCGGACAGCACCCGGCCCCTCTCCCCTCGAACGTGCCGCGACAGCCCCGCCCGCGCCTGGCGCGAGGGGGCGTTCCCCCGTGTGGCGCAGGAGGGCTCCGCGGGAACGTGCGAGGTGTGCGCCGAACGGGCAGGAGAGCCGGCGTGCAAGGCCCGTACGCCGGGCGTGCGGCATGCGCCTCGATGCGCCGGAAGGCGGGACGAGGGGCTGTGTGCTGCGCGGCGCGCGAACCGCCCCAAGAACTTTGTTTGGTTCTTGAAAAGCATCAACTCCCGCCCCCTGTAAGGGAGATAATCACACAGCCCGGCGTTGGGGTGGGGGAGTGCGCGCGTCTGCTGCATTTGGCGTAAATCACGGTCTTGTGGTGCGTTTACGCGCGCCCTGGGGCCCGCCTGCATCGTTGATGAGCGTGCTGCGTCGCCTTTCCATGTCCAGGGTGAGATGATTTTGCCGTATTTCGGACATATGGCGTGCGCCCCCCAACGCACCTTAGTGAACGAGGACCCCGCTATGACTGCCACCCTCACCGTGCAGGCCGACAACGACGCCTCGACCCAGCGGCCGCAGCCGCGGCGCAGGATCCCGCTGGCGGAGCTGGCCTCCCGCGGCAGCTCGGTGGCCTCGCCGGCCCTCGGCCGTGTGATGCCCGCTTCGGCCTCCGCAGGGAACGTCCCGGTCGCGGCCTTCCAGTCGTTCAGCAGCTGACTCGGCCGACCGACTCGGGGGTTCCGGGCGCGAAGCCATGGAGACATCACCGTCGTTGAGGCCGCTCTCGCAGTTCGTCCTCAAACTGCACAGCCGGTGCGACCTGGCGTGCGATCACTGCTACGTGTACGAGCACGCCGACACCAGCTGGAAACGTCGGGTCCGGGCGACCCCGGACGAGGTGTTCGAACGGGTGGCGCAGCGGATCGCCGAGCACGCCACGGCGCACCGTCTCGCGAGCGTCCAGGTGGTGTTCCACGGGGGAGAGCCGTTGCTCGCCGGCCCGGCGCGGATCCGCCGGGCCGCCGAGGCGTTACGCGGGGCGCTGGACGGCCGCTGCGCCCTGGAGCTCGGCATCCAGACCAACGCCGTCCTTCTGGACGGGCGATTCTGCGACGTCTTCGACGAGTTCGGCGTCTCGGTCGGGGTCTCCCTCGACGGCGGCCGGGTCGAGAACGACCGCCACCGGCGGTTCGCGGACGGGCGGAGCAGCTACGACCGCGTGGTGAAGTCGATCGGGCTGCTCCGGGAGCCGCGCTACCGCCATCTGTACGGTGGCCTGCTCTGCACGATCGACGTGGACAACGACCCCCTCGCGGTGTACGACGCCCTCATGGCGCTCGACCCGCCCCGTATCGATTTCCTGCTGCCCCACGCCACCCATGACGCGCCGCCCGTGCGCCCCGGCGGCGCCCCGGCGCCGTACGCGGACTGGCTGCTGACGATCCACCGGCGCTGGACGGGCCAGGGCCGCCCGGTGCCCGTGCGGGTCTTCGACTCCGTACGCCGGATGCTGCGCGGCGGGAGCAGCCTCGTGGAGTCGATCGGCACCGACCCGGTCGACCTCGTCGTGATCGAGACCGACGGGACGTTCGAGCAGGCCGATTCACTGAAGACCGCCTACGACGGGGCCCCGGCCACCGGGATGGACGTGTTCACCCACTCCCTGGACGAGGTGGCGGCCCACCCCGGGATCGCCGCCCGCCGGCAGGGCAAGGCGGGACTGAGCGACGCGTGCCGGCGCTGCCCGGTCGTCGACGTCTGCGGCGGCGGACTGTACGCGCATCGCTACCGCACCGGGAACGGATTCGCGAATCCGTCCGCGTACTGCGCCGACCTGATGGAGTTGATCCTCGGCATCCGCGAAGCCGAGGACGAGCAAGTGGATCGGGAGAATTCGGTGACCACCGCGCCCGGGCAGCAGCACCGGTTCCCGCTGACGGAGGACCAGATCGACCAGCTGGCCGCCGGGTACGGCGACGCCGGCGCCGTGGCGGCGCTCGCCGCCGAGCAGCTCGAGATCACCCGCGGCCTGCTCACCGCGGTCTGGGAGCGCGCCCCCCGGGACGGCAGGACCGCCGCCGTCTGGCGAGTGCTCGCCGAGGTCGACGAGGCCGCGCCGGAGGCCGTGGACACCGTGCTGGGCCATCCGTACGTCCGCCCGTGGGCCCGGCACTGCCTCGGGACGGGCGGCGGCGGAGGTGCGGACGTCGCGGGGCTCGCCGAGGTGGCGGCCGCCTCCGTGGTGCGGTCCGCGGGCCGGTACCCGGCGACCGTGCGGGTTCCCGTGCGTGACGGCGCGGTACGGCTGCCGGGTCTCGGCCGTGTGCTGGTCGACGCCGCCGACGGCGAAGCGGCGGAAGTGGCCGCGGACGGCAGCGGATTCCGTGTGAGTGCCGCGGGCCGGACGCTGAGGATCGCCGCGCAGGGCCCGGCGGACGCGTGGTGGCACCCCGTCCGGCGGGTCGGCCCGGCCGGCTGGCCCGTGGCGCTGGAGGACACCGATCCCCACCGCGACGCCCACCAGTGGCCGCCGGTGCCCCGGCAGGACGCGTCCGAGGTCAAGGCCTGGCACGAGGACCTGGTCGCGGCCTGGGACTTCCTCGGCCGCGAAATGCCGCGCTACGTCCCGGGGCTGGCCGCCGGGCTCGGGACCATCACCGCGCTGGTCCCGCCGGGCGACGGCAGCGACGTCAGCGGTGCCGCCCGGCAGGCGTTCGGAGCGGTCGGCATCGCGCGCCCCGCGACGCCGGTCACGCTGGCCCTGCTGGTGGCCCACGAGTTCCAGCATGTGAAGCTCGGCGCCGTCCTGGACCTGGTGGACCTGTTCGACCCGGACGACACCCGCCTCTTCCACGCGCCGTGGCGGCCCGACCCGCGGCCCCTGGAGGGGCTGCTCCAGGGGACGTACGCGCACATCGCCGTCGCCGAGTACTGGCGTGCCCTGGCCCGCCAGGGCGTCCCGGAGGCGGCCGCCCCCTTCGCCCGCTGGACCCGCGAGACGGCGGAGGCGATCGACCGTCTCGCCGGCAGCGGCTCGCTCACCCCGCTCGGTGAGCGCTTCGCGGACCGGATGGCCGGCACCGTCGCCCCCTGGATCTCCGAACTGAACGGGGTCTGAGGTGCACACTCGGGAAAGCCTCACCGGTGATCTGCGCGCGCTCGGCGTCGGACCCGGCGATGTGCTGCTGGTCCAGGGCTCGCTGCGGGCGGTCGGCCCGGTCGAGGGCGGCGGGCGCACCGTGGTCGAGGCGCTGCGGGCGGCGCTGGGCGACGAGGGCACCCTCGTGGCGTACGCGGCGACGCCGGAGAACTCGGTCACCTCGCGGCTCGACCGGGAGCGCACGGCAGGCCTGAGCGCGGCCGAACTGGCCGCGTACC
Source organism: Streptomyces sp. RLA123 (assembly GCF_056270165.1). NCBI lineage: Bacteria > Bacillati > Actinomycetota > Actinomycetes > Kitasatosporales > Streptomycetaceae > Streptomyces > Streptomyces sp. RLA123. The sequence continues at coordinate 2,777,392 of NZ_JBWDOR010000003.1, read as the reverse complement.
GCGAGGCGATGGAGCCCTTCGACCCGCTGACCACGCCCGTGTCGCCCAGTGTCGGGCGGCTGGCCGAGGAGGTCCGGCTCACCCCGGGGGCGCTGCGCAGCGCGCATCCGCACACCTCCTTCACCGCAGTGGGTCCCGCGGCGCGCACCCTCACCGAGGGCCACGCGCTGGAGAGCCACCTGGGCGAGGACTCGCCCACCGCCCGGCTGTACGACCTGCGGGGCCGGGCGCTGCTCATCGGCGTGGACCTGTGGGTGTGCACGGCCTACCATCTAGCCGACTACCGCGCCGTCCCGCCGCCGGACCGCCCCTACCGGGCGCTGGTACGGAGCGCGGACGGCGGCAGGGAGTGGGTGTCCTTCGAGGCGCCCGACATCGACGACCGCCATTTCCCGCGTCTCGTCCCGGTGGTGGCACGCGAGTGCGTCGTGCTGAACGGCCTGTTCGGCGACGCGCCCTGCCATCTTGTGCCCATCGCGGACGCGGTGGATGTCATCGCCAAATGGCTTGTGCAACACGACCATTGACGGCCCGTCCGGAAAATTGATGGTCATGCGCTATTCCGCCGGAGAAACAGCGGTTCCTACACTGAGGTTCCCTCACGAGGGGCGCGGCGGGGACCTGTAGGTCGGGGCGGGGGAGATGGCGCATGGCATTACCCGTGGGGCAGGGAGACGCCTCGGACAAGCCGTATTTCTTCCTCAGCTACGCACACACCCCCAGGAACGACCCTTCGGATCCCGACCCCGACCTGTGGGTCGCCAAGCTCTACAACGACCTGTGCGCGCACATCCTGCAGATGACGACACTGCCTGCCGGGGTGAAGGCGGGCTTCATGGACCGGGGGATGAACGTCGGCGAGGGGTGGCCGGAATCGCTGGCCGAGGCGCTGGCGCACTGCCGGGTCTTCGTCCCGCTGTACTCGCCGCGCTACTTCCGCAGCCAGCAGTGCGGCAAGGAGTGGTACGCGTTCTCGCAGCGCGCGGTGTACCACCGGGCCGTGCACGAGGGGCCGATATCCGGCATCGTGCCCGCGCTGTGGGTGCCGGTGGCCGCGAACGACATGCCCGGCCCGGCCGAAGGGCTCCAGTTCAACCACGCGGACTTCGGTGAGGACTACGCCGCCGAGGGCTTCTACGGGCTGATCAAGCTCAGCTACCTCAAGCACGAGTACGAGCGCGCCGTGTACCGCCTCGCGCAGCGCATCGTGCAGGTGGTCGAGGAGACCAAGATCGCCAAGGGCCGGCACGTCGACTACCACCACGTCCCCAGCGCCTTCGGGCCCCCGGGCGCCAGCCGGCCGCTGCGGGTGACGGTGCTCGCCTGCTGCAGTTCCGAGGAACTGCCGGAGGGGCGCAGCGGCACCTGCTACGGTCCCTCGCCCCGTGACTGGAACCCGTACCACCCGCAGAGCAACCGGCCGCTGGCCGACCACGCGGCCGACCTCGCGCGCAACCTCGACTACCGGGTCAGTGTGGGGGTGTTCGAGGAGGAGCTGGACCGCCTGCTGGACCCCACGCCCACCGCCCCGGGGCTGCTGCTGCTCGACCGCTGGGCCATGGGTTCGGCCGACCGGCGGGAGATGCTGGCCCGTTTCGGCGACGGGCGCCGGCCGTGGATCAGCGTCCTCGTGCCCTGGAACCGCTCGGACCCGGACTCCAACGGCCACGAGGAGGGCCTGCGCCGCATCGCCGACGAGGCCCTCGAACCGGGCCGGACGGAGGGCCCGGGCGGCCTGCGGTTCCTCCGCAACAGCATCCCGAGCCTCGAGGCCTTCAGCGACGACGTGCCCAAGGCCGTGGGGCTCGCCGCCAAGCACTACGCGGCCCACGCCCCGGCGTTCCCACCGCACGGACCGCACAGCTCGCGCCCCAGGCTGCGCGGCCCCTCCGCCGGAGCGTACGGAACCGAGCGCTCCTCCCCGTACGGCCTGTACGACGACCGCGGCACCACGGAACCCGACAAACCGGAGGGCCAGGATGACCGAGAGCCGTAACGGACGTGTGATCACGTTCTACTCGTACAAGGGCGGCACCGGACGCACCATGGCCCTGGCGAACACCGCCTGGATCCTCGCGGCCAACGGCCACCGGGTGCTGACCGTGGACTGGGACCTCGAAGCACCGGGGCTCTTCCGCTTCTTCCATCCCTTCCTGGACTCCTCGGCGCTGGCGGCCACCACCGGCATGATCGACCTGATCACCGAGTACCGGGAGGAGGCGCTGCGCGACGTACCGCGCCCTCCCGACTGGCACCGCCAGTTCGCGCGGGTGCGCCCGCACGCCATATCCCTGAACTGGGGCTTCCCCGAGGGCGGCAGCCTGGACTACCTGTCCGCGGGCCGCCAGGACCGCAACTACTCCACCGCCCTGACCGGCATCGACTGGGACGTCTTCTACGACCGCTTCGGCGGCGGCCAGTTCCTGGACGCCATGCGCGCGGACATGCGCCGCCACTACGACTACGTCCTCATCGACAGCCGCACCGGCCTCAGCGACATCGCCGACATCTGCACCGTGCACATGCCCGACGAACTGGTGGTCTGCTTCACCCTCAGCGACCAGAGCATCTACGGCGCCGCCGCCGTCGCCCGCGACATCGAGGAGCGGTACAGCGGCCGCGGCATACGCATCTTCCCGGTGCCCATGCGTATCGACGACGGCGAGAAGGAGAAGGCCGACGCCGGGCGGGCGCTGGCCCGCGCGCAGTTCGAGGGGCTCCCGGCCGGGCTGGGGGACGAGGAGCGCGTCGCCTACTGGGGCTCGGTGGAGATCCCGTACCGGCCCTTCTACGCCTACGAGGAGATCCTGGCGACGTTCGGCGACGCGCCCGGCCTGTCCAGCTCGATGCTGTCCGCCTGCGAGCGCCTGACCGCCATGGTCTCCGGCGGCGCCGTCACCTCGCTGCCCCCGCTCGCTGAGCCCGAACGGCTCCGCTGGGCGGCGGAGTTCACCCGGCGCCGGCCCGTCCCGCCGTCCGGTCTGGTGCTGGCCTACGTGCCGGAGGACCGCATGTGGGCGGACTGGATCGAATGGCTCCTGACCCGGGCCGGCTTCCGGGTCGTTCCCTGGGACGTGGAGACCCACGCCGCCCCCATGGAACACCCCGCGGGCGCCGGCTCCTCGACCCGTACGCTCATCGTGCTCTCCGCCGCCTACCTGCGGTCCCGCCGGGCCATGCGGGTGTGGGAGTCCAACTCCGGCACCGACCCCTCGGGCCAGCAGCACCAGCTCCTGCCGATCCGGGTCGGCGACGTGCGCCCCGGTCCGCCGCTGGCCCAGCGCAGCCCGGTGAGCCTGGTACGGCTCGACAACGAGGCGGCCGCCACCACCCTGCTGCGCGCACTGGGCCGCGACGAGACGGACCTCAACCCGGCCTCGATGGCGGGCGGCCCGCGCTACCCCGTCGGCGACCCCAAGGTGTCCAACCTCCGGCCCCGCAACACCTTCTTCACCGGGCGCTCCACCGTCCTGGACCGGCTGCGCGACCGCCTGGGCGGCGGCAACCCCTCCGTCCAGCCATTCCCCCAGACGCTCCACGGGCTGGGCGGCGTCGGCAAGACCCAGGTGGCGCTGGAGTACGCGCACCGCTTCAAGGCCGACTACGACCTCGTGTGGTGGATCGAGGCGGAGCAGGAGGACCGGATCGCGCCCTCCCTCGCCGAGCTCGCCCGCCGTCTGGAACTCAGGGTCGGCGACAGTGTCTCCGAGGCCGCCGAGGCGGCCCGTGAGGAGCTGATGACCGGCACCCGTTTCCCGCGCTGGCTGCTGGTGTTCGACAACGTCGAGGACCCCGAGCGGGTGCGCCGGTTCTTCCCCGGAGGACGCGGCCACATCGTGGTCACCGCCCGGAACAAGCCGCCGACCGGCCCGACCGAGCCTCTGGAGATCGAGGTCTTCAACCGCGCGGAGAGCGTGGAGCACCTGCGCCGCCGGGTCGGCGGCATGACCCGGGAGGACGCCGCGCAGGTGGCGGAGGCGGTCGGCGACCTGCCGCTGGCGGTCGAGGTGGCGGCCGCGTGGCTCGCCGAGACCGCGACCCCCGTGGACGTGTATGTGCAGCAGCTCAAGGAGCAGACCACCAAGGCGCTGTCGGTCACCATGGCCGCCGGCTACCCGCGGGAGGTCGGGGCGACCTGGAGCATCTCCATCAGCCGGCTGCGCAACCAGTCCAAGGCCGCCGTCCGGCTGCTGGAGCTGTGCGCGTTCTTCGCGGCCGAGCCGATCTCGATGACCCTCATCGAGAGCGACTCCATGATTCAGGCCCTGCTCCCGTACGACCCCCAGCTCCGCGACCGCTACATGCTCGGCAAGGTCATCCAGGCCGTCAACCGCTTCGCGCTGGCGAAGGTCGATCCGGCCGACAGCAGCATCCAGGTGCACCGGCTGGTGCAGGCGGCCGTGCGCTCGGAGATGTCCGACGACGACCAGCAGGAGACGATGCACGAGGTGCACCGCATCCTCGCCGAGGCGCGACCGCCCGAGGACGCCATCAACGACCCGGCGAACTGGCCCGGATTCGAGCTGATCTGGCCGCACCTGGCCCCGTCGCAGGCCGAGGACTGCCGCGAGGAGAAGCCGCGGCAACTGCTCGTCAACCGCGTCCGCTACCTGTGGAAGAGCGGCGCGCTGGAACAGGCCCGGATCCTGGCCGAGCAGCTGCTGCACAACTGGAAGCAGTCCCTCGGCGAGGACGACCTGCAGACCCTCAACCTGCAGTTCGAACTCGCCAACGTGCTCCGCTCGCAGGGCCGCTACCAGGAAGCCCGGCAGTACGACGAGGACACCCTCGCCCGGCAGACCGCCCTGCTGCCGGCCGGCCACCCCCACACCCTGATCACCGGCGGCAGCCTCGCGGCGGACCTGCGGGCGCTCGGCCGCTTCCAGGAGGCCCGGGAACGCGACGAGCAGATCTACGCGGGCTTCAGGGACATCTTCGGCGAGCAGCATCCGCGCTCGCTCGTCGCGGCCAACAACCTCGCCATCGACTACCGGCTCACCGGGGACTCCGAACTCGCCCGCCGCCTGGACCAGGAGACCGTCGACCGGCGCAGCCCGATGCTCGGCGACCGCCACCCGTACACCCTGTCGACCAAGGCCAACCTCGCCCGCGACCTGCGGGAGATCGGCGACTACGCCGGCTCCGTCGCCATGCTGGAAGAGGTGATGGACGTCTTCCAGGACGTCCTCAACCCCGACGTGCCCGAGACACTGCGCAACTCCAAGAGCCTCGCCGTCTCGCTGCGCAAGGCGGGCCGCGCCGCCGAGTCGATGCGGCTCACCCAGGTGACCTACGACCGCTACCTGGAGCGGTACGGCCCCGACGTGCCCGACACGCTCGCCTGCGCGCTCAACCTCGCCGCCGAGTACTCGGCGGCCGGCGACAAGGAGAAGGCCCGCGACCTGGCCCTGGACGCCCTGTCCTCCTACCGGCGGCTGCTCGGCGACGACCATCCGTTCACCCTGGCCTGCCGCAACAACCTGGCCATCTACCTGCGGGGCAGCGGCGACGCGGCGGAGGCCGTGGCGGTCGGCACCGACACCCTGGCCCGGCTGGAGCGCGCGGTCGGCGCACGCCACCCGTACACCCTGAACTGCATGATCAACCTGGGCAACGCGCAGGGCGAACTCGGCGACACCGACCGCGCCGTGACCCTCCTGGAAACCGCCCTGCGGGGTCTCACCGAGCGGTACGGTCCCGAGCACCCGGACGCCCTGGCCTGCGAGATCAACCTGGCCCATGCCCTGCGGCAGTCCGGCCGGCACGCCCAGGCACAGCAGATCCGCGGCAAGGTGCTGCCCGAGTGCGTACGGCTGCTGGGCGAGGAGCACCCCCTCAGCCGGGCGGCCCGCGAGTGGTTCCGGGTCAACCGGGACCTGGAACCCCAGCCGGTGTGAGCGGCGGTCAGGCGGGCATCGAGCGTGCCTGACCGCCACCGGCGGCAGCCCAGGCCAGCACCCGGGGGAGCACCGACAGGGCCGCGAAGTGCGCGGCCCCCGGCTGGACCACCATGATCGCGCCGGGGATGTGCTCCGCCAGCCAGCGGGAGTGCGCCACCGGCGAGAACACGTCGGCCTCGCCGTGCCACAGCAGCACCGGCACCGCGATCCGGTCCAGGCCGAAGCCCCAGCTCCGGTTGAACGCGAGGGCGTCGTCGATCCAGCCGTCGGCCGACGTGCGCAGCGCCTCCGCATAGGTGCGCAGCAGCATCGTGCGCAGGCCCGCGTCGGCGATCACGCGCTGGTCCGGTTCCGGCATCTCGGTCCGGAGCAGGGCGAGCAGGCTGGCCGGGTCGTCGCGGATGGTGCGCGAGCGCAGTTCCAGCCGGGCGGCGAGGCGGCGCTGCGCGGCGTCGGCGGTGGTGTGGTCACGGACGTTGGACCGGCTCATCCCCGCGTACCAGGCGAGCCCCTGGGCGTCCCGGGGAGCGAGCCCCACCAGTACCGCCGCCCGGGTCACCCGGTCCGGCATCAGCGCGGCGCACGCGAGGGTGTGCGGCCCGCCGCCCGAGCGGCCGACCACCGCGAACCCGTCCAGGCCCAGGGCGTCGGCGATCGCCGCGACATCGGCGGCGGCGTCCGCGACCCGCCGGCCGGGCAGCCGCTCCGAGCCGCCGTACCCGGGCCGGTCGAAGGAGATCATCCGGACCCCCAGCCGGTACAGCACCGCGCTGCGCGGGAGTGGGCCGAGCCTGCTGCCGGGGGTGCCGTGGAGCAGGAACACCGGTCTGCCCCGGGGATCGCCCAGGGTCTCCACCGCCAGTTCCCGCCCGTCCCCCGCCTCTACCACACGCACGCCGAGCGGCCCCCTTCCCGGTGTTCTGCGCCGGTGTACCCGTTTTCATACGCGCATCTCCCGCCTCGCCTGCCAGGTGGTGTGCTCCCGGGACACCGCGTCCTCGGCGTCCCGGGTCAGCTGGGACCACAGGTGCTCGGCGTGCGGGTCGTTCAGGTCGAGCGAGGTCAACTGGACGCGGATCAGCTCCAGTTCGTCTGCGGCCAGGCGGTACGCCGCGGCCAGTGGGCTGTACTGGCGCAGCTGCGACCAGGCCGCGACCGACGCCGTGATGGCCGACACGAAGCCCAGCGTGTCGAAGGGGGACCAGCCGCCCGCCCGCAGGATCAGGAAGAGGACGCCGAGCAGCGGGAACGCCATCGCGAGGTGTCCGGCACGGCGTCCGTTCACCTCGCAGCGAGCCGCCTTCACCGTGTACCACTCGTGCTGGATCCGGATGCGCTCCCGCAGGTAGACGTCGTGCCGTACGCGCAGCGGCGCGTCCCGCAGCCGCCGCATCGCCGGGGTGATGCCGGAGTCCACGTGCGGGGGCAGGGCCCGGCTGCGGCGGAAGGTGTGCAGGACGTCGCCGAGCTGCAGCCGGTACAGGGCGTCGGGATCCCGTTCGTTGCCGGGCGGGGTGAAGGGGGCGGCTCGTATCGAGTACTTCCAGGCGAGGGTCTTCATGGACTCCGCCAGCGCCCTGCCCTCGTACCAGAGGGCCTGCGGGTCCTGGCGGTGGATCACCCAGGTGGTCCACGCGGCGAGCGCGAAGAGGACGGCCGCCAGCCACGAGGCCCAGTGCAGACGGCCCGCGGTGGGGTCGAACGAGCTGAAGACGGAGGCCACCGTGAGCAGGCCGAGCTGCTGCCGTGACAGCCGTACGGTCTGCCACTGGCCCCGTAAGGACGCCCGGTCTGCGGCCCGGAACAGTTCCGGGAGCAACTCGCGTTCGCTCACCATCGGCAGCGGCCCCCCGCACTCGCTGAATCCCGCGTCATCCCAGTATGGGGGCATCAGGGACGGCGGCCCAGTAGGCGTTCGGCCGAACAGCGGCCGCCTGCGGGGGGTTCGGGCGCGGAGGCCGGCAGTGCGGGCGGCGCCGGGCAGGGGCGAGGGCCGGGCACCCGACGGCGCCCGGCCCTCTCCGCGTGACGCGCCGCGCTACACCGGCCGCAGCCAGACCGTGGACAGCGGCGGCAGCGTGAGCTGCACGCTCTGCCGGCGGCCGTTCCAGCCGACGGGCTCGGACTTCAGCGGCTCCGGGTTGGTGACGTCGCCACCTCCGTACGCCGCGGCGTCGGTGTTGAGCACCTCGCGCAGCGCTTCCGCGCCGTCCGGGACACCGATCCGGTACCCCTGGCGGACCACCGGCGAGAAGTTGCTGACGGCGATCAGCGGTTCGCCGGCCGCGTCGAGGCGGAGGAAGGAGAACACGTTGTCCTCGGCCGCGCCGCCGTCGATCCAGGCGAACCCCTCCGGCGAGGTGTCGCGCTGCCACAGCGAGGGCGTGCCCCGGTACACCGTGTTGAGGTCGCGCACCAGGTCGCGCACGCCCCGGTGGTCGCCGGCCGCCGAGTAGGTCTCGTCGAGCAGCCACCAGTCCGGGCCGTGGTCGTGCGACCACTCGGCGCCCTGGGCGAACTCCTGCCCCATGAAGAGCAGTTGCTTGCCCGGATGGGCCCACATGAAGCCCAGGTACGCGCGATGGGTGGCGCGCTGCTGCCACCAGTCACCCGGCATACGGTTCACCAGCGAGCCCTTGCCGTGGACGACCTCGTCGTGGGAGATCGGCAGCACGTAGTTCTCGCTGTAGGCGTACACCATCGAGAACGTCATCTCGTTGTGGTGGTACTTGCGGTGCACGGGCTCGTGCTTGACGTACTCCAGCGAGTCGTGCATCCAGCCCATGTTCCACTTCAGGCCGAAGCCCAGCCCGCCGAAGCCGGTGGGGCCGACCTCGTGGGTGGCGCGGGTGACACCGTCCCAGGCGGTGGACTCCTCGGCGATGGTGACCACGCCCGGGCAGCGGCGGTAGACGGTGGCGTTCATCTCCTGGAGGAAGGCGACCGCGTCCAGGTCCTCCCGCCCGCCGTACACGTTGGGCGCCCAGTCGCCGTCCTCGCGCGAGTAGTCCAGGTAGAGCATCGAGGCGACGGCGTCCACGCGCAGGCCGTCGATGTGGAACTCCTCGCACCAGTAGACCGCGTTGGCGACGAGGAAGTTGCGGACCTCGGTGCGGCCGAAGTCGAACTCCAGCGTCCCCCAGTCCGGGTGCTCGCCGCGCCAGGCGTGCTCGTAGACGTTCGCGCCGTCGAACTGCGCCAGCGCCCACTCGTCCTTGGGGAAGTGGGCCGGCACCCAGTCCATGATCACGCCGATGCCCGCCCGGTGCAGGGCGTCCACCAGGAACTTGAAGTCGTCCGGGGTGCCCATCCGCGCGGTCGGCGCGTAGTACGAGGTGACCTGGTAGCCCCAGGAGCCGCCGAAGGGGTGCTCGGCGACCGGCATCAGCTCCACGTGCGTGAAGCCGAGGTCGCGCACGTACGCCGGAAGCTGCTCGGCGAGCTCGCGGTACGACAGCCCCGGCCGCCAGGAGCCCAGGTGCACCTCGTACACCGACAACGGCGCCTCGTGCACCGGCACGTCGCCGCGCCGGGCCATCCACTCGGCGTCCTGCCAGGCGTGGTGGGAGGCGGTGATCACGGAGGCTGTCGCGGGGGGCGTCTCGGTGCGCCGGGCCATGGGGTCGGCCTTCAGCCGGTGCACGCCGTCCGGGCCGCAGATGTCGAACTTGTAGCGCTGCCCCTCGCCGACCCCGGGCAGGAACAGCTCCCACACCCCGGTGGACCCGAGCGAGCGCATCGGGAAGGCCGTGCCGTCCCAGTAGTCGAAGTCGCCGACCACGCGCACGCCGCGGGCGTTCGGCGCCCAGACGGTGAAGCGGGTGCCCGTCACGCCGTCGTGGGTCATCGGCTCGGCGCCGAGCGCCTTCCACAGCTGCTCGTGCCGGCCCTCGCCGATCAGGTGCAGGTCGAACTCACTGAGCGTGGGCAGGAAGCGGTAGGGGTCGTGGACCTCCTGGTCCTGGCCGTCGTACGTCACGAGCAGCCGGTGGACCGGCACCTCCGGCAGCGGCAGCACCCCGGCGAACAGCCCGTCGCCCTCGCCGTGCAGCGCCGCCCGCGTCCCGCCCCCGGTGACGACCGTCACCGCCTGCGCGTAGGGGCGCAGGACGCGCACCAGCACGCCGTCCGCCACCGGGTGCGCGCCGAGCAGGGCGTGCGGGTCGTGGTGGGACCCGTCGAGCAGCCGCCACCGCTCACCGGCGTCGAGCGCCGGGGCGGGACGCACATCGCCGGGGGCGGCGGCCTCAGCGGGCCGGGTCACCTCGGGCCCGGGCGGCGGCGCCTGGTGGCCGACCGCCACGGCGCCGGGCACCGGCGCGGGGACCGTGCGGGGCGCGCTGCCGGAGGCGGGCGGCCGCCCGGAGCCGGCGGGGTCGTAGCCGCGCGCGACGGCCTCGGAGGTACGGGCGTCGGAGGCGCGGACCTCGGGGGTGCCCGCCTCGGACGGACGCTCGGCCTTGCGACGGGAGTTCGCCGCCGCGGCGGGCGATGGCACTGAACCCTCGGGCCCGCCGCCGGACGCGGAACGCGCGGCGCGGGACGGCCCGTTCCCGCCGGGGCCGGAAGTGCCGGGATCGGCATCGGGGAACGGCTGGCGATCGGTCACGATCAGGTCCTCCTCGGTAGGGCGCGGGGGTGCCCGGTCAGGGGGTGGCACCGCGGAGCGGCTGCGAAAGGCGTCGTACGGCGGCCATGGGGATGGGCAGCCAGGCGGGCCGGTGCCTGGCCTCGTAGAGCACTTCGTAGACGGCCTTGTCGGTCTCGTAGGCGCGTATCACAACGGGCTCGTCCCGGGGATCGGTCCCGGCGGCCTCCGCGTATCCCGCGCAGAAAGCGGCCCGCTGGGTCTCGGCCCACTCGGGCGCGCCGGGGGCGGCGGGGTCGTGGTGCCGGGCGGCGTAGTCGAACGACCGCAGCATTCCGGCCACGTCCTGCACCGGCGGCGCGGGGCGGCGGCGTTCGGGGAGCGGCCGGGCGGGCTCCCCCTCGAAGTCGATGAGCACCCAGCCCTGGTCCTGGGTCAGCAGGGCCTGCCCCAGGTGAAGGTCGCCGTGGATGCGCTGGGCCGCCAGTTCCGTGCCCTGTTCGCCGAGCACCGCGAGGTCCTCGAAGGCGGCGCGCAGCCGGGCGCGGTACGGCCGCAGCGCGGGTACCGCGGAGGCCGCGGCGTCCAGCCGGTCGGCCATCGCCCCGGCGACCAGCTCGATCTGCTGCCGGCGCAGGGTGCTGGTGGGCAGGGCGCGCGCCAGCGCGAGGTGCACCTCCGCGGTCGCGCGCCCCAGCGCGTGCGCGTCGCCCGAGAAGTCGGTGTCCTTCTCCACGGCCTCCAGCGCCAGTTCCCAGGCACCGGCCGAGCCGGGCAGATAGCGCTGCAGCACGCCCAGGGTCGCGGGCTCGTCGTACAGCCCCACCGCCTCGAACCAGGCGGCGGGCGCGGCGATGCGCCGTGACCCGGCGCGAGCCAGGGCGAGCGAGAGTTCCAGGTCCGGGTTGGGGCCGGGCGCGACCCGCCGGAAGAGCTTCAGGATGTGGCTGTCGCCGTAGATGACCGAGCTGTTGGACTGCTCGGCGGTGGACAGCCGCGGCGCCGGGCCGGCCGGGATCGCCGCGTCCGGCTCGGAGCCGAACAGCAGATGCCCGGTGCGGCCGGGGGCGCGCAGCCGCTCCCACAGCAGGGAGGTCAGCCGGGGGTCGTGCAGCGCCTCGTAGAGGGTGAGGCCGTCCAGCGGTCCGCCGACCGCGTGCCCGATGAGGGCGGGCGCGAGTGCCGGTGGCAGCAGGCCGCGGGAGCCCAGCAGCAACTGGTATGTGTCGGGGCGCTCGTGGCCGCGGCCGTGCCGTTGGGCATCGTGCGGACCGTCCTGATGGACGTCGAGCAGGAGATGGAGCAGCCCGGGGGTGCCGAGCCGGCCGTCCGCCGGCAGCAGCTCGGTCGCCGAGACCAAGCCGAACGCGGTGATCGGCCGCCCCTTGCCGGCGAACCACCGCTGCCGGGGCAGCCATTCCCGCAGCAATGGGCCGAGAGTGGAGAGCAGTCCTGGGGCCGGGGGCACGGTGGTGCCCACGGGGGCTGCGGAGGAGCGAAGCCACGAGGTGTCCGACATGACGTCCTTTCCTCGGGTGCCGGGCCTGCTGGTTCCCTAAGTGAAGGGGTGCGCTGCGGCGACTGTCCGACTCACGGGACGTGTCGGACGAATATCATCCGAGCTGGTGGTGCAATTGGCGTACTGGCCCACAAGGTGCCAAGCGCCCGACAAGCATCCGATATGACGCTGGATTCGGCAGGGGGAGCCTGCCCCGGCGGTCCGGCGCGAAACCGCGCCGGACCGCCGGTGTCGCCGTCTTCCGGCGGCCCGGTTACGCCATGTCGCGGCGCAGCCGGAACCAGTAGAAGCCGTGACCGGCGAGAGTGAGCAGGTAGGGCCACTCCCCGATGGCGGGGAAGCGGACACCACCGATGAGCTCGACCGGGTGACGGCCGGTGAAGGAGCGCAGATCGAGCTCCGTGGGCTGGGCGAAGCGCGAGAAGTTGTTCACGCACAGGACGAGGTCGTCGCCCTTCCCGTCCATCGACGGCGCCTCGCGCAAGAAGGCCAGGACGGCCGGGTTGCTGGAGGGCAGTTCGGTGTACGAGCCCAGCCCGAAGGCCGGGTTCTGCTTGCGGATCTCGACCATCCGGCGGGTCCAGTGCAGGAGCGAGCTCGGTGAGCTCATCTGCGCCTCGACGTTGGTGACTTGGTAGCCGTAGACCGGGTCCATGATGGTCGGCAGGTAGAGCCGCCCCGGATCGCAGGAGGAGAAGCCCGCGTTGCGGTCGGGCGTCCACTGCATCGGGGTGCGCACCGCGTCGCGGTCACCGAGCCAGATGTTGTCGCCCATGCCGATCTCGTCGCCGTAGTAGAGGATCGGCGATCCGGGCAGGGAGAGCAGCAGCGCGGTGAAGAGCTCGATCTGGTTGCGGTCGTTGTCCAGCAGCGGGGAGAGCCGGCGCCGGATGCCGATGTTGGCCCGCATGCGCGGGTCCTTGGCGTACTCCGCGTACATGTAGTCGCGCTCTTCGTCCGTCACCATCTCGAGCGTCAGCTCGTCGTGGTTGCGCAGGAAGATGCCCCACTGGCAGTTCTTGGGGATCGCCGGGGTCTTGGCCAGGATCTCCGAGACCGGGTAGCGCGACTCCCGGCGCACCGCCATGAAGATGCGCGGCATGACCGGGAAGTGGAACGCCATGTGGCACTCGTCGCCGCCCTTGGCGTAGTCGCCGAAGTAGTCGACGACGTCCTCGGGCCACTGGTTGGCCTCGGCGAGCAGCACCGTGTCCGGGTAGTGGGCGTCGATCTCCTCTCGCACCATCCGCAGGAAGCCGTGGGTGCGCGGCAGGTTCTCGCAGTTGGTGCCCTCCTCCTGGTAGAGGTACGGCACCGCGTCCAGCCGGAACCCGTCGATGCCGAGGTCCAGCCAGAAGCGCAGGGCGGCGAGGATCTCCTCCTGGACCTTCGGGTTCTCGTAGTTGAGATCCGGCTGGTGGGAGAAGAAGCGGTGCCAGTAGTACTGCTTGCGCACCGGGTCGAACGTCCAGTTGGAGCTCTCGGTGTCGACGAAGATGACCCGGGCTTCCGGATACTGCTTGTCGTCGTCCGCCCAGACGTAGTAGTCGCCATAGGGTCCGTCGGGGTCGCTGCGGGACTGCTGGAACCACTCGTGCTGGTCGCTGGTGTGGTTCACGACGAAGTCGATGATCACCCGCATCCCGCGCTGGTGCGCGGCGTCCACGAACTCCACGAAGTCGGCCAGGTCGCCGAACTCCGGTAGTACCGCGGTGTAGTCCGAGACGTCGTAGCCGCCGTCACGCAGCGGTGACGCGAAGAACGGCGGCAGCCACAGGCAGTCGACCCCCAGCCATTGCAAATAGTCCAGCTTGGCGGTGAGCCCCTTGAGGTCGCCGACCCCGTCGCCGTTGCTGTCCTGGAATGACCGTACGAGTACCTCGTAGAAGACGGCCCGTTTGAACCAATCGGGATCCCGGTCCTTGGCCGGGGTGTCTTCGAACGTGTCAGGTACGGGTTCGTTGACGATCAAGTGGGTGACCCTCCTGTCGATGGAGTAGGTCGCAGGGTGAAGATGTGCGCGGGCACGCGGCCCGGCTCGAGGCGCACATAGTTGTTCCTGCCCCAGTGGTAGGTCTCGCCGGTGAGCTCGTCGCGCACCGGGGTGGACTCGTGCCATGCGAGGCCGAGTTCCGGCATGTTCAACGAGACGGTCGCCTCCTGGGTGTGGTGCGGGTCCAGGTTGACGACCACCAGTACGACGTCACCGCCGTCGCCCGAGCGCTTCGAGTACGCCAGCACCGCGTCGTTGTTCACGTGGTGGAAGCGCAGATCTCGCAGCTGCTGGAGCGCGGGGTGGCGGCGCCGCAGCCGGTTGAGCGCGGTGAGCAGCGGCGCGAGGGAACGCCCCTCGGCCTCGGCTGCCGCCCAGTCACGGGGCCTCAGCTCGTACTTCTCCGAGTGTAGGTACTCTTCACTGCCCTCGCGCACCGGCACGTTCTCGCAGAGCTCGTATCCGGCGTAGACCCCCCAAGTGGGCGAAAGGGTGGCCGCCAGCACCGCGCGCACCTCGAAGGCCGCGCGTCCCCCATGTTGCAGATACGCATGCAGGATGTCCGGGGTGTTGACGAAGAAGTTCGGGCGCATGTAGCTCGCCGCGTCCCCACTGAGCTCCGTCAGATAGTCGACCAGTTCCTGCTTCTCATTACGCCAGGTGAAGTAGGTGTACGACTGCTGGAAGCCGATCCGGGCCAGGGTGTGCATCATCGCCGGACGGGTGAACGCCTCGGCCAGGAAGATGACATCGGGGTCGGTGCGGTTGATGTGCGCGATGACCTTCTCCCAGAAGACCACCGGCTTGGTGTGCGGGTTGTCCACCCGGAAGATGCGCACCCCGTGGTCCATCCAGTGCCGCAGCACCCGCTCGGTCTCCCGGACGAGCCCGGACATGTCGGAGTCGAAGGCGATCGGGTAGATGTCCTGGTACTTCTTCGGCGGGTTCTCGGCGTACGCGATCGAGCCGTCCGGCCGATGGGTGAACCACTCCGGGTACTTCTCGACCCACGGGTGCTCGGGGGAGCACTGGAGGGCGAAGTCCAGGGCGATTTCCAGCCGCAGTTCCCGGGCCCGCTCGACGAAGAAGTCGAAGTCCTCCAGGGTGCCGAGGTCCGGGTGGACCGCGTCGTGTCCGCCCTCGGGGGAGCCGATCGCCCAGGGCGAGCCGACATCGTGCGGACCCGCCGTCAGGGAGTTGTTCGGCCCCTTCCGGAAGGCCGACCCGATCGGGTGAATGGGCGGCAGATAGACCACGTCGAAGCCCATGGCGGCGACCGCCGGCAGCCGGTCGGCCGCCGTACGGAAGGTGCCGGACCGCGGGGGGTGCTTCCCGGACGGGTCCACCACCGCGCCCTCGGAGCGGGGGAACATCTCGTACCAGGAGCCGAACAGGGCCCGCTGCCGCTCGACCTGGAGCGCCGCCGGGCGCGAGGCACTGATCAGTTCGCGCAGGGGATGGCGGTCCAGCACGGCCACGACGTCGGGGGCCAGCGCCGCCGCGTGCCGGGCCGCGGGGGGCCGGCTCTCGTCGCGCAGCGCGTCGACGGCGGCGAGCACGACGGCCCGGCCGTCCTTCTTGGGGACCTTGGCCGCGGCGCGCTCGTGCAGTGCGGCGCCGTCGGCGAGGACCAGTTCGGTGTCGATGCCGGCGGGGATCTTGATGCCCGCGTGGTGCCGCCAGGTGGCCACCGGATCGCTCCAGGCCTCCACCGTGTACGTCCAGCGGCCCTCGGCGGTCGGGGTCACCTCGGCGCCCCACCGGTCGGTGCCGGGGGCGAGTGCCCGCATCGGGGTCCAGGGGCCGCTGCGGCCCGAGGGATCCTTCAGGACCACATTGGCTCCGACGGCGTCATGTCCTTCACGGAATACCGTCGCCGTCACCTGGAAGGTCTCGCCGGCCACCGCCTTCGCGGGGCGGCGGCCGCAGTCGACCAGCGGGCGGACGTCCAGGACGGGGATACGACCGATCATTGCGCCTCACCTGTTCGAGCTGGTGGCCGGGCGGGTGACGTGCACTCTTTTTATCTGCTCCTTCGGTTGGCTGCCTGGGGGCATGACCGCTCCTGTCCGCGTTCACTCGGGTGGGCGGATGTGAGTTGAGGTGTGAGGAGGAGAGAGGGCGCCGCGTCGCGCAAGGGTGAGCCTGCCCATTGGATGCCGCCCGAATGCCCTTCGGAAAGGGGTACTGGCCCGTAGCTTGCAAAGCCTCCGGAAAGACCGCCGACCCCGCGGACACCGTGTTTTTGGCCGATAGTCGACGGGTGCGACCGGTTGCCGAGGGGGTGCGGGCGGGTCGCACGGAGAGGAGGGGGAGCGGGCCCGGTGCCGTGACCGGCGCGCCTGCGCGCCCCCCGGTGGTGCGCCCCCGGCGTGCACCGGCGCGGAGCGCATCCGGACGTCCGTTGCCACCACCGCGCCCGGGGATGCCGCTACCGTCGAGGAGTGAAGGCTATTCGTCGATTCACCGTGCGAACTGTCCTGCCCGAACCACTACGTCCGCTCGGGGAGCTCGCGCAGAATCTGCGCTGGTCCTGGCACCCCGAGACCCGCGAACTGTTCCAGGCGGTCGACCCCGAGGGCTGGCGGGCGGCGGCCGGCGACCCGGTGCGCCTGCTCGGCGCCGTCTCCAAGGAACGGCTGAACGCGCTCGCCAAGGACCGCCGCTTCCTGCGCCGGCTCGGTACCGCCGTCGAGGACCTCCACGACTACCTCGCCAACCCCCGCTGGTACCAGGGTGCCGACGGCAGCGGGGAACTCCCCTCCGCCGTCGCGTACTTCTCGCCCGAGTTCGGCATCACCGCCGCGCTGCCGCAGTACTCCGGCGGCCTGGGCATCCTGGCCGGCGACCACCTCAAGGCCGCCAGCGACCTCGGCGTCCCCCTGATCGGCGTAGGCCTGCTCTACCGGCACGGCTACTTCCGGCAGTCCCTGTCCCGCGACGGCTGGCAGCAGGAGCACTACCCGGTGCTCGACCCGAACGAGCTGCCGCTGTCCCTGCTGCGCGACGACGGCGGCGCCCCCGTCCTGATCGTCCTCGACCTGCCCGGCGGCCGCAGCCTGCGCGCCCGCGTCTGGCTTGCCAGGGTCGGCCGGGTGCCGCTGCTGCTCCTCGACTCCGACGTCGAGGAGAACAACCCCAGCGAACGCGACGTCACCGACCGGCTCTACGGCGGCGGCAGCGAGCACCGGCTGCTCCAGGAGATGCTGCTCGGCATCGGCGGCGTCCGCGCGGTGCGTACGTACTGCTCCCTGACCGGCCACCCCGCGCCCGAGGTCTTCCACACCAACGAGGGGCACGCCGGCTTCCTCGGCCTGGAGCGCATCCGCGAGCTCACGGCCGAGAACACCGGGACGGACTTCGACTCCGCGCTGGAGACGGTCCGCTCCGGGACCGTCTTCACCACGCACACCCCGGTGCCCGCGGGCATCGACCGCTTCGACCGCGAGCTGGTCGCCCGTCACCTCGGCGACGACGGCGAACTGCACGGGGTGGACGTGCAGCGGGTGCTGGAGCTGGGCATGGAGACGTACTCCGGGGGCGACCCCAATGTCTTCAACATGGCCGTGATGGGCCTGCGGCTCGCGCAGCGGGCCAACGGCGTCTCCACCCTGCACGGCCAGGTGAGCCGCGAGATGTTCGCCGGGCTGTGGCCGGGCTTCGACCTGGAGGAGGTGCCGATCACGTCCGTCACCAACGGCGTGCACGCCCCCACCTGGGTGGCGCCCGAGGTGTTCCGGCTCGGTGCCAAGCAGGCCGGATCGCAGATCGCCGAGGACGCGATGACGGTGGGCCTGGCCGACACCTGGGAGTCCGTCGGCGCCATCCCCGACGCGGCCATCTGGGAGCTCCGCCGCGAGCTGCGCGACCAGCTGGTGTGGGAGGTGCGCCGCCGGGTGCGCGCGTCCTGGCGGCAGCGCGGCGCCGGTTCCGCCGAACTGGGCTGGGCCGACGACGTGCTCGACCCCGATGTGCTCACCATCGGCTTCGCGCGCCGGGTGCCCTCGTACAAGCGGCTCACGCTCATGCTGCGCGACCAGGACCGGCTGATGGACCTGCTGCTCCACCCGACCCGGCCGGTCCAGATCGTGGTCGCGGGCAAGGCCCACCCGGCCGACGACAGCGGCAAGCGCCTGGTCCAGGAGCTCGTGCGCTTCGCGGACGACCCCCGGGTACGGCACCGGATCGTCTTCCTGCCCGACTACGACATGGCCATGGCGCAGCATCTCTACCACGGCTGCGACGTCTGGCTGAACAACCCGCTGCGCCCGCTGGAGGCCTGCGGCACCTCCGGGATGAAGTCCGCGCTCAACGGAGGCCTCAATCTCTCCGTCCTCGACGGGTGGTGGGAGGAGTGGTTCGACGGCAACAACGGCTGGGCCATCCCGACCGCCGACGGCTTCGGAGCCCAGGGCGACCCGGACCGGCGCGACGACATCGAGGCGACGGCGCTGTACGACCTGATCGAGAACCAGGTCGCCCCGCGCTTCTACGACCAGGGCACGCACGGACTGCCGACGCGCTGGATCGAGATGGTCCGGCACACCCTCACCACCCTGGGGCCCAAGGTGCTGGCCGGCCGCATGGTGCGCGAGTACGTCCAGCGGCTGTACGCCCCGGCCGCCGCCGCGCACCGCCTCGCGGCCGGCGGGGACGCGGCCGAACTGGCCGCGTGGAAGCGGCGGGTGCGCGAGCAGTGGCCGCGGATCGCCGTGGACCACGTGGAGACCGGTGCCTCCGTCGGCGGCTCACCGGAGCTCGGGACCACGCTCACCCTGCGGGTCCAGGTCGCCCTCGGCGACCTGGAACCGGGCGACGTCGACGTCCAGGTGGTGTCCGGCCGGGTCGGCGACTCCGACCGCATCGCCGACCCGTCGGTGGTCTCCCTCAAACCGGGCGGCCGACCCGACCTGGAGGGCCGCTGGCTGTACGAGGGGCCGCTGGCGCTGGACCGCACCGGGCCGTTCGGCTACACCGTGCGGGTACTGCCCACCCACCGGCTGCTCGCGTCGGCCGCCGAGCTGGGCCTGATCGCGGTGCCCGCCGAGGCCGCGGGCATGACGGCGGGCGTGCTGCGCTGACCGGGCACCCGCCCCGTACATGACCGGGCCCCGGCCGTCGAGGACGGCCGGGGCCCGGCGTTCACGTCACCCCGCGGGGATCAGTTGGAGGTGGTGACGGCCGTGTCGTCCACCACGAAGCTCGTCTGCAGCGAGGAGTCCTCGGTGCCGGTGAACTTCAGGCTGACGGTGGAGCCGGCGAAGCCGTTCAGGCTGAAGGACTTCTGGGTGTAGCCCGTGGCCTTGTTGAGGTTCGAGTAGGTGGCCAGGGTGGTCGAACCGGCCGTGACGGTCAGCTTGTCGTACTGGGTGCTGGTGGTCGTCTCGGCGGAGTCGATGTGCAGCCAGAAGGTGAAGGTCGCCTTGCAGCCGGCCGGGATCGTCACCGACTGGGACAGCGTGTCGGTGTGGGTCGAGCCGTAGCCGTTCAGCCAGCCCTTGTACGAACCGCCGTGGGCGGCCTGGCCGCTGTCGTTGGTGATCACACCGCTGGACGCGGTCCAGGAGGCGCTGCCCGACTCGAAGCCCGCGTTGCCGAGCAGCTGCGCCGAGGTGCAGGTGCCGCCGCCGGTGGAGACGGTCCAGGTGAACGAGGCGGTGCCGGTCTTCGCGGCGGAGTCGGTGACCGTGACCGTGGTGTTGTAGGTGCCCGCGGTGGTCGGGGTGCCGGAGATCAGGCCGGTGGAGGCGTTGATCGACAGACCGGTCGGCAGACCGCTCGCCGCGTAGCCGAGTGCGCCGCTGTTGGTGCTGCTCG
This sequence comes from Streptomyces sp. RLA123, assembly GCF_056270165.1. Lineage (NCBI taxonomy): Bacteria > Bacillati > Actinomycetota > Actinomycetes > Kitasatosporales > Streptomycetaceae > Streptomyces > Streptomyces sp. RLA123. Next base: position 2,757,575 of record NZ_JBWDOR010000003.1, on the reverse strand, counting down.
CCGAGATCTGCAGGCTGACCGCGGTGCCGACACCGCTGGCCTGGTTGCCCGGGTTGGTGACCGTGACGCCCGAGACCGGAGCGTGGCTGCCGACGCCGATGCCCGCGAAGGCGTTCTGCACGCCCGCGTACTGGGCGGAGGAGGCGCCGTACAGCGCGGTGGCGGCGTTGAGGGCGGCGGTGCGGGCCGCCGCGTAGTTGGTGCTGCTCGTCATGTAGGTGGTCAGCGCCTTGTACCAGATCTGCAGCGCGGCGGCGCGGCCGATGCCGGCGACGGCGACACCGTCGGCGGTCGGGCTGTTGTAGCTGACCCCGTTGATGACCTTGGCGCCGCTGCCCTCGGAGAGCAGGTAGAACATGTGGTTCGCCGGGCCCGAGGAGTAGTGGACGTCCAGGTTGCCGACGCCGGAGTACCAGCTGTCGGGTGACGTGCCGTCACGGGACGGCTTGTCCTGGTAGCGCAGCGGGGTGCCGTCGCCGTTGATGTTGATCTTCTCGCCGATGAGGTAGTCGCCGACGTCGCTGCCGTTGTTGGCGTAGAACTCGACGCCCGTTCCGAAGATGTCGGAGGTCGCCTCGTTCAGGCCGCCGGACTCACCGGTGTAGTTGAGGCCCGCGGTGTTGGACGTGACGCCGTGGCTCATCTCGTGGCCCGCGACGTCCAGCGAGGTCAGGGCGTGGGTGTTGCCCGAGCCGTCGCCGTAGGTCATGCAGAAGCAGCTGTCGTCCCAGAACGCGTTGACGTAGCCGCTGCTGTAGTGCACCCGCGAGTACGCCGCGGCACCGTCGTTGCGGATACCGCTGCGGCCGAAGGTGGTCTTGTAGAAGTCCCACGTCTCCTGGGCGCCGTAGGCGGCGTCGGCGCCCGCGGTCTGGGTGTTGGAGCCCGTCCCGTCGCCCCAGACGTCGTCGGCGTCGGTGAACAGCGTCCCGGTGCCGGACGTGGCCCGGTTGAGGTTGTACGTCTTGTGGCCGCCACGGGTGTTGTCGGTCAGCTGGTAGGTCGAGCCCGACAGCGTGGTGCCGAGGGTCACCGATCCGCTGTACTGGGTGTTGCCGGTGCCGGTCTTGACGTCCTGGTACCGGTACAGCTCCGCGCCGGTCATGGCGTCGGTGACGACGTGCAGCCGGCTCGGCGTGCCGTCGTCCTGCAGACCACCGACCACGGTCTCCCAGGCGAGCTTCGGCGTGCCCTGCCCGGCCCAGATCACCTTGCGGGCGCTGTCCGCGGCGGGCGCCTCGGCCTTGAGCGTCTTGGCGGCCTTGACGGCTGCGCCGGTGGCGGTGGACTCGGCGACCTTCGGTGTCGTCGAGGCGACGGTGATGGTCCTGTTCGTGTTGAACGTGGTGCCCAGCGTGCCGGCGCCCGTGGCGGGAGTGTGCACCACGAGGTCACCGCCGAGCACGGGAAGCCCGGCGTAGGTGCGCTCGTAGCGGGTGTGCAGGGTGCCGTCCACGTCCTTGACGACGTCCCGGACGACCAACTGCTCCTTGCTGCCCAGGCCCAGGGACTTGGCCGTCACGGCCGTCCGGGCGCTCGCGCTCTTGATCAGCGAGCTGTGCTGGGCGGGGGTGAGCGAGGCCTCGAGCGCTCCGGCGCGGACCTGGCTCGTGTGGGGGGCGGGCTTCGCCGCGGCGGTGGTCGACGGTATGCCGACGGCGAGAAATGCGGCGGTGGCGACCAGGCTTGTGGCCGCGACTGCCTTGCGGGGGGATCGTCTCACTCGGACTCCTACTGCGTCGGCCGCGGTTGGCGGCCGGGGACAGCCGGGCAGACAGGGTGTGCTGCCCGGGCGGAACTAGCCGTGCAAGCCGTGCGGGTGGGACGTGCGGAGCTGCGGCCGGCGCGACCAGCGCGCGGATGCCTACCGGCGCGGGCGCGTTCTGTGCCGACCGGGGAAGAGTGCCACTACTCATGGGTTGATGTCATGTACGTGACGAGAAGTTGGCCGAATGCGTCCTTTCGGGAGGACAGCCGATCCGCATAACGGACGACGTGTCCCGCAGGGCGTGACCATGCGGCCGGCGGCATCGCCGGCGGTGGGCATGTCCGTCCCGCGCGCGGCGCCCGACGCCCCTGCGGGACGGGCATCTCGGGCGCGCGCAATGACGCGGCGGGCCGTTGCCGGCGTACGGTCCCGCCGCCGGGCCCCCGGCGCGAGGCCGGGGGGAGAGGCGTCAGACGAGGCTGTCGCGCCAGGCCTGGTGGAGGTCGGCGAAGCGGCCCGTCCCGGAGATCAGGTCGGCGGGGGCGCCGTCCTCGACGATCCGGCCCTGGTCCATGACCAGGACGCGGTCGGCGATCTCGACGGTCGACAGACGGTGGGCGATGATCACCGCCGTGCGGCCGCGGAGCACCTCGCTCATCGCGCGCTGCACCGCGCGCTCGCCGGGGACGTCCAGCGAGGAGGTGGCCTCGTCGAGGATGAGCACGGCGGGGTCGGCGAGCAGCGCCCGCGCGAAGGCGACCAACTGCCGCTGCCCGGCGGAGATCCGGCCGCCGCGCTTGCGGACGTCGGTGTCGTAGCCGTCCGGGAGGGCGGCGATGAACTCGTGGGCACCGATGGCACGGGCCGCCTGCTCGACCTCCTCGCGCGTCGCCTCCGGGCGGCCGATCGCGATGTTCTCGGCGACCGTGCCGGAGAAGAGGAACGCCTCCTGGGTGACCATGACCACCCCGCGGCGCAGGTCCGGCAGCGTCAGGTCGCACAGGTCCACCCCGTCGAGGGTGACGTGGCCCGAGGTCGGGTCGTAGAAGCGGGCCAGCAGCTTGGCGAGCGTCGACTTGCCGGCGCCGGTCGCCCCGACCACCGCCACCGTCTGGCCCGCGGGCAGCCGCAGGTCGAACCGGGGCAGCACCTCGCCGCCGGTGCGGTACGCGAAGCGGACATCGTCGAAGACGACCTCGCGGCCCGGGATCTCCGCCTCCGTGGGCGGCAGGACCCGCGGCACCTCCGGCTCGGGCACCGAGGGCCGCTGGGCGAGCAGGCCGGCGATCTTCTCCAGCGAGGCGGCGGCCGACTGGTAGGAGTTGAGGAACATGCCGAGCGGGTCGATCGGCGCGTACAGCCGGCGCAGGTAGAGCACGAAGGCCGCGAGCACGCCCAGCTCCAGGGAGCCGGAGGCCACGCGGTACGCGCCCCACAGGACCACCAGCGCCACCGAGGTGTTGGCGATCAGCCAGGAGGAGACGGTGAACCGGCCCATCTCCAGGATCGCGTCGCCGTTGGCCTTGCGGTGGGTGGCGTTCAGCTCGCCGAAGGCCTCGTCGTTGGCGGGCTCGCGGCGGAACGCCTGCACGGGCCGGATGCCGTTCATGGTCTCGGTGAAGCGCACGATGACCGCGGCGGTCGCGGCCGAGCGCCGCGTGTACACACGGGCGGAACGTCGGCGGAACGCGCGGACGGTGAACACCAGCGGCACTCCGCTCGCCAGCGTGAACAGCCCGAGCGGCCAGTCCAGCCACAGCAGCACCGCGGAGATGTAGAGCACCGACAGGCCGACGTTGAGCAGCTCCTGCAGGCCCTCGGTCAGCAGCTCGCGGATCGACTCCACGTCGGAGGTCGCGCGGGCGATGATCCGGCCCGAGGTGTAGCGCTCGTGGAAGTCCAGACCCAGCGCCTGGGCATGCCGGAAGATCCGGCTGCGCAGCTCGACCAGAACGTCCTGGCAGATCAGCCCTGCCCTCCGGATGAACGTGCGCTGGAGCAGTCCGCCCGCGACGGCGCACCCGATGTAGGCCACCGCCACCGCGATCAGCGGTCCGTGGTCGTGCCGGCGCAGTGCCGGGATCGCCCGGTCGATGGCCACCGCCACGATGAGCGGGCCCGCCTGCACGGCGGCCTGCTGCAGGAGCAGCAGCACGGCCGCGAACCAGACCCGCCCGCGGTGCGGGCCGACGAGATCGCGCAGCAGCTGCCGTGACGCCCCGGGGGGCGCCGGCAGGGTGTCCCGGTCGAAGGGATCGTCCCCGGCCGCCGGCCGGGAATCCTCGGCGGGCTCACCGGGACGGCCGGGTTCCCGGGGTTCGCCCGGTTCCCCGGGTTCGCCGGTGGAGGGCTGTGACTCCGTGACCGAGGTCATCGTGCGCTGCTCCCTTGGGATCGGATCGTGCTGCGGCCGGTGCGGGACGGGGTCATCCGGCCGTGCCTCCCCCGGAGGGGACGGTGGCGGGCTCGTCCTGGCCGGACATCAGACGGCGGTACTCCGGGAACGCGGCGAGCAGTTCGTGGTGGGTGCCGACGGCGGTGATCCGGCCGCCGGCCATCAGGGCGACGCGGTCGGCGAGCATCACCGTGGAGGGCCGGTGGGCCACGACCAGGGCGGTGGTCGTGGCGAGCACCTGGCGCAGGGCGGCCTCGACAAGGGCCTCGGTGTGGACGTCCAGTGCGGACAACGGGTCGTCGAGGACGAGGAAGCGGGGCCGTCCCACCACCGCGCGGGCCAGGGCGAGGCGCTGCCGCTGGCCTCCGGACAGGCTCAGGCCCTGCTCGCCGACCTGGGTCTCCACACCCTGCGGGAGCTTGTGGACGAAGTCGCACTGGGCGATCTCCAGAGCCCGCAGCAGATCGGCCTCGTCCGCGTCGGGGGCGCCCATCAGGACGTTCTCCCGGACGCTGGCGGAGAAGAGCGTGGGTTCCTCGAAGGCCGTCGCGACGACGCGGCGCAGCGCGGACCGGCTCAGCCCCGCGGCGTCGGCGCCGTCCAGGGTGATGCGGCCCCCGGTCGGCTCGTACAGCCGGGGGATCAGCGAGGTGAGCGTGGTCTTGCCGCTGCCCGTGGAGCCGACCAGGGCGACCGTCTCGCCGCTGCGGATGTGCAGGTCGATGCCGGTGAGCAGGTCGGGAGTGCCCTCGGGGGCGTCGGGATAGCGGAAGCGGACACCGGAGAAGCGGATGCCGTCGCCACTGCCGGCCGTCACCTCCGGCCCGGAGCCGGTACCGGTCTCCGGGGGCAGCTCGCAGTCCAGCACCTCGAAGACGCGGTCGGCGGCGGTGGCCGCCTCGTTGCTGAACGACAGCAGCCAGCCCAGCGACTCCACGGGCCAGCGCAGCGCCAGGGCGGTGGACAGGAAGGCCACCAGCGTGCCGGCGGACAGGTCGCCGTCGGCCACCTGCATCGCGCCCAGCACCAGCGCCGCGCCGAGCGCCACGTCCGGCAGGCCCATGATGACCATCCACAGGTCCGCCAGCAGCCGGGCCTTGCGCAGCTCCGTGCCGCGCAGCTCGCGGGACTGGCGGCGGAAGGCCTCGGCCTGGCTGCGGTGCCGGCCGAAGGCCTTGATGATGCGGATGCCGAGCACGGACTCCTCGACCAGCGTGGTCAGGTCGCCGACCTGGTCCTGGGCGAGCCGGGACGCCTGCTGATAGCGCGCCTCGAAGTAGGCGCAGAGGAACACCAGCGGTACGACCGGCACGAGCAGGATCAGCCCGAGCGACCACTGCTGGAAGAACAGGATGGCGAAGCCCGCCACGATCGTCGCGCCGTTGACCGCGAGGAAGACCATGGGGAAGGTCAGGAACATCCGCAGGATCTGCAGGTCGTTCGTGGCGCGCGAGAGCAGCTGTCCCGAGCCCCAGCGGTCGTGAAAGGCCACCGGAAGGCGTTGCAGCCGCCGATACAGATCCGCCCGCATGGTCGCCTCCAGCCCCGCCATCGGCCGGGCCACCAGCCAGCGCCGTATGCCGAAGAGCCCTGCCTCCAGGAGACCGAGCAGCAGCACGACGCCGCCGCCGAGCCAGACGCCGGAGGGGTCGTGGTCGACGACCGGGCCGTCCACGATCCACTTCAGGACGAGCGGGATGAGCAGCGCGAGGCACGACGCGACCACGGCCACCCCCGCGGAGCCGAACAGCCGGTGGCTGACCGGCTTCACGTACGGCCACAGGCGCAGCAGGGAGCGGACGGCGGATCGGGGACGGTCGGGCGCGGGTTGGATGGTCGACTCAGGCATCGTTTCAGAGACTACGTGTGACCACTGACAACGTTCATCCGGATTTTCGGCCGAGGTCCCGCACGGCGGGCACCGACAGCAGCGCCACGCAGACCCCTACCGTCACCACGCCACCGGCCAGCAGGACGGGACGGGCCCCGAAAACCCCGGCCGCCGGCCCCGCCAGGGCTTGGCCGACGGGCAGCATGGCGACCGATCCCGCGACCTCGTAGGCGTGGATCCGGTTGAGGATCTCGCCGGGCACCTGCGTCTGCACACTGGTGGCCCACATCACACTCCAGAACGCCCAGGCCGTCCCGGCCACCAGCACCGCCGCCGCGATCGCCGGCACCGGCAGCCACGCGCCGACGGCCGCCGGGTAGAGCGCGAACCCGAACAGCGCGAGGGCTCCGCCCCGCAGCGGCCGGGCCGGCCGGAGCCGGATCGCCAGCAGCCCGCCGAGCGCGGTGCCCGCCCCCAGCGCGGAACTGACCAGGCCGTACGCCTTCGGGCCGTGTGCGGGCAGGATCTCCCCGGCCGCCAGCGGGGTCACCGGGCCCATCACCATGATCATGAAGGCCATCCAGACGACGATCACCGACCACATCCAGGTGCGGGCCCGGAACTCCCGCCACCCCTCGGCCAGGTCGGCCCGGAAGCTGCCGCGCCGGACGGCGTCCTGCTGCCCGCGCGCGGTCCGCCCGGGCAGCCGGAGCAGCAGCAGGCAGACGGCGCTCACCGCGTACGTCCCGGCGTGCACGGCGAACACCCCGCCGGAGGAGGCGAACGCCACCAGCACGCCGGCGAGCGCCGGGCCGGCCAGCGCCATCAGCGCCTCGGCCGTGCGGACGACCCCGTTGGCCTCCTGGACGTCCCGGGCGACCTGCGGGACCGTACTGGCCACCCCTGGCTGGAACATGGCGCCCGCCACGCCGTTGACCGCGCCGATCAGGCAGATCTGCCACAGCACGACGTGCCCCGCGAAGAAGAGGGCGGCGGCCAGGGACTGGGTGACGACCCGCACCAGGTCCGCGCCGATCATGAGAGTACGGGCGCTGAACCGGTCGGCGAGCACCCCGCCGAACACGACCAGTCCCGCGAAGCACGCGGTGAACGAGGCCATGGCGTAACCGATGTCGCCCGCGCCGTACCCGTGCTGGAGCAGTCCGGCCGACAGGGCCACGGGCAGCATCGAGTCGCCGAGCATGGCGACGCTGCGGGCGGTGAAGTACAGCCCGAACCCCCGTGACCACAGGCGGTCCCCGGGGGCGGCTTTCGCGGTGCGGTCGGAGGCGTACGGCGGGGAGGGCGGGGGTGCGGAGGTCACGGACGACCAGTGTGGACTGGACCAATTGGCCGAGTCCACACCTTCGCCGCAATGTCTCGTCCCTCAGACGACCCGCAGCAGCAGCACCGTCCGCCCCGGCACCGTGAGGACGTCCCCCGCCCGGTACCGGGTGCCCGGCGCCTGTTCCTGGTCCTCGAGCGAGGTGTCCAGCAGCAGTTCGTACTCCGCCGCCCACGGCGCGCCCGGCAGGGTGAACCGGACCGGGCGGTACGAGCCGTGGAGGACGGCGAGGAAGCTGTCGTCCCGGACCGGCAGCCCGCGCTGGTCGCGGTGCGGGATATCCGCCCCGGACAGGTACATCCCGAGCGTCGAGGTCGCCCCGTGCCAGTCCCCGTCGGTCATCTCCCGCCCCCGCGCGGTGAACCAGGCCAGATCCCGCAGACCGTTGTCGGACTGCGGACGCCCGGAGAAGAAGGCCCTGCGGCGCAGCACCGGGTGCCGTCGGCGCAGCCGCATCAGACGGGCGGTCAGGTCGCGCAGCGCCGCCCAGGCCGGATCCTCCAGCAGCGACCAGTCCATCCAGCCGATCTCGTTGTCCTGGCAGTAGGCGTTGTTGTTGCCGCCCTGGGTGCGCCCGGCCTCGTCCCCCGCGGTGAGCATCGGCACCCCGGTGGACAGCAGCAAGGTGGCGAGCATGTTGCGCAGCTGCCGCCGGCGCAGCGCCGTCACCTGCGGGTCGTCGGTCTCGCCCTCGTGCCCGCAGTTCCAGGAGCGGTTGTCGTTGGTGCCGTCCCGGTTGTCCTCGCCGTTGGCCCCGTTGTGCTTGCTCTCGTAGCTGACCAGGTCGCGCAGGGTGTAGCCGTCGTGCGCGGTGATGAAGTTGACCGAGGCGTACGGGCGGCGGCCGCCCCAGGCGTACAGGTCGCTGGAGCCCGACAGCCGGTAGCCGAGGTCGCGCACATCGTGGTGGGTGCCCCGCCAGAAATCGCGCACCGTGTCGCGGTAGCGGTCGTTCCACTCCGTCCACAACGGCGGGAAGGCGCCCACCTGGTAGCCGCCGGAGCCGACGTCCCACGGCTCGGCGATCAGCTTGACCCGGCGCAGCACCGGGTCCTGGGCGATGACGGCGAGGAAGGGGGAGAGCATGTCGACGTCGTGCATGGAACGGGCCAGCGCCGCCGCCAGGTCGAAGCGGAAGCCGTCGACGCCCATCTCGGTGACCCAGTAGCGCAGCGAGTCGGTGATCAGCCGCAGCACCTGCGGCTGCACGACGTGCAGGGTGTTGCCGCAGCCGGTGTAGTCGGCGTAGCGGCGCGGGTCCGCCTGGAGCCGGTAGTAGCCGCGGTTGTCGATGCCCCGCAGGGACAGGGTCGGGCCCAGTTCGCTGCCCTCGGCGGTGTGGTTGTAGACGACGTCGAGGATCACCTCGATGCCCGCGTCGTGCAGCGCGCGCACCATCCGTTTGAACTCGCCGACCTGCTGCCCGCGGCTCCCGGTGGCGGCGTAGCCGGCGTGCGGGGCGAAGTATCCGACGGAGTTGTAGCCCCAGTAGTTGCGCAGGCCACGGCGCAACAGGTGGTCCTCGTGCGCGAACTGGTGCACCGGCAGCAGCTCGACGGCCGTCACGCCGAGGCCCGCCAGGTACTCCACCGCCGCGGGGTGCGCGAGCCCCGCGTACGTGCCGCGCAGCTCGGGCGGGATGCCGGGGTGGCGCATGGTGAAACCGCGCACATTCAGCTCGTAGATGACGGAGTCGGCCCATGGCGTCTTGGGGCGCCGGTCGTCCACCCAGGAGTCGTCGTCGTCCACCACGACGCCCTTGGGCACGTGCGGGGCCGAGTCGCGGTTGTCGCGCACGGTGTCGGCGACCGCGCGCTCGGGCCAGTCCCGGACGTGGCCGTAGACCTCCGGCGGGAGCGTGAAGTCGCCGTCCACCGCCCGCGCGTACGGGTCGAGCAGCAGCTTGGCCGGATTCCAGCGGGCGCCGGTCCACGGGTCCCAGCGGCCGCCCACGCGGTAGCCGTAGCGGTGGCCCGGCAGGACGCCGGGCACGAAGCCGTGCCAGATCTCATGGGTCAGTTCGGTCAGCGGGATCCTGGTCTCGGCGCCGTCGTCGTCGAACAGGCACAGCTCGACGGATTCGGCACCGCCCGCCCACAGCGCGAAATTGGTGCCCGGCCGCCCGTCCGGGCCGGGATGGAAGCGGGCCCCCAGCGGCTGCGGGCTGCCCGGCCAGACCTCCCGCGCGGGCTCCGGCTCGGCGGCCGCCGGTTCGGAGTGCGGGCGGGGGAGGGGCACGGACAGGGGAGCGATCGGGGGGCCGACCGGGCGCAGCATGCCGGCCCGCTCGGCCGTATCGTCCTGGCGCGTCTCTGACACGTGCTTGCCTCCTGCAGCTCGGGGGACGGCCGGTCCTGGCCGCGCCGGCCAGGACCCTCGCGGCACGGTGTCCCTCCCGTGCGCGCGTTGCGCCCTCCCGCTTTACTTTCCCGTTCCCCGCACGACGTCACACGCTGGACATCCTCCCCGTCCTGAGGGACGGGGATTCCTGGCTCACGTTGGCTGGGGACCAGCGGTCCGCCAGCGCTTGCACGATCGGCACCAGCCGGGTCGAGTCCAGCCCGGACGAGCATCACGCGGGCGGAGTTCTTGTCCCTGGGCGAGACGGCTGCGCACGCGGTGCGGGTGCAGGTACGTTCCGAGAGTGGAAGTGCGTGCCCGGTTCTCGCTCCGCACGCCGCGCAGTCCATGGTGGTGTGCGCGGGATGCACCAGGCGGATGTCCCGCCCGTGCTTGCGGCCCATCTCGATCAGGGCCGTCTTGGCGGCGCCGGCACGTTTCCCCGCGGCCGCCCGGTCGTTGACCCTGCGTGACGACTGCGGTGCGGCGCGCTGTGCGCGCGGGGGTGGGATTGACCGCCGCCATATGGCTGGTCTCGGTGCTGACGGCGTGCGGTCTGGGGTTCGCCCCGGGGGAGGGCGGTGGGGCCGGTGACCAGGCTCCGAAGCTGTCCCGGGCCCAGATCCGGATCACGCCCGGCGACGGGGCGCGCGAGGTGCGTCCCGACGATCCGTTCACCGTGGAGGCGGAGCACGGCCGGCTCACCTCCGTGCGGGTCGCCGACGGCGAGGGGACGGGGATCGACGGCGTGCTGAGCGCCGACCGCACCCGCTGGCAGCCGCGCGACCGCCTGGCGCTGTCGGCGAAGTACACCGTGGACGCGGTAGCGGTGGACGGCGACGGCCGGCGCGCCGCCAAACACGCGGTGTTCACCACCCTTGTCCCCCGGAACACCCTGGTCGGCTACTTCACGCCCGAGGACGGCCAGACCGTGGGCACCGGCATGATCGTGTCCCTGGACTTCAACCGCCCGGTGGCCGACCGCGCGGCCGTCGAGCGCGCCGTCGCCGTCACGTCCGAGCCGGCCGTGGCCGTCGAGCCGCACTGGTTCGGCGACCAGCGCCTGGACTTCCGGCCCCGCTACCGCTGGCAGCCCGGCACCGAGGTCACCCTCGCGCTGCGGCTGCGCGACGTGGAGGCGGCGCCCGAGGTGTACGGGGTGCAGGAGAAGGACGTGCGCTTCACCGTCGGCCGCGACCAGACCAGCGTCGTCGACGCGGCCACCCACACCATGACGGTGCGCCGGGCCGGGCAGGTGTTCCGCGTCCTGCCGGTCTCCGCCGGCGCGCCCGACAACCCGACGTACAACGGCGCCATGGTCGTCTCCGAGAAGCTGCGGCTGACCCGGATGAACGGGGACACCGTCGGCTTCGGCGGCGAGTACGACATCCCGGACGTCCCGCACGCGCTGCGCCTGACCCGCTCGGGCACCTTCGTGCACGGCAGCTACTGGGCGCCGCCCGGCACCTTCGGCTCCGCGAACACCAGCCACGGCTGCGTCGGCCTCTACGACGTGAAGGGCGGCGCGGACGCCACCCCGGCGGGCTGGTTCTTCGACCACACCCTCGTCGGGGACATGGTCACGGTGGTCAACTCCCACGACCGGACCGTCGCCCCGGACAACGGGCTGAGCGGCTGGAACCTGTCCTGGCGGCAGTGGCTGGCCGACGGCTGAACTACCGCTCCGGCAGGGCCCGGTGATCGGGACGGAACGGTGACAATACCGGGACCTGCCGGGCCGCTTTCCTGTGGTTGGCTGACTGAAGAGTGAGGGGGACTCACACGGGCACGGCCGGGCATGGGGAGAAGAGAGTTGAAGGCGATACAGGGAGCGCCGGGCGCCAAGCGCAGCACCTTGGCTCTGGCGATGGGGGCAATGCTGCTGCTCGTCACCGCCTGCGGGGGCAGCGCGAGCGGAGACAGCAAGGACGGCGGCGACAAGGGCGCCAAGCCGGGGGCGTCGGCGTCGCCGGGCGGCGGCACCGGTGACACCACCGAGTCGCAGGCCGTCGTGACGATCGCACCGGAGGACGGCGCGGACGACGTGGCCACCACCGGAGCGCTGAAAGTCAGCGCCGGCAAGGGCAAGCTGACCTCGGTCGTGGTGAAGACGGCCAAGGGCGACCCCGTCGACGGGGAGATATCCGCCGACGGCACCGGCTGGGAGCCCTCGGAGACGCTGGGCGCCTCGACCAAGTACACGGTGGACGCGATAGCCAAGGACGGTTCGGGACGCGAGTCCGCCAAGCACGCGAGCTTCACCACGGTCACCCCGAAGGACACCTTCATCGGCTTTTTCACCCCGGAGGACGGTCAGACGATCGGCACCGGTATGGAGGTCTCCCTCAACTTCAACCGCGCCATCAAGGACAAGAAGGCCGTCGAGAAGGCCATCAAGGTCACCGCGAGCCCGTCCGTTCCCGTCGCCGGCCACTGGTACGGCAACCAGCGCATCGACTTCCGCCCGGAGAAGTACTGGGCGAAGGGCACCAAGGTCACGCTCTCCCTGCGGCTGAACGGCGTCGAGGGCGCGGACGGTGTCTACGGCACCCAGGCCAAGGACGTCCACTACACGGTGGGCCGCAGCCAGGTCAGCATCGTCGACGCCGCCAAGCACACCATGAAGGTCTACCGCGACGGCAAGCTGTTCAAGACCGTCCCGATCACCTCCGGCGGCCCCGGCACGACCACCTACAACGGCAAGATGGTCATCACCGAGCGCTACCCGGTCACCCGCATGAACGGCGACACGGTGGGCTATGGCGGCGAGTACGACATCAAGGACGTGCCGCACGCGCAGCGCCTGACCACCTCGGGCACGTTCATCCACGGCAACTACTGGGCCAGCCCGTCCACCTTCGGCAACGCCAACGTCAGCCACGGCTGCGTCGGTCTGCAGGACGTGCGCGGCGGCAGCAGCAGCAGCCCGTCCGGCTGGTTCTACAACAACTCGATGATCGGTGACGTCGTCGAGGTGAAGAACTCCAAGGACAAGACGGTGCAGTGGTGGAACGGGCTCAACGGCTGGAACATGCCGTGGAGCGAGTGGACCGCCGCCTCCTGACACCGGGTGCCGTGCCCGTGAGGCACGTCGCAGCGTAAACGCGCGTTCACGGATACCCTCGTCGGCCATGACAGTACATCTCGAGGTCGACGAGGGTGTCGGCACCATTCGCCTGGACCGCCCCCCGATGAACGCGCTGGACGTCGCGACGCAGGACCGGCTCCGCGAGGTCGCCGAGGAGGCGGCCCGGCGCGACGACGTCCGCGCCGTGGTGATCTGGGGCGGCGAGAAGGTGTTCGCGGCGGGCGCGGACATCAAGGAAATGCAGGCCATGGACTACGAGGCCATGGCCGTGCGGGCCCGCGCGCTGCAGGACTCCTTCACGGCGGTCGCCCGGATCCCCAAGCCGGTGGTCGCCGCCGTCACGGGGTACGCGCTCGGCGGGGGCTGTGAGCTCGCCCTGTGCGCCGACATCCGGATCGCCGGGGAGAACGCGAAGCTCGGCCAGCCGGAGATCCTGCTCGGCTTGATCCCGGGCGCCGGCGGCACCCAGCGGCTGTCCCGGCTGGTCGGGCCGTCCAAGGCCAAGGACCTCATCTTCACCGGCCGCATGGTGGCGGCCGCCGAGGCGCTGACGATCGGTCTGGTGGACAAGGTGGTCCCCGCCGAGCAGGTGTACACCGAGGCGCGCGCCTGGGCGGAGCGTCTCGCGCGCGGCCCGGCGCTGGCGCTGCGCGCCGCGAAGGAGGCGGTGGACGCCGGCCTGGAGACCGATCTGGAGACCGGCCTGACGATCGAACGCAACCTCTTCGCAGGGCTGTTCGCCACCGAGGACCGGACGACGGGCATGCGCAGCTTCGTCGAGGAGGGTCCCGGCAAGGCGAAGTTCCGTTAGGACCCACCCGGTTGAGTGACCGTCGGAACCGGTCCGGTCGCCTTAAGGCAACCTTAAGCGGACCTTAAGGCGACCTGTGCCGGATGGGTGGAACAGCCGCTGTGACGGTGCGGTTCCCGCAGGTGAAGGGCGTTGCCCGAGATCCACTTTTGCCCTTGACATATGTCAAAACAGCTACTCGGAATATCCCATTCCGCCCGGCCAATTCCCCCGATCCGCCCCGAACCGCCGTCCGGGGCGGTCATCATGAGGGCATGGCGGGGCAGCAGGGAGCATCGGAACAGCCGCAACGGGTGACGATCCCGATTGCGGGACGGCCGCCCACGGCGGCCGACGAACTGGCGGCGACATCCCTCGATCTGGTGGGGAACCCGTCCGTGGACGAGGTGCGTCTCACCTCGCGCCCGGAGTCCGCGGCGACGGCCCGCAGGCTGGCGCTCTCGGTGCTGCGGCTGTGGGGCCTGCCGCAGTTCGACGACGTCGTGGAGTTACTCGTCTCCGAACTCGTCGGCAACGCCGTACGGCACACCGGGGCCCGCACCTTCGGCCTGCGCATGCTGCGCCGCCGCGGCTGGATCCGGGTGGAGGTGCGCGACCCGTCCCGGGCGCTGCCCTGTCTGATGCCGGTGCGCGAGATGGACATCAGCGGCCGCGGGCTCTTCCTGGTGGACAAGCTCGCCGACCGCTGGGGCGTGGATCTGCTGCCGCGCGGAAAGACCACGTGGTTCGAAATGCGCGTCATGGAACGTTGAACGCAAAGTGAACTTCACGCCTGCGTTTGCAAGGTCGGTGGCCCATCTCACGCCCACATCGTGAGGTCTGTGGTGGGGAATGGCGTATAGTCATGACGAAACGACCCCATTGACCCGGCTCGGTCGTTCCAGGACGTCTTGGATCACACCCCTGGTTCCACGACGGATGAGAGGCCCCCGCCCCGCCGAACAACGGCGCGCAGGGGGCCTCTTTTGCATGGGCGGCCGCGGCGGCCGGCGCCGCCGTACGGACACGCCGACGAACGGGTGAGCATCCCCGGTGCCGGGCCGAAGCGGGGTGATCGTGAGCACATGATCACACTGCGTATGCTGCGCCGGCTGAGCGCCGCCGCGCTTCCGCTGGGCGCCCTCGCCCTCCCGTTGTGCGCCACCGCCGACGCCGTCGCCCCCGGGCTCGCCGACGCCGCCGAGTGGTGCCCCCTCGTCCCCGACCGGCTCTACGCGGCGGCGGACGTCGACGTGGACCTCGCCAGGATGCGTCCGGACGAGCCCGCCTGGCGCGCCGACTGCCATGCCCTGTACCGGTCCGACGACCGGCCGCCCGCCGTCGTGTTCAAGGAGGGTCTGCGCCCGGCCGACACGCACGGCCAGTACGACCTGCCGTCCTACGCGCAGCGCGCCCAGCCCGCGCCCTACGTGGAGGCGACGTACGACCGCGAGGCCTACCGCCGGCAGGACACGGCCTACCACTACTGGATCGACGCCCCCGGCGGCATCGACGTCAACGCCACCATCGGCACCCGCACGGTGCGCGCGCCGCAGACGGGCATCGCCTTCCCCGGCGGCATCGCGCGACAGTTCATCGTCAGGGGCTGCCCGGTGGACCGGGCGACCCGGACCGAGATCACCGCCAAGTGCGTGGCCAACCCCTCCTACGCCCCCTGGCGCGGCTGGCCCGCCCCCGCCTGGACCGGCGTGCCGGAGCCGGGTGTCCCGGCCGGGGCGACGGAGCCGACAGGCTGACGGGTCGACACCCCGGAGCGGTGACCGGCCGCGGCCGGTCACCGCTCCCGGGACGAACGCGGGCCCCGCGGGGTCCGGAACCACAGGGGTCCCGGACCCCGCGGGGCCCCTGTCCGGCGGGCGGTCAGCCGCGCCGCAGCACCGTCGTGAGCACCCCGGCCACGGTGGCCTCGGGGTCGTCCACGGCGTCCTCGGCACGCCACGCGACGAAGCCGTCCGGGCGGACCAGGATCGCGCCCCGCGGCGACATGCCGTGCAGGGCGGCCCAGTCCGTGTCGCCCTCCGGGGTCAGGTCGGCATCGGCGGAGTCGCCGAGGCGGTACGCGGCCACCGGTACGCCGAGGCGCGCGCCGGCCGTACGGGCGGCCTCGTGCCATGCCCGGCCCTCGGCGCCGTCACCGCAGAGCAGCACCATGGAGCGCTCGTACAGGTCCAGCGTCGAGCGCCGCTCGCCGTCCTGCGTCGTCGCCCACAGGTGCGGGGCGCGCCCGCCGGGCTCCGCGACCGGGCGGAAGTCCTCCGGGACGACCGGGCGGCCGGAGTCGCCCCCGAGGAACGCGCCCTCGGGGTAACGGTAGCCGAGGGCGACCACGAGGACGCCCTTCTGCGGGCCGCCGCCGGCCGGCGGGGCGTACCCGGGGTGGGCGTGCTCGGCGGAACGGGCCGAGGCCCGCTCGCTGGTCGCCACCGCGACCGGGCGCCGCTCGGCCTCGTAGGTCTCCAGCAGCCCGGGGCCGGCCCAGCCGTCGACGACCGCTGCGAGCTTCCAGGCCAGGTTGTGGGCGTCCTGGATACCGGTGTTGGAGCCGAAGGCGCCGGTCGGGGACATCTCGTGGGCGGAGTCGCCCGCCAGCAGCACCCGGCCGCGGCCGTAGGAGTCCGCGACGCGCTCGGCGGCCCGCCAGGGCGCCCGGCCGGTGATCTCGATCTCCAGATCGGGCACGCCCACCGCGGCGCGGATGTGGGCGATGAGCCGCTGGTCGGTGAAGTCCTCGATCTTCTCGCCGTGTTCGGGGTGCCAGGGGGCGTGGAAGACCCAGTTCTCCTCGTTGTCGACGGGCAGCAGCACCCCGTCGGCCTCGGGGTTGGTCAGATAGCAGGCGATGAAGTACCGGTCGCCGACGGCGTCGGCCAGGCGCTTGGCCCGGAACGTGGCGCTGATGTTGGCGAACAGGTCGCCCCGGCCGCTGTGGCCGATGCCCAGGTGCTCGCGCACGGGGCTGCGCGGGCCGTCGGCGGCGACCAGGTAGTCCGCCCGCACCGTGCGGCGCGCGCCGGTCTCCCGGTCGAGCAATTCGGCGGTGACGCCGTCGCCACCCTGCTCGAAGGAGAGCATCTCGGTGCTGAAGGCGAGCTCGCCGCCCAGCTCGCGGGCGTACTTCAGCAGCACCGGCTCCAGGTCGTTCTGGCTGCACAGGCACCAGCCGCTGGGGCTGATCCCGGCGAGCCGGCCGCCCGGGTCGATGTCCCGGAAGAGCCACTCGGCGTTGTTTGAGGTCAGCGACTCGGCCTGGAGGATGCCGTGGTTGTCGGCGAGTACGGAGGCCGCCTGCCGGATCTTCTGCTCGGCGCCGGCGGTTCGGAACACCTCCATGGTCCGCAGATTGTTGCCGCGGCCGCGGGGGTGGATGGACGTTCCCGGGTGCTTCTCGACGAGGAGGTGCCGGACGCCGAGACGGCCCAGGAAGACTGAGGTGGAGAGCCCTACGAGGGAGCCTCCAACGATGAGGACCGGGACCCGGTCTTCGGCCTGTGGAGTCATAGCTCCCTTGATGCCCGATAACGGAGCGTATTTGCGCCCATCACCCAATCGGATCACATATCTCGCACCGGTTGGGCCACCACAGCACGATCAATGGACGACGGACCTCGGGGTTGCTCGCTCTCGAAAGAGGTGGAATATGACACCCCTGGCCGAAAAGGTCTCGCAGTCCGCGCTCGATGGCACTCGCCTGCGCGTCGTCCTCATGCTGGATGTCGAGGACGGTGCCGAGCAGCGGTTTCTTGACGCGTATGACCAAATGTGCCGCCATGTCGCTGCCGTGCCCGGGCACGTCAGCGACCAGCTTTGCCAGTCGATCGAGAATCCCTCGCAATGGCTGATCACCAGTGAGTGGGACAGTGCGCTGCACTTCCTCGCATGGGTGGACAGCCCGACCCATCTGGAGATGGTGCAGCCGATGCACGGCTGCGTGAAGGACACCCGCTCGCTGCGCTTCGGCGTGCTGCGGGAGACCCGTACCTCGTACGAGCCGGGACTCCTGCAGTCGGTGCCGAGGGTCGGCGACGGGCTGAACCGACACGCCATCACCTTCACCGTGAAGCCCGGCAGCGAGTCGGCGGTCGCCGACATCCTCGCCGGCTACACCTCACCGCAGGCGCAGGTCGACGAGACCACGCGGCTGCACCGCACCTCGCTGTTCATGCACGGCAACCGTGTCGTGCGTGCGGTGGAGGTGGAAGGCGACCTGATCCGGGCGCTGCGCCACGTGGCGCGGCAGCCGGAGGTGCAGGCGGTCGAGGAGGCCATCAACCCCTACCTCGAGGCACACCGCGACCTCAGCGACCCCAGTTCCGCACGGGAGTTCTTCGCCCGCGCGGCACTGCCGGCCGTGCACCACGTCGCCAAGGGCGCCGACCGGCCGGAGACCCTGCGCCGGCACGCCCTGTTCTACCCCGCCAAGGACGGCTGCGGACCCACCGTCGCCAAGATGCTGGCGGCGCAGGACGAACAGGCGGTGGAGGACCAGAAGGGCCCGCTCGCGCGGAGCACCGTCTATCTGCGCGAGGACATCGTCGTCCGACTGATCGACCTGCGTATGCCGGTCGAGGAGGCGCCCCTGATCGCGGTCGGGGCCGCCGGCCGGCACAAGGCGAGCGTGCTCGCCCGACTGCTGGACGTCGGGCCGGACCTGGACGTCTCCAGCGACCTGGGCCTCAAGCGGTTCCTCAACGAGTGCGACATGCGGATGCTCACCGACCGGCGAGCCCCCGTGAACGCGCCCGCGTCCTGACCCACCCCCCACACCCGCCACCGCAACCGGCAGGTACCGGCCGGCCCCGGGTACGCCCAGGGCCGGCCCGGCCGGAGGAGAGAAGCATGGATGACCTGCTGACGAACGACCGGAGCAACCGGGACGTTCCGTTCACCCCGACGATCGTGAATCTCGGCGACACCGCGCCCAACCGCCGCCGCGGCGGCGACCTGAGGGCGATGCTCACCCCGACCGCGGTCGGCGCCACGAGCGGTTTCATGGGCGTGGCGCTCGTGCAGCCCGGCGAGCGGATCGGCGAGCACTACCACCCGTACTCCGAGGAGTTCGTGTACGTGGAGTGCGGCTCCCTGGAGGTCGACCTGGACGGGGTGCCGTGCCCGCTCCGGCCCGAGCAGGGCCTGATGATCCCCCCGTACGTCCGGCACCGGTTCCGCAACGTCGGCAGCACCGAGGCACGGCTCGTCTTCCACCTCGGCCCGCTCGCCCCGCGCCCCGAACTCGGCCACGTCGACACGGAGGCCACCGAGTCCACCGAGGCCACCGGGTCCGTCAGGGGTTGCGACACACACCAGGGCCCGGCGTCATGACCCGCCGGGTGGCGGTCACCGGGGCAGGTGTCGTCGCCCCCGGCGGTGTCGGGGTCCCCGCGTTCTGGGAGCTTCTGACGGCCGGCCGTACGGCGACCCGCGGGATCACGCTCTTCGACGCGACGGGTTTCCGGTCCCGCATAGCCGCCGAGGTCGACTTCGACCCCGCGGCCTGCGGACTGAGCCCGCAGGACACCGAACGCGCCGACCGGTACGTCCAGTTCGCGCTCGTCGCGGCCGCCGAGGCGCTGCGCGACGCCGGACTGGACCTGGACGACGAGGACCCGTGGCGCGTCGGGGTGTCGCTCGGCACCGCCGTCGGCGGCACCACCCGGCTCGAACAGGACTACATACGCGTCAGCGCCTCCGGCGCCCGCTGGGACGTCGACCACACCAAGGCCGGCGCCCATCTCCACCGGGCGTTCGCACCCAGCGCGCTCGCCTCCGAGATAGCCGAGCGGCACGGCGCCCGCGGGCCCGTGCAGACCGTCTCCACCGGCTGCACCTCGGGCCTGGACGCGGTCGGCTACGCCTTCCACACCATCGAGGAGGGACGCGCCGACATCGTCATCGCCGGCGCCTCGGACTCCCCGATATCCCCGATCACGGTGGCCTGCTTCGACGCCATCAAGGCCACCTCGCCCAACAACGACGACCCGGCCCACGCCTCCCGGCCCTTCGACGCCCGGCGCGACGGCTTCGTCATGGGCGAGGGCGGAGCGGTCCTCATCCTGGAGGACCTGGAGCACGCGCGGGCCCGTGGGGCCCGCATCTACTGCGAGATCGGCGGCTACGCCACCTACGGCAACGCCTACCACATGACCGGTCTCACCACCGAGGGCCTGGAGATGTCCGAGGCCATCGACCGCGCCCTGGACCACGCGCGGCTCGACCCCCGGGACGTGGACTACGTCAACGCCCACGGCTCCGGCACCAAGCAGAACGACCGCCACGAGACCGCCGCGGTCAAGCGCTCGCTGGGCCATCACGCCTTCTCCACGCCCATGAGCTCCATCAAGTCCATGGTCGGCCACTCCCTCGGTGCCATCGGCGCGATCGAACTCGCCGCCTGCACCCTCGCCCTCGCCCACGGCGTGGTCCCGCCGACGGCCAACTACGAGACCCCGGACCCCGAGTGCGACCTGGACTACGTCCCGCGCACCGCCCGCGAACTCAAGCTGCGCACCGTGCTGTCCGTCGGCAGCGGTTTCGGCGGCTTCCAGTCCGCGGTGGTCCTCAACCGACCGGAGGGGAGCCAGCGATGAGAACGCAAGCGGTGGTCACCGGCATCGGCGTGGTCGCGCCGAACGGCATCGGTGCCGACGCCTTCTGGAAGGCGACCCAGGAGGGCGTCGCCGTTCTCGACTCGGTCAGCCGCGAGGGCTGCCAGGACCTTCCGCTGCGCGTCGCCGGAGAGGTACGCGGCTTCGACGTCTCCGCGGTCGTCGAGGACCGCTACACCGTCCAGACCGACCGGTTCACCCACTTCGCGATGGCGGCGGCCGACCAGGCGGTGGCCGACTCCGGCCTGCGTCCGGACGAGAACGCCCCGTTCGACATCGGTGTGGTGACCGCGGCCTGCTCCGGCGGCGGCGAGTTCGGCCAGCGCGAACTGCAGCACCTGTGGGGAAAGGGGCCGCACTTCGTCGGCCCCTACCAGTCCATCGCGTGGTTCTACGCGGCGAGTACCGGCCAGATCTCCATCCGCGGCGGATTCAAGGGTCCCTGCGGCGTCGTCGCCAGCGACGAGGCCGGCGGCCTGGACGCCATCGCGCACGCCTGCCGCAACATCACCCGCGGCACCGGCACCCGGGCCGTCGTCGTCGGCGCCGCCGAGGCGCCGCTTGCGCCGTACTCGGGCGTGTGCCAGCTCGGCTACACCGAACTCAGCCTGGAGGCCGAACCCGACCGGGCCTACCTGCCCTTCACCGACCGGGCCCGCGGGTTCGCCCCCGCCGAGGGCGGCGCCATGCTCGTCGTCGAGGACGCCGAGCACGCCGCCCGCCGCGGCGCCGATGTCCGGGCCGTCATCGCCGGGCACGGCGCCACCTTCACCGGGGCCTCCCAGTGGGAGAGGTCCCGCGAGGGCCTGGCCAGGGCGATCCGCGACGCCCTCGCCGAGGCGAGTTGCGCACCCGACGACATCGACGTCGTCTTCGCCGACGCGCTCGGCACCGTCGAGGCCGACCGGGCCGAGGTGCTGGCACTCGGCGACGCACTGGGGCCGTGGGCCGCCCGCGTCCCCGTCACCGCGCCCAAGACCGGCATCGGCCGCGCCTATTGCGGCGCCCCGGTGCTCGATGTGGCCGCCGCCGTGCTCGCCCTGCGGCACGGGGTGATCCCCCCGACCCCCAACGTCACCGACATCTGCCACGACCTCGACCTGGTCACCGGCCGGCCCCGCCCGGCGGACCTGCGCACCGCGCTGGTCCTCAGCCGCGGCCTCATGGGCTCCAACTCGGCCCTCGTGGTCCGGGTGTAGGGCTCGTCCCGTCCATCCAAGGAGAGTGCGCTTCATGTCCAAGGAACTCAC
This sequence comes from Streptomyces sp. RLA123, assembly GCF_056270165.1. NCBI lineage: Bacteria > Bacillati > Actinomycetota > Actinomycetes > Kitasatosporales > Streptomycetaceae > Streptomyces > Streptomyces sp. RLA123. The sequence goes on along the minus strand of NZ_JBWDOR010000003.1, from coordinate 2,736,205 downwards.
GTACGGCGAACTCGCCGCTCTGATGAAGTCCAGCGCGGGCATCACCGTGGAACCGGCCATGCTGGCCGGTCACCCCGACACGCCCTTCGCCGAGTACGGCCTGGACTCGCTCGGCCTGCTGGGAATCGTCGGCGCCCTGGAGAACGACCGGGGCGTGTCGATCGCCGGCGACGCCGATTCGTGCAAGAACCCCGGCGCCTTCATCGACGTCATCAACAACTCACTCAAGGCAGGAGTCTGATTCATGTCCGGCCACACCGAGAACGAGATCACCATCCCCGCCCCGCTCGACCTCGTCTGGGACATCACCAACGACGTGGAGAACTGGCCGCAGCTCTTCAGCGAGTACGCCTCCGCGGAGATCGTCGAGCGCGACGGCGACCGGGTCGTCTTCCGCCTGACGATGCACCCCGACGAGAACGGGCAGGTCTGGAGCTGGGTCTCCGAGCGCACCGCGGACCGCGCCTCGCGCACGGTACGCGCGCACCGGGTCGAGACCGGACCGTTCCAGTACATGGACATCCACTGGTCGTACCAGGACGCGCCCGAGGGCGTCCGGATGCGCTGGGTCCAGGACTTCTCGATGAAGCCCGGCGCGCCGCTCGACGACGAGGCGATGACCAACCGCATCAACGAGAACTCCAAGGTGCAGCTGGAGCTGATCCGCGAGCGCATCGTCAAGCGGCACCGGGACGGCGAGGGGCGGGCATGAGCACCTACCGCTCGCTCATCGTCGCCCGGATCAAGCCGGGCGCCGAGGACCAGGTCGCCGGGGTCTTCGCCGACTCGGACCGGGGCGAACTCCCCGGCCTGATCGGGGTCACCGGCCGCAGCCTCTTCCAGTTCGGCGACGTCTACCTGCACCTGGTCGAGGCCGACCGGCCGCCCGGCCCTGAGGTCGCCCGGCACAAGGACCACCCCGCCTTCCGCGACATCAGCGACCGGCTGTCGTCCTTCGTGCTGCCGTACAACCCCGAGACGTGGCGTGAGCCGAAGGACGCCATGGCCCGGGAGTTCTACCGCTGGGAGCGGAGCGGCTGACATGGCCACCACCGAGCCGGAGTGGGTGCGCTGCGAACGCTGCGAGGCGCTCGTGTACACCAAGCGCTACGCCCGCATGCTGCGCGTCTGCCCCGAGTGCGGCGCGCACGGCCGGCTCACCGCCCGGCAGCGGCTGGAACAGCTGCTGGACCCGGGCTCGCAGGCGCCGCTCGTCCCCGAGGGCGGCGAGCGGCCGCCTGCGCACGACCCTCTGGACTTCACCGACACCCGGCCCTACGCGCAGCGGCTGCGGGACGCCCGGGAGAACACCGGCCTGGACGAGGCCGTGGTGTGCGTGCGCGGCACGATCGGCGGCCGGCCGGTGGTCGCCGCCGTCATGGACTTCCGCTTCCTGGGCGGCAGTCTGGGCCTCGGCGTGGGCGCCCGGATCACCGCGGCCGCCCGCACCAGCCTGCGCCATCGCGTCCCTCTGCTGCTGGTCACCGCCTGGGGCGGGGCCCGGATGCAGGAGGGCGCGCTGTCCCTGATGCAGATGGCGGCGACCGCGCAGGTCCTCGCCGAACTCGACGAGGCCGGGGTGCTGGTCCTCTCCGTGGTCACCGATCCCACCTACGGCGGGGTCGCCGCGTCGTACGCGACCCTCGCCGATGTCATCCTCGCCGAACCCGGCGCCCGCCTCGGCTTCGCCGGGCCCCGGGTCGTGCAGCAGACGACCGGGCGGCAACTGCCCGAGGGCTTCCAGACCGCCGAGTTCCTGCTCGCGCACGGTCTCGTCGACGACGTCGTGCCGCGTGCCGCACTGCGCGGCGTGCTGTCCCGGCTGCTCGGCCTCCGCCCCGGCGCACCCCGTCCGGCCGTGGCCCGCCGGGCCCCCGTGCCCGTCGTCCGCGACGTGGAGGCCCTGCCCGAACGCGACGCCTGGGAGGCCGTGCGGCTGGCCCGCCACCCCCGGCGGCCGACCGCCGCCGACTACGCGGCGCACCTGCTGGAGGACTTCCACGAACTGCACGGCGACCGGCTCGGCGCGGACTGCCCGGCCGTGATCGGCGGACCCGGCCTGCTCGACGGGCACCCGGTCATGCTGATCGGGCACCACAAGGGCGGCCCCACCCTCGACGGCCGCCGCCGGCGGCACTTCGGCATGGCCGGTCCGGCCGGCCACCGCAAGGCCGCCCGCCTGATGCGCACCGCGGCCAAGCTCGGACTGCCCGTGGTCACCCTGATCGACACTCCCGGCGCCGACCCCGGGCCGGAGGCCGAGAGCGGCGGTCAGGCACTCGCCATCGCCGAGAACCTGCGGCTGATGTCCCGGCTGCCGGTGCCCGTGGTGGCGGTCGTCACCGGCGAGGGCGGCAGCGGCGGCGCTCTCGCGCTGGGCGTCGCCGACCGGGTGCTGGTCAGCGCCAACGGCATCTACTCGGTCATCAGTCCCGAGGGCTGTGCCGCGATCCTGTGGAAGGACACGCGGGCCGCGCCCCTTGCCGCGGCCGCGCTGCGGCTGCACGCCCGGGACCTGCTGCGCCTCGGCATCGTCGACGGCGTGGTCCCCGAGCCGCCGGACGGCGCCCACGCGGACCACGCCGCCGCGGCCGCCTATGTCGGTGGCGCGGTCTCGGCCGCTCTGGACGAACTGCGCACCCGGGAGCCCGAGCGGCTGCTGGCCGAACGCCGGGACCGCTTCCACCGGTTCCACCAAGGTCCCGGGCTCTCCGAGTGCTCCCGCTTCGGACGACTGGAGGAGGAGGCAGCACCATGACGCTCCACGGCGACAACAAGTTGCCCGCCCACACCGCCGGCGTGGGCCGGAACCTGAACGGTTCGGCCCCCACCGCGCAACCGGCGCACCCGGTGCTCGACGCCGTGTGCCGCAGCGCGACAGAACTGGCCACATCGGTCCCGACCCCGCCACGGCGCATCCGGCTGCGGCACGGTCAGACCTCGGTCGAGATCGAGTGGCCCGACCCCCGGGAGCAGGAACGGCCCGAGGCCGCCGACCCGGCGCCGCACGTCACCCCTCAGGACCCCCCACAGGACCTCCCGCAGGAGTCCGCGGCGCGGCCCGAGGAGCCCGGTGAGCCACCGGCCGGGGCCCTGCACTATGTCTGCGCCCCCACCGTGGGCACCTTCTACCGCGCCCAGGAACCCGGGGCGGCGCCCTACGTCTCCGTGGGCGACCTCGTCGGCCCCGGTCAGCCGGTGGGCGTCCTGGAGGTCATGAAGATGATGAGCACGGTCGAGTCGGACGTCGCCGGGCGGGTGGTGGAGATCGTCGTGGGGGACGCGCAGCCCGTGGAGTACGACCAGGGGCTGATCGCCGTGGAGCCGGCAGAGGCGGCGGGGCGCACCCCGGACGCGGGAGGGGAGTGAACGCCGTGTTCTCCACCGTACTGGTGGCCAACCGCGGTGAGGTCGCGCTGCGAGTCGCCCGCGCCTGCCGCGAACTCGGCCTGCGCACCGTCGCGGTGTACTCCACCGCTGACCGTGACTCGGCGGTCGTCCGGTTCGCCGACGAGGCCGTGCACATCGGGCCGCCCCCCGCGCGGTCGAGCTACCTCAACATCCCCGCCGTCATCGAGGCGGCCCGCCGCACCGGGGCCCAGGCCGTCCACCCCGGCTACGGCTTCCTGTCCGAGGACCCGGACTTCGCGGAGATCTGCGAGGCCAACGGGCTGACGTTCATCGGCCCCTCGCCGCAGGTGCTCGCGCGGCTCGGCGACAAGGCCGCCTGCCGGGCCCTGATGGCCGGGGCCGGCCTGCCCGTGCTGCCCGGCAGCCCCGGACCGCTCGACGGTCCCGCCGAGGCGAAGGAGGCCGCGCAGCAGGCCGGCTACCCCGTGATCCTGAAGGCCGTCGCGGGCGGCGGCGGACGGGGCATGGCCGTCGTCACCGACCCGGACCAGCTGCTGGACGCCTTCCGCGACACCAGGGCGCACGCCCGCGCCGTCTTCGGCGACGACCGGCTCTACCTGGAGCGGTACGTCGACGGTGCCCGCCATGTCGAGGTACAGGTCGTCTGCGACCGGCACGGCGCCGTGGTGCATCTGGGCGAGCGCGACTGCTCCGTCCAGCGCCACCACCAAAAGCTCGTCGAGGAGACCCCCGCCCCCGACCTCCCGGCCCGGCTGCGCGGCGCCATGTGCGACGCCGCCGTGCGCGGTGCGACGGCGGTCGGCTACGAGGGCGTCGGCACCTTCGAGTTCGTCCTCACCCCGGAGCGGGACTTCTATCTGCTGGAGGTCAACTGCCGGCTCCAGGTGGAGCACCCGGTCACCGAGATGGTCACCGGCGTCGACCTGGTGCGCGAGCAGCTGCTGATCGCCGCCGGCCACCCGCTGACGCTGCGCCAGGAGGACATCGTGCCGCGCGGGGTGGCCGTGGAGTGCCGCGTCAACGCCGAGGACCCGGCATGCGACTTCGCCCCCACCCCCGGGCTGCTGACCGAGTTCGTGCCGCCCGGCGGGCCCTTCGTCCGGGTGGACACCCACGCCTACCCGGGCTGGCGGATCGGGCCCGACTACGACTCGCTGCTGGCCAAGGCCGTCGTCTGGGCACCGGACCGGCAGCGGGCGCTGGCCCGGATGGACCGCGTCCTGGAGGAGCTGCGGGTGCGCGGCGAGGGCGTGTGCACCACGGCGGAGTTCCTGCGTACGGTGCTGGCCCGCCCGGAGTTCCGGGCGGGCCGTCACACCACCTCGCTGGTGCGGGAGATGACCGGCTGAGCCGGGTTCACACCCGCCCGATGGTGCTGTGGATGGCGTGCAGGAACGGGTTGACCGGGGTGACCTCGCCGACGGCGAGGCCCGCCTCGGTCATCAGCCCGGTCAGGCTGTCGCGGGTGTGCTTCTGACCGCCGACGTTCATCAGCAGCATCAGGTCCATCGCGGTGGTGAACCGCATGGACGTCGTGTCGTCCACCAGGTTCTCGATGACGATCACCCGGGCCCCGGGGTGGCCGGCCGCCACGACGTTGCGCAGCGTGCGCCGGGTGCTCTCGTCGTCCCACTCCAGGATGTTCTTGATGATGTACATGTCCGCGGTCACCGGGATCTCCACCCGGCAGTCGCCCGGCAGCAGCCGGGCGCGGGAGGCGAGTTCGCCGCCCTTGTGCAGCCGCGGGTCGGCGCCCGCGACGACCTTGGGCAGGTCGAGCAGCGAACCGTGCACCTCGGGGTGCTTCTCCAGCAGCGCCGCCAGCACGTGGCCCTGGCCGCCGCCGATGTCGGCGACCGAGGAGATCCCCGTCAGGTCCAGCAGATCGGCGATGTCCTGCGCGGACTGGCGGCTGGAGTGCGTCATGGCCCGGTCGAAGACCTTGGCGCTCTCCTGCGCGTCGTCGTGCAGGTAGTCGAAGAACTCCTTGCCGTAGATGTCGGGGAAGATGTTGCGGCCGTGCCGCACCGCCTCGTCGAGCCGCGGCCAGGCCTCCCACGTCCACGGCTCGGTGCACCACAAGGCGATGTAGTGCAGGCTGTTGGGGGTGTCCTTGCGCAGCATCCGCGACATGTCGGTGTGCGCGAAGCGGCCGTCGGACCGCTCCTCGAAGACACCGTAGGAGGACAGCGCGCGCATCAGCCGGCGCAGCGGGCGCGGCTCCGCGCCCACGACGGCAGCGAGCTCGTCGCAGGTCGCCGGCTGGTCGCCGAGCGCGTCGGCGACGCCGAGCCGGGCCGCGGCCCGGACGGCGGCGGCGCAGGCCGCGCCGAAGACGAGCTCGCGCAGGCGCATCGCGCCCTGTGCGGGGGTGTCGGTGGTGGTGGTCTCGGTCAGGCTCATCGTCAGCACAGGCCCTTCGGCTGGGAGACGCGGCAGGTGCTGCCGCTGAACACGTTGTCCTTGCCCTGGTCCTCGGCGGCCAGGTCGGCGGGGCTGTTGCCCATGGCGGTGTTGTCGCGTACGGAGTTGCCGGTGTTGGGGGCGCCCACCACGCTGCGGAAGAGCACGATGCCGCCGGACATCGGCGAGGTCCCGATGTTCTCCACGACCCTGTTGTGGATCACCTGGGTCTTCTCGGCGCCGGTCAGCACGATGCCGGCGCCCTGGATGAAGGGCAGCCGGGCGTTCGCCGGGCAGTACTTGTTGTTGGCCGCCACCAGATTGCGCGAGACGGTGAGCGACCCGGCCCGCGGCACGCCCTCGTCGCCGACGACGAAGACGCCGCCGCAGTTGGCGGTGATGTCGTTGTACTCGACGTCCACGGTCCGCACCCGGCGCAGCACGAGGCCGATCCGGTTGCCGGACAGCTCGTTGTCGGCGATCAGGGTGTGCTTGGTGTCCAGGGCGCCGCCCTCGGCGTCCACCGCGTTGGCCAGGAAGATCCCCGACTCGCCGTTGTTCTCCGCGACGTTGTCGCGGAACACGGCGCGCACCGAGCGCTGCTGGCTGATGCCCTGCTGTCCGTTGGCGCGTGCGGTGACCCGGTTCACCTCCATGCGGTCGGTCCAGGCGGCGTCGACCCCGTTCTTCCTGAACCCGGAGACCGTCAGCGACCGCAGCCGCACATAGGTCAGCGGGCTCTGCTCCGTACCGGTGACGCAGATGCCGTGACCGGCCGCGGCGCAGGCGTTCTCCGTCCCCTTCTCGCTCGGGGTGATCACGGTCCCGCGACCGGCGCCCAGCAGGGTCAGCCGGGGCTTGGTGATGTTGACGCTGCCCGGGTAGGTCCCGGGCGCGATCTCGATGATGTCGCCCGGCCGAGCGCGGTCGACCGCCGCCTGGATGGACTCCCCGGGCCGCACCAGGAGCGGGGTGTCCGCGGCCTCGACCCCGGGAACGTTGCACAGCCCCACGACGGCCGCGGTCGTGGCGACCGCGGCCGCGAGGGGCCGACGAAGTGTCATGACTGCCGCACCTGCCTTCCTGGCGGCCTCCGCAGCCACCCGGAAAAAAACGTTATGAGCTGTTATGGCCTCCTGCCACTCCGTCAGGCCATCAGAGGAGCCGCGCCGCTTCGCTGTACCGGGCACAAGGGGGTGCAGCCCCCGATGTGGTGCGGGTCACCTGAACTCGCCCGCTCCCCGTCTCGTGTCCGCCCTGAGGGATCTGCGACACGGATCGGGAGAGGACGGAGTGAGTGGATGGCGGCATTGTGGTCGCGCACTCGTCAGAGCAAGGGCACGAGTGACGAGGCGCTCATACGGGCGCTCTACGAGGAACACGGCAAAGCCCTGCTCGCGTATGCGACCCGGCTCACCGGCGATCGAGCCGCGGCCGAGGACGTCGTCCAGGAGACCCTGATCCGCGCCTGGCGACACCCGGACGCGCTGGTCAACGGCAAGGGTTCGGTGCGGGGGTGGCTGCTGACCGTGGCCCGCAACATCATCACGGACCGGTACCGCGCCAAGGCGGCCCGGCCCCAGGAGGTGGCCGAGTCACCGGCCACCCCGCCGGTCGAGCGCGACCACGCCGACGCGGTGGTCGACTCCATGGTGGTGATGGAGGCTCTCGACCGGCTCTCCCCGGACCACCGGGACGTGCTGTACCAGATCTACTTCAGGGGGCAGAGCGTCGCCGAGGCGGCGGTGACCCTCGGGATACCGCCGGGAACGGTCAAGTCCCGGTCCCACTACGCCCTCAAGGCACTGCGGGAGTTCTACACCAAGAAGCCGGTCGCGCTGCGGGAGGTGGCGGCATGAGCACGGAAGAGCAGCACGACAGCGGGACGCTCACCGCCTATGTCCTCGGTGCCCTCGACGACGAGGAGATGCGTGCCGCAGAGGAGCACATCGCGACCTGCGGCCGTTGCCGGGCCGAGGTCGACGAGCTCCGCGAGATGGAGCGCGTGCTCGGTGAAGTCCCCCCGGAGGCCTTCCTGGACGGCCCGCCGGAGGACGGTGATCTGCTGCTGCAGCGGACGCTGCGGCAGCTGCGCTCCGAGCGCACCGGGGTGCAGCGGCGCCGATGGACGGCCGCCGGAGCGGCGGCGGCGGCCGCCGCGGCGGTGCTGATCCTCGGCGGTGTCGTGATCGGGCAGAACGCCGGCACGACCGACGAGGCCGGGCCTCCGGGGGTCAGCGCGCAACCCGGCGTCAAGGTCGCGTCGGTCACCGATCCGGCCACCAAGGCCCGGATGACGGTGCGGGTCACCCCGGCCGGCGCCTGGGTCCGGCTCAACGCGTCGGTCAGCGGGGTTCCGGCGGGGGAGCGCTGCCGGCTCGTGGTGGTCGGCAAGGACGGGCATCGGGAGATCGCCGGCAGCTGGGTGGTTCCCCGGACCGGCGAGGAGCGCGGTGTGAGCCTCGACGGTTCGGCGGCCGTGCTCTCGGACGACATCTTTGAGGTCGTCGTCGAGAACGCGGCCGGCAAGGAGTACGTGACCGCCAGGATCTGACCGCCGCAACGGGGAGGGGCCTCCGCCCGCCCGTCCGCCCGTCGAGGGGACGGGCGGACGGCCAGGAGGAGCGCGATGTCGTCGGGGCGGGCATGGCGCCGGCCCGCCTCCTGGATGAGCCGTTCGGCGGTCCCCTCCAGGGGCGCGTCGCCCGGGCGTGAGGCGAGTGCGCGGCGCAGCCGCTCGATGCCGGTGTCGATGTCGGTCTCGGGCTGCTCGACGAGGCCGTCGGTGCAGAGCGCGAGCACCGAACCGGCCGGTGTCCGCAGCGCGGTGACCGGGTAGGAGGCCCGGTCGTCGACGCCGTGGGGGACGCCGCCGGGGAGGTCCAGGATCTCGGTGCGCCCGCAGGCGTGGCGCACCTACGGGCGGCTGGTGGCCGGCCCGTACCGCCCTGGCCGTGCCGGTGCGGGGGTCGAGCTCCACGAAGGACCGCGTCCACCACGGCGCGGCCCATCACCCGGTCCGGTTCGCCGGTGCATGGCGATCGGTCCCAGCGGTTGCGGTCATCGGGCCATCCTTGCCGCGGTGCGGCGTGCCGTCCCTCCCGTGACGTGCGCCGCCGTGTGCGCGTCACCCCACCGGCGGGCTCCCGGTCCGGGGGCGCGCACCTCGGGCCCGCCCGGCCCGGCCGTACCGCCTCCGGGCCGTCATCGGCGGTCGACGGTGCCGGGCGAACCCCCGGTCCGCTACGAGTACGGCAGCGCGTGCGGGTTCAGCGACCGCAGCATCCGTCGCAGATCCGCCTTGAGCTGCGACTTCTCGTTCTCCGTGAAGGGGGCCAGGGCCTCCTGCTCGCACGGCTGCACAGCCTCCTGCGCCTGCTCGGCCAAGGTCTCACCGTCCGGTGTGACGCTGATCTCGATGATCCGCCCGTGCGTCGGATGCGCGTGCCGCTCGACGAGCCCGCGGTCGGCCAGGCCCAGCACCGCGACCCCCATGGATTGCGCGGTCACCCCGCAGCGGCGTGCCAGTTCCGCGCCCGACACGGCTCCGTCCATGGTCAGCCGGACCAGGGCGCTGTACTGCGTCTGTGTCAGGCCGAGCGGGCGAAGTGCCTGCTCCAGCAGCTGCCAGTACGCCTGCGAGAGCTGCCAGATCAGATAGCCGACGCGCTCACCCGGGTCGCCGACGGGCATACCGGACCGTCCTTCCGTGTTGTTGTCTGTTAGCTTATATAAGTCAGCTTACATTATGGGAGGAAGGCCGCCGTGCCCGACACCGCGTTCCTGCACGATGCTCATCCGCCGGTGGAGGACCCGCCGCACCATCACCGGCACCGGCATGTTCCCGGACCGCAGACCGACGCGCCGCCCGCCAAGCCGGGGATGACGGGTACGCCCGCGGTGATCAAGCCCGTCTTCACCGTGCTGGTCATAGGTCTCGCTTTCGTCAGCGTCTTCCTCGCCGCGTTCCACACCCCCACGGCGCACCGGCTCCCCGTCGCGGTGGCCGCCTCGGACCACTCGGCGGCGCTGTTCGACGTCAGGCTCCAGCGCATCGCGCCCGAGGCGTTCCAGGTCGACCGCTACCCCGACGAGGCCTCCGCCCGGTCGGCCGTCGAACACCGCCAGGCCTACGCGGCCTACCTGTCCGACGGCGGCAAGCCCAAGGTCGTCTACGCCGGCGCCAACGGCCCGGCGGTCTCCGCCCTGGTGGCGCCGCTGGCGGCGGTGCCGAAGGGCGCGGGGCACAAGATCCCGGTGATCGACATCCTCCCGCTGTCGGACGGCGACAGCAGAGGGCTGTCCGTCTTCTACGCCTCGTTCGGCCTGGTCCTGGCCGGTTTCCTGTTCGGGCAGATGACCTACCAGGTGGCGCCGAGACTCTCGTTCGGCCAGCGTGTCCTGAGCCTCGCGCTCTTCGCCGTCGTCGGCGGCCTGGCCACCGCGCTGATCGCGTGCACCGCCTTCGGTGCCATTCCCGGCTCCTTCTTCGGCATCATGGGCGTCATCACGCTCATGGCCGGCGCCGTCGCCGCGGCGACCGTCATGCTCATCAGGATCTTCGGCCCGGTCGGCGTCCTCCTCGGCTCCATCTTCATGCTCGTCATGGGCAACGCCACCAGCGGCGGCGTCCTCCCGCCGGACTTCCTCCCCGGCTGGCTGGAACCCCTCGCCTCGGTCATGCCGGCCGGGGTCGGCGTCCGCGCGCTCGACGGGCTCGCGTACTTCCACAACGACGGTCTCACCCGCGGGGTCGTGATCCTCTGCGCGTGGATCGCCGTCTGCGTCGGGGCGGTGTACCTGCTCGACCGCATCGCGTCCTCGACGGGGATCGTGCACGCGGCGCACCGCTGACACCCGGGGTACGGCGCGACTGCTCCCTGCGGCGTACGCGGCCGGCCTCCGGCCGGGGGACGACCGGCCGCGACGCACCCACCAGGCTGGGGCCATGGCGACCACCACCCTCAGCCCGCGGCCGGCGCTGCGCGTCCCGCGCGCGGCCGAGCGCGTGTCGTACGCGACCGGCGCGCTCCTGGTCCTTTCCGGCCTGTTCCACCTGGCGGTTTTCGCCGTCGACGGGGGCCCCTGGTACGGCCCGGTCTCCTGGCGCAAGCCCGCCACCTTCGGCGTCTCCTTCGGGCTGACCCTGATGGCGGTCGCCTGGGTCACCTCGTACCTGAGGACCGGGGAGCGCCGGCGGGCCGTGCTGCTCGCGGTGTTCGCGGCCGACTGCGTCGTCGAGGTCGGAGGCATCACGCTCCAGGCGTGGCGGCGGGTGCCTTCGCACCTCGACATGGAGACCGGCTTCGACACCGCGGTCTCCATGACGCTGGCCGTGGGCGGCGGCGTCCTGGTCGTCGTGCTGACCGCCTTCGCCGTCGCGGCCTTCCGGCACCGTCCCGCCGGGCCCGCGGGCATGGCCCTCGCCCTGCGCTCAGGCTTCGCGATCCTGCTGGTCGGCCTGGCCTCGGGCGCCGCCATGATCGCCCGCGGCGTGTACCTCACCCGGACCGGTCACCAGGAGGCCGCCTACCACTCCACGGCCCCGCTGAAGCCGCTGCACGCCGTGAGCCTGCACGCCGTGCTCGTCCTGCCGGCGCTGGCCTGGCTGTTGTCGCGGACGGAGTGGAGCGAGGCGACGCGGACCCGGCTGGTGCTGCTGGCGACCGCCGGCTACGTCCTGGCGGTGGCCGTCGTCGGGGCGCGGGCGGTGGTCTGAGCGCGCGCCGGTCAGGCGGAGTCGCGCAGCAGCAACTCGGCCCGGACGACGAGCTCCTCGGCGGCCAGCGGATCGCCGCCCGACAGCAGGCGGGCGGCCTGGTCGACGGCGAGCGCGCCCAGCCGCCGGGTGTCCAGGGCGAGACTGGACAGCGCGGGCTCGACGAACGTACCGAGCTGAAGGCCGTCGAAGCCGATCACGGCGAAGTCGCCCGGGACGTCGCGGCCCGTGCGGCGCGCCTCGCGCAGGGCGCCCATGGCGATGATGTCGTTGAAGGTGAGGACCGCCGTGACATCGGGGTGACGGCCCAGCAGCGCCCGCAGAGCCGCTGCGCCGCCCTCGGCGGACTGCGCGGCGCCGATCACCGCGTCCGTGCCGAGCCCGTGGGCCGCCGCGGCCGCCGCGAACCATTCCCGGCGGACGCTGGGTTCGGCGCGGCCGTCGTGGTCGAGCATGCCGATGCGGCGGTGGCCCCGGCCCACCAGGTGCGCGACCGCGGCGTGGAAGCCGGCCTCGCCGTCGACCCGGATCGAGCTGAACCGCGCGGTGTGGTGCTCACGGCCGATGAGCACCACCGGCATGCCCCGGGTGAAGTGCTCGATTTCGCTTTCCGAGCTGTTGAAGTACCCCACGACCGCGTCCACTTGCGAGCAGATCACCTGGAGCGTGCCGATTTCCTCCGTGGCGCGGTCCCCGGTGTCGTACACGACGACGTGCCAGCCGCGGGCGCGTGCCGCCTCCAGTGCGGCCGCGGCGACCTCGGTGAAGAACGGGTTGAGCAGGTCCGGGATCACCAGCCCGATGGTGGTGGTGTCCTGCCGCACCAGACCGCGGGCGAACCGGCTCGGCCGGTAGCCCAGTTCGCGCGCGGCGTCGAGCACGCGCTGCTTGGTCAGCCCGTCGATCTCGTCCTTGTCGTTCAGCGCCCGCGACACGGTCTGCCGCGACACCCCGGCGGACCGGGCGACGTCATGGATCGTGACCCTCCGCGGCTCCGTCCCCGACGACGACACCATCGCGTACCTCCCACTGCCCACGGGCGCCGATCCGCCCGAGGGGCCCGAGTATGCCCCCGCGGGGCACGACGGCGCGAGGCCGGGCCCCGCCCGGCCCGCCGGAGCGCCGGTGCGGCCGCCGGTGCGGCCGGCGGCTGTCAGCGCGGCGCTTCGGCGGCGCGCCCGCGGCCCGCGCCACCGGAAGCCCCGCGGCCCCGAGGAGGACCAGGGTGGTCGGCGTGGTCAGGGTGCCACCGGTGACGCCGAGATCGAGTGCCGTGGCATCGGCGGCCACAGCGCCGCCGCGCCTGACCGACGCCACGTCAGCGGCCCGGATGCCGGGTGTCATCTGGAGCCCGCCACCGGCACCGAGGGCGGGATTGCCCGCCGCGAGCGAGGCGGCGGAGGCCATCGTGCCGGTGGCCCGAACCGACCGTCCCGGCGCCCGGGCGCCGCACCTCGACGGTGACGGACGACGTCCCGCTCCGGGTGGATCGTGATGTCGTCCGGGAACGCCGGCGCCGCGGCTTGCGCGGTGACGGACGCGATCGCCCCGTTGAGCACCATGCCGGTAACGGCGAGACCTGCGGCGGCGGTGCGCTTCCCCCTGCTGGCGCGCCGCGCGAACTCAGCCATGACGACGTCCCCTCTGGGGCAGTACGCGAGCCGACGGGCGCTGAGCGGCCGGCAGCGATGACCGACCCTCAGCGCCGCCAACCGCCGCCCGCCCCGGCGGCCTTGCCCTGGGCACCCGGCCCTCCCCCATCCGGACGCGTCCCCGGTGCCCGGTGCGGGCTCCGGTTCCGGCCGGTTCCCGGCGCGGGGGAGGAGCACGCCCGGGGCGGCGGCCGGGTTCGGCCGCCCCCTGGCGCACCGCCGGACCAGGTCTCACCCGGCGGGGACGGAACCGCACCGGGGAGGGGGATCTGACGTCCGCTCGGCGGTGCCGCGTCGTCTTCGCGGCACCGGGCACGCACAGACTGTACGAATGCCATTTGCCGGCCGTACGCCTTGCCCGTGTGTGATGGCGGACGGTCGTGAACGCGGCGGGGTGATCCCGTGCGTCCGCTGCCGTCTCGCTCTGGGTTGCACGCCCGGTGTTCGGCTTGACAACGTTGTCTTCTGAATAAGGCCGGACCGGGCGTGCGTATTGCGACGCTGGAGAGGTTACGTGCCCATCAGATCCCATCCCCCCTTGCCCCGCGTGATTCCTCCGGGAACCACCCGCCGGCGTCGCTCGCCACTGCGCTCGACGGTCGCCGCGCTGCTCACCGGGACCCTCGGCCTCGCCGCGCTGGCGGGTGCCGGCACGGCCGCGGCCGTGCCTGCCGCGACCTCGTCCACGGGGTCCACCGGGACGCCCGGCGGCACGGACTACACCAAGCTCGTCGACCCGTTCGTGTCGACCGCCGGCGACGACGGCAACGACCTGCCGGGCGCCGAGGCGCCCCACAGCCTGGCCAAGGTCAACCCCCTGACCACGCCGAGCCGCAACCACACCGGGTACGACCACAACGAGGACCACATCGCCGGTTTCACGGCGACGAACCTCGACGGCGTCGGCGGCTCCGGTGGCGGTGGCGACCTGCTCGTCGTCCCGACCTCCGTGCAGTACGACAGCCGCCCCGCCGCCGGCACGTACGCCCACGCGTACAGCCACGACGACGAGAGCGCGACGCCCGGCTCCTACCAGGTGGGCCTCGGGGCCATCTCCGGGACCGCGTCGTCGGTGAAGCAGGACTCCGGCACCATCAAGGCCGAGATGACCGCGACGACGCGCACGGCGCTCGAGCGGTACAGCTTCCCCGCCGGGTCGAATCCCGAGCTCGTCCTCGACCTCGCGAACAACTACACCAGCCGCACCCGCTCGACGATGAAGGCGACGACGCTCCCGGACGGGACCACGTCGATCACCGGTCTCATCGCGGGGTCGTTCAACGGCGCCGCGTACAAGCTGTACTACGACGCCACCACGAACGTCCCCGTGACCTCCCTGAAGAGCTGGGGCAACGACGGCAAGCTGAGCGGCGCGACCACGCAGGACGGCTCCGACACCGGCGCCGTCCTCGGCTTCGCCCCGTCCGCGGCGGGCGACGTCGAACTGCGCATCACGCTGTCGCCGATCAGCGCGGAACAGGCCGCCGTCGACCAGCAGAACGAGGTGGGCGGCCTCACCTTCGACCAGGCGCGCGCCCGGACGAAGGCGGACTGGAACAGCGCGCTCGGCGCCGTCGACGTGCGCTCCTCGGCGAAGTCCGACCCCGGGTCGACGCTCACCAAGGAGTTCTACACGCACCTGTACCGCATGTACGCGGCTCCGGTGAACGCCACCAGCACCAGCGGCACGTACCGCGGCGCGGACGGGGCGGTGCACAAGGCGAACGGCTTCACGTACTACGACGGCTGGTCCACCTGGGACGACTTCCGCAAGTACTCCGTCGAGGCCTACATCGACCCGGCCACCTACCGGGACATGATCCAGTCGCTGGTCGAGCTGTTCGCCGACACGCGCACCTCCGGCAAGAGCCTCGGCAGCCTCACCCACTCGGTCCCGACCGTGCGCTGGGAGCGCTCGGCCGTGCTGGTCGCCGACGCGCTGTCGAAGGGCTACAAGAACTTCGACCGGCTCGACGAGGCGTACCCGGCGCTGCTGTCGTACAGCGGTTTCTACACGGGCGCGCAGCTGCGGCAGGGGTACGTCACCGGTGACCCCGGTACGACCGTGCAGCGCGGCTACGACCAGTGGGCGCTGTCCGTCATCGCCGACGCACTCGGCAGGACGGACGACGCGAAGAAGCTGCGTGCCCAGTCCACCATGGCGATCGACAACCTCGTGAAGTCCGGCGCCTGGACCGCGGCCGACGGCACCAAGGTCGGTCTGCTCACCCCGCGCGCCGCGAACGGTGACTGGCAGAGCGCCGACTACGAGAAGTTCGAGGCGGCCGGCCTCTACCAGGGCACGCTCTGGCAGTACCACTGGTACGACGCGTACGACATGGGCGGCCTCATCGAGGCCATGGGCGGCGCGAAGGCCGGCAAGGCCGCGATCGAGCACATGTTCGGCGAGGACTCCACCGCCGACGACGGCTCGACCATGCTGCACTCCAACGCCAACGAGATCGACCTCCAGGCCCCGTACCTCTTCAACTACGTCGGCGAGCCGAGCCTGACGCAGAAGTGGGTGCGCGCCATCTACACCGGCACGACCTGGAACCGCTACATCGCGACGGGCTCCACGAACGAGGCCCCCAGCTCCGGCGGCCAGTTCACCCCGCCGGTCAGGACCCAGGTCTACAAGCTGTCCCCGAACGGCTTCCTGCCGACCATGGACAACGACGCCGGCACCATGTCGACCATGTTCGTCGGCGCCGCCCTGGGCCTGTTCCCGGTGACCGCCGGCTCCAGCCAGTTCCAGATCGGCAGCCCGTTCTTCGACTCCACGACGATCAGCTACGCCAACGGCAGCCGGTTCACGGTCAAGGCCGACGGCGTCTCGCCGAGCAACTACTACGTGCAGAGCGCGACCCTCGACGGGAAGCGGTTCGACAACACGTGGCTCGACTACGCGCAGATCATCTCCGGCGGAACCCTGGACCTCACCATGGGTTCCAAGCCCTCCCAGTGGGGCGCCAAGACCAAGCCCGCGTACTCGCTGAACACCGACGGGGGCGACACCGGTGACGGCGGCACGGGAGGCGACAAGGGCGACACCGTCGTCTCCGCCCGCCCGGCAGGCGTCGCCACCTCCGCGGACGGCACCGTCGACGGCAGCGTGCAGCTCATCCTGGACGGACCGGCCTCGTTCGACGCCCGCAAGGGAACCAGCCTCACCAAGGCCGGGGCGGCGAGCGTGACCGGCCTGCCGGCGGGTGTCACGGCTGATCTCCGCGTCAGCGACAAGCGGACGGCGACACTGTCGCTCACCGGCACCACGAAGGCCGACGCCCGCGTCGGCATCACCTTCACCGACGCGGCCTTCGCCCACGGCGTGCGGGCCTCGACGGTGACCGGCACCGGGATCTCCCCGACCGACCCGCTGCTCATCTCCGCCGCCGCGGTGCACCGCAAGGCGCTCGGCGCACTCGTCGACCAGGCGTCCCTGGTGCGCAGCGGCAACTACTCCGACGGCTCCTGGAACCTGTTCCGGTCGGCGCTGGAGCGCGCGCGGACCGTATCCGCCGACAGCGGTTCCGCGACGGGCACGATCATGGCCGCGGCCGACGCGCTGCAGTCCGCCGTCGACGCGCTCACCATCGACGAGGGCGGCTACGCCGTCCTCCAGGCCGAGGCCCCCGACCAGATGGAGGGCCCCAGCCTGGTGAAGGAGGCGTACTACTCGGACGGCGACCTCGGTGGCGTCACCGAGGGAGCATGGGAGCGGTACGGCAAGCTGGACTTCGGCGGGGTCGCCCCGCGGAGCATCTCGGTCCGCCACGCGAACTCGCAGCCGGCGAACGCCAAGCCGAGCAGCGTCGACATCCACGCGGGCGCCGCGGACGGCCCGGTCGTGGCCACCGCCTCGCTTCCCGGAACCGGCGGCTGGCAGTTCTACGCCACGGTGCAGGCGGCCATCACCGACCCGGGCGCCCTGCTGGGCGCGAAGAGCGCGACGTTCGTCTTCCACGCCCCGTCCGGCCAGCAGTGGGTGTCGAACCTCGACTGGTACCAGTTCTCGCCGAACGGGATCTCCTCGTCCCCCTCGACCACGCTCGCCACGCTGACCGCGGTGAACAGCACCGCGACCGGCGACGGTTCGCTCCCGCTCACGTTGTCGAACGGCATCTTCGAGAACGTGACGAACGGCGCGTGGGCCCAGTGGACGGGCACGAATCTGCGCGACGGCGCCGACACCGTCAGCGTCAGCTATGACAAGCCCCAGTCGCGGGCGGCGTCGGACTCGCACATCGAGCTGCACCTCGGCTCGAAGGACGGTCCGAAGACCGTCTCCGTCCCGCTCGACTACAGCGGATCGGGCTGGGGCACCGTCGCCACCACGACGGTGCAGCTGGACCCGAAGGTCTTCACCGGCGTCCAGGACGTGTACGCCGACTTCGTCTCCAGCACGCAGACCAGCGCCCAGCCCTACGTGGCCAACGTCCACTCGCTGACCCTGTCGCGCAGGGCCGACGCCCCCGTGGGCTTCGACGCCACAGCGTTCCGCTCCAACAGCGGCGGCGGGCTCAAGAGCGAGCCGGTCGGCTGGACCGGCGCGGGCTCGGCCACCGACCTCGGCGGCACCTACAACGGAGCCTGGCTCAACTACGGGGACATCGACTTCGGCAGCTCCGCGAAGAGCACCGTCACGATCACCTACGTCAACAACTCCGCTCGCTGCGGCACCGGTTCGGCCGTCCAGCTGTACCTGGACTCCTTCGACGCGGCCAACCCCGGCACGCCGTACGCGACCATGTCGCTGCCGGTGACGGGAAGCGCGTGGTCGTCGGGAGGGACGACGAGCCTCACGCTGCCCAAGGCGATCACCGGCACGCACACCGTCTATCTGCGGCTGACGACGAACCCGGACTCCTCGCACCCGTACGTCGCGAACCTGGGCCGGATCACCTTCGACCACGTCGACACGCCCGCCGTCACGGACAAGTCCGCCCTGCTGAAGGCGATCGACCAGTTCGGGGGGCTCTCCGGCGACGCGGGGCGCTACGACACGGTCGACTTCGGCGTGTACCTGCGTGAACTCGAGGCCGCACGCGCCCTCGTCGGCGCCGACGGCACGACGCAGCCCGAGGTCGACGGACAGACGCGCAGCCTCACCCTCGCCGCGGGCCAGCTGATCCCTCTGCCGAGGCTGAAGCTGGAAGCCCTGGCCGCGACCGCGTCGGCCCTCGACAACACCCGCTACACGGACGCGTCGTGGAAGGCGTTCACCAACGCCCTCGCCGCGGCGAAGGCCGCGGTCGCGGACGACACGTCCACGGACCAGGCCCTCACCGCCCGGTACGACGCGCTGGGCCGCGCCATGGCCGCGCTCACCACGAAGCCCAGGACGGTGCCGGCAGCGCCCGACGCCGTGTCGGCGACCTCGTCCGGCACGAGCGTGACGGTCGCCTGGTCCGCACCCGAGGACGACGGGGGCTCCCCGGTCACCGGCTGGAAGATCACCCTCAGCGACGGCCACCGGGTCGAGATCGACGACCCGGCCGTCCGGAGCACGACCTTCACCTGGCTGCGTTCCGGCAGGTCGTACTCGGCACGCGTCAAGGCCGTGAACGCGTTCGGCGCCTCGCGCCCGAGTGCCGCCACGGCACCTGTGGTGGCCGACGGCGGCAAGCCGCAGCGGCCTGCCGTGACCGGTGTCCTCACCGACGGCAAGCAGGTCCGCGTGACCTGGCGGGCGGCCGGCGACGGCGGATTCCCGATCGTCGGCTACACCGTGGCCCTCGCCGACGGGACCACCGCGCACCTGCCCGCCACGGCGGACACGGCGCTGCTCACGACCACGGGGAAGGCGAAGGCGCACACCGCCACCGTCACCGCGGTCACCCTGGCCGGTACCTCGGACGACTCGGAGGGGTCCCCCTCGGCGGTCACCACCCCTGCCGCGGACGCCACCGACCCGGCGTACGAGCCGTCGCCCTTCCCGGACGAGACGCTCAAGGCGAGCTACGCCTCGGACACCTGGCCGGGGACCGGCGACGGGACCGACTACTTCTACGGTCTCCTGGGCGGCATCGGCGACCTCGACTCCGGCATCCTCGCCGCGAACACCAAGGTGCCCTCGGGCACCCCGCTCACCGCTGAGAACGACCGGATCGCCGTGCGCATCAACAACGCGGCGACGCAGAAGGAGGTGGACCGGGCCGAGGTCGACGCGACGAACAGCTCCACCGTCACGATGGCCGACGGCCTCGGGTCCCGGCTCGGCCAGATCTACCTCGACGCCCTGAACGGCGGCCGGCTGCCCAAGACAGGCGCGCTGTTCTCCCGTGTCACGCAGGGCCTCGACAAGGGCGGCTCGGCGAAGGACCACTTCGGCTACCTGCGTCCGTACGTGCGGCTCGGGTTCGTCGGCGACGGCGGCGACATCTACGAGTCGCAGGACGGCTCCTACGGCAGCCTCACCACCAGCGGCTCGTACCCCAGCGGCCACACCTACGGCGGTTACGAGGCCGGGACCATCCTGGCCACGCTCCTGCCGGAGCTGGCGCCGTCGATCCTGGCGCGCACCTCGGAGTACGGGAACAACCGCATCGTGCTCGGGTTCCACTACCCGCTCGACGTCATGGGCGGCCGCATCTCCGGACAGGCCACCGTGGCCCACCGGTGGGCCGACCCCGACTTCGCGAACCTGCTGACGCAGGCCCACACCGAGATGGAGAACGTGCTGTTGGCGCAGTGCGCGAAGGAGGGCTACGGCGACACCCTCGCGGCCTGCGCGGGTGATCCCTACGCCGGTCTGAGCGCGGCGCAGGACGTCGACCTGTACACGCAGCGCCTGACCTACGGGTTCCCCCAGGTGGGCAAGGCCGGGCAGACGCTCAAGGCACCGTCCGACGCGGCGGCCCTGCTGATCACGGCCTTCCCGGACCTCACCGCCGGGCAGCGCACGCAGATCATCGAGCAGACCGCGACGGACTCGGGCTATCCGCTCGACCTCACCGCGGACGGCCGGGCGAGCTGGCAGCGGATCAACCTGGCGGCGGCGATGGCGGCGCAGGTGGTCGTGCGCTCTGACGGCTCGGTCAAGGTGACGAACCACTCGGACGCCACCAAGGCCGCCGACGCCGACGCCAAGGCGATCACCGTCGGGGGCACCGCGATCGACGGGTTCGACCCGGAGGTCTCCACCTACGTCGTCGACTGGCCGAAGAACAAGAAGATCCCGGCCGTCTCCGCCGTGCCGGACCAGTCCGGGGCGCGGGTGAAGGTCACCGACGGCAGCCAGGTCCTCTCGGGCGGGCACCGGTTCACCACCCGCACCATCAAGGTGACCTCGGCCGACGGTGCGGTCACCCGGACCTGGACGGTCGGCTTCCAGCCCACCGGCCGCGACCACCGGCCGGTCGCGGCCGGCGGCAACGGCAACGGCGACGACGGAGGATCGGACCACTGGCCCTCCTCCGGCACCTGGGGCCACGAGGGAGGCCACGGAGCGGACTTCCTCGGCGGCGCCGGATTCTGGACGCCGGGCACGGAGTGGTCGGAGCCCATGTGGATCCCGGGGGCACAGAGCGCGATGTGACCGCCGGACCGGCCGCGGCCCGTGGGGCCGCGGCCGGATCCCGCTGATTCCCGGAGGCGCGCCTCCGACCGGGACCGGCCCCTCCGGGTGAACACCGCTGTTCACCCGGAGGGGCCTTCGGCGTGAGGGCGGCGCCGTCCGGCGACGGCGTCAGGAAGCGATGCCGCGCTGGTCCAGGGAGTCCTCGACGATGCGCAGCCCGTCCATGCCCGGCAGCTTCGCGATGTGCGAGTCGATGTCGCGGATCAGCCTGCGGCCCTCGGCGCCCGCGAAGAGGTGGGTCATGACGTATGTGACCTCGCTCTCGGCCATGACGCCCGAGCCGACCGGGCCCCAGGCCTTCTCCAGCGCGAACCGGGCGAACACGCGGGCCTTCTTGCTCGCCGCGAGCCGTTCACGCGCCTGCGAGGCGTAGAACGCGACGTGCTTCGTCTCCTGCTGTGCGATCCGCTTCAGCAGCGGTACCAGCACCGGGTGGCTCTCCAGCGCGGCCAGCCGGTGGTACGCCGCGGTCGCCGACCACTCGTTCGCCGCTCCCCACGCCATGTGCACGGCGACGAAGTCGTTTCCGATGAGGCGGCTCATCGCCGTCTGCTTCACCGTCCCCAGACGGTCCTTCCAGCCGAGCTTCAGACGGGTCGCCTTGAGCGCGTCGAAGTCGACCCGGACGCCGTGGCGTTCGAGCACCGCCGCGAGCGCTTCGCCGTGCCAGAACTCCTCGCGGTTCCACATCGTCATGAAGGCGCCCACCGCGGGCTCGTTGTGGGAAGGGGTCGTCAGCAGATCACGCATGTAGCAGACCGTGTGGTACTCGATGTCGCACATGTAGCGCAGCGTGCGCAGCGTCCCCTCGGGCAGCGGGTCGCGCTCGAACTCGCCGAAGTCGAGGTCGGCCCACTGCACCGCCGTGGAGTTCTTCGTGTACTTGTCTATGTCGAATGCCATCAGTCACTCTTCTCGTCGGTACGCGCCGGAACCGCCCCCCGGGCAGCGACGATCTCGCTGCGTACCCCCGAACCGCCGCTCTTCCAGCGGTGGATGTCCCAGTTCCTCCTGTGCGACTCGCGGGCCAGTTCGGCGTCGGGGTTGATCGCCGAGGGCTTGCCCAGCAGCGACAGCCACGGCAGGTCGCAGTGGCTGTCGCCGTAGCCGTAGGAGGCCGCGAGGTCGTAGCCGCCCTCCTCGGCGTACCGCAGCAGCCACGCGGCCCGCGCCTCGTCGACGAGCGGTGGCCTGTCGAGGAAGCCGGTGAGCACACCGTCCTTCACGTGCATGGCGCTCCCGACGACCTCGTCGAAGAGGCCGGCGAGCGGAGCGGCGAGCAGGCCGACGGAACCGGTGACCAGGACGGTGCGGTGACCGGCAGCGCGGTGCTCGCGGATGCGCGCCAGGGCGTCCGCGCTGGTGTGCCGCAGCATCGTGTCGGCGTAGCCGCGCCGCACGACCTCCTCGAGACGGGCGACGGGCATGCCGCGGTAGCGGCGCAGGAAGGCGCGGATGAACTCGCCGCGGTCGCGCCTCTCCGCGCGGAGGTAGCCGGGCAGCGAGGTGAGCAGGTCCGCGACCTCCTTCGGCCAGGCCGCCTTGCGGAAGCCCGTGGTACGCACCCACAGGTACTGCTCGACGATGTTGGAGTCGACCACGGTCCGTTCGAGGTCGAAGACCGCGAGCACGTCGGTACGCCGCGGCAGCCCTGGTTTCGCGCGGGCGTTCGCCGGCCGGGCGGCCGCGGCCTTGCGGCGGCGGTAGACCGCCGTCAGCTCGCCCAGGGACGGCAGGTGCACCTTCTGCAGGTACTCCTCCCAGTCGATCCGCGCCACATCGAAGCCACGGTCCTCGCGCACCTCCGCCGGCAGGGCGTCGTTCAGCGCGCGGGCGTTGCGGTCGTCGAAGATGATCTCGGTCCGCACATACGCGCGGTAGAGGTCCGTGAAGTTGCCGAGGGTCGCGATGCCGGCGCGCAGCCTGGCGTTCTCGGCGGCGAGAGCGCGCTTGCGCTCGTCGTTCGGCATCAGCCGCAGACCGGCGTCCCACAGGTCGGCCTTTCTCCTCGCCAGCGCGAGACGCCGGTTGAACTTGCGCTCGCCCCCGAACTTCCAGGTCGGGACCTCGACAAAACCGTCGTCCTTGGGCAGCGGGTGCTGCAGGTAGTAGGCGCGCACGTTCTCGTACATGCGGTGGAAGGGCAGCGGATTCGACGCGCCCGAGGCGATGTGGAAGTACGCCGGCTCGTCGGCGGGGGCCGGGTCGGCCGCCGCGGCGATGATGGCGTTGACGACGAAGTCGACGGGGATGACATCGAGGATCGAGTCGGGCAGCCCGGGGAAGTCCGGCAGCTGGCCGCGGCCGTAGGCGAAGATCAGCGGATCGGCGACCTTGAAGCCGTCGATCCAGCCGGGGAACGGATGCCGCAGGGCGCTCTCGATGATCGCGGGCCGGACCACGGAAAGCCGGTGTCCGGCCTCGCCCCAGAGGTCTTCCGCGGCACGTTCCGCGAGTGCCTTCGTCAGCGTGTAGACGTCGGTCCACCCCAGGCTCTGGGCGCGCCGCCGTCCGGCGTCGACGAGGTGGGAACGCACCCACTCGCGCCGGGCGTCCTCGCTCGCCCGGGCCGCCGCGATCGGGCCCTCCTTGCCGTGGTCGCCGCGGGCGCGGGACATGAACCGCTCCAGCTGCGCCGGTTCCCGGGAGGTGAGCTCGGTGCGCTCGTGGGCCTGTGCCGCCGAGGTCCACTCGGCGCGCCAGTCGGCATCGTGCTGGAGTCTGGCCTCGGCCACCACACCGCGACGCAGCCCCCCGACGTAGCAGGTCGACACATGGACGACGTGCGGGTCCGACCCGGAGGCGAGCAGGGCCTGGTAGAGGCTCACGGCGCCGCCCACGTTCGTGTCGAACGCCTCGTGGACGGGCGGGTCGAACGAGACCACCGACGCCGAGTGGATCACGACGTCGAGGCGGGAGGGCAGTTCGGGAATCTCGGTCATGCTGCCGTCGAGCACGGTGATCCGCTCACGGACGACCCGTTCGGCCTCCTCGGCCCCCACGGCGTCCCGCCAGCGCCGGAACACGGGTTTGCGCAGGAGGTGCCGGAGCCGGTCCTGCCCGGTCTGTCTGCCCTTTCCGCGCACGAGCAGCCAGATGTGGGTGGCGGGGTGATCGGCGAGCAGCCGCTCGAGCACGGCCTGCCCGACGAAGCCGGTCGCGCCGGTGAGCAGGACGTGCGCGGTGCCGAGTTCGGACTTCGCACGGTGCGGGATCACGGAAGGAGCCTCGATTCCACGGTGGACGCGACACCGGGACCGATGCCGGGGAGCGCCTCGACCATGGCGCGGATACGTCCCGCCTCGGCCCTTCCGCGCTGATCGCCGAAGACATGGCGTTCGAAGAAGGTGCGCTCGTGCCGCGAGCGGTCGACCGAGCCGAGCGGCCAGGCGGAGTGCCGCAGGGCGCGACGGGTGAGGCGCTGGGCGCGGACCGAGCCGCCGAGCCGCAGCTCCGCCTCCTCGGCGAGGAAGCGGATGTGCCGCTGCTTGATCTCCACCACGGGGTCGACGATCGACGCCATGGCGGGGGACACCCCGGCCAGCCGACGGTGGGCCGCCCGCGTGATCCATTCGTCGACGAGACTCGTCGTCACGTGCTCGGCGACGATCTGCGTACCGGTGACGCCGGCGACCAGGGAACGCCGGATCGGGCCACGGCGCTCACGGCGCTCCGCCGGCGCCCACCGCGCCCGGCCGGCGCTCGAAGGGAGGCCGCGGGCGGCGGGAGAGGTATCCAGGACGGCGTCGAGGGCGTCGGCGATCCAGAACCTCTCGAATATCCATGTGGTGAGGAACGCGGTGACCCGGGCGTCCTTGTGCGTCGCCGTCACGAGCAGGTCGCGCACGCGGTGCAGTGTGGACCGTTCCATGTCGCGCAACGCGCGGACGAGCCGGGCGGATTCGGCGTCGAGCGGCTGCCGGGCGAGCGATTCGAGGTCGAGGGTTGCGCGGTGGCTGCCGTGTGCCGTACGGGCGAACTCCCGCACGTCGAAGCCCGCTGTCCCGGGCGGCGCGGTCGTCGCCTCGTCGTGTGAGTTCATGCGCGGGCTTTCTGGGGCCGGGGTGGGGGGAATCCTGCACAGGCTCCCGGAACGTACGGGGGCCGTTACGTGCGACCGGGCAACCGGCGGATGTGTGACACGTGGGCGCCGATTCCCTTTTCCGCAGGAAAGTGCGCGAGAACGCGTGTCACAGGATCGGCGTGAGCCCGGTCGGACGAAGTGAGCCGGGAAGGAAGGGTGCGTCATGCCCGCTTTCCGGCTTGCCAACCAGGTGGCTCGAAAGGCCGGTGCCGGACTCGACGGCGCGGACCCGCTTGCCACCCCGAGTGACAGCCGAGAGCGGGGAGTTCGTATGCCGAGCAGATGCCCTGTGAAACCATGTTGAGCGGTACGGGAGTCGCGCTCGTCACCGGTGCCACCTCGGGGATCGGAGCGGCGTTCGCGCGCGCCCTGGCAGACCGCGGATGGGACCTTGTCCTGGTGGCGCGCGACAGGGAGCGGCTCGGCCGGATGGCGGCCGAGCTCGGATCCCGCGGCCGTGCCGTCGAGGTGCTGCCCGCCGACCTGTCCGACCGCGCCGATGTCCGGCGGGTCGCCGCGCGGCTGGAGGACCCCGCCCGTCCGGTCGGCATGCTGGTGAACAACGCCGGGTTCGGCGTGCACGCATCGATCACCTCGACCGACACCGCTCCGCACGACCGGGCGATCGAGGTCATGGCGCGCACGGTGCTGGTGCTCGCCGGCGCCGCCGGACGGGCCATGCGCGAGCGCGGGCACGGTGCGATCGTCAATGTG
The DNA here is from genome assembly GCF_056270165.1 of Streptomyces sp. RLA123. Lineage (NCBI taxonomy): Bacteria > Bacillati > Actinomycetota > Actinomycetes > Kitasatosporales > Streptomycetaceae > Streptomyces > Streptomyces sp. RLA123. The sequence continues at coordinate 2,710,679 of NZ_JBWDOR010000003.1, read as the reverse complement.
TCGAGCACGGCCGGCTTCGTCACGATGGGGAGCTATTCGGCCGTCAAGGCCTTCGTGACCTCGCTCACCGAGGGACTCGCGAACGAACTGCACGGAACGGGCGTCACCGTGACCGCGCTCTGTCCCGGCTGGGTCCGCACGGAATTCCACGCCCGGGCCGGAATCCGGTCGTCCGGCATTCCCGGATTCCTCTGGCTCGACGCCGATCGGCTCGTGGAGACGGCTCTTCGCGACGTTCGGCGTGGACGGGTGATCTCCATGCCGAGTTTTCGGTACCGGCTGCTCATCTGGTGCACGCGTCATCTCCCGCGCGGCACGGTGCGGTGGGTCTCGCGACAGATCTCGTCCGGCCGCAACGACAGTCCCACCCACTGAAAGAAGCAGTGCGGCGAGCCCGCACCGGAAGGAAGCGGATGCCCGCGACGATGCGCGACCGTTTCACCTCACGCTCTCACGCCGCCGCGCGTTTCGTCGCGCAGCGGGGGCTGCTGAAGCCCGTCGTGTGGAGCGTGACCAGCGTCACGGTACTCGGGCGCGAGCGCCTGGAGAACGTCGAGGACACGTATGTCGTCGTCGCCAACCACACCTCGCACCTCGACACGCCACTCATCATGGGCGCGCTGCCCCGCCGGCTGGCGCGCTACCTCGCGGTGGGAGCGGCCGCGGACTACTTCTTCGACGTGTGGCGGCGGCGGGGCCTCACGGCCCTGTTCTTCAACGCCTTCCCGGTCGACCGCACCGGAGCGAACACGCGCCGGGTGAGCGCCAGGTCGTTGCTGAACCGGGGAGTGCCGCTCCTGATCTTTCCCGAGGGCACCCGCTCGCGCGACGGATCGCTCGGGGCGTTCAAACCCGGGGCGGCGGCGCTCGCCTCGTCGGCCGAGGTGCCGGTGCTCCCCGTCGCGGTCATCGGCGCGCACGCGGCGCATCCCCGCGGATCGAACTGGCCGCAGCCGGGCCGCCTGCCCGTCGGCGTCGTCTTCGGCGCACCGCTCACCACTCATCCCGGAGAGTCGGTGAACGAGTTCAGCGAACGCGTCCGCTCGGCGATCGCCATCCTGGCCGAGGAGAACTCCGACCGGATCCTCGGCGCGCACGCCATCCCACGTCGCATATCCCAAGGAGACCGTCCGTGACCGACACCGCCCGCCGCACCGACGCACCGCGCACCGGTGAGGTGAAGCACATGAAGTGGTGGGGCTGGGGCGTGGAAGGCGTCGGCTTCCATCACGAGGACAAGCCCGGTTTCGCGCCGTTCGTGCACCACGCCGTCGGTCTCGATCTGCGGGCGGGCCAGGGCACCGAGCGGCCCGACTTCGCGCAGCTGAAGGTGCCGGCCCCGACGGCGCCGCAGGAGCTCCTCACGGCCTTGACCGACATCGTCGGACCCGGGAACGCCGTCGTCGACGACCTGTCCCGGGTGGTCCACACGTACGGCAAGAGCCTGCGTGACCTGGTCCGCCTGCGTGCCGGTGAGATCGCGCGCTGTCCCGACGTGGTCGTCTACCCGGCCGACGAGGCGGAGGTGCAGGGCCTCGTCGACGCGGCGGTCGGGGCGGACGCCGTCATCATCCCCTTCGGGGGCGGCAGCAACATCGCGGGCAGCCTGGAGCCGCACCGGGACGAGTCCCGGACGGTCGTCTCGCTCGACCTCGGCCGACTGGGCCGGGTGCTGGAGATCGACACCGACGCCGGCCTGGCGCGCATCCAGGCCGGGGCGCTGGGACCCGATCTGGAGGCCCAACTCAACCGGCAGGGCTGGACGATGGGGCACTTCCCCGACTCATTCACCCACTCCTCGCTCGGCGGATGGGTCGCCACGCGCTCGTCCGGCATGCAGTCGGACAAGTACGGCGACATCGCGGACATGGTCAAGGGACTGCGGGTCGTGCGGCCCGGTGGGGTCCTGGTCATCCGTGCCGTCCCGAGCGCGTCGACCGGGCCGAGCGTGCGGGAGATGGTGGTGGGCTCCGAGGGGCGGCTCGGCGTCATCACCGAGGTCACCGTGCAGGTGCACCGGCTCCCCGAAAGGCGCGCCATTCACGCCTACTTCTTCAAGAACTTCGACCACGGCCTCGCCGCGATGCGGGAGATCGCCGAGAGCGATGCCTCGCCCTCGGTCACCCGTATCTCGGACGCGCACGAGACGGGCTTCTCCCTGGCGACGGGCAAGGAGTCCAAGGGCCTCAAGAAGACCGCTCAGGCCGGTCTCATGGCGTATCTCAAGAGGCGCGGCTGGAACCTCGACGAGATGTGCCTGTCCTTCATCGGCTTCGAGGGCAGCAAGGCGCACGCGAAGCTGCAGAAGTCGCTCGTCGACCGGATCGTGCGCAAGCATCACGGCATCGGCGTCGGCAAGGGGCCCGGTGCGCTCTACGACCAGAAGAAGTTCGACACGCCCTACATTCGGGACTTCCTGCTCGACCGCGGCGCCGCCGGCGACGTGAGCGAGACCGCGGGCCCGTGGTCGAAGCTGCGCGGCATCCACGCGGCGGTCCACGAGGCGGCCGACCGCGCCTACGAGAAGATCGGCCGCAGGGGCTTCACGATGTCGCACATGTCGCACTCGTACCACTCGGGTGCGTGCCTCTACTTCACCTTCGCCTTCGTGTTCGGCGACGACGACCCGCTCGGCGAGTACGACACGGTCAAGCAAGCGATCCAGCAGGCGTTCATCGACGCCGGCGGCACGATCTCGCACCACCACGGGGTGGGCCTGGAGCACGCGGCGTGGCTGGAGGAGGACATCTCGGCGCAGGGCGTCGCGGTCATGTCGGGCCTCTTCGAGGCCGCCGACCCCGGCGGCAACTTCAACCCGCGCAAGATCGTGGACTGAGCGCGGCGGTGCGCCGCCGGAGGGTTCCGCACCCGCCTCCCCGCGAGGGCGGGCGGGGGCCCGGCGCGTGCCGCGCGAGGGTCCGGGTCCTCCTGGTGGCCGCGCCGCCGGCGGCGCGGCCGCGGGCCCGCGGCCGGCACGTCGCGGCGCGCCCGGACTCACCGCCCGGGAGCGCTCACGCCGACTGCCGCACCGCCAGCTGCGTGGGCAGGACGACTTCCCGGCGGCCCTTGCCGAACTGGGCGATCTCGTCCAGGTGCAGTGTCGCCATGGTGTGGCCCATCTCCTCGATGGGCTGGCGCACACTGGTCAGCGGGGGATCGGTGTGGCGTGCCACGAGCGAGTCGTCGAAGCCGATGACGGCGACGTCGTCGGGTATCCGGCGTCCTGTCGCACGCAGTTCGAGGATCGCGCCCGACGCCGTCACGATCGAGATCCTCCTCGGCGAGACCGAAGGCAGGCCTCCCCTTGACGAACGACTGGGCCGCGGAGCACGGCGTCGCACCCGTCTTCCCCAACACCTTGATGGTGCTCGGGGACCGGGACCTGCCCGGCGACGCTCACCGCCGCGACGCCCCGCTGATGGTGGCCCTGGGCTGACCGCGCACGCCCCACGGCGGCCGGTTCGCGGGACCTTCTCGCGGCCGGTCCGGCCAGGCCGTGACGTCCCTCGCGGAACCCCTGTCCGCCGTGCCGGGGCGGAAGGTCACGCTTGCCACAGCCTCTTGCCCTCGTAGCTGATGTAGAGCTCGCCCGAGCCCGTGATCACGAGGACGGCGCCGTCGTGGCCGTCGGTCCTGGTCGACCAGGCCGGGCTGGTGTCCGCGCCGTAGACGACGAAGTTGCCGTCGGCCTGGAACACCGTGGTGTTGCCGCGCCCCGTCGTCCCGCTCGCCCATGTGACCGCACCGCGGTACGTCAGAACGAGGTTGCCGCCGGAGTTCATCGTCAGCGCTGTCGGACCATTGACGATGGACTGCCCCCGGTTGAGCACTCTGGTGGCCGACACCGTCAACGGCGCCGGCGGCTTGGCCGTGGCCGTGGCCGTCGGCGACACCTCGCCCGGCGTCGGCGGCTCGGTCTTGCCACCGCCAGAGGTACTGTGTGTCGCCGAGGCCGTGGGTTTTCCCGCCTTCGAGGAGTGGCTCGGTGACGCCGGCACGTTGGGCTTCTTGTGCGGGGAGGAGGTGCCGCCGGACGGGGACGGCTTCGTTTCCGGAGTGCGGCCGGCAAGCGGGCTTGCCCCGGCGTCGAGGAGAGGTGAAGCCTCCGGTCCCGCCGAGCCGTCCGCCAGGGACCCGACGGGCGGCGGGCTCGCGTCACCGCCGACGGTGCGTTGCAGTGTGAGGAACGTCGCCACCGCGACGGCGCCGCAGACGACGATGGCCAACCCGCGCAGTGCGCTGCTGCCCGGGCGGGCGGCCTTTGGCCCCGTCGGACCGGTGTGCCCGGGTCCGGGCTGCTCCGGTCCCGTCCGCTGCGGGAGCCTGGATGTCACCGACCTGACGGAAGTCTCCCTCGACGCCTTGCGCCGCAGCGCGGCGTGCACGGCCGCCTCGACCGACACCGTCGGCGAGTCACCTTGCGGTGGTGCGGGTCTCACCGCGGGATGGGCGTCGGCGGGAGCTTCCGCCGCACGTGCCGCCCCGGCATCCGTCCGCGTCTCCGGGACGCGCGCCGCCCTGGCACCGGGCCGGGACTCCGCCGCGCGAGCCGACTTGGCATCGGCAGGTTGCGCGGGCTCGACCTGATCCTGGTCGGACGTCGGCCACCTCGCGTCGTCACGCACCGACTTCAGCTCGGCGGCGGCCCTGTCGGCGATGTGGTGCACGGCTGGGGCGGCTGAGTCCGCGGGCGGTCCGGACCGGACGGCAGAGGACGAGGATATGGGCGTAGGCGTAGGCGCGGGCTTGGGCGCGGTCGCGGAAGTGGGCTCCGGCGCCGGCGTGCGCCCGGGCGCGGGCGCGGGCTTGGGCCTGGGCGCGGGCTTGGGCTCGGACGTCGGCTTGGGCTCGGGCTCGGGCTCGGGCTCGGGCTTGGGCTTGGGCTCGGACGTCGGCTTGGGCTCGGGCTTGGGCTCGGGCTTGGGCTCGGACGTCGGCTTGGGCGCCGGCGTGACGGAGGAGGGCGCGAAGAGCGAGTCGGCCTCGGTGTCGACGACCGGAAGCGAGGTGGCTTTACGCGTGGTCACCGCCGGAGCCTTGGCCGAAGCGGGTGACTTCTGGTGCTGCAAGGACGGGCTCCTGTATGTCGTTGTGTGCCGGGGACTCGGGGACGGCCAGGCGCCCCGACGCGGCCGGCCCGTTGCTACGTGGTTGTGCCTGCTCTCAGTGGTCGCCGATGCCTCCGCTGCAGCACGCCGGCCATGGACCGGTGCCCCAGGTCAGCTCCGTCAGCGCCTGTTCGAGACGGGTCAGCGCGGTCTCGTCGGCGTCCTCCAGAGCGTCGGCGGTCCCGGCCGTGGGCCGGTCGGGCAATTGGCGGAGGAGGACCAGTGGCTCGCCGTCCCGCCTACGTACGTCGAGCACCCGGTACTTCGTTCCCGGAGCGAACACGATCTCGTTAGCTCCCTCGCGCAGCGGGCCCGCTGCGCGGCCCATGAGGGACCAGATCGCGTACGCCGCCGGCGCCCCCGTGACGGTATCGGCCTGACCGATCGGCAGACCACCCACCGGGGCCGCACCGTAGAGCATCTGGCCGGGGCGCGGGATACGGCCGGTGCCGAGGTGGGGTGCCCCGCGCAGGACCGCTCCGCGGTGGGGCGGGAGCCACTGCAGCCCGGAAGTCAGGCAGGCGAGCCAGGACAGCGACCGGGGCTCGCCCGAACGCAGCGCCTCCCGCAGCTCGGCGTGGCGATGCGGACTGTCGGTCTGCTCCAGGTACATGCGGACGGCGACGAGATCGTCGTGGACGGCGTTCTTCTCCTGCCCCTGAGGTACGGGCAGTTCGGTCATCGCCCGGCGTACGGCGGAGCTGTGCCGCTCCCACGCCGCACCGGCGAAGCCGCGGAAGGCGCTGCGTTCTTCGGGCGTGCTGCGGTGGCGCGGCGACATCGGGACGGGGCCCCTGGCGGCGTGTCCGGCCTCCTGCGGGGCGTGCGGGGTTGGCGGACGGCTCGGTGTCCCCGTCGCCCGCGGCGGCGGGGCGGCGGGGCCGGGCAGGGGCGCCGCCGGGGCCGTGCCGCGGGGGGCGGGTGAGGGGCCCCTGCGGTGCTCGGCGGCCCCCAGCGGGCCGCGCTCGTCCAGGGGCCGGGGCGGCTTCGGCGGTGTGCCCTGGGGGCTGCTCGCGCTCTCCGCGGCCGGGCCCACATGCGTCCCAGGGGTCCCGGACTCCCCGGGGGCGGGTGGACGTACCTCTCGGGTGGGGGAGAAGCGGATGACGCGCAGGCTGTGCTCCGCCGCCAGGGCCCGCAGCGCAAGGCCGCCGTCGGACGGGGCGGCGTGGACGTGGAGCGTGGTGAGGGCGCGGACGCCGGGATTCACCGCCGCGAGCACACGGGACACGGCGGGCCACAGCGTCGCCGTGAGACGGTCGCCGGGGCGACCGATGTCGATCACGGGACCGTCGTGGTTCACCGGCCGGTCGCTGTGCGGGACCGGGGTGCCACCGGTGGGGCCGACCCACAGTCCGGCCCTGGTGACCACGACACGCCACTCGGGAGACAGGAGGAACTCCCCGTTCGCGGCGGGGCCGTCCACGGTGCGGGGCCCGACGATCCCCTCGGGTGCGAACCAGCGCAGCAGCCGCGGCGGGCGCGGGCGGTCCGCCGTGCCCGCGGGAGCGCAGACGACCGCGTCGACGTACGGCAGCCACCGCGGCACCTCGTCGGGGTCGACCATCGCCGAGCGCACTCCATAGCGCCCCATGGGTCCGTCGGAGGCGAACAGGGGGAGGCCCGTGGTGACCTCGACCTCGATGCCCAGCGTCGAGGCGACCGACTGGGCCAGGGGCAGCAGATCGGCTCTCCCTCCTGGCACGAGGCGCACGCTGCACTCCTCGGCCGGCACGGCCTCCAGCAGGGTGACGACGTCCGATGCCGCGATGTCCTCACCGAAGGGGACGCCGACGATCACGGCGGCCCGCCGGGGATCGACCGGGACGGTGTGGAAGAGGTCACCCGGGCGCGGTGCGGCCGAACCCGCGGGGCGGATCAGCAGACCTGCCGGAACCTGGTCCACCACGCAGCCGCTGACCGCGGTCGCGGAGATCCGGCGAAGCGCGGTCTGCCACCGGGGAGTCGGCGTGCGCGGCCCGAGCGGCACCGGCGCCCGCCCCGGTACGAAGCGCCGCCACCCGCCGGTGCCGGGCGGCACGAACGCCGAACCACCCGGCACCACCACCACCGGTCCGTCGGGAGCCTCGACCGTCATGTTCCAGGCGTCGGCGATACGCCGGGCCGTGGCGGCGCGGCCGGGGCGGTCGTCGCCGGCCCCGGCGAGCACCAGACGCACGGTCCGGGTGCCGTCCGCCTGGAGGGTGTCCAGTACCTCGCGGAGTCGTGGCCACAGCCCGCTGTGCGCGGCCGGCTCCACGGCGACGACGATCGTGGCCGTGCCGTCCGGCGACGCCATGGTGCGGGCCAGGTCACTGACGTCGGCCGGGTCCAGGCTGTCGTCGGTGGGTGTCCGCAGCACCAGCAGTCCGCCGTGGTCCTCGACGAGCACCTGGGGGGCGGGGTCGTCACCGGGCCGACTCGCGGGTTGCCTGCGCGGCGGAACGCTCGCGCCGGCGCCTCGCCTGGCCAACGTCTCGCGCCAGCGGCTCATGGGGCCTTCCTTGTCCTACACATACCGATTCACCGAAAACGCTCGCGCCGACGTCGCCGCGACCGGATCTCCACCAGGGCACTCGCGGGTGCCGGGGCAGCAGCGGCTGCGCCCGCCATGCGATCACGGGGTGTGCGCACGCTTCGCCGGCAACCGGGGGCGCCGTCCGTCGGCGTGCCGTGCGCCGCACCGCACGCGGTGGTGGTGCCCGCGGCACCCGTCCGACGCGATCGCGCTCTCCGCCGCGGCAGGCCCCCCTCTTCGCCGTGACCCGCGAATGTCACCCTTGCTCCGTCCCCGCCCTGGCAGGTGATGACCGCGATGTCGCCCCCACCGTGGACGACGGCGTTCCCCGCGCTTCGTCGTTCCGCTCGCTCCCCATGACTCACCGCGGTGAGTCGCGGCCAGGTTGCCCCCGGAGTCCGTCGTCAACGTGGTCGGACGGTTGACGACAGGCTGCTTCCGGGAGAACAGCCCCCTGGGCGACCCTGCCGACGGAGATTGTCGCCGACCGACCGGAGTCGTGTGAGCCCGGTCCTGGTACGGGCGCCTCGCGCCGTTTCCCCTGCCGGCGCAGGGTCGCGCCGATCGCGACATGTCGGTCTTGCGCGCATGTGCGTGCTAGGCCGAGACCTCGGGCTGCGTGGACTGCACGGACTCCGGCCGCTCCAATCGAGGCCGGCGGTGCCGCGTGCGCCGCTGAGCTCACTGAGGTGCCCTTGACTGCCGGCCGGAAGGTCTCGTGCAGGGATTTCCTGGGGACCTCAGGGACTTTCAGCTCTGCCCGAGGGACTTACCGGGGACTTCCCGCAGTGCAAACAGGGAAGGCCCTGACAGCTGCGAAAGATGAAACTTCGCAGGTCAGGGCCTGTTCCCCTAGCACTCGATGACGTTGACCGCGAGCCCGCCCCGCGCCGTCTCCTTGTACTTGACCTTCATGTCGGCCCCGGTCTCCTTCATGGTCTTGATGACCTTGTCGAGGGAGACGTGGTGCCGTCCGTCGCCGCGCATCGCCATCCGGGCCGCCGTGACGGCCTTGACCGCGGCCATGCCGTTGCGCTCGATGCAGGGGATCTGGACGAGGCCGCCGACGGGGTCGCAGGTGAGGCCGAGGTTGTGCTCCATGCCGATCTCGGCGGCGTTCTCGACCTTCTCCGGGCCGCCGCCGAGGACCTCGGCGAGGCCGCCCGCGGCCATGGAGCAGGCGGAGCCGACCTCGCCCTGGCAGCCGACCTCGGCGCCGGAGATGGAGGCGTTCTCCTTGAAGAGCATGCCGATCGCACCGGCGGCGAGCAGGAAGCGGACGACGCCGTCCTCCCGTTCGGCCTCCGTCGACGCCTGGGCGACGAAGTTGACGTAGTAGTGGAGCACGGCCGGGATGATCCCGGCGGCGCCGTTGGTGGGGGCGGTGACGACGCGGCCGCCGGCGGCGTTCTCCTCGTTGACGGCCATCGCGTAGAGGGTGACCCACTCCATCGCGTGCGCCGCGGTGCTGCCCTCGGCCCGCAGCTGACGGGCGGTGGCGGAGGCGCGGCGGCGCACCTTCAGGCCGCCGGGGAGGATGCCCTCGCGGGTGAGGCCGGCGTTCACGCATGTCTGCATGACGCCCCAGATCTCCAGCAGTCCCGTGCGGATCTCGGCCTCGGAGCGCCAGGCCTTCTCGTTCTCCAGCATCAGGCCGGAGATGGAAAGGCCGGTCTCCCGGGTGAGGCGCAGCAGCTCGTCGCCGGTGCGGAAGGGGTACTTCAGCACGGTGTCGTCGAGCTTGATGCGGTCCTCGCCGACCGCGTCCTCGTCGACGACGAAGCCGCCGCCGACCGAGTAGTAGGTCTTCTCCAGCACGGGCACGCCGGCCTCGTCGTAGGCGAAGAGGGTCATGCCGTTGGCGTGGTACGGCAGCGAACGGCGCCGGTGCAGGACCAGGTCGTTGTCGACGGAGAAGGGGATCTCGTGGGCGCCGAGCAGGTTGATGCGGCCGCTGCTGCGGATGAGCTCGACACGCTCGTCGGCGGTGTCCACGTCGACGGTGCGGGGGGAGTCGCCCTCCAGGCCCAGCAGGACCGCCTTGGGGGTGCCGTGGCCGTGTCCGGTGGCGCCGAGGGACCCGAAGAGTTCGGCGCGCACGGAGGCGACGCCGACCAGCAGTCCGTCGTTCTTCAGTCGCTGGGCGAACATCCGGGCGGCGCGCATCGGGCCCACGGTGTGCGAACTGGACGGGCCTATGCCGATCGAGAAGAGGTCGAAGACGGAAATGGCCACGGTGAAGAACTCCTCGGGTTCACGGACCCCGTTGTCCGTGGGTGGCCGGCGGGATCGCCGCCGGGTGGTGCGGATGGCGCGCGCGGGTGTGGCGCGCAAGGTCCAGTGTGCGGGACCGCCCGCCCGGGCGGTCCCGCACACCGGGTGACGGCCGTTACTTCAGGCCGGGGTACAGCGGGTGCTTCTCGGCGAGTGCGGCGACCCGGGCGCCGAGCGCCTTGGCGCTCTCCGGGTCGAAGCCCGGCTTGAGGGCCTCGGCGATGATGTCGGCGACCTCGCGGAAGTCCTCGGTGCCGAAGCCGCGGGTGGCCAGCGCGGGCGTGCCGATGCGCAGACCCGAGGTGACCATCGGCGGGCGCGGGTCGTTCGGGACGGCGTTGCGGTTGACCGTGATGCCGATCTCGTGGAGGCGGTCCTCGGCCTGCTGCCCGTCCAGCTCGCTGTCGCGCAGGTCGACCAGGACCAGATGCACGTCCGTGCCGCCGGACAGCACCGAGACGCCCGCCGCCGTGACGTCGGCCTGCGTCAGCCGCTCGGCGAGGATCTTCGCGCCCTCCAGGGTGCGGACCTGGCGGTCCTTGAACTCCTCGCTCGCAGCGACCTTGAAGGCCACCGCCTTCGCCGCGATGACGTGCTCCAGCGGGCCGCCCTGCTGGCCGGGGAAGACCGCCGAGTTGATCTTCTTGGCGAACTCCGCCTTGCTCAGGATGACGCCGCCGCGCGGGCCGCCCAGAGTCTTGTGCGTGGTCGTGGTGACGACGTCCGCGTGCGGCACGGGGGAGGGGTGGAGACCCGCCGCGACCAGGCCGGCGAAGTGCGCCATGTCGACCATCAGGTAGGCGCCGACCTCGTCGGCGATCCGCCGGAAGGCCGCGAAGTCCAGCTGCCGCGGGTACGCGGACCAGCCGGCGATGATCAGCTTCGGGCGGGACTCCTTGGCGAGGCGCTCGACCTCGGCCATGTCGACCTGGCCGGTCTCGGCGTCCACGTGGTAGGCGACCACGTTGTAGAGCTTGCCGGAGAAGTTGATCTTCATGCCGTGGGTCAGGTGCCCGCCGTGGGCGAGGTTCAGGCCCAGGATCGTGTCGCCGGGGTTCAGCAGCGCGAACATCGCGGCGGCGTTGGCCTGCGCGCCCGAGTGCGGCTGGACGTTGGCGTGCTCGGCGCCGAACAGCGCCTTGACCCGGTCGATGGCGAGCTGCTCGACGACGTCGACATGCTCGCAGCCGCCGTAGTAACGGCGGCCGGGGTAGCCCTCGGCGTACTTGTTGGTCAGCACCGAGCCCTGGGCCTGGAGGACCGCGACCGGAGCGAAGTTCTCCGAGGCGATCATCTCCAGGGTGGACTGCTGGCGGTGCAGTTCGGCGTCGACGGCTGCGGCGACGTCGGGGTCGAGCTCGTGCAGGGAGCTGTTGAGAAGCGACATCTGGGGGGTCATCCGTCCGGAGGTCGGGGTGGGCAGGTCGGGGCGGCGGGGGCGCCGCGGCGGCGTCAGCTGCCGGTGAAGGCGGTGTACTCGTCCGCCGAGAGCAGGTCGGCGGGCTCCTCGGACACCTTCACCTTGAACAGCCAGCCGCCCTCGAAGGAGGCCGAGTTCACCAGGGAGGGGTCGTTGACGACGTCCTCGTTGACCTCGGTGACCTCACCGGAGACGGGGGAGTACAGGTCGCTGACCGACTTGGTCGACTCCAGCTCGCCGCAGGTCTCGCCCGCGGACACCGAGTCGCCGACCGCCGGGAGCTGGACGTAGACGACGTCGCCGAGGGCGTTCGCCGCGTGCTCGGTGATGCCCACCGAGGACACGCCGTCCGCGTCCGCGGCCGACAGCCACTCGTGCTCCTTGCTGTAGCGCAGCTGCTGGGGGTTGCTCATGACGTGAATTCTCCTGGATGACGGAATGTGCTGATGAACGGCTGTCTTGACAGGTGGGACGGCTGTGCCCGGTGTGCGGGCGGGAACCTCAGCGCTGCCGCTTGTAGAACGGCAGGGCCACCACCTCGTACGGCTCATGCGTACCGCGGATGTCCACGCCCACACCGGAGGTGCCCGGCGCGGCGTGCGCGGCGTCCACGTACGCCATGGCGATCGGCTTGCCCAGGGTCGGGGACGGGGCGCCCGAGGTGACCTCACCGATCACGGCGCCGCCGGCCACCACCGGGTAGCCCGCCCGCGGGACCCGGCGGCCCTCGGCGACCAGGCCGACCAGCTTGCGCGGCGGCTCGGCCGCGGCGCGCTCCGCGGCGGCGGCCAGCGCCTGCCGGCCGACGAAGTCACCGGGCTTGTCGAACTTCACGACCCGGCCGAGGCCGGCGTCGAACGGGGTGAGGGCGGTGGTCAGTTCGTTCCCGTACAGCGGCATGCCCGCTTCCAGGCGCAGCGTGTCCCGGCAGGACAGGCCGCACGGCACCAGGCCGGCGTCCACACCCGCGTCGGTCAGCGCCTGCCACAGCTTCTCGGCGTCGGCCGGGTCGACGAACAGCTCGAAGCCGTCCTCTCCGGTGTACCCCGTGCGGGCGATCAGCGCGGAGACGCCGGCGACCGTGCCGGGCAGCCCGGCGTAGTACTTCAGGCCGTCGAGGTCGGCGTCGGTCAGCGACTTCAGGATGCCGGGGGACTGCGGTCCCTGGACGGCGATCAGCGCGTAGGCGTCCCGGTCGTCGCGCACGGCGGCGTCGAAGCCGGCCGCGCGCTCGGTCACGGCGTCCAGGACCACCTGCGCGTTGGAGGCGTTGGCGACGACCATGTACTCCTGGTCACCGAGGCGGTAGACGATCAGGTCGTCCAGGATGCCGCCGTCGGGCGAACAGATCATCGTGTAGCGCGCGCGGCCGACGGCCAGCGCGGAGATGTGGCCGACCAGCGCGTGGTCCAGGGCCTCGCCCGCGGCGGGGCCGGTGACCGTGATCTCGCCCATGTGGGACAGGTCGAAGAGACCGGCCCGGGTCCGTACGGCGGTGTGCTCGTCGCGCTCGCTGGCGTACCGCAGCGGCATGTCCCAGCCCGCGAAGTCGGTCATGGTGGCACCGAGGGACCGGTGCAGGGCGTCCAGCGCGGTACGGCGGGGTTCACTCATCGGGCGGGCTCCCAAGGACATGGAAAGACAGGTCGGGCGATGACAGGAGGGGGGCTTGCCCTCCCCATCTGTCATCGGAACCTGAGAGGTTCACCTGGACCCTCCGTGCGGAGGAGCCCCGGTTTGCACCTTGGGTGGGGCGGCCGCCCCGGACCGGGAGGGCTCGCCCGCTTTTCAGATGTGCCTCGGACGCGCGGTATCTGTGCCTGAGAGATTCAAGGGAGGACTTGCTCCTTCGGCGCCCCGCCCGCCACGGCGGGAGCGGGGAACTCTCCCGCGCGGCCTCGAACGGCCGATATGTGATTGAGGTCGCCATCATTGCACGGCCGCTCCGCCTTGTCTCGGCCGTGTCCCCGATGTCCCGGTCGGGTCCCGATCGTGTCGTCACCGCGTTGCTTCCCTGGGTAGACGCATACCGAGGATTTACCATTTCTTGAAAGTCATACCGGGAGGGCGACTGTGCGGTGGCAGAGTGCGTATGCGACGGCCGGGGCACCGGCCGCTCCCCGTCCGGTGGCCGTCCGGCCGGCGGTCCCTCCCCGCGGCGCGGTCCGCGCCGGGCACTCCGTGCGCCCGCGCAGGCTGGTCGACCTGCGGGCGGGCCAGGCCCGGGTACGGCGGCTGCGCTACCCGGCCGGCGACATCCTGATCGTCTCCGGGCTCCCCGGCGGCGGCAAGAGCACGCTGATGCGCCGCGTGTCCGGTGACGCCTGGCTGATCGACTCCCAGGACGTGCGCGAGCGCTGGCAGACCCGGATGCCGCGCCTGCTGCCGTACGCCGCCTACCGCCCCCTGGTGCGGCTGGCCCACTACGTGGGGCTGTGGCGGGCCCTGCGTTCCGGGGCCGGTGTCGCCCTGCACGACTGCGGCACCCTGCCGTGGGTACGGGCCTGGGTCGGCCGGGAGGCCCGGCGCCGCGGCCGGGGGATGCACCTGGTGCTGCTCGACGTGCCCGTGGAGGCCGCCCTGGACGGGCAGCGCGTGCGGGGGCGGGGGGTGTCTGCGTACGCCATGGCCCGGCACCAGCGGGCCTCGCGGCGGCTGCTGCGCGCGGCGGAAAAGGGCCGGCTGCCGGCCGCGTGCACCTCGGCGGTGCTGCTGGACCGCGAAGCGGCCCGGCGGCTCGAGGCCATCGACTTCGACGGCTGAGCGGCCGGGCCGCCACGGTGGTGCGGTGACTGCCCGGACTACTGGACCTGCGGGGCAGGGGCCACGGGCATCTGGGGAGCCTGCGGGTTTGCAGCCTGGTCCTGGGGCGCCAGGACGTCGGGAGCCTGCGGGTTCGCAGCCTGGTCCTGGGGCGCCAGGACGTCGGGAGCCTGCGGGTCCTGCGCCGACCCGTCCTCCAGCGGCAGGGGGATGGGAAGGGGGAGCGCACCGGTCAGCAGCTTCGGCACGGACAGCAAAAGCGCCTGCAGGTCGCCGACGACGGTGGTCACGCCGGCGGTCACCCCCGCGAGGTCCTTGGCCAGGACCGCCTTCAGCAGCGTGGCGACGTCGGCCACCAGCTTGTCGAGCTGCTTCTGGACGTCGGACACGGCGTCCGCCGCGCGCTCGGCGCCGTCGGCGGGCTCCGCGACGTCGGCGGACTGCGGGTCGGCAGTGGGGTCGGCCGGGAACCCGGCCGCCGGGTCGGCGCCGGACTGGTCGGTCTGCGACGGGTCGGCCGGGGAGGCGGACTGGTCGACGACCGTGGACAACTGCTGGGTCGCCTCCTCCAGGCCCTGGCGGAGCTCATCGAGCTTCGCGGAGTCGGGAGCCTGGGCCTGGGCCTCCTGAGTGAGCTTCGCGCCGATCGACAGCGTGTCACCCAGCTTGGCGATGAGCTCGGCACGGCCGGTCTCCGCCGCGTCGGCGGCAGCCGCCAGGTGAACGGCCGAGATCCGGACCGGGGCGTGGGCACTCGCGACACCGCCGGTGAGGCCCATCGTCAGCGAGCCGCAGACGGCGGCCGCTATGAGGGCGGAGGTGGTCCTGGTGATGCGCATATTGAGGAATCTCCCAAGTGAGGGTTTTGTACTTGCCTGCCCCACCTTGTGAGAAGTCATGACCCCTCGCAACCGGACGGTCGCAGAGTGTGACGGTTCCAGGCCCGGAGGGGTCCGTGCGGCCCGCCTGCGGATAGGGTTTTGGGAGAGGGCACCACGACCGGATATTGCGAGGCGAGACGCAGTGAACATCCCTGGGCAGCGGATACCCGACGGATTCGCCCCGGCGTTCGCCGCCGGACCGGCCGCCGGCACCTGGCCCGCCAACGAACTTGAGGAAGTCCTCACCGCGGCCCTCGGCGATCCCGGCGCGACCGCCCGGGTCCTGGAGGTGCTCGGCCGCTCGGAGTTGTGGATCCCGCTCCCGGCCGGCGGCAGCCAGGCCAACTCCGATCTGGACCTGCCCACCATCGAGCTCGGCGGGGGCGCCTTCGTCCCGGTGTTCAGTTCCGAGCAGCAGTTCCTCCATGCCGCGCAGGGCATGGACTTCGCCGTCGCCCCGGCCCGGGAGTTCGCCCGCGGACTGCCGCCGCAGGTGGGGATCGCCGTCAACCCCGGGGGCGCGGTGGGGATTCCGCTGCCGCCGCCGGCCGTCATGGAACTGTGCCGCACCGGCCGTGAGCCCGGCACGCCGACCGGCGCCCGGGTGCGGCTGTGGGAGCCCTCGCCGGACGACGAGCCGGTGGAGTTCCTGGCCGCCGCCGCGGGCGAGTTCGCGGTCACCCCGGTCGTCCTCACCGCGCGTCGGGCCCTGGCCAGCGTCGAGGGGGACCCGGCCGCGCTCTTCATCGGCGTCGAGCTCGACCGCTGGCAGGAGGAGGACCGGGTCGCCGCGATGACCGCGCTCGGGCGCGCGCTCGGCGCCGTCCAGGTGCCGTGGCAGGTCAATCTCGTCCTCCTCGACGTCGCACAGGACCCCGTGGGGGACTGGATGGTCGAGCGCGTGCGACCCTTCTTTGTCGGCACCGGCGCATAACCTTGGTCCGGCAGGCGAGGCAGCAGACGACGCAGAGGCGGAAGGGCGGGTCACGTGGGCGCGGGCGCGGGAGGGGACGGTGGGCTGGAGCATGCGCTGCGGCAGGTGACGCCCGGTAGGTTCGACGCGTACGAGACGCTGCTGCGCTCCCTCGCCGACGGCGAGGTCTGGATGCTGCTGTGGCAGGGCACGCCCGGCGGCGCGGACGCGCAGTACGGCAACATGGAGGTGGGCGGCTTCGGTTACGCCCCCTGTGTGACCTCCTCGCGCGAACTGGCCGCCAGCGGCTGGAGCCGCGCCCACGAGGTCGTGTCCGGCCGGGAGATCGCCGCCTCGCTCTTCCCGGACCGCTGGGGCCTGTGGCTCAACCCGCACGCCCCCGGCGGCGGGGTCGGCGTCCCCTGGCTCGACCTGCGCCGGATCGGTCTCGGCCTGGACCAGGCCCCCGCGGGGCCGTTGCGGATAGCCGAGCCCGCGCTCCAGATCCCGCAGTACTACGCCCTGTTGTCCCAGCAGGCCCACCGCACCCCCGCGGTGCGTTCGCTGCGGCGCGCCTGGGTCCAGCCGACCGTCGGCGAGCCGTATCTCGCGATCGGCGTCGACCTCTACGACGCCGGCCCCCAGTCCGCGGAGACGGTGCGTCTGATGATGCAGTCCGCCCTCGCCGCGGTGCCCCAGGGGCTGCCCGTCGCGGCGGTCCCGCTCGCCGACGAGTACGACCCCGTCGGCATGTGGATGCGGGCCGCCGCGTCACCCTTCTACGACCGTGACGCCCACGCGGGCGGCGGTGCCGCGAGCGCCGTCCAGGGCTGGGCGCCGCAGCGCCACTGAGCCCTCTCAAGGCGGCTCACCGGTCCGCCCTCGGCCGCCTCCGGGGGCCCGTCAGAGCACCGCGGAGATCAGTCCGAGCGGCGGGCTGCCGAGCTCCAGCAGGGACGTGTGGAACCGCTGCAAGGTGAAGTCCCGGCCCCACTCCCGCCGGGCCCGCTCGCGCAACCGCATGATCTCCAACTTGCCCCAGGTGTACCGCCCGTAGGCGGCGTCGAACGTTCCCCGGCGGGCCTCGGAGGCGGCGCCCGCGCGCGCGAGGTGGGCGTCGCGCATGAACCGCGAGGTGGCCTCCTCCAGCGTCATCGCCCCCGTGTGCAGTCCGATGGCGCAGACGAGCCGCGTGACGCGGACGAGCGCCTCGAGGGCCACGCCGATGGCGAAGCGCGGGTCGCGGGAGCGGAAGCCCTCCTCCAGGCAGACCTCCTCGGCGTAGTGGGCCCAGCCCTCGCAGAAGGAGAGCGAGTGCAGGACCCGCCGGACCTGGGTGGGTGCGTGCCGCAGCGCCCGGCCGTGGGCGAAGTGCCCGGGCGCGACCTCGTGCACGGTGATCGCGGGCAGGCTGGTGCGGCTGAAGACCGACAGCCATTCCTCGCGATCCTCCTCCGGCCAGTCCGGCTCCGGCGGGGTGACGTGGTACCAGGAGGCGCTGTCGGCCTCCTCCGGGGCGGCCCAGGTCATCATCGCCATGGACCAGCGCCGCGACGGCGGCGCGGGGCCCACGAGGCAGTCCCCGTCGAGCCACGGCACGAGTCCCCGGCGCCGGGTGAACTCGATGACCTCCTCGGTGAGCCGGGCGGCCTCGGGGATCACCCCCTCCGCGCCGGGATGGTCGGCGAGCAGCCGCGGGATCAGCTCGCCGACGGTGTGCTCCGGGTCGAGCTGCCGGCAGGACTCGGTCAACAGCTCGGTGAGCCGGTCGCGTTCGCGCTCCGCCTCCTCCGCGAGCGCGGACAGGTCCACCGGCAGACCCTCTTGACTGCCCATCAGCAGGGCGAGAGCCTCGCCGCCGAGCCGCGGGTCGGGGTCGCCGGTCTCGGCGGCGCGGGCGATGTGGTCCACCAGCCGGCGGTGCGCGGCGAGCGCGGGACCGGCCTCCGGCTCCTGCTCCGGGTCGAGGCCGGCGGCCAGCCCGCGGACCGCCCCGAGGAGTGCCCCGGCGACGGGCGCACTCACCCGGTCGAGGGACGCGACGGCCGCGTCCACCGCGTCCGGCCACTGCGCCAGATGCCGTCTGCGGGCCTCCGCGAGCTCCTCGTGCGACGCGTACTCCCGGTCGTAGGCGGTCAGTTCGAGGTTCGACAAATGGGGATAGGGATCACGCCGGTGCAGCTCCAGCTCGCCGTACTGGACCTTGAGGGTGTCCTCGAAGACCGACAAGTGCCGTTCGTCGTGCGTGTCCGGAAGGGCCGCTTCGCGGCGTCGCGCGTGGGTCAGCGCGGACAGGCCGCGGCGCACGCCGTCCGGTGACAGATCCTGGACCTGACCGTCGTACTCGTGTAGCCCTGCCATCTCCCTGACCACCGGGACCATGAGGTCGCACACCGCGCGCAGCCGATCATTCATGGGTCCGACGGTAGCGACTCGGGAGCACTCCCGGCGATCTGTCAACGCGCGTAACACCGTGGTAATAACGGGCGAACCGTCACCACATCACGGTTGCGCATACATTCACCGTCAGGTCTGGTGTGTGATCGCGGCCAGCATCCAGACTCACCCGCCAAGGGGGTTTCAAACCTCTGCTTTCACCTGCCACAGCACCTCAGCACCACCAGCACCATCGATGAGTAAAGCCGCTACAGCGGCGGGCGCGCGCCGGTAACCCGCCGGCGAGAGGGGTCAGTTTCACCATGACCGCACCGATAGAGACCACCGCTTCACAGACCGAGGCACCGCCGGAGGCTGTGCTGAGCGGGGCCACCCGGAGCCAGATCGAGGGACGTTCCCTCGGCCAGATCGCCTGGATGCGCTTCAAGCGTGACAAGGTGGCCGTGGCCGGTGGCATCGTCGTGATCCTCCTGGTGCTGCTGGCGGTACTTGCCAAGCCCATCGAGATGGTCTTCCATCTCGACCCCAACGCGTTCCACCAGGATCTGGTCGATGCCGAACTGCTGTCCCCCAAGGGCGGCTGGGGCGGCATGAGCTGGCACCACCCGCTGGGTGTGGACCCACAGTTCGGACGCGACATCCTGGCCCGCATCATCGAGGGCTCCTGGATCTCGCTCCTGGTCGCCACCGGCGCGACGATCCTCTCCAACGTGATCGGAACCGTTCTCGGCATCGTCGCCGGCTACTACGGCGGCTGGGTCGACAGCCTGATCAGCCGGATGATGGACATCTTCCTGGCGTTCCCGCTCCTGCTCTTCGCCATCTCCATCTCGGCCTCGCTGCAGGACGGCGCCTTCGGGCTGAACGGGCTGCCGCTGCGGATCTGCGTGCTGATCTTCGTCATCGGCTTCTTCAACTGGCCGTACATGGGACGCATCGTGCGCGGCCAGACCCTGAGCCTGAGGGAGCGCGAGTTCGTGGACGCGGCCCGCAGCCTCGGCGCCCGCGGGCCGTTCATCCTCTTCCGGGAACTGCTCCCCAACCTGGTGGCGCCGATCCTCGTCTACTCGACGCTGCTGATCCCGACCAACATCCTCTTCGAGGCGGCGCTGAGCTTCCTCGGGGTCGGTATCGCGCCGCCGCAGGCATCCTGGGGCAACATGCTGACCAGCGCGGTCGACGTGTTCCAGGCGGACCCGCAGTACATGTTCGTGCCGGGCCTGGCCATCTTCATCACCGTCTTGGCGTTCAACCTGCTGGGCGACGGGCTGCGAGACGCCCTCGACCCCCGCAGCAAGTGACTCGGCGCGCGGTCAATGCGCTCCGCAGTGCAGCAACATCACCGAATGAGGGGGCTTACCTCGGCATGAACAGCAGAAAAGCAACGGCCATCGTGGCGCTTGCCACGGCAATGGCCCTGGGCGCGTCGGCGTGCAGCAGTGGCAACAAGAGCGGCGGCTCGAGCAGCGGCAAGAGCACGGCCGCCAAGGACGCCGCGCTGACCCAGATCGTCAACAAGTCGGACAAGAAGGGGGGGACGGTCACGATGGAGGACTCCGACGTGCCGGACTCCCTGGACCCGGGCAACACGTACTACGGCTGGGTGCAGAACTTCTCCCGTCTGTACGGCCGCACTCTGCTGACGTTCAAGCCCGCCGCGGGCAAGGAGGGCCTCGAGCTCGTCCCGGACCTGGCCACCGGCCTGGGCAAGGCGTCCGCGGACGCCAAGACCTGGACCTACACCCTCCGTGACGGCGTCAAGTTCGAGGACGGCACTCCGGTCACGTCCAAGGACGTGAAGTACGCGGTCGAGCGCAGCAACTTCGCGCCCGAGGTCATGGCCAACGGCCCGACGTACTTCAAGGCCTACCTCGAGGGTGGCGACAAGTACCAGGGTCCGTACAAGGACAAGTCCCCCGAGGGCCTGAAGTCCATCGAGACCCCGGACGACAAGACCATCGTCTTCCACCTCAGCAAGCCCTTCGCGGACTTCGACTACCTGGCGACCTTCTCGCAGACGGCCCCCGTGCCGGCGGCGAAGGACACGGGCGCGACGTACGTCCAGCACATCCAGTCCACCGGCCCGTACAAGTTCTCCTCGTACACCGAGGGTTCGGGTGCCACGCTGGTCCGCAACCCGCAGTGGGACAAGGCGACGGACCCGATCCGTACGGCGCTGCCGGACAAGTTCGTGCTGAAGCTGAAGGTCAACCCGCTCACCATCGACAACAACCTGCTGGCCGACAACAGCACGGTCGACGGTGCCGGCGCCGGTGTGCAGCCGCAGACCCAGCCGAAGATCCTCACCAGCCCGAAGAACCTGAAGAACAGCGACAACTCCATCGCCGGTGCGACCTCGTACCTGGCGATGAACGTCAACGTCGCGCCGTTCGACAACGCCGACTGCCGCAAGGCCGTCCAGTGGGCGCTCGACAAGGCCTCGGTCCAGGCGGCCGCGGGTGGTGGCGTGAAGGGCGACGTCGCCTCCACGCTGATCCCGCCGTCGGTGAACGGCTTCAACAAGTTCAACCTGTACGAGACCCCGGGCGACAAGGGTGACGCGACCAAGGCCAAGGCGTCCCTGACCGCCTGCGGCAAGCCGAGCGGCTTCAGCACCACGCTGACGGCGCGCACGGACCGCCCGTCCGAGGTCGCCATGGCCACCGCGATCCAGGCCTCGCTCAAGAAGGTCGGCATCGACGCCAAGATCCAGACCTTCCCGGCCGGCAAGTACTTCTCGAACTACGTCGGTGTGCCGAGCTACGTGCACCAGCACAAGATCGGCCTGATGATGATGGCCTGGGGTGCCGACTGGCCGACCGGCTACGGCTTCCTCGACCAGATCGTCGACGGCTCCGCGATCAAGCCCTCGGGTGGCAACAACCTGATGGAGCTGAACGACCCGGCCATCAACAAGGCCCTGGCCGACGCGATCGCGAACACCGACTCCGCGGCCCGCACCAAGGCCTGGGGCGACATCGACAAGATGGTCATGGAGAACGCCTCGGTGGTGCCGCTGCTGTGGCGCAAGAACCTCCTCTACCGTCCGCCGTCGGCCACCAACGTCACGGTGACCCAGGCGTACCTCGGAATGTACGACTACCTGCTGATGGGTTCGTCCAAGTAATCGGAAGGCAGGTGAAGGCATCGGTGTCCCGCCGGACCGGGTGACCCCCCGGTCCGGCGGGCCCGACGCCGCACGGCTGTGGCTGCGTACATCATTCGACGCGTGTTCGCCGCGGTGATCCTGCTGCTGGTCGTCAGCGCAGTCACCTTTGCGATCTTCTTCCTGGTCCCCCGCCTGGGCGGCCAGACCACCACCCAGTTGGCGACCCAGTACGTGGGCAAGGACGCCAACCCCGCATCCATCGCAGCGGTCAAGAAGAACCTCGGGTTCGACCTGCCGCTGTACCAGCAGTACTGGCACTTCCTCAAGGGACTGGTCGTCGGCGCCGACTACAAGTTCGGCCCGGACGCCACCCACTGCAACGCCCCCTGTTTCGGCTACTCCTTCAAGTCCCATGTCGAGGTCTGGCCGCAGCTCAAGGACCGCATCCCGGTCTCCTTCTCGCTGGCCATCGGCGCGGCGGTCTTCTGGGTGATCAGCGGTGTGGCGGTGGGTGTGGTCTCCGCGCTCAAGCGGGGTTCGCTCTTCGACCGCCTCTCGATGGGTGTGGCCCTCGCGGGCGTCTCCCTCCCCATCTTCTTCACCGGCATCCTGGTGCTCGGTGTGTTCCAGTTCCAGATCCCGATCTGGGGGGACGGCATCAACTACGTGCCGTTCACCGAGAATCCGGCGGACTGGGCATGGAACCTGCTGCTTCCCTGGTGCACCCTCGCCTTCCTCTATTCCGCGCTGTACGCCCGGCTCACCCGGGCCGGAATGCTGGAGACGATGGGTGAGGACTACATCCGCACCGCGCGGGCCAAGGGCCTGCGGGAGCGCAAGGTCGTCGTCCGGCACGGTCTGCGGGCCGCGCTCACCCCGATCGTCACCATCTTCGGCATGGACTTCGGTCTGCTCATCGGCAGCGCGGTCATCACGGAGAACGTGTTCTCGTTCCATGGGATCGGCGCCTACGCCGTCTCCGGCGTCCAGGACAACGACCTGCCGATCGTGCTGGGTGTGACCCTGGTCGCCGCCTTCTTCATCGTCGTCTGCAATCTCCTGGTGGACCTTGTGTACGCCGCCATCGACCCCAGGGTGAGGTTCTCGTGAGCACCGCCGACAGCACCTCGAACGGCTCGTCCGGGGCCACGGAAGCCTCCTCGAAGGCTTCCGTGGAGGCCACGTCCGCGAAGGACGGTTCCGGCACGGAGACGGTCGTGGACACCGCGTCCCCCGAGGGCGTCGCGGCGGACGCCTCCGCCGGCGAGGAGGCCGCCGCTCCGGCGGCCGCCGTCCCGGCGCAGCAGCCCCGGGCGTCCCTGGCGGTCGGGGAGCCCGGGCCCGGCGTCCTCCCGGACGCCGACGGCGCGTTCCTCTCGGTGCGCGACCTGAAGATCCACTTCAACACCGACGACGGCCTGGTCAAGTCGGTGGACGGGCTGAGCTTCGACCTCCGGCGCGGCCGCACGCTCGGCATCGTCGGCGAGTCGGGTTCCGGCAAGTCGGTCACCTCACTCGGGATCATGGGTCTGCACCGCACGGCCAAGGCCACGATCTCCGGTGAGGTCTGGCTGGACGGCGAGGAGCTCATCGGGGCCGACCAGGACCATGTCAGGCGGCTGCGCGGCAGCAAGATGGCGATGATCTTCCAGGACCCGCTGTCCGCGATGCACCCCTACTACACGGTGGGCGCGCAGATCGTCGAGGCGTACCGGGTGCACCACGCGGTGAGCAAGAAGGCGGCCCGTGTCCGGGCCGTGGAGATGCTCGACCGGGTGGGCATCCCCGAGCCCGCCAAGCGCTTCGCGGACTACCCGCACCAGTTCTCCGGCGGTATGCGGCAGCGCGCGATGATCGCCATGGCGCTGTCCAACAACCCGGAGCTGCTGATCGCCGACGAGCCGACCACCGCGCTCGACGTCACCGTGCAGGCGCAGATCCTGGACCTCATCCGGGATCTGCAGAAGGAGTTCGGCTCCGCGGTCATCATGATCACCCACGACCTGGGCGTCGTGGCGGAGCTCGCCGACGACCTGCTGGTGATGTACGGCGGCCGGTGCGTGGAGCGCGGCAGCGCCGAGAAGGTGTTCTACGAGCCGCAGCACCCCTACACCTGGGGCCTGCTGGGCTCGATGCCGCGCATCGACCGCGAGCGCACGGACCGGCTGATCCCGGTCAAGGGGTCGCCGCCCAGCCTCATCAACGTGCCCTCCGGGTGCGCCTTCCACCCGCGCTGCCCGTACGCGGGGCTCACCGACGGCGCCAGCACCACGGTCGTGCCGGAGCTGCGCGATGTCGGCGCCGGGCACCTCGCGGCGTGCCACCTGCGTACGGCGGACCGGGAGCGCATCTGGACCGAAGAGATTGCGCCGAAGCTGTGAAAGGCCAGGAGATGACGATCCCCCAGGAGCCGACCGCCGACGGGTCGGATGCCCTGCTCAAGGTGAGCGGCCTGGTCAAGCACTTCCCGATCACCAAGGGTCTGCTGCGGCGTCAGGTCGGCGCGGTCAAGGCCGTCGACGGCATCGACTTCCACGTCAACGCGGGGGAGACCCTGGGTGTGGTGGGCGAGTCCGGCTGCGGCAAGTCCACCATGGGCCGGCTCATCACCCGGCTGCTCGAACCGACCAGCGGGACCGTCGAGTTCGACGGCCGGGACATCACGCACCTCGGCACGGGCCGTATGCGCCCGCTCCGCCGCGACGTGCAGATGATCTTCCAGGACCCGTACTCCTCGCTGAACCCGCGTCACACCGTCGGCACGATCGTCGGGGCGCCGTTCACGCTGCAGAAGGTGCAGACCGAGCACGGCATCAAGAAGGAAGTACAGAACCTTCTGGAGCTGGTCGGCCTCAACCCCGAGCACTACAACCGCTACCCGCACGAGTTCTCGGGCGGCCAGCGGCAGCGCATCGGCATCGCCCGCGCGCTGGCGCTCAAGCCGAAGCTCGTGGTGGCGGACGAGCCGGTCTCCGCGCTGGACGTCTCCATCCAGGCCCAGGTGGTCAACCTCCTGGACGACCTCCAGTCGGAGCTCGGCCTGACGTACGTGATCATCGCGCACGACCTGTCGGTCATCCGGCACGTGTCGGACCGCATCGCGGTCATGTACCTCGGCAAGGTCGTCGAGGTCGCCGACCGCGAAGACCTCTACACCAAGCCGATGCACCCGTACACCAACGCCCTGCTCTCCGCGGTGCCGGTGCCGGACCCCAAGCGCCGGACGGAGCGGGAGCGCATCCTGCTCACCGGTGACGTCCCGTCGCCGATCGCGCCGCCGCCGGGCTGCCGTTTCCACACCCGGTGCTGGAAGGCGACCGAGGTGTGCAAGACCACCGAGCCGCCGCTGGTCGCACTGGCCACCGGCCACCAGGTGGCCTGCCACCACCCCGAGAACGCCGGCGGGGAGTCCGGTGGCGGGACGGGACCCGCGCGGAAGGCCGCAGGAAAGGCCTGATCGACCCGACCGGCCCCCCGGCACAATGGGACCGGTGCACACCGAACTGTTCAGCCCCTCCGTCCAGCACACGCTCGACCTCGCCGGAATCTTCGTCTTCGCGATCTCCGGCGCACTGCTCGCCGTACGCAAGAACTACGACGTGTTCGGCATGGCGGTGCTCGCCGAGGTCACGGCGCTGGGCGGAGGGCTGATCAGGGACCTGATCATCGGGGCGGTCCCGCCGGCCGCCTTCACCGACCTCGGGTACTTCCTGACCCCCCTCATCGCGACCGCGGTGGTGTTCTTTCTCCACCCGCACGTGGAGCGGATCAACACCACCATCAGCGTCTTCGACGCCGCCGGGCTCGGCCTGTTCTGTGTGACCGGCACCACCAAGGCCTACGACCACGGCCTCAACCTCACCGCCTCCGCCACGCTCGGCCTCGCCACCGCGGTCGGCGGCGGTGTCCTGCGCGACCTGCTCGGCAACGAGGTGCCGTCCCTGCTGCGCTGGGACCGCGACCTGTACGCCGTGCCGGCCATCGCCGGGGCCTCCATCGTGGCCCTGCTCATCCACTTCGGGGCGCTGACCCCCGCCACCGGTGTCGTCGCCGTCGTGGTTGCCTTCGGGCTGCGGCTGCTGGCGATGCGCTTCCACTGGCGCGCCCCGCGCGCCTGGCACCGGCGCAGCCGGGCCGAGGAGGACGCCGCCGTGTGAGACGTGCCACGGCGCGTGCCGGACGGTGCCTGTCCTGCCCGGCACCAGGGTCCTGACGGGCCGCCGGGGCGGCTCCGCGCGGTCGGGGGACCCGTAGAATCGGGGTCACCATGGCCTACTTCGACCACGCCGCCACGACACCGATGCTGCCGGAAGCCATGGCGGCGATGACCGCGCATCTCGCCGTCACCGGCAATGCCTCCTCCCTCCACGCGGCCGGCAGACGGGCCCGGCGCACGGTGGAGGAGTCCCGCGAAGCACTGGCCGCGGCGCTCGGCGCCCGGCCCAGCGAGATCGTCTTCACCGGGGGCGGCACCGAGGCCGACAACCTCGCCGTCAAGGGCCTGTACTGGGCGCGGCGCGAGGCCGACCCGCGGCGCACGCGCGTGCTGGCCAGCCCCGTCGAGCACCACGCCGTCCTGGACGCCGTCGACTGGCTCGCCGAGCACGAGGGCGCGCGCGTGGAGTGGCTGCCCGTCGACGGATACGGGCGTGTGCACGCGGAAGCGCTGCGCGAGGCCATCGCCCGCGACCCGGACGATGTCGCCCTGGCCACCGTGATGTGGGCCAACAACGAGGTCGGCACGATCATGCCGATCAAGGAACTCAGCGCCGTCGCGCGGGAGTTCGGCGTACCCCTGCACTCCGACGCCGTCCAGGCGCTCGGCCAGGCCGAGGTGGACTTCGCGGCCTGCGGGCTCGACGCGATGACCGTCACCGGCCACAAGGTCGGCGGGCCCTACGGCGTGGGCGCCCTGGTGCTGCGCCGCGAGGTCGGCCCCGTGCCGCTGCTCCACGGCGGCGGCCAGGAGCGCGGCGTGCGCTCCGGCACGCTCGACGTTCCCGCGGTCGCCTCCTTCGCCGTCGCCGGCACGTCCGCGGCCGAGCGCCGCCAGGAGTTCACCCGGGACGTCGGCGCCCTGCGCGACGACCTCGTCGCCCGGGTCCGCGCCGCCGTTCCCGACGTCATCCTCAACGGCGACCCCGACCCGGAGGGCCGTCTCGCCTCCATCGCGCACTTCTCCTTCCCCGGCTGCGAGGGCGACTCCCTGCTCCTCCTGCTGGACGCCCAGGGGGTCGAGTGCTCCACCGGCTCCGCCTGCACCGCCGGTGTCCCCCAGCCCAGTCACGTCCTCCTCGCCACCGGCGCCGACCCCGACCTCGCCCGCGGCTCCCTGCGCTTCTCCCTCGGCCACACCTCCACCCCCGCCGACGTCGACGCCCTCGTGACCGCCATCACCCCGGTCGTCGCCCGCGCCCGCAGCGCCGGACTGTCCTGAGGCGCGCGTATTGTTGACAGCGCTATGACTGACTTCCCCGGTGCACCCACAGGCCCTGGCGACGGCCGTCGCCTCCGCGTGCTCGCCGCGATGAGCGGTGGAGTCGACTCGGCCGTCGCGGCCGCCCGTGCCGCCGAAGCGGGGCACGACGTGACCGGCGTGCACCTGGCGCTGTCCGCGAACCCCCAGTCGTTCCGTACCGGCGCGCGCGGCTGCTGCACGATCGAGGACAGCAACGACGCCCGCCGGGCCGCCGATGTGATCGGCATCCCCTTCTACATCTGGGACCTCGCCGAGCGTTTCCGCGCCGACGTCGTCGACGACTTCGTCGCCGAGTACGCCGCCGGCCGCACTCCCAACCCGTGCCTGCGCTGCAACGAGAAGATCAAGTTCGCGGCGCTGCTGGACAAGGCGATCGCCCTCGGCTTCGACGCCGTGTGCACCGGCCACTACGCCACGGTCCTCGTGGGCGACGACGGCAGCCGCGAGCTGCACCGCGCCTCCGACGCCGCCAAGGACCAGTCGTACGTTCTCGGCGTCCTGGACGAGCGGCAGCTGGCGCACGCGATGTTCCCGCTCGGCGACACCCTCACCACCAAGGGCGAGATCCGCGCCGAGGCGGCCCGCCGCGGTCTGTCCGTGGCGAAGAAGCCGGACAGCCACGACATCTGCTTCATCGCCGACGGCGACACCCAGGGCTTCCTCGCCCGGCGGCTCGGCACCGCCGAGGGCGACATCCTCGACGAGGACGGCAACCGCCTGGGCACCCACGACGGCGCCTACGGCTTCACCGTAGGCCAGCGCAAGGGCCTGCGGCTCGGCGTCCCGGCGGACGACGGCAAGCCCCGCTACGTCCTGGACATCTCTCCGGTGAACAACACCGTCACGGTCGGCCCCGCCGATGCCCTCGACGTCATCGCGCTCACCGCCATCCGCCCGCGCTGGTGCGGCACCGCGCCGGTCGTGGACGGTCCGCGGACGTACACCGCGCAGCTGCGCGCGCACGGCGAGGACGTGCCGGTCGTGGCGGAGCTGGCGGGGGAGGAGCTGCGCGTCCGCTTCACGGGCGATCCCGTCCGCGGGGTCGCGCCGGGTCAGGCGGTCGTGCTGTACGACGGCACCCGCGTGGTCGGCTCGGCCACCATCGCCGCCACCGAGCGCCGCGCCCGCGCCGCCGCCCCGGCCTGACCGGACCGGACCGGACCGGGGCACCGCCTCCGTCGGACGCCCGGTGCGGCCCGGTGATGCGGAAGACTGGCCCGTATGAACATCTGTGTCTTCCTCTCCGCCGCCGACCTGGACGCCCGCTACACGGAACCGGCCCGCAGATTCGCCGAGTTGATCGGCAAGGGCGGCCACACGCTGGTGTGGGGCGGCTCGGACGTGGGCCTGATGAAGCTGGTGGCCGACGGGGTGCAGGAGCACGGCGGCCTGCTGGTCGGGGTCTCCGTGACGTTCCTGGCGGCCAAGGCCCGCAAGGACGCCGACGAGATGGTGATCGCCGCGGACCTCGCCGAGCGCAAGGCGGAGCTGCTGGCCCGCGCCGACGCTGTCGTGATCATGGTGGGCGGCACCGGCACGCTGGACGAGGCCACCGAGATCCTGGAGCTGAAGAAGCACGGCCTGCACGCCAAGCCGGTCGTCCTGCTCAACACCGCGGGCTTCTACGACGGGCTCAAGCAGCAGTTCCAGCGCATGGACGCGGAGGGCTTCCTGCCGCTGCCCTTGACCGACCTGGTGTTCTTCGCGGAGGACGAGGTCGCGGCGCTGGCATATCTGGAGGAGGCCGCGGGCGTCGTGTGAGCCCAGGTGATGCGAGCATGGGGCCATGTCGATTCACCTGATCACCGGAGCCGGTTCCGGCATCGGCGCCGCCGTGGCGCGGCGCCTGCTCGACCGCGGCGACGAGCTGTGGCTGCTGGCCCGCAACGCCGGACGCGCCAAGGAGCTGGCCGACAGCCTCCCCGGCGCCCGTACGCTCGTCGGGGACCTGGCCGAACCCGAGCGGCTGTCGTGGGCGCTGGGCCACCAGGAGCCGCCGGACCGGCTGGACTCCCTGCTGCACGTGGCGGGCGTGGTGGACCTCGCCCCGGTCGGCGAGCTGACCCCGAAGATCTGGAACCAGACCCTCGCGGCCAACCTCGTCGGCCCCGCCGAGCTGACCCGTCTCCTGCTGCCCCAACTGCGGCTCTCCCGCGGGCACGTGGTGTTCGTCAATTCCGGCGCCGGCCTCAACGCCCACGCGCAGTGGGGCGCCTACGCGGCCAGCAAGCACGGCCTCAAGGCGCTCGCGGACTCGCTGCGCGAGGAGGAGCACGCCGACGGGGTGCGGGTGACCTCCGTCTACCCGGGGCGCACCGCGACGCCCATGCAGGCCAAGGTGCACCAGCAGGAGGGCAAGCCGTACGACGCCTCCCGCTGGATCGACCCGGAGTCGGTCGCGACGGCGATCCTGACCGCCGTCGACCTCCCGCGCGACGCCGAGGTCAACGACCTGACGATCCGCCCGGGAGCCTGACCGGTGGCGATGGGTGAGGAGATGCGGTTCGTACTGCCCCCGGGCACGGCCACCGGCGTCGGCTCCCTGCCGGGCGGGGACGCGCGGGAGGCCGCGCGCACCGCGACAGGCGCGGTGGAGGCGCTGCCGTTCCTGCCGGAACTGCCCGCGCGCGGCCCCGGCGCCGACATGATCGGGCGCAGCCTCGGCATGCTCGTCGAGCTGTACGCGCGGGTGGAGCCCAGCGGCTGGCGGTTCGGGGACCGGCCGGGCCGCGACACCCGGCGCGCCAAGGCGTGGCTGGGTGAGGACCTGGACGCGCTGGAGGAGTTCACCCAGGGCTACCTGGGCCCGCTGAAGATCCAGGCGGTCGGCCCGTGGACGCTTGCGGCGGCGGTCGAGCTGAAGAACGGCGAGGCGGCCCTGTCCGACCCGGGCGCCTGCCGCGACCTGGCGGAGTCGCTCGGCGAGGGACTGCGGCTGCACGTCGAGGACGTGCGCCGCCGGATCCCGGGGGTGCGTCCCGTGCTTCAGCTGGACGAGCCGTCGCTGACCGCCGTGCTGCGCGGGCAGGTCAGGTCGGCCAGCGGCTACCGGACGCACCGCGCGGCCGACCGCGGTGCGGTCGAGGGCGCGCTGCGGGACGTCATGGCCGCGGTGGGCGGCGTACCGGTGATCGTGCACTCGTGTGCGCCGGACGTGCCGTTCGCGCTGCTGCGGCGGGCCGGGGTGGCCGGGGTGTCGTTCGATTTCTCGCTACTCACGGAGCGTGACTGGGACGCCTTCGGGGAGGCGGCCGAGGCGGGGACCGCGCTCTTCACCGGTGTCGTGCCCGGCACCGACGCCCCATTGTCGGACCCTGCCGGTAGCGTCAGTGGTGTTCGGGCGCTGTGGCGCAGGCTGGGGCTGTCCCCGGAGGCACTGGGCACTTCCGTGGCGGTCACCCCGTCCTGCGGTCTGGCAGGGGCCTCCCCGGCCTATGCCCGTGCCGCGCTCACGCACTGCGCGAAGGCGGCACGCTCGCTCGTCGACAACCCTGAGTGAGCCCTGAGTGAGGAAGGACGTGTACGTGGAGAACTCCGAGATCCCCGAGGGCGCCAGGAACGAGGACGTGCCGGCGAAGGCGCGCGAACTGCACGCCTCGCTGGCCGAGCAGGTCGAGGAGCACCGCTTCCGCTACTACGTCAAGGACCAGCCGGTCGTCAGCGACGCCGACTTCGACAAGCTCCTGCGGCAGTTGGAGGCACTGGAGGACGAGTACCCCTCGCTGCGCACCCCGGACTCGCCGACCCAGAAGGTCGCCGGCGCCTACGCGACCGAGTTCACCTCGGTCGAGCACCGCGAGCGCATGCTCTCCCTGGACAACGCCTTCACCGAGGAGGAGCTCGACGCCTGGGCGGACCGGCTCGCCGGCGAGCTCGGCCCCCGGCCGGAGGCGGCGGCAACTACCACTTCCTGTGCGAGCTCAAGGTCGACGGCCTCGCCGTCAACCTCACGTACGAGGACGGGCGCCTGGTGCGCGCCGCCACCCGCGGCGACGGCCGCTCCGGCGAGGACATCACGCCCAATGTGCGCACGATCGCCGATATCCCCGACCGGCTGACGGGGGACCGGGTGCCCGCCCTGGTCGAGATCCGCGGCGAGGTCTTCTTCCCCATGGAGGAGTTCGAGGAGCTCAACGCCCGCCTGGTCGAGGCGGGCGACAAGCCCTTCGCCAACCCCCGCAACGCCGCCGCCGGTTCCCTGCGCCAGAAGGACCCGCGGGTCACCGCGAGCCGGCCGCTGCACATGGTGGTGCACGGTATCGGCGCCCGCGAGGGGTTCACGATCGACTGCCAGTCGCACGCCTACGAGCTGCTGCACGGGTGGGGCCTGCCCACCACCAAGTACGCCCGCGTCGTGGACACGATCGCCGGGGTCAAGGAGGCCATCGCCTACTACGGCGAGCACCGCCACGACGTCGAGCACGAGATCGACGGCATCGTCGTCAAGGTGGACGAGATCCCGCTGCAGGGCCGGCTCGGCTCCACCGCCCGCGCGCCGCGGTGGGCCATCGCCTGGAAGTACGCCCCGGAGGAGGTCAACACCAAGCTGGTCGACATCCGGGTCGGCGTCGGACGCACGGGCCGGGTGACGCCGTACGCCGTGGTCGAGCCGGTCACGGTCGCCGGCTCCGAGGTCGAGTTCGCCACCCTGCACAACCAGGACGTGGTCAAGGCCAAAGGTGTGCTGATCGGTGACACGGTCGTACTGCGCAAGGCGGGCGACGTCATCCCCGAGATCCTCGGACCGGTCGTGGACCTGCGCGACGGCAGCGAGCGCGCGTTCGTCATGCCCGCGCAGTGCCCGGAGTGCGGCACCGCGCTCCGGCCGATGAAGGAGGGCGACATCGACCTCCGCTGCCCCAACGCGCGGGGCTGCCCGGCGCAGATCCGGGAACGGGTGTTCTATCTGACCGGTCGCAGGTGCCTGGACATCGAGAACTTCGGCTACGTCGCCTCCGCCGCGCTGACCGGTCCGCTGGAGCCCGCCGACCCGCCGCTGCGCGACGAGGGCGACCTGTTCGACCTCACCCCCGAACAACTGCTGCCCATCCGCGCCCATGTCCTGGACCAGAACAGCGGCCTGCCCAAGCGCGACCCGAAGACGGGTCAGGAGAAGGTCGTCCCGGTCTTCGCCAACCAGCAGGGCGAACTGAAGAAGAACGCGGTGGCCATGCTGGAGAACATCCAGAAGGCCAAGGAGCAGCCGCTCGCCCGCATCATCGCCGGGTTGTCGATCCGTCACGTCGGCCCCGTCGCCGCCGAGGCGCTCGCCCGCGAGTTCCGCGACCTGGACGCCGTCTTCGCCGCGGACGAGGAGCGGCTGGCCGGCGTGGACGGGGTCGGCGGGATCATCGCCGCCTCCCTCAAGCAGTGGCACGAGGAGGAGTGGCACCGCGAGATCCTGCGCAAGTGGAAGGCGGCCGGTGTCCGCTTCACCGAGGAGGGCTCGGAGGAGGGGCCGCGTCCCCTGGAAGGGCTGACCGTGGTCGTCACCGGCACCCTCGCCACGCACACCCGCGACGGCGCGAAGGACCAACTGACCGGCCGCGGCGCCAAGGTCACCGGCTCGGTGTCCAAGAAGACCGACTTCGTGGTGGTCGGCGACAGCCCCGGCTCCAAGTACGACAAGGCCGTGCAGCTCAAGGTGCCGATCCTGGACGAGGCCGGGTTCGCCGTCCTGCTGGAGCAGGGCGCCGACGCCGCCCGGGAGGCCGCCGTGAACCCCGCCGAGTGACGTCCCATCACCACCCGTTCGGCCCATACCAGAACGATCCGGGTGGCTGGGGTCCATTCGGGCAACCCCCGCCGATCGGTGCCCGTGACAGCCTTTCGCGGCCTACTGTTGAGAGACGCGCCTTCCGGGCATCAGCCCTGCAGCAGTTCCACGGCTCCACGCCGCGGGCAGGGCGTGTGGTTCGACGGCACACGCGGCTGCGAGAGGGACGGCATGGAACCGACGGACGGCGCCGGACCGGCGCCACGGCTGCGCAGGCAGACCGTGCCGGTGCTGCCCGCCGCGGCGCTGCGGTACGCGGTCGTCGGCGCGGCCACGGCGGCCCTTCTCGTGGGCGTCGTCCGGATGGTGCTGGACGGCGCCGCGTTCTTCCCCGGCGGTGACGTGGGCTGGGCGTTCGCCGTTCTCACCGGCATCATCGTCGGGCACCTCGTCGCGATGGGCCGCGACCGCTGGTGGGGCGGCACCGGCTCCGGCGCCGCCCTGACCCTGGCGATGCTGCTGCTCTACGGCTGGGTGCCCGCGGTCCTGGTCAGCCTGGCCGTCGTGGTGCTGGTCGGCACGGCCCGCCGGCACCGCTGGCGGCAGGCACTGCTGCACGGCGCCGTGGACATCCTCGGCATCGGCGCCGCCTCGCTCGCGCTGTCCGGGTTCGGAATCCACCCGACCGTCGAAGGCCCCTGGCAACCCGCCACTTGGGGGATGGGAGCGATCCCTTCGGTCTTCGGCGCCGCCCTCGCCTACCTGGCTGCTACCCGGACCCTCCTGTGGTATGCGATCGTGCCGCGCGCCGGCGCCCTGCCGACGGTGGCCAGGACCGCCCTGATACGCCAGGGCTTCGTCGGTGTGGCGCTGCTCGGGATCTCCCCGCTGATCATCATCGTGGCGGCCGATCTGCCGCTGCTGCTGCCGCTGTTCGCCGTGCCGCTCATCGCACTGGACTCCACCTTGTGGATCGCCCACGCACGTGCCGAGGAGCAGTTGCGCGATCCGCTGACCGGACTGCCGAACCGTCAGTGGCTGCTGGAACGCACCTGGACCGCGCTCGACGACGCCGACCGCGCGGGCGAACGGACCGCGCTCGTCCTGATCGACCTCGACAAGTTCCGCTCCGTCAACGACACCCTCGGCCACATGGCCGAGCGACCGCCTGCTGCTGCAGATCGCCGACCGGCTGCGGCTGGCCCTGCCGCGCGGCGCCGAGGCGGCCCGGCTCGGCGGCGACGAGTTCGCCGTCCTCCTCCCCACCTGCGACTCGCCCACCCGCGCCCAGCGCATCGCCCGGACCCTGGTCGCGGCGCTCGGCTCACCGCTCAGCCTCGACGGCCTGACCCTGGTGCTGGAGGCCAGCGCCGGGGTCGCCGTCTTCCCCGACCACGCCTCCGACGCCGAGGGACTGCTGCGCCGCGCCGACGTCGCGATGTACCAGGCGAAACGTGACCGCAGCGGGGTCGAGGTCTACGAGTCCTCCCGCGACGGCAACACACCCGACCGGCTGGGCCTCCTCGGCGACCTGCGCCGCGCCCTGGACCGGGGCGAGGTCGAGCTCCACTACCAGCCCAAGGTGCGCTTCGACGGGCAGGTCGCCGGGCTGGAGGCGCTCGTGCGCTGGGTGCATCCCGAGCGGGGGAGGGTGAGCCCCGAGGAGTTCATAGCCATCGCCGAGACCTCCGGGCTGATGCTGCAACTGACCGAGTACGTCCTGGAGACCGCGCTCGGCCAGGTCGCCCGCTGGCGTGCGATGGGCCTCGACGTGCCCGTGGCGGTCAACGTCTCCCCGCGTGACGTCCACTCGCCGGGCTTCGCCGGGGCCGTCGCGGCCCGGCTGGCCCGGCACGGAGTCCCGCCGGGGGCACTGCAACTGGAGATCACCGAGCACGTGCTCCTGGACGACCCGCAGCGCGCGGCGGACACGATGGCCGGGCTCACCGGGCACGGCGTGAAGATGTCCCTGGACGATTTCGGCACCGGCTACTCCTCGCTGGTCCACCTGCGGCGCCTGCCGGTGAGCGAACTCAAGATCGACCGCTCGTTCGTCGCCCGCCTCGTGGTCGACGCCGAGGACGCGGAGATCGTGCGCTGCACGATCGACCTCGCGCACTCCCTCGGCCTCCTCGTCGTGGCGGAGGGCGTCGAGGACGACAGGACCTGGGAGCGCCTGCGCGACCTCGGCTGCGACGCCATCCAGGGATGGCTCGTCGCCGCCGCCATGCCCCCGGACGAGGCCACCGCCTGGCTCCGGCTGCGCAGCCACGTCGGCTGGCACCGCCCCGCCGAGCTGGAAGCCGCCAAGGAGCGCGCCGCCGTCCCCGACGCCCAGTGACCTGGCTGCTTGCGCCCGGGCGGCCTACTGCCACGCCCCGGGAAAGCGGCGCCTCATTCCCGTTCGCCGCAGGGGCGTCACGGGCCCCAGGGGCGGCGGGAGGGACCCGCGGACGGCGGGAAGCGCAAACCGTTTCGCCCCCGGGGCGCCCGCGCCCATAGGATTGGGCGCGAAAAGACCGAACTCACCCCCAGAGGATCGCTGCATGCCAGGCATCACGCGCGAGGAGGTCGCCCACCTCGGACGGCTGTCGCGTCTTGAGCTGAAGGACGAAGAGCTCGACCACTTCGCCGGACAGCTCGACGCCATCATCGGCGCGGTCGCCCGCGTCGCCGAGGTGGCCGGCGAGGACGTACCGCCGACCTCCCACCCGCTGCCGCTGACGAATGTCATGCGCCCTGACGAGGTCCGGCCCAGCCTGACCCCGGCGGAGGCGCTGTCCGGCGCCCCCGCACAGGAGCAGCAGCGTTTCAAGGTGCCGCAGATCCTGGGGGAGGACTGATCACGATGAGCGAACTGACCAGGCTCACCGCCGCGGAGACCGCGGCCGCCGTCGCATCCGGCCAGACCTCCGCCGTGGAGGTCGCCAAGGCCCATCTGGACCGCATCGCCGCGGTCGACGAGAAGGTGCACGCCTTCCTGCACGTGGACACCGAGGGCGCCCTGAAGGCGGCCAAGGCCGTCGACGACAAGCGCGCCGCGGGCGAGAAGCTGGGCCCCCTCGCGGGCGTCCCGCTGGCCCTGAAGGACATCTTCACCACCAAGGGCATCCCGACGACCGTCGGCTCCAAGATCCTCCAGGGCTGGATCCCGCCGTACGACGCGACGCTGACCGCCCGCCTCAAGCAGGCCGGCATCGTCATCCTCGGCAAGACCAACATGGACGAGTTCGCCATGGGGTCCTCCACCGAGAACAGCGCCTACGGCCCGACCGGCAACCCGTGGGACCTGACCCGGATCCCCGGCGGTTCCGGCGGCGGCTCCTCCGCCGCCCTCGCCTCCTTCCAGGCCCCGCTGGCCATCGGCACCGACACCGGCGGCTCCATCCGCCAGCCGGCCGCCGTCACCGGCACCGTCGGCGTCAAGCCGACCTACGGCGGTGTCTCCCGCTACGGCATGGTGGCGTTCAGCTCCTCCCTGGACCAGGGCGGCCCCTGCGCCCGCACCGTGCTGGACGCCGCGCTGCTGCACGAGGTCATCGCGGGCTACGACCCGATGGACTCCACCTCCATCGACGCGCCGGTCCCGCCGGTCGTCGAGGCCGCGCGCAACGCCGACGTCAAGGGCATGCGGGTCGGCGTCGTCAAGGAGTTCGCGGGCGAGGGCTACCAGGCCGGCGTCATGGAGCGGTTCAACGAATCCGTCGAGCTGCTGCGCGAGCTCGGCGCCGAGGTCGTGGAGCTGTCCTGCCCGTCGTTCCAGTACGCGCTGGCCGCGTACTACCTGATCGCGCCGTCCGAGGCCTCGTCCAACCTGGCCCGCTTCGACGGCCTGCGCTACGGCCTGCGCGTCGGTGACGACGGCACCCGCAGCGCCGAGGACGTCACCGCCCTCACCCGCGAGGCCGGCTTCGGTCCGGAGGTCAAGCGCCGGATCATGCTCGGCACGTACGCGCTCAGCTCCGGCTACTACGACGCGTACTACGGCAGCGCCCAGAAGGTCCGCACCCTGATCTCGCGGGACTTCGAGCGTGCCTTCGGGCAGGTCGACGTGGTGATCTCGCCGACCACCCCGACCACCGCCTTCCCGATCGGGGAGCGCGTGGACGACCCCATGGCGATGTACCTCGCCGACCTGTGCACCATCCCGGCCAACCTGGCGGGCAACTCCGCCATGTCCGTGCCCTGCGGCCTCGCGTCCGAGGACGGGCTCCCTGTCGGGCTGCAGATCATCGCCCCGGCCATGGCCGACGACCGGCTCTACCGTGTCGGTGCGGCCGTCGAGGCGGCGTTCACCGCACGCTGGGGGCACCCGCTGCTGGAGGAGGCACCGATCCTGTGAGCGTCGCACACACGGCCGCTGAGCCGCAGACGAGCACGAAAGCCGCACCTCTTCGCCGTGCGGGCGGAGAAGCGAGCGAAGAGGAGGCGCAGTGAGCAAGCTCGAGAAGGCCAAGGGCTTCAAGAAGGGCAAGTCCGGCACCTACCTGTCCATCGGCACCACGCTCTTCGGCGCGGTCAGTGTCGCGCGGCAGCTGAAGAAGAGCCGGGCCGAGAGCGACACGCTGCTGCTGATCGACGCGGTCGTCAGCGCCGCGGCCATCGCGACCGGAGTCGCCCTGCTGGTCCGCCAGTTGCGCCGCCTCGGCGACGGCGGCGACCACGACGTTTTGTCATCCTGACGGGGAACTGAGAGGTATCAACACTGTGACCGTCACGGACCTGGTGTCGTACGAGGACGCGCTCGCGTCCTATGACCCGGTGATGGGCCTTGAGGTCCACGTCGAGCTCGGCACCAAGACGAAGATGTTCTGCGGCTGCGCGACCACCCTGGGCGCGGAGCCGAACAGCCAGGTGTGCCCGGTGTGCCTGGGCATGCCCGGCGCGCTCCCGGCCGTCAACGCGGGCGGTATCGAGTCCGCCATCAAGATCGGTCTCGCGCTCAACTGCGAGATCGCCGAGTGGTGCCGCTTCGCCCGGAAGAACTATTTCTATCCGGACATGCCGAAGAACTTCCAGACCTCCCAGTACGACGAGCCGATCGCCTTCAACGGCTACCTCGACGTGCAGCTGGAGGACGGCGAGGTCTTCCGTGTGGAGATCGAGCGCGCCCACATGGAGGAGGACACCGGCAAGTCGACCCACGTGGGCGGCGCCACCGGCCGCATCCACGGCGCCTCGCACTCGCTGCTGGACTACAACCGGGCCGGCATCCCGCTGATCGAGATCGTCACCAAGCCGATCGAGGGCGCCGGCGAGCGCGCGCCCGAGGTCGCCAAGGCGTACGTCACCGAGCTGCGCGAGCTGATCAAGGCGCTGGGCGTCTCCGAGGCCCGCATGGAGATGGGCCAGATGCGCTGCGACGTGAACCTGTCGCTGCGGCCCATCGGCCGTGAGAAGTTCGGCACCCGCAGCGAGACCAAGAACGTCAACTCGCTGCGCAGCGTCGAGCGGGCCGTGCGCTTCGAGGTCCAGCGGCACGCGGCGGTGCTCTCCTCGGGCGGCACGATCGTCCAGGAGACCCGGCACTTCCACGAGGACACCGGTTCCACCACCTCCGGCCGCATCAAGGAGGAGGCGGAGGACTACCGGTACTTCCCGGAGCCCGATCTCGTCCCCGTGGCCCCGGCCCGGGAGTGGGTCGAGGAACTGCGTGCGGGCCTGCCCGAGCTGCCGCGCGTGCGGCGCAAGCGCCTCCAGGAGGGCTGGGGCATCTCGGACCACGAGATGCAGTCGGTGCTCAACGCGGGCGCGATCGACCCGATCGTCGCCACCATCGAGGCCGGGGCCGACTCGGCCTCCGCCCGCAAGTGGTGGATGGGCGAGCTGGCCCGCCGCTCCAACGAGGACGGCGTCGAGCTGACCGCCCTGCCGATCACCCCCGCCCAGGTGGCCCGGGTGTCGGCGCTGGTGGCCGAGGGCTCGCTCAACGACAAACTGGCCCGCCAGGTCATCGAGGGCGTGCTGGACGGCGAGGGCGAGCCGGACGAGGTCGTCGACAAGCGCGGTCTGAAGGTCGTCTCGGACGAGGGCGCGCTCGGCGCCGCCGTGGACGAGGCCATCGCGGCCAACGCGGCGGTCGCCGACAAGATCCGCGGCGGCAACCTGGCCGCGGCCGGCGCGCTCATCGGTGCCGTCATGAAGATCACCCGTGGCCAGGCGGACGCCAAGCGCGTCCGCGAACTGGTGCTGGAGAGGCTCGGCGTACAGGGCTGATCCCCGCGCGGCCGGTACGGCCGGCGCGGCAACGCAGGAAGGGGCGGGCTCCCGTTGGCGGGGGCCCGCCCCTTCGGCGTTGTCGCAGGTCCACGGGCGATAAGGCCGCGATAAATTCCCCTCGGAGCGTGTGATTCAAGGCACGAAACCGGCCAACGATCAGCTCTTCCTGGTTCAGTCGAAGACGAACGTGGTGTTCTTCGTGGGGCCTTCTCCTCCCGGAAAGATCCACGCAACCTCCAGGGAGGAGCAGGTATGGCTGCACTGGCCCGTTGGTGCCTCGACCGCCGTCTCCTCGTCGTCGTCCTGTGGCTGGCCGCCCTCGTCGGCCTGTCCGCGGCGGCACTCGTCGCCGGCTCCGCGTACTCCAACGACTACGACATCAAGGGAACGGACTCCAGCAAGGCGACCGCCCTGCTCAAGGAGGCCTTCCCCGGGTCCTCCGGTGACAGCGACACCATCGTCTGGCACACCGGCCGGGGCACCGTCAGCGCGGCGCCCGTCAGGGAACGGTTGACCGGAGCCCTGGAGGAGGTCGCGGCGCTCCCCGGGGTCGCCTCGGTCACCGGCCCGTACAGCACCGAGGGCGCCGGGCAGATCAGCCGGGACGGTCACACCGCCTACGCCACGGTGATGTTCGACCAGCCGTCGGAGGAACTGCACGCGGGCGAGGTGCAGAAGGTCGTCGACACCGCGAAGGCGGCCGCCGACGCCGACACCTCGGTCGCCCTGGGAGGCAGCGCCATCGCGCTCACCGAGGGCGGCGGCGGACACATGAGCGAGGTCGTGGGTGTCGCCGTCGCGGCCGTGGTGCTGCTGCTGGCCTTCGGCTCGCTCTTCGCGATGTTCCTGCCGATCATCACCGCGCTGGTCAGCGTCGGCACCGCGTACATGGCCATCGAACTGCTCGGCCACGTGCTGCGGGTCGCCGACTTCGCGCCCATGCTCGGCATGCTCGTCGGGCTGGGCGTCGGCATCGACTACGCCCTGTTCATCGTCACCCGGCACCGCAGGGGGCTCAAACAGGGGCTGGCGGTGCGCGAGGCCGCGCAGCAGGCGGTCGCCACGACCGGGCGGGCGGTGGTCTTCGCGGGCGGCACGGTGTGCGCGGCGCTGCTCGGCATGCTGATCCTGCGGTTGTCCTTCCTCAACGGCGTCGCTGTCGCCGCGTCCCTCACCGTGATCCTCACCGTCGCCGCCTCGGTGACGCTGCTGCCCTCCCTGCTCGGTGTGATCGGCATGAGGGCACTCAGCCGCCGGGAGCGCCGCCGGCTCGCCGAGCACGGCCCCGCACCCCAGCTGCCCACCGGCCTCGCCGCCCGCTGGTCCGCCTTCGTCGAGAGGCACCCCCGGATCCTCGCGGCGGTCGCCGCCGCCGTGATGCTGCTGCTGGCGGTGCCCACCCTGTCCCTGCACCTGGGCGCCTCGGACCAGGGGAACGACGCCACGGGGACCTCCACCCGGCAGGCGTACGACATGCTCTCGGACGGCTTCGGGCCCGGCTTCAACGGAGCGCTGCAGCTGGTCGCCAAGTCCGGCGACGCGGCCGACCGGGCGGCCCTGGAGCGACTCACCGACGTCCTCCGGCGCACCGAGGGCGTCGCCGCCGTCCACAGTGAGTCCGCGCAGCACGGCAACGGGCTGAAGGTCCTGGACGTCGTCCCGACCACTGCCCCGCAGGACCAGGCGACCGACCGGCTCGTCACCCACCTGCGCCAGGACGTCATCCCCGAGGCCACCGAGGGCAGCTCGCTGGAGGTGTACGTCGGCGGCGTCACCGCGGGCTACGCGGACTTCGCCTCGGTGATCGTCGGCAAACTTCCGCTGTTCGTCGGCTCGGTGATCGGCCTCGGCTGTGTGCTCCTGCTGCTGGCGTTCCGCAGCATCGGCATCCCGCTCAAGGCGGCGGTCATGAACATGGCCGCCGTGGCCTCCTCCTTCGGGATCGTGGTGGCGATCTTCCAATGGGGCTGGGGCAGTGAGCTGCTGGGGCTCGGGGCCGCCGGGCCGATCGAGCCCTTCCTTCCGGTGATCATGGTCTCGGTACTCTTCGGGCTCTCGATGGACTATCAGGTCTTCCTGGTGAGCCGTATGTACGAGGAGTGGCGGGAGACGCACGACAACCGCCGCGCCGTCCGGGTCGGCCTGACCGAGACCAGCCGCGTGATCAACTCCGCTGCGGTCATCATGATCTCCGTCTTCCTGGCCTTCGTGCTCAGCGGTGACCGGGTGATCGCGATGTTCGGCATCGGCCTGGCCGCCGCCGTCGCCCTGGACGCCTTCGTTCTGCGGACGCTGCTGGTCCCGGCGTTGATGCACCTGATGGGGCGGTGGAACTGGTGGCTGCCCGAACGGCTGGACCGGCACCTGCCGAGGATCTGCATCGAGGGTCCGCAAGGCACTTGCGCCGGGTCCGGGGGGCCCGAAAGCGTGGATTCTCAGGAAGTTCTCAGAATTTGACCCTACGGTTGCGGCTCATGGAGACCACCAAGACCGCGGACGCGGCAGCCGGCACGAACACCGACGCCGTGGAGACCGTGTCCGACGGCGCCACGGCGGACGCCGCCCCCGAGAACAGCGCGCAGACCGAGACCAGCACGAGCACGGAGCACGCCGAGAAGACAGAGCAGGCCGAGAAGGCCGGCACCACCAAGAACGCCCAGAACGCCGACGACACCGACGCGGACGACGAGTTCGCCGAGGACGAAGGGAACGGGGACACCCCCGCCGCCCGCTCCGGCGCCGTCCTCCCGGGCGCCGCGGCCGTCGTCGGCGCCGCCCTCGGCCTGATCTCCCTGACCGGCACCTGGATGGGCACCGTCCTGTCCGCCCGCCGTGAGCTCGTCGGGCAGATCGGCGCCTCCTCCGCGACCCCCGCCGAGCAGATCAACCAGATATACGCCGCGCCCTGGCACACGGTGGCCGCGGTCAACGGTGCCTTCGCGCTGGTGGCCCTCATCGTCGCGGGTGTCCTGCTGCTCGCCGTGCGGGACTCCGCCCCGTGGGTGCGCGCCCTCGCCTGGGGCGGGCTCGTGCTCGGTGTCCTCGGTCTGCTGATAGCGGTCGGAATGTACTTCGACCTGTTCGCCTCACTGCCCACCGTGCCCGCTCAGACCGCCCCCGCTGCTCCCAGCGGCGGCTGACCTGGGCACGCGCCGGGGCCGTCCAAGGCATCCCGGCCGCCGAGCCTGGGAGGTTGCCCGATGTGGCGCCCCCGCCTTGGGGACGAGGCTGAAGTCACCGGAGAGGGAAGCCGGTTGACCATGCGCCCCGTCCCCAAGGAGTCGGCGATGTACCTGCACGAGATGCCCGGCCGGGCCCGCACGAACATCGCACCCCCGGGGTGTCGTCGTCAGCCGGCCTTCAGTCGCAGTATGCGGTCGTCGCCCTTGCGGGGCTCCCCCCGGCCGTCGGTGTTGCTCGTCGTCAGCAGCAGATCGCCGTCGGGTCCGGCCACGACCGTGCGCAGCCGTCCGTACGTGCCGACGAGGAAGGCCTGGGGTTTCGCCGCGGCCTTCGTGCCCGCCAGCGGGATGCGCCACAGCCGGGCGCCGCGCAGCGAGGCCATCCACAAGGAGCCCTTGGACCAGACGATGCCGCTGGGGGAGGCGTCGTCGGTGTGCCAGGTGGCGATCGGGTCGGCGTAGCCCGCACGGTGGGCGAGCCCCTCGACGACGGGCCAGCCGTAGTTCCTGCCCGGCTCGATGAGGTTGACCTCGTCCCAGGTGTCCTGGCCGAACTCCGATGCCCACAGCCGCCCCTGGGCGTCCCAGGTCAGGCCCTGCACATTGCGGTGGCCGTAGGAGTAGACGAGGGAGTCCGCCTCGGGATTGCCGTGCACCGGCTGGCC
Organism: Streptomyces sp. RLA123; assembly: GCF_056270165.1. Taxonomy (NCBI): domain Bacteria; kingdom Bacillati; phylum Actinomycetota; class Actinomycetes; order Kitasatosporales; family Streptomycetaceae; genus Streptomyces; species Streptomyces sp. RLA123. The sequence goes on along the minus strand of NZ_JBWDOR010000003.1, from coordinate 2,668,035 downwards.
GTCCGGCGTCATGCGCAGGATCTTGCCGCCGAGGGACTTCTTGTCCTGGGCCAGGCCGCGGTCGCCGCTCTCGCCGGTGCCCGCGTACAGCATCCCGTCCGGGCCGAAGGCGATCCGGCCGCCGTTGTGGATGGCGCCGTGCGGAATGCCGCGCAGGATGGTGTCGGGGGCGCCGAGCTGTTCGCCGGCCGGCTTCTTCGGGTCGTAGAGCATGCGGGCGATGCGGTTGTCGGAGTCGGTGGTGAAGTACGCGTACACCAGGTGGTCGGTCGCGAAGCCGGGGGAGACCGCCAGCCCCAGGAGGCCGCCCTCGCCGCCCGAGGAGACCCCGGGCACCGTGCCGGCGGGGGTCGTGCGGCCGGTGTCGGGATCCACGCGGACGATCCTGCCGGTGTCGCGTGAGCCGACCAGCAGCCCGCCGTCCTGAAGGACCGCCACGCCCCACGGGGTGTTCAGCCCGGTGGCCACGGTACCGACGACCTTCACCGAGCCCATGGCCGGTGCTGCGGGAGCCACCGAACCGCCGGACGGCGGGGCCGGGTCCGCCGGGGCGGAGGCCGCCGGATCGGAGGTCGCCGGGGCCGTCAACGGGTCCCCGGCGGAGGAGCATCCCGTCGTCAGCAGCGCGGCACTGGCCAGCACGGCGGCGACGGCTGCGGCACGGCGTCCCACGCTTCCCTCCCGGAGGTCCTGCGGTACGGACTTCAAGCACATCACATCCGTCACTACACCGCCCGGCCGTTGCGGGTTCCCGCCGCGGCGGGAAAAGCCGTGCTCAGTCCCAGGAGCCGCGCGCGGGCGGCAGGCCGGCTATCTCGGTGAAGTCCTCCGTGGTCAGGGTGAGTTCCGCCGCACCGGCGTTCTCGGCCGCCCACCGCTCCCGCTTGGTCCCCGGCACCGGCACCACCTGCGGTCCCTGGGCGAGCACCCAGGCCAGCGCCACCTGCGCCGGCGTGGCGCCGCGCGCCTCGGCCACCCGGCGCAGTCCCGCCACGATCGGCTGGTTCGCGGCCATCATCTCTGCGGTGAACCGCGGGTGCCGTGCCCGCTTGTCGTCCCGCTCGAAGCCCTGGCCCGGGGTGAGCGTGCCCGTCAGGAAGCCGTTGCCCAGCGGCATCGCCGCCATGAAGCCGACCCCGCGCTGCGTGCACCAGGGCAGCAGCTCGGCCAGCGCGTCCGGCGACCACACCGACAGTTCGGCCTGGACACAGCTGACCGGGAACACCTGCTGCACCCGCCGCAGGTGGGCGAGCGTCTCGTCGTAGATCCGCGACCCGGAGCGGCGTGCCGGCCGCGCGCCCACCGCGCACCATCCCAGCGCACGCACCTTGCCGGCCGTGACCAGCTCCGCCATCGCGCCCCAGGTCTCCTCGACCGGCACCTCCGGATCCGAGCGGTGCAGTTGGTAGAGGTCGATCACGTCCGTCTGGAGCCGCCGCAGCGAGGCGTCGCAGGCCCGCCGCACATAGGAGGGCCGCCCGTTGGCCACCAGGTGCTGTTCGCCCACCAGCAGCCCGCACTTGGTGGAGACGAACGCCTCGTCCCGGCGCTGCTTCAGCACCCGCCCGAGCAGCAGCTCATTGGTGAACGGGCCGTAGATGTCGGCGGTGTCCAGCAGGGTCGCGCCCCGGTCGAGCGCCGCGTGCACGGTCCGCAGGGACGCTTCCCCGTCCTGCTGCGAGGTGGTGTACGCCCAGCTCATCGGCATGCACCCCAGTCCCACGGCGCCCACCTCGAGAGCCGCCGCCCCGACCGTCCTGCGCTCCACCTGGATGACCTCCGCTGACCTCTCGCGCCGCCCTACTGTGTCATAGCCTCCTGACCATGGCTGACATCACCCGGAACCACCGCCCCACCGCATGGCTGCCGATCCCCGCCGAGGGCATCGACGGGCTCCCGGACACCGTCGACTACCTCTTGTGGGACGGCGCCGAGGACTACCCCGGCGACCCGGCGGAGGCCGACTTCTACGTGGTGCCCTACATGAAGGGCGCGGACGTCGCGGGCCGCCCGCTCGCGAGGATGACGGGCCTTCAGGTGGTGCAGACGCTCAGCGCCGGCGTGGACCATGTGCTGCCGCACCTGTCGGAGCTGCCCCCCGGCGTCCGCCTGTGCAACGCCCGCGGTGTGCACGAGGCGAGCACCGCGGAGCTGGCCCTGGCGCTCACCCTGGCCTCCCTGCGCGGCATCCCGCGCTTCGTGCGCGGGCAGGACGCCGAGGAGTGGCACGACGGGTTCTACCCGGCACTGGCCGACAAGAGCGTCCTCATCGTCGGCCACGGATCCATCGGCGCCGCCATCGAGGACCGGCTCGCGCCCTTCGAGTGCGACATCGTCCGGGTCGCCCGCCTGGCACGCCGCTCCCCGCGCGGACCGGTGCACGCCCTGGGGGACCTGCCCGCCCTGCTGCCCGCCGCCGACGTGGTCGTCCTGTCGACCCCGCTGACCGAGGCCACCCGGGGGCTGGTGGACGCCGGGTTCCTGGCCCGGATGAAGGACGGCGCCCTGCTGGTGAACGTCGCCCGCGGGCCCGTGGTGGACACCGGTGCGCTGCTCGCCGAGCTGACGTCCGGCCGGCTGCGCGCGGCACTCGATGTCACCGACCCGGAGCCGCTGCCCGCCGGGCACCCGCTCTGGCACGCCCCCGGCGTCCTCATCAGCCCGCACGTCGGCGGCAGTACGTCCGCCTTCCTTCCGCGGGCCAAGCTGCTGCTGCGCGAGCAACTGCGCAGGTTCGCGGCGGGTGAGAACCTGGCCAACATCGTGACCACGACCTGACGGGTCCTTAACTCCCTTGTGGCACCGGGTGACTGGAAAGCCCCTCAGAGTCGCTTGCCCGTCACGCTGTGTAGAGGAACTATGTCCCTGAGTGACCACTCTGGTGTATCGTCCCGGATTGGGGGAACGCGACCGGCGTGGCATGGAATGCCGCGAACGGGCGCGGGACGGCTCAGGACTTGATGGGGGGCGACGGGCGATGTGCGGCCGATGGAGAGAGCACCGGAAGCGGGACGACGGCACACCACGCCGGGAGCGCTCACGGCATTCCCGGACGACGCCGTGAGTACCCAAGGGGCGGTTCTCGCGGGGGCCCCGGTCCCCGAGAGCCGGGCCGGGCTCCTGCCGCAGTTCGTCATCGCCGTGCTCTGCGGCGGCTACGCGACCGGCGCCGCCCTCGGATGGGGATCCGAGGACCTGGCCGTGGTGATGGGGGACTTCGGGCTCTCCGGTGCCGCCCTGGCGGCCACCGTCTCGTGTCTGGCGTACATCCGCACCGTGGCCCGGCGACAGCGGCCCGCCTGGGTGCTGTTCGCCGTCTCGTCCGCCATGGTCGCGCTCGGCAACGGCATCTGGGGCTGGTACGAGGTCGTGCTGCGCGAGGACGTACCGCGCACCTCGCTCGCCGACTTCTGTTTCCTGCTCTTCGCCCCACCCGCGATCATCGGCCTGCTCGTGCTGGCCAAGCGCCCGGTGACCCGGGCCGGCTGGGTCTGCCTGGGACTGGACGCCTGGCTCATCGCCGGCTCACTGGTCACCCTGTCCTGGACGCTGGCGCTCGCGCAGGCCGCGCTGTGGGACGGGCGGAGCACCGCGTGTGTCGCCCTGTCACTGGCGTATCCGCTGCTCGACATCCTGCTCGTCAGCATGGTGCTGGCGCTGCACTTCCGGCGCTCCTCGGCCAACCGCGCGGCGGTCAACACCGCCATCGCCTCGCTCGCCCTGACGGTGCTGTGCGACGCCCTGTTCACCTCGCCCCTCCTGCGCGAGCACTACCGCTCCGGCCAGATCCTCGACGCGGGCTGGTTCGCGGGCAGCATGCTGCTGGCGTACGCGCCCTGGGTGGCCAGCCGGGAGAAGACCGCCGAGCGGCGCCCCGCGCCCCAGCCGCGCCCCGCGAGCGGCTCCCTGGCCGCGCTCACGCCGTACCTCGCCGCCGCGGTCTGCGTCCTCGGCATCCTCTACAACGCCATCGACGGCCGGAGGATCGACCGCGTGGTGCTGTTCGCCGGCTGCACCGTGGTGCTCGCCCTGGTGGTGCGCCAGGGCATCATGCTGCTCGACAACATCTCCCTGGCCCAAGAGCTCGCCCAGAAGGAGAACCACTTCCGGTCCCTGGTGCAGGGCTCCAGCGACGTCATCATGATCGCCTCGCCCATCGGCGTGCTGCGCTACGTCAGCCCCGCCGCCACGGGTGTGTACGGGCGGGAGGCGGAGGAGATGGTCGGCACCGAGTTCGCCTCCCACATCCATCCCGACGACCTCGGGCGCGTGCTGCACGAGGTGCGCCGCTTCCTGGCCGCGCATCCCGCGCAGGAGCCCGCCACGCGCATCGAGTGCCGCATCCACCACGGCGACGGCAGCTGGCTCAACGTCGAGTCCAGCGTCAACCGCTACCAGGGCGGCCTGATCTTCAACAGCCGTGATGTCACCGAGCGCGTCCGGCTCCAGGCGCAACTGCAGCACAACGCCTCGCACGATCCGCTGACCGACCTGCCCAACCGCGCCCTGTTCACCGAGCGCATCCGGCAGGCCCTCGGGGGCCGCCGGGCCGGCGACGGCGAGCCCGGCACCACCGCGGTGCTCTTCATCGACCTCGACGGCTTCAAGGCGGTCAACGACACCGTGGGCCACCAGGCCGGCGACGAGCTGCTCGTCCAGGCCGCCCGCCGGCTCCAGGAGTCGGTGCGGGCCGGCGACACCGCGGCCCGCCTCGGCGGCGACGAGTTCGCCGCCCTCATCTGCGGTACCAGCGCCGACCGCCATCTGCGCGAGTACCAGGTGCACCAGGTCGCCGACCGGCTGCGGGCCGCGCTCTCCGAGCCCTACCGCGTGACCGGGACGGAGGTGCGGGTGGCCGCCAGCATCGGCGTCGCCTTCGCCGACGCAGGCGTCAGCCCGGGCGAGCTGCTGCGCAACGCCGACCTGGCGATGTACCGGGCCAAGCAGGCCGGCAAGGGCCGGGTGGAGATGTACGCCCCCGCCATGCAGGCCGAGGTCGTACGCCGGGCCGAGCTGGCGGGACGCCTGCGCTCGGCGCTGCGCGACGGCGAGTTCGCGCTGCTCCACCAGCCGGTGGTCGACCTGCACAGCGGCGAGGTCACCGCGGTCGAGGCGCAGGCCCGATGGCGCTCCGCCCAGGGCATCCTCTTCACCCCCGCGGAGTTCCTCCGTGTCGCCGAGGACACCGACCGCACCTCCCAGCTGGCCCGCTGGCTGCTGGAGGAGGCCGTGCGGCTGGCCGCCCTGCGGCACACGGCGGGCCTCCCGGTCCCCGTCGCCGTCCGGCTCTCCACCCGCCGGCTGATGCACCGCGAGCTGCCCACCAAGGACATCGAGGCGATGCTCCACAAGCACGAGCTGCCGCCGGGCGCCCTGGTGCTGCAGCTCGCCGACCAGGACCCGCGCATCTCCTTCGACGAGCTGGAGCGCCGGTTGACCGCGCTGCGCCGCCTCGGCGTGCGGATCGCCCTGGAGGGCTTCGGCACCGGCTACGCGCCCATGAACGCCCTGCGGCGGCTGCCGCTGGACGTCCTCAAGCTGGACCGGGGCCTGACCGAGGGCGTCGTGGAGTCCGCCCGGCTGCGCAAGATCACCACGGGTCTGCTGGGCATCGCCGAGGACCTCGGCATCCGTTCGGTGGCCGAGGGGGTGGACCGCCCAGAGCAGGTGCTCGCGCTGCGTGAGATGCGGTGCACACACGGGCAGGGCATGGCATTCTCGGGTCCCCTGGACGAGCACCGGCTGCGCTCCTCGCTGACCCGGGGCGGCTACCCCGTCCCCGGGGACACCGGGCTCCTGGCGGGCGGCAGGACGCCCGCGCACGGCACGTGCGCCCCGGACGAGATTCTCTCGAATGCTGAGACGCCCGTCCCACCCGCTTGACACCCCGCAGGCCGCAGGAGGAAGGTCAGTGCCATGCGCACCCGAATTCTCGTACTTGGAAAGCGCGTCGGCTGACCCGGGGCCACATCCCGCCTCGTGGAAGCACCGACGCGCTCCCCTCGCTTGCCCCTGGGCACGAGGGGTTTTTTGTTGCCTGGGATTCAGACATACCACCCTCTCCACCCTCAAACTTCTGAGAGATGAGAAGCAGATGACCGAGCAGGCCACCGGGGCCCACCACCCGCAGCCGCGGGCCCGCGGCGCCGCGCCGCAGCCCGTCACCGCCGAGCGCGTCACGGGCGCCCAGTCCCTCATCCGCTCGCTGGAGGCGGTCGGCGCCGACACGGTGTTCGGCATCCCGGGTGGCGCGATCCTTCCGGCGTACGACCCGCTGATGGACTCGACCAAGGTGCGCCACGTCCTGGTCCGTCACGAGCAGGGCGCCGGCCACGCCGCCACCGGCTACGCGCAGGCCACCGGCAAGGTCGGCGTCTGCATGGCCACCTCCGGTCCCGGGGCCACGAACCTCGTCACCCCGATCGCCGACGCGCACATGGACTCCGTCGCCATGGTCGCGATCACCGGCCAGGTCGCGTCCAAGGCGATCGGCACCGACGCCTTCCAGGAAGCGGACATCTGCGGCATCACCATGCCGATCACCAAGCACAACTTCCTGGTCACCGATGCCGCCGAGATCCCGCGGACCATCGCCGAGGCCTTCCTCATCGCCTCCACCGGCCGCCCCGGACCGGTCCTGGTCGACATCGCCAAGGACGCCCTCCAGACGCAGACCACCTTCTCGTGGCCGCCGGTCACCGACCTGCCCGGCTACCGCCCGGTGACCAAGCCGCACGCCAAGCAGATCCGCGAGGCCGCCCGGCTGATCAACGAGGCCCGGCGCCCCGTGCTGTACGTCGGAGGCGGCGTCCTGAAGGCCCGCGCCACGGCCGAGCTGCGGATCCTGGCCGAGCTGACCGGCGCCCCGGTGACCACCACGCTGATGGCGCTCGGCGCCTTCCCCGACAGCCACGCCCAGCACGTCGGCATGCCCGGCATGCACGGCTCGGTCTCGGCCGTGGCCGCGCTGCAGAAGGCCGATCTGATCGTCGCCCTCGGCGCCCGCTTCGACGACCGGGTCACCGGCAAGCTGGACTCCTTCGCCCCGTACGCCAAGATCGTCCACGCCGACATCGACCCGGCCGAGATCTCCAAGAACCGGGTCGCCGACGTGCCCATCGTCGGTGACGCCCGCGAGGTCCTCGCCGACCTGATCGTCGCCGTCCAGGCAGACCACGACGCCGGCCACCGGGGCGACTACACCGAGTGGTGGAAGCTGCTCAACGGTCTGCGCGACACCTACCCGCTCGGCTACGACCTGCCCGCCGACGGCAGCCTGTCCCCGCAGCAGGTCATCCAGCGCATCGGCGAGCTGGCCCCGGAGGGCAGCCTCTTCGCCGCCGGCGTCGGCCAGCACCAGATGTGGTCCTCGCAGTTCATCTCCTTCGAGCGCCCGAACTCCTGGTTCAACTCCGGCGGCGCCGGGACCATGGGCTACGCGGTGCCCGCCGCGATGGGCGCGAAGGCCGGGATGCCCGGGTCCACCGTGTGGGCGATCGACGGCGACGGCTGCTTCCAGATGACCAATCAGGAACTGACCACCTGCGCGCTGAACAACATCCCGATCAAGGTCGCCATCATCAACAACGGCGCCCTCGGCATGGTCCGCCAGTGGCAGTCGCTCTTCTACAACGAGCGCTACTCCAACACCGTCCTGCACGGCGGCGAGACCAACGCCGGCAGCGGCTCCCACACGGGGGCGAGCACGAGCCCGCGGGGCGGCACCCGTGTCCCGGACTTCGTGAAGCTGGCCGAGGCCATGGGCTGCGTCGGCCTGCGCTGCGAGGACCCCGCCGATCTCGACGAGATCATCGAGAAGGCCAACGCCATCAACGACCGTCCCGTGGTCGTCGACTTCATCGTCCACGAGGACGCCATGGTGTGGCCGATGGTCGCCGCCGGCACCTCCAACGACGAGATCATGGCCGCCCGCGACGTCCGTCCGGACTTCGCCGACGCGGTGGACGACTGAGGACCGACAGAGACCGAGAGACCGAGAGAAGACCGACACATGTCCAAGCACACGCTCTCCGTCCTGGTGGAGAACAAGCCCGGTGTCCTCGCCCGGATCACCGCCCTGTTCTCCCGCCGCGGCTTCAACATCGACTCCCTCGCCGTCGGCACCACCGAGCACGCCGACATCTCCCGCATCACCATCGTGGTGAACGTGATCGAGGACCTTCCGCTGGAGCAGGTCACCAAGCAGCTCAACAAGCTCGTCAACGTGCTGAAGATCGTCGAGCTGGAGGCCGGTTCCGCCGTCCAGCGCGAACTCGTCCTGGTGAAGGTGCGCGCCGACAACGAGTCGCGCTCCCAGATCGTCGAGATCGTGCAGCTGTTCCGGGCCAAGACCGTCGACGTCTCCCCGGAGGCCGTCACCATCGAGGCCACCGGCGGTGCCGACAAGCTGGAGGCCATGCTCAAGATGCTGGAGCCCTTCGGCATCAAGGAGCTCGTCCAGTCCGGAACGATCGCGATCGGCCGCGGCGCCCGTTCGATCACCGACCGCTCCCTGCGCGCCCTCGACCGGACCGCATAGCGAGACCGCAAGACTAGTTCGCAGCCCACGGACGTACTGTGTGGGCAACCCGCCAGAACCAAGGAGAGACCCCAAGTGGCCGAGCTGTTCTACGACGACGACGCCGACCTGTCCATCATCCAGGGCCGCAAGGTCGCGGTCATCGGCTACGGAAGCCAGGGCCACGCCCACGCGCTGTCGCTGCGCGACTCGGGGGTCGACGTGCGCGTCGGTCTGCACGAGGGCTCGAAGTCGAAGGCCAAGGCCGAGGAGCAGGGCCTGCGTGTGGTCACCCCGGCCGAGGCCGCAGCCGAGGCCGACGTCATCATGATCCTGGTCCCGGACCCGATCCAGGCCAAGGTGTACGAGGAGTCCATCAAGGACAACCTGAAGGACGGCGACGCGCTGTTCTTCGGCCACGGCCTGAACATCCGCTACGGCTTCATCAAGCCGCCGGCCGGTGTCGACGTGTGCATGGTCGCCCCCAAGGGGCCGGGCCACCTGGTGCGCCGTCAGTACGAGGAGGGTCGCGGCGTTCCCTGTATCGCGGCCGTCGAGCAGGACGCGACCGGGAACGGCTTCGCGCTCACGCTGTCCTACGCCAAGGCGATCGGCGGCACCCGCGCGGGCGTCATCAAGACGACGTTCACCGAGGAGACCGAGACCGACCTGTTCGGCGAGCAGGCGATCCTCTGCGGTGGTACCACCGCTCTGGTCAAGGCCGGTTTCGAGACCCTGACCGAGGCCGGCTACCAGCCGGAGATCGCGTACTTCGAGTGCCTGCACGAGCTCAAGCTCATCGTGGACCTCATGTACGAGGGCGGCCTGGAGAAGATGCGCTGGTCCATCTCCGAGACCGCGGAGTGGGGCGACTACGTCACCGGCCCCCGCATCATCACGGACGCCACCAAGGCGGAGATGAAGAAGATCCTCGGCGAGATCCAGGACGGCTCCTTCGCCAACAACTGGATCGCCGAGTACAACGCCGGCCTGCCGAAGTACAACGAGTACAAGAAGGCCGACGAGAACCACCTGCTGGAGACCACCGGCAAGAAGCTGCGCAAGCTCATGAGCTGGGTGGACGAAGAGGCGTAATGCCTCCCGCGGTTTGTACGGTCCCGGAGGCGCCGCGCCCCCGGGACCGTCCGTTCTGGCCAGGTCGTACACCCTCGTGCGGGTGATCCTTCCGGGATGGCGCAGGATACGCGGCCGGCCGCCGATACACTCCCTTAACAAGCGCGTCAGGCTCACAGCGTCGTGCGTCTCCACGCGGCATGCCATCTCCCCTCCACCGCCTTCGGCCGTCGGGACGCGGCCGCCGGCCAGGGACTAGTGAGGACTCACGTGAGCAACCCCGTCGTACTCATCGCCGAAGAGCTCTCTCCCGCCACCGTCGAGGCCCTGGGGCCGGACTTCGAGATCCGGCACTGCAACGGCGCGGACCGAGCCGAGCTGTTGAGCGCGATCGCCGATGCCGACGCCATCCTGATCCGCAGCGCCACGAAGGTCGACGCCGAGGCCGTAGCCGCCGCTCCCAAGCTCAAGGTCGTCGCCCGCGCGGGCGTCGGCCTGGACAACGTCGACGTCTCCGCCGCCACGAAGGCCGGCGTCATGGTCGTCAACGCGCCGACCTCCAACATCGTGACCGCCGCCGAGCTCGCCTGCGGCCTGCTCATCTCCGTCGCGCGCAACATCGCCCCGGCCAATGCCGCGCTCAAGCAGGGCGAGTGGAAGCGCAACAAGTACACGGGTGTCGAGCTGGCCGAGAAGACCCTCGGCGTCGTCGGCCTCGGCCGTATCGGCGCGCTGGTCGCGCAGCGCATGTCGGCCTTCGGTATGAAGATCGTCGCTTACGACCCCTACATCCAGCCGGCGCGCGCCGCCCAGATGGGCGTGAAGATCCTCAGCCTCGACGAGCTGCTGGAGGTCTCCGACTTCATCACGGTGCACCTGCCCAAGACCCCTGAGACGGTCGGCCTGATCGGGGACGAGGCACTGCGCAAGGTCAAGCCGCACGTCCGCATCGTCAACGCCGCGCGCGGCGGGATCGTGGACGAGGAGGCGCTGTTCGCGGCGCTCAAGGAGGGCCGGGTCGGCGGCGCGGGCCTGGATGTGTACGCCAAGGAGCCGTGCACCGACTCGCCGCTCTTCCAGTTCGACAACGTGGTGGCCACCCCGCACCTGGGCGCCTCGACCGACGAGGCGCAGGAGAAGGCCGGCATCTCCGTCGCCCGCTCGGTGCGCCTGGCCCTGGCCGGCGAGCTCGTGCCGGACGCGGTCAACGTCCAGGGCGGCGTCATCGCCGAGGACGTCCGTCCGGGCCTGCCGCTCGCCGAGAAGCTGGGCCGCATCTTCACCGCGCTCGCCGGCGAGGTCGCGGTGCGCCTGGACGTCGAGGTGCGCGGCGAGATCACTCAGCACGACGTGAAGGTGCTGGAGCTGTCCGCCCTCAAGGGCGTCTTCGAGGACGTCGTCGACGAGACGGTGTCCTACGTCAACGCCCCGCTCTTCGCGCAGGAGCGCGGTGTCGAGGTGCGCCTGACCACGAGCAGCGAGTCCCCGGACCACCGCAACCTGGTCACCGTCCGCGGCACCCTGTCCGACGGCACCGAGGTCTCGGTCTCCGGCACGCTCGCCGGGCCCAGGCACATCCAGAAGATCGTGGCCGTCGGCGACGACGACGTGGACCTGGTCCTCGCCGACCACATGGCCTTCCTCCGCTACACCGACCGGCCCGGTGTCGTGGGCACCATCGGCCGCGTCCTGGGCGACGGCGGCGTCAACATCGCCGGCATGCAGGTGGCCCGCGACCAGGCCGGTGGCGAGGCGCTGGTGGCGCTGACGGTCGACACCGCCATCCCGGCGCCGGTGCTGGCCGACATCGCCGCGGAGATCGGCGCCACCTCGGCCCGCGCGGTCAATCTCGAGAACTGATCCCGGTCCCGCTGCGCTGGGGGCGGCCGATCCGGGAGATCCGGGACGGCCGCCCCTGCCGCGTCGCGGCCGCCGCGCCGGGGGAGGAGGGCCGGAAGCGCACGGCCACCGCGGCCAGGAGCAGCAGCCCCAGCACCGGGTACGGGGACGCGAACGGCTGCAGCCACCACGCCAGGTGCAGATCGAGGTCGCCGGCCTTCGGCACGAGCCACAGGCTGCGGGCGAGGAACACCACGGCGGTCACCCGCAGCACCCAGCGCGGCGCGTCCGCGGCCAGCAGGATCAGCAGCGGCACGCACCACACCCAGTGGTGGGACCAGCTGATCGGCGTGATCAGCAGGGCCGTCACCGCGCAGCACACCACGCCCCAGGCCTCGTTGCCCCGCCGCCCCAGCCACACCGACAGCGCCATCCCCGCGCAGGCCACGGCGAACGCCGCCGCCGCCCAGACCATCCCCGGGTGCGGGGTGTGCAGGGTGCGTGCCACCAGCCCCTGCAACGACTGGTTGTCGACGATCCAGACCTTGCCGATCCGGCTGGTGTCGAAGATGCAGCGGGTCCAGTAGTCGACGGTCGCGCCGGGCAGCGCCAGCGCGCCGAGCAGCGCCGTGCCGGCGAAGCTCGCCCCCGCCACGACCGCCTCCTTGCGGCGGCCGGTCAGCAGCAGATAGAGGGCGAAGATCGCCGGGGTGAGCTTGATGCCGGCCGCGATGCCGATGGCGATGCCCTTGCCCCGGGCGCCGTCCGGCCGGCTGAGGTCCCACAGCACCAGCACCGCGAGCAGCAGGTTGATCTGGCCGTACAGCATGGTCTGGAACACCGGTTCCAGCCACAGCCCGAGGGCCATCGCCAGCACCACCACGGTCCAGCGCGAACTGCGCGACCGCGGCCGGCCGGCGGACTGGCACGACAGGTGGGCGAGCAGGCCGAGCAGCGCCAGGTTGCCGGCCATGAAGACGAGCTTGAGCAGTGGGATCGGCAGCCAGGTCGCCGGGACGAAGAGCATCGCGGCGAAGGGCGGGTAGGTCGCCGGCAGGTCCCACTCGGTGACAGTGAAGCCGTACAGGTCCGTGCCGTTCACGACGGCCGCGCCCTCGGCCCGGTAGACCTGCATGTCGGCCATCGGCACGGGCATCGACAGGCACAAGGCGGTGAAGGCCGTCAGTGACAGCGCCAGGAGCAGCAGGGAGAGCACCAGTCGGCGGTCCGGTCGCGGCCAGGCGGCGGAGCCCTTCGCGGGCGTGCCCAGCTGGGCCGTGCGCTCGCGCCCGAACGCCTCCGTGGAGTGAGTCACCGGTTCCCGATCCCCTTGTCCCGCCGTCCGCCGCGCCGGGCGCGGGAGCTGCCCGCGTCCCACGCGCGTTGATCAAACCCCCCGAGGCCCCGCGCCACGTTACTTGTGCCCCCTTCGGTCGGCAACAGTCCGGTCAGTCGCAGAGGCGGGCGGCCTTGAGTGCCATGTGGAGCAGCAGCCGGTCCTCGCCGTCGTCCAGATCCAGTCCGGTGAGCCGTTCGACGCGCGTCAGCCGGTAGTACAGGGTCTGCCGGTGGATCCGCAGCTCACCGGCGGTGCGCCCGGCCTGCCCCGCGCAGTCGAGGAACACCTCCGCGGTGCGCGCGAGTTCGGCGTGCGCGGGTTCCAGCAGCGGCCGTACGGCCGGGTCGACCGCGCCGGACGGCAAGGTGGCGAGCGTCCGGTACGGGCCGATCGCGCCCCATTCGGCGACCGGGCCGAGCCGTGGCTGGGCCCGGGCGGCCCGGGCGGCGGCCACGGCCTCGTGCCAGGCGCCGGTCAGCGCGTCCAGCCCCTGGCGGGGCGCGCTGACCCCGGCCCGCGCGGCCGGCGCCGCCTGCCTGGTGCCGTTGCCCTCCAGCAGCCGGCCGGCCGCGCTCACCGCGGGGGCCGGGACCGATGCCGACCTCAGTCGTACGAGCGCCGCGAGCCCGGGCAGCGGGAAGCCCTCGATGTCGCCCGGAGGGAGTACGCACAAGGCCGCCGCCCCCGGCACCGTCCGCGGTCCCGGAGCCTCGGCACCGGCCTCGCCCGCGGCGTCGGCCCCCCACGGCAGTACGCACACCAGCGCGTGCACCTCCTCCGCGTCGGGACCCAGGGCCGCCCGCAACTCCTCGCGGGCGCCGTCCCGGCCGCGGCCGGGACGGGCGGTGAGGAGGGCGGCCAGGGCGCGGCCGGCGTCGGCGCCGACCCGGGACTCGTCGGCCAGCAGCGCGCCGATCCGGGCGGCCACCTCCATGGCCGCGGCCAGTCGCCCGGCGGTGTGCCCGGCGCTGTCCAGCAGCCACACATAGCCGTGAACGACGCCGCCGTGCCGCGCCGGCAGGCACAGGCGAGGCCGGAAGACCCCGGCGTCGGTCCCCGCGGGGATATGGACGGGGCCGGTGGCGCGTGCGATGCCGAACCGTTCGAACCAGGCGCGGACCTCGGCCGTGGAGCGCCGGGTCAGGATGGAACGGGTGCGGACGGGGTCCATCACCGCGTCGTCCTCGCTGTCGTGCGCGCCGAAGGCGATCAGCCGGAAGTCCCGGTCCTCCAGGGTCGCGGGGGCGCCGAGGAGCGCCGACACCTCGTCGACCAGCTCCTGGTAGTCACCGCGCACGCCGTCATTCTCCCTCATACATCTGTATGAGGGATGCCGTTGCCACGCGTGACAGGTGTCGATGGCGACCGGGGTAGGCGGACCCTAGATTTCACGGACGACGCTGCCTGTCCCCTGGGCAGCCCTTGCACCAGGAGGAGACCGTGCTGGGTCCCGTACTGCTCGCCGCCTCGCGCAGCGACCGTATGCGCCGCGTCGTCGCGGGCGCGCCGATCACCCGTCCGGTGGTCAACCGCTTCATCGCGGGCGACGAGCTGGCTCCCGCGATGGAGACCGTGCGGTCGCTGACCTCGTCCGGCCTGGAGGTCACCCTCGACCACCTGGGCGAGGACGTCACCGACAAGGCGACGGCCGTGGCGACCCGGGACGCGTACCTGCGGCTGCTGGAGGCGCTGCGCCCGGAGGGCGCCGGCACCCGCGCCGAGGTCTCCGTCAAGCTCTCCGCCTTCGGCCAGGCGCTGCCGGTCGGCGGTCACGAGATCGCCCTGGAGAACGTCCGCCCGGTCGCCGAGCTGGCGAGCGAGATCGGCACCACCGTCACGCTCGACATGGAGGACCACACCACGGTCGACTCCACGCTGGCGATCCTCGCCGACCTGCGCGAGAGCCACCCGGGTACGGGCGCGGTGCTGCAGTCCTACCTCTTCCGCACCGAGGAGGACGCCCGCCGCCTGGCCGTCGCCGGCTCCCGGGTCCGCCTGGTCAAGGGCGCGTACAAGGAGCCCGCCTCCGTCGCCCTCCAGGACAAGACCGAGGTCGACCGGGCCTACGTGCGCTGCCTGAAGATCCTCATGGCGGGCGACGGCTACCCGATGGTCGGTTCCCACGACCCGCGGCTGATCGCGATCGCCCAGGAGCTGGCCCACCGGGCCGGCCGCAAGCAGGGCTCCTACGAGTTCCAGATGCTCTACGGCATTCGCACCGCCGAGCAGCGGCGGCTGGCGGAGGACGGCGAGCGCATGCGCATTTACGTCCCGTACGGCGCAGACTGGTACGGGTACTTCATGCGCCGGCTCGCTGAGCGGCCGGCGAACCTGGCCTTCTTCCTGCGGTCCTTCCTCCCCACCCGCTGACTTCCCGACCCCCCAAGGACACAAGGAGATGTCTTTCATGGACGCCGTGACCCAGGTCCCCGCCCCGGTGAACGAGCCGGTGCACTCCTACGCCCCGGGGAGCCCGGAGCGGGCCCGCCTGGAGGCGAAGCTGAAGGAGCTGGCCGGGAACCCGGTCGAGCTGCCCATGACCATCGGCGGCGTGAAGCGGATGGGCGGCGGCGAGCGCTTCGACGTCGTCCAGCCGCACAACCACGGGGCCCGTCTCGGCACCTACGCCAACGCCACCCAGGACGACGCGCGCGACGCGGTCGAGGCCGCCCTCGCCGCCGCCCCGGCCTGGCGCGCGATGTCCTTCGACGACCGCGCCGCGATCATCCTGCGCGCCGCCGACCTGCTGGCCGGCCCCTGGCGCGAGACGATCGCCGCCTCCACGATGCTCGGCCAGTCCAAGACCGCGCAGCAGGCCGAGATCGACAGCCCCTGCGAGCTCGTCGACTTCTGGCGCTTCAACGTGCACTTCGCCCGGCAGATCCTGGCCGAGCAGCCGGTGACCAACTCGCCCGGTGTGTGGAACCGCCTCGACCACCGCCCGCTCGAGGGCTTCGTCTACGCGATCACCCCGTTCAACTTCACCGCCATCGCCGGCAACCTGCCGACCGCGCCCGCGCTCATGGGCAACGTCGTGGTGTGGAAGCCCTCTCCGACCCAGACGCACTCCGCCGTGCTGCTGATGGCGCTGCTGGAGGAGGCCGGGCTGCCCAAGGGCGTGATCAACCTGGTCACCGGCGACGGCATCGCCGTCTCCGAGGTGGCGCTGGTCCACCCCGACCTGGCCGGCATCCACTTCACCGGCTCGACCCGTACCTTCCAGCACCTGTGGAAGACGGTCGGCACCAACATCGAGAAGTACCGCAGCTACCCGCGGATCGTCGGCGAGACGGGCGGCAAGGACTTCGTCGTCGCGCACCCGTCCGCGGACCCGGCCGTCCTCAAGACCGCGCTGACCCGCGGCTCCTTCGAGTACCAGGGCCAGAAGTGCTCCGCCAGCTCGCGTGCCTACATCCCGCGCTCGCTGTGGGAGAACGGCTTCAAGGAGGAGTTCGCGGCCGAGGTCGACGGCCTCACCATGGGCGACGTCAGCGACCTGACCAACTTCATCGGCGCCGTCATCGACGACCGTGCCTTCGCCAAGAACAAGGCGGCCATCGACCGCGCCAAGGCCGACCCGTCGGTCGAGATCGTCGCCGGCGGCACCTACGACGACAGCGTCGGCTGGTTCGTCCGGCCGACCGTGCTGGCCTCCTCCGACCCGGAGAACGAGATCTTCCGCGAGGAGTACTTCGGCCCGGTCCTGGGCGTCCACGTCTACGACGACGCCGAGGACGGGGCCTTCGAGGCGATGCTCACCCAGATGGAATCGGTCGCCTCCTACGCGCTGACCGGCTCGGTCGTCGCCCGTGACCGCGCTGCCGTCGCCGACGTGATGGCCAAGCTGCGCTTCGCGGCCGGCAACTTCTACATCAACGACAAGTCCACCGGCGCCGTCGTCGGCCAGCAGCCCTTCGGCGGCGGCCGCGCCTCCGGCACCAACGACAAGGCGGGCGCCGCGCAGAACCTGATGCGCTGGACGTCGACCCGGTCGATCAAGGAGGCACTCGTGCCGCCGACCGACTACCGCTACCCGCACATGGGCTGAGCTCCGGCCGCCCGGTAGAGCCCGCAAGGGGCAGGGCCCGGCATCCCCCGATCGGGGGATGCCGGGCCTTCGCCGTCTCAGATAGTAGGAAGTCCGAGTAATTGTGGAGACAGACGAGCCGTGCTGTCCTAGCTTGGTAGAAGCCGAACGTCTCGCTCCACCAGCGACCGGCGGACGTGAGCCGCGCGCCTCTGGCAGGTCACCCCCTGCAGCGCCGCTCCCCGCCCCGTTCTATGGCGACGCAACCCTCCTCTTTCTGACCCGGGAGATGTTCACCATGGACGAGACCGCCCGCAAGAACGCCGCCGAAGCCCTGCAGCGCGCCCTCGACCGGCGCGACAACGGCGGATCGACGGGACACGAGCAGCGATGACCGCCACCGTGCCCCACCCCCTCCGACGCCTGCGCCGCCTCGCCTACCTGGCCGTGTGCGCGATGGTGAAGTGATCCACTCGCGCGCCCCGCTCGTCGTGCCCGTCCGGCGGCGTCCCGTCATCCGTACGGACGCCGCCCGACCGGGCGGTCGGGGTGCCCATCATCCGGACAGCGTGTGTCATCCAGTGGACGGCCGAGTAAGGTGACCGGCATGTCTCGCAGCATCAGCCTCGCAGTGATTCCCGGTGACGGCATCGGCCAGGAAGTCGTGGCCGAGGGCCTCAAGGTCCTGTCCGCCGTCCTCCCGCAGGACGTGAAGCTGGAGACCAAGGAGTACCTCCTCGGCGCCAAGCGCTGGCACGAGACGGGCGAGACCCTGCCCGACGCGGAGCTGGAGCAGCTGAAGGGCCACGACGCGATCCTGCTGGGCGCGGTCGGCGACCCCTCCGTCCCCTCCGGCGTGCTGGAGCGCGGGCTGCTGCTGAAGCTGCGGTTCGCCTTCGACCACCACGTCAACCTCCGTCCCTCCAAGCTCTACCCGGGCGTCAGGGGACCGCTGGCGGGTGACCCGCGGATCGACTTCGTCGTGGTCCGCGAGGGCACCGAGGGCCCGTACGTCGGAAACGGCGGCTCCCTGCGCACCGGGACGCCGCACGAGGTGGCCACCGAGGTCAGCCTCAACACCGCGTTCGGCATCGAGCGGGTGGTCCGGGACGCCTACGCCCGCGCCCAGGCCCGTCCGCGCAGGAAGCTGACGCTGGTGCACAAGAACAACGTCCTCGTGCACGCCGGCCACCTGTGGAAGAACATCTTCGACCGGGTCGGTGAGGAGTACCCCGAGGTCACCACCGACTACCTGCACGTGGACGCGGCGACGATCTTCTTCGTCACCCAGCCCGAGCGCTTCGACGTGATCGTCACCGACAACCTCTTCGGTGACATCCTCACCGACCTCGCCGCGGCCGTGACCGGCGGCATCGGCCTCGCCGCCAGCGGGAACATCAACCCGGGCGGCGACTTCCCGTCGATGTTCGAGCCGGTGCACGGCTCCGCCCCGGACATCGCCGGCCAGGGCAAGGCCGATCCGACCGCGACGGTCCTCTCCGTCGCCCTGCTGCTCCAGCACCTCGGCTACGACGCCGAGGCCGAGCGCATCGAGACCGCGGTCGCCGCGGACCTCGCGGAGCGCTCCGGTACGCGCAGTACCAGTGAGATCGGCGACACGCTGGCCGCGCGAGTAGCCGGCTGACCGCCGGGTCAGCCCCCTCAGTCGGCCCGGACGGTCAGCGCACGATCACGACTGACCAAGACCTCTCGGGCCGCACGTGTATGTCCACGGCCCCACCGCTGCGATAATCGGCGGTGGGGCCGCTGTGCGAGGGGAAACTCGGATGTCCTGGGACCTTGGAGGACTGCGGGTGCGGTCCGCCATGACCAGACGCGAAGGACTTCATCTATGACGATCCCCACGATCGAGCTCAAGCCCTCCTCGCATCCGCTGCCGCACGCGCAGCGCGAGGCGATCCTCACCGACCCCGGGTTCGGCCGCCATTTCACCGACCACATGGTGACGATCCGGTGGACCGAGGGCCGGGGCTGGCACGACGCGGAGCTCGTGCCGTACGCGCCGCTGTCCATCGATCCGGCCAACATGACGCTGCACTACGCGCAGACGATCTTCGAGGGCCTGAAGGCCTACCGCCAGCCGGACGGCTCGGTCGCCACCTTCCGCCCCGAGGCGAACGCCGAGCGCTTCCAGGCCTCCGCCCGCCGTCTGGCCATGCCCGAGCTCCCGGTCGAGACCTTCATCGCCGCGTGTGACGCCCTGGTCGCCCAAGACAGGGACTGGGTGCCGAGCACCGGCGAGCAGTCGCTCTACCTGCGGCCCTTCATGTTCGCCACCGAGGTGGGCCTGGGCGTGCGGCCCGCCAACGAGTACCTCTTCATGGTCATCGCCTCCCCGGCCGGCGCCTACTTCCCCGGCGGCGTCAAGCCGGTCTCGGTCTGGCTCTCCGAGGAGTACGTGCGCGCCGCACCCGGCGGCACGGGCGCGGCCAAGGCCGGCGGCAACTACGCCGCGTCCCTGGTCGCCCAGGCGCAGGCCATCGAGCACGGCTGCGACCAGGTCGTCTGGCTGGACGCGATCGAGCGCCGCTGGATCGAGGAGATGGGCGGCATGAACCTGTACTTCGTGTACGGGGACAGGATCGTCACCCCCGAGCTGACCGGCTCCCTGCTGCCCGGCATCACCCGCGCCTCGCTCCTGCGCATCGCCGGGGACCTGGGCTACGAGGTCGCCGAGGGCCGCATCTCCGTCGACGACTGGAAGAACGGCAACGCAGACGGCTCCCTGACGGAGGTCTTCGCCTGCGGCACCGCGGCGGTCATCACGCCCGTCGGTTCCGTGAAGTCCACGCGGGCCGACTGGTCCGTCGCGGACGGGAAGTCCGGCGAGGTGACGATGAAGCTGCGCAAGGCCCTGCTGGACATCCAGACCGGGCAGTCCCCGGACGTGCACGGCTGGATGCACCCGCTCGGTGGCTGACCCGCCCTGCGGGTCGCCCGACGTCCGAAGCGGCCGCACCCGGTCCCGGAGTTCCCTCCGGGACCGGGTGCGGCCGCTTCGCGTTGTCCCGAGTACGCGGATACCGCCGGGTTCTTGGAGTGCCGTTCAACAGGTGCCGGAGTGCTGTGGAAGCCAGGGCGCCCGCGTGCTTCCACGCCCGCTTCGAGCCGGTGACCGTCGTGGCCCGCCCAGCAGTTCCCCGGCCGGGGCCGGGGAACTGCTGGGCACCGCCGTCACGGTCGCCGAAGCGCCGCTGGACGACGCCTGGATGCGCGACATCGGCCCCACCTTCCTCACCGGCGGGCGCGGACTGGCCGCCGCAGACTGGACGTTCAACGGCTGGGGCGCCCAGGAGTGGGCGTCCTGGGAGCACAACGCCGGGATCGGCGCCCTGCTCGCCGAGGGCATCTCCCGCGGCGACTTCCGGCCGGCGGACCCCGAGCGGACGACCGTGCGGCTGCGCGCTCTTCCGGACGGTTTCGGGGTGCCGCTGGTCATCGGGCTCCTGGGCATGGACCGCGAACAGGCGCTCGGGCACGTCTAGGAGTTCCTGGACGAGGCCCTCTCGCCCGCATAGTGAGACCGTGTCCCACCCGTCGGCGGGGGTGTGGCAGACTGCGAGCGTGCCCTCGTTCGTCATGATTATTGGCAGCAGGCGCGCCGGTCCTCAGTGACCGCTCACCGCAGACCTCGGCGGAAGCGATCACCGTGTCCCAGACCCGCGCGCAGACCTCTCGCACCCGCGAGAGGTTTTTTCGTTTCCCGGCCCACCCGTGCCGGGCGCGAATCAGCGCGAGGGAAATTGGGGGCAAGTGGAACCCGGTTTTCCGGAACCACTCACCCGACAGGAGTTGGATCAGACCATGACGGCCGTACTGGACGACAGCTTCCACGTCTTCGACACCACGCTGCGCGACGGAGCGCAGCGCGAGGGCATCAACCTCACCGTCGCCGACAAGCTGACGATCGCCCGGCACCTGGACGACTTCGGGGTGGGATTCATCGAGGGCGGCTGGCCCGGCGCCAACCCGCGCGACACCGAGTTCTTCGCCCGGGCCGCCACCGAGCTCGATCTGCACCACGCACAACTGGTCGCCTTCGGCGCCACCCGCCGCCCTGGAGGCAACGCCGCCGAGGACCCGCAGGTCAAGGCGCTGCTGGAGTCCGGGGCCCCGGTCATCACGCTGGTCGCCAAGGCGCACGACCGCCATGTCGAGCTGGCGCTGCGCACCACGCTCGAGGAGAACCTGGAGATGGTCCGCGACACCGTCTCCCACCTGCGCTCCCAGGGCCGCCGGGTCTTCGTCGACTGCGAGCACTTCTTCGACGGCTACAAGGCCAACCCGGTCTACGCCAAGGCGGTCGTCCGCGCCGCGCACGAGGCGGGCGCCGACGTCGTCGTCCTGTGCGACACCAACGGCGGGATGCTGCCCGCGCAGGTGACCGCCGTGGTCCGCACCGTCCTCGCCGACACCGGCGCCCGCCTGGGCATCCACGCCCAGGACGACACCGGGTGCGCGGTCGCCAACAGCCTCGCCGCGGTCGACGCGGGCGCCACGCACGTGCAGTGCACCGCCAACGGCTACGGCGAGCGCGTCGGCAACGCCAACCTCTTCCCCGTCGTCGCGGCGCTGGAACTCAAGTACGGCCGCACCGTGCTGCCCGAGGGCGCGCTCGCCGACATGACCCGGATCTCGCACGCGATCGCCGAGGTCGTCAATCTCACGCCCTCCACGCATCAGCCGTACGTGGGAGTCTCCGCGTTCGCCCACAAGGCGGGGCTGCACGCCTCCGCCATCAAGGTCGACCCCGACCTCTACCAGCACATCGATCCCGAACTGGTCGGCAACACCATGCGGATGCTGGTGTCCGACATGGCGGGCCGCGCCTCCGTCGAACTCAAGGGCAAGGAGCTCGGCGTCGACCTCGGCGGCGACCGCGAGCTGATCGGACGGGTCGTCGGACGGGTCAAGGAGCGCGAACTCGCGGGCTACACCTACGAGGCGGCCGACGCCTCGTTCGAACTCCTGCTGCGCGAGGAGATCGAGGGCCGGCCGCTGCGCTACTTCCGCGTCGAGTCATGGCGCGCGATCGTGGAGGACCGGCCCGACGGCATCCACGCCAATGAGGCGACCGTCAAGGTCTGGGCGGACGGCCAGCGCATGGTCGGCACCGCGGAGGGCAACGGCCCGGTCAACGCCCTGGACCGGGCGCTGCGTGTCGCGCTGGAGCGCACGTACCCGCAGTTGGCCAAGCTGGAACTGGTCGACTACAAGGTCCGCATCCTGGAGGGCAAGCACGGCACCGAGTCCACGACGCGCGTGCTCATCTCCACCTCCGACGGCACGTCCGAATGGTCCACGGTCGGCGTCGGCGAGAACGTCATCGCGGCCTCCTGGCAGGCGCTGGACGACGCCTACGCGTACGGGCTGCTGCGCGCCGGGGTCGAGCCGCGGCGGGACTGAGCGCGCGGGCCGGGGACCACGGCAAGGGAATGCGGACGCGGGCCCGGACCCGCGTCCGCTTTTCCATGCCATTTCCCATGGGCCGTCAGAAATGCCTGTGGCACAACGTGTCGCGTATTGATTGCCGCAGGCATCCACCTTTACGGCAAAGGATGTTGGGGCGGTTGACCCATCAATCAGGTGCGTTAGCCCAAAGGTGGACATTTCCCCCATGGGTGGATACCGTCGAAATACGGACGCCGCCGTTGCGGACCTTACAAGCCGTAGTCAAGCGGCGGCGGAAGCCGGAATCCGCCGGCTTGACGGTGCCCATCGCATCGCACAGCAGTTTACGCTCCCTGGCCCACCACGGCATGTTTCGTGCGCCTGGCCAGGTCGAGGCACCGTCTGCGCGTTCCCGGTCTCGAAGGAAGAAGATACGAAATGCGCGTGAAGCGAACCATCGCACTCCTGGTCAGCCCGCTCGCAGCAGCCGCGGCTCTGGCGTTCTCGCCGGCCGTGATGTCACAGGCCTCGGCCGCCCCCACGCACGTGGGCGCGGCGGCGACGGCCTCGCACGACAAGGTCGCGCCCGCGCTGACCGCCACTCAGCGTGGCTTCCAGCAGGGGAGCAGGGACGGACTCGCGGATGCCCAGAGGGGTGCCCCCGGATCGTGCCAGCAGTTCGGGTTCAACTTCAACCCGAGGGAGCCCGGGCAGGACTACCAGTCGGGCTACCGCAACGGATACAACAACGGATGGACGCAGATCTGCGACCTCCCGTAACGGGCGGATGCCCGGCCGGTCGGCCCGCGAAGGCCCCGCCGCACGCTGTGCGGGGCCTTCCGCGTGAGGCCGGCCGCGTTCAACTCCCGCGCATACGCGCGTAGAACGCGGGAACACTCCTCCTGCTCCACCTGCACAGCCGCCCCACAGGTGCACGGTCATCAGCAGGAGGGTTCCCCCATGAAGTTCCGCTACGTCCTGAGCGCGCTCGTCCTCGCGCTCGGCGTCCTCTTCGCGCCCGGCGTCGGGCTCGCCGCTTCGCACGACGCGTACGCCGTCACGAAGCTGACGCACGCCCAGGCCACGGCGATGTTCCGGTCCGCCGGGATCACTTGGTCGTCGTCCGGCGGCTGCTCCAACCGCAACAACGCCACCTGCACGTCGTTCGACCAGCTGAACCAGGCCACCGCGCAAGGCGCCGTGACGCTCAAGCACGCGACCGGCTGCGCCCTGAACATCACCGGCGGGACCGAGACGGGGCACGCGAGTGGCACGTACTCGCACTGGAACGGCTACAAGCTGGACTACGGCAAGAACACCTGCGTCACCAACTACATCCACGGCTCGTTCGGTTACATCGGCCTGCGCGGTGACGGCGCGCCCCAGTACAAGTCGGGCTCGGGCAACATCTACGCCGACGAGGGCAGCCACTGGGACGTTCTCTACTACAACTGCGGGGGCTGCTGACCTCGACACGGGTACGGTCGACCCGGCCCGGCGGCGCGAGGTGTGCGCCGCCGGGCCGTGCTCACTCCCATGCCTCGACCTCGATCGGGTCGCCGACCGCCACGACGCCCGGCCGCAGCACGGCCGCCTTCATCGCGAAGCTCACCTTGTTCCCGTACTCCGGTTCCCGGCGGTAGTCCGCCAGGGTGCGCACCGGCTCGGGCCCGGCCGTGCGCCCGGTGGCCTGGTCCACCATCGGTACCGAGCAGCGCACCGCGCGGGCGGAATAGCCCAGCACCGCGGCGCCGGCGGTCATGCGGCGGACCCGGTCCTCGGTGTGCGGCGCGGACCAGCCGGCGACCACGATGTTGGCGCGGAAGCGGTCGACGGGCACCGGCTCCCCGCCACGCTCCCGGATGCGCCGGTTGAGGTCGTCCAGCGAGGCCAGCGAGGCGACGGAAAGGGCGTGCGCGTCCGCGAAGCCGACCTTGCCGGGGTGCTCGCCCCAGCCGTCCCGGTCGAAGCCCGGCCGCACCCGCACCAGCCGCGAGGGCTGTCCCAGGGCGTCCGAGAACCAGCGGGCGGCCTCCTCGCCCTGATCGACGGCCGCTCCCAGCGGCCGGTCGAACATGCTCACCTCGCGCAGCGCCCCCTCGTGCGCCACCTCCACCCGCACCTCCCCGGCGCCGGGCGCCGACAGCGCCAGGTGCTTGCCGTCGTCGGTCACCTCGGCCCGCACCACGGCCATCCGCGGCAGTTTGCGCTGGCTGCGGAAGGTGCCGTCGGCGGCGTCCACCACCATGAACAACCGGTCATGGGCCAGGCCGGTCGCGGTCACCTCGGCACGGCTGACGGGCACGCCCGCACAGCCCTTCACGGGGTAATGGGTGAGGCTGTGCACGGTCACGGCGGCCATCGGTCGTGTCCCTCCCGGATCGGTGGAAACCCATTCGACCACGTCCTCGAACCCGGCGGGCGGTCCGCGCCGTCATCCGTACGGCGCACCGGCGAACCACGACTTCGGGCGGCCGTCCGCCGGGCCGTGGACTCTCCGTGACCAACGGCACACGTACTGACCAGTAACGCGGAACCCCGGCGGATCATAGGGTGAGCGCCGTACGCTCCCCACCCTCGAACCCTGGGAGACCGCATGCGTTCCGCGAAGGACTTCTTCCGACCGCTGGCCGTGGGGGCCCCGGTCCCCGTACGGGAGGTACCGTTCCGGCCGTCGCGGATGATCCACTTCTTCGATCCGAGCAACGAGAAGATGGCGGCGAAGGTCCCCGCCATCGCGCCCACGGTGGACGTCCTGCTGGGCAATCTGGAGGACGCCGTCGCCGCCGACCGCAAGGAGGCCGCGCGGGCCGGCCTGGTGACCATCGCGAAGGCCACCGACTTCGGCGACACACAGCTGTGGACCCGGGTCAACAGCCTCGACTCGCCGTGGGTCCTGGACGACCTGATCACGCTCGTCACCGAGATCGGCGACCGGCTCGACGTCGTCATGGTGCCCAAGGTCGAGGGCGCCGAGGACATCCACTACGTCGACCGGCTGCTCGCCCAACTGGAGGCCCGGGCCGGTGTGCGGCGGCCGATCCTCGTGCACGCGATCCTGGAGACCGCCTCGGGCGTGGCCAACGTCGAGGAGATCGCCGGCGCCAGCCCCCGGATGCAGGGCATCTCGCTCGGCCCGGCCGACCTCGCGGCGAGCCGCCGGATGAAGACCACCCGCGTCGGCGGGGGGCATCCGGGGTACCTCGTGCGGGAGGACCCGAAAGATCTTGATGTCGAGCTGCCGCGGCTGACCTACCAGCAGGACCTGTGGCACTACACCGTCGCGCGCATGGTCGACGCCTGCGCTGCGCACGGCATCCTGCCGTACTACGGCCCCTTCGGCGACATCAAGGACACCACGGCCTGCGAGGACCAGTTCCGCAACGCCTTCCTGCTCGGCTGCGTCGGCGCGTGGAGCCTGCACCCGGTGCAGATCGAGATCGCCAAGCGGGTCTTCTCCCCGGCCCCGGCCGACGTGGTCTGGGCCCGCAGGGTCATCGAGGCCATGGGCGACGGCACCGGGGCGGTGATGATCGACGGCAAGATGCAGGACGACGCGACCGTGAAGCAGTGCAAGGTCGTCGTCGACCTGGCCGACGACCTGGCGGCCAGGGACCCCGAACTGGCCGAGGCGTACGAGGCCGCCTGGAAGGAGCAGAGCCGGTGACCGACGCGACCCTGCGGCCCCGCCGCTCCGTGCTGTACATGCCCGGCGCCAACGAGCGCGCCCTGGAGAAGGCCAAGACCCTTCCCACCGACGCGCTCATCCTCGACCTGGAGGACTCCGTCACGCCCGACGCCAAGGCCGAGGCCCGCAAGCGCGTCGCCGCGGCGGCCGCCTCCGGCGAGTACGGCCGGCGGGAGCTGGCCATCCGGGTGAACGCGCCCGGCACCCCGTGGCACGAGGACGACCTGCGCGCGGCCGCCGAGGCCGGCCCCGACGCCGTGGTCGTCCCCAAGGTCGACTCCGCGGCCACCGTGCACGCCGTCGAGCGCGCCCTGGAGGCGGCGGGCGCACCCGACCGCACCGCGATCTGGGCGATGGTCGAGACCCCGCGCGCCATGCTGGACGCCCGTGCCGTCGCCGCCGCCTCCGAGCGGCTCACGGTGCTGGTGATGGGCACCAACGACCTGGCGAAGGAACTCCACGCCGAGCACGTCCCCGGCCGGGCCCCGCTGCTGACCGGGCTGTCGCTGGCCCTGCTCGGCGCCCGCGAGGCGGGCAAGGCGATCCTGGACGGCGTCCACAACGACGTGCAGGACCTGGCGGGCTTCGAGGCGGAGTGCGTCCAGGGCCGGCGGTTCGGCTTCGACGGCAAGACGCTGATCCATCCCAAGCAGGTGGAGATCTGCAACAGGGTCTTCGCCCCCTCCCCGGAGGAAACCGACAAGGCGCGGCGCATCATCGAGGCTTTCGAGGCCGCCACGGCCGAGGGCCGGGGAGTCGTCACGGTCGACGGGCGGATGATCGAGAACCTCCATGTGGATGACGCCCGGCGTGTCCTCGCCTTGGCCGCGGCGGTGACCGGACGCTAGCCATTCACTGAAGTCCGGGTGGACGACCGCTACAAAGAAAGGGCCCCGCACACGCCGTGCGGGGCTTTTCTTGTGTTGGTTCTGTCCAGATGCTCCATGAAGCGGGTCCGGACACTGTACGAAGTGGACGCCGATTCCGAGGGCCCTGCGCTCGTATGGTCGATGTCATGAGCGTTTTGGACGAGGTGCCGACCCAGCCCGCCGAGGCCGAGGAGGGCGGCGAAGCCGCCCAGCCGGCGAACGACGCACGCGGGCGCGTCACGGAGCTGCACGCCATCCGCGAGCAGGTCCGGCTCGGCCCCAGCGAGAAGGCCACCCAGGCCCAGAAGGCCAAGGGGAAGCTGACCGCCCGCGAGCGGATCGACCTGCTGCTCGACGAGGGGTCCTTCAGCGAGGTCGAGCCGCTGCGCCGGCACCGCGCCTCCGGCTTCGGCCTGGAGGCGAAGAGGCCGTACACCGACGGCGTCATCACCGGCTGGGGCACCGTCCACGGCCGCACCGTCTTCGTGTACGCGCACGACTTCCGGATCTTCGGCGGCGCGCTGGGCGAGGCCCACGCCTCCAAGATCCACAAGATCATGGACATGGCCATCGCGGCCGGCGCCCCGCTGGTCTCGCTGAACGACGGTGCCGGCGCCCGCATCCAGGAGGGCGTCTCCGCGCTCGCCGGGTACGGCGGCATCTTCCAGCGCAACACCCGCGCCTCCGGTGTCATCCCGCAGATCTCGGTGATGCTCGGCCCGTGCGCCGGCGGCGCCGCGTACTCCCCGGCGCTCACCGACTTCGTCTTCATGGTCCGCGAGACCTCGCAGATGTTCATCACCGGCCCGGACGTCGTCCAGGCCGTCACCGGCGAGAAGATCACACAGAACGGGCTCGGCGGCGCCGACGTCCACTCCGAGATCTCCGGCGTCTCGCACTTCGCGTACGACGACGAGCAGACCTGCCTGGAGGAGGTCCGCTACCTGCTGTCGATGCTGCCGCAGAACAACCGCGAGAACCCGCCGTCGGCCCCCACCAGCGACCCGGCCGACCGGCGCGGCGACGTCCTGCTGGACATCGTCCCGGCCGACGGCAACCGCTCGTACGACATGCACCAGGTGATCGAGGAGATCGTCGACGAGGGCGAGTACCTGGAGATCCACGAGCGCTGGGCGACCAACATCATCGTGGCCCTGGCCCGCCTCGACGGCCAGGTGGTCGGCATCGTCGCCAACCAGCCCGCCTCCCTGGCGGGGGTACTGGACATCGAGGCCAGCGAGAAGTCGGCCCGGTTCGTGCAGATGTGCGACGCCTTCAACATCCCGCTCATCACTCTTCTGGACGTCCCCGGCTTCCTCCCGGGCGTCGACCAGGAGCACGGTGGCATCATCCGGCACGGCGCCAAGCTGCTGTACGCGTACTGCAACGCCACCGTGCCGCGGATCTCGCTGATCCTGCGCAAGGCGTACGGAGGTGCCTACATCGTCATGGACAGCCAGTCGATCGGCGCCGATCTGACCTACGCCTGGCCCACCAACGAGATCGCCGTGATGGGCGCCGAGGGTGCCGCCAACGTCATCTTCCGGCGGCAGATCGCCGACGCCGACGACCCCGAGGCCATGCGCGCCCGCATGGTCAAGGAGTACAAGTCCGAGCTGATGCACCCGTACTACGCGGCCGAGCGCGGCCTCGTGGACGACGTGATCGACCCCGCGGAGACCCGCGAGGTCCTCATCCGCTCGCTCGCCATGCTGCGCACCAAGCACGCCGACCTGCCGTCCCGCAAGCACGGCAACCCGCCCCAGTAAGGGAGACCGACCCCGTGAGCACTCCTGCCGACAGCTCCGCCGCGGCGCTCGTTCGCGTCGAGCGCGGCCACGCCAGCGACGAGGAACTGGCCGCCCTGACGGCCGTTCTCCTCGCCCGCGCCGCGGCCCAGGGCCAGGACACGACCGCCTACGTCAAGCCCCGCTCCACGGCCGGCTGGCGCCGCCTGGAGCGGCAGTCCGGCTTCAGCGCGCCGCACAGCTGGCGCAGCTGACCCTCCGGTCCCGTACGACGACGGTGGCGCGGCACCCCTCGGGGGTGCCGCGCCACCGTCGTGTCAGGCGTCAGGACGCCGTGGGGGAGGTGTCCAGCGCCGCGACGCCCGCGGTGCCGGCCACGAACAAGGTGCCCTCGCCGGAGAGCGCGAGCGCTTCCGCGCGGTACGGGGGCACCACCTCACGCCGGGTGCCCGCCAGCAGGTCCCACAGGTGCACCTCGCCGTCGGACCAGGCGGCGGCCAGGAGCGGCCCGGAGGGGGTGTCGGCGGCCGCGAGGGCCGTCACGACGGCCTCCCGGCGGTCGACGGGCTCCGGCATCGGGTCGCTGCCCGTCTCCCACAGTCGCAGGGTGCCGTCCGCCCCACCGCTCACGCACAGGGCGAGACCGGACGGGGCGGCGTCGACGAGGGCGGCCGCCGTCAGGGGGGCGGGGTGCAGCCCGCGGGTCACCGGGCCGCGGTCGTGGGCCGTGGCATCCCACACGTGCACACGGCCGTCCGCGTCCCCCACGGCGACGCGGCTTCCGTGGGCGGCGACCGCCGTGGGCGGCGTACCGGCGGTGTTGTGGACGTCGGCCACCCGGGACAGGGCGTTGGACATGGGGCCCGCCGTGTGCAGGGTCTCGTCGGCGTCCAGGAGCAGCAGGCCGCCGCCCTCGGCCACGGCGATGCCCGCCGGCCGCAGGGCGGCGTCGAGCGGGACACGGGAGCGGACGGCGCCGGTCACGGGGTCAAGCACGGCCAGCCGGCCCATTGGGTCGGTCACGAGCAGCCCGTCCGCACCGAGGGCCAGGGCGGCCGCCGGGCCGGTGGCGGCCCACAGCGCGGTCCAGGAGTGACGGCGGGCCAGGGGTTCGAGGTACGCGGCCAGTTTCGGGTCCTCGGCCAGCGCGGCCGTGTGCAGGAGCGCGGCGCGCTCCGGCCCGGCGAGGCCGAGCGCCGTCAGTGCGGGGGCCGCACGCCGCCACACCGTCCGCAGTCCGCGGGGCGCGGGCGTACGGGGGTCGGCCAGCGCCGCGGTGATCGCGGGGGCGGGACCGTGGACGAGGAATCCGGGGTCACCGGTGAGGCGTGCGGCCGTTCCGCTCGCCAGGGCGTGCTCCAGTACGCGGGCCCGGACGGCGTCGGGAGCCCGTTCCCAGTCGGGCGTGCCCGCCGGACCGAGGGGGACGGCCGCGAGCATGCGAGCGGACTCCGCGGCGGCGTCGACCGGTTCGGGCGCGGCTCCGGGGTCCGTCAGAGCCACCGTGCGGCACGGCTGCGACCACACGGGCGCACCGCTGTCGGACACCTCCGCCAGCAGCCGCACATGGGGGAGCGCGAGCAGCGGTTCCAGCAGGGCGTGGACGATCTCCTGCGGCGCCGCCCCGGCCGCCCGGTGCAGATCGGCGGCGGCCAGCAGCACCGGCCGCGTGTCGCGGGCCAGCCTGCGCAGGATGTCCGGGGCGCCGAGGGCCCCGTAGCCAAGTTGCCGTCCCAGTTCCCAGGCGAAGACCTCCGCCGTGAGCCCCGCCGCGGGGACGAGCGCGTGGACGCGCAGCGCGGGATCCGGGGCGGACTCGGTGAAGTACCGCGCCAGCAGCCGGCTCTTGCCCGCCCCACGGTCACCGGTGACCAGACAGAGCCTCGGCGCGGCGGGATCACGCGCCCAGTCGGTCAGTTCCCCTCCGGCCGGGGCGAGTCCGGCGTCCCGTGGCGGCCGGCCCGCGCTGTCCGGCGCGGTCATGCGTCCGCGCT
This sequence comes from Streptomyces sp. RLA123, assembly GCF_056270165.1. Lineage (NCBI taxonomy): Bacteria > Bacillati > Actinomycetota > Actinomycetes > Kitasatosporales > Streptomycetaceae > Streptomyces > Streptomyces sp. RLA123. The sequence continues at coordinate 2,637,527 of NZ_JBWDOR010000003.1, read as the reverse complement.
CTCGCGCAACCGGCGCAGGCCCTCCGCCCGTGACGCGGCGGTCTCGCCGTAGGGGAACTCGTGGGTGAGTCCCGCGTCAGGGAAGACCTGGCCCAGCCACATCGAGCAGTAGTGACCGGGCATGAAGCACGCCTCCAGGTCGGTGTGGATCCGCGTGACCTGCTCCGGCCGGACGCCCGCGGCCTGGAGCGACGACCACAGCCGCTCCTCGGGGTGCAGACTGATGCCGCTCGCCTGGGTGAAGATCTTCTTCTCCCCGGTCGCGTCCACCACCTCCATCGCGGCGTACCACTGCGCGCTCGCGGTGTCCCGGATGTCGTCCAGCACCAGCGGCCACCAGTTCTCGCGGTCCGCGAACGCCTCGGCGTCCGCGGCGAGCAGCCGCTCCTCCAGGCGCCGGAACACCGCCGAGGCCTCGGCCGGTTCGTCCGCCGCGGCGATGGAGCCCAGCGCGAGGTCGAGGTCCAAGAGCCCCTCCGCGAAGGACTCCGGTGAGGAGGAGACGAACCGCGACGGTTCGTCGTAGCCGAGCAGCACCGCGCGGACGGCCCTCCCGGCGTCGGCGCAGATCTCGTACCCGCGGTCGTCCCCGAGTCGCGTCCAACCCTCGCACTCCGGCTGCCGCAGCCGGCGTCCCGCGGATGCGGCGTACTCGCCGAGAGCGAGCGGATCCGCGGGATCCGTCCGGAAGTAGGGGCCCACCTGGAGCGGCAGGAGGAACGCGTCCGCCCGGCGCAGCCCGGCCGGGCCGAACCGTCCGTGGAGCCGTTCGCCGAGCGTCACCACATCCCTCCGGACACCTCGTCGTGGACGGTCTCCCAGACTCCGTCCCCGTCCGCGTACGGAACCGGGTCGACCAGCGACAGCGCTTCCCTGATCTCCTCCGCGACGGCGATCAGGTCGTCGATCTCGGGAAACTCGTCCGGGGGGTCGTAGTCCGGCCGGCGGCGCTCCAGGAGGTACATGCCGTAGGCCATGCCGGAGACGTCGGTGTGGACCCTCTCGATCCGGCGGGTGCCGGGGTTGATCGCGTGGACCGACCCGGTCCTCCCGTCGAGCACCACGTCGCTGGAGAACGCCCGGCCCAGGTGCGGCCAGTGGTGCACGCCGGGCGTGAAGCCCTCGAAGTCCGCCAGTCGACCGACGTCCCGGTGCGCGGACAACGGGGTCAGTCCGTCGGCGAGGTCCTCGCGGAGTTCGAAGAGGACCCCCTCGGCCCGGGGCAGGCCCACGTCGGCCAGGAAGCGCGCCGTGTCCTCGTGGACGAGCAAGTCTCCCTGCACGTCGAGGGGGACGCGCACGATCCGCTCCGGAGCGAAGACCTCGGCGAGGAGGGCGGGGGTCACGGGGGCGATCACGGTGATTCCTGTTCGACGGATCCGGGAGGGCGGTGCTGCGGGCTCATGCTAGCGGCCGGCCTTGTGGAGCAGGCTCAGATAACGTCTCATCTCCTTGTTGCCCTCCCCCTGGGAGGCACGCAGCGCCGCGTTGCGGGCGTCGTTGTCCGCCTTCTTGTCGCCGGTGGTCTCCCAGGTGGCGCTTTCCCCGTACTCGAAGCTGTGCGAGATGTCCGTGTCCGGGTAGTACTTGTGCAGCCACTCGCCGCAATACCGGTTCAGCGTCCGGCAGGGGGCGCGTTCGCTGTAGCCGTCCACCACTTGGTGCTGCATGTCGCTGTTGATGAGAGGGACGCCGAGCACGCGCTCGGAGTGGGGACCCCCGCTCCGGCCGACGAGGATGAACTCGTTGTGGCCGTCGCTGTAGCGGAACGCCGCGTAGTTCTTGCCCTTGTAGTCGTTCTGGATGTGCCGGGCCAGCTGGGTCGCCCGGGACAGTTCGTCGGTACCTGCGACGACCGCGGTGGAGTGCTTGCGCGGCCCCTCCTGGTCGGGGACGTCACGGTCGAGCGGCGCGTCCGTGTTCCTGTCCGCGGGCAGGCTGTCGACGTGGATCTTCTTCCCGTCGGGGGATATCTGATGGATCTTCCCGGCGTCGTCGACGAGGAACACGGGTGTCTTGTCCCCGGCCCCGCGCAGCTGCTCCATGGAGTGGACCTCGTGCAGCCCCTTCAGGTCGGCCGCGGTGCGTTCGTCGTTGTCCTTGTGGTTCGTGTGCATCTGCCGGACACCGCGCCGCATGTCCCCGGTGATGTGCGTGGTCGCGTTGTCGAGTCCGGTTCGGACGCCGTTGACCAGGGTCTCGATGAACTGCTCGGCGGCCTGGGTGAGTTCTCCGCCCTTGCCCTTCACGCGGGCATGGCGCTCCCGGGCGCGGTGGAGTCTCTCGCTCCCGCGGGACCGCATGTCCTGGCCGTGGCCGTCGACCTGTGTGTCGAAGTCGCCGTAGGCGCTCTCGTCATGCCGGATCTGGCCTGTGCCGCCCCCGCTCCCGGAGCCGCTTCCGCCGGAGCCGCTCCCTGAGCCGCCCCCGGCGCTGGCCAGGACAAAGCTGCCGTCCTTGCCGGCGGTGACCTGGTGTTTGGAGTCCTGGACGCCCTGCTCGAAGCCGTCCTTGCCGGCGTCGGCCGAACGGCCGAGGTCGACGCCGTGCTGGATGCCGAGTGCGTTGGCGCCGAGCTGGATGGCCAGGTCGCCCGCCATGTTGCCGAGGGCGGCGTACACCGGTCCTGTCGCCAGCCCGATGACCTGGTCCAGGGCCTGCCGGGCGGCCTCCTTGAAGAGGCGTTTGACGATGAGCCGGGTGGCCTGGGTGGCGCCGGCGGCGCCGAGTTCGGACAGGCCCAGGGTGAAGGGCGCCGCGGCCTGGGCGGCGATCACCTCGGCGGCCAGGATGCCGAGCTGGACCACGGCCGCGATCTTGGCGCCCTCGATGACGATGGCGACCCCGTCGAGTGCCGTGGCGCCCAGCCGGCCGGCGTCCGCCAGGTTGCCCAGATGGGAACCGACCTTGTTCCAGTGGGAGTTGAAGGCGTCGACCGCGGGACCCTCGGTGGCCCCGAGCAGACCCGCCACCGCTTCGTGCAGGCCGTTGCCGCCGTGGTCGACGTCGTCGGCGAACTCCCGCAGGGCCGTGGCCATTTCGCGGTAGTCGTCCTCGTCGACGTTCGGCCACATGATGCCGATCAGGTCGAGGAGCCACGCCAGTTCGTCCGGCAGTACGACACCCATGGGCCACCCCCGTCGATTCTGGCGCGCAGAAGCGCTTCTTCCGTCCCACTTCTATCAAACGCCGTACAGGGCGTGGCAGTTGCACGACAGACATGGCGAAAACGCGAAGGCCCCGCACGCGCCGTGCAGGGCCTTTCGCGTCGTGCGGATCCGCCGTTACCGCAGCCGCGCCATCAGTGCGTGCTCCACCAGCGTGATGAGCGCGCTCTTCGCCTCGCCGCGGTGGCGGGCGTCGGTGACGATGATGGGAGCCTCGGGGCCGATCTGCAGCGCCTCCCGGACTTCCTCCGGGTTGTACGGCTGGTGTCCGTCGAAGCCGTTGAGGGCGATGACGAAGGGCAGCCCGCTGTTCTCGAAGTAGTCCACGGCCGGGAAGCAGTCGGCCAGCCGGCGGGTGTCCACCAGGACGACCGCGCCGATGGCGCCGCGCACCAGGTCGTCCCACATGAACCAGAAGCGGTCCTGACCCGGCGTACCGAACAGGTACAGGATCAGGTCCTCGTCGAGCGTGATCCGGCCGAAGTCCATCGCCACGGTGGTCGTGGTCTTGTCCGGCGCGTGGGTCAGGTCGTCGATACCCGCCGAGGCGGAGGTCATCACGGCTTCGGTACGCAGCGGGTTGATCTCCGATACGGCACCGACGAACGTGGTCTTGCCCACGCCGAAGCCGCCCGCCACCACGATCTTCGCCGAGGTGGTTGAGCGAGCTGGACCGCTAGAGCTTGCGAAGTCCACTGAGCACCCTTTCGAGCAGTGTCACGTCTGGCTGTCCGCCCGAGGCATCGTCGCCACCGGGCTGGTGAATGGCGACGAGACCGGCCTCCGCCAGGTCGGCGACGAGGATTCGGGCTACGCCGAGGGGGATGGAGAGAAGCGCGGAGATCTCCGCAACCGACTTGATCTCCCGGCAGAGGATGCAGATCCGCTGGTGCTCCGGCAACTGCCCCCGCAGCTGTGACGCTTCCGCGGTCGTGCTGACCAGTGCCTCGAGGGCGAGCTGGTAGCGCGGCCGGGTGCGGCCACCGGTCATCGCGTACGGGCGGACCAGCCCGGACGGGGACGTTCGTCCGGCCGGTGCCGTGCGCGGCGACGGTGCCTGCGGGGGTTCGTACGGCTGGATCCTCGGCTGCCGATGCGACGGCCTGCCGCCCGGGTCCTGGGTCCCACCGCCGAAGGCGGGGGGCGGCTCCGGGCTGGGCGCCGAGGGAAAATTGAACCGCTTGAGGGGCGGCTGCTGTTGGTGATTTCCGTACTGATCTCCGCCTGGGGGCGTTGCCACGGTTCCTCCTCCAGCTGGGTAGCGCGTCCGAGAACCCTACGGGTCCCCGAACGCGCTCGCATGCCTGTCTCTCAGCCGAGCAGGCTGCCCTGCAGTTCTGCGCGCAGATCGGGGGTGAGCACATTGCCCGCCCGGTCGACCAACAGGGCCATCTCGTAGCCCACGAGGCCGATGTCGCACTCGGGGTGCGCCAGCACGGCCAGCGAGGAGCCGTCCGAGACGGACATGATGAAGAGGAAGCCGCGCTCCATCTCCACGACGGTCTGGTTCACGCTGCCGCCCTCGAAGATCCGCGAGGCACCCGCGGTCAACGAGGTCAGACCGGAGGCCACCGCGGCCAGCTGGTCCGCACGGTCCCGCGGGAATCCCTCGGACATCGCCAGCAGCAGGCCGTCGGCAGAGACCACAACCGTATGGGAGACCCCTGGGGTCTGGTCCACGAAACTGGTGATCAACCAGTTCAGGTTCTGTGCCGCCTGGCTCATCGGACTCAACTAACGCTCCTGGTGCTTGGGGCCGAAGCCCTGGCCGTTCGTGTCAGTTCCCGCAGTACGCCCCTGCTGGACGCCGCGCCGCAGATTGCTCAGTCGGCCGCGGACGTCCTCGGGTGCTCGGGAGACCATGGGGCCGCCCTGCGGAGTCTGCTGTGCGGTGCCCGGGACCAGATTGGCCTTGGGGACCCGCCGGGGCAGGCCGGAGGGGGTGACCCCGCCGGCCTTGGGCTTGCGGGCCTGCTCGGCCCGCTGCCAGTTGTCGTCGTTCGTGGAACGCCAATCGGGGGACTCCGCCGACAGGTCCGGCGTCCCGGCCGGCGCCGCGGGCGCCGGCTGCGCGGGGAAGCCGTTCGCCGGCTGGGGCTCCGACTGGGCCGGGGCCGACGGTCCGGACTGCTGCCGACCGCGGTCGCGGCGCGGCAGGCCCGCGTCCGTCACGGTCGTGTGCAGCGGGCCTGAGGACGGTCCCGGCCCGTCGAAGCCTACGCGCTCCGGGGACCCGAAGGGGGCGGCAGCGGCGGAATCGGTCGCCGGCACGTCCTGGTAGGCCGAGGTCTGCGGCATCTCCCGCTGCTGCGCGGGCTGCTGGGTACTCCAGCCGTCCTGCGCGTAGCCGTTCTGCTGCTGCCAGCCGTCCTGGGCGAAGCCGCCCTGGGTGGCGTCGTACTCGGGCGCCGGGGGCGGGAAGCCGCCGTCGGTGTACGAGGGCTCCTGGAAGGCCGCGGGTTGCGTGTCGTAGCCGTGCTGCTCCTGGAGGTTCTGCTCCGGGAATCCCTGCGCGTCGTATCCGTCCTGCTGGAAGGTCTCCTGCGGGAAGGAGTTCGCGGCGGCCGGGTTCTCGAAGCCGTCGAGGGACGCCTGCTGCGCCTGCTGCTCGCCGACCTCGTCGCGGAACATCGGGCGCTCGCCGCGGTCGTTGGCCGCGGCCTCCAGCTGGGCGCGGCGCTCCCCGCGGATCAGCGAGCGGCCGACCGGGTCCAGCGTGCGGGCGTTGTCCTGACCCTCCGCGCGTTCGTAGCGGGAGTCGTCGAAGCCGAGCTCGGCGGCGGTCGGACCGTAGGCGGCGAAGGACTCCGTCGCGGCCTCCGGCACCATCTGCGACACCGTGAAGTCGTCCTCCAGCGGTATCTCCTCGCCGCCACCACCGTGGGTGATCGGCTCGGGGAGCATGACCAGCGACGTGGTGCCCGCCTGCTCGCCCGAGGGGCGCAGCTGCACGCGGATGTTGTGCCGGTCGGCGAGGCGGCCGACCACGAACAGGCCCATGCGCTTGGAGATCGACGCGTCGACGGTGGGCGGGTCGGCCAGCTTGTGGTTGATGTCCGCGAAGTCCTCGGCCGTGAGGCCGATGCCCTTGTCGTGGATCTCGACCATCACCCGGCCGTCCGGCAGCCGGGTCGCGGTGACCCGGACCCTGGTCTGCGGCGAGGAGAACGTGGTGGCGTTCTCCAGCAGCTCCGCCAGCAGGTGCACAAGGTCGGTCACGGCGGTGCCGTGGATGTCCGTCTCCGGGATGCCGACCAGCTCGATGCGCGCGTACGACTCCACCTCGGAGGCCGCGGCGCGCAGCACGTCGACCAGCGGCACCGGCTGGTTCCACCGGCGGCCGGGCTCCTCGCCGGCGAGGACCAGGAGGTTCTCGCCGTTGCGGCGCATACGGGTCGCGAGGTGGTCCAGCTTGAAGAGGTTCTCCAGCTGGTCCGGGTCGCCCTCGTTGTTCTCCAGGTCCGTGATCAGCGTCAGCTGGCGCTGGATGAGGCCCTGGTTGCGGCGGGAGAGGTTGGTGAAGATCGCGTTGACGTTGCCCCGGAGCAGTGCCTGCTCGGCGGCGAGCCGGACGGCCTCGCGGTGGATCTGGTCGAAGGCGCGGGCGACCTCGCCGATCTCGTCGTTGGAGTTGATCGGGATGGGCTCGACCCGGGTGTCGATCTTGCCGGGGTCGGTTCGGGACAACTGGTCGACCAGCGCCGGCAGCCGCTGCTCGGCGACCTCGAAGGCCGAGGTGCGCAGACGGCGCATGCTGTTGCTCATCGAGCGGGCCATCATCGCGGCCACGATGAAGGCGATGATCAGGGCGACCAGCACGATGGCCGAGTTGACGATGGCCTCGATGCGGGCGCTGTCGGCGATGTCACTGGAGTCCTGCAGCGCCTGGTCCGCCAGGTGCTTCTCGACGTTCTGGTAGGCCTCGAAGCCGAGCGTGGTGGCGCCGAACCAGGTCTGCGGCGTGATGCCCTGGGTCTTGAGGCTGTCGGGGTCCTGGCCGGAGGCGACCAGCTTGATCATCGTCCGCAGGTCCGGCGGGGCGACGAAGGGCTGGCCGGCGTCCTTGGCCGCCTGCCCGGCCTGGGTGACCTGCTCCTTGCCCTTCCGCAGAGCCGCGGCCTGCTCGTCCTGGAGCCGCTGGTAGTCGGCCGCGGTGCCGCCGCCCTTGTACTCCGCCTCGGCGACCTGCTGGAGGTAGGCGTAGGAGGCGAAGGAGGTGAGCTGCGTGTTGAGCTCCTCGGGGGCCAGCTTGGAGCGGTTCTCGACCAGCAGGTGGGTGCCGATGGAACGGGTCAGCGACTCGGCGGCCTTGGCGAGCTCGATGGCGTACAGCGTGCGGCCGTAGGAGGCGACGCTGCTGGTGCCGAAGCCGAGTTCGTTCGCCAGCTCCATCAGCGGGTGCTGGATCTCGACGTACTTCTCTTCGGTCTGCACGCCGGGCAGCTGCCGGGTGAAGGCGGTCTCGCGCAGCTTCGCCAGGACCTTCTCGCCCTCGCGGATGTTGGCCACACGGCGTTCGAGGCGCTCGTCCGCGGGCAGTTCGCGCACCGTGGCGTCGAAGGCGGCGGCGGCCGAGTCGGTGGCGGCACGCGCCGCCACCACGGTCTTGTTCTCCTTGTCGCCCTGGAGCAGGGGAACCACGCTGACGTCGCGCTCGTTCAGCACGGCGTTGGCGTAGTCCACCGCGGCCCGGACGGCCCGCGCGGTCCGCACCGCGTCGTCGGCGTCCTGCCAGGTCTGCACGGCCGTCTGCACCTGGAAGCCGCCGAAGACCAGGGCGACCAGCACCGGGATGAGGAGGATGACGTTCAGACGGGTGGCCACCCGCCAGTTGCGCATGGCCAAGCGGCTGCCCGAATCGGCGACCGGCTCCGCGGTCTCGGGGGCGGCCGCGGCCTGCGCCGTGCCGTATCGCGCAGGCGGGGTGAAATTGCCACGCGGGTGGTCCGCGGGACCCGGCTCTGAGCGCCTCGTGTTCCTCACTCGACCAACAACCTCTCGGCGACGACGCCGGCGGCGTCGTTCCTACTCTCGGGTTTCGATGAATTCCAGCACGTCATGGGGGTGCTCCACAAACCTCCGGAGGCGATGCCGAACCCATGATCACGCGCTTGTTAAAAGGGGCATAAGCATAAAGCGGTGGCATTTCAGCAGGGCGATGTATGCGCAGTGAAGCCGGTCGGGCGCAGGCGGTGTTCGAGATGTTCCGATTCGCGGTCGAAACGTTATGAACAGAAGGACCGGCCATGTCAAAAGACACGGCCGGTCCGTACCCGAAGTGGCAAGCTGGAGTGCTTACTTGAGACGAGCGAGCAATGCGTGTTCGACGAGCGTGATGAGCGCGCTCTTCGCCTCGCCGCGGTGGCGGGCGTCGGTGGTGATGATGGGGGCCTCGGGGCCGATCTGCAGCGCCTCGCGCACCTCGTCGGGCGTGTACGGCTGGTGGCCGTCGAAGCCGTTGAGGGCGATGACGAAGGGCAGACCGCTGTTCTCGAAGTAGTCCACGGCCGGGAAGCAGTCCGCGAGCCGGCGGGTGTCGACCAGCACGACCGCGCCGATGGCGCCGCGCACCAGGTCGTCCCACATGAACCAGAAGCGGTCCTGACCCGGCGTACCGAACAGGTACAGGATCAGGTCGTCGTCGAGCGTGATACGGCCGAAGTCCATCGCCACGGTCGTGGTCGTCTTGTCGGCCACGTGGGTCAGGTCGTCGACGCCCGCGGACGCGGAGGTCATCACGGCCTCCGTGCGGAGCGGGTTGATCTCCGAGACCGCTCCGACGAACGTGGTCTTGCCCACACCGAAGCCACCGGCCACCACGATCTTCGCCGAGGTGGTGGCGCGGGCCGCGGGCGGCGCACCGTACGCCGCCTGCTGCCCCGGCCTAGAGCTTGCGAAGTCCACTGAGCACCCTTTCGAGCAGTGTCACATCAGGCTGTCCGCCGGCCTCGCCGCTGCTCGGCTGGTGGATGGCGACCATCCCGGCCTCAGCCAGGTCGGCCACCAGGATCCGGGCCACCCCCAACGGAATCGCCAGCAGTGCGGAGATCTCGGCGACCGACTTGATCTCCAGGCACAGGTGGCAGATGCGCTGGTGTTCGGGGAGCATCCCCTGGTAAGCACCCGGCTCGGCAGTGGTGCTCACCAGCGCCTCGATGGCGAGCTGGTAACGCGGCCGGGTGCGACCACCGGTCATGGCGTACGGCCGCACCAGCGGCTGGTCGCCTTCGCCCCCGTACGGCGCATGGTGGTGCGCGCCGTACGGGCCGGGCGAGGCAGGCGGCGGTGTCATGAAGGTCCTCCGGATAAGAGCGGACGCGGTTCTCTTGTCATGGGGCGGTGTCGGCCGGGCTCACGCGAGCTCAGCCCATCAGACTGCCTTGGAGTTCTGCGCGAAGGTCGGGGGTGAGGACAGCGCCCGCCCGGTCGACGAGCAGCGCCATCTCGTAACCGACGAGGCCGATGTCGCACTCGGGGTGCGCCAGAACGCACAGCGAGGATCCGTCCGAGATCGTCATCAGGAGGAGGAAGCCGCGCTCCATCTCCACCACCGTCTGATTGACGTTGCCGCCCTCGAAGATGCGGGACGCACCCGCGGTCAGCGAGGTCAGACCGGAGGCCACGGCCGCCAGCTGGTCGGCGCGGTCCCGGGGGAAACCCTCGGACATCGCCAGCAGCAGGCCGTCGGCGGAGACCACCACCGTGTGGGACACCCCGGGGGTGTTGTCCACGAAGTTGGTGATCAACCAGTTCAGATTCTGTGCCGCCTGGCTCATCTGGCTCAACTAACGCTCCTGCTGGTGAGTGGTGCCAAAGCCGCGGCCGTCGGTCGTGCCCGTACCGGCCTGGCGGCCTTGCTGAATACCGCGCCGGAGGTTGGTCAGGCGTCCGCGCACGTCGTCGGGGGCCCGGGAAACCTGCGGACCACCTTGGGGGGCTTGCTGGGTCGTACCGGTACCGGGCACGAGGTTCGCGCGCGGCACCCGGCGGGGGAGGCCGGAGGGGGTGACCCCGCCGGCGGAGGGCTCACGGACCTGGCCGGCCCGCTGCCACACCTCATCGTTGGGCGAGCTGCGCCAGGCGGCGGGCTCACGACGGGGCGGCGGCGGGGCCTGCTGGGTCTGGGGCTGCTCGGCGCGGACCCGCTGCGGCTGCTGCTGCTGAGGCTGCTGCTGAGGCTGCTGCGGGCGCTGCGGCGGACGGGTCGGGGCACCGCCGGAGACGGGACCGCTGCCGTTCTGCTGCGGGGCCACCGGGCCGTGCTCGACGTGCACTTGCTGCATGCGCTCGGCGCGGCCGGTGCGGAACCAGTCCGACTCGAGGGAGTCGAAGATCGGGCTGGTCTCGTCCGCACGGGCCGGGGCCGGCGGCAGGGCCATCGGCTCGGACGCGGCAGGCAGCGGATGCCGCTGCTCGCCGGATCGCTGCTGCTGACCTGCGGCCGGTCCGCGGTGGCGCTGGGCCTGCGGGGCCGGAGGCATGGGCGCCTGCGGCATCTGGGCCTGCGGGCCCGCCGGACGCTGGAAGACGTCGCTGCGGGTGTAGGTGCCCGTCTGCTGCTGCGGCGGCTGTTCCTGCTGGTACTGCGGCTGCTGTTGCGGCAGCTGCTGTTCCTGCTGGTACTGCTGCGGCTGTTCCTGCTGGTACTGCTGTTCTTGCTGATACTGATACTGCGGCTGCTGCTGGCCGAAGGCGGAACCCATGGTGCCGCGCTGCGGCGCCGTGTGCGGGATCGTGTTGAAGTCCGGGCGCTCGAACTGCGCCGTGCTCTCCAGGTCCTCGTGGCCGCGCGGCATGTCCGCCGCGGGCCCGCCGGGAGCCGCGCCGACCGGCTGCGGGGCCGACGGCTGCTGCGGGTACTGCGGCTGCTGCGGAGGCATCGACGGAGTGGCGTGGCGCTGCGGACGGCTCTGACCGCCCTGGCCCTGCTGCTCGTTCGCCCAGCTCGGGTTGGAACGCTGCGGAGCGGCGGGCGCTCCGCGACGACCGCCCTTCGGAGCCTGACCCGAGCCCGCAGGGCCCGAGTTGAGGGCCGGCCGCTGAGCGGAACCGGGCACCTGGCCGCGCTGGGGCGTACGGCCGACACCGGCGGCCGCCGCACCGGCGCCCACCGCCGCACCCGGACCGGGACCGCCCGGCTGCTGGCCGCGGTTGCCCGCGGCACCGGGCTGCGGCTTGGCGCCGCCCTGGGTGACGTCGACCGGGAGCATGACCAGCGCCGTGGTGCCGCCCGAGTCGGACGGACGCAGCTGGATGCGGATGCCGTGTCGCAGGGACAGGCGGCCGACCACGAACAGACCCATGCGGCGGGAGACGGAGACGTCCACCGTCGGCGGGTTGGCGAGCCGCTCGTTGATGTCGGCCAGGTCCTCGGGGGAGAGGCCGATGCCGGTGTCGTGGATCTCGATCAGCACGCGCCCGTCGGGCAGCGCGTGACCGGTGACCCGGACCTTGGTCTGCGGGGAGGAGAACGAGGTCGCGTTCTCCAGCAGCTCTGCGAGCAGATGGACGAGGTCGTTGACGACGCGGCCGGTGACTTCCACCGGTGGCACCGAGGTGAGCTCGATGCGCTCGTACTGCTCCACCTCGGAGGCCGCGGCGCGGAGCACGTCGACCAGCGGGACCGGACGGGTCCACCGGCGCCCGGGCTCCTCGCCCGCGAGGACGAGAAGGTTTTCGCCGTTCCGGCGCATACGGGTCGCGAGGTGGTCGAGCCGGAAGAGGCTGGCCAGCTGGTCCGGGTCGGCCTCGCGGGACTCCAGTTCGGAGATCAGGCTCAGCTGACGCTGGATCAGGCCCTGGCTGCGGCGCGAGAGGTTGGTGAACATCGCGTTGACGTTCCCTCGCAGCAGCGCCTGCTCGGCGGCGAGTCGGACCGCCTCACGGTGGACCTCGTCGAACGCGCGGGCCACCTGCCCGATTTCGTCGCGGGTGTGGATGCCGATCGACTCGACCGATGTGTCCACGTCCTGCGGGTCGGACTCGGAGAGCTGCTTGACCAGCTCGGGCAGCCGCTTATGGGCGACTTCCTGCGCGGTGTCCTGCAGGCGGCGCAGCGAGCGGACCATCGAGCGGGCGACGACGAAGGCGCCGACGACCGAGATGCCGAGCACGAGGAGGATCAGCGCACCGCTGATGATCGCCTCTTGCTGTGCCTCGTTGCGCAGCGTCAGGGCCTGCTGCTGCATCTCCTCGAGCAGATGCTGCTCGATGTTCTTCATCGTGTTGAGCTTGGTGCTGGAGGCGTCGTCCCAGTCGAGGTAGGAGCCCTCGAAACTCTCGATGCCCTCTTCGGAGTGGGTGATGCGCTGAGCCTGCTCGTCGTGCAGCAGGATCGCTTCGTTACCGCGCTCGAGAGGGTTGAGAAGCTCCGTGGACTTCTGCCGGCCGTAGATCTGTTTGAACTGCTCCAGGGAGGTGCGGTACGACCTGCTCGCGCTGTTCGCGAAGCGCCAGTCGTTCTGACTGAGCTTCTTGCCGTCGGCGAGTGCGGCACTGATCACGGCGCGCTGGATCGACTCGTACTCCTTGGCGCTGGAGAACGCCGCCAGCGCGCGCGTACTGGCGATCATGTCGGTGTTACCGGTCGCTTCCGCCATCTCCTGGGAGAGGTCGATCAGCGACTGGATCAGAGCGTCGTACTCACTGACCGTGGAGGAGACGAACCCTTCCTGGTCGTAAGCGCGTTGGCGGATCGCATTCAGGTTTCCGAGCTGACGGCCGATCTGGGCGATCGAAGCGTTCACACCCGTGAGATCGGGGTCGACGCCGTCCTCGGCCGCGATGAAGGCCCTGCGGGTCCGATCGGTGTTGTCCCGGGCCGCCGTGATGTCGTCGTCTTTTTCCTGCCGCGGGGTGCTGGACAGCGGGCCGGCGGAGATGTCCCGTTCGTTCTGGAGCGCGGCGGCGAACTTGGTCGCCTGCTCCGTGAGGTCGGTCAGGGACGTCATCGCGTCCAGCTGCTTCACGTTCTCCAGCGAGCTCTGGATGCGCAGCGCACCCAGCGTGGTCGCGGCGACCACCGGTAGCGCGAGCAGCGACACCAGACGAGTGCTGATGCGCCAGTTGCGCATGGCTATTCGGGAGCCGTGTTTGGGGCCTGAGCGCACACCGCTCTCCGGCATGGCGCCGCTCTCCGCGCCTGCGGTTCCGGCGTCTGCGGTGTCCTCCCGGCGGGCGGGGCCGGTGTCGGCCCCACCATGCTGTTCCGGGTCGCCCGCAGCGCCGCCATCCCTCTTGAAACGTCCCTGCACTAGCGTCGCAACCTCTGGACCAGGCGTCCCCCGCGCGGGCGGATGGACGGTGTCGAGTTTGTGGAGTCCCGCCCCCCGGCAGGTACCCGTTGGTAGCCACCGCCGGTCGGCGATCGCACGCTCCCCCTTGCGCGCCGGCATCTGTTGATACGGCGGTCCGGGGAATTCCAGCACAGTGCCGGACCTCCAACAAGGCCCGTCGGGTATCGAGTGGAATACGTGACTCAGTGCACTGGGTGCATCACGCGGTGTCCGGCCACATTCGGGCGGGGACGGTCAATTCGGGCACGTACGGCCGCTCATGGGCCTCTGCCTGCATGAGTCGGCCGGCGGTCGGAGGGTGCAAATGTTGTGGATCTTCCGTGATGTCGGGTTCGCAGGCAACGGCCGGCCGTCCGATTCGCCCTTCTTGTCAACCACTTGGTGAGCAAAATCACAGGGGCGTGCCCGTGTCGGTCACCCGGAAAGGGGAATGCCCGCCAGATAGATTGACGTTTGACACGACCGTGTATTACGTCAAGCTGCGCCCGGTTGGGCGCCCGGACTCCACGAGGTTCTGACCGCCCCATGAAGACGACCATGATCATGCGACCCATAGCCAATCCGCGCCGCACCACCCTCGCGCACCTCACGGACGCCGAGGAGAATGCGGACCACGGAGGTCGTACCGGCCGTCGAGGGCGAGGCCCCCGTCGTGATCCTGCCGCGGCAGACCGCCAACCCGCGCCGCACGGTCGTGAACAACCTGGAGAACCAGCCGGCGGACTGAGCCTCCGGCTCGCCGGACGGAAGAGGGCAGCACCCCCGGGATAACCTGGAGCGTCAGTCTCCGGCCAGTGAGGTGAGCTGCTTCCCGTGCGCATCGCCAGGTTCTCCATCGACGGCAATGTCGCCTTCGGCGTCGTCGAGGGCGACGAGTCCGTCCCGGACGGACTCGTTCTCGACATCATCAAGGGCATCCCGTTCGCCGAGTACGAGCGCTCCGGCACCAAGGTGCCGCTGAGCAAGGTGCGGCTGCTGCCGCCCGTACTGCCCAGCAAGGTCGTCGGCATCGGCCGCAACTACGCCGAACACGCCGCGGAACTGGGCAACGAGGTCCCGGAGGTACCGGTCGCCTTCTTCAAGCCGTCCACCTCGGTGATCGGCCCCGGCGACCCGATCGCCTACCCCTCCTTCTCGCACGAGGTGCACTACGAGGCCGAGCTCGCCGTGGTGATCGGCCGGCTGTGCCGCGAGGTCCCCCGTGAGCGGGTCCAGGACGTGATCCTCGGCTACACCTGCGCCAACGACGTCACCGCCCGCGACGCCCAGAAAGCCGAGAAGCAGTGGGCCCGCGCCAAGGGCTTCGACTCCTCGTGCCCCATCGGCCCCTGGATCGAGACCGGTCTCGACCTCGCGGCCGCCGGCGACCTCGCGGTGACCGCGACCGTCAACGGCGAGCTGCGTCAGGCCGGCCGCACCAGCCAGATGATCCGCTCCATCGAGGACCTGATCGTCCACATCTCCGAGGCGATGACACTGCTCCCCGGCGACGTGATCCTCACCGGCACACCGGCCGGTGTCGGACCGCTCCATGTCGGCGACGAGGTCGCCGTCACCATCGAAGGCATCGGCACTCTCACCAACAAGGTGATCAAGCGTGACTAGCGCAGCACCCGTACGCGTACGTTTCTGCCCGTCGCCGACCGGCAACCCCCATGTGGGCCTGGTCCGCACCGCCCTGTTCAACTGGGCGTTCGCCCGCCACCACCAGGGCGCCCTCGTCTTCCGTATCGAGGACACCGACGCCGCCCGCGACTCCGAGGAGTCGTACCAGCAGCTGCTGGAGGCCATGCGCTGGCTCGGCTTCGACTGGGACGAGGGCCCCGAGGTCGGCGGCCCGCACGCGCCGTACCGCCAGTCGCAGCGCATGGACGTCTACCAGGACGTCGCCGCCAGGCTGCTGGAGTCCGGCCACGCCTACAAGTGCTACTGCACCACCGAGGAGCTCGACGGGCGCCGCGACGCCGCCCGCGCCGCCGGCCGCCCGTCCGGTTACGACGGCCACTGCCGCGACCTGTCCGCCGGGCAGATCGAAGCGTACGAGCGCGAGGGCCGCGAGCCGATCGTCCGCTTCCGCATGCCCGACGAGCCGATCACCTTCACCGACCTGGTGCGCGGCGAGCTGACCTTCAGCCCGGACAATGTGCCCGACTACGGCATCGTCCGGGCCAACGGCGCCCCGCTCTACACCCTGGTCAACCCGGTCGACGACGCGCTGATGGAGATCACGCACGTGCTGCGCGGCGAGGACCTGCTGTCCTCCACCCCGCGGCAGATCGCGCTCTACAAGGCGCTGGCCGAACTCGGCGTCGGCAACGGCACGACCCCGCACTTCGGCCACCTGCCGTACGTCATGGGCGAGGGCAACAAGAAGCTCTCCAAGCGCGATCCGCAGTCCTCCCTCAACCTCTACCGGGAGCGCGGCTTCCTCCCCGAGGGCCTGCTGAACTACCTCTCGCTGCTCGGCTGGTCGCTCTCCGCCGACCGTGACGTCTTCTCCGTCGAGGAGATGGTGGCCGCCTTCGACATCGACGCGGTCAACGCCAACCCGGCGCGCTTCGACCTGAAGAAGGCCGAGGCGATCAACGCCGACCACATCCGCATGCTGGACGTGAAGACGTTCGCCGAGGCGTGCGGCCCGTGGCTGAAGGCCCCGCACGCCCCCTGGGCACCCGAGGCGTTCGACCAGGCGGCCTTCGAGGCGATCGCGCCGCACGCCCAGACCCGGCTGACCGTGCTCTCCGAGATCACCGAGAACGTCGAC
Organism: Streptomyces sp. RLA123; assembly: GCF_056270165.1. Taxonomy (NCBI): domain Bacteria; kingdom Bacillati; phylum Actinomycetota; class Actinomycetes; order Kitasatosporales; family Streptomycetaceae; genus Streptomyces; species Streptomyces sp. RLA123. The sequence continues at coordinate 2,621,301 of NZ_JBWDOR010000003.1, read as the reverse complement.
TTCCTCTTCCTCGGCGCGCCGGTGGAGGACGAGGCGTCCTGGGACAAGGCGATGAAGGACCCCGCGGCCGCCGCCGCGCTCCTCGCCACCGCCCGGGAGAACCTCGCCGCCGCCGACTGGAACGCCGAGGCCCTCAAGGCCGCCGTCCTCGCCGCCGGCGAGACCCACGGCCTCAAGCTCGGCAAGGCCCAGGCACCGGTCCGGGTCGCCGTGACGGGCCGTACCGTCGGCCTGCCGCTCTTCGAGTCCCTCGAAGTGCTCGGCCGCGAGCGCACCCTGGCCCGCGTCGACGCCGCGCTGGCGAAGCTCGCCGGCTGACGGAAGGCACGCGCGACCGCCCCGGTTCCCCCGCGGACCCGGGGCGGCACGCTTCCGGAGCACCGATGCGACGCAGGCCCAAGCCCCCGCCCTCCCCGCTGCCCCAGCGCCACGGGGTCGACGCGGTGCGCCTGCGGCTGCCGGAGGCCGGGCCCTGGACGTCGGTGCGCGACCACCTGGTGGAGCGGCTGACGGCCGTGCCCGCGGAGCATGTCGAGACGATGCTGGCGGCCGGGGAGATCCACGCCGCCGACGGGCCCGTGCCCCCCGACGCGCCCTACCGGCCGGGCGCCTTCCTCTGGTTCCACCGGGACTTCGCACCGGAGGTCCCCGTCCCGTTCGCCGTCGAGGTGCTGCACCGGGACCACGCGCTGCTGGTCGTCGACAAGCCGCACTTCCTCGCCACCACCCCGCGCGGCAGTCACGTCACCGAGACCGCCCTCACCCGCCTGCGCCGCGACCTCGGCCTGCCCGCGCTCAGCCCGGCCCACCGCCTCGACCGGCTGACGGCGGGCGTGGTGATGTTCGTGATCCGCCCCGAACTGCGCGGTGCCTACCAGACCGTCTTCCGCGACCGCCGGGTGCGCAAGGAGTACGAGGCCCTGGCCGGGTTCGATCCCGCGCTGGAACTGCCGCGCACCGTGGAGAGCCGGATGGAGAAGGAGCGCGGGGTCATCGCCGCGCGGGAGGTCCCCGGCCCGCCCAACGCCCGAAGCCGGGTGGAACTCCTGTCCCGCCACGGCGCCCTGGCCCGCTACCGGCTGCACCCGGAGACCGGCCGCACCCACCAGTTGCGCGTCCATATGAACAGCCTCGGCCTGCCCATCGCCGGCGACCCCGTCTATCCCGACGTCCTGCCCGAGCCCGCCCCCGGCGACTTCGGCCGCCCCCTCCAGTTGCTCGCCCGGCTGCTGGAGTTCGACGACCCGGTGACCGGCGAGCACCGCCGATTCGTCAGCCGCCGGACGCTGCGCCTCCCCCCGGAATCCGCGTAGACCCGCACCGCTAGAGTCCGGGCATGCCGATCCGCGCCGTGCTGTGGGACATCGACGACACGATCTTCGACTACTCGGGGGCCGAACGCGCGGGCGTGCTCGGCCATCTGCGGAGCGAGGGACTGCTCTCCGCCTTCGAGGACGAGGACCGGGCCGTCGCGCGCTGGCGCGAGGCGATGAACCTGCACTACGGACGCTTCCTCGCGGGCGAGATCACCTGGGCGGAGCAGCGCAGGGAGCGGGTCCGCGCCCTCCTGGGCCCGGCCGTGTCCGGTGAGGCGGCCGACGCGTGGTTCGCGGCCTACTACCTCCACTTCGAGGCCGCCTGGGCCGTCTTCCCCGACGTCGTCCCCGCCCTCGACGCGCTCACGCCCGGCTTCCGGCACGGGCTGCTCTCCAACTCCGCCACCGCCCACCAGGAACGCAAGCTCGCCCGGCTCGGCCTGCGGGACCGCTTCGAGTGCCTGCTCTGCTCACGGGAACTGGGGTACGCCAAGCCGGCGCCGGAGGCCTTCCTGGCCGCGTGCGAGGCGCTGGGCCTGCCGCCGGCCGAGGTGGCGTACGTCGGGGACAAGGCGGACACCGACGCGCGCGGGGCGAACGCCGCAGGTCTTCACGGTGTGTGGCTGGACCGAACGGGTAGCGTCACCGCCCCCGACCTGCGACGGATCACCGGACTGGCACAGCTGCCGGCCCTCCTGGCGGCGGATACCCGTTTTGGAGCCCCGTCTTCGATCGGGTAATGTTCTTCCTGCGCCGCCGGGCGGGCCGAAAAGCCGGTCCGGAGCGCACGCCAAACAACACCCCCCACGGGGGGTTGTGTTTTGGTGGGGTATGGTGTAATTGGCAGCACGACTGATTCTGGTTCAGTTAGTCTAGGTTCGAGTCCTGGTACCCCAGCGCAGTTCTTCTCTGCAGAGCCCCCGTTGTGTAGCGGCCTAGCACGCTGCCCTCTCAAGGCAGTAGCGCCGGTTCGAATCCGGTCGGGGGTACTGATCTCTCTTGCAGGGATCGCTAGGGGCCCCCGTTGTGTAGCGGCCTAGCACGCCGCCCTCTCAAGGCGGTAGCGCCGGTTCGAATCCGGTCGGGGGTACTTGACACACCATGGGGTATGGTGTAATTGGCAGCACGAGTGATTCTGGTTCATTTAGTCTAGGTTCGAGTCCTGGTACCCCAGCGTAGTCAACTGACTTGCCCCCGTTGTGTAGCGGCCTAGCACGCCGCCCTCTCAAGGCGGTAGCGCCGGTTCGAATCCGGTCGGGGGTACATCAGGAAGAGGCCCCTCGCTTCGGCGGGGGGCCTCTTTTGTCTCTCCGCTCTTCGCAGGGCGCTTCGCGCCCCGTCGCGTCACTCAACTCCGAAGCGCCGCAAGGACTCCTCGGCCTCGGCGAGCCGGCGCAGGCTCAGCAGCACGGGCTCGTAGAGCACGGTCAGCGTCACGGCGGCGGCGGCCTGTTCGAGCGGGGTGTCGTAGAGCTCGACCAGATCCAGGTCGTGCACGGCCTGTTCGGCGGCGAGACGGGCGTAGGGCTCCAAGTGCCGTGCCCCGCTGGGGTATCCGAGCCGGGTGAGTGCGGCAACAGCGGCCACGAGCATCCGGTACGCGGGGGAGTGGTCGTGCCGCTCGCCTCCGCAGGCCCAGCCGAGCCCGGACATCAGGAGCTCCACTTCCCGGCGGGCGGTGACCGTCGCCGGGTCGTCCTCGTCGGGCTCCGGGCCGTGCGGCAGCGCGAACGTGGCCGCGCCCAGCCGCATGTGCTGGTTGAGCGATTTGTCCTCCACCGCGGCGAGCACCTCGCGGGCGGTGGCCACGGGCACCTTGCCGACCTGGATCAGGGCCCGTACGAAGCAGAGCCGGCGCAGGTGATCCTCGCCGTACTCGGCCTGGGTGGCCGTGACGCGACGGCCCGGTGGCAGCAGGCTCTCGCGCAGGTAGTACTTGATCGTCGCCGTCGGCACGCCGCTGCGCTCGCTCAGTTCCGACAGTCGCATTCCTCTTGCGCCCTCCACTGGATAGTGGCACTATCTAAGCATGGATAGTGCCACTATCCAATCAGTGCCCATGCCGGGTACGGGTCTCGGCCGACGGGTGCCGGGTGTCCGTCATGGGTGAGGGGGGAGAGTCATGTCCGTAACGCTGATTCCGGGCCGCAACACGGCTGCCGCGGAGGGGGAGGTCGTCGTCTTCCACATCGGGATGCGGATCAACCGCCTGTGGGCACTGCGCAGCTGGCTGCCGGCCTTCATGGCGATGCCGCGCATGCTGCGCGAGCTGTCGCAGGACCCGAGCGGCGGATTCCTCGGTTACCAACTGCTGCTGGGCTCACCGAGGCTGTTCTATGTCGTGCAGTACTGGGCGACCAAGGAACAGCTGATCGCCTACGCCTCCCAGCAGGACAGACAGCACCGGCCCGCGTGGGCGGAGTTCAACCGCCGTGCGCGGGCCGGCAAGGGGCGCGTGGGCATATGGCACGAGACCTATGCCGTGCCGGCCGGCTCCTACGAGTCGGTGTACGTCGACATGCCCGCCTTCGGGCTCGGTGCCGCGACCGGCGTCCTCCCGGTGGGCCGTCGCGGCGAAACGGCGGCCGAGCGGCTGCGGGCCGCCAAGGCGTAGCGGCCGGTGGGAGCGTCGCCGCGGTTCAGCCGGTGCGGCGCAGCGCCTCGGACAGCCGGCCCGCGGCGTCCACGACGGCCTGGGCGTGCATGCGGCCGGGGTGCCGGGTCAGCCGCTCGATGGGACCGGAGACGGACACGGCCGCCACGACGCGGTTGGACGGTCCGCGCACCGGAGCGGAGACGGACGCCACACCCGGTTCGCGCTCGCCGATCGACTGCGCCCAGCCCCTGCGGCGCACGCCCGACAGCGCGGTGGCGGTGAAACGGGCTCCCTGCAGGCCGCGGTGCAGCCGCTCCGGCTCCTCCCAGGCCATCAGGATCTGGGCGGCGGAGCCCGCCTTCATCGGCAGGGTGGATCCGACGGGCACGGTGTCCCGGAGTCCGGACAGCCGCTCGGCGGCCGCGACGCAGATGCGCATGTCGCCCTGGCGCCGGTAGAGCTGCGCGCTTTCGCCGGTCATGTCCCGTAGGTGCGTGAGCACCGGGCCGGCGGTCGCCAGCAGACGGTCCTCGCCCGCCGCGGCGGCGAGTTCGGAGAGCCTGGGGCCCAGGATGAAGCGTCCCTGCATGTCGCGGGCGACCATGCGGTGGTGCTCCAGTGCGACGGCGAGACGGTGCGCGGTGGGGCGGGCGAGACCCGTGGCGCCCACGAGTCCGGCCAGGGTGGCCGGACCGGACTCCAGCGCGCTGAGCACCAGAGCCGCCTTGTCGAGAACGCCGACGCCACTACTGTTGTCCATGCAACGATACTCGCGTCTCACTCTGTGAAACGCAAGTTCAATTTTTCCGTGAACGCGGCACGCTGGATGAACAGGGCCGGAGCCCCCATCCGCACAAGGGGTGGAGACGTCCGGCAACGACGAACAGGCCGGCAACGCGGCCGGTCGGAGGGAATGCGATGGCCAGGACACTCGCGGAAAAGGTCTGGGAGGATCACGTCGTGCGGCGCGCCGAAGGCGAGCCCGACCTCCTCTTCATCGACCTGCATCTGCTCCACGAGGTCACGAGCCCGCAGGCTTTCGACGGTCTGCGGATGAACGGCCGTCCGGTGCGCCGGCTGGACCTCACCATCGCGACCGAGGACCACAACACCCCGACCCTCGACATCGACAAGCCGATCGCCGACCCGGTCTCGCGCACGCAGCTGGAGACGCTGCGCAAGAACTGCGCCGAGTTCGGGGTGCGGCTGCACCCGCTGGGCGATGTCGAGCAGGGCGTGGTGCACGTGGTCGGCCCGCAGCTGGGCCTGACGCAGCCGGGCATGACCGTGGTCTGCGGCGACAGCCACACCTCCACCCACGGCGCCTTCGGCGCGCTGGCGTTTGGCATCGGCACCAGCCAGGTCGAGCACGTGCTGGCCACCCAGACGCTGCCGCTGGCCCCGTTCAAGACCATGGCGATCACCGTCGACGGCGAACTGCCCGAGGGCGTCACGGCCAAGGACCTGATCCTGGCGATCATCACCAAGATCGGTACGGGCGGCGGCCAGGGCTATGTCATCGAGTACCGCGGCTCCGCCATCGAGAAGCTCTCGATGGAGGCCCGGATGACCATCTGCAACATGTCGATCGAGGCGGGCGCCAGGGCCGGCATGATCGCCCCGGACCGGACCACCTTCGACTACCTCCAGGGCCGTGATCACGCCCCGCAGGGCGAGGACTGGGACGCCGCGGTCTCCTACTGGGAGACGCTGAGGACCGACGAGGACGCCGTCTTCGACCACGAGGTCGTCATCGAGGCCGCCTCACTGTCGCCGTTCGTCACCTGGGGCACCAACCCCGGCCAGGGTGCTCCGCTGAGCGCCTCCGTACCGGACCCGGCGTCCTTTGCCGATCCCAGCGACCGGCTGGCGGCCGAGAAGGCGCTGGAGTACATGGGCCTGGAGGCCGGAACGCCGCTGCGGCAGGTCGAGGTCGACACCGTCTTCGTCGGCTCCTGCACCAACGGCCGCATCGAGGACCTGCGCTCGGCCGCGTCGATCGTCAAGGGCCGCAAGGTGGCCGACGGTGTGCGCATGCTGGTCGTCCCCGGTTCGGTCCGGGTCGCGCTGCAGGCCGTCGAGGAGGGCTTGGACCAGGTCTTCAAGGAGGCCGGCGCCGAATGGCGGCACGCGGGTTGCTCGATGTGCCTGGGTATGAATCCCGACCAACTGGCGCCCGGTGAGCGCTCCGCGTCCACCTCCAACCGCAACTTCGAGGGACGGCAGGGCAAGGGCGGCCGCACCCACTTGGTGTCCCCCCAGGTCGCCGCGGCCACCGCGGTCAACGGCCACCTCTCGTCCCCCGCCGATCTGCCCGGCGACGCCGTCCTGGAGGCCTGAGAACCATGGAAGCTTTCACCACGTACACCGGCCGGGCGGTCCCGTTGCGCCGGAGCAACACCGACACCGACCAGATCATCCCGGCCCACTGGCTGAAGAAGGTCACCCGCAACGGCTTCGAGGACGGCCTGTTCGAGGCCTGGCGCAAGGACCCCGAGTTCATCCTCAACCAGCCCGAGCGCAAGGGCGCCGGGGTTCTGGTCGCCGGCCCCGACTTCGGGACCGGCTCCTCCCGCGAGCACGCCGTGTGGGCGCTGCAGAACTACGGTTTCCAGGCCGTGATCTCCTCCCGTTTCGCCGACATCTTCCGTGGCAACTCGCTGAAGAACGGCCTGCTCACCGTGATCCTGCCGCAGGAGACGGTCGAGCGGCTGTGGGAGCTCACCGAGGCCGACCCGGCCGCCGAGATCACCGTGGACCTCCAGACCCGCGAGGTCAGGGCCGAGGGCATCACCGCGCCCTTCGAGTTGGACGACAACGCCCGCTGGCGGCTGCTGAACGGCCTGGACGACATCAGCCTCACCCTGAAGAACGAGGCCGACATCGCCGCCTACGAGGCCGGGCGTCCCTCCTACAAGCCGCGGACTTTGCAGGTCTGAGCCCTTTCCGGCCCCCGCGAGGCGCGTCCGCGCCGCCGGTCTTCCGTCGTCCCGCAGCGCCCCCCGCCCCCACCGGGCGGGGGGCGCTGCGGCGTGTTCGGCTCCACACCTCGTGACAACTCACCGCAGATGACACAATCGGCACATGGAACACGATGGCCAACTCGAGCTGTACGCGTTCCTCGCTGCCAGGTTGAAGCAGGCCCACACCCGTGTGGCGGGTCTGCAAGTGGCGGAGGAAGTCCGGGTGCAGTTGGCCCGGAAACTTCTCGTCATCACCGCCGCCTCGAAGCACGATCTCGCAGGTGCGGCAAGGCGTCTGGAGGATCTGATGAAGGACCTCGACGAAGGCCGATTCCCCGATCAAGAGCCTTCCTGAGCCCGGAGTTCGTTGCGGCACAAGGGTGATTCGCCCGTTTCGTATTTGATTTGCGGTATATATCCGCCTAGCGTGCGAAAAAGGCCCGAACTCATCGCCGGGCAAGTTTCCGAAGGGGAAGACGTGAACAAGGCGCAGCTCGTTGAAGCGATTGCCGACAAGCTCGGCGGCCGTCAGCAGGCCGCTGAGGCGGTCGACGCGGTCCTGGACGCCATCGTCCGCGCGACCGTCAACGGCGACCGGGTCTCGGTGACCGGCTTCGGTTCGTTCGAGAGGGTGGAGCGTCCCGCCCGCTACGCCCGCAACCCGCAGACCGGGGAGCGGGTCCGGGTCAAGAAGACCTCCGTGCCGCGCTTCCGCGCCGGCCAGGGCTTCAAGGACCTGGTGAGCGGGACGAAGAAGCTCCCCAAGGCCGGCGAGGTCTCCGTCAAGAAGGCGCCCAAGGGCAGCCTGACCGGCGGCGTCACCGCCAAGGCCACCACGAAGAAGGCCGCCGCCAAGAAGACCACGGCGAAGAAGGCGGCCACCGCCAAGGCGGCGGTCAAGAAGACCACGGCCGCCAAGACCACCGTGAAGAAGACCACGGCCGCCAAGACCACGGCCAAGAAGGCGGCGGCCAAGAAGACCACCGCCAAGAAGGCCACCGCCAAGAAGACGGCGCCGGCCAAGAAGGCCCCCGCCAAGTCGGCGGTCCGCAAGACGGCCACCAAGCGCGCCGCGAAGCGGTAGCCGGCACCGACCCGACACAGCGACGGGCCGGGCACCCCCTCGGGGGCGCCCGGCCCGCTGCGTTGTTCCGGTGCCTCCCGTGCCCGCGCCGCTTCCCGCTGCCTCAGGCCCCGGGGTCGGCGAAGGTCTGCAGCGTCACGAAGACCACCCGGCGTGCCTCGCCGCTGCCTTCGGTGCGGATGCGCACCCGCTGACCGGGCCGCAGCAGCCGCAACCCCCCGGCGTCGAACGCCGCCGCGTCGAAGGGCAGCGGCGTCCCGTCGTCCAGCAGTACGCTGCCGGCGCGGGTCTCGGGGTCGTAGGTGTACGCGGTCGCCTGCATGAGGGGCAGCCTATCCGGCCGCCCGCCTGCGGTTCCGGCCCCGCCGGTGCCGCAGCCCCGGTTCACGCCGGCTCGGCCGGGCTCACCTCCCGGCCCGGTGCTGCCACCGGCCGGGCCCGTAGCAGCTCGCGCGTGTGTCGACCGACGCCCAGGACCAGGGCGGCCCGCAGGTCCTCGCCCGTATCCACGTCCTGGCGCACGGAGTCCACGCCCGGCAGCGTGATCTCGCGTGCGCCGGAGGCCCGGTGACGGGCTCGTGAGGCGCCGCCGAAGGCCGGATCCAGTGGCGTCCCGGCCGTCGCCGCCAGCAGCGTGGTGCCGATTCCGGCCGTGTCGGCCAGAAATGCCCGTCCAGGGCGTTGAGCGGCCGCGTCGAGCACCATCGCCAGGTCCGGGGGCCGCAAGGCCGGGAGATCGGCGTTGAGGGCCGCCACAGCGGCTTCCGGGCGCAGCCGGCGGACATGGTCGGCGCCGTACCCCAGCGCGGCGTTGAGCCCCGCCGCGGGGGAGTCCGCCACCACTCGGGCCCCGAGCGCCGTCAGCGCGGCGCCGGCGAGGGGATCGTCCGTGACGACCGTCACGTCCAGGACCGCGGGGCAGGCCAGCACCGCCGCCACGGTGTCCTGGGCGAAAGCCAGTGCCAGCCCGGGCCGCACGGGCCCGGCGGCCGTCGCGAGCCGGCTCTTGGCCTCGGCCAAGGGCTTCAGCGGAACCACGAGTGACCATTTCGACGAGTTCACTGCTACCGACACCGAACTATTGTGCTCGGGGTTTCCCGAGGCCACCGCCACCGCCGCTCCACCCTGGCGTTACGGTGGCTTACCGGCGACACTTGTGCGGCTGCACCGGCCGTACGACGGTGCGCCGTCCCACAGCACGGCCGCGATCCGGTGATCCCGGGTCGGCGGCGGAACGAGGAGGAGTTCTGGTGTCCCGCCGCAGAATCGGCTTCTGGTACCGGCTCGCAGCAGTCATCGCGAAACCGCCGCTCGTCGTCCTGTTCAAGAGGGACTGGCAGGGAATGGAGCACATTCCGGCCGACGGCGGATTCATCACGGCGGTCAACCACAACTCGTACCTCGACCCGTTGTCGTACGCGCATTTCCAGTACAACACCGGGCGGGTCCCGCGCTTCCTTGCGAAGGCGCCGCTGTTCAAGCCCGCGTTCGTCGGGGCGATCCTGCGCGGCACCGGACAGATCCCCGTGTACCGGGAGAGCACCGACGCCGCCGACGCCTTCCGCTCCGCGGTGGACGCCATCAACTCCGGCGAGTGCGTCGCCTTCTACCCCGAGGGCACGCTGACCCGCGACCCCGAGATGTGGCCGATGGTCGGCAAGACCGGCGTCGCGCGTGTCGCGCTGATGACCAAAGCGCCCGTCATCCCGGTCGCGCAGTGGGGCGCCAACGAGGCCGTCCCCCCGTACGCCAAGGAGAACAAGGTCCGGCTCTTCCCGCGCAAGACGCTCAGGGTGCTCGCCGGTCCGCCGGTGGACCTGTCCGCGTACTACGGGCAGGACCTCACCGCCGAGGTGCTCAGGGAGGCCACGGACGTCATCATGGCCTCGATCAGCGACCTGCTCGGAGAACTGCGCGGCGCGACCCCGCCGTCCGAGCGCTTCGACCCGCGCAAGCAGAGGGGAACCAGCAAGTGACGACGCGCTGCGCGGTCTACGGCACCGGCTCCTGGGGCACCGCCTTCGCGATGGTGCTCGCAGACGCCGGGGCCCGGGTGACCATGTGGGGGCGCAGCCCCGAGGTGGTCAAGGCGGTCAACAGCACCCACGCCAACCCGGGCTACCTCCCCGGCGTCGAACTGCCCGCGGCGATCACGGCGACCACCGACCCCGCGGAGGCCGCCCAGGACGCCGAGTTCGTCGTCCTCGCCGTACCGTCGCAGACGCTGCGCGGCAACCTGGCCGCGTGGCAGTCGGTGCTGCCGCCCGATTCGGTGCTGGTCAGCCTGATGAAGGGCGTCGAACTCGGCACCGCCAAGCGAATGAGCGAGGTCATCGCCGAGGTCGCCCAGGCCGGCCCGGAACGCGTCGCCGTGCTGTCCGGACCCAACCTGGCCAAGGAGATCGCCGCCCGGCAGCCCGCCGCCTCGGTCGTCGCCTGCCGCGACGAGTCGGTCGCCAAGCGGCTCCAGGCCGCCAGCCACACCGCGTACTTCCGCCCCTACACCAACACCGACGTGGTCGGCTGTGAACTGGGCGGCGCCGTCAAGAACGTCATCGGCCTCGCCGTCGGCATCGCCGACGGCATGGGGCTGGGGGACAACACCAAGGGCTCGCTGATCACGCGCGGTCTGGCGGAGACCACCCGGCTCGGCATCGCGCTCGGCGCCGACCCGCTGACCTTCTCGGGTCTGGCGGGCCTCGGCGACTTGGTCGCCACCTGCTCCTCACCGCTGTCCCGCAACCACGTCTTCGGCATCAATCTCGGCAAGGGCATGACGGTGGAGGAGACCATCGCCGTCACCCGGCAGACCGCCGAGGGCGTCAAGTCCTGCGAGTCGGTGCTCGACCTGGCACGGCGGCACGGTGTCGACATGCCCATCACCGAGACCGTGGTCGACATCGTCCACAACGGCAAGCAGCCGGTCGTCGCGGTCAAGGAGCTGATGTCGCGGTCCGCCAAGTCGGAGCGCTGACGTCCGGGACGGTAGGGTCAACGCGACATGAGCATTCAGCCTTCTTCACGCAAGCCGCGCGTCGCGGTCGTCTTCGGCGGACGCAGTTCCGAGCACGCCATCTCGGTCGTCACCGCGGGTGCCGTGCTGAGCGCCATCGACCGCGACAAGTACGACGTGCTGCCGATCGGCATCACCAGCGACGGACGTTGGGCGCTGACCACCGACGACCCGTCCCGGATGGCGATCGCCGACCGCGCGCTGCCCAACGTCGCCCAGCTCGCCGAGACCGCGGAGGGCTCGGTGTTCCTGCCGGTCGACCCGGCCAGCCGGGAGGTCGTGTACAGCGAACCCGGCTCGGTGCCCAAGGCGCTCGGCGACGTCGACGTCGTCTTCCCCATGCTGCACGGTCCGTACGGCGAGGACGGCACTCTCCAGGGACTGCTGGAACTGTCGGGTGTGCCCTACGTCGGCTCGGGCGTGCTCGCCTCGGCCGTCGGCATGGACAAGGAGTACATGAAGCGCGTCTTCATCTCCTTCGGCCTGCCGGTCGGTCCCTATGTCGTGATCCGGCCGCGCGAGTGGGACGGCGATCCCGCCGCGGCCCGCAAGAAGGTCGTGGACTTCGCCGCGGACCACGGCTGGCCGGTCTTCGTGAAGCCGGCCCGCGCCGGCTCCTCCATGGGCATCAGCAAGGTCGACGACCTCGCGGGCCTGGACGAGGCGATCGAGGAAGCCCGCCGCCACGACCCCAAGGTGCTGGTGGAGTCGCTGCTGCGGGGCCGCGAGATCGAATGCGGTGTCCTGGAGTTCGAGGACGGCCCGCGGGCCTCGGTGCCGGCCGAGATCCCGCCGGTCACCGCGCACGACTTCTACGACTTCGAGGCGAAGTACATCGACTCCGCCGAGGGCCTGGTCCCCGCGCCGCTCACCGCCGAGCAGACCGCCGAGGTCCAGCGGCTCGCCGTGGCCGCGTTCGACGCGGCGTCGTGCGAGGGCCTGGTCCGCGCGGACTTCTTCCTGCTGGACAGCGGCGAGTTCGTGATCAACGAGATCAACACAATGCCGGGCTTCACGCCGATCTCCATGTACCCGCGCATGTGGCGGGAGAGCGGGGTCGACTACCGGGAGCTCGTGGACCGGCTCATCCAGGCCGCCCTGCGCCGCCCCACCGGACTGCGCTGATCCCGAACCCCCGGGACCTCAGAGCTCGGTCGGGATGGACTTCTTGACGGCGTTCCCGAGGTCGGCCAGCGGGTTGACCTCGGGTGCGTACTTCGCCGGCACGCTCACCTCGACGAACGTCGCGCGCCCGGTGGTCGTGAAGCGGTAGCCGTCGCCGGTCTGCTCCATGAGCCAGCTCACCCCGTTGACGTCCACCGCGTCCGCGGTGGGGTTGTACGCCGCGCTGCCCGGTGTCAGTGTCTCGGGCCGGGGCACACCGCAACGCAGTACCACCGTAGGATCCCCCCAACCGGCAGTGAGGGCGGAGACGGGCGACAACGACCGCGCGGACAGCCCGTCCACCCGGTGCGGCAACGCGTCGTGGAGGCTGCCGCACAGCGTGGCGGCCTCGGCGGAGGGTGACGGTACGGCGACCCCGCTGGCGGGAGTTCCGTCGGCGGACACGTAGACCGCCGCCGCGGAGAGGCACGCGACGGCGGACACGGAGACAAGCACGACCCGGCGGCGATACATCACCCGCGGAGCCTACAGGGGGTTAGAGGTGGACTACCGGGCAGGTGAGCGTGCGGGTGATGCCCTCCACCTGCTGCACTCTCGCCACCACGAGACGACCGAGGTCGTCGACCGTCTCCGCCTGGGCACGCACGATCACGTCGTACGGCCCGGTGACGTCCTCGGCCTGGATCACCCCGGAAATCTTGGAGATCACCTCCGCTACTGCCGAGGCCTTACCGACCTCGGTCTGAATCAGAATGTACGCCTGTACCACGGAACCTCCAGGGCGGCTACGAGGATCATGTGGGAGGGAACGTCACGGTACCGCGTCGCCGCACGCTGCGGGGAGACCCGCGCGGTACCGGACGCCCGAAAGCCGCCACGGAAGCGATGACAGAACAGAAACAGGACCGGCCAGGTGAAGGGGACAGTGGGATGAAGGGCACCGTGGGCGAGCTGGGGGAGTTCGGGCTCATCAGGGAGTTGACCTCGCGGCTCACCTCCAGCCCCGCCGTACGGCTCGGGCCGGGCGACGACGCCGCCGTCGTCACCGCGCCGGACCGGCGCGTCGTGGCCACCACCGACGCGCTCGTGGAGGGGCGGCACTTCCGCCGGGACTGGTCCACCGCCTACGACGTGGGCCGCAAGGCCGCCGCGCAGAACCTCGCGGACATCGCCGCGATGGGCGCCGTGCCGACCGCCGTGCTGCTCGCCCTCGTCGTCCCGGCGGACCTTCCGGTCACCTGGCCGCTGGAGCTGATGGACGGCATCCGTGACGAGTGCCAGGTGGCGGGGGCGGCCGTGGTGGGCGGCGACGTCGTGCGCGGCGACACGATCATGGTCTCCATCACCGCGCTGGGCGACCTGCGCAACCGCGAACCCGTCACCCGGTCCGGGGCGCGGCCCGGCGACATCGTGGCCGTCACGGGCTGGCTCGGCTGGTCCGCGGCCGGACTCGCCGTGCTCGCCCGCGGTTTCCGCTCCCCGCGCGCCTTCGTCGAGGCCCACCGCAGGCCCGAACCGCCGTACCACGCGGGGCCGGCCGCCTCCGAGCTCGGCGCGACCGCGATGACCGACGTCAGCGACGGACTGGTCGCCGACCTCGGGCACATCGCCGCGGCCAGCGGCGTCACCATCGACCTGACGTCGGCCGACGTCGACGTCCCGGCACAGATGGCCGACATCGGGCAGGCCGTCGGCGTCGACCCGCTGCACTGGGTGCTCACCGGCGGTGAGGACCACGCCCTTGTCGCGGCCTTCCCGCCGGACACCAAGCTGCCCGCCCGCTGGCGGGTGATCGGCCGCGTGGTGAAGGCCACCACCTCCCCGCAGGTCACCGTTGACGGCGCGCCCTGGGAGTCGGCGGGCGGCTGGGACCACTTCGGCGACGAGTGAGGGCGACGACTAGATTCGCCGTATGACGATCCCACCGCGTGTGCTCACCGTCGCCGGCTCCGACTCCGGCGGCGGCGCGGGCATCCAGGCCGACCTCAAGACGATGCTGGCCCTCGGGACGCACGGCATGAGCGTGATCACGGCCGTCACGGCGCAGAACTCGCTCGGAGTGCAGGGCGCCTGGGAGCTCCCGGTCGACGCGGTACGCGCCCAGTTCCGCAGCGTCGTCGACGACATCGGCGTACAGGCCGTCAAGACCGGCATGCTCTCCTCGCCCGCCCTTGTCGAGGCCGTCGCCGAACTGCTGGCCCCGCTGGGCGTTCCCGTGGTCGTCGACCCGGTCGGCGTCTCCAAGCACGGCGATTCGCTACTGGCCGCCGACGCCGTCGACGTGGTCCGCACCCGGCTGCTGCCTCTGGCCACCGTCGCCACCCCGAATGTGGACGAGGTGCGGCAACTCACCGGCGTCGTGGTGGACGGCGAGCCCGCGCTGCGCGAGGCCGCCGCCGCTGTTCTGGCCCTCGGCCCGCGCTGGGCGCTGATCAAGGGCGGTCACCTGGACGGCGATGCGGTGGACCTGCTCACCGACGGTACCCGGGAGCACTGGCTGCGCGCCCCCCGCCATGACAACCGTCACACCCACGGCACCGGATGCACGCTCGCCTCCGCCGTGGCCTCCTACCTCGCCCGCGGCCTGGACGTCCCGGACGCGGTCGACGCCGCCAAGGAGTACGTCACCGGCGCCATCGCCGCGGGCTTCCCCCTGGGCGGGGGCATCGGGCCGGTCGACCACGCGTGGCGGCAGCGCGGCTGAACGCGGGTACGGCAGAAAGCCGGTCCACCCTGAGGTGGACCGGCTTCGAGTAGCCGCAAGGCTGCGCTACGACGTCGAATGCGTCAGCGCGCGACCTTGCCGGCCTTGATGCACGAGGTGCAGACGTTGAGGCGCTTCGGCGTCCGCCCGACCACTGCACGCACCGTCTGGATGTTGGGGTTCCAACGACGGCGGGTACGGCGGTGCGAGTGCGAAATGTTGTTGCCGAAGCCCGGCCCCTTGCCGCAGACGTCGCAGTTGGCAGCCACGGGTCACTCCAAAGACTTCAGATGCACTAACGGATAGATCCCGCCGGTGTCGGATGTCCGTTCAAAATAATTTGAGGGAAAACCGGTGGTACCGAGGGACGGCCCGGGACAGCCCCAGGCAACCGGAGCAGCATACTACGTCCGCTCCTGTCCCTCGAAATTACCATGGTCAGCGGGACGGCCCGGTCCCCCGCCGGGTCCCGCGCCTCAGTACGCTGCGTGCGGAACCCTGCCTCTTCCCCAGGTCCCTGGCCGCCCCCCCCCGCAGGAGGAACACGTGCCGCCGACGCTCGATGCCCCCGCGGTGCGCGTATGGTGCCGGCTCGCCCTTCAGGCACTCGGCCGGGCGCGCGAGGAGATCGACGCGATCAACGTCTATCCCGTCGCCGACGGGGACACCGGCACCAACATGTACCTCACCGTCGAATCCGCCGCCCAGGCCGTGGACGCGGTCTTCGACGGTCACGCCGCCTCCGGGACCGAGCCCGACCTCTCCTCGTGCCTGCGCTCCATGGCGCACGGCGCCCTCATCGGGGCCCGCGGCAACTCCGGCACGATCCTCGCCCAACTGCTGCGCGGCATGACCGAAGTGCTCGCCTCCGGCTCCGGGGACCTGCGGCCCGCGCTGCGCCGGGCCGCGGAGTCCGCGTACCAGGCGGTCGCCCATCCCGTCGAGGGCACCATGCTCACCGTGGCGACCGCCGCGGCCGAAGCCGCCGCCGCCACGGCGGACGCGGCCGCCGACGCCTGGGCGGTGGCCCGGGCCGCGTACGAGGGCGCGCGCCGCGCACTCGCGGCGACCCCCGCGCAGTTGGACGTCCTCGGGAACGCCGGTGTGGTCGACGCCGGCGGCCGGGGGCTCGTGGCCGTCCTGGGCGCTCTCGCGGACGCGGTCTCCGGACAGGCCCCCATGGGCCCGCTCGTCGACGCCCTCCCCAAGGGCCCCGCCCTCCCGTTCGGCTGCGCGCCCGGCGGCGACACCGGCGATCCGCACGTCGTGCCCGGCGGCCCCGGCTTCGAGGTGGTCTACCTCCTCGACGCGCCCGACACCGCCGTCGGCGGCCTGCGCAGCAGACTCGACGGGCTCGGAGACTCCCTGGTGGTCGTCGGCGGCGACGGCCTGTGGAACGTCCACGTCCACGTCGACGACGTCGGCGCCGCCATCGAGGCCGGGATCGAGGCCGGACGGCCGCACCGCATCAAGGTCACCCACTTCGGCGACCAGGCCCGCGCTCACGAGCGCGGCGCCCGCGGGCAGCGCGGCAAACCCGCCCTGCGCGCCGTCGTCGCGGTCGTGCGCGGCGACGGCCTCGCCGCGCTGTGCGCCGCGGCCGGCGCCGAGGTCATCGCCGTCCGGCCCGGGGAGCCGCCCGCCAGCGGCGAGATCGCGGAGGCCATCCGCCGCGCGTACGCCCGCGAGGTCGTGCTCCTCCCCAACGACGTCGAACTGCGGCACGCGGCCGGGGCCGCGGCCGAACAGGCCCGTGCGGACGGGGTCCGGGTCGCCCTCATCCCCACGCGGTCCGCGGTCCAGGGCATCGCCGCCCTCGCCGTCCACGAGCCCACGCGGCGCTTCGACGAGGACGTCGTCGCGATGACCTCCGCGGCCGGCGCCACGCGCTACGCCGAACTCGCCGTCGCGGAGACGCAGTCATGGACCATGGCGGGTGTCTGCCAGGCCGGCGACGTCCTCGGCCTCATCGACGGCGATGTCGCCATCATCGGCGGCAGCCTCGTCGAGACCGGGATCACGGTGCTCGACCGGATGCTGGCGGCGGGTGGGGAGATGGTCACCCTCGTGCTGGGCGCGGACGCGCCGGCCGATCTGGCGGGGCGGCTCGAGGCGCACGTCCGGGACAGTCACCTCGCGGTGGACACGGTGGTGTACGCGGGGGGGCAGGAGCGGTGCCCGCTCCTCATCGGCGTCGAGTAGTTCTCCCGCCCCTCCCCGGTGGGGGGAGAGACGGCACCGAGCCCGGGCTGCCCGTTGGCGATCTCTCCCGCGGCGGCTCCGCTGCGCCGACGATGGCGCGAGCCGCGGCCGCCTCTGCACCCCCACCGGGGATCAGGCGCGAACACAACGGAGGGGGCGGGGGTGGTGGGTGCACCCCCGGCCGAAGGCACCTCAATGTGCTGTCCACAATGGCCGGCCCCGGAGGCCCCGAACCCGCCCCCCACGAAACGCGCGTCGGGGCGCCCTGACTTCACAGGGCTGGGGGCACCCCCGGCCGAAGGTTTGGGGGAGGGAGGGCGGGCGGGGAGAAAACCCGGCACAGCAAGCGCAGCGCCTGGCACGCTCGCGATGTCCGCCGCGTGCGCAAAGATGGACGCGATGTCTGCTGCCCTTGACGAACCGCTCGCAAAATCCGTCGGCGGCCGCACCGCAAAGGTGTTCGCCGACCACCTCGACCTGCACACCGTCGGGGACCTTCTGCACCACTACCCGCGCCGCTACGCCGAGCGCGGTGAGCTGACGCGCCTGTCGGACCTTCCCCTCGACGAGCACGTGACGGTCGTCGCGCGCGTGGCGAAGGCGACGAAGAAGACCTACGGCCCGGGCAAGGCACGCCTGGAGGTGGTCGTCACCGACGGCAGCGGCTCGCTGACGCTGGTGTTCTTCGGCCGGGGGGTGTTCAAGCCGGAGCAGGACCTCCTCCCGGGCCGGCGTGGCATGTTCGCCGGCAAGGTGTCGGTGTTCAACCGTGCGCTGCAGCTGGCGCACCCGGAGTACCAGTTGCTGGACGCCGAGGAGGACAAGGGGGCCGTCGACGCCTTCGCGGGCCGGCTGATGCCGATCTATCCGGCGTGCAAGCAGGTCAATTCGTGGACGATCGCGAAGACCCTGGACACGGTGCTGACCTCGCTGGGGGCGACGCAGTGGGCCGGGACGGGGGAGCCGTTGCCGGGCGCGTTGCGCGAGTCGCACGGGCTCGTGCCGTTGCCGGAGGCACTGGAGAAGATCCACCGGCCGCGGACGAAGGCGGACATCGCCGTCGCCAAGGACCGCCTGAAGTGGGACGAGGCGTTCGTGCTGCAGGTGGCCCTCGCGCGGCGCCGGGCCGCGGAGTCGGCGTTGCCGGCGGTGCCGCGGGTACCGGCGCGGGACGGGCTGCTGAAGGCGTTCGACGCACGGCTGCCGTTCACGCTCACGGAGGGCCAGGAGGCCGTGTCGGCGGAGATCTTCGCGGATCTGGCGACGGACCACCCGATGCACCGCCTGCTGCAGGGCGAGGTGGGTTCCGGCAAGACGATGGTGGCGTTGCGCGCGATGCTCGGGGTCGTGGACGCGGGCGGTCAGGCCGCGATGCTGGCGCCGACGGAGGTGCTGGCCCAGCAGCACCACCGGTCGATCAAGGAGATGATGGGCGACCTCGCCGAGGCGGGTCTGCTGGGCGGTTCCGAACTGGGCACGAAGGTGGTGCTGCTGACCGGTTCCATGGGGGCCGCCGCGCGCCGTCAGGCGCTGCTGGACCTGGTGACGGGCGAGGCCGGCGTCGTCGTGGGCACGCACGCGCTGATCGAGGACAAGGTGCAGTTCCACGACCTCGGCCTGGTCGTGGTCGACGAGCAGCACCGCTTCGGGGTCGAGCAGCGCGATGCGCTGCGGGGCAAGGCGAAGCAGCCGCCGCATCTGCTGGTGATGACGGCGACGCCGATCCCGCGCACGGTCGCGATGACGGTCTTCGGTGATCTGGAGACCTCCGTGCTGGACCAGTTGCCCGCCGGCCGTTCGCCGATCGCGACGCACGTGGTGCCGGCCAAGGACAAGCCGCACTTCCTGTCGCGCGCGTGGGAACGGGTCCGCGAGGAGGTCGAGAACGGCCACCAGGGGTACGTGGTGTGCCCGCGCATCGGCGACTCGGACGACGAGGCGGACACGCAGAAGAAGAAGTCGGCGGAGGACGAGGCGGAGCGGCGGCCGCCGCTGGCGGTGCTGGAGATCGCCGAGCAGCTGGTGAAGGGGCCGCTGGCAGGCCTGCGGGTCGAGGTCCTGCACGGCAGGATGCATCCGGACGCCAAGGACGACGTGATGCGCCGCTTCGCCGCGGGGGAGGTGGACGTGCTCGTCGCGACGACGGTGATCGAGGTCGGCGTCAACGTCCCCAATGCCACCGCCATGGTGATCATGGACGCGGACCGTTTCGGCGTCTCGCAGCTGCACCAGTTGCGCGGCCGGGTCGGCCGCGGTTCGGCGCCGGGGCTGTGCCTGCTGGTGAGCGAGATGCCGGAGGCGAGCCCGGCCAGGGCGCGGCTGGACGCCGTGGCAGGGACGCTGGACGGGTTCGAGTTGTCCCGGATCGACCTGGAGCAGCGCCGGGAGGGCGACGTGCTCGGGCAGGCGCAGTCCGGGACCCGGTCCTCGCTGCGGATGCTCACCGTCATCGACGACGAGGACGTGATCGAGGCCGCCCGCGAGGAGGCCGTCGCGCTGGTCGCGGCGGACCCCGAACTGGCCGGGCAGCCCGATCTGCGCAGTGCCCTGGAGAGCCTGGTCGACGCGGACCGGGAGCAGTATCTCGACAAGGGCTGACGGACCGTCAGTGTCAGACCCTCCTGGGAGAATGGACACAGTCCGCGCCGATCCGCTCGGGAATCGGCGTAGTTGGACCTTTGGGGGCTGATTTCATGTCGTTCCGTCATCTCAACGAACTGCCGCTCGGTGAGAAGGTCTTCCGGATCGAGCTCTCCAGCGACGACGACAGCACCGTGACCCTCTCCCTGGCCGGCTGGTCCGAGGACGACCCGGACACCCTCCTCGCCTCCGGCACGCTCACCCTGCCGCTGGCCGACGTCGCGTCCCTGCGCATCGCCCTCAACCGCGCGCTGCGGGCGCTCGCGCTCGTGGCCGACGTGGCCGAGCCCATCCCGGACCGCGACGTGCTGCGGGAGCTGTTCCCGGGGCACGGCGCCCCCTGGGTGCCGCAGCACGAGGAGGAACTGGTCCGCCGGTTCCACGACGGCGATTCCGTCGCCCGGATAGCCGCCCGCTTCGGCCGCACTCCCGACTCCCTGCGGACGAAGCTGCGCGAACTCGGCCACGACCCGCGCCGCCCCGAGTACTGCCCGCCCGACGGGTGCCTGTCCTGGTCGCGTTACGCCTCGCCGGCGCTGGTGGGTTCGCCCGCGCCGGAGGCCGGGGGCGAGCAGGGCCGGGACTGACCTACGTATCGTGGGGGAGCGGCGCCCCAGGGTGCCGCTCCGCCCGCCCACGAGACGAATGAGCCGCAGATGACCCGCGTGATCGCCGGAGCCGCCGGTGGCCGCCGCCTGGCCGTACCGCCGGGCAACGGCACCCGCCCCACCTCGGACCGGGCCAAGGAGGGGTTGTTCTCCACCTGGCAGTCGCTGCGCGGCACCCTGACGGGCGCTCGGGTGATCGACCTCTACGGCGGTTCGGGCGCCGTCGGTCTGGAGGCGCTGTCCCGCGGGGCCGAGCATGTACTGCTGGTCGAGGCCGACCCGCGGGCCGCGCGCGTCATCCAGGACAACGTACGCACCCTCGGCATGCCCGGTGCCGAGGTGCGGGCCGGCAAGGCCGAGAAGGTGATCGCCGGACCGGCCCCGCAGGATCCGTACGACGTGGTCTTCCTGGACCCGCCGTACGCCGTCACCGACGACGAGCTGCGAGAGATCCTGCTCACACTCCGTACGCAGGGCTGGCTCGACGCCGACGCGGTCGCCACCGTGGAGCGAAGCACCCGAGGCGGGGAATTCCGCTGGCCCGAGGGCTTCGAAGGGCTGCGGGCCCGCCGCTACGGCGAAGGAACGCTTTGGTACGGTCGCGCCGCCGACGTCACTGACGCGTCATGAACCAGCCGCAGAGCCCTCAGAGCGAGGAGTCACCGTTGCGCCGCGCAGTCTGTCCGGGGTCCTTCGACCCCGTCACCAATGGACACCTCGACATCATCGCCCGTGCCTCCCGTCTCTATGACGAGGTCTATGTGGCCGTGATGATCAACAAGTCCAAGCAGGGGCTGTTCTCGATCGAGGAGCGCATCGCCCTCATCCAGGAGGTCGCCGCCGACTACGGGAACGTCCGGGTCGAGGCCTTCCACGGCCTGCTCGTCGACTTCTGCAAACAGCGCGACATCCCCGCCATCGTCAAGGGGCTGCGCGCGGTCAGCGACTTCGACTACGAGCTGCAGATGGCCCAGATGAACAACGGGCTGTCCGGGGTGGAGACGCTCTTCGTCCCCACCAACCCCACCTACAGCTTCCTGTCCTCCAGTCTCGTCAAGGAGGTGGCGCAATGGGGCGGTGACGTCGCCCACTTGCTGCCCCCCGTCGTGCTGGAGGCCCTCAAGAAGAAGCTCGCGCAGCAGTAGAGTCTGTGACGTGGACGTCCAGATGAAGCTCGATGAGATCGTGGCCGCCGTCGAGGCCGCCCGGTCCATGCCGATGTCGGCCTCCTGCGTGGTCAACCGTGCCGAGCTGCTCGCCATGCTCGAAGACGTGCGGGCCGCGCTGCCGGACTCGCTCTCCCAGGCCCAGCAGCTGCTGGGCGGCCGGGAGCAGATGGTCGAGGAGGCCCGCGCCGAGGCCGGCCGGATCCTCGAATCCGCGCACGCCGAGCGCGGTTCGCTGATCTCCGACACCGAGATCGCCCGGCGGTCCCAGCAGGAGGCCGAGCGCATCGTCACCGAGGCGCAGCGCGAGGCCACCGAGATCCGGGCCGAGGCCGACGACTATGTGGACAGCAAGCTGGCCAACTTCGAGGTCGTCCTCACCAAGACCATCGGCTCGGTCGACCGCGGCCGCGAGAAGCTGCTCGGACACGGCTACGGCCCCGCGCTGGACGAGAACGGCTACCCGTACGAGGACGACGACGCGCCGGAGCGCAGTGCCGACCCCGAGACGCTGCGCCGCAGCGCCGACGAGTACGTGGACGCCAAGCTGGGCGCCTTCGAGGCGGTGCTGAGCAAGACCCTGGAGGCCGTCGGCCGCGGCCGGCTGAAGCTGACCGGGCACCGTCCGATCGACGAACTGGGCGCCCACCTGGCGTCCCACGACGGTGCTGACTCCGAGGGCCACGACCCCGGCCAGTCGGACGCCGATTACCTGGCGGGCCTGGCCGCCCCCGCGGCCCCGGGGGAGTACCAGTACGACGGGAACACAGGTCAGCAGCCGGCCTACGGCTACCAGCAGCCCGACCCGTACCAGCAACAGCAGCAACCGCAGCAGGACCCCTACCAGCAGCAGCACGCCCAGTACGCCGACCCATACGCGGCCCAGCCGCAGCAGCAGGCGTACTACGACCCGAACTACGGCTGGCAGCAGCAGCAGCAGCCGCAGCAGCCCCAGGGCGGCTACGAGCAGCAGCAGCAGTACATCCCGCACCAGCAGCACCAGCAGCCCCAGGGCGCGGCGCTGGACGAGACCAGCTTCTTCGACACCAGCATGATCGACCTGAACCGCCTGCGGGAGCTGGAGCAGGAGCGTGGTTTGGGCTGAGCCCGAGGGACCGGTATCCTGATCCCTCAGCCGTGTGATCCCCGGCGCTTTGTCGTGCCCGCCGCCCCCCGGCGAACGGGCACCGAACCGATGAAAGCAGGAGCTCTGAACACCCGCCTCGACCACCGCAACCCGCTCGTGTTCGACACGCATGAGCTGGGGCGTCGTCCTGGCGCGATGAAGAAGATCTCCCGCACGGTTCCGGCGCCGAAGGATCTCGGTGTCGAGGTCATCGGCGTCCGTGAGGGCGCAGAGATCACGCTGGACCTCCGCCTGGAGTCGGTGATGGAAGGGGTGCTCGTCACGGGCACCGCCCACGCACCGCTCGCGGGGGAGTGCGTAAGGTGTCTGGAGCCGGTCGAGCGCGAGCTCGACACGGAATTCCAGGAGCTGTACTCCTACCCCGACGCCGACACCCGGACCGGTGGGCACCACGGTGCCGCCGACGCCGGTGACGACGCGGAGGAGGAGGACACTCACCTCCTCGAGGCCGACCTGTTCGACCTCGAGCCCGTGCTGCGGGACGCGGTGGTTCTCGAACTGCCGCTGCAGCCGGTGTGCCAGGACGACTGTCCCGGTCTGTGCTCCGAATGCGGGGCACGGCTGGCGGACGACCCGGACCACCGTCATGAGGCCGCCGACATCCGTTGGGCGGCCCTGCAGAACATTCAGCTGAGCGGTGCCGACGAGGGCGCCGACGAGAACCAGGAGAAGTAGCCGTGGCTGTTCCGAAGCGGAAGATGTCGCGCAGCAACACGCGCCACCGCCGTTCGCAGTGGAAGGCTGCGCCCGTGAGCCTGGTGGCGTGCGAGCGTTGCCACGAGCCGAAGCAGCAGCACATCGCGTGCCCGAGCTGCGGCACCTACAACCGTCGTCAGGTCCTCGAGGTCTGATCGGCGGGTGAGGGGCCTCATGTCGGACGGAACAACGTCGACAGACGCCGGTAAGGCATCCTCGTCCCCCGCGGTTCTGGAAGGGCGGCTCGGGTACACACTCGAACCCGCCCTTCTGGTACGCGCGCTGACCCACCGCTCGTACGCGTACGAGAACGGCGGTCTGCCCACCAACGAGCGGCTGGAGTTCCTCGGGGACTCCGTGCTCGGCCTGGTGGTCACCGACACCCTCTACCGCGGTCATCCGGATCTCCCGGAGGGCACGCTCGCCAAGCTGCGGGCAGCGGTGGTCAACTCGCGCGCGCTGGCCGATGTGGGTCGCGGCCTGGACCTGGGCAGCTTCGTCCGCCTGGGACGGGGCGAGGAGGGTACGGGCGGCAGGGACAAGGCATCGATTCTGGCGGACACGCTGGAGGCGGTGATCGGGGCGGTCTACATGGACCAGGGACTGGACGCCGCATCCGAGTTGGTCCACCGGCTCTTCGATCCACTGATCGAGAAGTCCTCCAACCTCGGGGCGGGCCTGGACTGGAAGACCAGCCTCCAGGAACTGACCGCGGGCGAGGGCCTCGGCGTCCCGGAGTACGTGGTCACCGAGACCGGACCCGACCACGAGAAGACCTTCACGGCTGCCGCCCGCGTCGGTGGTGTCGAGTACGGCACCGGCACCGGCCGCAGCAAGAAGGAAGCCGAGCAGCAGGCCGCCGAGGCCGCGTGGCGTGCGATCCGCGCCAAGCGGGACGGCGACACGGCTGCCGTGAGCTGAACACCGTCGGGTCCTCCCGGCCGGCCCCAGGCCGTCCGGGAGGACCCTTCCGGTTTTTCCCGGCGGGGACATCGGCCCGCCGAACCCGCCGAGAGGAGTGCACGCCGTGCCCGAGCTGCCCGAGGTCGAGGTGGTGCGGCGCGGTCTGGAGCGCTGGGTCAGCGGCCGCACCGTCGCCGACGCGGAGGTCCTGCACCCGCGAGCCGTCCGCCGGCATCTCGCCGGGGCCGAGGACTTCGCGGACCGGCTGAAGGGTGTGACCCTCGGCCCGGCCCGACGCCGCGGCAAGTACCTCTGGCTGCCACTGGAGGACTCCTCGCTCACGCTCCTCGGCCACCTCGGCATGAGCGGGCAGCTGCTCGTCCAGCCGGAGGACGCGCCGGCCGAGACGCACCTACGCGTCCGCGTGGGCTTCGACGACGCCCTCGGCACGGAACTGCGCTTCGTCGACCAGCGCACCTTCGGCGGCCTGTCCCTGCACGAATCAGTCCCCGGCGACCCGGAGGGGCTGCCAGGGCCCCTGTCGCATATCGCCCGCGACCCGCTCGACTCCGCCTTCGACGACGCCGCCTTCCACACGGCGCTGCGCCGTCGCCGTACGACCGTCAAGCGCGCGCTGCTGGACCAGTCCCTGATCAGCGGCGTCGGCAACATCTACGCCGACGAGGCGCTCTGGCGCACCAAACTGCACTACGAGCGCCCCACCGCCACCCTCACCCGGCCGCTGACCGACGAGCTGCTCGTCCACATCCGCGAGGTGATGGGCGACGCCCTGGCGGCAGGTGGCACGAGTTTCGACAGCCTGTATGTCAACGTCAACGGGGAGTCCGGCTACTTCGACCGGTCCCTGGACGCATACGGGCGTGAGGACGAACCCTGCCGCCGCTGCGGTACGCCGATCCGCCGCCGGCCGTGGATGAACCGTTCGAGCTATTTCTGCCCGCGCTGCCAGCGGCCGCCCCGCCCCACGACCGCCCGCACGACGTAGCCGCGCGGCACCGACGGCACGACCCCGGCGCGGGCCATCGGCCACCCGGCCGTGTCCCGGCCCGGTGGAGTGAGGCCGCAGCCCACCCGCGGCGGATGGGCCGGCCGCGCCCCGGCGCAGCACCAGCGCCCACGTGGCACCCTGCCATGCGCTGAACCCCTGGTTCGCGCTTCCCGGGGTCAGCGCGAACGCCGGGCGGCCCGGACGCCTGACAGCGAGCGGCGCGTGCTCAGTGGCCCCAGTTTCGAAGACTGAGGCTGCGGACCCTGCCTCACCTGGGCGGACGCTGACCTGCAGCAGCGCGGTCTCGTCACCGCTGTTCCCCGTGGGTCCTCGTTCGGCACCGCCTCACGTGGCACGGCTGTGGCACGCTCGATCCCCTCAATGCGGCAAGGCGCCGTGGCACTGTCACCACCCATGTCCTTGGCGACTTCCTCCTGCGTGCAGGGGTTGTCTGTGGCGCGTACTAGCGTGCCCGCAGAGTCCCGTCGATGTCTGTACGCCATGAGGAGCCACGATGCCCGGCGATACACCCGAGTTGCCTGCGAAGGATCTGCGTACCCTGATACCGGAGTACGCGGACCTTGCCAGGGAGACCATCCTCCTCAACCCCGAGCCCGGCGACCCAGGCGTGCGGGAGAGTTCGCTGGGAGGCAAGTTGCTGTGGCCCGCGGACGAGCCGTGGCCGTACTGCGCACAGGAAGACCACTGGACGTCCGGGTCCACCTGGCGCAACCGTACCGACCCGGGGGCCGTGCCGATGGTGCCGATCCTCCAGCTGTTCGCCCGTGATGTCCCGGGATTGGAGTTCCCGGAGGGGAAGGATCTGCTCCAGCTGGTGTGGTGCGCGCTCATCCACGAGCAGGATCCAGGGCCGGTGATGCCGCAGCTGTACTGGCGCAACGAGGCGGAGGTCGTGGCTGGAGGGCTGCTGTCCGAGCCCCCGGAGGTGAGCGAGGGGGAGTACGACGAGGACAACATGCCGGAACCGTCCACGTTGTCCCCGATGGTTGCGGAGGACTTTCCGAGGTGGCTTGATCTGCCCAAGGACATGGAGGAGACCTGGGAACGTCGTCTCCGGTTGCCGACGGGTCACGCCGAGTGGCCACCCGACTCCAACCTCATCGGCACGAAGGTCGGTGGCTGGCCCGCCTGGACGCAGCCTGCCGACTGGCCGGACTGCGAGATCGGACACCGCATGGAGCACCTTCTGACCATCACCGACGACATACAGTTGGGCGACTGCGGCGGCGTCTACTTCTTCCATTGCCGCCAGTGCCCCGGTCTCCCCTGGGACTGGCGCTTCGACTGCCACTGACAGCTGAGGTCGGTGGAGCGGGTTCGGCCGGTGGCCTGCCTGGGCTGGGGTCGAGCATGATTCGGGGGCCGAAAGCTTGCCGGCCACTCGGGCAGGCTTGTCCCCCGCCCGCAATGTGGCCGTGACCCCTGGTCTTGCCGATCGTGTCCAGGCGTGGGATGACGCCGGTGTTGGCGAAGCGGCCTTCCTCGGGGTACTCGACCTCGGTCCCGCCGGTGACGTCGAGCGGTTCGTAGGAGATGGACGACTGGATGGACGAGGCCGCTGTCGATCGCGTATTCCGCTTCAAGCCTGAGACCGACGACGGCCCGGGGACGGCCCAAGCCGTCTGACAGGTCTGTGACCTGCATCTTTCTCAGTAGCCGAAGTCCTGGGTCCACCAGGGGCCGCCGTCGCCGAAGACCGCGCCGACGCCGAGGGTCTTGAAGTCGCAGTTGAGGATGTTGGCGCGGTGGCCGTCGCTGTTCATCCAGGCGGTCATGACCTCCTCCGCGGTGGCCTGGCCGCGGGCGATGTTCTCACCGCCGAGGTCCTTCACGCCGGCCTGCGCGGCGCGGTCCCAGGGGTCGTCGCCGTCGGGGTCGGTGTGGTCGAAGAAGGCGCGGGCGGCCATGTCGGCGCTGAAGTCCGAGGCGAGGGCGTCCAGCTGCTGGTCGTCGGTGACCGGCTGGCAGCCCGCCGTGGCGCGCTGCTGGTTCACCAGGGCGAGGACCGCGGCCTCGGCGGCGCTCTCGGAGCCGTTCTCCACGGCGGGGGCGGTGGCCGGCGGAGTGGTCGGCACCACCGACGGGGGGGCCGAGGTCGGCGGCGTGGCCGGGGCGGTGGTGGGGGCCGTGCGGGTGGGTGTGGGGGTCGGCGCCTCGGGCGTCGCGCTGGTCGGGGGAGCGGAGGGCGGCGTCGATCTGGGCGGTGTCGCACGCGCGTCGCCACGGCTGGCCGGCTCGGAGGGCCGGTCCGCGGGGACGATGCCCAGATCCTGCGGGCTGCTGGAGTTCGGGATCCCTGCGGCCTGGATCTGCCCCGGCCCGTTGTCGTGGTACGAGATACCGCCCGAGCCGTCGGGCGACGGCAGCAGACCGCTGGAGACGCCTATCGCGCCCACGGCGAGCGCCGCGGAAGAGGCCAGAAGGCCGGTCCGCACGGGGTTGCTCTTGCGTCGCCGTGCGCTGCTGCGGTGGCCGCGGGGGCGCGGCGCCTCTGCGACTGGCGCCGGCTCAACGACATTACGGCTGTGGCGGCCCATCCGGTGCAGTCCTTCACATCGACGACGGCGTTCACCCGTTCGGGTGAGTCCTGTTGCGGCGTGACTGTACCGAAACATTGGCGGGGCAGGTGTGAACCCTGAGCAACTGGCGGGTTAGCGTGCCTCCGTGAACGAGACTGTCCGCCTCACCGCATGGGTCCGCGGCCGTGTTCACCAGGTGGGTTTCCGCTGGTGGACGCGAGCCAGCGCTCTGGAGATCGGCGACCTGGCCGGCTATGTGAGCAATCTCTCGGACGGCAGGGTCCAGGTCGTGGCCGAGGGTGACCGTATTCTGTGCGACCGACTCCTGCACTCGCTGCGCACGGGCGACACGCCCGGACGCGTCGACGGCGTCACGGAGATCTGGGGAGAGCCGCGCGGCGGCTACGACGGCTTCGCGATTCGCTGAGACCTCGCGATCGGCACCCCGCCCATTCCGGTGTGTCCTCGCAGGTAGGGCGGACGGGGAAGATCAATGGCAATCGCACTTGGCAAGAGCGTCAAGGAGGTTGCCATTTTCCGCACCGCGTGGAAGGCTGCCGACATCGAGGATTCGGTGATCTTCCGGGAACATTCTCCGGCCTATTCCTCCACCCCACGCGGGACGCCCCCGGTGCCGGTACGCACCGTGAATTCCCAGGCGCACCCGACGGCCGGGCTGTGATCGTGTTGACCGTCAAACTATTTGGTGAGACGCTGGAAGCCCCGCGCACCGGGGCTGTATGCATGGCGAAGGGCAGTCTCGGCGCACACGGCGCGGGTGTCTCCTAACCCCTCACCCACGACCCACACCGCTCAACGGTCGGTCACTCAGCGTGGAGGACCATCCATCATGGCAAAGGCGCTTCTCGGTTACGTCGGCGGTCCCGACCCGCGACTTCTCTCCGAGATGCGAAGGCTGCAGCAGCGCGTCCAGGACCTGGAAACCGAACTCGTACGGATCCAGGCCGAGAATGATGCGCTTGCCGCCGCTTCGCGCGAGTTCGTCGACGTACCTCACCCGGAGCCGGTTCTCGCTTGATCCGGCCTTTCGGCCGGACAGTGGAAACGACCCCGTTTGGGAATGTGCAAGGGACGCCCCGGCGTCCCTTCGTCGTTTCCCGCCCCCTCACCCTCCCATGATCTCCGCCCTCACGTTCCATGTGCCCCCGGCATTCCTCGGTGAAACCGGGACCGGCAGGTAGAGTCCCACGGCGTGCACCTGAAGAGCCTGACCCTGCGCGGGTTCAAGTCATTCGCCTCGGCGACGACGCTGCGATTCGAACCAGGAATCACCTGTGTCGTGGGACCGAACGGCTCCGGCAAGTCCAATGTCGTGGACGCGCTGTCCTGGGTCATGGGCGAGCAGGGCGCGAAGTCACTGCGCGGCGGCAAGATGGAGGACGTCATCTTCGCCGGTACGACCGGGCGCCCGCCGCTCGGCCGTGCCGAGGTGTCGCTGACCATCGACAACAGCGACGGCGCCCTGCCGATCGACTATGCCGAGGTCACCATCACGCGGATCATGTTCCGCAATGGCGGCAGCGAATATCAGATCAACGGCGACACGTGCCGGCTGCTCGACATCCAGGAACTCCTCTCGGACTCCGGTATCGGCCGCGAAATGCACGTCATCGTCGGCCAGGGGCAGTTGGATTCGGTGCTGCACGCCGATCCGATGGGCCGGCGCGCCTTCATCGAGGAGGCCGCCGGAGTTCTGAAGCACCGTAAGCGCAAGGAAAAGGCGCTGCGCAAGCTGGACTCGATGCAGGCGAACCTCGCCCGTGTGCAGGACCTCACCGGCGAACTGCGGCGCCAGCTGAAGCCGCTGGGGCGGCAGGCCCAGGTGGCCCGGCGGGCGGCGGTCATCCAGGCCGACCTGCGCGACGCGCGTCTGCGCCTGCTGGCCGACGACCTCGTCACCCTGCGGGAGGCGCTGCGCACCGAGGTCGCCGACGAGGCCGCCCTCAAGGAGCGCCGCGACACCGTCGAGACGGAGCTGGCCGCCGCGATCCAGCGCGAGGCCCGGCTGGAGGAGCAGGTGCGTGCCCTGGCCCCGCGCCTGGCCGACGCCCAGGCCACCTGGTACGGGCTGTCGCAGCTGGCCGAGCGGGTCCGCGGCACCATCGGCCTGGCCGAGCAGCGGGTGCGCCACGCCACGGCGCAGCAGCCCGAGGAGCGCCGCGGCCGCGACCCGGAGGACATGGAGCGCGAGGCCGTCCGCATCCGCGAGCAGGAGGCGGAACTCTCCGAGTCCCTGGACGCCGCGCAGCGCGCCCTGGACGACACGGTCCACCACCGGGCCGAACTCGAACGCCGCCTCGCCGAGGAGGACAAGGCACTCAAGGCCGCCGCCCGGGCGATCGCCGACCGCCGTGAGGGGCTGGCGCGGCTGCAGGGCCAGGTCAACGCCGCGCGCTCCAAGGCCGGGTCCGCCGAGGCCGAGATCGGCCGGCTCGCGGCCGCCCGCGACGAGGCCCGTGAGCGTGCGGAGTCGGCGCAGGAGGAGTACGAGGAACTCCGCGTCCAGGTCGAGGACCTGGACGCCGGCGACACCGAGCTGGACGAACGCCTGGACGCCGCGAAGGCCGAGCAGGCCGGCGCCGACGAGGCGCACTCCGCCGCCCGTGAGGCCGCGACCGTCGCCGAACGTCAGCGGGCGGCCCTGGCGGCCCGTCACGAGGCCCTGGCCATGGGGCTGCGCCGCAAGGACGGCACCGGTGCCCTGCTCGCCGCCGGCGACCGGCTGACCGGGCTGCTCGGTCCGGCAGCCGAACTGCTCACCGTCGCCCCTGGGCACGAGGCCGCGGTGGCCGCCGCGCTGGGCGCCGCCGCCGACGCCGTCGCGGTCTCCGGACCCTCGGCCGCGGCAGAGGCGCTGCGCCTGCTGCGCAAGGACGACGCCGGGCGCGCGGCGCTCCTGGTGGCGGGCGACACGGCGGCGGGGGAGGGCGCAGCCCTTCCCCTGGGAGGCCGTTCGGCCGCCTCGCTGGTCGCGGGGCCCGACGCGCTGCTGCCCGCGGTGCGCCGGCTGCTGCGGGACTACGTCGTCGTGGACACCCTCGCCGACGCCGAGACGCTGGTGTCCGGCCATCCCGCGCTGACCGCCGTCACCACCGAAGGCGACGTCCTGGGCGCCCACTTCGCGCACGGCGGTTCGGCCGGGGCGCCCAGTCTGCTGGAGGTCCAGGCCGCCGTGGACGAGGCGGCGGCGGAACTGGAGTCGCTCGCCGTGCGCTGCGCGGAGCTCGCGGAGGCGCAGGGCCTCGCCAAGGAGCGCAGGACCGCGGCCGCCCGCCAGGTCGACGAGCTCACGCAGCGGCGCCGCGCGGCCGAGAAGGAGAAGTCCGCCGTCGCCCAGCAGTTGGGCCGGCTGGGTGGCCAGGCCCGGGCCGCGGGCGGGGAGGCGGAGCGCTCGGCCGCGGCGGTGGGACGCGCCGAGGAGTCGATGGCCGCCGCCATAGAGGAGTTCGGGGAGCTGTCGTTCCGTCTCAGCGAGGCGGAGGCCGCGCCTGCCGAGGAGGAGCCGGACACCTCCGTGCGCGACCGGCTCGCCGCCGACGGCGCCAACGCCCGCCAGACGGAGATGGAGGCGCGGCTCCAGGTGCGTACGCACGAGGAGCGCGTCAAGGGTCTCGCCGGCCGCGCCGACGGCCTCGACCGGGCCGCCGGCGCGGAGCGGGAGGCGCGGGCCCGCGCGGAACGGCGCAAGGCGCGTCTGGCGTACGAGGCGCAGGTCGCCTCCGCCGTGCTCAAGGGCACGCACGGGCTGCTGGCGTACGTGCAGGTGTCGCTCACCCGCGCCGAGGCGGAGCGCGCGGCGGCCGAGCGGGCCAAGGCGGAGCGGGAGGCGGAGCTGGACACCGAGCGCCGCCAGGGGCGGGAGCTGAAGTCCGAACTGGACCGGCTGACGGACTTCGTGCACAAGGGCGAGGTGCTGGGCGCCGAGAAGCGGATGCGCATCGAGCAGATGGAGGCGAAGGCGCTGGAGGAGCACGGCGTCGAGCCGGCCGGGCTGATCGCCGAGTACGGCCCTGACCAGCCCGTGCCGCCGTCGCCGCCCGCCGAGGGCGAGGAGCTGCCGGAGGACCCGGAGCACCCCCGCAACATGCCCCGCGCCTACCACCGCGGCGAGCAGGAGAAGCGCCTGAAGGCGGCGGAGCGCGCGTACCAGCAGCTGGGCAAGGTCAACCCGCTGGCGCTGGAGGAGTTCGCGGCGCTGGAGGAGCGGCACAAGTTCCTGTCCGAGCAACTGGAGGACCTCCGCAAGACGCGCGCCGACCTGCTCCAGGTCGTCAAGGAGGTCGACGAGCGCGTCGAGCAGGTGTTCACCTCCGCGTACCACGACACGGCACGCGAGTTCGAGGGCGTCTTCTCGCGGCTCTTCCCGGGCGGCGACGGCCGGCTGATCCTCACCGATCCGGAGAACATGCTGACCACAGGTGTGGATGTGGAGGCGCGGCCGCCGGGCAAGAAGGTCAAGCGACTGTCGCTGCTGTCGGGCGGCGAGCGCTCGCTGACCGCTGTCGCGCTCCTTGTGTCGATCTTCAAGGCGCGGCCCAGCCCCTTCTACGTGATGGACGAGGTCGAGGCGGCACTGGACGACACCAACCTGCAGCGGCTGATCGGCATCATGCGCGAGCTCCAGGAGAGCTCACAGCTGATCGTGATCACGCACCAGAAGCGCACCATGGAGGTGGCGGACGCGCTGTACGGCGTCTCCATGCAGGGCGACGGCGTCTCGAAGGTGATCAGTCAGCGATTGAAGGCATGAGGGCCGTTCGGGTTCAATCAGTGAACAAATAAAGGGGAGCGGGGCGGGATTGCCTTCCCTTGTGCGGTCCAAGTATGCGTCTTGACTTTGAAACTTAAATGATTAGGGTCTGCGATGTTCTCTTAGTGTTCGAGTGATGGCGACTTGGGGAGTCCCGGCACTCGTAGCTCATGCCCCTATCTGTGGGCTCGACGCAGAGTCCGGGAGATTCTCCAGTGACCACCACCGCACACACGTCCGGCACGGCGGGCCATGCCGATCTCGGCCACGTCATCTTCATCACCGCGGCCGCCGCCATGGGCGGCTTCCTCTTCGGCTACGACAGCTCCGTCATCAACGGCGCCGTCGAGGGCATCCGCGGGAAGTACGACATCGGGTCCGCCGCACTCGCCCAGGTCGTCGCCATCGCGCTGATCGGCTGCGCCATCGGCGCCGCCACCGCCGGCAGGATCGCCGACCGCATCGGCCGCATCCGGGTGATGCGGATCGC
Source organism: Streptomyces sp. RLA123 (assembly GCF_056270165.1). Taxonomy (NCBI): domain Bacteria; kingdom Bacillati; phylum Actinomycetota; class Actinomycetes; order Kitasatosporales; family Streptomycetaceae; genus Streptomyces; species Streptomyces sp. RLA123. The sequence continues at coordinate 2,588,328 of NZ_JBWDOR010000003.1, read as the reverse complement.
CGCGGCGCTCTTCACCATCAGCGCCATCGGCTCCGCGCTGCCCTTCGCCCTGTGGGACCTGGCCGCCTGGCGGATCATCGGCGGCTTCGCCATCGGCATGGCGTCGGTCATCGGCCCCGCCTACATCGCCGAGGTCGCCCCCGCCGCCTACCGCGGACGGCTCGGCTCGTTCCAGCAGGCCGCGATCGTGATCGGCATCGCGGTGTCGCAGCTCGTCAACTGGGGCATCCTGCAGGCCGCCGGCGGCGACCAGCGTGGCCAGGTGCTGGGTGTCGAGGCCTGGCAGTTCATGCTCGGCGTCATGGTTGTGCCCGCCGTCCTGTACGGCGTGCTGTCCTTCACGATCCCCGAGTCACCCCGGTTCCTGATCTCCGTCGGCCGTCTCACGGAGGCCAAGAAGGTGCTGCGCGACATCGAGGGCGAGGGCGTCGACACCGACGCCCGTGTCGCCGAGATCCGCTCCCACATGAGCAGCGAGCACCGGTCCACGTTCAAGGACCTGCTGGGCGGGCGCTTCGGCTTCGCCCCGATCGTGTGGATCGGCATCGGGCTGTCGGTGTTCCAGCAGCTCGTCGGCATCAACGTGATCTTCTACTACTCCGCCACGCTGTGGCAGTCCGTCGGCATCGACCCGAGCAGCTCGTTCCTGTACTCGTTCACCACGTCGATCATCAACATCATCGGCACCGTGATCGCGATGGTCTTCGTCGACCGGATCGGCCGCAAGCCGCTGGCGCTCATCGGCTCCGTGGGCATGGCGATCTCCCTGGGTCTGGTCGCCTGGGCCTTCTCCCACAAGACCGGCAGCGGCGGCCACATCACCCTGCCGGGTGCCGAGGGCGCCGTGGCGCTGGTCGGCGCGCACGCCTTCGTGCTGTTCTTCGCCCTGTCGTGGGGTGTCGTGGTGTGGGTCTTCCTCGGCGAGATGTTCCCGAACCGCATCCGGGCCGCGGCGCTCGGCGTCGCCGCGTCGGCGCAGTGGATCGCCAACTGGGTGATCACCGCCAGCTTCCCGAGCCTGGCCGACTGGAACCTGTCGCTGACGTACGTGATCTACACGGCCTTCGCGCTGCTGTCGATCCCCTTCGTGCTCAAGTTCGTGCCCGAGACGAAGGGCAAGACCCTTGAGGAGATGGGCTAGCCCCCGCAGGCCCGCTCCCTCGGTGGCGCCGCTCCCGGTCCGGTCGGGACCGGGAGCGGCGCCCCGCGTGCATGGACAGGCCGTCAGTTGAGCGGACTTGGGAACCCGTGCCCGGGTGGCTCCCTGGGGAGGGCGCCGCGTGACCGATACTGGACGGGTTATGGAAACCGTCATTCTTGCCGTAGTCATCGCCCTGGTCGTGATCCTCGCGGCCGGCGGGCTGGTGGTGGGCAGCCGCCGCAGGAAGCAGCTGCCCCCCGCACCGCCCACCGAGACCCCGACGATCACCGCGCCCCCCGCCGAACCCCATGTCGGCGATGAGGCCGAGGAACCGCGGGACGAACCCCGCCGGACCATCGAAGAGGTCGAGCTCCCCGACTCGGACGGGGCCGCGGGCCCGGGCGTCCTCGTCGAGGAGCCCCCCGCCGCCGTCGAGATCGAGCTGCCCGAGCCGACCGCGGGCCGCCTGGTGCGCCTGCGCTCCCGGCTCTCCCGCTCGCAGAACGCGCTCGGCAAGGGGCTGCTGACCCTTCTCTCCCGTGAGCACCTGGATGAGGACACCTGGGAGGAGATCGAGGACACCCTGCTCACCGCGGACGTCGGTGTCGCCCCCACCCAGGAGCTGGTCGAGCGGCTGCGCACCCGCGTGCGGGTGATCGGCACCCGGACCCCCGCGGAGCTGCGCACGCTGCTGCGCGAGGAGTTGCTGAACCTCGTCGGCACGGACTTCGACCGCACCCTGCGTACCGAAGGCAAGCCCAACGCGGACGGGGCGGACCAGCCGGCCGTGCTGATGGTCGTCGGTGTCAACGGGACCGGCAAGACCACCACCACCGGCAAGCTCGCCCGTGTGCTGGTCGCCGACGGCCGCAGCGTCGTCCTCGGTGCCGCCGACACCTTCCGTGCCGCCGCCGCGGACCAGCTGCAGACCTGGGGCGAGAGGGTCGGCGCCCGCACGGTGCGCGGGCCCGAGGGGGGCGACCCCGCGTCGGTCGCCTTCGACGCGGTCAAGGAGGGCATCGCCGAGAGCGCGGACGTCGTGCTCATCGACACCGCCGGCCGTCTGCACACCAAGACCGGCCTCATGGACGAACTGGGCAAGGTCAAGCGCGTCGTGGAGAAGCACGGCCCGGTGGACGAGGTCCTGCTCGTACTCGACGCCACCACCGGCCAGAACGGCCTGGTGCAGGCCCGCGTCTTCGCCGAGGTCGTCGACATCACCGGCATCGTGCTGACCAAGCTCGACGGCACCGCCAAGGGCGGCATCGTCGTGGCGGTCCAGCGCGAGCTGGGCGTGCCCGTCAAGCTCATCGGCCTGGGCGAGGGCGCGGACGACCTGGCCCCCTTCGAGGCCGAGGCGTTCGTGGACGCGCTGATCGGTTCCTAGTCCCGGTACGCACGCACCAAGGTGCATGAGTAAGGGGCGCACTCCCAGGGGTGCGCCCCTTACTCATGCACTGGCGGGACCCGGTGCGGCGGCCGGCTCAGGCGTAGGCGCGGTCGCGGTGGCAGACGTACGCCAGGGTGCCGAGCAGCAGGCGCGCCTCGGGGGGCTGCTGGGCGGCGTCCAGGGCCGGCGGCCGCAGCCACCGGACGGGGCCCAGGCCGCCGAGGTCGGAGGGCGGCGCGGTGATGTCGTCGCCGAGCCCGAGGCAGCGCAGATCGAGGTCCGCGTCGTCCCAGCCCATGCGGTAGAGCAGGTGCGGCAGCTCCACGGCGGCGCCCGGTGCGACGAAGAACTGCGCCCGGCCGTCCGGGGTGGCGACGACCGGTCCGAGGCGCAGTCCCATGCGCTCCAGGCGCACCAAGGCGCGTACGCCGGATCGTTCCGCCACTTCGATCACGTCGAAGGTGCGTCCCACGGGCAGCATGAGCGCCGCACCCGGCACCCGCTCCCATGCGGCCACGGCCTCCTCCAGCGTGGCCCCGGCCGGCACCTCGCCGGCGAAGTCCAGCCGGTGCGCCCCCGGGGCCTTGCAGCCCGGGTCCCCGCAGGAGCACGGCCCGCCCCCGCGTGTGGCACGCGCACCCGGCGCCACCGCCCAGCCGCACAACCCCGTGTACTCCGCCACGGTGGTGCACGCCGAGGCGTGCGTGCGGCGGCGCGCGCCGGAGCGGATGTGTCGCATCTCCCGCATGCTGCCGATCGTGAAGCCCATGACACCCCCAACGGGTCGCAGTTGCCGATGGTTACGCCCGTGCCTGATCGTCCTGTGTCAAGTGAAGCGCGCCGGGTGCGCACGTAGTTCATTCGATGGGGTGGCGAATGGTGGCGTTTCTGCAAGAGGGTCGCCGGATGGGTGATCGTAGGATTACTTTCGGTTGGGAAGCCCCGGGGAGTATGCGGGCCGGTGGGTATGCCGGCGGCAAGGCTCGTAGCACACTGAGCACTTGGGGCCTGAGCCAGGCAACGGGTCCACGCCCTCAGCGGTGTTGGGCGACGGAATGGGGGCATGTCGGTGGGCGGCACACAGGACAAGCAGCCCAACGCGCAGTTGACCTCGTGGTTTGTGCGCAGCGGCTGGTCCAAGGGCGAACTCGCGCGTCAGGTGAACCGCAGGGCGCGGCAGATGGGCGCGCTGCACGTCAGCACGGACACCTCCCGGGTGCGCCGCTGGCTCGACGGCGAGCAGCCGCGTGAGCCCATTCCGCGCATCCTCTCGGAGCTGTTCTCCGAACGCTTCGGCTGCGTCGTTCCGGTGGAGGACCTGGGGCTGCGCCCCGCCCACCAGCCGCCCGCCGCCACCGGGGTCGACCTGCCGTGGGCCGGCCCGCAGACCGTCCAGCTGATCAACGAGTTCTCGCGCAGCGACCTCATGCTGGGCCGCCGCGGATTCCTCGGCACCTCCCTGATGCTCTCCGCCGGCCCGTCCCTCGTGGAGCCGATGCAGCGCTGGCTGGTTCCCGTCCCCGCGCACGGCGGCGGCCCCCAGCCGCCCCCGCCCCGCGAGTCCGGTGACCGCCGGCCGAAGCTCTCCGGCCCCGAGCTGGAACTGCTGGAGGCCACCACGGTGATGTTCCGCCAGTGGGACAACCAGTGCGGTGGCGGCCTGCGCCGCAAGGCCGTCGTAGGCCAGCTGCACGAGGTCACCGACCTGCTCCAGGAGCCGCACCCGCAGGCCGTCGCCCGCAGGCTCTACCGGGTCACCGCGGAACTGGCCGCGCTCGCCGGCTGGATGTCCTACGACGTCGGTCTGCACCCCACCGCCCAGAAGTACCTGGTCCTCGCGCTGCACTCCGCCAAGGAGGCCGACGACCAGCCGCTGGGCGCGTTCATCCTGTCGAGCATGAGCCGTCAGATGATCCACCTGGACCGGCCCGACGACGCACTGGAACTCATCCATCTGGCGCAGTACGGCAGCCGCGGCACCGCGACCGCCACCACCCAGGCGATGCTGCACGCGGTGGAGGCCCGCGCTTACGCCACCATGGGCCAGGTCAACAAGTGCCACCGGGCCGTGCGCATGGCCGAGGACGCCTTCTCCGACTCCTCCGCCTCCGAGGACCCGGACTGGATCAGCTTCTTCAACGAGGCCGAGCTCAACGCCGAGAACGCCCACTCCTACCGCGACCTGGCCTACGTGGCCGGCCGTAGTCCCGCGTACGCCTCACTCGCGCATCCGGTCATGCAGAAGGCCGTCGACCTGTTCGCCGGCGACAGCGTCCATCAGCGCGCCTATGCCCTCAATCTGATCGGCATGGCGACGGTGCACCTGCTGGAGAAGGAACCCGAGCAGGCGGCACGCCTCACCGTGCAGGCCATCGACGTCGCCCGGCACGTGCGCTCCGAACGGGTCAACACCCGCATCCGGAAAACCGCCGACTCCGCCCTGCGCCACTACGGCCATGTGGCCGAGGTCGCCCAGCTCACCGAACGGCTCGCCTCCGCCCTCCCCGAGGCCGCCGCAACGGCCTGATCCAGCCACCACCGCAAGAACTCCGGCCGCGGCCGGCCATCCCGACAGCCCGACTCGGCTCCCCCATGCCAGGTCAACCGGGTGGCCGTCCGCGGCCGGTCCGTATACAGCGTGTCGGCCCCGCTCATGGTCACGGAGCAGTCACGGCGGCTTACGCTGAGGCTGCGGTTCATCGTGACGTAACACAGCCGACTTCTTCGTCACGGCCTCGAAACACCGGGTGGCGCCCACGGAAACCCGCCTGGGACAACCTCATGGCGAAAACCGGCCCACAGCCCACTTCCCGCACGGGCCGTCCGGATGACGAGGAGACGCCGATGGCAGCAGGCATCTTGACGCTTGCCGCAGATACGCCCAAGTTGGACAGCGGCAGCACGGCGTTCATGCTGTTGAGCGCCGCACTCGTGCTCGTGATGACCCCCGCCCTCGCCTTCTTCTACGGCGGCATGGTGCGGGTCAAGAGCGTGCTGAACATGCTGATGATGAGCTTCATCGCCATTGGCATCGTGACGGTGCTCTGGACGCTCTACGGCTTCACTCTGGCCTTCGACTCCGGCAACGCCTTCATCGGCGGCCTCGACTGGGCCGGCATGCGGAACATCGGGATCTCCCAGCTGTGGGACGGCTACACCATCCCGGTCTACGTCTTCGCCGTCTTCCAGATGATGTTCGCGATCATCACCCCCGCGCTGATCAGCGGTGCGCTCGCGGACCGGGTGAAGTTCGTCGCCTGGTCGCTGTTCGTCGCGCTGTGGGTCACGATCGTGTACTTCCCGGTCGCCCACATGGTCTGGGCGTCCGACGGCTTCCTCTACACCCGCGGCGTGATCGACTTCGCCGGCGGCACGGCGGTGCACATCAACGCCGGTGCGGCGGCGCTCGGCGTGATCCTCGTCATCCGCAAGCGCGTGGGCTTCAAGAAGGACCCGTTCCGGCCGCACAACCTGCCGCTGGTCATGCTCGGCGCCGGTCTGCTGTGGTTCGGCTGGTTCGGCTTCAACGCCGGCTCCTGGCTCGCCTCGGACGGCGTCGCCGCCGTGGCCTTCACCAACACCCAGGTCGCCACCGCCGCCGCCATGCTGGGCTGGCTCGCCTACGAGCGGATCAAGCACGGCTCCTTCACCACCCTGGGCGCGGCCTCCGGCGCGGTCGCCGGCCTGGTGGCCATCACCCCGGCCTGCGGCTCGGTCAGCCCGCTCGGCGCCATCGCGGTCGGTGTCATCGCCGGTGTGGCCTGCGCCGCCGCGGTCGGCCTGAAGTACAAGTTCGGTTTCGACGACTCCCTCGACGTGATCGGCGTCCACATGGTCGGCGGCATCGTCGGCTCCCTGCTGATCGGCTTCCTCGCCACCGGCGGCGTCGGCCAGACCGCCAAGGGCGTCTTCTACGGCGGCGGTTTCGACCAGCTGTGGAAGCAGTTCCTCGGTGTCGGTGTGGTCCTCGCCTACTCCCTGATCGCGTCGGCGGTCCTTGCCAAGCTCATCGATCTGGTGATCGGATTCACGGTGAGCGAGGACACCGAGGTCGCGGGCATCGACCAGGCCGAGCACGCGGAGACCGGCTACGACTTCGCGGGTGTGGCCAGTGCCGCGCGCTCCGTTCTCTCCTCCGTGGACAGCAGCAGTGGCACCGGGTCCGGCGCCTCTTCGAAGAAGGTGGATGCGTGAAGCTCATCACGGCAGTTGTGAAGCCGCACCGGCTGGACGAGATCAAAGAGGCGCTCCAGGCCTTCGGCGTCCAGGGTCTGACGGTCACCGAGGCGAGCGGCTACGGCCGGCAGCGGGGTCACACCGAGGTCTACCGGGGCGCCGAGTACACCGTCGACCTCGTCCCGAAGATCCGCATCGAGGTGCTCGTCGAGGACAGCGACGCCGACCAGGTCATCGACGTCATCGTCAAGGCGGCCCGCACCGGCAAGATCGGTGACGGCAAGGTCTGGAGCCTGCCGGTCGACGCGGCGGTCCGGGTCCGCACCGGCGAGCGCGGGCCGGACGCACTCTGAGACAGCGCGGGGCGCGGCCGGATCTCGGCCGCGCCCCTTTCGCACGGCGACGGGAGACAGCGTGACGGAGAGCGTCGAGGCCAAGCCCGGCGACAACACCCCGGAGGGCTATGCCGCCGCCCGGCTGGCGCTGCTGAACGACGACGGTCCCTCCGGACCGTCGCGCCGCAAGGCGCTGGCCGACATCACCGACCGCTGGCTGGCGGCGCTCGCCCATGGCGCGGCCGCCCGGGCCGGCGCCGGCACCTGGGCCCTGGTCGCCGTCGGCGGCTACGGCAGGGCCGAGCTCTCCCCCCGCAGCGACCTCGACCTGCTGCTCCTGCACGACGGCTCCGGCAAGGCCGCCACCGTCGCGTCCCTCGCGGACGGCGTCTGGTACCCCGTGTGGGACCTGGGCGTCGCCCTCGACCACTCCGTCCGCACCCCCGCCGAGGCGCGCAGGACCGCGGCCGAGGACCTCAAGGTCCAGCTCGGCCTGCTCGACGCCCGCCACCTCGCGGGCGACGCCGCTCTCACCGCGTCCCTGCGCACCGCCGTCCTCGCCGACTGGCGCAACCAGGCCCCGAAGCGGCTGCCAGGGCTCCACGAGCTCTGCCTGGAGCGTGCCGAACGCCAGGGCGAGCTGTCCTACCTCCTCGAACCCGATCTCAAGGAGGCCCGCGGCGGCCTGCGCGACGCCACCGCACTGCGCGCCGTGGCCGCCTCCTGGCTGGCCGACGCGCCCCGCGAGGGCCTGGAGGACGCCCGCACCCGTCTGCTCGACGCCCGCGACGCCCTCCACCTCGTCACCGGCCGTGCCACCGACCGCCTCGCCCTCCAGGAGCAGGACCAGGTCGCCGCCGCGCTCGGCCTGCTCGACGCCGACACCCTGCTCCGCCAGGTGTACGAGTCGGCCCGCACCGTCTCCTACGCCTTCGACGTCACCTGGCGCGAGGTCGGCCGGGTCCTGCGCTCACGGCAGGCGCGACCCCGCCGGCGCGGCCTGCTCGGCCTCGGCCGCCCCGAGCAGAGCGCGGCCGCCGCCGAGCGCACCCCGCTCGCCGAGGGCGTCGTGGAACACGAGGGCGAAGCCGTTCTCGCCCGTACGGTCCGGCCGGAGCGCGATCCGGCGCTGCCGCTGCGCGCCGCCGCGGCCGCCGCGCAGAACGGCCTGCCGCTGTCCCTGCACGCGGTCCGCCGGCTCGGCGTCGCCCAGGCGGCCCGCCCACTGCCGGTGCCGTGGCCCGCGGAGGCCCGCGAGCAGCTGGTGACCCTGCTGGGGGCGGGGGAGTCCACCGTCCCGGTGTGGGAGGCGCTGGAGGCCGAGGGCATGATCACCCGGCTGATCCCGGACTGGGAGCGGGTGCGCTGCCGTCCGCAGCGCAATGCCGTGCACATCTGGACCGTCGACCGGCACCTGATCGAATGCGCTGTGCGCGCCTCCCGGCTCACCCGCCGGGTCGGCCGCCCCGACCTGCTGCTCATCGCGGCCCTGTTGCACGACATCGGCAAGGGCTGGCCCGGTGACCACTCCGAAGCGGGCGAGGTCATCACGCGCGACGTCGCGGCCCGCTTCGGTTTCGGCCGAGCCGACGTCGCGACGCTGGCCCTGCTCGTCCGCCACCACCTGCTGCTGATCGAGACCGCGACCCGCCGCGACCTGGACGACCCCGTCACCGTCCAGGGCGTCGCCGAGGCCGTGCGCGACACCGAGACCCTGGAGTTGCTGCACGCGCTCACCGAGGCGGACGCGCTGGCCACCGGCCCCGCGGCCTGGAGCACCTGGCGGGCCTCTCTGGTCGCCGACCTGGTCAAGCGGGTCGCCTCCGTGCTGGCGAGCGGCGAGGTGCCCGAACCCGCGGCTCCCGAGACCACCGCGGAGGAGGAGCGGCTGGCGGTCGAGGCCGCCCGTACCCGCGGCCCGGTGATCGCGCTGCACGCCCACGCCGAGCCCGGCCCGGAGGACGTCTCCCGGGCGGCCGCGGCGGACGACGAGCCGGAGCCGGTCGGCGTCGAACTGCTGCTCGCCGTGCCGGACCGCCCGGGGCTGCTGGCCGCCGCCGCCGGCGTCCTCGCCCTGCACCGGCTCACCGTCCGGGCCGCCGACCTGCGCGCGGTCGACCCCATCGGCGAGGGTCCGGTCACCCTGCTGCGCTGGCGGGTGGCCGCCGAGTACGGCTCCCTGCCCGAGGCGGCCCGGCTGCGCAACGACTTCGCCCGCGCTTTCGCGGGCTCGCTGGACATCGGGACCCGGCTCGCCGAGCGCGAGTCGGCGTATCCCCGGCGGCGCGGCGTGACCCCGCCCCCGCCGCGGGTCACCGTCGCGCCCGGCACCTCCAAGGCGGCGACCGTCATCGAGGTCCGCGCCCACGACGCCCCGGGCCTTCTGCACCGGATCGGCCGCGCCCTGGAGACGGCGGGCGTCAATGTGCGCTCCGCCCGCATCAGCACGCTCGGCGCCAACGCGGTGGACGCGTTCTACGTCACCGACGGCAACGGCGATCCGCTTCCCGACGTACGCGCGGCCGAGATCGCCGACCAGGTGGAGCGGGCACTGCGCTGACGCCGTGGAGACCTTTCACGGGCCGGGCGGATACCCTGGAAGGCGACCAACCTCCCGCCCCCGACCTGAGGATCCGCGACCGACGTGTTCGACACCCTTTCCGACCGCCTCGCAGCGACATTCAAGAACCTCCGGGGCAAGGGCCGCCTCTCCGAGGCCGACATCGACGCCACGGCGCGCGAGATCCGCATCGCGCTGCTGGAGGCGGACGTCGCCCTGCCGGTGGTCCGCGCGTTCATCAAGCAGGTCAAGGAGAGGGGCGCGGGTGCCGAGGTCTCGCAGGCGCTGAACCCGGCCCAGCAGATCATCAAGATCGTCAACGAGGAGCTGGTCGGCATCCTCGGTGGCGAGACCCGCCGCCTGCGGTTCGCCAAGCAGCCGCCGACCGTGATCATGCTCGCGGGCCTGCAGGGCGCCGGCAAGACCACGCTGGCCGGAAAGCTCGGCCTGTGGCTGAAGAGCCAGGGCCACGCCCCGCTGCTCGTCGCGGCCGACCTCCAGCGTCCCAACGCCGTCAACCAGCTCCAGGTCGTCGGTGAGCGGGCCGGGGTCGCCGTCTTCGCCCCGGAGCCGGGCAACGGCGTGGGCGACCCGGTGCAGGTGGCCAAGGACTCCATCGAGCACGCCCGGGGCAAGCAGTACGACGTCGTCGTCGTCGACACCGCGGGCCGTCTCGGCATCGACGCCGACATGATGCAGCAGGCCGCGGACATCCGCGACGCCGTGCAGCCGGACGAGATCCTCTTCGTCGTCGACGCCATGATCGGCCAGGACGCGGTCAACACCGCGGAGGCCTTCCGCGACGGCGTCGGCTTCGACGGCGTGGTGCTGTCCAAGCTCGACGGCGACGCGCGCGGTGGTGCCGCGCTGTCGATCGCGCAGGTCACCGGCCGCCAGATCATGTTCGCCTCCAACGGCGAGAAGCTGGACGAGTTCGACACCTTCCACCCCGACCGGATGGCCTCACGCATCCTCGGTATGGGTGACGTCCTCAGCCTGATCGAGAAGGCCGAGCAGACCTTCAGCCAGGCCGAGGCCCAGAAGATGGCCGAGAAGCTGGCCAAGGGTCCCAAGGAGTTCACCCTCGACGACTTCCTCCAGCAGATGGAGCAGGTCCGCAAGATGGGCTCGATCTCCAAGCTGCTCGGCATGCTGCCGGGCATGGCCCAGATCAAGGACCAGATCAACAACCTCGACGAGCGCGACGTGGACCGCACCGCCGCGATCATCAAGTCGATGACCCCGGGCGAGCGCCAGGACCCGATGATCATCAACGGTTCCCGCAGGGCCCGCATCGCCCGCGGTTCCGGTGTCGACGTCAGCGCGGTCAAGGGCCTGGTCGAGCGGTTCTTCGAGGCCCGCAAGATGATGTCCCGGATGGCCCAGGGCGGTATCCCGGGCCTCCCCGGCATGCCGGGGATGGGCGGCGGCCGCCAGAAGAAGCAGCAGAAGAAGGCCAAGGGCAAGCGCCAGAGCGGCAACCCGCTGAAGCGCGCCGAGGACGCCAAGGCCGAGGCCGCCCGCCGCGAGCAGCAGGCGGGCAATGCCTTCGGTGCCCCGCAGGATCAGGACAACCAGTTCGAACTGCCCGACGAGTTCAAGAAGTTCATGGGCTGAGTCCTTCGCCCGTGCCATGCCGGAGGCGCCCCCCGTGACGGGGGCGCCTTCGTCGCAGGGGCATGATGGACGCATGCGCGTTCACATCCGCCCTCCGGAATTCGTCGACGCCCCCGCGTACCGCGAGGCCGTCCTCCGCTCGGCCGAACACGTGGGCCAGTGGAATCCCGTCGAGCCGGACGGCCTGCCGGAGCTGCTGCGCCGCCAGGGGCCGGTGCTGCGGACCTTTCTGGTCATCGACGAGGAGACCGGCGAGATCGCCGGGAAGTGCAACGTGGCCAACATCGCCCTGGGCCGCTTCCGCAACGCCTCGCTCGGCTACGACAGCTACATGCCCTTCGCCGGCACGGGCCGGATGACCGAGGGCCTGCGTCTGGTGGTGGACCGCTGCTTCACGGTGGAGCCGCGCGGACTGGGCCTGCACCGGCTGGAGATCAACGTCCAGCCGGAGAACGAGCGCTCGGTCGCCATGGCCAAGCGGCTCGGCTTCCGGCACGAGGGCTTCTCGCCCCGGATGCTCTACCTGAACGATGCCTGGCGGGACCACGAGCGCTTCGCGCTGACCGCCGAGGAGTGGCCCGGGGCCTGAGGGGCGCACTCGGGCGGCTGTCCGTATGGTGCCCATATGGCCAATTCGGTACCGCCCCGGAAGAACCCGGGCGACCCGTGGCGGGCGGAGGGAGCACCGTCGTCACCGCCCACCCGGCGACGGCGCAGGCTGGGCGGCTGGGGCGGGATGATCCTGGCCGCGGTCGCCGTGTTCCTGATCACCGACCTGGTGCTGTCGCTGGTCGCCGGTGCACGCCCGGTCACGATCTCGTACTCCGAGTTCGGCCGGCAGCTCGCCGCGAACAACATCTCGAAGATCTACTCCAAGGGCGACGCCATCGAGGGCCAGCTCAGGGAGGCCGTTCCCGCGCCCAAGGGCTCGGGGGACAAGACGTACACCCAGTTCAAGACGCAGCGTCCGGTCTTCGCCAAGGACGACCTGTGGGGCACGCTGACGAAGAACAAGGTCACCGTCACCGCGGAGCCCGTCGTCCAGCAGCGCGGCATCCTGTACAACATCGCGTTGTCGCTGGCGCCGGTGCTGCTGCTGGTCCTGCTGTGGCTCTTCGTCGCGCGGCGGATGAGCCGGCTGACCGGCGGGGGAGGCCTCGGCGGGCTCGGCGGCTTCGGCCGCAAGACGCCTGTGCCGATCCGGCCCGACGAGGGCCGCCGCACCACGTTCGAGGACGTCGCCGGCATCGACGAGGTCGAGGCGGAACTGAACGAGGTCGTGGACTTCCTCAAGCGGCCCGACGCCTACCGGGCGCTGGGTGCGCGCATGCCGCGCGGCGTCCTGCTCGCGGGACCGCCAGGAACCGGAAAGACGCTGCTGGCGCGGGCCGTCGCGGGCGAGGCCGACGTGCCGTTCTTCTCCGCCTCGGCGTCGGAGTTCATCGAGATGATCGTGGGCGTGGGCGCCGGCCGGGTGCGCGAGCTGTTCGCGGAGGCCCGCAAGGTCGCCCCCGCGATCATCTTCATCGACGAGATCGACACCATCGGCCGTGCCCGCGGCGCCGCCGGCGGGCTCGGCGGCCACGACGAGCGCGAGCAGACCCTGAACCAGATCCTCACCGAGATGGACGGCTTCTCCGGCTCCGAGGGTGTCGTCGTCATCGCCGCCACCAACCGACCCGACGTCCTCGACCCCGCCCTCACCCGGCCCGGCCGCTTCGACCGCACGGTGCACGTCAGTCCGCCCGACCGCACCGGCCGCGAGGCGATCCTCCGCATCCACCTGCGCGAGGTCCCGCTCCAGGACGACATCAACCTCACCCGGATCGCCCGTGCGACCCCCGGCATGACGGGCGCGGAACTCGCCAACCTCGCCAACGAGGCCGCCCTGCTCGCCGTCAAGCGCGGCAAGAAGGCGGTTGGGCAGAGAGAGTTGTCCGACGCCTTGGAGAAGGTGCAGCTCGGTGCCGCGCGACCGCTCGTGCTCTCCCCCGAGGAACGGCGCCGCACGGCGTACCACGAGTCGGGCCACGCCCTGCTCGGCATGCTGCAACCGGGCGCCGACCCGGTACGCAAGATCACCATCGTGCCCCGCGGCCGCGCCCTGGGCGTCACCCTGTCCACGCCCGACTCCGACCGCTACGCCTACAGCGAGGAGTACCTGCGCGGCCGCATCATCGGCGCCCTCGGCGGCATGGCCGCCGAGCACATCGTCTTCGGGGTGATCACCACCGGCGCCGAGAACGACCTCGAGCAGGTCACCAACCTCGTGCGCGGCATGGTCGGCCGATGGGGGATGAGCGACCGGGTCGGGCCGCTGTCGGCGATCCCGGCCGACGCCCAGCAGCCGTACGGGCTGTCCGCGGCCCCGTCCACCCTCGACGTGGTCGACGCGGAGATGCGCCGCATCGTCGACGAGTGCTACGGCACCGCCTGCCGCCTCCTGGAGCAGCACCGCGGGCAACTGGACTCGCTGGCCGAACGGCTGCTGGAGGCGGAGACGCTGGAAGAGGGCGAGGCCTACGCGGCCGCCGGCATCCCCCGGCTGGAGAAGCCGGCCGGGAACCTCGGGGACTAGCCCCGTGTTGTCCCGATGTGCGGCCGGCCCAAAGGCTCCGGGGCCGGGATGGCTCGTGCAGGCGGCGTGGCGAGCCGGGCTCGAACTTCGGTCAGACCCGCGCCACCAGGTAGCGGAAGACGTTCTCCATCCGCACGGTGCCGTCCGCGCGCCGGTACGGGTGCAGTGCCTCCCGCAGTTCCTTGCGGACCTGGTCGCCGTCCGTGGCGGCCGCCGCCGCGTCGAAGAGCCCGGTGGAGACCAGGCCGCGGACCGCGCTGTCCATGTCGGGATAGCCGAACGGGCAGGACACCCGGCCCGAGCCGTCGGCGCGGAGCCCTGCCTCGCGGGCCATGTCCTCGAGGTCGTCCCGGCCGCTGAGACGGGTCTCCACGGCGGCGCCACGCGGCTCGGCGAGGCGTGCGGCGACCCGCAGCACCCGTCCCGTCGCGCACCGCTCGGGCGGACCCCAGCCGGCCAGGACGACGGGGCTGCCGCGCTCGGCGAGGGCGGCCGCCGCGCGCAGCGCCGGCACCAGGGACGACGGCAGCGCCGCCGGGTCGAACGCGGTGATCACCGTGAACGGCGGCGCGCCGGGGGCGGCAGCCGCCTCCGGTCCGCCGGACACGAGCCGGGTGCGGCCGCGGGAGGGTGCGGGGACGCCCCATTGCGGGGCCGGCAGGAGGCGTTGCCTGGCGAGCGTCAACCGGTGGTCGTCGGGGTCGCAACCGGTGACGGTGGCCCCCCGGGCGGCGGCCATGAGCAGCGCGAGCCCGGAACCGCAGCCGACGCCCAGTAGGCGCGTGGCGGTGCCGACGCCCAGGCGCTCGTGCACGGCTTCGTAGAGCGGGACGAGCATCCGCTCCTGGATCTCGGCCCAGTCCCGCGCCCTGCCGTCGGCCCGGTGGATGCGTGGGTGTGCGAGCGTAGGTGTCATAGATCGCCCCTTCAGCCGCGTCGCGGGTCTCGCTGAAAGCTTTCCTCGTACGCTCCCCCGTTACGCCGTGCATGTTCACGGTTACGCGGTGCATGCCCCCTAGGTCAGCCAACTCCCCTTCCGGGCCGTAGTCCAGAGGTTTGAAGGCGAAGATTGAGCCGAACCCGCCGCGGGCGCGCGCCCCCGTCGATTCACGTCCGGCGGCGGCGGACCCGTACCATCTGCGGCATGGCAAAGGCTCCCGTACTCACGCCCCAGGCGGACGACTTCCCGCGCTGGTACCAGGACCTGATCAACAAGGCCGAGCTGGCCGACAACGGACCGGTGCGCGGCACCATGGTCATCCGGCCGTACGGGTACTCGCTGTGGGAGCGGATGCAGGCGGAGATGGACGCGCGGATCAAGGAGGCGGGCGCGCAGAACGCGTACTTCCCGCTCTTCATCCCGCAGTCCTACCTGACCCGGGAGGCCGAGCACGTCGAGGGCTTCGCCCCGGAGCTGGCCGTGGTCACCCACGGCGGCGGCAAGGAGCTGGAGGAGCCGGTCGTCGTCCGGCCCACCTCCGAGACCATCGTCAACGAGTACTTCTCCAAGTGGGTGCAGAGCTACCGCGACCTGCCCCTGCTCATCAACCAGTGGGCGAACGTGGTCCGTTGGGAGATGCGCTCGCGGCTGTTCCTCCGCACGAGCGAATTCCTCTGGCAGGAGGGCCACACCGCCCACGCCACGTTCGAGGACGCGCGCGACTACGCGGCGATGATCCACCGTGACGTCTACGGCGACTTCATGACCGGCATCCTCGGCATCGACGTCCTGCTCGGCCGCAAGACCGCCCGCGAGCGCTTCGCCGGCGCCATCAACACCCTCACCCTCGAAGGCATGATGGCCGACGGCAAGGCGCTGCAGCTGGGCACCAGCCATGAGCTGGGCACCAACTTCGCCAAGGCCTTCAACACCTCCTACCTGTCCAGGGAAGGACAGCAGGAGCTGGTCTGGCAGACCTCCTGGGGCACGTCGACCCGCATGGTCGGCGGCCTGATCATGTCCCACGGCGACGACAACGGACTGCGCGTGCCGCCGCGACTGGCACCCGTACAGGCCGTCGTGCTGGCGATCAAGGGCGACGACGAGGTCGTGGCCAAGGTCCGTGAGATCGGAGACCGGCTCAAGGCCGCGGGCATCCGCGTGCAGGTGGACGTGCGCACCGACACCCCCTTCGGCCGTCGCGCCGTGGACTGGGAGCTCAAGGGCGTGCCCGTCCGCGTCGAGGTCGGCCCGCGCGACCTGGAGAACGGCACCGCGATGCTGGCCCGCCGTATCCCCGGCGGCAAGGAGCCGGTGGCCATCGACGAGCTCACCACGCTGATCCCCAAGGCGCTGGAGGAGGACCAGGCCACGCTGCTGCGCCAGTCCCGCGAGCGCCGCGAGTCGCGCACCGTGGACGTCGCGACCATCGGCGAGGCCGCCGAGGCCGCGGCCACCGGCTGGGCCCGCATTCCGTGGTCCGACCTGGGCCCGGAGGGCGAGGCAAAGCTCGCCGAGCAGGGCGTGTCCGTGCGCTGCCTGCTCACCGAGGACGGGACGGTGCCGGATTCGGACGACGCGCCGGGTACCGTGGCGGTCGTCGCGCGGGCATACTGACCGTCAGGTGACTGAAAAGCGACGTACGTAATCGGCAGTACGTCCTTGCTTGAGGCGGGTGCGTGACTTCTCCACTGTTCTCCGCACCCGCCCTCAGCCGTACTCATCATCCTGAACTGACTAGTACGTGCAAAATATTTGGGATGGCCCGGTATCGGAACACCGGGCGCCCCCGGCTCGTTGTCACGACGTGAGCACGACACCACCAGTCCTCGCCGCCGAGCTGGCAGTCGCATGGGCCGACATTCAACGGCACCACCCCGAGCTGCCCGATCTGGCCGCCCCCGAGTCCCTGATCGGAGAGTCCTCGTCCGCGTGCGGTACGGAGCTCTCCTTCGAGCGCCTGCTGCACGAGGCCGTCCACGGAGTCGCCGCCGCCCGCGGCGTCCGGGACACCTCGCGGGCCGGCCGCTACCACAACCGTCGGTTCCTGGCCATCGCCGATGAACTCGGCCTGGACCACTCCGAGGAGCCGCATCCCAGTAGCGGCTTCTCCCTGGTCCAGATGCGCCCCGACACCAAGAAGCGCTACCGGACGACGATCGACCGGCTGCAGCGTGCCCTCAGAGCGCACACCGCGGCGACCACCGACGACACCGCCCGCAGCTTCCGCGGGCCCGCGGCCCGGCACGGGTCCTCGGGTGGCGGCGTACGGGTGAAGGCAGTCTGCGACTGCGGGCGCAATGTCCGGGTCGTGCCGTCCGTGCTCGCGCAGGCGCCGATCGTCTGCGGGGCGTGCGGGACGCCGTTCCGGATCCCGGAGACCGCGGCGGTCGCCTGAGGCGGCCGCCCGCGGCTGCGGGTGCGGGAAAGCGCCGCCGGGGCCGCTCCCGGCGTTCGGCGTCATGCCCGCCGTATGGCACAATGGTCAGCTGAGCACTCGGCAGCCGTGCAGGACCCCTCTCTCCTTCGGCTGACGCGTCCGTCGGGCTTCCGCCTCCACAACCCCACGTGGTGGTCCGGTGTGCCCAACCCACGTCAACACCAGGAGAACCCACTCCCGTGGCAGTCAAGATCAAGCTGAAGCGTCTGGGCAAGATCCGTTCGCCTCACTACCGCATCGTCGTCGCCGACTCCCGGACCCGCCGTGACGGCCGGGCCATCGAGGAGATCGGCCTGTACCACCCGGTTCAGAACCCGTCGCGCATCGAGGTCGACGCGGAGCGCGCGGCGTACTGGCTGGGTGTCGGCGCGCAGCCGACCGAGCCCGTGCTCGCGATTCTGAAGAAGACCGGCGACTGGCAGAAGTACAAGGGCGAGCCGGCTCCGGCCCCGCTCCTTGTCGCCGAGCCCAAGGCCGACCACCGGGCCCTCTTCGAGGCTGCCGCCAAGGACGCCGGCGACGGGCCCAAGGGTGAGGCCATCACCCAGAAGGCCAAGAAGTCCGACAAGAAGGACGAGGCCGCCGAGGCGGCCGAGTCGACCGAGGCCTGATCGTGCTCGAGGAGGCCCTCGAACACCTGGTCAAGGGCATCGTCGACAATCCCGACGACGTGCAGGTCGCCGAGCGCACCCTGCGTCGTGGGAAGGTCCTGGAGGTCCGGGTGCACCCCGATGACCTCGGCAAGGTGATCGGCCGCAACGGCCGTACCGCCCGTGCCCTGCGCACCGTTGTGGGCGCGATCGGCGGACGTGGTGTCCGCGTCGACCTCGTCGACGTCGACCAGGTTCGCTGAGAAACGAAGTACCGGCACGGGCCGGGGGAGGCGTCACCGCCACCCCCGGCCCGAGCCGTATCCGACAGGCAACGCACAGGAGCGCGAACAAGTGCAGCTGGTAGTGGGACGCATCGGCCGCGCCCATGGCATCAAGGGCGAGGTCTCGGTGGACGTACGCACCGACGAGCCGGAGTTGCGGCTCGCCCCGGGCGCCGTGCTGGCCACGGACCCGGCCTCGGCCGGACCGCTCACGATCGAGACCGGCCGCGTGCACAGCGGCCGGTTGATGGTGCGCTTCGCGGGCGTCAAGGACCGCACCGGCGCCGAGGCGCTGCGCAACATCCTGCTGATCGCCGAGATCGACCCGGAGGAGCGTCCTGAGGACCCCGAGGAGTTCTACGACCACCAGTTGATCGACCTCGACGTGGTGACCGTCGACGGGACCGAGGTCGGGCGCATCACCGAGATCTCCCACCTGCCCTTCCACGACCTGCTCGTCGTGGAACGGCCGGACGGCACCGAGGTCATGGTGCCCTTCGTCGGCGAGATCGTGCCCGAGATCGACCTGGAGCAGCAGCGGGCGGTCATCGACCCGCCGCCGGGCCTGCTCGACGAGGCCGAGGCCGAGACCGCCGGCAGCGGCGGCAAGGGCGACGGCGAGGGCGGGACGGAGCCGGCGTAATGCGCATCGACGTCGTCACGATCTTCCCGGAGTACCTGGAGCCGCTGAACGTCTCGCTGGTCGGCAAGGCCAGGACGCGCGGGCAACTGGACGTCCGCGTCCACGACCTGCGCGAGTACACCCACGACCGGCACAACACGGTCGACGACACCCCTTACGGCGGCGGCCCGGGGATGGTCATGAAGCCCGAGCCGTGGGGCGAGGCGCTGGACGCCGTCCTGGCGTCGGGCGAGGGTTCGCCGGTATTCGTCGTGCCGACCCCCAGTGGCCGTCCCTTCACCCAGGAACTCGCGGTCGAGCTGTCGGAGCAGCCCTGGCTGGTGTTCACCCCGGCGCGCTACGAGGGCATCGACCGGCGCGTCATCGACGAGTACGGTGACCGGCTCGACGTGCGCGAGGTCTCCATCGGCGACTACGTGCTGGCCGGCGGCGAGGCTCCGGTGCTGGTCATGGTCGAGGCGATCGCCCGGCTGCTGCCGGGCGTGCTGGGCAACGCCGAGTCCCACCGCGACGACTCCTTCGCCCCCGGCGCGATGTCCGACCTGCTGGAGGGCCCCGTCTACACCAAGCCGCCGGTCTGGCGGGACCGCGGTGTGCCGGACCTGCTGCTCAGCGGCCACCACGGCAAGGTCGCCCGCTGGCGCCGCGACGAGGCATTCCGCCGCACCTCCGCGCACCGCCCCGATCTGATCGAGCGCTGCGACCCGGCGGCGCTGGACAAGCACGACCGGGCGATCCTCGCGGCCCTCGGCTGGGCCCCGCGCGAGGACGGCCGATTTTGGCGAGCCCCGGAAGCCGTGGAAGAATAGGCGGCTGCCGCTCCGTCCGCCGCGCGCCCCTGCCACAGGGGGACACGACGCCCGTCCGACGCGGTGGCACTCATCACCATCACTATGTCCGCCGATGACCTGTGGCATGGGCGAAGAAAGCAGACACACATGTCCCACGTGCTCGACACCGTCGACGCCGCGTCGCTGCGCAGCGACCTCCCCGGCTTCCGCCCGGGCGACACCGTCAACGTCCACGTCCGCGTGATCGAGGGCAACCGCTCGCGTATCCAGCAGTTCAAGGGCGTTGTCATCCGCCGTCAGGGTTCCGGCGTCCGTGAGACCTTCACGGTCCGCAAGGTCTCCTTCAGCGTCGGCGTCGAGCGTACCTTCCCGGTGCACAGCCCGATCTTCGAGAAGATCGAGCTCGTGACCCGCGGCGACGTCCGTCGCGCGAAGCTGTACTACCTCCGTGAGCTGCGCGGCAAGGCCGCGAAGATCAAGGAGAAGCGCGACAACTGAGTCCGCCCGGGCATATGCGGGGCCGTATAGGCTCTGCGCTCGATGGACACCGAGGTACCTCTTCCGGAGCGCGACCGCGCAGATCCAGCCCCAGGGCGGGATGAGCGGTCGCGCTTCGGCGTACGTACACAGCGGTATGCGCTCCTCGTCGTGGCGTTCGCCGCCGTGATCGCCGTGGTCAACACCTTCGTGGCGCAGCCCTTCGAGATTCCCAGCGGGTCGATGGAGAACACCTTGCGATCCGGGGACCGGGTGCTGGTCAACAAACTGGCGTACCGTTTCGGCGGCGTCCCGGCCCGGGGCGACGTCGTGGTGTTCGACGGCGAGGGATCGTTCGTGCAGGAATCCGGCCGGACCGACTACATCAAGCGTGTGATCGGCATCGGCGGGGACCGGGTGACCTGCTGCGACCGACAGGGCAGGATCACCGTCAACGGCCGTCCGCTGGACGAGACCTATCTTTATCCCGGCGACACACCGTCACGGGTAGCGTTCGACATCGAGGTTGCTGAGGGGAGGCTGTGGGTGATGGGCGACCACCGTGCCGACAGCCGGGATTCCCGCGACCATCTCGGTGACCCCGGAGGCGGAACGGTCCCGGTGGACAAGGTGATCGGCAGGGCCGAGATCACCATGTGGCCGCTGAGCCGGCGACGGTCGCTGGACGGCGCCCATGGGTAGCCGGGGACGGCCGGGAGAGAGCCGGCCCATCCGTGCGGCGTACCTGGACGACGAGCTGGAGGCCGCGGGCCCGCGCAGGAGCGGTGGGCGCGCCGAGCGACGCAGGCTGGCCCGGAAGGTCAAGCGCAAACGCCGGCGCTCCGCAGCCAGGGAGATACCGCTGCTCATCGGTGTCGCGCTGCTGATTGCACTGGTGCTGAAGACCTTCCTGCTCCAGGCGTTCGTCATCCCGTCCGGATCGATGGAGCAGACGATCCGCATCGGGGACCGCGTGGTCGTCGACAAGTTCACCCCCTGGTTCGGCGCCAAGCCGCACCGCGGGGACGTGGTCGTCTTCAAGGACCCCGGCAACTGGCTTGACGGCGAGCAGGCCCAGAGCGGCCAGGACCCCGTGGGGGTCAAGCAGATCAAGGAGTTCTTCACCTTCATCGGCCTGCTGCCGTCCGCGGACGAGCAGGACCTGATCAAGCGGGTCGTCGCGGTCGGCGGCGACACGGTGAAGTGCTGCGGCAAGGACGGCCGGGTCACGGTCAACGGCACGCCGCTCGACGAGCCGTACATCTATCCGGGCAATCCGCCCTCGGACATTAAATTCACGGTCAAGGTTCCGCCGGGCCGACTGTTCGTCATGGGCGACCACCGCTCCAATTCCGCGGACTCCCGGTTCCATTTGAAGGACGCCGGCGACGGCACTGTGCCCGAGAGCCTGGTCGTCGGCCGTGCGTTCGCCGTGGCCTGGCCCCTGGGCCACTGGTCCGGACTGAAGGAACCGACGACCTTCTCCACCGTCGCCGCACCGGCTCTGTCTGGCGCGTCTGCCGCCACTGTGGGCAATAGGGTGGCAACATCCAACAATCGGCAAGGAATGATTGCGCTCCCGCCTCCTGCGGAACTCCCGCTCGTTATGGGAGTCGTGGGCCTGCGCCGCATCCGGCGCGGGCGGCAGCCTGGAGTGAGGAGTGGACGTGGGGGACCTGGTGGTCGGCGCAAGGTCCGGACGCGAAGAGCCGGAAGATCGGGGTCCCTCGGATGGCTCGAACGGCGCGGACGCGGTGAGGCCCGGCGACGGCGCGCGCACGGACTCCGGCTCGGGCGGCTCCTCCGACGAGGCGGATGACACGACGGAGGGCGACGGCGGCCCACCGCAGAAGCAGCGCTCGTTCTGGAAGGAACTGCCGCTGCTCATCGTGATCGCCCTGGTGCTCGCGCTGCTCATCAAGACGTTTCTGGTGCAGGCGTTCTCCATTCCGTCCGCATCGATGGAGAACACGCTGCAGGAGGGCGACCGGGTCCTCGTCGACAAACTGACGCCCTGGTTCGGCTCGGAGCCCGAGCGCGGCGAGGTCGTGGTCTTCCATGACCCGGGCGGCTGGCTCGGCGAGACCGCGCCGGTCGACACCAACCCGGTCACCTCGGCGATCCAGAAGGTCCTCAGCTTCGTCGGCCTCATGCCCTCGGCCGAGGAGAAGGATCTGATCAAGCGGGTCATCGCGGTCGGCGGCGACACCGTGGAGTGCCAGGGCACGGGCCCGGTCAAGGTGAACGGCAAGGCGCTGAACGAGCCGTACATCTACCCGGGGAACACCCCTTGTGGCGACCGCCCCTTCGGTCCGATCAAGGTCCCCAAGGACCGGATCTGGGTGATGGGCGACCACCGTCAGGACTCCCTGGACTCGCGGTACCACCAGGACCTGCCGGGCAACGGCACGGTCTCCACCGACGAGGTCGTCGGCCGGGCGTTCGTCGTGGCCTGGCCGATCGGGCGCTGGTCGACCCTGCCGATCCCCAGCACCTTCGACCAGCCGGGCATCAGCGCGGCCGCCGCCGCGGGGCTGCCCGCCGCGGCCGGTGTCGCGGGCGCGGTGCCGCTGGTGCTGCTCCGGCGGCGCCGGCTGATCAACCAGGTGAAGTGACGGGGCTGCCCCGGATCCGTACCGCCGGGTAGGGTGCGGTCGCATGAGCACAGGCACACGCACGGGCACGCGTACGACAACGGGCGGCACGCGCGGGACGGGCGGTGAGGGCGGCGGACGGGCCGGAGGGATACTCTCCGGGCTGGCCGTCGCCCTCGGCTCCGTCCTCTTCCTCGGCGGTTTCGTCTGGGGCGCGATCCTCTACCAGCCCTACACCGTCCCGACCGGGTCGATGACCCCGACCGTGGACGCCGGGGACCGGATCCTCGCCCAGCGCATCGACGGCTCCGAAGTCCGCCGCGGCGACATCGTGGTCTTCAACGACTCGCTGTGGGGCGACGTCCCCATGGTCAAGCGGGTCGTGGCGGTCGGCGGCGACAAGGTGGCCTGCTGCGACAAGCAGGGGCGGCTGACGGTCAACGGCAAGCCGATCGACGAGCCGTATCTGCTCGACACCAAGGCGCCGGCCTCGCCGACCGGCTTCTCCGCCACAGTGCCCAAGGGCAACCTCTTCATGATGGGCGACAACCGCGCCACGTCCGAGGACTCCCGGGTCCGGCTCACCGACTCCGACGACGGTTCCGTGCCGCGCAGCGCGGTGAACGCACGCGCCGACGCCATCGCCTGGCCCGGGGGCCGCGCGGGCATGCTGGAGCGCCCCTCGGCCTTCGCCGGCCTGGCCGGAGCCGGACCCTCCGCTCCGGGACCGCTGGAGGCGGTCGTGGCGGCCGTGGTGGGCGGTGCCGCGCTCATCCTCTGCGGTGCCGCGTACGGTCCTGTGGCCCGTGTGGTGGGCCGTCGGCGGACGGCGCGCTGACCATGGCGCGACGGCGTGCGGCGCGGGTGATCCTGCTCGATCCCTCCGACCGGATCCTGCTGCTGCACGGCTACGAGCCGGACGACCCGTCGGTGACCTGGTGGTTCACCCCGGGCGGCGGGGTCGAGCAGGACGAGAGCCTGGAGGACGCGGCGCGGCGCGAACTCGCCGAGGAGACCGGCATCACGGGTGTGAAGCTCGGGCCGGTGCTCTGGGAGCGTTCGTGCGCGTTCGACTTCGACGGGCGGCGCTGGGAGCAGGACGAGTGGTATTTCCTCGCCCGTACAGATGACACCCGATTCCATACCGCCGGATTGACGGAATTGGAGCAGCGCAGCGTCACGGGCCTGCGATGGTGGACCTGTGAAGAACTTCTCGGCACGCGTGAGACGGTGTATCCGACCAGACTCGCCGGACTGCTGGGCGCACTGCTGGACGAAGGACCCCCACTGTCCCCGATCCACCTGGGGACGGAGCGTGACTGACGCACAATGGGGGGACGTACGGCTGAAGGGGAACATGCCATGAGTGCCGAGGACCTCGAGAAGTACGAGACCGAGATGGAGCTCAAGCTCTACCGGGAGTACCGGGATGTCGTCGGCCTGTTCAAGTACGTGATCGAGACCGAGCGTCGCTTCTACCTCACCAATGACTACGAGATGCAGGTGCACTCGGTACAGGGTGAGGTCTTCTTCGAAGTGTCGATGGCCGATGCGTGGGTGTGGGACATGTACCGTCCGGCGCGTTTCGTCAAGCAGGTGCGGGTGCTCACGTTCAAGGACGTGAACATCGAGGAGCTCAACAAGGCCGATCTGGACCTTCCCTCGGACGACTCCGGATTCAACGGCTGAGCCGTCCGGCGCGGCGGCGCGGCCCGGCCGGACGCGTCCCGCCCCTCCGGGAAAGTTATCCACAGGGCCCGCCAAGATCATCTTTCGGGCGCCACCTCCGTCACAGTGAGTGACGGAGGTGGTGTGACATGAACGCCCGAGGAGCGATCGGACGGTACGGCGAGGAAGTGGCGGCGCGATCCCTGGCGGCAGCCGGGATGACCGTGCTGGAGCGCAACTGGCGCTGCCGGCACCGCGAGCGCCACGGCGAGATCGACATCGTGGCGGCCGACGGTGACGCCGTGGTCGTGTGCGAGGTCAAAGCGCGGACGGAGGGCGGCCGCGAGCATCCGATGGCCGCGGTCACCGCACGCAAGGCCGAACGGCTGCGGCGGCTGGCCGAGTGCTGGCTCTCCGACCACGGCGGCCCGCCGCCGGGCGGGGTCCGCATCGACGTGGTCGGCGTGACCCTGCCCGAGCGGGGCGCCGCCCGGGTCGAGCACGTTCGGGGGGCCGCCTGATGGGATTCGCCCGAACGTGTTCGGTGGCGCTGCTCGGTGTGGAGGGCGTCGTCGTCGAGGTCCAGGCCGACCTGGAACCAGGCGTGGCGGCGTTCACGCTGGTGGGGCTGCCCGACAAGAGCCTGAGCGAGAGCCGTGACCGGGTCCGTGCGGCCCTCGTCAACAGCGGGGAGACCTGGCCGCAGAAGAAGCTCACCGTAGGCCTCAGCCCCGCCTCCGTCCCCAAGGGCGGCAGCGGCTTCGACCTGGCCGTCGCATGCGCCGTGCTGGCCGCCAACGAGCGTGTCGCCCCCAAGGACATCGCCGACCTGATGATGATCGGGGAACTGGGACTCGACGGCCGCGTCAGGCCCGTGCGCGGGGTCCTTCCGGCCGTCCTGGCCGCCGCCGAAGCCGGCTACCGGCACGTGGTGGTGCCCGAGCGGACGGTGGCGGAAGCCTCGCTCGTACCGGGCGTCAGCGTGCTCGGGGTGCGCAGCCTGCGGCAGTTGATCGCACTCCTCAACGACGAACTGGCCCCCGAGGAGCCCGAGGACCCGGGTGAGGGGCGTCCTGACCCCATGCTGGCGGGCCTCGTCCTGCCCGGCGCGGGACAGGGCACGGGGCTCTCCGACACCGGGACACCCGATCTCGCCGACGTCGCCGGACAGGGCGCGGCACGCACCGCCCTGGAAGTGGCGGCGGCCGGCGGCCATCACCTCTACCTCAAGGGGCCGCCCGGCGCCGGCAAGACCATGCTCGCGGAACGCCTGCCCGGACTCCTGCCTCCGCTGACGCGGCAGGAGTCGGTCGAGGTCTCCGCGGTGCACTCGGTCGCGGGCATCCTGCCCCCGGGCAGGCCACTGGTCGAGGAGCCGCCCTACTGCGCCCCGCACCATTCGGCGACGATGCAGTCCCTCGTCGGCGGCGGCAACGCCCTGCCGCGCCCCGGCGCAGTTTCGCTGTCCCACCAGGGTGTGCTCTTCCTCGACGAGGCACCCGAATTCAGCGGCCAGGCGCTCGACGCACTGCGTCAGCCGCTGGAGTCCGGCCACGTCGTCATCGCCCGTGCCGCCGGCGTCGTACGCCTTCCGGCGCGCTTCCTGCTCGTCCTGGCCGCCAATCCCTGCCCCTGCGGGCGGTACGGCTCACCCGGCGGTATGTGCGACTGCACGCCCAGCATGGTCCGCCGCTACCAGGGGAGGCTGTCCGGGCCCCTGCTGGACCGGGTCGACCTGCGCGTCGATGTCGAGGCGGTCAGCCGCTCCGAGCTGATGGGCAGCACCGCCGGGTCCGAGAGCACGCACACGGTCGCTGAGCGGGTGCGTGGGGCCAGGGAACGGGCCGCCGCGCGGTACGCGGGCACTCCCTGGCGGATCAACAGCCAGATCCCCGGCCATGAGTTGCGGACCCGCTGGGCCGCCACCCCGGGCGCCCTGCGCGCTGTCGAGCGGGACATGGAGCGCGGGCTGCTCACCGCCCGCGGCCTCGACCGTGTGCTCCGGGTCGCCTGGACCGTCGCCGACCTGGCCGGCCGCGACAGGCCCGACGGCGTCGACATGGAACGCGCACTGGAACTGCGCACCGGAGTCCGCCGCGTCCTGGCGACGGCGTCCACGACGACGGGGGGCCGATGATGGCCGGCGCGCTCTTCGGCGACGACGACACGCTCGGCGAACCCGGCCCCGGGGACGAGTCGCCCCCGACGGACGAGGAACGCCTTGCCCGGGCCGCACTCACATGCGTGGCCGACCCCGGCGACGTGATCGCCGGACGCTGGCTGCGCGAGCTCGGCCCCGTCGAGACGCTCCGGGCGCTCAGGACGGGCGACGCACTGCCCGGTGCGAGCGAGCGGCGGTGGGCGGGCTACAGCCTGCGGGCGGCGCGTGTCGATCCGGTGCGGGACCTGGCCGCGGTGCGGGCACTCGGCGGGCGGTTCGTGTGCCCGGGGGACCCGGACTGGCCGAGCCAGCTGGACGACCTCGAAGACGAGCGGCCGTTCGGGCTCTGGACACGGGGGCGGCCTTCCCTGCGGATGTGGGCGCTGCGCTCGGTCGCCGTCGTCGGCGCCCGCGCGTGCACGGAGTACGGCTCCCACATGGCGTCCACGCTCGCCGCGGAGCTCGCCGAGTCGGGGTGGGTCGTCGTGTCCGGGGCCGCGTACGGCATCGACGGCGCGGCGCACCGCGGGGCGCTGTCCGTCAGGGGTGCGACGGTGGGGGTCGTCGCGTGCGGGGTGGACGTGGCCTACCCGGCCGGTCATGCCGAGTTGATCGGACGCATCGCCGAACAGGGACTCCTCGTCAGTGAATTGCCGCCCGCCTCGCATCCGACGCGGGCCCGGTTCGTGCTCCGCAATCGTGTGATCGCGGCGCTGACGCGGGGCACGGTGGTGGTCGAGGCCCAGTACCGCAGTGGCTCCCTGATCACCGCCCGCCGCTCGCGTGAGCTGGGACGTTTCGTGATGGGGGTGCCCGGTCCCTGCACGTCGACGCTGTCGCAGGGGGTGCATGAACTGCTGCGCGCGGGCGGCATGCTGGTGACCGGCGCGGCCGATGTGGCCGATCTCGTCGGCCGGATCGGTCAGGACCTCGCGCCGGAGCGCCGTGGGGCCCTCCTGCCGCGCGACCTGCTGCCGGCGGAGACCGCGCGGGTTCTGGAGGCACTGCCGGGCGGCCGGGCGGGCGCCGAGTGCGCGGCGATCGCGGCGGCCGCCGCCAGTACCCCCGACGAGACGCTCGACCGCCTCCTTGAGCTGCACGTTCTCGGCTTTGTGGAACGTGACGGCCCGCGCTGGAAGTTGGCGGAAAACCATCTGAAGGAGGGGTCCGCGCCGACACGCTCCACCGGTGAACACCCCATCAGGTGACAAGACGGTTCTTGACCTGGGACCTCCGGGATGGCGAGGTTGTCTCGACGCCGAATCGTCGCGTTCCGCGACCTCGCCGTCACGCTACGCTCAAGGAGGTCCGAGTCCCGTCCGCCCCGCAGGTCACAGCAGAACGGCTCAAATCCACGCATGCACCCGCACACCCCCGGGCCAGACCGCGCGACGGCGGCGACCACCGTCACCGGTTCCCCCCGGCCTCCCGCCCCCACCACGCTCGACGCGCTGTGGCGGACCTACAAGTCCACGGGGGACACACGCCTGCGTGAGCAGTTGATCCTGCACTACTCACCGCTGGTGAAGTACGTGGCCGGGCGCGTCAGCGTGGGTCTGCCCGCCAACGTCGAGCAGGCGGACTTCGTCTCCTCCGGGGTCTTCGGACTCATCGACGCCATCGAGAAGTTCGATCCCGAGCGCGCGATCAAGTTCGAGACCTACGCCATCACCCGCATCCGCGGCGCCATGATCGACGAACTGCGCGCTCTCGACTGGATTCCCCGCTCGGTGCGGCAGAAGGCCCGTGCCGTCGAGCGCGCCTACGCCACGCTGGAGGCCTCGCTGCGGCGCACCCCGAGCGAGCCCGAGGTCGCCGCGGAAATGGGCATCGCGCTGGAGGAACTGCACGCGGTCTTCAGCCAGCTCTCGCTCGCCAATGTCGTCGCCCTGGAGGATCTGCTGCACGGCGGCGTCGAGGGCGGCGACCGGCTCAGCCTCGTCGACACCCTGGAGGACACCGGGGCCGACAACCCCGTCGAGGTCGCCGAGGACCGCGAACTGCGTCGGCTGCTGGCCCGGGCGATCAACACCCTCCCCGAGCGCGAGAAGACCGTGGTCACCCTCTACTACTACGAGGGGCTCACGCTCGCCGAGATCGGACAGGTGCTCGGGGTGACCGAGAGCAGGGTCAGCCAGATCCACACCAAGTCCGTGCTCCAATTGCGCGCGAAACTGGCCGACGTCGGCCGATGACGCGCGTTGCCGACGGGAGGGCCCGGCCTCCGCGCGGCTTCCGTACAGTGGTGGCGTGCCCAAGATTCGAGCGGCCTCGGTGGCCGAGCACAGGTCGATGCAGCGCGACGCCCTGCTGGACGCCGCGCGAACCCTGCTCTCCGAGGGCGGTACGGAAGCGCTGACCTTCCCCGCCCTGGCTGAGCGCACCGGACTGGCCAGGTCCTCGGTCTACGAGTACTTCCGCTCGCGCGCGGCCGTCGTCGAGGAACTGTGCGCGGTCGACTTCCCCGTGTGGGCGGCGGAGGTCGAGGCGGCGATGGGGGCGGCCGGCAGCCCCGAGGGCAAGATCGAGGCGTATGTGCGCAGTCAGCTCGCACTCGTCGGGGACCGCAGGCACCGCGCCGTGGTCGCCATCTCCGCCGGAGAGCTCGACGCGGGCGCCCGCGAGAGGATCCGCGCCGCCCACGGCGGCCTGATCGCCATGGTCGTCGACGCCCTGGCCGCCCTCGGCCA
This sequence comes from Streptomyces sp. RLA123, assembly GCF_056270165.1. Classification (NCBI taxonomy): domain Bacteria; kingdom Bacillati; phylum Actinomycetota; class Actinomycetes; order Kitasatosporales; family Streptomycetaceae; genus Streptomyces; species Streptomyces sp. RLA123. Next base: position 2,559,253 of record NZ_JBWDOR010000003.1, on the reverse strand, counting down.
CGGTGAACCCCGGCTCATCGCCATGCTGTTGCAGGGCGTCGTGGACGCCGCGGTACGCCGCATCGAACTGGGAGCGGCCGAGGAGCCGGACGCCATCGCCGGCGCCGCCGTCACCATGGCCCTGCGCGGAGTCGTCGGCTGAGAGCGGGCGCCGCCGCCCCCTCCGGCATCCGCCTCCCCTCGGACCCGCCGGGCAGTGGGACCCCGAACACCGGCAGCAGCCGCGACGGTCCGCCGCGCAGCATCCCGTCCGGCAGCAGCGACAGCGGATCCAGATAGACGTCCCCGCGCAGCAGCCCCCAGTGCAGGCAGCCGTCCGGACAGTGCCACGGCCCGTCCGCGAGCGCCCCGACCACCTGGCCCGCACGCACCTCCTCGCCCACCGCGACACTCGCCCGCACCGGCTGGTAGGTGATCCGTAGCCCCTCCGCGAGCAGGATCACCACCACCCCGCGTCCTGCCACCGACCCGGCGTACGCCACGCGGCCGGGCGCCGCCGCGCGCACCGGTGCGCCGGGGCCTGCCCGTAGATCCACCCCGCGGTGTCCCGCCCCCCATCGCACGAGCGGGGGGTCGAATCCCCGCTCCACCACCGGCCGGCGGGACCCGTCGGCTCCCGCTACGGGCCAGGCGCGGTCGGCCGCGCCGCCACCCTGGTCACCCTGGTGAGCGGCCGCGCTCACGGGGCCCGCGACCCCACCGAGCCACGTCGCCACCGCGAGGATCACCGTCACCACGAACACCGTCGATCTCGTCATGCCCCAACGGTGACGGACCCGGCCGGCAAGAGATGATCATGGCCGCGTCCTGTGGACAACCACCCCGCGCCCCCGCCCCGCAGCCGCGATGTCGCCTGCGGCTCCGGCGGTCCCGTACACTTTCCCTGGCGATCCGGGTCACCGGGTCGACTTCGCACGCCCCGCCACCGTCCTCCTCGTGAGCGGTGGACGCGCTCCTCGGTCCCTTGTGGCATGGCGCGTTCGGGGCGTCAGGCGCGGCCGCCGTCCGGCGGACGCGGTAACCGAGAACATCAAGGAGTACGGCCATGGCCGTCGTCACGATGCGGGAGCTGCTGGAGAGCGGCGTCCACTTCGGGCACCAGACCCGTCGCTGGAACCCGAAGATGAAGCGTTTCATCTTCACCGAGCGCAACGGCATCTACATCATCGACCTGCTCCAGTCGCTGTCGTACATCGACCGCGCCTACGAGTTCGTCAAGGAGACCGTCGCGCACGGCGGCTCCATCATGTTCGTCGGCACCAAGAAGCAGGCGCAGGAGGCCATCGCCGAGCAGGCTTCCCGTGTCGGCATGCCCTACGTCAACCAGCGCTGGCTGGGCGGCATGCTCACCAACTTCTCCACGGTCTACAAGCGCCTGCAGCGCCTGAAGGAGCTCGAGGAGATCGACTTCGAGGACGTGGCCGCCTCCGGCCTCACCAAGAAGGAGCTCCTGGTTCTCTCCCGTGAGAAGGAGAAGCTGGAGAAGACCCTCGGCGGTATCCGCGAGATGCAGAAGGTGCCCAGCGCCGTCTGGATCGTGGACACCAAGAAGGAGCACATTGCCGTCGGTGAGGCGCGCAAGCTCCGTATCCCGGTCGTCGCGATCCTCGACACCAACTGCGACCCCGACGAGGTCGACTACAAGATCCCGGGCAACGACGACGCGATCCGCTCCGTCACCCTGCTCACCCGCGTGATCGCCGACGCCGTCGCCGAGGGCCTCATCGCCCGCTCCGGCGCCGGTGCCGCCACCGGTGACAAGGCCGAGGGCGAGCCGCTCGCCGCCTGGGAGCGCGAGCTTCTCGAGGGCGACAAGGTCAAGGCCGACGAGTCCGCCGCCGAGCCGGCCGTGGCTGAGGCTGAGGCTGAGGCCGCTCCGGCTGAGGCTGCTGCCGAGGCGCCCGCTGCCGAGGCCGCCGCTGAGGCCGCTCCGGCCGAGACCGAGGCCCCGGCCGAGGCTGCTGCCGAGAGCGCTGAGTCGCCGGCCGCCGACGCCGAGCAGGCCTGAGCCTCGCCCGCCTTCCGATGCGTGTGAGGACGGCGGGGGCTCCGGCCCCCGCCGTCCGTCCGTAGAACCGCCGGACTCACCGGATTCACCGACTTTCGAGAAGAGACTGACAGACATGGCGAACTTCACCGCCGCCGACGTCAAGAAGCTCCGCGAGCTCACCGCCGCGGGCATGATGGACTGCAAGAACGCGCTCGTGGAGGCGGAGGGCGACCTCGACAAGGCCGTCGAGATCCTCCGGGTCAAGGGCCAGAAGGGCGTCACCAAGCGCGAGGGCCGCTCCGCGTCCAACGGCGCCGTGGTGTCCCTGATCGCCGGTGACAACAGCGAGGGTGTCCTCGTCGAGCTCAAGTGCGAGACCGACTTCGTCGCCAAGGGCGACAAGTTCGTGGCCGCCGCCGACGCCATCGCCGCCCACGTCGCCGCCACCAAGCCGGCCGACCTGGAGACGCTGCTCACCTCCGAGATCAAGGACGGCCAGTCCGTCCAGGCCTTCGTCGACGAGGCGAACGCTACCCTCGGTGAGAAGATCGTCCTGGACCGCTTCGCGCAGTTCACCGACGGCTTCGTCGCTTCCTACCTGCACCGCACCAGCCCGGACCTGCCCCCGCAGGTCGGCGTCCTGGTCGAGCTGGACAAGGAGAACGCCGAGGTCGCCAAGGACGTCGCGCAGCACATCGCCGCCTTCGCCCCGACCTTCCTCTCCCGCGAGGACGTGCCGGCCGAGACCGTCGAGAACGAGCGCCGCGTCGCCGAGGCCACCGCCCGCGAGGAGGGCAAGCCCGACGCCGCCCTCCCGAGGATCGTCGAGGGTCGCGTCAACGGCTTCTTCAAGGAGAACGTCGTTCTCGAGCAGGCCTTCGCGAAGGACAACAAGAAGTCCGTTCAGAAGGTCCTCGACGAGGCCGGCGTCACGCTCAAGCGCTTCGCCCGCTTCCGCGTCGGCGTCTGAGCATCCGAACCGCGCAAGCGATTGACCGGCGACCCCGCTAGGGTCGTACGCAGCCTGCCGTTCACCGGCGGCCGGCCGCAGTTGTGACGAGGAGGCCATTGCTACAGGGAACGATCACGAACCCTCGGCAATGGCCTTCTTCGTACGTGCATGAGGAGATCTCCATGGATCAGGGCGCCGACAAGGCCCACAAGACCGACAGCGACGGCTCCAATGCCCAGCGCCGGTACATGCTCAAGCTCTCCGGAGAGGCCTTCGCCGGCGGCGGGGGACTGGGTGTCGACCCCGACGTCGTGCACAAGATGGCCCGCGAGATCGCGGCAGTCGTGCGCGAGGGCTACGAGATCGCCGTCGTCATCGGCGGCGGCAACTTCTTCCGCGGCGCCGAACTCCAGCAGCGCGGCATGGACCGGGCACGTTCCGACTACATGGGCATGCTCGGCACCGTCATGAACTGCCTCGCCCTGCAGGACTTCCTGGAGAAGGAGGGCATCCAGTCGCGCGTGCAGACCGCGATCACCATGGGGCAGGTCGCCGAGCCCTACATCCCGCTGCGGGCCGTGCGCCACCTGGAGAAGGGCCGTGTCGTCATCTTCGGCGCCGGTATGGGCATGCCCTACTTCTCCACCGACACCACCGCCGCGCAGCGCGCCCTGGAGATCGACGCCCAGGCGCTGCTGATGGGCAAGAACGGCGTCGACGGGGTCTACGACTCCGACCCGCGCAAGAACCCCGACGCCGTCATGTTCGACGCCCTGGAGTACAGCGACGTCATCGCCCGCGACCTGCGCGTCGCGGATCTGACGGCGATCACGCTCTGCCAGGACAACAAGCTTCCGATCCTCGTCTTCGAGCTGCTCGCGGAGGGCAACATCGCGCGGGCCGTGAAGGGTGAGAAGATCGGCACGCTCGTCAACGACACGGGCGCCCGCTGACGGACGACGCCGGCCGCAACCCGGCCGGCGATCCGCCCGGAACGGGGATGGACAACAGGCTGCCGGTCGGACACCGTGCAGGGAAGACGCGCGCAGGGGCCCCTACTAGCTGGCTCCGCCTTCTGAAGACCAGGAGCACATGGTGATTGAAGAGACCCTCCTCGAGGCCGAGGAGAAGATGGAGAAGGCCGTCGTGGTCGCCAAGGAGGACTTCGCCGCGATCCGTACCGGCCGTGCCCACCCGGCGATGTTCAACAAGATCGTGGCGGACTACTACGGTGCCGCGACCCCGATCAACCAGCTGGCCTCCTTCGCGGTGCCCGAGGCGCGGATGGCGGTGATCACCCCCTTCGACAGCTCGGCGCTGCGCAACATCGAGCAGGCCATCCGGGACTCCGACCTCGGTGTCAACCCGACGAACGACGGCCGGATCATCCGGGTGGTCTTCCCGCAGCTGACCGAGGAACGCCGCAAGGAGTACATCAAGGTCGCCCGCGGCAAGGCGGAGGACGCGCGGATCTCCGTCCGCAGCGTGCGCCGCAAGGCCAAGGAGACCCTCGACAAGCTCGTCAAGGACGGCGAGACCGGCGAGGACGAGGTGCGCCGGGCGGAGAAGGAGCTCGACGACACCACGCACAAGTACGTGGCGCAGATCGACGAGCTGCTCAAGCACAAGGAATCCGAGCTGCTCGAGGTCTGATCCTCGGCGTCTGATTCCGGCCCCCGGGCCGGAACCGGCCGCACCGGGCCCGCGGGCCCGAGCGCCGCACCTCGGTCCGTGTGCCGACCCCGCTCTTCTGCCCACCCACCCACTCCACCTCCGACCGACCCGGACCGGACGAAAACGCGAGGCGAATCTCCGTGAACGACTCTTCCTGGGGAGCTTCGCCACGCGCCGGCTCCTGGGGAGGCGAGGATGAAGGGGCCCCTCGTACGAGCGGCCCCTTGTTCCGCGACGATGCCCCCGAACCGGCGGATCACTCCGCGCGGCCCGACCGTTCCGCGCCGCAGCCGGCGGCCCCGGGCGGTCCCGCGAAGAAGAGCGCCGGGCGCAATCTGCGCGCCGCGATAGGGGTCGGCGTCGGCCTCGGCGTCGTCATCCTTGCCTCGCTCTTCATTGTCAAGGCCGTCTTTGTCGCCGTCGTCGCGGCGGCGGTCGTGGTGGGGCTGTGGGAGCTGACCTCACGGCTCGCTGAGCGCAAGGGGATCAAGGCACCGCTGATCCCGCTCGCGGTGGGCGGCGCCGCGATGGTCGTCGCCGGCTACGCGCGCGGTGCGGAGGGCGCGTGGGTGGCGATGGCGCTCACCGCGCTCGCCGTCCTGGTCTGGCGGATGACCGAGCCCCCGGAGGACTACCTCCGCGACGTCACGGCCGGCGTCTTCGCCGCCTTCTACGTACCGTTCCTGGCCACCTTCGTGGTGATGATGCTCGCCGCGCACGACGGTCCGTGGCGGGTCTTCGTCTTCCTGCTGCTGACGGTCGTCAGCGACACCGGTGCGTACGCGGTGGGATGGCGCTTCGGCACGCACAAACTGGCACCGCGCATCAGCCCCGGCAAGACCCGCGAAGGCCTGGTCGGGGCCGTCACCTTCGCCATGGCGGCCGGCGCGCTGTCCATGGAGTACCTGATCGACGGCGGCAAGTGGTGGCAGGGCCTGCTGCTCGGCCTCGCCGTCGCGGCCAGCGCGACGCTCGGCGACCTCGGCGAGTCGATGATCAAGCGCGATCTCGGCATCAAGGACATGGGCAAGCTGCTGCCGGGCCACGGCGGCATCATGGACCGTCTGGACTCGCTCCTGCCGACCGCTCCTGTGGTGTGGCTGCTCCTGGTGATCTTCGTCGGCTCCGGCTGACACGCTTCCCCGTGGGATGCGGATGCGATCAACGGCGTCCTGGGGTGGACTTGATCAATCCCCTGGACGCCGAGCCATTGGAGCGAGCATGGCCGCCAAGCCCCTGGTACCGCCCTTCACGCGTGAGACCGCCATCCAGAAGGTCCGCATGGCCGAGGACGCCTGGAACTCGCGCGACCCCGCGAGGACGTCGCTCGGCTATTCGCCGGACAGCCGCTGGCGCAATCGCGCGGAGTTCGTCAACGGGCGGGACGGGATCGTCGCGTTCCTCACCCGGAAGTGGAACCGGGAGCTGGACTACCGCCTGATCAAGGAACTGTGGGCCTTCGACGGCAACCGCATCGCCGTTCGCTTCGCCTACGAGTCCCGCGATGACTCCGGCAACTGGTACCGCTCCTACGGCAACGAGAACTGGGAGTTCGACGACCAGGGCCTGAACCGCGTCCGCCACGCGTGCATCAACGACCTGCGCATCGAGGAGTCGGACCGGGCCTACCGCTGGCCGCTCGGACGCCGCCCAGACGACCACCCGAGTCTGTCCGACCTCGGGTTCTGAACCGTGGGCCCTGCCACGGCTCGTGCGCGGTACGCCCGCGGCGGACCCGTGCTGGCCGTGCGCTGCCCGTACCGCTAATCTCGAACATGTGTACGAGTTGCCATCGGATCCGGAACGTCTGCGGGTGATCCGGCTGTACCTCCAGCTGCAGATCGACGCCGTGGACGCCAGGATCCGGAAGGCGGAGGCAGGCGTCCGCCCCCGACGGCGACCGGCGGCCGCCCGGGCCTGGCGCCTCCAGAGCGTCCCCGACCCCCAGGGCGGCCCCGGCCGCGGTGTCGTCCACCGCGACGACTGCCGCGTCCCCGGCGGGGGACGGCTCAGCGCCAAGGAACTGGAGATCGCCCTCGGCATGCCGGACGTCACCGCGTGCCCGATCTGCCGTCCGGACTGCCGTGCCCTCAGGTCCTGACGGGGTGTTGCGCGGCTTGTGCCTCCCGGGCGCGGCGCTCCAACTCGACGGCCGCGGCGCCGGCGCACACGACCGCGCCCAGGGCGAAGCCCACGGCGGCCGGGTTGACGTAGCCCGGTACGGACGCGGCCGCGTAACTGCCGCCGTCCTTCGTCTCGCAGACGAAGCTGAGCGGCACGTACTCCACGCGGTAGCCCGTGACCTGGAGCGCCCGCTCGTCCGGGCCCGGTGAGCTGCAGGGGCGCAGGGGTGCCGAACCGGTGCCGCCGTCCTCCGCCTCGATGACGGCTCCCGCGACGTGCATCAGGCCCCAGGTGTACATCGCGGCCGCGCAGGCGCCCAGCAGGGCCGCGCCGCACTTGAGGCGCACCCCCCGGCCGGCGCCGCGCACCCCGGACCGGCCGAGGGTGCCGAGGCCGTAGCCGGCCAGGGCGAGGACGCACAGGAGGCCGGCGGGGACGAGCAGCAGGAAGACCATCGGGCGAGTCCATCAGTGCGGGATCCGGGCGGCTGTGATGGAGCCCACAGTTCCGACAACAAGGCTGTCACGGTGTGCGCGGTCCCGAACGCGCGGCGCGCGGCGCGGTGTTGGGGTTCCCGGCTCGCTGGGGGTTTGCGTCAGGTACGACGGAGGGCGGCCTTGCGCAGGCCGTAGACGGCGGCGCCGGCGGCGATCACCGCGCCGCCCGTGAGGACCGAGGCCGTGGGGAGCGCGAAGGCCAGGACGAGGCAGCCGGCCGCGCCGGTGATCGGCACGACGCGGACGGGACGGCCCTCGGCGGGGCTGAGGGTCCAGGCGGAGGCGTTGGCGATGGCGTAGTAGGCCAGCACGCCGAAGGAGGAGAAGCCGATCGCGCCGCGTACGTCCGTGGTGGCGGCCAGGACGGCGACGACCGCGCCGACGGCGAGTTCGGCGCGGTGCGGGACCTGGAAGCGGGGGTGGACGGCGGCGAGGGCGTGCGGCAGGTGCCGGTCGCGGGCCATCGCCAAAGTGGTGCGCGAGACGCCCAGGATCAGGGCGAGCAGCGAGCCGAGCGCGGCCACCGCCGCGCCGGCCCGTACGACGGGCGCCAGGGCGGGCACCCCGGCCGACCGCACGGCCTCGACCAGAGGGGCGGAAGTGCGGGCGAGGCCGCCGGGACCGAGGACGAGCAGGACGCAGACGGCGACGGCCGCGTAGACGACCAGGGTGATGCCGAGCGCTAGCGGGATCGCGCGCGGAATGGTCTTCCGCGGGTCGCGGACCTCCTCGCCGAGGGTGGCGATGCGCGCGTACCCGGCGAAGGCGAAGAACAGCAGCCCGGCTGCCTGGAGGACTCCGCCGAAGGAGGCGTCGGCGCCGACGTCGAGGCGGGCCGCGTCCACGGTGCCGGAGGTGAGGCAGGCGGTGACCACCGCGCCGAGCACCGCCAGGACGACCGCGACGATCGCCCTGGTCAGCAATGCGGACTTCTGTACCCCTGTGTAGTTCACCGCGGTGAGCGCGACCACGGCGGCGACCGCGACAGCGTGCGCCTGGCCCGGCCAGACGTAGGAGCCCACGGTCAGGGCCATCGCCGCGCAGGAGGCGGTCTTGCCGACGACGAAGCCCCAGCCGGCCAGATAACCCCAGAAGTCCCCGAGCCTCTCGCGGCCGTACACATAGGTGCCGCCCGACTGCGGATAGCGGGCCGCCAGCCTGGCCGAGGAGGTCGCGTTGCAGTACGCCACCGCTGCCGCGAGGGCGAGGCCGAGCAGCAAACCGGACCCGGCCACTGCGGCGGCCGGGGCGAGAGCGGCGAAGATCCCCGCTCCGATCATCGAGCCGAGCCCGATCAGCACGGCGTCCGACACCCCAAGGTGCCGCTTCAGCTCCCCGGTGCCGGTGGCGGCCGACGTGCTCATCACTCACTCCCCAGTTCACCGGCGCCCGAGCCGGTTGGCATTGCCGTACCGGCGCACGATAGCGGCACGAGGTGGACGGCTTCTGACCATGGCCGCGCGGCGGTGTGTGACGGTCTTCGCGTACGCGTGCCCCGGCCCTGTCGCGGAAGGCGAGTGCGGGCACCGACACCGTTCGCGCAGCGGTCCGGAGGGGTGAACCTTCGCCTGCGCCGCACCCAGCGGGCGCTTTGCGGGACCCGGCACGTGAGTTGGGGCATGCACGGAGATCGGGGTGGTGACCATGCAGCCGCGCTGCCGGGTGGCCCGGCCGGAGCAGGGTCCCGGGAGTGCGCCACCGCGCCTTCGGTCCCGGTCGCGAAAACCGAGCGACAACGTGCGGCGGCTTCAGTACCGTCCGCCGCATGGACGCAGACTCCACCAACCTGACGTGGCGACCGCTCACCATCGGGGACGCGAAGGCGTCGGCCGAGCTTCTCAAGGCCATGGAGGCCGAGGACAGGACCGGTGAGCACTACGACGAGGAGGACACCCTCCAGGAACTGGTGGATCCTCACGCGGACCTGCAGCGCGCGAGCCTGGCTGCCTTCGACGGCCACGTGATGGTCGGCTACGTCAAGGCCACCTACAAGCCGACCGCCGAGGAGACGCACCGGGTCATGGTCGACGGCGGGGTGCACCCGGACTACCGTCGCCGGGGCGTCGGCACCGTGTTGCTGGAGGCCGGGACAGCGGGCGCGAAGGCGTTGCACGCGCAGCATCACCCGACGCTCAAGCTCGTGGTCGAGGCCCAGCAGTGCGAGCACGTCCCTGGCGCGGCCCGGCTCTTCCGCTCCCAGGGGTTCGCGCCGGCCCGCTACTCCCAGTCCATGGAGCACCCGCTGCGCGACGCGATCCCGGACACGGCGATCCCCGACGGCTTGCGGGTCGAGCCGTGGTCGGAGCAGAACGACGAGGAGTTCCGGATGATCCGGAACGAGGCGTTCAAGGACCACTGGGGCAGCGTCCCGGTGCCCGTGGACGCCTGGAAGAACAAGATCACCAATCACAGCTTCCGGCCCGAGGTCAGCTTTCTGCTCCGGAACGCGGCGAACGGAGCCCCAGCGGGCATGCTGGTGACCATGTCGTGGGACGCCGACACGGCGGCCACCGGCGTGCGCGAGGCCTACTTCATGCTCATCGGGACGCTCCGGGAATACCGCAAGCGCGGAGTCGCCGGCGGGCTGATCGCGCACGCGCTGCGCAGCGCCGCCGCTCATGGTTACGGGAAGGCCAGCCTGAGCGTGGACTCGGCGAATCCCAGTGGGGCGTTCGGGATCTACGAGAAGGCCGGGTTCGTGTCCAAAGATCGGTACGTGCGGTGGGCGCTCGACGTCCAGTGACCGGGGTACGTGGTGTCGCAGGGATCATCGCCCGTGGGGATCGACATGCTTGTCGGTGCGTCAGCGGCTGCTGTTACCCCCGGTGCAGGGCTGCATGATCAGCCAATCAGGGCCCGATGACGTGATGGCAGCGGACAAACGACTACGCCCTGCACGGCTCCACGAGTTGGCTGGGCGCCATCAGCACCACCTCCGTCAGGCTGGCCGCTGGACGGAGACGGAACTGGGCCTCGTGTGGGATGAGAAGAACCTGTGATGTCTGGGCGGATGAAGGGCCACGATGGTGAGATGCCGTCGCCCGAACTCACTGAGGATGAATACGAGAGATCTGTCGAAAGTCTGCGCGCCTTGCGGAGGTGACCTATCACCCGCTGAGCTGCGGTGACGATGGGACCGAGGTCGAGGAGTGGGACTTCGGGCCGTGGCACCAGCCCACGATGGGCGTCGGCTTGCTCACCGAGGACGGCACGCGGTACTCAGCGGTGTGGGGCCATAGTTTCGAGTCCTTCGGCCTGGAGGTCTTCCGAGAGCCCATGGCCGACCGCCTGACGACCCATGGGACCCCGGTCGAGCGTGTAAAGCGGTGCTCGGGCTCATCGCCGAAGCCCGACTTCTTGACGCGGCCGGCTGTCGAGCTCAAGCCAGGGCGGGTCAGCCGTCGAACCAGACGACCAGGCGGACGCCCTCGTCGCCGTGCAGGTTCGCCAGTGTTCGCATCACCGACCAGACGGGGGCCCAGTCCCTGTCCGGCACGGCATCCTTGCGGCGGAGGCGGCCGATGCGGAAGAGGCGGTCGCCGTCCGGCCACTCGGTGCCCTCGGCGTAGACCCTGCCCGCGTGGTAGAGGGTGTCGTGGTCGGTATGACCGGAGAGCTCGGCGAAGCGGGTGAGGCCGGAGTTCTGCCCGTGCATCACCCAGGTCCCGTCTGGGCTACGGCGGTACTCGTGAATGCAGTCGTCGACCTCGTTCGCGATCTCCTCCCAGTCCGCGGCCTTCAGTTCCGCCCAGGTGATCCAGGACGCGTCGGGCAGGTCCGAGCCGCAGGATTCGAAGTCGGCGAGGGTCTCCCGCGACACGTCGGACGGAAGGCCGCGGAGATCGGCAAGCGGGCGGAAGGAGGTGGTGTCGCGGACACCGAACAGGGACCCGAAGGCGACGTAGGAGCGCCCGTTGTAGAGATGCATGAGGTCGATGGCCCTGAACCAGACGCGGTCGTCTTCGTCCAGCCAGTGATCCCAGCGGCACTCTATGAACCCGTATATGTCCGTCCCCATGACGGGAATTGTTCTTCGTCGGGGCGAGGAGCGCGACGGGATTTCGGCGCGCCGGCGCCCGGACGGGCGTGTGGGCTGCTCGCAGTCGCCCCCTCGCGGCGCGGACCGCGTCGTCCGGGCCGTCTGCGGGCCGTGAAAGGTCGGTCAAGGCCGGCCGAGGTCGGCAGGGGACACCGGAGAGTGACGGGGGCCTCACCCATCCGACCTGGGGCGCCCCAAACGATCTGCGACACTGGACGGACCATGCCTGCACCTGGAGAACTCACTTTCGTCGCGCCGCGCGCCGCCAAGAAGCCGCCGCGGCACCTTGCCGACCTCACGCCCGACGAGCGGCGGGAGGTGGTCGCGGAGCTGGGGGAGAAGCCGTTCCGGGCCAAGCAGCTGTCGCAGCACTATTTCGCGCGGTACGCGGACGACCCGGCCGCGTGGACGGACATTCCTGCGGCGGCGCGCGGGAAGCTGGCGGAGGGGCTGCTGCCGGACCTGATGTCGGTCGTGCGGCACAGCAGCACCGACAACGACACGACGCGCAAGACGCTGTGGCGGCTGTTCGACGGGACGCTGGTCGAGTCGGTGCTGATGCGCTACCCGGACCGCGTGACGATGTGCATCAGCTCCCAGGCGGGCTGCGGCATGAATTGCCCGTTCTGCGCGACCGGGCAGGCCGGGCTGGACCGGAACCTGTCCACCGGTGAGATCGTGCACCAGATCGTGGCGGGCATGCGCGCGCTGCGCGACGGGGAGATCCCGGGCGGGCCGGCGCGGCTGTCGAACATCGTCTTCATGGGCATGGGCGAGCCGCTGGCCAACTACAAGCGGGTGGTGGGCGCCATCCGCCGGCTCACCGACCCCGAGCCGGACGGGCTGGGGCTGTCGCAGCGGGGCATCACCGTCTCCACGGTCGGCCTGGTGCCGGCGATGCTGCGTTTCGCCGACGAGGGCTTCAAGTGCCGGCTCGCGGTGTCGCTGCACGCGCCCGACGACGAGCTCCGCGACACCCTGGTGCCGGTGAACACGCGCTGGAAGGTGCGCGAGGTGCTGGACGCCGCGTGGCACTACGCGGACGTGTCCGGGCGCCGCGTGTCGATCGAGTACGCGCTGATCCGGGACATCAACGACCAGGCGTGGCGCGCCGATCGGCTGGGCCGGCTCCTCAAGGGAAAGCGCGTGCACGTCAACCTGATCCCGCTCAACCCGACGCCGGGCTCGAAGTGGACCGCGTCGCGGCCCGAGGACGAGCGGGCGTTCGTCGCGGCCCTGGAGGCGCACGGCGTGCCGGTGACCGTGCGGGACACCCGGGGCCAGGAGATCGACGGGGCCTGCGGGCAGCTGGCGGCTTCCGAGCGCTGACAGGCGCTTGCTAGGGTGACGGTCGTCTGTGGCTGTTTGCCGTGGACGATCGACAAGAGAACATCCGACAGGGGAGCGCACACAGCGCTGAGAGTGCGGCACGGCCGCAGACCCTCGAACCTGATCCGGGTCATACCGGCGTAGGGAGTCACTTGATGAGCACCATCCGTCGGCGTGCCGCCGGCACCGCCCTCGTTGTCGCGCTCGGCGCGGCATCCCTCGCGGCCTGCGGCGGAGGCGATGATTCCGCCGGCAGCGCCTCCAAGACCGTCACCCTGGTCAGCCACGACTCCTTCGCCGCCTCCAAGGCCGTGCTGCAGGAGTTCACGCGGCAGACTGGTTTCACGGTGAAGGTACTGCGCGGCGGCGACGCCGGCGCGGCGGTCAATCAGGCCGTGCTGTCCAAGGGCAACCCGCAGGGCGACGTCTTCTTCGGCGTCGACAACACCCTGCTCTCCCGCGCCCTGGACAACGGCCTGTTCACGCCGTACGAGGCGAAGGACCTCGACAAGGTCCCCGCCGCCCTCCAGCTCGACGCCGCACAGCACCGCGTCACGCCCATCGACTTCGGCGACGTGTGCGTCAACTACGACCGCGCCTGGTTCACCGCGCACAAGGTGCCCGTCCCGCAGACCTTCGACGACCTGGTCAAGCCGGAGTACAAGGACCTGCTGGTCACGGAGAACGCCGCGACCTCCTCCCCGGGCCTGGCTTTCCTGCTGGCCACCACCGCGAAGTACGGCGACGAGGGCTGGCAGGACTACTGGACGAAGCTGAAGGCCAACGGCGTCCAGGTCGTCGACGGCTGGGAGCAGGCCTACTACGACGACTTCTCCGGCGCGGGCGGCGGCAGGGGCGACAAGCCGCTGGTCGTGTCGTACGCGTCCAGCCCGCCCGCCGAGGTGCTCGCGCTGAAGAAGCAGCCCCAGGAGGGGCCGACGGGGGTGGCGACGGCCACCTGCTTCCGGCAGATCGAGTTCGCCGGGCTGCTGGACGGCGCGAAGAACAGCGAGGGCGGCAAGGCGCTCGTCGACTTCCTGCTGAGCCGCACCTTCCAGGAGGACATGCCGCTCAGCATGTTCGTCAACCCCGCCCGGGACGACGCGAAGCTGCCCGAGGTCTTCACGAAGTACGCGCCCGCGATCGGCGATTCCGCAACCGTCGAGCCGAAGAAGATCGCCGAAAACCGTGAGCAGTGGGTCAAGACGTGGTCCTCGCTCGTGCTGAAGTAACCGGAGCGACCCGCAGGAGGGCGGCCGCCCTGCGGCCGCACGCCGTACGGCTCGGCCTGATGGCCGTGCCGGCCGCCTTCTTCGCGGTGTTCTTCGGATACCCGGTCGCCGCCATCGTCACCCGCGGGCTCCGCGAGGGCGGCCGATGGCGCCTGGGCCGGTTCGCGGACGTGCTGGGCGACCCCGACATCCTGCACGTGCTGTGGTTCACCTGCTGGCAGGCGGCCGCCTCGACCGCGCTCACCCTGGCGATCGCCCTGCCGGGCGCCTATGTGTTCGCGCGCTTCGACTTCCCCGGGCGGCATCTGCTGCGGGCGGTGGTGACCGTGCCCTTCGTGCTGCCCACGGTGGTCGCCGGCTCGGCGTTCCTCGCGCTGCTGGGCCGGGGCGGGCTGCTGGACGAGCTGTGGGGCGTGCGTCTGGACACCACCGTGTGGGCGATCCTGCTGGCGCACGTCTTCTTCAACTATGCCGTGGTCGTACGCACCGTGGGCGGCCTGTGGTCGCAGCTCGACCCTCGGCAGGAGGAGGCCGCCCGGGTGCTGGGCGCCGGGCGGTTCGGCGCGTGGCGGCGAGTGACGCTGCCCGCGCTCGCGCCGGCCGTGGCGGCGGCCGCGGTCATGGTGTTCCTCTTCACCTTCACGTCCTTCGGGGTGGTGCAGATCCTCGGCGGGCCCGCCTACTCCACCCTGGAGGTGGAGATCTACCGTGAGACGGCCCAGTTGCTGGACCTGCCGACGGCCGCCGTGCTGACGATCGTCCAGTTCGCCGCCGTGGTCGGCATCCTGGCCGTGCACGCCCGGACCGTACGCCGCCGCGAGAGCGCGCTGCGGCTGGTCGACCCGTCCGGAACGGCGCGGCGGCCGCGCGGCGCGGGCGAGTGGGGGCTGCTGGCCGGGACGCTCGGAGCGGCCGCGCTGCTGATCCTGGTGCCGCTCGGCGTCCTGGTCGAACGGTCACTGGACGGACCCGGTGGATACGGGCTGGACTTCTACCGTGCGCTCGGCTCCGCGGGGGCGGGGGGCGGCACCTTCGGGGTCGCTCCGGTGAGCGCCGTGTGGAACTCGCTGGAGTACGCGGCCGCGGCCACCGCGATCGCCCTGGTCGTCGGCGGTCTGGCGGCGGCCGCGCTCACCCGGCGCGCCGGCCGGCTCGTCCGCGGCTTCGACGCGCTGCTGATGCTGCCGCTGGGCACCTCCGCCGTCACCATCGGCTTCGGCTTCCTCATCACACTCGACGAACCCCCGCTGGACCTGCGGTCCTCGTGGATCCTCGTGCCCCTCGCCCAGGCGCTGGTCGGGGTGCCCTTCGTGGTGCGCACCATGCTGCCGGTGCTGCGTGCGGTGGACGAGCGGCTGCGCGAGGCGGCCGCGGTGCTCGGGGCGTCGCCGCTGCGCGCCTGGCGCGAGGTGGATCTGCCGTTGGTACGGCGGGCTCTGCTGGTGGCGGCGGGTTTCGCCTTCGCCGTCTCTCTGGGCGAGTTCGGGGCGACGGTCTTCATCGCGCGGCCCGACAACCCCACGCTGCCGGTCGCGGTGGCCCGCCTGCTCGGGCGGGCCGGCGAACTCAACCACGGGCAGGCGATGGCGCTGAGCACCGTGCTGATGCTGGTGTGCGCGGGCGCGCTGCTGGCACTGGAACGGCTGCGTGTCCACGGCAGCCACCGCGACGACAGGACGGGGGAGTTCTGATGACCCTGCTGAGACTGGACGGCGCCACCGTGCGCTTCGGCGGACGGGCCGTCCTGGACGCCGTGGACCTGGAGGTCGCCGAGCACGAGACGGTGTGCGTGCTCGGACCCAGTGGCGGCGGCAAGTCCACGATGCTGCGCGCCGTGGCCGGGCTGCAACCGCTCGACGCCGGTCGCGTCCTGCTCGGCGGCCGGGACCAGAGCGGCGTGCCGGCGCACCGGCGCGGGGTGGGCCTGATGTTCCAGGACCACCAGCTCTTCCCGCAGCACGACGTCGCGGGCAACGTCGGTTTCGGCCTGCGCATACGCGGGACGGTGCGGGGCGAACGCGACCGCCTGGTGGGGGAGTTGCTGGAGCTGGTCGGGCTCCCCGGCGCGCAGCGGCGCGCCGTGGCATCCCTGTCGGGCGGTGAGCAGCAGCGGGTCGCGCTGGCCCGCGCGCTGGCGCCCGAACCGCGGCTGCTCATGCTGGACGAGCCGCTCGGGCAGCTCGACCGTGGTCTGCGCGAGCGTCTCGTGGTCGAACTGCGCCAGCTCTTCCGCCGGTTGGGCACGACCGTGCTGGCCGTCACCCACGACCAGGGCGAGGCCTTCGCGCTCGCCGACCGGGTCGTCGTCATGCGTGACGGGCACGTCGAGCAGGCCGGCACGCCGCTGGAGGTGTGGCGGCGGCCCGCGTCGGAGTTCGTGGCCCGCTTCCTCGGATTCGGCAACGTGCCGGCGGTGACCGTCACCGGAGACGCCGCCGACACCCCCTGGGGCAAGATCCCTGTACCGCCCGGATCGCCGCAGGGGCCCGGCCGGCTCCTGGTGCGCCCGGCCGGGGTGCGGCTCGTGCCCGCCGAAGAGGGGCTGCCGTGCGCGGTGGTCGCGCGCACCTTCCGCGGTGACCAGGTCACGCTGCTGCTGGAGCCCGCGGGCGGGCCGCGCCTGGAGGCCTCGTGCGCCCTGCGTGACGCGCCTGCCGAGGGGGAGACGGTCGGTGTCGCCTTCGCCGCCGACGAGGTCGTGGTGCTCGGGGCCTGAGGGTTCGCGCTGCTCGCCGTGCGTCGGCGGTCCGGTCAAGCCGGGCTCGCCCACCCGCTCGGCCGGGCGCTGTGTCCCAGCTGTGTCCCCGCGCAAACGCCGGACGTGCACGGCACCGGGCAGACGCCTTTCCTCCCGGGCGATCCCCGCTCACCAGGACGATCGGGTTCCCGGCCCTCGTACCGCGAGGGCCGGGACGTGGCTGCTACCGGGCCTCGTCCGCCGTGAGGCGGGCCAGCGCCCTGGGGGCGTCCTCGATGGAGTCCACCAGGGCGATGCGGGGCGCCATGCTGCGGCCTTCGGCGAGGGACTGGAGGAGGGGCCAGGCCGGGAGGCGGGTCGTCCAGTGCTCCTCGTCGACCAGCACCATGGGGCGCGGGGCGCCGTTCGACTCGTAGTAGTTGGGCGTGGTGTTGTCGAAGATCTCCTGCACGGTGCCCGCCGCGCCCGGAAGGAAGACCACGCCCGCTGTGCAGCGGGCCAGCAGGCCGTCCTCGCGGGTGGCGTTGGCGAAGTACTTGGCGATGTGCGCGGCGAAGGCGTTCGGCGGCTCGTGACCGTAGAACCAGGTCGGCACGCCGACGGAGGCGCCCCCGCCGGGGTAGCGGTCGCGCACGGCGAAGACGGCGCGGGCCCAGTCGGTGATGGAGGGCCGGAAGGAGGGGACCTGCGCGAGCGTGTCGAGCGCGTCCTTGAGCATCGCGTCGTCGAAGGGCGCCGCGTACGCGCCGAGGTTGGCCGCCTCCATGGCGCCGGGTCCTCCGCCGGTCGCCACGGTCAGGCCCTCGCGGGCCAGCGCCCTGCCGAGGCGGGCCGCGCCCGCGTAGGCGTCGGTGCCGCGGGCCATGGCGTGGCCGCCCATCACGCCGACGACGCGGGCCCCGGCGAGGAGTTCGTCGAAGGCGTCGGAGACGGCGTCGTCGTGGATGCTGCGGAGCATCGACGCGAAGATGTCGCCCGTGTCGCGGGTGCGCAGGAACCACTGGTACGCGTGCGCGTCGGGCGTCGCGTCGTAGCCGTCGGGGCTGGTCAGGCCCTCGTACAGGGCATCCGGGGTGTAGAGCGTGCCCCGGTACGGGTCGAAGGGCAGCTCCGGCACGGGCGGGAAGACCAGGGCGCCCGTGGAGCGGACGTGGGCGGCGGCCTCCGGCTCCATCGGGCAGCCGAGGAACACGGCCTCGGTGGTGTCCGCGGAGAGCAGGGCGAAGGTACGGGTCGTCAGATCGACCGACTGCACGCGGTGTCCGCGCAGGGAGCCCGACGCGGCGACGCGGTCGAACTCGTCCAGGGTCTCGATCTCGATGTCGCGGGGCGGCTGTTGCACGCCCGCCACTCTAGCGAGCGCCGGCGGGCGGGTCCGCCGGGGGCGGAGGAGGGGAGGGGGCGCCCGGTTCGAGGAGGGGAATCGGGCGCCCCGGTCCACCGTGGGGCCCGGACGGTGCCGGGCCCGACGCCCACTACGGCAGGGGGAGAGTGCCGAGGTGGGAGACCAGCCAGGTGACCGGAGCCACCAGGACGAATGCGGTGGTCGTGCGCAGGGTGGCGGCGGAACGCAGGAGGGAGGCGGGGGCGCCGAGGCGGGTGAGGGCCGATGTCGAGGGGCGCCGGGCCCGCTTGGCGTCGACCGTCGCCGTGAGCGCGGTGCCGGCGGCCGCGACGGCGACGAGCGTGGCGCCGAGCACGGTCAGCGGACCGAGGGGCTGGGCGCCCGCGTCGAGCCGGGCCGCCGTGGCGAGGCCGGCGGCGCACACGGCGCACAGGACGCCGAGAGGGCGGCCGACGCGGGGGGCCTCCTCCTGAAGGGCGCGCCCGGCGAGCAGGCGCAGCGCGGTCGGCCGGCAGGAGGCCAGGAGGCGGCCGCACTCGTGGAGCAGACCCGGCATGGCCAGGACCAGGCCGATGGCGATGAGGATCCAGCCGCCCGCCATGGCCGGGGCGATCCCGCCGAGGCCGCCGGGCAGCGGGAGGAGGGTGCCGGGCGGGTTCCGGCGTGCGTCGTGGGCGGCGGTGATCTCGATGGCGAGGCCGATCGTGGTGAGCGCCGCCCCCCAGGGCAGTCCGGTGGGCGGTGTGCGGACGGCCGTCTCGTCGGTGGCCGTCGCGCGCGCCGCCCGCAGGCAGTACGCGGTCGCCACGGCGGAGACCACCGGCACCAGCGCGAGCAGCGTGAGCGCCCCCACCACCGGCAGCGGGCGGTCCGCGCCGAGCGGTCCGGAGGCGGCGCCGCTCAGCGGCGAGCCGGGCAGGTCGCCGCGCAGGTGGAGGAAGGCCAGCAGCGCGAGCAGGACCCCGAGACCGGTGCTGAGCGCGGTGCTCGCCGCGCCCAGGAGCGGCAGCCCGTGCCGCCCGAGCCCGGCCGCGGACAGACCGGCGTGCAGGCGCCCGCTGGGCTCCGTCCGCGCGACGAACACCGACAGGTGCACGGTGGCGGCGAACGGCACGGCGCACCACGCGAGCCGGATCAGCCCGCGGGCGGTGCCCCCGGTGTGGGTGAGGGCATGGCCCAGGGTGGCGAGCAGCAGGAAGCCGGTGCCCGCGGCCGCCGCCACGACCAGCAGCCGGCGTGCCAGGACGGCCGGCCGCGAGCCGAGCGCTACACGGAGGCTGAGCACGAGTCGGCGCCCTCTCGGTCCTGCTGCGGCATGCCCGCGACGGGGCGGCCGTCGACGAGAGTGATGACCCGGTCGGCGAGCGAGACGACCTCGGGTTCGTTGGACGCCAGGACGACCGTGATGCCGTGCGAGCGTGCCGCACTGGTCAGCATGCGCAGCACCTGGGAGCGGTCGGCGCGGTGCAGCGGGGCGGTCGGCTCGTCCGCGAACACCACGGCGGGGCGGTTGACCAGGGCCCTGGCGATCGCGACGCGCTGGCGTTCGGCTTGGAGCAGCTGGCCGGGGCGCTTGCGGGCGGCACCGCCGATGTCCAGGCGGTCCAGCCAGTCCTGGGCGGCGGTGCGGGCGGTGCGGTAGGGGATTCCGGCCAGCAGCAGCGGCAGCGCGGCGTTCTCACACACCGTCAGTTCGGGCAGCAGTTGCGGGGTGCTCTCCACCCAGCCGAAACGCTCGCGCCGCAGTCGTTCGCGTGCGGCGCTGCCCAGGGTGTGCACAGGTGCGCTGTTGAACCACACCTCGCCCTGCTCCGGCAGCAGTTCGCCGGACAGGCAGCGCAGCAGTGTCGTCTTCCCGGCGCCGTGCGGGCCGAGGATGCCGAGGATCTCGCCCTCCCGCACGCCCAGGGACACACCGAGCAGGGCGGGTGAGCGGTCGTGCGTGTGGCGCAGGCCGCGGGCCCACAGCACGTCGTTGTCGGGTGGGTTCACGTTGGCCTCTAACGAACGCGGGGAGTCCGGGTCACTGCGGGCACGCTACGCGCCCGGCGCCCCCGGGCCGCGGTTACCGTGGGCCTTTGCGCGCGCGGCCACCCGTGCGGCCTAGCTGCGACGGTGGTGTGCCGGCCGCCGTGCACACGCAGGGGCCCCTCCGGCGAGTGCGCCGAAGGGGCCGGGAGCGTTGCTGAGGCGAACAGAGCCCCGGAGATCACAGCTTGGTCCAGGCCTCCGTGAGGACCGTGCGCAGGACGCCCTCGATCTCGTCGAACGTCGACTGGTCGGCGATCAGCGGCGGGGCGAGCTGGACGACCGGGTCGCCGCGGTCGTCGGCGCGGCAGTACAGGCCGTTCTCGAAGAGCGCCTTGCTGAGGAAGCCGTACAGGACGCGCTCGGTCTCCTCGTCGGTGAAGGTCTCCTTGGTGGCCTTGTCCTTGACGAGCTCGATCCCGTAGAAGAAGCCGTTGCCGCGGACGTCGCCCACGATCGGCAGGTCGTGCAACTTCTCCAGGGTGGCGCGGAAGGCACCTTCGTTGTCGAGCACGTGCTGGTTGAGCTGCTCGCGCTCGAAGATGTCGAAGTTGGCGAGGGCGACCGCCGACGACACCGGGTGGCCGCCGAAGGTGTAGCCGTGCAGGAAGGTGTTGTCGCCCTTGTAGAAGGGCTCGGCGATGCGGTCGGAGATGATGCACGCGCCGATGGGAGAGTAGCCCGAGGTCATGCCCTTGGCGCAGGTGATCATGTCCGGGACGTAGCCGAACTTGTCGCAGCCGAACATGGTGCCCAGCCGGCCGAAGGCGCAGATGACCTCGTCGGAGACGAGCAGCACGTCGTACTGGTCGCAGATCTCGCGGACCCGCTGGAAGTAGCCGGGCGGCGGCGGGAAGCAGCCGCCGGCGTTCTGCACGGGCTCCAGGAAGACGGCCGCGACGGTGTCGGGGCCTTCGAAGAGGATCTGCTGCTCGATCTGGTCGGCCGCCCAGCGGCCGAAGGCCTCGGGGTCGTCGCCGAAGATCGGGGTGCGGTAGATGTTGGTGTTGGGCACCTTGAACGCGCCGGGGACCAGCGGTTCGAAGGGGGCCTTCAGACCCGGCAGGCCGGTGATGGACAGGGCGCCCTGCGGGGTGCCGTGGTAGGCGACGGCGCGGGAGACGACCTTGTACTTGGTCGGCTTGCCCTTGAGCTTGAAGTACTGCTTGGCCAGCTTCCAGGCGGTCTCGACCGCCTCGCCGCCGCCGGTGGTGAAGAAGACCTTGTTCAGATCGCCGGGGGCGTAGTCCGCCAGCCGCTCGGCGAGCTCCACGGCCTTGGGGTGGGCGTAGCTCCACACCGGGAAGAAGGCCAGTTCCTGGGCCTGCTTGTAGGCGGTCTCGGCGAGTTCGATCCGGCCGTGACCGGCGTTGACCACGAACAGGCCCGCGAGCCCGTCGAGGTACCGCTTGCCCTTGTCGTCGTAGATGTACGTGCCCTCGCCGCGCACGATGGTCGGCACAGGGGCGTTCTCGTACGACGACATGCGGGTGAAGTGCATCCACAGGTGGTCGTACGCGGTCTTGGAAAGGTCCGCGCTCATGGCTATCTGGTTCCCCAGGTGTAGGTCTGCTTCCGGAGCTTGAGATAGACGAAGCTCTCGGTGGACCGCACGCCGGGCAGCGTGCGGATCCGCTTGTTGATCGTCTCCAGAAGATGGTCGTCGTCCTCGCAGACGATCTCGATCAGCAGATCGAAGGAGCCCGCGGTCACGACGACGTACTCGACTTCCGTCATCGCGGCGAGCGCGTCGGCGACGGGATCGATGTCGCCCTCGACGTTGATGCCGACCATGGCCTGCCGCTGGAATCCCACGGTGAGCGGGTCGGTGACGGCGACGATCTGCATGACGCCCTGGTCGAGCAGCTTCTGGACGCGCTGCCGCACGGCCGCCTCGGACAGGCCCACGGCCTTGCCGATGGCGGCGTACGGACGCCTGCCGTCCTCCTGGAGTTGTTCGATGATCGCCTTGGAGACGGAGTCGATCACAAAGGTGCCGTTGGCGCCCCTGGGATCCGGAGTACGAGTGGCCACGCACACACTGTGCATGAGAGGTCAGCAGTCGCGCAACCCCCGTTCAATGAAATCCGCAGTTTTGCGGCTCAAAACTCACGGAATCCATTGTCGCGGAGTTTCGGCTATGTCGAATACGGCAGTGGTGTGGGTAGTCTGGGGGCGTCTCACACATCGGACAGGACAGGGAGAGGTGCAGTGAGCGAGCTCCGTATCTTGCGCAACTACATCAACGGAGAGTTCCGCGACGCCGTCGACGGGCGCACCACGGACGTGGTCAACCCGGTCACCGGCGAGGCCTACGCGACCGCCCCGCTGTCCGGTGCCGCCGACGTCGACGCCGCCATGGCGGCGGCCGCGGCCGCCTTCCCGGTCTGGCGCGACAAGACGCCCTCCGAGCGCCAGAAGGCGCTGCTGAAGATCGCCGACGCCTTCGAGGCGCGCGCGGACGAGCTGGTGGCCGTCGAGAGCGAGAACACCGGCAAGCCGATCGGGCTGACCGCGAGCGAGGAAATCCCGCCGATGGTCGACCAGATCCGGTTCTTCGCGGGCGCCGCCCGCATGCTGGAGGGCCGTTCGGCCGGCGAGTACATGGACGGGATGACCTCCATCGTCCGCCGTGAGCCGGTCGGCGTCTGCGCCCAGGTGGCGCCGTGGAACTACCCCATGATGATGGCCGTGTGGAAGTTCGCCCCGGCGATCGCCGCGGGCAACACGGTCGTCCTGAAGCCCTCGGACACCACCCCCGCCTCGACCGTGCTGATCGCCGGGATCATCGGTGACGTCCTGGCCGAACTGGACCTGCCCAAGGGCATCTTCAACGTGGTCTGCGGCGACCGCGACACCGGCCGGCTGATGGTCGAGCACGCCACCCCCGCGATGGCCTCCATCACCGGCTCGGTACGGGCCGGCATGCAGGTCGCGGCCAGCGCCGCCAAGGACGTCAAGCGGGTCCACCTGGAACTGGGCGGCAAGGCCCCGGTCGTGGTCTTCCAGGACACCGACATCGCCAAGGCCGTCGAGGACATCGCCGTCGCCGGCTACTTCAACGCCGGCCAGGACTGCACCGCCGCCACCCGCGTGCTGGTCCACGAGTCCATCCACGACGAGTTCGTCGCCCAGCTCGCCAAGGCCGCCGCCGACACCAAGACCGGCGCCCCGGACGACGAGGACGTGCTGTACGGCCCGCTCAACAACGCCAACCAGCTCGCCCAGGTCACCGGCTTCATCGAGCGCCTGCCCGCGCACGCCAAGGTCGAGACCGGCGGCCACCGGGTCGGCGACAAGGGCTACTTCTACGCCCCGACCGTGGTGTCCGGCCTCAGGCAGGACGACGAGATCATCCAGAACGAGGTCTTCGGCCCCGTCATCACCGTCCAGTCCTTCACCGACGAGGACCAGGCCGTCTCGTGGGCCAACGGTGTCGACTACGCCCTGGCCTCCTCGGTGTGGACCAAGGACCACGCGCGCGCGATGCGCATGTCCAAGCGCCTCGACTTCGGCTGCGTGTGGATCAACACCCACATCCCGCTGGTCGCCGAGATGCCGCACGGCGGCTTCAAGAAGTCCGGCTACGGCAAGGACCTCTCCGGCTACGGCTTCGAGGACTACACCCGCGTCAAGCACGTCATGACCTCGCTGGACGGCTGACACCCCGGACCCGCGACCGGCCGGGCGGCCCCGGACACACCCTCGTGTCCGGGGCCGCGGCACGTCCGCGTACGCTCCGGATCATGGAGCAACGAAGAGCGCTCGAGCAGCGCATTCGCGTGTGGCTGGTCGTCTTTGTGGTGTGCCTGGCGCTGAGCGGCGTGACCGCGTTCCCGCTCGTCCACGAGGTGCGGTGGGTGGACGGCTGGGGTCTGCCCGGGTTCGTCGGCGACTGGATCTCCCGGGTGCGGGAGGGGGCGGACGCCACCGACGCGGACTACCCGTTCCTGTTCTACGGCACGGACTGGCTCGCTTTCGCCCACCTGGTGATCGCCACGGCCTTCTACGGTGTCTGGCGCGACGCGGTGCGCAACATCTGGATCGTGGAGTGGGCCATGATCGCCTGCGCCGGGGTCATCCCGCTCGCGGCGATCTGCATCCCGATCCGGGGCCTGCCGCTGTGGTGGATGCCGGTCGACATGGCGTTCGGCGTCTTCGGCGTCGTCCCGCTGCTGATCCTGCGCCGCATGATCAAGCGGCTGGAGGCCATGCCCCCTGCGGCGGCCGTGTCACCCGAGCCGTTGCCGGACGCCGGCGCCCCGGCCTGAGGCCGCGTCCGCCGTCACCGCCGAGCGGGACGGACCGGCCGGCCGCCGAGCTCGCCGAGCAGCACCTCGATGCGGTTGGAGGTGATGGCGTCCGCGCCCAGCCGCTCCAGCCGGCGCATCGTACGCCGCAGATCCGCCGTCCACGCGCCCACCAGCAGGCCCTCGCCGCGCGCCCACGCCACCAGAGGGCTGCGCACCAGCCCGAAGCGCAGATTGATCCAGCGCGGCCGCAACTCCGTGAGCAGCAGCGGGGGCACCGGCGCCGCGGTCTTCCAGGTGAGCGCGATCTCCGCGGCCGGATCGCGGTCCCGGACCGCGAGCATCACCGCGGCCTCGCCGCAGTAGTACGTCCGGTCCTCCGCGCCCGCGTCCCGCACCGCGGCCAGGACCGCGGGCGCCGACTCCGGCACCGTCATGTCGACCAGCGCCCGGCAGCCCTCGACCGCGCCGAGCGCCTCGTACAGCGTGGGGATCCCCGGTGGCAGGGCTGCCGCCGGCAGTTCCGCCAAGGCGGCGTCCACCCCCCACAGCCGGGTGAGGGTGGGATCGTGCAGCAGCACCGGCACGACGTCGCGGGTCACCCGTACGTCCATCTCCACCGCGTCCGCCCCCGCGTGCAGCGCGCTGCGCAGCGAGGGCAGGGTGTTCTCGCGGTGGCGGTACGGGTCGCCGCGATGGGCGACGGCTAGCGCTGCCATCCGGCCAGGTGCGCGTCGATCTCGGCGGACAGCCGTGCCTTGCCGCCGGCGTCCAGGAAGGACGCCTCGACGGCGTTCCTGGCCAGCGCGGCCACGCCCGTCTCGTCCAGCTCCAGCAGACGGGCGGCGACCGCGTACTCGGAGTTGAGGTCGGTGCCGAACATCGGCGGGTCGTCGCTGTTGATCGTGACCAGCACGCCCGCGGCGACCATCTGCTTCACCGGGTGCTCGTCCAGGGTGGTCACCGCGCGGGTGGCGATGTTGGAGGTCGGGCAGACCTCCAGCGGAATGCGGTGCTCGGCCAGGTGGTCCAGCAGCCGCGGGTCCTGTGTGGCGCTCGTGCCGTGGCCGATGCGCTCGGCGCCCAGATCGTTCAGCGCGTCCCAGATCGTCTGCGGGCCGGTGGTCTCGCCCGCGTGCGGCACGCTGCGCAGGCCCACCGCGCGGGCACGGTCGAAGTACGGCTTGAACTGCGGGCGCGGCACACCGATCTCCGGGCCGCCCAGGCCGAAGCTGACCAGACCCTCCGGGCGCAGTTCGGTGGCGATGCGCGCGGTCTCCTCCGCCGAGGCCAGGCCGGCCTCGCCGGGGATGTCGAAGCACCAGCGCAGCACGATGCCCAGTTCCTTCTCGGCCGCCGTGCGCGCGTCCTCGATCGCCTCCACGAACGCCCGGTCCGGGATGCCACGCCGCACCGAGCTGTACGGGGTCACGGTCAGTTCGGCGTAGCGGATGTTCTGCCGCACCATGTCCCGGGCCACCTCGTACGTCAGCAGGCGCACGTCCTCCGCGTCGCGGATCAGGTCGACGACGGACAGATAGACCTCGATGAAGTGCGCGAAGTCCCGGAAGCTGAAGTACTCGGCGAGTGCGGCGGGGTCGGAGGGCACCTTGGAATCCGGGTGCCGTGCGGCCAGCTCGGCGACGATGCGGGGCGAGGCGGAACCCACATGGTGGACGTGGAGTTCGGCCTTCGGCAGCCCCGCGATGAAGGCGTCGAGGGCGGGCACGGTGTCGGACATGCGGTGATCCTCCTGAGCGCTCGGCGGCAACGGCCATCGTAGACGCGAAATTGTTGCGGTCCGCCGTCTTCGCAGGCCATAGCATTGCCCGACGTAGCCAGGAGGATCACCGCATGTCCGACGACCGCGAGACCCCGGCGCCACACGACGCCGCCCCCGCCCACCCCCCCGTCCCGCCGCCGGACGACACCCCCGACGACCGCACCCGGGCCTTCCGCCGGGTGCAGGCGCATGCGCCCGAGGCCGAGGCCGCGCCCGGCGCCGCCGCGGGTAGGGACGACCCGGCTCCCGCGGATGCCGCTTCGCCGGTGGCCGCGGCGGAGTCCGGGGTGGTGGAGGCCGGCAGCCCGGTTGCCGACCCGGTCGAGGACGCGCCGCCCGTGGACCCGGTCGAGGACGTCCGTGTACGGGAGTTCGGCGCGATGCCGCCGCAGGCGGCGGACCCGGTGGGCCAGGCCGCCGCCGCCGCGGGCGGGGACGACCCGGCTCCCGCGGATGCCGCTTCGCCGGTGGCCGCGGCGGAGTCCGGGGTGGTGGAGGCCGGCAGCCCGGTCGCCGACCCGGTCGAGGACGTCCGTGCGCGGGAGTTCGGCGCGGTGCCGCCGCAGGCGGCGGACCCGGTGGGCCAGGCCGCCGCCGTGACGCAGGATCCGTGGGCACCGCCGGTGCCCGGGGCCGGGTACCCGGCCGCGCCGCAGCCGGGTCCGTGGGGGTATCCCGCGGCCGCCGTACCGGCGCAGCCGCAGCCGCAGGCGCCCGCGGCGGGGGAACCGTGGGCCCCGCCACCCATACCGCAGGCCCCTGGTGTGGAGATGACGAAGCGGCCGGTGCCCGCCGACGCGCCGGCCCCGCAGGCACACACGCAGACGCAGGCACCGACGCAGCCGTACCCGTACGGCCAGTGGGGAGCCGTCCCCCCGCAGGGGCAGTACCCGGGCTACCCCGGCCAGCCGGGTCACCCCGGATACCCCGGATACCCCGGCCACTCCGGATATCCGGGGTACCCGGCGTATCCCGAGTACCCGGGCTACCCCGGATACCCCGGCTACCCCGGCCCGTACGGGGCCTGGGGGCAGCCCGCGCCGCGCAACGGGTTCGGGGTCACCGCGATGGTGCTCGGCATCATCGGCTCCATCCTCGGTGTCGCGTGCTTCGGGGCGTTCCTCGGCCTTCCCCTGGGTCTGGCGGCGCTCGCCTTCGGCATCGTCGGCCTGCGCCTCGCGCGCCGCGGCGAGGCGACCAACCGCGGCCAGGCGCTGACCGGCCTGATCCTCGGCATCGCGTCCGTGGTGGTCTCCGGCGCGATGATCACGCTGGTGGTCGGCGGGATCAGCGGCGGCTGGTTCGACTCGGCGGACGGCGAGATCATCAGCGCGGACGGGGGCGAGTACGGCATGCCGCTGGAGGCCGGCACCCCCGCGACGTACGACGACGGTGTGGTGGTGACCGTCTCCGCCGCGCGGGAGGCCGACGATGTGTCCTCGGATTCGGCATCCGACGGCACCGCGGTGACGTTCACCGTGACCCTCGAGAACACCGGTGACGAAACCGCCGACATGTCCGACTCCGAGGCCAACGCCTATGCCGAGGAGGAGGACGAGGACACCCTCGAGGACATCACGCAGGACGACGGGCTGCCCGGGGAGCTGGGCTCCGGCGAGACCGTGACGTCCGACGTCACCGTGATCGTGCCCGACGACGACCAGGACGGCAGGTTCCAGGTCGAGATCGCCCCCGGCTTCGACTACGACTACACCTACTGGGAGCTGCCGGTCCCCTGACCTACCGACGCACCGCTTCCAGCGCGAGCAGCGCCACGTGCAGCGACAGGCAGGACTCCACCTGGTCCAGGTCGATGCCGAGGACGCGCTCGACGCGGTGCAGCCGGTCGTAGAAGGAGGGCCGTGACAGGTGGGCGGCGTCCGCCGCCGCCGATTTGTTGCGGCCGCTCTCCAGATAGGCGGCGAGGATGCGCACCAGGTCCGTGCCGTGCTCGGCGTCGTGCGCCAGCAGCGGGCCGAGTTCGCGCTCCACGTACGTCTGGAGGCGGGCGTCGTCGCGCAGCAGATGCAGCAGCCCCCGCAGCCGTACGTCCGGCAGCCGGTAGTAGGCCCGTCCGCCCCCCGCTCCCACCCTTGTCCCGGACGGCTGCGCTCTTCCGCCCTCCTGCCGGCCGCCGTGCAGTGCGGCGTCCGCGACCTGGGCGGCCTCCAGCAGGGTCCGGCGGGCGTCGCGCAGCGATCCGACGGAGGAGCCGGCGGCCATGACGAAGGCGGGGCCGCCGTCCGGCGCGGTCTCGGTGAGCCGGGTGAGCGCGGCGGCGAAGCCCTCCAGCGCGGTGTGCTCGTCGTCGGCGGGGCCGAGGGAGACCAGGACACCGACCGCGCCATCGTCGAGGGTGCCGGTGAGCGCGGTCAGCCCCCGGTCGCGCACGGCCTGACCGGCGGTCTCGGTGAAGTCCCGCAGCCTGGCCTGCGCCTCCAGAGCCGCGGCGACGCCCGCGCCGCGCAGCCGCAGCATGACGCCCACGAGCCGGCGGCCCTCCAGGGGCACGCCGATCGCCCGGGCGCGGAGGGCGACGTCGGAGACGGTGAGGGCGTGGGTGAGGATTCCGGACAGCAGGGTGCGGTGGGTCTGCCGTTCCAGCGACTCGCGGTCACGTTCCAGCAGGCGGTTCAGGGCCAGGGTGGCGGCGCCGCGTTCCAGCAGCACGGTGTGCGGGTGCTGGCGTTCGCCGGCCGCGGGCGCGGAGTCCGGCACCGGTTCCCCGACGACGACCAGCCGCCCCCAGTCGCGGCCGCGGGCCCCGACCCCGGTGACCAGCCAGCCGCTGCGGGGGTCGTGGCCGGTGCGGCCGGCCGGGGCGACGCCGCGGCTGCGGCGTTCCCAGCCGTCGAGCAGCGCCTGCGGGTCGTGCCCTGCCGGGTCGAAGGCGAGTACCTGGTGGGAGAGGTTCTCCAGGACGACGGGCGCGCCCGCGATGCGTGCGACCTCGCGGACGATCTCGTCGGCCTCCGCGCCCTCCACGGACAGCTCGTTGAAGGTCTGGTGGACCGCCTCGGAGGCCCGCAACTCGCTGAGCTGGGCGTCCACGACGTGTGCGTGCACTGCCTCGGTGACGGCGACGAACCGGACCTCGTTGCGGAGCGCGACGAGCGTCAGCCCGCGCCGTTCCGCGGCCCGCACCAGCGGTCGCGGCAGGGTGTCCGCGTAGCGGCGGCCGAGTTCGACGACCAGGCCCGAGGCGCCGACGTCGGCGAGGTCGTCGATGTAGCGGGCCAGCGGTTCCTTGTCCTCGGGGAGCATGACGCCCGTGGTCAGCACCAGTTCGCCGCCGTGCAGCATGCCGGCGATGTCGGCGAGCTCGCTGACGTGCACCCAGCGCACCGGCCGGTGGAGCCCGTCGGCGCCCGCGACGACCTGCGGCGACCCGCGGCGGAGCGCGTCGAGCTGCAGGACCTCGGCGACGGTGGGGAACACGGTGCGACCTCCGGGGAGGGTGGGGCGGGCGGGTCGGGGCGGCAAGGCACGCGGCGGGCGGCACTGCCACCGTAGCCCGCGGGTGCACGGGCGGCCGGGGCACGGCATGCGAGGTGCCGGTTGCCGGGCGCGGGCGGCTTTCGGGATTGTCCACCGCGGCGATCCGATGACATCGCCGGGGAAGACAGATTTCGTCGCGTAACCAAAAGGCAACAACGGAATCACTTGTTGAGGCGAGCCTACTCTGTCAGGATCATCCATCAATCCAGGCTTTGGCCACGCAGCCCGAGCGGATCCGAGGAGAAGACGATGGCCCTCAGTGCGCATGGCGCGTTCGATGTGCAGAAACGGTTCGCCGAGGGGGCCCAGTACATCGCCGGAGGACTCCGCCCCGGCACGTCCGGCCAGGACCACACCGTCGTCGACCCCGCCACCGGCGAGGCCGTGCACCGGTACGTGACGGCCGGCACCGCCGACGTGGACGCGGCCGTCGCCGCCGCGAAGACCGCCCTGCCCGGCTGGGCGGGCGCCACTCCCGCGGCCCGGTCCGACGCCATGCACCGCTTCGCGGCCGTACTGGCGGAACGGGCGGCGGAGTTCGCGTGGGCCGAGTCACTGCAGTGCGGCAAGCCGCTGCGGCTGACCACCGAGTTCGACGTCCCCGGCACGATCGACAACACCGCCTTCTTCGCCGGGGCCGCCCGCCACCTGGAGGGCAGGGCCGCGGGCGAGTACTCCGGCGACCACACGTCCTACGTGCGCCGCGAGCCGGTCGGTGTCGTCGGCTCCATCGCGCCGTGGAACTACCCGCTGCAGATGGCGGCCTGGAAGGTCCTGCCGGCCATCGCGGCGGGCAACACCATCGTGCTGAAGCCCGCCGAGCTGACGCCCCTGACCTCGCTGATGTTCGCCCAGGCGGCCGGCGAGGCCGGTATCCCGGACGGCGTGGTCAACATCGTCACGGGCGCCGGCCGGCCCGCGGGCGAGCACCTGGTGGGCCACCCCGATGTCGCGATGACCTCCTTCACCGGCTCCACCGCCGTCGGCAAGCGCGTCGCCGAGATCGCCACCGCCACCGTCAAACGGCTCCACCTGGAGCTCGGCGGCAAGGCGCCGTTCGTCGTCTTCGACGACGCCGACCTGGAGGCGGCCGTGCACGGCGCCGTCGCCGGGTCCCTGATCAACACCGGCCAGGACTGCACGGCGGCGACCCGCGCCTATGTGCAGCGGCCCCTGTTCGACGCCTTCGTCGCCGGGGTCGCCGACCTCTTCGCCGGGATCCGCGTCGGCGATCCCTTCGACGCCGGGACCGACCTCGGGCCGCTGATCTCGTACGCCCAGCGCGACCGCGTCGCCGGTTTCGTGGAGCGCGCCCGTTCCTACGCCACGGTCGTCACCGGCGGCGAGGCCCCCGCGGCGCCGGGCGCCTTCTACCGGCCCACGCTGATCACGGGCGCCGCCCAGGACAGCGAGATCGTCCAGTCCGAGATCTTCGGTCCGGTACTGGTCGTGCTGCCGTTCGACAGCGATGATGAGGGTCTGGATCTGGCCAACGACACGCCGTACGGTCTGGCGGCGTCCGCGTGGACCCGCGACGTCTTCCGTGCCGGCCGCGCCACCCGCGAGATCAAGGCGGGATGTGTCTGGGTGAACGACCACATTCCGATCATCAGCGAGATGCCGCACGGCGGCTCCAAGGCCTCCGGCTACGGCAAGGACATGTCCGCGTACTCCTTCGACGAGTACACCCAGGTCAAGCACGTGATGTACGACAACACCGCGGTCGCCCGCAAGGAGTGGCACCGCACCGTCTTCGGCGACCGCTGACCCGGCCGCCGCCCAGGACCGTCCCCCACCGGCCCGTACGCCCGTCCGTCCCACGCAATTCCGCCCCTGGAGGCAGCACCGCCATGGAGATGTTCGAGGGCCTGTCCGAACCCGTACGCAACGCGTGGGAACGCAGCCTGACCAGCGGGAGGGCCTCCCTGAGCCGGCGCCGGGTGCTCGGCGCCGGTCTCGGTGTCGCGGGCGCAGGGGCACTGGCCGCGTGCGGCATCCCGGCCGCCACCAACAACCAGGGCGGGGTCAAGAGCGACGACCTGTCCGACAAGGACAAGTCGCTGGTCTTCTCCAACTGGCAGCTCTACATCGACACGAGCGACGACGAGAAGCACATGCCGACCCTGGAGGCCTTCGAGAAGAAGACCGGGATCAAGGTCAAGTACACCGACGACATCACCGACAACGTCGAGTTCTTCGCCAAGATCAAGCCGCAGCTCGCGGCGGGTCAGAACACCGGCCGCGACCTGGTCGTCCTCACCGACTGGATGGCCGCCCGGATGATCCGCCTGGGATGGGCGCAGCCGCTGGACCCCACGTACCTGCCGAACGCCTACACCAACCTCGAGCAGCGCTTCCGCAACCCGGACTGGGACCCCGGGCGCGCCCACTCCTACCCCTGGCAGGGCATCGCCACGGTCATCGCGTACAACGAGAAGGCCACCAAGGGGAAGAAGGTCGGCAGCGTCTCCCAGCTGCTGGACGACCCCGCCCTCAAGGGCCGGGTCGCGATGCTGAGCGAGATGCGCGACACCATCGGCATGACGCTGCTCGACCTCGGCAAGCGGCCCGAGTCCTTCACCGCCGACGACTTCGACGCCGCCGTCGCCCGGGTCCAGAAGGCCGTGGACGGCAAGCAGATCCGCCAGTTCACCGGCAACGAGTACACCGACGGCCTGGCCTCGGGGAACATCGCGGCATGCGTGGCCTGGGCCGGTGACCTGGTGCAGCTCCAGGCCGACAACCCAGAGATCAAGTTCGTGATCCCCGACGTCGGTTACATCTACTCGACGGACAACATGCTGGTCCCGGCGGGTTCCAAGCACCGCAAGAACGCCGAGCTGCTCATGGACTGGTACTACCGGCCCGCGATCGCCGCCGAACTGTCGGCGTGGGTCAACTACATCACGCCCTGCACCGGCGTGTACGAGGAGCTGCTCAAGATCGACAAGGACGTGGCCGGCAACCCGCTGATCATCCCGAATGAGGAGATGAAGGCGAAGGCCCATCCCTTCCGGTCCCTCTCCGCCGACGAGGAGACCGCCTTCGAGGGCAAGTTCGCCAAGCTCATCGGCGCCTGACCGGCCACCGCAGACAGGGATCTGACGACATGACCCAGCAGACCGCACCGCTCACCGACGAGCCGGCCGGACCCGGCGGCCCCGCCGGCGGCGCCGTGACACTGACCGGCCTCGGCAAGACCTACGGCGACTTCACCGCCGTCCACCCGCTCGACCTCACCATCCCCGAAGGCTCCTTCTTCGCCCTCCTCGGTGCCTCCGGGTGCGGCAAGACCACCACCTTGCGCATGGTCGCCGGGCTGGAGGACCCGACCTCCGGCACCGTCCGCATCGGCGACCAGGACGTCACCGGACTGCCGCCCTACAAGCGCCCGGTCAACACCGTCTTCCAGAACTACGCGCTCTTCCCGCACCTGGACATCTACGAGAACGTCGCCTTCGGTCTGCGCCGCCGCGGCATCAAGTCCGTCAAGGGCCAGGTCGGGGACATGCTCGACCTCGTGGAGCTCGGCCACCTGGCCCGCCGCAAGCCGCATCAGCTCTCCGGCGGTCAGCAGCAGCGCGTCGCCGTCGCCCGCGCCCTGATCAACCACCCCAAGGTGCTGCTGCTCGACGAGCCGCTGGGCGCGCTGGACCTCAAACTGCGGCGCCAGATGCAGCTGGAACTCAAGCGCATCCAGACCGAGGTCGGCATCACCTTCGTGCACGTCACGCACGACCAGGAAGAGGCCATGACCATGGCCGACACCATCGCGGTGATGAACGCCGGCCGCATCGAGCAACTCGGTGCCCCCAGCGACCTGTACGAGAACCCGCGCAGCACCTTCGTCGCCAACTTCCTCGGCCAGTCCAACCTGATCGAGGCCCAGATCACCGGCACCGACGGCGCCGACCTGCTGCTCAGCGTCGGGGACCGGCGGCTGGTCATGCCGGCCGCGCGCTGCGCCGCCAAGAGCGCGCGGTCCGGGGACAAGGTCCTCGCCGGGGTGCGGCCCGAGAAGATCACCATCGTGCACGCCGACGACGCCGGCGACATCCCCGACGGCCGCAACTCCATGACCGGCCGGATCGTGGACGCGAGCTTCATCGGGGTCTCCACGCAGTACGTCGTCAACAGCCCCTGGTGCCCCGAACTCGCGGTCTTCGCGCAGAACGTGGAGCGCGACGGCCGCCTGGTGCCCGGGGCCGACGTGGTCCTGCACTGGAGCCCGGCCCACACCTTCGGCCTCGACGCCGCCCAGGACATCGAGGCGGGGGAGGTCAGCGCGTAATGGCCGCCCTCTCCCCGGCGCCCGCGGGCGCGCCCGCCCAGACCCCGCCGGCACCGCCCGGCGCTGCCGCCAGACGGCGCAGACTCGTCCCGTACTGGCTGCTGTTGCCCGGCATCCTGTGGCTGCTGGTCTTCTTCGTCGCCCCGATGGTCTACCAGGCCTCGACCTCCGTGCAGACCGGCTCACTGGAGACCGGCTACCGCGTCACCTGGCACTTCGCGACCTACTGGGACGCCTTCCAGGAGTACGACGTCTTCTACCTGCGGTCGCTGATCTACGCCGGCATCGCCACCGTGCTGTGCCTGGCGATCGGCTACCCGCTGGCGTACACCATCGCCTTCAAGGCCGGCCGCTGGCGCAACGTGCTGCTGGTGATGGTCATCGCGCCCTTCTTCACCAGCTTCCTGATCCGCACCCTGGCCTGGAAGACGATCCTGGCCGACGACGGCGTCGTGGTCTCGGCGCTGGACAAGCTCCACATCCTCAACGCCACCGCCGCGCTCGGCCTCACCGCCGACGACCGCGTGCTCGCCACGCCGCTGGCGGTGGTGTGCGGTTTGACGTACAACTTCCTGCCCTTCATGATCCTGCCGCTGTACACGTCGCTCGAGCGGATCGACCCGCGGCTGCACGAAGCGGCCGGCGACCTGTACGCCCGCCCCTTCACCACCTTCCGCAAGGTGACGTTCCCGATCTCGCTGCCCGGCGTCGTGGCCGGCACGCTGCTCACCTTCATCCCGGCCTCCGGCGACTACATCAACGCCGAACTGCTGGGCAGCCCCAGTGAGCAGATGATCGGCAACGTCATCCAGTCGAAGTTCCTGACGGTGCTCGACTACCCGACCGCCGCCGCGCTGTCCTTCATGCTCATGGCCGTGATCCTGGTCATCGTCTCGGTGTACATCCGCAAGGCGGGAACGGAGGAACTGGTCTGATGCCCGTTCTCACCTGGGTGCGCCGCCACCTGGTCGTCTTCGCGGGCGTCGCCGCCCTGGCGTACATGACGCTCCCCAACGTCGTCGTCCTGATCTTCTCCTTCAACCAGCCCAAGGGCCGCTTCAACTACACCTGGAACCACTTCTCGCTCGACGCCTGGAAGAACCCCTGCGGCGTCGGCGACATGTGCGACTCGGTGTCGCTGTCCCTGGAGATCGCCGTCCTCGCCACGATCGGCGCCACGGTGCTGGGCACCATGGTCGCCTTCGCGCTCGCCCGTCACCGCTTCCGCGGCCGCGGGCCGGTCACCGGGCTGATCTGGCTGCCGATGGCGATGCCCGAGATCGTCATGGGTGCCTCGCTCGGCACCCTGTTCCTCAACATGCGCATCCAGTTCGGCTTCTGGACCATCCTCATCGCGCACATCATGTTCTGCCTCAGCTTCGTGGTGACGGCGGTCAAGGCGCGCGTGATGAGCATGGACCCCCGGCTGGAGCAGGCCGCCCAGGACCTGTACGCCACACCGTGGTCCACGTTCTGGCGGATCACCTTCCCGATCGCGGCGCCCGGCATCGCGGCAGGCGCGCTGCTGAGCTTCGCGATCTCCATCGACGACTTCATCATCACGCAGTTCAACGCGGGACCCACCACGGTCACCTTCCCGATGTTCGTCTGGGGCGCCGCCCAGAAGGGACTGCCCGTCCAGGTCAACGTCATCGGCACGCTGATGTTCGTGGTGGCCGTGCTCTGCGTCGTCGTCGGACAGCTGCTGGGACGCCGCAGGAAAGCCCATACGTAGACCGGCCACGACCTGTGCCGGCCCCGGCCCCGCATCCCAAAGGTGTGAGAACCCATGGATCCAGCCCGTTCGCTCGCCGACGCGCAGCCGACACCGTACTGGCTGGAGGACCCCGGCAGGCCGCGGGCGGGATCCGCCCTCGTCGGCGACGAGCACGGCGACCTGCTGGTGGTCGGCGGCGGCTACACAGGGCTGTGGACCGCGCTGCTGGCCAAGGAGCGCGACCCGCGGCGCGACGTCGTCCTCGTCGAGGGCAAGGAGGTGGGCTGGGCGGCGTCCGGCCGCAACGGCGGCTTCTGCGCCGCCAGCCTCACCCACGGCCTGGCCAACGGACTCGCCCGCTGGCCGGGCGAGTTCGCCGCACTGGAGGAGCTCGGCAACCGCAACCTCGACGGCATCGAGGAGGCGGTCGCCCGCTACTCCATCGACTGCGACTTCGAGCGCACCGGCGAGATCGACGTCGCCACCGAGCCCTACCAGTTCGACGCACTGCGCGCCGCGGCCGAGGAGGCGGCCCTGCACGGCGTCGAACTGGAGGTGCTCGACCGTGACCAGGTGCGCGCCGAGGTCGACTCGCCCACCTTCGTCGGCGGTCTGTGGGACCGCACCGGCGTGGCCATGCTCCACCCGGCCAAGCTGGCCTGGGGCCTCAAGCGCGCCTGCGAGGAGCTGGGCGTGCGGGTCTACGAGCACACCCGCGCCACCGGGCTCGCCCGCAACGGCTCCGGCATGGCCGTCCGCACCCCGTACGGACGGATCTTCGCCCGGCACGTCGCGCTCGGCACCAACGTCTTCCCGTCGCTGGTCAAGCGCGTGCGCCACTATGTCGTCCCGGTCTACGACTACGCCCTGATGACCGAGCCGCTGACGGCCGGGCAGCTCGGCGCGATCGGCTGGAAGCGGCGCCAGGGACTCGGCGACAGCGCCAACCGGTTCCACTACTTCCGGCTGACGGCGGACCACCGCATCCTGTGGGGCGGCTATGACGCCATCTACCCCTACGGCGGGCGCCTGGACGCCGCGCGCGACGAGCGCCCGGAGACCTACCTGAAACTGGCCGGGCACTTCTTCCGCTGCTTTCCCCAGTTGGAGGGCGTCCGCTTCACGCACGCCTGGGGCGGCGCGATCGACACCTGCTCGCGCTTCTCCGCCTTCTTCGGCACCGCCCACGACGGGCGGGTCGCCTACGCCGCCGGCTACACCGGTCTCGGCGTCGGCGCGACCCGCTTCGGCGCCGACGTGATGCTCGACCTGCTGGCCGGGGCGTCCACCGAGCGCACCGCGCTGGAGATGGTGCGGAGCAAGCCGATGCCCTTCCCGCCCGAGCCACTGGCCTGGGCCGGGATCGGGCTGACCAAGTGGTCGCTGGGCCGCGCCGACCGCAACGCGGGCCGCCGCAACCTGTGGCTCAAAACGATGGACCGGCTCGGGCTCGGCTTCGACAGCTGAGAGCGCGAGGGACGACCCGGGCCTTCCGGGGCCGCCCCGGAGCCCGGCCGGCGGACTGTGACGGGAATCACCGCCGAAAGATCCGAAAACTCGCGTAATGATCGGCCGTCGCGCCGCTCTCACCGTGTGACAGACATGAACGCACACACACGGAACGGAGGAACCGGCATGGTCGGCACCGGCGCGCGCGGCGCGGTCGAATGGCTGGTTTCCGTGGCACCCGACCCCGAGACGACCCGGTGGGAATGGGAGCGCAACCCCCTCGGGGTGACGCTCCTGCCCGCCGGGCGGCTCTGGGACCTCCTCATCCTCACCGGGGAGCTCGGCTACCCCACCCTCGACGTGCTGACCCGGCTCGTCGACCGGCCCGGCCCGGTCCTGGCCGACTTCGGCGACTCCCGCATGGGCTTCCTCGTGCCACCGGGCACCGCCGCCCGCTGGATCGGCACCGGGGTGCGCACCGCGGGCAACGGCACATGGATCGTCGTGCCCTACCCCGGCCGGGCCACCGGCGGTGTGCGCTGGCTCGTCCCGCCGGACGGCACCGGCCACCTCACCGACCCCGGTGTGCTCGAGCTCGCCATGCACGAGGCCGCCGCGCACCTCGCGGTGCACCGTCCCCGCGACACGGAAGAGTGAGGCGGCCGGGCGCGGGCCCCGGTGCGCGACACTGGTTCCATGATCCCGACGGAACGCGACCGGGCCACGACCCGGTCCGCACACCCGACGGCGGCGGCCTGACGTGGGACTCGCGCCGGGCCACGCCGCGTTCGTCGAGACCGTGCTGCCCGTCTGCGAGCCGTACGGTCTGGCGTTCGCCGGCGGTCACGCGGTCCACGCCCACGGGCTGCGCGGCGCCCCCTCGCGCCACCTGGACCTGGTGACCTTCAGCTCCACCTCCGTCGGGCGGATCGCGGCGGCACTTGAGGCCGCGTGCACCGCCGCCGGCTACGAGGTGGCCGACCTGCCCCGGACCCCGCTTTCCGCGCAGTTCACCGCGGCGCTCCCCGGCGCGCTCGCGTACACCGTCCATGTCGCCAAGGAGCCGCTGTCGCACCCCCCGGTCCTGATCGGTCTGGGCCTGTCGCGGCCGGTGCCCGCCGTCGCACTGGAGGACTGCGCCGCGCTGAAGGTGGCCGCGCTCGTCGACCGCGCCCTGCCGGGCGACCTCGTCGACGTCCGGGCGATGACCGCGTGGTTCGCCCCCGGGGAACTGCTGTCCATGGCGGTGCGCCGCGACGAGGACTTCGAGCCCGGAGCGCTCGCCGACCGCCTGGACAAACTGGTCGAGGCCGACGACCGCGCCTACGCCGCCCGCGGCCTGGAGGCCCAAGAGGCCGCCGAGCTCAAGCGCTGGGCCTTCGCCTGGGCCCAGGACATCCGGCTCGACCTCATGGAGGGGATGGAGCGCCCCGACGATCTGTACGACATGTAAAGGGAACGCCTCGGCCGCCGACACATTGGTGCTTGAGGCCCGCCTCGCGCACTGGCGAGACTGGCGGGAGAGGACGCGAAGGACGACAGGGAGAACAGCCGTGACGGACAAGCACATCACGCACTGGATCGCCGGGCAGGCGTGGGCCGGTACCGCGGAGCGCCACGGCGACGTGTACGACCCGGCGACCGGAGCCGTCACCGGGCGGGTGGACTTCGCGGCGATCACCGAGGTCGACCAGGCGGTCGGCGCGGCCGCCGCCGCGTTCAAGGAGTGGCGCAACGCCTCCGTCGCCAAGCGCGCCACGGTGCTGTTCGCCTTCCGGGAGCTGCTGAACGCCCACCGCGACGAGCTGGCCGCGATCATCGTCTCCGAGCACGGCAAGGTGCACTCCGACGCCCTCGGTGAGATCGCCCGCGGCCTGGAGGTCGTCGAGTACGCCTGCGGCATCCCCCAGTTGATCAAGGGCGGCTTCACCGAGCAGGCCTCGACCGGCATCGACGTCTACTCCATCCGGCAGCCGCTCGGCCCCGTCGCGATCATCTCGCCGTTCAACTTCCCGGCCATGGTGCCGATGTGGTTCTTCCCGATCGCCATCGCCGCGGGCAACACGGTCGTCGTCAAGCCCTCCGAGAAGGACCCGTCCGCCGCCAACTTCCTCGCGGAGCTGTGGAAGCGGGCCGGGCTGCCCGACGGCGTCTTCAACGTCGTGCACGGTGACAAGGTCGCCGTCGACCGCCTCCTGGAGCACCCGGACATCAAGTCCGTCTCCTTCGTCGGTTCCACCCCCATCGCCCGCTACGTCTACGAGACCGGCACCCGCTACGGCAAGCGCGTCCAGGCCCTCGGCGGTGCAAAGAACCACATGCTGGTGCTGCCGGACGCCGATCTGGACCTCGCCGCCGACGCCGCCGTCAACGCCGGCTTCGGCGCGGCGGGCGAGCGCTGCATGGCCGTCTCCGTCCTGGTCGTGGTCGACCCGATCGGCGACGAGCTGGTCGGGAAGATCAAGGAGCGGATGGCCGGCCTCACGATGGGCCCCGGCTGCAACGCCGGCTCCGAGATGGGCCCCCTGGTCACCGGCGCCCACCGCGACAAGGTGACGTCCTACCTCGACGCGGGCCTCGCCGACGGCGCCACCCTCGCCGTGGACGGCCGCGCGCACGGTGTCACCGGCGACGACACCGAGGGCGGGTTCTGGCTCGGCCCGACCCTCTTCGACGACGTCAAGCCCGGCATGTCCGTCTACAACGACGAGATCTTCGGCCCGGTCCTGTCCGTGGTCCGCGTGGGCTCCTACGACGAGGGCCTGGAGCTGATCAACTCCAACCCGTACGGCAACGGCACGGCCATCTTCACCAACGACGGCGGCGCCGCGCGCCGTTTCCAGCACGACGTCGAGGTCGGCATGGTCGGCATCAACGT
Source organism: Streptomyces sp. RLA123 (assembly GCF_056270165.1). NCBI lineage: Bacteria > Bacillati > Actinomycetota > Actinomycetes > Kitasatosporales > Streptomycetaceae > Streptomyces > Streptomyces sp. RLA123. The sequence goes on along the minus strand of NZ_JBWDOR010000003.1, from coordinate 2,519,479 downwards.
GCCGATCCCGGTGCCCGTGGCGTACTACTCCTTCGGCGGCTGGAAGGCCTCGCTCTTCGGCGACACCCACGCCTACGGTCCGGACGGCGTCCACTTCTTCACCCGCGGCAAGGCCGTCACGCAGCGGTGGCTCGACCCGAGCCACGGCGGCATCAACCTCGGTTTCCCGACCAACAACTGACCGCGAGGGCGGCGCCCGGCAGCAGGGCGGCGCACAGCAGCCAGCTCCCCACGACGTCGAGCGGCCAGTGGTAGCCGCACCGGACCAGACAGACCCCCACCGCAGCGTTCAGCAGCACGGCGGCCGCACCCAGCAGCCGCCGTGCCGCCGCACCTACGAGGAAGTGCGCCAGCAGCAGCGCGGCGCCCCCGTACGCGACGGCGGCGGTGGCGGCGTGGCCGGAGGGGTAGAGCCCCGGGTAGCCGGGGGAGAGGGTCAGCGAGCCGGGCCCGGCCCGGCCGATCAGCGGCTTGAGCAGGCTCACCAGCACGGGGACCGCGACCATCGCCAGGGCGTACGCGAGCGCCGGCAGCCACCAGCGGGGGAGTCCGGCCCGCCGGAGTCGCCACATGGTATAGACCATTGCGCTCAGGAGTACCGGCACGGCGATCTGCGCGTTGCCCAGGTCGGCGAGGAACTGCGCGAGGGGCGAGGCGGCCCCGGCCGGGCGTACGGAAGGACCCGCGATCGCGGTGCGCACCGGCCCGTCCCACGCCAGCAGGCGCCCGCGAACCGCCTCCTGCCAGGTCAGCAGTCCGAAGAGCGCCGTGCACACGACGATCAGCAGAGAAGTTGGCCGCCCCGGAACAGGGGGGAGAGTTCCGGGGCGGCCAGAACGATCGCCGTACCGCCCGCCCCGGGGGGTTTGGGGCAAGCGGCCGACCGATCGGCGAGGATTGCCGGAGCCTGAGGCTTCGGCGGTGTGCGCGAGGGCACTGCTGTACCGGTGATGGGGAGTCACCGGCACAGTGTCGCCCGCGGACTTCCGCAGACGGGGTGTTTCTTCCATCTGCGGAAACCGTACGTCACGGGCGAGGCGTCAGACAGGGGTTGCACCCTCCCGCCATCAGGCCCGCACACCTTCTTCACCGTGTGTGCCGGGGGTTCCCCAGCACCGGGGAAACGCCTGGTCACAGGCGGGTGAACGCGCTCTCGATGATGTCCAGGCCCTCGTTCAGCAGGTCCTCGTCGATCACCAGCGGGGGCAGGAAGCGCAGCACGTTGCCGTAGGTGCCACAGGTCAGGACCACCAGGCCCTCCGCGTGGCAGGCCTTGGCCAGCGCGGCGGTCGCGGCGGCGTTCGGGGTCCTGGTCCCGGGCTCCACCAGTTCCACCGCGATCATGGCGCCGCGGCCGCGGACCTCGCCGATGACGTCGAACTTCTCCTGCATGCCGTGCAGGCGTCCCAGCATGATCTCGCCGACGCGGCGGGCCCTGGCGTTGAGGTCCAGCTCCTTCATCGTCTCGATGGCGCCGAGCGCGGCCGCGCAGGCCACCGGGTTGCCGCCGTAGGTGCCGCCCAGGCCGCCCGGGTGCGCGGCGTCCATGATCTCCGCGCGGCCCGTGACGGCGGCCAGCGGCAGACCGCCGGCGATGCCCTTGGCGGTGGTGATCAGGTCGGGGACGATGCCCTCGTCCTCGCACGCGAACCACTCGCCGGTGCGGCAGAAACCCGTCTGGATCTCGTCCGCGACGAAGACGATGCCGTTCTCGCGCGCGAACTCCACGATCTTCGGCAGGAAGCCCTTGGCCGGCTCGATGAAGCCGCCCTCGCCCAGGATCGGCTCGATCACGATCGCGGCCACGTTCTCCGCGCCGACCTGCTTGGCGATCATGTCGATCACCTGGGCGGCCGCCTCCTCCGCGCAGTTCTCCGCGCCGGTCAGCCAGCGGTACGGGTAGGCCAGCGGCATCCGGTAGACCTCGGGCGCGAAGGGGCCGAACGAGTGCTTGTACGGCATGTTCTTCGCCGTCAGCGCCATCGTCAGGTTCGTGCGGCCGTGGTAGCCGTGGTCGAAGACGACGACGGCCTGGCGCTTGGTGTACGCGCGGGCGATCTTCACCGCGTTCTCGACGGCCTCGGCACCGGAGTTGAACAGCGCCGTGCGCTTCTCGTGGTCGCCCGGGGTCAGCTCGTTGAGGGCCTCGGCGACCTCCACGTAGCCCTCGTACGGCGTCACCATGAAGCAGGTGTGGGTGAAGTCGGCGAGCTGCGCCGAGGCGCGCCGCACGACCGCCTCCGCGCTGTTGCCGACCGAGGTCACCGCGATACCGGAACCGAAGTCGATCAGCGAGTTGCCGTCCACGTCCTCCAGCACGGCGCCGCCGGCTCGGGTGACGAAGACGGGAAGGGTCACACCGACGCCGTTCGCGACCGCAGCAGCCTTGCGCGCCAGCAGCTCCTGCGACTTGGGGCCGGGGATCGGGGTGACGAGGCGGCGCTCCTGGGCCAGATCGGTCATGGCGGGCGTACTCCTTCGAACCGTTGTCCTTTCCCGCAGGCTAAGCCCGTACGGCGGTACCCCGCACACTCCGCGGGGGCGCACTGTACGAGGACTCTTCGACGTGACGGACATGAGCGTGCCAAGATCCTTCGGACCCGGGTGGCCGCTCGACTACATTGAGTGCGGACCTGCGAGGGGTGGCACACGCGATGGACATCGACGGTACACACGGGAGGCCTGCGGCGCCTCCGCCCGGCGGTACGGGCCCCGGCACACCGCCAGTTCCGGGCGCCCGGCCGGTGCCGGGCGTCCCACCCGTGCCCTCGGGACCGCCCCCGGTCCCCGGCGCGCGGCCCGGACCCGGCGACCCCGGCGGCCGCAGCCCGGCCACCGAGAAGGGGCGCACCGGCACGCCCCCGCCGCCCACCTCCGCCCCCGGCGCCCGCCCGGCCTCCGGCGGCTGGCCCGCGCCCCCGGAGGCCACCCCGCCCGCCGGCCCCGACGGCGCCGGGTTCGTCGCCTGGCTGCGCGCGCCGCGCCCCGCCGCCGAGCCCGGCGTATGGCGCAACGGCCACCGTCCGCGGCCCGCGGACGACCCCGAGGCCGTGCCGGGCCGCCAGCTCGTCAGCGGCGCCGTCATCGCCTTCCTCGGCGGCTGGCTCCTGTGGTCGCTGCTGTGGAACGGCTACCTCGGCAGCTACTGGCTGTGGCCCCTGCTCGCCGTCACCCCCGACTCCTGGCGTCACGCCGGCGGCAACCAGACCGCCTACGCCTGGGCCTCGTACCTCTACTACGCGCTCATCGGCGGCGCCCTGCTGATCTTCTTCGCCCGGCTCGGCCGCTGGCCCGAGATGTGGCGGCGCTTCATCTCCGCCCCGCTCCAGCGGGCCCGCGAGGAGGATCCGGCCGCCTCCGCGCGCCCGCCCGCGGACCCCCGGCAGGACCCGGCGGAGTTCCCCGCGCTGCGTGACGGCGGCGCCGCCGACGCCGCGGACCGGCTCGCCGGCGATGCGCGCGCCGGGCACATGAACGACGTCGACTTCGCGCGGCTGGCCCGCGCCTGGCAGTCGGTGCGGTCCGAGCCCGGCCGGCTCCCCGCCTTCACCGACACCGTGCTCCGCTACGGCGCCGCCGCCTGCGCCCACCCCAGCGGAGCCCGCGACCTGCCGGTGCGCGCCGCCCTGCACGACCTGCTCGCCGGACAGGTCCGCATCGGCACCGCCTCCGAGGACGAACGCAACCCCCGCACCCACCGCGCCGCCGGCTTCGCCCTCGACGCCTCCGTGCTCGGCACCTCCCTGCTCGCCGTGGGACCGCCCGGCTCGGGCAAGACCGTGCGCATCGTGCGGCCGGTCCTCGAGTTCATGTGCCTCCAGGCCCTCGCCGGGCGGGCGGCGGTCGTCGTGGTCGGCACGGACGGAGCGCGGCTCGCCCCGGACGAGTCCTTCGACGTCGTCGTCAAGATCGGCCGCCCCGACTCCGCGTACGACCTCGACCTGTACGGCGGGGCCGGCGACCCTGACGAGGCCGCCGGCTTCCTCGCCGAAGCCCTGGTCGGCGACCTCGCCGCCGCACTCCCCGGCGGCGACAGCCGGCGCGCCGCCACCGCGCTCGCCCAGCTGCTCGGGCCCTTCCACACCGCCCACGGCCGCTTCCCCTCCGTCCCCGAACTGCGCGAACTTCTCGACGGCACGCCCGCGGCGCTGGCCGCCCTGCGCACCGCTCTCCAGGACCGCGGCCCCGCCGCGCTGGCCCAACTGCGCGAACTCGACGCCCGCGAGCGCCAGTCCGCCCGCCCCGGCGACGCTGGACCGCTGCTCGCCGACCGCATCGCCCTCCTCGACCGTCCCGCGTTCGCCGGCTTCTTCGACACCACCGGTGGCAGCCACCCGTTCTCCCTGCGCGGCCTGGAACACCCCCTCCGGGTCCGCATCGACCTCCCCGAACGCGGCCACGCCGAGGTCTCCCGCATCCTCGCGCGGCTCGTCCTCGCCCAGTTCGCCGAGTGCGCCGTGGCCCGGCATGACCGTTCCCTCTTCGCCTGCCTCGTCCTCGACGACGCCTCCCACACCGTCACCGCGGAATCGGTACGCGGCCTCCAGCGGATGCGCTCCGCGAACGCCGGGGCCGTCCTCACCCTCCGCACCCTCGACGACGTGCCCGAGCCCCTGCGCGCCGCCCTCCTCGGCGCGGTCGGCTGCCGCGCCGCGCTCTCCGGGGTCACGGCCTGGGACGGGGCCCGCTTCGCGGAGGTCTGGGGCAAGGAATGGGTCGACGTCCAGGACGTCACCAACCGCCAGATCATCGCGGACGAACCCCTCACACGCGTGCTGCACACCGTGCGGCGGCTCGTCACGGGCAAAGCGGTCACGGCGGAGTCCATCACGGTCCGCAAGGTCGAACGCGAGCGGTGGTCCGCGTCGGACCTCGCCCACGTGGTCCCTGCGGGGCATGCGGTGTTGTCGTTGACGGCCGTCGACGGTGAGCACGCACCCCCCGTCCTGGTCGACCTCCGGTCGTAGGTTTTTTCCCCGCCCGCCCTCCCGGGTGCCCTGTGACGTCACGCGCCCCGGCGCCCGTTGTTGTGGGGGCCGGGTTCGGGGCCTCCGGGGCCGGCCATTCTGGACAGCACATTTCGGTGCCTCAGGGCCCTGATCTGCGCACTGGGGTGGTGCACCCACGTATGCTCCAGCGTCCAGAACGCCCACCCTCCCCCAGCCTCCGGCCGGGGGTGCCTCCAACACCCCCGCCCCCTCAGGTTTCGTCATGCGCCTGATCCCCAGTGGGGGGTGGGGGCGGTCGTGGCCCAGGCCATCCGTCGGCGCGACGGGGTCGGGTCGTCCGCCCCCGACACGCCATGGCGCGAACCGGCTGACCCACCCGGACCGGCCCGGCGAGCCGACCCACATCGACGTGAGGAAACCCGGCCGGAGCCCCATCCACGGCCGACAGACCGGCCGGAGCCGGCACAGCGCAGCAGCATGGGCTTCGGCCACGTCCACGCCGCCGTCGACAACCACAGCCGTGCGGCCTGCACCGAGATCCACCGATGAGACGGCCCGCCACGCCGGACCGCGATGCCCTCGCAGCCGCGGACATCGACCGCGACCTGCACGCCCTGACGAACTCCAGGATCTGCTGCCGCAGCCAGGCCGGCGCCTCGTCCGCGATCGCGCGCCAACCGCTGTCGATGGTCGACGAGTGCCCGCGGTCGAGGGAGGCCATGAAATCGGTGACCGCCTCGGACTACCAGCAGGCGCTCACTGACCCTGGTGGCCCCCAATGAGCCGCATTCACAACGCTGCGGGTCGATCCCTCTCGCGCCGGTGAGTGATCACTCCCTGCCCGGCCCCGTTGCGTCGACGTATGGCCTGGGCCACGACCGCCCCCCACCCCCCACCGGGGATCAGGCGCATGACCGGCCCCGGAGGCCCCGGACCCGGCCCACCCACATACGCGCGTCGGGGCGCCCTGACGTCACAGGGCTGGGCGCACCCCCGGCCGAAGGTTGGGGGGAGCGCGGGCGGGGAAAAACCTGGCGGCGCCGCAGGTATACGGTGAGGCAGAATCGGAAGAGACCGCACTCCGCGATGGAGAAAAAGACCGTGCCGCCAACCCTCAGCGCCCTCCTGCGGAACCCCGCCCTGAAGCTGACCGCCCTCGCCGGAGGCGGCCACGTGGACGAGGCGACCGTCCGATGGGTGCACACCAGCGAACTGGACGACCCCGCGCCGTACCTGGAGGGCGGGGAGCTGCTGCTGACGACCGGCCTCAAGCTGGACATGGGGTCGCCGGACGCGCTCGCGCAGTACGTGAGCCGCCTGGCGCGGGCCGGCGTCGTCGGCCTGGGCTTCGGCGTGGGGCTGAGTCACGACACCGTGCCGGAGGCGCTCGTGGAGGCGGCGGAGGCGCACGGGCTGCCGCTGCTGGAGGTGCCGCGCAAGACGCCGTTCATCGCCATCAGCAAGGCCGTGTCGGCGGCGATAGCCGCCGACCAGTACAAGGCGGTGACGGCCGGCTTCGAGGCGCAGCGGGAGCTGACCCGGGCCGCGCTGGCGCCGGACGGGACGAGCGCGCTGCTGGCCCGGCTGGCGGCGCAGCTGAACGGCTGGGCGGCGCTGTACGACGCGTCGGGCGCCGTGGTGGCCGCCGCTCCGGACTGGGCGGGCCGCCGTGCCGCACGGCTGGCCGACGAGGTGGACCGGCTGCGCGGGAAGCCCGCACCGGCGAGCGCGGCCGTGGCGGGCCCGGCGGGCACGGAGGACCGGGTGCAGTTGCAGTCGCTGGGCACGGGCCGCCGCCCGCGCGGCTTCCTCGCGGTGGGGACGGAGGAGCGCCTGGACACGTCCGCCCGCTACATCGTGCACGCTGCCGTGGCGCTGCTGACGCTGTCCCTTGAGCAGTCCCGCGCGCTGCAGGACACCGAGCAGCGGCTCGGCGGCGCGCTGCTGCGGATGCTGCTCGTGGGGGAGGCCGAGCACGCCCGCACGGTGGCGGGGCGGCTGTACGGCGGTCTGCTGGAGGCGCCTGTGCGCGTGCTGGTGGCCGAGCCCCTGGCGGCCGCCGGTGAGACCGTGGGCCTGCTGGCCGAACGGGTGGAGGCGGCGGCGCTGCGCGCGGCGGAGCCGGTGCTGTCGGTGCGCGACGGCGACCGGCTGACGGTCCTGGCCTCGGCCGACGGCGCGGTGCTCGCCGCGTGCCTGGCGGCGATCGACAGCGACGACGACCTCGTGGCGGGGCTGTCCGCCGCGGTCGGCTCCGCGGCCGTGCCCGGCGCCCATGAGCAGGCCGAGCGGGCGCTGGCGGTCGCGCGGCGCCGCGGCCGCAGCCTGGTCGAGCACGACGAGGTCGGTTCCGGCTCGGTGCTGCCGCTGCTGAGCGAGGACGCCGTGCGGGCGTTCTCGGACGGGCTGCTCCGCCCGTTGCGGGAGCACGACGCCACCGCCCGCGGTGATCTGGTCGCCTCGCTTCAGGCGTGGCTGTCCCGGCACGGCCAGTGGGACGCCGCCGCGACCGATCTCGGCGTGCACCGGCACACACTGCGCTACCGCATGCGGCGCGTGGAAGAGATCCTGGGCCGCTCGCTGGACGACCCGGACGTGCGGATGGAGCTGTGGCTCGCCCTGAAGGCCGCCGGGCGCTGATGGCGCGTGCCGAAACGGCACATCGCGCCAGGTCCGTACTCCGCCGTGGACAAGCCCGTCCGGGTGCCGCCCGTCCTACGGTGTCCGCATGAGCACCTCCACCGCCTTCTGGCTCGCCGGCCGCCCGGTCACCGGCGAGGACAGCTTCGATGTCGTGAACCCGTACGACGGCAGCGTCGTGGCCTCGGTCGGCGTGCCGACCGAGGACCAGGTCGAGGAGGCGGTCGCGGCCGCCAAGGCCGTCGAGGCGGAGTTCGCCGCGACTCCGGCACACGTGCGCGCCGCCGCTCTGGACCATGTGTCCAAGCGGCTGGCCGAGCGGACCGAGGAGATCGCGCGGCTGATCACCGCCGAGAACGGCAAGCCGGTCAAGTGGGCGCGAGGCGAGGTCGGCCGTGCCGTCTCGGTGTTCCGCTGGGCCGCGGAGGAGGCGCGCCGCTTCAACAGCGGCGAGGCGCAGCGCCTGGACACCGACGCGGGCGGTGTGGGTCGTCTCGCGCTGACCCGCCGCTTCCCGCGCGGCAGCGTGCTGGGCATAGCGCCGTTCAACTTCCCGCTCAACCTGGTGGCCCACAAGGTGGCCCCGGCGATCGCCGTCGGGACCCCGATCATCCTCAAGCCGGCGCCGTCGACCCCGCTGTCGGCCCTCGTCCTGGGCGAGATCCTGGCCGAGACCGACCTGCCGGCCGGTTCCTGGAGCGTGCTGACGGTTCCCAACGACCGGATGCCGGCGCTGGTCCAGGACGTGCGTCTGCCCGTCGTCTCCTTCACCGGCTCGGACCGGGTCGGCTACCAGATCATGGACTCGGTGCCGCGCAAGCACACCACCTTGGAGCTGGGCGGCAACGCCGCCGCCGTCGTCCTCGCCGACTGGTCCTCCGAGGAGGACCTGGAGTGGGCCGCGAACCGCATCGCGACCTTCGCCAACTACCAGGGCGGCCAGTCCTGCATCTCCGTGCAGCGGGTCGTCGCGGACACGGCGGTCTACGACCGGCTGGCGGAGAAGGTCGTGGCCAAGGTCAGGGCCCAGGTCACCGGTGACCCGTCGGACGACGCCACCGACGTCGGCCCGCTGGTCGACGAGAACGCCGCCCGGCGCGTGGAGTCCTGGGTCGAGGATGCCGTGGCCAAGGGTGCGAAGCTGCTGACCGGCGGCGCGCGCGACGGCGCCGCCTACGAGCCGACCGTGCTGGCCGAGCTGCCGGCCGACGCGATCATCGCCACCGAGGAGGTCTTCGGCCCGGTGCTGTCGCTGCACAGGGTCGACGGCACCGACGAGGCGTTCGCCGTGGTGAACGACTCCAAGTTCGGCCTCCAGAGCGGTGTCTTCACGCACGATCTGCAGACGGCGTTCCGTGCCCACCGGGAGCTGGAGGTCGGCGGGGTCATCATCGGCGACGCGCCCTCCTACCGTGCCGACCAGATGCCCTACGGCGGCGTCAAGGACTCGGGTGTCGGACGTGAGGGCGTCAGGTACGCGATGGACGACTACACCTACGAGCGGGTCCTCGTGCTGACCGGGCTCGCCCTGTAGACCGACCCTCTCCAGCGGCCGGGGCGCATGTGCGGTGCGCCCCGGCCGCGTTGTCCCCGCCCGACGCTCCGTGAAGTGCTGGCCCCAGGCGTGCGGCCCTCGGGGCGGCCCGGGCGTTCACCCGGGTGGAGCCGGGCGCCGCGGCGAATCCCCCGGAGGCGGAACGGGTGCCCCGGGTACTCCCGGCACAGTGCCGCGCGCGAGCCCGTCCAGCGGCGTCACGGACCGGCGCCCGAGAGCGGCGGACCCGCCCGCCCGGACCGCGAAGCGGACACCGTGAAAGCCCTGCTGACACCACGTCATCCGCGACCGGCGCGCCGCCGGACCGGCCTGCCGCGGCGCCCCCGGCGGGCCGCGGGGACGCCCGCGCCCGCCCCGCCCCGGCGCGGCCGAGAGGGGCCGGCGGGCGGCACGGGCCCGGTCCGCGGCGCGCGAGGGCTGGTGACCATGCCGGAACCGGGGTACTAACGAACACGTAGCACCCGTCGGTAACGACACGAGGTGATGCCCCCATGTCCGCAAGTCCAGCCCGCCCCACCGTCTCGGAACGCGAAGCACGCCAGGTCGCCGAGGCAGCCCGGGAACAGGAATGGCGCAAGCCCAGCTTCGCCAAGGAACTGTTCCTGGGACGCTTCCGGCTCGACCTGATCCACCCCCACCCCACCCCGTCGACCGAACAGGTCCAGCGTGGCGAGGAGTTCCTGGCCAAGCTCCGCGACTTCGTCGAGACGAAGGTGGACGGCGCGCTGATCGAACGCGAGGCGCGCATCCCCGACGAGGTCATCACCGGGCTCAAGGAGCTCGGCGCCCTCGGTATGAAGATCGACCCCAAATACGGCGGACTCGGTCTCACGCAGGTCTACTACAACAAGGCGCTGGCCCTGGTCGGGTCCGCCAGCCCCGCCGTCGGCGTGCTGCTCTCCGCGCACCAGTCGATCGGCGTTCCCCAGCCGCTGAAGATGTTCGGCACCCCGGAGCAGAAGGAGCGGTTCCTGCCGCGCTGCGCCCGCACCGACATCTCCGCCTTCCTGCTCACCGAGCCCGATGTGGGCTCCGACCCGGCGCGCCTGGCCACCACGGCGGTTCCGGACGGGGACTCCTACGTCCTCGACGGGGTCAAGCTGTGGACCACCAACGGCGTCGTGGCCGATCTGCTGGTCGTCATGGCCCGGGTGCCGAGGAGCGAGGGCCACAAGGGCGGCATCACCGCCTTTGTGGTCGAGGCGGGCTCGGAGGGCATCACCGTCGAGAACCGCAACTCCTTCATGGGTCTGCGCGGCATCGAGAACGGCGTCACCCGCTTCCACCGGGTGCGGGTCCCCGCCGAGAACCGCATCGGCCCCGAGGGCTCGGGTCTGAAAATCGCCCTGACCACCCTCAACACCGGCCGCCTGTCGCTGCCCGCGTCTTGCGTCGCGGCCGGCAAGTGGTGCCTGAAGGTCGCCCGCGAGTGGTCGGTGGCCCGTGAGCAGTGGGGCAAGCCGATCGCCGAGCACGAGGCCGTCGGATCGAAGATCGCCTTCATCGCGGCGACGACGTTCGCCCTCGAGGCCGTCATGGAGCTGTCCAGCCAGATGGCCGACGAGAACCGCAACGACATCCGCATTGAGGGCGCGCTCGCCAAGCTCTTCGCGTCCGAGATGGGTTGGGTGATGGCCGACGAGCTCGTCCAGATCCGCGGCGGCCGCGGCTTCGAGACCGCCGAGTCGCTCGCCGCGCGCGGTGAACGGGCCGTGCCGGCCGAGCAGTTGCTGCGCGACCTGCGCATCAACCGGATCTTCGAGGGCTCGACCGAGATCATGCACCTGCTGATCGCCCGCGAGGCCGTCGACGCCCACCTGTCGGTGGCCGGCGACCTCATCGACCCCGACAAGGCCCTCGGCGACAAGGCCAAGGCCGGTATGAAGGCCGGCGGCTTCTACGCCCGCTGGCTGCCGAAACTGGTCGCCGGCCCCGGCCAACTCCCGGCCGCGTACGGCAGCTTCCACCCGTCGGGCCACCCCGACCTCGCAGCGCACCTGCGCTACGTGGAGCGCAGCGCGCGCAAGCTCGCCCGCTCGACCTTCTACGCGATGTCGCGCTGGCAGGGCCGCATGGAGACCAAACAGGGCTTCCTCGGCCGTGTGGTCGACATCGGGGCCGAGCTGTTCGCCATGAGCGCCGCCTGCGTCCGCGCCGAGATGCTGCGCACCCGCAGCCAGAACGGGCGCGAGGCCTACCAGCTCGCCGACGCCTTCTGCCGCCAGTCGCGGCTGCGGGTGGAGGAGCTGTTCGGCCGCCTGTGGGCCAACACCGACACCATCGACCGCAAGGTGGTCGACGGCGTCCTCGGCGGCGCCTACACCTGGCTCGAGTCCGGCATCGTCGATCCCTCGGGCGACGGCCCGTGGATCGCCGCCACCGACCCCGGACCCTCCGGCAGGGAGAACGTCCACCGGCCGATCCGCTGAACGGCCGGCCGCACCCGAGGGCACCGCTTCCCGGAGGCGGTGCCCTCGGCGTGCCGCCGACCGGACACAATGGGGGGATGACCGACTCTCTCGCCGACCCGCACCTGCGGCCGACCGGACCGGACACGGCCACCGCCGCCCACGACGGCCCGCGCGACATCGTGATCCTCGGCTCGACCGGATCGATCGGCACCCAGGCCATCGACGTCGTGCTGCGCAACCCCGACCGCTTCCGGGTGGTCGCCCTGTCCGCGGCCGGCGGCCGGGTCGGGCTGCTCGCCGACCAGGCACTTCAGCTGGGCGTCGAGACGGTCGCCGTCGCCGACGAGAAGGCCGCGGAACCGCTGCGCGAGGCCCTGGCCGAGCGGTACGGGAGCGAGCCGCAGCCCGAGGTGCTCGTGGGCCCCGACGCGGCGACCGAGCTGGCCGGCCGGCCCTGCCACTCGGTGCTGAACGGCATCACCGGTTCGATCGGGCTGCGCCCGACGCTGGCCGCCCTGGAGGCGGGCCGCGTCCTGATCCTCGCCAACAAGGAGTCGCTGATCGTCGGCGGGCCCCTGGTGAAGGCGGTGGCCGAGCCCGGGCAGATCGTGCCGGTGGACTCCGAGCACTCCGCGCTCTTCCAGGCCCTGATGGGCGGCGCCCGCTCCGAGGTCCGCAAGCTCGTCGTCACGGCCTCCGGCGGCCCGTTCCGGGGGCGGACCAGGGAGGAGCTGGCCGGGGTCACCCCGCAGCAGGCGCTGGCCCACCCCACCTGGGACATGGGACCGGTGGTGACGATCAACTCCGCCACCCTGGTCAACAAGGGCCTGGAGGTCATCGAGGCCCACCTGCTCTTCGACATTCCCTTCGACCGCATTGAGGTCGTCGTCCACCCGCAGTCGTATGTTCACTCGATGGTGGAGTTCACGGACGGTTCGACACTGGCCCAGGCCAGCCCGCCGGACATGCGGATGCCGATCTCGCTGGGGCTGGGCTGGCCCGAGCGGGTGCCCGACGCCGCGCCGGGGTGCGACTGGACGAAGGCGGCGACCTGGACCTTCTTCCCGCTCGACGACGAGGCGTTCCCGGCGGTGGCGCTCGCGCGCCACGTCGGTAACCTCGGCGGTACCGCGCCCGCGGTGTTCAACGCGGCCAACGAGGAGTGCGTGGCCGCGTTCCTCGCGGGTTCGCTGCCCTTCACCGGCATCGTGGACACTGTCGCGCGGGTGGTGGAGGAGCACGGCAGCCCCACGGCGGGAACTTCTCTCACCGTCGAGGACGTCCTCGAAGCGGAAAGCTGGGCACGGTCCCGTGCCCGGGAACTGGCTGCGGAACAAGCGGAACAGGCGACAACGGAGGCGGCACGCGTATGACGGCACTCATGTGGGTCCTGGGGCTCGCGGTGTTTTTCGTGGGCCTGCTGTTCTCCATCGCCTGGCACGAGCTCGGCCACCTCTCCACCGCCAAGCTCTTCAAGATCCGCGTCCCCCAGTACATGGTCGGCTTCGGGCCGACCATCTGGTCGCGGCACAAGGGCGAGACCGAGTACGGCGTCAAGGCCGTTCCGCTCGGCGGCTACATCCGCATGATCGGCATGTTCCCGCCCGGTGACGACGGCCGGGTCACCGCCCGCTCCACCTCGCCCTTCCGGGGCATGATCGAGGACGCCCGCTCGGCGGCCTACGAGGAGCTCCAGCCCGGCGACGAGACCCGGATGTTCTACACGCGCAAGCCGTGGAAGCGCGTGGTCGTGATGTTCGCCGGACCCTTCATGAACCTGGTCCTGGCGTTCGGGCTCTTCCTGATGCTCTTCATGGTCTTCGGTTTCCAGACCCAGACCACGACGGTCGGCTCGGTCTCCGACTGCGTCATCCCCGCGTCCGACACCAAGGCGCTGGATTCCAAGGACCCCTGCGCCCAGGGCTCCTACCCGGCGGCGCCCGCCAAGGCGGCCGGACTCCAAAAGCGCGACCGGATCGTGGCGCTCAACGGCGTCAAGGTCGACGACACCCAGTGGACGGTGCTCCAGCAGCAGATCCGCAAGACCATCGGCCCCGCCACCATCACCGTGGTGCGCGACGGCAAGACCGTGGACCTGCACGCGAACCTGATCGCCAACAAGGTCGTCAAGACCGACAGCGAGGGCGTGGTCGTCAAGGGCCAGTACGTCCAGGCCGGCTTCCTCGGCTTCACGCCCGCGAACGGCGTCGTGCGGCTGGACTTCGGCCAGTCGGTCGACCACATGGCCACCACCGCGGAGGACGGCGTCCGGTCGCTCGGGGCGCTCCCCGGCAAGATCCCCGCCCTGTGGAACTCGGTCTTCGCCGGCGCCGAACGCCAGCCCGACTCCCCGGTCGGCATGATCGGCGCGGCGCGTCTGGGCGGTGACGTCTTCTCCCTGCCCCTGCCGGCCACGCAGAAGATCGCCCTGATGGTGAACCTGCTCGCCGGGGTCAACCTGGCCCTCTTCCTCTTCAACATGCTGCCGCTGCTCCCGCTGGACGGCGGCCACATCGCGGGCGCCCTGTGGGAGTCCCTGCGGCGCAGTCTCGCCCGTGTCTTCCGGCGCCCCGACCCGGGCCCGTTCGACGTGGCGAAGCTGATGCCGGTCGCCTATGTGATCGCGGGCGTCTTCATCTGCTTCACGGCCCTGGTCATGGCCGCGGATCTCATCAATCCGGTGCGTTTGACCTAGCGCGATGTCCTGGGCGTGGGTGGGGTGACGTAGTCTCGTTCAACGGAGCCCGCCCATGCCGCCGGGACCTCGATCCGCGTACTTTGGGGATGCCACGCACATGACCGCGATTTCGCTCGGGATGCCGTCCGTTCCGATCAAGCTCGCCGACCGCCGCAAGAGCCGCCAGATCCAGGTCGGATCCGTGGCCGTCGGTGGCGACGCACCGGTCTCCGTCCAGTCCATGACCACCACCGTCACCGCGGACATCGGCGCCACGCTTCAGCAGATCGCCGAGCTCACCGCCTCCGGTTGCCAGATCGTGCGGGTGGCCTGCCCTTCGCAGGACGACGCGGACGCACTCGCCACGATCGCGAGGAAGTCGCAGATCCCGGTGATCGCCGACATCCACTTCCAGCCGAAGTACGTGTTCGCGGCGATCGACGCGGGCTGTGCGGCGGTGCGGGTGAACCCGGGCAACATCCGGCAGTTCGACGACAAGGTGAAGGAGATCGCGAAGGCGGCCTCCGACGCGGGCACGCCGATCCGGATCGGGGTGAACGCCGGGTCGCTGGACCGGCGTCTGCTGGAGAAGTACGGCAAGGCGACTCCCGAGGCGCTGGTGGAGTCGGCGCTGTGGGAGTGCTCGCTGTTCGAGGAGCACGGCTTCCGGGACATCAAGATCTCGGTGAAGCACAACGACCCGGTGGTGATGGTCAACGCCTACCGTCTGCTGGCGGCGCAGTGCGACTACCCGCTGCACCTGGGGGTGACCGAGGCGGGTCCGGCGTTCCAGGGGACGATCAAGTCGGCGGTGGCGTTCGGCGCGCTGCTGAGCGAGGGGATCGGGGACACGATCCGGGTGTCGCTGTCGGCTCCTCCGGCGGAGGAGGTGAAGGTCGGCATCCAGATTTTGGAGTCGCTGAACCTGCGGCAGCGGCGGCTGGAGATCGTGTCGTGCCCGTCGTGCGGGCGGGCGCAGGTGGATGTGTACAAGCTGGCCGATCAGGTGACGGCGGGGCTCGAGGGCATGGAGGTCCCGCTGCGGGTCGCGGTGATGGGCTGTGTCGTCAACGGTCCGGGTGAGGCGCGCGAGGCGGACCTGGGGGTGGCCTCGGGCAACGGCAAGGGGCAGATCTTCGTGAAGGGCGAGGTCATCAAGACCGTGCCGGAGTCGAAGATCGTCGAGACCCTCATCGAGGAGGCCATGAAGCTCGCCGAGCAGATGGAGGCCGACGGCATCACCTCCGGCGAGCCCTCCGTCTCCGTCAGCTGACTTCCCGCGCAGGCGTACCGTCCCGCCCCTGTCTCCCCTCCCGGTCCGGGATGCGGGGCGGCAGGGGCGGAACGCGCTGCGGCGGGGTAAGGTTCTGGGACTTCCCCGACCACCGCTGCCCGTACGGTGAGGCGCCCACGTGTTGACGACCACGACGACCAAGGTTCTGGAACCAGGAGAACTCGACGCCGTCCTCGCGGTGCTCGACCGGGATCCGGTGGCCAACGCCTTCGTCGCCTCCCGGGTCGCTGTGGCCGGGCTCGACCCGTGGCGGCTCGGCGGCGAGTTGTGGGGCTGGTACTTCGGCGGCCGGCTGGAGGCCCTGTGCTACGCGGGCGCCAACCTGGTCCCCATCTGCGCGGGCCCCGAAGCCGTGCGCGCCTTCGCCGACCGGGCGCTGCGCTCGGGCCGCCGCTGCTCCTCCATCGTCGGCGCCGCCGAGTCCACCGCCGCGCTGTGGTCGCTGCTCGAACGGAGCTGGGGACCGGCCCGTGAGATCCGCTCCCACCAGCCGCTGATGGTCACCCGGGCACTGCCCGCCGACGTCGAACCCGACCCCTTCGTGCGCCGGGTGCGGCGCGACGAACTGGACGTGATCATGCCCGCATGCGTGGCCATGTTCACCGAGGAGGTCGGCGTCTCCCCGCTCGCCGGCGACGGCGGTCTGATCTACCAGGCGCGGGTCGCCGAACTCGTCTCCGCGGGGCGCTCGTTCGCGCGCATCGAGGACGGCCGGGTGGTCTTCAAGGCCGAGATCGGCGCCGTCACCCGGCACGCCTGCCAGATCCAGGGCGTCTGGGTCGACCCCGACCACCGCGGCCGGGGGCTCTCCGAGACCGGCATGGCGGCCGTGCTGCACTACGCGCTGCGCGACGTCGCCCCCGTGGCCAGCCTCTACGTCAACGACTTCAACGCGGCCGCCCGGGCCGCCTACCGGCGCGTCGGGTTCACCGAGGTCGGCGCGTTCATGAGCGTCCTGTTCTAGTAGTGTCCCCGCCCATGGATGACGTGGCGGTCGAGCCGATCGACCTGACGGCACGGGTGGACGAGGCACTGGCCGTCCAGGCGGTCGCCTTCGGGCTGGGCGCGGAGGAGGTCGCCATCCGCCGCCAGATCGTGCTGCGCCACCTCGGTCTCCCCGGTGTCCGCGCGCTCGGCGCCCTCGCCCCGGACGGACGGCTTGCCGGGTTCGTGTACGGCATGCCCAACCACCGTACGCACTGGTGGTCCACAGTCGTCGAGCCCTACCTGCGCCGCACCGGCACCGACGACTGGCTCGACGACTCCTTCACCATCACCGAACTGCACGTCCACCCCGACTTCCAGTGCCGCGGCATCGGGCGCACCCTCATCACCGCGATCACCGACGCCGCCGCCCAGCCCCGCAGCATCCTGTCGGCCATCGACACCGAGAGCCGGGCCCGCCGCCTGTACCGCGCCCTCGGTTACACCGATCTCGCACGCCCGGTGCACTTCCCCAGCGCGGCGAGTCCGTACGCGGTCATGGGTGCCTGGCTGCCGCTCCTGCGCTAATCGGTTTCCTGGGGCACCCGGCGGGTCGATATCCTCGCCACAACGGCACGAAACCCCCTGGAGAGCCCCATGGTCCTGCGCATGTCCAAGCTGATGCTCAAGACGCTGCGCGACGACCCGGCCGACGCCGAGACCGCGAGCCACAAGCTCCTGGTCCGGGCCGGATACGTCCGCCGCTCCTCGGCGGGGGTGTGGACCTGGCTGCCGCTCGGCAAGCGGGTCCTGGAGAACGTCTCGCGCGTCGTCCGTGAGGAGATGGACGCCATCGGCGGGCAGGAGGTCCTGCTGCCCGCGCTGCTCCCGCGCGACAACTACGAGGCGACGGGCCGCGCGGGCGAGTACGGCGACCTGCTCTTCCAGCTCCGCGACCGCAAGGGCACCGACTACGTGCTCGGTCCCACCCACGAGGAGATCTTCACCCAGGTCGTCAAGGACCAGGCCGCGTCGTACAAGGACCTGCCGGTGATCCTCTACCAGATCCAGACCAAGTACCGCGACGAGGCCCGGCCCCGCTCCGGCGTCCTGCGCGGCCGCGAGTTCCAGATGAAGGACTCCTACTCCTTCGACACCACCGACGAGGGCCTGGCCGAGGCCTACCGCCTCCACCGCGAGGCCTACATCAAGATCTTCTCGCGCCTCGGCTTCGACTTCCGGATCGTCTCCGCCGTCTCCGGCGCCATGGGCGGCTCGGCCTCCGAGGAGTTCCTCGCCCCCGCCGCGGCGGGCGAGGACACCTTCGTGGACTGCCCCGCGTGCGACTACGCGGCCAACACCGAGGCCGTCACCACCGTCGTGGCCCCCGTCGAGAACGCCGACCACCCGCCCGTCGAGGAGGTCGACACCCCCGACACCCCGACCATCGGGACGCTGGCGGCGCACCTGGGCGTCCCGGCCTCCGCGACGCTGAAGAACCTCCTGGTCAAGGTCGACGGCGAGATCGTCGCCGTCGGCGTCCCCGGCGACCGCGAGGTGGACCTCGGCAAGCTCGCCGAACACCTCGCCCCCGCCGAGGTCGAGCTCGTCACCGCGGAGGACTTCACCGGACGCCCCGACCTGGTCCGCGGCTATGTCGGCCCGCAGGGCCTGACCGGCGTCCGCTACCTCGCCGACCCCCGCGTCGCCCCCGGCACCGCCTGGGTCACCGGCGCCAACAAGCCCGACACGCACGCCCGCAACGTCGTCGTGGGCCGCGACTTCCAGGTCGACGAGTACCTCGACGTCGTCACGGTCGAGCCCGGCGACCCCTGCCCGCGCTGCGGCGCCGGCCTCAAACTGGACCGGGCCATCGAGATCGGCCACATCTTCCAGCTCGGCCGCAAGTACGCCGACGCCTTCGAGCTCGACGTCCTCGGCCAGAACGGCAAGCCGGTCCGGGTCACCATGGGCTCCTACGGCATCGGCGTCTCCCGCGCCGTCGCCGCGATCGCCGAGCAGACTGCCGACGCGCAGGGCCTGTGCTGGCCGCGCGAGATCGCCCCGGCCGACGTCCACATCGTCGCCGCGGGCAAGGCCCTGCAGATCGAGCTGGCGCTCGAGGTCGCCGGGAAACTGCACGCCGCCGGTGTCCGGGTCATCGTCGACGACCGCGCCGGCGTCTCGCCCGGCGTCAAGTTCACGGACGCGGAACTGCTCGGCGTGCCCACGATCCTGGTCGTCGGGCGGGGCGCGGGCGACGGCGTCGTCGAGCTCAAGGACCGGCGTACGGGGGAGCGGGAGGAACTGACCGTGGCGGACGCGGTCTCCCGTCTCTCGGCGTAGCGCTGCGCTTCGCTGTACCGGGCTTTTTCCCGCCGGCCCTCCCTCCCCCAGGCTTCGGCCGAGGGAGGGAGGGCGAGGGGAAAAACCCGGCAGGGATCAGAGCAGGCCCGCGAACTCGAGCAGGAGCTCACCCGCCGTGCGGTCGCCGACCGAGAACGCCCAGACGCCCGCCTCGACCGCCCGGAACAGCGCCCACCCCCGCACCCGGTCCCGGTCCACCTCGAGCGCGTCGGACAGTTTGGTGACCCGACGCCGTGCCGCCGCCTGAGAGCCGGGCATGGCCACCAGCGTCTCCAGGCGGTCGCGGACGAGCCACGCGAGATCGAAGGCGGGGTCGCCGACGAGCGGCTTGGGGTCGATGGCGAGCCAGGGGACGCGGTCGGCGGAGAGCACATTGCCGTGGTGGTAGTCCCCGTGCAGCAGCACGGAAGGCCCGGACGCGTCCGCCAGGGCGTCCCGGGTCGCGAGGGCCTCGTCGATGAGGGGCCGCACATCCGCGTCGACGTACGGCTCGCCGGCCCGCTCCCGCAGCCGCGCCGCGAGCCCGGCCGTGTGGTCGGCCACGGACGTGAAGGGGTGGGCGTCGTCCGGCGCCAGCGGCACCCACAGCCGCTGGAGCGTGGCGCACGCCTCCAGCATCGCCTTCGGCTCGGGCAGCGAGCGCAGCGAGACGTCGCCGTGGAGGCGTTCCATGAGCAGGACGCCCTCGTCGGGGTCGGCGCGCAGCAGCCGGACCGCGCCGCGTCCGTCCCAGCGGGCGAGCGCGGCGTGCTCGTGCCGGGTCTCGTCGGTGACGAGGCCGAGCTTGAGCGTGGCGGGGGTGCCGTCGGCCTGGCGGACCAGGACGACCATGCTGATCTGGCCGCCGGGGGAGAGCACCCGTTCCGGTCGCAGGTCCCAGCGCGCGAGGTGGTCCGCGGCGCGCTCGGGGAGCGCGGCGAGCCAGGCGCGGCCCGGGTCGCCCTCCCAGGCGCTGATGGTGCGGATCAGCCGCTCGGGCGGCTCGAGGTGCTGCGGTGCCGGGGTCATGCGGGGGTCTGTCCCTCCTGCGGATCGGGTCTACCGGCCGCGCTCGGCCAGCCCCGGGAAGGCTACGCTCCCGCCGCGCCAGCCCACCGCACGCACTGCGGCCTCGCGGAGCGCGTCGGCGGCCTCGCGGCGCAGGCCGGCGTCGGCGGCGCGGACGAGGTCGGCGTAGACACCGGCGACCCGGTCCTCCAGTTCGGCGGCGAGGCGGATCGCCGCCGCGCGGTCCGGGACGGGGAAGGGCAGCGTGTACGCCGCCGAGGCCGCGACGGGCTCGCCGCCCAGGTCGGTGACGGTGCGGCGCAGGGAGTCGCGGCGGGCGCGATGGGCGTCGTAGCCGGCGGCGGCCCGCCCGGTGGGGTCGGCACCGATGCGGGCGCCGACGACGCCGTAGCCGTAGACGGCGGCGTGCTCGGCCGCGAGGGCGGCCTGGACGGCCGCGAGCGGCTGCTGCTGTGCCATGGACCGGTCACTTCTCCTTGAGCAGCAGGACGTGTCCCGCGCCGCATGCGGCCACCGAGGCGAGCAGGCGGGCGAGTTCGGGCGGGGCGTCGAGCAGCGCGCCCGCGCGTTCGCCCGCGAGCGTCCGTTCGGCGGCGGCGAGGGCGGCACGTGCCGCGTCCTCGCCGGGGGGAACGGACACGGAAACCGGGGCCGACGGCGCGGGGGAGGACGAGGGGGCGGCGGGGACGGACGCCGAGGCGCTCGGTGAGGAGACGGGCCCGCGGCCGGCCGGCGGCCCGAACGCCGCGACGTGCCGGGCCACTTCGGCCCGCAGCGGGCGCAGCCGCGTGGCCAGCCCCGGGTGGACGGCGATCGTGGCGTCGTAGTGGGCGAGCAGCGCGCCGCTGTCCCGGACGGCCCGTTCGCGCAGGATCTCGCCCGGAGCGGGGGAGGGCGAGGACGGCCCCGGGGCGCCGGAGCGCCGCCCCGGCTGGTCGGAGCAGCCGCCGAGCAGTCCGGCCGCGGCCGGCAGGACGGGCAGGACGAGAGCGGTGCGGACCGCACGCCGGCGCGGAATGTTCCTGAGTGGCACAGTGCCCCTTCCCGTGATCACCACCGGAGAGGGTACCGGCGCCGGGGACGCGCCCTGCGACGGCCCTCCGCGGGCGCCGAATCGTCGTTCCGGCACCCGAACCGATAGGCTTTGGCCCGACACACGACCTTCCACCACAACAGCACACGCGGCCGAGGAGTCACCCGGATGAGCACCACCCAGAGCGAGAGGCTGCGCGGGCTGCTTGAGCCCCTCGTCGCGAAGACGGGGCTGGATCTGGAAGAGATCAAGGTGACCGCGGCCGGGAACCGGCGCCAACTCCAGGTGATCGTGGACTCCGACGAGGGCGCCCCGCTGGACACCCTCGCCGATCTGAGCCGGGAGATCTCGCAGGCACTGGACGACGCCGACGCCATGGGCGGCACGGCGTACCTGCTGGAGGTCTCCTCGCCGGGCGTGGACCGCCTGCTCACCGCGCCGCGTCACTACCGGCGCAACGAGGGCCGACTGGTCAAGCTGACCCGGGTCGACGGCGGTGAGCTGGTCGCGCGGATCATGGCGGTCGACGAGGACGGTCTCGACCTCGAGGTCCCGGGTGTCAAGGGGCGCAAGCCCAAGCCCGCCCGCATCGCCTTCGGCGAGATCGCCAAGGCGCGGGTGGAGATCGAATTCAGTCGCAAGGACCCGGCCGATGCCGATACCGACGGCGACGAGAGTACTGAGGAGGCGTAGCCGTGGACATCGACATGAGTGCCCTGCGGGGTCTGGTCCGGGAGAAGGAGATCTCCTTCGAATTGCTGGTCGAGGCGATCGAGTCGGCGCTCCTCATCGCCTACCATCGTGAGCCCGGCAGCCGGCGCGACGCACGCGTCGAGCTGGACCGCACGAACGGCCATGTGACCGTGTGGGCCAAGGAGGACGCGGCGGAGACCCCCGAGGGCGCCGAGTCCCGGGAGTTCGACGACACGCCGAGCGGCTTCGGCCGGATCGCGGCGACCACCGCCAAGCAGGTGATCCTCCAGCGGCTGCGTGACGCCGAGGAGGAGATCACCTTCGGCGAGTACGCGGGCCGCGAGGGCGACATCGTCACCGGCGTGGTCCAGCAGGGCAAGGACCCGAAGAACGTACTGGTCGACATCGGCAAACTGGAGGCCATCCTGCCCGTGCAGGAGCAGGTCCCCGGCGAGGACTACAAGCACGGCACCCGGCTGCGCTCGTACGTCGTCCGCGTCGCCAAGGGTGTGCGCGGCCCGTCCGTGACCCTGTCGCGCACCCACCCGAGCCTGGTGAAGAAGCTCTTCGCGCTGGAGGTCCCGGAGATCGCGGACGGGTCCGTGGAGATCGCGGCCATCGCCCGCGAGGCCGGCCACCGTACGAAGATCGCGGTGCGCTCCACCCGTTCGGGGTTGAACGCCAAGGGCGCCTGCATCGGCCCGATGGGCGCCCGGGTGCGTGCCGTGATGGCCGAACTGAACGGCGAGAAGATCGACATCGTCGACTGGTCCGACGAACCGGGTGAGATGGTGGCGAACGCCCTGTCACCCGCGCGGGTGAGCAAGGTGGAGATCGTCGACATGGGTGCCCGTTCCGCCCGGGTGACCGTGCCGGACTACCAGCTGTCGCTGGCGATCGGCAAGGAAGGGCAGAACGCGCGCCTGGCGGCGCGGCTCACGGGCTGGCGGATCGACATCCGCCCGGACACCGAGCCGGCCGAGCAGTAGCACCCGTTTTCCGTAGAGGTTCGACCGTGCGTCGCATAACCCAGAGGGGTGAGGTCGGCGCGGGGAGGTAGACTAAAGATGTCTGGCCGGACGCACGGCCCAGCACGCCCGGAGCGCACATGCATCGGCTGCAGGGAGCGAGCGGCCAAGCACGATCTGCTGCGTGTGGTGACGGTCGGGGGCTCCTGTGTCCCCGATCTTCGCGGTACGCTGCCCGGTCGGGGTGCCTATGTGCACCCCGACACCGTCTGTTTCGACCTGGCGGTCCGCCGTCGGGCGTTTCTGCGGGCCTTCCGGGCCCAGGGACCGCTGGACACCGCGGAACTCCGCGATCATGTCGAGCAGGCGACACTGTGAGTGAGCAAGGAGAGCGCACGGGCGACCGTGCGGTCCAGGTACCCCGCGAGTTGGAAGTAGGTCGAGATTGCGATGAGCACTCGATGAGCACGCGATGAGTACGCCCATGAAGTAGCGACGGTCCGGCGGACGACCACCCCGGACCTCATGAAGGAGCGAAGTGGCTAAGGTCCGGGTATACGAACTCGCCAAGGAGTTCGGAGTTGAGAGCAAGGTCGTCATGGCCAAGCTCCAAGAACTTGGCGAATTCGTCCGTTCGGCGTCCTCGACGATCGAGGCGCCGGTTGTTCGCAAGTTGACTGACGCACTGCAGGGCCCCGGTGGCGGTTCCGCCCCCGGAAAGCCCTCCGCCGCCAGGCCCGCGGCGCCCCGCAAGGAAGCGCCCACAAAGCCGGCCGCCCCCACTCCGGGCGCGCCGGCCCGTCCCGCTGCCCCGGCTCCCAAGCCGGCGACGGGATCCACCCCCACCGCCCGGCCCGCGACCGGCTCCGCGCCGACTCCCGGTCCGCGCCCGACGCCGGCCCCCAAGCCGGCTCCGGCCAAGCCCGCGCCGGTCACCCCGGTGCCGCAGGCGGAGTTCTCCGCCCCGCCGGCCGCTCCGCAGGCTCCGGCTCCCGAGCGTCCGGCTCCCGAGCGTCCGGCCCCGGCCGAGCGCACCGAGCGCCCCGCCGCGCGTTCCGGTCAGCCCGGTCCGCGTCCCAGCAGCGCGCCGCGCCCCGGCCAGCGGGACGGTCAGCGTGAGGGACAGCGCGACGGTCAGCGTGACGGTGGCCGTGGCCAGGGCGGCCCCGGCGGCCAGCGTCCGGGCGGCCAGGCGCCGCGTCCGGGTGGTGCCGCACGTCCGGCCGGTCCCCGTCCGGGCAACAACCCCTTCACCTCCGGCTCCACCGGCATGCCGCGCCCGCAGGCGCCGCGTCCGGCCGGCGGAGCCCCCGGCCAGCCCGGTCCGCGCCCCGGTGGCGCCCCGGGTGCCGCCGGTCCGCGTCCGGGTGGCGCGCCGCGTCCCGGCGGCGGTGCCCCGTCCGGTGCTCGTCCGACCCCGGGCGGGATGCCCCGTCCGCAGGGCGGCGGTCCTCGTCCGAACCCGGGCATGATGCCGCAGCGTCCCGCCTCCACGGGCGGCGGTCCCGGTCGTCCCGGTGCCGGCGCCGGTGCCCGTCCGGGCGCGCGTCCCGGCGGTGGCGGCGGCGGCGCGGGTCGTCCCGGTGGCGGCGGCGGCTTCGCCGGTCGTCCCGGTGGCGGCGGCGGTGCCGGTCGTCCCGGTGGCGGCGGCGGCTTCGGCGGCCCGCGTCCGGGTGGCGGTGCCCCCGGTGCCGGCGGCGGTGGCTTCGCCGGCGGCGGTGGCCGTCCCGGCTTCGGCGGTCGTCCCGGTGGTCCGGGTGGCCGTGGTGGCACGCAGGGTGCCTTCGGCCGTGGCCCCGGTGGCCGTCCGGCCCGTGGGCGCAAGTCGAAGCGTGCGAAGCGCCAGGAGTACGAGGCCATGCAGGCCCCGTCCGTCGGCGGTGTGATGCTGCCTCGCGGCAACGGCGACACCGTGCGCCTGTCCCGTGGCGCGTCGCTGACGGACTTCGCCGAGAAGATCGGCGCCAACCCGGCGTCGCTCGTCCAGGTGATGCTGAACCTCGGTGAGATGGTCACCGCGACCCAGTCCGTCTCCGACGACACGCTGCAGATGCTTGCCGACGAGATGAACTACACCCTCCAGGTCGTCAGCCCGGAGGAGGAGGACCGCGAGCTGCTCGAGTCCTTCGACATCGAGTTCGGCGAGAACGAGGGCGGCGAGGAAGCACTCGTCGCGCGTCCGCCGGTCGTGACCGTCATGGGTCACGTCGACCACGGCAAGACCCGCCTTCTCGACGCGATCCGCAAGACCAACGTGGTCGCGGGCGAGGCCGGCGGCATCACCCAGCACATCGGTGCCTACCAGGTGGCCACCGAGGTCAACGGCGCGCACCGGGCCATCACCTTCATCGACACCCCCGGTCACGAGGCGTTCACCGCCATGCGTGCCCGTGGTGCCAAGTCCACCGACATCGCGATCCTCGTGGTGGCGGCGAACGACGGCGTCATGCCGCAGACGATCGAGGCGCTGAACCACGCCAAGGCGGCCGACGTGCCGATCGTGGTCGCGGTCAACAAGATCGACGTCGAGGGCGCGGACCCGACGAAGGTGCGCGGTCAGCTGACCGAGTTCGGCCTGGTGGCCGAGGAGTACGGCGGCGACACCATGTTCGTCGACATCTCCGCCAAGCAGGGCCTCAACATCGACGGCCTGCTGGAGGCCGTGGTCCTCACCGCGGACGCCGCGCTCGACCTGCGCGCCAACCCCGAGCAGGACGCACAGGGCATCGCGATCGAGGCCCACCTCGACCGCGGCCGCGGCGCCGTGGCGACCGTCCTGGTCCAGCGCGGCACCCTGCGGGTCGGCGACACCATGGTGGTCGGCGACGCGTACGGCCGTGTCCGCGCGATGCTCGACGACGCCGGCAACACGCTCGAAGAAGCCGGCCCCTCGACCCCGGTCCTGGTGCTCGGTCTGACGAACGTGCCGGGTGCCGGCGACAACTTCCTGGTGGTCGACGAGGACCGTACGGCCCGTCAGATCGCCGAGAAGCGTGCCGCCCGCGAGCGGAACGCGGCCTTCGCCAAGTCCCGCCGCCGGGTCAGCCTGGAGGACCTGGACAAGGTGCTCAAGGCCGGCGAGGTCCAGCAGCTCAACCTCATCATCAAGGGCGACGCGTCCGGTTCGGTCGAGGCCCTGGAGTCCTCGCTGCTCCAGCTCGACGTCGGCGAGGACGTGGACCTGCGCATCCTCCACCGGGGTGTCGGTGCGGTCACCGAGACCGACGTCACCCTGGCGGCGGGCTCCGACGCGATCATCATCGGCTTCAACGTGCGGGCCGAGGGCCGCGCCACGTCGCTGGCCGAGCGTGAGGGTGTCGACGTCCGCTACTACTCGGTGATCTACCAGGTCATCGAGGAGATCGAGGCGGCGCTCAAGGGTCTGCTCAAGCCCGAGTACGAGGAGGTGGAGCTCGGCACCGCCGAGATCCGCGAGGTCTTCCGCTCCTCCAAGCTCGGCAACATCGCCGGTGTGCTCATCCGCTCCGGCGAGGTCAAGCGCAACACCAAGGCGCGCCTCCTGCGCGACGGCAAGGTCGTCGCCGAGAGCCTCAACATCGAGGGTCTGCGGCGCTTCAAGGACGACGTCACCGAGATTCGTGAGGGTTACGAGGGCGGTATCAACCTCGGCAACTACAACGACATCAAGATCGACGACGTCATCGCGACCTACGAGATGCGCGAGAAGCCGCGCGTCTGATCGCTGGTGCCGTGTCCGGGGCCGGTCGGTGGAAGAAAAATTCCGTCGATCGGCCCCGGCCGTTGCCTTTAGTGTGGTGCTTACTGTTCGCAGTGCTCGCACTGTTCGCCACGAGGCCCCACAGGTCGGCTTGACCTGACACCCATGTTTGTAGGGACGCTGTCCTTTGATCTGCTTCTCGGCGACGTCCGGTCGCTCAAGGAGAAGCGCTCCGTCGTCCGGCCCATCGTGGCCGAGCTGCACCGCAAGTTCGCGGTCAGCGTGGCGGAGGTCGACCACCATGATCTTTACCGCAGGGCCGAAATCGGCGTGGCGGTTGTGTCCGGGGATCTCGGGCACATCAATGACGTACTCGGACGCTGCGAGCGATGGATGGTCGCCCGCCCCGAGGTGGACCTGCTGTCGGCGCGGCAGCAGATCCACGGGGACGACGACTGACACTCACGTACCGAAGAGTGAAGAGTAGAGAGAAGAGCAGGCATGACCGACACCGCGCGGGCGCGCAAGCTGGCGGACCGCATCCGGGTCGTGGTCGCGGAGACCCTCCAGCGGCGGATCAAGGACCCGCGGCTGGGGTACGTCACGATCACGGACACCCGGGTCACCGGTGACCTTCGGGAGGCGACCGTCTTCTACACGGTCTTCGGGGACGACGAGGAGCGTGCCGCCTCGGCGGCGGCGCTGGAGAGCGCCAAGGGCGTCCTCCGCTCGGAGGTCGGACGGCAGACGGGCGTGCGCTTCACGCCGTCGCTGACGTTCGTCGCCGACGCGGTCCCGGAGAACGCGCGCACCATCGACGACCTGCTCGCCAAGGCCCGTGCGGCCGACGAGGAGGTGCGCAAGAGCGCCACCGACGCCGCGTACGCCGGAGAGGCCGACCCTTACCGCAAGCCGTCCGACGACGACGACGAGGCCGAGGCCGAGGCCGAGGGCGACCAGGGCGCCGAGGGAGAAGCCCGGTGAAGGACGGGCTTGTCATCGTCGACAAGCCGGGCGGTATGACCTCGCACGACGTCGTGTCCCGGCTGCGCAGGCTCGCCGGGACCCGTCGCGTCGGCCACGCCGGCACGCTCGACCCCATGGCGACGGGCGTCCTCGTCATCGGCGTGGAGAAGGCCACCCGGCTGCTCGGGCACCTCGCGCTCACGCGCAAGGAGTACGAAGCCACGATCCGGCTCGGCCAGACCACCGTCACGGACGACGCCGAAGGCGAGATCACGGCCGCGGTCCCCGCGGGCGCGGTCACCCGCGAGGCCGTCGACGCGGGTATAGCGGCGCTCACCGGCGACATCATGCAGGTGCCGTCCAAGGTCAGCGCGATCAAGGTGAACGGCGTCCGCTCGTACGCGCGCGTGCGCGGCGGCGAGGAGTTCGAGCTGGCCGCCCGGCCGGTGACGGTGTCCTCGTTCGTCGTGCGGGACGTGCGGCGCGAGGACGACGACCTCGTGGACGTCGACGTCACGGTCGAGTGCTCCTCCGGCACGTACATCCGCGCCCTCGCGCGGGACCTCGGTGCGGGACTGGGCGTCGGCGGCCACCTCACCGCGCTGCGGCGCACCCGGGTCGGGCCCTACGGAGCGGGCCTCGCCCGCACGCTGGAGGAACTGGCCGAGTCCTTCGCGGTCCTTCCCATCGCGGAGGCCGCCGCGGCGGCGTTCCCCCGCTGGGACGTCGACGAGCGCGCGGCCGGTCTGCTCGGCAACGGCGTCCGGCTCGACGCGCCCCCCGCGGTGGGGGCGGAGCCGACGGGGGTGTTCGGGCCGGACGGGCGCTTTCTGGCGCTTGTGGAGGGGCGTGAGGGGCAGGCGCGCATCCTGGCCAACTTCGCCTGACCGGGTTTTTCCCCGCCCGCCCGCCCTCCCCCAACCTTCGGCCGGGGGTGCCCCCAGCCCCGTGAAGTCAGTGACCCCGGCGCCCGTTTACGTGGGTGCCGGGTTCGGGGCCTCCGGGGCTGACCATTCTGGACAGCACATTTAGGTGCCTCAGGGCCTTCACATTGCGCACCGGGGTTGTGCACCCAAATATGCTCCAGTGTCCAGAACGCCCACCCCTACACCCCCGCCCCCTCAGGTTTCGTCATGCGCCTGATCCCCGGTGGGGGGTGAGGGCGGCGCCGTGCCTGGGGCACCCGTCGACGCAGCGCCAACGGCGCGGGAACCCTCGACAGACCGGACCCCGTCCACTCCGCAGGCCGACGACCGCAGCCCGCACAGCGGGGCCGCCACACCGCAGCCCGGCGCCGCTGGGTGATCATTCCCGCAACCCGACTGCGCTGCACCGACGATGACACGAGCCACAACCGCCCCCTGTACCTCCACCGAGGGCTCACGGCCAGCCGCGGGGCTGCATCCAGGCAACCGCGACCACCCCGGACGGCGGAAGGGGGCACCGGGCACCCCCTGGCCTCACAGCCGGCTGCACGCCCCGACCCCCACCGCAAGGCCGCATCCAGGCAACCGCGACCTCCCCCACCCCCCATCGGGCGCCTGGCGTCGCACGCACAGCAGGAGGGGACGCCGGGCAATCCCGCGGGCTCGCAGCCGGCTGCACGCCCCGACCGCCACCGCGGGGCCGCAAAGCACCGCGACCACCCCGGAACGGCCCCGCACCGCCCACCGGGCGTCCGTCGCCCCCACACAAGGCGGGAGGGGGCACCGGGCAACCTCATGGGTTCACAGCCGACTGCACGCCCCGACCGCCACCGCGAGGCCGCGTCCAGGCAACCGCGACCACCCCGGACCGCCTCCACACCCCCCACCGGGGATCAGGCGCAAACACAACGGAGGGGGCGGGGTCGTAGGGGTGGGCGTTCTGGACACTGGAGCATATTTGGGTGCACAACCCGGGGTAATCAAAGCAGGCGCCTGAGGCACCTAAATGTGCTGTCCAGAATGGCCAGCCCCGGAGGCCCCGAACCCGGCCCTCAGACAACTTGCGTCGGGGTCACTGACTTCACAGGGCACACAGGTGGGCGGGCGGGGAAAAAAACCCGGTACAGCGAAGCGCAGCGTACGGCGCGGACCCTCCCCCCTCGCGGCCCGCGCCGCACGATTCCCCCCGCAGTGGTGCCTATCCAGGCCGCAAGATCAATTCACCCCAACGGGCAGGCGCTCGGAGTGAAGAGAGGGAGCGCTTGGGGGCGCGTTCACCTGGGGATCTGTTGGAACGATCACCGGACGTCTACGGTCGAAACGGGCACTGTGGCGGGGAGGTGCGCGGATGGCGGTGCAGTCCGCTGAGGTGGAACGGGCGTTGGTGCGCGTCTGTGACCTGGCCGGACGGCCGCGAGGGACGGGATTCCTCGCGGAGGCGGCCGGTGGGTGCGGGACGCTGGTGACGAGTCACGAGGCCGTCGACGGGCTGGTGCGCGTCGTGCTGCACGCGTGGGGCGAACAGACGATCCTCGCGGAGGCGGACGCCATCACACCGCTGCCCGGGCTCGGGCTGGCGCTCGTGGCGGTGGAGGGGCTGGAGGGCGTGCCGCCGTTGCCGGTCGCGGCGGCCGTGCGGCCGGGGAGAGTGCGGCTGCGGGGCCGGGAGTGGACGGACGCGGAGATCGTCGGGACGGCGTCCGTCACCTACACCGCGACGGACCGCTTCCATGTGCTGGACGAGGTGTACGAGCTGGCCGCGCGGGGGTGGGAACCGGGTCCGCAGGTGTCGGGCGCGCCCGTGCTCGACCCGGACACGGGGGCCGTGCTGGGCGTCGTGGTGACCGCGCTGCACGCCGGGCACCGGGCGGACGGCTTCGCTGTGCCGCTGCGGGGGCTGGGCGAACTGCTGGACCGGAACGCGGCGACGGTCCCGGCGTACGCGGCGCACCTGAATCTCGCGGGGGCGCTCCAGCTGACCGCCACCTCCGTGGGCTCCGCGGGCGCGCCGCACGGGTTGTGGGGGCGGGAGCCGGTCGTGCGCCCGGAGACGGAGGAGGTACTGCGGGCGTTCGCGGAGGGCGGTGGGGGAGGCCGTCCGCTCGTGCTGGGCCTGGTGGGGGATCCGGGCTGCGGCCGTACGACGGAGCTGGCGGCACTGGCCGTGCGGCGCGCGACAGGTGCGGAGCCGGCGCCGACGCTGTGGCTGCGGGGGGCCGAACTCCACGCGGGGGACGGTGGGTTGAAGGACGCGGTGGAGCGGTCGCTGCGTGCCGCGGGCCGCATCGTGCACGCGGGGACGGCGCCCGGGGATGCCGCGCCCGACACCTCGCCGGATGCGGTGGCGCACTTGGCCGAGGGCGCCGGGCGCCCGCTGCTGGTGGTACTGGATGGTCCCGAGGAGATGCCGCCGGTGCTGGCGCACTGCCTGCCGGACTGGGTCGCGGGCACGGCGAGTTGGCTGCGGGCGGCCGGGGTGCGGCTGGTCGTGGCGTGCCGCCCGGAGTTCTGGGAGCAGGCGGGCGGGCTCTTCCCGCGGGGCGTGCTGCACGACCCGGGGCGGCGCGGCGGCACCCGGTCCCTGCCCGCCTGCGTGCGCCTGGGGGACCTGGCGGAGCCGCAGGCCCGTCGGGCGCGCGAGCGGTACGGCGTCCCGGAAGGGGCCCTCGCGGAGCAGGACGAGGCGCATCCGCTGGCGCTGCGGCTGCTGTCGGAGGTGCGGGCGGCGCTCCCGGAGGGCGTGGCGGACGGTCCCGGGCAGCGCCCGGACCGGGCGGAGGTCTTCGAGGCGCACCTGGACCTGGTGTGCCTGCGGATCGCGGTGCGGCTGGCCGCCGAAGGCCGGGGCGACCCGCGCGGTTCGGCGGTGCGGCGCCTGGCGGCGCGCGTGGCGGGCCGGGCGCACGAGGCGGCGCGGCGCTGCCTTGGGCCGGGGCAGGGGGAGCTGGACCGCGAGTCGTTCGAGGAGCTGTTCCCGTGGCGTACTGGGTGGGCTTCCGCGGTGCTCACCGAGGGGCTCGTGGTCCCCGCGGGCGCCGGATACCGCTTCGCGCACGAGGAGTTCGCGGACTGGCTCCAGGGCGGCCATCTGGAGCTGGACCAGGCGCTGCACGCGCTGGTGCACCGCTGGTCCGCCGCGACCCCGCAGGGCGGTGCGGCGGAGGCCCCCGTACGTCTGCCGTCGCGGCCGCCGGCCGCCGCGGGGCGGGGCGGCACACCGCCGGTACCGCCCGCGCCGCCGCTGGCGCCGCCGTCCGCGCCGCGCTCGCTGCCCGTGCCCCGGCACCGCATCGGGCCGGTCGTGCAGTCGCTGCTGCTGACCGCCCGCCGGTCGGGGTCCGCCGAACTCGCCGGCAGGCTGGAGGCATTGGTGCTCGCGCTCGACGGGCATGCGACGCCGCCCTCCGCCCTCCGCGGCGCCGGGATCCCACTGCTCGACGGCGTGCCGCGCCCACGCGGCCGGAGCGGGGCGAGTCCGGCGGCCGGCCAGGAATGGGAGCGGGCTCGCCGGGCGGACGCCGTGTGGTGGGCCGCGCATCTGCTCGGCGAGGCGCTGCTGAGGGTGCCGGACGCGCTGCCGTACCGGGACGTGCTGCGGCTGCTGGCGGAACGGATCACGGCCCGGTCGATCGAGGCCGGGGGATTCCGGGAGGCCCCCGGGCTCGGGCAGTTCGGGCCGTGGTTCTGGCGCCGGCTGCGGCTGCCGCTGGATGAACGGCTGGCGCTGCTGCGGCAGTTGCTCCCCGCCGACGCGCCGCCGCAGGGCGGGGACGAGGAGCGCTTCCTGACCGCCGCGGGAGAGGAGCTGGCCGCGGCGCCCCGCGAGGCGCTGCCCGCCGTCTGCGCCTGGTTCGCCGACGAGCGGCCGCTGCAGTCGGTTCCGGGCGGTCCCCGTCCGAGCGTGGCCACCGCCGCGCAGGCCCTGCTGCACACCCACCGCCACCGCGCCGTGGACGATCTCACCGAGACCCTGGTCGCCGCCGCCCACCCGCGGGCCGACGAGCTGCTGGCCGCGCTCGCCGAGGACGAACCGGCCGCCGTCTGCCGGGCCGTCGACCGCTGGGCCCACGACGGACGCCCGGAACGCCATGTGGCCGCCGCCTCCTACAGCCTGCGCACGGCCCCGCACGTCACCGTTCCCGCCGACCGCCGCCTGCTGCGCTATGCCGCGCTGGCGATCCTCGCCCGCCCCGCCGACTGCACCCTGCACGGCGCGGCCCTCGCCGTCCTCGTACGGGACCCGGCCACCCGGTCCTTCCACCTGCCCGCCGCCCTGGAACGCTTCGCCGCCGGCGACCCGCGGCTGCCCGCGGACGCGCTGGCCACCGCCCTGGCCACCCGTCCCGACCCGGTTCTGGCCGCCTTCCGCACCCGGCTGCGCGAGCCGGGCGGGGGCGGCGCCGAGGTGCTGCGCGCCCTGGCGGAGATCGGCGACCAGTCGCTGGCCCGCCGCGCCGCCGACCTCGTCCGCGACCACCTGGAGCACCGTCCCGAGGGTGCCACCCATGTCGCGGAGTACCTCGACCGCCGCCTGGAGGACGGCCCGGGCGTGCGGGCGGTGCTGCTCCCGCTGACCGCAGGGCTGCTGCGGGAGCATCCCCCCGAGGTGCGGCGCGCCCTGGCACCCGTGCTGGCCGCACCCGGCGGCCCCGCCTCGCGGCCGCTGCGCCAGGAGCTCCTGGACATCCTCCTGGAACGTGAACGCGATCACGGCGTGCTCGACGCCCTGCTCACGGCGGCCGCCGGCGGCTGCGCCCTGCGGCCCGCGCCGATGACCCGCGACCTGGTGCACCGCGTCGGCGTCATGCTCTGCCGCTCCCCCGAGGGAGCGACGTTCTTCGACCGCCGGCTGGTGCAGCTGGCCGCCGCCCATCCGGGCTTCGCCCGGCAGGTGCGCGGCTGGCTCACGTCGGACGGCGGCGCCGGGGTCTGGGACACGCTCGTCGGGCCGAGCGCCCGGCGTGCCTTCGACCAGCCGGCTCCGGGCACCCGGCCCGCCCGGGCACCGGAGGCGACCGCCCTGGTGCTGTGAACCGGGTGATGGAAGCGGCGGCCGTGACGATCATGGAGCCGGTTCCGGGTCCGGATGGCACCCCGCTGCGCGGGCCCGGAGCGGGCGGCGGCCCGCCGCGTCCGTGGGGGCGCCGCGCCGGTGGGGTGCCCGGCATGGCAGTCTTGGACCTGCAAACGGACAACCAACAGCGGTCGAGGAGCGGTCACAGTGCAGCGCTGGCGAGGCTTGGAGGACGTCCCGGGCGACTGGGGACGCAGCGTCGTCACCATCGGCTCGTACGACGGCGTGCACCGTGGGCACCAGCTGATCATCGGCCGTGCCGTGGAGCGTGCCCGGGAGCTCGGCGCGGCCTCCGTCGTCGTCACCTTCGACCCCCACCCCAGCGAGGTCGTGCGGCCCGGCAGCCACCCGCCGCTGCTGGCGGCACACCACCGCCGTGCCGAGCTGATGGCAGAGCTGGGCGTCGACGCGCTGCTGATCCTCCCCTTCACCGCCGAGTTCTCCCGGCTCTCGCCGGGCGACTTCATCCGCACGGTGCTGGTCGAGGCGGTGCACGCACGCGTCGTCATCGAGGGCCCCAACTTCCGTTTCGGGCACAAGGCGGCCGGGGACGTGGAGTTCCTGTCGGCGATGGGCCTGAAGTACGACTACGAGGTCGATGTCGTCGACCTGTACCTGACCGGCGCGGCGGGCGACGGACAGCCGTTCTCTTCCACGATGACCCGGCGCCTGATCGCCGAGGGCGACGTGGCCGGCGCCATGGAGATCCTCGGCCGCCCGCACCGCGTCGAGGGCGTGGTCGTCCGCGGCGCGCAGCGCGGCCGCGACCTGGGCTACCCCACCGCGAACGTGGAGACGGTGCCGCACACCGCGATCCCCGCGGACGGCGTGTACGCGGGCTGGCTGCACGTCGGCGACGAGGCCATGCCCGCCGCGATCTCCGTCGGCACCAACCCCACCTTCGACGGCACCGCGCGCACGGTCGAGGCGTACGCCATCGACCGTGTCGGCCTGGACCTGTACGGACTGCACGTCGCCGTGGACTTCCTCGCGTACCTGCGAGGGATGGAGAAGTTCGACACCATCGACGCGCTGCTGGAACGCATGGCGGACGACGTCAAGCAGGCCCGGGAGTTGGTGGAGACGCACGGCTCCGAGTGATCGCCGCGCCCTCTTCCCCGCCGGGGGAGAGGGCGCACCAGGGCCGAGGGCCCGCCCTGCCGTGACGGCGGGGCGGGCCCTCGGGTTTCGTGCTCCTACTGCTGGTGCGTCCAGCCCGGTGGGATCGGTCCCTGTGTGCCCGGCTGCCCCGGCTGCTCGGGCTCTTCGGGCTGCTGCTGCGGCGCCTGCTGGGCCTGCGGCGCCGGCGGGGGCGGCTGCTGGGTCCAGCCCTGCGGCATGCCCCCCGGGCCGGGCGGGGGCGGCGGGGCCGGGTGCCCGTACGGCTGTTGGTGCGGCGGCGGGGGCGGGTAGCCGCCCTGCTGCGGCGGCATCGGCTGCCCCGGGTAGGGCTGTCCGGCCTGGGGCGGGTAGCCCCCCTGCTGCTGCATCGGCTGCGGGGCCGGGTAGAGGCCCTGTGCCTGCTGCGCGCGCATGAAGTCGTCGGCGACCATGGCCGCGAGGTGGAAGTACGCCTCGCGGGTCTTGGGCCGCATCATGTCGAGATCGACCTCGGCGCCCGCGGCCAGGTGCTCGTCGAAGGGCACCACGACGACGCCGCGGCAGCGGGTCTCGAAGTGCGCGACGATGTCCTCCACCTTGATCATCTTCCCGGTCTCGCGGACCCCCGAGATGACGGTGAGACTGCGCTGCACCAAGTCGGCGTAGCCGTGCGCGGAGAGCCAGTCCAGTGTCGTACTGGCACTGCTGGCCCCGTCCACGGACGGGGTGGAGACGATGATCAGCTGGTCCGCGAGGTCGAGCACGCCGCGCATGGCGCTGTAGAGCAGGCCGGTGCCCGAGTCGGTCAGGATGATCGGGTACTGCTGGCCGAGCAGACCCACCGCGCGCCGGTAGTCCTGGTCGTTGAAGGTCGTGGACACGGCCGGGTCCACGTCGTTGGCGATGATCTCCAGACCGGAGGGCGCCTGCGAGGTGAACCGGCGGATGTCCATGTAGCTGTTGAGGTGCGGCAGCGCCTGGACCAGGTCGCGGATGGTCGCGCCGGTCTCCCGGCGCACCCGGCGGCCGAGGGTGCCGGCGTCCGGGTTGGCGTCGATGGCGAGGATCTTGTCCTGCCGCTCGGAGGCGAGTGTGGCGCCGAGCGCGGTGGTCGTCGTGGTCTTGCCCACGCCGCCCTTGAGGCTGATCACCGCAATGCGGTAGCAGGACAGCACCGGGGTGCGGATCAGGTCCAGCTTGCGCTGGCGCTCCTGCTCCTCCTTCTTGGCGCCGATCTTGAAGCGGGACGGCTGGTTGTTGTTCTTGCGCGCCTTGGGCTGCTGGCGCAGCAGGCGGTCCGAGGACAGCTCGACGGCCGCGTTGTAACCCAGGGGGGCGCCGTGCATGACGCGCTGCTGCTGGTCCTGTCCGGGGCCGGGGCCGCCCCAGCCGGCCGCGGTCCGCGGATCGACGGGGGGCTGCGGCTGCGGCGGCTGGGCCTCCGCCTCCGGCTGACCCTGGTGCGGCTGGGGCGGGGCCGGCGCCTGGTGCGGTTGCGGGGCCGGCTGCTGCGGATAGCCGTAACCCTGCTGCGGGACGGGCGGGTTGGGGCCGGCCTGCGGCGGCATGGGCTGCGCCGGGCCGGGGACCGGGCGCTGGGGATACGGCGGCTGGCCCTGCTGCGGGTACGGCATCGGCGGCTGGTGCGGCGGCTGCGGGGCCGGCGCCTGGTGCGGTGGCGGATAGCCGTAGCCCTGCTGGGGGTGCGGGGGCTGAGGCGCGTGGGGGTCGGTCCACGGCGTCCCCTGGGCGGACTGCGGATAGCCGTAACCACCCTGCACGGGCGGCGGGTAGCCGTAGCCGTACGGGTGCTGCGCGGGCTGCTGCGGCGCGTTGGGGTCGTTCCAGGGCGTGCCCTCGGTGGGCTGCGGGTAGCCGTAGCCCTGCTGGGGCTGCGGAGGTTGCTGGGGCTGCGGCGGCTGTGGAGGCTGCTGCTGGGGGGCCGCGGGCTGGTACTCCGGCGGCAGCGGCGGTACGAGGGACTGCGGCGCGGGGGCAGGGACGGGGGCGGGAGCGGGGGCGGGGGCGGGCGGCTCGGGCTCCCGGTTCTCCTGTGCCTGCTCCGGCGGCTGTTGCGCGTCCGGTCCGGGGTCCACGGGCGCCCGCTCCCGCGTCGGCTCCGCCGGTACCCCGGTGCGCGCGGGCTCCGGGCGGGCGATCTCGGCGGCCGGCGACACCGGGGGTGCGGGCGGCGGCGTCTGCGGGGGGCCGCTGTTCCAGGACGGATCCGCGGCGGGAGGGGTCGTCACGGGCGGGGTCGTCACGGGCGGGCCGACAGGCGGTCCCACCGGTGACGGCGGCGGAGTGCCGGCCGCGGCGGACGTCGAACCGCCGCCCGCCTGCTGCGTGTACCAGGACGGGGGCGCGTAGTCGATCTGGAACTCACCCGTGAGGTCCGCGTCGGACTGATCCCCGTCCGGGGCGGCCGCGCCCGCGCGGATGTCGTCCTGATCGCTGCTCACTGTGCCTCCTGGTCAACTGATGTACGTGCCCGCCCCGTCGGGCGCGGACACGCTTCCCCCGGTCGTGGAGATCCGCGGCAAGCCTTTCGCGGCTCACCGCAAGAGCCTAATCACTCGCCCCGCACGGACGGCAAGTGCCATTGGCCTCACGGCCCGCACCATGACATGAGGCCCGCTTTGTCCTGTCCGGTCGCCGGGCCTCGGCGAGTTGACGCCCCGGCACCCGCACCGGTCCCCCGTGCCCCCATGCCCGCCACCGGGTCCGGGAAACGCCCGCGTCCCCCGCCGTCGAGGACCGGGCGGGGGAAGGACGCCGACGGGCCCGGGGCGGGCGGACCCGGACCGTACGGCTACGGCTAGTCGACCCGGCGGGCCTGGCCCAGCAGACCCGACTCCGCGTCGGTCGGCTGCGTCATGACGAACTGCCGGTGCTTGCGCGTGCACCACATCGTCACGTTGTCGCCGAGTGTCGGCAGCGTGGCGACGTCGGCGTCCGACAGCCCCATCACCTGGCCGATGACCTCGGCCTCCTGCGGGGAGACCCGCTGGATGCCGACCAGGTCCGCGCTGCTCAGCAGGCGCGGCGCGGTCGGGCCGAGATAGGGGAGCAGCGTCATCACGGACTGCCAGGACTGCGCCGCGACCCGGCTGCGCGGCGGGCGGGCGCCGCAGTCACGGACGATGACCACCGGGCTCTGCACGGACGGGCCCTGCGGCGCGATGCGGCCGACCTCGTGCACCGTCACGCACTGCTGACCGCCGCCCGCCGCCTGTGCCATGGGCGCCCAGGACTGCGGGCGGGCGGTCTCCACCGCCACCCGCGCCCCGGTCGCGGCGGCACGCAGCGACAGCACCTGCGCCAGCCACATGCTGCCGATGAGCAGGACGTCCAGCCGGGCCGGCCGGCTCAGGGCCAGCACCGCAGGCTGGTTGGCGGCGTCGACGCCGATGACCACACCGTCGTCACCGATCGGCAGGGACAGGCCGGACAGTTGCTCGGCGGCCATCGTGTGACGGTCGCGGCGCGGGCCGAGGAGACCGAAGGCGGCGCGCAGGGTGCGCCGCGCGGTGCCCTCGCCCGCCGGGCCGCCGCGATCGGGGCCGAGCGGCAGGTGCGAGGGGCGCGGTTCGGCTCCGCCGGGGAATCCGGAACCGGCGCCGGGGCGCTGTCCTCCGAAGGCGGGAACGGTCGGGGCCGACATCAGCGGGTACCTCCCAGGGGCAGCGTGGCGAGGATGCCGGGCACCTGCTCACGGTCCAGCCGTACCAGACCCACCTTGGAGGCGGTCGCCCGGAGCTCCAATTGGGTGCGGGCTTCCACGAGTTCGTTCTCGCTGCGGCCGGTCAGCCGCACGTAGCCGGACAGCAGCGACGCCCGGCTCCCGCCCGGTGCGACCACCAGCGAGAAGGTGCTCGCCAGGGCGGGGGAGGAGGTCAGCAGTCCGACCAGGTCCGGCAGCCCGGTCGCCTGGGTGCCCAGCCGGGGCCAGCGGCTCACCCAGTACGTGGTGTGCCAGCGGTCGTCGCAGCGCCAGGCGCGCGGGCTCTCCGACGTACGGCGCGCCTGACGGCTGCCGTCCAGGGCGGCGCCGCCGGTGGTGGCCAGCGGGTTCACGCAACTCGACGTCGCCACCGCGGCGATGATCTCCGGCTCGGTCAGCACGTGGGCCTGCAGCCCGGCGCCCACCAGCCGGCTCGTCAGGTGGTCGGCGGCGCGCAGCAGCGCCCGGCGGGCACCGGCGATGCCGCCGCCGCGGGCCTTGACGGCCTCCGGGCACAGCTCCGGGTCGAGCTTGATGGCGATCCAGGTCAGCCGGAGCCCGGGGGTCCGCGACTGCGCCTGGAGCGGCGCGTACGACCTTGCGGCCACCGCCTGCGGCGGCAGGTGCGGCGCCGGCGCGGGCTGTGTGTGCTGGACGACCTGCACGGACGCCAGGCGGATGTCGTCCACCTCCAGCAGGCCGTGCAGCAGGTCGAGCGGCAGCGAGCGCGTGCCGCGTGCCGGGCGCAGCGGTTCGTCGACCGCCTGCACCTGCACCACGGCGGTCAGGAAGGTCCCGTCGCCGACCATGCCGATCTCGCGCTGCTCGCGCTCGTCGGTGAAGCTGTAGGTGCGCAGCGCCGGATCGCACTCGACGGCGGGCACGAAGCCGGGGTCGGTGCCCGGCGGCACCGGGGCCGCGTTGCGTCGCTGACGGACTTTCAGCGCCCTTGCCGCGGACATCCACTCGGGCATCGGGCGGCCGCGCCTGCGCAGCAGGCCGAAGAGCACCAGCGGCAGTGCGATGACGGCGGCAACGACCGGCCCCATCACCCTGTGGATAAGAAAGCCGCCCAGCAGGAGTGCGAGCGCCAGCTCTATCAGCACGAGTTGCTGTACCCGTACCGGGCCGATGCCGCCCGGCCGACGGGTCATCACCGGGGCCGCCGCCCGGGCCCGCGGACCCGGGGAGGCGCCGCCCGGCGACCCGGGCGGACCGGAGTGGGCGGGCGGTGGCTGGTTC
This sequence comes from Streptomyces sp. RLA123, assembly GCF_056270165.1. Lineage (NCBI taxonomy): Bacteria > Bacillati > Actinomycetota > Actinomycetes > Kitasatosporales > Streptomycetaceae > Streptomyces > Streptomyces sp. RLA123. The sequence continues at coordinate 2,480,248 of NZ_JBWDOR010000003.1, read as the reverse complement.
CCGGACGTGCGCCCGGACCTGGTCGCGGTGGTCATCCCCCGTACAGCCCTTCTGCTTCCGTTCGTACGTCTGCTTCGTACGTGTGCTCGGCCGCTCCGCGGTGCCCAGGGCCCCGGTCGTCCCACGGGACGCTCTCGGCGGCGGCTGGCGGGCCGATCACCCTACCCCGTACCGTACGGTGCGATCGTCACACGGCATAGTAGGGGCCCCATTGGCCCCGCCGTCGTCGCGGCGATGCGGGCCCTGCCGCCGGGCACGCCGACACAGCAGCGAACAACGGGGAGTTGACGCAAGGATGGCGACACGCAGGGATGAGCTGAACGCCTACTCGTTCGCGCGCAAGCGCACGGTGGCAGCGTTTCTCCAGCCCTCGCCGCACGGTTCGGAGGAAGCGGCCCCGCGCCCGCTCAAGACCGTCGCCCCCAGTCTTGTCGTGGCGCTGCTGATAGTCGTGGCCTTCGGCTTCTGGGGCATACTCAAGCCCTCCGCGCCGACCGGCTGGAACAAGCCGGCCGAGAAGGTCATCGTCGGCGACGAGTCGACCACCCGCTACGTGGTCCTGAAGACCAACGGCGAGGCGCAGTTGCACCCCGTCCTCAACCTCGCCTCCGCCCGGCTGCTCCTGGACCCGGAGAAGTTCGGCGTCATCAAGGTCAAGGAATCGGTGCTGGACAACAGCGGCATGACGCTGGGCACCACGATCGGCATCCCGTACGCCCCCGACCGGCTGCCGGGCGCCGACGACGCGGGCAAGGCCAAGACCTGGGCGCTGTGCGAGGCACCGGGCGGCGGCACGAACGCGGCCACGCAGCGCGCGGTGTTCGTCATCAATCAGCAAAAGCCCAAGGAGGCGGCGCTCGTCGGCGGCCGGAACCGGCTGCGGGCCGACGAGGCCATGTACATAGAGGTGCCCGGCGGCGCCCAGTACCTGGTGACGGACAAGGGCAACGCCTATCTGCTGGGCGACCCCGGCGGCAAGCAGGACCCGGTCACGGTGAACCTCCTGCGCCAGGTCGTCTTCGGCGCCTCCGCACAGCCGCAGAAGGTGGACGCGGCCTTCCTGTCGACGCTCAACAGCAGGAACGGCGCCCTCTACTTCCCGCCCGTCGCGGACCTCGGCGCCGCCTCGGCCGCCTCGGGGCTGAGCCCGGAGCACGCGAAGGTCGGCCTGGTCCTCAAGGCCAACAACGACCAGTACGTGGTGCAGAAGGACCGGGTCGTACGGGTCACCGACTTCGTGGCGAAGCTGCTGCTCAACATCCCGCAGGCGGCGTCGCTGTACAGCGGTTCGCCGGAGCCCGCGTCCGTCGGCATCGGCGAGGTCGCCTCGGCGCAGGCGAGCGAGACCTATCTGAACAACCTGGGCTGGCCCGAGAAGGCCGTCACCCAGGCCAACACCCAGGACGAGAAGGCCGGCCGCCGGGTGGCGTGCAGCGTGTACGGCGGCACCGACGACAAGCTCACCAAGCAGCCCGCGATGACGATGTGGGCCGGCCGCAAGTTCCCCCGGGACGTCGCGCAGAGCGGTACGAACACCTACGTCTCCCCGGGCAGCGGCCTGTTCTACAAGGCGTACGACGGCACCGACAAGCGCATCGGGTCGATCTACCTCGTCACCGACACCGGCCTGCGCTACTCGGTGCCGACGACGGGGGACAGTGACGCGGGCGGTGCCGCCAAGCAGGACCAGGAAGTCGCCGTCGTCCAGACCAAATTGGGCTACGGGAAGAACTCCCCGGTGCCCGTGCCGAAGATCTGGTCCGATCTTCTGGCGACCGGTCCGACCCTCGACGAAGGCGCCGCGAAGCAGGCGCAGGGTTCCTGATCAAGGCCGGAACAATACCGTCGACCGACCGTCAACCCCCGCAGTAACGTGAGGGTTTGGTGATGAGGGTCAGGATCCCGATACGGAACCGGTTACCTGTTCGCCTTGTCACGGGTATTGGCTAGAGTTGAAGACCGACGACACCCAACGTTGTCGATCGGATACCGGATCTTCTACGTCTCATGGGGGATGCCACACATGGCTGGACAGCAGTTCACCATGACCGAGGAGGAGATGGTTGCTTTCAGCAGCCGCATCTCCACGGTCAACTCCTCGATCCAGGGCGAGATTCGCCGCCTCCAGACCGTGATCGACACGATCACCTCGGGCTGGAAGGGTTCCGCTGCCACGGCGTACAACAACCTGCAGACGCAGGTGAACGAGGACGCCAACAAGATCAACCAGATCCTGGGCGACATCAAGGAAGCCGTCGACGCGAGCACCCGGAACTACTCCGCCTCCGAGGAGGAGCAGCGCGCGTCCATCCAGAGCATCTCGGCCCAGGGTGGCAACCCGTTCGGATGACCGGCCCCGTGCGCCGGTGCCCGCCGCTCGTCACGCGCGTGCGGCCGCGCACGCAGCGCAGGCCGTTCCGGTCCGAATCCAACATCTGAGGAGACATCACATGTCCGGGCAGATCCTGGTCAACTTCCAGACCATCTCCCAGGCCGCGACGGACGTCCGTACGACGGCCAACAACGTCAAGCGCCAGCTGGACGAACTCGAGTCCGGCGTCAAGAAGATCGCCGCCACGTGGGAAGGCTCGGCGCAGGAGGCCTACCGCGCCAAGCAGACCGAGTGGGACCAGCGCGCCGCCTCCATGCACCAGACGCTGGAGGCCATCGCCCGCGCGCTCGACACCGCCGCGCAGAACTACCAGGACACCGAGAACAAGAACCGGCAGATCTGGGGCTGATTGCGCGCCTGGCCGCGTCATACGCGATGAGGGCGGGCGTGTACGGACGACGTACGTGCTCGCCCTCATCGGCGGTTCGGCCCGCGAACCGCACACAACGGGAGGACAGAACAGCAGTGGGATCGCACGCCGTGAGGCGCACCGCCGCAATCGCCGCAGCCGCGGCGATCACCGCCTTCGGCCCGCCGGCCGCCGGGGCCGCCGGGCGCGCTCCCGCGGTGGACGCCTCGGCCGACGGCGTACGGACCGTCCTCGCGGACGGCGGCGGCCTGGGGGAACGCTTCCAGATCGACGACACCCAGTGCTCCTTCCCGTCCGACCCGATCGCGGGCACGCCCTGGTCGCTGCAGCGCATCGTCCTGGACCAGCTCTGGCAGGACACCCAGGGCCTCGGCGTCGTCGTCGCCGTCATCGACACCGGCGTCGACGACGGGAACAGACAACTCGCCCCGGCCATAGCCCGCGAGGTCGGCAGTGGCGTCGGCAAGGGGCGCGCGGCAAGGACTACTTCGACCGTCACGGCGACGGCACCAAGGACGACGTCGGCCACGGCACCAAGGTCGCGGGCATCATCGCCGCCCGCCCCGCCGCGGACACCGGCTTCGTCGGCATCGCCCCGCGCGCCTCGATCCTCGCCGTCCGCCAGAACGACAACCAGGGCGGCGGCACGGTCAAGACGATGTCCGAGGCGATCCGCTACGCGGTGCGCAGCGGCGCCAAAATCATCAACATCTCGCAGGACACCGCGTCCAGGATGCCGCCCGACTCGGCGCTCGAGCAGGCCGTCGACTACGCCAAGGACCACGACGTCCTCATCGTCGCCGCCGCCGGCAACGACGGTGCGGACGGCAAGGTCAAGCTGACCTACCCCGCGTCCTACGACGGCGTCCTCGCCGTCGGCGCCTCCGACCGGGACAACGCCCGCGCCGACTTCTCCCAGCCGGGCCCGTTCGTGGGCGTCGCGGCCCCGGGTGTCGACATGGTCTCCACCGTCCCCTACGGCGGTCACTGCATCGACCAGGGCACCAGCTTCTCCGCGCCGTACGTCTCCGGCGTCGCCGCCCTGATCCGGGCCAAGCACCCCGACTGGGGCTACCGCCAGGTGATCACCCAGATCGAGCAGACCGCCGACCGCGGCAAGCCCGGCCGCGACGACTTCGTCGGCTGGGGTGTCATCGACCCCGTCGCCGCGGTCAACGACGACGCCACCACTCCCCAGGCCGCCCCGACGCCCGATCCGGTCGTCAACCCCGGTGGCCACGAGAAGATCGAGGCCGCCACGGTCGTCCTCGGCGAGAGCCCCGAGCAACGCACCGAGCGCTACGCCGTCTACACGGTCGGCGGCGCGGCCGGGGGCGTCGCCCTGCTGGTGGGAGGCGGGGTCGTCCTCGGCGACTGGCGTCGCAAGCGAGGGATCAACACATGAGTAGGAACGGGGAAGCCACACGATGAGTGACCAGTACAAGGTCGATCTGAGTGAGCTAGAGGACACGATCACCAAGCTCAACGGCGTGATCAGCCAATTGGGTGTTGCCAACGTCTGCGCCGTGAACGACACCTATCTGCCGCCCGGCGCGCTCGGATCCGGATTCGAGGAGGCCGACAAACTGGCCCGTGCGCACGAGGAGATGAAGACGCACATCGAGTCGGTTGTGTCCTACATCCACGGCGTCATGAACGACTTCGGCGGCAAGACCAAGAAGGTGCACGGCCATTACTCGGACGCCGAATACGACGCGCAGGGCGGCATGTCCGGCAGCGGTAAGTGAGCACATCATGCGCGGATCGATGAACGTCGTGCCGGTCGCCGAGGGGGACAGGAATCATGGCTGACGAGGGAACGTACTACGAGTACCAGGCCCCGACGCAGTGCTACGCCGGGGATCACACCACGAACTTCGCCGGCGCGAAGAACATGGACCAGATGAAGGCCATGGTCGCCAACGCCGATCACGTGGAGGTCGAGTCCTGCGCCAAGGGCTGGCTCCAGGTGCACGACCAGTTGATCACCGGATCGGGCAGCGCCAAGTCGGTCTTCGACGCCGCCGTCGAGCACATCACCCAGCACTGGGACGGCGCCGCGGCGGAGGGGTTCCGCGCGCAGGCCACGGTCATCAGCAAGATGATCACGGACTGCTCCACGTATGCGAAGTACACCTCGCAGGCGATGACCAACGCGGCGTCCGTCCTCAAGACGATCAAGCCGCAGGTCGACGCGATGGAGAAGCCCGGCACCCTGTCCAGCTGGGGCGACGCGCTCGGCGACGGCTTCGACCGCAGCGACGCGCAGCTGCACGCGGACCTCGCGAACGGGGTGGACACGCAGTCCGCGCTCGACCGCAGCCGCGGCTCGCTGTCGGCGGGCAAGGAAGCGCAGCTCGAAATGGCTGTGAAGATGGAGCAGCTGGGCGCGGGGTACAACGCGCAGTCGCGCTCGATGGGGACGTGGACGAAGAAGCCGGCGCCCAGGCGTTACGACGAGTCGGAGGACTACCCGGGTGACCCGGGCGGCGTCGCGCCCGTTCCGGTCGTGGTGCCCCCGGAAATCGTGCGGCCCAGCACGGACACCTCAAGCCGTTCGACGGGACGGACGTCGGGGGGCACAGTGTCGCCGGTCAGGGAGGTGAAGCCGCCCCGGGACAACGGCATCACCGGCGGGGTGCAGAAGCCGGCCCCGAGTACGAAACCTCAGGTCGGTACCGCCATCGACGGTACCGCCGGGGGCACGACCGGGACTGGTGGCTATGGCGGCGGCACCGCCGGCGTCGGTGGTGGTGTCGGTGGTGTCGGCGGCCCCGGGGCCGGTGGTAGCGCGGGCGTCGGCGGCGCCGGTGCCGGTGTCCCGGGGGCTTTGGGAGGCCTGGGCGGGCGTGGCGGTAGGGCGGGCGGTTCCGGCGCGGGCGGCGCCGCCCGCGCCGGAGCGGCAGGCCGGGGCGGAATGCCGGGTGCCGGCGGTGCGGGCGCCGGAGCGGGCGGCAGGGGCGGTGCCACCGCCGGACGTGGTGGCAGCCTCGCCCGCCGTGGCGGCGGTGTCGTGGGCGCCGCCAAGGGCACCGGATCGGGCACGCGCGGCACGCCCGGCGGCTCGGGCCTGCACAAGAGCCGTGGCGCCGCGGGTGCGGGCAGCGGGAGCAATACCGGCAAGGGCGCGAACCGCATGATGGGCCGAGGCCAGAGCGGTCAGGCGGAAGAAGAAGAGCGGCGCGAGGGTGAGCGTCCCGACTACCTGGTCGAGGACGAGGAGACCTGGACGCCGGAACGCAACAACGCTCCTCGGGTCATCGAGTAGTGGCACACAGCAGCCTGTAGAACAGCGTGGGGGCTCGGCCGGCGAAGCCGTAGCCCCCACACTGCCTGAGAGAGGACATGGAATGGCCTTCAAACCGACGCTGCGCTCAATGGGCGGCGTTGTGCTCGCAGGTGCGCTGATCTTCGCCGCTGCACCGGTTGCTTCAGCGGACCAGACGAGAGAAGACCAGTGGCCGCTGAAGGCCTTCGACGCGGCATCCGTCTGGAAGGTCTCCAAGGGCGAGGGCGTCACCGTCGCGGTCATCGACTCCGGGGTCAACGCCGATCACGTCGACCTCAGCGGCAATGTGATCGAAGGCAAGGACTTCATCGACGGCGGCTCGACAGCTCCTGAGCCTGGCGATGACCATGGCACCGCCATGGCCTCGATCATCGCGGCCCACGGCCATGGTCCGGGCGGGGCCGACGGGGTCATGGGACTCGCTCCCGATGCCAAGATTCTCGATATCCGCGATGACGGACATCGCGACGGCGGCTTCGCCGAATCGATTCGGTATGCCGTTGATCACGGAGCGTCCGTGATCAACGTGTCGTCCGGAGGTGCGGTCAAGGCCGACGCGGAAGCGGACGCCGTCGCGTACGCACTCCGGAAGAACGTCGTCGTGATCGCGGCCTCGGGTAACGAGGGCAGTCAGGTCAGCTATCCGGCAGGTCATCCCGGCGCAGTCGCGGTGGGGGGCGTCCAGAACGACGGTGAGATCTGGGAGGACTCCAACTTCGGTCCCCAAGTGCTGCTTGCGGCACCTGGAACCTCCATCGTGAGCGCCGGAGGCAAGACCAACGCGGCTTACCGCTCCGGCACCGGCACCTCGGACTCAAGCGCCTTCGTCGCCGCCGCGGCGGCCCTGCTCCGCGCCAAGTTCCCCGACCTGACTGCAGGTCAGATTGTCAACCGCCTCACCAGGACCGCTGGGTTGCCCGCGTCCGCGAAGGGCATCCCGCTCCCGGACAAGCACTACGGCTACGGCTACATCCAGCCCCTCGCCGCGCTCACCCAGGACGTGCCTGCCGGACCGACGTACGGCCCGCTCGCTGTGCCGGAGTCGCTGAAGACCGGGCAGGACGGTGGCGGCCAGGGAGCCACGGCCGACCCTTCGTCCGCCGCGCCGAACGTCACCGGCGGCGCCATGAGCGACGACGAGCAGGTCGCAGCAGACCGCAAGCAGCTCATCGCCCTCAGCGTGATCGGTCTGGCCGGCCTCCTCGTCCTCGCTCTGATCGTCTTCGTGATTGTTAAGATCGCCCGCCGCAACAAGGGCGGCGGCAACAACGGGCCCGGCGGTCCCGGCGCGCCCGGCGGCGGACACCCGCAGTACGGGCAGCCGCAAGCGTCGCCGCACCAATACCAGCCCCAGCAGCAGGGCAACCCGTACGCGCAGAACCCGTACGGGGGGCAGCAGCAGACGCCGCCGCCCTCGTCATGGGGCTCGGGGCGCCAGTAACGAACAGCCGCTCGCACGTCCGGCACATCCAACGGGGAGACGACATCGGCTATGGCTGGTTACTACAAGGTGGAACTCGACGCGCTCGCGGATCTCGGTACCCAGTTGGGGAACTGCGCCGATGAGATGCGCTCGGCGATGAAGGTTCTGAAGGACATCGGCCCGAAGGGCTCCGGCTTCGCGGATCTGGAGGCGGCCTGCGACGACTTCCAGGACGCCTGGGGGTACGGGATCGGGCTGATCGCGGACGCGACGGGCGGCGTCACCAAGGGTCTGGAGGATACCCGGAAGGTGTACGAGACCCTGGAGCAGCAGGTCGCGGCCTCCTTCAACCCGTCGGGCAAGGGGGGGACGACATGACATCGACGCCCAAGAGCGGGCCGGAGGAGGAAGGTGCCGCGGCGTTCCGGTTCGAGGTGCAGCCGGAGTTCCATGAGGTACCCCTTGGTATAGGCCTGGATGAAGACACGTTCACGGAGCGGATGCGGGCATACGCCCGCGACTACTGGGGTGACCGGGAGGACTGGGAGCCGCTGCGCAGGATGTTCACGGCCGTGCACGCGGCGAACGCGCAACAGCTCGCCGCAGATGGTGTCGTCTACCAGGCACTCGGCATCTTCCCCATCGGGGGAACGGCCGACGGAACTCAGGCACCCGAACGGGTCAGCCGTTGCACGCTGTTGATCAGCGTGCGGGAGCTGGACAATGCGGATCCCGCGCTTGCCGCCGCCGGCATCGTGGAGACGCTCGCTTCCACCAACGACGGGGGCGAAGCCCAGCTCGTCACCCTTCCCGCCGGACCTGCCGTGGTGAACGTCGCGGGCTCACGCGCCGTGTGGACACTTCCGGACGGTGAACAGGAAAGGTTTTTCGTTCGGATCGAGCTCTGGTTGCCGTTTCCGCAGGAGAACCGGATGCTCCTGTTCTGTTTGAGTACTTCCGACGCCCAGGATCTGTTCCATTACCAGGCGGTACTCGCGGACATCGCCGACACCGTCAGCTTCGCGGGCACGGAGGACGGTACGGGTGACGGCGCCCCGCCGGCGACCGCCGCGAAGGCCCAGGAGAGGACGACGTACGCATGACCACGCAGACTTACGACGCCCTCGGTTTTGACCCGGCGCCCGGGGTTCCGTCGTCGGTGGCCCAGCTCGTCACCACCCTGAGCAAAGTCGGCAATCAGCTGAATGAGGCGCACGGCACGCTGACCCGGCTGGGCAAGAGCGACGGTGTCTGGGAGGGGGACGCGGCGGACGGCTTCGCCAGGAAAGTCGGCGAACTGCCGAAATATCTGATCGACGGGTACGGCTCGTTGATCGACGCCGCTCACGCCCTGCACCGCTGGCAGTCACAACTGACGGACTTCCAGACGCTCGCAGTCCGGTACGAGACGGAGGCCGAGCAGGCCCGCCGGACTCTGACCTCGGCGCAGTCCGCTCCGGATCTCCAACTGGCGGGACGGACCTTCGACACCGACGCTGCGCTGCAGGACGCTCAAAAGCGGCTCGACTTCGCCGTCAAGCGGGTCAACGAGGCTACGGACGGCTTGAACACCGTCATCAAGAAGGCCCAGGACCTGCTGAGCGACCACGAGGCGGCGGCCCGTGCCGCGGCGGAGGCGATCCGCAAGGCCGCCGAACGCGCGCCGGACGAGCCCGGTCTCTTCGACCGCTTCCTGGATTCCCTGAAGGATTTGGGCGAAAGGATCAAGGATCTCGCCGCCGACGTCCTGGACTGGTTGAAGAACAACGCGGACCTGCTCTACAAGATCGGCGACTGGCTCGGCTACGCGAGCGCGGCGTGCGACGTCCTGGCGCTCGTCTTCTCGGAGACCATCGTGGGTGCCGTGGTCTTCGAGGCCATCGGCATGGCCCTGAACGCCGGAGCACTCGCCTTCCACGCCGGTGGCTGGGCTCTGGGGGCCAAGGACGGCTCGTGGTTGGACATCGGCCTCGACATCGTCGGATTCGTGCCCTTCGGCGACTTCGCACGCGGTGGCAAGGTTGCCGTGGGCGCACTCAAGGGTGTCAAAATCCCCATGAACGTCCTCGACTTCGGCGCGAAGGCGGCGGATTCATGGAAACGCGCCGGCGATTTGATCGACGCGGTCGGCGGAACCGCGAAGTTCGGTGACGACGCCGAGAAGTGGGTGGCGCGCAATTGGGGTTCCCTCGGCAACAAGGCGCACGCCATCCACGTCACCGCGGACAAGTTCGCGGACCGGTTCGCCCTCGCCGTTGCCAAGGAGTTCGGCGACTCCACGCTGTACCGGGCGGGGACGTCCCTCCTCGACGCCCCGTTCCGGAAGATCATGCCGGAGCTGATCGAGCGCACGCCGTTGTCACGTATCCCCGCTCTCGCGGACTCCGTCAGGCCGGTCGTGAACGAGGCGGGCACCGTCGTCGGGAAGTACATCGACCCGCGGTCCTGGACGGCACGCGGGTACGAGGCCGCCATGGGCGCGAAGGATCTGTACAAGGAGGGCGTGCGCCACGTGACAGAGGACGTGCAGTACACGTCGGACAAGGTCCATGAAAGTATCGATCAGGCCCGTTCCACGGCCGGTCGGATCGTCGACACCATCAACCCCTTCGGATAGCCGTGAGCAACAGTCACCCGGGGTGGTCGGCCCCGGCTCAGCAGATGCCGTTCCCCGCACCCGCGTCCCGGCAGGCGTTCCGGGTCTCCCCGCCCGGTCCCGCCGACCCGGAGCGGCAGGGGTCCCGGCTGGTCCTGGCGATCAGGCAGCCCGGCAACCCACGGGACGCCGCGGCCTTGGCGTACGTCTATGAATCCCCCGGGTCCCGAAACCCGGGCGCCGCTTCCTCCAACGCGCTGTGGATCCACGGCGGTGCGGACGGCGGACTGCTGTGCGTCGTGCGCCCGGCCGACCGCGCCGAGTACGAGGTCTGTACCCCCGAGGGCGCCCCGCTGGCCCGGATCAGCCGCCGTTCGGGACGCGTCCTGCCTTGGCCGCGGCGCGTCCGGTGGACGATCCGGCCCGCCGACGCGGCACCACCGACCGTGGGCAAGGCCGGTTCCTGGTACGCGTGGACGTTCTACCTGCTGCTCGCCCCGATCTGGTTCCCGCTGTGGCTCGTGCAACTGGTGTACTCGCTGGTCGACGGCTCGGATCCCATCGACCTCGACGGCCCGCAGCGCACCAGGTGGCGTACGCCGGGTGCCGGCACGGTGCTTGACCGACGGGGCGTCAGTACCGCGGTGTACGACCTCGATCCACGACGCCTGGACGTCCGGGCCGCATACGCCCAAGCCGTTCTCCGCTCGGGGAACAACGTGCTCCCGTTGTGACGTGGGTGGTCAGGATGGTGCCCACCGTGTCGTGCGGAGTCGATCCGCGCGGCGGTGTGCCCTCGTATCCATGAGGTAGCCGACGGAGCCGCAGGGCACCAAGCGACCCCGTGAGCCCCGGTGCCCTCAGTCCGTCCGGTAGCCCGCCAGTAGTCGCGCCAGGCCCGTCGGATTGCTCAGCGCGACCAGGTGGCCGCCCGGCAGGACGTCCGGGTCGATGCCGAGGCGCTCGCGGGCGACGCGCCGCTGGAAGTCCCGGGGGAAGAGCCGGTCGTCGCGGCCGACGACGACGCGGGTCGGTACGTCCGGCCAGCCGGACAGCGGGAAGGGGACGCCGAACGGGGTGTCGGACTGGCGGGGGTCACGGGTGAGGGCCTGATCGACCAGGGCCTTCGGCAGATCGTGGAAAAAGGTGACCAGGGGGTCGAAATCCGCGTCCGCCGGGCGGCCCTCGGCCAGGTCGAGCGCGCGCCGGGCGGCGGGCTGGCCCGTGTTGGCCCACCAGTCCCCGGCGGTCTCACCGGGGGCCGGGATCATCGCGTTCACCAGGACGAGCAGGTCGACCCGGTCCTTGAGACGGTCACAGACCAGCGGCGCGGTGAAGCCGGCCATCGACTGGGCGACCAGCACCAGGTGCGCGCGGTCGCCCACGGCGGCGGCGACCGCGTCCGCGTACTCCTCCAGCCCCGCCGTGTCGTCGTCCGCGGGAAGCTCCACCGCAAGGGCCTCGTGGCCGCGGCGGCGCAACTCCGGCACCACGAGCTGCCAGTACCAGTCGCTGTTGCCACCCGCCCCGGGGATCAGCACATAGGTCGTGGTGGTGGTCGTCACGGTCGCGAGCTCCTTTCCGGCGTCACGCCTGCGCCAGGACGGAGGCGAAGCTGTCGAGGATGTGGTGGACGCCGGCCTCGGTCTGGGCGCAGTGCTCGGCGGGAACACCGGGCTGATGGTAGACGACCTCGGTCTTGTCGCCGTGGTCGGTGAACGCGGCGTCCATGACGACCTCGACGCCGTCGGGGCCGCCCATCGTCCACACCAGTCGCTCGTGCCGTACGACCTCGCGATAGGTGCCGCCCAGCGGCATCTCGCCCTGCGGGGTGGTGACGGTGGCGCTCCACGCGCCGCCGGTGCGGACGTCGCTGACGACGGTCGGCAGCGGCGCGCCGAACCACTGGGCGAAGTACTCGCGCCCGGTCCACACCTTCCAGACCTTGGCGAGCGGCGCGTCGAAGACCCGGGTGATGGTGATGTCGTTCATGGCGGTCTGCCTTCCTCGGACACGGCGGCGGAGAGCGCGCGGCGCACTCCTTGTCACGAGGGGGCAGACCGGCGCCGGCGCCCGGACTCATCGGTCGCGTCGTCCCCCGATGTCCGACCCTCGTGATGTGATCGGCAGGAGCGACGAGGGGAGCCGGGCATGACGGTCGAGGTACGGATCGAGCCGTGGGGGCAGGAGGATCTCGCCCTGCTGCGGCGCACGAACGCGCCCGGGATGATGGAGCACTTGGGCGGCCCGGAGACCGAGGAGCAGCTGCGGGCACGGCACCTGCGGTATCTGGTGCGGGACGACGAGGGCGGCGGGGGGATGTTCCGCATCGTGCTGGCGGCCACGGGCGAGTCGGCGGGCACCATCGGGTACTGGGAGCGGACCTGGCGGGGCGAGACGGTGTACGAGACGGGCTGGAGCGTCCTGCCGGAGCACCAGGGCCGCGGCATCGCCGTGGCGGCCGGGCGGGAGATCATCGTGCTGGCGAGGGCGGCGGCCGGGCGCGGGCCGCGTTCCCTGCACGCGTACCCCAAGGTCGACAACCCGGCGTCGAACGCGATCTGCCGCAGACTCGGCTTCACGCTCGTGGAGGAGTGCGACTTCGAGTACCCCGCGGGCAACCCCATCCGCTGCAACGACTGGCGGCTGGAGCTCACGGCAGCCGGCTGACGGACCGGCGGATCGACTGACCGAAGGACATACGGTGACGGCCGGGTCGAGGTCTACCAGGCGTCGCCGTCCCGCCAGTCGCACACGAGGTCACCGGCGAGGTCGAGTGGCGCGTCCACCGGCAGCACGTACACGCAGTCGCCGTCCTCCGGCGTGCGCACGAAGGTCGGCCCCCGCCACGGCCGTGGGCCGCGCAGAAGTCGGCGGATCCGTCGGCGGCGGCCGGCGCGCCTGGGGCGTGTCCATCATGGCGGCGCCGTGGCCGCGCCCGCGGCGGTCCGCGCGCACGTCCTGGATCTCGACGTAACCGGTCCGCAGGGCACGTTCGGAGTGCAGCACGCGGCGCTGGACGAGGGCGGCGTGCCCGAACAGGTCGGCGCCCTCCCACACCAGCGCGTGCATGCCGCCAAGGGAGTGCTCCCCGTCCGCGTCGTCCAGGCCGCCGTCGAAGGCCTCGACGAGCAGGGCGTGCGCCGCGTCCAGGACGGCGCTGTCCAGGCCGGCGGTGTGGGCCATGACGACGCGGATGCCGTGCGTTCCACTGGGTGGCGGAGAAGTCGTGTCCCCATCCTCGCAGCCGTCCGGGCGGCCGGGGCACTGTCGGTGGCCGCTGTCATCATCGAGCCATGCTGACCATCGGGACGATCGTGCTGGGCGCAGCGGACGTGCGTCGGGCCGCGGCCTTCTGGGGTGCCGCACTCGGGTATGCGCCGCGTGACGGGGACGTCGGGGACGACTGGGCGGTGCTGGTCCCCGCCGACGGCGGCGCAGGCCCCGGCATCGCCGTGGACCGGACCGCGACCCCCGTCCAGGAGCACCCGCGGGTGCACCTCGATCTGTACGCCGACGACGCCGCCGATCAGGTGGCACAGGTGGAGCGGCTGGTCGCCCTCGGGGCCGAGCGCGTCGACTGGGACCTGTACCCGCCGGACCCCGACTTCGTCGTGCTCGCCGACACAGAGGGCAACCGCTTCTGCGTCATCGACACCTCCTTCGAGCCGTCGTCCGGCGCCTCCTGAAGCAGGCGGCCGCCGGAACGACGTCGTCCCATGACGCGGTGGCCGGCGGTGAGTTCACCCCTCCCGCCCATGGCCGGGGAGTGGCACGATGGCCCGCACACCCTTCTCACGACGTACACGACCGGGGGCACCGAGCCGATGAGCAAGGAGATCAGCGACACCGAGCTGATGGACGTCGCCGCCGACCCGGAGCAGGCCCGCCGCCTGCACAAGGCGCTCAGGACGCTGGCTGACAACCCCAACGTGACCGGCCCGCTGAAGGACATGGCGCGTGAGGTCCTGAACGGCCGCCTCGGCATGCGCGAGGCCCTGGACTCCGGCGTCTGGCGCGGGGCGGTCGGTGACCGTATGGCCGAACTGCGTCGGATCGACGAGCAGATGACGCCGCAGGAGCGTGCCGAGGCGCGTGAGCGCGCCGCCCGGTGGTTCGAGCAGCAGGACCAGCAGGACCAGCTGGGCGCGCAGGACGACCGGAACGGGCCAGACGGGCCCGGAGCGCGCGGCACCGGTGCCGCAGGCGCCGCCGACCCGCGCGACGTCCCGCCCGCCTACCGTCCGCCCACCCGGCGCGGCTGAGCCGCCGCGCCCTCAGCCGCAGTAGGCCGCCCAGCCCAGCCCAGCCCAGCCCAGCCCAGCCCGGTACGGCAACGGGGCGGGGACGGACCCCCGGTCCGCCCCCGCCCCGCCCGTGCCGCGCACGGCACCGCCCGCCGTCAGCTCTCCGGCAGGAAACCGGTCTGGATCAGCTGGTTGCCGCGCCGCCGGGTGAGGAACTGCGCCCGCCCCGGCGGCAGCTTGGCCGCCTTGGTGTTGCCGAAGACGGGCCCCTCGCCCGGGTCGCCGGACAGGATGATGCCGGTCGCGCCGAGCTCCTTGGTCCGGGTGAGGAACGGCTCGAAGGAGGACCGCGAGGCCCCCGAGGTACTGCGCGACAAGATGATGCGCAGGCCCAGGTCGCGGGCGAAGGGCAGGTACTCCATCAGCACCTGCATGGGGTTGCCCATCGAGGTCGCGACCAGGTCGTAGTCGTCGACAAAGACCCACGCGTCGGGCTCGGTGTACCAGCTGCGGTTGCGCAGCTGCTCGGGCGTCACGTCCTGGCCGGGCATCCGCCGGCTCATCGAGCCGGCCAGCGACTCCATGACCTCCTGCAACTGCGGGCCGGAGGCGCAGTACTTGTACATGTGGCTCTCCGGTACCTGGCCCAGCAGCGCCCGGCGGAAGTCGGAGACCACGAACAGCGCCTTGCCGGACTCGTAGCGCTCGCTGACCTGCTTGGCGATGAGCCGCAGAAGCGAGGACTTGCCGGACTCGCTCTCGCCGTAGATCACCATCAGCGGGTCGGTCTCGAAGTCCACGAACACCGGCGAGAGCGTGAGCTCGTCCACGCCGATCGCGATGCCGCGGTCGGAGAAGTCGCCGCCCTTGGGCAGGTCGGTCGACGGCAGCATCGTCGGCAGCATCCGCACCTTCGGCGCGACCGGGCCCGGCCAGCCCGCGTTGACCTGGGCGACGAGCTGCGCCATGCCCTCGGACAGGTCCTCCACCCCCGAGGAGGCGTCGATCCGCGGCAGCGCCGCCAGGTAGTCCAGCTTCTCCGGGGACAAGCCGCGGCCGGGCTTGCCGACCGGCACGTTCTCCGCGCGCCGGCGGTCGAACTCGGACTCCATCGGGTCGCCGAGCCGCAGCTCCAGCCGGCTGAGGATCTGGTCGCGCAGCGCGGGCCGGATCTCGGTGTACCGGGTGGCGGTGATGACCAGGTGGATGCCGAAGCCGAGGCCGCGGGCGGCGATGTCGTTGATGACCGGGTCGAGTATCTCGTAGTCGGTCTTGAATGTGCCCCAGCCGTCGATGACCAGGAACACGTCGCCCCACGGCTGGTCCGGGAAGTGACCCGCCGCCCGTCGGGAGCGGAAGGTGTTCATCGAGTCGATGACGTTGCTGCGGAAGAACTCCTCGCGGGCGCCCAGGATGCCGTGCACCTCGGCCACCGTGCGGCGGACCTTCTCCGCGTCCAGCCGCGAGGCGACCCCGCCGACGTGCGCCAGCCCGTCCAGGGCCAGCATGCCGCCGCCGCCGAAGTCCAGCGCGTAGAACTGGACCTCCTTCGGGGTGTGGGTCAGCGCGAAGGACGCGATGAGCGAGCGCACCAGGGTGGACTTGCCCGACTGCGGGCCGCCGACGACCAGTGCGTGGCCGCCGGAGCTCGACATGTCCGCGTACATCACGTCGCGGCGCTGCTCGAAGGGCTTGTCGACCAGGCCGACGGGCACCGTGAGTTTGCCGGTGGCGGTGTAGCCGTCGGCGTGCAGACCGCGCTCGGTGCTCACCGTCAGTGGTGGCAGCACCTGGTCGACGCTGAACGGCTCGTCCAGCGGCGGCAGCCACACCTGGTGGGCGGGCGGGCCCTGGCCCTCGAGGCGGCCCACGATCACGTCCAGGACGGTGTCGGCCAGCGCGTCGTCCACCTGGCCGGAGCGTGCCTGCGGCTCCGGTTCGGTGAGGATGCGCACCGGCACCGGCGCCGCGGTGAACAGCACGGGGGAGCGGTCGATGCGGGCCCCGTTCGCCGTGCGCGTGCCCGGCGCGCGGTAGGTGCCGGAGACGTACGCGGCCTTGAACTGCACCATGGTGTCGGTGCCGTACTTCAGGATGCCCGCTCCCGGCACATTGGGCAGGTGGTACGCGTCCGGCACGCCGATCGCGGTGCGGGACTCGGCCGCGGAGAAGGTGCGCAGACCGATGCGGTAGGACAAGAAGGTGTCCAGGCCGCGCAGCTTGCCCTCCTCCAGGCGCTGCGAGGCAAGCAGCATGTGCACGCCCAGCGACCGGCCGATGCGGCCTATCTGGATGAACATCTCGATGAAGTCGGGCTTGGCGGCCAGCAGTTCGGAGAACTCGTCGATGATCAGGACGAGCGAGGGCAGCGGGTCCAGGGCCGCCCCGGCCGCGCGGGCCTTCTCGTAGTCGGTGATGTTGGCGTAGTTGCCGGACTGCCGCAGCAGCTCCTGGCGCCGGGTCAGCTCACCGGTGATGGAGTCGCGCATGCGGTCCACCAGGGTCAGCTCGTCGGCGAGGTTGGTGATGACCGCCGACACGTGCGGCATGGTGCCCATGCCGGTGAAGGTCGCGCCGCCCTTGAAGTCCGCGAGGACGAAGTTCAGCGTCTCCGAGGAGTGGGTGACCGCCAGGCCCAGCACCAGCGTGCGCAGCAGCTCCGATTTGCCGGAGCCGGTGGCACCGACACAGAGGCCGTGCGGGCCCATGCCCTCCTGCGAGGCCTCCTTGACGTCCAGCATGACCGCTTCGCCGCTCTCGCCCAGGCCGATCGGCACGCGCAGCCGCTCGTGCAGGGTCCGCGGCCGCCAGGTCCGCGCGACATCCACCGAGGACGCGTCGCCGATCCCCATCAGATCGGTGAAGTCCAGGTTCGCCAGGAGCGGCTCGTCCGCGTCGGCCGCGCCCAGGCGCAGCGGCGCCAGCTGCCGGGCCAGCGACTCGGCCTGCACCGCGGACAGCACGTCAGGAGTGCCGACGAAGGTGCCCGCACCGGCCTCCAGGTAGAGCTGGTCCCGCCACACCTGGATCGACAGCGAGCCGCGCATCTCGTCGAGTTCGCCGGGGACGACTTCCAGGATCGTCACGCCCTGCAGACCTTCGGCCGAGGCGATCACCGAGTCCGCGGGGACGCCGCCGCCGTCGAGCACGATCACCAGGTGCGGCTGGTCGAGGACCGTCTGGCCGTCGCGGTTGAAGCGCGGGCGGCCGTCCAGCTCGTCCGCGAGCAGGTCCTCGACCTCGCCGAGATCGCCGCAGACCAGCCGGCGCAAACCGGCGCCGTCCTGCTCCTTGTGCTGCGCGTGCGGCAGCCACTTCGTCCACTCCCACTCCGACTGCGCGCCCGGCGCCGCGACCACGGCGACGACCAGGTCCTCGGGCGAGTGCAGGGAGCACAACTGGCCGATGACGGAACGGGTCTGGCCGTACACGGTGTCCGGGTCGCCGGAGATCGTCACGTGGTAGAAGGAGCGCAGCCCCACCGCCAGCGGCAGGTTGTCCAGCGAGCCGTGCGCGGCGATGAACTGCTGCATCGAGTGCGCGGTCAGCGGCTCCAGTTCGTCCACCGGAGCGGTCTCCGGCGCCACGATCGGAGTGGACAGCTGCTGGGGTCCGAGCCCGACCCGCACCTGCGCGAAGTCGGCGTCGGAGGAACGGCGTTCCCACACCCGCGAGCGCTCGGCGACCAGCGCCCACAGCTGCTCGGGAGCGGGGTGCAGGTAGTACTGCGCGTCACGCTGCTTGCGGGCGGTCTTGCGGACCCCCCGCCGCACCTGCGCCAGATACTTGAGGTAGTCGCGACGGGCCTCGGCCATCTGGCCGGAAGGGCCCTTGCGCGAGCGGACGATCTGGGCCACCACCATCGCGAGGGTGGAACCCATCATCAGTACGCCCATGATTTTCATGAACCCGCCGGAGCCCCCGCTCCCCGTGGGCAGGAAGAAGAAGGCCGCGGACGAACCCATGCCGAGCATGGGCAGCAGGTTCATCAGCAGGCCCTGGTCCTCGCCGCGCGGTAGTTCGGGCGGGGCTACGAGCCGTACCTCCTCATTCGGCACCTCCGGCGGGTATACCCGCGGCGGGCGTTTGATGACGACCACGCTCACCGATGCACCAGTCCTTCACGCGAATCGCAGTTTCGGGCCGCCCCCGTGGCGACGGTCCCCCGTATGGCACGTCCGGTCTCGCACCGGCCCCTCGGGGGCCGGGCATTGGACCACAGGCAGGTGGTGATCCTACTGGGCATGACAGGCGCGGGGCAGTGGGACAGGTGGGGGACAAGGGAGTTGGGGCAAGGGGTAGGGTGACGGATCGCGAGGCGCGGACGGGGGTCCGACCCTGGACGGCCGCGTCGATGCCACCCCAAACCACCCACCGTCGGACGAGGGGGACAACTTCAGGTGAGCACGGTCTCAGCAACCGGATTCTGCAGAGTCACGGTGGCGGCGCCCAACAGCCGGATCGACGTGGCACTCCCGGAGGACGTGCCGCTCTCCGACATCTATCCGGAGATCCTGCGCCTGTCGGGCCAGACCCCGGAGGAAGCCGCACCCACCGGGTACAACTTGGTCCGCAGGGACGGAAGGGTGCTCGACGACACCCTTTCCCTGACCGAACAGCGCGTGTACGACGGTGAGTTGCTCCTCCTGCGTCCCTTCGCCGACTCGCTGCCGCCCGCCGTCTTCGACGACGTGGTCGACGCGGTCGCCGCCGCCGTCCAGAGCGACCGGCGCAGCTGGAACGACGCCCTGATGCGTGGCGTCGGCCTCACCGCCGGCGTCGTCCTGCTCGCCCTCATGGCGTTCGTGCTGTGGTTCTCCGAGCCGGTCAGGCACGACATGCACGGGCTGCCCGGCGTCCTCGCCGGCGCCGCCGGCCTGGTGCTGGTCGCCCTGGCGGGCGTGCGCGCGCGGGTCTACGACGACCGGTACTCCGCCGTCGCCCTCGGCCTGTCCTCGCTGCCGCTGCTGCTGGTCGCCGGCTCCGGCGTGATGGGTGTCGACAAGGGCGAGGGCCCGGGCCGGCTGCACTTCCTCATCGGCTGCGTCGTGGTGCTGACCGCGTCGGTGCTGCTCGTGCTGCTGCTGCCGCAGGGCGACGCCCCGTTCGTGGCGGCGTCCTTCACCGCCGGCGTCGGCACCCTCGCCACCTTCGTGGCGATCCTCACCGAGGCCGCGCCGCGCGAGGCCGCCGCCGTCACCGCGGTCGTCATGATCGCCGTCGTCGGATTCCTGCCCGGCTGGTCGGCCCGCTTCGCGCGGCTGCCGATCGGCTTCCGCTCGCCCGACCAGGTCGCCTCCCGTCACCGCGGGGACGCCGAGCGGCAGGGTGAGGAGGAGCCGGTCGACTTCGAGCTGATCACCAACCAGGCCCGTCGCGGCCACGAGCTGCTGCTCGGCCTGGTCGCCGGCTGCGCCGCCGCGATCGTCGGTTCCGCCGGCGTCGTGCTGGGCTTCTCCGACAGTGCCTGGGCACAGCTGCTCGCGCTGGTCATGGGTCTCGCCACGCTGACGCGCGCCCGGCTGTTCCGCTACACCTCGCAGGTCGTGACGCTGATGGTCGCGGGCGTCGTCACGATCGGCCTGCTGGTCATCGGGCTCGCGCTCAACCTGCCGGCGGACATCCTCACCGACCTGCTGCGCGGCAACCACTCCTCGCTCGACGTCCGCACCGTGTGGCTGTCGGCCGCGGTGGCCCTGGGCGCCGCCCTCCTGGTCGCGATCGCCCTGGTCGTCCCGAACAAGGGCGTCACCCCCTTCTGGGGCCGGATGCTGGATCTGGCCGAGGCCGCGGTGCTGCTCTCGCTGATCCCGATCTGCCTCGCCGTGCTCGATCTGTACGCCAAGGCCCGCGGGATGACGAGCGGCTGAGGCCGCCTGCTCGAACGTGGTGCCCGCCACCCCGGATCCGGACATCGCACCGGGCCCGGGGTGGTACTCTGTGTAACCGATGCGTCTGCCCCCGTGCGGCGCGTCCCGCCTTCCGAGTCATCGCAGATTCCCCTGTGACACAGACCAGGGGCGCTCGAAGGCACCGAAACACAAGGAGACCGTATGTCGCTCGACGTCGCGACGAAGAAGCAGATCATCGGCGAGTTCGGCACCAAGGAGGGCGACACGGGCTCCCCCGAGGTCCAGGTTGCGCTGCTCTCGCGCCGCATCTCGGACCTGACCGAGCACCTCAAGACCCACAAGCACGACCACCACTCCCGTCGTGGTCTGTTGATCCTGGTCGGCCAGCGCCGCCGCCTGCTGCAGTACCTGGCCAAGAAGGACATCCAGCGCTTCCGTGCGCTCGTCGACCGCCTCGGCATCCGCCGCGGCGCGGCCGGCGCCCGCTGAGACGCCGTAGAGGGAGCGGTTCCCGTCCGGGAGCCGCTCCCTTGGCGTACGTGGGGAACCGCGCTGGACGCGAGACCGGGGCCGAAGCTTTGTAGGCTGGTCCCACACACAACGCCATAGAGCATGCGGAGGGAGCGTCCTCCTAAGAGCCACCAGAGCCGGTCCTCGGTAGTGGCCCCCGGGCAGCAGGTACGTCCCGGTGGCTTCGATCGAAGACCGGCCCGGCGGGACGCCCCTCCACCGACGGCCACCGGGAAGACGCCCGGCGGCACGAAAGAGGAGAATTCCCATAGTGGAGAACGAGACCCACTACGCCGAAGCCGTGATCGACAACGGCAGCTTCGGCACCCGTACGATCCGCTTCGAGACGGGCCGTCTGGCCCGTCAGGCCGCCGGCTCGGCCGTGGCCTACCTGGACGACGACACCATGGTGCTGTCGGCCACCACCGCCTCGAAGCACCCGAAGGACCAGCTCGACTTCTTCCCGCTGACGGTGGACGTCGAGGAGCGCATGTACGCGGCCGGGCGGATCCCCGGTTCCTTCTTCCGTCGTGAGGGCCGCCCCTCCGAGGACGCGATCCTCACCTGCCGCCTGATCGACCGCCCGCTGCGCCCGTCCTTCAAGAAGGGCCTGCGCAACGAGATCCAGGTCGTGGCGACGATCATGGCGCTCAACCCCGACCACCTCTACGACGTGGTCGCCATCAACGCCGCCTCCTGCTCCACGCAGCTGGCCGGCCTGCCGTTCTCCGGCCCGGTCGGCGGCGTCCGCGTCGCGCTGATCCGCGGCCAGTGGGTCGCCTTCCCGACGCACAGCGAGCTGGAGGACGCCGTCTTCGACATGGTCGTCGCCGGCCGCACGCTCGAGGACGGCGATGTCGCGATCATGATGGTGGAGGCCGAGGCCACCACCCGGACGATCGCGCTGGTCGAGGGCGGTGCCGAGGCACCGACCGAGGAGATCGTCGCGGCGGGCCTGGACGCGTCCAAGCCCTTCATCAAGGTGCTGTGCAAGGCGCAGGCCGACCTGGCCGCCAAGGCCGCCAAGGAGACCGCCGAGTTCCCGATCTTCCTGGACTACCAGGACGACGTGTTCGAGGCGCTCGAGTCCTCCGTCGCCGACGAGCTCAAGCAGGCGCTGACCATCGCCGGCAAGCAGGCCCGCGAGGCCGAGCTGGACCGTGTGAAGGCGCTCGCCGCCGAGAAGCTGCTGCCGCAGTTCGAGGGGCGCGAGAAGGAGATCTCCGCCGCGTACCGCTCGCTGACCAAGAAGCTGGTCCGCTCGCGCGTCATCAAGGACAAGGTCCGCATCGACGGCCGCGGTGTCACCGACATCCGCACCCTGGCCGCCGAGGTCGAGGCGATCCCGCGGGTGCACGGCTCGGCGCTGTTCGAGCGCGGCGAGACCCAGATCCTGGGTGTCACCACGCTGAACATGCTGCGCATGGAGCAGCAGCTGGACACGCTGGCGCCCGAGACGCGCAAGCGCTACATGCACAACTACAACTTCCCGCCGTACTCCGTCGGCGAGACCGGCCGCGTGGGCTCCCCCAAGCGCCGTGAGATCGGCCACGGCGCGCTCGCCGAGCGGGCGATCCTCCCGGTCCTGCCGTCCCGCGAGGACTTCCCGTACGCCATCCGCCAGGTCTCCGAGGCGCTGGGCTCCAACGGCTCCACGTCGATGGGCTCGGTCTGCGCCTCCACCATGTCGCTGCTGAACGCCGGTGTGCCGCTGAAGGCCCCCGTCGCCGGTATCGCCATGGGCCTGATCTCGCAGGAGATCGAGGGCGAGACCCACTACGTCACCCTCACCGACATCCTCGGTGCGGAGGACGCGTTCGGCGACATGGACTTCAAGGTCGCCGGCACCAAGCAGTTCGTCACGGCGCTGCAGCTGGACACCAAGCTCGACGGCATCCCGGCGTCGGTCCTGGCCGCGGCCCTCAAGCAGGCCCGCGACGCCCGTCTGCACATCCTCGACGTGATGATGGAGGCGATCGACACTCCGGACGAGATGTCGCCGAACGCCCCGCGCATCATCACCGTCAAGATCCCGGTGGACAAGATCGGTGAGGTCATCGGCCCCAAGGGCAAGATGATCAACCAGATCCAGGAGGACACCGGCGCCGAGATCACGATCGAGGACGACGGCACCATCTACATCGGTGCCGCCGACGGTCCGTCCGCCGAGGCCGCCCGCACCGTGATCAACGGCATCGCCAACCCGACGATGCCCGAGGTCGGCGAGCGCTACCTGGGCACGGTCGTGAAGACCACCACCTTCGGTGCCTTCGTCTCCCTGCTCCCGGGCAAGGACGGCCTGCTGCACATCTCGCAGATCCGCAAGCTGGCCGGCGGCAAGCGCGTGGAGAACGTCGAGGACGTCCTCGCCGTGGGCGCCAAGGTCCAGGTCGAGATCGCGGAGATCGACCAGCGCGGCAAGCTCTCGCTGATCCCCGTCGTCGAAGGGGAAGAGAACGAGTCCGGCGCTGACGGCGACGGCGACGACGCGTCCGAGGACGCGTCCGAGCAGTGACCGACCGCTCCACTCGTGTGACGGCCCGCCCCTCCACCAAGGGGCGGGCCGTCCGCACGCAGACCCTGCTCCCCGGCCTCGACGGCATCGGCACCGTGCGTCGCAGCGTCCTGCCCGGGGGGCTGCGCGTTGTCACCGAGACGCTGCCCACCGTGCGTTCGGCGACCTTCGGTATCTGGGCCTCTGTGGGCTCCCGCGACGAGACCCCGGCCCTGAACGGCGCCACGCACTATCTGGAGCACTTGCTCTTCAAGGGCACGGCACGGCGCAGCGCGCTGGAGATCTCCTCCGCGATCGACGCGGTCGGCGGCGAGATGAACGCCTTCACCGCCAAGGAGTACACGTGCTACTACGCACGGGTGCTCGACACCGATCTGCCGCTCGCCATCGACGTGGTCTGCGACATGCTGACCGGCTCTCTCATCCGCCAGGAGGACATCGACGCCGAACGCGGCGTCGTCCTGGAGGAGATCGCGATGACCGAGGACGACCCCGGCGACCAGGTGCACGATCTGTTCGCCACCGCGCTGCTGGGCGACTCCCCGCTGGGCCGCCCCGTGCTCGGCACCGTCGAGACGATCAACGCCCTCACCCGGGACCAGGTCCACCGCTTCTACCGGAAGCACTACGACCCCACCCGGCTCGTCGTCGCCGCGGCCGGCAACATCGACCACGACGCCGTCGTCCGGCAGGTACGCCGTGCCTTCGAGGACGCGGGCGCGCTCCGCGACCCCGAGGCCGTTCCCCGGCCGCCGCGCGGCGGCAGCCGGACCCTGCGCAGCCATGGCCGCGTGGAGGTGCTGGAACGGCGCACCGAGCAGGCCCACGTGGTGCTCGGCATGCCCGGCCTGTCCCGGCACGACGACCGGCGCTGGGCGCTGGGCGTGCTCAACACGGCGCTCGGCGGCGGGATGAGCTCTCGGCTGTTCCAGGAGGTCCGGGAGAAGCGCGGGCTCGCCTACAGCGTGTACTCCTACACCTCGTCCTTCGCCGACAGCGGGCTGTTCGGGGTGTACGCGGGCTGCCAGCCGCGCCGGGTGCCGGAGGTGCTGAAGATCTGCCGCGAGGAGCTCCAGCAGGTCGCCGAGCACGGCCTCGACGACGAGGAACTGCGGCGCGCCGTCGGCCAGTTCTCCGGCTCGACCGTGCTCAGCCTGGAGGACACCGGCGCCCTGATGAACCGCATCGGCAAGAGTGAGTTGTGCTGGGGCGAGCAGATGTCGGTGGACGCCACCTTGGAGAGGATCGCCGCGGTGACCCCCGAGGAGGTCCGCGCGGTCGCCCGGGACGTGCTCGGGCAGCGGCCCTCGCTGGCCGTCATAGGCCCGCTCAAGGACAAGCAGGTGGCCCGCCTGCACGATTGCCTGGTCTGAGCACCGAGTCCCGGCCGGCCGTGGCCGGCGCTGTCCAGCCCCAAGCCCTACCGACCGAAGGACAGGAACGATGAGCACAATCCGCGTGGGTGTGATCGGTGCCCGTGGCCGTATGGGCACGGAGGCGGTCAAGGCTATCGAGGCCGCCGGTGACATGGAGCTGGTCGCCGCCATCGGCCGCGAGGACAAGCTGGAGGCGCTGGCCGAGAACGGCGCCCAGGTCGCCGTCGAGCTGACCGCACCCGGTTCGGTCATGGGCAACCTCGACTTCTGCCTGCGGCACGGCATCCACGCCGTCGTCGGTACCACGGGCTGGACCGACGAGCGCCTGGACACCCTGCGCGGCTGGCTGGGCGCCGCCCCGGGGACGGGCGTGCTCATCGCCCCCAACTTCGGTATCGGCGCGGTGCTGACGATGCGCTTCGCACGTCAGGCCGCCCGCTTCTTCGAGTCCGCGGAGATCGTCGAACTGCACCACCCCGACAAGGTCGACGCCCCGAGCGGCACGGCCGCGCGCACCGCCCAGCTGATCGCCGACGCCCGCCGCGAGGCGGGCCTCGGCGCGCAGCCGGACGCCACCGCAACCGCCCTGGACGGGGCGCGCGGCGCCGACGTGGACGGGGTGCCGGTGCACTCGGTGCGGCTGCGCGGGCTCGTCGCCCACCAGGAGGTCCTCTTCGGCGACGCCGGCGAGGTCCTCACCATCCGCCACGACTCCATGAACCGCGCCTCCTTCATGCCGGGCGTCCTGCTCGGCGTGCGGCGGATCGTCTCCACGCCGGGGCTCACCTTCGGCCTGGAGCACTTCATGGACCTGGACTGAGCGTCCGTCACCGAGAGTCAGAGACCGAGAGCCGGATCGCCCATCATGCGCGCAAAGATCACCTACTTCGTCACCGCCGCCGTCCTCGTCGTCTACTTCGCCCTGGTCGGCGCCCGCGGCGTGTGGCTGATCCAGGACGGCCGCCCGGTCACGGTCGTCCTCGGCCTGGCGGTTCTCGTCCTGCCGGTGATCGGTGTCTGGTTCCTGCTCCGGACGACTCAGTTCGCGCGCGATGCGGGCCGGCTGGCCCGGGAGCTGGAGGCCGAGGGCGGACTGCCCGAGGACGAGTTGGTGCGCACCCCCAGCGGGCGGATCGACCGCTCCTCGGCGGACGCGGTGTTCGCCCGGCGCAAGGCCGAGACGGAGGCCGCGCCCGAGGACTGGCGTGCCTGGTTCCGGCTCGCCGTCGCCTACCACGACGCCCGTGACACCCCGCGGGCCCGCAAGGCGATGCAGCGCGCGATCGCCCTGCGCGGCAGGGCACCGCAGACGTGACGAGCGTGACGAGGCACTGAGGGCTTCAGGCTCCTCAGCCCGGCAGCACCGTCGTGCCGCCACCTGCGGGGCCCCCGGCCAGGGCGTGCAGCAGCGCGTGCGGGGCACGGCCGTCCAGGATCCGGGCGGAACGGACCCCCGCCCGGACCGCCAGCAGGCAGCCGCGCATCTTCGGGCCCATGCCGCCGCCCAGCGAGGGCAGCATCGTCTCCAGCTCGTCGGCGGTGAGCCGGTCCACCACCCGCTCGCGGCACGGCCAGTCCGCGTACAGCCCCGGCACGTCGGTCAGGACGACCAGCGAGTCGGCGCCGAGGGCGGCCGCGATGGCGCCCGCGGCCGTGTCGGCGTTGACGTTGTAGGCCTGGCCGTCGGTGCCGCGGCCGATGGGGGAGACCACGGGGATGTGACCGTGGTCCAGGAGGACGTCGACCGCGCCGGTGTTGACCTCGGCCACGTCGCCGACCAGCCCGATGTCGACGAGTTCGCCGTCGACTTCGGCATAGCGGCGCACCGCGGTGAGGGTGTGCGCGTCCTCACCGGTGAGCCCGACCGCGTACGGGCCGTGCCGGTTGAGCAGACCGACGAGTTCGCGCTGCACCTTGCCCGCCAGCACCATCCGCACGACGTCCAGGGTCTCCGGCGTGGTGACCCGCAGGCCTGCCAGGAAACGGGCCTGTACGCCCATCCGCTCCAGATGCGCGCTGATCTGCGGGCCGCCGCCGTGCACGACCACCGGTCGCACCCCGGCGTGCCGCAGCCGGACGACGTCGTCGGCGAAGGCGGCGAGCAGTGCGTCGTCCGTCATGGCGTGACCCCCGTACTTGACCACCACCGTGCGTCCGCGCAGGAGTTCCAGCGCGGGAACCGGCGGGGCGGAGGTGAGGAGGGCGGTCACGGACGGGCCGGACGGTCGTCGCGGGGGAACGCGTCGGAATGGGGGCCGGACGGTCCGTGCACCAGTCGCTCCAGGTCCTCGTCGGGGTCGGCTCGTCCGGGCGCCGTCGCCGGGGCGTCGGGCGGGCCGGGCCGGAACATAACAGGCTCAGGGAAACGTCCGATGACGGCCGGCTGTCGGTCCGGCCCCGGCGGGACGTGTCGTGCATGTCACACCGCCGCCGCGGCGTCGGCTTCGGCAAGCGGATCGCCCTCGCCTTCGGCGAGAAGCGGGCGGCCCTGCGGCCCGGACTCCTCGTGCGCGGGACGAGAGCGAGGACAAGGCCCCCGAGGCGGCCCCCAGCGTCGCCGTCACCATCGGCCGGGTCCCCCTGACCGGGCCAGTGCCGCCCGGAACCCGCCGGGTCCCTCGGGGCCGACCTGGAGGCGCCCCAGGCCACCGCGGCCGAGGCCCGTTTCGAGGAGGCCGCCGCGACCACGCGCTCCGCCGCCCGGGCCGGCCGCGGCATCGAGGTGGTGGGGACGTCATCGTCCCCGAGAGGACAAGCGCGACACGGACCCGAGCAGCCCAAGCCCCGGAGTCGGGGCTTTCCTTGCAAGAAGCTCCCCGCCGCGAGGGCCGCCCGGAGGCCAGGAGGTTCACCCGGCCCCGGTTGCCCGCCCGCTCCACGATCCCCGAGGTCTCCTGGCGGCGCCGGGACCGGGGTTCCCCCCTGCCGGCGGCCGGGAGCTGAGCCTCTCGCTCGCTCAACCAGCGTACCCAGGGCGGGAAACGCGGTTGCAGGGCCCGCGGTCCGCGAGGCCCTGCAATGGCAACGGCGACGACGTCCTAGCGCGGCCCGGCGGCCCAGGCCTCTATGGCGTCGGCGGCCTGGTCGAAGGCTTCCGCGCGGCCCAGGAAGTCCGCGTTGTGGTCGGTCAGCAGCGGGCGCAGCCGCTCACCGCCGGCGCGGGTGACCACCAGCGCCTGGCCCTGCACCGTCCGCGGCATCGCGAGCCACTTCACCGGCTGCTGCACCGTACGGACCGAGTCCACCCGCTCCCACGGCAGCGTCACCGTGTGGAACAGCCTGACCTGCCGCACACCCCGGGCGCTCACCCAGAACCCCACGTGCAGCATGCGCAGCACGGCGACGATCACCAGCACCGCGCCGCCGGCCGTCCACGTCACACCGGACCCGCTTCCGGCGAGGCCCATGACCACGGCGGCGAAAAGCATGTACGAGGCGAGCACCAGCAGCAGCGCCGCCACCGCGACCCGCCAGGGGCCCGGCCGGTACGGACGCGTCCACCGGTCCACGGACCGATAGGGGAGTGCGGCGTCGGCGTCAGCGAGGTGCTCGTCATGGCCGCTTTCCGCGGCGAGGAAGGGCAGAGACACACGGTGAGGCTATAGGGGACTGTCGGACCGGGCCACCGCTGGTCGGCCACCGTCGGCCTTTGCGCCGCTTTGCGGCGCGTGCGGGTGTTGTCGGCGATGTCGGTGCTGTCGGGCGCTGTCGGCGCCGGCCAATAGGCTGGTCGCCGTCCACAGCGCCAGAGGAAGGACGCCCGGTGACCGACACCCCCGCCGACGATTCCGCCGATTCCGTGCAGTTCCGTGATGACGTGACCGTCGAACTCGTCAAGCACAGTGCCTCGGACTCCGACGTCCTGTGGGCCGCTCGCGTGTCCACCGCGGGCGAGCAGTCCCTCGCGGAGCTCACCAAGGACCCCGAGCGGTCCAAGGGTCTGCTCAACTACCTCATGCGGGACCGCCACGGCAGCCCCTTCGAGCACAACTCGATGACCTTCTTCGTGAGCGCCCCGATCTTCGTCTTCCGCGAGTTCATGCGCCACCGGGTCGGCTGGTGCCTCGCCGGCGACACCGAGATCACGCTGGAGAGCGAGGCGGGCACCCTCCGGCGCAGGAGCATCAGCGAACTGCACCGCTTGTGGCACCTGGGCGTCGAGGACCGGCTGCCGGCCTCCGCCGGCGGCGTGACCTGGCATCCCGCGGCGGGCCGGTGGCGGGCGGAGGTCCGTCGGGGTGACGAGAGCCACTACCTCGGCCTGTACGAGAGCCGGGAGGCCGCCGACAGCGCGGTGGTCGAGTTCCGCGAGCAGGACCCCGGCACCCGGCTGCGCACGCTGGAGTCGGTCCGCCGCAACCAGGTGCGC
This sequence comes from Streptomyces sp. RLA123, assembly GCF_056270165.1. Taxonomy (NCBI): domain Bacteria; kingdom Bacillati; phylum Actinomycetota; class Actinomycetes; order Kitasatosporales; family Streptomycetaceae; genus Streptomyces; species Streptomyces sp. RLA123. Next base: position 2,451,309 of record NZ_JBWDOR010000003.1, on the reverse strand, counting down.
TGCTACGACGAGGAGACCCTGCTGCCGCAGCGGGCCCGGATCACCGACGTGATGGAGTCGGGCGTCAAGCAACTCCTCAAGATCACCACGGCTTCGGGCCGCGTCCTGCGCTGCTCCGTGGACCACGCCGTCCTGACGCCCGAGGGCTGGGCGAAGGCCGGCGAGCTGGCCGTGGGCGACGCCGTGCTCGGCGCGGGCCCCGAGCGTGAGCCCTCGCGGCCGACGGTGCCCCCGGCCCTGGCGCGCGGTATCGGGGTGTGGACCTCCCGGCAGCGCGAACGCCTGATCGGCGCGACCGGTACCTGCCACCTGTGCGCCCGCTCCTTCCCCCGCGAGGAACTGGCACTGAACCACCGCGTCCCCGTCGCCGCGGACCTCGCCCTCGCCCTGGACGAGAGCAATCTGGCTCCCGTCTGCGAGGAGTGCCACACCCGCAGGAGCGGCGAGGAGCAGGCGCTCGCCCGGGGCGCAGCGATGACCGGTACGGCCCTGCCCGACCGCATCGTCTCCGTCACGCAGGACGCCGAGGAGATGACCTACGACCTGTCGGTCGAGGGCCCGTGGCACAACTTCCTCGCCGACGGCATCGTCGTGCACAACTCCTACAACGAGGAGTCAGGCCGCTACCGTGAGTTGCAGCCGGTGTTCTACGTACCCGGCGAGGACCGCAAGCTGGTGCAGCAGGGGCGGCCGGGGAAGTACGAGTTCGTGCACGGCTCCCACGAGCAGCACAAGGCCGTCAGCGAGGCCATGGAGGCCTCCTACCGCCAGTCGTACGAGGCCTACCAGAACATGCTGGCCGCCGGCGTGGCCCGCGAGGTGGCCCGGGCGACGCTTCCCGTCGGCCTGTTCTCCTCGATGTACGCCACGTGCAACGCCCGCTCCCTGATGCACTTCCTGGGCCTGCGCACCCAGCACGAGCTGGCCAAGGTGCCGTCCTTCCCGCAGCGGGAGATCGAGATGGTCGGGGAGCGGATGGAAGCCGAATGGGCGAAGCTCATGCCGCTCACGCACAGTGCCTTCAACGCGAACGGCCGGATCGCACCGTAGCGCTGCGCCACTCATCCGGAATGTTCCGATTGCCGGGTTTCCTGCAGTTCGTCTAGTCTGCAGAAACGGATTCCGGTGCTGCTTGAACCCCCGAGCAGGCAGCGCCGGAGTCCTCCTCGCAGGTCCCGAGGGGTCCTCCGGACACCTGCACCGAGTAGCGTTGTACTCATGGCTCCGACCTCCACTCCGCAGACCCCCTTCGGGCGGGTCCTGACCGCAATGGTCACGCCGTTCACCGCGGACGGTGCTCTCGACCTCGACGGCGCGCAGCGGCTCGCCGCGCACCTGGTCGACGCAGGCAATGACGGCCTGGTCGTCAACGGCACCACCGGTGAGTCCCCGACCACCAGTGACGTGGAGAAAGAGCAGCTCGTCCGGGCCGTCCTGGAAGCGGTCGGGGACCGCGCCTTCGTGGTGGCCGGCGTCGGTACCAACGACACCCACCACACCGTCGAACTGGCCCGCCAGGCCGAGCGGGCCGGCGCGCACGGCCTGCTCGCGGTCACGCCGTACTACAACAAGCCCCCGCAGGAGGGCCTGTACCGGCACTTCACCACCGTCGCGGACGCCACCGGCCTGCCGGTCATGCTCTACGACATTCCCGGCCGCAGCGGCGTGCCCATCGAGACCGAGACCCTCGTCCGGCTCGCCGGGCACCCCCGCATCGTGGCCAACAAGGACGCCAAGGGCGACCTCGGCGCCGCGAGCTGGACGATCAGCCGCAGCGGTCTCGCCTGGTACTCCGGCGACGACATGCTGAACCTGCCGCTGCTGTCCGTCGGTGCCGTCGGCTTCGTCTCCGTCGTGGGACATCTGGTCACCCCTGAGCTCTGCGCCCTCCTGGAGGCGTATCTCTCCGGTGACGTCCACAAGGCGACCGAGATCCACCAGAAGCTGCTCCCCGTCTTCACCGGGATGTTCCGCGCCCAGGGCGTGATCACCACCAAGGCCGCACTGGCCTGGCGGGGACTTCCGGCCGGACCGCTGCGACTGCCGCTGGTCGGCCTCGACGCGCTCGGCGAGGCGGCGACGGCGCAGCTGAAGAACGATCTGGCCGCCGGCGGGGTACAGCTGTAACCACAGACTTAAAAACTGAATATCGACCATGAGAAGTACCCGACAGAAGAAAGCACGATGTCACACGCGTCCCGTGCCCCCGGGGGATTCCCCCGGGGGATGCGGCGTGTGTGGTGAGGAGAGACTTTGAGCCATCCGCACCCTGAGCTCGGCCCGCCCCCCGCGCTGCCCACGGGCGGCCTGCGGATCACCCCACTCGGCGGTCTCGGCGAGATCGGCCGGAACATGACGGTCTTCGAGTACGCGGGACGCCTGCTGATCGTGGACTGCGGGGTGCTCTTCCCGGAGGAGGAGCAGCCCGGAGTCGACCTGATCCTTCCGGACTTCACGTCGATCAGGGACCGCCTGGACGACATCGTCGGCATCGTCCTGACGCACGGCCACGAGGACCACATCGGCGCCGTCCCCTTCCTCCTGCGGGAGAAGGACGACATCCCGCTGATCGGTTCCAAGCTGACCCTCGCCCTGATCGAGGCCAAGCTCGCAGAGCACCGGATCCGGCCGTACACCCTCGAGGTCGCCGAGGGGCAGAGCGAGCGCATCGGCCCCTTCGACTGCGAGTTCGTCGCCGTCAACCACTCCATCCCCGACGCACTGGCCGTCGCCATCCGGACCCCGGCCGGCATGGTCGTGCACACCGGCGACTTCAAGATGGACCAGCTGCCGCTCGACGGCCGTCTCACCGACCTGCACGCGTTCGCGCGGCTGTCGCAGGAGGGCATCGACCTGCTGCTGTCGGACTCCACCAACGCCGAGGTCCCCGGCTTCATCCCGCACGAGCGGGACATCCTGCCGGTGCTCCGGCAGGTTTTCGCCAAGGCCGAGAAGCGCATCATCGTGGCCAGCTTCGCCAGCCACGTGCACCGCATCCAGCAGGTCCTGGACGCGGCCCACGAACGCGGCCGCAAGGTCGCCTTCATCGGACGCTCCATGGTCCGCAACATGGGCATCGCCCGCGACCTCGGCTACCTCCGTGTCCCGCACGGCCTGGTCGTCGACGTCAAGGCGCTCGACGACATCCCCGACGAGCGGGTCGTGCTGGTCTGCACCGGCTCGCAGGGCGAACCCATGGCGGCGCTCTCGCGCATGGCCAACCGGGACCACCAGATCCGCATCGTCGAGGGCGACACCGTGGTCCTGGCGTCCTCGCTCATCCCCGGCAACGAGACCGCGGTGTACCGCGTGATCAACGGCCTGACCCGCTGGGGCGCCCACGTGGTGCACAAGGGCAACGCCAAGGTGCACGTCTCCGGCCACGCCTCCGCGGGCGAGCTGTTGTACTTCTACAACATCTGCAAGCCGCGCAATCTCATGCCGGTCCACGGTGAATGGCGCCATCTGCGGGCCAACGCCGACCTCGGTGCGGCGACCGGCATTCCTAAGGAGCGCTGCGTCATCGCCGAGGACGGTGTCGTCGTCGACCTCGTGGACGGCGTCGCCAAGGTCGTCGGCAAGGTCCAGGCGGGGTACGTGTACGTCGACGGGCTCTCCGTCGGCGACGTCACCGAGAGCTCGCTCAAGGATCGCCGCATCCTTGGTGAGGAAGGCATCATCTCGGTCTTCGTCGTCGTGGATGCGAGCACCGGCAAGCTCGTCGGCGGCCCGTTCATCCAGGCCCGCGGCTCGGGTATCGACGACGAGGCCTTCGCCGCGGTACTCCCCAAGGTCGAGGAGTCCTTCGCCCGCGCGGCATCCGACGGCGTCGCCGAGGTGCGTCAACTGCAGCAGCTCATCCGCCGCTCCGTCGGGAAGTGGGTCTCCGACACCTACCGCCGGCGGCCGATGATCCTCCCTGTGGTCGTGGAGGTCTGACGATCCACCAGGAGCGGGCCGCCCCGATTTGCATCGGGGCGGCCCGCTCCAGTACGTTGTCACAACCCCCGGGACGAAACATCGCGGAAACGTGTGTCCTCGAAATCCGGTGGTAAATCCGACGGAAAGCATCTGCTAAAGTCGGTGAAGCGGGAAAGCCGAAAGGCCGGAACGCAAAAGCAGGAAAGCAAGAATCCCCGCCGGCGGGAATCAGGCCCGAAAGAGTCTGATAAGCTGGTGACAACGAAGGGAAAGCCCGGAGGGGCCGGTGAAACGGTCTCGAAGGAAGCTTCCGTTCCTTGAGAACTCAACAGCGTGCCAAAAGTCAACGCCAAATATGTTGATACCCCGTCTTCAGACCGTACGGTCTGGGGCGAGGTTCCTTTGAAGAAAAACACAGCGAGGACGCTGGGCACGTCGGGATTATTCCTCCCGATGGTGCCGCTCTCGTGAAGACATTCACGGAGAGTTTGATCCTGGCTCAGGACGAACGCTGGCGGCGTGCTTAACACATGCAAGTCGAACGGTGAAGCCCTTCGGGGTGGATCAGTGGCGAACGGGTGAGTAACACGTGGGCAATCTGCCCTGCACTCTGGGACAAGCCCTGGAAACGGGGTCTAATACCGGATATTACCTTCCCCTGCATGGGGGTTGGTGGAAAGCTCCGGCGGTGCAGGATGAGCCCGCGGCCTATCAGCTTGTTGGTGGGGTAATGGCCTACCAAGGCGACGACGGGTAGCTGGCCTGAGAGGGCGACCGGCCACACTGGGACTGAGACACGGCCCAGACTCCTACGGGAGGCAGCAGTGGGGAATATTGCACAATGGGCGAAAGCCTGATGCAGCGACGCCGCGTGAGGGATGACGGCCTTCGGGTTGTAAACCTCTTTCAGCAGGGAAGAAGCGAAAGTGACGGTACCTGCAGAAGAAGCACCGGCTAACTACGTGCCAGCAGCCGCGGTAATACGTAGGGTGCGAGCGTTGTCCGGAATTATTGGGCGTAAAGAGCTCGTAGGCGGCTTGTTGCGTCGATTGTGAAAGCCCGGGGCTCAACCCCGGGTCTGCAGTCGATACGGGCAGGCTAGAGTTCGGTAGGGGAGATCGGAATTCCTGGTGTAGCGGTGAAATGCGCAGATATCAGGAGGAACACCGGTGGCGAAGGCGGATCTCTGGGCCGATACTGACGCTGAGGAGCGAAAGCGTGGGGAGCGAACAGGATTAGATACCCTGGTAGTCCACGCCGTAAACGTTGGGAACTAGGTGTGGGCGACATTCCACGTCGTCCGCGCCGCAGCTAACGCATTAAGTTCCCCGCCTGGGGAGTACGGCCGCAAGGCTAAAACTCAAAGGAATTGACGGGGGCCCGCACAAGCGGCGGAGCATGTGGCTTAATTCGACGCAACGCGAAGAACCTTACCAAGGCTTGACATACACCGGAAACACTCAGAGATGGGTGCCCCCTTGTGGTCGGTGTACAGGTGGTGCATGGCTGTCGTCAGCTCGTGTCGTGAGATGTTGGGTTAAGTCCCGCAACGAGCGCAACCCCTGTCCTGTGTTGCCAGCGGATTATGCCGGGGACTCACAGGAGACCGCCGGGGTCAACTCGGAGGAAGGTGGGGACGACGTCAAGTCATCATGCCCCTTATGTCTTGGGCTGCACACGTGCTACAATGGCCGGTACAATGAGCTGCGATACCGCGAGGTGGAGCGAATCTCAAAAAGCCGGTCTCAGTTCGGATTGGGGTCTGCAACTCGACCCCATGAAGTCGGAGTCGCTAGTAATCGCAGATCAGCAGTGCTGCGGTGAATACGTTCCCGGGCCTTGTACACACCGCCCGTCACGTCACGAAAGTCGGTAACACCCGAAGCCGGTGGCCCAACCCGTAAGGGAGGGAGTCGTCGAAGGTGGGACTGGCGATTGGGACGAAGTCGTAACAAGGTAGCCGTACCGGAAGGTGCGGCTGGATCACCTCCTTTCTAAGGAGCATCTAGACCCTTTCGGGGGTCCAGAGCCACTACGCCGGCAAATGTTCGGCGGTGGTCAGCTCATGGGTGGAACGTTGACTATTCGGCACGGTCTTGAGGGTTCACTAGTACTGCTTCGGCGTGGAATGTGAATCTGATGGGGCCGGGTCGGGCGCGCTGTTGGGTCCTGAGGGCACGGAAGTGTTCTCGGTTGTGGACCGGACTCGGAGAGCCTCGCGTTTGTGGGGGGATCTGGGTGACGGGTCGTTGTTTGAGAACTGCATAGTGGACGCGAGCATCTATGGCCAAGTTTTTAAGGGCGCACGGTGGATGCCTTGGCACCAGGAACCGATGAAGGACGTGGGAGGCCACGATAGGCCCCGGGGAGCTGTCAACCAAGCTTTGATCCGGGGGTGTCCGAATGGGGAAACCCGGCAGTCGTCATGGGCTGTCACCCATACCTGAACACATAGGGTATGTGGAGGGAACGCGGGGAAGTGAAACATCTCAGTACCCGCAGGAAGAGAAAACAACCGTGATTCCGGGAGTAGTGGCGAGCGAAACCGGATGAGGCCAAACCGTATGTGTGTGATACCCGGCAGGGGTTGCGCATGCGGGGTTGTGGGATTGTACTTCAGTCGTCTGCTTAGCGGCTGGGCGAGTCAGAAACCGTTGATGTAGGCGAAGGACATGCGAAAGGTCCGGCGTAGAGGGTAAGACCCCCGTAGCTGAAACATCAACGGCTTGCTTGTACAACTCCCAAGTAGCACGGGGCCCGAGAAATCCCGTGTGAATCTGGCGGGACCACCCGCTAAGCCTAAATATTCCCTGGTGACCGATAGCGGATAGTACCGTGAGGGAATGGTGAAAAGTACCGCGGGAGCGGAGTGAAATAGTACCTGAAACCGTGTGCCTACAAGCCGTGGGAGCGTCGCATGCAAGCTTGCTTGTATGTCGTGACTGCGTGCCTTTTGAAGAATGAGCCTGCGAGTTTGCGGTGTGTGGCGAGGTTAACCCGTGTGGGGTAGCCGTAGCGAAAGCGAGTCCGAATAGGGCGACTTTAGTCGCACGCCCAAGACCCGAAGCGGAGTGATCTAGCCATGGGCAGGTTGAAGCGTGGGTAAGACCGCGTGGAGGACCGAACCCACCAGGGTTGAAAACCTGGGGGATGACCTGTGGTTAGGGGTGAAAGGCCAATCAAACTCCGTGATAGCTGGTTCTCCCCGAAATGCATTTAGGTGCAGCGTCGCGTGTTTCTTGCCGGAGGTAGAGCACTGGATAGGCGATGGGCCCTACCGGGTTACTGACCTTAGCCAAACTCCGAATGCCGGTAAGTGAGAGCGCGGCAGTGAGACTGCGGGGGATAAGCTCCGTGGTCGAGAGGGAAACAGCCCAGAGCATCGACTAAGGCCCCTAAGCGTACGCTAAGTGGGAAAGGATGTGGAGTCGCACAGACAACCAGGAGGTTGGCTTAGAAGCAGCCACCCTTGAAAGAGTGCGTAATAGCTCACTGGTCAAGTGATTCCGCGCCGACAATGTAGCGGGGCTCAAGCGTACCGCCGAAGTCGTGTCATTGCAGCAATACTCCCAACGGAGGCTGTGATGGGTAGGGGAGCGTCGTGTGCCGGGTGAAGCGGCCCTGTAAGGGAGTCGTGGACGGTTCACGAGTGAGAATGCAGGCATGAGTAGCGATACAAGAGTGGGAAACTCTTGCGCCGATTGACTAAGGGTTCCTGGGTCAAGCTGATCTGCCCAGGGTAAGTCGGGACCTAAGGCGAGGCCGACAGGCGTAGTCGATGGACAACCGGTTGATATTCCGGTACCCGCTTTGAAGCGCCAACGTCGAACCCTCTGATGCTAAGCCCGTGAAGCCGCCGGCTGATTCTTCGGATGATGTCGGAGTGGTGGAGCCGGTGACCCAAGGTGGTAGTAGGTGAGCGATGGGGTGACGCAGGAAGGTAGTCCAGCCCGGGCGGTGGTTGTCCCGGGGTAAGGGTGTAGGCCGAGTGGTAGGCAAATCCGCCACTCATTAAGGCTGAGACCTGATGCCGAGCCGATTGTGGTGAAGTGGATGATCCTATGCTGTCGAGAAAAGCCTCTAGCGAGTTTCATGGCGGCCCGTACCCTAAACCGACTCAGGTGGTCAGGTAGAGAATACCGAGGCGTTCGGGTGAACTGTGGTTAAGGAACTCGGCAAAATGCCCCCGTAACTTCGGGAGAAGGGGGGCCATTGCTGGTGAGGGGACTTGCTTCCCGAGCTGGTGGTGGCCGCAGAGACCAGCGAGAAGCGACTGTTTACTAAAAACACAGGTCCGTGCGAAGCCGTAAGGCGATGTATACGGACTGACGCCTGCCCGGTGCTGGAACGTTAAGGGGACCGGTTAGCTCTGATTCGTCGGGGCGAAGCTGAGAACTTAAGCGCCAGTAAACGGCGGTGGTAACTATAACCATCCTAAGGTAGCGAAATTCCTTGTCGGGTAAGTTCCGACCTGCACGAATGGCGTAACGACTTCTCGACTGTCTCAACCACAGGCCCGGTGAAATTGCACTACGAGTAAAGATGCTCGTTTCGCGCAGCAGGACGGAAAGACCCCGGGACCTTTACTATAGCTTGATATTGGTGTTCGGTTCGGCTTGTGTAGGATAGGTGGGAGACTGTGAACTCCAAGCGCCAGCTTGGGGGGAGTCAACGTTGAAATACCACTCTGGTCGTGCTGGATGTCTAACCTCGGTCCGTGATCCGGATCAGGGACAGTGTCTGGTGGGTAGTTTAACTGGGGCGGTTGCCTCCTAAAGTGTAACGGAGGCGCCCAAAGGTTCCCTCAGCCTGGTTGGCAATCAGGTGTTGAGTGTAAGTGCACAAGGGAGCTTGACTGTGAGACTGACGGGTCGAGCAGGTACGAAAGTAGGGACTAGTGATCCGGCGGTGGCTTGTGGAAGCGCCGTCGCTCAACGGATAAAAGGTACCCCGGGGATAACAGGCTGATCTTCCCCAAGAGTCCATATCGACGGGATGGTTTGGCACCTCGATGTCGGCTCGTCGCATCCTGGGGCTGGAGTCGGTCCCAAGGGTTGGGCTGTTCGCCCATTAAAGCGGTACGCGAGCTGGGTTTAGAACGTCGTGAGACAGTTCGGTCCCTATCCGCTGTGCGCGTAGGAGTCTTGAGAAGGGCTGTCCCTAGTACGAGAGGACCGGGACGGACGAACCTCTGGTGTGCCAGTTGTCCTGCCAAGGGCATGGCTGGTTGGCTACGTTCGGGAGGGATAACCGCTGAAAGCATCTAAGCGGGAAGCCTGCTTCGAGATGAGGACTCCCACCCCCTTGAGGGGTTAAGGCTCCCAGTAGACGACTGGGTTGATAGGCCGGATGTGGAAGCCCAGTAATGGGTGGAGCTGACCGGTACTAATAAGCCGAGGGCTTGTCCGTAGGTTGCTCGCGTCCACTGTGTAGTTCTGAAACAACGAACCCCGGCTTTTTTGTGCCGGTGCCGGTTCGACAGTTTCATAGTGTTTCGGTGGTCATAGCGTTAGGGAAACGCCCGGTTACATTTCGAACCCGGAAGCTAAGCCTTTCAGCGCCGATGGTACTGCAGGGGGGACCCTGTGGGAGAGTAGGACGCCGCCGAACAATTTTTCAGCCGTGCCCCCGGACTTCTGTCCGGGGGCACGGCTATTTGTTTGAGCAACACCCGTTGTTCATGTTCAGCTCAGCAGCTACTCACCGGTCACCGTAATCCTGACGATGACGGGCAAGTGGAGGTGGGCCTGATGCAGCAGTTCCTGGAACAGGGTGCTGAAGTCGCAGCGCTGGAGGACGAGTTCTCCTCGGCGGTGGATGATCGCCATGCTGTCGCGGTCGATTCCGCGACCGCCGCCCTTCAGCTCGCGCTGCTGTCGCTGGGTATCGGTGCCGGCGAGGAAGTGATCCTCCCGTCGTTCGCCCCGGTGGAGACCGCGGACGCCGTGCGGCTGGTCGGTGCGGTGCCGGTGTTCGCGGACATCGATCCGCTGACGTTCTGTCTGGACCCGGAGGCGGTCGCCGCGGCGATCACGCCGCTGACCGTGGCGATACTGCCGGTGCACCTGTTCGGTCATCCCGCGGCGGTCGACCAGCTCGCGGACCTCGCGGCGCGGCACGGCCTGGCGATCGTCGAGGACGCCACCCAGGCACAGGCCGCGACACTGGCGGGCCGCCGGGTCGGCACCTACGGCGCGCTGAGCGTCTTCGCGCTGGCGGAAGGCGCCATGGTGACCACGGAGCACCCCGAACTCGCCACCTGCGTCAAGCGCTTGAGGGACGGTGCCCACGCGGCGGCGCGGCTCGCCGACAACAGGGCCGCCATGGGCCGTGCCGGGCTGCGCAAGCTGGACGGTTCGGTCGCGCGGCAGCGGGCCCACTGCCGGTATCTGGACTCCGCCCTGACGGGCGTGCTGGTGCCGTACGTCGAGCCGGGCGCGCACCACGTCTACCACCGCTACACGGTGCGCATACCCGGCAACGGCCGTCCCGACCGGGACGCGTTCGCGATGGCCCTGGCGTCCCGTGGCGTGCGGGCGGACGTGAGCATCCCGACCCCTTTGCACCGGCTGCCGAAGTACCGGTCGCAGTCCTTCCTGCCGCGAACGGAGGCGGCGTCGGGCGAGACGCTGTCTCTGCCGGTCCACCCCGGGCTCACGGAGAAGGAGTTGAAGCGGATGGCCGAGGCGTGCAACACCCTCGGCGGACTGCTCTGAGCGTACGTCGTGCGGATTTCCGAACCCGGCGCCTCATGGGTTAAGATCCTTCACGTCGACGCGCCCCAATAGCTCAGTCGGTAGAGCGTCTCCATGGTAAGGAGAAGGTCTACGGTTCGATTCCGTATTGGGGCTCAGAGAAAGAAGGCCCCCGCCATTCGGCGGGGGCCTTTTTCGTTGGCCGTCGTCGGCCACTCGTGGCCTCTCATGGCCTCTTCTGGCTGTCGTGCGCAGGCGCGTGCTACGCGGGCAGCTCCGGAACGCGCATGGCGAGAATGGCCATGTCGTCGGAGGGCGCGTCGGAGGCGAAGCGCTCCACGGCGCGCTGGATACGGGCGGCGACGGCGCCGGCGGTGAGACCGGTGCAGGTGGCCAGGACATCGGCGAGACCGTCGTCACCGAGCATGCGGGTGCCCTCGCGGCGCTCGGTGACGCCGTCGGTGACGCAGAGCAGGACGTCCCCGGGGGCGAGGGTGACGTTCTGCTCGACGAGTTCGAGGTCCTCGATCACGCCGAGCAGGGGCTGGGGCTCCGCCGCGGACTCGACGGCGCCGGTCTGGCGCAGGCGGAGCGGCAGGGGGTGGCCGGCGCAGACGACCTTCAGCTCGGCGCTGCCGTCGGCTTGGGGCCACAACTCGCCGTACAGGAGGGTCAGGAAGCGGCTGCGGGAGCCCTCGTCGAGGATGGCCGCGTTGAGGCGTTCCAGGACGGACGGGCCGCTGAAGCCCTCGCGGGCGAGCAGGCGCAGCGCGTGCCGGGCGAGGCCGGTGACGGCCGCGGCCTCGGGACCGGTGCCGCACACGTCGCCGATGGCGAAGCCCCAACAGCCCTCGCGGATCGGGAAGACGTCGTAGAAGTCGCCGCCGACCTCATTGCCCTCGCCCGCCGCGCGGTAGACCACCTCGACCTCGACACCGGGGATCACGGGCAGGCCGGGCGGCAGCAGGCTGCGCTGGAGGGACTGGCTGATGGCGGTGCGCTCGCTGTAGAGGCGGGCGTTGTCCAGGGCGAGGGCGGCCCGGCGGGACAGGTCCTCGGCGAGCTCGAGGATCTCCTGACGGAAGCGTTCGTCGGCGGCCTTGCCGAGGGTGAGCATCCCGATGACGCGGTTGCGGGCCACCAGGGGCAGCACGACGGTCTCGCCGCCGACCGCCGCGGCGGTCGCCAGGGCCGCGCCCGGGCCGGTGGAGGGGCGCCCCGCCTCGCCGAGCCCGAGGCTGCGCAGGGAGGCGCGCAGGGCCGTGGAGTGGGCCGCGTCCCCCGGCGCCGTCCAGACGCGGGCGCCCGGGGTGGGGTCGGGCTGGGGCGGGGCGACGCGGGAGAGCAGCGCCTTGATGCCGTCGATCCGGTCCTCGTCCTCGTGCAGGACGAAGGCGAGTTCGGGCTCGGTGGACTGGTCGGCGATGGTGTAGACGGCGCACCAACTGGCCAGCGTGGGCACCGTCATCTGGGCCATGAGCGCGAGGGTCTGGTCGCGGTCCAGGGTGCCGGCCAGCAGGTCGGAGGCCTCGACGAGGAAGGACAGCGAGCCGCGGCGCAGGCGTTCCAGCTCCGTGAGCCGGGCGCTCTCGACGGCGAGGGCGATGCGGTCGGCGGCGAACTGGAGGCGCAGCGCCTCCTCGTTGCTGTAGCGCCCGGGGATCTCGGCGGCGACGCCGAGCGACCCGGTGAGGCGTCCCTCGACCTTGAGGGGCACGGTGACGACGGACCGCATGCCGGTGCCGGCGAGGAGCGGGACGGCGCCCGGAACGGCCGTCAGGTCCTCGTGGACGGCCGGCATGCGGGCGCTGCCGTAGCGGCCGGTGCCGGCCTCGACGGGGACGCGGGCGAAGCGCTGGCGGGCCGAGGGGAGGCCGGTGGAGGCGCGCACCTCCAACTCGGTCTCGTCGTCCGTGGCGAGCAGCAGATAGGCGGCGTCGCCGTCGAGCATGTCGCGGGCGCGTTCCACGGTGCGCTGGAGTAGGCCGTCGAGGTCGTCGGGCGCGGGGGAGCCGATGAACGACTCGAAGGGGTCGACGGCCTTGCCGCGGTCCATGCCGCCGTCGGCGGAGACGACGCCGCGCCCGGGATTCTGCAGCACGGCCCGAGCGTCCTCGCGCACCAGCAGGCAGACGGTGGAGGGTTCGCCTGAGGTGTCGCGTACCCGCAAGTGGGTGCCGTACACCGGCATGATGCGGCCGTCGGCGCCACGGACGCCGTAGCTGCCCTCCCAGCGGGAGAGCCGCAGGGCTTCAGCGATGCCGTGGCCGGTGCCGGGGGTCTGCGGCCAGGCGGCGAGATCCCCGAGCGGCTTGCCCACGATCTGCTCGTCGGGGTGGCCGAAGAGTTCGGCGGCGTCCTGGTTCCAGCGCGTGATGATGCCGCTGCGGTCGACCTGGACGACGGCGACGCGGACCTGCTCGTCGGCCAGCGGCAGCGCGGCAGCGGGCAGGGCCGGTCCGGCGGAGCGCGTCCCCGCGGGGCGCTGGGGCAGGTCCAGATGGAACCAGACGTGTTTGTTGGCCGGCGTGTACTCCACGCCCCAGCGGGTGGCCAGCGCCGAGCACAGGAGCAGGCCGCGGCCGCCCTCGTGGTCCGGGTGGATCTGCCTCTTGGCGTCGTGCAGGGGGAGCTCGCGCTCGGGGTAGCGGTCGGCGACCTCGATGCGCACGGCGGATTCGTAGCGAAGGCACTGGACGTCGGCGGCGGTTCCCGCGTGGACCACGGCGTTCGTGACCAGTTCGCTGGTGAGGACGACGGCGTCGTCGACGACCTCGGCGAAGCCCCAGCCCTGAAGGGTGTCGCGGACGAAAGCGCGTGCGGTGGCGACCGAGCGTCCCACCGGCTCGAAGGTGGCCGCTGCGCGCGCCGTGATCACAGATCTCCTTGTTTGTCCGGGGACGTCACTATTGGCCATCCGCTGTACTGTCACCACCGGCCCCCACTTCGAGGTGTACGCCCGGCCCAAGGTGGGCAACCGCATGCCAGGTTACTTACCCCTGGCGACCACGCGTGTGCCGGTTGGGGGTGTTCCTGCCCCGATCGTGGCGACGGTCATATGCGATGCTGCCGAACTGTTATGGCCGGGTGCGGGCATGGTGAAACACTGGGCATGCCTGAACGAGGCACATGCAGTTCGGTCGACCCTCCGGGAGGGACACGGTGGAGTCTGGCGCATCGGCGCGAGGCGGCGCGGCACCCGCGGCAAAGCGGGGTGGTTCCGCGCGGGTGAAGCATGCGCGCTCGCGCACCAATGGGACCGTCGAGGTGGACTCGGCCGCACTGCACAGATTGCTGTCCGCACTCGAGTCGATGCGGGACGGCAACTTCCGCAAGCGACTCACGGTCACGGGCGACGGCGTCATGGCGGAGATCGCCGCCGTGTTCAACGAGGTCGCCGATCGCAACCAGCACCTGACCGGTGAGCTCGCCCGGGTCCGCCGGGTGGTCGGCCGCGAGGGCAAGCTCGCGGAGCGCCTGGAGACAGGGGCGTGCGAGGGATCGTGGGCGGCCGCCATCGACGCCTCCAACGCGCTGGTGGACGATCTCGTACGGCCCATGTCCGAGGTCGGCCGCGTGCTGTCGGCGGTCGCCGAGGGCGACCTGGAGCAGCGCATGGAGCTGCGCTCGCAGGGGCCCGACGGTGCCGCGCACCCGCTGCGCGGCGAGTTCCTCAAGGTCGGCCGCACGGTCAACGGGCTGGTCGACCAGCTGTCCACGTTCACCGACGAGGTGACCCGGGTGGCCAGCGAGGTCGGCACCGAGGGCAAGCTCGGCGGGCAGGCCCGGGTGCGCGGCATGGCCGGCTCATGGAAGGACCTCACCGACTCGGTCAACACCATGGCCTCCCGGCTGACGGCCCAGGTGCGCGACATCGCGCTGGTGACCACGGCGGTCGCCAAGGGCGACCTGTCGCGCAAGGTCACCGTCCACGTGGCCGGCGAGATGCTGGAGCTGAAGAACACCGTCAACACGATGGTGGACCAGCTGTCCTCCTTCGCGTCCGAGGTGACCCGGGTGGCCCGCGAGGTGGGCACCGAGGGCCAGCTGGGCGGCCAGGCGAAGGTGGCCGGCGTCGACGGCGTGTGGAAGGACCTGACCGACTCCGTCAACCTGATGGCGGGCAATCTGACGGCCCAGGTGCGCGACATCGCTCAGGTCACGACGGCGGTCGCCAACGGCGACCTGTCGCAGAAGATCACCATCGGCGCGCGCGGCGAGGTCGCGCAGCTCGCCGAGACCGTGAACGCGATGACCGAGACCCTGCGGACCTTCGCCGACGAGGTGACCCGCGTGGCCGGCGAGGTCGGTGCGCAGGGCCGCCTCGGCGGTCAGGCGCAGGTGCCGGGCGCGGCGGGCATCTGGAAGGACCTCACCGACTCGGTGAACATGGCCTTCCGCAACCTGACCGGCCAGGTGCGCGACATCGCCCAGGTGACCACGGCGGTCGCCAACGGCGATCTGTCGCAGAAGGTCACCGTGGTCGTCTCCGGCGAGATGCTGGAGCTGAAGAACACCGTCAACACCATGGTCGACCAGCTGTCGGCGTTCGGCGCCGAGGTGACCCGGGTGGCCCGGGAGGTCGGTGTCGAGGGTGAGCTGGGCGGGCAGGCGCAGGTGCCGGGCGCGGCGGGTCTGTGGAAGGACCTGACGGATTCGGTGAACACCGCGTTCCGCAATCTGACCGGCCAGGTGCGCAACATCGCCCAGGTGACCACGGCGGTCGCCAACGGCGATCTGTCGCAGAAGGTCACGGTGGACGTCTCCGGCGAGATGCTGGAGCTGAAGAACACCGTGAACCGGATGGTCGACCAGCTGTCCTCCTTCGCCAACCAGGTCACGCGCATGGCGCGCGACGTGGGCACCGAGGGCCGGCTCGGCGGCCAGGCGCGCGTCGACGGCGTGAGCGGTGTGTGGAAGGAACTGACGGACTCCGTCAACTTCATGGCGGGCAACCTGACCTCGCAGGTCCGCCAGATCGCCCAGGTGACCACGGCCGTGGCCCGTGGTGACCTGTCGCAGAAGGTCGACGTCGACGCGCGCGGCGAGATCCTGGAGCTGAAGAACACCATCAACACGATGGTCGACCAGCTGTCGGCGTTCGCCGAGCAGGTGACCCGGGTGGCCCGCGAGGTGGGTACCGAGGGCCGGCTCGGCGGGCAGGCGCAGGTGCCCGGTGTGGCCGGAGTGTGGCGCGACCTGACGGATTCGGTGAACGGCATGGCCGGCAACCTCACCGCCCAGGTGCGCAACATCGCCCAGGTCGCCACCGCGGTGGCCCGCGGTGACCTGTCGCAGAAGATCGACGTCGACGCGCGCGGCGAGATCCTGGAACTCAAGAACGTCCTCAACACGATGGTCGACCAGCTGTCGGCGTTCGCCGACCAGGTGACGCGAGTGGCCCGTGAGGTGGGCACCGACGGCATCCTGGGCGGCCAGGCCGAGGTCAAGGGCGTGTCGGGTACGTGGAAGGACCTGACCCAGTCCGTCAACTTCATGGCCAACAACCTGACCATGCAGGTGCGCAACATCGCCGAGGTCACCACGGCGGTCGCGCAGGGCGACCTGTCGAAGAAGATCACCGTCGACGCCAAGGGCGAGATCCTCGCCCTGGTGACGACCGTCAACACCATGGTCGACACGCTGTCCGCCTTCGCCGACGAGGTGACGCGGGTGGCCCGCGAGGTGGGCACCGACGGCATCCTCGGCGGCCAGGCCCGGGTGAGGGACGTCTCGGGCATCTGGAAGGACCTCACCGACAACGTCAACCTGATGGCCAACAACCTGACCGGCCAGGTGCGTTCGATCTCCTCCGTCGCCACGGCGGTCGCCAACGGCGATCTCACCAAGAAGATCACCGTCGAGGCGCGCGGCGAGGTCGCCCAGCTCGCCGAGACGATCAACACCATGGTCGACACCCTGTCGGCCTTCGGTGACGAGGTGACGCGGGTGGCCCGCGAGGTGGGCACCGACGGCATCCTCGGCGGTCAGGCGCGCGTGCCGGGAGTCTCCGGTTCGTGGAAGGACCTCACCGAGTCGGTGAACAACATGGCGTCCAACCTGACCGGCCAGGTCCGCAACATCGCGATGGTCACCACGGCCGTGGCCCGCGGTGACCTGTCCAAGAAGATCGACGTCGACGCGCACGGCGAGATCCTGGAGCTGAAGACCACCATCAACACGATGGTCGACCAGCTCTCCGCCTTCGGTGACGAGGTCACCCGCGTCGCCCGCGAGGTGGGCACCGAGGGCCGCCTCGGCGGTCAGGCGCGCGTGCCGGGTGTCTCGGGCATCTGGAAGGACCTCACCGAGTCCGTGAACCTGATGGCGAACAACCTGACCCGCCAGGTGCGCAACATCGCCCAGGTGGCCACCGCGGTGACCCGCGGCGACCTCAACATCCGCACGGACGTGGACGCGGCCGGCGAGATCCTGGAGCTCCAGGACTACATCAACACCATGATCGTCCGGCTCCGCGAGACCACCCTCGCCAACAAGGAGCAGGACTGGCTGAAGGGCAACCTGGCCCGTATCTCCGGTCTGATGCAGGGCCGCCGCGACCTCAACGACGTCGGCGGCCTCATCATGAGCGAGCTGACGCCGGTCGTCTCGGCCCAGCACGGCGCCTTCTTCCTCGCGGAGGAACCGGCCACCGAGGACATCGCCGAGGAGTACGAGCTGCGCCTGATCGGCAGCTACGGCTTCTCGCCGCGGACGATGCCCACCGTCTTCCTGCCCGGTGAGGGACTGATCGGCACGGCCGCGGTCGAGAAGCGCAGCATCCTGGTGGAGAACGTGCCGCCGGGCTATCTGCGGATCTCCTCCGGGCTCGGCGAAGCGCCGCCGGCGCACGTCATCGTGCTGCCGGTGCTGTTCGAGGACCGGGTGCTCGGGGTGATCGAGCTGGCCTCGTTCCAGCCGTTCACGCAGATCCAGAAGGACTTCCTCGGCCAGATCACCGACATGATCGCGGTGAGCGTCAACACCATCAGCGTCAACACCAAGACCGAGTACCTGCTCAAGCAGTCCCAGGAGCTGACCGAACAGCTGCGGGAGCGCTCCGCGGAGCTGGAGAACCGGCAGAAGCAGCTCCAGATCTCCAACACCGAGCTGGAGGAGAAGGCCGAGCTGCTGGCCCGTCAGAACCGCGACATCGAGGTGAAGAACACCGAGATCGAGGACGCCCGACAGGTGCTGGAGGAGCGCGCGGAACAGCTCGCGGTCTCCATGCGCTACAAGTCCGAGTTCCTCGCCAACATGTCGCACGAGTTGCGCACCCCGCTCAACTCGCTCCTCATCCTGGCGAAGTTGCTCGCGGACAACGCCGAGGGCAACCTGTCGCCGAAGCAGGTCGAGTTCGCGGAGACGATCCACGGCGCGGGCTCCGACCTGCTCCAGCTGATCAACGACATCCTGGACCTGTCCAAGGTCGAGGCGGGCAAGATGGACGTCAGCCCGACCCGGATCGCGCTCGTGCAGCTCGTGGACTACGTCGAGGCGACCTTCCGGCCGCTGACCGCCGAGAAGGGCCTGGACTTCTCGGTCCGGGTCTCCCCGGAACTGCCCGCGACGCTCCACACCGACGAGCAGCGGCTGCTCCAGGTGCTGCGCAACCTGCTGTCCAACGCGGTGAAGTTCACCGACAGCGGTTCGGTGGAGCTGGTGATCCGCCCGGCGGGCCCGGAGGCGCCGCAGGCGATCCGGGAGCAACTGCTGGAGTCCGGTTCGCTGCGCGCCCCGGACGAGCCGCTGATCGCCTTCTCGGTCACCGACACCGGCATCGGCATCGCCGCCAGCAAGATGCGGGTCATCTTCGAGGCGTTCAAGCAGGCCGACGGCACCACCAGCCGCAAGTACGGCGGTACGGGCCTGGGCCTGTCCATCAGCCGGGAGATCGCGCGGCTGCTCGGCGGCGAGATCCACGCCGACAGCCAGCCCGGCCGAGGGTCGACGTTCACCCTCTATCTGCCGCTGAACAGCGGTGAACTGCCGGCGCACGGCTACGCCCAACTCCCGCCCGGCGAGGTCTTCGCCGAGCCGGACGGGTACGCCGAGCAGCTGCGCGGCACCGCCCCCACGCACACCGGGGGGCGCCGCGGCGGCGCAGGCAGCAGCCTGGCGCGGCTGCGCCGCCGCTCGGCCCTCACCGAGCGGCCCATGGCGGCCCCGGGGCAGCCGGACCGGCAGCCGCCGCCGCCCGAGTTGTGGGTGGACGGGGCGCACAGCGACGCCTACACCGGCTTCGCGGGCGGCTTCAGCGGTGAGAAGGTGCTCATCGTGGACGACGACATCCGCAACGTCTTCGCCCTCACCAGCGTGCTGGAACAGCACGGGCTCACCGTGCTGTACGCCGAGAACGGCCGGGAGGGCATCGAGGTGCTGGAGCAGCACGACGACGTCGCGGTCGTCCTGATGGACATCATGATGCCGGAGATGGACGGGTACGCCACGACGGCGGCGATCCGCAGGATGCCGCAGTTCGCGGGGCTGCCGATCATCGCCCTCACGGCGAAGGCGATGAAGGGCGACCGGGAGAAGAGCATCGAGTCCGGTGCCTCCGACTATGTCGCCAAGCCGGTGGACACCGACCACCTTCTCGCGGTGATGGAGCAGTGGATGCACGCACGGTGACGGGGCGTCGGATGAAGGACGCGGTGACCGCCCCTGCGGCGGTCGCCGCGCCGGGGCGAGCGGCAGTGCCCCTGACACGGAGTGTTCGCGGAGGTGTGAGGGTGCGGGAAACAGGGAACCTTCTGGTCCCCGCTTGCGTTTCTGCTACGTGCACAGTGACATGGCGGTGACAGGGTGTGGCGGACAGCGGGGTGCGGCTACCATGACCGGCACAAGGACGGACGGCGGTCAGGAGCCGTCCATGGGGGCGGCACCCGGTGCAGTGCCGGGACGAGGAGGACGGGCCATGGTGCAGAAGGCCAAGATCCTCCTGGTCGATGACCGGCCGGAGAATCTGCTGGCGCTGGAGGCCATCCTCTCCGCGCTCGATCAGACACTGGTGCGGGCATCGTCCGGGGAGGAAGCACTCAAGGCGCTGCTCACCGACGACTTCGCGGTGATCCTGCTCGATGTCCAGATGCCGGGCATGGACGGGTTCGAGACCGCGGCACACATCAAGCGCCGGGAGCGCACCCGGGACATCCCGATCATCTTCCTCACGGCGATCAACCACGGTCCGCACCACACCTTCCGCGGTTACGCGGCCGGCGCGGTCGACTACATCTCCAAGCCCTTCGACCCGTGGGTGCTGCGGGCCAAGGTCTCGGTCTTCGTCGAGCTCTACATGAAGAACTGCCAACTGCGCGAGCAGGCCGCCCTGCTGCGCCTGCAACTGGAGCAGGGCTCCCGGCAGGGTGCCAACGGCACCAAGGAGCCGGTGGGTCTGCTCGCCGAGCTGTCCGCGCGGCTGGCGGCGGTGGAGGAGCAGGCGGAAGCGCTCTCCAAGCAGCTGGACGAGTCGGCGGACGCGGCGGCGGTGGCGACCGCGGCCCATCTGGAGCGCAAGCTGACCGGACTGCGCCGCGCGCTGGACGCGCTGGAGCCGGGCACCGGATCCGGCGACAAGAAGATCCCCTCTCAGGAGTGACCAGCGTCTGCTCTTTGACGGCTCGTCACCCTTGGTGCGTCCGGGGCGCGACACGAACGGGCGTATGTGTGGCCACGGGTGTCGCGAACGGGACGGAACGGTAACCTCGCACCATGGCCCCACGTACGTCCGGCACCGCGAAGAAGGCTGCCGCCAAACCTGCGGCCAGGCCCGCGGCGAAGAAGGCCGCCACCAAGCAGCCGGCGGCGAAGAAGGCACCCGCGAAGAAGGCTCCGGCCAAGAAGGCGGCGGCCTCCGCCAAGCCCGCGCCCAAGCCGGCGCCCTCACCGACCGGGGCCGTCTACCGGCTCACGAGGGCGCTGTGGCTCGGCCTCGCGCACACCGTCGGCGCGCTCTTCCGGGGCGTGGGCCGGGGCGCGCGCGGTCTCGACCCGGCGCACCGCAAGGACGGGCTGGCGCTGCTGCTGTTCGGCCTCGCCCTGGTCGTCGCCACCGGCACCTGGTCCGATCTGCACGGCCCGGTCGGCGACCTGGTCGAGATACTGATCACCGGGCTGTTCGGCCGGCTGGACCTGCTGGTGCCCGTTCTCCTCGGTGCCGTCGTATGGCGCCTGATGCGCCACCCCCAGCAGGCGGACGCCAACGGGCGGATCGTGATCGGCCTGTCCACGCTCGCCGTGGGTGTGCTCGGCCTGGTGCACATCGGCTGCGGCTCGCCCGGCCGGGGCCAGGGCGCCGACGCGATCCGGGACGCCGGGGGACTCATCGGCTGGGCGGCGTCCGCGCCGCTGCGCTACACCGTGGGGGCCCCGCTGGCGGTCGCCCTGCTGGCGCTGCTGACCTTCTTCGGGCTGCTGGTCACCACCGCGACCCCGGTCAACGCGATCCCGCGCCGCCTGCGGGAGGCCGGTATGCGGCTCGGCCTGGTCGAGGTGCAGCCGGAGGAGGAGGCCGACGAGGACGCGGTCCCGTTCGGCGACCTGTTCGAGGACGAGCCCGCAGCCGGTCCCGGGACCGAGGGGGCCACGCCGCGCCGCCGCGGCCGGCGCCGGCCGGAGCAGCACCCGCTGCCCGACCTGACGCCCGGCGGTCTGGGCACCGTCGACCTGGCCTACGGGGTCGCCGCCGACCTCGACGGCGCGCTGACCTACGGCGTCCCCGGCTCCTCGGTCGTGGCGGACCTGGTGCACCAGTCGGTGCCTCAGGCCCGGGACGACATGACCACCGAGAACCCCGACGACAACGCGGCCCCCTCCGTGCCGGACCTCACCAAGAAGGCGGCGCCGGGCGCCGGGCAGCCGCTGCCGCCGCGCGCCGAGCAGTTGCAGCTGTCGGGCGACATCACGTACTCCCTGCCCTCGCTGGACCTGCTGGAGCGCGGCGGCCCCGGCCGCACCCGCAGCGCCGCCAACGACGTCGTGGTGGAGTCGCTGAAGAGTGTCTTCTCGCAGTTCAAGGTCGACGCGGCCGTCACCGGCTTCACCCGCGGACCGACGGTCACCCGGTACGAGGTCGAACTCGGACAGGCCGTCAAGGTCGAGCGGATCACCGCGCTCGCCAAGAACATCGCGTACGCCGTCGCCAGCCCCGACGTGCGGATCATCAGCCCGATCCCCGGCAAGTCCGCGGTGGGCATCGAGATCCCCAACAGCGACCGGGAGATGGTCAACCTCGGCGACGTGCTCCGTTCGGCGGACGCCGCCGGCGAGGAGCATCCGATGACGGTGGCCCTCGGCAAGGACGTGGAGGGCGGCTATGTGATGGCCAATCTCGCGAAGATGCCGCACATCCTCGTCGCCGGCGCCACCGGCTCCGGCAAGTCCTCCTGCATCAACTGCCTCATCACCTCGGTGCTGGCCCGGTCCACCCCCGACGAGGTGCGCATGGTGCTGGTCGATCCCAAGCGCGTGGAACTCACCGCGTACGAGGGCGTCCCGCACCTCGTCACACCGATCATCACCAACCCCAAGCGGGCCGCCGAGGCACTCCAGTGGGTCGTGCGCGAGATGGACCTGCGCTACGACGACCTGGCCGCCTACGGCTTCCGGCACATCGACGACTTCAACGCGGCGGTGCGCAGCGGCAAGGCGAAGCCGCCGGCGGGCAGCGAGCGCGAGCTGTCCCCGTACCCGTATCTGCTGGTGATCGTGGACGAGCTCGCCGACCTGATGATGGTCGCGCCGCGGGACGTGGAGGACGCGATCGTCCGCATCACGCAGCTCGCCCGCGCGGCAGGCATCCACCTCGTGCTGGCCACCCAGCGGCCGTCCGTCGACGTGGTGACCGGTCTCATCAAGGCCAACGTGCCCTCGCGGCTGGCGTTCGCGACCTCCTCGCTCGCCGACAGCCGGGTCATCCTGGACCAGGCCGGCGCAGAGAAGCTCATCGGAAAGGGTGACGGGCTGTTCCTGCCGATGGGCGCGAACAAGCCGATCCGCATGCAGGGCGCCTTCGTCACCGAGCAGGAGATCCACGGCGTCGTCGAGCACTGCAAGGCGCAGTTGACGCCCTCCTACCGGGAGGACGTCGTGGTCGGCGCCGGCCCGAAGAAGGAGATCGACGAGGAGATCGGCGACGACCTCGACCTGCTCTGCCAGGCGGCGGAGCTCGTGGTCTCCACCCAGTTCGGCTCGACGTCGATGCTCCAGCGCAAACTGCGTGTCGGCTTCGCGAAAGCGGGCAGGCTCATGGACCTGATGGAATCCCGCGGGATCGTCGGTCCCAGCGAGGGATCGAAGGCCCGTGACGTGCTGGTCAAACCGGACGAGATGGACGGGGTGCTTGCGGTTCTGCGTGGCGGGACCGGTGCGTAGCCGGTTCGTAGCCCATCCGTAGCTCACTCGTAAGTGGGCGGGGAGCAACCGTTTCTCCTGCCCGTACGTCAAGTTAGTGCAAGGGGAAGGCGTATGGCCGACTGTCATCGGCGCCGGTCACGGCGGCAATCCTGATGGCGGACAAACAACGCCCGCCCGCTTGCCCGACCTTTTGCAACCCCCCCTAGACTGAGTCTCCAGCAGGTGGCTACACGCTTGAAAGGCGCACCCGTGTCCATCGGCAACCCGCCCCCAGACGACCGTCCCTCGGTCGGTCGTGCCCTCGCCCGAGCCCGTCTCGACGCCGGGCTCACCGTCGACGAGGTCAGTTCCACCACTCGTGTGCGGCCGCCCATTGTCCATGCGATCGAGCAGGACGACTTCTCCCGCTGCGGCGGTGACGTCTACGCCCGCGGCCACATCCGGACACTGGCGCGCGCCGTGGGCCTCGATCCCGAGGCCCTGGTGGAGCAGTTCTCCGCCGAGCACGGCAGCACTCCGTCCCCCACCCCCGTGGCACCGCTGTACGAGGCGGAGCGGATGCGGTCCGAGCCGCGCCGCCCCAACTGGACCGCCGCCATGGTGGCGGCCATCGTCGCGGTCGTGGGATTTGTCGGCTTCACTCTGTTCAACGGCGGCGACGACAGCGGCAAGCAGCCCGTCGCCGGCAAGCCGTCCGCGCAGAGTCCCGCCGCCAAGCCCTCCGCGAGCCACCAGAGCAGCCCCACACCGGAGGCGACCGACAGCGCCATCGCCGCCGCCCCCGGTGACAAGGTCACGGTCAAGCTCACCGCCGACAACGGCAAGAGCTGGATCCAGGCCGTCGACAGCAACGGCAAGCAGCTGTACCAGGGCAGCCTGGAGCAGGGCGACGCCAAGACCTTCACCGACAAGAAGAAGGTCAACCTCATCATCGGCAACGCCGGTGCCGTCGACCTCTTCGTCAACGGCAAGGACCTGGGGCCCGCGGGCGACCCCGGTCAGGTCCAGCGGCTGACCTTCACCCCCGGCGACCCGGAAGCCGGGTGACGTCCGCCACCACGGGCGCGCGAGCACACCGCGGCGCCCGGCCCGGGGCACCTGACCCCGGGCCGGGCGCCGCAGCGCGTCAGAGCCCCGTCAGGGACAAAGTAGGCTGAGCCTATGTCCGAACCCCGTACCGTCGCCCTTGTCACGCTCGGCTGCGCCCGCAACGAGGTGGATTCCGAGGAACTCGCCGGCCGGCTGGCGGCGGACGGCTGGCAGCTCGTCGAGGACGCCGCCGAAGCCGATGTCGCCGTTGTGAACACCTGCGGCTTCGTCGAGGCCGCCAAGAAGGACTCCGTCGACGCCCTGCTGGAGGCGAACGACCTCAAGGCCCACGGACGCACGCAGGCCGTCGTCGCGGTCGGCTGCATGGCCGAGCGGTACGGCAAGGAACTCGCCGACGCGCTGCCCGAGGCCGACGGCGTGCTCGGCTTCGACGACTACAGCAACATCTCCGACCGCCTGCAGACCATCCTCTCCGGCGGCGTGCACGCCTCGCACACCCCCCGGGACCGCCGCAAGCTGCTCCCGATCAGCCCGGCCGAGCGGCAGTCGGCCACCGGCGTCGCGTTGCCGGGGCACTCCCAGGTCGCCGAGGACGCCGAGGCGGCCGCCTCCGCCCCCGCGGACCTCCCCGACGGCCTGGCGCCCGCCTCCGGACCGCGGGCCCCGCTGCGCCGCCGTCTGGACACCAGCCCGGTCGCCTCGGTGAAGCTGGCCTCCGGCTGCGACCGCCGGTGCTCGTTCTGCGCGATCCCGTCCTTCCGGGGCTCTTTCGTCTCGCGCCGGCCCTCGGACGTGCTGGGCGAGACGCGGTGGCTCGCCGGGCAGGGCGTCAAGGAGATCATGCTGGTCAGCGAGAACAACACCTCGTACGGCAAGGACCTCGGCGACATCCGGCTGCTGGAGACGCTGCTGCCGGAGCTGGCGGACGTCGAGGGCATCGAGCGGGTCAGGGTCAGCTACCTCCAGCCCGCCGAGATGCGGCCCGGCCTGATCGACGTACTCACCTCCACGCCCAAGGTGGCGCCCTACTTCGACCTGTCCTTCCAGCACTCGGCTCCCAAGGTGCTGCGGGCCATGCGCCGCTTCGGCGACACCGACCGCTTCCTGGAGCTGCTGGACACCATCCGCTCCAAGGCCCCGGAAGCCGGTGTCCGCTCGAACTTCATCGTCGGCTTCCCTGGTGAGACCGAAGCGGACCTGGAGGAGCTGGAGCGCTTCCTGAGCGGCGCGCGACTCGACGCCATCGGCGTGTTCGGCTACTCCGACGAGGAGGGCACCGAGGCGGCCGGCTACGAGGACAAGCTGCCCGAGGACATCGTCGCCGAACGGCTGGCGCGGGTCTCCCGGCTGGCCGAGGAGCTGACCGCGCAGCGCGCCGAGGAACGCCTGGGCTCGACCGTGAACGTGCTGGTCGAGTCCGTCGACGAGGAGGACGGCGCCGTGGGCCGCGCCGCGCACCAGGCGCCGGAGACCGACGGGCAGATCATCCTGACCTCGCCGGAGGGACTGGTGGCCGGTTCGTTCGTCGCGGCGAAGGTGGTGGACACCGAGGGCGTCGACCTGATCGCCGAGCCGCTGTGCACGGAGGAGGCGGGCAGATGACCGGAGTACCGGCGTCCGCCGCGGGAAACCACCGTCCCCCTGCCCCCGCCCCGACCGCGGCGGCCGTCGCGGCCAAGCCCAGCCTCTGGAACATCGCCAACGTCCTGACGATGGTGCGGCTCGTGCTGGTGCCCGGCTTCGTCGTGCTGCTCCTGCACGGCGACGGTCACGACCCGGCCTGGCGCTCCTTCGCGTGGGCCGCGTTCGCCGTCGCCATGATCACGGACCTCTTCGACGGGGAGCTGGCCCGCCGGTACGGCCTGGTCACCGACTTCGGCAAGATCGCCGACCCGATCGCCGACAAGGCGATCATGGGCGCCGCGCTGGTCGGGCTGTCGGCGCTGGGGGACCTGCCGTGGTGGGTCACCGTGGTGATCCTCTTCCGCGAGCTCGGCATCACGCTCATGCGCTTCTGGGTCATCCGCTGGGGCGTCATCCCGGCCAGCCGTGGCGGCAAGCTCAAGACGCTCACCCAGGGTGTCGCCGTGGGCATGTACATCCTGGTGCTGACCGGTCCGCTGGCGACGATCCGGGCGGTGATCATGGCCGCCGCGGTGCTCCTCACCGTCGTCACCGGCCTCGACTACGTGCGGCAGGCCGTGGTGATGCGCAGGGCCGGGCTGGCGAAGCAGCGGGAGGCGGTCGCCCGGGCGGCCGTGGCAGCGGTGGCGGTCCGGGAACCGGGGCCCGCCGAGTCCGCGGGGGAGCCGGGGCAGGACGCGTGAACGTCGCCGCCGAGGTCCTGGAGCTGCTGGTGCGCCGCTCCGCGACCCTGGCGGTCGCCGAATCGCTCACCGGCGGGCTGGTCGCCGCCGAGCTGACCTCGGTGCCGGGCGCCTCCCGGAGTTTCCGGGGCTCGGTCACCGCGTACGCCACGGAGCTCAAGCGAGACGTGCTGGGCGTGGACGGGACGCTGCTGGCCGAGCGCGGCGCGGTCGACGTGGGGGTCGCGCGAGGCATGGCGGAGGGCGTGCGGCGCGTGCTGCGCGCCGACTGGGGGGTGGCGACGACCGGGGTCGCCGGCCCCGATCCGCAGGACGGCCAGGCGGTCGGCACGGTCTACGTCGCGGTCGCCGGACCCGGGCGGACGATCAGCGAGAAACTGCAGCTGAACGGGGACCGCACCGCCATCCGTATCTCCACCGTGGACGCCGTACTCACCTTGTTGCACCAGAGCCTGGTGACGAGCGGGACAACGCCCGGCGAATCCGTGGCGGCCAAGGGTGGGGAAGAGAGCGGGGGGAAGGGATGTTTACAGCCCTGAGTGAACACGTCATCGCTCCCCGCACGGCCGAGGCCGGAGGCGGTACGGTGGGGCAAGAAGGTTGCGAATTCGCGGTCCGAGGAGGGAGCCACCGATGATTCTGCTCCGTCGCCTGCTCGGTGACGTGCTGCGTCGGCAGCGCCAGCGCCAGGGCCGCACCCTGCGTGAGGTCTCCTCATCCGCCCGGGTCTCCCTGGGCTACCTGTCGGAGGTCGAGAGGGGGCAGAAGGAGGCTTCCTCCGAACTGCTCTCCGCGATCTGTGACGCCTTGGACGTCCCGATGTCCGAGGTGATGCGGGAGGTCAGCGACGATTTGGCGCTTGCCGAGCTTTCCGAGTCGGCTGCTGTCGGATCGGCAGCCGCGCCTATGCGGCCGCTGCTGGGCGCGGTTCCGTCCGTACCGTCCGGTCGTCCGGACGAGCGGGTCACCATCAAGGCGCCGAAGGCGCCCGCCGAGGCCGTGGACGTCGTCGCGGCCTGAGGAGCGACACAAGCAGTTCCGGGACGAGGCCCCGGCCGGTGGATCACCGGCCGGGGCCTTGCTCTTGCGTCCGCGCGCGGTGGACTGCCTCCGGCCGAGCGGGTGTTGCAGTCCCCTGGCGCGGTCCCGTGCTCCCGCCGTCCCACGTCCTCCTGGCCGGGTGCGTGGGCCCGCGCGGCCGGGGAAGGCGTACGGATGTCGCCGCAGAGGCGATCTTCTGTGTGCGACCCGATCGACCTAGGAGGACGCATGACGAGCGTCGTGGTGAAGAGCACCCTGTCCGATGAGGCCCAGGCGACCGTGGGCGACGCACTGCGGCACACCGTGGCGGATCTGATCGACCTGTCGCTGGTCGCCAAGCAGGTGCACTGGAACGTCTACGGTCCCCGGTTCCGCTCCGTCCACCTCCAGCTCGACGACGTGGTGACCACCGCCAGGACCTATGCGGACACCGTGGCGGAGCGGTCCGCCGCGATCGGCGTGCCGCCGGACGGCCGCGCCGCAACGGTGGCCAAGAGCAGTCTCATCCAGGAAGTGCCTGAGGGCTGGATCCAGGACGCCGAGGTCGTGAACGTCATGATCGCGGCCCTGGACGCGGTGATCCGGCGGGTCCGGGACGGCATCGAGTCGACCGGGAAGGCCGACCCCGTCAGCCAGGACATCCTGATCGGCCTGGCCGCCGAGCTCGAGAAGCACCACTGGATGTTCCAGGCCGAGAACGCCTGAGACTCGCGCTCGGTGACGGTCGCCCACTGTTGACCTGGGCCCCGGGATCGTCGCAGGCAGTAGCCGTTTGTGTACGCCAGTGGAGTGAACGTCGTGCGAGGTGCGACGGCAGAGGTCTAGGGATCTTGAGGGGCGGGGATCGCACCTCTGTACGGGGAAAGCCCGGGACCTGGTCCCTGGTGATTCCCGCCGCAACCTCGGGGCTCCGAAGGAGGCGGCCATGTGCGTCATTCGGCTGTTTCAGGAGCTGTGGGCCCGGCGGCCCGTCCGCTGGGTCATCGCTTTCGTCGCGGGCGCCATGTGGTGGTGGGCCATGGTCCGGCTCACCGTCCAGCCCGCTCAGGCAGGTCCCCTCGAAGGTCTCGTCGCAGCCGGCGGCTGGGGCCTGAGCATCATCCCGATGCACTCGGCCAGGTGGTCACGGGGACCGGACGGCGCGGTGGTGCCCGTTCGTGAGGACGGCGCCCCCATGAGCAGATGGCCATGGGGGAGAGTGCCGGGGCCGCGTAGCCACTCCCTGCCAGGGCACGATGACTCCGCCGTCAGGCGGGTGAATCTGGCCCGTCGTGATGGCTGAGGCATCACGGGTCGGGGAACCGGCGAAATCCGGGAGGAGCACGGTGTGCACCACGCCCTCGGGCCGCCCACGCGGCCCGGGGGCGTGGTGCGCGCTCCCTCCCGGGCCGCACGCGGGCGAAGGGTCATCGGGACGGCGTGTCCCCGGGCTTGGTCCTGTCGGCAGGATCGCGCCCTCAGGCCGTCGGCTCACGGATGGTTGACGCTGCGTCAATGAACGCGGGAGCCGGAACGGGACTCCGCCTGCGGAGCCGGGCCGCGCTGGCAGCGGGGGCACCAGTAGGTCACCCGCGCCTGACCGCGCGGGCCTTGGTCGGCGACGCGGATGGTGGTGCCGCAGCGCAGGCATGGCTGACGGGCCCGGCCGTAGACCCAGTGGGTGCGGCCGCGGCGGGTGTCCCCGGTGGTGATGTGGCCGTGCCGGGCCTTGTTGGCCTCCAGCAGCCGCTGTGCCAGGTCCACGATCCGTTCCGGCGCCGCGACGTCACCGACCGGCGTCCACGGTGTGACACCGCGCAGGAAGCACAACTCGCATTTGTAGACATTGCCGAGGCCCGCGAGGTTGCGCTGGTCCAGCAGCGCCTCGCCCAGCGGGCGGCCGGGGGGTGTCCCCAGCCGGAACGCGGCCTCGACGGGATCCCAGTCAGGGCCGAGCAGATCGGGGCCGAGATGGCCGACCGCCTTGCTCTCCTCGGTGGTCCGCAGCAGCTCCAGCACCGGCAACCGGTAACCCACGGCCACCTGTTCGGCATTGGCCAGTACGGCCCGGACCTGGTGGTCGGGACCGCCCCGCCAGCGCTCGTCCGGCCCGTACACCTGCCAGGAGCCGTCCATGCGCAGGTGCGAGTGGAGGGTCAGGCCGCCCTCGACCCGGGTGAGCAGATGCTTGCCGCGCGCGACCACCTCCTCGACCTGCCGTCCGGTCAGATCGGCGGTCGCCAGGCGCGGCACCCTCAAGTCGCCGCGGAGCAGCACCCTTCCGGCCAGCGCACGGTGCAGACGGTGCGCGGCGAACCAGATCGTGTCTCCCTCGGGCACGGCGCCCCCCCCGTCAGGCCCGCAGCCGCAGGCCGCGGGGTGTGGCGTGGAAACCGGCCGCCTCCAAGGCGCTGCCCAGCGTGGAGGTAAGGGCCGGCTCGCCATTGGTGCGCTCCACCGTCAGACGGCCCAGCGCCCCGTCCCGTACCGCCAGCGCCAGGGCGTCGGCGGCGGCCTGGAGGCGCTCCTCGTCCTCGGCCCACGCCAGCAGGGTCTTCCCGCCGCGCTCCACATAGAGCAGGAGTTCGCCGTCGGCCAGCACGACGAGTGCGCCCGCTTTACGGCCCGGCCGGTGGGTCACGCCGGGGGGCTGCTCGGGCCACGGCAGGGCGGCGCCATAGGCGTTGGCGGGGTCGGCGGCGGCAAGGACGACCGTACGGGCCTTCTCGGGGCGGCCCTCCTCGCGGTCGCGGGCGTTGCTGAGGGCACGCAGCCGGTCCACGGCTCCGTCCATCGCGAACTGGGCCGCGCCCAGGCCCTCCACGACGTAACCGCGGCGGGCCTGCCCGGTCTCCTCGAAGGCAGCCAGCACCCGGTAGGCGGCGGAGAAGCCGCCCTCGACGCCCTCGGCGGCCACCGCGCCGCGGGTGACGACGCCGTGCCGGTCCAGCAGGGTGTGGGTGAGGGCGTGCGCCCGGTGCGTGGGGTCGGTCTCCAGGGCCGGTACGAGGGACCAGCGGCCGGCCGTGGTCGGCGGGCCGCCGCGGGACGCCGTGGCGCGTGGCACGCCGCCCGTGCGTGCGGTGAGGCTCCCGTAGCGGCCTCGCGGGACCGCGCGGGGCGCCCGGTGGGCGGTCGAGCCCGCGGTGCGGCCCGAACCGAGCAGCGCGCGCAACGGCGAGAGGGTGTCGTTGGTGAGCCGGCCCGACCAGGCCAGCTCCCAGACCACCTCGGCCAGTTCGGGGTCGCTCGGCTCGTGCCCGGCCGCCCGAACCTGTTCGGCGATCTGCCGGAAGAACAGTCCGTAGCCGGCCGACAGCGCGTCCAGGACGGCAAGGTGGAGCGGGGAGAGTTCCAGGGGCTGCGGCTCGGGCAGCAACAGGGGCGCGGTCTCGGCGAGATACAGCGCCACCCAGCCGTCCTTGCCCGGCAGGGCGCCGGCCCCCGACCACACCACCTCGCCGGCCGAGGTCAGCTCGTCCAGCATCGCCGGGGTGTAGCCGGTGACACGGGCCGGGAGCACCAGCTTCTCCAGGGCCGAGGCGGGTACGGCCGCGCCCTGGAGCTGCTCCACCGCCCGGACCAGCCCGTCCGGTCCGCGCAGGCCGTGGGTGCCCACGTGCTGCCACTGCGGCAGGAAGGACGCCAAAGTGGCCGGCGGCACCGGCTCCAGCTCATGGCGCAGCGCGGCCAGGGACCGGCGGCGCAGCCGACGCAGCACGCCCGCGTCGCACCACTCGTGCCCGGCGCCACCGGGGCGGAACTCGCCCTGCACCACGCGCCCGGAAGCGGCCAGACGGTGCAGTGTGCCGTCCGCGACAGCCGTGCCCAGGCCGAAGCGGTGGGCCGCCTCCGCGGAGGTGAAGGGGCCGTGGGTGCGGGCGTGACGGGCCAGCAGATCCGCCAGCGGGTCCTTGACGGGCTCGGTGAAGGCCTCCGGCACGCCGACCGGGAGCGCGGTGCCCAGCGCGTCCCTCAGGCGCCCGGCGTCCTCCACGGCCGCCCAGCGGTCCGTGCCCGCGATGCGTACGCGGATCGCGCGGCGCGCGGTCTCCAGGTCGGCCGCCCAGCCCGGTTCGGCGCCGCGGGCCGCCAGCTCGGCGTCCTCGAGCGGCCCGAGCACGCGCAGGAGGTCGGCGACGCCCTCGGCGTCCTTGACCCTGCGCTCCTCGGTCAGCCACTGCAACTCCTGCTCCAGCTCGGCCATCACGCCGGCGTCGAGCAGTTCGCGCAGCTCGGCCTGGCCCAGCAGTTCCGCGAGCAGGTGGGAGTCCAGGGACAGCGCCGCGGCGCGTCGCTCGGCGAGCGGGGAGTCCCCCTCGTACAGGAACTGCGCGACGTAGCCGAAGAGCAGTGACTTGGCGAAGGGCGACGGCTCCGGGGTGGTGACCTCGACCAGCCTGACCTTGCGCGACTCGATGTCGCCCATCAGCTCGACGAGGCCGGGGACGTCGAAGACATCCTGGAGGCACTCGCGGACCGCCTCCAGGACGATCGGGAACGAGCCGAACTCCGAGGCGACCTGCAGCAGCTGCGCGGCTCGCTGCCGCTGCTGCCACAAGGGGGTGCGCTTGCCCGGGTCCCGGCGCGGCAGGAGCAGTGCGCGCGCGGCGCACTCGCGGAAGCGGGAGGCGAACAGCGCGGAGCCGCCCACCTGGTCGGTCACCAACTGCTCGACCTCGCCCTTGTCGAACGCCACGTCGGCGGCGCCCACCGGGGACTGCTCGGTGTCGAACTCGGCGCCCTGGCGGGCCGGGTCCACGTCGAGCAGGTCGAGGCCCATCAGGTCCGCGTCGGGCAGCCGCAGCACGATGCCGTCGTCGGCGTGCATCACCTGTGCGTCGAAGCCGTACCGCTCGCCCAGGCGGGCGCCCAGGGCCAGCGCCCAGGGCGCGTGCACCTGTGCGCCGAACGGCGAGTGGATCACGACCCGCCAGTCGCCGAGCTCGTCGCGGAAGCGCTCGACCACGATCGTGCGGTCGTCCGGCACATGGCCGCAGGCGCGGCGCTGCTCGTCCAGGTAGGCCAGCACATTGTCGACGGCCCACGGGTCCAGGCCCGCGGCGGACAGCCGCTCGCGTCCCTTGGCGGGGTCGAGCCGGCCGACCTCGCGGAGGAACGCGCCCACCGCCCGGCCCAGTTCCAGCGGGCGGCCGAGCTGGTCGCCCTTCCAGAACGGCAGCCGCCCGGGCACGCCGGGCGCGGGCGAGACCAGCACCCGGTCGCGGGTGATGTCCTCGATGCGCCAGGAGGTCGTGCCCAGCGTGAAGACGTCCCCGACCCGGGACTCGTAGACCATCTCCTCGTCGAGCTCGCCGACCCGGCCACCGCCCTTCTTCGGGTCGGCGCCCGCCAGGAACACCCCGAACAGGCCGCGGTCCGGGATGGTGCCGCCTGAGGTCACCGCCAGCCGCTGCGCACCAGGTCGTCCGGTCACCGTGTTGGCCACCCGGTCCCACACCAGCCGCGGCCGCAGCTCGGCGAAGGCGTCCGAGGGGTAGCGACCCGCCAGCATGTCCAGCACGGCGGTGTACGCCGAGTGCGGGAGCGCGGCGAAGGGCGCGGCCCGGCGCACCACCGCCAGCAGCTCGTCCACGTCCCAGGTGTCCAGCGCCGTCATCGCGACCAGCTGCTGCGCCAGGACGTCCAGGGGATTGGCGGGGATGCGCAGGGCCTCGATCGCACCTTCCTGCATGCGCTCGGTGACGACGGCCGACTGCACCAGGTCACCGCGGTACTTGGGGAACACCACGCCCGTGGAGACTGCGCCCACCTGGTGCCCGGCACGGCCGACCCGCTGGAGCCCGGAGGCCACCGAGGGCGGCGACTCCACCTGGACGACCAGGTCGACCGCGCCCATGTCGATGCCCAGCTCCAGGCTGGAGGTCGCCACGACGGCCGGCAGCCGGCCCGCCTTGAGGTCCTCCTCGACGAGGGCGCGCTGCTCCTTGGAGACCGAACCGTGGTGGGCCCGCGCCAGCACCGGCGGCGCCCCGTGCGCGGCACCCGACTGCGCCATGATCTCCGCCGGCGGCGCGCCCTCGGGCAGCGGTTCGCCCATGGCGCGCTCGTACGCGATCTCGTTCAGGCGGTTGCACAGACGTTCCGCCAGGCGCCGGGAGTTGGCGAAGACGATGGTGGACCGGTGGCTCTGCACCAGGTCGGCGATCCGCTCCTCCACATGGGGCCAGATCGACGGCCGAGGGTCGTCGGTCTCCGATGCGGGGGAACCGCCCAGCTCGCCCAGGTCCTCGACCGGCACGACCACGGACAGGTCGAACTCCTTCTGGGAGGGCGGCTGTACGACCGTCACCTTGCGCTGCGGCGACAGGAACCGCGCCACCTCGTCCACCGGGCGCACGGTCGCGGACAGGCCGATGCGGCGGGCGGGGCGCTCCAGAAGCTCGTCCAGCCGCTCCAGGGACAGCGCCAGATGCGCGCCGCGCTTCGTGCCCGCCACGGCGTGCACCTCGTCGAGGATCACGGTCTCCACGCCGCGCAGCGCGTCCCGCGTCGAGGAGGTCACCATGAGGAACAGCGACTCGGGCGTCGTGATGAGGATGTCCGGCGGCCGTGTCGCCAGCGCCCGCCGCTCGGCGGCCGGGGTGTCGCCCGACCGGATGCCGACCCGCACCTCGGGCTCCGGCAGCCCCAGGCGCACCGCCTCGTGCCGCAGTCCCGTCAGCGGGCTGCGCAGATTGCGCTCGACATCGACGGCGAGGGCCTTCAGCGGCGAGACGTACAGCACGCGGCAACGGCGCTTGGGGTCGGCGGGCGGCGGTGTCGACGCCAGCCCGTCGAGCGCCGCCAGGAACGCCGCGAGGGTCTTCCCGGAGCCCGTCGGGGCCACCACGAGGACGTCGGAGCCGCCGGAGATCGCCCGCCACGCCCCCGCCTGGGCGGTCGTGGGCGCGTGGAAGGCCCCCGTGAACCACGCCCGCGTGGCCGGTGAGAATCCGTCGAGCGCCCCGGCCGTGTCCGCCTCCTCCGGTGCGCCCCCGCTGTTCCGTCGCGACATGCCTTCCATCCTGCCTCGCACCACTGACAACGCGCCCCCGTCCGCCCGAACCCGGGCCCGCAGGGCAGGTTCCGTACGGACGGCGTCCGTGACGGATGTGACGGATGTGATGCATGCGACGCAGGTGGCGCACATGGCTGTGGTGACGGGCGGGCGGGCCCGGTCCGGGGTGCGGGGCCGCCGGGGGCGACGGCGGCCGGGAGGGACCCGGGCGGCGCAGAATGGGCGCATGGCAGGGGAGGAGCGGGCGCGGCACTGGCGGCATCCGGGATTGCCGGACGTCGATCTGCTGCGGGCGCGGTACGTGCGCAAGACGTTCGTGCGGCACACGCACGAGGCGTTCGTGCTCGCGGGCATCACCGGAGGCGTCGAGGCCTTCCACCACCTCGGCACGGTCGAGCGGGCCGGCCCCGGGGCGATGGCGCTGATCAACCCGGGCGAGGTGCACACGGGCCACGCGGGCGTGCCGGAGGGCTGGTCGTACAGCGTGATCTATCCCGGGGCGGACGTGGTGGCCGCCGTGGCCGCCGAGACGACGGCGATCCGGGGAACGGCCCGCTTCGCGACGGCGGTGGCGGACGACCCACAGGCGGTGCGCCTGGTCACGGAAGTGCTTCGCGCGGCCGAGGTCCACAACGCCCTCGCCGCCGACACCCTGATGCGGCTGGTGATCGCGCGCCTGCTGCGCGACCACGGGGGCACGATGGCGGCGCGGGCGCCGCTGACGGCCGGGGCGCGCAATGCCCGGCGTGCCCGGGACCTCCTGGAGGGGCGGATGGCCGATCCGCCGCCTCTGGCGGAGCTCGCGGCGGTCCTGGACACGAGCCCCTTCTCCCTGCTGCGCGCCTTCCGCGAGCTGTACGGGATGCCGCCGCACGCCTGGCTGACCGACGCACGGGTGCGCCGGGCACGCCGTCTCCTGGATGCCGGGGCGGCGCCGGCGGAGGCGGCCGTGGCCGTCGGCTTCACCGACCAGCCGCACCTGAACCGGCACTTCACCCGCATCGTCGGCGTACCGCCCGGCGCCTACCGGCGGGAGCGCAATAACGTACAAGACGGCCCCCAGGGTGCCGCCTAACGTCGGACGGGTGACCGCAGCACCCATGGACGCCGAGAACGCCGAGAACGCAGAGAACGCAGAGAACGCAGAGCTCCCCCGGAGCGCCCCGAGCACAGGGGAGACCGGAAGGACCGGGGACGCCGGTGAGCGAGCGCGTCCTGCACGGCCGCGTTCGGCCGTGGTGCGCGACGCACTGGGCGTGGGCGTCGCGGTGGGGCTCTCCGGATTCGCCTTCGGCGTGACCTCGGCGGGAGCCGGACTGAGCCTGCTGGAGACGTGCGCGCTCAGCCTGCTGGTCTTCACCGGTGCGTCGCAGTTCGCGCTGGTCGGGGCCCTGGGCGCCGGCAGCGGCGCCTACGCGGCCGCGGGAGGGGCGCTCTTCCTCGGCATACGCAACGCCTTCTACGGGCTGCGCCTGTCCGGACTGCTCGGGCTCCCGCGCGCACTGCGTCCCTTCGCGGCGCAGTGGGTGATCGACGAGACCTCGGCCGTGGCGCTCGCGCAGCCCGACCGGGCGAGCGCCCGCATCGGATTCACCGTCACCGGCGCCAGTCTGTACGCGTTGTGGAACCTGACCACCCTCGGCGGCGCCTTGGGCGCCGCGGCGCTCGGGGACCCGGCCGACTGGGGCCTGGACGCGGCTGGTCCCGCGGTCTTCCTGGCACTGCTCGCGCCCATGCTGCGGGGACGCCGCGAGCGGGCCACGGCGGCCGTCGCCGTTCTTCTCGCCCTGGTCTGCCTGCCGTTGCTGCCCGCCGGGGTGCCGGTCCTGGTCGCGGCGGTTGCCGCGCCCCTCGTCCTGGCCGCCACCCGCCGCAAGGGGAAAGACCGTTGAGTACCTGGATCGCCGTCGCGGCCACCGCTTTCGGCTGCTACGCCATGAAACTGCTCGGCCTGTCCATCCCGGCCGGCTTCCTGGAACGCCCCCTGGTGCGGCG
The DNA here is from genome assembly GCF_056270165.1 of Streptomyces sp. RLA123. Taxonomy (NCBI): domain Bacteria; kingdom Bacillati; phylum Actinomycetota; class Actinomycetes; order Kitasatosporales; family Streptomycetaceae; genus Streptomyces; species Streptomyces sp. RLA123. The sequence goes on along the minus strand of NZ_JBWDOR010000003.1, from coordinate 2,414,926 downwards.
GCTGGCCGCGCTGCTGCCCATCGCGTTGCTGGCGGCGCTGACGGCACTGCAGACCTTCGGCGACGGACGCGCCCTGGTGCTGGACGCGCGGGGCGCCGGACTGGCGGCGGCCGCGTTGGCGTTGCTGCTCCGCGCGCCCTTCCTCGTGGTCGTGGCGGTGGCGGTCGTGGTGACGGGATCGCTGCGGGCCGTCACGGGGTGACGGGTTAGGGTGACCCGTCAAAACCGTTGCCGAAGTGGGGGTGGGGACGATGGCGGCCGACGCCCTGCCGGTCCTCTCCGATGCGGCCCGCGCTCTCGCCGCGCGCTGCGAGTCCAAGGCGGGCGATCTCGCCCGCCGGATCACCGAAGCCGCCCTGACCGGACCTCCCGCGCCCGCGGACCTCACGCCGGAGGCGAAGGACCCCCGCATCGCGGCGGCCGCGCGGCACGGGCTGCGCTGGCTGATCCGGCGCGCGGTGCGGGGCGACCGCGGCGACACGCGCCTGCTGCGGGAACGTGCCGCCCAGCACGCCGACGACGGGCTGCCGTTGCACCTCCTGCTCCGCGGCCAACTGCACGGCACGCACGCCCTGTGGCGGTCGCTGCGTGCCGCCGCGCGCCCCGGTGAAGAGGAGGCGCTGATCGAGCTGGCGGGCTTCCTCCTCGCCGCCCAGGAGTATCTGGTCGGGGCGGTGTCCGAGACCTACGTCGACGAACGCGCCGCCCTGGCCGCCGAGGAGCGCGAACGCGACCGCTTCCTGGTGCGGGCGCTGCTCGACGGCTCGCTGCCCGCCGACCGCTTCCCGGCGGCCCGGCTGGGGCTGGCGGACGGCGCCCTGGTGCTGGCGTTGCGGCTGCCGCCAGGTGACGGCCCGGTCCGCGCCCCTTTGGCGGTGCGGCGGGAACTGCGCCGTGTGCAGGCCGCGCTCGACCGCACCTACGGCACAGACGTGCCCGCCGTGCTGGACACCAGCGGCGGTCACGCGGTCGTGCCCGGCCACGCGGTGCCGCACGGCACCGACGAGGACCTGGTGGCGCGGCTGAGACACGCCTGCTCCCCGGAGATACGGGTGGCCGCCGTGCCCGCCGCGGATCCGGGCGCGATCGCCGGGGCGGCCCGCACGGCCTCGGAGATCCTGCGGGTGGCCCGGGCGGGCGGACTCGCCGCGGGACTGCACCGGCTCGACGACGTGCTGCTCGAGTACCACCTGGCGCACCGCGACGGCAGCGGCGAACGGATCGCCGCGCTGCTCGACCCGATCACCGGGCGCCCGGACCTGGTGGAGACCCTGCGCACGTATCTGGGCAGCCGGCAGGAGCGCCGGAGCACGGCCCGGCAGCTGGGCCTGCACCCCAACACCGTCGACAACCGGCTGGCCCGCATCACCGAACTGACGGGCCTGGACCTCGCCACGCCCCACGGCACGGCCCTGGCGCTGGCCGCGCTCCTGCTGCGCGACGCCGCCGCGGCGGGCTGAGGGGGCCGCGTGCCCTTCAGCCGTCGAGGGACCGCCCGTAGGCCCGCAGCGTGCGCAGCGCGTCGACGGTGACGACCGGCCGCCACTCCAGCGCGGTCCCGGGCGCCCATTCCTGCCACCGGATCGGCCAGCCGCCGTCCTCCTGCTGCTGCGCCGCGAGGAAGTCCAGTGCCGCGTCCGTCTCGGCGTCGGAGAACCACTGACGGGCGAGGGAGTCCGGGCCGGCCGCGTAGTCGTACGCGAAGTGGTGCTCGCCCGGCGCGTAGCCGGACGGGACGGGCACCTCCCCCACGCGCCGCGGGTCGAGCGCGACGAGGCGCTGCTCGCGCACCAGGCGCCCCAGCCGCGCGGCGGCCTCGCGGGCCCGCATCCGGTCCGGCGCGTGGTCGAGGAACGCCAGGGCCGCGACGACCTCGTACGGATGCGTCTTGTCCAGCGCGTCGATCGCCTCCCAGCAGAAGTCCGTCGCCCTGAACAGCCAGGCGTGCCACACCCCGTTGCGGTGCAGCGTCCCGACCACCGGCGCCGTGGTCAGCAGGTCGCCCGGCGGATCGTCCGCCACCGGCAGCCAGGGGGCGGCGGGATAACCGCGCACGGAGGGATGCACGGCCGGCAGTGCGCCCTCGGGGGTGGAGGCGGCGGTCAGGTAGCGGCAGATCCGCTCGGCGCGCTGACTGCCGCACCTGCCGATCTCGTCGAGCACGCGCAGGGCACGGGCGACGTGCAGCGGCTGGCTCACCGGACCGCGCAGATCCGGCTCCAGAGCGTGGCCAAATCCCTCGTCGTCGTTGCGGTACGCGGTCAGCGCGGACTCCACCGCGTCCGCCGGCCCGTTCCTGAAGTGGTACGCGAACCTGCGCTGCTCGAGCACCCGTGCGGTCAGCCACACGAAGTACTCGGCGCGCTCTAGCGGGGTTGCTGGCATGTGCGCACAGTAGGCCTCCGTGCGCTCTCTGCATACGGCTGCGCCCTTGGAGCACCCTGCCGTGCGACCACGCGCCCCCTGGCGCGGGACACCAGGTGCCGGAGGTTGACGTTCCGTACGAACCGCGTGGTCAATGTGCCCCGGAAATCGCGGGGAGAGGAGCGGCGACGGCGGATACACCGGCGGCAAGCCTGGCTCCGGGGACTGGTTGCCTGGCTCGGGGCGGGCCGGTCTTTCCCGGCTGCGGCCACGCGATCCACCGGGCCGCGGACACCTCACGGGTTCCCTCACCGGGCGGGGAGCGGACGCATCGAGGGCCGTACAGGCGCCGGCGCACTGCCGGTCACACCCTCCGGCGAACGCGCCGGAAGTGTGCGGCTGGGTGCACCGGCGACCTCTGCCGCCGCCTCGCCGACGGGATGCACGGGCAGTCCCCGCGGCTCCCCGTCCCCGTGCCGCGCCGGCCACGCCTCTCGCGGAACCATCGGCTGTCGCCCTCCGTCACCGCTCCGAAGCGGTCCTCGTCGCCCTGGAGAGCCTCGACGCCGCGCCGGGGCCGCCCGACGACCGGCTGCGGGTCACCTTCCGTCCGCAGGCTCTCGCGGGGGACACCGCCCTGCTCGCCCGGCGCGCCGCCCCGGAGCGCAGACGGGTCGCGACGGCCGGCGACCCCGCTGGCCGGCTCTGTCGCACTTGCCGGTGCGACGCCGGCCCCGACCGACCGGACCGCCGCTCGAGCCCCCCTGCCGCCCGGTGGCAATGCGCCCGGCGGCATGCGGGGGTTTGAATGGGAGGGAAGTCCAGGAAAGCGGGCGCATGGGTGAGCACGCACCACACCGACCTCCGCAATCTCGACGCGCCGCATGACGGCGGCGCCGTGTTCGTGGTCGACGCGCACGGCAACGTCGTCATGTGCAGCGAGGCGGTGCGCGAACTCCTCGGCCTGACGCCCGAGAAATTGTGCGGCCGCCCGGTCGCGGACCTGCTCGTCGACGCCGGCTTGTGGCCCCTGACGGGGTCGCACGGCGATCTGGAGCTGCGCCGCAGGGACGGCACGACGGTCATGGTGTGCCTGGAGTCGCAGTCCATGACGGCGCCCGGCGGCGGGGGACTCGTCGTGAACATCACGCCCCTGGCGCTCGCCGTCCGCCGCCAGGAGGACGAGGCACTGGTCAGGGCCCTCTTCCGGCAGCAGCGGGTGGGGCTGGCGATCCACAGCATGGATCTGACGACAACCCGCCTCAATCTCGCCCTGCACCAACTGGGCCAGGTGCCGGAGGAGGGCGACACGGCGACGGTGTTCAGCCGACGCGTCGAGGAGGAACTGATCCCCGCGGACGCCGAGGCGGTGCTGGCACTGCTTCGGCGGGTGGCGGACACGGGCGAGCCGATGGTCGACTGGGTGCACAGCGCCCGGCTGCTGAGCGAGCCGGAGCGGGAGCGGGCGCTGTCGTTCTCCGCCTTCCGGCTGCAGGCTGCCGCAGACCGCCCCATCGGCGTCGCGGTCGTCTTCACCGACGTCACACAGGAGCACGCGGCGCGTGAGCGCATGTCGTTGCTCCAGGCCGCCGCCGAACACATCGGCCGCAGCCTGGCCGTCCCCACCGTCGCCCGGGAACTGGCGGACGTTCTGGTGTCGCGGGGATTCGCCGGCATGGCGGCAGTGGACCTCACACAGGCGGTGCTGTTCGGCCAGGAGCCCGGCGAGGCGGGGGCCGGAACCATCTTCCAGCGGGTCGCGGTGGCCTCCTCCGACGGTGACTGGCCGCCGGAGATCCACCCGCTGGGTGCCACGTTCGCGGTGCCCGCGCTGGCCGAGGAGTACCTGCGCCGGGGCACGGCCGGGCTCCAGCCGCACATGGGCCAGTGGCGGGCCGGCCACGTCCTCGGCTCCGAGGAGGCCATGGCGCTGCTGCCGGATGCCGCGGAGTCGTTCCTCGTGGTGCCGCTGAGCGCCCGCGGCCTGGTGCTGGGCACCTTGATGCTGTGGCGCACCAGTGCCGTCGCCCCCTTCGGCCACGGCGACGCCGCCCTCGCCGAGGAGATCGCCTCGCGGGCCGCCCTCGGGCTGGACAACGCCCGCCGGTACACCCGCGAGCACCGCACCGTCGAGGCGCTGCAGCGCAGCCTGCTGCCGCCCGCCGTCACCGAGACCCGTGCGGCGCGGACCGCCGGCAGCTACGTCCCGGCCGGCAGCACCGAAGGGGTGGGCGGCGCCTGGTTCGACGTCATCCCGTTGTCCTCGTCGCGGCTGGCGTTCGTCATCGGCGGCGTGACCGGCCACGGCCTCAACGCGGCGGCCACCATGGGGCGGCTCCGGACCGCCGTACAGACGCTGGGCGACCTCGACCTGCCCCCCGGCGAACTCCTCGCCCACCTGGACGACCTGGTGGTCCGGCTCGGCGATGTGGAGCCGCCGACCGAGGACGCACCCGGCGACGCCCCGTCCACGGCGACGGGGGCAACCTGCCTGTACTGCGTGTACGACCCGTTGGCGGGCCGCTGCGAGATGGCCAGCGCCGGACACCCGCCGCCGGTCTTCGCCGCCCCCGGCGCTCCCGCCGAGGTCGTCGACGTCAAACCCGGGCCGCCGCTCGGGGTGGACAGCCTGCCCTTCGAGCCGGTGGGCTTCGACATCCTGCCGGGCAGCATGCTCGCCTTCTACAACCTGCCGCTGCTGTCGCAGCCAGACGGCACCCCGGCGGAGCGTCTGGCCCGCATGCGCGCGGTACTCGCCGCGGACGCCGCGGAGGGCGCCACGCCCACCCGCACCGGCCGCACGCTCCTTGACGACCTGCTCCCAGGTCCGCCCGACGACGACGTGACCCTGCTCGTCGCCCGCATGAGGCCGCTGCCCCCCGACGCAGTCGCCACCTGGCGATTCCCCGCCGACCCCGCGGTGGTCGCCGAGGCCCGCACGGCGGTGGAGGCGCAGCTGGAGCGCTGGAACCTGACGCACTTGGCGTTCCCCACCGAGCTGATCACCAGTGAACTCGTCACCAATGCCATCCGCTACGGCGGCGCCCCTGTCAGCCTGCGCCTGATCCGGGACGAGAACCTGGTCTGCGAGGTGTCCGACGCCAGCCAGACCCAGCCGCGGCTGCGCCGGGCGCGCCTGTCCGACGAAGGAGGGCGCGGCCTGTTCCTGATCGCGCAGCTTTCCAGCCGCTGGGGGAGCCGCTACACAGACACCGGTAAGACGATCTGGGCGGAGCAGCCCCTGGGGGACGCCGGGCGGTGACCGCGCCGTTCACCATTGCGGGTGAAACGCGCGGACGCGCGCCCCGGGCGCCCCCTGTTTCGCGAGGCCGGGAGGTTCCCTCGTAGGAGAGGAACACAAGGGGGTCTCCATGCGGCCTGTCGACGGCACCCGCCGCCCCACGCGGCGCGGCTTGTGGTGCGCGACGGTCCTGATCGCCCTGTTCTCGCTCCTGCACGCGGCCTTCACTCCCGCCGGTGCCCACGCGGCCTCCACCGGGACCGGCCGCTGCGCCGCGCCCGCGAGCGCTTCCTTCCAGCCGCTGGCCGTCCCGGCCGACAGCGGGCACCACGGGGGCGGCTCCGACTCCTGTCGCGTCGCCGCCCCGCACTCCCGGCACGGGCACGCCGTCCGCGACCTTGCGACGGCCGTGACACACGACGACGGTGCCCAGGCCGCCGTGCCGGACGGCGGCGCGTGCCGCGCCGCCACTGCCGCCGCCCAACCGCCGAACGCGCCTTCGGCGCGGCCCGTTCCGCGCTGCTGACAGGGCCGGGGCCGCTCGCCCCTGCTCAGGGGACGTGTCCCGTCCCCGGTACCGCCCGGCCTTCCATGGCCCGGCGCCCCCTGTCCGCGTTCCGCAACGAAGGTGCACGCCATGCCTCCTGCCGTCCCGTCCGTCACGCGCGTCCTGCGCACCGATCTCACCGCCTCGCTCGTCGTCTTCCTCGTCGCCCTGCCGCTGTGCGTGGGCGTCGCCGTCGCCTCCGGCGTCCCCGCGGAACTGGGCCTGGTCACCGGCATCGTCGGCGGCCTGGTGACCGGACTGCTGCCGGGCAGCAGCCTCCAGGTCAGCGGACCGGCCGCGGGCCTCACGGTGATCGTCTACGAGGCCGTCCGGGAGCACGGCGTGGCCGCGCTCGGTGTCGTGGTCCTCGCCACCGGCGTGCTGCAACTCGCCCTGGGCGCGGCCGGGCTGGGCCGGTGGTTCCGGGCCATCTCGGTGTCGGTGGTCGAGGGGATGCTCGGCGGCATCGGCCTGGTCATCATCGTCGGGCAGCTGTACGCCATGGCCGACCACGAGGCGCCCGCCTCCGGCCCCGGCAAACTGACCGGTCTGCCCGGCCTGGTCGCGCATGCGGCGACCGAACCGCGGGCGCTGTCGGCCCTTGCCGTGGGGGTGGGCACGATCGCGGTCATCATGTTGTGGCAGCGGCTGCCGGCCAGGGCCCGGGTGGTGCCGGGGGCGCTCGTGGCGGTCGCCTGCGCCACGACGGCCGGGGCGCTGCTGCACCTGCCGCTGAAGACCGTTCAGGTGCGGGGAGTGGTGGACGCGCTGCGGCTGCCCGGCGCGGATGCGCTCGGCGCGCTCGCCTCGCTCGAAGTGCTCGGCACCGTCGTGGCCTTCACGCTCATCGCCTCCGCGGAGAGCCTGTTCAGCGCGGCGGCGGTGGACCGGCTGCACGACGGTCCGCGTACCCGCTACAACAAGGAACTCATGGCCCAGGGCGCGGGCAACACCGTGTGCGGGCTGCTGGGGGCGCTCCCCATGACGGCCGTCATCGTGCGCAGCTCGGCCAATGTGCACGCCGGGGCCCGCACGAAGGCCTCCCGGGTCCTGCACGGGGTGTGGCTGCTGCTGTTCGCCGCGCTGCTGCCGGCCGTCCTCGGGTACATCCCGCTCGCCGCTCTGGCCGGTGTCCTGGTGCACGCGGGCGTCAAGCTGCTGCCGGTCGCCTCATTGCGGGCGCTGTGGCCGGCGCACCGGGGCGAGGCCGTCGTCCTGGCGGTGACCGTCACCGCCATCGTGACGGTCAACATGTTCGAGGGTGTCCTCATCGGGCTGGGGCTCGCGGTCGCCAAGACGGCGTGGGAGATCTCGCAGGTGCACGTGGCCGTCACGGACCGCGGGCAGGGTGCCATCACCGTGCGGCTCAGCGGGAACGCCACCTTCCTGCGCCTGCCGAAGATGCTCGACGTCCTGGAGGCCCTGCCCGCGCACCGGCCCGTCGAGCTGGACCTGACGGGGCTGCGGCACCGGGACCACGCGAGCAGCGTTGCCCTGCGCTCCTGGGCGGAGACCCGCACCGCCCCCGGGACGGCCGCCGTACGGCCGGCACCGGTCGTCTGACCCGCGCCGGGAGGGTCAGTCGAACGGTCGTGGTGCGGTTGCCAGTGCCACAGCGCAGGCGGAGCGTTGCCGTACACACCCCGCGGCGCGTGCCGTGACCCGATGGGAAGGGAAGGGGGCCGGCGATGAAGGCCACCAGAGCCCGGCGCATCGCGGAGTTCATCGAGCCGCTGCGTGTGGAGCCGGGGTCGAAGGTGGACCTCGCCGAGGACTACGACCCCCGCTACAAGGCCCACCTGACCAAGCCGGAGGGCGTGGAACTGCTCAAGGCAGGCGTGGCACTGCTTGCCGAGTACCAGGCGCGGCTGGCCGCCCAGGACACCTACGGCGTGCTGCTGTGCCTCCAGGCGCTGGACGCCGGGGGCAAGGACGGGACGATCCGTCACGTCATGAGCGGTGTCAATCCGCAGGGGGTGAAGGTCAGCAGCTTCAAGGTGCCCTCCGCAGAGGAGCTGGACCACGACTACCTGTGGCGTTACGCCCGCAGGCTGCCAGCCCGCGGGGACATCGCGATCTTCAACCGCTCGCACTACGAGGAGGTGCTCGTCGTACGCGTGCACCAGGAGGTCCTCGACCGCCAGCGGCTGCCGGGCGCCCGGCACGGCAAGGCGCTGTGGAAGCGCCGCTACCGGGAGATCAACGACTGGGAGCGGTACCTCACCGACAACGGCTTCAAGGTGGTCAAGGTCTTCCTGAACCTCTCCAAGGAGGAGCAGCGCGCCCGCTTCCTGAAGCGGATCGACCTGCCGGAGAAGAACTGGAAGTTCTCCGCGGCGGACGTCCGGGAGCGGCGCCACTGGGACGCCTACCAGGAGGCGTTCTCCGAGATGCTTTCGGCCACCAGCACCACCTGGGCGCCCTGGTACGTCGTGCCGGCGGACCGCAAGTGGTTCGCGCGGATCTGCGCGGCGGCCGTGCTCGCGCACACGCTGATGGAGATCGACCCCCAGTACCCCACGGTCGGCGCGGCGGCTCGCGAGGAACTCCTCACCGCCCGGCGGGAACTCGAGGCCGAAGCCCCCAAGGGCGCACCGGCCGACCCCTACGGGGCCGGCCACCCGCGCGACGGGCACGGCATGTGACCGGTTGATCGGAGGCTGGAGATGACGGAGGAGTCCCTTCCCGCGCCACCACGGCCGGATGTCCCGGACGACTGGTACACGCGCGCCCCCGAGGACGTCGCCGCGCTTCTCGGGGTGGATCCGTTGGCCGGCCTGTCCGCGGAGCGGGTCGCCGAACTGCTTCTCGCGTACGGCCCGAACGCACTGCCCGAGGAGAAGCCCCTACCGGCCTGGCGTCGGTTCCTCGACCAGTACCGCAGTTACATGCAGGTCATCCTGGTGGCCGCGGCGGTGGTCTCGTTCCTGATCCAGCAGTGGAGCACCGGCATCCTCCTCGTGCTCCTGACCCTGCTGAACGCGGTCGTCGGACTGCGCCAGGAGGGCAAGGCCGAGAGCGCGATGAACGCGCTGAAGTCCATGATGAAGGTGACGGCACGGGTCCGGCGCGAGGGTGCGGAGTGGGAGGTCCCGGCCGAACGGCTCGTGCCGGGCGACGTGGTGCTCATCGCCGCCGGCGATCAGCTCCCGGCCGACGGACGCATCATCGAGGCCCACGCGCTGCAGATCGACGAGTCGGCGCTCACCGGCGAGAGTGTCCCGGCGGTCAAGGACGCCGGGACGCTGCCGCGCGGCACGAGGCGCCCGGGACCCGGCGACCTGGCGAACTCCGCGTTCATGAACACAACCGTCACGCACGGCAGCGGGGTGCTGCTCGTCACCGGGACGGGCGCGGACACCGAACTGGGCAAGATCTCCGGGATGCTGTCGGCCACCGCCAAGGAGCAGTCGCCGCTCACCAGGGAGCTCAACAGCCTCACGTTGTGGATCGCGGCGGCGGCCGGCCTGACGATGATCGTGATGTTCGCGCTCGGCCGGACCCGCGGCCAGGCCTGGGACGCGTTGTTTGTCAGCGCGATCTCACTGGCCATCGCCGCCATTCCCGAGGCGCTGCCGACGGTGACCCAGGTGATCCTCTCCGTCGGCAGTCTCAATCTGGCCCGGCGCAGTGCGATCGTCAAGGAGCTGCCCTCGGTGGAGACGCTGGGCTTCACCTCGGCGATCAACTCCGACAAGACCGGCACGCTGACGCTGAACCAGATGACCGCCGTGGAGGTGGTCACCCCCACCGACCGGTACACGGTCTCGGGCACCGGCTACGGCCTGGAGGGGCGGATCCACCACGCCGCGGGCTCCTCGGCGGACATTGAGGACGCGATTCTGCCGTACCTCGTCGCCAGTGACGCCGGCCTTGTGGACGGCCAGGTCGTGGGAGACCCCACCGAGGGCGCGCTGCTCGTCCTCGGCCACAAGGCGGGCCTGGACATCGACGAGACCCGTGCCCGGCTGCCCCGGATCGCCACACTGCCCTTCGACCCCGTCTACAAGCTCATGGCCACCTTCCACACGGCGGCCGACGCGTCCGGCCACCCGGTCGTCCGCTGCTTCGTGAAAGGTGCCGCACCCGCGGTCACGTCCCGCGTCGTCACCGTGCTCTCGGGGGGCGACCACATCCCGTGGGACGTGGGACTGCAAAGGCGTGCCCAGGAGCAGATCGAGCGGATGGGCAGTGAGGGACGCCGCGTGATGGCCGCGGCGACACGTGATCTGGACCCCGCGGACTTCGACCCGGACGGCGATCTGCTCGCCCTCGTCACCGGCCTGCGGATGACCAGCCTGGTGGCCATGGTCGACCCGCCCCGTGAAGAGTCACAGGCCGCGGTCGCCGAGGCGCAGAAAGCGCACATCCGGGTACGCATGGTGACCGGTGACGACGTGACCACCGGCGCGGCTATCGCCCGGCAACTCGGCATCCCCGGCGAGGCGATCCTCGGCGCGGACTTCGCGGCACTTCCCGAGAGCGAGCAGCTCGCCCGCATCGACGACATCGGAGTGGTGGGGCGGGTCGCACCCGAGCACAAGGTGCTGCTCGCCGACACGCTCAAAAAGAAGGGCGAGGTCGTCGCGATGACCGGTGACGGTGTCAACGACGCGCCCGCCATCAAAGCCGCCGACATCGGCATCGCGATGGGCAGCGGTACGGACGTGGCCAAGAATGCCGGCCGCATGATCCTGTCCGACGACAACTTCGCCACGATCGTCTACGCCGTGGCCGAGGGGAGGAAGCTCTACGACAACCTCACCAAGTACATCCGCTTCGTCCTCCTGCTGCTGGTCGCCTTCGTTCTGACCTTTCTGGGTGCCACGGTGCTCAACATCGCCGCCGGTGAGCCGTTCACCCCGGCGCAGGTCCTGTGGGTGCACTTCGTCGTCAACGCCCCGTTCGGCTTTGCCCTTGGATTCGACCGGGAGAGCCCGGGGCTGATGGGGCGCAAGCCGCGTCCCCGGGGGGAGTCCGTGCTGACCCGGCCGGTCCTGGTCACGGTCGGACTCGGCGGACTGGCCCTGACCGTGATCCTGCTCGCGCTCATCAAAGTGGGCGAATCCCACTTCGGCAGCGCCCGGACCGGCAATTCGATGGCGTTCACCGCCTTCGCGCTCTGCCTGATCGTGGCCGCCTTCGAATGCCGCAGCGCGAGGGACACGGTCCTCACGACGTCCACCTTCGACAGCAAGCAGATGAACCGCGCGGCGCTGTCCGAGTTCGTCCTCGCCGTACTGGTGACCCAGGTGGACGGATTCCGGGCCGTGCTCGGCACGACCCGGATCGACCTGCGCCAGTTCGGCTGGGCGCTGCTCTCGGCCGTCGTCCTGCTGCTGCTGTGGGAGGCGGGCAAGCTCCTCGCGCGCAGGGCGGGATCGCGCGCGGACACGGTTTCGGCGCCGGATCCCGCGCGCGCGGCCGCATAGCCGCCGCGGTGGTGGGGGCCGTGAGCTTCGTCGTCCCCGCTTCGGCCTCAGTAGTGCCGGAGTGTCTTGGCGCGCTCCAGGGCGGTGCGCACCGCGGCCGACAGCGTCTCGATGTCGTACGCGCCGTAGTGGCGGCGGCCGTTGATGAAGAAGGTGGGCGTCCCCGAGACGTTGCTGAGGTCGGCACTCGGCGTCCTCCGCGACCCGCAGCGCGACGGGGCGGGCGTCCAGGTCGCGGCGGAAGCGTTCCACGTCGAGTTCGATCGCGCCGGCGAGCCGGACCAGGCCCTTGCCGTCCAGTGACTGGGGGTGGGCGAAGATCTGGTCGTACATCTCCCAGAAGCGCTCCTGGACCGCGGCGGCCTCCGCGGCGCGGGCGGCCGTCACGGCGTTCGGGTGCACATCGGAGAGCGGCAGATGCCGCCAGACGTACCGGACGTCGCCGAAGTCCGCGAGCAGGTCGCGGATGACCGGCTCGGCCTCCCCGCAGTAGGGGCACTCGAAGTCCCCGTACTCGACGACGGTGACCATGGCGTCATGGGGGCCGCGGATGTGGTCCCGCTCGGGATCCACGGGTTCGGCCAGGTCCTCCAGTTGCTCCGCCCTGCCGAGCAGCGCCCGGCGCCGCAGGGCCCGGGGCAGCCGGGCCAGTACGAGGGTGACGAGCCAGGTCAGGACGAAGGCGAGGACCACGGCGCAGAGGATGCCGATCTTGGCCTCGGCGAGTTGCTGCCCTGCGAACGCCCGGTTGGCGATGAGCAGGGCGATCGTGAAGCCGATGCCGGAGATGGCCCCGCCGACCGTCACCGCGCCCCAGCCGACCGGCGGGCGCAGCCGTCCCCGGCTCAGCCATGTCGTCAGCGCGGAGCCGCCCACCATACCGAGCGGCTTGCCGATCACATAGGCGGCGACGATGCCCAAGGTGATGGTGGAGGTGAAGGCGGCCGACAACTGGGAGGCGTTCACGGTGATGCCCGCGTTGGCCAGGGCGAACACCGGGACGATCACATAGCTGGTCCAGGGGTGGAACAGCTGCTGCAGGCGCGCGTTCAAGGACACCGACATCGCCAGGCCGCGGCGCGCCGAGCGTTCCAGGCCGGGCGTCGGCTGCTCCCGGAAACGCAGGTAGAGCAGACTGGCCCGGCGCAGGTCCTCGCCGCGTGCCGGGTAGTCGCATGCCATGAGGCCCAGCGCCAGGCCCGTCACGACCGGGTCCACACCCGACTCCAGCATCGCGAACCAGACGGCGAGGCCGGTCAGCGCGTAACCGGCGCCGCGCCACTCGCCGCAGGCGCTCACCACGTAGTTGCCGATCAAGGTGCCCGCGACGAAGATGCCGACCGCGGCGAAAAGCGCCGGCCAGGACACCCCGCTGGTGTAGGCGACCGCGATGACGGCGAGCGCGACGAAGTCGTCGACCACGGAGGTCGTCAGCACGAAGGCCCGCGTCGCGACCGGCAGCCGCCGCCCCACCAGGGCGTACATCCCCAGCGCGAACGCGGTGTCCGTGGAGATCACGGTTCCCCAGCCGCTCGCGCCGTGCGTGCCGTGCGTGATGGCGAGGTAGATCGCCAGCGGCACCAGCATCCCGGCCAGGCCCGCCGCCGTCGGCAGGGTGATCCGCATGCGCTCGCGGAATTCGCCGAGGTCGAACTCGCGCCGGGTCTCCAGGCCCACGATGAAGAAGAACAGCGTCATCAGGCCGCTGTTGACCCACTCCCGCAGGTCCAGGGACACCCCGTGGGACCCCAGGGTCAGCGACAGGTGGGTGTGCCAGACCGAGGTGTAGTTCTCGGGCGCCACGTTCGCCCAGACCAGGGCGAGGATCGTGGCGGCGAGCAGATAGGCCGCGCTCGCCGTCTCGGTCCGCAGGAACCGCAGCAGCGGCGCGGTCGGGCCGGCACTGCGCGGCGTCTGCCCCGATGCCCGCAGGGACGAGAAGGCACTCACCCGGTCATCCTGGCACGTGCCATGGACGGCGGCCCGTCCTTCAGGTCGGGACGGCTCGGGGGCCGTTCCCCGGGACGGGCCGGGGAACGGCCGGACGTCCGGCTCCGCTCGCTCACCGGGCGCTCACGGCCCGCTCACCGAGCGCGACACCGGCGGCCGTACGGCTCAGCGGGGTGCGTGGCCCGTGGCGCAGGAGCTCCGAGATCCGCCCCGAGCACGGTGTCAGGGCGCTCCTCGTGGAGCCCATCCGTGCCCGGCGCCGTCGAGGACGTGATGGGTGCCGCGCGGCACCGACGCGGCGAGGGCCGCGTCCGTCAGCCGCCACGACCACCGGCGGATCTTCGCGGTGGCCGTGGGCACCCTGCTCGCCGAGTCCAACGCCTGCCTCGAGCGGGACCGGGGCCGACCCGGCCGCCGACTCCGTGGGCGACCGACAGCACGCCGTCCGGCTCGGCGAGGACGAACGCGCCGCGATGATCGAGGACGTGCGAGCCGTCCTCCTCCCGCGGCCGGCGCAGGGCCCGGCTCCGGACCGGCCCCGGCTCCGGACCGGCCCCGGCTCCGGACCGGCCCCGGCTCCGGACCGGCCCCGGCATCTGATCAGCCCGGTCCTGTTCCCCGCGGAGGAACCGCCCGGGCGTCAGGACCGCTGAAGGACGTGCGGCCCTCGGCCACCAGGGCCTCGGCGGCCGGTGCGCGGGCGGGGGCGGGCAGGTCGTCGCCGTGCTGGACGGCGATCAGCGCGATGTCGTCGTTGAGCTCCAAGGGGCCGCCGCCTCCCACGTGGTGGGAGAGGCCGTCCAGCACGTGCCGGAGCAGGTCCTCGGGCTGGGAGCCGGGCCAGGCGGCGACGTGCGCCCCGAGGTCGTAGAACTGGCCGTCGGAGTTGCGGGCCTCGATCGCGCCGTCGGTGTAGAGCAGCAGGGTCGCCCGGCGGGAGAAGGGGAACGTGTCCACCACGTAGCCGTCGGCGCTCAGGCTGCCCAGGCCGAGCGGGGGAGACGACGACGCGGGCGCCAGCAGCAAGGTGTCCGACCCATGGGCCAGGTACGGCGGTGGATGGCCGCAGTTGACCACGCGGACCATGTCGCCCTCGTCCGGCACCTCCAGGAGCAGGGCTGTGATGAAGCGCTCCACCGCGTCGGCGTCCGCAAGGCCCGCCTCCTCGAAGTGGCTGCGCACGCTGAACTCCAGCTCGGCCATCAGTTCCGGCAGCGACTGCACCCTGCGGGCGCCGGCGCGGAACGCGCCCAGCAGCGCCTCCGCGTCCTCGACCGCCGGCAGGCCCTTGCCCCTGACGTCGCCGATGAGGATGCGCACCCCGGCCGCGCTCCTGGCCACCGCGTACAGGTCGCCGCCGATCTGCGCGTGCGGATGCGAGGCGTGATAGGTGGCCCGGATCCGCAGGTGCCCCACGTGCGGTGGCAGCGGTCGGAGCAGCACGCGCTGGACGGTGTCGGAGACGATCCGCACTTCGGTCAGCTCCCGCACACTGCGGTCGCGGATGCTGCGCGAGGCGATGACGAACGCGGAGATGAGCGCGATCTCCGCCAGGTGGACGATGGGGATCGAGGTGCCCAGGAGGTCGTCGTGGACGTCCAGCACGAAGGCGGCGACGCAGGACAGGCCAGCGATCACCGTGGTCAGCCGGGGCCCCGCCAGCGCCGCCGTCGTCGCGGGGACGACGGCCATCAGCGAGGCGAGGTGCTGCGTCGTCGGCACGATGAAACCGGCGATGAGGAGCCCGGCGATCATCACCAGTGCCAGCACGAGCGGCCCGGGCCCCTGCACGGCCGCCATCCGCCAGGACCTCGCGGCCTGCGGACCCGGTGAGGCGCTCCGCTGCGGCGGGAGCCACCGGAAACGGCGCCAGAAGGTGCTGCTCATCGCGGTCCCATGGGCGTCAGAGGACCCGGAGCCCCGCTTTTCGGGCCGGCAGCCACGCGCCGGCGGTGGGCTGTCCCATATGTCGAATGTACGCCCGAACGCTGCCCGGTCGCCGGAACGATCACGGCGGCGGCGGCCCCGGAGCGGGCCGTACCGACGGAGATCGCGGAGGATCGCCTTGTCTCCGGCGACGACCGTCCGGTCCCGCCCGGACGGGACCGGCCCGTCACCGCCTTCGGAGGCCGGGCCGTCCGTGGAGCGGGACGGGACCTCGGGCGCGCGTCACGGTGGCGCCGCCGGACTCGCGCCGGCGGCTCGTCGGCTAGCCGCGGCCCAGCATCCTGCGGAACCGGCCCGGGCGGCGCGGGGGACGGGGCGGTACGACCACCACGCTGCCGCCGACGATGCGGCCGGTGACGACGATCCGGTGCACGACCGGGGTGTCCTGCTGCTGGTCCGCCCCGCGGCGGTGCACGACGGAGCCGCCGCGGATCTCGACCCCGGCGGCGTCGACGTCGTAGCCCGCGGGGACGATCAGCCGCAGATTGCCGCCGCGCAGGGTCACGTCGACCTCGGTGACCGGTTCGGAGACCGTGGCGGAGGTGAAGTCGAGGACCACGTTGCCGCCGCGCACCTCCGCCTCCAGCCTCTTCGGCACCAGCCAGGCCCCCTCGCAGCGGAGGTTCCCGCCCACCCGCCGGGTCTGCACGACGTCCTTCGGCGGGGGCAGCTGCGGCGGCTGCCGCACCAGGTCCTGGCCGGGGAGGTCGGCGACCAGCGGGGCGAGGTCGGCGTAGGTACGGGCCGCGTAGCAGGCCTCCAGCCGTTCCTCGAGCTCGTCCAGGTTCAGCCGGCCGTCCCCGGCGGCGACCCGCAGGACGTCGGATATCCGGTCGCGGTCCTCGTGCGAGGCCCGCTGCTCCAAGGGGTTCTTGGGTTCCCACGGGGTCGGATGGCTCATGACCGGCACCTTATGGCAGGACGCCCGGGAGGTCAGCGCCAGGCCGCCGACCGGCCGGCTGTCCTCCCGTCCCGACGAGCGGACGAGGTTGCCCTCCTGGGCGCCGTCCTGCACGTCGCCGCGGATCAGGGCCCGGCCCACCAGTGTCTCCACCTCGTGCGAGAGGTACCGGCGCAGCGGCCGGGCGCCGTGGACGGGATCGAAGCCCTGCCGGCGATCAGCTCGCGGGCGGCACCGCTGAGTTCGACGTACTCGTCCTTGAGCCGCTCGGCCTTGTGCTCCGCGGTGTCCAGCAGCCCGGCCGGCCGCTGGGTGATGTACACCTGGCGAGGAGTGGCGCCAGCGCCGCCGCCGCGGGCCCGCGCCCCGGCCCCCACGCCCGCGCCCACGCGCTCGTCGTAGTCCTCGGGAACGCGGCGGAAGTCCTCGCCGAAGCGGAGCTGGGTCGCCGAGCTCTTCGGCGGTGACGGTGACGGTGACCGGAGCGGGCAGCGCCGTCCCCGGCTGCTGCGGACCGCCGCGGACATGAGCTGGGCGTACCCCCTGGTGCGGCCGGGCTTCGTCCGTGAACTGGTCGAGTACGAGACGCGCGCCACCTCCTGGCTGAGGCCCTGTCCGCAGGTCGGCGTCTGCATGTACGACCTCGAATTCTTCGGCGGGGACCTGATCGTCCCCATGGCCAAGGCGCACCCCAGGGTGTGGCTCAGCGGCATGGCCGTGGAGAACCCGTACTACCTCGACCAGGGCCTCGGTCCCGGCCCCGAGGCGGCCCTGCGGGAGCCGTGGTGAACCGACGGCGCGGTCGTCGGTACGGCCTCCGCACGTGGCGGTCTGTGGCCCGTCCGTGGTCCGTCCGCGGGGCACGGGATACTGGCGGCATGAAGCTGACGGTGTTCTGGGAGCGGATGCACGCGCACTTCGGCGATGCGTATGCCGACTCGTTCGCGCGTGACCACGTCATGTCCGAGCTGGGTGGCCGGACCGTGTACCAGGCGCTGGAGGCGGGCTGGGCGGCGAAGGACATCTGGCGCGCGGTGTGCGCCGCCATGGACGTACCGGCCTCGCGGCGCTGACGACTGCGCGAGACTGTGCCCGTGGCAGGAAGCGACGAACTGATGTACCCCGGTCCCGCCGAGCCCACCGGGCCGCTCAGGGACCCGGGGGAGGGTACCGGGGAAGGGGCGGGGGCGCCGAGGATGCCCCGGTGGCTGCCGCGGGCCATGGTGCTGGCGGTGTCACTGCTGGCCGTCCTCCAGCTGGCAGAATGGGCTTTCCACCAGGTCATCGGCCTGCTGGTGAACATCCTGCTGGCCTTCTTCGCCGCCCTGGCGATCGAGCCCGCGGTGGACTGGATGGCCGCGCGCGGCATGCGCCGGGGGCTGGCGACCGGGCTGGTCTTCCTGGTGGTGCTGGTCCTGGGCGGTGTCTTCGTGCTGCTGCTGGGGTCGCTGCTGGTGGACCAGATCACCTCGATCGGCCGGAACCTGCCGGAGTACGTCGACGACGTGGTGCTGTGGGTCAACCACACCTTCGGCACCGACCTGTCCGTGGGAAAGGTGCAGCAGAACGTCCTGCACTCCGACTGGCTGCGCAATTACGTGCAGAAGCAGGCGGGCAACGTCTGGGGGCTGTCGGCGACCGTCCTGGGCGGCGTCTTCCAGGTGCTGACGATCACCCTGTTCACCTTCTACTTCGCAGCCGACGGCCCCCGGCTGCGGCGGGCTGTGTGCTCGGTGCTGCCGCCGGCCCGGCAGGCGGAGGTGCTGCGCGCCTGGGAGATCGCCGTCGCCAAGACGGGCGGCTACCTCTACTCGCGGGCGCTGATGGCGCTGATCTCCGCGGTCGCCCACTACGTGCTCTTCCAGATCCTCGGCATCCCGTACGCCCCGGCGCTGGCGGTGTGGGTCGGCGTGGTCTCGCAGTTCGTGCCGACGGTCGGCACCTACCTGGCCGGAGCGCTCCCGATGCTCATCGCGTTCACGCAGGACCCGTGGGACGCGGTGTGGGTGCTCGGGTTCGTCGTGGTCTACCAGCAGTTCGAGAACTATTTGGTGCAGCCGCGGATCACCGCGCGCACCGTCGACATCCACCCGGCGGTGGCCTTCGGCTCGGTCATCGTGGGCACCGCGCTGCTCGGCGCCGTCGGGGCGCTGGTGGCGATCCCGGCGACGGCGACCCTGCAGGGCTTCCTCGGGGCGTACGTGAAGCGGTACGCGGTGACCGACCCGCGGGCCCACGAGCCCCAGCCGCGGCGGATCCGGTGGTCATGGCCGCCGGTGCCGTGGCGGCGGCCGGGCGCCGGTGACGGCCGAGACGGCCGAGACGGCCGAGACGGCGCCGACCGGGACAACGGGAGTGACGGAGTCGACCGGGACAGGGGCGGCGGCGGTGGCGCCTGAGCCGTGCGTGTCGCTTGACACGCAAATCGAACATCCATTCTCATGAGTGGGGCGGGCCGATTTTCACGGAGTTATCCACAGGCCCGAGCGACGCCGGGACGCATTGTCAGTGGCAGGCAGTAGCGTCTTGGACGTGAAGCGAACGACTCAGACACCCAGGGTGGAACCCATGGCAGGAACCGATCGCGAGAAGGCGCTCGACGCCGCGCTCGCACAGATTGAACGGCAGTTCGGCAAGGGTGCCGTCATGCGCCTCGGCGACCGGCCGAACGAGCCCATCGAGGTCATCCCGACGGGGTCCACCGCCCTGGACGTCGCGCTCGGCGTCGGCGGCCTGCCGCGCGGCCGCGTGGTGGAGGTCTACGGCCCGGAGTCCTCCGGCAAGACGACTCTGACGCTGCACGCGGTGGCCAACGCCCAGCGGGCCGGCGGCAAGGTCGCCTTCGTGGACGCCGAGCACGCCCTCGACCCCGACTATGCCAAGCGCCTCGGCGTCGACGTGGACTCGCTGCTGCTCTCCCAGCCGGACAACGGCGAGCAGGCTCTCGAGATCACCGACATGCTGATCCGCTCCGGCGCGCTGGACCTCATCGTGATCGACTCCGTGGCGGCCCTCGTGCCGCGGGCCGAGATCGAGGGCGAGATGGGTGACTCCCACGTGGGTCTCCAGGCCCGTCTGATGAGCCAGGCGCTGCGCAAGATCACCGGTGCACTCCACCATTCCAAGACCACCGCGATCTTCATCAACCAGCTCCGCGAGAAGGTCGGCGTCATGTTCGGCTCGCCGGAGACCACCACCGGTGGCCGCGCGCTGAAGTTCTACGCCTCCGTGCGTCTGGACATCCGCCGCATCGAGACCCTGAAGGACGGCACCGACGCGGTCGGCAACCGCACCCGGGTCAAGGTCGTGAAGAACAAGGTCGCGCCGCCCTTCAAGCAGGCCGAGTTCGACATCCTCTACGGCCAGGGCATCAGCCGTGAGGGCGGCCTGATCGACATGGGCGTGGACCACGGCTTCATCCGCAAGTCCGGTGCCTGGTACACCTATGAGGGCGACCAGCTCGGCCAGGGCAAGGAGAACGCGCGCAACTTCCTGCGCGACAACCCCGACCTCGCCGACGAGATCGAGAAGAAGATCAAGGAGAAGCTCGGCGTCGGCGTCCGGCCCGAGGCTCCGGGCGAGCAGCCCGACGCCGCCGGTCCCACCGCGGTGGCCGAGGGCGACGCTCCCGCTCCGGCGGCCGCGGCTGCTGCGACGGCGGCCCCGGCGGCCAAGGCCGCCAAGGCGACCAAGGCCACGGCGGCAGTCAAGGTCTGACGGTGACATCCGGGCACAAGGATCGTGGTGGCTCTTTCTCGTCGAGGGCCGAGCAAGAGCCGCCACTTGACCCCGTGGAGCAGGCGCGGGCGCTCTGTCTGCGCCTGCTCACGGGGACTTCGCGCACTCGCAAGCAACTCGCGGACGCCATGCACCGCCGGGACATCCCGGAGGAGGCGGCGGAAGAGGTGCTGGAGCGGTTCGAGGACGTGGGGCTCATCGACGACCAGGCCTTCGCCCACGCATGGGTGGAGTCCCGGCACCACAGCCGGGGGCTTGCGCGGCGCGCCCTCGCCCAGGAGCTGCGCACCCGGGGGGTGGACGCGGAGGCGATCGGCCACGCCGTCGGGCAGCTCGACGCCGAGCAGGAGGAGTCCACGGCCCGCGCCCTTGTCGACCGCAAACTGCGGGCCACCCGCGGTCTGGACCGGGAGAAGCGCATCCGCCGGCTCGCCGGCATGCTCGCCCGCAAGGGATACGCGGAGGGACTCGCCCTGAGGGTGGTGCGCCGTGCCCTGGAGGAGGAAGGTGACGACCCGGAGGCACTGGAGTACGGCCTGCCGGACTGAACCATCGTTGAGGTTCCTTGACCGTGCCTCTGAGTCGACTTAGCCTCACAACGGGTGAGGGATCGTGGCCTCGCAGACACGGGAGTTGGTGCCATGGGCATCGCGCTGGGGACCGGATCCGTACTCACTGTCGTGGCCGTCTCCGTCACGGTCGTCGTCGTTGCCGCCGTCATCGCGTTCGCGCTGCTGTTGAGGCTGCGTGCGGAGCGTGAACGGCTCCGTGCGGCCGCCGAGCGCGAGGCCCGGGAGATCCGGGCCACCGCCAAGGAGGAAGTCCGCGAGATCCGGGCCGACTTGGAGCGTCGCGAGAAGCGGCTCATCGACCGTGAGGCCCGCATCGACGCCGAGTCCGAGCAGTTGCACCGGCGCCGCCGCGAGTTGGCGGACGAACGCGACGAGCTGGACCGCCGCCGCGCCGAGGTGAACCGGCTGGAGGACGAGCGGCGTGCCGTTCTGGAGCGGGTCGCCCTCTACACCTCGGCTGAGGCCCGCGGCGACCTGGTCCGCTCCGTCGAGCAGCAGGCCAAGCGGGAAGCCGCCCTGATCGTGCGGGACATCGAGCGCGCCGCCCGCGACCGGGGGGAGGAGCGGGCCCGGCGCATCGTGGCCGCCGCGATCCAGCGGGTGGCGACCGAGCAGACCGCCGAGTCCGTGGTCTCCGTGCTCCAGCTGCCCGGGGACGACATGAAGGGCCGCATCATCGGCCGTGAGGGGCGCAACATCCGTGCCTTCGAGGCGATCACCGGCGTCAATCTGATCATCGACGACACCCCCGAGGCGGTGCTGCTCTCCTGCTTCGACCCGGTGCGCCGCGAAGTCGCCCGCCTCGCGCTGGACGCGCTGGTCACCGACGGCCGCATCCACCCGCACCGCATCGAGGAGGTCTACGAGCGCAAGGTCGCCGAGGTGGAGCAGCTGTGCGTCCGGCACGGGGAGGACGCGCTGACCGAGGTCGGCATCACCGACATGCACCCGGAGCTGGTCACCCTGCTCGGCCGTCTGCGCTACCGGACCTCGTACGGGCAGAACGTGCTCGGCCATCTCCTGGAGTCGGCGCACATCGCCGGCATGATGGCTGCCGAACTCGGCGTCGAGCCCGCCTCGGTCAAACGCGGTTCCTTGCTGCACGACATCGGCAAGGCCCTCACGCACGAGGTCGAGGGCAGCCACGCCCTCATCGGCGCGGACCTCGCCCGCCGGCACGGCGAGTCCGAGGACGTCGTCCACGCCATCGAGGCCCATCACAACGAGGTCGATCCCCGCACCGTCGAAGCCGTCCTCACCCAGGCCGCCGACGCCATCTCCGGGGGCCGCCCCGGCGCCCGCCGCGAATCCCTGGAGAGCTACGTCCGCCGCCTCAAGCGCCTGGAACAGATCGCCGCGGCGCAGGCAGGCGTCGTCAAGGTCTTCGCCATGCAGGCCGGCCGCGAGGTCCGCGTGATGGTGCGCCCCGAGGACGTCGACGACATCCAGGCCCAGGTGATCGCCCGCGACGTGGCCAAGCAGGTCGAGGAGGAACTCACCTACCCCGGCCAGATCCGCATCACCGTCGTCCGCGAGTCCCGCGCCACCGAGTTCGCCCGCTGAACGGGCGAACCGGTGAATCGGCGAACGGATGAACCGCTGATCCGCTGAACCGGCGACCGCCGCTCAGTGCGGGACGGGGTCCTCGACCGGCGACGGAGGACCGCCGCGGGCGAGGTCGGCGTAGGCGTAGAGCTCCGTCGGACGGCAGCCGGTCATCACGGTGACAAGGTGGCCGTCGGGTCGGATCAGCAGCACGCTGTGCGCCGTGGAGCCCGGATAGGCGTCCGTGACGAGAAGTTCGGCCCGCTGGGGGAGGGCGGAGACCGCCTTGGCGAGCCGTGGCATGAGGCCCGCGGTGAGCCAGTGCCGGCTCTCCCACACGCCGGTGCCGGGGGCGACGAGGACCACCAGCAGATCGCGGCCCAGGTGCTCGTACAGATGCCCCTGGGAGCCGTCGAGGGCCGTGACGGGTACGTCGGCCACGGCGCCGCCGGGTGGCGTGGCACAGGCGGCGATCAGCGGGGACGGCGCGTCGGCGGCGCCGCCCGCGGAGGGCGAGGCGGAGCCGCGCGGCGCCGGCAGGGCGAGCGGGGACCGGGCGTAGACCGGCGAGGCACCCAGGGGACCGCGTCCGATGTGGCTGTCGGTGAGGAGTTCGGCGTACCGCCGGGCGGAGCCGGACAGCACCGAGCGCCGCACGGTGTGCCAGACGCCGTTGGCCCGCAGCAGCGGCAGCACCTGGTCGGTGGCGCGCAGCCGGGCGCCGACCGCGCTGCGCCGCTCGGCCTGGTAGCTGTCGAGCAGGGTGTCGGAGGCCCCGTGGTGCCAGGCCAGCGACAGCTTCCAGCCGAGGTTGTCCGCGTCCCGAAGGCCCTCCTCGACGCTCTGGGCGCCGAGCGCGCCCGTCAGGTGGGCCGCGTCGCCCGCGAGGAAGACCCGTCCCGCGCGCCAGCGCCGGGCGAGCCGCTGGTGCACCGGGTACTCGGCGGAACCCAGCAGTTCGTAGGGCGGAACGCTTCCGCACCAGGCGGTGAGGGTGCCCCGGACGCGGGACACCAGCTCGTCGGAGGTGAGGTCCGCGCCGCGTGCGGGCAGCAGCCAGTCCAGGCGCCACACGCCGTCCGGCAGCGGGCGCGCCGTCACCTCCGGCCCGGCACCCGGTCCCGGGGGTTCGCGGTGCAGCAGGGCCACGCCCTCGTCGGGCAGCGCCACCTTCAGCGCGGCGACCGCGTGCCGGTCGACGGCGGTGCGGCCGGGGAAGCGCACCCCCAGCAGCTTGCGCACCGTGGAGCGCGGTCCGTCGCAGCCGATCAGGTAACTGCCGCGCCACCAGGTGCCGTTGGCGCCCCGGGTGCGCACGCTGACGCCGGAGTCGTCCTGCTCCACGGCGTCCGCGTGCGCCCCGGGCACGATCCGGGCCAGAGCCTGGGCGCCGATCGCGGCGCGCAGCCCGTGCTCCAGCCGTTCCTGGGTGATGTGCAGGGGGGAGGGGCCCTGGCCGCTGTGCCCCTCGGTGCCGAACTCGACGCGGGCGGTCTCCTGGCGGCGCCGCAGCGTCCGCCAGGCCGTCCACGTCGCGCCGTCCTGGTACAGACGGGTGTGCCCGAGCCGGGCGACCAGGGAGGCGGTCTCCGGTGTCAGGACGGCGGTGCGCTCCGGGGCCGGTGAGGGCGCGTGGTCGTACTCGTCCAGAACGATGCTCGGCACGCCGTGCCGCGCCAGGGAGAGAGCGAGGGCGAGTCCGGTCGGACCCGCCCCCGTGATGATCACCGGGTCCACGGTGCGGTCCCGGGAAGATGTGCAGTCACATTGCGTATGCAACCCACTGCGCGTGCGTGCGTCAAGTGACGACACCTGGCCGAGGGGGGTGCGCCTGGCGCACCGTCACTCCGCCGCGGCCTCCACGGCCTTGATGTCACCGGCCCCGGGCGGGGCGCCCTTGCGGCTGCGGCGGCCCTGTCGCTCGATCCAGTTCGCGAGCGCGCTGAGGGCCAGACACATCGCGATGTAGATCGGCCCGATCACGATGATCATCGGGATGAAGGGGAATCCGGCGCTGTTCGTTGCGACGAGTTTGCCGCTGTAGAGCAGTTCCTCGTAGGTGATGATGTAGCCGAGCGAGGTGTCCTTGAGGGTGACCACCACCTGGCTGATGATCGAGGGCAGCATCGCCCGCACCGCCTGCGGGATCAGCACGGAGACCATGACCTGGGTCTTGCGCAGTCCGATGGCGTACGCCGCCTCGCGCTGCCCCTTGGGCACGGCGTTGATGCCGGCCCGGAAGATCTCGGCCTGCACGGAGCCGTTGTAGAGGGTCAGGCCGATCACCAGGGCCCACAGCGGGGCGGAGGTGAAGACGCCCACGTACAGCGCGAAGATCATGATGAGCAGCGGCATCGCGCGGAAGAACTCCACGACGGTGGTGGCCACCCAGCGCACGGGCGCGTGATCGGAGAGCCGGCCGGTGGCCAGCAGCGCGCCCAGCAGCAGGGAGAGCACCGCCGCCAGAGCGAAGGCCTTCAGCGTGGCGAGCAGGCCGTCGAGGATCCGCTGCTGGATGTCGGCGTACTGGAACGGCTCCCACAGGTACGAGGCGAACTGCCCGGTCTCGTCGAGCCGCCGGTAGACGAACCACAGCAGCGCGAGGATCGCCAGGGCGGCGACCGCGCCGATGACCCGGTTGCGGATCCTGGCCCGCGGGCCGGGGGCGTCGAAGAGGACGTTCGCGCTCATCGGGCCACCGCCAGCCGGGACTCGAGCAGCCGGAAGACGGCGCTGATGGCGAAGGTGATGATCAGGTACGCGACCGCCACCCACAGGAAGTTGAGGAAGATGTTGTAGCCCTTCTCGCCGAGCGTCTTCTGGACGGTGAACAGCTCGAAGACGCTGAATCCGCCGGCGATCGCGGAGTTCTTGGCGAGTGCGATGAGCAGGCTGCCCAGCGGCGCCACGACGGTGCGGGTGGCCTGCGGCAGGATGATCAGCCGCAGGGTCTGCGTGAAGGTCATCCCGAGGCTGCGGGCGGCCTCGGCCTGGCCCAGCGGCACCGTGTTCATGCCCGAGCGCACCGCCTCGCAGATGAAGGCCGAGGTGTAGCAGCTCAGGGCGAGCACGGCGAGCTGGAAGAAGCTCCAGGTGTTCAGCCCCAGCCGGGGCAGCACCAACACCGCGACGAAGAAGAGCAGGGTCAGGGGGTGTTCCGCAGCAGGGTCACCCACACCGTGCCGAACCAGCGCAGTGGCGGCACGGGGGACACCCGGAACGCGGCCATGACCACCCCGAGCACCAGGGCGATCGCCCCGCTGAGCGCGGTCAGCTCGACCGTGCCGAGGAACCCCTCGCGGAAGAGCGCGAAGTTGTCCAGCAGTACGTTCATCGATTCTCCGAAACCGATTCTCCGGAAGGGGTGCGCCGGCGGCCGCACCGGGCCGCCGGCGCATCACGCTCGGGCTGTGCCGGGGGAGGGAGGGGACCCGGGGGAAGGCCCCGGGTCCCGTACGGCGCGCGGGGGGTCAGGACTGGAGCTGGGGGATCTCCGCGCTCACGCCGGACTTGCCGAGCGTGGCGTCGTAGGCCTTCTTCCAGTCGCCGTTGTCCTCGTGGTTCTTCAGGGCCTCGGTGACCGCCTTCTGCAGGACGGTGTCGTCCTTGAGCAGGCCGACGCCGTAGGGCTCCTCGGAGAACGGCTTGCCGATGACCTCCAGGTTGGCCGGGTCCTGCGCGGCGTAGCCCTTGAGGATGGCGTCGTCGGTGGTGACCGCGTCGACCTGGCCGGAGGCGAGGTTCTGCACGCACAGCGAGTAGGAGTCGTACTCGACGGTCTTGGCGCCGTAGCCGCCGTCCTTGATCCGCTGGATCGAGGTGGAGCCGGTGGCCGAGCAGACCTTCTTGCCCTTGAGGTCGTCGGTGCTCTTGATGCCGCCGCCCTTCTTGACCAGGAGGTCCTGGCCCGCGACGAAGTACGGGCCGGCGAAGGAGATCTGCTTCTTGCGCTCGTCGTTGATCGTGTAGGTGCCGACGTAGTAGTCGACCTGGCCGCCGGAGATGGCGGTCTCGCGGTTGGCCGACTGGATCGTCTTGAACTCGATCTTGCTCTCGTCGAAGCCGAGGTCGGCGGCGACCATCTTGGCGATCTCGATGTCGAAGCCGGAGTACTTCTTGCTGCCCGGGTCCTGGTAGCCCAGGTTCGGCTGGTCCGCCTTGACGCCGATGACGAGCTTGCCGTCCTTCTTGATCCGGTCCCAGGTCTTGGACCCGGCCAGGTCCACACCGGTCTTGACGGTGTACGAGGGCAGTTCGGCGGCGGCGGCGCTGCTGGAGCC
Source organism: Streptomyces sp. RLA123 (assembly GCF_056270165.1). Taxonomy (NCBI): domain Bacteria; kingdom Bacillati; phylum Actinomycetota; class Actinomycetes; order Kitasatosporales; family Streptomycetaceae; genus Streptomyces; species Streptomyces sp. RLA123. The sequence continues at coordinate 2,388,409 of NZ_JBWDOR010000003.1, read as the reverse complement.
GCTCGACGGCGCGCTGGAGGAGGGTGAGCCCTCCTTGCCGCACGCGGTGGCGGTCGCGGTCAGTGCCAGGACGGCGAGTCCGGCGGCGGCGGTGGTACGGAACCTCATCGTCATCATCCTTAGGTCGGCAAACCTCAGTGGTGGAGGATCTTCGAAAGGAAGTCCTTGGCCCGGTCGCTCCGGGGATTGCTGAAGAACTGGTCCGGCGTCGCCTGCTCGACGATCCGGCCGTCGGCCATGAAGACCACCCGGTTGGCGGCGGACCGCGCGAAGCCCATCTCGTGGGTGACGACGACCATCGTCATTCCGTCGCGGGCGAGCTGCTGCATGACCTCCAGCACCTCGTTGATCATCTCCGGGTCCAGCGCCGAGGTCGGCTCGTCGAAGAGCATCACCTTGGGCTCCATCGCCAGTGCGCGGGCGATGGCGACGCGCTGCTGCTGGCCGCCGGAGAGCTGGGCCGGGTACTTGTCCGCCTGGCTGCCCACGCCCACCCGGTCCAGCAGGGTGCGGGCACGTTCCTCGGCGTCCTTCTTGTCGGTCTTGCGGACCTTGACCTGCCCGAGCGTGACGTTCTGGAGCACGGTCTTGTGCGCGAAGAGGTTGAAGGACTGGAACACCATGCCGACATCGGCGCGCAGCCGGGCGAGCTCCTTGCCCTCCGCGGGCAGCGGCTTGCCGTCGATCGTGATGCGGCCGGTGTCGATCGTCTCCAGCCGGTTGACGGCGCGGCACAGGGTCGACTTGCCGGACCCGGACGGGCCGATGACGACCACGACCTCACCGCGTCCGATGGTCAGGTTGATGTCCTGGAGCACGTGCAGAGCGCCGAAGTGCTTGTTCACGTTCTCCAGCACGACCAGGGCGTCGGCCGTGGCCGTGACGTCCTCGGTCACCGGAACCTCCGTCATCGGCGTGTGCTCCATCCTCGTCGGTTGACTCATCGGTTGACCAGACCTTGAAGATCGACCCTATTGACATCGGGGGAACCGAGTCACCCGATCTGAGGGGAACTTGAGCATCACGATCCGATTACCGATGGACACAATTCCTGCACTCTGGGTGAGCGCTCCGGCCGGTGGAGCGTACCGGCTCCGTAACAGTCGGGCCGTTGCCCCCGGAGCCGCTTGACGCGCGCATCGCCGATCCGCGTGGATGCGGGGGTGGGTCATCATTGCCGGAACGTGAAGGCCCGTCGCCGGGAGGTGAACGGATGAGGCTGCTGCTCGTGGAGGACGACCACCGGGTCGCCGCCGCGCTGTCCGCCGTGCTCGGCAAGCACGGGCTCCAGGTCACCCACGCCCGCAGCGGCGAGGAGGCCCTGCACGCCCTCCTGCCGGACCACGGTCCGGCCTACGACGTGGTGCTGCTCGACCTCGGCCTGCCCGACCAGGACGGCTTCGAGGTGTGCAGCAGGATCCGGCTGCGCACCGCCATCCCCGTGATCATGGTCACGGCGCGCGCCGACGTGCGCTCCCGCATCCACGGCCTCAATCTCGGGGCCGACGACTACGTGGTGAAGCCGTACGACACCGGAGAGCTGCTCGCCCGCATCCACGCCGTGTGCCGCCGCAAGGCGCAGGAGGCGCCCGCTGTCGAGAAAGAGCGCGGCGAGACCGCCGACGGCGGCGGCCCGATCCGGCTGGGGCCGGTCTGCCTGGAGCCGGCCACCCGCAAGGTGACCGTCGGCGAGGAGCCGGTGGCGCTCACGCGCAAGGAGTTCGACCTGCTGGCGATGCTCGCGCAGCGGCCCGGTGTGGTGTTCCGCCGCGAGCAGATCATCAGCGAGGTGTGGCGGACGAGCTGGGAGGGGACCGGGCGCACCCTCGAGGTGCACGTGGCGTCGCTGCGTTCCAAGCTGCGCCTGCCGTCCCTGATCGAGACCGTGCGCGGGGTCGGCTACCGGCTCGTCGTGCCGTCCTCCTAAGGGAACCGCGCGGTGCGCACCCGGCTGCTCCCTCTGCTCATCGTCCTCATGGCGGGTGTGCTGCTGGCGCTCGGCTTCCCGCTCGCCGCCAGCCTGGCCGCCGCCCAGCAGCAGCGGGTCGTCGTGGACCGCATCGACGACACCGCGCGCTTCGCCGCGCTCGCCCAGTACGTCAACACCGACACCGGCGGTGAGCGGGAGGGCACGCTCAAGGCTGACCTGCTGCAGTACCAGCAGGTGTACGGGATCCGGGCCGGCGTCTTCGGCCGCGACGGGCAGCCGATCGCCTCCGCACCCGCCGGCTGGCGACTGCCCGAGGGCGGTGAGGCCAGGACCGCGTACCGCGAGGCGCTGGCCGGGCGCCGCAGCCACGACCCCCGGCAGATCTGGCCCTGGCAGCACCGCCGGCTGCCGGTCGCCTCCCCGGTGGTCCGGGACGGCGACGTCGTCGCCGTCGTGCTCACCGACTCGCCGACCGGTGCGATGCGCTCGCGGATCCTGCACGGCTGGCTGCTGCTGGCCGCCGGTGAACTCGCCGCCATGGGGGTCGCCGTGATGGCCGCCTTCCGGCTGACCGGATGGGTGCTGCGCCCGGTCCGGGTGCTCGACCGGGTCACCCACGACATCGCCACCGGGCGTATGAAGTCCCGCGTCGCGGCCGCCGGGGGGCCGCCCGAACTGCGCCGGCTGGCCCGCTCCTTCAACGAGATGGCCGACAACGTCGAGGAAGTGCTCGACCAGCAGCGGGCCTTCGTCGCCGACGCCTCGCACCAGCTGCGGAACCCGCTGTCCGCGCTGCTGCTGCGGATCGAACTGCTCGGCCTGGAACTCCCCGAGGGCCACGAGGAGATCGCCTCGGTCCAGGACGAGGGCAAGCGTCTGGCCTCCGTCCTGGACGACCTGCTGGGCCTGGCCACCGCCGAGCACGCCGAGGCCCACCTCGCCCTCGCCGACGTCGCCGCCCTCACCGCGGAGCGCGTCGAGGCCTGGCGGCCCGTCGCCGACCGCGAGGGTGTGGAGCTGTCCTACGACGGTCTCGCGGCGGCCACCGGGTGGGCGGACCGGCTCGCGCTGTCCAGCGCGCTGGACGCCGTCATCGACAACGCGCTGAAGTTCACCCCACAAGGTGAACGGGTGCGGGTCGGAACCGTCGTGGCGACCCGTCCCGGCCGGGTCGAGATCACCGTGGCGGACGGCGGCCCAGGGCTGAACGGGGACGAACTCGCCCGGATCGGCGACCGGTTCTGGCGCAGCCCGCGCCACCAGAACGTGGACGGCTCGGGTCTGGGCCTGTCCATCGCGCGGGTCCTGCTCACCCAGGGCGGCGGCGGCATCTCCTACGCCCCGAACGAGCCGCACGGGCTGCGCGTGACGCTCACCGTGCCGAGAGCGGCTCCCTGAGGCCCGGACCGGCCTGACGGGCCAGCGGGTTGGACCCTATGGAGTTGTGGATGCTGAAGTTGACGGCGTCCGAGCGGTAGCGGTCGTCCGACCACTCGACCGGGCGGCCCTTCTGCGTCGTCGTCACCCGCCGCACCCGCAGCAGCGGGCTGCCGCGCCGCACGCCGAGCAGTTCGGCGTCCCTGGTGCCGGCCGCGACGGCGTCGATCAGGTGCTCGCCGTAGGCGAAGACCAGGCCGGTGTCGTCGTACAGCCGCTGGGTCACCGACAGGCAGTCCGGCTCTATGCGCCGCACCGCCGGGGCGATCCAGTCCGCGTACACCGTGCGCTCGACCAGGACGTGCTCGCCGTCCAGACCGCGTACGCGCAGCACGTACAGCACGTCGGTGCCCGTGCGCAGGTGCAGGCGCGCGGCGTCCTCCGCGCCGGCCGGCCGGGTCTCGGAGGAGACCACCTCGCCGGAGGCGGCGCGGCCCATGGCGCGGGCCCACTGGGCGAAGCTGCGCAGTTCCGCGAAGCTCTGGCTGCGCCGGCTGGCCAGGACGACGCGCCGCGCGCCCTGCCGGGAGCCGATCAGGCCCTCTGCGGTGAGCGCCGCGATCGCCTGCCGCACCGTGCCGCGCGAGACGGCGTGGCGGGCGGCCAGTTCGGTCTCCGGGGGCAGCAGGGCACCGACTGTGTACTGCTCGTCGTCTATAGCCCGCCGCAACTCCTCGGCGATCTCCTCGTGCCGCGCCGCCACCGCGTCCCCTTCCGTTCATTCGCCCGCCGTCTGCGCACAACAAGGGTCAGCGTAGACGAGCCGGACCGTGTCCGTCCGCATGGGCATCGGTCAACTTGCTGATGACGCAGATCGGTTGCCACAGGCGGCGTACTGTCCTTCGGCCGCTGTCCGGGGTTCTCGTCGTGTTAACGGAAAGGACATGGATGCCGGGCCTACTGGGGTCGACTTGTTCAAACAAGTGATGCCGGTCCGTTCCCCAGGACCCGACACCCCTACCCAGGAGAGTTCCGTGCCCTCGTCCCTCCCGAAGGCGGCATCCGTCGCCGCCGGTCTTGCTCTGACCGCGCTGGCCCTCAGCGCCTGTGGCTCCGCCCCCTCCTCCCAGACCTCCGCCGACGGCAAGAGCGCCGCCACCGCGACCTCCGCCGAGGAGTTCGGCGGCATGGACGCCCTCGTGGCCGCCGCCAAGAAGGAGGGCACGCTCAACGCGATCGCCCTGCCCCGTGACTGGGCCAACTACGGCGAGCTGATCGACGGCTTCACCAAGAAGTACGGGATCAAGATCAACGACGAGACTCCCGACGCCGCCAGCCAGGACGAGATCAACGCCGTCACCTCCCGCAAGGGCCAGGACCGCGCCCCCGACGTCCTGGACCTCGGCAGCTCCTTCGCCCTCAGCGGTGCCCAGCAGGGCCTCTTCGCCTCCTACAAGGTCGCCTCCTTCGACGACATCCCGGCGGCCCAGAAGGACGCACAGGCCCGCTGGTACAACGACTACGGCGGCTACGTCTCCATCGGCTGCGACGCCAAGCGCGTCAAGGCCTGCCCGACGTCCTTCGCCGACCTGCTGAAGCCCGAGTACAAGGGCCAGGTCGCCATGAACGGCAACCCGACCAAGTCCGGCTCCGCCTTCGGCGGCGTCTACGCGGCGGCCCTGGCCAACGGCGGCTCCTTCGACGACATCCAGGCCGGCCTGGACTTCTTCGCCAAGCTGAAGAAGAACGGCAACTACACGCCCGTCGAGTCCACCCCGGCCACCGTCGAGAAGGGCGAGACGCCCATCTCCATCGACTGGGACTACCTGAACGCCGGCTACAACCAGGAGTTCGCCAGCAAGGGCCTGGACTGGAAGGTCGTCATCCCCGAGGACGGCAAGTACGCCCAGTACTACTCCCAGGCGATCAACAAGGACGCCCCGCACCCCGCGGCCGCGCGCCTGTGGCAGGAGTACCTCTACAGCGCCGAGGGCCAGAACCTGTGGCTGAAGGGCTTCGCCCGCCCCGTCCTGATGCCCGCCATGGAGACGGCCGGCACCCTGGACAAGGACTCGGCCGCCAAGCTTCCCCCGGTCAGCGGCACGCCGTCCTTCCCGACCGAGGACCAGCAGGCCAAGGCCAAGGACGTCCTCGCCCAGGGCTGGGCCAAGGCCGTCACCGGATGACCGACCTCATGACCGCCACCGTCGCGCCCGTCGCCGACGCCGGGGAGAAGTCCCCGGCGCGGCGGCGCCCCGCCGGCTGGCTCGCGGTGGCCCCGCTGCTCGTCTTCGTGGCGATCAGTTTCGGGGCCCCCGCCCTGGCCATGCTGAACGGCGCCTTCACCGTCAAGGACCCCGCCACCGGGGCCTCCTCGTACACCACGGCCAACCTGACGCACTCCCTGCAGGGTGCCTACCTGACCGCCCTGTGGGGCAGCGTCAAGCTGTCCGCGCTCTCCGCGGCGATCGGTACCGTCTGCGGGCTGCTGCTCGCGCAGGCCGTGGTCACCTCGCGCTTCCGCGCGCTGCGCGAGGCCGTTCTGACCGCCTCCGGCGTGCTCGCCAACTTCGGCGGCGTGCCGCTCGCCTTCGCCTTCGTCGCCACCCTCGGCAACTCGGGCATCCTCACGCGTCGGCTGGGCCTCGCCGACAAGGGCTGGAACCTCTACAGCTTCTGGGGCCTGGTGATCGTCTACCTGTACTTCCTCATCCCGCTGATGGTGCTCACCGTGACCCCCGCGCTGGACGGCCTGCGGGTCCAGTGGCGTGAGGCCGCGCAGAACAACGGCGCCACCGGTGTCCAGTACTGGCGGCACGTGGCGCTGCCCGTGCTGGCCCCCTCACTGCTCGGGGGCTTCGTGCTGCTCTTCGGCAGCGCCTTCGCCGCGTACGCCACCGCCGCCGCGATGGTCGGCAGCTCGGTGCCGCTGGTGCCCCTGCAGATCGCCGACGCCATCTCCGGCAATGTGCTGGTCGGCCAGGAGAACGTCGGCCTGGCCCTCAGTCTCGACATGGTCGTCGTCGCCGGCCTGGTCATGGCGATCTATCTGCCCCTGCAACGACGGAGCGCGCGATGGCTCGTGTGACCACCGCACGGCTGCGGCCCTGGCGGGGCGTCGTCCTCGCTTTCGCCGCGATCTACTTCCTGGTACCGCTGGCCGCCTCGGTGATCTTCACCGTGGACGTCCCCGGCCAGGGCTTCACCCTCGACGCCTACGGGCAGATCTTCAAGGCCGAGGGTTTCACCACCAGCCTGCTGCTCTCCCTCGAGCTGGCCTTGGCCACCGTGCTCGTGGTCCTGCTCCTCATGGTGCCCGCCATGGTGGCGCTGCGGCTGTCGGCGCCCCGGCTGCGCCCGGTGATCGAGGTGGTCTGCTCGCTGCCGCTGGTCGTGCCGCCGATCGCCCTGGTCGCCGGTGTCCGCACGGTGCTGGGCTGGGGGCCGGAGTACCTGTCCAGCACGCCCCTGTTCCAGACGTTCGTGGCCGTCCAGAACCCGGACTTCCCCGTGGTGCTGGTCCTCACGGACGTGGTGATGGCGCTGCCGTTCGTCTACCGGGCGCTCGACGCGGGCCTGCGGGCCATCGACGTGCGCACCCTGGTGGAGGCCGCCCGCTCCTGCGGGGCGAGTTACCCGCGCGCCCTGATCAGCACGGTGCTCCCGAACCTGCGCGGGGCGCTGCTGAACGCCTCGTTCCTCACCCTCGCGCTCGTGCTCGGCGAGTTCACCGTCGCCTCGCTGCTCGGCTTCCAGCCCTTCGCCGTGTGGATCGTCACCGCCAGCGGTTCGCAGGCCCAGTTGTCCGTCGCCGTCTCGGTGCTCAGCCTGCTCGTCACCTGGGCGCTGCTGCTGGCCCTGACCGCGTTCAGCGGACGCCGTTCCTCGACACGCACCGCCTCCCAGGAGTGACCGACACCATGACCGACACCGTCCCTGCCCCGCCCACCGACGCCGTGTCGCGCGCCGCCGGCGGCGCCACCGTCGAATTCCGCTCGCTGCGCCGGACCTTCGGCACCACCACCGCCCTGGACGGGCTGGACCTGACCGTGCAGCCCGGCGAACTGGTCGCCCTGCTGGGCCCGTCCGGTTGCGGCAAGACCACCGCGCTGCGCATGCTCGCGGGCTTCGAGCACCCCGACTCCGGCCAGGTCCTGGTCGACGGCAAGGACGTCACCTCGACCCCGGCGCACCGCCGCGACGCCGGCATGGTCTTCCAGTCCTACAGCCTTTTCCCGCACCTCAGTTCCGTCGACAACGTCGCCTTCGGGCTGCGCATGCGCAAGGTCGGCGCCGCCGAGCGCCGCAGGCGCGCCGCCGAACTGCTGGAGCTCGTCGGTCTGCCGAGCCACGCCGACCGCTTCCCGCACCAGCTCTCCGGCGGTCAGCAGCAGCGCGTGGCCCTCGCCCGCGCGCTGGCGCTGCGGCCGCGCGTCCTGCTCCTGGACGAGCCGCTGAGCGCCCTGGACGCCAAGGTGCGCACCAACCTCCGCGAGGAGATCCGCCGCCTGCAGCTGGAACTCGGCATCACCACCCTGTTCGTGACGCACGACCAGGAGGAGGCGCTGTCCATGGCCGACCGCGTCGCCGTCATGAACGCCGGCCGGCTGGAGCAGTGCGCCGCCCCCGCCGAGCTGTACGACCGCCCGGCGACCGCCTTCGTCGCCGAGTTCGTCGGCACCAACAGCCGGATCCCCGGCCACCTGGCCGACGACGGGTACGTCGAGGTCCTGGGCCGCCGGCTGCCCGCCGAGAGCGGTACCCCCGAGGGTTCCGGCGGCCGTGAGGTCGACGTACTGGTGCGTCCCGAGGCGGTGAACGTGGCCGCCGACCCCACCGGCGACGCGCACGTCGTGGCGACGGCCTTCCTCGGCGCGGTGACCCGGGTGACCGTACGGCTGTCCGACGGCACCGACGTCAAGGCCGACCTGCCCAGCATCGACGCCGCCGTGCTGCCGCCCGGCGCGACCGTCTCCCTGACCCTGCCCGACCGCCCCGTCCTGGTGGCTCCGCGCGCCGCCTGACCCCGACCGCACCGCCTGACCCCGACCGCGCCGCCTGACCCCGACCGCACCGCCCATCCCCCCACACCCCGTTGAAAGAGAGCCCCGTGACCCACCCACCGACCCACCCGCTCAAGGCTGTCCTGTTCGACATGGACGGCACGCTCGTCGACACCGAGGAGCTGTGGTGGCAGGCGGTCGAGCAGGTGGCCGCCGGGTTGGGGCACGTGCTCGGCGACGCCGACGTGACCGAGGTCCTCGGTCAGGCCGTCGAGCACACCGCCGCACATCTGGTGAGCACGACCGGGACGGCGACCCGCGCCGATGAGCTGGCCGCCGTCCTGCACCACGAGTTCGCGACCCGGGTCCGGGTCCGTACCGTGCCGCGCCCCGGAGCGATCGAACTGCTCGACGAACTGGCCCGGCACGCCGTCCCCATCGCGCTGGTGTCGGCCTCGTCCCGTGAGGTCGTGGACATGGTCCTCGACGTCCTCGGCCGCGACCGCTTCGCGGTCTCCTTCACCGCCGACGACACCGAGCGCACCAAGCCCGCCCCCGACCCCTACCTCGCCGCGGCCCGCGCCCTGGGCGTCGACCCGGCTTCCTGTGTCGCCGTCGAGGACACCCCCACCGGCGTGGCCTCCGCCGAGGCCGCGGGCTGCCGGGTGCTCGCCGTGCCTTCCCTGGCACCGATCGCGCCCGGTCCCGGGCGCATGGTGCTGGACAGCCTGGAGAGGGCCGGCGTCACGGTGCTGCGGGACCTGGTCCGCCGTGAACCGTCCTTCCTGGTACCCGCCTTCACCACACGCGCCGCCCGCGTCGGTGAGCCCTTCCGCGCCACCGTGGCCGGGCTGCTGCGCGGCGCCCCCGTGACGTACACCAGGAGCGCCGGCCCCGCCTGGGCCGAGGTCTCCGCCGACGGAACCGTGGCCGGCACACCCGACGCGCCCGGCGAGGCCGAGGTCACCGTCACCGCCACCGACGACACCGGGCGCACCGCCTCCGTCACCGTCCGGGTGCCGGTCGCCGCGGCCGGCGAGCCCCTGGTGCGCCGGCTGCGCGTCATGACGTGGAACCTGTGGCTCGGCGGCACCATGGTCGACGACCACCGCGACAAGCAGCTGCGCGTCCTGCTGGACGCGGACGCCGATGTCGTCGGCCTCCAGGAGACGCTCACCCACTCCGCCAAGGAACTGGCCGAGGCGCTCGGCTGGGACTACCACCAGGCGGGCGACAACCTCGGCGTGATCAGCCGCTATCCGATCGTCTCCCGCCACGGCCTGCCCGCGACGTCGTTCTACGGCGGCCTCGGCGCGACCGTCCGCCTCGACGCGGACCGCGACGTCACGCTGTGGAGCGCGCACCTGAACTACACGCCCTACGGCCCCTACGACGCCCTCCACGACCGGCTGCCGGTCGAGGTGCTGGCGGAGCGCGAGGCATCCTCGGGCCGCCTCGGCGAGATCCGGCACATCCTGGGCGCCATGGCCGGCGACCTCGGCGCCCGCGACACCACCCCGGTGCTGCTGGTCGGGGACTTCAACGTCCCGTCCCACCTGGACTGGACCGCCGAGGCCGCCCCTCTGCACGGCGGTCGCGGCCCGGTGGCCTGGCCGGTCACCCTGGAGGCCGAGGCGGCGGGACTGCGCGACTCCTACCGCGACGCCCACCCCGACCCGGTGCGCGACCCGGGCACCACCTGGTCGCCGGTGAACCCCGATCCCGAACCGCAGGACCGGATCGACTTCGTGCTCTACGCGGGCAGCGGGCTGGAGGTCCTGGACTCCACGACGCTCGTCACCGGCGACCCCCTCCCCGAGCCCGGCGTCGCGGGCAACGCGTGGCCCTCCGACCACGCCGCCGTCGTCACGACCTTCGCGCTGCGCTGAGGCCCGCGGGGCCGTCCGGGGACAGCGGCGCCGTCAGGCGCACTCGTCCATCTCCTCGGGCGGCCGCTGGTCCGCCACCTGCTGCGGGTTGAGCGGTTTGAGGTGTTTCTTGTACGACGCTTGCCAGGCACGCGAGGTGATCTCGTCCTGGATCGCGTCGCATATGGCGTGCTTCAGCGCGGGCTCGTTCTTCTGGATGCCCACGCCGTACTCCTCGCTCCCGAAGGGGACGCCCAGCAGGCGCAGCTGCTTGGGGTGCTGGGCCCTGTAGCCGGCCAGGATGATGTCGTCGGTGGAGACGGCGTCGACCTGTCCGGCCAGCAGCTCGTTGACGCAGATCCCGTACGAGGCCTGCTGGTCGGTCTTTATCAGCGGGAACTGCTGCCTCAGGCGCTCGGCGGGCGTGGAGTCGGTGACCGTGCACACTGTGCGGCCGATCAGGTCCTGCGCACCGTGGATGGGCGAGTTCCCACGCACGAGGAAGTCCTGCGCGGCCTGGTAGTACGGGCCCGCGAAGTCGACCTCCTTCTTGCGCTGCGGGGTGATCGAGTAGCTCGCCACTATCAGGTCGACCTGGCCCGCCTTCAGCCGGTACTCGCGGGACTGCGTGTCCACGACCGTGAACTGGACGTGCTGGAACCCCAGATGACGGGCGATCGCCCACGCCAGGTCGATGTCGAAGCCCTCGTAGCCGCCCTCGGCGTTCTCCTGGCTCAGCCCCGGCTGGTCCTTCTTGACGCCGACGAGCAGATAGCCGCGCTCGCGGGCCGCCTGGTACGTCGGGGAGCCGGCCAGCCGCAGCCCGTTGCCGTCCCGCAGCCCGTCGGTGGCGAACCAGCCTGCCGCCGCGAGCACCACCAGCCCCACGCCGCCCGCCAGCAGCGCACGCCAGCGCCGCCACGCGGGGCGCCCTCCGCCGGGCCGCGGCGCCGACTCGGCGTCCTCCGCCGCGGACGGGTCCGTGAGCCGCTCCGGGACGCCTGCCACGTCCGACTCCGTGGCCTGCGGGTCGTACTCGGGAAGGACGGGCAGGGGGAACTGCGGGGTCTCCTGCGCCACGTGCTGGAGCAGCTGCTCGGCGCGCTGCGCCGTCATCCGTGCCGCGGGGTCCTTCACCAGCAGCCCGTCGACCAGCGGGCGCAGGGGCCCGCCGTGCGCCATCGGTGGCGGCTCCGAGGTGCGCACCGCCTCCAGCACCTCGTACGGTGTCGGCCCCCGGAAGGGCGCTCTGCCCTCGACCATCTCGTACAGGGTGACGCCCAGCGACCACAGGTCGGAGGCGGGCGTCGGGGGCTGCCGGTTGGCCACCTCCGGGGCGAGGTACTGCGGGGTGCCCACGGTCTCGTGCAGCCGCGTCACCTGGGCCGCGCCTTCGAAGGTGGCGATGCCGAAGTCCATCAGCACGGCACGGCCGTCGCGCCGGAAGAGGATGTTGTGCGGCTTCACGTCCCGGTGCAGCACCCCGGCCGCGTGCACCGCGCGCAGTCCGCGCAGCACCTCCAGCCCGATCTGCGCGGCCTGAAGGGCCGGCAGCCGGCCCCGCTCGCGCAACTGGTCGGCCAGGGAGTGCGGGTTGACCTGCTCCATGACGATCCAGACCTGGCCCTCGGCCTCGATCACGTCATGCACCGCGACCACGTGCTCGTGCCCGATCCGGGCGATCGCCTGCGCCTCCCGGCGCGCCCGCTCCACCCACTGCGCCTGCGTCTCCGGGTCCAGCGCCCCGCGGAACAGCAGCTCCTTGACGGCGACCTGACGGCCGAGCCGGTTGTCGTACGCCTCCCAGACCACGCCCATGCCGCCGCGCCCTAGTTGCCGGCGCAGTTCGTAGCGGCCGTCGATGAGGGTCTCCGGAATACCCTCAGTGCTCATGCCTGTGCCCCCATCGGTCCGTGGTCGGCTACAGGTTATGGGGCGGCGCCGGGGATGAACATCGGCCCCGGGGAAGGGGGATGATCACATGTCGGACGGAACGCCGCTTACCGGGCCTAAGGCTTCACGGAGCGGTAGTAGCGCTCGGCCCCCGCGTGCAGCGGGAGCGGGTCGGTGAAGACGGCCGTCCGCAGATCCACCAGCTGCGCCGCGTGCACCTCCTGGCCGATCCGGTCCCGGCTGTCGATGACCGTCCGCGTGAGCCGCTCCACCAGCCCGGTGTCCTCCCGGTCCGTGGTGATCAGCAGATTGGCGACGGCGATCGTCTGCACGGCCCGCCCGCCCTGGATCATCGGATAGGCGTCCGCGGGCATGAGCGCCTGCCGGTAGTAGCCGGACTCGTCGCGCCCGGAGTGCAGGGCGTTCACGAGGTCGCCGAGCTGGACCAGCCTGATGTCGGACCGCTCCGCCAGATCCGTCACGGCCTTCGTCGGCAGCCCGCCCGACCAGAAGAACGCGTCCAGCCTGCCCTCGCGGAGCAGCTGGGGCGCCGTGTCGATGCCGACGGCCTCCCGGTGCACGTCCCCCTCGTGCCCCAGCCCCGCCGCGGTGAGCAGCCGGCGCGCTATGAGGTTCACCCCGGAACTGGGCTGTCCCACCCCGACGCGCAGCCCCCGCAGGTCCTTCGCCGACCGCACCTTGGAGCCCGCGGGCACCACCAACTGCATGTAGTCGTCGTACAGCCGCGCGCAGGCCCGCAGCCGTGCGGCCCCCCTGCCCCGGTAGTCCGCGACGGCGTCGGCCGCCGCGATCGCGAAGTCCGCCTCCCCGGTCGCCACCCGCCGTACGTTGTCGACCGAGCCCTCGGAGGGCACGAGCCGCACCTGCACGCCCGGCAGATCGGTGCGCAGGTACGGCTGGAGTCGCTTGCCGTAGGTCTCGTAGACCCCGTTGCGCGACCCGGTCGAGAACGACACCGTGCCCTTCGGGCGCGACGGCCCGTCCGCGGGCAGCAGCCACCAGAGCAGCAGCGCCATCGCCGCCGCCGTCGCCAGCACCGCCTGCACGGCCCGGCGCCTGCCGATACGGGGAGCCTCCATCCGGGCGATACTGCCAGCCCCCTCCCGCCCTGGCCAGCGTCCGCCGCTCCCGCCGGCCACCGCCTCGCGCGCGTCCCGGGGGGAACGCGAGCACGAGCGCCTCCGGCGCCCCCTTACTCTGGATGGGTGCAGCGTGAAGAGCAGGGTGTGAAGAGCTACGAGATCCGCACCTACGGGTGCCAGATGAACGTCCACGACTCCGAGCGGCTGGCAGGCCTCCTGGAGGCGGCCGGCTACGTCCGCGCGCCCAAGGACGCCGACGGCGCGGTGGCCGCGGACGTCGTGGTCTTCAACACCTGCGCGGTCCGCGAGAACGCCGACAACCGCCTGTACGGCAACCTCGGCCGTCTGGCCCCGCAGAAAGCGGCCCGCCCGGGCATGCAGATCGCCGTCGGCGGCTGCCTGGCGCAGAAGGACCGCGACACGATCGTGAAGAAGGCCCCCTGGGTCGACGTGGTGTTCGGCACCCACAACATCGGCAGTCTGCCGGTGCTGCTGGAGCGCGCCCGGGTCGCGGAGGAGGCCCAGGTCGAGATCGCCGAGTCCCTGGAGACCTTCCCCTCCACGCTGCCGACCCGGCGGGAGTCCGCGTACGCCGCGTGGGTGTCGATCTCGGTGGGCTGCAACAACTCCTGCACCTTCTGCATCGTCCCCGCGCTGCGCGGCAAGGAGAAGGACCGCCGTCCCGGCGACATCCTCGCCGAGGTCGAGGCCCTGGTCGCCGAGGGCGTCGTCGAGGTGACCCTGCTCGGCCAGAACGTCAACGCGTACGGCTCCGACATCGGCGACCGCGAGGCCTTCAGCAAGCTGCTGCGTGCCACCGGGAGGGTCGAAGGACTGGAGCGCGTGCGCTTCACCTCGCCGCACCCGCGCGACTTCACCGACGACGTGATCGCGGCCATGGCCGAGACTCCGAACGTGATGCACCAGCTGCACATGCCGCTCCAGTCCGGTTCCGACACGGTGCTGCGCGCCATGCGCCGCTCGTACCGGCAGGAGCGCTACCTCGGCATCATCGAGAAGGTGCGCGCGGCCATGCCGGACGCCGCCATCTCCACCGACGTCATCGTTGGCTTCCCCGGTGAGACCGACGAGGACTTCGAGCAGACGCTGCATGTGGTGCGCGAGGCGCGGTTCGCCCAGGCCTTCACCTTCCAGTACTCCAAGCGCCCGGGGACCCCCGCCGCCGAGATGGACGGCCAGGTGCCCAAGGCCGTCGTGCAGGAGCGGTACGAGCGCCTGGTCGCGCTCCAGGAGGAGATCTCCTGGGCGGAGAACAAGAAGCAGGTCGGCCGCACCCTGGAGATCCTGGTCGCCGAGGGCGAGGGCCGCAAGGACGACGCCACGCACCGCCTGTCCGGCCGCGCCGCCGACAACCGCCTGGTGCACTTCGCGCCGCCCGCCGGGCCCGTGCGGCCCGGCGACATGGTGACCGCCGAGATCACCTACGCCGCGCCGCACCACCTGCTCGCGGAGCGCCCCGCCTTCACCGTCCGCCGCACCCCGGCCGGCGACGCCTGGGAGCGCCGCACGGCCGCCGCGGCCGCCAAGCCGGAGGGCGTCATGCTCGGACTGCCGACGATCGGCGTCCCGGCGCCGGTGCCCGCCGCCGCACCGGGCTGCGCCGCCCACTGACCGACCGCGGGCCCGGCAGGACTGCACACAAACGGAAGATCCAAGGGGGACGGCGTGAGCCGGTGGGGACTGTTCGTCGAGGAGACCGTGGGCAGCGGGGGCGACAGCCGCTGGGAGTTCGACCTCCTCGGCCACGCGGACGGCAGCCGTGAGGACGCGCTGTGCGCCCTTGAGCACGCTGCCCAGGCGTTCCGGCCCCGCAAGCCGCTGAGCGTGCGGCGCAGCTGGACCTACCGCACGGGGGACGGCCTGCTCCAGGTGAACGAGGGCATGACCACGACCTACATCTGCCGCTTCACCGTGGCCGAGCTCATCGCCGACAGCAAGGACGCCTCGGTGGCGGCCACGCCCCGGGACCGTGTGCCCGAGGGGTACTGAGCCGGCGCACGTTAGGCTTCCGATCATGCTGGTCGCCGCCGCCGTGTGCCCCTGTCCGCCGCTGCTCGTGCCCGAGGTCGCCTCGGGCGCGTCCACCGAGCTGGACGTCCTGCGCGCCGCCTGCGCCGACGCGCTGGCCGTCATCGCCGCGGCCCGCCCTGACCTGCTCGTCGTGGTCGGCGCGGTCGGCACGGGGGAGAGCGCCCACGTCTGGGAGGGCGGTGGCACCGGTTCGCTGCGCCCGTACGGCGTGAACCGCGCGGTGCGCCTCGGCGACGGCTCGGACCCCGAGCCGCTGGCCCCCGCGCTGACGGTCGCCGCCGCACTGCTGGACGACGCGCGCCTGGCCGCGCCCCTGCACGGCTGCGCGGTGCCCGAGGACGCTCCGGCGGGGCGCATGCTGGAGCTGGGCCGTGGCCTGGCGGAGCTGGCGGACCGGGTCGCGCTGCTCGTCATGGCGGACGGCAGCAACTGCCGCACCCTCAAGGCTCCCGGCTACCTGGACGACCGCGCGGAGGCCTTCGACGCGTCCGTCGCACGGGCGCTGGGCGCGGCGGACACGGCCGCACTCGCCGGGCTGGACGCGGGCCTCGCGGGCGAGCTGGGCGCCGCGGGACGGGCGCCGTGGCAGGTCCTGGCCGGTGCGGGGGAGAAGGCCGCGCTCGGCGGCGCGCTGCTGTTCGACGAGGCGCCCTACGGAGTCGGCTACTTCGTGTCGGTCTGGTCCTAGTCCCGCTTTTCCTTCATCTGACCCAGGGCGCCCTTGGTCTTGCCCACGCCCGAGTCGATCTTCCCGCTGTACTTGTGCTTGGTCTTCTCGTCGACCGTGTGCGCGACCTTGTCCAGCTTGGACTCGATCGCGTCGCCGTGGCGTTCCACGAAATCCCCCGCCTTGACCCTGGCCTGCTCGGCTTTGGCCTTCAACGTGTCCATGAGATTCATGGCTCACCGTCCCCTGCGTGGAATAGCCTGAAATGACCTTTTCTGTTTGATGATGCTACTCGTCCAAGGGTGAATCCGCGCCGCCGGAATTTGCGAAACTGTGCACGTGAAGAACGACGCCCCCCATGTGATCGCCGTCGTCGGCCCCACGGCCGCCGGCAAGTCCGACCTCGGTGTCGCCCTGGCCCGGGCCCTGGACGGTGAGGTGATCAACGCCGACTCCATGCAGCTGTACCGCGGCATGGACATCGGCACCGCCAAGCTCGCCGAGGAGGAGCGGCACGGCGTCCCGCACCACCTCCTGGACATCTGGGACATCACGGAGGCGGCCAGTGTCGCCGAGTACCAGCGCCTGGCCCGGCTCGAGATCGACCGCCTGCTCGCCGCCGGGCGCAGCGCCGTGCTCGTCGGCGGCTCGGGCCTCTATGTGCGCGCCGCGATCGACGCCCTGGACTTCCCCGGCACCGACCCCGAGGTGCGGGCCCGACTGGAGGCCGAGCTGGAGGAGCGGGGCTCCGGACCGCTGCACGCCCGCCTGGCCGCCGTCGACCCCGAGGCGGCGCGGGCGATCCTGCCCAGCAACGGGCGGCGCGTCGTGCGCGCCCTGGAGGTCGTGGAGATCACCGGCCGCCCCTTCACGGCGAACCTTCCCGATGCCCACGCCAAAAAGTCGGTCTACGACACCGTCCAGATCGGCGTCGACGTGCCGCGCCCCGAGCTCGACGAGCGCATCGCGCTGCGGGTCGACCGCATGTGGGAGGCTGGGCTGGTCGGCGAGGTGCGGGCACTGGAGGCGGCTGGTCTCCGAGAGGGCCGCACCGCCTCCCGGGCGCTCGGCTACCAGCAGGTTCTCGCCGCTTTCGTGGGCGCTTGCACCGAGCAGGAGGCGCGTGACGAGACCGTGCGCGCCACCAAACGCTTCGCGCGCCGTCAGGATTCGTGGTTCCGCCGGGACCAGCGTGTGCACTGGCTCGGCGGCCGCGGGGAGGAACTGGTGGCCCAGGCCCTCGCCCTGTTCGGCCCGGCCCGGCCCAGCGGTCACAGCCTGATCACGTGATGGCATCGGGACGCCTCAGCGGCACTTGACGCCACTTCGAGCGTGCCATCATCGAGCATCGGGCTACGGTGTCGGACTCTTTGGAGGGCGCGTGGCGATGGAAGCCGGCCCTCGCAACGGACCGCAACCGGAACAGGCGGAGGGTGCCGCGGACGCGGAACAGGACCGCCTCGTGGTCGACGGACCCCTGGAGGACCCGCTCGACGCGCAGACCCTCGCGGAGGAGGAGCAGTCCTTCCGTGAACTGCGCCCCGAGCGCCGTCTACGGGTGTGGCAGATCGCCCCGATCGTCGGACTGGGCGCGCTCGGCTCCCTGATGTTCGCCTTCCCGCTCGCCTTCGAGACCGGCGACGGCGGCGCCGTCGTCGCCATGCTCGGTTTCCTGCTCGGCTGCTGCGCGGCCGGCTGGGGCCTGATGGCCGCCCGCAAGGTCGGTCACACCTGGCCCGGCCTGCCCGCCCGCGGCTCCGAGCGGCGCCCCGACTGGCGCTACCTCGCCCTGTACGCGGCGATCATCGTGGTGCTGGCACTGCTGGCCTTCTGGCGCATCGCCCGCCTGCGCTGACCCGTAGGATCGGGGCATGACCACCGCCGCGCCGCAGGGCCTGCCGTTCCTCAAGGGGCACGGCACGGAGAACGACTTCGTGATCATTCCTGACCACGACGGGGAACTGGAACTGACCCCCGCCATGGTCGCCCGGCTCTGCGACCGCCGGGCGGGGATCGGTGCGGACGGCGTGCTGCGGGTGGTCCGCTCCGCGAAGCACCCCGAGGCCGCGGCGATGGCCGCGGAGGCCGAGTGGTTCATGGACTACCGCAACGGCGACGGCAGCATCGCCGAGATGTGCGGCAACGGCGTCCGGGTCTTCGCCCGCTACCTGGAGCGCGCCGGTCTCGCGGAAGCCGGCGACCTTGCGGTCGCCACCCGCGCCGGCGTGCGGCGGGCGCACATTGCCAAGGACGGCGACGTCACGGTGGACATGGGACGTGTCGTACTTCCCGAGGGCGAGGTCGAGGTCTCCGTCGGCGAGCGCCGCTGGCCGGCACGTAACGTGAACATGGGCAATCCGCACGCCGTCGCCTTCGTCGACGATCTCGCCGACGCCGGCGACCTGCTGGCGTCCCCGGTCTGGGAGCCCGCCGCTGCCTACCCGGACGGTGTGAACGTCGAGTTCGTGGTCGGCCGGGGCCCTGGGCACGTCGCCATGCGGGTCCACGAGCGCGGTTCCGGCGAGACCCGTTCCTGCGGCACGGGCGCCTGCGCCGTCATGGTCGCCGCGGCCCGACGCGACGGGATCGACCCGGCCGTGACGGGCCGTCCGCAGACGTACACCGTGGACCTGCCCGG
This sequence comes from Streptomyces sp. RLA123, assembly GCF_056270165.1. NCBI lineage: Bacteria > Bacillati > Actinomycetota > Actinomycetes > Kitasatosporales > Streptomycetaceae > Streptomyces > Streptomyces sp. RLA123. Next base: position 2,369,878 of record NZ_JBWDOR010000003.1, on the reverse strand, counting down.
CGGTCGCCTGTCCATCACCGAACGCCCGGACGGCACCGTGGAGATGACCGGTCCGGCCGTCATCGTCGCCACGGGCGTGATCGATCCGGTCTGGCTGCACGAAGGCGCGTAAGCCTACCCATCTTCCGGGGATTTCATTCGCTCGAACGGGTGATGCCGATCACGCTGGGCGAGAGGGTGTCAGCGGCACGTGATGGGCTCGGTAGCATCAAGCACCGGCACGGAAGCCATCCCGCCGCCGGTCGACGCTGCCGGAGGTGCCCGTATGAGCCCAGACAACGCAGTGGAAGCCGCCCCGAACGCCGAGGGGCGCAGGCGCATCCCTCGGGCGGCGGACCTGCGCCGGCTGGGGCGCGCGGCCCTGCTCGGTCCCGGTGGACGGGGGCGTGTGCCGGACGCGATCGAGCACATCGCCAAGGTGCACCGCCTGCGGCATCCCGGCGCCGACCTCGCCATCCTGCGCAAGGCCTACGAGCTCGCCGAGTCCTCGCACCGCGGCCAGATGCGCAAGAGCGGCGAGCCGTACATCACGCACCCGCTCGCGGTGACCCTCATCCTGGCCGAACTCGGCGCCGAGACCACGACCTTGACGGCCTCGCTGCTCCACGACACCGTCGAGGACACCGATGTGACGCTGGACCAGGTGCGGGAGGAGTTCGGCGAGGAGGTGCGCTTCCTCGTCGACGGCGTCACCAAGCTGGAGAAGGTCGACTACGGCGCGGCCGCCGAGTCCGAGACCTTCCGCAAGATGCTGGTCGCCACCGGCAACGACGTCCGCGTGATGTCGATCAAGCTCGCCGACCGGCTGCACAACATGCGCACCCTCGGCGTCATGCGTCCCGAGAAGCAGGCGCGCATCGCCAAGGTCACCCGCGACGTGCTCATCCCGCTCGCCGAACGCCTCGGCGTCCAGGCGCTGAAGACCGAGCTGGAGGACCTGGTCTTCGCCATCCTGCACTCCGAGGAGTACAGCCGCACCACCGACCTGATCGTCGAACACGCCGCCCTGCCCGACCCGTTGGGCGCCGTCGCCGAGGACGTGCGCCGGGTGCTGCGGGACGCCGGGATCGGCGCCGAGGTCGACGTCCGGCCGCGGCACGTGGTGTCGGTGCACCGCGTCGGGCTCAAGCGCGGCGGCGCGCTGCCCGGCGGCAGCGACTTCGGCCGCGTGCTGATCCAGGTCGCCGAGGACGCCGACTGCTACGCCGTCCTCGGCGAGCTGCACACCTGCTTCACCCCGGTCGTCGCGGAGTTCAAGGACTTCATCGCGGCACCGAAGTTCAACCTCTACCAGTCGCTGCACACCGCCATCCGCGACAGCGACGGCCGGATCGCCGAAGTCCTCATCCGCACCCGGCAGATGCACCTCGTCGCCGAGGCCGGCGTCATCGCGCTCGGCAATCCGTACACGGCCGGCGAGGCACCGGACGGCGCCGACGGCGAGCGTGTCGACCCGACACGGCCCGGCTGGCTCGCCCGGCTGCTGGACTGGCAACGCGACGCCCCCGACCCGGACTTCTTCTGGAGCACCCTGCGCGACGAGCTCGCCCAGGACCGGGAGATCACCGTCTTCTCCGCCGACGGCGGCACGGTGGGCCTGCCGGACGGCGCCACGTGCACCGACGCGGCCTACGCCCTGCACGGGGCGGCCGCCCACGCCGTCGTCGGCGCGCGGGTCAACGGCCGGCTCGCGCCGCTGCGCACCCCCCTCAAGGACGGCGACACCCTGCAACTGCTCATGGCCCACAACACCGGCGGGGAAGCCTCCGGACCGTCACCGGACTGGCTGGAGCACGCCCGCACCCCCGCCGCCCGCATCGCCATCAGCCGGTGGCTGGAGGCCCATCCGGCGGACGGCGCCGAGGAGCAGCCGGCCACGCCCACCGTCCGCACCGCCGGGACGATCACGCGCCGCACGGCCGACCCCCTCGCGGAGACCGCCGACACCGACCCGCCCGGCGGCACCGTGCGCATGGCCCGCTGCTGCACGCCCGTGCCGCCCGACGGGATCACCGGCTTCGTCATCCGCGGCGGCACGGTGGCCGTGCACCGCGCCGGCTGCCCGGTCAGCGCCCGCATGGTCGCCTCCGGCCGCGACCCGGTGGCCGTCCGCTGGCGTCACGACGCGCCCGACGCGGGCCACCGCGCCACGCTCTACGCCGAGGCGCTGGGCCGTCCGCGGCTGCTCGCCGACCTGACCGAGGTCATCGCCGGCCAGGGTGCCGCCATCGTCTACGCCGCCGTGGAGCCCCCGCAGGAGCACCGGGTACGCCACACGTACACCGTGGAGCTGCCCGACCCGGGATCGCTGCCCGCCCTGATGCGCGCGATGCGCGCCGTGCCCGGCGTCTATGACGTGTACCGCGCCCAGGGCGCCGTCGCCACCCCGCAGGTCTGAGGAGTACCCGATCGGGTGGGGTGCTGACGCGCCGCCACCTCGGGGGCCCGGACCGCTGATACCGATGTCTCATGATCGGATCCTTTGCGCGCCGCGGCGCCCTCACCGCGGCCGCGGTGATCGCGCTCACTGCGGCGGGACTGCCCGGCGGCGACACGACCCCCGCCGGCATCGGCGACCGGCTCTACCCCGAGCTCGGCAACCCCGGGTACGACGTCCTCGACTACGACATCTCGCTCACCTACCACGGCAAGGACCGGCCGCTCAGCGCCGTCACCCGCATCGACGCGCTCGCCACCGACACCCTGCGCAGCTTCCACCTCGACTTCGCCCGGGGCATCGTGAGCTCGGTCGAGGTCGACGGCCGGCCCGCCCGGTTCACCACCGAGCGCGAGGAACTGGTCGTCACCCCGTCCGCCCCCGTCCCCGAGGGCGGCCGGACGGAGATCACCGTCGTCCACACCAGCGACCCCACCACCAAGGACGACACCGGCTGGATCCCCACCAAGGACGGACTGGTCATGGCCAATCAGGCCAGCGCCGCCCACACCGTCTTCCCCTGCAACGACCACCCCTCGGACAAGGCGCGGTTCGCCTTCCACGTCACCGCCCCCAAGGACCTCACGGTCGTCGCCAACGGTCTGCCCGAGCCGTCCCTCACCCGGGGCGCCACCACCACGTGGACCTATCGCACGGCGCACCCCATGGCCACCGAGCTCGCCCAGGTCTCCATCGGCCACAGCGCCGTCCTGCACCGCACCGGGCCCGGCGGCCTGCCCCTGCGCGACGTCCTGGACGCCGCCGACCCGGACCGGGCGACGCTGGAGAAGCGGCTGGCGCAGACCGCCGACCAGATCGCGTGGATGGAGCAGCAGGTCGGCCCGTTCCCCTTCGAGACCTACGGCATCCTCGCCGCCAACACGGTCACCGGCTTCGAGTTGGAGACGCAGACCCTCTCGCTCTTCGAGCGCCGCGTCCTGATGGCCCGCGAGGCGGACGCCACGCCGGTGATGGTGCACGAACTGGCCCACCAGTGGTTCGGCGACAGCGTGAGCCCGGCTACCTGGTCCGACCTGTGGCTGAACGAGGGCCACGCCACCTGGTACCAGTGGCGCTACGGCGCCGAGAAGTACCACGAGTACACCCTGGACAAGCTCGCCAGGAGCGCCTACCAGATCGACGGCGAGCTGCGCCGCGCCGGCGGGCCTCCCGCCCACCCGCTCGTGCCCGGCAACCCCGGAGCGCAGGCCAAGCTGAGCATCTTCCGCGGCAACGTCTACTTCAGCGGCGCCCTCGCCCTGTACGCGCTCCGCCAGGAGATCGGCGACGACGTCTTCCAGGAGCTCGAGCGGGCCTGGGTCACCCGGCACCGCGACGGCGTGGCCACGACCAGGGACTTCATCGACCTCGCCTCGGAGACCGCCGGCCGCGACCTCGGCCCCTTCCTGCGGGCGTGGCTGTACGGGCCCACCACGCCTCCCATGCCGGGCCACCCCGACTGGAAAACGGCCGCGGCCAAGCCGGGGCCCCACGTCGGACCGCACGCCGAGTCGCACGGTCAGTCGCACGGCGGGCACCACGGCGCCCCGCACGGCGGGCACCACTGAGGGCCCCGGCCCGCGCGGGCGAAAGTCGCGTGACCGGGCGGCGACCGGCGTGCGACCATCTAGGTACGGCGACGGCGGCGCGGCCGGGGAATCCACCGGACGCGCCAGGCGTTGTCCCACAAGCGAGGCGCGAGCGCCCCGCCCATCGATTCCTCTCCGAGCAAAGGATCCAATGACCTCCTCTTCTTCCTCTTCGAGCTCTGCAAGCAGCCGCCAGCGCCTCCCCGAGAGCCTTCGGGCCGACGCCCTGATGGAAGAGGACGTCGCCTGGAGTCACGAGATCGACGGGGAGCGTGACGGCGAGCAGTTCGAGCGTTCCGAACGTGCCTCCCTGCGCCGTGTGGTGGGTCTGTCCACCGAGCTGGAGGACATCACCGAGGTCGAGTACCGGCAGCTCCGCCTGGAGCGGGTCGTGCTCGTCGGTGTCTGGACGGACGGCACCGTCCGCGACGCGGAGAACTCCCTCGCGGAGCTCGCCGCCCTCGCCGAGACCGCGGGCGCACTCGTCCTGGACGGCGTCGTCCAGCGCCGCGACAAGCCGGACCCGGCCACCTACATCGGCTCGGGCAAGGCGCAGGAACTGCGGGACATCGTCGTGGAGACCGGTGCCGACACCGTGATCTGCGACGGTGAGCTCAGCCCGGGCCAGCTCATCCACCTGGAAGACGTCGTCAAGGTCAAGGTGGTCGACCGGACCGCGCTGATCCTCGACATCTTCGCCCAGCACGCCAAGAGCCGTGAGGGCAAGGCGCAGGTCTCGCTCGCGCAGATGCAGTACATGCTGCCGCGCCTGCGCGGCTGGGGTCAGTCGCTGTCCCGGCAGATGGGTGGCGGTGGCTCCGGCTCCTCGGGCGGCGGTATGGCCACCCGTGGTCCCGGTGAGACCAAGATCGAGACCGACCGGCGCCGCATCCGCGAGAAGATGGCCAAGATGCGCCGGGAGATCGCGGAGATGAAGACCAGCCGCGACCTCAAGCGCCAGGAGCGCAAGCGTCACAAGGTGCCCTCGGTGGCGATCGCCGGCTACACCAACGCCGGCAAGTCCTCGCTGCTCAACCGGCTCACCGGTGCGGGCGTCCTGGTGGAGAACGCGCTGTTCGCCACCTTGGACCCGACCGTGCGCCGGGCGGAGACCCCGAGCGGGCGGCTCTACACCCTGGCCGACACCGTCGGTTTTGTGCGGCACCTGCCGCACCACCTGGTCGAGGCCTTCCGCTCCACGATGGAGGAGGTCGCCGACGCCGACCTCATCGTGCACGTGGTGGACGGCTCGCACCCGAACCCGGACGAGCAGCTCGCCGCGGTCCGCGAGGTCTTCCGTGACGTCGGCGCGCTGGACGTGCCCGAGATCGTGGTGATCAACAAGGCCGACGCGGCCGACCCCGTGGTGCTGCAGTCGCTGCTGCGCCGCGAGAAGCACTCCATCGCGGTGTCCGCCCGTACCGGGCGCGGCATCCAGGAGCTGCTGACGATGATCGACGACGAGCTCCCGCGGCCCGCCGTCGAGATCGAGGCCCTGGTGCCGTACACCCGGGGCGCACTCGTCGCCCGGGTGCACTCCGACGGCGAGGTGCTCTCCGAGGAGCACACCGGCGACGGCACGCTGCTCAAGGCCCGCGTCCACGACGAGCTGGCGGCGGAGCTGGAGCCGTTCGCGCTCGCCGCGCGCCGCTAGCCTGCCGAGTACCGACGCCGCAGGGCCCGCCCCCATGGAGGGGCGGGCCCTGCGGCGTTCTCCGCCGCGCTACTCCCGTACGCCGTTGAAGATCGCCTCGGCCTCGGGCCCCAGATGCGGTCCGGCCAGCCACCGGGGGCTGTCCTGCGGGCCGATCGAGGTGTTGCTGACCAGGGCCAGCCTGCCGTCGGGCTCCTTGGCGAACCAGCCGCCGCCCGAGGCGCCCGCCGTCATGGTGCAGCCGAGCCAGTGCATGGTGGGCGCGCCCCTGGTGAGCGCCAGCCGGACCGGGTCGCCCGCGCAGTGGTACTGCTGGTAGCCGTAGCCGTCGAAGGGCGCCGCCGCGGGATAGCCGCGGACGTCCATGGAGTCGATGCCGGCCGAGGTGGGCGCGTCGAACCAGACCGGCACGGAGGCACCGACCGTCTCCTCCAGGGACGTGGCGGAGTCCGGGTTGGTCACCTTCAGGACCGCGAAGTCGTACGGGTAGGCCGAGCTGGTCTCCGAGGACTCCCCGCCGCCGTCGATCCACTGCTGCGAGGTGCCGGCCTTTGCCGCCCACCAGGTGCCGTACGGGGCGAGCTGCTCCTTGGTGGCGCTCTGCAGTGCCGCGCCGCTCAGGCCCTTATCGTTGAAGGAGGGTACGAAGACGATGTTGCGGTACCAGCCGCCCGCGGCGCCCGCGTGCACGCAGTGGCCTGCCGTCCACACCAGATTGCTCTTCCCGGGGTTCGCCGGGTCGCTCACCACGGTCGCCGAGCAGACCGCCTGGCCATCGGGCATGTCGAACAGCAGCTTGCCCGTCGCCGGTGAGGCGTCGTGGAACGGGGTCGCCAGCCGCTGTGCCCTGATCGCGGCGGGCTCCGGGTCGGTGGTGCCGTCGTCCGCGCGACGGACGTCCGGGTTCTGCTCGTCGTCCGGGGTGCCGTCGGCCTCGCGGAGCCGGTCGGCGTCCCAGAGGTCCTTGATGATGGGGTTGATGAAGTCGGCCGCGTCCCGCAGCCACTTGTCCTTGTCCCAGTCCTTCCAGCCGCCGTTCTGCAGCGCGTCCGCCCACTTGTCCAGGTCGTCGAGGCTGGTGGGAAGGGTGGTGGGCAGATCGGTGGGCAGCTGGAGCCCGCTGTCGTCGGATGACGCGGTCGCCGAGGGGCTGGGCTTGGCATCGGCGTTGTCGCCCGACCCGCCGCAGGCGGTCGCGGTGACGGCGAGCAACGCGGCCGTGGTCGCCGCCACGGCCAACCGGCTTATCGATGGCATCGGTTGCGATCCCCCTGTTGTGAACATGTCGGTTGCTCGCTGACGGGCAATGCCCAACTCTGCCCTCTCATGGGCGACGTATGCCCCGTGAAGGGGGACGGCACGTGCCGGGCGGACGGTTCCGCCGTGAGATCTCCGGCACAGGCAGTTGCCGTGCGCGCGTGCGGTCGTTGGTAGCTCCGGGGGCGCCGCACCCGACACCGAGGAGTGAGCACGTGGCCGCCATGCCGAGCGCACCGGACCGACTGGCGGTGCACGAGGGCGACTTCGGTGACGCCGAGGGCATCCTGCGACGACAATCGCTGCGCGAGTCGGCTGCGCGCACCTACGCCCGTTCGCTTCCCGTCGTGCCCGTGCGCGCGCACGGGATGACCATCGAGGCCGCCGACGGCCGCCGCTACCTCGACTGCCTCTCCGGGGCGGGCACCCTCGCGCTCGGCCACAACCACCCGGTCGTCGTGGAGGCCATCCGCGCCGTCCTCGACTCCGGCGCCCCGCTGCACGTGCTGGACCTGGCCACCCCTGTCAAGGACGCCTTCACCACCGCCCTGTTCGAGACGCTGCCCCGCGAACTCGCCGAGCACGGAAGGGTGCAGTTCTGCGGCCCGGCCGGCACGGACGCGGTGGAGGCCGCCCTCAAGCTCGTGCGCACCGCCACCGGCCGCGACGGCCTGCTCGCCTTCTCCGGCGGCTACCACGGCATGACGGCCGCCGCGCTGGCCGTCACCGGCGACACCGCCGTACGGGGCGCGGCCGGCGCTGCCGCGGACGCCGGTGTCACCCGGCTCCCGTACCCGTACGCCTACCGCTGCCCGTTCGGCATCGGCGGGGAGCAGGGCGCGGAACTGTCGGCCCGGCTGACGGAGAGCCTGCTCGACGACCCCAAGGGAGGTGTCCGGCCGCCCGCCGGGATGCTCCTCGAACCGGTCCAGGGCGAGGGCGGTGTCATCCCTGCCCCCGATGCCTGGCTGCGCCGCATGCGCGCCGTCACCCGGGCCCGCGGCATCCCGCTCATCGCCGACGAGGTGCAGACCGGCGTCGGCCGGACCGGGGCCTTCTGGGCCGTCGAGCACAGTGGTGTCGTGCCGGACGTGATGGTGATGGCCAAGGCCATCGGCGGCAGCCTGCCGCTCGCCGTCGTGGTCTACCGCGAGGAACTCGACGTCTGGCGGCCCGGCGCCCACGCCGGCACCTTCCGCGGCAACCAGCTCGCCATGGCCGCGGGTGCCGCCACCCTCACCCACGTCCGCCGCGAAGGCCTCGCGGCCCGCGCCGCCGCCCTCGGCGCCCGCATGCTCGTCCGGCTGCGTGAACTCGCCGCCGCCCACCCCTGCGTCGGGGACGTCCGCGGGCGCGGCCTCATGCTCGGCCTCGAACTGGTCGACCCCGAGGGCACACCCGGCGTCCACGGAGTCCCGCCGTCCGCACCCCGCCTGGCCGCCGCCGTCCGCAGCGCCGCCCTCGACCGCGGCCTCATCGTCGAACTCGGCGGGCGCGACGCGAGCGTCGTCCGCCTGCTGCCCCCGCTCACCATGACCGACGAGCAGTCCGAGGCCGTCCTCGACCGCCTGGCCGACGCCCTGACGGCGGCCGCCGCGAACCGGACGTGGGGGCCCTCGTGACCCCGGACGCCGCCGGCCCCGCGCGCCGCCACGCCGATTCCCGAGGAGTCATCCCATGACCGCACGCCCCTTCGTCGGGACCCCGGCGACGGTCCCCCCGCAGGCCCGGCAGGAGGAGTACGACGACCCGTACGCCGTCGCCGACGCGGCCGGCACCGAAGCGCTGCTGCGGTGCTGGGCCCGGGAGACGGGCCTGCCGGTGCCGCAGGGCGACACCTTGTGCGTGCCGCTGCCCGCGACCGGAACCGAACTGCGGGTGCCGGTCCGCCACTGGTCGGCCACCGGTCACCACCGCTTCGGCCCCCCGCGCCTGTCCGCCGCGGGCCAGGAGGTGGGCGCCGTGACGCTCGCCGCCCTGCTCGCCCGCGAGGCGGGCGTCCCCGCACCGGACGGCGCCGACCTGGTGGCCCGGGTCGCGGACTCCGTCCGCCGGACCACGGCGATCGTCGCCGAGCGCAGGGCACGACCGGCAGCGCCGCCCGGCACGATCCCGTTCCTCGACGCCGAACAGGCTCTTGTCCTCGGCCATCCCCTGCACCCGACACCGAAGAGCCGCGAAGGCCTCACGGACGCGGAATCGGCCGTCTACGCGCCCGAACGGCGCGGGTCCTTCGCCCTGCACTGGGCGGCCGTGGACCGCGGCGTCCTGGCCGGCGACTCGGCGTGGACCGAGCGCGGGCGCACCGTGCCGGCCGCCCGCCTTATGGCCGCCCTGGCGGGCCCCGACGTCGTCCGGCGGCTCCCGCCGGGCACCGTGCCGCTGCCGCTGCACCCCTGGCAGGCACGCGATCTCGCGCACCGGCCCGAAGTGCGTGCGCTTGTGGAGGCCGGACTGCTGCACGACCTGGGCACGGCGGGCGAGCCCTGGCACCCGACGTCCTCCGTGCGGACGGTCCTGCGGCCCGGCACGGCCGCGATGCTCAAGCTCTCCCTCGCCGTACGCATCACCAACTCCCGCCGCGAGAACCTCCGCAAGGAGCTCCACCGGGGCGTCGAGGTGCACCGCCTGCTGCGGGCCGGCCTGGCCGAGCGCTGGCGCCTGGCCCACCCGGGGTTCGACATCGTCCGCGACCCGGCCTGGCTCGCCGTCGACGCCCCGGACGACGGCGCCCCGGTCCGCGGTCTCGACGTCGTCGTACGGCACAACCCCTTCGGGCCCGGCGACGACGTGGCCTGCCTCGCCGGACTCACCGCGCCGCGGCCCGCGCCCGACGGGGGACCGGGAATGCCCTCGCGCCTCGCCGAGCTGGTCGGGGGGCTGGCCGCACGCAGCGGGCGGCCCGCGGCGGCGGTGTCGGCGGAATGGTTCCTGCGCTACCTCGACGCGGTCGTGCGCCCGGTGCTGTGGCTCGACGGCGAGGCCGGCATCGCCCTGGAGGCCCACCAGCAGAACACCCTCGTCGTGCTGGACGCCCACGGCTGGCCGGCCGGCGGCCGCTACCGCGACAACCAGGGCTACTACTTCCGCGAGAGCTCACGCACCGCCTTGGAGGCGCGCCGTCCCGGCGTCGGCGCCGTGAGCGACACCTTCGTGCCCGACGCCGTCGCCGACGAGCGACTCGCCTACTACCTGGGCATCAACAACGTCCTCGGCCTCATCGGGGCGTTCGGCTCCCAGCGCCTCGCCGACGAGCGCGTGCTGCTGGCCGCCTTCCGCCGCTTCCTCGGCAAGGCCGCCGCGGGCGGCCGCTCCCCGCTGCCCGGACACCTGCTGGAGGCACCGGAGCTGAGGTGCAAGGCCAACCTGCTCACCCGGCTGCACGGCCTGGACGAACTGGCCGGCCCCGTCGACACGCAGTCCGTGTACGTCTCCGTCCCCAACCCCCTCCGCGCCTGACCGCGGGAGGCCACGAAGAGAGGAGGCAGCAGCCGCCATGACGGCCGCCGACTCCAACACCCACACCGCACGCCCTGGCCGCACCGCCACCTCGGAGGACCCCGGTGCCCCGGGCGCCCCCGCCCGCCGCGAGGCCCCCGGCCCGGACGACACACTGGACCTGGAACTGCCCCCCGAGGTCCGCGCCCTCTTCGCGGAGGACGTCACCGCCGACGACCGCGGGAGCCGCCCCGCCGCTCTCGACGACCTGCTCGACGGGGTCGCCGACTGGGGCCCGGTGGACACTCCGGCCGGCACCTTCCACCTCGTCCCCGCGCGGCCCGAACGCGACCTGCCGGTGATCAGCCGCTGGATGAACGATCCCGCCGTCGCCGCGTTCTGGCAGCTCGCGGGCGCCCCGGCGGTCGCCGAGCGCCACCTGCGCGCCCAGCTCGACGGCGACGGGCGCAGCGTGCCGTGCATCGGCGTGCTCGACGGCGTCCCCATGAGCTACTGGGAGATCTACCGGGCCGACCTGGACCGCCTCGCCCGCTACTACCCGGCCAGGCCCCACGACACCGGGCTCCATCTGCTCATCGGCCGCGTCTCGGACCGCGCGCGCGGTCTCGGCGGCGTCCTGCTGCGTGCCGTCGCCGACCACGTCCTGGCACACCGCCCGAGCTGCGCCCGGGTGGTCGCCGAGCCCGACCTGCGCAACACCCCCTCGGTGTCGGCCTTCCTCGCCGCGGGGTTCCGGTTCTCGGCGGAGGTGCAGATGCCCGGCAAGCGGGCCGCCCTGCTCATCCGGGACCGCGCCCTGCGGCACGTCCTCTGAGGCAGAGGACGCGGGATGCAGGGCCCCGGAGTGATCCGCGGCCGCCTGCGTTGTCGGTGCCGCCCCGTAGGGTGGTGCTGCTATGACACAGCCCGCGAAGCCCGCCCTCACCGACCTCCTCCACGCCGCCGTCACCGCGGTCGGCGGCGTGGAGCGACCCGGCCAGGTCACCATGGCCGAAGCCGTCGCCGAAGCCGTCGACGACGGCTCCCACCTGCTGGTCCAGGCCGGCACCGGCACCGGCAAGTCCCTCGGGTACCTGGTGCCCGCCCTGGCGCACGGGGAGCGCGTGGTCGTCGCCACGGCGACCCTTGCGCTCCAGCGCCAGCTCGTGGAACGCGACCTGCCGCGTACCGTCACCGCGCTCCGCCCGCTGCTGCGGCGGGAGCCGCAGTTCGCGATGCTCAAGGGCCGGTCGAACTATCTGTGCCTGCACCGGCTCCACGAGGGCGTGCCCCGGGAGGAGGACACGGGCGAGGCCGGCCTCTTCGACCAGTTCGAGGCCGCGGCGCCGACCAGCAAACTCGGCCAGGATCTGCTGCGGCTGCGGGACTGGTCGGACGAGACCGAGACCGGTGACCGGGACGACCTCACCCCCGGCGTGTCCGACCGCGCCTGGCAGCAGGTGGCCGTCACCTCCCGGGAGTGCCTGGGCGCCTCCCGCTGCGCGTACGGCGCCGAATGCTTCGCCGAGGCCGCCCGCGAGCGCGCGAAACTGGCCGACGTCGTCGTCACCAACCACGCGCTGCTGGCGATCGACGCCCTCGAAGGCGCGCCGGTCCTGCCGTCCCACGAGGTGCTGATCGTCGACGAGGCTCATGAACTCGTCTCGCGGGTCACCGGTGTCGCCACCGGCGAGCTCGCCCCCGGCCGGGTCAACCGCACCGTCAGACTGGCCGCCAAGCTGGTCAACGAGAAGGCCGCGGACGCCCTGATGAGTGCGTCCGAGGGCTTCGAGCGGCTGATGGAGCTGGCCCTCCCCGGGCGGCTGGAGGAGTTGCCGGAGGATCTGCGCTACGCCCTGATGGCGCTGCGCGACGCCTGCCGGCTGGTCATCACCTCACTCGGCGAGACCCGCGACCGGTCCGTGCAGGACGAGGACGCCGTCCGCAAGATGGCGCTCGCCTCGGCCGAGAATGTCCACGAGGTCGCCGAGCGCATCGTCGAGGGCTCCGAGTGGGACGTCGTCTGGTACGAGCGCCACGACCGTTTCGGTGCCTCACTGCGGGTGGCCCCGCTGAACGTGTCAGGGCTGCTGCGCGAGAAGTTGTTCACCGAGCGCTCCGTCGTGCTGACCTCGGCCACGCTGCGCCTGGGCGGCGATTTCAACGGTGTCGCGGCCTCGCTCGGTCTCCCTCGGGAGGGCACCGTGGCCGCGGAGGGCGAAGACGAACTCCCGGTCTGGAAGGGCCTCGACGTCGGTTCGCCCTTCGACTACCCCAAGCAGGGCATCCTCTACGTCGCCCGCCACCTGTCCCAGCCCGGACGGGACGGCGGACGTGAGGACATGCTGGACGAACTCACCGAGCTCATCGAGGCCGCCGGGGGCCGCACCCTCGGGCTGTTCTCCTCGATGCGGGCGGCCCAGGCGGCCGCCGAGGCGCTGCGCGGCCGCATCGACCACCCGGTGCTGCTCCAGGGCGAGGAGACGCTGGGTGAGCTGATCCGCCGCTTCTCCGCCGACCCCGGCACCTGCCTGTTCGGCACGCTCTCGCTCTGGCAGGGGGTGGACGTGCCGGGTGACAGCTGCCAACTCGTGGTGATGGACCGGATTCCCTTCCCCCGGCCGGACGACCCGCTGATGAGCGCGCGTCAGAAAGCGGTGGAGGACAAGGGCGGCAACGGCTTCATGGCGGTCGCCGCCACGCATGCGGCGCTGCTGATGGCCCAGGGCGCCGGCCGCCTGGTGCGCGCGGCCGACGACCGGGGCGTGGTCGCCGTACTCGACCCGCGGCTCGCCACGGCCCGCTACGGCGGCTTCATCAAGGCCTCGATGCCGGACTTCTGGCAGACCACGGACCGCGATCAGGTCCGCAGGTCGCTCGCCGCCATCGACGCGGCCGCGAAGGCGACCGAGGCCCCGGTGTCCTAGCGGGGGTCCACGTCCTGGGGCCTGGCACCCCGCCCATACACAGGACAGGCCCGTGCACAGACGAGCCCCGGAACCGGCGCAGAGGTTCCGGGGCCCGGTCACGGGCGGGTCGTGGGTCAGACCCGGCGCAGCACCGCCACCACCTTGCCGAGGATGGTCGCCTCGTCGCCCGGGATGGGCTGGTACGCGGAGTTGTGAGGAAGCAGCCACACATGGCCGTCCTCGCGCTTGAAGCGCTTGACCGTGGCCTCACCCTCGATCATCGCGGCGACGATGTCGCCGTTCTCGGCGACGGGCTGACGGCGCACCGTCACCCAGTCCCCGTCGCAGATGGCGGCCTCGATCATCGAGTCGCCGACGACCTTGAGCACGAACAGATCACCGTCACCCACCAGCTGGCGGGGAAGCGGGAAGACGTCCTCGACCGACTCCTCGGCCAGGATCGGGCCACCGGCGGCGATCCGGCCGACCAGCGGCACGTACGACGCGGAAGGCTTGCCCGCGGTATCGGTCGGCTGCGCCTGCGCGGCGTCGGAGCCGCGCACCTCGTAGGCGCGGGGCCGGTGCGGGTCCCGGCGAAGGAACCCCTTGCGTTCCAGGGCCATCAGCTGATGGGCGACCGACGAGGTGCTCGACAGGCCCACGGCCTGGCCGATCTCCCGCATGGACGGCGGGTATCCACGGCGCTGCACCGAGTCCCTGATGACCTCGATGACCCGGCGCTGCCGGTCGGTCAGTCCGGAACTGTCCGCGCGGATTCCAGGAGGTCGTCCGGGAAGTGCGCGTGCGGGCTTGGTGGTCTCGTCGTTCATCGCATCCATCGGGCGTAGCCGGTCCTGGGGGCGGTCATGTGCGGTCAGTGTGGCGCTGTCGGCGGTGGTGGTCACGGCGGCCCCTCTCGAGATGTTCTCCCTAGTAAGACAACGGTAGTTGCTTTCGAAAGGTTGCGCCAAACACACGTTCGAGTGAATTTCCGCAGTTCCGCTGACGAGATCAAGGCGCCGATGATATAGATCGAATGCGAATTCGATTCTTCCCGGGAATCCGCCGCGCCCAATCCCCGTCGCGCGGACGGGTTTCCGGCCGCCTGCCGCCCTCGTCGATCTTCCGTCGCTTCCCGGCGGTTCTCCCGCGGTTCTCCCGGCCTTCGCGGCCCGGCTTCCGGCGTTCGTCCGCTACGCCCCGGGTTCCATGATGCGCGAGCCGTGACGATCCGTACACCCAGTGTGTCACTTCCGCCCCGCCGCTCCCGTGGGGCGTGGGGTCGCGTAGGCTCCCGTCCCGTCGGCGGGCCGCGACACGCGCTCCGCCGGATTGGCGCACATGACCCCCAGGCCACCAGATCTAGTGGTTGCATAGGGGGCAGGCCCCACAAGTAGTGGTCCCGGGTCTTCAGGCCCTCCCGGATCGCCTATGCTTGTGGCTGCTTCGCGAGGCCCCCCGGGGTTCCCCGCGTCATATCGTCGTGCGCTCACCGTGGGTGAGGGAGGGAGAGGGAATCGATGCACTGCCCCTTCTGCCGACACCCCGACAGCCGCGTCGTCGACAGCCGAACCACCGACGACGGCACGTCGATCCGCCGTCGCCGGCAGTGTCCCGACTGCGGCCGCCGCTTCACCACCGTGGAAACGGCCTCGCTGATGGTCATCAAACGCAGCGGGGTCACCGAACCCTTCAGTCGCAACAAGGTCATCGCCGGAGTCCGCAAGGCCTGCCAGGGACGCCCCGTCACCGAGGACGCACTCGCCCAGCTCGGGCAGCGCGTCGAGGAGGCGGTGCGCGCCACGGGCAGCGCGGAGCTGTCGACCCACGACGTCGGCCTGGCCATACTCGGCCCGCTGAAGGACCTGGACCTCGTCGCCTATCTGCGCTTCGCCTCGGTCTACCAGGCCTTCGACTCGCTCGAGGACTTCGAGGCCGCGATCGCCGAGCTGCGCGACCGGAGGTCACCGATCGACACCGGCGAACGGGACCGGGACGGCGCTGTCCCGTCGCCCGTCGCCGTCGCCGCCGCCGACTAGGGCCGGCGGACAACTCAGATTTGCCGGGCACCCGCAGGGGTGTTCCGGCCGTGCAACAGCATCGCCGCGGGAAGATCGCGGCGCTTCAAGGCGTTTTAGATGTAATGCCTGTAATGGGAGGCGGCACATGACAGAGACGACGAGCGGCCCGGCACGGGGTTCCCGCGCCAAGTCCGGCAAGGCGGCAGGCGCGGCGGGCGCGGCGCCTGCCAAGGGTCTGCGTATCGAGCGCATCCACACCACCCCGGGGACGCACCCCTACGACGAGGTGGTCTGGGAGCGTCGTGACGTCGTCATGACCAACTGGCGCGACGGCTCGATCAACTTCGAGCAGCGCGGCGTGGAGTTCCCCGGCTCCTGGTCGGTGAACGCGGTCAACATCGTCACCAGCAAGTACTTCCGCGGCGCGGTCGGCACGCCGCAGCGCGAGAGCAGCCTGCGGCAGCTCATCGACCGTGTCGTGAGGACCTACCGCAAGGCCGGTGAGGACCACGGCTACTTCGCGTCGCCCGCCGACGCCGAGATCTTCGACCACGAGCTGACCTGGGCACTGCTCCACCAGGTGTTCAGTTTCAACTCGCCGGTCTGGTTCAACGTCGGCACGGCCCAGCCGCAGCAGGTCTCCGCCTGCTTCATCCTCTCCGTCGACGACTCCATGGAGTCGATCCTCGACTGGTACAAGGAAGAGGGGATGATCTTCAAGGGCGGCTCCGGCGCCGGCCTGAACCTCTCCCGCATCCGCTCCTCCAAGGAGCTGCTCTCCTCCGGCGGCAATGCTTCCGGCCCGGTCTCCTTCATGCGCGGCGCCGACGCCTCCGCCGGCACCATCAAGTCCGGCGGTGCCACCCGACGCGCCGCCAAGATGGTCGTGCTCGACGTCGACCACCCGGACGTCGAGGCCTTCATCGAGACCAAGGTGAAGGAGGAGGAGAAGATCCGCGCCCTGCGCGACGCGGGCTTCGACATGGACCTGGGCGGCGACGACATCGCGTCCGTCCAGTACCAGAACGCCAACAACTCCGTCCGCGTGAACGCAGAGTTCATGACGGCGTACGAGAACGGCGAGAAGTTCGGCCTGCGTGCCCGCATGACCGGTGAGGTCATCGAGGAGGTCGACGCCAGGGCGCTGTTCCGCAAGCTGGCGGAGGCGGCCTGGGCCTGCGCCGACCCCGGCATCCAGTACGACGACGTCATCAACCACTGGCACACCACGCCGGAGACCGGTCGCATCACCGCGTCCAACCCCTGCAGCGAGTACATGCACCTGGACAACTCGTCCTGCAACCTCGCCTCGCTCAACCTGATGAAGTTCCTCGAGGACGACGGCAACGGCACCCAGCGCTTCGACGCCGTGCGCTTCGCCAAGGTCGTCGAGCTCGTCATCACCGCGATGGACATCTCGATCTCCTTCGCGGACTTCCCGACCCAGAAGATCGGCGAGACCACTCGCGCCTTCCGTCAGCTGGGCATCGGCTACGCCAACCTCGGCGCCCTGCTCATGGCGACCGGCCACGCCTACGACTCCGACGGCGGCCGTGCGCTCGCCGGCGCCATCACCTCGCTGATGACCGGCACGTCGTACCGGCGCTCCGCCGAGCTGGCAGCGGTTGTCGGCGCGTACGACGGGTACGCCCGCAACGCCACCGCCCACAACCGCGTCATGAAGCAGCACTCCGACGCCAACGCCGTCGCCGTCCGCATGGACGACCTGGACAACCCGGTGTGGGCCGCGGCCACCGAGGCATGGCAGGACGTCCTGCGTCTCGGTGAGAAGAACGGATTCCGCAACGCGCAGGCCTCCCTGCTGGCCCCGACCGGCACCATCGGCCTGATGATGGACTGCGACACCACCGGCATCGAGCCCGACCTCGCCCTGGTCAAGTTCAAGAAGCTGGTCGGCGGTGGCTCCATGCAGATCGTGAACAACACGGTCCCGCAGGCCCTGCACCGCCTGGGCTACCAGCAGGAGCAGATCGAGGCCGTCGTCGCCTACATCGCCGAGCACGGCAGCGTCATCGACGCCCCCGGCCTGAAGCCCGAGCACTACGAGGTCTTCGACTGCGCCATGGGCGAGCGCTCCATCGCGCCCATGGGCCACGTCCGGATGATGGCCGCGACCCAGCCCTTCCTGTCCGGCGCCATCTCCAAGACGGTCAACATGCCCGAGTCGGCGACCGTCGAGGAGATCGAGGAGATCTACTACCAGGGCTGGAAGCTCGACCTGAAGGCGCTCGCGATCTACCGCGACAACTGCAAGGTCGGCCAGCCGCTCTCCGCCAAGAAGAAGGCGGACGAGAAGAAGACCGAGGCCGTGGTGGCCGCCGTCCCCGCCGCCGTCGAGAAGGTCGTCGAGTACCGCCCGGTCCGCCGCCGGCTCCCCAAGGGCCGTCCGGGGATCACCACCTCCTTCACGGTGGGTGGCGCCGAGGGCTACATGACCGCCAACTCCTACCCGGACGACGGTCTCGGCGAGGTCTTCCTCAAGATGTCCAAGCAGGGCTCGACCCTCGCGGGCATGATGGACGCCTTCTCCATCGCCGTCTCGGTCGGCCTGCAGTACGGCGTGCCGCTGGAGACCTACGTCTCGAAGTTCACCAACATGCGCTTCGAGCCCGCCGGTCTGACGGACGACCCGGACGTGCGGATGGCCCAGTCGATCGTCGACTACATCTTCCGCCGCCTGGCGCTGGACTTCCTGCCCTTCGAGACCCGCTCCGCGCTCGGCATCCACTCCGCCGGGGAGCGCCGGCGCCACCTCGACACGGGCTCGTACGAGCCGACCGCCGAGGAGGTCGACGTCGAGGGCCTGGCCCAGTCCGCCCCGCGTCAGACGGAGGCCCCGTCGGCCAAGCCGGCCGCAGCCCCCGAGGCCGCCGTCGCCGAAATCGCGGCGGCCCCGGCGCCGAAGGCCGCGCACAACTCGACGGAACTGCTGGAGATCCAGCTCGGCCTCAACGCCGACGCCCCGCTCTGCTTCTCCTGCGGTACGAAGATGCGCCGTGCGGGCAGCTGCTACCTCTGCGAGGGCTGCGGCTCGACCAGCGGCTGCAGCTGAGGGTAACCGCCCCCACGTGTCCCCCCGCGGCCCTCAGGGCTGCGGGGGGACACGTGGTTTCCGGCAGGCGGCACGGCGCCCCAGCGCTCACTGCGTGTTCTCGAGGTGAGGGTGGTCGAAGGACGTGGGGCAGATGAAGATCTGCGGGGTGCAGCCGCGGCCTATCTGGATCATCGGGGGGTGGGACGGCAGCCGGATCCCCACAGGGCCGATGTGGTCGCGGTCCTCCATCGGGATCCGGCTGCCGCTTCCGCCGTGCCATTCGCCCGATCCGACGGTCAGCAGGGCCGGTATTCCGCGCCGCAGTTGTCGCAGCTCATGGGCCACGGGTCGCTGAAGCTCCACGGATCCCGGCCGCCGACCTTCCAGCCAGGGGCGGCGCTGTGCTCGTACCGGTAGTACGCGCTGCCGCGGTGGCCGGCGTCCGCCGCGTGCGGCACGGCCCATTCGGCGCGCCGCCCCCAGGAGGCGAGGCGCTGCCTGAGTTCGTCGGGCAGTTCGTGCGGTGCCGGGTACTCGGTGACCACCTCGGTGCGCAGGGCTCGGGCACGTAGTTGCCGTAGTGGTCGACGCCGAGCGGGACGGGCGGCTCGGTGAGCACTTCGTGGACCTTGGAGGAGTTCCGCCGGATCAGGCGGGCCGTGGGCCCGGCGAGCCCCGGGACGCCGCCGAGATCCCCGTTGGCACAGCCGGCTTCCGGGAGCACCTTGACCGGCTCTGTTGCCGGCAGGTCGCGCAGGGCGCCGGTCCAGAAACGGACGGCGGTCTCGAAGTCCTCGACAAGCAGTCACGGGTACAGGGCATCCATGCCGTGGTCGTATGGGCTTGTCCGGTGGGGGAGTTGATTTCCCCGTGGGGCGGAATGGCCGCTGGTGGGCCATAGGATGGCGCGGTGCTGGTGAAGTGGATTCGCTGTGGAGTTCTCGATCGGGCGGCATTCGAGCGCGGGCAGCGGAAATGGGCCAACGGACTCCCCGGCGAGCCGGGCTTCCGGGGGCAGGGCGGGGGCTGGAGCCGCAGCCAGCCGGGTGTCGCGCATCTCTTCGCCTTCTGGGAGGACCGCGAGTACTACGACGCCTTCATGGCGGGCCCCCATGACCGTTTCGCGGTTCCCCAGGCGGAGACGTACGAGAGCCTCGGGGTGAAGCTCTTCGAGCACCGGCTGGACGTCAAGGTGGGCTTCCGCCCCCGCTTCGCGGACAGCGATCTGCTCAGGCTGGCCCATTGCAAGGTGCGGCCGGACCGGGCCGACCACTTCGTCCTCATGCAGCAGAAGGTCTGGAACCCGGCGATGGCCGGCTCGCCGGGCATGCTGCGGGGCGTGTTCGCGCAAGGGCCCGAGTCCGATTTCCTGGTGCTGTCGATGTGGGACTCGGCCGCGGAGCGCGGCAAGTACCGGGACGGCTCCGTCGCCCGGCTCTCGCAGCGCGCCGAGCTCGAGGCGGACGTACTTTCGGTCGCCGGGGACGTCGTCGACCTGGAGCAGTCCTGGTCGGTCTGAGGCCGGGCGGCGCGCCTTGCGCCGTGGACAAGCCGTAGGACCGGACCGGCGGCCCGGCTGCCCGGGTCAGCCCTCCTTCGCGGGCCTGGTGATCACGGAGAAGTAGGCGCCGTGCGGATCGCCGAGGACCGCGATGCGTCCCACGTGCGGCAGGTCGAAGGGCGGTACGGAGACGCTGCCACCGAGCTCCGCGGCCTTCGCGGCCGCCGCATCGGTGTCGGAGACGGCGAAGTAGTGCATCCAGTGCTGCGGTATCTCCGCGGGCCAGACATCGTTCATGAGCAGGATGCCGCCGAAGACACCGCCGCCCTCTACTTCCAGTTCCGTGTACGAGCTGTCGCCGGCGAAGGGCTGCGTCTCGCCCGTCCATCCGAAGACGTCCCGGTAGAACGCGCGGGCACCTTCCACATCGCGGGTGTTGAGCTCGATCCAGCTGAGCGCCCCCGGCTCGCCGAGCAGTCCCGCGCCCTTGAAATTCCCCGGCTGCCATACCGCGAACTCCGCACCGTGCGGGTCGGTGAACTGCGCGAAGCCGCCCTGGTCGAAGACCGCCATCGGCGGCACGGAGACCGCTCCTCCCGCGGCCTGTACCGCTTTGGCCGTGTCCTCGGCGTCCTCGGTGGTCATGTAGGTGATCCAGCGCGGCTGGTCGCCCTCGGCCATCACCGGCCCGACGGCGGCAACGGGCGCGCCGCGCAGGGTGAAGAACGTGTAGCCCCCCGCTTCCGGGGGTCCCGGCTGGGATTCCCAGCCGAACAGGCCGCCGTAAAAGGCGCGCGAGGCCTCGATGTCGGGACTGCTCAGATCGGTCCAGCACGGCGTGCCGGGAACGAACGCGGTGGTCTTCATTGCGGCCTCCAACCGGGGGGTGCCGCAAAGGGCTCCCTGTTCCATCCTCAGTCTGGGACCCACCACTGACAATCGGGGGCGGCCGGCGATGCCGGGGCGGATGCCGGAACCGCCGGGAGGGCTCGGGGTCGTGATGCGCTCTCCGACGAAGCTCCTGGTCAGGAGCTTCGGGCCCGCCGAAAGTGCCCGGTGGGCGGACTGCCGCGCCCGTGCACGGATGCACGAATTACAGTGAGGCCATGGCTCGACCGCGTCGCATTGTGCTCATCCGTCATGGGGAGTCCCAGGGAAACGCCGACGACGCGATCTACGAGCGGATCCCCGACCACGCGCTCAACCTCACGCCCAAGGGCGAGGAACAGGCCCGTGCCGCGGGCGAGGAACTGCGGGAGCTCTTCGGCGACGAACGGGTCCAGGCGTTCGTCTCCCCGTACCGCCGTACGCACCAGACCTTCCACCTGCTGGGACTCGACCCGCGCCGCACCCGGGCCAAGGAGGAGCCCCGGCTGCGCGAGCAGGACTGGGGCAACTACCAGGAGGCCGAGGACGTACAGCGGCAGCGAAAGGCCCGGGACGCGTACGGCCACTTCTTCTACCGGTTCGCCCAGGGCGAGTCGGGGGCGGATGTGTACGACCGGGTCGGGGCCTTCCTGGAGACGCTCTACCGGGCCTTCGACAAACCTGAGTTCCCGCCGAACGTGCTCCTGGTGACGCACGGGCTGACCATGCGGTTGTTCTGCATGCGATGGTTCCACTGGACGGTCGACGAGTTCGAGTGCCTGTCGAACCCGGACAACGGCGAGATCCGCGTGCTGCTCGCCGAGCCCGACGGCCGCTACCGGCTCGACCGGCCCTTTGCGTGCTGGCGCACCACCTACTCCGACCTGGCGAGATATCACGAGTGATATTGCGCACAGGACGATTGACCCCGTTGGCGCGGGATGTCAGAGTTCTGGGCGCCATGACCGCTGACCCTGCCGATCTCCCCCGCTCCCGCGCGCTCGCCAGCCTGCGCGGACTCGCCCTCGGCGATGCCCTGGGCTCCCAGTTCTTCGTCCCCGCGCACTACCCCGCGCTGCAGAGCGGCACCCTGCCGGCGGGGGTGTGGCAGTGGACCGACGACACCGAGATGGCCTGCTCGGTCTTCGCCGTCCTTGCCGCACACGGCTCCGTGCACCAGGACGCGCTGGCCGCGTCCTTCGCCGCCCACCACGACTTCGACCGCGGCTACGGCCCCGCCGTCAACCGCATGCTGCGGCTGATCCGGCAGGAGAACGGTGACTGGCGCACGCTGGCCGCCGCGATGTTCAACGGTCAGGGCTCCTGGGGCAACGGCGCGGCCATGCGCGTCGCGCCCCTCGGCGCATGGTTCGCGGGCGAGCCCGAGAAGGCGGCCGAGCAGGCGGAGCTGTCGGCGTTCACCACCCACCAGCACCGCGAGGCGATCGCCGGCGCCATGGCGGTCGCGGCCACCGCCGCCCTCGTCGCCGGGCCCGGTGCCCCGGCCGATCCGGCGGAGCTGCTCACGTCCGTCGTCGGACTCCTGCCGCGCAGCGCCGTCCACGCGGGGCTGCGGCGCGCCGTGGACATGCTCGACTACGACGACGTCGCCACCGTCGCCGCCGTTCTCGGCTGCGGCCGGCGCACCAGCGCGCACGACACGGTCCCCTTCGCCCTCTGGGCCGCCGTCCGGGGTCTCGGCGACTACGAGCGCGCGTTCTGGACCACCGCCCGGGCCGGTGGTGACGTCGACACGACCTGCGCCATCGTCGGTGGCATCGTCGCCGCCCGGCCGGACGGCGAGCCGCCGCGGGCGTGGCGGGAACGCTGTGAACCGCTGCCGGAGTGGCTGTCCGCCGCCTGAGACCCGACGGAAACCCATTCTCTGTCACGGCCCTGTCACAGACCGGGCCAGGAGCTCCTCGGCCCGTGTGCGCCCCGCACCACGGCGCATAGCCTGGCGGCCACGCTGCCCCGGCGATCTTCCCGGGGGGCGCTGACAAGCTCCGGTCCCGCGCCGCGTCATCGGGCATGGACCGGTGGGGAGGGGTCCTCATGTCCGATGTGCCGAAGGGCGCCGCGCCGCAGCGGCCGCCGCACTACGCCCGGCCACCGGTCCGGCCACCGGCCTATCCGGGGGCCCGTCCGGGCGGCCACGCCCCGGTCCAGCCGCATCCCTGGACGCCGCCGCCCCCGCCGCCCCCTCCTCGGTGGATCATCGACAGCCGCGTCAAGCCGCCGTCCGCCGTCCCTGCGGCGGTGCTCTGGATCGCCCTTTGCACCGGCTTCCTGGCCGCCGTGCTGTTGCGCGACGGCATCGGCGTCAATCTCCTGCTGACCGCCCTGCCCGCCGCGCTCGCCGCCGGTGTCGCGGCGGTCGTGCGCGCCCGCCGCCCGCGCCCGTGGACGCTGGTGTGGGCGGTCACGGCCCTCGGCCTGCTGCTCGTCCCCGCGCTGCGCGACGCGGGCTGGCCGGCCTTTCTCGCGGTCCTCGCCTTCTTCGCCGTGGGTTCGCTCGCCCTGCACGGAGGCCGCCGCTGGCCGGGAGTGCTGCTGGGGGGCCTCGGTGTGTGGGCGTCCGTGGTGCCCGGTGTGGGCTGGGCGCTGCGCGGCCTGCGCGAGCGGACCGCGGGCAACCGGCAGCGCTGGCTGCCGATGGTCAAGGCGGTCGTGGTGGCGGTCGTCCTGCTCCTGGTCTTCGGCGCGCTCTTCGCCGGGGCGGATGCCGCCTTCGCCGATCTGCTGAGCGGTTTCGTCCCCGACATGACGCTCGGCGACTTCCCGCTACGCGTCGTGCTGTTCGCCCTCGGCGTACTGGGCGCGCTGGCCGCCGCGTACACCGCCGGGGCACCGCGCCGCTTCGACCGCGTCAAGGTCAAGCCGGGACGCGCCCGCGGCCGGGCCGAGTGGGCGCTGCCGCTGATCGTCCTCGCCGCGCTGTTCGCCGTCTTCAACGCCGTACAGCTCGCCGTGCTCTTCGGCGGGTACCAGAAGGTGCTTGCGGAGACCGGCCTGACGTACGCGCAGTACGCCCGGCAGGGCTTCTGGCAACTGCTGATCGTGACCCTGCTGACCATCGGGGTGATCGGCCTCGCCCTGCGCTGGGCGCCCCGGGGCAAGGACCGTGACCGCCTGCTGGTGCGATCGGTGCTCGGCGCGATCTGCGTGCTGACGCTGGTCGTCGTCGCCTCCGCGCTGCGCCGCATGGAGCTGTACGTGGGCGCCTACGGGCTGACGCGGATGCGGATCTCCGTGGCCGGCATCGAACTGTGGCTCGGGCTGCTGATCGTCCTGATGATGGCGGCCGGGGTGTTCGGCGCCCGCTGGCTGCCGCGGGCCGTGGTGGCGAGCGCGGCCGTCGGCCTGCTGGTCTTCGGCCTCGCGGGTCCGGACGCCCTCATCGCCGAGCAGCAGGTCACCCGGTACGAGAACACCGGGCGCATCGATCTGGACTACCTGCAGGACCTGTCCGCCGACGCGGTCCCCGCGCTGGACCGGCTGCCGGAACCGCAGCGCTCCTGCGCGCTGCACCTTCTGGCCCGCGATCTGCGGGGCGGCGGCGATCCCTGGTACGCCAGGAGTCTCGGTGAGGCCCGGGCCCGTTCGATGCTGACCGCGCGCCCGGTGGACTCCTACGACGCCTGCTCGCGGGTGGGACTCGACGGCTACCGCATCGAAGTGCCCTGAGGGACCCCGGCCCGCCGCCCCGGCCTCCCCTCGGGCCGGGCGGCGGGGCCCGTCAGGCGGCGGGCGTCCCCGCCGTGCCGCTCAGCGCCTCCAGGTCGGTCTTGCGCACCCGGACGACGAACAGCGCGGTGGCGAGGGCCAGCAGGACCAGGGCCACGGCGGCGTACAGAGCGGTGGAGATGCCGTGCGCCAGGACCTCGTGCGACCAGGGCGCCGGCAGTTCGCGCGTCCGCATGAACTCCGCCTTCTGCGCCGGCGTCGCCCGGGCGAGGAACTGCGTCACCGTGTCGGTCGCCTTGTCGCGGCTCGCGGTGCCGAAGACCGTCACCAGGATCGACAGGCCCAGCGAACCTCCCACCTGCTGCATGGCGTTGAGCAGCCCGGAGGCCGCGCCCGCCTCGTGCTGCGCGACCCCCGAGAGGGCGGTCAGTGTCAGCGTCACGAAGTTCAGGCCCATGCCGAAGCCGAAGATCACCATCGGGCCCAGCACCCCACCCACGTAACTGCTGCCCGGGTCGATGAAGGTCAGCCACGTCATGCCGATACCGGCGAGCGTCGAGCCCGCGACCAGGAAGGGCTTCGGCCCGAGAACCGGCAGGAAACGGGTGGAGAGCCCCGCGCCCGTCACGATCGCGACGGTGACAGGGAGGAAGGCGAAACCGGCGGCGATGGGGCTGTAGCCGAGGACGTTCTGCACGAAGATGACGATGAAGAAGAACATCCCGAACATCCCCGCGGCGAGGCTCAGCATGATCACGTAGGTGCCGGAGCGGTTGCGGTCCGCGAACATCCGCAGTGGGGTGATGGGTTCCTTCGCGCGACGCTCGACGAGGACGAACGAGCTCAGCAGGACCACCGCCGCGCAGAACGCGCCGATCGTGAGCCCGTCCCGCCAGCCCTGGCTTGCGGCCCGGATGAAGCCGTAGACCAGTGAGGCCATGCCGAGGGTCGATGTCACCGCGCCGGCGATGTCGAAGCGGCCGGGGTGCCGCTTCGACTCGCTGATGTAGCGCGGCGCCAGGAACGCGATCAGCAGGCCGATGGGCACGTTGACGAAGAACACCCAGCGCCAGTCGAGCCAGTCGGTGAGCATGCCGCCCGCCAGCAGGCCCACCGCGCCGCCGCCCGCGGAGACCGCGGCGAAGACGCCGAACGCGCGGTTGCGCTCGGGGCCTTCGGGAAAGGTGGTGGTGATGAGGGCCAGCGAGGTGGGCGAGGCGATCGCGCCGCCGACACCCTGCAGGGAGCGCGCCGCGAGCAACTGCCACGGCTCCTGCGCGAAGCCCCCGAGAAGCGAGGCGAGTGAGAACAGCAGGATGCCGAAGACGAACACCCTGCGGCGGCCGAGGATGTCGCCGGCCCGCCCGCCGAGGAGCAGAAGGCCGCCGAAGGTGAGGGTGTAGGCGTTGAGCACCCAGGACAGATCGGTGGTGGAGAAGGAGAGGGCGCCCTGGATGTGCGGGAGCGCGATATTCACAATCGTCGCGTCCAGCACGACCATGAGCTGGCAGGCCGCGATCACGGCGAGTGCGATCCCCGGCCTGCCGTCGCGTCGCGCGGTGCCTGGTGCGCGTGGTGAGGTGAGTTGCTCAGCGGTCACGAGATCCCCCAGACGGTGACTAGTGAACGGCAGCGTTCACTATGAACGACACTAGAGTGGGGTTGTTAGTGAACGCAAGCGTTCACTAAAAGCGAGAAACCGAGAAGGTGCCATGGGCATGTCGTATGAGGCGGCAGCGGATCCGTCCAAGCAGGTCGCGCCGCGCCGCCGCGGGCCTGTGCTGGAACGGGCCATCCTCAAGGCGGCCTTGGAGCAGCTGAGTACCGTCGGCTGGCGGGGGCTGACCATGGAGGGCGTGGCGTCCGCCGCGCAGACCGGCAAGGCGGCGGTCTACCGCCGCTGGCCGTCCAAGCAGGCGCTGGCCACCGACGCGCTGCAGGCCGCACTCCCCGCCGTTCCCGATGTGCCGGATCTCGGCAGCCTGCGCGAGGACCTGCTCTTCCTGGTGCTGAGAATGCGCGAGGCGATGTACTCGCAGAGCGGCCTGGCCCTGCGTGCCGTGATCGACGAGTCCGACCACGAGACGGCGCACTGCTTCGTGCGGCTGGTCGTCGAGGGGGTGGTCGAACCCACCAAGCACCGCATCCTGGACGTCGTACGGCGCGGGGTCGAACGCGGAGAGGTACGCCCGGACGCCACGGGGGACGTCGTCGCCGACGTCGTGCCCGCCCTGATGATGTACCGCTCGAAGATGGGCGGACGGGAGATCTCCGAACGCGACCTCGTCGAGGTCGTCGACCAGGTGATGCTGCCCCTGCTGCGGCCCTGAGTCGCGCGCGGCCGCACGGGACCCTGCCTCGGACGGCTCACCGCGGGAGCGTAGGGTGGGCCTTGCCATGGTCCGTGAACCTCCCACCCACAGCGTCGAACGCTCGTTGCGCGCGACACTCGGCGCCAAGATCGTCGCGGGCGTCGACGAGGTCGGCCGGGGCGCCTGGGCCGGACCGGTCACCGTGTGCGCGGCCGTCACCGGACTGCGGCGGGCACCGGACGGGCTCACCGATTCCAAACTGCTCACCGTCAAGCGACGGAACGAACTCTCCGCCGTGCTCGTCGGTTGGGTGAACTGCCATGCCCTCGGGCACGCGTCGCCCGAGGAGATCGACGACCTGGGGATGACGGCCGCACTGCGGCTCGCGGCGACGCGTGCCCTGGAGGCCCTGCCCGTACGGCCCGACGCGGTCATCCTCGACGGCAAGCACGACTACCTCGGCGGCCCGTGGCGGGTGCGGACGGTCATCAAGGGCGACCAGTCCTGCATCGCCGTGTCCGCCGCCTCGGTGATCGCCAAGGTGCGGCGGGACGCCATGATGGCCGAACTGGGCGTCGGCTATGCTCCGTTCGGTTTCGGGGACAACGCCGGGTACCCTTCGCCGGTGCACCGCGCCGCGCTGGCGGAACTGGGACCCACCCCCCACCACCGGCTGTCCTGGGCATATCTCGATAGGCTGCCGCGTTGGCAGCACTTGAAGAAAGTCCGGGAGACCGCGGAGGCGGTGGAGTCAGGTGAGCAGCTCGGGTTCGATTTCTGAGCCGAGTTGTGACCTACCCGCCGCTGCGCTGTTCCGGTGCATTTGATAGACATCAGTACATGCCTCCCATCCCCGAGGAGCCTCAGATTCACGAGAGTGTCCCGGGTTCTCGCGTAGCTCCGGCCGCCGGCCGGTCCGCGTCGACCCCCCGCCCTGTACCGACCCCTGGCCCCCGTCCCGCGTCCCCGCGTCCCGCGCCACCGCGCGGTGGCACCGCGGTCAACGCCCGGCCCGGCCGCCCCGGCCCCGCCCGTGGTCCGGCCGTTCCGTCGCAGCCGCGGTCGCCGCGGGAAGCCGAGGTCGCACAGACCAGCTCCGCCGGTGCGACGACGACGCGGATCCAGATCATCCCCGCCCCGGTGGAAGGCGCGCTCGACGCCGCCGACGAGGCCGTCGACCTGCTGCTGGACAGCGGTCGGGCGCCCTCCGAGGTCCTGGTGCTCACCACCGGCGAGCAGCACCCCTGGGCCGCCCACGAGCTGAGCTTCGGCGAGACGTCCTACTGGGCGCAGCACGACGCCGGCGACGACGTCTTCTACGCGGCCCACGACGCGGAGCGCGCCCAGGGCCGTCCGGTCGTGGTCGTCGCGGTCAACGGTGGCTCCGACGAGGTCGTGGCCGCGCTGCTGGCCTCGGCGATGCGACGGGCCGGCGCGCTGCTGATCGTGTGCGGCGCCCCCCAGCGGATCAACGGGATGCTCGGCGCGATCGCCTGATCAGCGGGCTGCCGTGCGGCGCAGGGCCGGTGTCCCTCCGGGGGGCAGGGCCGCTGCGCCGTGCTGTTGGCCGGACCAGGACGAGGCGTTGGGGGTACGTCCGACACGGGCCTCGCCGTACACCCGCCAGCCGTCCTCGGTCAGTGTGATGTAGGAGCCGGGGCGCAGGCCGTGCAACGAGCACGCGTCCCGCAGGCCCCACGCCCACGCCCCGTCCGCCTCGGTCCACGCGGCGCCGCCCTCCCGGCACACCAGAAGGACGGTGGTGCGCACGGGCGTACGCCGCCGCAGGTCGTCCGGGGTGATCCGGCGCAGGTGCGACAGGATCGCGTTGCGGCGCTCCCAGCCGTCGACGACACCCTCGCGTTGCGCGAACGAGGCGCTGGCCGTCAGCCGTCCGTCGGGTGACAGGACCGCGAGCACCACCGTGCCCGGCGCGGGGAGGTGGCGCGCGTGCAGGTCCTTGACCACGTCGCGCGGGCTGATCAGCAGCGGGAAGCCCGCGGCGGTCCACTCGGCCGGTTCCAGGGTGCGCACACGGCCGGCGGCGCGGGAGGACGTGCCGGAAGTGGTTTCCGGAGCGAAGCCCATGGCCACGATCCTCCCTTCGGGTATGCGTCCGAGACCGGGTGCGCGGGCGCATGCCGGTCGGGGGGCTCGAGGAGCCGAACGGGGAACGTCTCAATTCTCGCTGTCGCACACGCGAGCGGCAACGGTCAATTAGTCGGTCTGTCGGTTATCTGGCTGTCCGCCGCATAGATCCCCGCGCGCTGTCCAGCATGTGACTACGGATCAGCCTTGCAGAGCCAGGACCAGCGGAAACACCGCCGTAACACCTGACCTGCGCAGCAGCCGTGCGGCGACTGCCAGGGTCCAGCCGGTTTCGGTGAAATCGTCGACGAGCAGAACCGGCCCGGGCATGGCCGCGATGGCGTCGGCGAGACCGGGCGGAACGGCGAACGCCCCGTGCAGTGCGCGCAGTCGCTGCGCGCTGTTGCTGCGCGGCACGCGCGAGGGCTCGACGTCGCCTGTGTGGGCCAGCTCTCCCAGCAGCGGCATGCGCCCGGCGTCGGCGATGCGCTGCCCGAGCGAGGCGATCAGCTGTGGCCTGGTGTGGGAGGCGATGGTCACTACACCGACCGGGCGGGGCGGTGCGTCGGGCCCGCCACTGGCCCAGCCGCCCGGTCCCCGGGCCCAGTCCGCCAGAACGGTGACCACGGCGTTGACCACGTCGTCCGCCACGGGCGCGTCCGGGGCGTTCACGGCGAACAGCGGTCGCAGCCGGTTGCCCCAGCCGATGTCCGAGAGCCGTCCGAGGGCGCGACCGGGCTCCGCCTGTTCGCCGGCCGGAATCCGGCCCTTGAGGTCGATGCCCACGGCCGGGAGGCCAGTGGGCCACATCCGGCGCGGTTCCACCTCGACCCCGGGGCGCCCGAGGGACGCCCGGGCGGACTCCAGCGCCTCGCGGGACACCTCGGTGGAGTAGCGCGGCGTCGCGCAGTTGTCGCAACGGCCACAGGGGGCGGCTTCCTCGTCGTCGAGTTGGCGCCGCAGGTACTCCATGCGGCAGGCGGTGGTCGTGGCGTACTCGCGCATGGCCTGCTGCTCGGCTTTGCGCTGCCGGTCGACCCAGGCATAACGCTCGGTGTCGTACGCCCAGGGCTCCCCCGTGGACGTCCAGCCGCCGCGCACCCGGCGGACGGCGCCGTCCACGTCGAGGACCTTGAGCATGGTCTCCAGCCGGGTGCGGCGCAGGTCGACGCGGGCCTCCAGGGCGGGCACGGACAGCGGCGCCCCGGCCTCCGCCAGCAGCGCGAGGGTCTGGCGGACCTGCTCCTCGCGAGGGAAGGCGAGGGAGGCGAAGTAGCGCCAGATCGCCTCGTCCTCCGGGCCCGGGAGCAGCAGGACCTCGGCGTGGTCGACGCCGCGGCCGGCGCGGCCGACCTGCTGGTAGTAGGCGATGGGGGAGGAGGGCGAGCCCAGGTGGAGCACGAAGCCCAGGTCGGGCTTGTCGAATCCCATGCCGAGGGCGGAGGTCGCGACCAGGGCCTTGACCTCGTTGCGCAGCAGCGCGGCCTCAGCGACCCGCCGGTCGGCGTCCTCGGTGCGGCCGGTGTACGCCGCCACCTCGTGCCCGCGCTGCCGCAGGAACGCCGCGACCTCCTCGGCGGCCGCCACGGTGAGCGTGTAGATGATGCCGGAGCCCGGCAGCTCGCCGATGTGGTCGGCGAGCCAGGCGAGCCGGTGCGCGGCGTCCGGCAGCGGCAGGACGCCGAGCGCGAGGCTCTCGCGGTCCAGCGGCCCGCGCAGGATCAGTGCGCCCTCGTGATCGCCGGTGCCCAGTTGCTCGGCGACGTCGGCCGTCACGCGGGCGTTGGCGGTGGCCGTGGTGGCCAGGACGGGGACACCCGGCGGCAGGTCGGCGAGCATCGTGCGCAGCCGGCGGTAGTCGGGCCGGAAGTCGTGGCCCCAGTCCGAGATGCAGTGCGCCTCGTCGACCACGAGCAGGCCGGTGGTGGCGGCGAGTTTGGGCAGTACCTGATCGCGGAAGTCGGGATTGTTGAGCCGCTCCGGGCTGACCAGCAGGACGTCGACCTCCCCGGCGGCGACCTCGGCCTGGACGGTGTCCCACTCCTCGGGGTTGGCCGAGTTGATCGTCCGGGCCCGGATACCGGCGCGGTCGGCGGCGTCGATCTGGTTGCGCATGAGGGCGAGCAGTGGGGAGACGATCACGGTCGGACCGCTGCCGCGTTCGCGGAGCAGGGCCGTGGCCACGAAGTAGACGGCGGATTTGCCCCAGCCCGTGCGCTGGACGACCAGGGCCCGGCGGCCCTGGGCCACCAGTGCCTCGACCGCGCGCCACTGGTCCTCGCGCAGGCGGGCTTTGCCCGTCGGGTCCCCGACGAGCCGGCTGAGGATCGTGTCGGCGGTGGTGCGCAGTGCGGTGGTCATGCCCCCATGCAACCCGATGACACCGACACCGTGCCAACCGCCCTCGTCGGACCTGTGGATAACTCACTCAGAGTTATTGCGATGATATGGCTGGTTTATCCACAGGTTTTGGAGGGGTCTGGCGGAGATCCACCCCGTGCGCCACCTTCGGATCATGACTCAGCACACCGCATCCCCGCGTCCCTCGGACGACCCGAAGGTCACCCTGCGCAGCCCGGCCGAACTCGCCGCAGCCCTTCCGTACCTGTGCGGCTTCCATCCGGACGACAGCATTCTGATGATCGCCCTCCACGGTGAACGCGGCCGCTTCGGCGGCCGCGCCCGGCTGGGCATCCCCCGCAACCCCGGCGAATGGCCCGACGCGGCGGCGCAGTTGGCCGAATGTCTTGTCGCCGGCAGCGCCCAGCGAGGCGCCCGCCCCGACGCCATCGTGCTCTTCCTCGTCCAGGACCCAGCCGCGGGGGATACCCCGGGCCAGGTCATGGAGCGGCTCCGGCCACTGGCTCAGGACCTGCGCGTGGCCTGCGGCGGCCTCGACGTACCCGTGGTGGAGGCGCTGTGCGTCTCCGCCGGGCGCTGGTGGTCCTACTCCTGCGCGGCCAGTGAGTGCGGACCCGCCGAAGGTGTGGCGGTCGCGCCCTCCGGTGGCTCGGTGATGGCGGCCGCGGCCGCCTATGCGGGCATCCGGGTGCGCGGCTCCCGCAAGGAGCTGGAGGACCGCCTCACCCCGCCCCCGGCGGGATCGACGGCGACCATCGCACGGGAGGAGGCGCTGGACACGGCTGCCGCCGGGCTGGTGCCGCGCATGCTGGAGCGAGACGACTCCGACGAGGTGAGGCGTACCACGCTGCGGCTGCTCAAGGCGGCCCTGGACCGGTTCGGGGCCGCCTCCCCGGAGGACGACGGCCCGGTCGGCGATCGCCATGACGACGCCCTGCTGGGTGACGACGAGGCCGCAGCGATGATCCTCGGCCTGCAGGACCGCGACACCCGTGACCGGGCTGCGGAGTGGATGGACCCGCCGCACACCGACCCCGCCTTGCGCCTGTGGCGTGCGCTCGCCCGCCGCTGCGTCGAGCCGTACCACGAGCACGCCGCGGCACCCCTGACACTGGCCGGCTGGGTCGCCTGGTCCACGGGGGACGAGGCCACCGCGCGCGTGGCCTTCGGCCGTGCGCTGCACCTCGCCCCCGACTACACCTTCGCCCGGCTGCTGAACGCGGCGGTCAACAACGGGATCTCCCCCGAGCCGCTGCGCCGCTACCTGCGCCGGCGGCGCGGCGGGCAGGCCCGCCGCGCCGCCATCCTCACAGCTCGCCGCGGGCCAGCCGGATCAGCCGGTCGAGGACCCGGCCGCCGCTCACCCGGAGCCCGTCGTGCTCGTACTCGTCGGTGACCCACGTCCGCAGGCCACGCACCGACCGGGCGGTCGCCAGGGAGTCGGCCGTGTCGACGTACATGTCGTCGTGGTACACCGCCGCGGCCACCGGCACCTCGTTCAACGCCAGTTGGCGCGGGTCGTACAGGTCGGGCCAGTCCTCGCGCCGGGCCAGCAGTTCCGCGGTGTCGCGCAGCGGGGCGAGTGCCGGGTCGGTGGAGAACATCCAGGGGTAGATCATCTCCCCGGTCAGCAGCACTGGTGCGTCGTCCGCCAGCCGCTTGTCCACGTCGAACTGCGGGAACTCGCCGCGCACCGATTCGGCCGACCATCCGGTGCCCCGTGGCGACACCGACCGCTGACCGTAGATCGACTCGTGCAGCACCGCGTAGAGCGGATTGCCCGCGAAGGACAGATGGCTCTGCGCCTCGGCCAGGAAGGAGTCGGACAGCTGCGGATGTGCCGTCCCCGGAAGGAACGCGTCCTCCAGCAGATAGTGCAGCGTGTGCGAGCCGGTACTCGTGCCCAGCATCAGGCCGAGGGACTGGAGCGCCTCGGCGGTCAGCAGCCCGCCGTCCGGCAGCGTCACCTCGTGCTCCCGGAGGTGCCGCGCCACTGCGCGGACCGTCTCCGCGTCCTCCGGGTAGCGCGCGTAGTGGCCCTCGACCTTGCGCTCCACCCGGGGATAGGCAGCCCGGTAGACGTCTTCGGCGCTGCTGCGCAGACCCGCGAGACCGCCTGTCACGAACGCCTCACGAATTCCCTCGGGGGCGACGGACAGATACGTCAGCGTGCAGAAACCGCCGAAGCTCTGCCCCAGCAGACTCCACTGCACACCCTGGCCGAGCAGTTCACGGCGGATCAGCTCGCAGTCGCGGACGATTGAGTCGGCCCGGAAGTGCTCCAGATACCGGGCCTGGGCGGCGGCGTCGCCTCGCAGCGGCAGGGTCTGGCGGTTGGCAGGCGTGGAACGGCCGGTGCCGCGCTGGTCGAGGAGGAGCACCCGGTAGTCGTCCAGTGCCCTGGTGAGCCAGCCGTCGCGGCCCAGCGGCCGCGGTGACCTGCCCCCCGGGCCGCCTTGAAGGAACAACAACCAGGGCAGTGGCTCCCGTTCCTTGCCGACCGCCACGACCTCGCGGGCGTACACCTCGATCTGCTCACCACGTGGATCCGCGTGGTCGAGCGGTACCTGGAAGGTGCGGTCGGTGATCACGGTCCCTGGCTGGCGGTAGACGGCCATGGCTCTCTTTCCGCTGATACGAACGGTTTCCCGATCAGGAACGGTAGACGGCGCGTGACCCGAGTGCCCACACGGGCGTTCACCGGGGTAGTGGCGGCACCACCCGCCCGAGCCGACGAGGAGATGGCATGGGCCCGCATCCGGCCAATCGGTCGTCCTCCCGCGCCGACCGGGCGCCGCAGGCGGTGCACGACGCGGTGATCTGCGTCGCGGCCCCGTCGCTCGCGGTATCGGGGCGGGACGGGCAGTTGCGCGGCAACGGCCTGGACGGCTTCTACCAGGCCGGGCGGCGCGTGCTGGCCCGCTGCGAGCTCCGGCTCGCGGGGGCGGCGCCGGTGCCCGTGCAGGGCCTGCCGGTGACGGCCGGGCAGGCGCGGTTCACCGCGGTCGCCCGGGTGCCCGGTGACACGGCCCCGGACCCGGCCCTGACCGTGGAGCGGCTGCGCTCCGCGGACGGCACCGAGCGCATCACGGTGCACAACACCGGCCCGCGCGAGGTGCGCATCCCGTGCGAGGTGTCCCTCGCCTGCGATCTCGCCGAGCTGCCGGCGATCGCCTCGGGGGTGTCCGGCCCGGAGCTGCCGGCCAGCGTCTGCGACGCGGGACTGCTGTGGGCAGGCGAGGGCGGACGGGTCCGGGTCGTCGCCGCGCCGGGGCCGGACAACGCCATGGCCTCGGCCGGCCTGCTGAGCTGGGACCTGGTGCTGCCGGCCGGGGCGTCGCGCACGATCGAGCTGCGGGTGGTCCTGGAGCCCGCCGGGGGGCAGCCGCACGGCGCGGCGTCCGGACCGCCCGCCGCGCCGTGGTCGGCGGCGCAGATCGACTGTGAGGACCGCGGGGCGGCGGCGCTGCTCCGCACCGCGCTCGACGACCTGCGGGCGCTGCTGCTGCGGGATCCCGGGCACCCGCTCGACGCCCACGTGGCGGCCGGGGCGCCGTGGCGGCTCGGTCTGGCGCCGGCCGACGCGGTGTGGGCGGCGCGCATGCTGCTGCCGCTCGGCACGCGACTGGCGGCCGGGACGCTGCGCACCCTCGCCCGCCGGCAGGACCCGGAGACCGGTCATCTGCCCGGACCGCTGCGGCATGCCGGGCCGCACCTGCCCCCCACCTCCTCGGGTGTGGAGGCCGGGCTGCTCTTCGTCACCGTGCTCGCCGAGGCGCGCCGCTGGGGGATGTACGAACGGGACGCCGAGCAGCTGTTGCCGGCGGCGGAGCGCTCGCTGCGGTGGCTGCGCTCGTCCCTGACCTCCGCCGGGTACATGCCCGACCCCGCGCCCGGCGGTCCCTTGCGCTGCGACGTGCAGGCGCACGCCCACCGCGCCATGCTGTACGGCGCAGATCTGCTGGACGCGTACGGACGCCCCGGTGCCGAGGAGTGGCGCGAGCGGGCGGAGGCGCTGCGCCGTCGCTTCCGTGAGGACTTCTGGCTGGACGACCGTGCCGGGGGCCACCCGGCCGCAGCCCTGACCCCGGACGGCAGACCGGTGCCGCATCCCGGCTCGGCGGCGGCCCACCTGCTGGACACCGGGCTCGCCGCGGGCGGCGAGGTCGCTTGCGGACTGCTGGACAAGGCGCAGACCGAGCAGCTCGCGCGCCTGCTGGTGGCGCCGGAGCTCGACTCGGGGTGGGGGCTGCGCACGCTGTCGGCCACTGCGCCCGGCCACAACCCCTTCGGGCACCGGGGAGGAGCCGTACGCGTCCACGACACCGCCGTCGCGGTCGCCGGGCTTGCCGCGCACGGCTACGAGAGGGAGGGCGCCGCTCTGCTGCGCGGTGTGCTCGACGCTGCCGCCGTCTTCGGCCACCGGCTTCCCGAGATGTACGCGGGCGAGCAGCGTGCTCCCGACCGCGTGCCCGCCCCGCACCCGACCGCGTCCCGTCCCGCCGCCGTGGCTTCCGCCGGGGCGGTGCACCTGCTCACCGCCCTCGCCGGGATCCGCCCGGACGTCCCCGAGCGCGTCGTCGTCGTCCGTCCCATGGGCAGCGCGCCCCTGGGCGAGCTGCGGCTGACGGGGCTGACGGTCGCCGGCGAGCCGTTCGCGGTACGCGTCGGGCGGCTCGGGACGGCCGTCGTCGAGGAGGTCGCGGCCGGACTCCAGCTCGGTGCCTGAACCGGGGAGCACCCCTGCTCCACCAACCCGCCCGGTCCCCGCCGCCCGCGCTCCCTCACGGCTTCTGGCCGACTTCTCCCCGGCTCTGCCCCGCCTGACCACGACGTCGAACAACCGGCCGAGAGCGGGCCCCGTCATCCTTCCAACCTGCTGCTTATCGTCAGGCAGACGACTATGATCGCGGACATGTCGCCCTACGACCCGTCAGCTTTCCCGCCGTTCGCCGTCACCGTCGATCTCGTCGTGCTCACGGTGCGCAGCAACGCCCTGAGCGCCCTCGCGGTCCGTCGCGGCGAGCCGCCGTACCAGGGCCGGTGGGCGCTGCCCGGAGGCTTCGTGCGGGGCGACGAGGACCTGGCCGAGGCCGCCGCCCGTGAACTGGAGGAGGAGACGGGGCTCCGCGCCGGTAAGGGGGTGCACCTGGAGCAGCTGGCCACGTACGGCGATCCCCAGCGCGACCCGCGCATGCGCGTGGTGAGTGTTGCCCACCTGGTGCTCGCCCCCGATCTGCCCGCTCCTCGCGCCGGAGGTGACGCGCGCAGTGCCCGCTGGGCCCCGGTGGGGGAGTTGCTGCGCAATGGCGAGGACGGTGCCCTCGCCTTCGACCATGCGCGCATCCTCGGCGACGGCGTCGAACGCGCCCGGTCCAAGCTCGAGTACTCCGCACTGGCCACCGCCTTCTGCCCGCCGGAGTTCACCGTCGGTGAACTGCGCCGGGTCTACGAGGTGGTGTGGGGTGTCGTCCTCGATCCGCGCAACTTCCACCGCAAGGTGACGGGGACGGCCGGATTCCTCGTACCCACCGGCGGCACGACGACCCGTCAGGGCGGTCGGCCCGCACAGTTGTTCCGCGCGGGTGGTGCAACCATCCTCAATCCGCCCATGTTGCGGCCAGAGGTGTAAATTTCGGACCTTTCGCACGTTATCGTGCAAGGGTGATCCAGGCCATCGGACTGACCAGCGCGTCCCGCGGCGAAGAAGCACCCGCCGTGGACGACCTCACCTTTGACGCCCGCCCCGGGGAGATCACCGCCCTGCTCGGCGACAGCGGTGCGGGCAAGTCGACCGCTCTGCGGCTGATGATCGAACTCGAACCCGGCCGCGGCATCACCCTTTTCGGCGGTCGGCCGCTGCACCGTCACGCCCACCCGGCGAACATCGTCGGCGTACTCCTCGGCGACGTCCCCGGACATCCCTCCCGCTCGGCCCGCGGCCACCTGCGGATGCTGGCCGCCGCCGCCGGTGCGCCGGTCGAACGTGCCGATCAGGTCCTGGAGATCGTGGGCCTGCGCGACGCGGCCGACCGGCGCCTCGGCGAGTTCTCGCTCGGCATGGACCGCCGCCTCGGGGTGGCCGCCGCCCTCCTCGGCGACCCGCCCGCCCTCCTGCTCGACGACCCCGCGCAGGACTTGTCACCCCGCGACACCGCCTGGCTGTACGGATTGCTGAAGACCTATGCCGCACGCGGCGGCACGGTGGTCGTCACCGTGAGTGATCCTCGAACGGCCGGTCGCCTCGCGGACCGCATCGTCACGCTCGACGCGGGGCGGCTCGTCGCCGACCAGTCGGCCCGGGAATTCGGCCGCGGACGGCTGCGGCCCTACGTCGCCGTGCAGTCGCCGCAGGCCGAACGCCTGGCGCTGCTGCTCGCCGGCGACGAGACCGAGATCACCCACGAGAGCGGCAGTCGCATCTGCGTCTACGGCGCGACCACCGCCCGGATCGGCGAGACAGCCTTCCGGCACGGCATCCTGCTGCACCGCCTCGCGGACGAGGTGGGTGACACCGGCGTTCCGGATTCGCCGCACGGAGATCGCGCCCCCGGCGCGATCTCCCTGGCGCCGGTGCGCGAGGCGCGCCCGCCCGCCGGGCCCGCCCGGCCGGTCCGCTACGAACTGCGCCGCCTCGCGGGCATCCGCGGCCCGTGGCTCATCGCCCTCGCCGGCGTGCTCGCCTCGGCACTCTCCACTTTCGTGCTGCTGCGCACTGGGCACCATGCCGCCTCCCTGCGCCTGCTGACCGGCTGGGCACATTCCCTGCCGCTTCCTCCGGCCGCTCTCGGGGGCGGGTTGCTCGGGGCGCTCTCGTACGGCCAGGAGTTCCGGTACCCGGCGCTGGCCCCCGCCAACGCGCCCGTGCCGCGCCAACTGCGCCTGCTGCTGGCCAAGCTCGTCGTGAACGGCGGTGCGGCGCTGCTGATCGCCGGTGGCGCGGCCGTGGCGGGGGCTGTGGAGGCGCATTTCCTGGGCGACCACGGGCTGCCCCGTCTCCTGGTCCTGGCCCGTATCGCCGTGACATGGGGGGTGCTGGCGCTCGTCTGCTGCTGGGCCGGTGTGCTGGCGGCAGGGGTGTTCCGTACCACCGCGCTCGGTCTGGCCGGGGTGTTGGCGGTGCCTCTGCTGGTGGCGCCCGTCGTGCGCCGTGCGGCGACCGCGCCCGCCATCGACGCGGTCCGGCTGGCGACCCAACCCGTCCGGTATTCCTTCGTCTTGTCGCTCTTCGCGCTGTTGTGTGCCTATGTGGCAACGGTCTTGCGCCGGAGAAACCCCATTTCCTTCCGATAAAGCGTCAATTATCAGGTGATGAGTGCTCACCCTTTCGTGTGCTTTTCAGCAAAGCCCTCAAGGCGCCGGGCGTCATCGCCGACAAATGATGCGTGAGTACCCTTGCGCACACCATGATGACCGCCGCCCGCTCCGTCGACCCCAGCCTCGTCGGCGGTGGCGAGCTCGACCGCTATCCGTACGCCGACGTCTCCGCCGGATCCTCGCTGGACCGGCCCGGCGGCACGCCCTCCTGGGAGGGCGGCGACACCGACATGGGCCGGATGGGCCGCCGGGCGGGCGGCAGCCGTGGCCGCGGGCTCCACGGCCAACTCGTCCAGCAGCTCGGCCAGATGATCGTCTCCGGCGATCTGGGTGCCGACCGCCCGCTCGTCCCCGAGGAGATCGGCCAGCGTTTCGAGGTCTCCCGCACCGTCGTCCGCGAATCGCTGCGTGTTCTGGAGGCCAAGGGTCTGGTCAGTGCCCGGCCCAACGTCGGCACCCGGGTCCGCCCCGTCAGCGACTGGAATCTGCTCGACCCCGACATCATCGAGTGGCGGGCCTTCGGCCCGCAGCGGGACGACCAGCGCCGCGAGCTGTTCGAGCTGCGCTGGACGATCGAGCCGCTCGCCGCCCGCCTCGCCGCCGGGCACGGCCGTGAGGACATCCAGCAGCGCCTGGTGGA
Source organism: Streptomyces sp. RLA123 (assembly GCF_056270165.1). Lineage (NCBI taxonomy): Bacteria > Bacillati > Actinomycetota > Actinomycetes > Kitasatosporales > Streptomycetaceae > Streptomyces > Streptomyces sp. RLA123. The sequence goes on along the minus strand of NZ_JBWDOR010000003.1, from coordinate 2,330,745 downwards.
CATGACCGAGATCATGGCTCACGCCGTCGGTCAGGGCGACGGGCTGACCTTCTCCCGCGCCGACGCCGAGTTCCACGCCCTGCTCCTGCAGGTCGCGGGCAACCGCATGCTGGAGCACCTGTCCTGCATCGTCTCCGCCGCCCTCCAGGTCTCCGGTGGCCCCGTCACCGGCTGCGAGCGCCCCGGCGATCACTCCGTGGCCCTCCACGTGCGGGTGGTCGAGGCGCTGGCCGCCTCCGACGGTGCCGAGGCGGAGGCCGTCATGCGCCAGCTGCTGGCCGTGCACACCGAGCCGGGTCCCGCCGGGACCCCCGACCATGTCGTCCCCGCGCCGCGCGAGCACTGATCGCCCGGAGCCAACCGGAGACGGCACCGACTTCCGCCGCCGGCCCACACCCTCCGGGCCCGGCGGCGGAGCCGTCCGCCCCGTCAGGGGCGGACATGGCCGTCTCGTTCACACCGAGTGTCCGGCTATCGACTGGTTGATGCCGTTCCGGGGTGTGACTCGGACCACGTGGGGCCGGGCGTAACGCTCTGGCGAGCAGCGCGATGAGGTAAGAGGTGGCGGCCGCGCGAGGAATATCCGCGACGTACATGACGCTGAGTTGCTGAGCGGTTCCACCGTAGTCGTTTTCCATCGTTCCGAGAGGTTGTTCGTGTCGGCCAGCACATCCCGTACGCTCCCGCCGGAGATCGCCGAGTCCGAGTCTCTGATGGCGCTCATCGAGCGGGGTAAGGCTCAGGGTCAGATCGCCGGCGACGACGTGCGCCGAGCCTTCGAAGCGGACCAGATCCCGGCAACCCAGTGGAAGAACGTTCTGCGCAGCCTCAACCAGGTCCTCGACGAGGAGGGTGTGACGCTGATGGTGAGTGCCGCTGAGGCGCCCAAGCGCACCCGTAAGAGCGTCGCAGCCAAGAGCCCGGCGAAGCGTACTGCCACCAAGACCGTCGAGACCAAGGTCGCGCCGGTGAAGAAGACCGTGGCGGCCAAGGCCGCCGCGTCCGCCGTCGAGTCGGAAGCGGTGGCGGACGGGAGCGACGAGGGCGCGGCGCCCAAGAAGGCCGTGGCCAAGAAGACCGCGGCCAAGAAGACCACCGCGGCCAAGAAGACGACGGCGAAGAAGACCGCCGCCGAGACCAGGACCAAGAAGGGCGACGAACTCGCCGAGGGCGAGGAACCTCTCGAGGAGGCCACGCCCGGCAAGGACGAGGACGTTCCGGCCGGCGAGACCGAGGCGGAGAGCTTTGTGCTCTCCGACGACGACGAGGACGACGCCCCCGCGCAGCAGGTCGCCGCGGCCGGCGCCACCGCCGACCCGGTCAAGGACTACCTGAAGCAGATCGGCAAGGTCCCCCTCCTCAACGCCGAGCAGGAGGTGGAGCTCGCCAAGCGCATCGAGGCCGGTCTGTTCGCCGAGGACAAGCTGGCCCAGGCGGACAAGCTCGCCCCCAAGCTCAAGCGTGAGCTGGAGATCATCGCCGAGGACGGCCGCTGGGCCAAGAACCACCTGCTGGAGGCCAACCTCCGTCTGGTGGTCTCGCTGGCCAAGCGCTACACCGGTCGCGGCATGCTCTTCCTGGACCTGATCCAGGAGGGCAACCTGGGCCTGATCCGTGCGGTCGAGAAGTTCGACTACACCAAGGGCTTCAAGTTCTCCACCTACGCGACGTGGTGGATCCGCCAGGCGATCACCCGCGCGATGGCCGACCAGGCCCGCACCATCCGTATCCCGGTGCACATGGTCGAGGTCATCAACAAGCTGGCCCGCGTCCAGCGCCAGATGCTCCAGGACCTGGGCCGCGAGCCCACCCCGGAGGAGCTGGCCAAGGAACTCGACATGACCCCCGAGAAGGTCATTGAGGTCCAGAAGTACGGCCGCGAGCCGATCTCCCTGCACACCCCCCTGGGCGAGGACGGCGACAGCGAGTTCGGTGACCTCATCGAGGACTCCGAGGCTGTCGTCCCGGCCGACGCGGTCAGCTTCACGCTCCTCCAGGAGCAGCTGCACTCCGTCCTGGACACGCTCAGTGAGCGTGAGGCCGGCGTGGTCTCGATGCGCTTCGGCCTGACCGATGGCCAGCCCAAGACGCTCGACGAGATCGGCAAGGTGTACGGGGTCACCCGTGAGCGCATCCGCCAGATCGAGTCGAAGACCATGTCCAAGCTGCGCCACCCGTCCCGCTCCCAGGTGCTGCGCGACTACCTGGACTGATCAGGACCGGCTCGCGACGGGCCCGTGACCGCCATTGGCGGGCGCGGGCCCGTCGGCGTTTTCGGAGGCCGCTCCGGATGCGGGGGTGGATCATGCGGGTCACTCTGAGTGCACTTGTTCTTCCGGAGGGTGAGGAGAGTGCATGCGTTCCTCGATCCGCTCGATGATCGGCGGACTGACGCTGGCATCCGCGCTCGCGATGCCGCTGGTGGCCCCCGCGTACACCGCGTATGCCGCCACCGTTGAGCCCGCCGCGCCGGGCGTGGAATCCGTGGCCCAGCAGGCGGGGAGCGCCGCCGTGCCCGCGGCCGAGTCGCAGGAGGGGGCCTCGTACGCCACACCGGGGCGGGAGTCCATAGCCCGGGGCGCGGAGTCCTCCGCGCAGCTCGGCCGGGCGGCGGCGCCCGTGGCACCCGAAGGGCGCCGCGCCGTCGCGGACGTGGCGACTCCGAAATCGCCGACGCAAGGTGCCACCGGCGCCGTCATAGGCGGTGCGCCCGTGTCGACCCAGCAGTACCCCTGGGCCGTGGCCATCTCCAGCCGCTCGCGGTACGGGACGACTCGCTCAGGGCAGTTCTGCGCCGGTGCCCTGGTCGGGCCGGCCACCGTGGTGAGCGCCGCGCACTGCTTCACCCCGGCCGCACTCGGCGGGGACTGGAGGCAGGTGCCCGATCTGCGCGTCATCGGCGGGCGCACGGACCTGAGCGGCGCGGGGGGCAGGGAGGTGCCGGTCACAAACGTCTGGGTGAACCCGGCCTACGATCCGGCGACCAACAACGGTGATGTGGCGGTCGTCACGCTCGCCGGGCGGCTTCCGGCCTCGGCGGCGATTTCCATGGCCAAGCCCGGCGACAGTGCCGTCTACCGCTCCGGCACCCCGGCCAAGGTCCTGGGCTGGGGCGACACGACAGGGCTCGGCACCTACTCCAACACCCTGCGGGCGGCCCCGGTCAAGGTGCTCTCCGACGCGGTGTGCCAGAAGGCCTACCCGGGGAGCGTCGACGGCAAGTACATGTCCGGCTCCATGGTGTGCGCGGGTGAACTCACCGGGGGCCGCGATTCCTGCCAGGGGGACAGCGGTGGCCCGCTGGTGGCGGGGCAGCGGCTCATCGGCCTGGTGTCATGGGGCTCCGGCTGCGCCGAGGCCGGTCAACCGGGCGTCTACACCAGGGTTTCGTCGGTCTCCGGGCTGGTCGGGCAGCACTCGTGACCGGTTGATGGATGATCGTGCAGCCGTGAGGCGCCCAGGCGCCGCGGATGCGCGGTGCGGAGGGCGCTCCGGGCGCCGGCCGCGATGACGGGCGGCGGACACGCCGACGGGCGGCCTTCCACGCTGGAGGCCGCCCGTCGAAAGCTCGTCGCAGTGCTACGCGTCAGCGTTCGTCATCGACCGCGACGGTCTGCGTGGCCGTGAGGCGGCCGGTCTCGTCCTGTATTTCCACAGCGATCTTCTTCAGTTCGGGCTCGAACTTACGCCCATGGTGCGCGCAGAAGAGCAGCTCACCGCCGCTGATCAGAACGACGCGCAGGTAGGCCTGGGCGCCGCAACGGTCGCAGCGGTCCGCCGCCGTCAGCGGGCTCGCGGGGGTCAGAACTGTAGTCACGTCGCCTCTTCTCTAGCTCGACGAGCTGTCGTACCAGGGTCAACATCCAACCAGGCCGTAACTGTTCCCGCTGGTGCCTTTTTCCTGGAAACCGTTGTTGTAGCGGCTGGATGCTACCGATTGGCGGCGAATGATCCTCTGGTGCGGTTATTTGTCGTATTCGGGGCAATCGGGCGGAACTGGTCAGATTCTTCAGTTATGTCCCGCCGGCTGGCTTGCCGGTTGTTGATGAGGACGTGCCCGCAGCCTAAATGGTTCATGCCTCCAGGGGAACGTGACATGTGTATCACTCAAACGAGGGATCGAACATGTCTTCGAAGGCGAGCTAGCATGGACCGCATACCGGGTCGCGGCGAAACGGCCGCGCGCGGCCTCGGTACCCTCTGACCGATACGGCTGTAGAACTTCATCGAGGAGACGTCCCGCGTGACCGCCGAAACATCCGTGCCGTCCACCGCGTTGCTGACCGGTGCAGATCGTGACGGCTCCAATTACACCGCGCGGCATCTGCTGGTACTTGAGGGCCTGGAGGCGGTGCGCAAACGCCCGGGCATGTACATCGGCTCCACCGACAGCCGCGGCCTGATGCACTGTCTCTGGGAGATCATCGACAACTCCGTCGACGAGGCCCTCGGCGGTCACTGCGACCACATCGACGTCATCCTCCACGAGGACAACTCGGTGGAGGTGCGCGACAACGGCCGTGGCATCCCCGTCGACATCGAGCCCAAGACCGGCCTGTCCGGTGTCGAGGTCGTCATGACCAAGCTGCACGCGGGCGGCAAGTTCGGCGGCGGGTCGTACGCGGCCTCCGGCGGTCTGCACGGCGTGGGCGCCTCGGTCGTCAACGCCCTGTCCGCCCGGCTCGACGTCGAGGTCGACCGCAGCGGCCACACCCACGGCATCAGCTTCCGGCGCGGCGTCCCCGGCCGCTTCGCCAAGCCCGGCCCGGAGGCGAACTTCGAACCGGAGAGCGGGCTCGACAAGTCCAAGAAGGTGCCGCGGACCCGTACGGGCACCCGTGTGCGCTACTGGGCCGACCGCCAGATCTTCCTCAAGGACGCCAAGCTCTCCCTGGACACGCTGCACCAGCGGGCCCGGCAGACCGCGTTCCTGGTGCCCGGCCTGACGATCGTGGTCCGCGACGAGCGCGCCGACAGCGGCTCCGAGGACGGCAAGCCGGTCGAGGACACCTTCCACTTCGACGGCGGCATCAGCGAGTTCGCCGACTACCTCACCCCGGACAAGCCGATCTGCGACGTGCTGCGCCTGTCCGGCAGCGGCACCTTCAAGGAGACCGTGCCGGTCCTGGACGACCGCGGACACATGAGCCCCACCGAGGTCACCCGCGAGCTCGCCGTCGATGTGGCGCTGCGCTGGGGCACGGGGTACGACACCACGCTGCGCTCCTTCGTGAACATCATCGCGACGCCCAAGGGCGGCACCCACGTCCGGGGTTTCGAGGGGGCCATCACCCGGACGGTCAACGAGGTGCTGCGCGCCAACAAACTGCTGCGCGTCGCCGAGGACGACATCGTCAAGGACGACGCCCTGGAGGGCATGACCGCGGTCGTGACCGTCCGGCTCGCCGAGCCGCAGTTCGAGGGCCAGACCAAGGAGGTGCTCGGCACCTCGGCGGCCAACCGCATCGTCTCCAACGTCGTCTCGCGTGAGCTGAAGGCCTTCCTCATCTCCACCAAGCGGGACGACAAACAGCAGGCCCGCGCCGTGCTGGAGAAGGCGGTCGCCGCGGCCCGTACGCGGATCGCCGCCCGGCAGCACAAGGAGGCGCAGCGCCGCAAGACCGCGCTGGAGTCCTCGTCGCTGCCGGCCAAGCTCGCCGATTGCCGCAGTGACGACGTGGACCGCAGTGAACTCTTCATCGTCGAGGGCGACTCGGCGCTGGGCACCGCGAAGCTCGCGCGCAACTCCGAGTTCCAGGCGCTGCTGCCGATCCGCGGCAAGATCCTCAACGTCCAGAAGTCCTCGGTCTCTGACATGCTCAAGAACACCGAGTGCGGGGCGATCATCCAGGTCATAGGAGCCGGCTCCGGCCGTACCTTCGACATCGACCAGGCGCGCTACGGCAAGATCATCATGATGACCGACGCCGATGTCGACGGCAGCCACATCCGGTGCCTGCTGCTGACGCTCTTCCAGCGCTACATGCGCCCCATGGTCGAGGCCGGACGGGTCTTCGCCGCGGTCCCGCCGCTGCATCGCGTGGAGCTCATCAACCCCCGCAAGGGCCAGGACAAGTACGTGTACACGTACTCCGACCGGGAACTGCGCGAGACGCTGCTGGAGTTCGAGCGCAAGGGCATCCGCTTCAAGGACAGCATCCAGCGGTACAAGGGCCTGGGCGAGATGGACGCCGATCAGCTGGCCGAGACGACGATGGACCCGCGCCACCGGACGCTGCGCCGGATCAACATCAGCGACCTGGACGGGGCCGAGCTGGCGTTCGACCTGTTGATGGGCAACGACGTGGCGCCGCGCCGGGAGTTCATCACCAACTCCGCGGCCACCCTGGACCGCTCACGCATCGACGCCTGACGGCCGCCCGGCCCGGGCCGCCCCGCCAGGCCCTTTAGGTCAATGTGCTGTCCCCCACCCCCCGGGGTGGGGGATCGTCACCTGATGGGGTGAAGGTTTCTGCTTGGGGCCTCCCGGATCTTCCCGCAATGTCCATGCTTGGGCGCACGGCCGAACGGTCCGTGAAGCGAGGAGAGTCCGTGAAAGAGCACGACGGGGCGGAGCCCAGCGGGCTGCGGGTGGACGACCCCTGGTACGACGCCCTGGCCGCCGGGGACTGGGAGGGGCAGCAACCGCCGCCGGCGCCCGTACCCCCACAGGCCCCGGCGTCCGGCCGTGCCGCCGTGTACCGGGAGGTGCAGCGCAGCGGCCCGTTCCAGGAAGTCCGCGGCCGCTACCGGCGGTTCGTCTTCCCGGCGACCCTGGCCTTCCTCGCCTGGTACCTGCTCTACGTCGTCCTCGCGACCACGGCACCCCGTCTGATGGCCCGGCCGGTCGCCGGCGAGCTCAATGTCGCCATGGCCCTGGGACTCGCGCAGTTCGCCTCGACCTTCCTGCTGACCTGGGCCTACGCCCGGCACGCCCGGCTGCGCCGGGACCGGGCCGCCCTGGAACTGCGCTGGGACACCCAGGAGCGGATGCGGTGACCGGCAACCACCAGGGACTCGCGCTGGTCCTCTTCACCGTCTTCGTCTCCGTCACCCTCGCCATCACCGCCTGGGCCGGGCGGCGGCGCAGCTCCTCGGTCGAGTTCTTCGCGGGCGGCCGGCTCTTCTCGCCTCTGGAGAACGGATTCGCCATCGCGGGCGACTACCTGTCCGCCGCGACCTTCCTCGGCATCTCCGGCCTCATCGCGCTCTTCGGGTACGACGGCATGCTCTACTCGGTCGGCTTCCTGGTCGCCTGGCTGGTCGTGCTGTTCCTCGTCGCCGAACTCGTCCGCAACTGCGGCCGCTACACCCTCGCGGACGTCCTCAGCGCCCGGATGAAACAGCGGCCCGTGCGGATCGCCGCGGGCACCGCCTCGGTCGTCGTCTCCGTGCTCTACCTGGTCGCGCAGATGGTGGGCGCGGGCAGCCTGGTCGCGCTGCTGCTCGGTGGCCAGGGCTCGGCCGCCCGCACCTGGACCGTGGTCGGGGTGGGCGCGCTCATGGTCTTCTACGTCACTTTCGGCGGTATGCGGGCCACCACATGGATCCAGATCGTCAAGGCGGTGCTGCTGATGGGCGGCACGCTCGCCCTCACGGTGCTGGTCCTGATCCGCTTCCACGGCGACCTCGGCGGCCTGCTGCGCGCGGCGGCCGACGGCAGCGGACACGGTCGCGCCTATCTCGCCCCGGGCCTGAAGTACGGCGAGAACTGGACCTCCCGGCTGGACTTCATGAGTCTCGGCCTCGCCCTGGTGCTCGGGACGGCCGGCCTGCCGCACATCCTGTCCCGCTTCTACACGGTGCCGACCGCCCGTTCGGCCCGGCGCTCGGTGGTCTGGGCGATCGGCCTGATCGGCAGCTGCTACCTGATGATCATCGTGCTCGGCGTGGCCGCGGCCGCCGTCGTCGGCTCGGACGCCGTACGGACCTCCAACGCCGCCGGGAACACCGCGGTGCCCCTGCTCGCCCTCGACCTCGGCGGGGGAGCGGGCTCCACCGGCGGGACCGTGCTCTTCGCCGTCGTCGGCGCCATCGCCTTCGCCACGATCCTCGCCGTCGTCGCGGGCATCACGCTGGCCTCCTCCGCTTCCGTGGCGCACGACCTGTACGCGACGCTCCGCCGTCCCCGCCCCGGCGCGGTCCGCCGCGAGCACGAGGAGGTACGGGTGGCCCGGCTTGCCGCCGTCGGGATCGGCGGCGTGGCGATCGGGCTGAGCCTGTTCGCGCAGGGGCAGAACGTGGCGTTCCTGGTGGGACTGGCGTTCGCGGTGGCGGCGTCGGCGAACCTGCCGGTGCTGCTCTTCACACTGTTCTGGCGCAGGTTCACCACCCGGGGCGCGGTGTGGTCGGTGTACGGCGGCCTGGTTCCGGCGGTGGCGCTGGTGGTGCTGTCGCCGGTGGTGTCCGGCAGCCCGGACTCGCTCTTCCCGAGGATGGACTTCGCCTTCTTCCCGCTCCAGAACCCGGGGCTGGTGTCGATCCCCCTGGGCTTTTTGGCCGGCTGGGCCGGCACGCTGCTCACGCGTGAGCCTGCCGACGCCGACGCGTACGCGGAGGTGGAGGTCCGGGCCCTCACGGGCGCCGGAGCGGCCTAGAAGGGCCCGCACCGGCTCTGTGGGCCCGTTCGGACCGTTGGCCGGGTTCCGGGCCGGGGAATCCCGCCGAGGGCCCTCAACGGCCCTCCCAGGGCGGGCTGTTCCGCGTCGCCGTGGTCTCGTCACCGCCCGGCGGTGAACGGGGTCAGCCGGCCCGCGCCCCAGGTGTACCGGTGTTCGGGGCGGCCGGTGTCGCCGTACTTGAGGGTGAGGCTGATCCGCCCCTCGCGTTCCAGGAACTTCAGGTAGCGCTGGGCGGTGGAGCGGCTGATCCCCGCGCGTGCGGCGACTTCGTGAGCCGACAGCGGCTGCGCCGCCTCGGTACGAGTCTCTGCTCGGCTGGATGGTCGGCGTCGTCGCCGGTGTGGTGCTCGGGATCGTGCTCGGGCGCATCCGCTTCCTGGCCGATGTGCTGGGGCCGTACATCAAGGTGCTCAACGCGCTGCCGCGCATCGTGCTCGCGCCGGTCTTCCTCATCTGGTTCGGCCTCGGCCCGGCGTCGAAGGTGGCCTCCGCGGTGGTGCTGGTCTTCTTCCCGGTCTTCCACGGACTTCCTGACGATGGACCTCGCCGTCAGCGACGGCGTAAAGGGCAACGAGTTCACCCCGGTCGCCGTCGGCGCGGGCCAGACCTTCGTCTCCGCGCTGTAGCGGGGCTCGATCCAGGGCGGCAAAACGACCGACCCGACCGTGGCCGCGATCCTGGACAAGAAGCTCGGCAAGGTGCTGATCGACCTGCACACCCCCGAGGGCTCCCGGCAGGCCCGCGGGGGGCTCTACCCCTCCGCCAGCCTCAACATGCAGACGGAGTGGATGAACGGCCGCAAGGAGACCGCGCAGAAGCTCGCCAACGCCTTCGTGAAAACGCTCACTTGGATGTCCACGCGCACCGCCGCCGAGATCGCCGCGAAGATGCCGGCCGACTACGCGCGGGGCGGCGCCCCGGAGCTCTGCACGCGGTCCATCGAGAGCACGCTGCCGATGTTCACCAAGGACGGGGTCATGCCCGAGGGCGGCCCGGAGACCGTGGAGCGGGTCCTCAAGGCGTTCAACCCGAACCTGCAGAACGCGAAGGTCGACCTGAGCAGGACCTACACCACGGAGTTCGTCAAGAGCGCCGGCTGAATGCCGCTGACCTCCATGCGCAGCGGTGCCCCCAGGGCCGCCCCGCAGCTCTCGGGCCGGGGCGGCTCCGCCGCGACCGCGGTCACCTCGACGTCCCAGACCCGGCCGTCGACGTGCCGCACGCGTGTGCCGTCCACGGTCAGAGCCCCGGCCCGGTCCTCGCCGGTCAGCCGGCGGACGGCGAGCTCGGCCGCCTGGCCCGGGCGCTCCCAGGCGGAGCGCCCACGGCAGCCCTCCAGGACGACGCGGCCCTCGCGGGCGGCCTCCAGCACCTGCCGCGCCAGCGGGAGGTCCACACGCCCGTAGGAGTAGCCGTACGGCAGCACCAGCATCGTCGGCGAGAAGCGGTGGCCACCCAGGTGGGTCACCTCCCACACGTGACCGAGCCGTGCGGTGGCGAGCCCGGCCGCCAGCGGGCGTCCGTTGAGCGCGCAGCAGCGGTCGCGCCTGCCGTTGGTGCACACCAGGGCGAGCGGGTCGCCCTCGTACGGCACTCCGAAGCCGCGGTGGTCGCCCTGCCCCAGTGCCGCGAAGTCGAGCCCGAGCAGGGTCTCCGGGTCCTCGAGCACGGCTTCCCGCACCCACGAGCGCCCCGGCACCGTGTGCGCCATGTACGCCGTGCGCCGGGGGATGTCGCGCCGGCGGTCCGCGTGCGGCCCGGGCCGCCGGATCAGGCCCACACGCACCCCGGTTCCCGCGGCGGCCCGTTCCAGCGCCCGCCCCACGCGCGGGTCCAGATGGCTCCCGGTCAGCGCCTTGGGGCCCCACGGCCCCGGTTGCTCCAGCAGCAGCCATGTGCGCGCGGTGGCCGCGGTCGCGGCAACGGGCTCCGCCAGCGAACTGGACGCGGTCGTGCAGGTGCTCATGAAGGTAAGCCTAACCTTCTGGATCCCCCGCAGCTCTCCAGCCCCTCCCGTGTGGCATGGGCGGCGCCTCGTCGGGTTTCTGGAATGCCTGACTTCGTCCGGGAGGGGGCTCGGTGAGGTGCGCGATCGGCGGCCGCTGCAACGGTTCAGGTCGCGTGCGGGCCGACGCTCCCGCCCCGGTGGCGTGCTCGTGCATCGCCGGCCCCAGCGGCCTTGCGCAAGAGCGCAAACCACTTGCATGGCGTGTCGTATGCTTGCACGCATGACGCGACGGCTTGCCGAAGTAGCGAAGAAGGTCGGGGTCAGTGAGGCCACCGTCAGCCGGGTGCTGAACGGGAAGCCGGGGGTGTCGGAGGGGACCCGGCAGGCGGTGCTGACGGCACTGGACGTGCTGGGGTACGAGCGGCCCACACAGTTGCGGGGGAACCGGGCGCGGCTCGTGGGGCTGGTGCTGCCCGAGCTGCAGAACCCGATCTTCCCGGCGTTCGCCGACATCGTCGGCGCGGCGCTGGCGCAGCAGGGGCTCACGCCCGTGTTGTGCACCCAGACCGCGGGCGGGGTGTCGGAGGCGGACTATGTGTCGCTGCTGCTGCAACAGCACGTCTCGGGTGTGGTGTTCGCCGGTGGTCTGTACGCCCAGGCGGACGCGCCGCACGACCACTACCGGCTGCTCGCGGAACGCAATCTGCCGGTTGTGCTGATCAACGCGGCGATAGAGCACCTGGGTTTCCCGAGGGTGTCGTGCGACGACTCGGTGGCGGTCGAGCAGGCGTGGCGGCACCTGTCCTCGCTCGGCCACGAGCGGATCGGCCTGCTGCTGGGGCCCTCCGACCACGTGCCGTCGCGGCGCAAGCTGGCGGCGGCCCGCGGCGTGGCCGCGGCGACCGGGTCGCCGCTGCCCGACGAGCACGTCGGGCGGGCGATGTTCACGCTCGAGGGCGGCCAGGCGGCGGCCGCGAAGCTGTGGGAGCGCGGGGTCACCGGGATCATCTGCGCCAACGACCCGATGGCGCTGGGCGCGGTACGCGCGGCGCGCCGGATGGGGCTGTCGGTGCCGGGGGACGTCTCGGTGGTCGGGTACGACGACTCGGCGTTCATGACCTGCACGGATCCGCCGCTGACCACCGTGCGCCAGCCGATCGAGGCGATGGGACGCACCGCGGTCGAACTGCTCGCCTTGAAGATCGCGGGTAAGCAGGTCGCCTCCGACGAGCTGCTGTACGAGCCCGAGTTGGTCGTCCGCGGTACGACGGGACCGGTGCGCGGCTGAGCCCGCACGCCGCGCGACGGCGTACCCCGCAGAGCCCGCGGTGCCCGGCACCGCGGGCTTTCGCGCGCCCTGGCCCCGCCGGATCCCGCCCGGGCGCGGCCGGCCCTGCCGGCCGGCCCGGTCCGCGGCCGTGGAAACGGTTCGCAGCCCACCTGCGCAAGCTCGTCAGTCTTTTGCGAAAACTGCGCGACATCTTGCGGACATCTACCAGGAGTGCTTGAGTGTGCGGCGCCCCCGCTGTGCGTAGTCGGGGGCTTCCACGCTCATGCCCGAAGGGGACCACCGATGAGAAGCTCCTGGTTCCGCCCCGCCCGTCGTGCCTCCGCGGCCACGCTCGTCTCCGCGCTGGCCCTCGTCGCCCTCACCGCCTGCGGCACCAGCAGCAGCGCGGACAACGACGACAACGCCGGCGGCGGATCATCGTCCGACCCGACCGCCCCGCTGGACCCGAAGGCCAAGGTCACGCTCACCATCGACTGCATGCCGCCGGCCGCCAAGAAGGCGGAGCTCAAGGAGTGGAAGGAGGACGTCGCCACCTTCAACAAGCAGTACCCGAACGTGACGATCGACGGTAAGTCGACGCCCGGTCAGTGCGAGGAGCCGGCCCGCTTCACCGCGGCTCTGAAGGCGAAGTCCCAGCCGGACGTGTTCTACACGTACTTCACCGACCTGCAGCAGGTGCTGGACAACGACGGGGCCGCGGACATCTCCGCGTACGTGACGGACAAGACCGTCCCCGCGCTCCAGGACATCGACCCCAACGTGATGGGCGTCCTGAAGAAGGACGGCAAGCTCTACGGCGTGCCCACGAGCAACTACACCATGGGTCTGCTCATCAACCGCAAGCTCTTCACGCAGGCCGGCCTCGACCCCAACAAGCCGCCGACCACGTGGGAAGAGGTCCGCACCTCGGCCAAGGCCATCGCGGGACTCGGCAAGGGCGTCGCCGGATACGGCGACTACAGCGCGCAGAACACCGGCGGCTGGCACTTCACCGCCGCGATGTACGGCCTGGGCGGTGACGTCGTCTCCGAGGACGGCGGCAAGGCGGCGTTCAACGCCGACCTCGGCAAGCAGATCGTGCAGAACCTGCACGACATGCGCTGGACCGACAACAGCATGGGCCAGACCCAGCTGCTCAAGTGGGGTGACCTGCAGAAGCAGATGGCGGCGGACAAGCTCGGCATGTTCCTGGCCGCGCCCGACGACATCACGTACATGGTCCAGCAGCTCGGCGCCGACTACGCCAACTTCGGCATGGGTCCGATCCCCGGCGGCAAGGCCACCCTCTTCGGCGGCAACGACTACATGATCAAGAAGGGCAGCTCGCCCGACAAGATCAAGGCCGCCATCGCCTGGCTCAACTTCAAGACCCTCTCCCCGGGCAAGGGCCAGTTCGAGTACTCCCGCAGCAAGACGGACGGTCTGCCCGTCGGTCTGCCCCAGCCGGCCTTCTTCATCGGCGCCAGCAAGACCAAGGACGACCAGCTCAAGGCGGCCAGCGCCACCATGCCGGTGGAGAACTTCCGCGCCTTCATGGACAACCCGATCCCCGGTAAGGCCGAGCCCGTGAAGGCCCAGGAGATCTACAAGGTCCTGGACAACGTGATGTCCGGCGTTCTCACCAACAAGAACGCGGACGCCGCCAAGCTGCTGTCCACCGCGGAGACCCAGGTCAACCAGGTCCTCGCCAACCAGTAGCTCCGGCCCCCGGCCCCCCGGCACTCAGGAGTAACGATGTCGGCCCCCAGCGCCCCCACCCTGCCCGCCAGCACTCCCGCGAAGAGCCGGTCGCGCCGCTCGGCACGCCGCCCTGCCCCGGATCCCCACCGTCCGGGGCGGGCCGGCCGCTCCCTGCGCCGCAACCTCACCGCGTACGGCTTCCTCATCGGCGCCGTGCTGTGCTTCGCGTTCTTCTCCTGGTACCCGATGGTCCGGGAGTTCGTACTGGCCTTCCAGAAGACCAAGGACGGGCACACCACCTGGGCCGGCTGGTCCAACCTGAACTACGTCTTCCACGACCCCGCGTTCTGGCAGGCCTGGCAGAACACCCTGCTCTACACCGGCCTGGCGCTGCTGCTCGGCTTCGCGGTGCCGTTCTTCGTCGCGCTGCTGCTGAACGAACTGCAGCACGCGCAGGGCTATCTGCGGCTGCTGGTGTACCTGCCGGTGATGCTGCCGCCGGTCGCCTCGGTGCTGCTCTTCAAGAACTTCTACAACCCCGAGTACGGCCTGTTCAACCGCATCCTGGAGACCCTGCACCTGCCGGCGCAGCAATGGCTGCAGTCCACCGACACCGCCATGCTGTCGGTGGTCATCGCCTCCACCTGGATGAACATGGGCGGCGCCACCCTGATCTACCTGGCCGCCCTGCAGGGCATCCCCGGTGAGCTGTACGAGGCCGCCGAACTCGACGGGGCCGGACTGCTGCGCAAGATCTGGCACGTGACGATCCCGCAGACCCGGCTCATCCTCTCGCTGATGCTGCTGATGCAGATCATCTCCACGATGCAGGTCTTCACCGAGCCCTTCCTGCTGACCGGAGGCTCCGGCCCGGAGGGCTCGACGACCACCGTCGTCTATCTGATCTACCAATATGCCTTCAACTTCAACAACTTCGGCGGCGCCGCGGCGCTCGGCCTGGTCCTGCTCGTACTGCTGGCGGCCTTCTCCGCCGGCTACGTGCGGCTCAGCCGTGCCGCGGACGAGTAGGGCGGGGACCCACCGATGAGCAGCACGAGATCGCTGATATCGCCGACGCAGATGGCGACCCGACGCGGCAAGATCATCTACCGGACGGTCCTGTTCCTGGTGGTCGCGGCCTTCACGCTCGTCTTCCTCGGCCCCCTGTACTGGATGGCCGCCAACGGCCTGAAGTCCACGCAGGAGTTCGCGCAGATCCCGCCGACCGTCCTCCCGCACGCCCTCCACCCCGAGAACTACAAGAGCGCCTGGTCCGTGATGGACCTGTCCCATCTGCTGGTCAACACCCTCTGGTACGCCTTCGGGGCGCTCGCCTTCCAGCTGGTCCTCGACGTGGCCGCGGCCTACTCGCTGTCCAAGCTGCGCCCGGTGCTGGGCAACGTGATCCTCGGCATGATGCTGGCGACGCTGATGATCCCGGCGACCGTACTGGTGGTGCCGCAGTACCTGACGGTGCTGGACGTGCCGATCTTCCAGCGCAACCTGCTCAACTCGCCCTGGGTGATCTGGCTGCCGTCGGTCACCAACGCCTTCAACATCTTCCTGCTGAAGCGGTTCTTCGACTCGGTGCCCCAGGAACTGCTGGACGCCTCGGCGATCGACGGCGCCTCCCAGGTGCGCACCCTGTGGTCGGTGGTCCTGCCGATCTCCCGCCCGATCCTCGGAGTGGTCTCCATCTTCGCGATCGTCGGGGTCTGGAAGGACTTCCTCTGGCCGATGCTCGCGCTGCCGGACCCGACGAAGCAGACGCTCAACGTCGGCATCTACTCGCTCGCCAGCGGAGTGCCGGAGAACTGGCTGCTGGCGGCCATCGCCATGGCGTCCGTCCCCACCCTGCTGATCTTCCTCGTCTTCCAGCGCAACATCATGAGCGGCCTGACCGCCGGCGGTCTGAAGGGCTGAGGCCCGCACCCGCCCACCGCCACTCCGCTTCCCACCAGCACCACGCCGCCCGCCGTAAGGGCCGGCGGCGTGGTCCCAGCTGCCCGAAAGGACCAGTCACGTGGCAGACACCCAGCCGACCGAGGCCACCGACGAGTGGTGGCGCGGCGCCGCCATCTACCAGGTGTACGTACGCAGCTTCGCCGACGGCGACGCGGACGGCACCGGCGACCTCGCCGGGGTGCGGTCCAGACTGCCGTACCTGGCGGCGCTGGGCGTCGACGCCCTCTGGTTCAGCCCCTGGTACCCCTCGCCCCTGGCAGACGGAGGCTACGACGTCGCCGACTACCGGGCCATCGACCCGGCGTTCGGGACCCTGGCCGAGGCGGAGAAGCTCATCGCGGAGGCCCGCGGCGCCGGCATCCGCACCATCGTCGACATCGTCCCCAACCACGTCTCGGACCGGCACGTCTGGTTCCAGGCCGCGCTCGCCGCGGGGCCGGGCAGCGTGGAGCGCCGGCTGTTCCACTTCCGCTCCGGCCGCGGTGCCGACGGCGAACTGCCGCCGAACGGCTGGCGGTCCCAGTTCGGCGGCCCCGCCTGGACCCGGCTGCCGGACGGCGACTGGTACCTGCACCTGTTCGCGCCGGAACAGCCCGACCTCAACTGGGAACACCCCGCGGTCCGCCTGGAGCACGAGGACGTGCTGCGCTTCTGGTTCGACCGCGGCGTCGCCGGAGTGCGGATCGACTCGGCGGCCATGGTCGCCAAGGACCCGGAGCTGCCCGACTTCGAGGAGGGGCGCGACCCTCACCCCTACATCGACCGCGACGAACTGCACGAGATCTACCGTTCCTGGCGCACCATCGCGGACTCCTACGGCGGTGTCCTGATCGGTGAGGTCTGGCTGCCGGACGCCGAGCGCTTCGTCCGCTACCTGCGCCCCGACGAGCTGCACACCGCCTTCAACTTCGACTTCCTGTCCTGCCCCTGGGACGCCGGCCGGCTGCGCGCCTCGATCGACGTGACGCTGGCCGTGCACGCGCCCGTCGGTGCTCCGGCGACCTGGGTGCTGGCCAACCACGATGTGACCCGCACGGCCACCCGCTACGGCCGCGCCGACACCGGCTTCGACTTCAAGACCAAGGCCCACGGGATCCCCACCGACCTGGCGCTGGGCACGCGCCGAGCCCGCGCCGCCGCCCTTCTCACGCTCGCCCTGCCCGGCTCGGTGTACCTGTACCAGGGTGAGGAACTGGGCCTGCCCGAGGTCGAGGACATCCCGGCCGACCGGCTCCAGGACCCCATGTACTTCCGCTCCGGCGGCACCGACCCGGGCCGCGACGGCTGCCGGGTGCCGCTGCCCTGGTCCGGGGACGCGCCGCCGTACGGCTTCGGCGGCGAACGGCTGTGGCTGCCCCAGCCGGCCGGCTGGGCGCGGTACACCGCCGAGGCCGAGCAGGCCGACCCGGGTTCCGCGCTCACCCTGTACCGCACGGCGCTGGAACTCCGCCGTGCCGAACCCGGCCTCGGGGAAGGGCCGATGAGCTGGCTCGACAGCGCCGACGAGGTGCTCGCCTTCCGCCGCGAGGGCGATTTCGGCTGCGTGGTCAACCTGTCGGGGACCCCGGTGGACCTTCCCGGCCACCGGCAGATCCTGCTCGCCAGCGGGCCGCTCGCCGAGGACGGCCGGCTGCCCCAGGACACGGCGGTGTGGCTGCGCCTGGACGGGTAGCCGCCGGCCACCGCGCCGCATCCCCAGTCCCCCCGTCCCCCCGTCCCCCTCAGGAGTGCTGCCACCGGACAGCGTCGTCCAGGGCAGCACGGACGGCTCCGCGTACCCGATCCTGTGGGCCCGGCCGCCCGCAGCGCCCGCTGCCCGCGTGTCACCCGCGGATCGCCGCGGTCGAGGTCCGGGCCCGGCCCGAGGGCAGCGGCGGGGGAGGGGAGGAGGCACCGGCACCTCGTGCGCCCCAGTGCGCCCGGCCGGTTGCACGGCCGACGGCGACGCCTTCCCGCGGTCGCCGCACCGTCGACCGCGGTCCGGCCCCCACCATGGGGGGGGCGCCAGCGGCGACGGCTTCGCCTCCGCCGGCGGAACCCGGAGAGGCCACGGCCGCCGTCACGCTGCCCTGCGGCACGGCCACCCACCAGTCACCCGCCGCCCGCGCCCGACGTCCACGGGCCACACCGGCGGCCCGCCGTCCGACGCGGCGGGCCGGAGACGTACGCGTCCTGACCGCGTACGCCGAGGGGCGCGGCACCGCACCGGTGCCGCGCCCCTCGCTGTCGTCACGCGGCCCGTCACACCGGGCCGGCCACCACCGTGACCCGCTTGGTCAGCGCCACACCCGAGCCGTCCCGGCGCGGGTCCTTCGGCGGAAGGTCGGCGGGAGCACCGGTGGAGGTGGCGGCGCGGGCGGGGGCGACCCCGGCCCAGGCCAGCAACAGCACGTCCTCACCCTTGAGGAAGCGCTGGCAGCGCACGCCACCGGTCGCCCGGCCCTTGCGCGGGTACTGGTCGAACGGGGTGAGTTTGGCCGTGCTCTCCTCCGCCCCGTCCAGCACCTCGCGGGCGCCGGCGAGGGTGAAGACCACGGCGTCGGCCGAGGGTTCCACCACCGTGAAGGAGATCACCTTGGCGCCCTCGGTGAGCTTGATGCCGGCCATGCCGCCCGCCGGGCGGCCCTGCGGACGCACCTGGCCCGCCGGGTAGCGCAGCAGCTGGGCGTCGTCGGTGATGAAGACCAGGTCCTCCTCGCCGGTGCGCAGCTCGACCGCGCCGACGATCCGGTCGCCCTCCTTGAGGGCGATGACCTCCAAGTCGTCCTTGTTCGCCGGGTAGTCCGGCACGACGCGCTTGACGACGCCCTGCTCGGTGCCGATCGCCAGTCCCGGCGAGGACTCGTCCAGCGTGGTCAGGCAGACCACCTGCTCGTCCGGCTCCAGCGACAGGAACTCCACGAGCGGCGCGCCGCCCGCCAGGTTCGGTGCGCCCGTCATCTCCGGGAGGATCGGCAGGTCGATCACCGCCAGCCGCAGCAGCCGCCCGGTCGAGGTGACCGCCCCGATGTCGGCCCGCGCGGTCGTCGGCACCGCGGAGACGATCACGTCGTGCTTGACGCGCTTGCCGTCGCCCGGTGCCAGGGCCTCGCCGTTCGCCGTGCGCGCCAGCAGACCCGTGGAGGACAGCAGCACGCGGCAGGGGTCGTCGGCGACCTCCAGCGGCACGGCGGCGATCGGCGCCGCCGCCCCGTCCAGCAGGACCGTGCGGCGCTCGGTGGCGTACTTCTTGGCCACCGCCGCCAGCTCGGTGCTGACCAGCTTGCGCAGTTCGGCGTCGGACTCCAGGATCCGGGTCAGCTCCTCGATCTCCGCGGTGAGCCGGTCCCGCTCGGACTCCAGTTCCATGCGGTCGAAGCGGGTCAGCCGGCGCAGAGGGGTGTCGAGGATGTACTGGGTCTGGATCTCCGACAGCGAGAAGCGCTCGATGAGCCGCTCCTTGGCCTGGGCGGCGTTGTCGCTGGAGCGGATGATCGAGATGACCTCGTCGATGTCGACGAGCGCGACCAGAAGGCCCTCGACCAGGTGGAGGCGGTCGCGGCGCTTGCCGCGGCGGAACTCGCTGCGCCTGCGGACCACCTCGAAGCGGTGGTCGAGGTAGACCTCGAGCAGTTCCTTCAGACCCAGCGTGAGCGGCTGGCCGTCGACCAGGGCCACGTTGTTGATGCCGAAGGACTCCTCCATCGGCGTCAGCTTGTACAGCTGCTCCAGGACGGCTTCGGGGTGGAAGCCGTTCTTGATCTCGATGACCAGCCGCAGCCCGTGCGCGCGGTCCGTGAGGTCCTTGACGTCGGCGACGCCCTGGAGCCGCTTGGCGCCGACCAGGTCCTTGATCTTGGAGATGACCTTCTCGGGGCCGACCGTGAACGGCAGCTCGGTGACGATCAGGCCCTTGCGGCGGGCGGTGACGTCCTCGACCGTGACCGTCGCGCGGATCTTGAAGGTGCCGCGCCCGCTCTCGTACGCGTCCCGGATGCCGTCCATGCCGACGATGCGGCCGCCGGTCGGCAGGTCGGGGCCCGGCACGTGGCGCATCAGCGTCTCGAGGTCCGCGTTCGGGTAGCGGATCAGGTGGCGGGCGGCGGAGATGACCTCGCCCAGGTTGTGCGGAGGCATGTTGGTCGCCATGCCGACCGCGATGCCCGAGGCGCCGTTGACCAGCAGGTTCGGATACGCGGCGGGCAGGGCGACGGGCTCCTGCTCCTGGCCGTCGTAGTTCGGCGCGAAGTCGACGGTGTCCTCGTCGATCGACTCGACCATCAGCATCGCGGCCGGGGTCGTGCGGCACTCGGTGTACCGCATGGCGGCCGGCGGGTCGTCGTTGCCGAGCGATCCGAAGTTGCCGTGGCCGTCGACCAGCGGCACCCGCATCGAGAACGGCTGCGCCATGCGCACCAGCGCGTCGTAGATCGAGGCGTCGCCGTGCGGGTGGAGCTTGCCCATGACCTCGCCGACGACGCGGGCGCACTTCACGAAGCCGCGTTCGGGACGCAGCCCCATCTCGTTCATCTGGTACACGATCCGTCGGTGCACCGGCTTGAGCCCGTCGCGGGCGTCGGGGAGCGCGCGCGAGTAGATGACCGAGTAGGCGTACTCGAGGAAGGACCCCTGCATCTCGTCGACGACGTCGATGTCGAGGATCCGCTCCTCGAAATCGTCCGGCGGCGGCGGGGTCTTCGTGGTGCGGCGGGCCATCAGGGCGCTGCTCCTTCGGCTGGACCTCATCGGGTGTGGACACGTGACTGACGCGGACCATTGTGGACCGCCCCACCGACAGCCCCGACCACCCCCCGGCCCCTGCGCGCCGGTGACGGGAACTTCGCAGGCTGTTTGTCCGCTGCCTAGAGTGGCAGGTCTAGGCACGAAACAACGAGTACGCGACGGGAAGGACAGCTTGCCCATGGGTCACACGGCCACGCCGGAGGCAGAATCCGGCGGCCTCACCGCGACCGAGCACCGCCTGGCCAACGGCCTGCGTGTGGTGCTTTCCGAGGACCACCTCACCCCGGTCGCCGCGGTCTGCCTCTGGTACGACGTCGGTTCCCGTCACGAGGTGAAGGGCCGTACCGGACTCGCCCACCTCTTCGAGCACTTGATGTTCCAGGGATCGGCGAACGTCAAGGGCAACGGACACTTCGAACTGGTCCAGGCCGCCGGCGGCTCGCTCAACGGCACCACGAGCTTCGAGCGGACCAACTACTTCGAGACCATGCCGGCCCACCAGTTGGAGCTGGCCCTGTGGCTCGAGGCCGACCGCATGGGCAGCCTGCTGTCCGCGCTGGACGAGGAGAGCCTGGACAACCAGCGCGACGTGGTGAAGAACGAGCGCCGTCAGCGGTACGACAATGTGCCCTACGGCACAGCGTTCGAGCGGCTGACCGCCATGGCGTACCCGGACGGGCACCCGTACCACCACACGCCCATCGGCTCGATGGCCGACCTGGACGCCGCCTCCCTGGAGGACGCGCGCGCCTTCTTCCGTACGTACTACGCCCCGAACAACGCCGTCCTCGCGGTGGTCGGCGACATTGACCCGGAGCGGACGCTCGCCTGGGTCGAGAAGTACTTCGGCACCATCGAGGCCCACGACGGCAAGCCGGCGCCGCGTGACGGTTCACTCCCTGGAGTGATCGGCGGACAACTCCGCGAGGTCGTCGAGGAGGACGTTCCCTCCCGTGCCCTCATGGCCGCCTACCGGCTGCCGAAGGACGGCACCCGCGAGTCCGACGCCGCCGACCTGGCGCTGACGATCCTCGGCGGCGGTGAGTCCTCCCGGCTGCACAACCGGCTGGTCCGCCGGGACCGCAGCGCGGTCGCGGCCGGCTTCGGTCTGCTGCGGCTGTCCGGCGCGCCGTCGCTGGGCTGGCTGGACGTGAAGACGTCCAGCGGTGTCGAGGTGCCCGACATCGAGGCCGCCGTCGACGAGGAGCTGGCCCGCTTCGCCGAAGAGGGCCCGACGCCCGAGGAGATGGAACGGGCCCAGGCCCAGCTGGAGCGCGAATGGCTGGACCGGCTGGCCACGGTCGGCGGCCGTGCGGACGAACTGTGCCGCTACAGCGTGCTGTTCGGCAGCCCGCAGCTGGCGCTGAGCGCGGTCAAGCGGGTCCTGGAGGTCACCGCGGACGAGGTGCGTGACATCGCCGCGGCCACACTGCGGCCCGACAACCGCGCCGTGCTCGTCTACGAGCCCACGGGCTCCGCGGCGGCTTCCGGCGAGGACACCGACGAGGACGAGGAGGGCGCGGACCAGTGACCGACGTCCACAGCACCATGACGTTCCACCCGCAGCCCCAGCCCGGGGAGCCCAAGCCCTGGGACTTCCCGGCCCCTGACCGGTCCCGGCTGCCCAACGGGCTGACCGTGCTGCGCAGCCACCGCCCCGGCCAGAAGGTCGTCGCCGTCGAGGTGCTGCTCGCAGCGCCGCTCGACGCCGAGCCCGAGGGCCTGGACGGCGTTGCCACGATCATGGCGCGCGCCCTGTCCGAGGGCACCGACAAGCTCACCGCCGAGGAGTTCGCGGCCGAGATGGAGCGCTGCGGCGCCACTCTCGACGCGCACGCCGACCACCCCGGCGTCCGGGTCTCGCTCGAGGTCCCCGCCTCGCGCCTCGACAAGGCCCTCGGCCTGATCGCCGACGCGCTACGCGCCCCGGCGTTCCCGGAGAGCGAGATCGAGCGCCTGGTGGGCAACCGCCTCGACGAGATCCCGCACGAGCTCGCCAACCCCGCGCGGCGCGCCGCCATGGCGCTGTCCAAGGAGCTCTTCCCCGCCGAACTGCGGTGCTCCCGGCCGCGCCAGGGTTCCGAGGAGACCGTCGCCCGGATCGACGCGCCGGCCGTCCGCGCCTTCTACGACACGCACGTACGGCCGTCCACCGCGACCGCGGTCGTGGTCGGCGACCTCACGGGGATCGACCTGGACGCGCTGCTCGGCAGCACCCTGGGGGAGTGGAGCGGCAAGCCCGCCGAGCGCCGCCCGCTGCCCGCGATCACCGCGGACGACACCGCCCGCGTGATCGTCGTCGACCGGCCCGGCTCCGTCCAGACCCAGGTGCTCATCGGGCGCACGGGCTCGGACCGCCACGACCCGGTCTGGCCGGCCCAGGTGCTCGGCACGTACTGCCTCGGCGGCACGCTGACCTCGCGCCTCGACCGCGTGCTGCGGGAGGAGAAGGGCTACACCTACGGCGTCCGCGCCTTCGGCCAGGTCCTGCTCTCCACTCCGGAGGGCACCGGCATCTCCCTGCTCGGCATCAGCGGCTCCGTGGCGACCGACGTCACCGCGCCGGCGCTGGCCGACACCTGGCAGGTGCTGCGCACCCTGGCGGCGGAGGGGCTCACCGACGAGGAGCGGGACGTCGCCGTCCAGAACCTCGTGGGTGTCGCGCCACTGCGCTACGAGACGGCCTCGGCCGTCGCCGGCACCTTCGCCGACCAGGTCGAGCAGTCGCTGCCCGACGACTTCCAGGCGCGGCTGTACGAGCGCCTGGCGGCCACCGGCACGGTCGAGGCCACGGCCGCGGCCGTCGCCGCGTTCCCGCTGGACCGGCTCGTGGTCGTGCTGGTCGGTGACGCCGCCGCGATCGCCGAC
Organism: Streptomyces sp. RLA123; assembly: GCF_056270165.1. Classification (NCBI taxonomy): domain Bacteria; kingdom Bacillati; phylum Actinomycetota; class Actinomycetes; order Kitasatosporales; family Streptomycetaceae; genus Streptomyces; species Streptomyces sp. RLA123. The sequence continues at coordinate 2,307,650 of NZ_JBWDOR010000003.1, read as the reverse complement.
CCGGTCCGCGACCTCGGCATCGGACCCGTGACGGTCGTCACGGGCGCCTGACGCCACCCGCCCGCACCGCGGCCCCGGACGCCCCTCGGCGCCCGGGGCCGCGTCGCGTCCGGGCTCAGCGCTCCAGCCGCGTGGCGGCCATGTTGATCCGCATGCCGCACGGGAGCCGCCCGTCGGACCCTGCCAGGTCGGCCGCGCGGCCGAGGAACCCGGCGCGGAGATCCGCGGTCTGCTCCTCGTCGAGGACCTCCATGTCGTAGTACGTCGAGGTGAGGGTGGACCAGACCTCCGAGGGCGTGCCGTCCATGCCGATGACCACGGTCTGCCAGGACACCGGCGCGAACCCGAGCGGTCCCAGGAGCTCGTCCAGCCCCGCTCGCCCCCGCGCGTCCTGCGGTCACCGAGCCGGGGCAGGCGCCTCTCGGGCGGAGCCGCCTCGAAGTACGGCATGGCCAGCGTCAGGAAGAGGTCCACTCCCTCGCCGGGGACGGGCCCGCCGCCGACGGCGACGGCCAGTGTCCCGCCCGGGGCGAGCACCCTCGCCGCCTCGGCGGTGACCTGGTCGGGGTCGGACATCAGCATGAGCGCCATGTGCGACACCACGGCGTCGAAGGAGTCGTCGGCGAAGGGCAGCTCTTGGGCTCGGCCCTGCGGAAGGTCGGCGCCTGCCAGCGGGGGCCGCCGGGGGGCGAGGGCCGGCTCGCCCTCCGACAGGTCGATGCCGGCGAGGACCTCGGCCCCCCCGCTCGGCGAACAGTTCCAGCAGTGCGCCGTCCGCGCAGCCCAGGTCCAGGACGCGGCGAGCGCCGGGGACGTGCTCGGCCGGCACCGCGTGGCTGGTGCGCCCGTCACGGGTGAGAGCCTTGTGGACCCCCGCCGACTAAAGGCCGGGGCTCCGGTCGTGAAAGGCGCGCAAAAAATCTTCGGCGGCACGGGCCGCGGGCTTCGTTGCCCTTGGTGCCGTGGTCACGCGGGGACCCTGCCCAGGGCGCCGAGCGCCCGGTGCCCCTCTGGAGGGCCCGGGAGGTGACGCCGGTCACGGGTCCGGGCGGGCGCTGATCGAGTCGGTGTCCATCAGCGGCGGGGGCGTCCGGATCCTGCCGGGAACTGCGGCTTTGCCGTGCGGGGCACGGTTGGGGCCGGTTGGTGCCCGGTGTGGCATCCCGCACAAAAGGCCGGATTTTTTTGGAACGGCCGCGGGGGCGCGGTTAGCGTCCTCGGGTTGTCCGGCGGAATCAGCCGCCCCCCGCGGCACCGGAGCAACGATCGCCGAGTCCCCGTCGGGCGTGAGCCTGGGGAGCCGGGGACCCACATGAGTCGTCCCCTGGGGTGAATCGGGCCCGCCCTCACCGGGGCGCCCGTAGGAGACCTTCCTGCTCCGAACCCGTCAGCTAACCCGGTAGGCGAGAAGGAAGGAAAGGATCCCCGCCTGCCCATGGCGTTCACCATACGCACCACCGTCGCCTGCGCCGCCGCGTTCACCGCCGTCACCGCCGGTACGCTCACCGCCTCCGCCTCCGCCTCCGCCCACACCGCGGACGCCGAGCGTTCCGCGTTCGCCAAGTGCGCCGCTGTCAGCGGCGACCTGGCGGCCCACCTTGCCGAGCAGGCGGACGCCCAGCACAAGGCGGCGGTCTCCGCGGCGAAGAAGGCCACGAAGCAGCACGCGGCACACGTCGCGCACGTGATGAAGGAGCGGGCGGCCAAGAAGGCCGAGGCCGCCAAGGCGGCGAAGGGGGTCAAGGAGTCCAAGACCGCCGCCACGGCCCGCGCCGAGGCGAAGGCCACCGCCCGCGACGGTGCGGCGCACGCCTCGCGCTCCCGCGCCCGCACGTCCCTGACCTCCTGGAGGCTGCCGGTCCACGGCGGCATCGGCACCCCGTACCACGCCACCAGCAGCCTGTGGTCGTCCGGTTACCACACGGGCGTGGACTTCCAGGCAGCCATCGGCACGTCGGTGCACGCCGTCGGCGCCGGTACGGTCGTCGAGGCCGGCTGGGGCGGTTCGTACGGCAACAACGTCGTGATCCGTCACGCGGACGGCATGTACACCCAGTACGGCCACCTGTCCTCGATCGGCGTCTCGGTCGGCCAGGCGGTCGCCGCCGGCACGCAGATCGGCCTGTCGGGCGCCACGGGCAACGTGACCGGCCCGCACCTGCACTTCGAGGCCCGGACCACCCCGGCGTACGGCTCCGACGTCGACCCGGTGGCGTACCTGCGCTCCCACGGCGTCCTCTTCTGACCTCCCGGTCCACCTCCCTCCCCCCACCCGAAGGCCCCGGCTCCCCCAAGGCCGGGGCCTTCGGTATGCGCGGAAGTGTGTCCGAAAAGACTCCATGAATTCCGGGCTGCCGCCGGAATCGGCCATGTGCTGGAATAGAGTCGTCACGGAAATGCCGGCACCTGCGGTGCGCGGGAATTCAGCGGCAGCCGTCGGCACGCAGGGGAAGGAAACCGGCGATGTGGGACCGGATGTGAACGGGACGGGCGGCGCGGGCCGCCGCATTTCCGCCCAGGCGGTGTGCGCGGCGATTCGCGACGACATCATCAGTGGGCACTTCGCACCGGGCAGCCGGCTGACCGAGGAGCAGCTCGCCAAGCGCTACGGGGTGTCGCGGGTCCCGGTCCGTGAGGCGCTGCGCACCCTGGAGTCCGAGGGCTTCGTCCTCACCCGCCGGCACGCCGGCGCGTCCGTGGCCGAGCCCACCCACCAGGAGGCCGAAGACCTCCTGGAGATCCGCGGCCTGCTGGAGCCGCTGGGCGCCGCGCGCGCGGCCCAGCGGCGTACGGAGGCACACGTCAAGGTGTTGCACGGCCTGGTGCGCCTCGGTCAGGAGCGTTCGGCGCAGGGGCAGTTGTCCGATCTGCCGGCGCTGGACGGGTGGTTCCACGAGACGCTGGCGCAGGCCTCGGGGAGCCCCACGCTGGTGGCGCTGCTGACGCAGCTGCGGCACAAGATCGCCTGGGTGTACGCGGTGGACTCGCCGGGCCGCGCGGCGGAGTCCTGGGAGGAGCACGGATTCGTCGTGGACGCCGTCGCCCGTGGGGACGCCGAGCGCGCCCGCACGGCGATGGCGGGCCACGTGGAGCGCGCCGCGGCGGTGCACCGGCTGCGCCGCCCGGAGCGTGCGGGCCGCGGTGCGCCCCTTCGGTGAGGAAGCGGAAACATGCCGTACACAAACCGAGCCATCACTTTTAACAGCGATGCCGTATACAACGGGAGAACAGGCCGCACTCCCATTTCGCACGCCCGGTTCCATCGTGAGCCGCGCCGAATTCGGCAGGTGACCGAAAAAAGCCGGGCCGCGAAATCCGGTCGTATTTCGCGGCCCCGGCCCGGCATGTCGGGCGACCGGGTCAGACGGTCTCGGGAAGTTCTTCCATGCCCTCGGACACGAGCTTCGCCAGGCTGTCGAGCGCGGCGTCGGCGCCCTCGGCGTCGGAGGCCAGGAGGATCTCCTCGCCTCCCGCGGCGCCCAGGCTCAGAACGGCCAGCATCGAGGCGGCGTTGACGGCGGCACCGCCGGCCTTGGCGATGGTGACGGGCACGCCGACGGCGGTCGCGGCGCGGACGAAGATCGCTGCGGGACGTGCGTGGAGGCCCTCGGCCCAGCCGACGGTGACGTGGCGCTCAGCCATGGTGTTGTCCTTCGGGTCGTTCCAGGGTGGTCTAGACCAGTCTGCCACGCCGGGCGCACCGATCCGGCCCTTCCGTCCCTGACATCGTCGCACCGATCCCGCGCCCCCTGATGCCCGTACGCTGGGCCCATGACGACCCCGCCGTCCACGGAAGAGCGTGAGTACCCGGTCCACTGGGAGGCGGACGTCGTCCTGCGTGACGGTGGGATCGCCCATGTCCGGCCGATTCGGCCCGACGACGCGGGCCGGCTGGTCAGCTTCTACGAACAGGTCTCGGACGAGTCCAAGTACTACCGCTTCTTCGCGCCCTACCCGCGGCTCTCCGACCGGGACGTGCACCGCTTCACCCACCACGACTACCGCGACCGGGTGGGGCTGGCGGCCCTCGTCGGCGACGAGTTCATCGCGACCGTCCGCTACGACCGCACGGAGACCGACGAGGCCGAGGTCGCCTTCCTCGTCCAGGACGCGCACCAGGGCCGCGGTGTCGCCTCGGCGCTGATGGAGCACATCGCGGCCGTGGCCCGTGAGCGCGACATCCGGCGCTTCATCGCCGAGGTGCTGCCCGCCAACCGTAAGATGATCAAGGTTTTCACGGACGCCGGGTACACCCAGCAGCGCAGCTTCACCGACGGCGTCGTCCGGCTCGAGTTCGACCTGGAACCCACCGAGCAGTCGGTCGCCGTCATGCGCGCCCGTGAGCAGCGCGCCGAGGCCCGGTCCGTACGGCGGCTGCTCAGCCCGTCGTCGATCGCCGTCATCGGCACCGGACGGCGGCCCGGCGGCGTCGGCCGCAGCGTGCTGCGGCACATCACCGAGGGCGGTTTCACCGGCGAGGTGCACGCGGTGAACCGTTCCTTCGACGCCGGGCAGCCGGTTCTGGAACCCGAGGGCGTCCCCGCCCACCGCTCCGTCACGGAGATCCCCGGGCAGGTCGACCTCGCCGTGATCGCCGTCCCCGCGGAGAACGTCGCCGAGGTCGTCGCCGACTGCGGCCGGCACGGCGTCCTCGGCCTGCTCGTCCTCTCGTCCGGCTACGCCGAGTCCGGCCCCGAGGGCAGCCGGCGGCAGCGTGCCCTGGTCCGCCAGGCCCGCTCGTACGGCATGCGCGTCATCGGGCCCAATGCCTTCGGCGTCCTCAACTCCGCCGACGACATCCGGCTCAACGCCTCGCTGGCCCCCGAGATACCGCGGGCCGGGCGGCTCGGGCTGTTCACCCAGTCCGGGGCCATCGGCATCGCCATGCTGTCCGGGCTGCACCGGCGCGGCGCCGGGCTGTCGTCCTTCGTCTCCGCGGGAAACCGCGCGGACGTCTCCGGCAACGACATCCTCCAGTACTGGCACGACGACCCGGCCACCGACGTCGCGCTGCTCTACCTGGAAACCCTCGGCAACCCGCGGAAGTTCTACCGCCTCGCCCGCCGCACCGCCGCCGTCAAGCCGGTCCTGGTGGTCAAGGGCGCGCGCCACAGTGCGGCCAGGCCGCCCGGCCACACCGTGCCCGTCACCCGCATCCCCGACAGCACCGTCTCCGCGCTGCTGCGCCAGGCCGGCGTCATCCGCACCGACACCGTCACCGAGCTCCTGGACACCGGACTGCTGCTGTCCTGCCAGCCGCTGCCGGCCGGACCCCGCGTCGCGGTCCTCGGCAACTCCGAGTCGCTCGGCCTGCTCACCTACGACGCGTGCCTCACCGCGGGACTGGAACCCGGCCGCCCCGCCGACCTCACGACCTCCGCGACCCCCGGGGACTTCGCCGCCGCGCTCACCGCCGCGCTGCGCGACCCCGCCCATGACGCCGTCGTCGTCACGGCCATTCCGCGCGTCGGCGACGAACTGCGGGGCCACCCCGAGACCGGTGACGACCCCGAGCTCGCTGCCGCCCTGGAGCGCGCCGTCGCCGAGGCCGGCGGCGCCAAACCCGTGGCGATCGTGCACACCGCGCTGGAGGCCATGGGCACCCGCCTGGCCGCCCCCGGGATCCCCGCCTACGCCGCCGCCGAGCGCGCCGTGAAGGCCCTCGCCCAGGCGGCCGCCTACGCCCAGTGGCGCCGGGACGCCGGGACCCCCGGCAGGGTGCCCGAGTTCGACGACGTGGACGAGGCCCGGGCCCGCCTGGACGTGGCGCGGCTGCTCAAGGACACCGGAGAGCGGGCCGCGGACGGCGCCCCCGGCGTCACCCTGGACGAGGCCTCCGCGGCCGCGCTCCTGGCCCGCTACGGCATCGCCGTGCGCGCCGCCCTGCCCGCGCCCGACGTCGCCGCCGCGGTGGAGGCCGCCCGCCGCCTCGGCTACCCCGTGGCCCTGAAGACCACCGCCCCGCACCTGCGCCACCGCGCCGACCTCGGCGCCGTCCGTCTCGACCTCGCCGACCCCGACGACCTTCGCCGGGCCTACGAGGAGCTGACCGCGCGCCTCGGCAAGCCCGGGGAGCTGCACCTGGTCGTACAGGCCATGGCGCCGCGCGGGGTGGACACCGTCGTCCGCGCCACCGTCGACCCGGGGGCCGGCGCCGTGCTGTCCTTCGGTCTCGCCGGTGCCGCCTCGGAACTGCTCGGCGACACCGCGCACCGCCTCGTCCCCGCGACCGACCGGGACGCCGCCCAGCTGGTGCGCTCCATCAAGGCCGCCCCGCTGCTCTTCGGCTGGCACGGCGCCGAGCCGGTGGACACCGCCGCCCTGGAGGAGCTGCTGCTGCGGGTCTCGCTCCTGGTCGACGACCTGCCCGAGGTCGTCTCCGTCGACCTCGAACCGGTCGTCGTGGCCGCCGAGGGGCTCACGGTCCTCGGCGCGTCCGTACGCCTCGCGCGCCCCCCCGCTCGAACGGACCTCGGACCACGCGCACTGTCGTCCTTCTGAACACATGCGCCGCACTAGGATGGTGCCCATGGCGAAGACCGGTACGACCACTCAGGGGCTGCGCGCGGCGATCGAGCGCAGCGGCTACTACCCGACCCTCGTGGCCGAGGCCGTGGAGGCCTCCGTCGGCGGGGAGCCGGTCCACTCGTACCTGGTCCACCAGGAGACCACCTTCGACGCCAACGAGGTCCGCCGGCACGTCACCGTGCTCGTGCTGACCAGTACGCGCTTCATCGTCAGCCACACCGACGAGCAGGGCGCGGACGACACGTCCCCGACGCCGTACGCCACCACCTCCACCGAATCGGTGAAGCTGGAGCGGATCTCCTCGGTCGTGCTCAGCCGGGTGGTCGCCAATCCCGAGTCCTACACCGTGGGCACCCTGCCCCGCGAGGTCGTGCTGACCATCGGATGGGGCGCGGTCAGCCGCATCGACCTGGAGCCCGCCGCCTGCGGCGACCCCAACTGCGAGGCCGACCACGGCTACACCGGGTCCTCCACCGCCGACGACCTGAGCCTGCGGGTCAGCGAGGCGGGCGACGGCCCCGAGACCGTCCGGCAGACCCTCGCCTTCGCGCAGGCCCTCTCCGAGGCGACAGCGAGCACGGCCGCCTGATGGCCCAGCCCGTCCCCCCGTACGAGTCCGCGCCGCTGGACCCCGCCGACGCGCCGGCCCCGCGCTACGGCACCGCCTCGCTCAGCGACGTGCTGCCCGCGGTGGCCGCGGGCCTCGGTGTGACCACCGCCCCGCCGACCGCACTGCCGCTCGCGCCGGCCGACCGGGTCTGCGTCTTCCTCGTGGACGGCATGGGCTGGGAGCTGATCCGGCGCCACCCGGACGAGGCCCCCTTCCTCACCTCGCTGCTGGGCACCTCGACCGGCGGCACCGGCCAGCCGCTCACCGCCGGCTTCCCCTCGACCACGGCGACCTCGCTCGCCTCGGTCGGCACGGGTCTGCCGCCCGGCGCGCACGGGCTGGCCGGGTACACCGTCCTCAACCCGGACACCGGCGGGCTGATGAACCAGCTGCGCTGGCAGCCCTGGACGTCCCCGCAGGCATGGCAGCCGCACCCCACCGTCTTCCAGCTCGTCCAGGACGCCGGCATCGAGACCTGCCAGGTCACCTCGCCCACCTTCCAGCAGACCCCGCTGACGAAGATCGCTTTGAGCGGCGGCACTTTCCACGGGCGGCTCACCGGCGACGAGCGCATGGACCTCACCGCCGAGCGGCTGGCCGCGAGCGACCGGGCGCTGGTCTACACGTACTACAGCGAGCTGGACTCGATGGGCCACCGGCACGGCGTCGACTCCGACGCCTGGCGCGGCCAGCTCATGACCGCCGACCGCCTGGCCCAGCGGCTGGCGGAGCAGCTGCCGCCGCGCAGCGCGCTCTACATCACCGCGGACCACGGCATGATCGACATCCCCTTCGACCCGGAGTCGCGGATCGACTTCGACGAGGACTGGGAGCTGGGCGCCGGCGTCGCCGTGCTCGGCGGGGAGGCCCGGGCCCGGCACGTCTACGCCGTCCCCGGCGCGGCCGCCGACGTGTACGCGGTGTGGAGCGAGGTCCTCGGCGAGCAGATGTGGGTCGCCACCCGCGACGAGGCCGTCGCGGCGGGCTGGTTCGGCCCGCATGTGGAGGACCGGGTGCGCGGTCGCATCGGCGACGTCGTCGCCGTCGCCAGGGACGATGTCGCCGTCGTCGCCACCCGCCGCGAGCCGGGGGAGTCCTCGATGGTGGGTCTGCACGGTTCGATGGTCCCCGTCGAGCAGTTGGTGCCCCTGCTCGAAGTACGCTCCTGAGTCCCGCACTTCCCGCCCGCCCCGAAAGGCCGTCGCCCCCTCATGCCTGAGCTCGTGTTCTTCTCCGGAACGATGGACTGCGGAAAGAGCACACTGGCACTTCAGATCGGGCACAACCGTTCGGCCCGGGGGCTTCAGGGTGTGATCTTCACCCGGGACGACCGGGCGGGGGAGGGGAAGCTGTCGTCGCGGCTGGGTCTGGTCACGGAGGCGGTGGAGGCCGCCGAGGGGATGGACCTGTACGGGTACGTCGTGGATCTCCTGTCGAGGGGCGGCCGGGTGGACTACGTGATCGTGGACGAGGCGCAGTTCCTGGCGCCGGACCAGATCGACCAGCTGGCCCGGGTGGTGGACGACCTGGGCAAGGACGTCTTCGCGTTCGGTATCACCACCGACTTCCGCACCAGGCTGTTCCCGGGGTCCCAGCGCCTCGTCGAGCTGGCGGACCGGCTGGAGCAGTTGCAGGTGGAGGCGCTGTGCTGGTGCGGGGCGCGGGCCACGCACAACGCCCGGACCGTGGGCGGTGAGATGGTCGTCGCGGGCGCACAGGTGGTGGTGGGCGATGTGCACGGCCCGGGGGGCGAGGTCGGCTACGAGGTCCTGTGCCGCCGCCACCACCGCCGCCGTGTGACGGCCGCGTCGGCCCGCGCCTCCGCTCTCTCGCCGGACGTCCTGCCGGTCGCCGCCGACTGACGGGCCGTCGCCTGCTCTCGTGTTCATCGTCCGCCGTGCGCACAGAAGTTGACAACGATTCAGGCGGGGTTCAATCACGCCGGGATCCGAACACACCCGTGCGGACTAGGTTCTTGACCGCGACCCAGTTCACCACCGTCGGCCGAGAGAGAGGTCCGCATGGCAGAGATCCAGATTCCGGGTGACGAGTTGGAGGATCTGAGCGGGCTGCTGGGCCGGGTGATGGAGCTTATCGACACCAAGCCCACCGGCTTCGACGAGACGGCCGTGGGCGCTCCGCTGGCGCATTCCGGCGGCCACTTCGAGAGCGCGTGGAGCGACGGCCGGACCCAGCTCAAGCGCCAGGGGAACCAGTTGAAGGACGCCTGCGACCAGATCGTCAAGGCGTTCACCGACTACGACAACCAGAGCGCGGACTCGCTGACCGCGAAGTAGCCGGACCCCACCGACGGTTCACACGGGAACGACAGAGGAGCGCGCGGCGATGGCCCTTGACGGAACCCTGGCTTTCGGCCTTCGGATACCGGACGGCTGGGTGGAGTACGACCTCTCCGGCGAGTCACTGGCCGGAATCCGGGCCGCGCTGATGAAGGAGACGCCGAACAAGGCGGAGCGTGACCGGATCAACGAGACGTTCCGCAATGTGCGGCGGATCGCGCAGGGCGCGCGGCGGCGCGGGGCGGTGTACGCGGCGGGCACGTTCACGATGTACGAGGACGGCCTGCTGATGGCCAACGTGATGATCTTCAAGGTCACGCCGCCACCGGGGCGGAGCTTCTCGCTGCACGACCTGAGCAAGGAGTTCTCGGCGGCGGGCGGCCGTCAGGGCGAGGGCACGGCCCGGACGTTCGGCACCGTGGAGCTGCCCGGGATCGGGCCGGTGGGGCGGGTGAAGGGAATCGAGGAAGCCGAGGTCGCGAACGGGATCAGGACCAGGCTGCTGATCATGCACACGGTGGTGCCGTTCCCCGACGAGACCGGGCAGGTGCTGGTGATCACCTGCTCCAGCCCGAACCTGCCGCTGGCGGAGCCGCTGTACGACGTGTTCGACGCGATCACCTCGACCTTCAGTTTCGGCGTGATCACGCCGTCCTGAGCGCCCGTACCGCGACGGGCCGGGTCCTCCCCGCGGGGAGGACCCGGCCCGTCGCGGCGCTCAGCGCGCGCTGCCCGGTTCGGGCACGCGGACGGTGACGTACCTCCCGTCCCCGAGGTGCAGGTACGCCTTGCCGGGTTCGGGGTCGGCCCCCAGCAGGCCGTGCGGGAGGCGGGCGCCGACGGGCTCGCCGTCACTGAGGTTGCGCGGGGCGAGGATGGCACCGCAGCGGTTGCGGCGAAGCGCGACCTGCCAGCCGCTCATGCTGCTGAGGAACGCCTCGTTGTTGCCGGCCGCGATCAGGCCCCAGCCGTCGCCGGCGGCGCCGCGGGCGAAGGTGGTGAGGTCGGAGTCGATCTCGGAGTGGGCGAGCATGTCGGCGTCGTCCAGCAGGATGGCGCCGGTCGGGCTGTCGACGCCGTGCAGGGCCTTGCGGAAGTCGGCGAGGGCCACGTCCGGATCGGTGAGGACGTCGACGACACCCGGCCGGCCGGCCAGGGAGCGGAGCGGGGACGGCCGGGGGGCGACGACGACCAGCTTGTTGCCGCGGGCGAGCAGCGACCGGGCCATGGTGAGCAGGACCGTGCTGCGCCCGGAGCGGGGCGGGCCGGCGATGACGAAGGTCGGGACGGCGGCCAGGTCCGGCCCCACGGCGGACAGTTCGTCGCCGCCGACACCGACCATCGCCCACAGCGGGGAGGCGTCCGCGGGGACGCGGGCCAGGGCGTCCTCGAAGGAGAACCGGTCGGGGAGCACGTCCACCCGGAACGGGCGGAGCTGGGCCGGAACGGCGCGGTCCCGTTCGGCGGTCAGCTTGGCGATCCGGTTCAGGGCGGCGGCCTGGGCGGCGCCACTGGGATCGGGATCGATGAGGGCGATCTGGACGCTGCAGGTGTCCTTCAGCCGGATGGCGCGGCCGGCGGGCAGTTCGGCGGGGATCTCCCGATAGGGCACGCCGACGGCGGAGTAGTCGTTGCGGTCGTTGAGCCGCAGCACGAGCTTGTCCTCGGTGGTGGAGACGAACCGGGACGAGGTCAGGATCCGGTCGCCGGTGAGGACGAGGTGGATGCCGACGGCGGCGCCCTCGCGGAGCAGCAGGAGCATCTTCTCCATGACGCTGCCCTGGTCGTAGGCGCCGAAGTCACGTTCGAACGCCTCGAAGCGGTCCACCATGACGAGCAGATGGGGCGGGCGCAGGAGAGGGCTGCGGCGACGGCGCAGTTCGGTGAGGTCGGCGAGGCCGCCGCGGCCGAGCTGGGCCCGGCGGCTGTTCAGTTCGGCGACCAGTCGGTTGAGCAGCCGGACGACGCGCTCGACCTGACCGCGGTCGACGACGGCGCCGCAGTGCGGCAGCCCGGCCATCGCCTGGAGGGCGCCGTTGCCGCAGTCCAGGCCGTAGATGTGGACGTCGGCGGTGCTGTGGTCGCGGGCGACGGCGGCGGCGAGGGTGCGCAGTGCCTGGGAGCGGCCGCTGCGCGGGGCGCCGATGAGATGGAGGTGGCCCATCTCGTCGAAGTCGAGGACGAGGTCGGTGCGGGCCTGTTCCGCGGGCACGTCGACCTGCCCGAACACGACCGGGGTGAGACGGCCTTCGGCGTCGTAGGCCGGACCGCTGCTCTCGGGGAGCGCGTACGCGTCGGGCAGGGGCGGCAGCCAGGGGCGGCGGGGCTCGGGGATGTCGAGCAGTTCGGCGGCGGCGGCGATGCCCTGGACCAGGACGGCCAGGTCGGTGACGGTCTGTACGGCGCGCTGCTCGCCGTCCTTGCGGCGGGCGGGCGGCGGGTCGCCGAGTTCCTCCCAGTGCAGTTCGGTGAGCAGGGGGGCCGGATGGTCGCCCTCGGCGGCGGCGGTGAGGTCGGGGCGACGGCCGCCGATCCTGCCGGTCTGGAACGGCAGCAGGACGGCGTGGCCGAGGCGGGCGTACGCGCGGCCGGGCGTGCGGGGGGAGAGCTGGCCGGCGTCGGGGGCGTCGATGATGTCGCGGCTCTCGGCCGGGTCGGTGGTGCGCAGGGCGATCCGGAGGTTGGTGTTGGCGCGGATGTCGGCGGTGACGGCGCCGGAGGGACGCTGGGTGGCCAGGATCAGGTGGATGCCGAGCGACCGGCCGCGCTGGGCGATGTTGACCAGTCCGGAGACGAAGTCGGGCAGTTCGCGGACCATGGAGGCGAACTCGTCGATGACCAGGACGAGCCGCGGCATCGGGCCGAGTTCGCGGCGGCGGGCGCGCTTGTCCGTGTAGTCGTCGATGTCCTTGGCGCCGGCGTCGGCCAGGATGTGCTCGCGGCGGCGCAGTTCCGCGCCGAGGGAGGTCAGGGCGCGTTCGACGAGGTGGGTGTCGAGGTCGGTGACCATGCCGACGGTGTGCGGGAGGTCCTCGCACTCGGCGAAGGCGCTGCCGCCCTTGTAGTCGACGAGGACGAAGTTGAGTTCGTCCGGCCGGTTGGCGACGGCCAGCGAGGCCACGAGGGACTGCAGCAGCTCGGACTTGCCGGAGCCGGTGGTGCCGGCGATCAGGCCGTGCGGCCCGTCGGCCCTGAGGTCGATGGCGAACGGCCCGTCGACGCCCTCCCCGAGGACGGCCCTGGTGCTGCGCCCGGATACCGCCCACGCGGCGCCGACGGCCTCGGCGGTGGGCGGTTCCAGGCCGAGGACGTCCAGCAGCCGCGCCGATGTGGGCAGCAGACCCTCCTCGGCATCGTCGCCGACGTCCCGTACCGGGGCCAGCGAGCGGGCCACGCCGGTGAACCAGGCAGGCTCGGGTGCGTCCATGAGGACCCCGGTCACCGGTTCCATCCCGGCCTGGCGGATCCACAGACCGCCGACCCCGGCGACGGCGACGGCCTGGCACTCCTCGGGCAGCAGCCGTTCCTCGTCGTCCAGGCAGAGCGCGTACACGCCGACCTCGGGGCCGTCGCGGAGGATCTGGATGACGCCGGGCAGGGCGCGCAGCCGGCGGGCGCCGTCCAGGACCACGAGCACCTCGGGCTCACCGGCGGCGCCGCCGCGCGGGGCGTTCCGGCCCGCGGCCTTGCGCGCGGCGACCAGGGCGCTGAGCTCGGCGACGCGGCGGCCCAGCGATTCGGCGCCGGAACCGACGAGGCTCACGGTGTCCTCGCCCTGCGGGGCGCAGTGCGGCAGCCAGTGGACCCAGGACCAGCGGTCCGCGCCGGACGAGCCGGACAGTACGTAGACGCGCAGGTCGGAGGGGCTGTGCAGGATCGCGGCCTGGGCGACGAGCCAGCGCGCCAGGGACGCCATGATGTCGGCCCCGCCGCCGTCGGCGGGGGCGCCTCCGACCCGGAGCGCCGCGTCGGAGGCGCGTACGTCGGCGGCCAGGCCCACGACACCCGCCTCGCGGAGCGACACCGCGACGGGCACGGCGTGGGTGGTGCGGGTGACCCGGCGGCGGTGCTCGGCCTCGGCGGGGTCCTCCAGCTCGACCCAGGCGGGCCGGTCGGCCACTCCGAGGCGGAGCAGCAGGAAGTCGTCGTCCCGCCAGCGGCGTTCCCACAGCCGGCGCCGGGGGCCCGCGGCGATGAGCAGGGCGGTGGCCGGGTCGGGGCAGGCGGCGCGGCGGGCGGCCTGTTCGGCCAGGACCGCTTCCTCGACCTCCTGGTCGAGTTCGGCCTTGGTCTCCTTGTACGTGGCGAGCTGCTCCGCGTACGTCTCCTTGCCGCGCCGCTTGGCGGTGAGCTGGTTGACCAGCGCCATCACCGGCGAGAGCAGGCCGAACAGGAGCATGCGGGAGTTGCCGGTGACGGCTGTCATGGCACCGGACATGACGAGCGGTGCGAAGATCATCGGCAGCTGGAGTCTGCTGCGGGCCTGCTTGCCGGGCGGCCGCGGCAGCCGGAAGCTGCTCTTCGGGGCCGGGGGGAGCAGCCGGGGCGGCCGGTTGTAGTCGAGCCCGGTCCCGTCGGCCGAGGGGACCACGGCGGCGTCGGGCGCGGTGGACTCGGCCCGTTCCAGCAGGACGGGCCCGCAGGTCAGCACACCGCCGACGGGCCAGTCCCGCCACTCGTCGCCGCCGGTCAGCTCGGTGTCGTCCAGGCGCAGGGTCTCGCCGCGCGCGGCACGTACCGAGACGCTGCCGTTCACGGCGACGACGAGGTGGGCGGCGGTGGCCGGAAGGCCGCCGGAGGGCAGCCGGACGCGGGCCGTCGCGGCGGAGCCGATGTCGAAGTTGCCCGGCGGCAGCCGGAACACCGACCCGGCGCCGGTGCCGCCGATGGCGCGCAACTCCACCGCGCCTTCGGGCTCCTGACCGGCCCGCGGCAGGTCCAGCGGCGTCCCGAGGGCGAGCAGGCCGCCCGAGCGCAGTCCGGCGGCGGCCACGGCCTGCTCCGCGGGAACCTGATCGGCGCCCGCGTACAGGACGGGCGGGTCGTCGTCGGGAGCGGTGCCGCGCAGGGCCTGACTGAGCTCTCCGGCGAGTTCGCCGACCGGGACACCGGGGTCGGTGTCGATCACGATGTCGGCCGTCCGGCCCGACCGGGGATCCGGGTCGACGACGGTGACGGTCAGGCGCATGGGGCTGATCCTCGGTTCCTTCCGAAGTGAGACAAAGCGGCGCGGGCCGGACACGTCTGCGGTCCGGCCCGTCCGCCCGTCGGGGTGTCAGGGCGTGTCTCGAAGGCCCGCCTGTCCCGCGACGCTCCCCCAACTTTGCTGGGAGGTGCCCCCGGGCACGGCCCCACGCTGCGTTGTCGAACCGCCCGAGTAGCCCGGCTGCGCCGACCGCGGGGACGACTCTCCGCCTCGCGATGCACCGCGCCCGGGGGTTCCCCCAGCGGTGGCCGGGGGAACCGTGGGACCCGCCCTGCGGGCAGTGGGGGCACCTCCCAGCGGTAGCTGGGGGAGCTCCCTTCGGGACATGCCCTAGTGGGGGAGGCTGTTGCCGAGCTGGTTGTCGGTCTCGGTGAAGCCCTCGCCGACGCTCTTGACGTACTGGGAGATGCCGGGCAGGCCCTCGATGACGTCGTTGTAGCCCTTGTGGAAGGACTCGAAGAAGGGGCGGAACTTCGTCTCGGCCGCGGGGGTGCGGTAGCCGTCGGCGAGAAGGTTGTCGATATCCGTCTTGATCTTGCGGAGCTGGGCGATCGCCTGGTCGTACTCGTTGGTGACCGTCGCCGACGTGGAGTCGGTGATCTCGGTCTTGACGTCGAACTGGGGCATGAGGGCTGTTCCTCTCCTGTGGTGCGGTCCGGTCGGTCGGTGGGTCGGTCGGGCTGTGGTCACTGGCCCGGGGGCGGTCCGCTCTGCTCGGCCTGGATGTAGGCGAGTTCCTCGGGGGTGAGGGACACCGGGCCCTCCGGCTGCGGGGGATTGAGCAGTTCCCGGTTCTGGTTGTCGTTGGCCGTGTTGATGAACTTCACCGGGATGTCCGTGTACAGGACCTCCGGTCCCTTGGTGTTGAAGATGTGGCTGTTCTCCAACTGCTTGCCGGTGACACCGTTGGCGACCGAGGTGCCCACCCCGAGGGCGGCGTTCTCCAGCGCGGTCGTGGGATCCGCGCCCAGGGCTATCTGGACGCCGGCGACGCCGAAGTTCTGGATGACGCCCTTGAGAGCGCCGCGGGCGGCCTCCCAGGCGATTTCCCGGTAGTCGTCGGGCTTGAGGGTGCTGCCCACGTTGAAGTCGTAGTCGTCCACGGCCGAGTGCTGTTCGGTGAAGCCGCCGGCGCCGTCGATGCCGGCGGCCTTGCTGCCGCCGGCGTCCCGGACGGTGACGGCGCTGCTGTCGCCCGCGGTGAAGGTGTGCGTGGTGCCGTTGCTGTCCACCGACCCGGTGACTCCGCTGTGGCCGACGTGCAGCGTGGTGTTCTCGCCGTTGCCGCTGTACCGGAAGTCGGCTGAGCCGTTCGGGTTCTGGGTGACGGTCACACCGCTGCCGGGGTCGGTGGTGGTGGCGGTGCCATGGTCGACGGTGGTGCCCGGGGCGCCGCCGGGCGGGGTGAACGTGGCGGGGCCGCCCAGGTTGGAGACCGTGGTGCCGTCGCTGAGCGTGGCCGTCTGGTGGGCGGGGACCGACGGCCCCTGCTGGCCCGGCGGCGGGGTGACGGCGGGGTGGTCGGTGACGTGGACGCCGGGGCCGCCGGTGAGGCTGTTGTCCGGCCGTACGGTGACGGAGTCGCCCGCGCCGCCCGGGCCGCCGACCTGGAAGGTCCCGCTGCCGGTGTGGCCGACGTGGAGCCCACCGCTGGTGACGCTGGAGCCGCCGCCCCAGACCGGCACCTGGACGCTGGGGCCGCCCGGGTGGTTCGCGCCGACGGTGAAGGTCGCGGGCGGGCCCTGCGGGGCGAAGGGGCTGTCCTTGCCCGGCAGGACGCCGGACTTCTCCGCCGGGGTGGTCGCGTTGGGGAAGCCGCTGTCGGACTTGGTGACCGTGACGTTGCCGGTGTCCACCGTGGACCGGCCGCCGAAGCCGCCGGTGTGGTGGATGGTGGGGCCGCCCCCCGGCGTGTGCACGGTGATGCCGCCCTGGCCGTCGCCGGTGACGGTGGAGACGGGCGTCTGGCCCGGTCCGTTGCCGATCGGGTTGCCGAGGGTGTCGACGGGCCGGCCCGTGGCGTCGACCGGTCCGTTCGGGTTGGGGCCCAGGTGCGTGACGCCACCAGGGCCGTAACTCGCCGTACCCGCGCCGTGTTCGACGGTCACGTGCCCGTCGCCGTTGTGGCTGACGGTGCTGCCCGGGGCGGCGTACGGGTGGAGGCCGTGGGTGGTGACGGTGGTGCCGCCCGTCCCGTTGGCCAGGGTGTTGTCGCCGCCGACGAGCGGGGGGCTGCCGACGTACGCCGGGCCCTTGCCCGGCGGGGTCTGGACCGTACCGCCGTCGTGTGTCGCCGTGATGGTCGCCCCGCTGGGCGAGTTCTCCACGCTGAGCTGCCCGCCGCCGTCGACGGTGTGGCCGATGCCGGACCTGTCGTCGACCGTCCGCGTGGTGAAGTGGCCGTTGCCGTCCGGGGTGAGCGTGGTGGTGTGGCCGTTGCCGGCCGCCGTGATCGTGCCGTGGGTGTTGCTGACGCTCTGCCCGGAGGTGTTGGTGACGGTGACGGACGGCCCGCCGACCTCGACGCTGCCGTCGGGGCCGGTGACGTGCACGGTGCCGTCGGCGCCGGAGGTCGTGGTCGTGGTCGCGCTGTCGCCCTGCTGGCTGAAGCTGACACCGTTGTTGTCCGGGCCGCTCTGGACGGTGACGCCCTGTGAGCTGATCCCGCTCGCCCCTACCTGGGCCTGGACCGGGTTGCCCTGGGCGTCCGGGTGGGTGATGTCGGCGGTCGGTCGGTGGGCGCCGTCGGTGCCGGGGCGGACGGTGAACGCACCGCCCTGGCCGTCGTTCACGGTGGCGCCGGCGCCGCCCGCGCCGCTGTCGACGGTGGTGCCCTGGCCGACGGGCGCACTGGAGACCGTGCCGTTGCCGGTGGCCGCCAGACCCCCGTTGACGTGCGTCGTGGCGCCGTTCGGGCCGAGTGTCGTCGTGCTGCCGCCGACGGCGACCGTGGCCCCGCCGTTGTGGCCGAGCGTGACCGACACGGCGGGCCGGCCGCCGGGAGCCCCCGCGGTGATGCCGCCGGGACCGCTGTAAGCGGTGAAACCGGGCCCGTTGGCGGTCGTGCCGTTCGGGCCGGTGGTCACGTGGAACCCGCCGGAGTCGAGGGTCGTGCTGCCGCCGGAGACCGACGCCGTCGTGGTGACGACGTGTCCGCCGCCGTCCACGGTGCTCGTTCCCTGCACGCCGACCGTCGCCGTCCCATGACCGTCCACGGAGACCGTGAGGTTGCCGTGGGTCACCGGGTGGCCAGGGGCCGCCTGCGCCGGCGGCGGGGGCTGGGTGGGGACGCCGTCCGGTCCCGGAGGGCCGTTCTGGCCGGGGACGGGGGTGATCGCACCGTCTGCGCCGACGTGGTAGCGGAACCCGCCCTCGGTGAAGTCGGCGGTGCCGTCGGCGTGGACGGTGGTCCCACCGGCGGTGATCGTGCCGTTCCCGCTCCGGGTGATGCCGCCGACGTCGAAGGCGCCGTTTTGGCCGACGGTGAACTGGGTGCCGTCGTCGCCGGTCAGTGTGACGCCGTCCGGCGCGAAGAACGCCGTGCCGCCGCGGGCGCCCGGGCCGCCCTGCACGGTCACGATGCCGTCGCTGTCCGCGCTGAGCGAAGGGCCGCCCTGCGTCGTCACGTTGACCGCGGAGTCGAGTCCGTAGTGCCCGGCGCTGCTGTCGAACTGCACGGTGGTGCCGGGGGAATGGGGGTCGGGGACGACGGTGAACCCGTCGGCGCTCAGGTGCGTGGTCGGTCCGCCGATCGAGCTCACCGTCGCGGTGCCGTCCTGATGCAGGGTGCCGGTCACCCCGTTGTCCCGGACCGGGACCCCGCCGGCCTGGGGCGGGTCGACGTGCTGGTGGCCCGGCAGGTCCACACCGCCGCCGAGGCCGTCCGCGGGAGCCGTGACGTGATGCCCGGCGAGATTGACCTCGACGGTCCCGCCCGCCCCGGCCCCGGTGTCGTGCGTGACCACCGGGGGGTTCCCGGGGGCGCCGTGGAACACCGAGGTGACATGGCCCTGATGCTGGACGGAGACCCCGTCCCCGGACACCGTGGTGGTGCCTCCCGCGTCGTGGACCGTGAGCCCTCCGGTGTGGATGTCGCCGCCCGCCCCGACCGTGAAGGCGGGCGGGTTCGGGCCATGGGTTCCCGCCTCCACGGTGCCGCTGAAGGCGACCGTGCCGTCGGCGCCCTGGGTGACGCCCCCTCCGAACGGGCCGTTCGAGGTCGTGAACCCGTTGTCGGTCAGCGTGGTGGTGAGGTGCGAGCCCTTGGCGACCGGGGTGTCCACGCTGGTCTGGGCGCCGTTGTACGTGACCTTGTCGCCCTGCGGGCTCTGGATCGTGTTCGTGTCGCCGGAGGTCTTGGAGGTGAAGCCGTCCGGCGTGGTGGTCTTCGTCGTGGTCTCCGGCCCCGGCTGCGGGCCGCCGTCCGCTGCCGGGGCGGGTTTGGGCGTGGGCGGCTGGGTCTTGGTCTCGGTCGTCGTACCGTCCGGCGTGGTGACCTTGGTCTTCAGCGCGCCGGTGGTCTGGTCGCCCTCGGTCTTGCCCGTGATGCCGTGGAAGCCCGTCTTCTGCGGCATCTCCCGGCCGTTGACGTGCAGCAGGCTGCCCGGAGTGAAGCTGGACGCGGAGAACGCATCGCCGATGTTGCTCTTGAACTTGCCCTGCGTGGTGAAGGCGTCCTTGAGGTTGTTGGCGAACTTCGTGCCTCCGAGTACGGCGAAGCCGCCGCCGACGGCGGCGCCCACCGCGGCGCCGGCGAGGATCCTCCCGGCGTCGAGCTGCTTGCCCGCGGCGACGTCCGAGATGACGGTCGCGGTCGCGCCGAGCGCGAACTCGGTGCTTCCCTCGGCGACCGCCTTCTGGGTCACCACGAAGGCCGGTCTGACCTTCAGCCCGTCGTAGTTGATGCCCCGGCCCAGCGGGGTGAGGACCTTGCGGGTGAAGGTCGACCCCTGCATCCAGCCCTTGACCGCGCCCGACATCGTGCCCGCCCCGCGGCCCGCCGTGGCCAGCGCCTTGCCCAGCGGCGCGAACTTCGAGAGGACGTTGCCGAGCCTGCCCAACTGCCCCAGCAGCACCCCGCCGGGGACGATGGTCAGCAGGCCGACGATCAACTCGCCTATTTCCAGATGGCCCTGGGAGACCATCCGGATCACCGACAAGCCGAAGGCCAGGGCACCGAGCAGGATGCCCACCACCGGGAAGAAGATCGCGACGAGACCGGCGAAGATGCCGATGATGATCTCGAAGATCGGATGGTCCGCGAGCCAGTCGCCGATCATCTGGAAGATGTTCCGGGCCGGAATGGCCTGATCCGCCGCCTCGTCAAGGGTCCTGGACGCGCCGGCGGACCCGTCCGCGCGCATCTGCTGGGCCTGCTGGGCCAGTGCCGTCGCCGCCGACAGTTGCGACTTGGCGTTGCCGACCTCCGTCACCTGCGTGTCATGGCTCGACGTCTGCTCCGGCGTGGCGTCCTGGGGCAGGTCGGGGACCACCGTGGCGGCGGTCGTCGCGACGGGCCCGCCCTGGTCGATCGCCCGGTCCAGCAGGGTCTGCGCCTCGGCGAGCACGCCGGCGTAGACGGAGTACGCGTCGGCCGCCGAGTGGAAGGACGTCCGCGTCTGGTCCAGGAAGCGCGGCATGTCCTTGATCTTGTCCTGCAGGGCGGTCATCGCCTGGCCCTTGCCGTGCCGGATCGCCGCGTCGGTGCCGAGCAACCGGTAGGCCTGGTCGGCCTGGTCACCCAGGTCCTGGTACGTCCGGGCGAGGGTGCGGATGGCCTCCGGGTCGCCCGGGGTGGGGTCGCTGTCGAAACCGAGCGCTTCCCATCCGCTGGTGTGCCGTCTCGCCATAGCGTTGCTGCCCTTCCCCGATCGTTCACCGCTCGGCCGTGCCGGTAGTAACTCCGGTGTGGCTAGGCTCTGTTCACAACTCAACTTTCCCGCGCCCGGGTGAACCGTTCATGACAGCAGCGTTGCGGGCGGGCACTGCTCAGGAGGATGGAGATTGCGCTCCGCAAACGTTTCGGCCACGTGCGCCGCGGCCATGGTCAGGCGCCCGGCCGCGCTCGTACTGGCCTTCGGGATCGCCGTCGCCGTGACCGCGCTGACCCCGGCGCGGACGGCGTCGGCGGCTCCGGTCCGTGCGGCCGGCGCCGTGGCGGTCACCGCGAGCGCCGCGGACGACGTCAGGTACTACGTCGTCACGTCCCCCGAGCAGAACGGCGGGCAGGCGGAGACCCTGCTCAGCGTCGCCGAGCGCACGCTCGGCGACGGCGACCGGTTCTCCGAGATCCTCGCCCTCAACACCGGTCGCGCGCTTCCGGGCGGCTCCGGATTCACCAGGCCCGAGCATCTTGTCCCCGGTTTCGCGCTGCGCCTGCCCGAGGACGCGACCGGTGACGGCGTACAGGTGGGTCCGCTGCCCGAGTCCTCGGTGGTGGCCGGCGGAGCGGGGTCCCCGAGGCCGCCCGTCGCCGGATCGGTCTCCGTCGGTAAGCGGGTTCCGGTCGGCCCTCTCGTCGTCGGCGGCGCCGGCCTCGCCCTGCTGACCGTCCTGATCACCGCCCGCCGCGCGCCGGCCCGGCTCGCCCGCCGCGCCGGCACCGCCCTGCGCGGCGCCGCCCGCGTGCTGCGCCCGCGCCTGCCCCGTGCGGCGCAGCGCGCGCTGCGCCGCCGGCGCCGTGCCGCGCTGGGCCGTTCCCTGGTCGCCGACACCCGCACGCTCCCGGTCGTACGGCACACCCTGCGCGAGTTGCTGGCCGCGCCCGGTACCGGCCCGGCCGGCACGAGCACCCGGGTCTACAGCGTGCTCGCCCTCCCCACCAGGATGCTCGCCGCCGTCTCCGCCGGTGCGCCCGCCCCGCAGGGGTGGACGGCGCTCGACACCACCCGCCGGGAGCGCACCGGCATCCCCGCCTCTGTCGAGGACGGCGACCTGACCGGCGGCCTGCCCCTCCCGCTCCTGGCCCGAGTGGGCGTCACCGGGCGCGGCCACGCCCAGTTCCTGGTCGACCTCGGTCAGCTCAACGGGACGCTCAGCATCCTCGGTGATGTGCGGGTCGCCCACGACACCCTGGCGGCGCTCGTGCGCAGCCTGCTGGAGACCGCGCGCCGGGACAACGACGCGCTGACGGTGGTGGCCGTCGACCCGGCCCGCACCGTACTGCCCGACCTGCACGCGCAGCACGGGCTGCTGCGGGTCCCCGGCCTCCAGGACGTCAGCGGCGGATCCCGGTCGCCGCTGGCCGCACCCGCTCCGGAGGTCGGCGCGGGCCTCATTCGCAGCGCCACCCGTACCGGCCCGGTCACCGGAATCCTCGTGCTGGCCCGGCCGCCCGCCGAGGACGACCTTCCCGCACTCGCCCGGCTCTCCTCCCGGGAGGGCGGCTGGATCGTGCTGGCCACCGGGGACGTCCCGGGCGCCCACTGGCGGTGGCACGCCGAGGAGGACGGCACCGTCGACACCGGGGTCCTCGGCCACGAGGTCTTCGTCCCGGTCCAGACGGCACCGGCGCACGCGGGCACGGGGTGAGAGGCGGGGCGGCGTCCGCGCCGCCCACAACGCCCCTGCGGTGAAAGGCCCGACGGCCCGTGGACCGGCTCAGGCCGGCAGCGGCTCGGTGCGGATCACGGTGAACACCGCGCCCTCGGGGTCGGTGACCGTCGCCACCCGCCCGTACGCGGAGTCGCGCGGCGCGCGCAGGACACTGCCGCCGAGCCGAACGACCTGGCGGGCGGCCACGTCGGTGTCCGCCACCTCGAAGTACGCCATCCAGTGCGCGCCGCGATCGCGGGGCAGACCCCGGCCGACGCCGTGGATGCCGCCCACCGGGCGGCCGTCGAGCTGCAGGGTGAGGTAGTCGAAGTCGGTCGAGACGACGTGCTGGGTCTCGAAGCCGAAGACCAGCGAGTAGAACGTGGAGACCATCGACGACTCGCGGGTGACCAGTTCGTTCCAGACGGGCGAGCCCGGTTCGCCGGAGGTCTCGATGCCCCGTTGGCGCACGGCCTGCCAGATCCCGAACACCGCGCCCAGCGGGTCCAGGGCGATCGCCAGCCGCCCCGCGTCGTCCGCGTCGAGCGGACCCACGCCGACGGTGCCGCCGCAGCCCCGGACCAGTTCGGCGGTCTTGTCCGCGTCGTCGGCAGCGAAGTACGTGGTCCACGCGTGCGGCAGGTGCCGGTCCCGGGGGAGTTCGCCGATGCCGGCCACACTCTTCCCGTCCAGCGTGGCGCGCACAGAGGTGCCCAGCGAGGACGGGCCCGGGTGGAACTCCCAGCCGAACAGATGGCCGTAGAACTCCTGCGTGGCCTCGACGCCGCGTGCCAGCAGGCTCACCCAGCACGGTGTCCCGTGCGGGTGGCGGTTCCCTACCTCGGTCATCAATTCTCTCCTGCGGAACGGCGCTCGGGGTTGCTGAGGAGGTACCAGGGCAATGCTCGCACCACAGGGCGCGCCGCGTAGGGGGGCCGCGCCGCAGGGTCCCCGCGCCGGGTGACCACAATGGGCTCATGCATCCTGTCATTACCGTAACCGAATTGGCCGCGCAGCCGAAGGGCGCGTCAGACCGCGGGCCCGTCCTGCTCGACGTGCGCTACCGGATGGGCGGGCCGCCCGGACGCCCCGAGTACGAGGCGGGTCACCTCCCCGGCGCGCACTACGTCGACCTGGAGACGGAGCTCGCCGGGGCGCCCGGCGCCGCCGGCCGTCATCCGCTGCCCGGCACGGAGGTGTTCACCGCCGCCATGCGGCGTGCGGGCGTCGGCCCGGACCGCGATGTCGTCGTCTACGACAGCTGGCTGGGCTGGGGCGCCGCCCGCGCCTGGTGGCTGCTGCGCTGGGCCGGGCACGCGCGGGTGCGGGTCCTGGACGGCGGCCTCTCGGCCTGGACGGCGGCCGGCCTCCCCCTGGAGACGGACGTCCCTGCCGACGAGGACGGGGACTTCACGGCCGTCCCGGGCGGGCTGCCCCTGCTCGACGCCGACGCGGCAGCGGCACTGGCGCGCAGCGGTGTCCTTCTCGACGCGAGGGCCTCCGAGCGTTACCGCGGTGAGGTCGAGCCCATCGATCCCGTCGCCGGCCACATCCCGGGCGCGGTCAGCGCCCCCACGGCCGAGAACGTCGACCCTGCAACCGGACTCTTCCTCCCGCCCGGCGACCTCGCCGCCCGCTTCTCCGGCGTCGGCGCCACCGCCGGCACCCAGGTCGGCGTCTACTGCGGCTCGGGCGTCTCCGGTGCCCACGAGGTCCTCGCCCTCGCTGCGGCAGGTGTCCCCGCCGCCCTCTACGTCGGCTCCTGGAGCGAGTGGTCGCGCGCCGAGCGCCCCGTCGCGACGGGCCCCCAGCCGGGCTGAGGCCCGGGTCTCCCACCTGCCCGTCCTCGGCGCGGCACCCTCGCGTGGCCCCGCGACGGTGCCGGCGGCGGGCGGGTGGGAGACCCGGGCGGTTTGCCCGGGCGCGCCGTGTGACGCGCCCTCACCCCTCGCGTGCGGACGGCGGGTCGGCCCGGTCAGTCCTGCTTCTTGCGCCGGCTCCCGAAGACGATCTCGTCCCAGCTCGGCACCGTCGCCCGCCGCCCCGGCCGCACGCCGTCCGCCTCGGCCTGCCGGTCGGTGGTGCCGACCAGCCGGTCCCGGTGGGCGCCCACGGACCGCGGCATGAGGATGTCCGCGTACGCGGATCCCGCGCTCGCGGCGGGCGCCGACGGTACGGCCTCCTCCGCCTCGGGGTCGTCGATCACTCCGTCGGTGCCCGCGGCCGCGGGGGGAACCTCCGGCGCCGCGGGCGGGGAGGGGACGACCATGTCGCCGCGGAAACTCGGCACGGCCTCCAGGAGGCTGGTCAGGGAGTCGCGTTCCTCCTCGGCCCGCTCCTCGGCGCCGCTCGCGCGCTCCGGCCGCTCCAGTGGCCGGTCCCGCGGCAGCCGCGCGATCCGTGGCACGAAGGGGTAGCTCGGCTCCGCGGCCTCCTGCGTGGTCTCGCCGATCAGCGCGCGCGCCTCGTCGTCGACCGCCTGGACCAGCCGCCGCGGCGGGTCGTAGGTCCAGCTGGCCGAGTGCGGCTCACCGGCGACGCGGTAGACGAGCAGCACCTCCCAGGTGCCGTCGTCGCGCCGCCAGGAGTCCCAGACGACGGTGTCCTTCTCGGCGCCCCGCAGCAGCAGCCGCTCGGCGACGGCCTCGCCGAGCTGCGGTCCGGTGCTCTCGCCCTGACGCCGAACCGGGGTCTTGCGCGCCCGCTCCGCCATGAAGGCCCGCTCCGCGAGCACGGGGCCCTCGAAGCGCCGCACCCGCTCGACGGAAATGCCGCCGAGCTGCGCGACCTCCTCGGCGGTGGCGCCCGCTCTTATCCGCGCCTGGATGTCGCGGGGGCGCAGATGGCTCTCGACCTCGATCTCGATCTGGCCCAGCCGCGCCCGGTCGTTGCGAATCGCGGCACGCAGGCGCTCGTCGATCGGGAGTGTGTACTCCGTGCTGTCGGCAGCCTTCAGCACCAGTCGTGTGCCGTCGTTGCTGACGGCCACGACACGCAGTTCGGGCACGGTTACCTCCCGGGTGGTGCCTGCCGACGTCACGTGCGTCGCTGCTCCCGATGGACGAGTGTGACCTGCCCGGGTGCAGCCTGCCACAACCTTGCTGAGTTTCCCGGCGTGTCGGGCATGTGCCGTGACGCGCCGTTATGGCACGGTTACCTTTTTGCAACGCTGAGTGACCAACAGCTTCACTCGGCGTCACATGTCTCCGGGTCGCTCGACAGCACCCCGGGATGAAGTGCGCCGTCTCCCCCCGGAGCCAGGATTTGTCACAGTACTCCATTTGGGCCACGCCGGTGGGGCGCCGCGCCGTCGAACTTTGTGCGGGGCAAGGGAGTTGACCGAGGGTCGTTACGAAATCTCCACAACTGGAGAGCGGCGGTCTACTCGCCCAGCACCCGCCGCAGGTAGTCGTTGCGGAACAGCCGGTCCGGGTCGAGCCGGTCCCGCAGCGCGGTGAACTCCCCGAAACGGGGGTATGCCTTGGCGAACCAGTCCGCGTCCCGGGTGTGGACCTTGCCCCAGTGCGGCCGGCCCTGATGCGCCGTCATGATCTCCTCGACGGCCGTGAAGTACTCCTGGTACCGGCTGCCCCGGTACATGTGGACCGCCACGTAGGCGCTGTCCCGGCCCGACGCCGTCGACAGCGCGATGTCGTCCGCCGGGGCGACCCGGACCTCCACGGGAAAGCTGATCCGCAGGGCCGAGGAGTCGACCATCGACTTCAGCTCCCGCAGCACCTCCACCGCCGCGGCCCGCGGAACGGCGTACTCCATCTCCATGAAGCGCACCCGGCGCGGGTGGGTGAAGACCTTGTACGGGATGTCGGTGTACGTGCGCGCCGACAGGGCGCGGCTGGAGACCTGAGCGATCCCCGGGATCAGCGACGGCGCGGCCTGTCCCACCGCGCAGGCGGCCCGGAAGACGCCGTTGGACAGGAACTCGTCGTCGAGCCAGCCGCGCACCGGGGACACCGGCGCGGCGGGACCCTGGCTGCGGTTGTTGCGCTTGGTGTTGCAGCCGTCGGTGTGCGGGAACCAGTAGAACTCGAAGTGCTCGTTCTCCTCGACGAGTTGGTCGAACTCCCCGAGCACCCGGTCGAAGCGCATCGGCTCCTCGCGCGCGGCGAGCAGGAAGAGCGGCTCCACCGCGAAGGTGATCGCGCTGAGCACGCCGAGGGCGCCGAGCCCGATCCGGGCCGCGGCGAAGACGTCGGCGTTCTCCCCGGCGGAACACGTGAGCACCGAGCCGCCGGCCGTCACCAGTTCCAGCGCCGTGATCTGGGCGGCGATGGAGGCCGAGTCGCGGCCGGTGCCGTGCGTGCCGGTGCTGGTCGCCCCGGCAGCGGTCTGCTCCATGATGTCGCCCATATTGGTGAGCGACAGACCCTCGGCGGCGAGGAACGCGTTCAGGTGCTTCAGCTGGACGCCCGCCTCGACGGTCACGGTCCCTGCCGTGCGGTCGAGGGAGCGTATGGAGCTCATGCGCTCCGGGCGGATCAGGACGCCTGCGGTGGCCGCGGTGGAGGTGAAGGAGTGCCCGGTGCCGACGGCTTTGGCGGGGAGCCCGTCCGCGGCCGCCTTCCGCACGGCGGCGGCCAGTTCCTCCACCGAGGCGGGCGACACCTCCCGTGCCGGGACGGCCCGCACATTGCCCGCCCAGTTATGCCATGTGGCCTTCCCGGCGGTTCTGTTCGTCGTAGCCATGCGTACGCGATCCCTCCAGCTCCGGCGCCGGCTCCAGCCGGCGGTACCCCAGGAAGGCCGCCACCACGGCGAGTGCCGCGGCGGAGGCGGGTACCACGAACGCCACCCGGGCCCCCGCCGCGTCGATCACCCACCCGGCGAGCGAGGCCCCGAGCGCCACACCGACCGCGAGCCCCGTGCTCGTCCACGTCATGCCCTCGGTCAGCTTCGCGCGCGGTACCAACTGCTCGACGAGCGCCATGGTCGTGACCATCGTCGGCGCGATGGACAGGCCTGCGACGAACAGCGCCACGGCCAGGAACGGCAAGTTCCCGACCAGTAGTGGCGGGATCATACTCACGCCCATGGCCCCCACGCCCAGCAAAAAGCGACGGGAGGCCGTGCCGCGCGGTTTCATCAGGCCGAAAAGGACTCCCGCGAGGCAAGATCCCGACGCGTACACGGCGAGGACGAGGCTGGCCGCCGCCTTGTGGCCCTGCTCCTGGGCGAACGCGACGGTGCTGACGTCCACCGCGCCGAAGATCGCCCCGGTGGCCACAAAGGTGAGCACCAGGACCCGCAGGCCGGGCGAACCCAGGGCCGAGTCCCGCGTGTGCTGCTCCCGCGGGTGCGGCGGCGGTTCGGTGGAGCGCTGCGCGGTGAGCAGGAAGGTGCCGGTGGCGAGGAAGGCCGCGGCCAGCAGGGGACCGGCCTCGGGGAACCAGACGGTGCACAGCCCGATGGAGAGGATCGGGCCCACGATGAAGCAGATCTCGTCCACGACGGACTCGAAGGAGTAGGCGGTGTGCAGCAGGGCCGGCGAGTCCCCGTGGATGGCCGCCCACCGCGCCCGCACCATGGCGCCCAGGCTCGGCGTCAGCCCGGCGCCCGTGACGCAGGCGAAGAGCGTCCAGTCAGGCGCTCCGGTCCGCACACACACCAGCAGTGCGGCGACGGCCAGCACCGTGGTGCCGGCCGCCGGGCGCAGCACCCTGCGCTGCCCGTACCGGTCCACCAGCCGCGAGACCTGCGGCCCGAGCGCCGCCCCCGACAGCGCCAGTACGGCGGCGAGCGCACCCGCGATCCGGTAGCGGCCGGTGACCTGGGACATCATCGTCACGATCCCGATGCCGAGCATGGACAGCGGCATCCGGCCGATCAGACCGGCAGCGGCGAAACCCCTGGTCCCCGGGACGGAGAAGATCGCGCGATAGGGACTGGGCAAGGGGCGCTCCTCGGCTGTGTCGCCGATGTACGGGGGTTGCGGGTAAGGAATGTGGCTGCTCATCACAGCTTACAAACGGAGCGCAAGCGATTATTCTCCCGCCGCCCGCCGGTGTTCGCCCTCGGCTGTCGCCGCCCCCGCGGCCCTCCCGTCCCGAAGCCCGTGCCGTTCCGCGACCGTCATCGGGCGGTGGGAGGATCGGAGACATGTCCGATGACACCGAGGCCGCCACTGCCGATCCGTATGACGCACTGCTCCTGCTGTCCTTCGGGGGGCCCGAGGGGACGGACGACGTCGTCCCCTTCCTGGAGAACGTCACACGGGGGCGCGGCATCCCGCGCGAACGCCTGAAGGAGGTGGGGCAGCACTACTTCCTGTTCGGCGGGGTCAGCCCCATCAACGACCAGAACCGCGAGCTGCTCCAGGCGCTGCGCAAGGACTTCGCCGAGCACGGCCTCGACCTGCCGGTGTACTGGGGCAACCGCAACTGGGCGCCCTACCTGACCGACACTCTGCGCGAGATCGCCGAAGACGGCCGCCGCCGCGTCCTGGTGCTGGCCACGAGCGCGTACGCCTCCTACTCCGGCTGCCGGCAGTACCGCGAGAATCTGGCCGACTCCCTCGCCGTGCTGGAGGCCGAGGGCCTTCCGGTGCCGCGGGTGGACAAGCTGCGCCACTACTTCAACCATCCGGGCTTCGTACGGCCCATGGTCGACGGTGTCCTGGCCGCGCTCGAAGAACTGCCGGAAGAGGCGCGCCCAGGTGCGCACCTGGCCTTCACCACGCACTCCATCCCCCTTGCCGCCGCCGACACCTCCGGCCCGGCCGGCGCGCACACCAAGGACGGGTCCGGCGGCGCCTACGTCGCCCAGCACATGGACGTCGCCCAGGTGATCGCCGACGCCGTCCGCGAGGCCACCGGCACCGACCGCCCCTGGAAGCTCGTCTACCAGTCCCGCAGCGGCGCCCCCCACATCCCGTGGCTGGAGCCCGACATCTGCGACCACCTGGAGGAGCTGCACGCCTCCGGGGCACCGGCCGCCGTCATGGTGCCGATCGGTTTCGTCTCGGACCACATGGAGGTCCGCTACGACCTCGACACCGAGGCCACCGCCAAGGCCGCCGAGCTCGGACTGCCCGTGGCCCGCTCGGCCACGGTCGGCGCCGACCCGCGGTTCGCCGCCGCCGTCCGCGAGCTGGTCCAGGAGCGGGCCGCGGCCGGACGCGGCCTCACCCCCGAGCGCTGCGCGCTGGGCCGGCTCGGCGCGAGCCACGACGTCTGCCCGGTGGGCTGCTGCCCGGCCCGCAGCCCGCGTCCCGCCGCGGCGGGCGCCGAGTGACCGACACATCCCGAAGCACAAGGAGCACCGTGACCGACGACCTGAAGGACGAACTCCTGGCCGTGGCCCTGGAGGCCGCCCGCAGGGCCGGCGAGCTGCTGCGCGACGGCCGCCCGGCCGACCTCGGGGTGGCCGCGACCAAGAGCAGCCCGGTCGACGTCGTCACCGAGATGGACCTCGCCGCGGAGAAGCTGATCGCCTCCTTCATCGGTGAACGGCGTCCGGACGACGGCCTGCTCGGCGAGGAGGGCGCCAGCGTTCCGGGCACCACCGGCGTCCGCTGGGTGATCGACCCCCTGGACGGCACCGTGAACTACCTCTACGGCCTGCCCGGCTGGGCGGTGAGCATCGCCGCCCAGGTCGACGGCGAGACCGTCGTCGGAGTCGTCGAGGCGCCCATGAGGCGCGAGTGCTACCGCGCCGTCCTCGGCCGCGGCGCGTGGGTGGGCGACGTAAGGGCCCGGCCCCGCCCCGCGCCGCCGTTCGAGCAGGCACTGGTCGGCACGGGCTTCGGGTACGCCACCAAGGTGCGTGCCGGACAGGCCGAGGTGGCCCGCCTGCTGATCCCGCGGGTGCGGGACATCCGCCGCGCCGGTTCGGCCGCCATCGACCTGTGCGACGTCGGCTGCGGCCGGCTCGACGCGTACTACGAGCGCGGGCTGAACATCTGGGACTACGCGGCGGGAGACCTCTTCGTCCGCGAGGCGGGGGCGCTCACCGGCGGCCGCCCGGGGGAGCAGCCGTCCCCGGAGCTGACGGTGGCGGCCCCGGCGGGGGTCTTCGAGCTATTGCAGGCGCTCCTGGAGGAGCTCGGCGCCTGGCACGACTGACCGGACGGGTGCCGGGGCACGCCGACGCCCCGGCACCCTTGCGGTGTCCGGGGCGTCGGCGATCGGGTCCGGTGCCCTCAGGCGATCTTGGGCAGCACCTGTACGCCGTGGTCGGCGGCGAGGCGGCGCAGATCGGCCAGTTCGGCCTCCTCGACTTCGGCCAGGAACTCGTCCCCGGCCTCCCGGGCGGCGAGCAGGTCCGACTCAGTGCTGTGTATGCGCTGCAGGATGCCAGTGGTGAATGCGTCCATCAGGTGGCGCCCCCTCGTCGTCGATAGGTGACACAGGGTGTGGGTACGTACGGGTCGATACGGGTGCGGGCAGGTCGTTCGGAAGTCCCCGCGGATCGCGCGACGGCTGCCGCCACAAGTCGACTGCGAACGCCCAAGGGGCGCGATCGGGGTGTGCAGTCGTCCTCCCCAGGCCTGCCGGAGCGGAAACCTCCGCAACCCGAGGAATTCCGCGCCGGATTCGCCGTGGCGCCGCGACCGGCACGGACGCCGCTCTTCGCGGCGCACGGTGTGGCACGCCTCACGTGAGGTGACGCACCGTCCGGCCGCCGGGGCCGTCGCGCGCGGCCCGGGAACGCGCTCTTACCGCCGGTTTACGGCCTTCAGGTGCAGGATGGAGACGCATTCGGCCTGCGCACAGGCCGTTGAGAAGTGTTCACGGAAGGAAGGGCGCCTTGCGCGTACTGGTCGTCGAGGACGAACAGCTGCTCGCCGATGCGGTGGCCACGGGGCTGCGCCGCGAGGCCATGGCCGTGGACGTCGTCTATGACGGCGGGGCCGCTCTGGAGCGGATCGGGGTGAACGACTACGACGTCGTCGTCCTGGACCGGGACCTCCCCGTGATCCACGGGGACGACGTCTGCCGCAAGGTCGTGGAGCTCGGCCTGCCCACACGGGTCCTGATGCTCACCGCCGCCGGCGACGTGAGCGACCGCGTCGAGGGCCTGGAGCTCGGCGCCGACGACTACCTGCCCAAGCCGTTCGCCTTCACCGAGCTGATCGCCCGCGTGCGCGCGCTCGGCCGGCGGACGACCGCGCCTTTGCCGCCGGTACTGGAGCGCGCGGGCATCCGGCTCGACCCCAACCGCCGCGAGGTGGTCCGCGAGGGGCGGCAGGTGCATCTGGCACCCAAGGAGTTCGCGGTGCTGGAGGTGCTGCTGCGCAGCGAGGGGTCCGTGGTGTCCGCGGAGCAGCTGCTGGAGAAGGCCTGGGACGAGAACACCGACCCCTTTACCAATGTGGTCCGGGTCACGGTCATGACGCTGCGCCGCAAGCTCGGAGAGCCCGCCGTGATCGTCACGGTCCCCGGCTCCGGCTACCGGATCTGATGCGCCGTGGCCACTTCCCCGTCGTCCTCGCCGACGACCCCACCGCGCATTCCGCCCAAGCCCACCTGGGAGCCGACATCGCCGGCCGGCCGCGGCCCGCTGTTCCGTCCCACGATCCGGATACGGCTCACGCTGCTCTACGGCGGCATGTTCCTGATCGCCGGCGTCGTCCTGCTGTGGATCATCTACCTGCTGGCAGCACAGGCCCTGCACGACGGCAACATGCTGCCCTTCCGGCTGGTGAGCGGCCAGGTTCGCACCACGACGGCCAGCTGCCAGCTGCCGGGAACCGGGTCGAGCGACGAGTTCACCGTCGCCATCAACGCCTGCATGCAGTACCGCCGCGAGGCCGCTCTCGACACCCTGCTGCGGCGGTCGCTGTTCGCGCTGGTGGGTCTCGCCGTCCTGGCCTTCGCCTTCGGATACCTGCTGGCGGGCCGCGTGCTGTACCCGCTGGGCAGGATCACCCGCACCGCGCAGGCCGTGGTCTCCTCCGACCTCAAGCGCCGCATCCACCTGGACGGTCCGGACGACGAGCTCAAGGAGCTCGCGGACACCTTCGACGAGATGCTGGAGCGGCTG
The DNA here is from genome assembly GCF_056270165.1 of Streptomyces sp. RLA123. Lineage (NCBI taxonomy): Bacteria > Bacillati > Actinomycetota > Actinomycetes > Kitasatosporales > Streptomycetaceae > Streptomyces > Streptomyces sp. RLA123. The sequence continues at coordinate 2,275,474 of NZ_JBWDOR010000003.1, read as the reverse complement.
GAGCGGTCCTTCGACGCGCAGCGCCGTTTCGTGTCCAACGCCTCCCATGAGCTGCGGACCCCGCTGGCGATCAACCGGACCCTGCTGGAGGTCCAGCTGTCCGACAGCTCGGCCGGCCTGGAGGTCCAGCAGCTCGGGAAAACCCTGCTGGCCACCAACACACGCAGCGAGCAGCTCGTGGAGGGCCTGCTGCTGCTCGCCCGTAGCGACAACGAGATCGTGGACCGCAAGCCCGTGGACGTCGCCGAGGCGGCCTCCCAGGCCCTGGAGCAGACCCGCAGCGAGGCCGACGCCAAGGGCGTGGCGCTCCGCAGCGAGCTGCACGAGGCGGTGGTCCAGGGCAACGGCGTGCTGCTGGAGCGGATCGCGCTCAACCTCGTGCAGAACGCCGTCCGCTACAACGTCCCCGAAAACGGCTGGGTCGAGGCCACCACGGGCCTGGAACCGGGCCTCGCGGTCCTGACGGTCACCAACACCGGCCCGGTGGTCCCGGCCTACGAGATCGACAACCTCTTCGAGCCGTTCCGGCGGCTGCGCACCGAGCGCACCGGGAGCGACAAGGGCGTGGGACTCGGTCTGTCGATCGCGCGATCGGTGGTCCGGGCCCACGGAGGCACCATCTCCGCGGTGCCCCGCGAGGGAGGTGGCCTGGTCATGCGGGTCGCGATTCCTGTCTGAGGCACCCATGAACTGCTCCGCGACATCCCCGGGACCGTGTTCGCTTTGCGCTGAATTTTGCGGTCTGATCCCGGCGGCGGCATGCTGTGAGCGATTACACATACGATTCCGGCCGCGGGTACGCTCCGTGGTCGACGGTCCGGGAAAAGAGCGGAAAAATCCATGTTTCCGCAGGTCATGATCACGGGAAGTACACGTGGAGGCGTGAGCAAGGTGCGACAACACGGCCCTTTACGGTCATGACCGACAGTGGATCCGATCACCTCTTCGGAGGTGCGGTTGGGTGTCGATTGAGTAACGGCACTTGATGTAAGGCAAAATCTCCGCTTCGGGCCGGGCACAAGACCGGCCTCCCGTGCGTTACGTGCGCTGGAGACACCGCAGACACCGCAGACACCCAAAGGGGGAGAGCGATACATGGCTACTGATTACGACACACCACGCAAGACCGACGATGACGCCAACGAAGACAGCATCGAGGAACTCAAGGCCCGTAGGAACGACAAGTCCACCTCCACGGTGGACGTCGACGAGTTCGACCAGGCCGAGGGCCTCGAACTGCCCGGCGCCGACCTTTCCAACGAGGAGCTCTCGGTCCGGGTCCTGCCCCGGCAGGCCGACGAGTTCACCTGCATGAACTGCTTCCTTGTGCACCACCGCAGCCAGCTGGCCTCGGAGAAGAACGGCAACCCGATCTGCCGCGACTGCGCGGCCTGACGGGCACCGGGATCGTGGACAGCGACGACGAGCGAGGCCGCGCGGCCTCGCTCGCGGGCGCATCGGAGGAACCGGCGGGCGACGACGCCCTGACCGGGCCTCCGAGCCGTGCCGCCCGTGGGCGTGCCCGCGCCAGGGCGGCAATGTCGACCCTCGCCGAGGGTTTCCTCGAGACGGCCCCACGGATACCCGTACGGGACCTGGAGACGCTCCGCCGGCAGTTCCCCGGGCTGGGGCCCGAGGAGCTGGCGGACAAGCTCGTGAGTGCCGCCACGATGGGCACCGCGACGGTCGGCGCCGGCATCGGCGCCGCCGCGATGCTGCCCACCCCGCCGGCGATGCCCGCGGAACTGGCGACCGAGACGATCGGGGTCGCCCTGATCGAGTACAAGCTCATCGCCGAGCTGCACGAGATCTACGGTCTGCGCGCCCCGGGCACGGTGCGCCAGCGCGCGGTGATGTACATCGCCGAGTGGACCGAGCGGCGCGGCATCGACTTCTCCAAGCCGTCCACGCTGAACGTGGCGCTCGGCGGCCGGATGAAGCGCGAGCTGCGCCAGCAGCTCATGAAGCGCACCATGCGCAATCTGCCGACGCTGACCCCGTTCATGGTCGGCGCGGCCGTCGGCGCCGTGATGAACCGGCGCGACACCAGGAAACTCGCCGAGCAGATCCGCAAGGACCTGCGGGAACGGCAGGTGCCCTGGGCGCTGCTCTCCGCCGAGGAGCCGCCGTCCGCCCTGGAACCCGGCGAGTCCGGCGGGCCCCGGGAGCTGCCGGGGAAGTAGGACGGCTGAGGCCGGTGCGGCCTCAGGCCGTCCGCACGTCCCGCAGCGCGGCGGCCAGCCGCTCGGGGGCCCGGGTGGAGAGGTACAGATAGGGCGTCGGATCCGCGGGGTCGGTGACCTCGACCTTCAGGGCGGTCGGCACGTAGGACCGCAGCAGCATGAACGCGCGGGGGTCGGCCCTGTACGAGCGCCAGGCCAGCGCCTCCTCGTGGTTCAGCACGGTCGCCTCACCGAGCGCCCCCACCGGGATCCGCGCGTCGCCGGCGACCAGTGACCCGGCCACCACCCGCAGCCGCGCCGAGCCGTACGAGCTCACCGCGACCGCTCCGGCGGCCGTGCCCCCGACGAGGCCGCCCAGCAGCGGCAGCGCGCCGAAGGGCAGCAGGATCAGCGCCAGTGACACACCCGCGCCGAAGGCGAGCAGCCACCACGAACGCGGCGCGGTCAGCCGCTCCTCATAGGTCATGCCGGTCATGGCACCCAGCTTGTCATGCCGCCCGGTCAGCGCCCGCCGCGGGACCGCAGGCGCGACAAGGCCTGCGCGGCGCGCGGCGCGGTCCGCAGCCCGGTGGCGACCTGCTTGGCCCAGTCGGTGGCGGCGGTGGGCAGCGCGGCGTCCAGGACGGCCGAGGAGCGGGCGTCGTTGCCCACCAGGTACCTCGGGAGCGGCCGGGGCGCCGACAGCGCCTTGAGGACCGTGCGGGCCACCGGGCGCGGGCCCGGCAGCTCGCGCTTGAGCAGGTCCTCGGCGGCCTCGTACTGGTCGCGGTACGGCGATGTGGTGCCCTGTGGCAGCCGGGAGGCACCCCGCTGCCAGATATCCGTCCCGAAGGACCCGGGCTCGACCAGCACCACCTTCACCCCGAACGGCGCGGCCTCCATGCGCAGCGCGTCCGTGATCGCCTCCAGGCCCTGCTTGCTCGCGCAGTACCAGCCGAGCAGTGGCATCGAGACCCGGCCGGAGACCGAGGAGATGTTGATGATGCGGCCCGCGCGCCGGGCGCGCATGGTCGGCAGCACGAGCCGGGCGATGCGCGCCGGTGCCACCAGGTTGATCTCCAGTTGCTGGCGCACCTGTTCGTCGTCGACGTCCTCGATCGCGCCGGGCTGCGCGATGCCGGCGTTGTTGACCACCGCCCAGGGACCCCCGTCGGTCACCGTGGCGATCTCCGTGAACGCCCGTACGCACGAGGTGGCGTCAGCGACGTCCAGCAGCACCGTGCGCACCGACGCGCCGGTCCGGGTCACCGCCGCGCGCAGGGCCTCGGCCTTCTCCTCGGTGCGCACCGTACCGATGACGTCGTAGCCGGCATGGGCCAGTTCGAGGGTGATCGCCAGACCGATCCCGCATCCGGCTCCGGTGACGACGACGGACCTGGTGGTCATGGGGTGCTCCAAGGGATGGGGGACACATGCCGCGTGGCCGCAGGGAGAACGGGCGGGCGGCGGGAAAGGATCCCGCAGGAGGGTAGGGTCTCCCGCGTGAACGGAGCTACACCCGACGTCCCGGCCCGCCCGGGCCTGGCACCGCCGCAGGACGCGTCGCCGCCGGTGCGGCACCCCGACGCGCCCGCCCCCGGCGAACCGCTCGGCGCGCACTACGAGCACTGCTTCGGCTGCGGTGGGGCCCAGCCCCACGGACTGCGCCTGGAGGCCAGGGCCGCCGAGGGCGTCGGCGTCACCGCCGAGTTCACCGTACAGCCGGCGCACCAGGGTGCTCCCGGCCTCGCGCACGGCGGTGTGCTGGCGACCGCCCTGGACGAGACGCTCGGCTCGCTCAACTGGCTTCTGCGCACGATCGCGGTCACCGGCCGCCTGGAGACCGAGTACGTCCGGCCCGTCCCGGTCGGCTCCACGCTCCACCTGGACGCGCGCTGCACGGCGGTCGCCGGGCGCAAGATCTACTGCACCGCCACCGGTCGGATCGGCGGCCCCGACGGCCCGGTCGCGGTGCGCGCGGACGCGCTGTTCGTCGAGGTCGAACTGGAGCACTTCACCGACCACGGCCGCGCGCAGGAGATCCAGGCCGTCGTCGAGGACCCCGACCAGGTCAAGGCCGCCCGCGCCTTCGAGGTGAACCCGTGACCCGCCCCCCGGTGGACGTGTTGATCCGGCGGCTCGACGCGGACGTCCCGATTCCCTCGTACGGACACCCGGGCGACGCCGGCGCGGACCTCGTCACCACCCGGGCGGCGGAGCTGGCCCCCGGCGAGCGGGCGGTGCTGCCGACTGGCGTTTCGATCGCTCTGCCGGAGGGGTACGCGGCCTTCGTGCATCCGCGCTCCGGGCTCGCCGCGAGGTGCGGAGTGGCACTTGTGAATGCCCCAGGAACGGTTGATGCCGGGTACCGTGGGGAGATCAAGGTGATCGTGGTCAACCTGGACCCGCGCGAGAGCGTACGGTTCGCCCCGGGGGACCGGATCGCGCAATTGGTCGTCCAGCAGGTCGAGCGGGTCCGCTTCCACGAGGTGGCGGAACTGCCCGGTTCGGCGCGGGCGACGGGGGGCTTCGGCTCCACGGGGGGTCACGCCGCGGTGGACGGCCCTCCGGTCGGTCCGTCCGGCCATGGATACGCATCGGTCATCGCTGACCGGGAAGGACAGTGACGTGTTCCGTCGTCGTCGCAAGGAGCGCGAAGACGCCCTCGACGAGCTCGAGGCCGAGAGCCCTGACGAGCTGGCCGAAGACGCCGAGGAGTCGGACGACTCCATGGAGTCCCGTCGGTACAACCTTCCGCCCGCCCCGAGGCCGGACGGTCCGTGGGACGTGAGCGAGGTCGGCACACCCGGCGAGGGCCGGGTGGACCTCGGTGGTCTGTTCGTGCCCGGCGTCCAGGGCATGGAGCTGCGGGTCGAGGTGGCCGGTGAGTCCATCGTCGCCGCCACTGTGGTGCTGCGGGACAGCGCCATCCAGCTCCAGGGCTTCGCCGCGCCGAAGTCCGAGGGCATCTGGGGCGAGATCCGTGACGAGATCGCGTCCGGGATCACCAAGCAGGGCGGCATCGTCGATGAGGTCGAGGGTCCGCTCGGCTGGGAGCTGCGCGCCCAGGTGCCGGTCCAGCTGCCCAACGGCACCAACGGCGTGCAGGTGGTGCGCTTCGTCGGCTGTGACGGACCGCGCTGGTTCCTGCGCGGCGTCATCTCCGGCCAGGGCGCCGTGCAGCCGGAGACCGCGGGCCTGCTGGAGCAGATCTTCCGCGACACCGTCGTCCTGCGCGGCGACACCCCGATGGCGCCGCGCGACCCGATCGTGCTGAAGCTGCCGAACGACGCGCAGATGGTCCCCGAGGGCATCGCCCAGGACCAGGACGGCGGACGCTTCTCCGACGGCATCGACCCGATGCGCCGTGGCCCGGAGATCACCGAGGTGCACTAGCGCCACCGCACAGCCCCGACCGATGGGCCGATCCGCTTCAGCGGGTCGGCCCATCGGCGTTTCCGCAGGTCGGACGGGTTGTCGTCCTGGCGCCGCCAAGCCGGCGTCACGACCCGTCAGGAAGGCGTCAAACGTGCTCGGGCGGCCCGTGGGTCGGATGTTTGCTGTCCTGGTCATTGTCCGTTCTGCCTGACCTAGGAGCACGCGATGGCTGATCTGGCTTTCGTGGCCGTCACGGTCGCGGTTTTCGCGCTGGTGGCCCTCATCGCCAAGGCGGTGACCAGGCTGTGAGTGCCGAGAACGTCGTCGGCCTCGTCGTGGCCGCCGCCCTGCTGGGCTATCTCGTCCTCGCCCTCGTCTTCCCCGAGAGGTTCTGAGACCCGGACATGAGCCCCGTACTCGCGCAAGTGCTCCAGGTCACCGCCCTCGTGGCGGCGCTGGCCCTGGTGTACCGCCCCTTCGGCGACTACATGGCCGCCGTCTACAGCTCCGACCGGCACCTGCGGGTCGAGCGCGTCATCTACCGCTGCTTCGGCGCCGACCCCGATGCGGAGATGCGCTGGCCGTCCTATCTGCGGGCGGTCCTGGCCTTCTCCTTCGTCGGCGTGCTGTTCCTGTACCTGTTCCTACGGGTCCAGAACCATCTGCCGCTCTCCCTCGGGTTCGCCGCGATCACCCCTGACCAGGCGTTCAACACCGCGACCTCGTTCGTGACCAACACGAACTGGCAGTCGTACATGGGTGAGAACACCATGGGCCACGCCGCCCAGGCCGCGGGGCTGGCGGTGCAGAACTTCGTCTCGGCGGCGGTCGGCATGGCCGTGGCCGTGGCGCTGGTCCGCGGGTTCGCCCGGTCCCGCACCGGCGAGCTCGGCAACTTCTGGACCGACATGGTCCGCGGCACCCTGCGTGTCCTGCTGCCGATCGCGTTCGTCGCCGCGATCGTCCTGATCGCCTTCGGCGTGGTGCAGAACTTCGCCGGCTGGCACGAGGTCCCGACGCTCGCCGGCGGCCACCAGACCCTGACCGGCGGGCCGGTCGCGTCCCAGGAGGCCATCAAGGAGCTGGGCACCAACGGCGGCGGCTTCTACAACGTCAACTCGGCCCACCCCTTCGAGAACCCGGACGCGTTCACCAACCTCTTCGAGATCTTCCTCCTGCTGGTGATCCCGGTCTCGCTCACGCGGACCTTCGGCAAGCTGGTCGGCAGCGTGGGGCAGGGCTACGCGATCCTCGCGGCCATGGGCGTCATCTGGATCGGTTTCGTCGCCCTGATGAGCTGGGCGGAGTCCGCCCACCCCGGCTCGGCGAACCACATCGCGGGTGCCGCGATGGAGGGCAAGGAGCAGCGCTTCGGCGTCGGGGCCTCGTCGCTCTTCGCGGTGAGTACGACGCTGACCTCGACCGGCGCGGTGGACTCCGCCCACTCCTCCTTCACCGGCCTGGGCGGCGGCATCACCCTCCTGTCGATGATGCTCGGCGAGATCGCCCCCGGCGGCACCGGGTCCGGCCTCTACGGCATCCTCATCATGGCGCTCATCGCGGTGTTCATCGCGGGCCTGATGGTCGGCCGTACGCCGGAGTACCTGGGCAAGAAGATCGGCACGCGCGAGATCAAGCTCGCCGCGCTCTACATCCTCGTCACCCCGGCGATCGTGCTGTGCTTCACGGCCCTGGCGATGGCGCTGCCGACCCCGCCGCACTCCATGCTGAACAGCGGCCCGCACGGCTTCTCCGAAGTGCTCTACGCCTACACCTCGGCCGGCAACAACAACGGCTCCGCCTTTGCGGGCCTGAACGCCAACACGCAGTGGTACAACACCACGCTCGGCCTCGCGATGGTCCTCGGCCGGTTCGTGCCGATGATCTTCGTCCTTGCCCTGGCCGGCTCGCTCGCCGGGCAGAAGCCGGTCCCGGCCACCGCCGGCACCCTGCGCACCGAGAAGCCGCTCTTCACCGGCGTGCTCATCGGCGCCATTTTGATCATCACGGGTCTGACCTACTTCCCGGCGCTGGCGCTCGGCCCGCTGGCGGAGGGACTGTCATGAGCCGCGCGGACCGACCCGAGCCCGCAGAGGAATCCATGTCCACCGAATCGTCCGCGCGCGCGTCCAAGGGCGGAACGGCACCGCACGCCCCCGACACGGGCCAGGGCAGCCGCGTCTCGGGCGGCCTGTTCCACCCGGCGCAGTTGCTGAAGTCCCTGCCGGACGCGCTGCGCAAGCTCGACCCCCGGGTCATGATCAAGTCCCCGGTGATGTTCGTCGTCCTGATCGGCTCGGTGTTCACCACCGTGCTGGCGGCGCTGTCCCCGGCCGAGTGGTTCGGCTGGGCGATCACCGTCTGGCTGTGGCTGACGGTGATCTTCGCCAACCTGGCGGAGGCCGTCGCCGAGGGACGCGGCAAGGCGCAGGCCGACACCCTGCGCAAGGCCAAGACCGACACCGTCGCCCGCCGGCTGACCGGCGGCAAGGAGGAGCGCGTCCCGGGTGCCTCCCTGCGGATCGGCGACCTGGTGGTGTGCGAGGCCGGCGACGTCATCCCGGGTGACGGTGACGTCGTCGAGGGCGTGGCCTCGGTGGACGAGTCGGCGATCACCGGTGAGTCGGCTCCGGTCATCCGGGAGTCCGGCGGCGACCGCTCGGCCGTGACCGGCGGCACCAAGGTGCTGTCGGACCGCATCGAGGTCCGGATCACCACCAAGCCGGGTGAGACCTTCATCGACCGGATGATCGCCCTGGTCGAGGGTGCGGCCCGGCAGAAGACGCCCAACGAGATCGCGCTCAACATCCTGCTGGCCTCGCTGACCATCGTCTTCCTGCTGGCGGTCGTCACCCTGCAGCCGTTCGCGATCTACGCGGGTGCCGAGCAGTCGATGATCGTCCTGGTCGCGCTGCTGGTCTGCCTCATCCCGACGACCATCGGCGCGCTGCTGTCGGCGATCGGCATCGCGGGAATGGACCGCCTGGTGCAGCGCAATGTGCTGGCCATGTCCGGCCGTGCCGTCGAGGCGGCCGGTGACGTCTCCACCCTGCTGCTGGACAAGACCGGCACCATCACCCTCGGCAACCGCCAGGCCGCGGAGTTCGTCCCCGTGGCGGGGGCGGCCGAGGCCGAACTGGCGGACGCGGCGCAGCTGTCGTCGCTGGCCGACGAGACGCCCGAGGGCCGCTCCGTGGTCGTCCTGGCGAAGGAGAAGTACGGTCTGCGGGCCCGGAGCGAGGGCGAGCTCGGCCGCGCCGAGTTCGTGCCCTTCACCGCGCAGACCCGTATGTCCGGCGTCGATCTGGAGGACCGGCAGGTCCGCAAGGGCGCCGCGTCCGCGGTCACCGCGTGGGTCGCGGAGAACGGCGGCAACGTCACGGCGGACGCCCAGCGGGTCGTTGACTCCATCTCCGCCGCGGGCGGTACCCCGCTGCTGGTCGCGGTCAAGGACCGCGGTGTGGCCCGGGTCCTCGGTGTCGTCCACCTGAAGGACGTCGTCAAGGAGGGGATGCGGGAGCGGTTCGACGAGTTGCGGCGGATGGGTATCCGCACGGTGATGATCACGGGCGACAACCCGCTGACCGCGCAGGCGATCGCGCAGGAGGCGGGTGTCGACGACTTCCTGGCGGAGGCGACGCCCGAGGACAAGATGGCGCTGATCAAGCGGGAGCAGGCGGGCGGGAAGCTCGTCGCGATGACCGGTGACGGCACCAACGACGCCCCGGCACTGGCCCAGGCCGATGTCGGCGTGGCCATGAACACCGGTACCTCGGCCGCCAAGGAGGCCGGGAACATGGTGGACCTGGACTCCAACCCGACCAAGCTGATCGAGATCGTGGAGATCGGCAAGCAGTTGCTGATCACCCGCGGCGCGCTGACGACGTTCTCCATCGCCAACGACGTGGCGAAGTACTTCGCGATCATCCCCGCCATGTTCGCGATCGTCTATCCGGGCCTGGACAAGCTCAACATCATGCGGTTGTCCTCGCCGGAGTCCGCGATCCTGTCCGCGGTCGTCTTCAACGCGCTGATCATCATCGCGCTCGTGCCGCTCGCCCTGCGGGGTGTGCGGTACCGGCCGACCAGCGCCGACCGGATGCTCCGCCGCAACCTCGGGATCTACGGCCTCGGCGGCCTGATCGCACCGTTCATCGGCATCAAGATCATCGACCTGCTCATCTCTCTGATCCCGGGGATCGGCTGACGACCATGAACACTTCCGTACGCAACTCCGCCCGGCTGCTGTGGAGTGCGCTGCGCGCCCTTCTCGTGCTGACCGTCGTGCTCGGCGTCGCCTACCCCGTCGCGGTGTGGGGCGTGGGCCAGGCCGCCTTCCACCGGCAGGCGGACGGCTCGCAGGTGAAGGTCGACGGCACGGTCGTCGGCTCCCGCCTCATCGGCCAGAACTTCACGACCGGCAAGGACTTCGCGCCCGACCCCCGATGGTTCCAGCCGCGCCCCTCGGCCGCCGACGCGGGCCGCGGCGCGGGCCCCTACGACCCGACCTACACCAGCGCCTCCAACCTGGCGGTCACCAGCAGAGCGCTGACCGACCTGGTGAAGGAGCGCAAGAAGGACGTCGCGGCGTTCAACCACGTGCCGCAGTCCGAGGTCCCGGCCGACGCGGTACAGGCTTCCGGCTCCGGCCTCGACCCGGACATCTCCCCGGCCTACGCGGCCCTCCAGACCGCGCGCGTCGCCAAGGCCAACGGCCTGCCCACCGCCGAGGTCGCGAGGCTCGTCAAGGAGCACACCGACGGCCGGCAACTGGGCTTCCTCGGCGAGCCGACCGTCAACGTCCTGGAACTCAACATCGCCCTCAAGCAGCTGGCCGGCTGATCTCTGCCCGCCCGCCGCCGGTGGGTGCGGGCGTACGCCGTCGTGCCGTCGGGGTCCAACGCCGGCGACCCCGGTTCGCCGTGCACCGACTGCAGATCCAGGCTGTGAACCTCGAAGGGGATCACGCCGTGCTCGGTCAGCACGGTGGCCGCCGGCGTGGGAAGGGGCCGGGCTGCCTGGTGCCGGTCCACAGGCACACCGTCGGGCGTCGTGCGGGCACCTGGCGCGGGAAGGCGCGGGGCCGTGCGTCAGGGACGCGTCAAGGGCGTCGCGGGCGGCGTACGGAACCTGCCAAGGCGGCGGGAGGAGGCCAGGATCGCGGGGAAAGTGGTGGTCGCGAGGGGGGCCTGCGGAGGCCGCTCCGCGGTGTGCGAAGGGGTGCGCAGCCCGATGCCGGTCGCCGTCATCGGGCTGCGCAAGGCCGGGAGGCGCCTGCGGGGGCGCCGGAACCGGACCCGGGAGGGCGCCACCGCGTCCCGCCGGAGGCCCCCGCGCGCCGGCCACGGAGGCCGCGCAACCGTCGTACGGTCACCGAACCGGCACGATTGCGCGGCCTCCGCGCGGTCGTGCTGACCGCCTGAGCCGCGCCTGCGGCCGTCCTGGTGTCGGGCGGCGTGGCCGCCGACGCCTCGTGGGACGCGGCCAGGAACCTTTCCGCACCCCGTGTGACCGGTGCGACCGGGCTGTACTTCGCCCTCAGCGACATGGACGCCCAGATCGCCAACCAGCTGCCGGCCGGTCACACCGCGTCCCTGACCCGGACCCGGACCCGCACCGAGGCGGCCCGCGTCCACGGGCAGCGCCGTGTCGAGGCCGCCGGCTGCCTCCGTGACCTCGCCGCTGGGGCCGCGGGTGATACCGGTGAGCGCGACGCCGCCGGCGCCATCGCGGGCTTCGGGGAGTACGAGGAACCAGCTGCCCGGGCCCTGGCCCTCACTCGTGCGGGCCGGCCGGTACACCGGGGCCGCCGCCTACTGTGCCGGGAACGCCCCCGGTGCTTCCCACCACGACTTCGCCGCCCCTGACGCGGCGTTGCGCGGCGTCATCGCCACCTACATGTCCGCCGACGAATACACATCCGCCGACGGCGCACGGGGCTGCGGCCGTGGTCCTGCTGGGCCTGCGCCCTCGGCTCGCCGAGTTCCGCTGACGGGTGCCGCCTCCGGCCGCGCCGCCCACATCAAGGCAGCGTCAAAGGCGCTCCGCGGGACGTCATGGCTTTGCCAACGGTCTGGGCGACGGCGACGGCGAGGCGCTTCGCTACCAATGAGGCGGTGCTTCGTACCGCACACTCCGCGCAAGGAGGCGCAGCAGATGGCGCACAGCGTCGTCGCGGACGATCCGCCGGGCCGGGCGCCCGGCCGGCTCAAGGTGTACCTCGGCGCCGCTCCGGGGGTCGGCAAAACGTACCGGATGCTCGACGAGGGCCGCCGGCGTGCGGCACGCGGCACGGACGTGGTCGTCGCCCTCGCGGAGTGCCACGGCCGCCCGCGCACGCTGGAGATGCTGCACGGTCTGGAAGCGGTGCCCACGACGCGGCGCGCGCACCAGGGCGGGGCGACCGCCGAACTCGACGTGGCCGCGGTACTCGCCCGCCGCCCCGCGGTCGCACTGGTTGACGAACTCGCCCGCACCAATGCGCCCGGCAGCCGGAACGCCAGGCGCTGGCAGGACGTCGCCGAGCTGCTGGCGGCCGGCATCGACGTGGTCACCGCCGTCAACATCCAGCACCTGGAGTCGCTGAACGACGTGGTGCGGGAGATCACCGGCGTCCCGGAGCCCGACACCGTGCCCGACGCGATCGTCCGCCGGGCCGACCAGATCGAGCTCGTGGACATCCCGCCCGAAGGGCTGCGGCGGCGCCTGGCGCACGGCAACGTGTGCGAACCGGGCGGCATCGACGCCGCGCTCGCCCATCACTTCCGGGTCGGCAATCTCACCGCGCTGCGCGAACTGGCCCTGCTGTGGCTGGCCGGGCGGGTCGACGAGGCTCTGCAGAGGTACCGGACCGAACACGGCATCGGGCGGGTCTGGGAGACCCGCGAGCGCGTCGTGGTGGCGCTGACCGGCGGCCCGGAGGGCGAGACGCTGATCCACCGGGCGGTGCGGATCGCCGACCGCGCGGCGGGCGGCCGCACCCCCGGCGCGGGCCCGGTGTGCGACGTCCTGGCGGTGCACGTCGTCCGCAGCAACGGCCTCGCCGGAGTCCCGCCCGGCACCCTCGCCCGGCAGCGGCAGCTCATGGAGAGCCTGGGCGGCAGCCTCCACACCGTCGTCGGCGACCACGTGCCCACCGCGCTGCTGGACTTCGCGCGCGCCGAGAACGCCACCCAGCTGGTCGTCGGGGTGAGCCGGCGCGGCCGGCTGGCCCGGCTGGTGACGGGGCAGGGCGTCGGCGAGACCACCGTCGAGCACTCCGGGGACATCGACGTCCACATGGTGACCCACGAGCGGGCGGGCCGCGGGCGGCTCCTGCCCGCCCTCGGCAGCGACCTGCCCTTCGCGCGCAAGGTCGCGGGGCCGGTGGCCGGCCTGGTGCTGCCGGCGCTGCTGACCGCCGTGCTCGCCAACACCCGCGGGCACCTCAACCTCACCAGCGAGGCCCTGCTCTTCCTGCTCACCGTCGTCGGCGTCGCCTGCTTCGGCGGGGTGGCCTCCGCGCTGCTCGCGTCGGTCACCGCGTCCCTGCTGCTCAACTACTGGTTCATCCCGCCCGTCGGCCGGTTCACGATCAACGACACCGACAACGCGCTGGCCACTGTGGTGTTCGCCGCGGTCGCCGTGACCGTGGCGGCCGTCGTCGACCGCTCGCTGCGGCTGTCGCGCCGGGCCGCCCGCGCGACGGCAGAGGCGGAGACGCTGTCCTCGCTCGCGGGCGACGTCCTGCGCGGCGACCAGGCCGTGCCGCTGCTGCTGGAGCGCACCCGCGAGGTCTTCGGGATGGACAGCGCAGAGCTGACCGGAGCCGACGGGCCCGTGACCGGGGAGGGGGAGGGGGAGGGGGCCGCCGCCGGTCACCGTGGCGATCGGCGCCGACGCCCGGCTGGTGCTGCGCGGCCGGGGCCTCGCCGCCTCGGAACGCCGGGTGCTCACCGCGTTCGCCGCCCATCTGACCGCCGCCGTCGACCATGCCCGGCTGGCCGAGGCCGCGGCCGAGATCGAGCCGGTGAAGGCGGCCGACCGCATGCGCACCGCTCTGCTCGCCGCGGTCAGCCACGACCTGCGCACCCCCCTGGCCAGCGGCTGGGCGGCGGTGAGCTCGTTGCGCAGCAGCGACGTCGACTTCTCCGCCGAGGACCGCGAGGAACTGCTCGCCACGGCCGACGAGTCCATGGCGCGGCTCAGCCGGCTGGTGGACAACCTGCTCGACATGAGCCGCCTGCAGGCCGGCGCCCTCACGCTCCGGCCGGTGCCCACGGCGCTGTGCGAGGTACTGCCGCTCGCCCTCGACAGCCTTCCCGACGACCGGGCGCCGGTCCTCGCACCGGAGCTGGAACGCGCTCCCGACGTCCTGGCGGACGCGCCGCTGCTGGAGCGGGTGCTCGCCAATCTGGTCGCGAACGCGGTCCGGTACGCGCCTGTCGGCAAACCCGTACTCGTGACCGCCAGCTCCCTGGCCGGCCGGGTGGAGCTGCGGGTGGCCGACCGGGGGCCGGGGCTGCCTCCCGACGCGCGCGAGCGGTTCTTCGAGGCGTTCCAGCGCATGGGCGACACCGACAACAGCACCGGGCTGGGCCTGGGCCTTGCCCTTTCCCGCGGCCTCGCGGAGGCCATGGGCGGCACCCTGGTGCCCGAGGACACCCCGGGTGGGGGGCTCACCATGGTGCTGTCCCTGCCCGCCGCCCCGGCACCCGAACAGGGCGCCGCCTGAGAACGACCGGGTGCCGCGAGGCGTCAAGGCCACGTCAACATGACCGGGTGCCGGGCATCGTGTCCTGTTTGTCCTTTGCTGGGACCATAGGATTTGCTACGTCGGCGCGCCGGACGCCCGGCTGAACCAAGCGGAACGTGGAGTCATGGCACGCGGGATTTTGCGGATTTACCTGGGGGCCGCCCCTGGAGTGGGCAAGACCTACGCCATGCTCTCCGAGGCGCACCGGCGGCTGGAGCGCGGCACCGACCTGGCGGTGGCCTTCGTCGAGCACCACAAGCGGCCCCGCACCGAGGTCATGCTGCACGGCCTGGAGGTCGTCCGGCGCAAGGAGATCCAGTACCGGGACACGACGTTCACCGAGATGGACGTCGACGCGGTGCTCGCCCGCCGCCCCGAGGTGGCCCTCGTCGACGAACTCGCCCACACCAACGTCCCCGGAAGCCGCAACGAGAAGCGCTGGCAGGACGTCGAGGAACTGCTGCAGGCCGGGATCAACGTCATATCGACGGTGAACATCCAGCACTTGGAGTCGCTCGGCGACGCCGTCGAGTCGATCACCGGCGTGCGGCAGCGCGAGACCGTCCCCGACGAGGTGGTCCGCAGGGCCGACCAGATCGAGCTGGTCGACATGTCGCCCCAGGCCCTGCGCCGCCGCATGGCACACGGCAACATCTACGCCCCCGACAAGGTCGACGCGGCCCTGTCGAACTACTTCCGGCCGGGCAACCTGACCGCGCTGCGCGAACTCGCGCTGCTGTGGGTCGCCGACCGGGTCGACGAGTATCTGCGGCAGTACCGTGCCGACCACCACATCTCCACCACCTGGCAGGCCCGCGAGCGCATCGTCGTCGGCCTCACCGGCGGCCCCGAGGGCAGCACCCTGATCCGGCGCGCGGCCCGGATGGCGGCCAAGGGCGCGGGCGGCGAGATCCTCGCCGTCCACATCGACAGCAGCGACGGTCTGGCCGCCGGTTCGCCCAAGGAGATCGCGGTCCAGCGCACCTTGGTGGAGGACCTCGGCGGCTCCTTCCACCACGTCGTCGGTGACGACGTGCCCGGCGCCCTGCTGGACTTCGCGCGCGGCGTGAACGCCACCCAGATCGTGCTGGGCACCAGCCGCCGCCCGGCCTGGCAGTACGTGCTCGGCCCCGGCGTCGGCGCGACCGTGGCCCGGGAGTCCGGCCCCGACCTCGACGTGCACATCGTCACCCACGAACGGGCCGCCAAGGGCCGCGGCCTGCCCATCGCCCGCGGCGCCCGGCTCGGCGGCTCGCGGGTGATCGCCGGCTGGCTGACCGGCGTGCTGGGCCCGGTCCTGCTCGTCGCCGTGCTGACCCATCTGCACAGCGGCCTCGGCCTGGCCACGGACATGCTGCTGTTCATGGCACTGACGGTCGCGGCGGCGCTGACCGGCGGCCTGTACCCGGCGCTCGTCTCCGCCGTCGGCGGCTCCCTGCTGCTGAACTACTTCTTCGCGCCACCCCTGCACACCTTCACGATCTCCAAGCCCGAGAACCTGATCGCCATCGTCATCTTCGTGGTGGTCGCCCTGGCCGTCGCCTCGGTCGTGGACCTGGCGGCCCGCCGCACGCACCAGGCGGCCAGACTCCAGTCCGAGGCGGAGATCCTGTCCTACCTGGCGGGCAGCGTGCTGCGCGGCGAGCACTCGCTGGAAGCGCTGCTGGACCGGGTGCGGGAGACCTTCGGCATGGAGTCCGTGGCCCTGCTGGAACGGGCCGGCGAGCACGAGGCGTGGACCTGCGCCGCCGGTGTCGGCGGCAGCCAGTGCCTGCGCCCCGAGGACGCCGACGTGGAGGTGCCGGTCAGCGACCACCTCTCGCTCGCCCTCACCGGCCGCGTGCTGCCGGCCTCGGACCGCCGCGTGCTGTCCGCCTTCGCGGCCCAGGCCGCCGGGGTCCTGGACCGGCAGCGGCTGGAGGACGAGGCCGCTCTGGCCCACGGCCTCGCCGAGGGGAACCGGATCCGCACCGCCCTGCTCGCCGCCGTCTCCCACGACCTGCGCACGCCCCTCGCGGGCATCAAGGCGGCCGTGAGCTCACTGCGCTCGGACGACGTCGCCTGGTCCGAGGAGGACGAGGCCGAGCTGCTGGCCGGCATCGAGGACGGCGCCGACCGGCTGGACAACCTCGTCGGCAATCTGCTCGACATGTCCCGGCTGCAGACCGGCACCGTCAACCCGCTGATCCGTGAGATCGACCTGGACGAGGTCGTGCCCAAGGCGCTGCGCGGCGTCCCGGACGACAGCGTGACCCTGGACGTCCCCGAGACCCTGCCCATGGTCTCCGTCGACCCGGGACTGCTGGAGCGCAGCGTCGCCAACATCGTCGAGAACGCCGTGAAGTACAGCCCCGAGGGCACCAGGGTCCTGGTGGCGGCCAGCGCCCTCGGCGACAGCGTCGACCTGCGCGTGGTCGACCGCGGACCGGGCGTTCCCGACACCGCCAAGGACCGCATCTTCGAGCCCTTCCAGCGCTACGGCGACGCACCCCGCGGCAACGGTGTCGGCCTCGGCCTGGCCGTCGCCCGCGGCTTCGCCGACGCCATGGGCGCGACGCTGCACCCGGAGGACACCCCCGGCGGCGGGCTGACCATGGTGCTCACCCTCAAGGCCGCGCCCGGCAGCCCCCCCGCGACGCCGGACCTCCCCGCCGAGGCGACGACATGAGCGCGTCGCCCGGTCCCGTGACCGCCGCCCCCAAGACCCTCGCAGTGAACGAAAGGCAGGCCCCATGAACCGGGTGCTCGTGGTCGACGACGAGCCGCAGATCGTGCGGGCTCTCGTGATCAACCTGCGTGCCCGCAAATACGAGGTCGACGCCGCCCATGACGGTGCCACCGCGCTCGCGCTCGCGGCCGCCCGGCATCCCGACGTCATCGTGCTCGACCTCGGTCTGCCCGACATGGACGGCGTCGAGGTGATCCGCGGCCTGCGCGGCTGGACCCGGGTGCCGATCATCGTGCTCTCCGCCCGCCAGGCGTCCGACGAGAAGGTCGAGGCGCTGGACGCGGGCGCGGACGACTACGTCACCAAGCCCTTCGGCATGGACGAACTGCTGGCCCGGCTGCGCGCCGCCGTCAGGCGGGCCACACCCGGCGGCCCCGAGGACGGCGCTGCCAGCGTGGAGACCGAGTCCTTCACCGTCGACCTGGCCGCCAAGAAGGTCAACCGCGACGGCTCCGACGTGCGCCTGACCCCGACCGAGTGGCACCTGCTCGAGGTCCTGGTCCGCAACACCGGCCGCCTGGTCAGCCAGAAGCAGCTGCTCCAGGAGGTCTGGGGGCCCTCGTACGGCACGGAGAGCAACTATCTGCGGGTCTACATGGCGCAGCTGCGGCGCAAGCTGGAGGCGGATCCCGCGCATCCCCGGCACTTCATCACCGAGCCGGGTATGGGCTACCGCTTCGAGAAGTGATCGTGCCGCCCGGCCCGGTACCCTTCGGAGTATGAGTGGTACCACCCGTTCGGACCGACCTGCCGGCCGTTTTCGCCGGATGCTCGACCGCCTGTCCACCTCCCAGGAGGAGCTGCACTCCGACGAGCTGCGGCGGGACACCGCGGACGTCGGGTGCACGCGCATCTGCGACTGCCACGACCGTGACATCGTCACGGTGACGGGTACACTGCGCGCAGTCACGCTGCGTCCCCGTGCCGGCGTCCCCGCGCTGGAGGCGGAGCTGTTCGACGGCTCGGCACCGCTCGACGTGGTGTGGCTCGGCCGGCGGAGCATCGTCGGCATCGAGCCGGGCCGCAGGATCATCGCGTCGGGGCGGATCTCCATGAACCGCGGCCGTCCGGTGCTGTTCAACCCCAAGTACGAGTTGCGTCCGGTCGGACAGGAGTAGCCGGTGGTGTCGATCGACAAGCGGACCGGGACAGAGCCCGGCACCGATGCCGGGCCACAGGGCCCGGAGCACGACGCGGCGGCCTCCAGGGCAGCCGCTGACCACGCGCTCCTGGAGGCCTTCGGCGGCGTCTGGGGCATGGTGGACACCACGGTGCCCGGCCTGGTCTTCGTGCTGATCTACACGATCAACCGCGACATCAAGACGGCGGCGGTGGCCGCGCTCGGCCTCTCGCTGGTGCTGGCCCTCGCCCGGGTGGTGCGCAAGCAGACCCTCAAGCACGCGTTCAGCGGTGTCTTCGGCGTCGCCTTCGGCGCGGTCTTCGCCATGCTCTCCGGAGACGCGAAGAACTTCTATCTCCCGGGCATGCTCTACACCCTGGGGCTCGCGGTCGCGTACGTGGTCTCGGCGCTGGTGGGATACCCCCTGATCGGGCTGCTCCTCGGCCCGATCCTGAAGGAGAACCTGTCCTGGAGGACCAGGAACCCGGGCCGGCTCGTGGCATACACCAAGTCCACCTGGGCCTGGGGCGTCATCCTGCTGGCGAAGTCGGCGATCCTGTTCCCGCTGTACTTCTGGGGCAACGCCACCCAGCTCGGCTGGGTCAAGGTCGCGCTGGGCATCCCGCCGTTCCTGCTCGCCGTCTACCTGACGTGGATCTTCCTCGCCAAGGCACCGCCGCCGATCGACGTGATCGCCGAGATGGAGGCCGAGGAGGCCAAGGAACGCGCCGCCAAGGAGGCCGCGGAGCGCTGACCGCGCCTCCCTCCTCAGCAGACGAAGGGGCGCCCGGAACCGTTCGGTTCCGGGCGCCCCTTGGCGCGTTGGCGTCAGGCGCCGCTGCGGACCGAGAGCAGGTCCTCCAGTTGCTCCTCGCGGTGCGGGGCCGCGACGAACAGCAGCTCGTCACCCGCCTCGAGAGCGTCGTCCTTGGACGGGGTGAGCACCCGGTGACCGCGGATGATGGTCACCAGCGCGGTGTCCTCGGGCCAGTGCACATCGCCGACGCGTGTGCCGACCAGCGCGGCCTCCTCCGGCAGCGTCAACTCGACCAGGTTCGCGTCACCCTGGCTGAAGCGCATGAGCCGGACCAAGTCGCCGACGCTCACCGCCTCTTCGACCAGGGCCGACATCAGACGCGGTGTGGAGACCGCCACGTCCACGCCCCAGGCCTCGTTGAACAGCCACTCGTTCTTGGGGTTGTTCACCCGGGCGACCACGCGCGGCACGCCGTACTCCGTCTTGGCGAGCAACGACACCACGAGGTTGACCTTGTCGTCGCCCGTGGCGGCGATCACCACGTTGCAGCGCTGCAACGCGGCCTCGTCCAGCGAGGTGATCTCGCAGGCGTCGGCCAGCAGCCACTCCGCCTGCGGTACCCGCTCGACCGAGATCGAGGTGGGGTTCTTGTCGATCAGGAGGACCTCGTGGCCGTTCTCCAGCAACTCACCCGCGATCGAGCGGCCCACGGCGCCCGCCCCTGCGATGGCGACCCTCATCGGCTCGTCTCCTCGGGACCCTTGGCGAACGCGGCCTCGACCTGCTCGACCTCATTGGTGCGCATCATCACGTGCACGAGGTCGCCCTCCTGCAGAACGGTCTCGGACGTCGGCAGCATCGCCTCGCCGAGCCGGGTGAGGAACGCCACGCGCACTCCGGTCTCCTCCTGAAGCCGGCTGACCTTGTGGCCCACCCACGCGGTGTCGGTGTGCACCTCGGCGAGCTGCACCCCACCGCTCGGATCGCGCCACAACGGCTCGGCACCCGACGGCAGCAGACGGCGCAGCATCTGGTCGGCCGTCCAGCGCACCGTGGCCACGGTCGGGATGCCCAGGCGCTGGTACACCTCGGCACGGCGGGGGTCGTAGATACGGGCGGCCACGTTCTCGATGCCGAACATCTCACGGGCCACCCGGGCCGCGATGATGTTGGAGTTGTCGCCGCTGCTGACGGCGGCGAAGGCGCCGGCTTCCTCGATGCCCGCCTCGCGCAGCGTGTCCTGGTCGAACCCGACCCCGGTCACGCGGCGCCCGCTGAAACCCGAGCCCAGGCGGCGGAACGCCGTCGGATCCTGGTCCACCACGGCCACGGTATGACCTTGCTGCTCAAGGGAGTGCGCGAGAGTGGAACCCACTCGCCCGCAACCCATAATCACGACGTGCACGACCGTCCTTCCGGCTGTCAACAATGTGGCCGATTCCCTCTCAGGGTCTCAGACCGCGGCCAAAGCTACACACGCACGTAACCGCTCGATAGGTGGGCGGTGGGTCGAAAACCTTGACGATCCTCTAACATCCTCGGGTGTCCAAACTGACCGACCTTCCGAAACGGATCCTGATCGGGCGGGCGCTGCGGAGCGACAAGCTCGGGGAGACCCTCCTGCCCAAGCGGCTGGCCCTCCCGGTCTTCGCCTCGGACCCGCTGTCCTCCGTTGCCTACGCGCCGGGCGAGGTGCTCCTCGTCCTGTCGATCGCGGGAGTGTCGGCCTACCACTTCAGCCCCTGGATCGCGGTCGCGGTCGTGGTGCTGATGTTCACGGTCGTCGCCTCGTACCGGCAGAACGTGCACGCCTACCCCTCCGGCGGCGGCGACTACGAGGTGGCGACCACCAACCTGGGGCCCCGCGCCGGGCTCACCGTGGCCAGCGCGCTGCTCGTCGACTACGTGCTCACCGTGGCGGTGTCGGTCGCCTCGGGCGTGGAGAACCTGGGCTCGGCGGTGCCGTTCTTCGTCGAGCACAAGGTGATCGGTGCGATCGGCATGATCGTGCTGCTCATGCTGATGAACCTGCGCGGCGTCCGCGAATCGGGGACGATCTTCGCGATCCCCACGTACGCCTTCGTCTTCGGTGTCTTCTGCATGCTGCTCTGGGGCATCTTCAAGATCGCCACCGGCAGTGAGATGCACGCCCCGACCGCGGGCTACACGATCAAGGCCGAGCACACCGGACTGGCCGGCTTCGCCCTGGTCTTCCTGCTGCTGCGGGCCTTCTCCTCCGGGTGCGCCGCGCTCACCGGAGTCGAGGCGATCAGCAACGGCGTGCCCGCCTTCCGCAAGCCCAAGTCGAAGAACGCCGCCACGACGCTGGCCGCCATGGGCCTGCTCGCGGTGACGATGTTCTGCGGCATCATCGCGCTCGCGCTCTACACCAAGGTGCGGATGGCCGAGAACCCGGCCACCGACCTGCTCGTGAACGGAAAGCCGGTCGGCGCGGGTTACACCCAGGACCCGGTGATCGCCCAGGTCGCCTCGGCGGTCTTCGGCGACGGCTCGATCCCCTTCATCTTCCTGGCGGGGGCCACCGCCCTCGTCCTCTTCCTGGCCGCCAACACGGCCTACAACGGCTTCCCGGTGCTGGGCTCGATCCTCGCCCAGGACCGCTACCTCCCGCGGCAGCTGCACACCCGCGGCGACCGGCTCGCCTTCAGCAACGGCATCGTCCTGCTGGCCGCGTTCGCCGCTGTGCTGGTCTATCTCTACGGCGCCGACTCGACCCGGCTGATCCAGCTCTACATCGTCGGTGTCTTCGTCTCGTTCACCCTGAGCCAGATCGGCATGGTCCGGCACTGGAACCGGCACCTGGCCGACGAGACCGACCCCGCGGTGCGCCGCCACATGATCCGCTCGCGCGCGATCAACACCTTCGGCGCCTTCTTCACCGGCCTCGTACTGGTCGTCGTCCTGCTGACCAAGTTCACCCACGGCGCCTGGGTCGCGGTCCTGGGGATGGGCCTGTTCTACGCGACGATGACCGCCATCCGCCGCCACTACGACCGGGTCTCCAGCGAGCTCGCGGCCTCGGAGGAGCCCGGCGAGGAGGAGGCCAAGCCCTCCCGGGTGCACTCGATCGTGCTGGTCTCCAAGGTCCACAAGCCCACGCTGCGCGCCCTGTCCTACGCCAAGCTGTTCCGCTCGGACTCGCTGGAGGCGCTGAGCATCAACGTCGACCCGGCCGACACCAAGGCGCTCCAGGCGGACTGGCAGCGGCGCGGCATCGACGTGCCGCTGAAGGTGCTGGACTCGCCCTATCGCGAGATCACCCGGCCGATCGTCGACTACGTCAAGAGCCTGCGCCGCAGCAGCCCGCGCGACGTCGTCTCGATCTTCATCCCGGAGTACGTGGTCGGCCGCTGGTACGAGCACCTGCTGCACAACCAGAGCGCCCTGCGGCTCAAGGGCCGGCTGCTGTTCACCCCCGGTGTGATGGTCACCTCGGTGCCCTGGCAGCTGGAGTCCTCCGAGCGTGCCAAGGTCCGGGCCCGCAAGGGCGCCGAGTGGAACGCACCCGGTTCCGTGCGCCGCGGCGAGGTCGGGCGCCCGCGCCGGCGGCGGGAGCCCAGCGGACGGGCGTGAGGGGAGGGCGGCGGTGCACCGTAGACTGGTGAGCTGCCGTCCTCATCCCGCCCCCGTTGTCAGGAGCCCGTTCCGAGATGCAGCACCGTACGAAGGCCCCTGAGGCCGACGCCCTCGTCGGCGAGCGCTACGAGGTCGAGGTCGGCCCCGTCGCGCACGGCGGTCACTGCGTCGCCCGCCACGAGGGCCAGGTGCTGTTCGTCCGGCACGCCCTCCCCGGCGAGCGCGTGATCGCCCAGGTCACCGAAGGCGGCCCGGACTCCCGCTTCCTGCGCGCCGACGCGGTGGAGATCCTCGAGGCCTCCCCGGACCGGGTCGAGGCGCCCTGCCCCTTCTCCGGACCGGGCAAGTGCGGAGGCTGCGACTGGCAGCACGCGGCGCCCGGCGCGCAGCGGCGGCTGAAGGTCCAGGTCATCACCGAGCAGCTGGAGCGGCTCGGCGGCCTCACGCTCCAGGAGGCCGGCTGGGACGGCACCGTGGAGCCCGCCCCCGGCGACAAGGTCGCCAAGGGCGAGGTCCCGGCCTGGCGCACCCGCGTCCAGTACGCCGTCGACGTCGACGGGCACGCCGGTCTGCGCCGCCACCGCTCCCACGAGGTCGAGCGGATCGACCGCTGCCGGATCGCCGCCCCCGGCGTCTCCGAGCTGGGCGTGGAGTCCCGCGAGTGGCCCGGCATCGCCACCGTCGAGGCGATCTCCGCCACCGGCTCCTCCGACCGGCAGGTCATCATCACGCCGCGTCCCGGCGGCCGGCTGCCCATCGTGGAGCTCGACCGGCCGGTGTCGGTCATGCGGGTCGACGAGCAGGGCGGCGTGCACCGCGTCCACGGCCGCGGATTCGTACGCGAGCGGGCGGACGACCGCACCTGGCGCGTCGGCTCGGGCGGCTTCTGGCAGGTCCACCCGATGGCCGCCGAGCTCCTGGTCGAGGCGGTCATGCAGGGACTCACGCCCCGCAAGGGGGAGACCGCCCTCGACCTCTACTGCGGCGTGGGCCTCTTCGCCGGCGCCCTGGCCGAGCGGGTCGGTGAGACCGGTGCCGTCCTCGGCATCGAGTCCGGCAAGCGCGCGGTGGAGGACGCCCGGCACAATCTCGGCGACCTCGACCGGGTCCGCATCGAGCAGGGCAAGGTCGAAACGGTTCTGCCCCGCACCGGCATCACTCAGGCCGACCTCGTGGTCCTCGACCCGCCCCGCACCGGCGCCGGCCACGCCACGGTCACCCACGTCGCCTCCCTGACCCCCCGCCGCATCGCCTACGTCGCCTGCGACCCCGCCGCCCTCGCCCGCGACCTGCGCTGGTTCGGCGAAGCGGGCTATGTCCCGCGGCGCATGCGGGCGTTCGACCTCTTCCCGATGACGCACCACGTGGAGTGCGTGGCGATCCTGGAGCCCGCCCCCAAGGACAGCTGACGCGGGGCTCCCGGTGGGGGCGTTCCGGGGCCGCGGGGCAGGGCGTGCAGACTGGTGCCATGCAGACTTCCGAGGCCGGGCAGGGGGAAGCGGCGCCGGCCGCACCGCCGAGGCGGGCGGACGCGCGCCGCAATCACGAGCGGGTCGTCGCCGCCGCGATCGAGCTGTTCGCCGAGCTCGGCCCGCAGGCCACCGTGCCGCAGATCGCGGCCCGGGCGGGAGTCGGCAAGGCCACGGTGTACCGGAGCTTCCCGGCCAAGGAGGACCTGGTCGAGGCGATCGCGCGACTGCGCCTGGAGGAGCTCGAACGGGACACGGAGGTCGCGCTCGGCGAGACCGACCCCGGACGCGCGTTCCACGCCTATGTGCTGCGCCTCTTCGGGAACCTGGCCCGCGACCGGCTGCTGGCCGGACGGCTGGCGGAGGCGACGTCGCCCGCGGCCGGTTCCGTGCTGACCGTGCTGACGGAGATGATGCAGGCGGCCAAGGCGTCCGGGACGGTTCGCGAGGACGCGACGCTGCTGGACCTGCGGGTCATTCTGTGCGGCGCGGCGCTGCAGCTCATGACCGTCGCGGAACGCGATCCGGCGGTCTGGCGGCGTTACGGGGAACTGGTGCTCCAGGCACTGCGCCCCTGAGGCGCTGGGCTTCAGGAGCCGCGGAAGACGCCGTCGTCGTCCGCGAACGCGGTGAAGTCCTCCCAGGCCATGGTGGCCAGGGCGATGTTGTTCTCGATCGAGTACAGCTGACCCGCGACGCCGCGCAGCGCGTCGAACCGCCCCCGCGCCAGCCCCCGCCCGCCGACCCGCAGAGCGAGCAGAGGCATCTCGGAGGAGGCGACAGCGCCTTGTCGGCCACGATGACGAGCTGCTCTCCCGGCCGCTCCCGCTGCTGTGAGAGTGCCGCGATCCGCGCGGGCGCCAGGTCGCGGCAGGCGGGGTCGTCCACGATGTGCAGGCAGGCGATGAAGCCTTCCTCGGTGGGGGCGACTCGCGGGTGCCGGCGGGATCAGGGCGCGTCGGAGTCGGGGCCGGGAGCGTCGGCCAGGACGGGTTCGTCGCCGTACACCTTGGTGATCTCGACGTCGAGCACCGTGCACACCCGGCTGAACGACCAGTAGTACCCAGCCACTTGCAGTACCTCGACGAACTCCCGCTCGCTGAGGAACCGCCGCGCCTCGGCGAAGAGCTCTTCGGACACCCGCGGTTGCCGCACCACCTCTGCGGTGAGGCGGACGAGGGCACGGTCGTACGGCGAGAGGCCGGGGCTCTCCAGCTCGCGGGCGGCGATGAGCCGGCGGGTCGGTTCGTCGACTCCGGCGGCCTCCGCCATCGGCTCGTGCTGGGCGGTGACGAAGGCGCAGTCGGCGTACTCGGCGACCGTGAGGATCACCAGTTCCCTCGAGCGGGCCGGCAGTTCGAGTGAGGTGAACTGCGCCTTGGCGAGCTCGATGAAAGGCCGCACGGTGCCGGCCGAGTGGGACAGCATCTTGATCAGGGGGTCCGGCGGGAGGAAGGACAGGAATTCGCGTACGTCGGCAGGGAGGGCGTGCGGGTCGGGGTTCGCCAGGCGGGGCATGGGGTTCTCCGTTCGTTTCGGTGTGCGGGGCGCCGGAGGTTCAGGGGGCCGGGTCCGGGGCGACGCTGAACCCCGTCTCGCTGAGGTGCCGGAAGCGGCCGTCCTCGGCCAGCGTGCCGAAGATCGCGATCTCCCGGTGCTGGGTGGAGCCGTCCGCCAGGGTGATCTCGAAGACGTGCCGCTCGGCGTAGACGGAGCCCTCGCGCAGCTCGTCGAGCACGGTCACGGTCCCCTGGGTGATCCCGGCGCGGGTGCGGGCGACCATGGCGGCGAACTCCGGGCGGTCCATGGTCGTTCCGTCGCTGCGGTGGGTGTAGTCGGGGGCGTAGTACGTGTCCAGGGCCTCGTCCAGGGGGAGCCGGGGCTCGAACACCAGGGCCCGGAGGGCTTCGCTGATCCGTGCGTGGGTCATTGCTCGTGCGTCTTTCTGCGAGGCGGTCCGGAGGGAAGCGGACTCTGAGGTCCGGATGACCGGAACGGTACCGGACCCATGGGTCCGGTATCAATGTGAGGGCCGTCATGCGGCTGCGCGGGAGCAGGCGGCCGCGAGCTCGCGGCCACGCCGATGCGAGGTGGCAGGTGCGGCGGGCGTTGTGTGCCCGTGGAGAGTGCTTTGCGGTTGCCGCGGCGGCGGATCCGCCCCAGGTCAGACGGCGGGGTCGTGCGTCCCGGTGTGGACGCCGCGCCTTCCTCACCGCGATCTACCTTCAGCAGGTCCGCGGTGCCTCGGCGCTGAGGACCGGCATGGAGATCCTGCCGATGGGTGCCGCCGCCATCCTCGTCGCCGTCGTCACGCCCCCGTTGGTGCACCGGTTCGGCACGCGCACCGTCCAGTTGTCCGGCGCCGTACTGAGTGCGCTGAGCCTGCTGCTCCTCGCCCGGACGGGCGCGGACAGCGGATACGCATCGCACCTCCTGCCGGGCCTGGTCCTGTTCGGCGCCGGGATCATCGCCGTCGGTGTCCCCGCCCAGATCGCGGCCGTTGTGGATGTCGAACACCATGAAGCCGGTGCGGCCTCAGGTGTCGTCACCGCCTTCTACCAGGTCGGCGGTGCACTGGGACTGGCACTCGCGACGACCCTGTCCGTCTCGCGCGCCAATGCCGCGCTCGCTGACGGCATGGCCCAGCAGCAGGCGCTGGTCGAGGGCTTCCACCGCGGACTGCTCGTCGCGACCGCCTTTGCCGTGGTCAATGTGCTGGTGACCGTCGCCTCGCCCCGGATCGCGCCGAGCGCGGAGCAGATCGCCGAGGCCGCTGCCGCTGCCTGACGAAACGCCATCTCGCCTCATACATCGCGTTGTTCACCGCCCGCTCCGGTGGGGCTCCATGCCATTCGCCGGGATGGCCACCCGGGCCGGTGTACGGCAGCGCGGCGAGGGCCGTGATGAGACGCGCGCCACTTCTGCGGCCGGAACTGGCGGATGAAGGCGATGTCGTTTAACGTTCAACCATGTGCAGGGCGGTGCCCTGCCCGCAAGATCCGGCACAGCAAGGAGCGAAGCACGTGACACGCGTCTCGATCATTTTCTACTCGGCCACCGGCTCGGTACGGAGCCTGGCGCAGGCCATCGCCGAAGGCGCGCAGAAGGAAGGGGCGGAGGTCCGGCTGCGCCGCGTGGCGGAGCTCGCGCCCGAGGCCGCGATCAACAGCAACCCCGTGTGGGCGGAGAACCACCGCGCCTCGCAGGAGATCCCCGAGGCCACGAACGACGACCTCGAGTGGTCGGACGCCGTGCTCTTCGGCTCGCCGACCCGCTTCGGCCTTCCGGCCGCGCAGCTCAAGCAGTTCATCGACCAGACCGGCCCGCTGTGGGCCCAGGGCAAGCTGGCGAACAAGGTCTACGCCTCCTTCACCTCCGCGGCCAACGCCCACGGCGGCCAGGAGAGCACCATCCTCGCGATCAACAACACCTTCTACCACTGGGGTGGACTCATCGCGTCCCCCGGCTACACGGACCCGCTGCTCTTCGCGGCCGGTGGCAACCCCTACGGCCCCTCGCACCCCTCCAACAACGGTGCCGACCTCCCCGACACCGCCCGTCTGGACGCCGCCCACTACCTGGGTGCCCGCGTGACCCGTATCGCCGCCGCCCTCAAGCCCGGTGGCTCCCTCTGACCTTTCCGGTCCCGCCGAAGCCGCCGTCCCCGCAGGGGCGGCGGCTTCCGCATGTCCGCGGCGGGCCGGGTGAACCAGGAGGGAACTCTTGGTCATCGATTCCTCTGGGAAGCGTTTTGGCCCGATTCCGCTGCCTAGCATGAGGTGATCAACGCACCGTACGACACCGGGGGAGGCCCGGAATGCCCTTGTCAGGCCCTGGGCTGCGCTCGCCCCGCCTGTGGGGCGCCACCGGCGTCCTGGTGGTGCTGGCCGTCCTCGCCGCTGCTCTCTTCCTGTGGCAGGGCTCGCCCTCCACACGGGCGACCGCGGCCGGACCACTGCACACCACCGTCGAGGTGTCACGCGGTGTCTGCGGCCGTGGCTGGGACGACGCCCGGCCCGGTCTTCAGGTCTTCGACCTGCACAACACCTCCGACGCGGCCTCCGAGGTCTACCTGGAGGACGCGGCGAGCAAGGCCGTGTACGGCGAGGTCGAGGACATCGGCCCCGGCACAACCCGTTCGCTGACCGTCGACCTCGGCAAGGGCGCGTACGCCTTCCAGTGCGTGCCCGACGACGCCGACGCGGTCACCGGGCCCACGGTCCGCATCACTTCCGGACAGGGCGGCCCCGCGGCTGCCCCCGTCAGCCGGCAGGACCTGATCCCGCCGTCGATCGCCTATCAGAAATGGGTCGCCGGAGGCCTGGACCGCGTGGTGCGGCTCACCGGAAGCCTGCGCGACGCCGTCGGCCGC
The DNA here is from genome assembly GCF_056270165.1 of Streptomyces sp. RLA123. Classification (NCBI taxonomy): domain Bacteria; kingdom Bacillati; phylum Actinomycetota; class Actinomycetes; order Kitasatosporales; family Streptomycetaceae; genus Streptomyces; species Streptomyces sp. RLA123. Next base: position 2,247,157 of record NZ_JBWDOR010000003.1, on the reverse strand, counting down.
GGTGATCTGGCCGCCGCGCGGAAGGCCTGGCTGCCGGCGCACCTGGAGTACGAGCGGCTCGGCGCCGCGTACGACGCCTTCGGCGACGCGGACGGGCAGATCAACGGGACGGACGCGGGGCTGGCCGGCGGCGTGGACGACCCGGCCTTCACCGGCTTCCACCGCATCGAGTACGGGTTGTGGCACGGGCGGTCCGCGGACAGTCTGCGCGCCCCGGCCGGTGCCCTGGTGGCAGCCGTCACCGCGCTGCGCGACAACTGGTCGCAGGCCCGCATGGACCCGGCCCAACTGGGCCTGCGGGCACACGAGATCCTGGAGAACACCGTGGAGTTCGAGCTGACCAGACGCACCGACTTCGGCAGCGGCAGCAATCTGGCCACCGCCCGCGCCAACCTCGACGGCACCCGCGAGGTCCTGTCCCGGCTGCGCCCCCTGCTGGCGACGCGGTACCGGGAACTGCCGGAGCTGGACCGCGAACTGGACGAGGCGCAGGACACCCTGGACGGGCTCGCCCCGGACGGCGAGGGGATCGCGTTGTCCCGGCTGACCCGCGCCCAGCGCGAGAAAGTCGACGCCGCCCTGGACGAACTGGTGGAGCGGCTGGCGTCGGTGGCCACCTTGTGCGAGCCGCGGAGGACCGTGTGAGTTCCGCCGAGCCGCAGAAAACCGGGGGAGCCGGGGGAGTCGGACGGCGAGGTTTTCTGCGGGGCGCGGCCCTGGCAGGTGCCGGGCTCGCCGCCGGCGGCGCGGCGCCGCCCCTCGCCGACGCGACCGGTGACGGCGCGGTGGCTCCCTCACCCGTCGCCCCGTTCCACGGCCGGCACCAGCAATCGGTGCTCGCGACCGCGCGCCGGGTCACCGCGTTCACCGCCCTCGACGTGACCGCCGGCACCCGCACCGAACTGACCGACCTGCTGCGCACGCTCACCGACCGCGCCCGCGCCCTGACCTCCGGCGGCACACCGCGACCGGTCGGCATCACCGGGCCGCCCGCAGACTCCGGGCTGCTCGGCGAGCGGGTGCCCGGCGGCGCGCTCGCGATGACCGTGGGCGTCGGCGGCTCCTTTTTCGACGGCAGGTTCGGCCTCGCCGACCGCAGGCCCCGGCGGCTGACGGCGATGCCCGCCTTCCCCGACGACGACCTGCTGCCCGAGTGGTGCCACGGTGACCTCAGCCTGCAACTGCACGCGGACGACACGGACACCGTGCTGCACGCGCTGCGCGACATCGCCCGGCACACCCGCGGCGGCATGCAGGTCCGCTGGCGGCTGGACGGATTCAGCAGCCCGCCGCGCCCTGCCGGCACCCCGCGCAACCTCCTGGGGTTCAGAGACGGTACCGCCAACCCGGACACTTCCGACGCCCGCGAGATGGACCGCCTGGTATGGGTGGGCCAGGGGGCAGGCGAGCCGGACTGGGCGGCCGGCGGAACCTACCAGGCGGTCCGGCTGATCCGGTTGCTCGTGGAGTTCTGGGACCGGGTCTCGCTCCCGGAGCAGGAGCGGATGTTCGGCCGGGCCCGGGAGTCCGGAGCGCCGCTGGACGGCAACCACGAGCGGGACAAGCCCCGTTACGCCGACGACCCCAAGGGCGACGTCATACCCCTGGACAGCCACATCCGGCTCGCGAACCCGCGTACCGCGGGCACCGCGGACCAGCGCATCCTGCGGCGCCCCTACAACTACGACCGGGGCGCGGACGCCAACGGCAACCTCGACATGGGCCTGCTCTTCTGCAGCTACCAGCAGGACATGGCCCGCCAGTTCGAGACGGTCCAGCACCGTCTGGCGGGCGAACCCCTCGTCGACTACATCAAGCCCTTCGGCGGTGGCTACTTCTTCGTACTGCCCGGTGTGCGGGACACGGACGACTGGTACGGGCGCGCCCTGCTCGGCTGATGCCCGCATTACACCACGCGGGCACCGTCCGCGTGCCGGGTCAACCACTGGTCAAGTTTTGGCCGGGCTTCCCTGACCTCGTGTTCATCCCGTCGCCACCAATGCTCCGGCAACACGCCGTTCCACGGGCGGAGCATCCGGGAACGTACGCCAAGGCAACGATCCTCGCGGAGCGTGACAGAGCATGATCAGCAGGAAGAGACGAGCGGCGATGCGGAGCCTGGGGGCGCTCGCGGGCGCCGCCGCGCTCACCGTTCTCGGCGGCAGCGCGGCCACCTGGGCCGCTACGCCCACCCGGCACCACCCCGCCCCTTCGACGGCCACGCCCATCAAGCACGTGGTCGTCCTCTTCGACGAGAACGTCTCGTTCGACCACTACTTCGGCACCTACCCCCAGGCCGCCAACACCGACGGCACCAAGTTCAAGGCGGCCAAGAACACCCCCCGGCACATCGACACCCTCGCGACGGCAGGGTTGTTGAAGAAGAACCCCAATGAGTACGCGCCCCAGCGGCTGGCTTCCTCGCAGGCCCTGACCTGCGACCAGAACCACAACTACGGGCCGGAGCAGTACGCCTACAACGGCGGCAAGGCAAACCAGTTCGTGCAGAACACCAATGTCGACACCTGCAGCGGCGGCCTCTTCGGTGAGCCGGGTCTGGTGATGGACTACTACGACGGCAACACCGTCACCGCGCTGTGGAACTACGCCCAGCACTACTCCCTGGGCGACCGCTCCTTCAGTTCGGTCTACGGTCCGTCCACCCCCGGCGCCCTCAACCTGGTCGCGGGTCAGACGCACGGAGCCACCTCCGTCGACCCGGCCACGGGCACCGAGCACCCGAAGCAGACGTCCACGCCGGACGCCTACACCGTCGCCTCCCCGAACGCCAAGGGCGTCGGCACGGTCATCAACGACCCGGACCCGGCGTACGACGACTGCGCCGACAAGGACCACACCAGCACGAACGCGCTCGCGGCGATGCAGGGCCGCAACATCGGCGACGTGCTCAACGCCAAGAACGTCAGCTGGGGCTGGTTCCAGGGCGGCTTCCGGCCCTCCACCGCGTGGGACGGCAAGCAGGGCGACTACGCCAAGTGCGACACCACGCACGCCAACATCGGCGGCGCCGCGGCCGTGGACTACAGTCCGCACCACTCGCCGTTCGAGTACTACAAGTCGACGTCCAACCCGCACCACCTGCCGCCCAAGAGCGTCGACGAGATCGGGCACAGCGGCCAGGCCAACCACAACTACGACCTGACCGACTTCGGCGCGGCCCTCAAGGCGGGCAAGCTGCCCGCCGTGAGCTTCGTCAAGGCGCCCGAGTACCAGGACGGGCACGGCGCCTACTCCGACCCGATCGACGAGCAGCACTTCCTCGTCCAGCAGATCAACGCCGTGCAGCAGTCGCCGCAGTGGAGCTCCACCGCTGTCGTCGTCGCGTACGACGACTCCGACGGCTGGTACGACCACACCTTCGTCAAGCCGCACAACGGCTCGAAGGACACCATGGTCGGCTCCAACGGCAAGACCACCGACAGCCCCGCGTGCCAGGCCGGCCCCAAGGCCGAGGGTGGCTACGCGGACCGCTGTGGTCCGGGCACCCGTCAGCCGCTCCTGGTGATCTCCCCGTTCAGCAAGGTCAACAAGGTGGACCACACGCTGACGGACCAGTCCTCGATCATCCGCTTCGTCGAGGACAACTGGCACACCGGCCGGGTCGGGGACCACTCCTTCGACGCCACGGCCGGCTCGCTTTCGGGCATGTTCGACTTCCGGCACCCGAACAACAAGCAGTTGGTGCTGAACACGGACGGCTCGGTCAAGTCCTACGGCCCGATACGGCGCGTGGCTCCGGTCGCCACGAGCATCACGCCGGGTCCGGCCATGAGCACCACCGCGGCGACCACCGACGTCCCGGCGTTCCCGGCGCTGCCGGTCGGCCTGGCCGTCGGCGCGCTGCTGGCCGCGGGTGCCACCGGGACCTGGTTCAGGGTCCGGCGCAACCGGCACGCCGCCGCCTGACGCGGACGCGGCGGACCGCCTGACGGCCGCCGCGGTGGAGGGCCTGCCCTGGGGCGGGCCCTCCGTTCGCGTTCGCCGTCAGGCCATGGCCGTGGCGCAGTCGGGGCACCGGCCCCAGAAGGTGACGGCGGCCTCGTCGACCCTGTAGGTGTCCGGGAGCCCGGGGTCCAGACACGGTGCTTGGCCCACGGCGCACTCGACGTCGCGGATGCTGCCGCAGGACCGGCAGACGAAGTGGTGGTGGTTGTCGCTGCGTTCGGTCTCGTAGCGGCTCGGTTGGCCGGGGATCAGAGTGCAGCGAACGAGCTCCGCGTCCGTGAGGGCGCGCAGCACGTTGTACGTGGCCTGCAGGGACAGGCCGCCCGTGACACGGCGGGCCATGTCGCGCAGCGTCTCGGCGTCGGCGTGGCCCGGTGACTCGTCCACCGCCATGAGCAGCGCGATGCGCTGCGCCGTCACCCGCAGCCCGGCCGCGCGCAGCCGGGCGGTGGCGGCTGCCATGGGCTCCGCGACGGTCACGGAACGTCCTGCGGGTGCGCCGAGCACCGACCGGGACCGCAGTGCAGCTCGAACCACACGGCTTTGCCTTCGCGGTTGGTGTCGGAGCCCCAGCGTGTGGCGAGCAGTTCGACCAGTGCCAGCCCGCGGCCGCTCTCGTCCTGGGTATCGGCCCCCATGACCCGGGGCAGGTCCGGACTGCCGTCGATGACGACGCAGCAGACGGTGTCGCCCAGGAGCACGCAGTTCAGTGCCAGCGGTGCGCGGGCGTGCCGCAGAGCGTTGCCGACCAGCTCGCTGACCAGCAGTTCGGCGGTGTCCGCGACATCGTCCAGGCCCCATTGGCGCAGCGCTCCGCGAACCGCCTCACGTGCGTGGTGACAGGCCTGACTGGACCAGGGAAGTACCCAGGAGCCCACGGCGGCGGACGGCGTGGATGGTGGTCCGTTGCCGCCGGAACAAGGGGTCTCGGAGAGGAGAAGTGCGGCGTCCATGATCAACACCAGCCCGAGGGATGAATGGGCGAGAAAGCCTCAAATCAGACAGTACTACTATTCTGGAGTCGGTCAAGTGAAGTGACCACATCTCCGGAAGGTATTCCTCCAGTTGCTGGAGCGCACCAGATGATCACCCTGTGTCATGAATCGCGGGGGGTCGGTCGTCGTGCGCGGCCGGCCTCGTTATTGCCCTGGGCGGGTGCGGGTGTGCCGACGGCATGCTCTTGGATGTGGGCATGACCGTTCACGACATCGCCCGGCGCCTGCCCGGCATCCCCGTACTCCGCGACCGCTGCCGTGCGTTGGCCATGCTGGATGCGATCCTCAGCCCCGAGTGGGCCGACCGCTACTACTCCTACGATTCCCGGTGGTCCGGGGCCGAGGAGATGGCCTCGATGCGCGACGGGGCCGGCAACGAGTACGCGATCGTCTTCTCGCCGGCGGGCGCCTATGCCTGCGGGTTCGCCCACGAGTCGCTGATGAGTCCCTATGCCGCCGGCGGCCCCTGGCCGGGCGTCCTCGACGAGGTGCCCGAAGCCTTCCGTCCGTACGTCGAGGAGCCGGCGTTCTCGGACGGGGACGGCACACCGGTGGTGACCGTCTGTATGTGGCGGCAGCCGCAGGACGCCGCCTGGCGGGCTGGGGCGATCGACTTCCCTGAGGACGGGACGGACGACCCGGACGGTGCGGGCTATTTGTTCGCGTTGCCGGCCGACGGCTCGGCGGAGGCGTACCGGGGGTTCGCCGAGGACTACTACGAGCTCCCGGTGGACCTGGAGGCCGTCCGCCACGTCCATGCGCTCCGCCCGCTGACCCCGGAGGTGATCGCGGCCCTCAATCCGGACGTGGACCTGGCCGATCTCGCCAAGGACATCGAGCAGATCGGCTATCCCCGCGGCTGATCACCCGCTCCGGCGCGGACTCCGTGCTCCGCGGCCGCCTTGACGGCGGCCAGCCATATCCCGTGCTGGGCGCGGAGCTTGCCGGGGCTGAACAGGAGGCGGACCAGCGGGGCCGCCATCGACTCCTCTATGCGCAGGACGGTCCCGCCGTCCGGCGTTGCAGTGAGCACTTGGCGGTCCACCGCCTTGACGCCCATGGCGACGCCGGTCCACGTGAGTTCACGTCCCTCGTCGACCACGGCGAAGCGGGACCGGATCGTGGTCCGGCCCATGGCCCAGACGAACTCGGCGTCCTGGCTCACACCGTTGTCGAGCCGCACGATCCGGCGGCCGGGCAGTACCGACGACCAGCCGGAGGGGTCGGCGATGATCTGCCAGACCCGCTCCGGCGGCGCCTCGATCCGCATTTCCGAAACGCTCACCACCGGCGCGTCGGCGTCGATGCGCCGGTGCTTGGCGAACTGGTCGTGCAGGGCCTGCCGGTTCGGGCCGCGGTAGAGCAATTTCATGACGAATCCCATTCGTGAGCGGTGAGGAATGCTTCGAACTGTGAGCAATGCTCTCGCGGTGCATTGCTCGAAGTCAAGAGCAGTGCTCTCGCGCGAGTGGGATGAGGTTCGCCGGGCAACGATCGGCGGTGCGGAAGGGTGAGGTCAGCCCATGCCGCTGATGCTCTCCGGGGCGATGACGAACAGGACGCGTACCTGGTCGCGACCACCGAACCACGGGTAGGGCCCGCCCAGGTACTTGTGGGACAGCTTCTCGATGTGCTCCGCGGCGCCGTCGGTCGTCACCTCGACCACGCGCCCGCGGACCTGGAAGTAGCGGGACGGGTTGCCGGGGTCCGAGATCGTCACCGCCACGCGCGGATCCCGCTGGATGTTCCGGGTCTTCACATGGGTCTGGACGCTGTTGACGAGCACGTGCTCGCCGTCGGTGTCGACCCAGGTCTGGGTCAGCTGCGGCGAGCCGTCGGGCATCGTCGTCGCGAGGTAGCAAGTGCTGGGGCGGTCCAGTAGATCGAGCAGTTCGGCGGAGAGCTTCACGGTGATCCCTTGATGCGGTGGTTGCTGGCGCGCGCAGCCTACGAGGTTCGCCCGACCGGTTTCCGGACGGATCCCCCCTGATCCCGTGTGCGGGCCCCCCGGGCCGTGCCCTCGGCCGGGGGGATGTCCGGCCTTGCTCAGATCGTCTTGTTCTGGCCGCCGTCGATGAGGACTTCGGTGCCGGTGATGTTGGCCGCCAGCGGCGAGGACAGGAAGAGTACGAGGTCGGCGACCTCGTGCGGCTCGGTGATCCGGCCCGTGCTGATGCCCATGCTCTGCGGCACGACCACGTCGAGGGCCTCCTGCGCCGTGGTGCCCGCGGCGCTGGCCGTGGCGTCGGCGAAGCCGCCGGGGGCCGTCCAGAACGGGGTGCGGACCGGCCCGGGGGAGACCGCGTTCACGCGCACGCCGCGCGGTGCGAACTCCTCCGACAGGGCCTTGGTCAAGCTGGTGAGCGCGGCCTTCGCCGCGGAATAGTCGACGACCATCGGGAAGGGCAGGCGGGCGTTGATCGAACTCATGTTGACGATCGAGGCGCCTTCGGCCGCGAGCAGGTGCGGGAGCGCTGCGCGGCTCGCGCGCACCGCGCTGAAGAAGCTCAGGTCGAAGATCCGCTGCCACCCGGCGTCGTCCACGTCCAGGAAGCCGGTCCGCGCGTCCGCGGCACCCAGGTTGTTGACGAGGATGTCGATCCGGCCGTGCTGTTCCACGGTGCGGCGCACCAGCGTCTCGGCTCCCTCGGCGGTGGACAGGTCGACCGGGACGACCGTGACGTCGTAGGTGTCGCGCAGCGCGTCGAGCTCCGGGGTGGAGGTGCGGCTGCCGGCGACGACGTGCACCCCTTCGCGGCCCATCGCCTCGACGATGGCCAGGCCGATGCCCTTGCTGGCCCCGGTGACGACGGCGACCTTGTCCTTGAGGTGCAGTTCCATGATGCGTCCTTTTCTGGATTGTTCGATAAACAATGACGGTACGGTGAGGCGTGCGCCGGCGCCATTGGAGCGCCGCCGCTGTGGTGAGGGTGTGTGGGAGGGTGTGTCAGTCCAGGCTGCGAAGCGCCGTCGCGACCGCGTCCTCCGTGAACGTGCGGCCGAGGCGTGCCTGGCCGACGACGCGGAGGCCCTGGACGAAGGTGGTCAGGAAGCGCGCCAGTTCCACGGGATTCTTGTCCCGGGACAGCTCGCCGCGTGACTGAGCCCGCTCCAGGGCGCCCGCGAGGGCCGACTCGACCACTCGCATGGCGGCCGCGACGCGGTCTACCGTATCGGGGTCGTCGCCGCGCTCGGTGGCGGCGCTGACCACGAGGCACCCCCGGCTGGGGTCCGTCAGGTCGGCCTCGACCATGTCCATGAGGACCTTGTGTACCGCGGACCGGATCTCGGTCGCGTTCTTAAGGATCTCCGCCAGGCCGCCGGCCTGCAGTGAGCAGTAGCGCTCCAGGGCTCGGGCGTAGAGCTGCTCCTTCGACCCGAAGGCCGAGTACAGACTGCCGCTCCCGATCGACAACTCCTTGAGCAGGTCCTGCAGGGACGTCTCGGCGTAGCCGCGGCGCCAGAACAGGTCCATCGCGCGGTCGACGGCCTGGTCGGTGTCGAACTCCCGGTTGCGTCCCATGTGCTTCACCGTACCACGGTTCTGGATTGATCGATAAAATATGAGTGCGGCCTCTCCGAACGGGGCCCGCTCATCAACCTGCGGCAGGTTGACACCCGCCGGGAGCTGTCCGTGTCGCTCTACGGTGAGGTCCAGAAGGAGTCGTCCAGGCGACCTGGCCGAGGACTTCGGTGTCGATGTCACCTTCTGCGAGACGACGACGATCCACATCGAACGTGCCGTTGAGCACCGGTTCTGCCGCCGAGATCCTGCACGCCGAATCCCATCCGCTCCTGGCGACCGTGGGGCTGCGCGTCGATCCCGCATCCGCCGGCAAGGGGGCGGACTTCCGGCTGGAGCCGGAGTACGACTTCGACCACTACCAGGAGGTTGCGACTGCCCGGCGAGGCGACGGCGAACGCCGTTCCTGACCCTCGGCCCCGGACACCACGCCGGGGCCGCGCGCTGTGGTGCCCCGTCCCATGTCCGGCGAGGAGCGGGGCACTTACCGTCCGACAGCATGACCACATACGCAGCCGCACATCGCACGGGCCGCTTGCGCGCGGTCCTGCTCGTCCTGGTCGCGGTGCTCGCCGCCGCCTTCCTGCCCTCCACCACCGCCGGGGCCGCGGGCACGATCGAGGAGGTGACCGGCTTCGGCAGCAACCCCGGGGCCTTGAAGATGTACCGGTACGTGCCCGCAGGGCTCCCCCAGGGGCGGCCCGTCGTCGTCGCCCTGCACGGCTGTACGCAGAACGCCCGCGACTACGGGACGCAGAGCGGGTGGACGGCCCTCGCCGACCGGTGGGGCTTCTCGGTCGTCCTCCCCGGCCAGACCACCGCCAACAACATCAGCCAGTGCTTCGACTGGTTCCAGCCAGGGGACATCGCCCGCGGCCAGGGCGAGGCCGCGTCCATCCGGCAGATGACCGCTCGCCAGATCACCGACACGGCCGCCGATCCCGCGCGCGTCTACGTGACCGGGCTGTCCGCGGGCGGTGGCATGACCGCGGTCATGATGGCCGCGTACCCGGACGTGTACGCAGCCGGAGGCGTCGTCGCCGGACTGCCCTACGGCTGTGCGCAGGCCGCTGGTTCTCCGTATGTGTGCATGTACGTCGGTGCGACGCAGGCGCCCCGGCAGTGGGGTGACCGGGTGCGCGCCGCCTTCCCCGGGTACACCGGGCCGTGGCCGACGCTGACCGTCTTCCAGGGAACGGCCGACTACACCGTCAAGCCCGCCAACATGGACGACCTGGTGCGGCAGTGGACGGACGTCCACGGCGCGGACCAGACCGCCGACGCGAGCGACACCGTCGCCGGCTTCCCGCACCGCACGTACAAGGACCCGTCCGGCGTCCCGGTCGCGGAGACGTACAGCATCACCGGCATGGGTCACGGCCAGCCCGTCGACCCCGGCACCGGCGCGACCCAGTGCGGGACGGCCGCCGCCTACGTACTCGACGTCAACCTCTGCGCAGCCGGGCGGCTCGGACAGAGCTGGGGGCTGGGCTGAACACGGATGCCGCGATCACTCCCCGGCCAGCGCCGCCAGTTTGGTGACGGTGTTCCAGTTGCGGGCCGTGGCCGTCAGGCCCAGCCGCTTCTCCCAGAAGGCGTGCGAGAGGCGGGTCTTCTGCACACCGTCGGGGCAGTGCACGTAGATCTCGCGCTCGCCCGGGCGGAAGTCGTCCGGGGCGAAGTCCGCCGGGTCGAGGCCCGCGATCCTGTCCGGTTCGACCGGGCCGGACAGGAAGGTGACGAGGAAGCGCGCCGGGTTGACGCCGGTCATGTCGAACGGATTGCGTTCGATCACCGTGTGCAACCCGGCCGCCTCGCGCACGACGCAGGGCACGTCGCGGCCGAACGCGCCCCGGATCGCCTTCTCCAGTCCGTCGGCGAGTGCCACCGGATCGGTGCGGTCGTGGTCGAACAGCGCGTTGCCGCTCTGGAGATGGGTGCGCACCTCCGTGCCGCCGATCTCCTCCAGCAGCACGCGCAGTTCCTGCATGGGGAGCCTGGTGGTCGGCCCGACATTGATCCCGCGCAGGAGCGCTACGTATCTGGTCACGACGCCACATTAACGACGGGCTCGCGGGAGGTACCCACTTTCGGAGGACCGGTGGCTTGGCGTAACGGTTCGGCACTCCGTGGCACCGATACGTTCGCGTGCATGAGCACGAACAGTCACCGGCCTTCCGTGACCGACCTGCGGCTGTCCGCCTTCAAGTCGCACCGAGGTGCGAGCTTCCCGCTCGGCCCGCTCACCCTGCTCGCCGGGCCGAGCGGATCGGGCAAGTCCAGCGTCCTGGAGGCACTGGGCGTGCTCGGGCGGCTTGCCGCCGGGGAGGAGCTGGGAGCGGTCTTCGACGGGGTACGCGGGGGAGTCGCGGCCTGCGTGCCGGACGGCGCCCAGCCGGACGCCGAGGGGCGGCGCGGCTTCCGCATCGGCTGCACGGTGCAGGGTCCCGTCGGCCCGGTACAACTCGATGTCGCCGTACAGACCGAGCCCGAACTGCGCATCGTGGGGGAGCGGTTGGTCGGGGCCGGGGAGACGCTGCTGTCCACGGCACTGCGGGATCCAGGCCGGCGCCAGGTCCAGGCGGCGTGGCACACGGCGGGCCTGGTTCCCGTCACCCGGGCACCCCTGCCGGACGACCGGCTGGCCACCTCGCTGCTGCCGCTGCGCGTCGCGGGGACCACGGAGGGCCAGCGCCTGGTCCTGGCGGCGGCCGAGCAGGTCGTGCTGGGGCTGCGCGGGGTCTTCCCCGTCGACCCGCGCCCCCAGGGCATGAGGGCGCCCGCCGCGGTGTCCGACGGGATGCTGCGCGGCGGCTGCGACAACCTCTCGGCGGTGCTGCGCCGTACGCAGGGCGAGTGCCGCACGCGGCACGCCGCGCTGGTGGGCGCCCTGCGGGAGGTGTGCAGGCCGCCCGTGGAAGGGCTGACGGTGGTCCGCGGGGAGCGGACGGAGCAGGGTCCGGACAGCGTGCTCGCGGCGATCGACCGGGGGCCCGCCGGGCTGGTGCCGGTGGACCGGCTCGGTGACGGGGAGCTGCGATTCCTTGCCCTGGCCCTGGTCCTGCTCACCGGACCGGGAGTGCTGGAGGTCGACACCAGCGGCGAGGTGCCGGACGCGGTCCAGGTGCTGACCGTCCTCGCCGACGGCCTGGACGCGGGCCTGGACCGGGCGCAGTCCCGGAAGCTGCTCGACCTGGCGTGGCAGGTGGCCGAGCGCGGTCACATCAGGCTGGTGGGGACGGTCCACGACGAGACCGTGGCGGAGGGCGCCGAGGGCGTGACGCTGCTGCGCCTCGGGGTCCCGGCGGAGGGCCGGGAACGCGTCCCCGTCCAGGGACCGGGACCGGACTCCGAGCGCAGCGGCGCCGCGATGCGGTAGACCTTGCCGGTGTGACCGAGGATCTGCACGCCCTGCAGCGCCGGCTTGCCGCCTTCGCGGCGGCCCGGCACTGGGAGGGTTACCACACACCGAAGAACCTGGCCGTGGCGCTGAGCGTCGAGGCATCCGAACTGCTGGAGATCTTCCAGTGGCTCACACCCGAGGAGGCGGCCCGGGTGATGGAGGACCCGGAGAGCGCGCACCGGGTCCGGGACGAGGCTGCGGACGTCCTCGCGTATCTGCTGCAGTTCTGCGAGGTGCTGGGCGTCGACCTCCTGGCCGCACTCTCGGCGAAGATCGACAGGAACGAAGCGCGCTTTCCGCTGCCGGCCGGATCGCCAGTGCCGGCTCGGCCCGCGGCGGCCGAGCAGTCGGTGAGCACGCAGGACGAGGAAGGCCTCGGCGGCTGAGGTCGTCAGATCGCGCGCCGGTCCGCCGTCGGCGGCGAGTGAGAGATCGGGGCTGTCCGCTGGAGTTCCTCGATCGGGTGAGTGAGTTTTCCACAGGCACGATGTTGTCCACAGTTCCGCACCGGGCCCTTTCGCCGAGATCCGTGATCCGTCACGCTGAGTGAGCACAAGGGTTCTCAGGGTCTCAAGCGGAGGTGCGACATGGACGCGGTACGGCTGATCCGGGCGACGCGGGAAGCGCTGCGGGGCGGCGGCGCGGAGCGCGATCTGATGGCCGAGGCCTGGCAGGCCCAGGCGCTGACGCAGGCGATCGGCAGCCATCTCGCCCTGCACGGAGCCCCGGAGCTGCGGACGCTGGGCTTCTGGGTGTGCGAGGCGAGCGGCCGGGCGTGCGGTTCGACGGGGCCGCCCGGCGCGGGTGCCGGCCCGCTGCGTGCCGCGATACTCACCGAGGTCCGGGAGCCGGCGGGTGCGTTGCGCGAACTGCGCGAGTTGCTCGCGGAACTCTGCATGGCCCTGGTGTCGGTCGCATGCACGGCCGAGGCCGAGACCGAGTACTGGCAGTGCATCGAGGCGGTCGACGCCGCCGACGAGTCCAAGGACCGGGTCGGCGCCCTGCTGCGCGCGGTCGAGTCGTCGCAGCGGCACAGCGTGTGATGCGCGACGGGGGGCCCGGGTGTCCGGTCGCACAGAACGGACATCGTCAATTCCCCTCCGAGATTGTGGAGTTAGTGTGCATTCACCTCATCGGGGACCCTGGCGCGCTCCCGGAGCCATCGGTCGGCGATCACTTTCGTGGCACGGGGTGCAGGATGGAACCATGGATCTTCGAATATTCACGGAGCCCCAGCAGGGGGCCACGTATGACACCGTTCTCACCGTCGCCAAGGCCACCGAGGACCTCGGCTTCGACGCGTTCTTCCGTTCCGACCACTATCTGAAGATGGGCGGCGCGGACGGTCTGCCCGGGCCCACCGACGCGTGGATCACTCTGGCCGGCCTCGCCCGTGAGACCTCCCGCATCCGGCTCGGCACGCTGATGACGGCGGCGACCTTCCGGCTGCCGGGCGTGCTCGCCATCGAGGTCGCGCAGGTGGACCAGATGTCCGGTGGGCGCGTCGAGCTGGGCATCGGGGCCGGGTGGTACGCGGAGGAGCACGCCGCGTACGGCATTCCGTTCCCGAAGGCGAAGTTCTCGCGGCTGGAGGAGCAGCTGGCCGTCATCACCGGCCTGTGGTCCACGCCCGTCGGAGAGACCTTCGACTTCGACGGCAAGCACTACACGCTCAAGGACTCGCCCGCCTTGCCCAAGCCGGCGCAGGCCAAGGTGCCCGTCCTCATCGGCGGGCACGGCGCCGAGCGGACGCCGCAGCTCGCCGCCCGCTACGCCGACGAGTTCAATCTGCCCTTCGGGTCGCTGGAGGACACGGCCCGGCAGTTCACCCGGGTGCGGAAGGCGGCCGAGGAGCACGGCCGCTGCAAGGACGACATCGTCTACTCCAACGCGCTGGTGGTGTGCGTCGGCAAGGACGATGCCGAGGTCGCCCGGCGTGCCGCCGTCATCGGCCGCGAGGTCGACGAGCTCAAGGCCAACGGCCTGGCCGGTTCACCCTCCGAGGTCGTCGACAAGATCCACCGCTACGCGGAACTCGGCGCGAGCCGCTTCTACCTCCAGATTCTCGACCTGTCCGACCTCGACCACCTGGAACTGATCGCCTCGGGCGTGCAGCCGCAGCTGGACTGACCGGGCACCGTCCCGCGCACCGCACAACAACGAAGGGAGGAGCACTCGCGATGTCCGTACCGACCAGGCCTTTGGCACAGGCCCTCGCCGAGGGGGCCGTGGTCCTCGATGGCGGCCTGTCCCATCAGCTCGCCGAGCAGGGCTGCGACCTGTCCGACGAGCTGTGGTCCGCCCGGCTGCTCGCCGACGACCCGGAGCAGATCGAGGCGGCCCACGCGGCCTACGTACGGGCGGGCGCGCGGGTGCTCATCACCTCCAGCTACCAGGCGACCTACGAGGGCTTCGGCCGGCGCGGCACAGGCCGCGACGCCACGACCGGGCTGCTGCGGCGCAGCGTCGAACTCGCCAGGACCGCGGCGGACCGCGTGGACGAGGAGGTGTGGGTGGCGGCGTCGGTCGGCCCGTACGGCGCCATGCGGGCGGACGGCAGTGAATACCGCGGGCGCTACGGACTGGGCATCGCGGAGCTGGAGCGTTTCCACCGTCCGCGGATCGAGACCCTGGCCGAGGCCGGGCCCGATGTGCTGGCACTGGAGACCGTGCCGGACACGGACGAGGCCGAGGCGATGCTGCGCGCGGCGGACGGGCTCGGTGTGCCCGTGTGGCTCACCTACACCGTCGAGGGGGACGCCACCCGCGCCGGCCAGCCGCTGGAGGAGGCCTTCGGGATCGCCGCCGGCAACGACATCGTGATCGGGGTGGGGGTCAACTGCTGCTCGCCGGCGGACGCGGACCGCGCGGTGGAGACGGCGGCCGTGGCGGGGAAACCCGTCGTGGTGTACCCCAACAGCGGTGAGACATGGGACGCGACGGCCCGCGCCTGGAGCGGCGGTTCGTCCTTCGACCCGGAGCGGATACGCGACTGGGACAAGGCAGGGGCCCGTCTCATCGGCGGGTGCTGCCGGGTCGGTCCCGGCGCGATATCCGGCCTGACCGCTGCCCTCGCCCGCTGACGTCCCGGAAAACCGCTGGTCGAGGCAAGAGTGGCGGGGTGATACTCGGGCGGTGTTCCTGACGATATCGACCACCGGCAGCAGTGACGCGCCCGCCACGGACCTCGGCTTCCTGCTGCACAAGCACCCGGAGAAGACCCAGATCTTCTCGACCTCCTACGGCGACGCCCATGTGTTCTACCCCGAGGCGTCCGAGCAACGCTGCACGGCGGCGCTGCTCCTGGAGGTCGATCCCGTGGCGCTCGTGCGGCGCGGCAAGGGCAAGGGCCGTGGCGGCGCACCCGACTCCGCGCTCGCGCAGTACGTCAACGACCGCCCGTACGCGGCGTCGTCGCTGCTCGCGGTCGCCCTGCGGACGGTCTTCGCCAGCGCGCTCAAGGGCGTGTGCACCGCGCGTCCCGAGCGCGCGGCGAACTCGCTGCCGCTGCGGATCGGCATCCCGGCCGTTCCCGCGCGCGGTGGCGCCGCTCTCGTGCGGCGGCTGTTCGAGCCGCTGGGCTGGAGCGTCGAGGCCGAACCGGTCGCGCTGGACGCGCAGTTCCCCGCTTGGGGCGACTCGCGGTACGTGCGGCTGGTGCTGGAGGGCGAGCTGCGGCTCGCCGAGGCGCTGCGTCATCTGTACGTCCTGCTGCCCGTGCTGGACGACGCCAAGCACTACTGGGTGTCGCCCGACGAGGTCGACAAGCTGCTGCGGATGGGGGAGGGCTGGCTCGCCGGCCACCCCGAGCAGCGGCTGATCACCAGCCGCTATCTCGCCCGGCGCTGGTCGCTGACCCGGCAGGCCATGGACCGGCTGGAGCTGGCCCGGCTGGCCGAGGCCGACGACAGCGAGCCCGAGGCACTGGACAACGCCGTGGACGAGGAGGTGGACACCGAGGAGAAGCCGGTACCGCTGGCGGTGCAGCGGCGCGAGGCGATCGTGGCGGTGCTGCGTTCCGCCGGAGCCGCCCGCGTCCTGGACCTCGGATGCGGGCAGGGACAGCTGGTCGGCGAACTGCTCAAGGACGCCCGCTTCACCGAGATCGTCGGTGTCGATGTGTCGATGCGGGCGCTCGGCGAGGCGACGCGGCGGCTGCGCCTGGACCGCATGGGCGACCACCGGGCCGCGCGCGTGCGCCTGATGCAGGGCTCGCTCGCGTACACCGACACCCGGCTCAAGGGGTACGACGCGGCGGTGCTCAGCGAGGTCGTCGAGCACCTCGACCTGCCGCGGCTTCCTGCCCTGGAGTACGCGGTCTTCGCTACGGCCCGGCCCGCGACCGTGGTCGTGACCACGCCGAACGTCGAGTACAACGTGCGCTGGGAGACGCTGCCGGCCGGACACGTCCGGCACGCCGACCACCGCTTCGAGTGGACCCGCGAGGAGTTCCGCTCCTGGGCCGGGGCGGTGGCGCAGCGGCACGGCTACGACGTCCGCCACGTGCCCGTCGGGCCGGACGACCCCGAGGTCGGCCCGCCCACCCAGATGGCAGTCTTCACCACGACCGCGAAGGAGGCGGTGGCATGACCGGCAAGCGCACCCTGCCCGTGACCGACCTGTCCCTCGTGGTCCTGATCGGCACCACCGGTTCGGGCAAGTCCACCTTCGCCCGGCGGCACTTCAAGCCCACCGAGGTGATCTCCTCCGACTTCTGCCGGGGCCTGGTCAGCGACGACGAGAACGACCAGAGCGCCAGCGGCGACGCCTTCGACGTGCTGCACTACATCGCGGGCAAGCGCCTGGCCGCCGGCCGGCTCACCGTCGTCGATGCCACGAGCGTCCAGCAGGAGAGCCGCCGTCAGCTGGTCCGGCTCGCCCGCGAGTACGACGTGCTGCCCATCGCGATCGTCCTGGACGTGCCCGAGGGGGTCTGCGTCGAGCGCAACGCCGCCCGACCCGACCGTGCCCACCTGCCCCGGCACGTCGTGCAGCGCCAGCACCGCGAACTGCGCCGTTCCCTGCGGCAGCTGGAGCGCGAGGGCTTCCGCAAGGTGCACCTTCTGCGAGGTGCGGAGGAGGTCGAGGCGGCCGAGGTCGTGCTGGAGCGCCGCTTCAACGACAAGCGCGAGCTCACCGGACCGTTCGACATCATCGGTGACGTCCACGGCTGCAGCTCCGAGCTGGAGACGCTGCTCGGCAAGCTCGGTTACACCGACGGCGCGCACCCCGAAGGCCGCACCGCCGTCTTCGTCGGCGACCTGGTCGACCGGGGCCCCGACAGCCCCGGCGTGCTGCGCCGCGTCATGAGCATGGTCGCCTCCGGGAACGCCCTGTGCGTGCCGGGCAACCACGAGAACAAGCTCGGCCGCTACCTCAAGGGCAAGAAGGTCCAGCACACCCACGGACTCGCCGAGACGATCGAGCAGTTGGAGAAGGAGGACGCGAAGGACCCCGCCTTCCGGGAGGAGGTCCGGGAGTTCATCGACGGACTGGTCAGCCACTACGTCCTGGACGGCGGCAAGCTGGTGGTCTGCCACGCGGGCCTGCCCGAGAAGTACCACGGCCGCACCTCCGGCCGGGTGCGCTCGCACGCCCTCTACGGCGACACCACCGGCGAGACCGACGAGTTCGGCCTGCCCGTGCGCTACCCGTGGGCCGAGGACTACCGCGGCCGCGCGACTGTCGTCTACGGCCACACGCCGGTGCCGAACACCTCGTGGATCAACAACACCATCTGCCTGGACACCGGTGCGGTGTTCGGCGGGCGGATGACCGCGTTGCGCTGGCCCGAGCGCGAGATCGTCGACGTGCCCGCCGAGCGGGTCTGGTACGAGCCGGCCAAGCCACTGGCCGCCGAGGCCCCCGGCGGTCACGAGGGGCGTCCGCTGGCCCTCGCCGACGTCACCGGCCGCCGGATCGTGGAGACCGCGCACCACGGCCGGGTCGCCGTCCGCGAGGAGAACGCGGCGGCCGCACTGGAGATCATGAGCCGCTTCGCCGTCGACCCGCGCCTGCTGGCCTACCTGCCGCCGACGATGTCGCCGTGCGCGACCTCGCAGGCCGAGGGGTATCTGGAGCACCCGCACGAGGCGTTCGCCGCCTACCGCGAGGACGGTGTGCGCGAGGTGCTGTGCGAGGAGAAGCACATGGGCTCCCGCGCGGTGGCCCTGGTCTGCCGCGACGCCGAGGCGGCCGGGGTCCGCTTCGGGGTGACCGACGGCACCACCGGCACCCTGCACACCCGTACCGGCCGGCCGTTCTTCGACGACCCGGCCGTCACGGAGGCGGTACTCGACCGGCTGCGGGCCGCGGTCACCGCCGCCGGGCTGTGGGACGAGCTCGGCACGGACTGGATGCTGCTCGACGCCGAGCTGCTGCCCTGGTCGCTGAAGGCGTCCGGTCTGCTGCGCAAGCAGTACGCCGCCGTGGGTGCCGCCTCGGGCGCCGTCTTCCCGGAGGCACTGGCCGCCCTGGAGGCCGCGGCGGCGCGCGGCACCGACGTGGCAGGGCTCCTGGGCCGGCAGCGTGAGCGCGCCGAGGACGCCGAGGCCTTCACCGAGGCGTACCGGCGCTACTGCTGGACGACCGAGGGGCTGGACGGGGTACGTCTGGCGCCGTTCCAGATCCTGGCCGTCCAGGGCCGCAGCCTCGCCGCGCTGCCGCACGACGAACAGCTCGCACTGATCGACCGGCTGGTCGCGGGCGATCCGACGGGCCTGCTGCGGGAGACCCGGCGGATGCCGGTCGACACCGGGGACGAGGAGTCGGTGGCGGCGGCCACCCGCTGGTGGCTGGAGATGACCGAGGCCGGCGGCGAGGGCATGGTCGTCAAGCCGCTGCGGGCGCTGCTGCGGACCGAGGACGGCAACCGGCTGGTGCAGCCCGGCATCAAGTGCCGCGGCAGGGAGTACCTGCGGATCATCTACGGTCCCGAGTACACCCGGCCCGATCAGCTGTCCCGTCTGCGCTCCCGGACGCTCGGTCACAAGCGCTCGCTCGCGCTGCGCGAGTACGCCCTCGGACTGGAGGCGCTGGACCGCATGGCCGCGGGCGAGCCCCTGTGGCGGGTCCACGAGGCGGTCTTCGCCGTCCTGGCGCTGGAGTCGGAGCCGGTGGACCCCCGGTTGTGACGGGCGAGGGGCGGGCACCCGGGTGCCCGCCCCTCCCGGGCGGTAAACCCCGGCCAAGTGGGAATGTCTAGCCCCATGGCATTCCATGTGGACTCCGAGGCCGGGCGGCTGCGCAGCGTCATCCTTCACCGCCCCGGCCTGGAGCTGAAGAGGCTCACGCCGTCGAACAAGGACGCTTTGCTCTTCGACGACGTCCTGTGGGTGCGCCGGGCGCGCGCCGAGCACGACGGCTTCGCCGACGTGCTGCGCGACCGGGGGGTGACGGTCCACCTCTTCGGTGATCTGCTGTACGAGTCACTGGCCCTTCCGGAGGCCCGGCGGCTGGTCCTGGACCGGGTCTTCGACGAGAAGGAGTACGGGCCGGTCGTCACCGACCACTTGCGCGCCGCCTTCGAGGAGCTGAGCGCGGCCGAACTGGCCGAGGCGCTGGTCGGCGGTATGACCAAGCGGGAGTTCCTGGCCCGGTTCGCCGAGCCGACCTCGGTGCGCTTCCACGTCATGGAGCTGGACGACTTCCTGCTCAATCCGCTGCCGAACCACATCTTCACCCGGGACACCTCCGCCTGGGTCTACGACGGGGTGAGCATCAACGCGATGCGCTGGCCCGCCCGCTGGCACGAGACCGTCCACTACGAGGCGGTCTACCGGCACCACCCGCTCTTCGCCGGCACGGGCTTCAACGTGTGGTCGGAAGGCCAGGCCGCCTACCCCTCCACCATCGAGGGCGGCGACGTGCTGGTGATCGGCAACGGCGCCGCGCTGATCGGGATGAGCGAGCGCACCACTCCGCAGGCCGTGGAGATGCTGGCGCAGCGCCTGTTCAACGCCGGTTCGGCGACCACCATCGTCGCGCTCGACATGCCCAAGCGGCGGGCCTTCATGCACTTGGACACCGTGATGACCATGGTGGACGGCGGCACCTTCACCAAGTACGCGGGACTGGGCATGCTGCGGTCGTACACCATCGAGCCCGGTGCGGGGGAGCGGGACCTGAAGGTCACCGACCATCCGCCGGAGCACATGCACCGCGCCATCGCCGCGGCCCTCGGCCTGGACGACATCCGGGTCCTCACCGCCACCCAGGACGTGCACTCCGCGGAGCGCGAACAGTGGGACGACGGGTGCAACGTGCTGGCGGTGGAGCCTGGTGTGGTCCTGGCGTACGAGCGCAACAGCACCACCAACACCTTCCTTCGCAAGCGCGGCATCGAGGTGATCGAGATCCCCGGGAGCGAGCTGGGCCGGGGGCGCGGCGGTCCGCGCTGCATGAGCTGTCCGATCGAGCGCGACGCCGTGTGACGGCTCGGTGCCGACGCAGCGACCAGGCGCTCCGGCCGACGGGTTCGGCCGGTGCGCCGGTGCGCCGGTGTTCGCGGGGCGGTAAATCGTGTGCCCCGCGAACACCGGAGGGGCTACCCTCGGCGCTGTGAACGTCATGGGCCGAAGCACCACCGCGACCGCGCGAGCGACCAGCTCGCCGGTTGCCGCCGCCTGACGTACGTCCTGCTTCCACCGGCGACCGGAAACGGCCCGCCGATGGCTCCATGGCTTCCCCGCCCCGGTTCCGATGATCGTGTGGACTGTTGTCCGGTGCCTCCCCGCTGCGCACGCGAAGGAGTCATCCCATGCACACCGACCGGATCATGAGCACCGATCAGATCGTCCGCACGTTCGTCGAGTACTACGAGGAGCGTGGCCACCGGCGGATCACCGGCTCGACCCTGCTGCCGCCGCCCGGGGACCCGGTGCTGTTCACCACCTCGGGTATGCACCCGCTCACCCCGTACCTCGAGGGGCGTCCGCACCCGCTCGGCAGGCGGCTGGTCAACCTGCAGCGCTGTCTGCGCACCACGGACCTCGACGAGGTCGGCGACAGCACCCATCTGACCGTCTTCGAGATGCTCGGCACCTGGTCGCTCGGCGACTACGAGGGCCCGTCGAGCCTCGAGTGGGGCTACGGACTGCTCACCGAGGGGTTCGGCATCGATCCGGGCCTGCTCCACGCCACGGTCTTCGGTGGCGACGACCGGACCGGCCCGGACACCGCCTCCCTGGAGCTGTGGCAGGGGCACGGGGTACCGGTGGAGCTCACTGTCGAGGACAACTGGTGGTCCAACGGACCGAGCGGCCCGTGCGGCCCCGACTCGGAGATCTTCCTGTGGACCGGCGACACCCCGCCGCGGTCCACGCCGACCGAGGACGACCGCTGGGTGGAGGTGTGGAACCACGTGATGATGCGCCATCGACGGCTCGCCGACGGTTCACTCGTGCCGCTCCCACAGCGCAATGTCGACACCGGACTCGGCCTGGAACGACTGGCCTCGCTGCTGCAGGGCCGGACGTCGGTGTTCGAGTGCGACGTCTTCGACCCCTGGCGCCGTTACGTGCCGGCCCTGTGGCCGTTGGACGAACCGTCGCTGCGGCTGGTCTGCGACCACCTGCGCTCAGCCGTCGTGGTGATCGGCGACGGGACGCTCCCCGGCAACACCGGCCGTGGCTATGTGCTGCGGCGGCTGATCCGGCGGGTGCTCACCGTGCTGCGGCGGGACGATCCGTCGTGCGGCCTGGGAGACCTGCCGGACGAGCTGGTCCGGCACACCCTGGACCACTTCCGTCAGGACATGGACCCGGACACCGTGCGCCGGGTGCTGCTCGAGGAGGAGCACCGTTTCGGCCGGCTTCTGGAGCGCGGCCGGCAGCTGCTGGCCCGCCCCCGGTTCCGTGGCCCGCTGGGCGAGGAGGACTTCCGCTACCTCCACGACACCCACGGCCTGCCGCGCGACCTCGTCCTGAGCCTCCGGCCGGAGTGAGGCTCGGGTCGCGGCGACGCATCCAGGCGGTCCGTAGGTGTGACCCAGCCGAGTGCGGGAGGGGTGTGACGCGGCACGCAGTACGGTGCGACCGATGCCGTGCCGACATGAGCATCGGCACGCCGCGTCACAAGGGCGTCACCCATTCTTCATCCGGAAGCTCTGTATAAACATGCGAATTAACGTATACACTTCCACGTCATTGGTGTACGCGTGTTCGGCGCCCGGCCGACGACGACCTAGGAGCCCCTCATGGCCATCGACCTTGCCGGTCGCCCCTTCCTCAAGGAGCTGGACTTCGCCCCCGAGGAGTTCCGCGGCCTGGTGGAGCTGGCGGGCGAGCTGAAGGCGGCCAAGAAGGCGGGCGCCGAGGTGCGGCGGCTGGCGGGCCGGAACATCGCGCTGATCTTCGAGAAGACCTCGACCCGCACCCGTTGCGCCTTCGAGGTCGCCGCGGCAGACCAGGGCGCCGCCACGACCTACCTGGACCCCGCGGGATCCCAGCTCGGCCATAAGGAGTCGGTCAAGGACACCGCCCGTGTACTGGGCCGGATGTTCGACGGCATCGAGTACCGCGGCACCGGCCAGGAGGTCGTAGAGGAACTCGCCGCACACGCCGGGGTCCCGGTGTGGAACGGGCTCACCGACCAGTGGCACCCGACCCAGATGCTCGCCGACGTCCTCACCATGACCGAGCACTCCGGCCGCCCGGCAGGCGACGCGGCCGGCATCGCGTACGCCTACCTCGGCGACGCCCGCTCCAACATGGGCAACTCCCTGCTGGTCACCGGGGCGCTGCTGGGCATGGACGTGCGCATCGTGGCCCCGAAGCGGCTGTGGCCGCGGGATTCGGTCGTCGCCGAGGCGCACCGTCTGGCCGCCGTCACCGGCGCGGGCGTCACGCTCACCGAGGACGTCGCCGAGGGCGTGGCGGGCGCGGAGTTCGTCCACACCGATGTCTGGGTCTCGATGGGCGAGCCCAAGGAGGTCTGGGACGAGCGCATCGCGCTGCTCGCTCCCTACGCGGTGACCGCGGACGTCCTGCGCGCGACGGGCAGGGCGGACGTGAAGTTCATGCACTGCCTGCCGGCCTTCCACGACCTCGGCACGACGGTGAGCCGGGAGATCCACGAGCGGCACGGGCTGACCTCACTCGAGGTCACCGACGAGGTCTTCGAGTCCTCGCACTCGGTCGTCTTCGACCAGGCGGAGAACCGGATGCACACCATCAAGGCGGTCCTGGTCGCCACCCTCGCGGACGGCACACCTATGGCGTAGTCGTGACGGCAGTCACGAAGGAGTGATAACTTCGCGGTGAAGGCAGTCTGCCTCCCCCGCGAAGGAGGACGTGCCCATGAGCCCCTACCGAGGCTCCGCAGGCCGCACCGAGGAATGGCGGCACCTGCGGGTGGACCGGGCCGACGGCGTCGTCACCGTCACCCTCGACCGTCCCGACAGGCTCAACGCGCTCACCTTCGGCGCCTACGCCGATCTGCGCGACCTGCTCACCGAGCTTCCGCACGGTGGTGACACCCGCGTCATGGTGCTCGCCGGCGCCGGGCGCGGCTTCTGTTCCGGCGGTGACGTGGACGAGATCATCGGCGCGACCCTCGCCATGGGCGCGGGCCAGCTGCTGGACTTCACCCGGATGACGGGGCAGGTGGTCAGGGCCATCCGCGAGGCGCCCTTCCCGGTGATCGCGGCGGTGCACGGCGTCGCGGCGGGCGCGGGTTCCGTCATCGCCCTCGCCTCGGACTTCCGGGTGGTCGAGCGCTCCGCCCGCTTCGCCTTCCTCTTCACCAAGGTGGGCCTTGCCGGCGCAGACATGGGCGCCGCCTATCTGCTGCCCCGCATGGTGGGCCTCGGTCACGCCACCCGGCTGCTCATGCTCGGCGACACCCTCGGCGCCGCCGAGGCCGACCGCATCGGCCTGGTCAGCGAACTCGTCGACGACGGCCAGGCCGACGCGAGCGCCGCCGCCCTGGCCAAGCGGCTGGCCGCCGGGCCCGCCCTCGCGTACCAGCAGACCAAGGCGCTGCTCACCGCCGAGCTCGACATGCCGCTGGCCGCCGCCGTGGAGATGGACGCCGCCACCCAGGCGCTGCTGATGACCAGCGCCGACTACGCGGAGTTCCACGCGGCGTTCACCGAGAAGCGCAGTCCCAACTGGAAAGGCTGCTAGCCGTGCGAGCCGCCATCATCGGCGGCGGCCCCGGCGGGCTGTACGCGGCCGCGCTGCTCAAGCGCCTCGACCCCGAGCGGGACATCACCGTCTGGGAACGCGGTGCGCCGCAGGACACCTTCGGCTTCGGTGTCGTGCTGTCCGACGAGACGCTCGGCGGCATCGAGCACGCCGACCCGGTCGTCTTCCGTGCCCTGGAGGGCGAGTTCACCCGCTGGGACAACATCGACGTCCACCACCGCGGACGGGTCGTGACCTCCGGCGGCCATGGCTTCGCCGCCGTGGACCGTCGCCGGCTGCTCACGATCCTGCACGAACGCTGCCGCGCCCTGGGCGTGACGGTACGCAGCCGCGAACTCGCCCCCGCTGCCGCGGAACTGGCAGGCACGCACGACCTCGTCGTCGCCGCCGACGGCGCCAACAGCGCCACCCGGGGCGCTCATGCCGCGACCTTCCGCGCCACCCTGACCGGTCACGGCTGCCGTTACATCTGGCTCGCCTCCGACCTCGCCCTGGACGCCTTCCGCTTCGAGATCGTGGAGACCGAGCACGGCATCATGCAGGCCCACGGCTACCCGTACCGGCAGGACGCCGCCACCTTCATCGTCGAGATGCGCGAGGACGTCTGGCGGAGCGCGGGCCTGGACCACGCGGACGAGAGGGAGTCCATCGCCCGCTGCGAGAAGATCTTCGCCGACGCCCTCGGCGGCCACTCCCTGCGCGGCAACCGCTCCCGCTGGGGCGCCTTCACCACGGTCGTCAACGAGCGCTGGCGGCACGAGAACATCGTGCTGCTGGGCGATGCCGCGCACACCGCGCACTTCTCCATCGGCTCGGGCACCAAGCTCGCCATGGAGGACGCCCTCGCGCTCGCCGCGTCGCTGCGCGAGCAGCCGGACATCCCCCGGGCCCTGGCCGCGTACGAGGCAGAGCGGAAGCCCGTCGTCGCCAGCACCCAGCGGGCGGCCCGCGCGAGCCTGGAGTGGTTCGAGCACCTGGAGCAGTACGCGGCACAGCCGCCGCGGCAGTTCGCCTTCAACCTGCTCACCCGCAGCCGCCGCGTCACCCACGACAATCTGCGGCTGCGCGACGCGGACTTCGCCGCCGCCGTGGAACGGGACTTCGGCACGGACCCCGACACCCCGCCGATGTTCACCCCGTTCACCCTGCGCGGGCTGACCCTGCGCAATCGCGTCGTGGTCTCCCCGATGGACATGTACTCGGCCACCGACGGAGTCCCCGGCGACTTCCATCTCGTCCACCTGGGTGCCCGGGCCCTCGGCGGCGCGGGCCTGGTCATGACCGAGATGGTCTGCGTCAGCCCGGAGGGCCGTATCACCCCGGGCTGCGCGGGACTGTGGAACGACGAGCAGGAGGCGGCCTGGCGCCGCGTCACCGACTTCGCGCACACCCAGCCCGGGGCCGCGGTCGGTCTCCAGCTCGGCCACAGCGGCCGCAAGGGCTCCACACGACTGATGTGGGAGGGCATCGACCAGCCCCTCCCGTACGGCAACTGGTCGCTGGCCGCGCCCTCGCCGCTCCCGTACCGACCCGGCACCAGCCAGATCCCGCACACCCTGGACGCCGACGGACTCGCCCGCGTCCGCGAGCAGTTCACCGAGTCCGCACGGCGCGGCGCCCGCGCCGGCTTCGACCTGCTGGAACTGCACTGCGCCCACGGCTATCTGCTCTCCGGCTTCCTGTCCCCGCTCACCAACCGCCGCACCGACGCCTACGGCCGCGGCCTGGACGGGCGGCTCCGCTTCCCGCTGGAGGTCTTCGACGCCGTCCGCGAGGTCTGGCCGGCCGACCGGCCCATGACGGTGCGCATCTCCGCCACCGACTGGGCGGAGGGCGGCACCACCGCCGAGGACGCCGTGGAGATCGCGCGGGCCTTCGCCGACCACGGCGCCGACGCGATCGACGTCTCCACCGGCCAGGTCGTCCCCGACGAACGGCCGGACTTCGGCCGCTCCTACCAGACCCCGTTCGCCGACCGCATCCGCAACGAACTCGGCGTCCCCGTCGTCGCCGTCGGCGCCATCTCCTCCTGGGACGACGTCAACTCCCTGCTCCTCGCGGGCCGCGCCGACCTGTGCGCGCTGGCCCGCCCCCATCTGTACGACCCGCACTGGACCCTGCACGCCGCCGCGGAACAGGGCTACACCGGCCCCGGCGCGCCCTGGCCGCTCCCGTACCGGGCGGGCAGCCGCAAGCCGCCCGCCGGACGTACGGACGCGCCGAGGCCGCGCCTGACGCTGGACGGGTGAGACGGGTCAGGCGAAGACGGACGTGTCCAGGGCGAACGCGAACAGCTCGGGGACATCGAGTTCCTTCCCGAACAGGACGCGGATGTCCCGGCGGTAGTCCCCGTCGTCCGGCTTGCTGCAGAGGGCGACGCTGCCCTCGGTGCGGTCCACCAGGAGGTAGAACGGGACACCGGCGGCCGCGTACCCGCGACGCTTCGGGTCGCGGTCCTTGTCCGGGCGGGTCGACGTGACCTCGACGGTCATGACGACGCCCTCGGGCACCGCCCACGCCTCGAGGCCGCGGAAGAACCGCCGCGGAGCGATGGTGGCGCCGGGGATGAAGCGGCCGAGCGGGTTGATCAATCCCTTGGTGCCCGCACCGTAAAGTTCCGCTGAGGGGTTTCTGGCGATCTGCCAGAAAAGTTCTCCCACGGCATCCTCGTGGTCTCCGTCGGGCGGCGGGGTCACGACGATCTCCCGCTCGATGAGCTCGGCGAGGTAACCCTCGGGCACCGTGAGGTCGAGGAAGGCGGTGAGAACGGCATCGCCGCCGGAGTCCGGGCGTTCGGTCGCGGGCAGTGCCATCCCGCGTACCTCCTCGATCGGCATGGTGCCGCTCCGGTCCGGCCGGGTTATGCCCCGCCGGCCGGCGGGGGCATGCGGACCGGCAGGAACGCCGCCCCCGCGTCCCGGAGCCGGTCGTGCAGGTCGTGGAAGACCGCGGCGCTTCTGCCGCCCGGCCAGTCGGGCGGCAGCAGGGCAGGGGGCAGACCGGGGTCGGCGTAGGGCAGCCGGCGCCAGGAGTCGAGGGCGCGGAGGTAGTCGGCGAAGGCGTCCTGGGCCGGGGTGGTGCGGCGGGCGGTCCAGCGGCGCAGGACGGGCTCGTGGGCGTCGAGGAAGGCGCGGTGGTGCCCCGCGACGGCGTCCAGGTCCCACCAGCGGCGTACCGCGGCGGCCGTCGGCTCGAAACCCAGGTGGGTGCCCGCGAAGAGGTCCACATACGTGTCCAGGCCGAGGCGGCGCAGGGTGTGCCCGGCCTCGTCGTACAGACGCCCGGGGGCGATCCACACACCGGGCGCGGCGGTGCCGAATCCCAGGCGGGCCAGCCGGGAGCGCAGCAGGTGCCGCTTGTGGCGCTCGCTCTCGGGGACCGAGAAGACCGCGAGCACCCACTGCTCGCCGGGCGCATCGTCGTCCTGGCGGCCGTAGATGCGCCGGTCGCCGTCGGCGAGCAGCTGCCGCGCGTCGTCGGACAGGGCGTACCCGGCGGCGCCGTCGATACGGTCGGGGGCGAGCAGGCCGCGCCGCTTGAGCCGGGAGACCGCGGAGCGGACCGACTGCGGGTCGACGTCCAACGCACCCATGAGCCGGATCAGCTCGGCGACCGGGATGCGGCCGTCCCACTCCCCGGTCCGCCCGTAGGCGCCGAAGTAGGTCACGATCAGCGAACTGGGAGTGTGCTCGGTCACGCGATCACTGTAGGTGGCGCAGCCGGAAGCGTTGCAGCTTCCCCGTCGGCGTGCGCGGAAGGGCCTGGACGAACCGGATCTCTCGCGGGCACTTGTAGCCCGCGATCTCCTCCTTGACGAAGGCGCGCAGCGCCTCGGCCGTTCCCGTGCGCCCGTCCTGCGGCAGGCCGTCGCGCAGGACGACGAAGGCCCGCACGACCTGTCCGCGGCTCTCGTCCGGCACGCCGATGACGGCCGCCTCGCGGACGTCGGGGTGGCGCAGCAGGGCCTCCTCGACCTCGGGGCCCGCGATGTTGTACCCGGCCGAGATGATCATGTCGTCGGCGCGGGCCACGTAGCGGAAGTAGCCGTCCGGCTCGCGCACATAGGTGTCGCCGGTCAGGTTCCAGCCGTCGCGTACGTAGTCGCGCTGCCGTTCGTCCGCCAGGTAGCGGCAGCCGGTCGGGCCGCGCACGGCGAGCAGGCCGGGCTCGCCGTCCGGCAGCGGGGTGATCGTCAGCGGGTCGACCACGCGGGCCTCGTAGCCGGGTACGGGGACTCCGGTGGTGCCGGGGCGGATCGCCTCGTCGGCGGCGGAGATGAAGATGTGCAGCATCTCGGTGGCGCCGATGCCGTTGATGATGCGCAGCCCGGTCGCCTCGTGCCAGGCGCGCCAGGTCGCCGCCGGCAGGTTCTCGCCCGCGGACACACAGCGCCGCAGCGAGGACAGGTCGTGTTCGCCCGGGAGTTGCAGCATCGACCGGTACGCGGTGGGCGCCGTGAACAGCACGCTGACCCGGTGTTCGCCGACGGCCCGCGCCAGTTGCTCCGGCCCGGCCTGCTCCAGCAGCAGGGTCGACGCCCCGGCCCGCAGCGGGAAGACCACGAGCCCGCCGAGCCCGAAGGTGAAGCCGAGTGGTGGGCTGCCCGCGAACACGTCGTCCGCGCGGGGTCGCAGGACGTGCGCGGAGAAGGTGTCGGCGATGGCGAGCACGTCACGGTGGAAGTGCATGCAGCCCTTGGGTCGCCCCGTGGTCCCCGAGGTGAACGCGATGAGCGCGACGTCGTCCGCGGAGGTGGCCACGGCCTCGAAGCGGTCCGGCTTGGCCGCCGCCAGTCGCAGCAGGTCGTCGGACGCCTCCCCGCCGTACGTCGCGATCCGCAGCCCCGGCACCTCGGCCTTGGCGAGATCGTCCACCGACCGGATGTCGCACAGCGCGTGCCTCACGCCGGCGATGCCGCAGACCGTCGCCAGTTCCTGGGCGCGGTGCGCGGCCAGCACGGTGACCGCGACGCCCCCGGCCTTCATCACCGCGAACCAGCACGCCACCAGCCACGGCGTGGTCGGCCCGCGCAGCAGCACGCGGTTGCCGGGCACCATGCCGAGGTCGGCGACGAGCACGTGCGCGATGCGGTCGGCGGCGGCGCGCAGGTCGTCGTACGACCACACCTCGCCGTCCGGCATGCGCAGGCAGGGAGCGTCGGGCGAGCCTCCGGCGAGCAGTTCGGCGCCGCAGTTGAGCCGGTCCGGACAGGCCAGGGCGGGGAGGTCGCAGGAGAGGACGGGCCACTGGTCACGGGGCGGGAGGTGCTCCCGCGAGAAAGTGTCCACGTGTGCGGATGGCAGCAGGTCCATGGCGGGTTCGCCCCTCGTTGGCACCTGGTTGCGGACGGATTCAGCGTAACGTGTTTGTGACGGCAGTCAACGGTACGCGATACGGGAGGTGCCCCGTGGCATCGTTCGCGCTCGACCCGGAACAACTCAAGTGGTGTGCGCAGGTGCGCGAATGGGCCGCCGAACGGCTGCGGCCGCTCGCCGGGGCGGGTGAACCCGGCCGCGTCAACCGGCCGCTGCTCACCGCGCTCGGCGAACTCGGCCTGCTCGACCGCCTCTTCACCGGCACCGCACTCGACCTGTGCCTGCTGCGGGAGTCCCTGGCCCGCGAGTGCACCGAGGCCGAGACTGCGCTCGCGCTGCAGGGCCTCGGTGCGCACGCACTGCTGGGGTCCCCGGAACTGGCCGGCCGCTGGATCCCGCGCGTCGTCTCGGGCGAGGCGGTCGCCGCGTTCGCCCTCACCGAACCCGGCGCCGGATCGGACGCCGCCGCCCTGGAACTGGCCGCAGAGCCCGGCCCGTCCGGCCACGGCTGGCGGCTCACCGGCGAGAAGTGCTGGATCTCCAACGCCCCCGACGCCGACCTCTACACCGTCTTCGCCCGGACGACGCCCGGGGCGGGCGCCCGCGGGGTCACCGCGTTCGCCGTTCCCGCCGACCGTCCCGGACTCGGCGGGGAACGGCTCGACATGCTCTCCCCGCACCCGATCGGCCGGTTGTCCTTCGACGCCGTCCCGGTCGGTGAAGGGGACGTGATCGGCGAGGTGGACCGAGGCTTCCGCGTCGCGATGACCACCCTCAACCGCTTCCGGCCGAGCGTCGGGGCCTTCGCCGTGGGCATGGCGCAGGCCGCCCTGGACGCGGCCACCGCCCACGCCGCGTCCCGCACCGCCTTCGGCGCCCCTTTGAAGGACCTCCAGTCCGTCTCCCACGGCCTCGCCGAGATGGCCACCCGCACCGAGGCGGCCCGTCTGCTGGTGTACGCGGCCGCCGAGGCGTACGACGCGGGCTCGCCCGGCACGGCGCGCAGCTCCGCCATGGCCAAGCTGTTCGCCACCGAGACCGCCCAGTTCGCCGTGGACACCGCCGTCCAGATCCACGGCGCCCGGGCGCTGGAGCGCGGCCATCTGCTCGAACACCTCTACCGCGAGGTCCGCGCACCGCGTATCTACGAAGGCGCCACCGAAGTCCAGCGGTCGATCATCGCCAAGGAGCTCTTCGCATGACCCTGCACCGTGTCAACCCGCCCGAACTCTCCCCGCCCACCGGCTTCAGCCACGCCGTGACCGCCACAGGCCGCACCCTGGTGCTGCTCGCGGGCCAGACCGCGCTCGACGCCTCCGGGAAGATCGTCGGCGACACCCTCCCGGAACAGTTCGAGCGGGCCCTGGCCAATCTCCTCACCGCCCTGCGTGCCGCCGGGGGCACGCCCGCGGACCTCGCCCGCCTCACCGTCCACACCACCGACGTCGCCGCCTACCGCACGCACGCCCCCGAACTGGGCCGGCTGTGGCGGACCCTGGCAGGACGGGACTACCCCGCCATGGCCGTCATCGGCATCACCCGGCTGTGGGACGAGGAGGCCATGGTCGAGCTCGACGGGCTCGCGATGCTGTCCTAGAAAGGCGGGTTTCGGCCCCGCTCAGGGAGCGGAGGCCCGCAGTTGCCTGCCCCGGCGGGCGAGGACGGCCTTCACCGGCACCAGGACCGCCCACCACCACATCGCCCCGAGCGGCGAGAGGAATGCCAGCGGCACGGCGAGGCCGAAGACCAGCACCGTGGATGCCAGGTCCACCAGGTCGTTGCGGGCCACCGTGCGCGGTGGCGGCGGCCCGCCGAGCCACCGCCTCCTTCGCACCACCGCCATCAGGGCCAGTTGCGCCGCCGTGGCCGCCGCGACCGCGCCGGAGTAGATCGCGACCGACTCCGGCCGGCCGGCGTACTCGGCCAGGAGCGTGGTGGGGAACGGCATCAGCGCGACCAGTGCCAGTCCGAGCAGGCTGACGTGCAGCACCGTGCCGTCGATCTCCCGTACGCCGAGGAAGATCCGGCGCTGCCCACGCCAGATGGCAGCGATGACGGCGAAACTCAGCACATAGGCCCAGAGATTGGGCACCAGGTCGCCCAGCGCCTTGTGGTAGCCGTCCTCGCCGAGCCCGTGAGGGAGCGTGACGTCCAGCGCCAGCAGGGTCATGGCGATGGCGAAGACCCCGTCCGACAACGCCAGGAGCCGCTCCGCCGGTCCCCGGTCGTCGTCCCGTACGGGCTGAGGGCTGTCCACGGCCTCACCATAAGTGGATCTCCGCGCGTCTGCGCCGCAGGAAGTCCTGCTCGGCGGCGTTCTCGGTGCGCGCGATCGCCGCCTCGTACGCGAGCGCGGCCTCGGTGTCGCGGCCCAGGCGCCGGAGCAGGTCCGCGCGGACGGCGTGGAGGACGGAGTAGCCGTCGAGCGCCAGGTCGTCGACGAGGGCGAGCGCCACCGCCGGGCCGTCGACCTCGGCGACGGCGACGGCCCGGTTGAGCGCGACGACCGGACCGGGGGCGACGGCCATGAGCTGGTCGTACAGGGCCAGGACCTGTGCCCAGTCGGTTGCCGCGGCCGTCGGCGCGTCACTGTGCACGGCGTTGATCGCGGCCTGGATCTGGTAGGGGCCCGGCCGGCCGCGGCGCAGGCAGCGGCGGACGAGGGCCTGCCCCTCGTCGACCAGTTCGCGGTCCCAGCGGCCGCGGTCCTGCTCGTCGAGGGGGACCAGGCGCCCGTCCGCGGTGGTGCGGGCGGGTCGGCGCGCCTCGGTGAGCAGCATCAGCGCGAGCAGTCCCTGCACCTCCGGCTCGTCGGGCATGAGCCCGGCGAGCAGCCGCCCCAGCCGGACCGCCTCCGCGCACAGGTCCGCGCGGGTCAGGGCGTCGCCGGAGCTCGCCCGGTAGCCCTCGTTGAAGATCAGGTAGAGCACGGCGAGCACCGGCCGGAGCCGGTCGGGGAGGTCGGCCTCGGCCGGGACCCGGTACGGGATGCGCGCGTCACGGATCTTGCCCTTGGCCCGCACCAGGCGCTGCGCCATGGTGGGTTCGGGGACGAGGAAGGCACGGGCGATCTCGGCGGTGGTGAGCCCGCCCAGCAGCCGCAGGGTCAGGGCGACCTGCGCGGCGGGGGCCAGGGCGGGGTGGCAGCAGGTGAAGATCAGGCGGAGCCGGTCGTCGCGCACGGGGCCCTCCTCGGCCGGTTCGTCGCGATCGTGCAGCAGAGCGGCCTCGGCGTGCCGGTCCTCCCGGGTCGCCTCGCGGCGCAGCCGGTCGATGGCGCGGTTGCGCGCGGTGGTGATGATCCATCCCGCCGGGCTCGGCGGCACCCCCGCGGACGGCCAGGTCCGCAGGGCCGTCGCGAACGCGTCCTGGACCGCCTCCTCGGCGATGTCGATGTCGCCGAAGCGGCGGACCAGGACGGCCACCGCGCGTCCGTACTCCGCGCGGAAGACGCGTTCGACGTCGGCGGCGGGGGCCGGCATGCCGCTGGTCAGTCCCCCGCCCCGCCCGCGAACGGCCGCACCTCGATGGGCAGCGTGGTCGCCCGGGCGAGATCGCGTCCCCAGGCCAGCGCGGCGTCCAGATCGGGCGCGTTGACGATGGTGAAGCCGCCGAGGTACTCCTTGCCCTCGAGGAAGGGCCCGTCGGTGGTCAGCACCTCGCCCTCCTTCAGCTGCACGACGGTCGCCGTGCCGGGTGAGTTCAGGCCTCCGGAGAAGACCCAGGCGCCCGCGGCCCTCATGCGCGCGTTCAGGGTGTCGAGGTCGCGCATGATCCCTTCCAGGACCTCCGGCGGGGGAGGGGCGCCCTCCGGCTGGTACACGCTGAGCAGGTACTGCTTCATGGCGGTCTTTCCTTCGGTCGGCGAGGTCGGCGCAGTCGGCCGCCGGCTTCGGTACCGGCGTCCCACCTTCTGTACGAACGGGCGCGGCCCGGATCGACACCCGCCGCCGTCCGGTTTCCGCGCGGGCACCTCCGCGGCCCGCGCTCCCCTCCTCCCCGGTCGCGGACGTGCCGATGCCCCGCCGGTCGGCCGAACGGGGGACCGGCGGGGCATCAGGGGGTGCGGCGTCAGCGCCGCGGGGCGGACATCTCGTCCCGGAGCCTGGACAGGATCTGCGCCGCCTGGTCGAGTCCGGCGGCCTTGCAGCGGGCGATGGCGGTGCCGAGCCGGGCACGGGCCGCGGCGGGCGACTCCAGGCCGTTGGCCTCGATGAGCGCCGCGACCCGGACTGCCTCGGCCCGCGGCGACTCGCCGGCCGGCCCGCCCCCCTCGTGGGCGGTGATGGCCCGCTCCATCTCGGTGAGGGCCTCGGGGAAGCGCTCGGCCGCGGCGAGGGCACGGCCCCGCTGGTAGTGCGTGGCGCCGTTCTCGTACCACAGCGCGACGTCGTCGGCGCCCTCGGCGTCCCCGTCAACGGCCGCCAGCAGCTCCTCCGCCTCGCGGAGATGGCCGAGCGCGGTGTCGATGCCTTCGGGGCCCTCGGCCGCCATGGTGTGCGCGGCGAACCGCCGCATCATCTCCGCGACCATGGGCAGGTTGGGGGCCTTGCCGTGCGAGGCGACGGCCCGGTCGTAGGCGGACCGGGCCGCGTCCGGACGGTTCGCCTCCAGCAGCGCGACCGCGGCCTCGGAGGCGGCGAGGGTGTGCGTGAACTGCTCCTCCCACGGGGCGACCAGATCGGCCAGGAGCAGGAACTGCTCGGCGGCGGACCGGTGTTCCTCCAGCTCCCGCAGTCCCCGGGCCAGGCTCAGCCGGGCCTGGGCGAGCACGCGCTCGTCCGTACCGGCCGGGACGTCGCCGGTGACCAGGGACTCCAGCACGGCCACCGCGTCCGCCTGCCGGTCGGCGCGGGCGAGGACCTCGGCCAACTCCAGCCGCACCTCGACGGCACCGGCGGCGTCGTCCTCCCGGTCCAGCCGGGAGGCGCCCTCGGACAGATGGCGTACGGCCCCTGCCGGATCTCCGGCGTGCGAAAGGGCATGACCGAGCATCGCGTGGGTGCGCGCCACCGGGAACGCGGTGTCGCCGTGCGCGGCCGCCGTCGCGAGCGCCGTGCGCAGGTGCTCCACGGCCTCGTCGGGGCGGTGCTGCTGCATCAGGATCTGGCCGAGCAGCCCGTGCGGGCGCTGCGCGCGCCAGGGCGCCCCGGTGTTCTCGATGGCCTCCAACGCGGCGCGCAACTCCCGCTCCGCGCCCTCGAAATCCCCGGAGCGCGCCGTGAAATCGCCCACGTACAGGCGGACGTTGATGGCGCGCTGCGGCACCCCGAGCCGTTCCGCCTCCGTGACGGCCTCCTGTGCGGCGGCCCGGAAGCGCGACTCCACCTCCGCGGGGACGTCCGGCAGTGCCGCGGTGGCCTCGGTGTGCGCCAGGAAGGCGCGGCACTGCAGCACGACGCAGTACGACCGCCGGTCGTCCTCCGAACCGTCCTGCGGCAGTTCGCGCGCCCGCGCCAGGACGGCGTCCAGTTCAGCCCAGCCCTCGGCGCTCTCCTCGCCGGGCGTGACCCCGACAGAAGCGCGTCGCGCCCTGGCCGCCAGGGCCCGCCACTCGGCGCCCGCGCGGCCGAACAACTCGACCGCCTCGGTCAGCGCCTCCCGGATCACCGGGCGGTCCGGCCCGTCGGGGAGGTCCGAGGCCGTGAACGCGCGCTGCTCGGCCAGCTCCGCCCGCAGCACCTCCTCCGGCCCGAGCCGCGGGTCGTGCGCGTGGTCCGCGGCCCCGACACGCTCGGCGATCCGCCGCCAGAGCCGCTCGTCGCCGGGACGCGCCTGCGCGGCGTGCGCGCGGGCCCGCTCGACCAGTTCCGCGAAGTCCTCGGGGATCTCCTCGACGGGTGCCGCCGGCCGCGGCGCGGTGGCGGGGCCGGCCGTCGCGGATGGTACCGCGGCCGTGCGCAGGCCCAGTTCCAGCGGCTCGGCGAGCAGCGGCGGCCGGGCGAGCCGGGCCCGCCGACGGTCGCCCACCGCGGTGGTGCCGTTGCGGTCGTCGAAGGCCGCGGTCAGCTCGTCCGCCTCGCGTTCGACGTGGGCGAGCAGCGTCTGCGCCGTCCAGTTCCGGCCGAGCGGCCCGGAGACGGGGACGGCGGCGTGGCCGTCCCCGGTCAGCCGCCGGAGCAGGACCTGCACCCCGGTGAGGAAGCCGAGCAGCGACAGGGGCGCCCCGGTGGTCTCGAAGAGCGGACGGTTCTCCGCGAGGATCTCCAGGGCACGGCCCTCGTTGCCCGACAGCGCACAGAACTCCAGGTGCAGTCCGACCTCCTCCGCCATGCCGAGCCGGCCCCGGGCCTGCCGGTAGCCCGACAGGTGGTACGAGCGGGCGTCGTCGGCGCGTCCGAGGCGCAGCAGCGGCAGCAGGGCGTGCGCCTGGCTGACCCAGGGCTCCTCCTGACAGCTCTGGCCGCCGTCGAGCACCGGCTGCCACGTCCCCAGTGCCCGGCCGTCGTCGCCCGTGTCGAGGTGGTGCAGGGCCCGGTGCCGGGTCTCGCACGCCTCGCAGTCGCTCAGGGGCTCGCGCCGCCGGGAGGCCCACAGGTCGAAGACGTGCTCACGGTCCACGCCGGTGTGGGCGGCGACCCGGTGGCGCATGGCGGCGACGGGCTGCATCCCCTCCTCCGCGTCGCGGTACCGGTCGCGCATCCGGTCGATCCAGCCGGTGACCGCGGCCAACGGCACCTCGGGCACCTGGAGCAGGGAGGTCGCCACCCACTTGTGGCGCCACAGGACCTGACGCGCCTCCCCCTCACTGAAGGAGCCGGGCACCTCGTCCCACAGCTTCAGCACGCGGGCGAAGACGACCGGCGACTTGCGGTGGTCGGCCGCGTACTCGTACGCCGACATCAGCTCCAGCAGCGCCGTGACCAGGGCGTCCTTCTCGTCGAACTGCTCGGCGGCCTCGACCAGTTCCTCGGCCGTCACGGTGCGGGCGAGTCCGTAGGGCCGCCCGTTGTTCTCGCGCAGGGCCTCGAACACGGCCTCGGGGGTTTCCAGCATCACTGCTCCTTGACGTCCGGGCCGGGCGCGGGGGCGTCCTGGTCGTGCATGGCGTGGGCGAGCAGGCCGATGAAGGCCCGGTTGAGCAGGGCGCTCTCGGACGCCTTCAGCGGCCGGCGGGTGAGCAGCAGCGCCTGCCCGTACAGCGCCTCGGCGGTGGTGACGGCCAGCCCGCGTTCGGTGACGGTGGCGGCGCGGCGCACCAGCGGGTTGAGGTGGTTGAGCACGAGCTGGGCCCGCGGCGCCTCGGCCCTGAGCGAGCCCAGGATGTCCGCCCACAGCCCGTCGGTGCCCTCGGCGAGACCGGCGCGGGTGCGTTCGTGGCGCGCCTCGCGGTTGTCCAGGAGCAGCGCGGGCGCGGTGACGGGCTGGAAGGCCCGCAGCACCACGTCGCAGTCGTACGTCCCGACGACCTCGCGGGCGACCGCGAGAAAGGCCGAGGCGGCGAGCTCGGCGGCGGAGTCGACGGGGTCGAGGTGGGCGGTCACCGTCGCGGGGTCCAGGTCGGTGACGGTGGTGCCGGGACGGATCTCCGGCAGCCGGTGCACCAGGTCGCGGTCGTAGGTGTACCCGCCGTTGATCACGCCGAGGCCGGCCGCCGCCGCGATGGGCGCGACCTGCCGGAACTCGTCCACGCTGCGGGTGACCAGCACCGTCGGATGGGCGCGCGCGAACTCCTCCAGGGTGACGTTGCCGTCCGTCGTCTCGAAGGGCAGCCAGGGCAGCAGCATCCGCAGCAGGTCGTCGTCGTAGCGCGCGAGCGCCTTGACCGCGAGGTGGTGGCTGTCGATGAAGCGCTGGAGCAGCGCCGGGTCGCTGGCGGCGAGTCCGGTCAGCCAGTCGCGGATGCGCGCGCCCAGCGCGTCGCGGACGGCTGCCAGCGTCTCGTCCTCGTACAGCGCCTCGCGGGACGCCGTCGGGCGCAGGCTGGTGACGTCCACGACGCAGCGGACGAAGAAGGCCCACTCCGGGAGGAGTTCGGACGCCTGGTCCGACAGGAGCATGCCCTTCAGGTGCACACGGTGCCCGGCACGCTCCGAAGGGTTGACGGCGGTGGGCAGGACGTACGCCACACCGCGCAGCCCGGCGACGGGCAGGTCGAGGTCGATGGTGTCCAGCGGCGTGAAGCCGAAGGTGGTGCGGCAGTGCTCGGCCAGCGCCTCACGGCGGGCCAGCGGCGATCCGTGGCGGCGGTCCCAGGGCGGGGTGTCGTTGACCCGGGTGGTCTCCCCGCGCGGGTCGATCACGGTGACCTCGTGCCGGAGGAGGCTGCCGTAGTGCCGGGCGAGCGAGGCCACCCGGTCCGGCCGCGTCCACTCGGTGCCGTCCGCGCGCGGCGTCAGCGTCACGCGCGTGCCCGGCTCGGGCATCGCGCCTGCGGGCAGTGTGCGGATGGTGTAGCTGCCGTCGGAGCGGCCGCGCCACTCGACGGCCGGGGCGCCGGGGACCGCGGCGTGGCGGCTGAGGACGGTGATCTCGTCGGCCACGACGAAGCAGGCGAGCAGGCCGATGCCGAACTGCCCGATGAAGTCGCCGCGGGCGGCCTCCAGTTCCCCGTCCGCGGCGCGCTTGGAGCTGCGCCCGATGGTGGCGAGGAAGGTGTGCACGTCGGCCTCGCTCAGGCCGACACCGGTGTCGGTGACGGTCAGCGAGTCACCGGTGCGCACGGTGATCCGGGCCGGGGCACCCGGCTGGAGCGCCTGCCGCGCGGTGATCGCGTCGACGGCGTTCTGCAGCAGTTCGCGCAGATAGACGCGGGGGCTGGAGTAGAGGTGGTGGGACAACAGATCGACCAGGCCGCGCAGGTCGACCTGGAAGGTGTGGGCTGTCGGGGACGGGGACGGGGACGAGGAGTGGGACTGGGACTGGGACACCTGGGATGGCCTTCTGGATCGGCGCGCGGACGACGTCTGCCGCCCGGCACGGCGCGGTGGGCGGAGTGCGGTGGCGGGAATCAGTGGCGTCCGGCGCCGGAGCGCAGAGCGCGGTAGGGCACCCGCGGGTCGGCTCCGTTGATGTACTGCCACGGGGAGCGGGTGACGATGCCGCCGGTCGCGGCGAAGGCCGCGGCGGCCGCCGGCTTGTCCCCGGCCAGGGCGAAGGCCATGGCGAAGGCGTTGTAGCACTCCGGGGCCTCGATCCGGCCGGCGAAGCCGGGGTGGCGGATCGACCGGCCGGCGGCTTCGTGGAGCTCCCGGCGCACGCGGTCCTGCATGATGTAGGCGCTGTCGGAACCGCTGTCGAGCTCCGCCCAGTGCTCCAGGTGCGCGATGGCCACGAGTATGCCCAGCGGGCCGCCCTCCGGCCCGTTCTCCATGGACTCCCGGGCGAAGGCGTGCATCTCCTCGTGCGAGCCGCCCCACTTGGCGCACACCTGCTGCAGATGCTGCTGGTGCGCTCCGAGATGGCCGGGCACGCGGCGCTCGGCGGCCTCGAAGCGCAGCCGCTCGATGTCCGGGCCGACCTGCAGTCCCCGCCCGCACATCTGGAGGAAGTACCAGGGGGAGGCCCATTCGGGCTCGCGCTCGGCCGCCCGGTACAGCAGATCCTCCGCGAGCTCCAGGCGTTCGTGGAAGATCTGGAACTGTTCACGGGAGACGTGCGAGGCGCGCGCCCCCGTGCGGGCGTCCCAGGCCCACTGCACGGCGCGGGCCCCCGCCACCAGTAGCGCGAGTCCCGAATCCCCCTCGGCCTCGACGACCTTCGGCATCCACTGCTCGTACCCGGCGACGTCGCTGGCCGCCCGCAGCAGCCAGCTGCGCTCCCCGTCGTCCGTGACGGCGGACAACTGCTCGCGCATCGCGGGCCAGTCGGCCGCGGCGGCGGACGCGAGCAACCGCTTGAGGCCCGGGTTCCCGTATGCCGGGTCCAGCCGTGCCGATGGGCGCGGTGCCCATCGCTTCAGTGAGAACGCCGATGCGCGTTCCCGAATCCCCTCCGGCGCCGTGCCGCCGGTGCGTTGACGGACCTGACGGACCTGACGGACCTGACGGACCGATGTCATGCAGAACCCCCTCCTGGCCTGGCCCTTTCCCCCCGGGCCATGATCCGGTGACCGCAGCATGACTATCACGGCGGCTTCGGCGAGGGCCAAGGGGTTCCGGGTCGGCCGGAGGGGGTCCGGATCGGAGGGGCTCAGATGTCGCGGAACGTCTCGATCTGCGCCCCGATCGAGTTCAGCCGCTCCGCCAGCTCCTCGTAGCCGCGGTTGATGACGTACACGTTCCGCAGGACCGACGTGCCCTCGGCCGCGAGCATCGCCAGCAGCGTGACCACGGCGGGCCGCAGCGCGGGCGGGCACATCATCTCGGCGCTGCGCCAGCGGGTGGGGCCCTCGACGAGGACGCGGTGCGGGTCCAGCAGCTTGACGTTGGCGCCGAGGCGGGTCAGCTCGGTGAGGTAGATGGCGCGGTTGTCGTAGACCCAGTCGTGGATGAGGGTCGAGCCCTGCGCGGTCGCGGCGATCGCCGCGAAGAAGGGCACGTTGTCGATGTTGAGGCCCGGGAAGGGCATCGGGTGGATCTTGTCGATGGGGGAGCGCAGCTTGGAGGGGCGCACCGTGAGGTCGATCAGCCGGGTACGGCCGTTGTCGGCCTTGTACTCGGCCGTGCGCTCGTGGTCCAGGCCCATCTCCTCCAGGACGGCGAGTTCGATCTCCAGGAACTCCACCGGCACGCGGCGGATCGTGAGCTCGGACTCGGTGACCACGG
The DNA here is from genome assembly GCF_056270165.1 of Streptomyces sp. RLA123. NCBI lineage: Bacteria > Bacillati > Actinomycetota > Actinomycetes > Kitasatosporales > Streptomycetaceae > Streptomyces > Streptomyces sp. RLA123. The sequence goes on along the minus strand of NZ_JBWDOR010000003.1, from coordinate 2,207,103 downwards.
CCGCGGCGAGCAGGCTCATCGCCTCCACCGGGTCCTCCGACGGCGCGTAGTCCACGTCCCGGTCGATGTGGGTGACGCCGTGCACGGTCAGCGTGGTGGTGCCGATGCCGTCGACCCGCACCCCCAGCTCCTCCAGGTAGAAGCACAGGTCCTGGACCATGTAGTTGGAGCTGGCGTTGCGGATGACGGTGACGCCGTTGTGCCGCGCGGCTGCCAGCAGCGCGTTCTCGGTCACGGTGTCGCCGCGCTCGGTCAGCACGATGGGCCGTCCGGGGGACATCGCGGGGGTGACCCGTGCGTGGTACATGCCGCTGGTGGCGGTGACGTCCAGGCCGAAGTGGCGCAGGGCCGTCATGTGCGGCTGCACCGTGCGGGTGCCCAGGTCGCAGCCGCCCGCGTACGGGATGCGGAAGCGGTCGGTGCGGTGCATCAGCGGGCCGAGGAACATGATGACGCTGCGGGTGCGCCGCGCGGCCTCCATGTCCATGGAGTCCAGTTCCAGCGTGGCCGGCGGCACGATCTCCAGGTCGTTGCCGTCGTTGATCCAGCGGGTGCGCACCCCGATGCTGTTCAGCACCTCCAGGATGCGGTACACCTCCTCGATCCGCGCGACGCGGCGCAGGGTGGTCCGCCCGGAGTTCAGCAGCGTGGCGCACAGCAGCGCCACGCACGCGTTCTTGCTCGTCTTGACGTCGATGGCGCCGGACAGCCGTCGTCCGCCGACGACCCGCAGGTGCATCGGGCCCGCGTACCCGAGGGAGACGATCTCACTGTCGAGCGCTTCACCGATTCGGGCGATCATCTCAAGGCTGATGTTCTGGTTTCCGCGTTCAATACGGTTCACCGCGCTCTGGCTGGTGCCGAGAGCCTCCGCCAGCTGCGATTGTGTCCAGCCCCGGTGCTGGCGGGCGTCACGGATGAGTTTGCCGATACGTGCGAGGTAGTCGTCTCCCATGGGCCGAGGGTATCTCACATATGAGATGGCAACCCGCGCTCCAGGTCGAGCAGGTACCTCTTGCGGCCCAGGCCGCCCCCGTAGCCGGTCAGGCTCCCCGAGGCGCCGATCACCCGGTGGCAGGGCACGACGATGCTGATCGGGTTCCGCCCGTTGGCGAGCCCCACGGCGCGTGAGGAACCGGGGCTGCCCAGCGTGCCGGCCAGCTGGCCGTACGTCACGACGGCTCCGTACGGGATCTCCCGCAGGGCGTCCCAGACGCGCTGCTGGAAGGGCGTGCCCCGCATCGCCAGCGGCAGGTCGAAGCCGGTCAACTCGCCCGCGAAGTAGGACTGCAGTTGCTCGGCGACCGCCGCGAAGGGGGAGTCGGCCGGGTCGCGGCGCTCGCCGAAGGTCTCCACCGGGGGCTGGTGCCGGTGCTCGGTCATGTAGAGACCGGACAGGACGCCGTCGGTCGCCACCATGGTCAGCGGTCCGACCGGGCTGTCGGTCAGGACGTGTGTGCAAAGAGGCATGACGGGCACTCAGTTCATTTCATCGGGGAGGGAGTTGATCGCGTGGTCGCCGGTGGCCCACAGGTGCTGCACGGCGTAGGACCGCCAGGGGCGCCAGGCGGCGGAGCGCCGGACGAGGGCGGCGGGGGTCGTCGGAAGGCCCAGCGAATCCGCGGCGAGCCGTACACCCAAATCGGTGGGGAGGAAGGCGTCGGGGTCGCCGAGCGCGCGCATCGCGACCGCTTCGACCGACCAGGGGCCAAAGCCCGGCAGAACGGCCAGCTGCTCGCGCGCCTTGTCCCAGTCACTGCCGACGTCCAGGTCGAGTCCGCCCTCGGTGAGCGCCTCCACGAGGCCCGTCAGCGTGGCCCGCCGTGTACGCGGCATGGCCAGCCGTTCCGGGTCCAGCGAGGTCAGCGCCCAGGGCGACGGGAAGAGGTGGGTCAGCCCGCCCCCGGGGTCCGCGACCGGCTCGCCGTGCGCCGTCACCAGGCGCCCGGCCAGGGTGCGCGCGGCCGCCGTGGACACCTGCTGCCCCAGCACCGCACGCACCGCGAACTCGGCGCCGTCCACCGTGCGCGGCACCCGGCGGCCAGGGCTCTTGTCGACGTGGGGGGCGAGCAGCGGGTCCTCGCGGAGCAGCCCGTCGACCGCGACCGGGTCGGCGTCCAGGTCCAGCAGCCACCGGCAGCGGCTGATGGCGTGGGACAGGTCGCGCCAGTCCGTGAGCGACAGCCGGCACCCGATGTGCCCGGCCTCCGGCCGCAGGGCCACGATCCCGTGCCCGTACGGCAGCCGCAGCGTGCGGCGGTACGCGCCGTCGCGCCACTCCTCCACGCCGGGCACCGCGGTCGCGGCCAGGTGCCCGAAGAGATTGCCGGGGCAGAGCGGCGTCCGGTAGGGCAGCCGCAGGGACAGCGTCCCGGCGACGTCGGGGACCGCGTCGGCCCGCCGGGCCCGGCCCTGCCGGGCCGCCCGCCCGCGCAGCTCGCTCGGCGTGAGGGCGAAGACCTCCCGTACGGTGTCGTTGAAGGTGCGGATACTGGAGAAGCCCGCGGCGAAGGCGACGTCGCCCATCGGCAGCGCCGAGGTCTCGATGAGCAGGCGGGCGGTCTGCGCCCGCTGGGCCCGGGCGAGTGCCAGCGGCCCCGCGCCGAGCTCGGCGAGCAGTTGCCGCTCCACCTGTCGGGTGCTGTAGCCCAGCCGCCCCGCCAGGCCCGGCACGCCCTCGCGGTCCACGACCCCGTCGGCGATCAGCCGCATCGCGCGGGCGACCAGGTCGGCCCGCTCGTTCCACTGCGGCGAGCCGGGACTGGCGTCCGGGCGGCACCGCTTGCAGGCCCGGAATCCGGCCTGCTGCGCGGCGGCCGCGCTCGGGTAGAACGTCATGTTCTCCGGCTTCGGCGGGTGTACGGGGCAGCCGGGGCGGCAGTAGATGCGGGTGGTCAGCACCGCGGTGAAGAACCACCCGTCGAAACGGGAGTCCTTCGACTGCACGGCGCGCACACAGCGTTCGAAGTCCTCATGCACATCACCCAGCATCCGTGGACCCGGGGGCCGAAGGCTAGCGAGATTCCGACATCGAGGGGGGCGGACGTCCATGTCGAAAATCCGCCGGACGATGGCCCGCGCTCCTGATGGACTGCCCTGTGTGAATCCCGAACTCAAGGCCAAGGCCGAACTGTTCCGCTCCCTCCACGTCCCCGGCCGCCCCCTCCTGCTGGCGAATGCGTGGGACGCCGCGAGCGCGCGCGTCGCCGAGCACGCGGGCGCCGCCGCCGTCGCCACCACCAGTTCCGGCGTCTCCTGGACGCTCGGCACGGCCGACGGCGGCCATGTCGAGCCGTCCCTCGCGCTGGCCCTCACCGCCCGGGTCGCGGCGGCCGTCGCGGTCCCCGTGAGCGCGGACATCGAGGACGGCTACGCGGCGACCCCCGAAGGCGTCGCCGACACGGTCCGGGCGGTCCTCGCGGCGGGCGCCGTCGGCGTCAACATCGAGGACTCCTACGACGGCGGCCGCGAGCCGCTGCGCGACCCGGCCGGGCAGTCCGCCCGCATCGCCGCGGCGCGCGGCGCCGCCGACGAGGCAGGGGTGCCGCTCTTCGTGCACGCGCGCACCGACACATATCTGCGAGGCCCCGGCGACCTCGCCGAGACCCTGGAGCGGGCCGCCGCCTATCTGGCCGCCGGTGCCGACGGGATCTTCGTCCCCGGGGTCACCGATCCGGCGCTCGTCGCCGAGCTCGCCGCGGGCATCGACGCGCCCCTCGGTGTCCTCGCCGGTCCGGGCGCGCCTGCCGTCGCCGACCTCGCCGCCGCCGGCGCCGCCCGCGTGAGCCTGGGCAGCGCCGTCGCGGAGGCCGCCTACGCCCTGGTCGGCCGCGCGACCCGCGAGCTGCTGTCGAGCGGCACCTATGCGGGACTCGCGGGCGGCATCCCCTGGGGCGAGCTCAACACGCTGATGCTCGCGGAGGGGTGAGCGGACGGGCGGCCGCGGCGGTGCCGTCCCGGGCCGCGGGGAATCCCGGGCCGTAGGGGCGGGGTTCGCCCGCGGCCGCCGGGGCGGGGCGGTCACGGGAGGGAAGGGGGCAAGGGGGGACGGGGGGGGACGGAATGAAGGGCGCGGGGGCCGGGGTCCCGGCGTTCGGGCGGCACGGCGGGCAACTCCGCGCCGACGGCGGCCTCCTGGCGGGAGGGCAGCTCTCCGTGTGTCGCATGTGGTCGCGAAGTACCTGATCAGCGACCACGGGTGCGTGTGCGCAGCGGGTGGGCGCCGCGTCGTCCGCCTGGTGACGCCGGGTGAAGCGGGAATGAGAACGCGCTATTTCGAGAGGGTTACGCCATCACTCTTGACAACGTTGTCTGTTAAGGCGGAGGCTAACCGCGATCTACCGCCGGGTGTGCCCTTCCACGAGTCCACCATCCCCGTATGGAGCTTTCGCATGGTCCAAGGCATACGCCCAGACTTGCCCGAATCCGCGCTGCGCCCGCCGCCGCCCGACGGCACTTCTCCCGGCACCTCCCCTCGCTGAGGAACCGCCTGCGGCCTGCCCGCCGAGTGCCCGTCAGGGGTGCTCGCGACCCGTTGCGGCCGATCGGCCGCGACGGCCAGGTTCCTCGCCCCGACGTGATGCACACGGCCTCCAATGACGAAAGGTCTCCCCGTGTCACCTTCCTCCTCCGCACGCCATCTGTCCCTGCGAAGATGGGTCAGCGCGGCCGCGGCGCTGTCGCTGCCCGTGGGGGTGTTCGCCGTCGCTCCCGTCGCGAGCGCCGCGGCCCCTGCCGGCAACTTCAGCTCCTCGTTCGAGTCGGCCGACCCGCAGCCCGCCGCGAGCACCGTCGAGATCGACGGCAGCGGCAAGCCGGTCCAGGGGAACCTGAGCGGCGCCAACTCCACCGGGTTGCCCGACAGCCTGCTGGACCAGGTCAGCGAGGTGACCGCCAGTAAGGAGAACGCGCCGGGCGAGGTCGCCTCGAACGTCAAGGACGCCAATCCGTCGACCAAGTGGCTGGCGTTCGACAAGACCGGCTGGGTGACCTACCGGCTGGCCAAGCCCGCGGCGGTGGCGAAGTACTCGCTGACCTCCGCGAACGACGCACCGACCCGCGACCCCAAGAACTTCACCGTGCAGGGGTCCAACGACGGCAACTCGTGGACGGACCTGGACACCAGGACCGGCGTGACCTTCAGCGGGCGGTTCGCCACCAACACGTACAGCTTCACCAACACGACCGCCTACGGGTACTACCGGCTGAACGTCACCGCGAACTCCGGTGACACGATCGTCCAGCTCGCCGACTGGAACATCGCCGAGGCCTCGAACACCCTGCCCCCGGCCACCCCGATGGTCGGCGTCGCCGGCCCCGGCCCGGTCAGCGGCTTCAACATCAAGTCGGGCGCCGGATTCACCGGTGCGGCCTCGCTGCGGTACTCGGGCGGCGCCCGGACCGACGGCCGCTCCTACGCGACGGACAAGCTGTTCGACGTCAACATCCCGGTCGGGCCGCAGACTCGGCTGTCGTACAAGATCTTCCCCGAGTACACCGCCAAGGACACCCAGTACCCGTCCACCTACGCCGCCGTCGACCTGCACTTCACCGACGGCACGTACCTGAGCGGGCTGTCCCCCGTGGACCAGCACGGCTACGCGCTCACGGCCGCCGGTCAGGGCGAGTCGAAGGTGCTGTACGCGGACCAGTGGAACGCGGTGCAGTCCGACATCGGCGCGGTCGCGAACGGCAAGACGATCGACCGCGTCCTGCTCGCCTACGACGACCCCAAGGCGACCGCCGCGACCCGCTTCCAGGGCTGGCTCGACGACGTCGCCGTGACGGGCACGCCGGCGGCGATCGACGGCTCCAGCCGGACGAACTACGTCGACACCCGCCGCGGGACCAACGCGTCGAGTGCGTTCTCGCGCGGCAACAACCTGCCGATCTCGGCGGTGCCGAACGGCTTCAACTTCTTCACACCGGTCACCAACGCCACGTCCAACTCCTGGGAGTACGACTACCAGCAGGGCAACAACGCGGCGAACCTGCCGACGCTGCAGGGACTGGCGATCTCGCACGAGCCCAGCCCGTGGATGGGTGACCGCAACCAGATGTCGGTCATGCCGGTGGCGGCCGGCGGTTCGCTCACCGGAGCGCCCGGCTCCCGTGCGCTCGCCTTCAGCCACAGCGACGAGACCGCGCGGCCGGACCTGTACCGGGTCACCACGCAGAGCGGGCTGACCGCGCAGATGTCGCCCACCGACCACGGTGGCATCATGCAGTTCGGCTTCCCGTCCGGCGGGAACACCGGAAGCCTCGTCTTCTACAACGGCACGTTCAGCATCGGCACGGACGGCACCTTCACCGGCTGGGTGGACAACGGCAGCGGGCTGTCGGCCGGCCGGAGCCGGATGTTCGTGTCGGGTGCCTTCGACCGGGCGCCGACGGCGACCTCCGCGACGTCCGCGACCTTCGACACCTCCGCGAGCCGGCAGGTGACGCTGCGGATCGCGACCTCGTTCATCTCGGTCGACCAGGCGCGCAAGAACCTCGGCCTCGAGGTCACCGGCAAGAGCTTCGACGAGATCCACGACGCCGCCACCGCTGCGTGGAACGACCGGCTCGGCCGGATCGACGTCAAGGGCGCGACCGAGACGCAGATGGTCACGCTGTACTCGAACCTCTACCGGCTGAACCTGTACCCGAACTCGCAGTCGGAGAACACCGGCACCGCCGCCGCGCCGCACTGGCAGTACGCGAGCCCGGTGTCGGCGCCGACCGGCACCTCCACCGCCACGCAGACCGGCGCGAAGCTCGTCGACGGCCAGATCTACGTCAACAACGGGTTCTGGGACACCTACCGCACGGTGTGGCCCGCGTACTCGCTGCTGTACCCGGACGTCGCGGCCAAGATCTCCGACGGCTTCGTCCAGCAGTACCGCGACGGCGGATGGATAGCCCGCTGGTCGTCGCCCGGCTACGCCGACCTGATGACCGGCACCAGCTCGAACGTCGCGCTGGCCGAGGCCTACCTCAACGGCGTCAAGGTGCCCGACCCGCTGGCCGCCTACAACGCCGCGGTCAAGGACGCGACCGTCGCGTCGGGACGTGGCGAGGTCGGCCGCAAGGGCATCGAGAACGGCCTGTTCCTCGGCTGGACAACAACCTCCACCCCCGAGTCGGTGTCGTGGGCGCTGGAAGGCTTCATCAACGACTACGGCATCGGCAACATGGGTGCGGCCCTGGCCAAGGACACCTCCGTGCCCAAGGACGACCGCAAGCGCATCAAGGAGGAGTCGGACTACTTCCTGGAGCGCGCCCGCAACTACGTGAACCTCTTCGACAGCAAGTCCGGGCTCTTCGAGGGCCGTGACGCCAAGGGCAACTTCCTCACCGCCGACCCGCTGGACTGGGGCAACGCCTACACCGAGACCAACGGCTGGAACTTCGCGTTCACCGCGCAGCAGGACGGCCAGGGACTGGCGAACCTGTACGGGGGCCCGAAGCAACTGGAGCAGAAGCTCGACCAGTTCTTCGCCACCCCGGAGAACGCCGACCACCCGGGCGGCTACGGCGGCATCATCCACGAGATGCGGGAGGCGCAGGCGGTCCGTCTGGGCCAGCTCGGCATGAGCAACCAGCCGTCGCACCACATCCCGTACATGTACGACTACACCGGTGCGCCGTCCAAGACGCAGGCGATCGTGCGCGAGATCCTCCAGCGCGTGTACGTCGGTGACGAGATCGGCCAGGGCTACCCGGGCGACGAGGACAACGGCGAGATGTCGTCGTGGTACGTCCTCAGCTCGCTGGGCCTCTACCCGCTCCAGGCCGGCTCCTCCAACTGGGCCATCGGCTCGCCGCAGTTCACCGGGATGACGGTCCACCGCGAGAGTGGCGACATCGTTGTCAACGCGGCGGGCAACAGCACGAAGAACGTCTACGTGCAGAGCGTGAAGGTCAACGGGAAGTCGCAGCGCGGGGTGTCCATCGACTCCTCCGTGCTCGCGAACGGCGGCACGATCGACTTCCAGATGGGGTCGAGCCCGTCGTCCTGGGGCACCGGCAAGAACGACGCCCCGCCGTCGCTGACGCAGGGCACGGACGTGCCCAAGCCGTTCCAGGACACCACGGGTCCGGGCCTCGGCACCGCGACCACGAGTGACGGCCAGGACGCGTCGAAGCTGTTCGACGACTCGTCGACCACGCAGATGACCTTCGCCACCGACGAGCCCCAGATCGACTGGGTCTTCCGCGGCGGCGGGCAGACGCCGTCGTACTACACGCTCACCTCGGGGGCGAGCCAGGGCGACCCGGCGGACTGGAAGTTCCAGGCCTCCAACGACGGGATCACCTGGACCACTTTGGACTCCCGCCACCGCGAGGTGTTCCCCTCGCGCAACCAGACCCGGGCGTTCAAGATCGGCAACCCGGGGAAGTTCACCCGGTTCCGCCTGGTCGTGAAGGAGACCGCCGGCGCGGCGCAGACCAACCTCGCCGAGGTCGAGCTGCTCGCGGGCGGCGACGTCCAGATCGGCGGCGGCGACCTCGAGGTCACGGCCGCGACCAGCGGCGTGCGCGCGGCCTCCGGCCTTCCGGTCTCGGCGACGCTGGCCACCGTCACCGGCGGCACCGCGAGCGGGTACCAGGCGACGGTCGACTGGGGTGACGGCTCGCCCGTCACCACCGGCACCGTGGCCCTGAGCTCGCGGGGCGTGTACAGCGTCAGCGGCTCGCACACCTACGCCAAGCCCGGTTACTACCAGGTCGGCGTGACGGTGACCGACGGCAGCGTCCAGGGCGCCGGAACGGTCGCGGTGGACGTGGCGTACGCGCCGAGTACCGGTCTGACCGCGGCGTTCGACAGCGTGTGCATCGGCGACGAGGGCGTCCTCGCCGCGAACTGCGACAGCAAGTCCTGGGCGTACTCGCGCTCGGCCCTCCAGACGGCCGGTGTGACCCAGGGCCAGGAGCACGGCGTACCCGGCACCGGGCTGCGCTTCACGCTGCCCGTGACGCCGGCGGGCCGGCCTGACAACGCGACCGGCAACGGCAGCACCATCGAGCTGGGTCTGCCGGACGACGCGAAGAGCATCTCCTTCATCGGCGTCGGCACGCAGGCAAACCAGGACACCACCGCCACGGCGACGTTCAGCGACGGCAGCACCGCCGCCGTCCCTGTCCAGCTGAGCGACTGGACACTGGGCGGCAAGCCCGACGGTACGCCGGCCTTCGGCAACATCGTCGTCGCCAAGGCCGGGTACCGGCTGCTCGGCACGGGCCGGGACGGCGGCCAGCCGTTCCTGTTCGCCACCACGCCGTACCAGATCCCGGCGGGCAAGACGCTCGTCTCGGTGACCCTGCCGAAGCAGACCGGCGACGCCGGTTCCGCGGGCCGGATCCACGTGTTCGCCATCGCCCACGACGGCACGGAGGTGGTGACCACGGCCCCCAAGGACCAGACGGCCACCGCGGGCGACGCCTTCTCGGCGGACCTCGGTTCGGTGACCGGCGGTGTCCCGGGTGGGACGGGCTACCAGGCCCGCGTCCAGTGGGGTGACGGCACGGTTCCCGTCGACGCCGCGGTCGACGCCTCCGGCGCGATCAGCGGGGAGCACACCTATGTGCAGGCGGGCACCTACACGGTGCACGTGACGGCGTGGGACTCGCGGTCCAGTGCCACCAGCACCTTCACCGTGACCGTGGGGAAGACGGATCTCCAGCCGTCGATCTCCGCGTCCTCCGGCGTCCTGGCCGGTGACCCGATCACCGTCGACGGCAGCGGGTTCGCCGCCGGTGAGCGCGTGACCGTCAAGCTGGGCACCAGCCCGGCGCGCACGGTGACGGTCGCGGCCTCCAAGACGGGTGCGGTGCACGCGTCGATCGAGGCGTCCGACGACGCCGAGCCCGGGCGCTACTCCCTCACCGCCGCCGGTACGTCCTCGCGGACGCCGGCGACGGCCACCGTCAAGGTGACGGACGAGGCGGTGGCGCGGGTGTACCGGCCCGAGGTGCTGCTGTCGACCGCCTCGGGACCGCGGGCCACGGCGATCACCGTCAACGCCTCCGGGTTCGCACCCAACGAGGCCGTCAGCATCGGCTTCGGTGACGGCCTGTCCTCGATCACCGTGCACGCGAACGGTGACGGCGTGATCTTCGGCGCGACGATCAGCGTTCCGGGGACGGCCAAGCCGGGGACGACCGGCGTCACGCTCGCCGGCGCCGAGTCGGCGACCCATGTCCGGCTGCGCTTCGAGGTCACCGACCCGAGCTGAGCCGAACAGCAGTGAGACCGCCGGTGGGCGGGGCCGTCACCACGGCCCCGCCCACCGGCGCTTTTGCGCAGTGCCCCCGCGGCGCGGCCTGACGGGCGCCCCAGGCGCCTGCGGGCCCCTCCCGGGCCCGGGAGGCCGGGGCGGGCCCGGGGCGCCGTCCGCGGCGGGCTGCGGTCCTCCAGGGGCCGCGGCGACCGGGGACGGGCCCGGCAGGCGGCACGGCGGCCCCGTCCGCGACGGTTCCGGGTCGGCCCAGCGCATGACCGCGCAGCGGCGATGTACTAGAGTTATCTCGACATCGAGATATCTGCCGAGGCGCACCGCTGCCGCCACAGGTAAGGCAATCCTAACTAAGTCTTGCCTTAGCGGATCGGCCAGGGGCCGAAGCGGCAGCATGCGGTGGTACGCGCAAAGTTACGAAGGAGACTGTCGTGTCGGCGAACAGCTTCGACGCCCGCAGCACCCTGCAAGTGGGCGACGAGTCGTACGAGATCTTCCGGCTGGACAAGGTCGAGGGCTCCGCGCGCCTCCCTTACAGCCTGAAGGTGCTGCTGGAGAACCTGCTCCGCACAGAGGACGGCGCGAACATCACCGCCGCCCACATCCGCGCGCTCGGCGGCTGGGACTCCCAGGCGCAGCCGAGCCAGGAGATCCAGTTCACGCCGGCCCGTGTGATCATGCAGGACTTCACGGGTGTGCCGTGCGTGGTCGACCTCGCCACCATGCGTGAGGCCGTCAAGGAACTGGGCGGCGACCCGTCCCGCATCAACCCGCTGGCGCCCGCCGAGCTGGTCATCGACCACTCCGTGATCGCCGACAAGTTCGGCACCCAGGACGCGTTCGCGCAGAACGTGGAGCTGGAGTACGGCCGGAACAAGGAGCGCTACCAGTTCCTGCGCTGGGGCCAGACCGCGTTCGACGAGTTCAAGGTCGTCCCGCCGGGCACCGGCATCGTCCACCAGGTGAACATCGAGCACCTGGCCCGCACGATCATGGTCCGGGGCGGCCAGGCCTACCCGGACACCCTGGTCGGCACCGACTCGCACACCACCATGGTCAACGGCCTCGGCGTGCTGGGCTGGGGCGTCGGCGGCATCGAGGCCGAGGCCGCGATGCTCGGCCAGCCGGTCTCCATGCTGATCCCGCGTGTCGTGGGCTTCAAGCTGACCGGCGAGCTGCCCACCGGCACCACCGCCACCGACCTGGTGCTGACCATCACCGAGATGCTGCGCAAGCACGGTGTCGTCGGCAAGTTCGTCGAGTTCTACGGCGAGGGCGTCTCCGCCACCTCGCTCGCCAACCGCGCCACGATCGGCAACATGTCGCCGGAGTTCGGCTCCACGGCGGCGATCTTCCCGATCGATGTGGAAACCATTAACTACCTGAAGCTGACCGGCCGTTCGGAGCAGCAGCTCGCCCTCGTCGAGGCGTACGCCAAGGAGCAGGGTCTGTGGCTGGACCCGGCCGCCGAGCCCGACTTCTCCGAGAAGCTGGAACTCGACCTCTCCACGGTCGTACCCTCCATCGCCGGCCCGAAGCGCCCGCAGGACCGCATCGTCCTGGCGAGCGCCGCCGAGCAGTTCAAGAGCGACGTCCGCAACTACGTGGACACCGCGGACGAGGCGGGCAAGGAGTCCTTCCCGGCCTCGGACGCCCCGGCCGCCGTCAACGGCGTGCCGTCCCGTCCGACCCTGGTCACGGCCCCTGACGGGTCCACGTACGAGATCGACCACGGCGCCGTCACCGTCGCCGCGATCACGTCCTGCACCAACACCTCGAACCCGTACGTCATGGTCGCCGCCGCCCTGGTGGCCAAGAAGGCGGTCGAGAAGGGCCTGAGCCGCAAGCCGTGGGTCAAGACCACGCTGGCCCCGGGCTCCAAGGTCGTCATGGACTACTACGACCGCGCAGGCCTCACCCCGTACCTCGACAAGATGGGCTTCAACCTCGTCGGTTACGGCTGCACCACCTGCATCGGCAACTCCGGCCCGCTGCCGGACGAGGTCTCCAAGGCCGTCAACGAGCACGACCTGGCGGTCACTTCGGTGCTCTCCGGCAACCGCAACTTCGAGGGCCGGATCAACCCGGACGTCAAGATGAACTACCTCGCGTCCCCGCCGCTGGTCGTCGCGTACGCCATCGCCGGCTCCATGAAGGTGGACATCACCAAGGACGCGATCGGCACGGACACCGAGGGCAAGCCGGTGTACCTGCAGGACATCTGGCCGTCCGAGCAGGAGGTCAACGAGGTCGTCGCCTCCGCGATCGGCCAGGACATGTTCAGCGCCTCCTACCAGGACGTGTTCGCCGGCGACGCCCAGTGGCAGTCGCTGCCGATCCCGACCGGCAACACCTTCGAGTGGGACCCGCAGTCGACCTACGTCCGCAAGCCCCCGTACTTCGAGGGCATGAAGCACGAGCCGGACCCGGTCACCGACATCGCCGGTGCCCGTGTGCTGGCCAAGCTGGGCGACTCGGTCACCACCGACCACATCTCCCCGGCCGGCGCGATCAAGGCCGACACCCCGGCGGGCAAGTACCTCACCGGGCACGGTGTGGAGCGCCGTGACTTCAACTCCTACGGCTCCCGCCGCGGCAACCACGAGGTCATGATCCGCGGCACCTTCGCCAACATCCGCCTGCGCAACCAGATCGCGCCGGGCACCGAGGGCGGCTACACCCGCGACTTCACCCAGGACGGCGGACCGGTCGCCTTCATCTACGACGCGTCGCAGAACTACCAGGCGGCCGGCACCCCGCTGGTCATCCTGGCGGGCAAGGAGTACGGCTCCGGCTCCTCCCGCGACTGGGCGGCCAAGGGCACCGCGCTGCTCGGCGTCAAGGCCGTCATCGCCGAGTCCTACGAGCGCATCCACCGCTCGAACCTGATCGGCATGGGCGTTCTGCCGTTGCAGTTCCCCGAGGGCGCCACGGCGGCCTCGCTGGGCCTGACCGGTGAGGAGACCTTCTCCTTCACCGGTGTCACCGAGCTCAACGAGGGCACCACGCCGCGCACCGTGAAGGTCAGCACCGACACCGGCGTGGAGTTCGACGCCGTGGTCCGGATCGACACCCCCGGCGAGGCGGACTACTACCGCAACGGCGGCATCATGCAGTACGTCCTGCGTTCGCTGATCCGTAAGTAAGGATCAAGGCGCGCGCAAGGCCACAGTGGGCCCGCATCCCGGCACGGGATGCGGGCCCACTCGCGTTACCGCGAGGTCTCAACTAGGGAAAGCTGTCTGCCAAACGCGCGTATGACCTTGCCCACGTCGCGGGAAGTGGACTATACCTGTGCCCGTCCAGGGGGCCCGCCAACACGGGCTCGCGCGGGGGGAACGGCGGGTGTGTGGCCCGTGCATGGAAACAACTCCGCACTGCCTGGGTCCTGGAGAAGGTGAGGACTTGAGCATGGGATCCGACGTCAACCGGCGTGATCTGATCAAGCGGGCAGCGGCTGTGAGCCTGCTGGCCGCCCCGTCCGCGGGACTGCTGAGCGCGTGCGCGTCCAGCGGTGGCGGCAGCAATGCCCCCGAGAAGGGGGAGAAGTCCAAGGACAACCCGTTCGGCGTGGCCAACGACGCCGCACTCGATGTCGTGATCTTCAAGGGCGGCTACGGCGACGACTACGCCAAGCAGTTCGAGAAGCTCTACCAGAAGAAGTTCTCCGGGGCGAAGGTCAGCCACCTGGGCACCCAGGAGATCACCGGCAAGCTCCAGCCCCGCTTCAACGCCGGCACCCCGCCGGACGTCGTGGACGACTCCGGCGCCGCGCAGATCAAGCTGGACGTCCTCTACAAGAGCGGCCAGCTCACCGACCTCACCCCGCTTCTCGACGCCGCGTACATCGACGACCCGAGCAAGAAGATCCGCGACGTCCTGCAGCCGGGCACCATCGAGACCGGCACCTTTGACGACGGCAAGATGTACCAGCTGTCCTACATCTACACCGTGTGGGGCCTGTGGTACTCCGGCAAGCTCTTCAAGGAGAAGGGCTGGACCGCGCCGAAGACCTGGGCCGACTTCATGTCGCTGTGCGCGGAGATCAAGAAGGCCGGGATCGCCCCCTTCTGCCACCAGGGCAAGTACCCGTACTACATCAACATCGTGGTCATGGACCTGATCGCCAAGCAGGGCGGTCCCGACCTGGTGAAGCGGATCGACAGCCTCGACCCGACCGTCTGGGACGAGCCGGCCGCCAAGGCGGCCGTCGAGGCCGTCTACCAGATCCCGGACAAGGGCTACCTGCTGCCGGGCACCAACGGCATGACCCACATCGAGTCGCAGACCGCCTGGAACGAGGGCAAGGCCGCCTTCATCCCGTGCGGTTCGTGGCTGGAGAACGAGCAGCTGAAGGCCACTCCCTCGGACTTCGAGATGACCTTTATGCCGATCCCCTCGCTCGACGGCGACAAGCTGCCCTTCGAGGCGATCCGGGCCGGTGCCGGTGAGCCCTTCATCGTCCCGAAGAAGGCCAAGAACCAGGCCGGCGGCCTGGAGTTCCTGCGGCTGATGCTCACCAAGGAGGGTTCCAGCAAGTTCGCCCAGACCGCGAACTCGCTGACCGTACTCAAGGACGGCGTCGGCTCCGACGTCGAGCTCCGCCCGGGCACCAAGTCCACCGTGACGGTGCTCACCGCGGCCGGCACCAATGTCTTCAACTACAACTACCCCAACACGCAGAGCGCCTTCGACACGGACGTGCAGAACGCCAGCGCCGAGCTGATGGCCAAGCGCATCAAGCCGGCCGACTGGCTCAAGCGGGTCAAGGCCGCGGCCGAGAAGGCCAAGAAGGGCTAACCGTCCACCAGCCCTTGCGCACCGGGGGCCCGGTCCCCCCTCATGGACGAGGGGGGACCGGGGCCCCGGTGCGATGGTCTATCCGATGGCAGGAGCAGTGCCATGCGATACCGCAAGTACCCCTTCATCGTGGGGTTTCTCTTCTTTCCGCTCGTCCTGTACATCGTCTTCGTGATCTGGCCGTACCTCCAGACCTTCGGCTATTCGCTGACGGACTGGTCGGGTCAGTCCCAGACGATGAACTTCGTCGGTCTGAAGAATTACAGCACGCTTTTCAGGGACCACGTGTTCCTGCAGGCGCTGCAGCATAATGTGCTGCTCCTGGTGTTCCTGCCGGTGATCACGATCCTGCTGGCGCTGTTCTTCGCCTTCATGCTCAATGTCGGCGGCCGCGGCGGCACGACCGGCGTCCAGGGAGTCCGCGGCTCCGCCTTCTACAAGGTGGTCTTTTTCTTCCCCCAGGTACTCTCGGTCGCCATTCTCATCGTGCTCTTCCAGGCGATCTACCGCAGTGACGGATCGGGCCTGCTGAACGGCGTGCTGCTCAAGCTGCACCTGGAGGACGCCCAGAATCCGATCGAGTGGCTGAACAGCCCGAACCTGGTGATGTGGTGCCTGCTGGGCGTGCAGATCTGGGCGGGTGTGGGCTTCTATCTGGTGCTCTTCTCCGCGGCGATGCAGTCCATTCCGAAGGACATCTACGAGGCCGCCCTGCTGGACGGCGCGGGACGTGTGCAGACCTTCTTCAAGGTGACGCTCCCGCTGCTGTGGGACAGCGTGCAGACCGCCTGGGTCTATCTCGCGATCGCCGCGATGGACTTCTTCGCGCTGGCCTCCACCCTCACCCCGGGATCGAATTTCGGCGGCGGCCCGGACTACCACGGTGAGGTCATGTCGACCTATCTGATGCGCAACTTCCTCACCTTCGGAAAGAGCGGCTACGCCTGTGCCATGGGCGTCGTCATCCTCTTCCTCACCTTGATCCTTTCCGCTATCGCGCTGCGGGCCACCCGCCGCGAACGCGTCGAATTCTGAGCGGGAGGCATCCCGATGGCCACTCCCATCAAGCAGCCCACGCCCGTCCCCCTCATGAACCCGCTGCCGGTGATCGACGGCAGGAGGCCGGACAGCTCGCGCTCCGCCGAGGGCGGTGCGACGCTCAACGTCTTCTCGCACGGCTTCCTCGTGCTGTGGGGCGTGATGATCCTGCTGCCGCTGGGCTGGATCGTCCTCGGTTCGTTCAAGAACAACGCGGAGATCGGCGCGAGTGCCTGGTCCTGGCCCTCGCACTGGTCCTTCGACGCCTTCTCCCGGGCCTGGGAGAAGGGCATCGGAGAGTTCTTCGTCAACACCGTGATCGTGCTGATCTTCTCGGTGCCGCTGACGATGCTGCTCGGCGCGATGACGGCCTACGTGCTGGCGCGCTACGAGTTCCCGGGCAACCGGGCCGTCTACTACCTGTTCGTCGGGGGCGCGATGTTCCCCGTGTACCTCGCCCTGGTGCCGTTGTTCTTCATGGTCAACAACCTGGGCATGCTCAACACCTACCAGGGCCTGATCCTGGTCTACATCGCGTACTCGCTGCCGTTCACGGTCTTCTTCATGCACTCGTTCTTCCGGACCCTGCCGACGGCGGTGCACGAGGCGGCGATGATCGACGGCTGCTCGCACAGCCGGGCGTTCTTCCAGGTCATGCTGCCCATGGCCAAGCCGGGCCTGATCAGCGTCGGGATCTTCAACGTCCTCGGCCAGTGGAACCAGTACATCCTGCCGATGACCCTCATGCAGCAGCAGAGCAGCAGCGACCCGGACCGCTCCATGCTCGCCCAGGGCCTGGTGAACCTCGCCCAGCAGCAGGGCTACTCCGGCGACTACCCGGCGCTGTTCGCCGGCATGACGGTCGCCATGCTGCCCGTGCTGGTGGTCTACCTCAGCTTCCAGCGCCAGGTCCAGGCCGGTCTGACCGCCGGCACCCTGAAGTAACCGGACCGGCACGCTACGCAGCCGACCCGCCCGAACCGGAAGCGGTCCCGTCACATTACGGGGCCGCTTCCGGAGTTTTGGGGCATTCCGATCGCTGTGTTGTTCTCCCCCTTGACGGGAAGTAGGCCCAAAGGCTCAAGTTAGAGTTCACATGTTGTAGACGACGGGGTCTCATCGGTGCGGTCCCGTCCGGTCGTCGGGAGTGGGATGGTCGTGGAGACTCCGGGGTCGCAGTCGTCGCTGCACCGGGCCAACCTGGAGCGAGTGGTCCGGGCCGTCCGCCTGGCGGGGTCGCTGACGCAGGCGGAGATCGCCCGGTCGACAGGTCTGTCCGCGGCAACGGTCTCCAACATCGTCCGTGAACTGAAGGAGAGCGGGACGGTCCAGGTCACGCCCACCTCCTCAAGCGGCAGGCGGGCCCGCGCGGTCACCCTGTCCGGCGATGCGGGCATCGTCGTCGGTGTCGACTTCGGGCACTCGCATCTGCGCGTCGCCGTCGGCAACCTCGCCCACCAGGTGCTGGCGGAGCAGTCCGAGCCCTTCGACGTGGACACCTCGGCGTCCGAGGGCTTCGACCGGGCGGAACAGTTGGTGACCCGGCTGATCGCGTCGACCGGCGTGGGCGCGGACAAGGTGATCGGGGTCGGCCTCGGCGTCCCCGGCCCGATCGACGTGGAGACCGGGACCCTGGGCTCCACCGCGATCCTGCCGGGCTGGGGCGGCCTCAACCCCCGCCAGGAACTGGCCGAGCGGCTGCGCATGCCCGTCCAGGTGGACAACGACGCCAATCTCGGCGCGCTGGGCGAACTGGTCTGGGGCAGCGGGCGCGGCGTCAAGGACCTGGCCTACATCAAGGTCGCCAGCGGTGTCGGCGCCGGCCTGGTGATGGACGGCCGGATCTACCGGGGCCCGGGGGGCACCGCGGGCGAGATAGGTCACATCACACTGGACGAGTCCGGCCCGGTCTGCCGCTGCGGCAACCGCGGCTGCCTGGAGACCTTCACCGCCGCCCGCTACGTGCTGGAGTTGCTGCGCGGCAGCCACGGACCGGACCTCACCCTGGCGCGGATGGTGCAACTGGCCCGCGAGGGTGACCCGGGCTGCCGCCGGGTCATCTGCGACGTGGGCCGGCACGTGGGCATGGGTGTCGCGAGTCTGGCCAACCTCCTCAACCCCAGCCGCGTCGTGCTGGGCGGCGACCTGGCCGAGGCCGGTGAGCTGGTCCTGGGGCCCATAAGGGAGTCTGTGGCGCGGTACGCGATCCCCAGTGCCGCCCGTCGCCTCTCCGTCGTCTCAGGGGCCCTTGGGGGCCGCGCCGAGGTGCTCGGGGCGCTGGCGCTGGCCCTCAGCGAGGTTGGCGACTCGTCCCTTTTGGACGCTTCTGCACCCCTCATTGTGGGCGTGTCCTGAGGATCACGCTGCGTTCATCTACATAACGAAACGCACCGTTGCCATCTCGTTAAGTATTAACTTCTTGACGCCAAGTCTGCGGCCGAGTTGACTCACGTCCACCTCGGCCGCAGTGTTGCGGCCCAGTCAGGGAGGCAACCCCACATGAACGCAATGATGCGGCGCGTCGTGATCGGCACCGCGGCTGTTTCGATGGCCCTTTCCGTGGCCGCCTGCGGCAAGGCCGGCGACGACAAGAAGGGCGACGCGAGCGGCAGCAGCAGCGCCGGCGGCGGCTCCAAGACCATCGGTCTGCTGCTCCCCGACAGCGTCACGGCGCGGTACGACAAGTTCGACCACCCGCTGTTCGAGGCGAAGGTCAAGGAGCTTTGCGCGGACTGCGACGTGCAGTACGCGAACGCCGCGGGCGACGCCGCCAAGCAGGCGCAGCAGGTGAGCACCATGATCACCAAGGGCGTCAAGGTCATCGTGATCAGCTCGCAGGACGCTGCGGCCATCAAGTCCTCCGTGCAGGCTGCCGTGGACAAGGGCATCAAGGTCGTCGCCTACGACCGTCTCGCCCAGGGTCCGGTCTCCGCCTACGTCTCGTTCGACAACGAGAAGGTCGGCGAGCAGCAGGGCCAGGCGCTGCTCGACGCGCTGGGCTCCAAGGCCACGCCGTCGGCCAACGTTGTCATGATCAACGGTGACGACGCCGACCCGAACGCCGCGCTGTTCAAGCAGGGCGCCCACAAGATCCTCGACGGCAAGGTCAAGATTGCCTACGAGCAGAGCGGTCTGTGGAAGGACACCGTCGCCAACCAGAAGGTGACGGCGGCCATCACGCAGCTCGGTGCCAAGAAGATCGCCGGCGTCTACGCCGCGAACGACGGCATGGCCGGCGGTATCGCCACCGCCCTCAAGGGCGCCGGCATCAGCGGCATCCCGCTGACCGGTCAGGACGCCGAGCTCGCGGGCATCCAGCGCATCGTCGCGGGCACGCAGTCCAGCACGGTCTACAAGCCGTTCAAGCCGGAGGCCGACGCCGCCGCCCAGCTCGCGGTCAACCTGCTCGAGGGCAAGGACATCGCCTCGCTCGCCACGACCACGCTGACCAGCGGCTCCGGCGACAAGGTCCCCTCGCAGCTCGTGCCTTCGGTCTCCGTGACCAAGGCGAACGTGAAGGACACGGTCATCAAGGACGGCCTCTGGAGCGCCTCCGACATCTGCACCGCCGAGTTCGCCAAGGCCTGCAAGGCTGCCGGCATCCAGTAAAACGGCAGGCCCTCCCAACGGAGGCCGCCGCACAGACCTGTCCGGTGCCCGCCCCGTCCACAGACCCCGCTGACGGGGCGGGCACCGGACAGACACTCTGTTGTCATCATGTAAGGCAGTGCAACTCGCACAAAACTCCGCGCTGTTGAAGCGCGGCATCCCCGCCGGTCAGGCGGCGAAGGAGATGGTTCACGTGTCCGCTACGCCCGTGCTGGCGTTGCGCGGAGCCTCCAAGCGATTCGGTGCGGTCCAAGCACTCACCGATGTCGACCTGGAGGTTCACGCCGGAGAGGTCGTCGCGCTCGTCGGCGACAACGGCGCAGGGAAGTCAACCCTGGTGAAGACGATCGCCGGTGTGCACCCCATCGATGAGGGCGTCATCGAGTGGGAAGGCAAGCCGGTCAGCATCAACCGGCCGCACGACGCCCAGGGTCTGGGCATCGCGACGGTCTACCAGGATCTCGCGCTCTGCGACAACCTGGACGTCGTCGCCAACCTCTACCTCGGCCGCGAGCTCAGGCGCGCCGGTGTGATCGACGAGGTCACGATGGAGAAGCGTTCGCGGGAGCTGCTCAGCACCCTGTCGATCCGCATCCCCAGCGTCCGCATCCCGATCGCGGCCCTGTCGGGTGGTCAGCGGCAGGTCGTCGCCATCGCCCGCGCGCTGATCGGTGACCCCAAGCTGGTGATCCTCGACGAGCCCACCGCCGCCCTCGGCGTGGAGCAGACGGCCCAGGTCCTCGACCTGGTCGAGCGGCTGCGCCAGCGCGGCCTCGCCGTCATCCTGATCAGCCACAACATGGTCGACGTCAAGGCCGTCGCCGACCGCGTCGCCGTGCTGCGTCTCGGCCGCAACAACGGCGTCTTCGACGTCAAGAGCACGTCCCAGGAAGAAATCATCTCCGCCATCACGGGTGCCACGGACAACGCCGTGACCCGCCGTCAGGCGCGGCGCACGGAGGTTGCGAAGTGAGCGACACGTCGAAGACCGTCAAGCCGGAGAACGAGACGGTGGCGTCGGTCGAGGACCCGTCCTCGGCGGCCGTGCCCGTCGTCGACCCGCGGCTTCTGGTCCGTGAGGAAGGCTTCAAGGGCTACCTCACGGAGTTCAAGCGCAAGGTGCGCGGCGGTGAACTGGGCTCGCTCCCGGTCATCATCGGCCTGATCATCATCTGGACCATCTTCCAGACGCAGTCCAGCCAGTTCCTCACCGCGGGCAACCTGGCCAACATCGGCTTCTTCCTGGCCGCGACCGGCATGCTGGCCATCGGCCTGGTCTTCGTGCTGCTGCTCGGCGAGATCGACCTGTCGGTGGGCTCGGTCAGCGGTCTGGCGTCGGCGCTGTTCGCCATCTTCGTGACCAAGCACGGGATGAACCCCTGGCTCGCCCTGGTCCTGACCATCCTGACCGGCGTCCTCATCGGTTCGCTGCACGGCTGGTTCTTCGCGAAGATCGGCGTTCCCGCCTTCGTCGTCACCCTCGCCGGCTTCCTCGGCTGGAACGGCCTGATGCTGCAGCTGCTCGGCGACAGCGGCAGCCTCTCCATCCCGGACAACGGCCCGCTGCACATCCTGGGCCAGCGTTCCTTCTTCATGGACCAGGACGTCGCCGGCGCCTACCTGCTCGCGGGCCTCGGTACTGTGGCCATGCTCGCGGGTTCGCTGATCGACCAGCGCCGCCGTCGCGCGGCCGAGGTCCCGTACCGGCCCTCCAGTGAGATCGCGCTGCGCGTCGGCGCCCTCGCCGTGGTGACCTTCGTCGCCGCGTACGTGCTGAACCAGGCGAGCGGTGTGCCCAACGCCCTGGTGGTCTTCCTGGCGGCCCTGGTCATCACCGACTTCGTGCTCCGCCGCACCTCCTACGGCCGCAAGGTCTTCGCGGTCGGCGGCGGCATCGAGGCGGCGCGTCGTGCGGGTATCAACGTCGCCCTGGTCCGTATCTCGGTCTTCGCGATCGCCGGCGGTTTCGCGGCGCTCGGCGGCATGTTCTTCGCCGCCCAGACCTTCACGGCGACGCTGGGCGCCGGTGGCGGCAACGTCCTGATGCTGGCCATCGCGGCCGCGGTCATCGGTGGCACCAGCCTCTTCGGCGGCCGCGGCACCGTCTGGTCCGCGCTGCTCGGCATGCTGGTCATCCAGTCCATCCAGACCGGTCTGGACCTGCTCAACATGAACACCGCACTGCAGTACATGATCACCGCGGCGGTCCTGCTCGCGGCTGTCGTCATCGACTCGGTGTCCCGCCGGAGCCAGAAGGCGGCCGGCCGCGGCTAGTCCGCACCACGCACCAGTGGCGTGACGTGCCCGGCGCAGGGAAGATCATTCCCAGCGCCGGGCACAGGTGTGTGCGAGGCCCGGAACCCGACCACATACACTCGGGAAACCCGGCAAGCGACATCAAGGAGGCACGGGTGGCGCTGCTGACCCGTATCAAGGGACCGCGCGACCTCGACCGGCTCGCTCCAGAGCAGCTGGTGGAGCTGGCAGGCGAGATCCGTACCTTCCTGGTCGACGAGGTCTCCAAGACCGGTGGGCATCTGGGCCCGAACCTGGGCGTGGTCGAACTGACCCTCGCCCTGCACCGGGTCTTCGACTCGCCCAAGGACAAGGTGCTCTGGGACACCGGTCACCAGAGCTATGTCCACAAGCTGCTCACGGGCCGTCAGGACTTCACCAAGCTCAAGAGCAAGGGCGGCCTGTCCGGCTACCCGTCGCGCGCCGAGTCCGAGCACGACGTCATCGAGAACAGCCACGCCTCCACGGTGCTCGGCTGGGCCGACGGCCTCGCCAAGGCGAACGAGCTTCTCGGCAAGCGCGACCACACGGTCGCCGTGATCGGTGACGGCGCGCTGACCGGTGGCATGGCCTGGGAGGCGCTGAACAACATCGCCGCCGCCAAGGACCGCCCGCTGGTCATCGTCGTCAACGACAACGAGCGCTCCTACGCGCCGACCATCGGCGGCATGGCCAACCACCTGGCCACGCTGCGCACCACCGACGGCTACGAGCGCTTCCTGAGCCGCACCAAGGAACTGCTCGAGCGCACGCCGGTCATCGGCCAGCCCCTCTACGAGACGCTGCACGGCGCCAAGAAGGGCTTCAAGGACTTCATCGCCCCCCAGGGCATGTTCGAGGACCTGGGCCTGAAGTACGTCGGCCCCATCGACGGCCACGACATCGCCGCCCTGGAGTCCGCTCTTCAGCGGGCCAAGCGCTTCGGCGGGCCGGTCATCGTGCACTGCCTCACGGAGAAGGGCCGCGGTTACACCCCGGCCCTGGAGGACGAGGCCGACCGCTTCCACGCCGTCGGCAAGATCCACCCCGACACCGGCCTGCCGATCGCCGCCTCGGGCGCCGACTGGACCTCCGTGTTCGGCGAGGAGATGGTCAAGCTCGGCAAGGAGCGCAAGGACATCGTCGCCATCACGGCCGCGATGCTCCAGCCGGTCGGCCTGGAGAAGTTCGCCAAGGCCTTCCCGGACCGCGTGTACGACGTGGGCATCGCCGAGCAGCACGCCGCGGTCTCGGCCGCGGGCCTGGCCACCGGTGGCCTGCACCCGGTCGTCGCGGTCTACGCGACGTTCCTCAACCGGGCCTTCGACCAGGTGCTGATGGACGTCGCGCTGCACAAGTGCGGGGTCACCTTCGTCCTGGACCGCGCGGGCATCACCGGCACCGACGGCGCCTCGCACAACGGCATGTGGGACCTGTCGCTCCTCCAGGTCGTGCCCGGCCTGCGGATCGCCGCCCCGCGCGACGCCGACCAGGTCCGCGCCCAGCTGCGCGAGGCCGTCGAGGTCGACGACGCCCCGACCGTGGTGCGCTACTCCAAGGGCGCGGTCGGACCGGCGGTCAAGGCCGTGGGCCGCGTCGGCGGCATGGACGTGCTGCGCGAGGCGACCCCCAGGACCGACGAGCCGGCGGGGGAGGCGGACGCGCCAGCGCACGACGTGCTGCTGGTCTCGGTCGGCGCGCTCGCCCCGATGTGCCTGGAGATCGCGGACCTCCTCGACGCCCAGGGCATCACCACCACCGTCGTCGACCCCCGCTGGGTCAAGCCGGTCGACGAGGCGCTGCCGGGCCTGGCCGCCCGCCACCGCGTCGTCGTGACCGTCGAGGACAACGGCCGTGCCGGCGGCGTCGGCTCCGCGGTCGCCCAGGCGCTGCGCGACGCCAACGTGGACGTTCCGCTGCGGGACTTCGGCATCCCCCAGCAGTTCCTGGACCACGCCAGCCGCAAGGAGGTCATGGCCGAGATCGGCCTGACCGCCCCGGACATCGCCCGCCAGGTGACCGGCCTGGTCTCCCGGCTGCAGGGCCGTTACGCCGACGAGCCCACTCCGCAGCCTGCCGGCGACTGACGGACCGCCGGCCGATGGGCCGGGCGACCATCCTTACGGGTGATCGCCCGGCCCATCTGCGCGGGTGTAGGCGCGCCTGTTCCGGTCACAAGCATCCCCGGGTGTTGTGATGCAGGAACAACCGTGGAGGTGCGCCGGTGGCTCTGGGCGATAACGATGACAAGACGGCCGGAAAGCGGCAGAACAGTTTCTTCCGGACGAAATCGGTCGAACAGTCCCTCAAGGACACGAAGGAACCCGAGCACACCCTCAAGAAGTCGCTTTCCGCCCTCGACCTCACGGTCTTCGGCGTGGGTGTCGTCATCGGCACCGGCATCTTCGTGCTCACCGGCAAGGTGGCCCGGGACAACGCGGGCCCCTCGGTGGCGCTCGCCTTCGTCGTCTCGGGCATCGTGTGCGCCCTCGCGGCCCTGTGCTACGCGGAGTTCGCCTCCACCGTGCCGGTCGCCGGATCCGCGTACACCTTCTCCTTCGCCACCCTCGGTGAACTGCCCGCCTGGATCATCGGGTGGGACCTCGTGCTGGAACTCGCGCTGGGATGCGCGGTGGTGGCGGTCGGCTGGTCCGGCTACATCCGCTCGTTGATGGACAACTGGGGCTGGCAGCTGCCGACCGCCCTGTCCGGCAGTACGGAAACCGCGTTCCATTTCGACCTGCTGGCCTTCGCGCTGGTCCTCGTGCTGACCGGCATCCTGGTGGCCGGCATGAAGCTGTCGGCCCGCGTGACCTCCGTGATCGTGGCCGTCAAGGTCGCCGTGGTGCTCGTCGTGATCATCGTGGGCGCGTTCTTCATCAACGCCGACAACTACAAGCCGTTCGTCCCGCCCGCCAAGGTGGTGACCGGCACGGAGGCCGGTCTCGGGGCGCCCCTCATCCAGTTGATGACCGGGTACCAGCCGGCGCAGTTCGGCGTCATGGGCATCTTCACCGCCGCCGCGGTGGTCTTCTTCGCCTACATCGGCTTCGACATCGTCGCCACGGCAGCCGAGGAGACCCGCAACCCCCAGCGGGACGTGCCGCGCGGCATCCTCGGGTCGCTGCTCATCTGCACGGTCCTGTACGTCGCGGTCTCCATCGTTGTCACGGGCATGCAGAAGTACACCGAACTGTCCCTGGACGCCCCGCTCGCCGACGCGTTCAAGGCGGTCGGCCACCCCTTCTGGGCCGGGCTGATCAGCTTCGGCGCCGCGGTCGGCCTGACGACCGTGTGCATGATCCTGCTGCTCGGCCAGAGCCGGGTGTTCTTCGCGATGAGCCGCGACGGCCTGCTGCCGCGCTTCTTCTCCCGCGTGCACCCCAAAGCCGGCACGCCGTACCGCTCGATCCTGCTGCTCGGCGCCGTCGTCGCGGTCGTCGCCGGGTTCACGAGCATCTCGGAGCTGGCCGAGCTGGTGAACATCGGCACGCTCTTCGCGTTCATCGTCGTCGCCATCGGTGTGGTCGTGCTGCGCCGCACACGCCCCGACCTGCCGCGGTCCTTCCGCACCCCGCTGGTGCCGTGGCTGCCGGCGGTGTCGGTGCTGGCGACCTTCTGGCTGATGCTCAACCTGCCCGCCGAGACCTGGCTGCGGTTCGCGATCTGGATGGCGGTGGGCTTCGTCGTGTACTTCGCCTACGGACACCGGCACAGCCGGCTGCGCGTGCCGCAGCCGGACCGCCGAGGGGCGAGCTGAGGCGGGCCGGGGGCGCCGGCCGGGTTGGGGTAGCTTGGGGCGCGTGCCCAGCCGTCCCCGGAACGCCCGACCCACCGCGCCGGCACGGGCCTTCCCGGGCGACAGGTTCTGGCTGCCGCTCCTCCCGCTGCTGACGGTCCTGGCCGCCCTGGTGCACCTGCCGTCCTTCCTGCGCCCGGTCTGGAACCCCGACGAGGGCTTCCTCGCCACGCAGGCCCGGATGCTGGCCGCCGGCGGCGTCCTGTACGACACCGTCGTCGACCGCAAGCCCCCCTTGCTGCCGTGGCTCTACCAGGGCGCCTTCGCGGTCTTCGGCGACGACTCGCTGTGGCCCCTGCGCTGCGCCGCCGTCGCCGCTCACGTCGTGACGGCCGGGCTGCTCGCCGCACTGGCCCGTCGCCGCTGGGGCGACCGGTGGGCCGCGGCGGCCGGCGCGGCTTATGTGCTGCTCTCCGTCGGTCTCGCGCCCGAGGACACCCAGGCGGCCAGCTTCGAGGTCTTCACGCTGCCGTGGACCGCCGCGGCCGTGCTGCTGGCCGACCGGCGGCGGTGGGGCCTCGCGGGGCTCGCGGTCGCCGGGGCGGCCCTCACCAAGCAGACCGGGGCCGTGGTGCTGCTGCCGGTCGCATGGTCGCTCTGGCGGGCCGGGCGGGGGGCCGACGCGTCCTCGGGCCGGAGGCTGCGCACGCTGACGCCGTCCTGGGCCGCGGGGCGCGGCGACGGCATGATGCTGCGCGCGGCGGGCGGCTCCGGCGTCCTGCCGCGCCAGGGCCGCGGGGCCGCCGCGGGCGGCACCCCCGGCACGTACGCCGCCGGTGCGGGCGGCGCCTGGGGGCGCCTGCTGGCGGGATGCGTGCTGCCCGTCGCGGTGGTCGCGGCGGCGACCGGCATGCGGCACTTCGTCTTCTGGACGCTCACCGGCTCGAGCACCTACATGTCACCGCAGGGCGCGTGGCTCCTGGGCGCGGGGCGCGGGCTCGGCAACGCCGCGATCCTGCTGGCCGCCGGCGCCGGTCTGCTGGTGCCCGCGCTGTGGTGGGCACTGCGGCGGCGGCCCTTCGCCGACGCGGACCTGTGGGTCTGGCTGGCCGGCGCGGTCTGCGCGGTCGTCGCGGGCTTCCAGTTCTACGGCCACTACTACCTGCAGCTGCTGCCCCCGCTGGTGCTCGTCGGCATCGCCGCGGTGCGGCGGCTGCCCTCGCGGGGCCCGGCCCGTCGTCTCGCCGCGGCCTGGACGCTGCTGGCGGCGGCCGTCTTCACCGCCTGGGGACTTGTCGCGCCGCGCGCCGAACTGGATCACGCCCAAGCGGTCGCCGCGGCGGTCCGGGCCCGCAGCGGCCCGCAGGACACCGTCCTGCTGTGGGGCATGCACCCGGAGCAGTACTGGCTCGCCGACCGCGCCCCCGCCGGCCGCTATCTCACCGCGGGCTTCCTCACCAACTTCAGCGGCGGCCGCGGCGGCGCCCGGGTCGGCGCCCGCTACGCCGTCCCCGGCGCGTGGGACGTGCTGCGCGAGGAATTCGGCTCGGCACCCCCCGCCCTGGTCGTCGACGACTCGCGCGGTGCCCCGTACGGGGCGGCCGCCGTCCCCGCGTTCCGCGACCTCCTCGCGCGGGGCGGCTACGCCCGGGTGGGGACGGTGGACGGTGCGGTGCTCTACGCGCCCCGCGGCCGCGGCTAGGGCCGTGACCGGAAGGCGCCCCGGCTGACGCCGTCCTGGGCCGCGGGGCGCGTGGCAGGGGGAGGGGCTGCCGAAGCACGCCCTATGGGCGCACCGCTCGCGGTCCCGCCACGGCGGCGTCGTGCGGGGTGACGCGCTCGCGCAGGTCGCGGTCGGCGGTCACGACGAGGCAGGGCCGGTCCGGCGGCCGGCGGTCCGTGACGAGCTCGACGATCCGGTCGTCGCCGACGCCAGGGGCGGCCTCGACCCGGACCCCCGGCACCGTGGCCACGTCGCGAGCCGCGCCCTCCACCACGAGCAGCAGCTCCAGCGGCGGCCTGCGGGCCCACTCCGGCACGTCCGGCCGCTCCGGGAGTCCTGTCGCGGCGAGGGGGGCGAGTGCGTCCCGCAGCCGCTCGGTCGCCCCCCGCCGGTCGCGCCACCAGCCGTCGGGCACCGAGCCCACGACGTTGGCGGCGTCGACGACGACCAAGGGGACGGCAATGGCGTTCACACCCACCAGCCTGGCACAGCGGCCCGGGGGCGGCCCCTCCTTCCGCCGGGACGGCCCCCCGCCCTCATCCGGGCACCGGGACCGGTGGTAGAAAGACCCGGTGAAGCAGACGAAGTCCAAGCGCTTGCGGTCGTACGCCGGGACCGTGGTCGTCCTGGCCGTGGTGTTCGGCGGGTCGGCCGTCATCGGCGCGCATGTGCGTTCCGAGAAGGAGCACTCGGCGAAGGCGCCGACCGGTGCCGGTGGTCAGGACAGCCTGAACGTGCCGGTGCGGCCGAACGTGCTGCCGGTGACGCTGACGGTGTACGAGGACCTGCGTGCCCCGGAGTCCAAGGCGTTCGCAGCCGAGTACGCGGACACGTTCAGGCAGCTGCTGGCCGCGGGACAGGTCCAGATCGACTACCGCCTGGTGACGCCCTCCGACGCCGCGAACGGCGGCGAGGGCTCGCTGGTCGCTGCCAACGCGGCCGCCTGCGCCCAGGACCAGGGCCATTTCACGCAGTTCGTGGACGCGCTGTGGGCCGTGCAGCCCGCCGACGTCCAGGACGACGCCCTTGACAGCGAGAAGCTGATCAAGGAGGTCTCGAGGAAGGTCGGCAAGATCGACGAGGGCAAGTTCGTGCCCTGCGTCGAGGAACGCGACCACGACGGCTGGGTGAAGAAGTCCCAGCAGCAGTTCACCGAGGCCGGGTTCACCATGGCGCCGGTCGTGCAGGTCAACGGTGAGACCGTCACCGCCCCGACGGGAGGCGTGGACGGGCTGACGCCGTCCCGTCTGCGCGGCATGGTGAAGAAGGCCGTGGCTCTGGCGGTCCGTCAGGCCGTGAGCCCCAGCCCGAGTTCGTCGGCGAGCCCCACGGACGGCGCCACTGCCGGCACCCCGTCGGACACCGCCACGAGCACCGCGGGCACCGCGGACGGCGGGACCGATCCGTCCGCTACCACCAGCGAGAGCGTCACTCCGGTCGGCTGATCGCGCGCACTCTCGCCCTATTTCGCAGCTTTTCCTATGAAATGGGGTAAGGGGGGCATGTGGCATCCGATTCAGAGGAGTGGTGCGCATGTCCCCGCCGGTGTTCGTCGACGTCGAGCCGCGGCCCGGCTGCGGGTGCGAGGACTGCGCCCGCACACGGTTGATCCGGGCGACGGCGCGCAGGTCAGGAACGTCTCCGGGGTGGCGTGCGGCACCCGCGGCGGTGGCCGTGGTGGCCGCCGCGGGCGCGGTCGCCGCGATCCCCGGCGTCACCGTCGCGGCCCCGGCGCCCGGGAACCGTGCCCAGGCCGGCCCCGAACTCGCCGCGGCACCCATGCGCCTGTCGGCCAGTGAGATCCTGGACCGGGCACGGACCTGGGTGGACGCCGAGGTCCCGTACCGGATGAACGAGTACTGGAGCGACGGCTACCGGCAGGACTGCTCCGGTTTCGTCTCCATGGCCTGGGGCCTGAACCGCAGTGAGTGGACCGGCAGTCTGCCCCGCTTCGCCTACCGCATCGGCGTCGACGACCTCGAGCCGGGCGACATCCTGCTCTACCAGAGCCGCAGGAGTCCCCACGGAGGCTCGCACGTCAGGATCTTCGCCGGCTGGGCGGACGAGGAGCACACCGCCTACAACGCCTACGAGCAGGCCCCGCCGCACACCCAGATGTCCGAGATCCCGCTGCCGCCGGACTCCGGCTACCGTCCCTACCGCTACAAGTACCTGAGCGAGGACGGCGACTCCGGTGACGACCTGTTCGACGGCTTCCCCGGGAGCTTGTCGTTCGGCGCCGGGACCTCGAATGCCAACGTCACCCGGCTCGGCCGGATGCTGCGGACGCGCGGCGGCGGCCCGTACTACCGCTCCGGGCCCGGGCCCCGCTGGGGCGCGGCGGACCAGCGCGCCACCCGTGCCTTCCAGCGGGCACAGGGCTGGAAGGGGGGAGCCGCCAACGGCATCCCCGGACCGGCGACATGGCGCTACCTCGTCGACGGCCGGGGGGCCGACATCGGGCGGGGAGCACCGGACCCCACGGCCCCCGGCAGCACGGCTCCGGTACCTGACGCGGCCGCCGTGCCGTCGCAGGGCCCCGCCGGCACGGCGGCAGGCCCCGCTCCCACCGCCTATCCAGGACCCGGGAGCTTCCGCCCCGGCCAGTCCGGTCCCCATGTCCTCCTGCTGGGCCGGCAACTGGTGGCCAAGGGCTTCGGGACGTACTACCGGTCCGGTCCCGGCCCCACCTGGGGCGAGGCCGACCGGCGCGCCGTCGAGGCGTTCCAGCACGCACAGGGCTGGTCCGGCCGCGAGGCCGACGGTCACCCCGGACCCGAGACCTGGAGGCGACTGTTCTCGTGACCACCACCGACACGACGCCGTTCCCCGCCGCGAAGCCTGCGGGGCCGCTGATCCCCGCGCCGTCCCCCACTCCCCAGCTCTCCCCGGCGGGATTCCCGCCGCCCAGCGCGGACTCCGACATCACGGAGCGCCCGGGACGCTGCCTGCCGGGCACTCCGGCGCTGGCCGTCGCCATCGCCGCGGCGCTTGCGGCGGTGGTCGTCCCGCTGCGCTACGGCGGCGACCCGCACTCGCTGGGGTACCTGACCACCGTCCTCCTGGCGGCCCTCGCCGCCTTCGCCGCGCTGGGACTGGCGCGGGGCCGCCCCGGCTCCGTCTGGGTGCTCACCCGGCACGGCGCCTATCGCGGCACCGTACGGCGCACCGGGCTGCTGTGGATCAACCCGCTGCTGCCGCGGCGACGGGTGCACATCACGGTCCGGCACTGGCGCGGCAGCCCCGTCGAGGCCACCGACGCGGCCGGCACGCCGGTGCTCGTCACCGTCCTGCTGGTGTGGCGGGTCCGTGACACCGCCCGCGCCTGCTTCGCCGTCGAGGAGCATGTGCGCTTCCTGCGCGAGCAGACCGAGGCCGCCGTCACCCGCTGCGCGTCCCGGCTCCCGGCCGACGACTTCCGCGGCTCCGGCCCCACCCTCCGCGACGTCGACATCCTCGCCGAGGAACTCACCCGCGTGCTCGCGCGCGACCTGCGTCCGGCGGGCGTCGAGGTCTTCTCCGCCCAGCCCGTGCGCGTCGTGTACGCGCCCTCCGTCGCGCCCGCCATGGAGCGGGCCCGGCTGGCGGCCCTGGACGCCCGGCACCGCCGCGCCGTCCTGGACGACGTGCTCACGGCCGTCGACGACACGGTGCGCGGCCTCAGCGAGCGTGGCCTGGTCGAGCTCGACGACTACGAACGCAGGGCGCTCGTCAGGGATCTGACGGTCGCCTTCGCGAAGTAGCGAGATCGGCCGACAGCCGGAACGACGAAGGGCCGCCCGGGCACGAAGCCCGGGCGGCCCTTCGTCGTACTGCGGTGTTACGCCGGGACGCCGGCGACGCCCGGGGCGAGGAACGGCTTGCCGTTCACCCGCTCGGAGACGCCCTCACGGTCCAGGTACGGGGTGATCCCGCCCAGGTGGAAGGGCCAGCCGGCACCGGTGATCAGGCACAGGTCGATGTCCTGCGCCTCGGCGACGACGCCCTCGTCCAGCATGATGCCGATCTCCTGCGCGACGGCGTCCAGGACGCGGGCGCGCACCTGGCCCTCCGTCAGCACGGTGTCGCCCTGCACCAGGAGCGCGGCGACCTCGGGGTCCAGCTCCGGCTTGAAGCCGTTCTCGGCGGAGTAGACGTAGAAGCCGCGCTTGCCCGCCTCGACGACGGCGGCGAGGTTCGAGGAGACGGTGAAGCGGTCAGGGAAGGCGCGGTGGAGCGTCTGCGAGACGTGCAGACCGATCGCCGGGCCGACCAGTTCGAGCAGCACCAGCGGGGACATCGGCAGACCGAGCGGCTCGATGGCCTTCTCCGCGGTCGCGACCGGGGTGCCCTCGTCGATGACGTTCTGGATCTCGCCCATGAAGCGGGTCAGGATGCGGTTGACGACGAACGCCGGGGCGTCCTTGGCCAGGACCGCGGTCTTCTTCAGCTTCTTCGCCACGGCGAACGCGGTGGCCAGCGACGCGTCGTCGGTCTGCTCGCCGCGCACGATCTCCAGCAGCGGCAGCACCGCGACCGGGTTGAAGAAGTGGAAGCCGACGACCCGCTCCGGGTGCTCCAGCTTGGAGGCCATCTCGCTCACCGACAGCGAGGAGGTGTTGGTGGCCAGGATGGTCTCCGGCTTCACCACCGCCTCGACCTCGGCGAACACCTGCTGCTTGACGCCGATCTCCTCGAAGACCGCCTCGATGACGAAGTCCGCGTCGCCGAAGGCGGCGGCCTTGTCGAGCGAACCGGAGACCAGGCCCTTGAGACGGTTGGCCTTGTCCTGGTTGACGCGGCCCTTGAGCAGCAGCTTGTCGATCTCGCCGTGGACGTAGCCGACACCCTTGTCCACGCGCTCCTGGTCGATGTCGGTGAGGACCACCGGCACCTCCAGGCGGCGCGCGAAGAGCAGCGCCAGCTGAGAGGCCATCAGGCCGGCGCCGACGACGCCCACCTTGGTGACCGGGCGCGCCAGGTTCTTGTCCGGGGCGCCGGCCGGGCGCTTGGCGCGCTTCTGCACCAGGTTGAAGGCGTAGATACCGGAGCGCAGTTCGCCGCCCATGATGAGGTCCGCAAGGGCCTCGTCCTCGGCGTCGAAGCCGGCGGCCAGATCGCCGTTCTTGGCGGCGGCGATGATGTCCAGCGCGCGGTACGCGGCCGGAGCGGCGCCGTGCACCTTGGAGTCGGCGAAGGCACGGCCCTTGGCGACGGCCTCGTCCCACGCCGCTCCGCGGTCCACCTCGGGGCGGATGACCTGGATCTCGCCCTTGAGGACGGCGGAGGTCCAGGCGAGCGACTGCTCCAGGAAGTCCGCGCCCTCGAACAGCGCGTCGGCGATGCCGAGGTCGTAGACCTGTCCGCCCTTGAGCTGCTTGTTCTGGTTGAGCGAGTTCTCGATGATGACGCTCACCGCGCGCTCGGCGCCGATGAGGTTCGGCAGCAGCGCGCAGCCGCCCCATCCCGGGACCAGGCCCAGGAAGACCTCGGGGAGGGAGAACGCCGGGACGGAAGCGGAGACCGTGCGGTACGAGCAGTGCAGGCCGATCTCGACACCGCCGCCCATGGCCGCGCCGTTGTAGTACGCGAACGTCGGCACCGCGAGGCCCTGAAGGCGGCGGAAGACGTCGTGGCCGCCCTTGCCGATGGCCAGCGCGTCCTCGTGGCGCCCCAGGAGCTCGACGCCCTTGAGGTCGGCGCCCACCGCGAAGATGAACGGCTTGCCGGTGACACCGACGCCGATGATCCCGCCGTCCGCGGCCTCCTTCTCGACCTGGTCGAGAGCGGCGCTCAGGTTCGCCAGCGACTGCGGGCCGAAGGTGGTCGGCTTGGTGTGGTCCAGGCCGTTG
This sequence comes from Streptomyces sp. RLA123, assembly GCF_056270165.1. Taxonomy (NCBI): domain Bacteria; kingdom Bacillati; phylum Actinomycetota; class Actinomycetes; order Kitasatosporales; family Streptomycetaceae; genus Streptomyces; species Streptomyces sp. RLA123. The sequence goes on along the minus strand of NZ_JBWDOR010000003.1, from coordinate 2,173,869 downwards.
TCCAGGGTGATGAGCGCGAAACGCCCGGCGTCCTGGGGGAGGTCGAGGTGGCGCACGTGCGCCTGCGTCACGACCTCGTCGGGGAACAGCTCGGCCGCTCCCTTGAGAAGCTCGGCGGTGGTGGTCACTTGCTGCCTCCGTCGAAGTGCGGGTTCTCCCAGATCACGGTGCCGCCCATGCCGAAACCGACGCACATGGTGGTCAGGCCGTAGCGGACGTGCGGCTGCTCCTCGAACTGGCGGGCCAGCTGCGTCATCAGACGGACGCCGGAGGAGGCGAGCGGGTGGCCGAACGCGATGGCGCCGCCGTACTGGTTGACGCGCGTGTCGTCGTCGGCGATGCCGTAGTGGTCGAGGAACGACAGCACCTGCACGGCGAACGCCTCGTTGACCTCGAACAGGCCGATGTCGGCGATCGACAGGCCCGCCTTGGCGAGCGCCTTCTCCGTCGCCGGGACCGGACCGATGCCCATGACCTCGGGCTCGACGCCCACGAAGGCGTACGAGACCAGGCGCATCTTCACCGGGAGGCCCAGCTCCTGGGCGACGTCCTCGGCGGCGATCAGGGAGGCGGTGGCACCGTCGTTGAGGCCGGCCGAGTTGCCCGCGGTCACGTTGCCGTGGGCGCGGAACGGGGTCTTCAGGCCCGCCAGGTTCTCCAGCGTGGTGCCCGGGCGCATCGGCTCGTCGGTCGTGGCCAGGCCCCAGCCGGTCTCGCCGGCCGCGGGGCTGGTGCGGCGCACCGACACCGGCACCAGGTCCTGCTGGATCCTGCCGTTCGCGTACGCCTTCGCGGCCTTCTCCTGGCTGCGGACCGCGTACTCGTCGGCGCGCTGCCTGGTCAGGTGCGGGAAGCGGTCGTGCAGGTTCTCCGCCGTCATCCCCATGAAGAGGGCGGAGTCGTCGACCAGCTTCTCCGACACGAAGCGCGGGTTGGGGTCCACGCCCTCGCCCATCGGGTGCCGGCCCATGTGCTCCACGCCGCCTGCGACCGCCACGTCGTACGCGCCGAAGGCGACACCGCCGGCGACGCTGGTCACCGCGGTCATCGCGCCCGCGCACATGCGGTCGATCGAGAAGCCGGGCACCGACTTGGGCAGGCCGGCCAGGATCGCGGCCGTACGGCCCAGGGTCAGGCCCTGGTCGCCGATCTGGGTGGTCGCGGCGATCGCGACCTCGTCGATCCGCTCCGGGGCGAGTGCGGGATTGCGCCGCAGCAGCTCCCGGATGGACTTGATCACCAGGTCGTCGGCACGGGTCTCGTGGTAGATGCCCTTCGGGCCCGCCTTGCCGAACGGGGTGCGGACGCCGTCGACGAAGACGACGTCCCTAGCGGTACGAGGCACGTTGGCTCTCCTCAGGATGCGGGTTCGCTTGCCGCGGGCAGAAGACGGCGGCTCCGGGCTCCATGCTACTCATCGGTAACCGATGTGCCCAGTGCGGGTGTGTGGGGTCACACCTCGTGTCTTCCCCGGTTCCCCCCCGGCCCTCCCGCCCGTGTGCCCCAGGAAGTCCGGGCGCCCCGACGCGCGTGTGGGGTGGGCGGGTCCGGGGCCTTCGGGGCCGGCCATTCCGGACAGCACATTTCGGTGCCTCAGGTCCTTGAATCTGCGCACCGGCCCTCAGGTTTCGTCATGCGCCTGATCCCCGGTGGGGAGTGTGAGCGGCACCGTGCTCGGGCAGCCGTTGACGCCGCGCCACCCAAGGGCGCAGCCGTCGCCGCCAACAGACACCCCACCGGCCGTCAGTCGCCCCAACCGGCCCGGGAGGGTGTGGCGGGGTGCGCCCGGAAGCGACGAGCGGCGACCGCGGGGTCGATGCCGAACGATGTAGGCGTAAACCGCGAGCGCTGAGGACCTACCACGGCGCGGCACCGACCCCCGTACGCACGCAACGCAAGGCGGTGACTTACCGCGCCGGGTCATCGGGAGGGAGGGCGGGGAAAAAACCCGGTACAGCGAAGCGCAGCGCGGCGTCAGGGGTGCGCGGCGAGCGCCCCCGTGAGGATCGGCGTGGTGAGCTCGACCTGCCAGGGCCGCGCGCCCGCGTCCGCGAGGAACGCGGAGACGGCCTCGGGTGTGCGGTCCCTCGGGGGCGCCCAGCACAGGCGCCGGACCGTGTCCGGGGTGATGAGGTTCTCCTGCGGGAGGTTGAGCTGCTCCGCGAGTTCGGAGACGGACGCACGGGCCGCCGTGAGGCGGGCCGCGGCGACCGGGTCCTTGTCGGCCCAGGCGCGCGGCGGCGGGGGCCCGGTGAAGGCGGGGCCCGGCTGGGGGAGCTCGCGTTCGGGGATGAGGCGGGCCTGGTCGATCGCGGCCTGCCACTGCTCGAGCTGACGCCGTCCCATGCGGTGTCCGAAACCGGGCAGCGCGGCCAGTGCGTGCGCGTTCGGGGACGCCTCCAGGGCCGCGGTGACGATCGCCGCGTCGGTGAGGACGCGGCCGGGGGAGACGTCGCGCTCGCGGGCGAGCCGGTCGCGGAGATTCCACAGTTCGCGGACGACGGCCATCTGGCGGCGGCGCCGCACCTTGTGCATGCCGGAGGTCCGGCGCCAGGGGTCGACCCGCGGCGGGGGCGGCGGGGCGGCGGCGATGGCGTCGAACTCCTGCATCGCCCAGTCCAGCTTGCCCTGGTCGCGCAGTTCCTCCTCCAGCGCGTCGCGGAGGTCGACGAGGAGCTCGACGTCGAGGGCGGCGTAGCGCAGCCACGGCTCGGGCAGCGGCCGGGTGGACCAGTCGACCGCGGAATGCCCCTTCTCCAAGGCGTAGCCGAGGACGTTCTCGACCATCGCGCCGAGTCCGACCCGCGCGAATCCGGCGAGGCGTCCCGCGAGCTCGGTGTCGAACAGCCGCGTGGGCCGCATACCCGCCTCGTCGAGGCAGGGCAGGTCCTGCGTCGCGGCGTGGAGCACCCATTCCGTGCCGTCCAGCGCCTCGCTCAGCGACGACAGGTCGGGGCAGGCGACGGGGTCGATCAGCGCGGTCCCTGCTCCGGTGCGGCGCAGCTGGACCAGATAGGCCCGCTGTCCGTAGCGGTAACCGGATGCGCGCTCGGCGTCGACGGCGACAGGTCCGGAGCCCGTGGCGAAGGCCGCCACGACGTCGGCGAAGGCTTCCGGGCTGGCGGTCACCGGCGGGATTCCCTCGCGCGGGTCCAGTAGCGGGACCGGCGCCGGTGGTGCTTCTGTTGCGGTCTCTCGGGCGTCGGTCACCAGTCAAGAGTATCCGTGTACGGCGGGCGCCCGCCGACGGAACGTTCCGTCGACGGGCGCCTTGGGGCTGTGACTGCGATCAGTGGATGATGCCGGTACGCAGCGCTACCGCGACCATGCCCGCGCGGTCGCCCGTGCCGAGTTTGCGGGCGATGCGCGCCAGGTGGCTCTTGACGGTGAGCGCGGACAAGCCCATCGAGACGCCGATCGCCTTGTTCGACTGGCCCTCCGCGACCAGCCGGAGCACTTCGACCTCGCGGCCCGACAGCTCCCGGTAGCCGCCGCCGTGGCCGGGGGCGCCGGGAGGCCGGCGCTGGATGCGCTGTCCTGCCGCGCCGATGGGGGAGCCGCCGGGGCGCCCGGGAATGCCGAGGTTGGTACGCGTTCCGGTGACGACGTAGCCCTTGACGCCACCGGCGAGGGCGTTGCGCACCGCGCCGATGTCGTCGGCGGCCGACAGAGCCAGGCCGTTGGGCCAGCCCGCGGCGCGGGTCTCTGCGAGCAGGGTCAGCCCGGATCCGTCGGGGAGGTGAACGTCGGCGACGCAGATGTCTCGGGGGGTGCCGACCCGCGGCCTGGCCTCAGCGACGGAGGACGCCTCGATCACGTCGCGCACCCCGAGCGCCCACAAATGGCGGGTCACGGTGGAGCGAACGCGGGGGTCGGCGACAACCACCATTGCGGTCGGCTTGTTCGGGCGGTAGGCGACCAGGCTTGTGGGGTGCTCGAGAAGAACCGACACCGGGCCTCCTGGGACTGTTGCTGGAAGGGTCACAGGTTCCTTCGGCAGCAACTTCGCCCGGCTTTAGAGAAAGATCACGGTTTGTTTAGTAACAATTCCGGCAATTCGGACGCCCTGTCGATCGTTGTCGATCGTAGGTGTGAAGATCGCGTTCATCGCGTGTGGGCCCGTGTTGACGGCGGTAAAGCGTGAGGTCGGGCAGCCGGGGTCAGCGGGTCTGCTGCGGACCGCGCCGCTTCGGCAGCGGAACGACGGACTGCGCCCCGCCGAGCGGCGGGCGCGGGTCGGCCGGTACCGGGGGCAGCCCGGCGCTCGTGCACATCAGGTCGCACCAGCCCGCCAGGTGCGCGGCGACGTCCGGCACGCCACCGGCGGGCGCCACCGGCGTCCACGAGGCGCGGATCTCGATGCGGGTGGAGTCCTCGCGCTCGGCGAGCGCGCCGAAGTGGTGCGAGGAACTGCGCGACACCGTGCCGCCCGCCGCGTCGAAGGCCGCGCCGTGCGTCTCCAGGGCGCCGGTCAGCCACGACCAACTCACCTCGGGCAGCAGCGGATCGCCGGCCATCTCCGGTTCCAGCTCCGCCCGGACCAGGGTCACCAGACGGAAGGCGCCCTGCCATCCCTCCTGGCCGTCCGCGTCGTACAGCAGCACCAGCCGGCCGTCCGCCAGTTCCTCGCCCTCCACCACGACGGCCGCTTCCAGGGCGTACGCGTGCGGGGCCAGGCGTTTGGGCGGCGGTACGGGTTCGAGCTCGACCTCGCTCCGAACGCGAGCGCGCCGCAGCGCGTCGACCGCGTGCTGGAACGGGAGAGGGGCGTCGTTCCCGTCCGAGAGGTGCCCATGAGCCGCTGCCATGCCCGGAAGCGTAGGCCGAAGGGCGGCTTCAATGAGGGACGACACCCGGTTGGGCGGGTCGCCCACTTGGCGCATGCGAAGATTTGGAGGTGAGTGCGCACCAGCAGACCGCTGCTTCCCCCTTCATCCTGGCGTGCCGGCGCCGGCACGTGCCGCACACCCCCGTGTGGTTCATGCGCCAGGCAGGCCGCTCCCTGCCCGAATACCTCAAGCTGCGCGAGGGCATTCCGATGCTCGAGTCCTGCACGCGGCCCGACCTCGTCACCGAGATCACGCTGCAGCCGGTGCGCCGCCACAAGGTCGACGCGGCCATCTACTACAGCGACATCGTGGTGCCCCTCAAGGCCATCGGCCTCGACCTCGACATCAAGCCCGGTGTCGGCCCCGTCGTCGCCGATCCCATCCGCACCGCCGCCGACCTCGACCGGCTGCGCCCCCTGGAGCCCGACGACGTCAAGTACGTCACCGAGGCGATCGGCATGCTCACCGGCGAACTCGGCGCCACACCGCTGATCGGCTTCGCCGGCGCGCCCTTCACGCTGGCCAGCTACCTGGTCGAAGGCGGCCCTTCACGCAACCACGAGCGCACCAAGGCGCTGATGTACGGCGAGCCCGAGCTGTGGGCCCGGCTGCTGGACCGGCTCGCGGACATCACCGCCGCCTTCCTCAAGGTGCAGATCGAGGCCGGCGCGAGCGCGGTGCAGCTCTTCGACTCCTGGGTCGGCGCACTGGCCCCCGAGGACTACCGGCGCTACGTCATGCCGGCCTCGGTGAAGGTCTTCGACGCCGTCGCCGGGTACGGCGTGCCACGCATCCACTTCGGCGTCGGCACCGGCGAGCTGCTCGGGCTGATGGGCGAGGCCGGCGCGGACGTCGTCGGCGTCGACTGGCGGGTGCCCCTGGAGGAGGCGGCGCGGCGCGTCGGCCCCGACAAGGCGCTCCAGGGAAACCTGGACCCGGCGGTGCTCTTCGCGCCGACCGCGGCCGTGGAGAAGAAGACGCGCGAGGTGCTGTACTCGGCGCAGGCCGCGCCCGGGCACATCTTCAACCTCGGGCACGGCGTCCTGCCGTCCATGGACCCGGACGCGCTCACGCGCCTGGTGGAGTTCGTCCACCAGGAGACGGCGCGCTGAGGCTTCGGGCCACGCCGTCCCCTTCTGTTCCGTTCTGTTCCTCGCCGCTTCCGCGCACGGTCCGTGCGGCACCGCACGGACCGTGCGCGCGTCGCGTCAGGAGCGCGGCTGCTCGGGTGCGGTGACCACGGGTGCGGTGACCGGTGCGGGCGCCACGGGGCCGCGGCGGCGGCGCAGGAGCCGGTGGACCAGCAGACCGAGCAGGGCGAGCACGGCGAACGGCAGCACCGCGGCGAGGGCGATCAGCAGGGCGCGCAGCGTCACGTAGAAGGCGTGCCAGCCCGAGCCGAGCGCGTCGCCCACGGAGGCCCAGAATCCGTCGGCCTTCTTCGGCGCCGCGGCCGGGTCCGGCTCGGTGAGGACGAGGGTCACCGTCGCCATGCCGGTCCGCTCCTTGAGCGAGGCCTGCTGCGCCTCCAGTGCCTCCAGATCGGCCTGGCGGGTGCTGAGTTCGCCCTCCAGCGTGACGACGTCGCTCAGCCTGGTCGCCCGGTCCATGAGTTCACGCACCCGCGTGACGCTCGCGCGCTGCGACTTGATGCGGCTCTCCACGTCGACGACCTGGCTCGTCACGTCCTCCGCGCTGACCTTGCGCCCCAGGAGCCTGCCGAGGCCGGCGAGGTCCCCGAGCACCCGCTCGTAGTCCGCCGGTGGCACCCGCACGGTGACGCGGGAGTGCTCGCGTCCCTCGTCGTCCAGGGACGTGCTCTCGTCGCCGATGTAGCCGCCCGCGGCCTCGACGAGGGTGCGGGACTCGGCGAGCGCGTCGGGGACGTCCTTGGCCTCGACGGTGAGCGTCGCGGTGCGGACGATGAGGGAGCGGTCGAGGACGGGCGTCCCCTTGCCCTTGCCGGCCGAGGTTCCCGAGGCGCCGGAGTCCTGCTCGGCCTTGCCGTCCGCCGGGAGCTGTGCCGGTTCCGTCACGGCCTTGTCGTCCGCACTGCTCTGCAGGCTGCCGTCGTCGGACGCGCTGCAACCGGTCAGGGCGAGCGCGCCCGCCAGTGCCAGGGCGGCAAGTGCTCTGCGGACGGCGGTCGTTGGTGCGTTCATGGGGTCCCCCTGGGTCCGGCGCGGGTGTCGCAGGTTCGACGCCGCCGACGGGACGGGGGTTTCGGATCCGTGATCCCGAAGAGGTCACGGTTAGGGCTCGTTCCGGCGTCTGAGACAGTGGAGGCATGAGCGAAACGCAGCCCCGGGCCGGACATGTGGTGGTCGTCGGCGGCGGGGTCTCCGGACTCTCCGCGGCGCACTTCCTGCTGGAGGGCGGTGCGGCACACGTGACGGTGCTGGAGTCCTCCGGGCGGCTCGGCGGCAAGCTGTACGCGGACGAGATCGCCGGCGTCCCCGTCGACCTCGGCGCGGAGTCGCTGCTGGCCCGCCGCCCCGAAGCGGTGGACCTGGCCCGCGCCGTCGGCCTCGGCGACGACCTGGAGTCGCCCGCGACGACCACCGCCGGCCTCTGGACGCGCGGCAGGATGCGCCCCATGCCCAAGGGCGGGGTGATGGGCGTCCCCGGTGACATCGGCTCGCTCGCCGCCTCCGGTGTGCTCTCCGCGGCCGGGCTGGCGCGGCTGCCGCTGGACCACGTGCTGCCCCGCACGAAGGTGGGCGACGACGTCGCCGTCGGCACCTATGTCGCGGCCCGGCTCGGCCACGAGGTCGTCGACCGCCTCGTCGACCCGCTGCTGGGCGGGGTGTACGCGGGCAACGCGTACGAGATCTCGCTGCGCGCCGCCATTCCGCAGCTGTACGAGAGCGCCCGTTCCGGACGGTCCCTCATCGAGGCGGTCCGCGAGACCCAGCGCCGTGCGTCCGCGTCCGCGGCCGCCGCCGCGGACGTCAAGAGGGCGGCCGCGCCGGTCTTCGCGGGCATCCGCGGCGGCGTCGGACGGCTGCCGGTCGCGGTCGCCGAGGCGTGCCGCGCCGCCGGCGCCCGCATCGTCACCGACGCCCCCGTACGGCAGTTGCGGCGCACCCCGGGCGGCTGGCAGGTCTCCTGGGACCACAAAGGCGTCCGCGAGATGCTGGAAGCCGACGCGGTCGTGCTGGCGGTGCCGGCGCCCGCCGCGGCCAAGCTGCTGGGCTCGGAGTCGCCGGGTGCCGCGGCCGATCTGGCGGCGGTGGAGTACGCGAGCGTCGCCCTGGTGACGATGGCCTTCCGGCGCCGCGAGATCACACACGCGCTGCCCGGCAGCGGCTTCCTCGTGCCGCCGGTCGACGGGCGCACCATCAAGGCGTCCACCTTCTCCAGCCAGAAGTGGCACTGGAGCGGGGCCGCCGACTCCGACGTCTACGTGCTGCGTACCTCGGTCGGGCGCCACGGCCAGGAGGCCGATCTCGCCTGGGACGACACCGACCTCGTCCGGCTCTCGCGGGAGGACCTCGGCGAGGCCGTCGGGCTCACCGCGGCGCCGGTCGCGGCCCGTGTCACCCGGTGGGACGGCGGCCTCCCGCAGTACCCGGTCGGCCACCTCGCCCGGGTCGCCCGCGTGCGTGAGCAGGTAGCCAAGCTGCCGGGCCTCGCGGTGTGCGGGGCGGTGTACGAGGGCGTGGGCGTGCCCGCCTGTGTGGCGAGCGCACGCGGCGCCGCGGACCAGGTCCTGGGCACCCTGCGGCCGTCCGCGGAACCCGGCGCGGGACAATAGCCCCATGACCGACTCGACTGCTTCCGACGCACCGGCCAAGGCCCCCAACGCGGGCAAGAAGGCCAAGGACCTCAACGAGGTCATCCGCTACACCCTCTGGTCGGTGTTCCGGCTGCGCGACGTCCTGCCCGAGGACCGGGCCGGCTGGGCGGAGGAGGTCGAGGAGCTCTTCGAACAGCTCGCCGCCAAGGACGTGACGGTCCGGGGCACCTACGACCTCTCCGGTCTGCGCGCCGACGCCGACGTCATGATCTGGTGGCACGCGGAGACCGCGGACGCCCTCCAGGACGCCTACAACCGTTTCCGGCGCACGCGCATCGGCCGCCGTCTGGACCCGGTCTGGTCCAATATGGCCCTGCACCGCCCGGCGGAGTTCAACAAGAGCCACATCCCGGCCTTCCTGGCAGACGAGACGGCCCGCGACTACGTCTCCGTCTACCCCTTCGTCCGGTCCTACGACTGGTACCTGCTGCCCGACGAGGACCGCCGCCGCATGCTCGCCGACCACGGCAAGATGGCGCGGGGCTACCCCGACGTGCGGGCGAACACGGTGGCGTCGTTCTCGCTGGGCGACTACGAGTGGATCCTGGCCTTCGAGGCGGACGAACTGCACCGGATCGTGGACCTGATGCGCCACCTGCGGGCCTCCGAGGCGCGGATGCACGTCCGCGAGGAGGTTCCGTTCTACACCGGCCGTCGCCGGTCGGTGGCGGAGCTCGTGGCGGGTCTGGCCTGACGGCGCCGCAGTCCGAGCGGAGGGGCGGCCGGTGACCGGCCGCCCCTCCGGCGTTGTCAGGCCAGGGCGGCGCGGAGCTCGGGGTCGGAGAGCGCGGACGGGCCGCGGACCGCGAGGGCGGTGAGCAGCCGGGGATCGTCGGGTGCCGGGGTGCGCGGGACGGGGACGGACCGCAGGAGGTCCTGGCCGGCGGCGGAGGCCCAGCGGCTGTAGGGGTGGATCTCGACGCGGGCGATGCCCAGGCAGCCGGCCGTCAGCAGCAGCGGAAGCGCGAACCAGGGCGCGATGGGGGCCGCGCCCCCCGGATTGCCCGCGGTCGCGGCGACCAGCATGACGACGATGACGACAAGAGCCGCGCGCACCTCGCGCATGCCCGAGGCGACGGACTCACGGGCGGCCGCCGGGACCGCCAGACCCGCCGCGGTGAGGCGGTCCGCCAGGGCGCCGAGCACATCGGAGGCGGCGTGCGCGGCGCGGGCCGCGGGGATCTGCCGCTGACCCCCGGGACCGATCGCGGCGATCAGGGCGCGCTCGATGGCGTTCTGCCCCTCGGGGTCGACGACGGTCGCCCAGCCGGTCCCCGCCAGGTGCAGACGCCGCTGGCGGCCCATCGTGACCATCGCCAGGTCCGTCACCCGGCGCGGGCCGCCGGAGAGGTAGGCCATCTCGTACAGCCCGAGCCGGCGCTCGCCCTCGGCGGGCGCCCCCAAAGGAAGTTGGGCCGCGGCGACCGCCGCCTTGCACAGGTGTGTGCAGGAGGCGATCGCCGCGGCCCAGGCCACGCAGAGGAACAGCATCCACATGGGGGAGTTCTAGCCCAACCCCCGGGGGGTCCGCCCGGGATTTCGCGGATCGGGCGGCCGGACCGGGGCGTCAGCCGCAGGCGCGGTTGCGGTTGATGCAGCTCACGACCTGGTTCATCAGGTTCGCCGGCATGAAGTTGGCGAAGTCCCCGTGGTCGGTCACCGGCTTGTGCTGCTGCTCGGGGAAGCTGTCGACCGCGTAGTTCGGTCCCTGCGGCACCTGGTAGGTCAGGCGCATCTGGAGCTGGGGGACCGGCTTGGTGCCGGCCGGGCACTGGCCCGCGCCGTCGGGGAAGACGACATGGGTGCGGTGGTTGGCGCTGTCGGTGTTCGCGCCGTCCCAGCAGCTGGGGAAGACGAGGGTGCGGACGACCTGGCTGCCCCGCGGGCACAGCGGGTACTTGTCGGTGAGCTGGCGGTTCTCGAAGCCCGTGCAGCTCCACGACGCCTTGGCGTTGGCGACGCCGTTGGTGAAGGACTTGGCGTCCCCGGTGATGACCCTCATGGTGGACGGCATGGCGGCCACCTTGGCGGTCGGGTTGCCGCGGAAGGTCAGGCTGACCGAGCGGGCCTGCAGGATCGTGCCGGTGTTGCCGTCCGCGTCGGGCGCGTCGCCCGCGGTGCGGGCGCGCAGCACCGGCCAGAAGTAGGTCGACTTGTCGCCGCGGGCACAGGTCGTGCCGGCCGCGGCCAGCGTCTCGTTGGTCGAGAATCCGTCGGTGCTCAGGTTGCCCACGTAGTCGTGCACATGGTGCGCGCCGTTGGAGACACCGGGGGCCACGATGAAGTTGTCGGGGTTGTTGTGCTTGTTCTCGTTGCGTCCGCAGCGCGCGGTGAAGGCGCCGCGCGAGGCGCCCCGCTGGTTGGCCGCCCGCTGGGCGTTCGGCTGGACGGAGCGGATGTCCGCGAAGTCCGCCGCGACCGGCCCGTTGGTCTGCGTGCCGCCGGCGGGGGCCGAGGCGGAGGCCGAGGCGGAGGCCGAGGCGGACGGGGCGGACGGGGCGGCGGTCCCGCCGTTCTGGCCGCCGTTGTTCTGGTTCCCTCCGTTGTTCCCGGTGTCGGCCTTCGTGCTGTTCCACGGGGTGGGCTTCTGCCACCCGTTGGAGTGGCCGGAGGAGGGCCGCCAGTGGGCCGAAGCCGTGCCGGTGACCAGGGCGAAGGTGCCGCCGGAGCCGAGCAGTGCCAGCACGGCTATCAGCACGAGTTGCTTGGTGCTCAACCTGCGCCGGTGATTCATCTGTTGTCGTGTGGGCATGGATAGCTCATTTCTACTGCGACGGCTGGGGTGAGGACGCCGCGGGAGGGAGGGAGTACGTGGGGGACGGGGTGACGATGAAGGTCGGTTCTCCGGGGGCCGGGGAGACCGGTACCGCGGCCGCGGGGTTGGTCGGGCTCGCGGTGGTGTCGACGGCGACCTGGTCGAAGTTCACCAGCCCGGTCTTCTCCAGGACGGTGATGTGGTCGAGCACCGTCGTGTTCGCCTGGTCCGCGAGCTCGCGGACCAGCGAGTTGCGGGTGGTGGCACGAACCTGCGCCACGACCGAGAACACCTGGCCGTGGGCGAGCCTCAGGATGTTCGCGAACTTCTGGTCGAAATCCTTGCCATTGGCCGCGGACAAAGTGGCCAGAAAGCCCATTTGCTGCTGAGTGGGCTGATTGGGCAGGGGGATGCCCAATTGGGGGGCGATCGTCCGGCATGACGAGTCCAGGCCCGTGTGGCCGTCGATCAGGTGTTGCCCCGCACGCTTGACGGCGGAGGTCGTCCCCTTCTGCAGGGCCATTTGTCCGGCCGGGAACTCCCACAGGCCGGCCAGTCGCACCTTGGTGACGAAGGTGCGGTCCAGCTGGGTGAGCGGGCCGTACTGCGTGGAGACCGTCTGGGCGGCGGCCGTGGTGACGGCGGGGCTGTTCAGCCCTGACATGACCGGGTAGGCCAGCGCGGCCAGGGTGACCACGAAAGCCCCGACCACGAGGCTCAGTCCGGTGGCGTAACGGGTGGATCGCATGGGACCGCACGTTAGTGCGTTTGACGCGGTCCGGGCGAGTTAACATCACGTATTCGTGATTCCAGGTAATCGCCGCGCTGTTCTTGGTACGTTGTTGCGTTTCCCGGTGAACTGCCTCCGCTGGTATTTGCATCGCAGGTCGGAGGCCTGTTGAAAAAGATTATGGCAGCTTTGAACGGAGCGTTCCCCGCATACGTATGAATACGCGTGAGGGCTGTCGCGTGATCGTGAACGGGTGCCGCAGCAGCCGTCGTTGCCATCCGTTCAGGGGCGCAGGACCAGAGCGTTCCCGCCACCAGATGTGAAGTCGGCGCAAGGCCGCGGCGTCGGGCACACCGGCCGCGGAAACTGTTGCGGATGCGCCGGCTGGTTCGTCCGCCCCGTCGAGCAGGTGGGCGGCGAAGTCGAGGGCGTCGCGCCGGTAGCCCCCGCCGAGCGGGCGGGCGGCGGCGTAGCGCAGGAACGCGGGCCGGTAGACCGGGCCCAGGATCTCCGGCAGTTCGGGCGCGACCTTCGCCACGATGCCGGCGCGCTTGGCCGCCAGGGCGCGGCTCTGCACGCCGACCCGGACCCGGTCGAAACCCTCCGGCACCGGGGTGCCGGCCACCAGCGCGGACAGCAGAGCCGTCTGGCGCAGGGCGAGCCGCTGCCGCGCGGCCCGCGCCGCCGGTGCGACAGCCCCGGGCAGGGCGGGCGGCCCGCCGGCCCGGGGCCGTGCCGCGGCCTCCACCACTGCCCGGACGGAGGCCAGTTCGGCCGCCAGCTCGTCCCCCGCGGGGAAGTCGTCGTCGCGTTCCAGCAGCACGCCGGGCGGGCAGGCTCGCTCGTACAGCGCCGCCAGCACGTCCAGTACGGCCGCGGGCACGGGATGGGCGTGACTGTCGTGCCACACGCCGTCCTTCTCGTAGCCGCCCGCGACATGGACGTAGGCGATGGCCCCGGACGGCAGCGCGTCGAGGGCGGCGATCGGGTCCTCCCCGCGGTTGACGTGGTTCGTGTGCAGGTTGGCCACGTCCATCAACAGGCGTACGCCGGTGCGCTCCACGAGCTCGGCGAGGAAGGCGCCCTCGCTCATCTCCTCGTCGGGCCAGGCGACCAGCGCGGCGATGTTCTCCAGCGCCAGGGGCACGGGCAGCGCGTCCTGGGCGATGCGCACGTTCTCGCAGAGCACGTCCAGCGCGTCGCGGGTGCGCGGCACCGGCAGCAGGTGCCCGGCCTCCAGCGGGGCGGAGCCGGTCGTTTCGCCGCCGCCCCGGACGAAGGCGATGTGCTCGGTCACGAGCGGAGCGCCCAGCGCCGCCGCGCGCTGCGCGAGCGCGGCCAGCCGTTCCGGGTCGGGCCGCTCGGCGCCCCCGATGCCGAGCGACACCCCGTGCGGGACGACGGTGACCCCGCGCTCGCGCAACCGGACCAAGGAGTCCGGGACATGGCCGGGACACACGTTCTCGGCGACCGCCTCGACCCAGTCGACGCGGCCGGCCTCCGCCAGCGCCTCGACGGTGTCCGCGATCTCCGGACGCCAGCCGATTCCCGTGCCCAACATCGAGTGCTCCACCGGGCCCCCCTTTCTCCTGCTCGGGTTGTCGCCCCGCAGAAGTCGCACGAACCGTGCCCGCCGGTGGTTCAGAGGTCGATTTGAGCTTCGCGCGCCGCCGGGGCCGCCGTCACCGCAGTGCCGGGTGGTCCGCCACGACGGTGCACGACCCCGGGGCGATCTCGGTGAAGCCGGCGTCCCGCACGACGGGCAGACCGCCGGAGGCGAGCGCCTGCCACTGCTCCGGCCGGGCGGTGCGCACGGCGAGCGCGAATCCGGCCTCCCGCCACAGCTCCCGGTCGGCCGCGGACAGCGCGAGCCAGGCGAGCTGCGCGCCGTGCCCGGCCTGCGCCATGGCCTTGCCCGCGGACATCTCCACGTCGGGGTTGAGCCAGAGCACAGGGGTGCCCGGCTCGGGCTCCGCGGGCACCTCGGGGTCCTCCAGTTCGGTTCCGGAGACCTGCAACCGGGCCAGATCCTTCGGCCAGCCGTCCAGCGGCACGGGCGGGAAGACGCGTACCTCGGCCGACTTGCCCGTCACCGTGATCCCCGGCAGCGCCTCGGCGCGGCGCCACTCGGCGCCGCGGGCCCGCCGCACCACCTTGCGGATGCGGGCGTCCTCCCAGTCGTGCACCGCCTCGGCCCACTCGCCGTCGTCCGCCGTGGCGCGCTCGTCGGAACGCAGGGCCAGGACCGCCCGGGCGGTGGTCTCCAGGGCGTCGGTGCGGGCGGGCGGCACGTCCCGCTCGATGCGGACGACCAGCGGAAGAACGAACTGGGGACGGCTGTCACGAGGATCGGTGCTCACCGCAACAGTCTGCCACCCGGCCCGGACGGGCTTGGCGGAGGCGATCCCTTCGGGCCAGGATGTGCCCCGTGCGCAGCGACCTCTTTGCGACCGAGAACACGGCGCAGCCGGCCACCGAGCCCGGCATGACCCTGCAGAACTCCAAATCGATCAAGTACGCCGTCAACGGCGAGTGCCTCGCGCGACAGGGCTCGATGATCGCCTTCCGCGGGAACCTGCAGTTCGAGGTGAAGGGACAGGGCGTCGGCAAGTTCCTCAAGCGCGCCCTCACCGGTGAGGGCCTGCCGTTGATGACGGTGCGCGGCCAAGGCGAGGCCTGGTTCGCGCACGAGGCGGCCAACTGCTTCGTCATCGACATGGACCCGGGCGACAGCCTCACCATCAACGGCCGCAACGTGCTGGTCTTCGACGCGACGCTCGCCTACGAGATAAAGGTCGTCAAGGGCGCCGGCATGGTCGGCGGCGGCCTGTTCAACAGCGTGTTCACCGGCCACGGCCGGCTGGGCGTGATGTGCGAGGGCAACCCGATCGTCATCCCGGTCACCCCGAATGCGCCGGTCTACGTCGACACCGACGCCGTCGTCGGCTGGAGCGCGCAGCTCAAGACCTCGCTGCACCGCTCGCAGAGCTTCGGCTCGATGCTGCGCGGCGGTTCGGGCGAGGCGGTCCAGCTGATGCTCGAGGGCGAGGGCTTTGTCATCGTGCGTCCCAGCGAGTCGCAGCCGCACCAGCCCAGCGCCCACTGACGTGCGGCTGGAAGCGGTCGGCCGGCGCTACGGGGCGCGCGGGCCGTGGGTGCTGCGGGACGTGGACCTCGATCTGCCCGGGCGGGAGCTGCTGCGCGTCGAGGGCGCCAACGGCAGCGGGAAGTCCACCTTCCTGCGCGTGCTGGCCGGCATCGACCGCCCCACCGCCGGGCGCGTCACCGGGCGCCCGCGCACCGCGTACGTGCCCGAGCGCTTTGCGCCCGAGCTGCCCTTCGACGCGCTGGGCTATCTCCTCCACCTCGGGCGCGTGCACGGCCTCGGCAGCCGTACGGCCGCCGATCGCGCCGCGCGGTGGCTGGAGCGTTTCGGGATCGCCCAGTACGCCCGTACGCCCCTGCGGGAACTGTCGAAGGGCACGTGCCAGAAGGTCGCCGTCGTCCAGGCGCTGCTGGCCGAGCCGGAACTGCTCGTCCTGGACGAGGCGTGGACGGGCCTGGACCAGCCGGCGCGCGCCGTGCTGGACGACGCCGTGCGCGCCACTGTCGCGGCGGGCGGAACCGCCGTGTTCGTCGACCACGACCTTCGGCGGCTGGCCGGCGACACGACGGGCGCCCACCGCGTCGAGGACGCCCGGCTGCTGCCCGTGCCCGTGCCCCGGGACGGGGACGCCGGGCCGCTCGTGGTCGTCGAGGCCGTCGGGCGCGGGGAACCGCCCGCGGGCCTCGGCCACGGGACGACCGCGGCCGGCACGCTCCGGCTGACCGTCCCGGCCCATGCATCCGACGCCGTCCTGCGGCGGTTGCTCGACGCGAAACCGCCCTGGCACATCCGGGCGGTCCGCCCGGCGGCCCGGCCACCGGAGGACACATGACCGCGCTGCTGCGCTACCGGACCGCCCTGCTGCTGCGCTCCTACCGCTGGCTGCCGCCGCTCCTGCTCTACGCCGCCTTCCTGGCGATCGGCCTCACCGCCGGGCCGCAGCCGCTGCTGGACTCCCTCGGCTGGAACGCGGCAGCGCTGCTACCGGCCTCCGCGTGGCTGGTCCGGGTCTGCGTCACCGGCGAGCCCCCCGCCGCCCGCGCGTGCGTGGCGGCGGCCACGGGACCGGTGCGGGCGCACATGGCGGGGCTGCTGGCCGCGCTGGTGTGCTCGGCGCCGGCGGGCGTCGCGGGCACCTGCGTGGTCCTGTGGGTCGCCGATCCGCACACCACCGACCACCTCAAGGCCGTCCCGGTGGGGCCGGCCGAGGTGTCGGGTGTGCTGGCGGTCCTGGTGTCGGCGCTCCTCGGCACGGCGGTGGGCGCGCTCACCAATCCGCCGGTGCTGCTCCGTCCCGGCTGGGCGGTGCCCGTCACCACGGGCGCCGCGGTCGCGGTGCTCGTCGCCGGCGGTTCGCCCGCGAACGCCGCGGTCCGCGGTCTGGTCGGGGCCTCGCACACCGGCCGCGTTCCCTACCCTGTGCTGTCACTCCTGGCCGCCGCGGTCCTCGCCGCCGGTGCTGCGGCGATCGCGGGTCTCCTGAGCGCCCGCCGCGGATGACGGTACGTCAGCACCTCAGCTCTCCAGGGCCGTGCGCACGCCCAGCGCCACCAGCACGCCGCCGAGGAGGAATGCGAGCCGGCGGCGGACGGCGGCGCGGCTGAACACGGACCTCAGCCGGTCCACGAGCCGGACGTACGCGCCGTAGTACCCGACATCGAAGACCGCCCCCACAGCGCCGTCGGCCCCACCATCGTGGGTAGTCGGGGCGCTCCCGCGGGCACGGACCGGGGGAGCAAGGACATCGCGAAGACGGCCGCCCTGGGGGTCGGCCAGGTTCATGCCGAGCCCGGCCCGGTAGGCCCCCAGGGTGTCACGACGCCCGCCTGCGGCTCGGGCTCCTCCCCGTCGCCCCAGCGGCCGCGGCGAGCCGATCGCAGCGCCTGGACGCCGAACCGGAGGAGGACCGCCGCGCCCACGGTCCGCACGGCGTCGTACGCGGCCCGCGAGGCCGCGAGCAGCGCGGTGAGGCCGAAGGCCGCCGAGACGCCCCACACGAAGACGCCGGTCTCGTTGCCTAGCACGGTCATGAAACCCGCGCGCCGGCTGCGCGGCGAGTGCCGGATGATCAGCACGGCGCTCGGCCCCGGGGCGGCTGCGGTCAGCAGGCAGGCCGCGGGGAAGGGCAGCAGGAAGCCGGGCATCCGCAGAGTGTGGGGCAGGGGCAGCCGCGCGCCCCCGCACCAGCCGTATGCACGGGCCGGCGCCGCCCGGGGCCGGGCGGCGCCTTTTCGGATCAGCCCTCCGCGGGCTCCAGCCGCAGGGAGATCGAGTTGATGCAGTAGCGCTGGTCGGTGGGGGTCGCGTAGCCCTCGCCCTCGAAGACATGCCCCAGGTGGGAGCCACAGCGGGCGCAGCGCACCTCGACGCGGGCCATGCCCATCGAACGGTCCTCGATCAGCTCGACGGCCTTGCTGTCCCTCGGGTCGTAGAAGGACGGCCAGCCGCAGTGCGACTCGAACTTGGTGTCGGAGGTGAAGAGCTCCGCGTCGCAGGCGCGGCAGGAGTAGACGCCCTTGGCCTTGGTGTCGGTGTACTCACCGGTGAACGGTGCCTCCGTCCCGGCCTTGCGGAGGACGGCGTACTCCTGCGGCGTCAGCTCTTCGCGCCACTGCTCCTCGGACTTGTCGACTTCGTACGCCATGGTGTCCTCTCCCTCGTGTCCCTTGTGCTCAGCTCTCCAGTCGGGCCAGGATCCGCGGACCGAGGTCCGTCACGTCTCCCGCGCCCATGGTGAGAACAAGGTCACCGGGTCCCGCCATTCCTGCGACCAGGGCGGGGACGGCGTCCTTGTCGTGCTCCGCGGTGACGTCCGCGCCGTGGGCGGCCGCCGCGTCGATGATCAGGGCGCTGGTGATGCCGGGGATCGGGTCCTCGCGGGCCGGGTAGATGTCCAGCACCACGGAGGCGTCGGCCAGCCCCAGGGCCTCGCCCATCTCGCGGCCGAGCTCCTGGGTGCGGCTGAACAGGTGCGGCTGGAACACCACCAGGATGCGCCGGTCGCCCGCGGCCTCGCGCAGCGCCTCCAGGTCGGCGATCATCTCGGTGGGGTGGTGCGCGTAGGAGTCGATCACCTGGACGCCGCCGGCGGTGCCCTTCAGCTGGAGGCGGCGCTTGACACCGGTGTACGTGCCCAGCGCCTTGGCCAGGTCCTCCGCCGGGACGTCCAGCGCCATGCCGGCGGCCAGCGCGGCGACCGCGTTGTGCGCGTAGTGGCGGCCGGGGACGGAGACGGTGAAGGTGTGCTCGCGGCCGCCCAGGCACACGGTGACCTCGCTTGCCATGCCCTGCGGGATGATCCGGGCGATCCTGAGGTCCGCCTTGGCGTCCTCGCCGACCTTGACCACGGTCAGGCCCTCCCGGCCCGCGACACGGGCGGCGAGCTCGCGCGCCCCCGCGTGCTCGCCGACGACCAGGGTGCCGCCGGGGACGATCTTGCCGACGAAGGTCTCGAAGGACTCGTAGATCTCGTCCATCGAGGCGTAGTTCGCGTGGTGGTCCAGCTCCACATTGAGCACGATCGCCACCTCGGGGTCGTACTTCTGGAAGCTGCGGTCGCTCTCGTCCGCCTCGGCCACGAAGATCTCGCCCGTGCCGTGGTGCGCGTTGGAACCCGGGGCGTCCAGGTCGCCGCCGATGGCGTACGAGGGGTCGAGCCCCAGTGCCGACAGGCTCACCGCGAGCATGGACGTGGTGGTGGTCTTGCCGTGCGTGCCGGCGACCGCGATCGGGCGCAGGCCCGTCATGAGCGCGGCGAGCGCGTCGGACCGGTGCACCACCGGGACGCCGCGCCCGCGTGCGGCTGCCAGCTCGGGGTTGTCGTCACGGATCGCGCTGGAGACGACCACGCAGGTCGCGTCCGGCGCCAGGTGCTCCTCGGCGTGCCCGATGTGCACGGTCGCGCCGAGTGCCCGCAGCGCCTGCGCGGTCTCCGAGTCCCTGGCGTCGCTGCCCGCGACGCTCGCGCCGCGCTGGGCCAGGATCTTCGCGATGCCCGACATCCCGGCGCCGCCGATCCCGATGAAGTGCGGTCGGTCCATGGCGGGGGGAAGAGTGGGGCTCATGCGCGCTGCTCCCTGCGTGCTCGGGCGGGTGCCGTGATGGTCGGGCCACCTCCGATTCTTCCATCCGCGGGGGGCGGGGGACGCCCGTCCCCCGCCCCCGCCGCTCAGTCCTCGGCGTTGTGGGCGAACAGCTTCAGGACCGGGACGCCGACCTTGTGGCGGGCGCGCGAGGTCCAGTCGCGGTGGAAGAACTCCTCGACCAGGTGCGGGGCGGTCAGGACGATCACCTCGTCGGCGTGGGTCTGCTCGACGACGGACCTCAGCAGCTCGATCGGGTGACGCTCGACGACCTCTCCGACCGCCTCCTTGCCCTGGTCCCGCAGCGCCTTGAGGCTGTGGTTCAGCGCTCGTTCGGCGGGCAGGAGGGCGTCCTCCCCCTCCGGCCGGTCGTGCTCGTGGACGGCCTTGTCGAGTTCACCGAGGGCGACATCGTCGATGGACCGCAGCAGCCGGTCCTGGTCTCCACGGGGTTGCATCAGCACGACGAAGGAGACGGGCTCGTCGCCGTGGAGGGTGGTGACCAGCTCCACGTCGGCGGGGACGAGCGGCTGCTCGATCATGAGTACGGTCGTGAACACGGACGCGTCCTTCTTTCTCGCGGCCCCACGGGCCGGTGACGGGAACCATCCTGCCCCGTCCGGCCGTGGAGCACGCGGTGGAGGTCTTTCCCGCCTGGCAACAAGCGGAGGGTGCACGGCGGCGGATCGGCGGGCGGCGTCTGCCGGTGCCCGGCCCGCCGCCGACCGGTCATCCGCGCGTGTAGCGCGTGAACAGGAACCCGTCCTCCTCGAGAATCGACACGGGGGAGAGGCGGACGGGCTCCGCGACACCGGGGCCGTTCATGATGCGCATGGCGTCCCCGGCGGTCAGCAAGGGGGCGAGGGTCAGGCAGAGTTCGTCGATCGCGCCGGCCGCCGCGAACTGCGCCAGCAGCCGCGGGCCGCCCTCGGTGAGCATCCGCCGCAGTCCGAGCGCGGCGAGCTCCCGCTTGGCGCGGGCCGGCTCCACGCCGGCCCCGTCGCCCGCGACGACCACCCGCGCACCGGCCCTCTCCGCCTCCGCCACCCGGTCGGCGGGGGCGCCGGCACCGGTCAGCACCAGCGTCGGCACCAGCGGCGAAGTGAACAGCGGCAACGAGAAGTCCAGGTCCAGCCGGGCGCTCACCACGGCGATCACCGCGGCCGGCGGCTGTCCTGCCGCCGCTCGCCGCGCCGCGAACGCCTCGCGGGCCCGGGCCGGTCGGTAGCCCTCCTGGCGAACCGTTTCCGCCCCGACGACCACCACGTCGGCCAGTGCCCGCAGTACCCCGAAGACCCGCATGTCGGCCTCCGACGACAGCGCCTGCGACCGCCCGTCGTGCCGCGCCGCGCCGTCCAGCGACGCCACCATGTTCGCCCTCAGCCACGGAAGCGCGTCTGCCCCGGCCGGGTACGCGTACGCGTCCGCCAGCGACTCGGGTGTGTCCAGGGCCGCGCCGGGTGGGGCGGCGGCGGTGCGAGGGTCCTCGGGCGGGGGGAACAGGCGGCGCATGGCTGCAGTCTTCCATGTGCCCCGACGGCGTGGGGTGGGCCACACGGGGCCGGGGGACCGGTCGCGAGGCACTACGCTGGAGAGCTGTGTCCTCGTCCTCCGCCGCAGCGCCCGAAACCACCCCGATACCCGGTGGTGAACCCCCCGTGTCGCTGAGCGGCCGCGAGCCGCAGGTGCCGGCCGACCGGCTGGTGGCGGAGATGGTGCCGCCCCCCAGGTTCGACTCCGTACGGTTCGAGAACTACATCCCGGACCCCGACCGGCCCAGCCAGGCGGAAGCCGTGCGCACGCTCGCGACCTTCGCCGCGACGACGGGCGCGCCCGCCGGCCCCGGACCCAGGCGCTGGTTCCGTCGCGCGACGGCCCCGGTGCCCGCCGGTCCCAGCGGGGTCTACCTCGACGGCGGCTACGGCGTCGGCAAGACCCACCTGCTCGCCTCGCTCTGGCACGCCACCGACGCGCCGCGCGAGCAGAAGGCCTTCGGGACCTTCGTGGAGCTGACCAATCTCGTCGGCGCCCTCGGTTTCCAGCAGGCCGTCCAGGCGCTCAGCGGGCACCGGCTGGTCTGCATCGACGAGTTCGAGCTCGACGACCCCGGTGACACCGTGCTGGTCTCGACACTGCTCGGCAAGCTCGCCGACGCCGGCGTGCGGCTCGCCGCCACCTCCAACACCCTGCCCGGCAAGCTCGGCGAGGGCCGTTTCGCCGCCGCGGACTTCCTGCGCGAGATCCAGGGCCTGTCCGCCCGGTTCCTCTCGCTGCGCATCGACGGACAGGACTACCGCCACCGCGGTCTGCCCGAGGCGCCGGCCCCGTTCTCCGACGACGAGGTCACCGCCGCCGCCGGGCGTACCGCCGGCGCCTCCCTCGACGACTTCGCCACCCTGCTGGCGCACCTCGCCCGCGTGCACCCCAGCCGCTACGGGGCCCTGTGCGACGGCGTGGAGGCGGTGTTCCTGCGCGGCGTCGCACCCGTGCAGGACCAGGCCACCGCGCTGCGCCTGGTCGTCCTGGCCGACCGCCTCTACGACCGCGAGGTCCCGGTCATGGCCTCCGGCCTGCCCTTCGACCGCGTCTTCAGCGAGGAGATGCTCGCCGGCGGCTACCGCAAGAAGTACTTCCGGGCGATCTCCCGGCTCACCGCCCTGGCCCGCGACGCGGCGCGCCTGGCGGGCTGACCGGATCGGGCGAACTCCGGTACGGCAACGTGCCCGAAGGCGTGTCCGGCCGGTACGGACGGGCACGCCACGGCACGGCACGAAGGCATCGGGCCCGGCGCCCGCGTGCGGTGCGGCGGAAGGTTCCCGGACCAGGGAGCGGACGCCCGCGTCCAGCGCGCAGCCGCTCGGAGCCGGGCCCGGTCCGGTCCGGGCTGTCCACGCGGCGGCCGGAGGCCAGGGCCACCGCCACCGCCTCCGATGTCCGCGGCGGCCGCCGCGGGACCGGCCCCGCTGCCCACCGGACATTCCGGCGGAGCGTTCTTCGGCCCCGGGCCGTGTCCGTTGGCGGGCGCCGCGGATCCGTCGGACCATCGGAGGAATCATCCGATGCCAGAGAGGGCGCCGTGCCGAACCGACGGGCCGAAGCGAAGGGACTGCGCTCGCTGCTCCGGGTCCCCCCGGGCGGCGGGACCGTCCGGCTCCGCGCCTACGACACCCGCGCCACCCCGGGCGGTCCGGCCGGCAAGCGTGAGGCGCGGGATGCCGTGCCCTATGCGCAGGACCGTCTGACCGCGCTACAGGAACGTCTCTTCGCGCAGGCCACCGCGGGCGATCCACGGTCCGTCCTCGTCGTCCTCCAGGGCACCGACACCTCCGGCAAGGGCGGCGCCGTCCGCCACCTCGCGGGCCTGCTCAACCCGGCCGGGTGCCGTATCACCGCCTTCAAGGCGCCGACGGCCGAGGAGAAGTCGCACCCCTTCCTCTGGCGCATCAAGCGGGCCCTCCCGCACGCGGGGCAGATCGGCATCTTCGACCGCTCCCACTACGAGGACGTGCTCGCCGCGCGTGTCCGCGGCGTGGTCCCACGGGAGGTCTGGGAGGAGCGCTTCGAGACCATCAACTCCTTCGAGGCATCCCTGGCCGACGACGGCGTCAGCGTCGTCAAGATCTTCCTCCACATCGGCTACGCCGAACAGCGCGCCCGCCTGCTCGCCCGCCTCGACAGCCCGTGCAAGCACTGGAAGTTCACCCTCGCCGACCTCGACGACCGTGCCCTGTGGCCCGCCTACCAGAAGGCGTACGAGGCGGTGCTGCACCGCTGTTCCACCGAGACGGCCCCCTGGTACGTCGTGCCCGCGGACCGCAAGTGGTACCGCGACTGGGCGGTGGGCCGGCTGCTGACGGAGCACCTGGAACTCATCGGCCCCGAGTGCCCGCCCGCGTCCTTCGACGTGGAGTACGCCCGCAAGCGGCTGCTCGGGGACTGAACGGGGCCCGGCCGCGGCCCGGTTCAGGCCGCGGGCCGCCGTGCGCGCAGGACCGCGGCCGAGTGCCCCGGCAGCATCAGGAAGCGGGAGCCCTCGGGGGAGGCGCAGGGGTGCCAGGAGGCGAGCACCTCGTAGCCCTCGTGACCGGGAGCCCCGGGCCGTACGGCGTCGTGCAGGGGGACCTCGGCCTCCTCGGGGGAGAGGTTCACCGCGACACGGAACGGGCCGCGTTCCAGGCACAGGGTGTGCTCGCCGGTGACGACCCGCACCGCGTCCAGGGCCGGGTCGGTCAGCGACGGCTCGGCGTGCCGCAGGGCGATGAGACGGCGGTACCAGGACAGCAGGCGGGCGTGCGTGGGCCTGTCGGGCTCGGACCAGTCCAGGCAGGAGCGCAGCCGGGTCGCGGGGTCCTGGGGGTCCGGGATGTCCTCGGCGTTCCAGCCGTGCGAGGCGAACTCGCGGCGCCGGCCGCGGGTGATGGCGGCGGCGAGTTCGGGGTCACCGTGGTCGGTGAAGAACTGCCAGGGTGTACGGGCCCCCCACTCCTCGCCCATGAAGACCATCGGGGTGAACGGCGAGGTGAACACGAGCACCGCGGCCGCCGCCAGCAGGCCCGGGGGCACGGTGGCGCCGAGCCGGTCGCCGGTGGCACGGTTGCCGATCTGGTCATGGGTCTGGGTGTACGCCAGGAAGCGGTGCCCGGGCACCGCCGCGCGGTCGACCGGGCGGCCGTGGCGGCGGCCGCGGAAGCCGGAGTAGGTGCCGTCGTGGAAGAAGACGCCCTCCAGCACCTTGGCGAGGGCCCCGGCCGGCGAGACGGCGAAGTCCGCGTAGTAACCGGCGGATTCCCCGGTGACGGCCGCGTGCAGGCTGTGGTGGAAGTCGTCGTTCCACTGGGCGTGCACACCGAGGCCGCCCGCGTCGCGGGGGGTGGTGGTGAGCGGGTCGTTGCGGTCGGACTCGGCGACCAGGAACAGCGGCCGGCCCAGCGAGGCCGACAGCGCGTCGACGGCCGTGGACAGCTCCTCCAGCAGGTGGACGGCGCGGGTGTCGACCAGGGCGTGCACGGCGTCGAGCCGCAGCCCGTCGAGGCGGTAGTCGCGCAGCCAGGCCAGGGCGCTGCCGACGAGGAAGTCGCGGACCTCGTCCGAGCCGGGGGCGTCCAGGTTGACGGCGTCGCCCCAGGGGGTGTGGTGCCGGTCGGTGAAGTACGGACCGAACCGCGGGAGGTAATTGCCCGAGGGGCCCAGGTGGTTGTGGACGACGTCCAGCACCACCCCGAGCCCGTGGCCGTGCGCGGCGTCCACGAACCGCTTGAGGCCGTCCGGGCCGCCGTAGGGCTCGTGGACCGCCCACAGCGACACGCCCTCGTAGCCCCAGCCGTGCGTGCCGGGGAACGGGCACACCGGCATCAGTTCGATGTGCGTGATCCCCAAGCCGGCCAGGTACGGGAGGTGCTCGACGGCCGCGTCGAAGGTGCCGGCGGTGGTGAAGGTGCCGACGTGCAGTTCGTACAGGACCGCGCCCGGCAGCGGGCGGCCCGCCCAGTCGTGGGCCCAGTCGAAGGCGCCGTGTTCGACGACCGCGCTGGGCCCGTCCGGTCCGTCCGGCTGGCGGCGGGAGCGGGGGTCGGGCAACGGCGGGCCCTCGTCGAGCGCGAACGCGTACCGCGAACCATGGCCGGCGGGCGCCTCGGCGCACCACCAGCCCTCGCGTCCGGGGTCGCGCTCCATGTCGTGAGCACGGCCGTCGACCCGTACCTCCACCTCACCGGCGTCCGGTGCCCACACGTCGAAGCGCATGGGCACCATGCTGCCCGCCGGCCGGGGGATCACACCAGGTTGACGCGCTCCTGGGTGACGGGATAACCCGCCTTGGCGAAATGCGCAGCCATCGGCAGATTGGTCCGGTCGGTGGCGGCGGCGATCTGCTCCGCACCGTGTGCGACCAGGTCGTGCGTGCACTCCACCAGCAGGTCGTACGCGTAGCCGTGGCCGCGCTGCGCGGGCAGGACGCCTATGAAACCGACGCAGTACGCGGTCGGATTGCGCGCGGGCACCTGGATGCCCGCGAGCTCGCCCTCGGGGGTGTACGCCAGCCGCCACCACTCGCGCGGCGACTGGAACCAGTTGAGTACGTCCAGCTCCTCGCGGGCGGCGGCGTCCGCGCCGTGCAGTTCCACGGCACGGCGGGTGTGCGCGTCGAGGCTGCCGGCCCCGATGCGCCTCAGCACGTCCAGGATCACGGCGTCGTCCGGCTCCGGCCGGTACTCCAGCCGTCCGGTGCGTTCGGGAATCCCGCACTCGGGTGTCCAGGTGTAGCGGTAGCGCTCGACGAGCAGCTCCATACCGGAGACGATCGCCGCGTCGATGCGGGTCTGGGCGGCCTCGCGGACCTCCCGTCGCTCCCGCCAGCCGGGCGGCAGCAGCAGTTCGAACTCGGCCTTGAGCGGCGCCGTCCGCAGCAACCGCACGGCGGCGTCGGCGTCGGTGAAGTCGAACCAGTCCAGTGCCACGGGCTTGTCGTCGGTGGGGGCGCCCCACCAGGCCGCGCGGGCGACGACCGTGCCGCCGCGCAGGGCGACCCAGGTCCAGTCGGGGCGGTACTCGCCGCCCTCGTCGGTCAAGGCGTACGTGTGGCCCATCAGGGACCGGCCGACCAGGCCGCCGTCCTCGGAAGCCAGGGAGTGGAAGAGATGTGTCTCGCCCGCGACAAGCGGGCGGATGACCAGGTCAGACATGAAGGGAGAAGTCCTTACGGGAAAGTGGAGCGCTCCCGGTCAGACGGAGATCGCCCTGCGGACATCGGGGCGGGAGCGCGGAGCGGTGAACAGGTGCATGGCTTCCGCCTCCTTCCTCGGTCAAGGGCGTGCGCCCACCGTACTCATGCCGACTCCGGGGCGTCCACTGCTTTTTGTGATCGCGCCCGGGGGGCGGGCGCCGCCGGGCCGGTCAACGGCGCGTCGGCGCGCGGCTTCTGGACACTCCGGGGCGTTCGGCCCGACAATCACGCACGTGAGCCACGAGTTCCCGACCCATTCCGCGCCGCCGTCCGCGCCGTCCGCACCACGGCCCACCGAGGCCGAGCGCGAGCGCGCCATCGAGGTGCTGCGCGGGGGTGCCGTGGACGGACGGCTCTCGCACGACACCTTCCTGCACCGGGTGGAGCTCGCGCTCACCGCCGGCCGTTCCGACGAGCTGGACGCCCTCATCGCCGATCTCCCGCCCGCCGAAGGGCGGATGGCACGGCTGGGCCGGTGGCTGGAGCACGGCGTCGCCAGGATCTCCGCCCTGCAGGTCCGCATCCGCGACGCCTGGCAGGCCGAGAAGCTGCCCCCGCTGCTCTTCCCCGCCGCCGGGCCGGTCCCGTTGCGCATAGGCCGCGACCTGTCCTGCGGTTTCCGCCTCAGCCACTCCTCCACTTCCCGCATCCACGCCGAACTGCGCCACGAGCACGGGATCTGGGTGCTGCGCGACCTCGGCTCCATGAACGGCACCTGGGTCAACGGGCGCCGGGTGATGGGCGCCGCCGTGGTCCGCCCCGGCGACCGGGTCACCTTCGGCGCCATGCACTTCCGTCTGACGACGGCCTGACGGCACGGCACGGCAGGCACGGCACGCTCCGCGGTCCTACCCCCCGATCAACGGCGCGTAGGGCCCGTGGTCGTCGTCGTCCACGTACGGCAGGAAGTCCGGCACCGTGCGCGCGGCGGTCGCCAGCAGCCGGGCCAGCACCTCGTCCGCGGGGGGCGGCGTCAGCCCGAGCGCGGCGGCCACCGCGTCCCGGGCGCGGTCGAATTCCGGCATGTCGGCGCGGATCTGCGCCTCCAGTTCGGGCAGCGGGAAACCGGCGGCGGCGTCGTGCCACAGGGGGCACACGACAACCAGCTCGACCGCCTCCGCCAGGCTCGCCGCGATCAGCGCCGCCTGGCCCTCGGAGTCCGCGTAGAGCACCGGCCGGGCGGGGTCGCCCTCCTTCCCCACCAGGAAGTACGTGCCTCCCGCGCCGTCCCCCGCTATCGGGTGCAGCGGATCGCCCGAGGGCAGGGTCAGTTCCTCCACCGGCGACCGCCGGGCGAGGTCGAAGTCGCCCGGCCACGCGAGGTACGCGACCACGGCCGGATCGTTCCCGATGCGGGCGAGCAGAGCCTCCGACGCGGCGGAGGCGTGCGATGCGTTCGATGCGTCCATGGGTGAAACGCTAGCCGCGGGGTCCGACAGTCCGGCCCCCGCAGCGGGGGTCGCGCCTCAGAGGTCGATGTCGCGCACCAGCAGTGCCACGGGCAGCCGGTCCAGCAGCGACTCCAGCGGCAGCACGCCCTCGAACCGGCGGTCCGTCAGCACCTCCGTCCATACCCCCTCGGGCAGCACCAGTTCGGTGCCGCGCCAGCCACCGGCCCCGGCCAGGCGCCGGGAGAGCCGGGTGACCACGGTCAGCGCCCGGCCGCCCCGGACGAAGGCGACGCAGTGCGCGCCGGCCGCGCCGCGGGCGTAGAGCGGCTCGTAGCCGGCCTGGGGGCCGGTGAACCACTGGGGCCGGGCCCGGCGCAGGCGCAGCGCGGCGACGGTCACGAGGCGCTTCTCGCTCGGCGGGCCGCCGGCCGCGCCCGGGTCGTAGGGCGCGCGGTTGGCGGGGTCGACGAGCAGCAGCTGCCGCTCCTCGTCGCCCTGGTAGACGTCCGGCACGCCGGGCATGGTCAGGTGCGTGAGGTGCGCGCCGAGGGTGTTGACGCGCTCGGGGGCCGCCAGCTCGTCCGCGATGCGCCCGGTGGCGAAGGCGGACGGGCCGCCGACCAGCTCCCGTACGAAGTCCGTCAGCTCCTGCTCGTACTCCGGACGCTGGTCGGTCCACGCGGTGCGCAGACCCGCCTCCCGCTCGGACTTGAGCATGGTGGCGGCGACCAGGTCCGCCGCGGCCGGGTCGCAGAAGACCGCGGCGTACTGCCACGCCTGGTACTCCACGTGCCGCTCGGGCAGCGGCACCCCACGGCCGGTCAGGTACGCGCGCAGCTGCTCCGAGGTCTCCGTCAGCCACCGCGCCCAGGGGCCGGGCAGCTCCGTGAGGGCGGCGAGGCGCGCGCGGACGTCGGCGCTGCGCTTGGTGTCGTGGGTGGAGCGCACGGTACCGGTCAGCGGCCAGTCCGAGCGCAGCCGCTCGCAGAAGGCGTGGAACTCCTCGGGCGAGGTGGCGGGGCGGGCGGGGTCGCGGCCCACTTCGTTGAGGCACAGCAGCGGGTAGTAGCGGTAGAAGGCGGTGTCCTCGGCGGATTTGGCGCGCAGCGCGGAGGAGACCTGCGCGAAGCGCACGGCGAAGTCGGCGGTGTCCTCGTCACCGCTCGCGCTCCCGCCGCCGTCCTCGTCGCCGTCCTCGCCTTCGGCCCCGAACCGTCCGAGCGCCAGGTCGCGGATCGTCTCGGCGGCCGGCAGCCCGGTGGCCTCGGCCACGGCCGCCAGCAGCGCGACGTCCTCCTCGGTCGCGGGCTCGCCGGGCACGACGTACGGGCGGTAGCGCGGCAGCCGCACCAGGGTCTCCCGGAGCGCCTCGCGCAGCACCCGCTCGTCCCCGCCGGTGGCCCGGACGGCGGCCCGGGTCAGCCGGTCCACCTCGGCGGCCAGGTCGTGGACGACGATCCGGCGCGCGGCGGCCCGCACGGTCGGCTCCCAGAGGCCGCCCCGGTCGGCGGCGGCGCCGGTGAACTCGCGGTAGAAGCCGGTGATCTCCTCGGCCCCGGCCGGGTCGGTGAACAGGCCGTCCAGGCGGTCGAGGGCGTCGTAGCCGGTGGTGCCCGCGCAGGCCCAGCCGGCCGGGAGGTGTTCGTCGCCGGTGAGGATCTTCTCCACGACCGTCCAGCGGCCGGCGGAGGCCTCGGCGAGCCGCCGCAGGTAGCCGGCCGGGTCGGCGAGTCCGTCGGGGTGGTCGACGCGCAGGCCGTCGGCCACGCCCTCGTCCAGCAGCCGCAGCAGCGTGGCGTGGGTGGCGGCGAAGACCTCGGGATCCTCGACGCGGACGGCGATGAGCTCGGAGATGGTGAAGAAGCGCCGGTAGTTCAGCTCGGAGCGGGCCTGCCGCCACCACGCCAGCCGGTACCACTGGGCGTCCAGCAGGCGGCGCAGCGGCAGTTCCTCGCTGCCGGCCCGCAGCGGGAAGGCGTGGTCGTGGTAGCGCAGGACGCGCTCGCCCGCGTCCCGGTCCCGTTCCACGCGCAGGTCGTCGAGCACGTCCTCCAGGGGCGCGCCGAGCACCGGCAGCAGCAGCCGGTCACCCTGGGCGGCCCAGTCGATGTCGAACCAGCGCGCGTACGGGGACTGCGGGCCCTCCCGGAGCACCTCCCACAGCGGACGGGCGAGGTACTCGGGCGCGGGCACCGCCATGTGGTTGGGCACGACGTCCAGCACCAGGCCGAGGCCGTGCGACCGGGCGGTGCGGGCCAGCGACCGCAGACCCTTCTCGCCGCCCAGTTCCTCGCGCACCTGGGTGTGGTCCACGACGTCGTAGCCGTGGGTGGAGCCGGGGACGGCCTGCAGCACGGGGGAGAGGTGGAGGTGGGAGACGCCGAGCGCGGCCAGATGGGGGACGACGGCCTCGGCGGCGGCGAAGGGGAAGTCCGGCTGGAGCTGCAGCCGGTAGGTGGCCGTCGGCACGGCGGGGGCGACAGCGGTCGGCGGGGTCGCGGCGCTTTCTGTCATAGCCTTCTGCCTACCCCGCCGACCGGTGTGGCCATCACACCGGGACGCCGGTTACGCCGGGCGTTGCAGCACCACCATGCTGCGGTCGGCCAGCCGCAGCCGGTCGCCCTGGGTCACCTTGCGCCCGGTGCCCGCCGGTACGCCCTCGGGACGCTGGGTGTCCACGACGACCTGCCACTCCTTGCCGTGGTTGACCGGCACCACGAAGTCCAGGGGCTCGTGCCAGGCGTTGCACAACAGCAGGAAGGAGTCGTCGGCGATGCGCTCCCCGCGGTCGCCCGGCTCGGAGATCGCGCTGCCGTTGAGGAAGACCACCAGGGCGTTGGCCTGGGCCTCCTGCCAGTCGTCCTGGGTCATCTCCTCACCCTCGGGGGTGAACCACGCGATGTCCGAGAGCTCGTCGTGCGTGCCCTCCATCGGCCGTCCGTGGAAGAAGCGGCGGCGCCGGAAGACCGGGTGGTCGCGGCGGAGCCACACCATCTGCCGGGTGAACTCGTGCAGCTGCTCGGTCCGCGCGTCGCCCTCCTTGGGCCAGGGCACCCAGGCGAGTTCGTTGTCCTGGCAGTAGGCGTTGTTGTTGCCCTGCTGGCTGCGGCCGAACTCGTCGCCGTGGGAGATCATCGGCACGCCCTGGGAGAGCATCAGGGTGGCGATGAAGTTGCGCATCTGGCGCTCGCGCAGGGCGAGCACCTCCTCGTCCTCGGTGTCTCCCTCGGCGCCGCAGTTCCAGGAGCGGTTGTGGCTCTCGCCGTCCCGGTTGCTCTCGCCGTTGGCCTCGTTGTGCTTCTCGTTGTACGACACCAGGTCGTGGAGGGTGAAGCCGTCGTGGCAGGTCACGAAGTTGATGGAGGCGAGCGGGCGGCGGCCGTCGTCCTGGTAGAGGTCGGAGGAGCCGGTCAGCCGGGAGCCGAACTCGGCGAGCGTGGCGGGCTCGCCGCGCCACAGGTCGCGGACCGTGTCGCGGAACTTGCCGTTCCACTCGGTCCACAGCGGGGGGAAATTGCCCACCTGGTAGCCGCCCTCGCCGACGTCCCACGGCTCGGCGATCAGTTTCACCTGGCTGACCACCGGGTCCTGCTGCACCAGGTCGAAGAACGACGACAGCCGGTCCACCTCGTGGAACTGCCGGGCGAGCGTCGCGGCGAGGTCGAAGCGGAAGCCGTCGACGTGCATCTCGGTGACCCAGTAGCGCAGCGAGTCCATGATCAGCTGGAGCACATGGGGGCTGCGCATCAGCAGCGAGTTCCCGGTGCCGGTGGTGTCCGTGTAGTAGCGCGGGTCGTCGGCCAGCCGGTAGTACGAGGCGTTGTCGATGCCCCGGAAGCACAGCGTCGGTCCCAGGTGGCTGCCCTCGGCGGTGTGGTTGTAGACCACGTCCAGGATCACCTCGATGCCGGCCTTGTGCAGCGCCCGCACCGCGGTCTTGAACTCCAGCACCTGCTGCCCGCGGTCGCCCATCGAGGAATACGCATTGTGCGGGGCGAAGAAGCCGAGCGTGTTGTAGCCCCAGTAATTGTGCAGCCCCTCGTCCACCAGACGGTGGTCGTGGACGAACTGGTGCACCGGCATCAGTTCCAGGGTGGTGACGCCGAGCTCCACCAGGTGCGAGATGACCGCCGGATGGGCGAGCGCCGCATAGGTGCCGCGGATCTCCTCCGGCAGCTCCGGGTGCAGCATCGTCAGGCCGCGCACATGGGCCTCGTAGATGACGGTGCGGTGGTAGTCGATGCGCGGGCTGCGGTCGTCGGTCCAGTCGAAGTAGGGGTTCACCACCACGGAGGACATCGTGTGCGGTGCGGAGTCCAGGTCGTTGCGGGACTCCGGCTGCCCGAACCGGTAGCCGTACACCGCCTCGTCCCAGTCGATCGAGCCGCTTATCGCCTTCGCGTACGGGTCCAGGAGCAGCTTCGCCGAGTTGCAGCGGTGACCCTGGGTGGGCTCGTGGGGCCCGTGGACCCGGAAGCCGTACCGCTGCCCGGGCATGATGCCCGGCACATAGGCGTGGCGGACGAAGGCGTCGGCTTCACGCAGCTCGACGGCGGTCTCCGACCCGTCGTCGTGGAGCAGACACAGCTCGATCCGCTCCGCCGCCTCCGAGAAGACCGCGAAATTGGTGCCGGCGCCGTCGTACGTGGCGCCGAGGGGATATGCCTGACCCGGCCAGACCTGCATGTCGTCGACTCTTCCACTTCACTGCCGGGCGCCGGTAGGCCGCACCCCCGGTCACAACGTGCCGAAAGGGCATCGTCACGCACCCGCACCCGCGATGGCACGCTATTGCCGAGATCTTCCCCGGTACGAGTGTTCCAATTCCCCTGCCTGCCGCAAGAATCCGCTTGCCGCAGGCAACCTGGGTCGTCGTGACGTCATCTGAACAGGTGACAGTACGGTACAGGAGGGACCTACGTGACAGATCAGGGGGAAAGCCGCCCCACGGGGAAATCGGGAGCGGCCGGACGCGGCGTCAGGCGCGTCTTATGGGGCGCCGGCATCGCCGTCGCCGCCACCGCGGTCATGGTGGGCATGACCCTGCCACGTTCCGCATCCGCGGGTGACGACCGCGCCACGACGGCCGGCTCCGCCGCCCCGTCGGGCGGGCCGGGCCGGCAGGACGACGGCAGCGGCAGCGGCACCGACGGCGGCCATGACACCGTGACGGAGATTCAGGCGCCCCAGGGCGGACAGCAGACCGGACGAGGGCCCCTGACCAAGGCCGAGGTCGACCGGGCGAAGTCCATAGCCCTGCAGCGCGACAGCCTGCGCAGTGCGCAGGACGTGGACGGCGGGCGCGGGCCCGAGTACCTCGACACCGACCTCGCGGACCCGGCGGACCCGGATGCGGACGCCGGCGCCGCCCGGACCGGCCAGGACCGCCGCGTCGAGGTGCTGTTCTACGACTACGGGCACGACCGGCTCGTGAAGAAGACCGTCAACCTCACGGCCGGCACCGTGGAGCACACCGACACCGCATCCGGCATGCAGCCGCCTCCCTCGGCCGACGAGACCACCGAAGCGGCCGCGCTGCTCATCAAGGACCCGCTCGGCGAGGGACTGCGGACCGACTTCGCGGCGGCCGCCAGGGGGATCAGGCTCACCTCGCCCGGTCAGCTGCGGCTGCGCGGCATCTCCTTCAACACCGCGGAGCAGTCCGGACCGGCCGCGTTGCGCAAGTGCGGCAAGCACCGGTGCGTACGCCTGTTCACACAGGTGAAGGACGGGCCGTGGATCGACACGACCCGGTTCGTCGTCGACCTCAGCGACCGCACCGTCGGCCGGATCCACTAAGAGCGGAGACCCAGCAACCATGCACACAGCGAACGTGCGCCGGGCCCTCGGTACGGCCTCGGCGCTCCTGCTCCTGCCCGCACTCGTCGCGGGGACGACGCCCGGCACGGCCACCGGGGCGACCGCGGCCCCACGCGCCGCCCAGGCGGCCGCCGGCTGCGGCACGGCGACCGTCATCACCAAGAAGCTGCCCAACGGAACCACCTGGACCATGTGCTGGCGCATCAGCGGCACCAAGGGCCTGGTCCTGGAGAGGATCGCCTACCAGCCGCGCAAGGAACCGCATCCCATCAGGGTGCTGAACTCCGCGGCGCTCGCCCAGGTCAATGTGCCCTACGACTCCGGCCTGACCGAGTACAACGACCTGTCGGACATCGGCTTCGGGAACACGGCCGTCGACATCGGCCCCGAGGAGTGCCCCGGCGGCACCATCGGCTCCGCCTACGTCCCGCAGCAGGAACGCACCGTCAAGGCGCTGTGCACCACCACCGCGCCGCACGGATACGCCTACCGCAGCGATGTCAACGACGAGCGGGGCAACGCAAGGAAGTACACCAAGCAGGGCAGTGACCTGGTGGTCTTCTCCGTCTCGCAGCTCGGCTGGTACGAGTACGTCACCCAGTGGAACTTCTCCGACGACGGCACCGTCACCGCCAAGGTCGGCGCCACCGGCGACCTGTCGCCCTCGGACTACAGCGGCGAGGGCACCGGGTGGCCCATCGGCAAGGGCGGCCACGACCACGCCACCAGCCACTACCACTCGGTCTTCTGGCGGCTGGACTTCGCCCCCGACGGCTCGACCCGCTCCAAGGTCGAGCAGTTCGACACCAAGAAGGCCGGCCGGGGGAGCGGTTCCGCCGTGCTCAAGACCACCAGGACCCCCGTCGCCAAGGAGCTGGCCGCCACGTCCGCGCTGCGCCGCTGGTGGCGCGTGGTCTCCACGGCCGGCAAGAACGCCGACCTGCACCCGCGCTCCTGGGAGGTGGTCCAGCAGCACTCCGACCACTACGACGCGCACGCCTACACCTCCAAGGACGTGTACGTCACCCAGTACCGCGCGTGTGAGCAACTGGCCGGCGGCAACAGCGACCCGGCCTGCAACGGCCGGGGCGCCTCGGTGGACAAGTGGGCGAACGGCGAGGCCCTGACGCACCCTGTGGTCTGGGTCAATGTCGGCTTCCACCACATTCCGCGTGACGAGGACCAGACGCCCATGCCGATCCACTGGCAGGGCTTCCAGCTCGTGCCCCGGGACGTCACCGCCATGAGCCCGCTCACCCCGGACGACCTCTCGGGCCACAACGGCCGTGCGCACTGAGGGATTTGGCCGGTGAAGCGAGTAAGCATGTGGTGAAGTAGCGTCGTTACGGCTGCACTGCCTCCCGCCCCGCAGTACCCTTCCTTGATCGTGTACGGGGGCGGGAAGGCGGGTGCAGTCGTGATGTCGGGAGGTCTGGTGCTCCCTGGTGGTGGTGATCAGGGGGACCAGGGCGGCATCGGCGAGGGGAACGGCACCGGAACCGCGTCCCTGGCACTGCCGCTGGAGATCGGAGCGGAACTGGACTGGGGCGCCGACGAGTGGGCCGAGGTGCGCACCCGCGCCCGCCGCGCCGGGCGGGCCTATGTGTGGCTCAATCTGGTCGAGCAGCGGCTCCGGGCCGTGGTGAACGCCATCCTGCGCCCCATCTACGAGCCCGTGCACGGCGAGGAGTGGGTGGTCGCCGCCGCGGGTCCCGCCGGGCACGAATGGGTCCAGCGCGCCGCCGCCGTGCGCGAGGTCAGCCGCCGCAAGGGCTTCCTGCTCGATCCCGCGGACGACAACATCCTCAGCTTCCTGACGCTGCCGCAGCTGCGTGAGCTGGTCGTGCAGCACTGGCCGTGCTTCGAGCCCTATCTCGACGACCGCCGGGACCTCGAACTCGCCCTGGACGAGTTGGAGGTGGCCCGGCATGTCGTCTCCCGCAACCGCGCGCTGTCCCGGACCGTCCTGGACCAGGCCGAGCGGGCCGCCGCCCGGCTGCTCGACGTGCTCGGCTCCGGCCCGGGCTATCCGTCCGCAGACCGCCTGCCCGTCGACGCCGTCGAGGAACTGGTCGCCGACCGCTACGCCGACGTCGTCGGGGTCTACCCGGACCGGGTGCGGCTCCAGCGGCAGCTGCCGGCCGAGGACCTGTTCGGTGCCGCCCGGCGGCTGGACGCCGTCGGTATCGGGCTCAACCTGCTCGTGCAGAACTACTCCGGCAAGCGGCTGGTGCGGCTCGCGGAGTCGGGCTGCCGTATGCGGCTGCTGTTCCTGAACCCCGCCAGCAGCGCGGTCCGGCGGCGCGAGCGCGAACTCGGCCTCGGCCGGGGCGAGCTGAGCCGCGCCGTCGAGATGAACATCATGCACATGCGCCGGGTACGGGCACGGCTGCGCGACCCCGGCGCCTTCGAGATCCGGGTCTTCGACGAGACCCCCCGCTTCACCGCCTACGTGGTGGACGGCGACACCGCGAACGGTGTCGCCGTCGTCCAGTCCTACCTGCGCAAGGCCCGGGGCATGGAGTCCCCGGTGATCATCCTGCGCGGCGGGCCGCGCGACCTGGTGCAGACCAAGGACGGCGAGGCGGCCGAGGCGGAGCAGGGGCTCTTCGGCATCTACCGCGAGGAGTTCGAGGGCGTGTGGGGGGACTCCCGGCCGGTGTCCTGACGCCGGTGTCCCGACGCCCGCGGCCGCCCGGCGGCGGGACTGTCAGTGCCGCACGGGATGATGGCAGAGCACACGGGGGAACCGCGGGAAGGACGTACGCCAATGGCCATGGGATGGCACCGGGAACTGCTGGTCGGCTTCGACCTGGAGACGACGGGCACGGATCCGCTCCGAGCGAGGATCGTCACGGCGGCCGTCACCGAGGTGAGGGACGGGGAGCCGATACGTCACCTGGGGTGGCTCGTCGATCCCGCAGTCCCCATCCCCGCCGAGGCCGCCGCCGTGCACGGCATCAGCAGCGAGCACGCGGCCGCACACGGCCGGCCGGCGGCCGAGGCGGTCGACGAGATCGCCGGCGCCCTCGTCGCCCACTGGGCGGCCGGTGTCCCGGTCGTCGTCTACAACGCGCCCTTCGACCTCAGTCTGCTGGCGGCGGAGCTGCGCAGGCATCAGCTGCCCTCCCTGGAGGAGCGGCTGGGCGGCGAGGTCGGCCCCGTCGTCGACCCGCTCGTCATGGACCGCAACCTCGACCGCTACCGCAAGGGCAAGCGGAATCTGGAGGCCGCCTGCCGCGAGTACGGCGTCACCCTCGACGACGCGCACGAGGCGAGCGCGGACGCGCTGGCCGCCGTCCGGGTCGCCTGCGCCATCGCCGAGCGCTACCCGCGGGCCGTCGGCGGCCTGCGTGAACTGCACCGGTCCCAGATCGGCTGGTACGCCGACTGGGCCGAGGGCTACCAGCGCTGGCTGGTCCGCCAGGGCGGCGCTCCCGAGGTCGAGATCGACACGCGCTGGCCACTGCGCGAGCCCGTCTGAGGGCACGTCCGGTGCCGGGGCACGGCGTGGGCGTGCTTCGGAAGTCCTCCCAGCCTTCGGCCGGGGGAGTCCCCACGCTGTATTGCCGAAACGTCCGGGCAGCCCGGCCACGCCGACCGCGGGGCCGGCTCTCCGCCGTGCGATGCACCGCGCCTGGGGCGCCCCCAGCGGCAGCCCGCACAGCCGCGGGACCCGCACGAAGGCCCCTAGAACGCGTGCCAGCGCACCGCCGGGTCGCCGTCGCGCAGGGACGCGACACGGCGCCGGAACTCGGCCAGGGCCGCCGGGTTGCCGGGCGCGTGCTGGGCGACCCAGGCGCAGCTGGCGGTCTCGCGGGCGCCGCGCAGCACGGCGCAGCCCTCCCAGTCGCGGACGTCCCAGCCGTAGGCGGCGGTGAAGGCGTCGTAGGCCGCCGTGCCGAGCCCGTAGCGGTCCCGGCTGAGCGCCATGACGACGAGATCGTGCTCGCGCAGATCGCTGGAGACGGTCTCCAGGTCGACCAGCACGGGTCCTTGCGGGCCGACGTGGACATTGCGCGGCAGCGCGTCGCCGTGGATCGGGCCCGGCATGATGTGCGGTGTCAGGGCGGCGGCCGCGGCGGCGAACCCGTCGCGCCGCTCGCGCAGATACGCGGCGTCGGCCGGGTCGACCGCCGTGCCCGCGAGCCGCAGCCAGCGCTCCACCCCGTCCAGCAGATCGCGGCGGGGCAGGGCGAAGTCCGGTTCCGGCAGGGCGTGCACAAGCCGCAGCAGCGCGGCCAGGTCGGCGGGTTCCGCGGGGCGCACGGTGTCCGGCAGGCGCTCCCAGTACGTCACCGGGTGGCCGTCCACGAGCCGGGCCTCCGGGTCCGCCGCGCGCACGGCGGGCACCCCGTGCGCGGCGAGCCATGTCGCCGTGCGCAGTTCGCGGGCGGCCCGCTCCAACAGCTCGGGACCGCGACCGACCTTCGCGACGGCGGCGCCGCCGGCGAGTTCGAAGACCGCGTTCTCACCGAGCGCGATCAGCTTCGCCTGGTGGTGCCCGTCCGCCGCGAGCACGGCCCGCGCGAGCTCTTCGGTGAACGCCATACGGCGATGATCGCAGATCAGTACGCTGGGCCGGTGGACGAGGTCGCAGTGATGACGTTCTGTGAGGCGCTGCCCGAGCTGCGGCGCACCGCGCTCGCCGACCCCGACGAGGCGGCCGAGGTCGAGGCGGTCGCGCAGGCCGTCCGCGAGGGCCGGGGGGACCTGCGCGTCGTGGGCGACCTGGCGCAGCGGCTCGGCGTCCGTCTGGCCGGCCGGCGCACCGACGGCGGGTCGTACGTCACCGTGCCTGGGCTCGCCGGTGGGGGCGGCGGCATCCTCCGCTACCTCTGCCCGCGCGGTACGTGCCCGCGGAGCGCGGACCCCACGGCGTCCGTCTCCGCGCCGCGCTGCGAGGTCTGGGGCGCCGAACTGCGACACGTGCGGTACTAGCGGTGTCCGGCGTGCTGGACACGATCGGCGGCAAGCTCGCCGAACGCTGGGTCGCCCTGCTGGCCCTGCCGGGCACCCTCTTCCTCGGCACCGCCTGGGCCGCGCATGTGCTGGGCGCACGGCGGCCGTTCGACGTCGCGCGGCTGCTGCGGGAGGTGGAGCGCGTGGCCGGCTGGACCGACGGCCACGGCGCGGCCGGGGTGGTCCTGGTGCTGGTCGCCCTGCTGCTGCTCGCGGTCGTCCCCGGGCTCGTGGTGCAGCTGCTCGCGCGCGGCGTCCAGCTGCTGTGGCTCGGGCCGTGGCCGGGTGGCACCGGTGAACGCTTCGTCCGCCGGCGGCGTGCGCGGCGGGCCCGTGCCGACGAGCGGGTCGCGGAGCACCTCCGGCGCTACGAGGCCGGCGGCGATCCCGCCGAACTCGCCGCGGCCCACGCGGCGGAGGCCCGCCGTGACCGCGTCTCCTTGCTGCCGCCCGCCCGGCCGACACGCATGGGGGACCGCATCCACGCCCTGGAGCACCGCGTCGGGGAGTACTACGCCCTGCCCTTCGTGATGCTGTGGCCGCGGCTGTGGCTCGCCGCGCCCGCATCGGACCGCGCGGAGATCCGCGCCGCCGCCGCCTCCTTCGACGCGGCGGCCCGGCTGTCCGCCTGGGGCCAGCTCTACGTCCTGCTCGCGGCGGCCACTTTCTGGTGGCCCGCCCTGATCGCCGGAGCCGTCGTGATGGCCGCGGCGTGGCGGACCGGGCGCGAGCGCCTGTTCGTCCTCGCCGATCTGGCCGACGCTCTCGTCGACCTGCGCATGCGGTCCGTCGCCCGCGCGGCCGGCCTGCGCGTACCTCTGGGGCCGGTGGCGCCGGCGACGTGGCTGGAGCTGGATCTGCTGCTGCGTCGCCGGCGGTGACGCCGCGCGGCGGCGCGAGTGCGCGGTCCATGTCCGGGCGGGGCTTCCGGATCCCTCCGCGCGTGAAACCGGGCGCGAGCGCCTGTTCGTCCTCGCCGATCTGGCCGACGCTCTCGTCGACCTGCGCATGCGGTCCGTCGCCCGCGCGGCCGGCCTGCGCGTACCTCTGGGGCCGGTGGCGCCGGCGACCTGGCTGGAGCTGGATCTGCTGCTGCGTCGCCGGCGGTGACGCCGCGCGGCGGCGCGAGTGCGCGGTCCATGTCCGGGAGCGGGACTTCCGGATCCCTCCGCGCGCGAGGCCGAGGCCCTTTCCCATCAGTTCGGTTCCCGGGGGACGGCGCGTGACGGAGCACGGCGAGCGGCTTGCCCGGGCTTCAGCGACCGATATGGACGAAGGCCGCCCAGGCCTCGGGGGAGCGCGCGTAACGAGTGCGCAGAGTGCGGGTGATGCGGCTGAGGGCACGGCCGGCGTCGAGGGAGGAGACGGCACCCGGGGCGGGCGCCCGCAGCGCCGTGTAGAGGTGCCCGGCCAGGGCGGCGGAGGTGGTGTCGTCGGCCTCCCAGAGGGCGCCGACGACCTGGGGGTATCCCGCGACCTGGAAGGCGGAGGCCAGATGGACCGCCTCGTCGGGCAGCGGGCCGGAGTGCGCGGTGTGGCAGGCCAAGAGCACCGCGAGTTCGGCGTAGCGCAGCTCCTGCCGGGAGACGTCGCCGACGCTGAGCGTCCCGCCGTGCAGCGCGAGGTGGCTGGCGGAGGGATCGGCCGCGTCGCTGACGCCGTGGCAGGCGAAGTGCACCCAGCGTGCGGTGCGCAGCGCCTTCAGCACCCGTCCGGGCGTCGCCGCCTCGCCCTCCAGGGCCCGTACGCCGCCCAGGGCTTCGGAGATCGCGGCGATCTCGTAGCCGGAGGCGCCCGCCGAGCCTCCGCGCCCGGTCGGCCGGCCGACCGCGAGCAGCCGGCCCCCGGTGCGGCCCGAGGGAGCCCGGCGGGCGTGCCGCAGACCACGCAGGGTGGGGGTGTAGGAGGACGCGACGCGGTCGAGGACCGAACGGCGCTCCGCGAGCTGGTCCCTGCGCTGCAACCCGGCCGCGTGCAGGGGCAGATACGCGAGCGGACCGGAGGCCGACCACCACAGCCTGGGCACGTCCGCCGCGGGCGCGTCCGGCGGCAGCGGCCGCGTGAGGCCGAGCGCGCACAGTACCGGCTCGGCGGTCGTGTGCCAGAGCCACTCGAGGGTGTCCAGGACGGTCTCCCGCGCGCGTTCGTGCTCCTCGCGGGGTGCTTCCAGGCGCAGGTTCACCGCCGCGAGGAACTTCTGGGCGCGCAGGGCAATCTGACCTTCTGTCAGATCGCGTAGCGGTACGACGATGATGCGCCGCTCGGTGACGACGAGCGCGTCGCAGCGCAACCGGTCGACATTGACCACGACGACGGGGCCCTCGGCGGCGACCGCCCGCATCTCCTCCTCGGTCGGCGGCAGCAGGAAGCGCTCGAAGCCCGGGCGGGCGCGCACCCGCATCAGCAGCGCCTCCCATTCGGCCGCCGCGATGTGCCGTTCCAGGTACCCCTGGGTCCCGGTGTCCGCCGTGCCCGCCTCGTCGGGCGTCTCGGCCCGCCGCAGACGCGCCGCGAGCGTCCGGAACTCCGCTGCCAGCGCCGGGTGCGCGGCGGCGAGACCGCCGAGATCGGCGCGGCCCTCCAGATCCTGGTTCATCAGGACCGCGCGGCCCTCTTCCAGCAGGGCGAGGCCCTGCGCGGGGCGTCCGGCGGCGATGGCCGCCGCGCACCCCGTGCGGCTGAGGCTGGTGCCGGTCAGCGGGTCCGGGTGCCCGGCGGCGTCCGGATCGCCGGCCCGGTCCGTGCCGAGGTGGGCGACCGGGTACCGGCCGCCCAGGAGCGCCCGGTCCAGCAGGGTCCGGCGGTCGTCCCGGCCCAGCGCGCGCGAGGTCATCAGGGGCAGGGC
Source organism: Streptomyces sp. RLA123 (assembly GCF_056270165.1). NCBI lineage: Bacteria > Bacillati > Actinomycetota > Actinomycetes > Kitasatosporales > Streptomycetaceae > Streptomyces > Streptomyces sp. RLA123. The sequence goes on along the minus strand of NZ_JBWDOR010000003.1, from coordinate 2,132,829 downwards.
CTCCAGGGCGCGTTCCGCCGCGTCGGCGGCGTCGCCCCAGGCGTGGCGCTCCAGGGCGTCGCCCATCGCGATCCGCGCCGACTCGAAGCGCACCGCCGGCACTTCACCGTCGAACACGCCCGCGAGCGCGACCTCCGCCGCCCGCGCCTCCTCGGCGTCACCGCGCACGGTCGCGTCGGTGAAGTCCGCCCAGTGGCCGTAGGAGCTCACCATGCCGCCCAGCAGGTCCGCCAGGCCCGGGGTCTCCCGGACACGCCGGGCCGCCCGTGCGATCAGCCGGCGTGCCTCGGCGGCCTGGACGGGATTCTGCGTCAGACCGGCGAGGTTGGTCAGCGCGTTGGCGTACTCGATCTCGCCGGCGAGGCGGGGCGGGCTGTCCTCGGGCAGCCGGTCGAGGGCGGCGCGCAGGTCCTCGCAGCAGACGCGCAGGGCGGCGGCGTCCATGGCGATCAGGGCGCGCATGTGCTGCCACGGCGCGGCGGCGAGAACGAGGTCGGTGTGGCCGCGGGACCCGTACGGCAACTCGGCAAGGAGGCGGTCCCCGAGGGCGGCGGCCTCGTCGATGACGGCGGCGTCCTGGTCCTGGGTGTAGCGCATGGCGATGACGGCCATCAGCACGCCCGCGGCCTGGGCGCGTTCGGGGCTGCCGGGCGCCGCGTCGTCCACGAGTGCCCGCAGCTTCCGCTCGGCGTCGGCCACGAAGGCCGGGTCGAAGGCCGTCCCGGCTCCGGGGCCCTTCGTCAGCGCCTGCACGAGGGGCGCGAGTTCGGGCGGTACGGCGACCGCGATGGGCGGGTCCTGGGCCGCCGGGGGCTCCGGTCCGGGCTCGTGCCGGGGCTCCGGCGGTTCCGGCGGCGCGGGCCGCGGCCCGGCCTGCGGCCCGTCGGTGCGCGCGCCGGGCGGTGGCAGTACCGTCCGCACCTGCATCGGCGGCAGCGCGGGCGCGACACGCATCATCATCGGCAGGAACTTCGCCGCCATCGAGCCCAGCGTGCGGGGGAACCGCCTGATCGCGGAGTGAAGTCGGCCCACGTGGGCCGCCTTGTCCGCGATGTGCGGCAGCAGCGGGTGCCCCGGCGGCAGCCGCCGCAGGACCTCCCCGAGCATCCGCCCGGCCTCGTCGGCGTCGGCCGCGTCCCACGCCACGACAGCGCGGGCGGCCAGCAGCGAGGCCATGTTGATCTCGTACGCGGCGTTGTCGTCCGGCAGGCCTTCGGCGCGGTAGGCCTCCAGGTGCTCCATGGCCTCGTCGACGATTTCCCGTTCCGGCGCCCACGGCAGGGTGCACATCAGGGCGACGGCCAGGGCGAAGTGCACGGTGCGGACCTCATGCCGGTCGCGCACACCGCCCGAGGCCGTCTGACCCCACGTCGCGGCCAGTGCCAGCCGGCCGCCCCGCACGGCGACGTCCACGGCGTCCCGGTCCTGGGGATGCGCCCGCACCCAGGCGACGCCCGCGAGCACCGCGACCCGGCCCGCGTCGGGGGCGTCGACGTGTTCCGGGGACACCCCCTCCAACGCGGTGCGGGCTCGCGGCCACAGGGCCGGCAGTTCGCCGGTGGCCCCGCACTCGTACCGGATCAGCGCCGCGTGCACGAGCCCGGCCAGCAGCCCCGGGCGGCTCAGGTCGTCCGGCGGCAGAGTGGCGAGCAGCGCGTCCACCCGTGCCTCGATCGCGTCCGCCGGCGCGAACGGCCGCTGCGCGGGCCCGCCCGGGTAGCGGGCGGCCACCGACACGAGGTCGTCGGGAGAGCGGTGCTGGGTCTGCGCGGCCAGCTGATGGCGCACCTCGGCGGACACCCGAAAGTCCCCGTACATGGCCAAAGTGCGCTGCGCCAGCTGCAGATGGAGCACCAGCCGCGCACGCAGCGGGTGATCCCGGGGCGCCGTGTCCAGCGCCAGGACGATCAGCGCGAGCGCGGCGGCGGCCGCGGCCCGGCGCTCACCGCCCCAGGCGGCACGCAGCAGCGCGGCGGCCGCCCGCAGCAGGCTGCCCGGGGTCGTGCCGGCACCGGCGACGATGGAGTCGGTCCGGGGCGGGGCGGACAGCCCGAAGCGTGTCAGCATCCGGTCCACCGCCGCGCGTGCGTCGCTCATGCACCGTCCCCCGGTCGCCCCGTCGTGTGCCGCGTGCCGCGTCCACCGCTTGTGCCCGGGCGGCGCACGCGTCCCCGGACGATACCGTGCCGCGTGCGGGCTGTGAGCGGGCGGTCACGCCCGGGTGCGGGCGACGGCCTCACGGACGACCGCGACCGGGCCGCCGCGCGCGTACGCCTCGCGTTGCCGCTGGGCGCCGGTGCCCCGGGACGTGAGCCGGTCGACGCCGGCGCGGACGGCGTACAGGTCGCCGGAGTCCTTCAGCGCGCCCTCGACGTGGGAGACCAGCGCCTCGACCACGTCGTGCGCGCCGGCCGGGCGGTGCGTGAGCGGGTGCAGCAGGGCGCCGTCGAGTCCCGAGCGGCTGGCCCGCCAGGACGCCAGGCGGAGCACGTCGACGCCGGGGCCGGGGGCCGGGCGGCCGTCCGCCCAGTCGCGGGCCGCGGTCTCGACCAGGCCGCGCACCAGTGCGGCCAGCACCACGGAGTCCTGGTAGTCCACGCACACGTCGCAGATCCGCACCTCCACCGTCGGGAACTTCGCCGACAGCCGGACGTCGAAGTAGACCATGCCCTGGTCCTGCAGGATGCCGGTGGACAGCAGTCGTGAGACCGCCCGGTGGTACGCCGCGGCGGAGCCGAAGCCCAGGGTCGGCCCGGCCGTCGGCCAGCGGCCGAAGACCTGGTAGCGGTAGCTGGCGTAGCCGGTGTCGGTGCCCTGCCACATCGGCGAGTTCGAGCTGAGCGCCAGCAGCGCGGGCAGCCAGGGCCGGATGCGGTCGACGACCGCGACGCCCTCCTCGTCGGAGGCGACACCCACGTGCACATGGCAGCCGCAGGTCAGCGTCTCCTGGAGGGTGAGGCCGAAGCTCTGCGCCATCCTGCGGTAGCGGCCCTGCGGCGTCAGGCTCGGGGAGACCGGCAGCGGCGAGGTGCCGAGCGCCGCGATGTCCACGCCCTGGCCCGCGGCGAGCCGCGCCGCCCGCCGGCGCCAGGTGCGCAGTTCCCCGCGCAACTGGTCCAGTGTGACGCACGGTGACGTGTTGAGTTCGAGCTGCTGTTGCTGGAGCTCCGCCACGAGTTCGCCGGCCCACTGGCCGCCGTCCAGCACGGCGTCGGCGACGGCCCGCGGCTCTGCGGTCCGCGCGTCCACCAGGAGGAGTTCTTCCTCGACCCCGACGGTACGTGCCACGACAGTCGGATACCCGCTGAGAGCGGCGGTACCCGTGGGGATCGGCTCAGACCGCGTCCCCCCCGTCCAGCAGATGCCCCATGGCGCGCCGGCACAGGTCCGCCGACGCCTCCCCGTCGGTCGACGTCACGCTGCAGAACAGCCGGCCGCCGAAGCCGATGACGATGACGAGCGGGGCACCGGACAGGCTGGTGTGCGCCGCGCCGTGCACCGCGTACAGCCGTAGCGGCCCGTACTCCTCGGGGATCGGCAATTTGGCGTTGCTGACGGAGACGTCGAAGCGGGGCCCGCGCTCCTCGCCGCGGCGCAGCAGCGCGCCGATCGCGCGGTGCGGGACCGCGGAGGTCAGCCGGAACACCCGGACGAGCGGCCACAGCGCGTCCGGGGTCAGCCGGGCGTGGATGTCGGTCCGTGCCTCCCGGGCCGCGCTCCACAGGTCGTCCCCGCCGTCCGCGGAGATCACGAAGCTGGCCGCGTACAGGCCGACCGCCTCGCCGGGCGGCGGGTCCAGCACCCGGCGCAGGTCCGCCGCCACCGCGATGCGGGCGGGGCGGCCCGGCGTCGCCGCCCGTGCGAACGCCGCGCACAGCGCGGACTGCAGCGTTGTCCCCTCGGCCCGGCACCGCTTGAGCAGCAGCGCGGTCTCCTCCCGGTCCAGCGCCCACGGGTGGAACGCGAGCGGCCCGCGGCGCGGGCGCGGCACTGGCACGGGCCCGCCCAGCGCGCGGGCGGTCCTCAGCAGGTCGGCGGGCCTGGCCCGCGGTCCGGGGACGAGGTGGTCGGCGGGCGGTGCCAGGACGGGCGCGGTTCCGGCCACAGGGGCGGCGGCCAGATGCGTGAGAAGGTCGCGCACGACCACGCCCGCCGACACCGCGTCCGCGACGAGGTGGTGGAAGACGGCGACCAGGTCGAACGCCTCACCCGCGTCCACCAGCACGAAGCGTGCCAGCGGCCCCGTGACCGTGTCGAACGGACGCTGGATCTCCTCCTCCACCACCCGGGACCAGACGTCCTGCCCGGCGGCCCCATCGGCTTCCGTGGATCGCACCACGCGTACCGGCGGGTCCCCGGCGCCCGCCGTCGTCAGCCGCGCCTGCCACCACCCGGGGTCCGCCACCCGCACCCCGAGCAGCGGATGCCGCTCCCGCGCGAAGGCCACGGCCTCCCGCACCCGCCCGGCGGTCGTCCGGCCCGTCACCCGGGCCACTGCGGCGATGTTGACCGGGAGGCGTTCGCCCGCCGCCCAGATCACGCGTTCGTACGGCGACAGTCGACGGCGCATGACGTTCTCACCTTCCTCGGGGTGTGCATGCCGGGTCCGGGTCAGCCCGTGAGGGAGGCGCGGAGACCGTCGGCGAGCGGCGTGGCGGGGCCGAAGGGCAGCGTGTCGCTGGGGGCGCAGGTCCAGGCGGGATGGCGGGCCTCGGCCACCTTGTCGGGGTTGAGCATGGAGGAGCGGCCGGCGAGGCGCGCGGCGGCCGCGGCCAGCGGCGCGGGGATGTGGACGACGCGGGGGGCGCGGCGGCGCAGGACGGCGGCGACGGCGGCGCCGATGTCGTCCCAGCGGTGCTCGGTGCCGTCGCAGACGTGGTGGGTGCCCGGGGCCGTCGCCGGGTCCGCCGCGGCGATCAGCGCGCGGCACAGGTCGTCGACGTGGATGAGGCAGTAGTGCCGCGGCCCGGGGCGTCCGACGGCCGGGAGCAGGCCGGTGCGCACCGCGCCCACCAGCCGGGGCAGGAACTCCCGGTCGCCCGGGCCGTAGACGATGGGCGGCCGGACCGTGACGGCGGCCACCTGGCCGGCCGCCTCGCGGAGTGCCAGCTCGCCGCCGAGCTTGCTGCGCCCGTACAGGGAGACAGGCGCGGGGGTCTCCTCGGCCCGGCGCCGCCCGGCCGGGTCCGGAGGCCGCCAGTGAGGAGCAGTAGACCAGCCGCGGCGGTACGGGGAGCCCGGCGACGGCGTCGCGCAGCCGCCGCGTGCCGTCGGTGTTGACGGCGGTGTAGGCACGCGGGTCGGCCGCCTTGGTGACCCCCGCGAGGTGGATGACCCGGTCGACGTCGCGCAGCGCGTCGTCGAGCCCCTCGCCGGTGCGCAGGTCGCCGGGGGCGAGCCGGGCGCCGGGCACCCGGCGGCCGTCGCGCACCAGGGCGGTGATCTGCTCGCCGCGTTCGGCGAGATGACGGACGAGGTGCCCGCCGACGAAGCCGGTCGCGCCGGTGACCAGGTACCTCATCGGGGGCCGCCGTCGCGCACGTACAGCCGGTGGGTGCGGAAATGGACGCCGCCCATGGCCTGGGCGTGCCGGTTGGAGCCGCGGTTGTCCTCCAGGATCCAGGACAGGTCGGTCTCGGTGTAGCCGAGCCGGTGCGCCGCGCGCTGCGCGTCCGCGAGCAGCACCGCCACCAGCCCGCGGCTGCGGTGCTCCTTGCGCACGCCCGAAGTGCCGCCGCGCACCCGGGTGATGCGGCCCATGCCGCGGGTGATGCGCAGCAGCCCCACCGGCAGGCCCCAGGTGGTGAGCCGGCCGCGTGCGCCGCGCAGCGCCTGGTTGACGTCGGGCAGCCACATCGTGAAGGCGGCGGGCTCGCCGTCCACCTCGGCGATCCGCACGAGTTCGGGCTTGAGCACGGACTTCAGCTGGTCCGCCATGTGCCGGAACTCGTCGTCCGTCAGTGGCACGGACGCGTAGTTCTCGGCCCAGGCGTCGTTGTAGATGTCCTTGATGAGGGCCATCTCCTCGTCCCAGCGGCCCGGGTCGAGCGGCCGCACCCGGACCGCCGGATCGGCCAGCGTGCGCTCGGCGACCCGGCGGATGCCCGCCGGCGGCTCGCCGTCGGGCGGCATCGGCACCAGCCAGGACAGCAGGTCCTTGGCCTTCTCGAAGCCGCAGTCGGCCAGCAACCGCGCGTAGTGGGGCGGGTTGTACGGGATGCCCACGCTGGGCGGTCCGTCGAAGCCGTCCACGAGCACCCCGCACTCGTCGTTGACGGAGAAGCTGAGCGGGCCGAGCATCCGGGTCAGCCCGCGTTCGCCCAGCCAGGCGGCGGCCGCGTCGAACAGCGCGGCGGCGGCCTCGGTGTCGTCGGCGCACTCGAAGAGGCCGAAGTGGCCGCAGGTGAAGTCGTGCCGCTCCTGGTAGCGCGGTTCCGAGATCACCGCGATCCTGCCGACGACGGTCCGGCCGCGCCGGGCGAGCAGCAAGCGGATCTCGGCGGTGTCGAAGGTGGGGTTGCGGCGCGGGTCGAGGAAGGCGCGCATCTCCCGCTCCAGGGGCGCGACCCAGTGCGGGTCGTCGCGGTAGAGCGTGTACGGCAGGCGGATGAACGCGGTGGTGTCGGCCCGGCCGTCCACGGGGCAGACGCTGACGGGCGCGCCCGGCGCGACGTGCGAGGCGGTGGCGGAGGTGGCGGCGCTCACCGGGTGGCCGCCTGACGGGGGAGCGCGGGCAGCAGGCCGACGCGGCGGCCGGCCGCTTCGAAGGCGTCGAGGATCCGCCCGAGGTGGCTGTCGGAGTGTGTGGCCTGCACGGTCACCCGGATGACGCAGCGCCCTTCTGGTACGGCGGGGGCGCCGACGGCGTTGGTGAACACGCCCTCGTCGAGCAGGGCCTGCCACATCCGGGCGCAGTCGGCGGCGTCGCCGATCAGGACGGGCACGACGGGCGTGACGGAGTTCCCCGTGTCGTAGCCCAGGTCGCGGAGCCCCGCGCGGAGCCGGTCGGCGAGCGAGAGGACGCGCATGCGGCGCCAGGGTTCGGCCTCGGCGATGTCGAACGCGGCCAGCCCCGCGGCCAGCGCGGACGGCGGCATGGAGGCGGAGAACAGCACGGAACGGGCGGTGTAGCGCAGGTAGTCGATGACGCGGGCGGGTCCGGCGAGGAAGCCGCCCGTGGAGCCGAAGCACTTCGACAGCGTTCCGGTGAACAGGTCCACCCGGTCCAGCAGCCCGAAGTGCTCGGCGACACCGCGGCCGCCGGCGCCGAGCAGCCCGATGTCATGGGCACCGTCGACGATCAGCCGCGCGCGGTGCCGGGTGGCGAGCGCGGTGAGGTCGGGCAGCCGGCACAGGTCGCCGTCCATGGAGAACATGCCGTCCGTGACGATGACCTTGCCCGCCGCGGGGTCGGCGGACGCGGCCTGCTCCAGCAGGGTGTCCAGGTGTCCGGTGTCGGAGTGCGGGTACAGGGCGCGGCGGGCGGCGCCCAGCCGGATGCCGTCGACGAGCGAGGCGTGGTTGGCCATGTCGCTGAAGACGATGTCGCGCTTGCCGAAAAGGGCGGCGATGGCGAGGTTGGCCTGGAAACCGGTGGTGACCACGGCGGCCGCCTCGGTGCCGAGGAAGTCGGCGACGCGGCGCTCGAGTTCGCCGTGCAGCGGCAGGGTGCCGTTGAGGGTGCGGGCCCCGGAGCAGGAGGCGCCGTAGCGGGTCAGCGCCTGCGCGGCTGCCCCGGTGACCCGCGGGTCCGTGGACAGGCCCAGGTAGTCGTTGCAGCCGGCCATCACCACCGGGCGGCCCTCGACCAGGGCCTCGCCGTCGGCCGAGGCGTGCATCGGCCGGTAGAAGGGCCGGATGCCGGTCGTCTCCATGGCCCGGACGAACGTCGACGAGGACAGGTCCTTGTCGAACACGTCGGTGGCGTCCTGGATGTCGGTCACTGGCTCGGTCTCCCTTGACTGAGGGGCGAGTGGATGGGAAGGCGGGCGATGTCGGCCATGCTGGGTCCGGCATGGCGCTCCGGCGGTGCCGCGGCGCGGGCCCCGGGCAGCGCGTGCGCGAAATCCCGCGCGAAGGCGACCGCCTGAGTACGGGCCAGGTGGGACCCGAGGCAGTAGTGCAGGCCGGCGCCGAAGGCGAGCAGCCGGCGCGGCGGCCGGTCGGGGTCGAAGGCGTGCGGGTCGGGGAAGTGCAGGGGATCGCGGTGGGCGGCGCCGACGAGGGCGTGGACGACCTGCCCGGCGGGCAGGTCGCGGCCCGCGAGTTCGGTGCCGGCCGCGGCGACGCGGGTCACGACGCGCCCGGGCGGGTCCCAGCGCAGTACCTCGTCCGTGAGCGGCTCGGCGAATCCGGGGTCCTGGCGGATCCTTTCGGCAAGCAGCGGCCGGGTGGTCAGCGCCAGGGCCACGGCGGCCAGCAGGGCCGCCGTGGTCGGCACTCCCGCGGAGAACAGCGTGAGCAGCAGATAGCGGGCCCCGTGCGGGTCCTCGGCCGCCCATTGCGACAGCAGGTCGTCCGCGGGGCGCCGGAGGCGTTCGGCCAGGACGCGGTCGTAGCAGGCCAGCAGCGCGACGGCGGCGGCGTCCGCGCGCCGCACCACGCTGGGGGGCGCGGCCAGTTCCTCCACGCGCACCATGGCGGCGCTCTCGGCGGCCAGCCAGGCCCGGTCGACCTCGGGCGGCAGCCCGGTCAGGCCGGCCAGCACGGCCGTGGGCAGCGGCCGGCACACCTCGGCGACCACGTCGGCGCTGCCGCTGCGCCGCACGGCCGCGGCGAACCGGTCGACGTACGCGGCGACCAGGGGCTCAACGAGGTGCTCCGCGGCCTCGCGCATCGCGCGGGGTGCCAGCGCGGAGTTCAGCGGGCGGCGGCGCGCGGTGTGTTCGGGCGGGTCCTGCTGCAACGGGGTCTCGCACAGCCCCACCGTGCTCGGGCTGTCGCGCCAGCCCGGGCGGTGGGCGTCGCGCCAGCGGGCGCCGAGGGTGAGCCAGTTCCGGTCGGCGAGCACCTGCCGGCAGTCCTCGTGGCCGGTGACCAGCAGCGCGCCCCATGGGGTCGGCACGAGCGGGCCGGCATCGGCCAACGCGTCGTACGCATGGGCGAGTTCGTCCGGGTCCACCGCCTTGCGCCACCGCCGTACGAGACCCGCCGCGGAGCGCGCGTCGAGGGTGGGGGAGGATGGGGGCGAGGGCAGATGGATCATGGAGGGGATACGGACTCCGGCATCGGGGGCGGACGGGGCGCGCCGGGGAGGGTGCGACCGAAGGCGGGGCGATTGGCACGTGCCCAGCAGAGTGCTCCGCCGGACGCGTCCGGATCCAGCCGGGTCGGCACATTTCACCCAACCGTGAACGTAATTGGCGCTTACGCAAGCCGGTCCGCTACGGTCGCCCGTTCACTTGCAACCGCTTCTATGGACTTCCACGCGGCCCACGTCTGTAGCACACGCAGTGTTCACATTTCCCTCACTTGTGAACGGCCCTGAGGACATGCACCCCCCATTGAATCTGCCGGGAACTACGCCCGTAGATGGCGTAATCGAGGGAGGGGCGCAGCAATGTCAACCGCATCGGCGGGGGTGGGGCCGGGCAGACCGGAGCCGGAGAGCGCGCCCTCGCGCCCGAGGGACTCGGCCCGCGGGACAGGCGACCGCATCTTCCGCTGGCAGCTGACGGCAGCCGGCACGACCGTCCTGGCGATCATGGCCGCGGTCGGCATCTTCCTGCTCCTGAGGGCCGGGTCGGCTCTCAAGGCCACCGGCCTGTCGTTCCTGACGACGGCCGCCTGGCAGCCCGACGTCCACAACTTCGGCATCGCGGCGGTCCTCACCGGAACCCTGCTGATCGCCGCCGTGGCCGTGGTCTTCTCGCTGCCGCTGGCACTCGGCACCGCGCTGTTCATCTCCGATGTCGCGCCGCGCCGGCTGCGCCGCACGCTGATCGCGATGGTCGACCTGATGGCCGCCGTCCCGTCCGTGGTGTACGGCCTGTGGGGCCTGTTCTTCCTGCAGGGCCACGTCATCGGGGTGTCGCGCTGGCTGTCGGACTGGTTCGGCTGGATCCCCTTCCTCCACGTGGACGGCACGCAGCCGGGCGAGCCGCTCGCCTCCAGCAGCGTCTACACGGCCTCGTCCTTCGTCGCCGGGATCGTGGTCGCGCTGATGGTGGCGCCGATCCAGTGCTCCGTGATGCGCGAGGTCTTCGCCCAGGCCCCGGCGGGTGAACGGGAAGGCGCGTACGCGCTCGGCGCCACGCGCTGGGGCGTGATCCGCACCGTCGTGCTGCCGTACGGGCGCGGCGGCATCATCGGCGGCACCATGCTGGGACTCGGCCGGGCGCTGGGCGAGACCATCGCGGTCTACCTGATCATCTCGCCGGTCTTCACCATTCAGCCACACATCCTCCAGACCGGTGCCAACTCGGTCTCGTCGCTGATCGCGCTCCACTACGGCGACGCCTCCGACTTCGGCATGTCGGCGCTGATGGCGGCAGGTCTGGCGCTCTTCCTGCTCACGCTGGTGGTCAACTTCACCGCCTCCTCCGTCGTGGCCCGTTCCCGTTCCGGCTCGCAGAGCGAGGCATGACATGACCGTCGTCGAAGTGACCCCCGCGGCCGCAGTGAAGGAAGCGGCCCCCGCTGCCCCCGCGACCGCCGTGGACTCCGCTGCTGCCGCCGAAGCGGCCGCCGCGCCCGAACTCCCCGACCGGCCCCGCCGGATCGGCGGCGCCGACCGCAACGCGATACTGGCGCTGACCGGTGCCGCCGCGTCCGGCCTGTGCCTGGCGGTCCTGCTGTTCGGCGAGCTCGCGCCGCTGTCCGGTGCGCTCGGCTTCACCGTGACCGCGTACCTGGTCTTCCTGGCCACCTACGCCATCCTGACCGGCATCGAGGACGACGGTCCCGCGGTGCGCGACCGGGTGATGACGGTCGTTCTGTGGACGGCGGCCACCGTGCTGTTCGCCGCGCTCGTCCTCGTCGTCGGCTTCACACTGTGGCGCGGCCGCACGGCCCTGCCGCACGGCAACTTCTTCACCCAGGACATGCAGGCCGCCGGTCCCCTGGACCCGCTGAGCGCGGGCGGCATCGCGCACGCCATGCTCGGCACCCTGATCATGATCAGCATCGCGCTGGCGATCACCGTGCCGCTCGGCCTGGCCTGCGCGGTCTACCTCAACCAGATCCCCGGCCGCTTCTCCCGCTTCGTGCGCACCATCGTCGAGGCCATGACGGCGCTCCCGTCGATCGTGGCCGGCCTGATGGTCTACGCGACCTGGATCCTCGGCCTCGGCATGCAGAAGTCGGGCCTGGCGGCGGCCTTCGCCATCAGCGTGATGATGCTGCCGATCGTGATCCGCGCCTCCGACGTCGTGCTGCGGCTGGTCCCCGGCACGCTGACCGAGGCCTCGGAGGCGCTGGGCGCGCCGCGCTGGCGCACCGTGTGGCACGTCGTGCTGCCCACCGCACGCTCCGGCCTGGCCACCGCGGTCATCCTCGGCACCGCCCGCGGTGTCGGCGAGACTTCGCCGGTGCTGCTGACCGCGGGTTTCACCGCGGCGCTCAACGCCGACCCGCTGCAGGGCCCGATGATCTCCCTGCCGCTGGCCGTCTTCAACTTCGTCAAGTCCCCGGAACCCACCATGATCGCCCGAGGCTTCGGCGCGGCTGCCGTGCTGATGGCCCTGGTCCTGGTGCTCTTCGCGATCGCCCGTGTGCTCGGCGGCCGGGGACCGGGTCAGCAGACCAAGCGCCAGGCGCGCCGCGCGGAGCGGGCCTCCCGCCGCGATGCCGAGCGCTTCGCCCAGCTCCACGCCCCCGCCCTTTCCGTGCTCGGCGCCGCCACCGCCACCGCTCCTGGAGACAACGACTGATGCGCAATCCCCTCACCGGACGGCCCACGGCCGTCCGGGCCAGATGGCGCGCTCTGAGCGCGCTCGCCGCGCTGTTCGGCGTGCTGGCCGCCGTGGTCGTGCCGGCCGCGCAGCCCGCCGTCGCCGACTCCGGCTACACCCCGATCGCCGGTGCCGGTTCCACCTGGGCCGAGAACGCGGTCGACGAGTGGCGCCGCGGCGTCAACCAGTACGGCATGCGGGTCAGCTACTCCGGTACGGGCAGCTCCGACGGCCGGCGGCAGTTCCTCAACGGCCAGGTGGACTTCGCGGTCTCCGACATCCCGTTCCAGACCAAGCCGACCGACGGCTCCGCCGCCGAGAACCCGGCCAAGGGCACGTACGCGTACATGCCGATCGTGGCCGGCGGCACCGTGTTCATGTACCACCTCACGATCAACGGCAAGCGGGTCACCAACCTGCGGCTCTCCGGCGAGGTGGTCACCAAGATCTTCACGCGCGCCATCAGCTACTGGGACGACAAGACGATCGCCGCGGACAACCCGGGCGTGAAGCTGCCGCACCGCTCGATCATCCCCGTCGTGCGCTCGGACGGCTCCGGCTCCACCGCCCAGTTCACGATGTGGATGGCCGACCAGCACAAGTCGCTGTGGCAGGCCTACTGCGGGAAGGTCGGACGCTCCGGCGCCTGCGGCCAGACCTCGTACTTCCCGACCGTCTCCGGCATGATCGCCCAGTCCGGCGACCTCGGGGTGGCGGGCTACGTCGCCCAGGGCTACGGCGAGGGCGCGATCGGCTACGTCAACTACTCGTACGCGCTGAACGCGCACTTCCCGGTCGCCAAGGTCCTCAACCACGCGGGCTACTACACCGAGCCCACGGCGCAGAACGTCGCGGTGTCGCTGCTGCAGGCGCGGATCAACACCGACAAGAGCTCGGCCGACTACCTCACCCAGCAGCTCGAGGGCGTCTACAACGACAGCGACCAGCGCAACTACCCGCTGTCCAGCTACTCGTACATGATCCTGCCGCTCAAGGAGCAGGGCACCTTCACCAAGGCCAAGGGCCGGACGCTGGGCGCCTTCTCCTACTACTTCATGTGCCAGGGCCAGCAGCAGGCGCCCGAACTCGGCTACTCGCCGCTGCCGATCAACCTGGTGAAGGCCGGCTTCGACCAGATCCGCCGCATCCCCGGGGTCAAGACGCAGTCCATCAATCTCAAGGGCTGCAACAACCCGACCTTCAGCGCGGACGGCCACAACCGGCTCGCCGAGACCGCCCCGTTCCCGAAAGCCTGTGACAAGAAGGGCGCACCGCCCTGCACCAACGGCAGCGGCGGCGCCAAGGGCGGCACCAACTCCTCGTCCTCCGGCGGCGCCGGCTCCACCGGCGGCAGCACCACGGGCGGCTCCACCGGCGGCACGGGCGCCAACGGCTCAACGGGCGGTGCGGGCACCGCCGGAGGCACCGGTGGGACCCCCTCCGTCGACCCCGACACCGGTCAGAACGTCGCCGCCGACGGCGGTGCCACGGGCGGTAGCGGCACCACCGGCGGCGCCACCGGCACCGTCGCGCTGGCACAGCCGGTGACCGTCGCGGCCCAGAGCGGCTGGGGCGGCGCCCAGACGCTGATGCTGCTGGCCGTGATCGTCCTGCTCGCCCTGGTGCTGCTGCCCGCCGCCGTCTCCCAGGTGCTGCGAAGGAGATCCCGATGAAGCGCCCGATCACCCGGGGGAGCCGTGTGCGGCGGCTCCTCGCGCGCCTCGGCGCGGGAGCGGCCGTAGGCGCCCTGCTGGGCGGCCTGGTCGCACAGGCCGCACAGCCCGCCGTCGCGGCGGACCCCGAGAACTCCTCCGTCAGCGTCAAGGGGCGCGGCGAGTTCAAGGACATGACGTTCACGGTCAGCCAGACCAAGCACCTCACCAGCCAGGCCGTCACGGTCTCCTGGAAGGGCGGCACGCCGACCACGTTCGCCGGTACGCAGTTCAACACCGACTTCGTGCAGATCATGCAGTGCTGGGGAGACGACGACGGATCCGTCTCCGGCAACCCCGGCCCGTCGCGCACCCAGTGCCAGTACGGCGCCTCGCCGACCACCGGCCGCGGCAACTGGCCGGGCAACGCCCTGGACGACACGCGCAACGTCTTCTACAGCGCCGACCCCTCCAACTACGGCCAGGACGACCAGTACGGCGCCGCCAACCCCAACTCTCCCGGTGAGGTGCCGTTCAAGTCGGTCGACGGCACGCTGGTCACCGGCAACCTGCAGAACAACCGGCTGTACAACTACAACACCACCAACGAGGCGGACTTCGCCCGCACCAGCGCGGACGGCTCCGGCAAGGAGTTCTTCGAGGTCCAGACCGCCTACGAGGCCCCGCACCTGGGCTGCGGCATGCCGGTCACCAAGAACGGGCACACCGTGCCGCGCTCCTGCTGGCTGGTCATCGTCCCGCAGGGCCACCTCGACCTGGACGGCAAGCCGTACGCCGACCACACCCAGGTCAACGCGGGCTCGCCGGTCTCCTCCACCAACTGGAAGAACCGCGTCGCCGTCAAACTCGACTTCAACGAGGTCGGCGCCACCTGCCCGCTCGGCTCCGACGAGCGGCCCACCAGCGGCAGTGAGCTGGCCGCTGACGCCATCACCAGCTGGCAGGCCGCGCTCTGCCCCTCGGGCACCGTCTACGGCTACACCGAGCTCGGTGAGCCCGATGCCCGCGCCCGCCTGGAGAACAAGGGCGACAGCGGCCTGGTCTTCACCACCCGGCCGCTGAACGCCACCGACGACGCTTCCTACGCGCCGGTCGCCCTGTCCGGTGTCGTCATCGGCTTCACCATCGAACGCCGCGCCAGGGCGGGCGCCCCGGACTCGGTGCGCAAACTCACCGGCACGAAGGTGGAGTCCATCGACCTCACCCCGCGCCTGGTGGCCAAGCTGCTCACCGAGTCGTACCGCAACTCCACCTGGGGCTCGGTGACGGGCTCGGCGTCCTCGCCGGTCGTGGCCAAGGGCTACGGATGGGCCCTGAAGAACCCGGACGGTCTGGCGAGCGACCCCGAGTTCCTCAAGTACAACCCGGAGTTCGCGCAGCTGTCGGTCTCCGAGACCCCGGCCACCGACACCGACCTGATCACCGCCCTGGGTCACTCCGACTCCGCCCGCGCGGTGTGGAGGTGGATCGCCTCGGACCGGGACGCGCGCCGTTTCCTCGCGGGAATCCCCGATGACTGGGGCATGACGGTCAACCCGTACTACAGCACCAACGCGGACCTGAACACCTCCGGGGTCTTCGACCCCGCCCGGGACGACTTCCCCAAGAGCGACCCCTGGTGCACGGTCCCGCAGGGGGCCGAGACCAAGCAAGAGCAGTGCATGACCGACTTCCACCCCTACGTGGACGACATGCACTCCGGCGCTGTGCACACCCGCCGCGCCGACACCCTGTGGAAGTCCACCTGGGACGACCTCGCCAGCCCGCCGGCCTACAAGAGCCCGGGTCCGCAGACCGTCGGCTCGCGCTTCGTGCTCACCCTCACCGACGCCGCCTCGGCGAACCGGTACAGCCTGCAGACCGCTCGGCTGCTCAACGCCGCGGGCGAGTTCACCGCGCCGACCGCCAAGACGCTCACCGCGGCCTCCGCGAGTGCGTCGGGCACCCTCGTCCGGGAAATCGACCCGGCCACGGCCGAGGCCAAGAACGCCTACCCGCTGACCCAGCTCGTCCACGCCGCCGTGCGCCCCGCCGCTCTGGACGCCGGCGCCCGCAAGGACTACGCCAACCTGTTGCGGTTCGCAGCCGGTTCGGGTCAGACCACGGGCACCGGACCCGGCGAACTCCCGCCCGGCTACGCCCCGCTGCCCTCCGGCCTGCGCACGCAGGCCGAGAAGGCGGCCGACAAGCTCGCGGCCTTCAAGCCCGCGCACTCGGCGGCAGGCGACGACGACGCCCCGGGCGACGACATCGACGGTGGCGGGGGTGGCGCTGTGGATGACAACGGAGCGCCGTCCGACGGCGTGTCCGGCGATCCGTCCGCATCGGCCTCGGCGAGCCCCGCGCCCAGCGTCAAGCCGTCCTTCGACGGCGGCGACGCGGTCCAGGTCACCGCCAACGGCACCACCCCCGCCGACCCGTCCAACGCGCTGCGCTGGGCCGTACCCGTCGGGGCGGCGCTCGGCGCCGTCGCCGCGGTGGGCGCGCCCTTCGCGGGCGGGGCGAAGCCCCGGCTGCCGTTGCGCGTCCCGCTCCCGGGCGGCCGCGCGCTGACGCTGCTGCCGGAGGAGGCGGTCCTGCGGGAGACGTTCGGGCGGCTGCGCCGCCGCCTCGGACTGTGACCCGCGAGGGCGGCTGAACCGCCGCCCCCACGAACGGCCGTCCGCCCCGAAAGGCAGTCGGGGCGGACGGTTGGCACCAACCCTGCCAGATCTCTGGCAACCACCGGTTTCACGTTCATGACCAGGAGACCTTTCATGCGCTCTACGCGCCTTACGTCGGTGGCCCTCGTGGCCGCCGTCGTGGCCGGCGGCCTGGCTCTCGCGAGCCCGGCCCAGGCCGACCCGGATGCCGGTGCCTTCCGCCAGCTGGTCGGCGTCGGCTCCGACACCACCCAGGACGTCCTCAACGCGCTTGCGGGCGACACCGTCAACGGCAAGAGCTACGCCGGCACCGCCGTGTCCGCGGGCAGCGCCCGCATCGCGTCCTACGACGCGATCGGCTCCGCCACGATCACCACCGGGGACAAGGGCGTCGCGTTCAACCGGCCCAACGGCTCCGGCCCGGGCCGCATCGCGCTGAGCGCGTCGCTGACCGGCAACAAGTTCCCCAACGCCCAGGGTGTCGCCATCCCGGGTCAGGTGGACTTCGCCCGTTCCTCGGGCGGCCCCAGCGTCACCGGTACCACCCTCACCTACATCCCGATGGCGCGTGACGCGGTGGGCGTCGCCGTTCTCGGTTCCGCGCTGCAGAACCTCACGGTCGACCAGCTGCACGACATCTACAACGGCAACCTGACGGAGGTGAACGGCCAGACCGTCCACCCCTTCATCCCGCAGGCGGGCTCCGGCACCCGGAAGTTCTTCGTCGCCGCGCTCGGCCTCAACGACGCCGACGTGAAGGCCGCGGTTGTCCAGGAGAACCAGGCCGACGACGCCCTCAAGGTCGACGGCGCCCTGGTGCCGTTCTCGGTCGGCAGCTGGATCGCCCAGAACAACGGCATCGCCCCCGACCACAGCTCCACCGCGGTCAAGGCCGGCGCCTACCTGGCCAACGTCCAGCTGCCCGGTGACCAGGGCATGACCTCTCCGGTCACGAAGGTCAACGGCAAGTTCGCCCCGGTCGCCGGCTACTACGACAACGCGACCTTCGGCCGCGACGTCTACAACGTCGTTCCGACCCGGGCGATCGACCCGACCAGCATCTTCTTCGACAAGGCGCTGTACGACATCTTCGTCACCAGCGGCAGCCACACCGCGGCGCTGGCGTCGGACACGGCCGAGGACGTCATCGACGACTTCGGCTTCATGAACGAGTCCTACAACGGCTCGGTCAGCCTGGCCAAGCACGCCAAGCAGGGCGGCCTGGAGGACGGCACCCAGCTGAAGGCGCCGGAGACCCCCGCGGTCAAGGCCACGCTCGGCAGCGGCAGCCTGAAGCTCAGCTGGGCGGCTCCCGCGGCCGGCGGCATCCCGGTGACCGACTACCGCGTCCTGATCACCCGCGCCGACGGCTCGATCGTGGTCAACAAGGACCTGACGGCGACCACCACCTCGTACACGGCGACCGGCCTGACCGCCGGCACCTACTCCGCCACCCTCGTCGCGAACAACCTCGTGGGTGCGAGCGAGAAGCCGGCCACCTGGACCGGCGCGGTCAAGTTCTCCAGCAAGGTCACCGCCACGGTCGCCAAGACCGGGTACGGCCACACGCCGAAGGTCTCCGTCACCGTCACCGGCAGCAACTCGGTCAAGCCGAGCGGCAAGGTGACGGTGAAGGAGGGCAGCACCACCCGCGGTACGGCCACCCTCGACAGCCACGGCAAGGCGACCGTCTCGGTCTCCAGCCACCTGTCGGTCGGCACGCACACGCTGACGGTGTCCTACGCCGGCAACGGCGGCCTGAACACCTCCACCGCCACGGTGAAGCTGACGGTCACCAAGGCCACCGCCTCGGTGTCCACCTCCCACCCGAGCTCGGTCAGCCACCTCAAGCAGGCCAAGGTCTCCGTCAAGGTCACCGCTCCGGGCACCACCCCCGGTGGCAAGGTGCAGATCGTCGACGGCACCAAGGTGATCGCGACCCGCACCCTGAGCGCCGGCAAGGTCACCGTGACCCTGCCGAAGCTGAAGAAGGGCACGCACAAGCTCCACGTGCACTACCTGGGCTCCTCGACGGTGAACGCCCGCAACGGCGCGACCTTCACCATCAAGTCCACCTGATCCACCCGCCGGGGAGGCCGCGTCCGCGCGGCCTCCCCGGCGCCCCCCGACCGCATCCGCAGGAGGCAGACCGCCGTGACGGTCGTCGCACCGAATCCGCCCCGTATCCGTGAACGGGGCGCCACCGTAACGCTGTCCCTCGCACGGATACCCACCGCACAGCACCTCGTCCGGGGCGCGCTGCTCACCCTGGCCGCGCTGCTCCTCGGGCTGACCGCGCAACTGCTGGTGGTGAGCCACCTGGAGTACCGGGCCGCGCAGCACGGGGCGTTCGACGCGCTGCGCGCGAACCTGGCGCTGGGCACCGCGCCCGTCGCGCAGACCGACCAGGACGGCAAGCTGCTCGCCCTGGGGACGCCGCTCGCCCTCATCGAGATCCCGTCCCTGGACGTGCGCGAGGTCGTCCTGGAGGGGACCGACTCCCGCGTGCTCTCCGACGGTCCCGGCCACCGCCGCGACACCCCGATGCCCGGCCAGGCCGGCACGAGCGTGGTGATGGGCCGCGCCGCCGCGTACGGCGGTCCCTTCGGGCACCTGGCGCAGCTGCGCTCCGGTGATCCCCTCACGGTCACCACCGGCCAGGGCAAGGTCTCCTACCGCGTCACGGACATCCGCCGGGCCGGCGACCCGGCGCCCGCGGCCCTCGCCGCGGGCAAGGGCCGACTCGTGCTGGTGACCGCCACCGGCCCGTCCTATCTGCCGGCCGGTGTGCTGCGTGTCGACGCCGAGCAGGTGTCGGCCACCGTCGAGAGCCCGGCCGCCGTCATCCAGTCCGGCACCCTGCCCGACGCCGAGCAGCCGATGGCCGCCGGCACGGGCGTGCCGTGGCCGCTGGTGATGTGGCTCCAGGCGCTCGCCCTCGTCTCCATCGCCGCCGTGTGGGCCTGGCACCGCTGGGGCCGCCACCAGACCTGGATCGTCTTCCTGCCGGTGGTGGGCGTCGTCGGCCTCCGGGTCGCCGGCCAGGTCACCCAGCTGCTCCCGAACCTGCTGTAGAGGAAAACCAACCATGACCGACATCGCCGAGTCCGCAGAGCCCGTCAGCGCCTCCGACGCCTCCGCCGTCCCAGATGCTTCCGAGGTCTCCGACGCGCCTGTCGCGCTCGTGAAGACCGCCGCGCCCGCCGGCACCGCCGCCTCCGCCCGCACCGACGCCTCCGCCGACGCCGCGGCGACCGACACCGCGGTCCTGCCCGCCGTGCCCGCCGTGACCGGCACGGCCGGGACCGCGGCGCCCGCAGGCGCCGCCCCGGCGCCGGCCGAGCTGGAGGCGCGTGCCGTGTCCGCCTGGTTCGGCGACCACAAGGTGCTGGAGCGGGTCTCCCTGACCATGCCCGCCGGCGAGGTCACCGCCCTCATCGGCCCGTCCGGCTGCGGCAAGTCGACGTTCCTGCGCACCCTCAACCGCATGCACGAGATGATCCCGGCCGCCGCCCTGTCCGGCGAGGTGCTCTTCGAGGGCGAGGACATCTACTCGCCCGGCCGCCGCCTCACCGACGCGCGCCGCCGGATCGGCATGGTCTTCCAGAAGCCGAACCCGTTCCCGGCGATGTCCATCTACGACAACGTCGTGGCGGGTCTGAAGCTCACAGGCACCCGCGCCACGCGCCGGGAGAAGGACGAGCTGGTGGAGGAGTGCCTCAGCCGCGCCGGCCTGTGGAAGGAGGTCCGCGACCGGCTGCGCAAGCCCGGCGGCGCCCTGTCCGGTGGCCAGCAGCAGCGTCTGTGCATCGCCCGCTCGCTCGCGGTCCGGCCGCGTGTGCTGCTCATGGACGAGCCGTGCTCCGCCCTGGACCCCACCTCGACCCGGCGCGTCGAGGAGACGATCATGGAGCTGGCCGGCGAGGTCACCGTGGTCATCGTCACGCACAACATGCAGCAGGCCGCGCGAGTCTCCGCGCAGTGCGCGTTCTTCCTCGCCGAGCAGGGAACGCCCGGCCGGATCGTCGAGCACGGTGCCACCGAGGAGATCTTCGGCAACCCCTCCGACCAGCGCACGGCCGACTACGTGGCGGGCCGCTTCGGGTGATCCGGTCCGCGGTTCCGCGGCGGAATACAGAGGTGTGGGTTCTCGTTCGAGGAGGTGGTTGAATAATCAACAAGCAAGTCGAAGTGACGGAGGAGGACGAGACCGGTGCAGTTCGGGATCTTCACGGTGGGTGATGTCACCGCCGACCCCACGACGGGCAGGACGCCGGGCGAGCATGAGCGGATCAAGGCGATGACCGCGATCGCGCTCAAGGCGGAGGAGGTGGGGCTGGACGTCTTCGCGACCGGCGAGCACCACAACCCGCCGTTCGTGCCGTCGTCGCCGACGACGATGCTGGGCTGGATCGCGGCCCGCACCGAGCGCCTGATCCTGTCCACCGCCACCACGCTGATCACGACGAACGACCCGGTGAAGATCGCCGAGGACTTCGCGATGCTCCAGCACCTGGCGGGCGGCCGCGTGGATGTGATGATGGGGCGCGGCAACACCGGCCCGGTCTACCCCTGGTTCGGCAAGGACATCCGGCAGGGCATCCCGCTGGCGGTGGAGAACTACGCGCTGCTGCACCGGCTGTGGCGCGAGGACGTGGTGGACTGGGAGGGCCGCTTCCGCACCCCGCTGCAGGGCTTCACCTCCACGCCGCGGCCGCTGGACGGCGTGGCGCCGTTCGTCTGGCACGGCTCCATCCGCTCGCCGGAGATCGCCGAGCAGGCCGCGTACTACGGCGACGGCTTCTTCCACAACAACATCTTCTGGCCGTCCGACCACACCAAGCGGATGGTCGAGCTCTACCGCGCGCGCTTCGCGCACTACGGGCACGGCACGCCGGAGCAGGCGATCGTCGGGCTCGGCGGGCAGGTGTTCATGCGGAAGAACTCGCAGGACGCCGTGCGCGAGTTCCGCCCGTACTTCGACAACGCTCCGGTGTACGGGCACGGACCGTCGCTGGAGGAGTTCACCGAGCAGACGCCGCTGACCGTCGGCTCGCCGCAGCAGGTCATCGACAAGACGCTGTCCTTCCGCGAGTACGCGGGCGACTACCAGCGTCAGCTGTTCTTGATGGACCACGCGGGACTGCCGCTGAAGACCGTCCTGGAGCAGCTGGACATGCTCGGCGAACAGGTGGTGCCGGTGCTGCGCGAGGAGTTCGCCAAGGGCCGCCCGGCCGGCGTGCCGGACGCCCCGGACCACGCCTCGCTGGTCGCCCGGCGCGACGCGGCACCCGCCGCCGCGGGCGAGAAGGAGACGGAGGCCGTCCGGTGAACCGCGATCCGGTCAAGCTCGTGGTCGTCTCGGCCGGGCTGAGCGTCCCGTCCTCCACCCGGCTGCTCGGCGACCGGCTCGCCGAGGCCGTGCGGCTGTCCGCCGCCGACGACGGCCGCCCGGTCGAAGTGCGCGTGGTCGAACTGCGCGACCTGGCCGTGGACATCGCCAACAACCTGGTCACCGGCTTCGCCGGGGGCACGCTGGCGGAGGCGATCACGGCGGTCACGGAGGCCGACGGGCTCATCGCGGTCACACCGGTGTTCAGCGGGTCGTACAGCGGGCTGTTCAAGTCCTTCTTCGACGTGATCGACAACGACGCGCTCACCGGTAAGCCCGTGCTGATCGCCGCCACCGGCGGCACCGCCCGGCACTCGCTGGTGCTGGAGCACGCCCTGCGGCCGCTCTTCGCCTATCTGCGCGCGGTGGTCGTGCCGACCGCTGTCTACGCCGCCTCCGAGGACTGGGGCGGCAGCGGCGACCCGCTGACCGACACGCTGCCCGCCCGGACCGCGCGCGCCGCCGGCGAGCTGGCCGGGCTGCTGGTGGCACGGCCGCCGGTGCCCCGCGCGCCTGCCGATACCGTCGTCCCGTTCGAGCAGCAACTGGCCGCGCTGCGGCCCGAGTAGGAAGAGGACCGCACGATGGCAGCACGCGTCGCGAACAACCCGGACAAGTCGCGCTACGAGATCTTCGAGGCGCTGGACGAGGAGGGCCAGGAGGAGCGCGCCGGCTTCGCCGAGTACCACCTGTACGGCAACGAGATCGCGTTCATCCACACCGAGATCGACCCCCGCTTCGGCGGCCGGGGCCTGGGCGGGGTCCTGGCCCGCGCCGCGCTGGACGGCGCGCGCGACCGGGGGCTGGAGGTCCTGCCGTTCTGCCCCTTCATCCGGGGCTGGATCGGCAAGCACCCGGAGTACGTGGAGCTGGTGCCCGAGGGGCAGCGCGCGCGCTTCGGCTTCTGAGCCCGGCGCCGGGCGGGCGGGGCGACGGTGCGGGCGGGCAGGGGAGGGCCGGAATGAAGTTAGTTGGTTGAAGGTTAAAGCAACTAACGGAGGTCCGGCCTGGACCCCGGCAGAGTTCCAACGAGCGAGGAGCGTCCGATGCCCGCCGTGACCGTGGAGAACACGCTGCTCCTGCCCCGCGTCACCGAGCCCGACCCGGTGACCGCGGAGCAGCGCCCCGTGCGCACCGTGACCACCGCCCCGCGCGGTTACGAGGGCGAGGGCTTCCCCGTGCACCGGGCCTTCGCCGAGGTCTCCCCGCGGATCCTCGACCCCTTCGTCCACATGGACCAGATGGGCGAGGTCGAGTACGCCCCGGGCGAGCCCAAGGGGACCTCCTGGCACCCGCACCGCGGCTTCGAGACCGTCACGTACATGATCGACGGCCGCATGGAGCACCAGGACTCGCACGGCGGCGGGGGCACCATCGCCGACGGCGCCACGCAGTGGATGACGGCCGGCAGCGGCATCCTCCACATCGAGACGCCGCCGGAGGAACTGGTCGTCTCCGGAGGGCTGTTCCACGGCATTCAGCTGTGGGTCAACCTGCCGCGCGCCCACAAGTGGAACCCGCCGCGGTACCAGAGCATCGAGGGACCGGAAGCGGCGCTGCTGTCGTCCCCGGACGGCGGCGCGCTGGTCCGGGTCATCGCCGGCCACGTCGCCGGGCACCACGGACCGGGGAGCACCTTCACCCCGATCACCCTGGTGCACGCGACCCTGAGCCCCGGGGCCCGGCTGGTCCTGCCCTGGCGGTCCGACTTCAACGCCCTGGCGTACGCGCTGTCGGGGCGCGGCACGGCCGGCGCCGAGCGGCGCCCGCTGGACGCGCACCAACTCGCGGTCTTCGGGGCGGGCGACACCCTGACGCTGGAGGCCGCCGCCCATCCCGACAGCCGCACCCCCGACCTGGACGTGCTCGTCCTCGGCGGGCGCCCGATCCGCGAACCGGTCGCGCACTTCGGACCCTTCGTGATGAACACCAAGGCCGAGGTCCTGCAGGCCATCGAGGACTTCGACAAGGGCCGGCTCGGCTTCGAGCAGGCGAGCCGCATGCCGCACACCGCACCCGGAGAGGAGCTCACATGAACCCCACGCGTTTCGAGTCCTTCGAGTCCTTCGAGTCCTTCGAGGCCGCCGGGGAGACGGTGGCGGAGCGCTGGGAGCGCGCCGGGCTCTTCTTCGAGGCCAAGGAGTACACGGAGGCCGCCCGTCTGCTGACGGACGTCGTCGAGGAGGTCCCGGAGCAGGTCGCCCCACGCCTGCTGCTGGCCCGGGCCTACTACCACTCCGCCCAGCTCGGCCGCGCCGAGGAGCAGTTGCGGGCGGTGATCGACCGCGATCCCGTCGAGCACTACGCGCACCTGATGCTGGGCCGCACGCTCCAGCGCCAGGGGCGCGGCGACGAGGCCACCCCTTGGCTGCGGCTGGCCGCCGCCTTCTCCGGGGAACTGCCGCCGGAGGACTGACAGCGCCCGGCAGCGCCGCGCCACTGTTTCAAGGCTGGGTAAAATCCCTGGCCGGGATGGTGGCGCGGCACATACGTTCCCCCGGACATCGGTTCGCAACGGGGGGGAAATCGTGTCCGGACACTCACGTGTGTCATCGGCGCTCGGCTGGGCGCTCACCATCTTGTGCAACATCGTCCTGCCCGTCGTGACCTACAACCTGCTCACCGGCGCCGGCTGGGACGAGTTCCCGTCCTTGCTGCTCTCCGGCGTCTGGCCGGTGCTGGAGACCGGCGTCTCGCTGGCCTGGCGGCGCAAGGTGGACGAGTTCGCGATCATGACCCTGATCTTCCTCGCCATCACCGTGCTGGTCACCGTCGTCGGGCCGCACTCGACCCGGCTGCTGCTGGTCAAGGACTCGGCCGTGACGGGACTGTTCGGCGTGGTCTGCCTGGGCAGCCTGCTCGCGCCGCGGCCGCTCATGTTCTACTTCGGCCGCAGGTTCGGTACCGACGGCACCAAGGAAGGCGCCGAGCGCTTCGACGGACTCTGGCAGTACGCGGGCTTCCGCCATGTGATGCGCACCATGACCGTCGTCTGGGGGGCGGCGTATGTCCTGGAGGCCCTGGCCCGCGTCGGCCTGTCGTACCGGCTGTCCACCGCCACGATGGTGACGGTCAACTCGGTGCTCTCGTACGCCGTCACCGGCGTCCTCGTCGCCTGGACCGTCCTCTACGGCCGCCGCTCGGCCGCCCGCGGCCAGGAGCGCGCCCGGCAGGCGGCCGCCTCGGAGGCGGCAGCGGAAGGCGAGGCGGCCGCCCCGGCCGTGTCCGGGACGGCCTGACCACGCACCGCGCACGGCGCACCCCTGGGCAGGCGCTCTGGCCGCCTTCACGGCGACGGGAAGCCCCGACGGGCAGGGGCTGGACCCCTGGGGGCCGTGGCTGCCGGGGGCGGAACGGGAGCCGGAGGTCAAGCGGTTCGGGCCGGCGCCTCGATAACCCTTACGGGGGATCGTACAGATATTCGAACACGGGATACGCTGCTGCACATGTCGACCTCACACGACGAGCCAGCGCTCTTCTCCGACCCCGACCTCACGGCTCCGGCCCCGGTCCGGGGGCCCGTGCCCTCCCTCGACCCGTTCCACACGCCCCCGCCCGCCGGCCCGGCGGGCGGCCCGGTGGCGGGGGAGGGGCGGGAGCCGATACGCCCGCACGCCGCGGTGTCCGGCTGAGGGACGCGTCCGCGGTTCAGCCGTCGGCGGGCGCGTCCTCCACAGGGACGACGCGGAGTCCGGTCCCGTCCCGGTGGTGTTGTGCGCGGCCGTGGGAGCCGACGGCGATGTCGGGCCCGCCGGTGGTTCCGCCGTGCTCATCGGGAGCGCGTGCGTGAGGACGTCCGGGTGATGTCCCGTCACCACCCGGCCGTCCGCCCCGCCGACGTCGATCACCGGGGAGTCCCCCGCGGGGCCGCCGGCATGCACCCGGCCGAACTCCCGCAGGATCGCGGTGGCCTGCTCGGCAGGGTCGTCCGGCGCGGGGGCCGTCAGCGCCACGCAGGTGCCGTATTCGAACAGCACCCGGGACGTATGGGGGCCGACCGGGATCCGCCGCCAGGTGTCGGTGAGTTTGTTGTGTCCCCGGCGCGATGACGGCGACGGGCACCGGCAGACGACCGGCCCGGTCCCCGCTGTCGCGGGGACCGGGCCGGGAGGGCCCGTCGGCGGGCGCCGGGCTCAGCGGCTCACCCCTGAGGGTTCCGCCGGGGCCGGTACGCCGAGCGGGCGGGCCGGCGGCGCGGCGATCGCCGTCTCGTCGTGGGTCATGTCGGGCAGCCAGTTGAGCCACGAGGGGAAGTACCAGTTGCGCTCGCCCAGCAGCGCCATCACCGCGGGGAGCAGGATTCCGCGGATGACGGTGGCGTCGATCAGCACCGCGGCGGCCAGGCCCACGCCCATCTGCTTCATGCTCTGCATGGACAGCGTTCCGAAGATCGCGAACACCGCGACCATGATGAGCGCCGCGCTGGTCACCACGCCTGCCGTGGTGGTGATCCCGTGCCGGATCGCCCCCTGGGTGCTCAGACCGCGCATGCGGGCCTCACGGATCCGGGAGACCACGAACACGTGGTAGTCCATGCTCAGCCCGAAGAGGATCACGAACAGGAACAGCGGCAGCCAGGCCACGATCGCGCCGACACCCTCGGCGCCCACCAGGCCCGCGCCCCAGCCGTGCTGGAAGACCACGGTGAGGATGCCGTACGCGGCGCCCACCGAGAGCAGGTTGAGCACGATCGAGGTCAAGGCGATGGTCAGCGACCGGAAGGAGAGGAGCATCAGGAGGAAGGCGAAGGCGACGACGAAGGCGAACACCGGGGGCACGGCGTCCCCGATCTTGTCGGTGAAGTCCATCGACGCGGCCGTCGACCCGGCCATCGGCGCGGTGACCCCGGCGACCTTGCCGA
This sequence comes from Streptomyces sp. RLA123, assembly GCF_056270165.1. Classification (NCBI taxonomy): domain Bacteria; kingdom Bacillati; phylum Actinomycetota; class Actinomycetes; order Kitasatosporales; family Streptomycetaceae; genus Streptomyces; species Streptomyces sp. RLA123. The sequence goes on along the minus strand of NZ_JBWDOR010000003.1, from coordinate 2,106,370 downwards.
GGGTGTCGGGGCGGACCTGATCCCGCAGGATGCGCAGTGAGGCCTCGGCCTTGTTCTCGTCCGTGCCGCCGGTCAGCGGCACCTTGAGGACGGCGATGTTCTCCTTCGCGTGCGTCTCGGTCTCCACCGGGCCGGGGCTGGCACCCTTGGCCACCGCCTCATGGGCGAAGGCGGCGATGGCCCGGCGCACCTCGGGCGCGGAGATGTCGGAGGCCTTGACGACGACCTGCGCCGGCTCGGGTCCGCCGGGGAACGCCGTGGAGATGTCCTCGTAGGCGCGGACGACCGGCAGCTTGTCGCCGAGCTCCTGGCTGAGCGTCAGATTGGCGGTGTTCAGGCCCACCGCCGGCAGCGCGAGAGCGATCAGCGCTCCGCCGGCGATCGCGGCGGACACGGCGGGACGGCGCAGGACGCCGGCGAGCACGGCACGCCAGAAGCGGGACTCGCCGCTGCCGGCCCGGCCGCGCCGGCGCAGGAAGGGCACCCGGCCCTTCTCGACCCGCTCGCCCAGCAGTGACAGCAGCGCCGGGAGCACGGTGACCGACCCGAACATCGCGACGGCCACCACCATCATCGTGGCCAGGCCCATCGCCTTGAAGTCGCCGATACCGGTGAACAAAAGGCCCGCCATCGCCACGATCACCGTCACGCCGGAGACCAGGATCGCGCGTCCGCTGGTCGCGGCGGCGATGCGCAGCGCGGTCTGCTGGTCGTGCCCGGCTTCCCGCTCCTCGCGTTCGCGGCGCAGGTAGAACAGGCAGTAGTCGACGCCGACTGCCAGACCGACCAGCAGCATCACGGAGTTGGCGGTGTCGCTCATGTGCACCGTGTGGCTGACGACGGCCACCAGCCCGGTCGTCGCCAGGAAGGCCGTCATCGCGAGCGCGACCGGCAGCAGCGCGGCCACCAAGGCGCCGAAGGCGATCAGCAGGATGCCGAGCGCGACCGGGAGGGCCGAGTACTCGGCCCGCTGGAAGTCGCTGCCGAAGGCGTCGTCGAACACCTTCTGCGAGCTGGCCTCGCCGAACTGCTCCACGGTGAAGTCGGCGTTCCGGTCCTGGACACCCTTCACGGCGTCGACCACCGGCTGCACGCGGTCGGGCGCGGTGTCCGGGTCGCCGCGCATGTCGAACTTCACCAGTGCCGAACGGCCGTCCTCGGAGATGGCCTTGATGTCGTACGGCGACTGGACCTTGGTGACCTCGCCGGTGCCCTTCACGGCGGTGACGACGGCGTCGACGGTGGCGCGGAAGGCCGGGTCGGTCGCCTTCACCGCGCCCCTGCCCGGTGCCGCCCGGACGAGTACCATCTCGCCGGCCGGACCGTTGCTCAGCCCCGCGTCGTCCAGGATCCGCACGGCCTGGCCGAATTCCCCGGGGACCTCCTCGCTGTCCGTCACGTCGACCCGGCCGGCCATCGAGCCGATGGTCAGCGCGAGGACGACGAAGAGCAGCCAGCCGCCCACCGCCGTCCACCGGTGCCGGGCGCTCCAGCCGCCCATGGCGGCGGCGATCCCTTGCTTGCCGTGTGCCGTACTCGCCGTACGGACGCGGCCGTGTGCGCTTGCCACGGTGTCGAACCCCCTCGGAGCCGGGCCGTGGCACCTCACCACCGCCTCGACCACGACGTTATGGGCCCCCATGCCGACGCCCCATCCGGCTGACTGGTGACTCCGCGGAGGGTTTCTCCTCCCCGGGGAGTGGGGTAAACCCCCGCCCCCGGATGCCAGTGGCCCCTACACGCACCGCCTGTCCTCGGGCCTTGCGGCACGTGGCGGCGGTGGGGCCACCCCCCGGCCGTTCCGTCCGCCGGGACCCGGCTCACTGGCGGTAGCCGGCCAGGAAGCGGCCGATGCGGCTGATGGCCGCGTCCAGGTCGTCGGCGCGGGGAAGGGTGAGGATGCGGAAGTGGTCGGGGCGCGGCCAGCTGAAGCCGGTGCCCTGGACCACCTGGATCTTCTCGCGCAGCAGCAGGTCCAGCACGAACTTCTCGTCGTCGTGGATGCGGTGCACCTTCGGGTCCAGGCGCGGGAAGGCGTAGAGGGCGCCCTTGGGCTTCACGCAGGAGACGCCGGGGATCTCGTTGAGTTTCTCCCACGCGCGGTCGCGCTGTTCGTGCAGCCGCCCGCCGGGCAGCACCAGGTCCTTGATGCTCTGCCGCCCGCCGAGAGCGGCCTGGATCGCCTGCTGGCCGGGCACGTTGGGGCACAGCCGCATGGAGGCGAGCATCGTCAGGCCTTCCAGGTAGCTCCTGGCGTGCTGCCGCGGTCCGGTGACGACCAGCCAGCCGGACCGGAAGCCGGCGACGCGGTAGGCCTTGGACAGCCCGCTGAACGTCAGGCACAGCACGTCGGGGGCGAGAGCCGCGGCCGTGTGGTGCACGGCGTCGTCGTAGAGGATCTTGTCGTAGACCTCGTCGGCGAAGACGACCAGGTGGTGGCGGCGGGCCAGATCGAGCATGCTCTCCAGCAGCTCGCGCGGGTACACCGCGCCGGTGGGGTTGTTGGGGTTGATGATCACCAGTGCCCGGGTGCGGTCGGTGATCTTCGAGGCGATGTCGTCGAGGTCGGGGAACCAGTCGGCGGACTCGTCGCAGACGTAGTGCACCGCCTTGCCGCCCGCCAGGTTGGTCACCGCCGTCCACAGCGGGAAGTCGGGAGCCGGGATCAGCACCTCGTCGCCGTCGTCCACCAGGGCCTGCACGGCCATCTGCACCAGCTCGGAGACGCCGTTGCCGAGGAAGACGTCGTCCACGTCCACATCGGCGAGGCCGCGTTCCTGGTAGTGCTGGGCGACCGCGCGGCGCGCCGGGAGGATGCCGCGCGAGTCGCTGTAGCCGTGCGAGGAGGGGAGGGTGCGGATGATGTCCTGGAGCAGTTCCTCGGGGGCTTCGAAGCCGAACAGCGCCGGATTGCCGGTGTTGAGCCGCAGGACGCTGTGCCCGGCCTCCTCCAGTGCATTGGCCTGCTCGATGACCGGACCGCGGATCTCGTAGCAGACCTCGGCCAGCTTGCTCGACTGCTTGTACTCCATGCGACGGCCTCCCGGTCCGGTCCCGCACCCCGCTGTACGGGCACAGGCTCCTGCTTGGTTTTACCAAGTGCGAGCTTGGAAAGTCCAACTCTTTGTCTACACTGGGATCATGCCGCGCCGAAGTTACGACCAGTACTGCGCCGTCGCCCGTGCCCTCGACACGGTCGGCGAACGATGGACGCTCCTGATCGTCCGTGAGCTGCTGGCGGGCCCCCGCCGGTACACCGACCTCCACGCCGACCTGCCCGGGGTGAGCACCGACGTGCTCGCCTCCCGCCTGAAGGAGATGGAGCGCGACGGGCTGGCCACTCGCCGCCGCCTGCCGCCCCCCGGCGCCGCGTACGTCTACGAACTCACCCCGCGCGGCCGGGACCTGCTGTCCGTGCTCGGCGCGCTCTCCGCGTGGGGCGCCGCCGAACTGGGCGAGCCCCGCCCCACCGACGCCGTCCGCGCGCACTGGGCCGCCGTTCCCCTGATGCGCCGGCTGGCCGCGCTCCCCGGGCTGCCCGTCGGTGTGGTCGAGGTCCGCCTCGACGAGGGTGCCTTCCACATCGAACTGGGCGGCACCACCCCGTCGTACGCGGACGGACCCGCCAAGAGCCCCGATGCGGTCCTCGCCCTGCCGGCCGGTGCCCGCGCCCTCCCCGACGCGCTGGGGGGCGGAGCCGCCGAGGTGACCGGGGAGGGCCCCCTGGCGGAAGCCCTGCGCGGGGCCGGGGCCTGACACCAGGGGATACCGTGCTCCCATGGGACACCAGCGTGTGGAACTCGGCCGAGTCCAGGAAACCCTGCTCATACCGCTGTTCGCCCGCGCCGCCGAGACGGCCAGGCGGCGGCCGCTGACCTGGGACCCCAAGGCCGTGGAGCTGGTGGAGTCCCTGGACTACGACTTCTCCCGCATCGGCGGCGGCCCGAAACTCCTCGGGGCGGTGTTCCGCGGCGTCATCCTCGACACCTGGGTGCGCGAGTTCCTCGACACCCACCCCACGGGGACGGTCGTCGAGCTCGGCTGCGGCCTCGGCACCCGGTACGAGCGGCTGGACAACGGCACCGCCACCTGGGTCGAACTCGACCTGCCCGACGTCATCGCGCTCCGCCGCGAACTGCTGGAGGAGAGCGGGCGGCGGCGCATGGTGGCGGGCTCCGTCACCGAGCCCGGCTGGACCGCCGCCGTCGAGGCCGCCCCCGGCCCGTACCTCTTCGTCTCCGAGGCGGTGCTCGTCTACCTCACCGAGGCGGAGGTCCGGACGGCGGTCGGGCTGATCACGACGCATTTCCCCGGCTCCGTCCTGCTGATGGACACCGCCCCGGCCGCCGTCGCCCGCCGCGAGCGCACCGTCAACGTGGCCTGGAGCTGCGACGACCCGGGTGAACTCGCGGACTGGGGTCTGCGGTTGCGCGACTCGCGGGCTCTGTGGGAGCTGCCGGCTGAGGCCCGCGCCCGCCTCACCCCCGGACGCCGGGTGCTCACCGCCGTCCTCAACCGGCTTTCCGGCAAGGGTGGTTCACGCTTCAGCAGGTTCGCCGCCGGCTGACGCGAGATCCATGGCCCCCGGCGCGCCGCGCCGGTACCGTCGTCCCGGGGGTGGGGGATGACGTCGACGATCGAACGGCCCGCGCTGCGGACCTTCGCCACGCGGCCGGTCGCGCTGGTGGCCCTGTTGCTCGCGGCCGTCCTGACCGCGCTGTCGGGGCGGTACGGCTTCCACCGCGACGAGTTGTACTTCCTGGTCGCGGGCGACCACCCCGCCTGGGGGTACGTGGACCAGCCGCCGCTGACCCCGCTCGCCGCGCGGCTGTCGGCGGCCGTCTTCGGTGACACCCCGGCCGGGCTGCGCGTCGTGGCCACCGCCGTGTGCGCGGCGGTCGTCGTCGTGGCCGCCGCGATCTGCCGCGAACTGGGCGGGAGCCGGCGGGCGCAGGTGTTCGCCGCGGTGTGCACGGCGGTCTCCGGATTCGTCCTGGCCGTCGGGCACATGGTCTCCACGGCCACCTTCGACGTGCTCGCCTGGCTCGCCGTCTGCTGGCTCGTGCTGCGGCTGCTGCGCACGGGCGACGGCCGGTGGTGGCTCGCGGTGGGCGCCGCCGTCGGTGTCGGCCTGGAGAACAAGTACCTGATCGTGCTGCTCGTCCTCGCCCTCCTCGGCGGGCTGCTGCTCACGGGGCCGCGCCGGGTGCTGCGCGGCTGGTGGCCGGTCGCCGGCGCCGCACTCGCGCTCGCGCCGGCCCTGCCCAGCCTGTGGTGGCAGGCCCGCCACGGCTGGCCGCAGCTCACCGTCGCGGGCGGTATCAGCGCGGACGACGGCGTCGAGAACCGCCTGCTGTTCGTGCCCGAGCAACTCCTCTATCTGTCCCCGGTGTTCGTCCCGGTCTGGATCGCCGGCGGCCTGCGGCTGTGGCGCGACCCGGAGCTGCGCTGGGCCCGTGCCTTCTCCCCGGCCTACCTGATCCTGTGCGTCCTGGTGCTCGTGAGCGGCGGCAAGCCGTACTACGCGCTTCCGCTGCTCATCGTCCTGCTCGCCGCGGGCTGCGAGCGCTTCGTCGTCAAACCCCGCGACACGTTCGTCCCGGTCGCGCTGACGGCCGTCCTCACCGCCCTGCTGTCGCTGCCCGTGCTGCCGCCGGGCGCGGTCTCCGTCGTGAACGCCGTCAACCCGGAGCAGGGCGAGCAGATCGGCTGGCCCCGCCTGGCCGACGCCACCGCCGAGGCGTGGGCCCGCATACCCGAGGGGGACCGCGGCCGCGCGGTCCTCCTGGCCCAGAACTACGGAGAGGCCGGCGCCCTCGCCCACTACGGCCCCTCCCGCGGCCTGCCCGCCCCCTACTCGGGCCACATGAGCTTCTACGCCTGGGGCCCGCCCCCCGACTCCGCCGACGGCCCCGTCCTGCTGGTCCGCCAGCGGGACGCCGACGGCATCGAAGCCCACTTCACCGGCTGCCGCGAGGTCGGCCACGTCGACAACGGCCACGACCTCGACAACGAGGAGCAGGACGCCGCGATCGTCCTCTGCGCCGGCCCGGCCGCCCCCTGGTCGACCCTCTGGCCGTCGCTGCGGCACCTTTACTAGGTTCTGGCCGGCGGATGACCGCGTGGCACTGATGTCCGCTGCCTACGGCGTCATGAATCGCGGGACGCAACCGCGCTTGGCGGAACCGGACCGTCGTCACGGGCCCGGACCCCGTACGGCGGCCCCGCGCGTGCGGCCCCGGGAGAGGTGCGGTGCCCTCAGGCCAGCGCCAGCGACAGGCGCGGCATCAGGGCCTCGTCGAAGCGGCGCAGCAGGAGCCGTGCCATCTCCGGGGCGTCGCCCAGGACGTCGCCCAGGACGTCCGCGCCGGCCTCCCGCGCACCGCGCACGATCCGGTCGGGGAGGAAGCCGGGGGCGATGACGTAGGGGGCGACCGCCACATGGCGCACGCCCTCGGCCCGCAGGGCGCGAACCGCGTCGGAGGTGCTGGGCAGTGAACCGGAAACCGTCGCGGCGAACGCGGGACGCACGGCGTGCCAGCCGGTGCGCCGCCATTCCCGGGCGATGTCCGCGATCACCGCGATCGCCTCCGGGTCCGAGGAGCCGGCCGAGGCCAGGACGATCCCGGTCCTGCCGCGGCCGCCGCGGCCGAGACCGGCCTCGGACAGCCGCCGCTCCAGAGCGGTGACGAGCAGGGGCGAGGGGCCGAGCACTCCGGCCCGGTGCACCCGCAGCCGCGGGTGCCGGGCCGTCGCCTCGCGCAGCGCCGCCGGGATGTCGGCCTTGGCGTGGAAGGCCCGGGTCAGCAGCAGCGGCAGGGCCACCGCCTCGCGCACGCCGTCGGCGGCGAGGCGGTCCACGCCCTGCGGCACGCTCGGCGCGCAGTGGTCGAGGAAAGCGGTCTCGACGCGGAGCCCCGGACGGGCCGCCCGGACCCGGCCGGTGAGCGCGTGGACGGTCGCGGCGTGCCGCGGGTCGCGGCTGCCGTGGGCGATGACGAGCAGGACGGGGGCCGCCGGGGCGGAGCGGGTGGAGGTCATCGGGTCACCCCTGTGCGACCAGGCCGCGGCTGCGCAGCACCCACCGCTCCAGCGGGGCGAACACGAGCAGTTCGATGCCGATGCCCACCACGAGGATGAGCAGGATCGCGGCGAGGACGGTGGGCATGTCGGACAGTTCCCGGCCCTGTTCCAGCAACTGGCCGAGGCCGATGCCGAGATCGGGCGAGGTGGCGATGAGCTCGGCGGCCATCAGGGAGCGCCAGGAGAAGGCCCAGCCCTGCTTGAGGCCGGCGAGGTAGCCGGGCAGCGCCGCGGGCAGCAGTACGTGCCGTACGGAGTGCAGACCGCCGGCGCCCATCGTCCGCCCCGCCCGCAGGAACAGCGGCGGGATCTGGTCGACGCCCGCGACCAGCCCGTTGGCGATCGAGGGCACCGCGCCGAGCAGCACCACGCAGTAGATCGTGGCGTCGGTCAGCCCGAACCAGATGATGGCCGCGGGCACCCACGCCACCGACGGCAGCGACTGGAGCCCGGACAGGATCGGCCCGATCGCCGCGCGCACGGGCCTGACCCGCGCCACGAGCAGGCCGAGCGGTGTGCCGATGACGACGGAGGCGAGGAAGCCCAGGGCGCCGCGCGACAGGCTCGTCCACACATAGCCGAGCAGCGTGCCGTCCAGCCACTTGTCCCGCACGGCGCGGCCGACCTCCGCCGGACTGGGCAGCTGGTAGTGCGGTTTGACCTCGAAGTGGTAGGCGAGCTGCCAGACCACGAGCACCAGTGCCACGGCCAGCACGGGCGGCAGGGCCTTCTCGCGCAGGAGGCGGCCGAGCGGCACCCGGGCGTCGGAGGGCGTCTCCAGCGCGTCCAGGCCCGCTCCGAGGCCTGCGAAGTCCGCCGCGGAACCGCCGGAGCCGCCGGAACCGGCAGCTCCGGTGTCTGCCCTGGTCTCAGTGCTGGCCATGACGGCGAATCTCCCCACGGAGGTGCTCGGTGATCTCGACGGACAGTTCGGCGACGGCTGTGTCCTCGATGCGCCGCGGCTGCGGGATGTCGATCTGCCACTCGCGGGCGATCCGTCCGGGCCGCGACGACATCAGGACGACGCGCTGCGCGAGCCGTACCGCCTCCCGCACGTTGTGGGTGACGAACAGCACGGACAGCGAGGTCTCCGTCCAGATGCGGGTGAGCTCCTCGTGCAGGACGTCCCGGGTGATGGCGTCGAGTGCCGCGAACGGCTCGTCCATCAGCAGCAGTTGGCTGTCCTGCGCCAGCGCGCGGGCGAGCGCGACGCGCTGCCGCATACCGCCGGACAGTTCGTGCACCCGCTTGCCGTACGCGCCGCTCAGGCGGACCAGTTCCAGCAGCCGCTCCGCCTCCGGGCGCCGCTCGCCGCGCGGCACACCCCGCATGCGCAGGGCGAGTTCGATGTTCTTGCCCGCGGTCAGCCACGGGAACAGGGCGTGCTCCTGGAACATCAGGGCCGGGCGCCCGCCGGGGGTGTCGATGCCCCCGGTGGACGGCCGGTCGAGCCCGGCGACCAGGTTGAGCAGGGTGGACTTGCCGCAGCCCGAGGCCCCCAGGAGGCAGACGAACTCACCGGGCGCGACATCGATGCTGATGTCGTCCAGCACCTGCGCCTGCGCGCCGGGGCGGCCGAAGGACTTCGAGACGTGCGCGAGCCGGGCGGCGTAGGGCGCCGCCTCGTCCGTCACGGCGGGCTGGGTGCTGAGTGCGGTGGCCATGGAACGTCACCTCCTGGGGGCTGGGCGTGCGGACGGGTCAGCTGCCGAGACCGGCGTTGCCGAGCTCGGTCTTTCCTTCGGCGGCGAGGATCTTGTTGAGGATCGTGAGGTCGTAGATGCCCTTGAGGTCGGGCTTCTCCAGGAGGCCGGCGGTGACGGCGTGGTCGGCCTCGCTCTGCAGCGTGGACGCCAGCGGGTCGTCGGTGACCTGGATGCTCTTCCACGCCGGGTCGATGACGTCGTCGGGCAGCGGCTTGCCGGAGAGCTTCTCCAACTGGGCGTTGGCGTCGGCTTTGGCCTTGTCCGGGTTCGCGGTGATCCACGCGTTGGTCTTCACCGAGCCGCGCAGTACGGCCTCGACGACGTCGGGGTGCTCGGTGAGGAACTTCTGGGAGACGATCACGTTCGTGATGACGAACTTGCCGTCCTTCCACAGGCTGCTCTCGTCCAGCAGCACCTTGGCGCCCTCGGCGACCAGCTTGGACGCGGTGGGCTCGGGGACCCAGGCGCCGTCGATGGAGCCGGACTTGTAGGCGTCCGGGGTGACCTTGTTGTCCGTGCGGATGACGGAGACATCACCCTTGCCGCTGGTCGCGTCGACCTTCCAGCCCTGCTCGGATATCCAGTTGAGGAGAGCCACGTCCTGGGTGTTCCCGAGCTGCGGGGTGGCGATCCGCTTGCCCTTGACGTCCTTCAGGGACGTGATCTTCTTGGGGTTGACGACCAGCTTCACGCCGCCGGAGGCCGAACCGGAGATGATCTTCAGGCTCTTGCCGCCCGACTTGCTCCAGCCGTTGACGGCGGGGGAGGGGCCGATCCAGCCGATGTCGATGGAACCGGCGTTGAGGGCCTCGATCTCGGCGGGTCCCGCGTTGAAGACGGACTCCTTGATCGTGGTGCCGGAGCCGAGTTCCTGGGCGAAGAAGCCCTCCTTCAGGCCCACCAGCGGTGTGGCGTGCGTGAGGTTCGCGAAGTAGCCGATCTTCACCGTGGATGCGGACAGCTTCTTCCCGGCGTCGGTGCCGGTGCCGCTGCTCGCGGCCGCGTGGGAGGTGTCGTCCTTCTTCTGGGAGCCGTAGCCGCAGGCGGCCAGGGCCAGCAGCGGCAGAAGGGCGGCGCCGGCGACGATGCGGCGGCGGGTGGCCGTTCTCGGGGCGGTGGTGCGATCGGCAGTCACGGGAGGTGGTCCTCTCGAAGGCCCCGGGTCGCGCTCTCTAGGGCGCGCCGGAGTGGTGGCTGTCTGGTTCTCGGTGGTGCCGTGCCGCGTGCGCGGCCGTGGTGCGGTGCCCAGGGGATGTCAGCGCGCACATCGCGTCACACCGCCCGTGCCGCTGCCCAGACAGCCGCTGCCGACGCGGCCGCCCTCCTTGGCGAATCCGGAGAAGGCGTCGAAGCCACTCTGGCCTGTCATCACAAGTCCCACCCCTCGTCGGCGGCCGCGTCGCCCGCGGCCGTGGCGCCGCGGGCCGCGAAGGCCTCGCCCGCCATGCCGGCGGTCAGCGTGGTGCCGTCCGCCGGGTCGATCAGCAGAAAAGAGCCGGTGAGCCGGGAGTCCGCGTAGGCGTCCAGCGGCAGCGGCTCGGAGGTGCGCAGCACGACCGTGCCGATGTCGTTGACACCGAACTCGTCCGGGTCGTCCCGGTGTTCCAGACCGTGGGTCAGGTCGATCTTGTAGGGGAGGCGCTTGACGACCGCCTTCACCGTGCGCGTGGTGTGCTTCAGCAGCACGCGGGTGCCGACCGTCAGCGGACGCTCGTGCAGATGGCACACCGTCGCCTCGACGTCCTGCGTCGTCGCGGGGGCGGCCGTGCTCGGCACGATCAGGTCGCCGCGGGAGATGTCCAGGTCGTCGCCGAGCAGTAGCGTCACCGACTGCGGCGCCCATGCCACGCCGACCGCCGTGCCCAGTGCGTCGATGCCGGTGATCGTGCTGGTCAGACCGGACGGCAGCACCGTGACCGGGTCGCCGACGCGCAGTACGCCGGAGGAGATCTGCCCGGCGTAGCCGCGGTAGTCGGGGTGTTCGGCGGTCTGCGGGCGGATGACGTACTGGACCGGGAAGCGCGCCGGGTGCGCGGACGGGTCAATGCCGACCGCCACGGTCTCCAGGTGCTCCAGCACCGTCGGGCCGCCGTACCAGTCCATGCCGGCCGAGGCGGTCACCACATTGTCCCCGGTCAGCGCCGAGATCGGGATGGCGGTGATCTCCGGGACGCCGATCGAGGCGGCGTACGCCGTGAACTCCTCGGCGATGGCCGCGAAGACCGCCTCCGACCAGTCCACCAGGTCCATCTTGTTGACCGCCAGCACGACGTGCGGGACGCGCAGCAGGGCCGCGACGGCCGCGTGCCGGCGGGTCTGCTCGACCACGCCGTTGCGCGCGTCCACCAGGATCACGGTCAGCTCGGCGGTCGAGGCGCCGGTGACCATGTTGCGCGTGTACTGCACGTGCCCGGGGGTGTCGGCCAGGATGAACCGCCGCCGGGGTGTGGCGAAGTAGCGGTACGCCACGTCGATCGTGATGCCCTGCTCGCGTTCGGCGCGCAGGCCGTCGGTGAGCAGCGCCAGGTCGGGCGCGTCCTGGCCGCGGCGGGCGGAGGCGAGCTCCACGGCTTCCAGCTGGTCGGCGAGGACCGACTTGGAGTCGTGCAGCAGCCGTCCGACCAGGGTGGACTTGCCGTCGTCGACGGAACCCGCGGTGGCGAAGCGCAGCAGGGAGGTGGCCGCGAGATGTTCGGCGCTGGTGATGCCGGCGGTCATGGTTAGAAGTACCCCTCGCGCTTGCGGTCTTCCATCGCTGCCTCGGAGAGCTTGTCGTCGGCCCGGGTGGCCCCGCGCTCGGTGAGCCGGGAGGCGGCGATCTCGGTGATCACCGTGTCGATGGTGGCGGCGGCGGAGTCCACCGCGCCGGTGCAGGACATGTCGCCGACCGTGCGGTAGCGGATCAGCCGCGTCTCGACCGTCTCGCCGTCCTTGGGCCCGCCCCAGTCGCCGGCGGTCAGCCACATCCCCGCGCGGCGGAACACCTCGCGCTCGTGGGCGTAGTAGATCTCCGGCAGCTCGATGCCCTCGCGGGCGATGTACTGCCACACGTCCAGCTCGGTCCAGTTGGACAGCGGGAAGACCCGCACGTGCTCGCCCGGGGCGTGCCGGCCGTTGTAGAGCTGCCACAGCTCGGGGCGCTGGCGGCGCGGGTCCCACTGCGAGAACTCGTCGCGCAGTGAGAAGACGCGCTCCTTGGCGCGGGCCTTCTCCTCGTCGCGGCGGCCGCCGCCGAAGACCGCGTCGAAGCGGTGCTCCTGGATGGCCTCGGTCAGCGGCACGGTCTGCAGCGGGTTGCGGGTGCCGTCGGGGCGTTCGCGCAGCCGCCCGTCGTCGATGTAGTCCTGCACGGACGCGACGTGCAGCCGCAGCCCGTGCCGCGCGACCGTGCGGTCGCGGTACTCCAGCACCTCGGGGAAGTTGTGGCCGGTGTCGACGTGCAGCAGCGAGAAGGGCACCGCCGCGGGGGCGAACGCCTTCAGTGCCAGATGGAGCATGACGATGGAGTCCTTGCCACCGGAGAAGAGGATCACCGGGCGCTCGAACTCCCCCGCCACCTCGCGGAAGATGTGCACCGCCTCCGACTCCAGCGCGTCCAGGTGCGACAGCGCGAAGGGGTTCTCCGTGCTCTCGCCGATCGCGACTACCGTGGTCACGCCAGTCCCCTCTCGACAAGCAGCGCCACCAGCAGCGCCGCTGAGTCCTCGACGGTGTGGTGCTGGGTCTCGATGCGCAGGTCGGGGGCCGCCGGTGGCTCGTACGGGTCGTCGACACCGGTCAGCCCCGATATCTCGCCCGCGGCCTGCCGGGCGTACAGGCCCTTCACATCCCGTGCCGAGCAGACCTCCAGCGGCGTGGCGACGTGCACCTCCAGGTACGTGGAGCCCCGGGCGTCGTGCCGCTTGCGGACCGCCTCGCGGCTGTCGGCGTACGGCGCGATGACCGGGACGAGCACCTTGACGCCGTGGGAGGCCAGGAGTCCGGCGACGAAGCCGATGCGCTGCACATTGGTGTGCCGGTCCTCCCGGCTGAAGCCGAGCCCCGCGGAGAGGAACTCGCGGATCTCGTCGCCGTCCAGTACCTCCACCCGGTGCCCGTCGCCGCGCAGCCGGTCCGCCAGCGCGCGGGCGATGGTGGTCTTGCCCGCACTCGGCAGGCCCGTGAGCCACACCGTGGCTCCTGCGTCCGTGACGCCCATCCGCCCCTCCCGGTAGGTCCGTTCCGTCGTGGTCATCAGCCGTGCAGCCCGCACTCGGTCTTGCCGCGGCCCGCCCAGCGGCCGGCCCGCGCGTCCTCGCCCTCCAGCACCCGCCGGGTGCAGGGGGCGCAGCCGACCGAGGCGTAACCGTCCATGAGCAGCGGATTGGTGAGCACGCCGTGCTCGGTGACGTAGGCGTCCACGTCGTCCTGCGTCCACCGGGCGATGGGGGAGACCTTGACCTTCGCGCGGCGGGCGTCCCAGCCGACGACGGGGGTGTTCGCCCGGGTCGGGGACTCGTCGCGGCGCAGCCCGGTCGCCCAGGCGTCGTAGCCCGTCAGGCCCGCCTCCAGCGGCTTGACCTTGCGCAGCGCGCAGCACAGGTCGGGGTCGCGGTCGTGCAGCCGCGGCCCGTACTCGGCGTCCTGCTCCGCGACGGTCTGGCGCGGCGTCAGGGTGATGACGTTGACGTCCATCACGGCGGCGACCGCGTCGCGGGTGCCGAGGGTCTCCGGGAAGTGGTAGCCGGTGTCCAGGAAGACCACGTCGACGCCGGGCGCCACGCGTGAGGCCAGGTGCGCCACGACCGCGTCCTCCATGGAGGAGGTCACGCAGAAGCGCGGTCCGAACGTGTCGACGGCCCAGCGAAGGATGTCCGCGGCCGGGGCGTCCTCCAGGTCGCGTCCCGCCCGTTCGGCCAGAATCCGCGACTCGTCCGGGGAGTGCTGTTGCTGCGCGGTGGTCACGAACCGCCTCCCTCGGGGGCGCCGGTCTGCAGGCCGCGGGCCAGCAGACCCAGGAACTTCAGCTGGAAGGCGCGGTTGCAGGCGCGGCACTCCCAGGCGCCGTGGCCCTGCTCCGCGGGGTGCAGGTCCTCGTCGCCGCAGTACGGGCAGTAGAACGGTGCGGCGCGCTCACTCACGACAGGTCCTCCTCCGACGCACGCGTGACCCACTGGGCGAACCGCTCGTCGTCCTCGCGCCCGGCCTGGAAGCGCTTCAGGACGCGCTCCACGTAGTCCGGCAGCTCGTCCGAGGTCACCTTCAGACCGCGGACCTTGCGGCCGAAACCGGCTTCCAGGCCCAGCGCGCCGCCCAGGTGCACCTGGAAGCCCTCTACCTGGTTGCCGTCGTCGTCCAGGACCAGCTGGCCCTTGAGACCGATGTCCGCCACCTGGATGCGGGCGCAGGCGTTGGGGCAGCCGTTGACGTTGATGGTGATCGGCTCGTCGAACTCCGGCAGCCGGCGCTCCAGTTCGTCGATGAGGGAGGCGCCGCGCGCCTTGGTCTCGACGATGGCCAGCTTGCAGAACTCGATGCCGGTGCACGCCATCGTGCCGCGACGGAACGGAGAGGGCTTCACCTGGAGGTCCAGCGCTTCCAGGCCCGCGACGAGCGAGTCGACGCGGTCCTGCTCGACGTCGAGCACGATCATCTTCTGCTCGACGGTGGTCCGCAGCCGGCCCGAGCCGTGTGCCTCCGCCAGTTCCGCGATCTTGCTGAGCGTCGTGCCGTCCACTCGGCCGACGCGGGGCGCGAAGCCGATGTAGAAGCGGCCGTCCTGCTGCCGGTGCACCCCGATGTGGTCGCGCCACTGCTGGACCGGCTGGTCGGGAGCGGGGCCGTCGGTCAGCTTGCGCAGCAGGTACTCGTCCTCCAGCACCTGCCGGAACTTCTCGGCGCCCCAGTCGGCGACCAGGAACTTCAGCCGGGCGCGGGTGCGCAGCCGCCGGTAGCCGTAGTCGCGGAAGACCGAGATGACGCCCTCGAAGACGTCCGGCACGTCCTCCAGCGGCACCCACGCGCCCAGCCGGACCCCGATCTTGGGGTTCGTGGACAGGCCGCCGCCGACCCACACGTCGAAGCCCGGGCCGTACTCGGGGTGGCGGACTCCGACGAAGGCGACGTCGTTGATCTCGTGCGCCACGTCCAGCAGCGGGGAGCCGGAGATCGCCGACTTGAACTTGCGGGGGAGGTTGGAGAACTCCTTGTTGCCGATGATCCGGCGGTGGGCCTCGTCCACGGCCCAGGTGCCGTCGATGATCTCGTCCTCGGCGATGCCGGCCACCGGGGAGCCGAGGATGACGCGCGGGGTGTCGCCGCACGCCTCGGTGGTGGACAGCCCGACGCCCTCCAGCCGGCGCCAGATCTCCGGCACGTCCTCGATCCGGATCCAGTGCAGCTGGATGTTCTGCCGGTCGGTGATGTCGGCGGTGCCGCGGGCGAACTCCTGGGAGACCTCGCCGATGACCCGCAGCTGCTGGGTGGTGAGCCGGCCGCCGTCGATGCGGACCCGCAACATGAAGTACTTGTCGTCCAGCTCCTCCGGCTCCAGGATCGCGGTCTTGCCGCCGTCGATCCCGGGCTTGCGCTGGGTGTACAGCCCCCACCAGCGCATGCGGCCGCGCAGGTCGGCGCTGTCGATCGCGTCGAAGCCGCGGTACTGGTAGATCGTCTCAATGCGCGTCCGCACATTGAGACCGTCGTCGTCGCGCTTGAACTGCTCGTTGGCGTTGAGCGGCGTCATGTGGCCGACCGCCCACTGGCCCTCGCCGCGGTGACGGCTCACCTTGCGGCGCGCGGCGGCGCCCTGCTGGTCGGGGGTGGAAGCCATGGCGATGCAGTCCTTCTGGCAGGCTGAGGAGGCTCGGCAGGTGGGGATCGTACGGCGAATGACCCCTGCGGCCTGCGGTAACACGACGCGCTCGGCGGCGGTCCAGGATGCGGGGGTCGGTGCGCGTCCGCGACGTCGGGGACGGCGGGCTCGGTCCGGGGCGTGACGGCGTGCGGGCTCAGTACGCCCGACAGATGGCGCTGGACACACGTCCGAGGTCGACGTGCAGCCGACCTACCAAGGCGATTCCAGAACGCGACATGTCGAAAGCGTGTCACGCGGATCTCGGGCCAGTCCACCATTATCCGCTATGTGGACCCGATCATCCCACATGGTGATACTCATGACGTGCCCGCCACCGGACGGATCACCGCACCCTGCTCGGATGCCGCAGGAAATCGCCCGCGATCGCCCGGAACCCGTCGTGCCCCCGGGCGCCGATATGGCGCAGCTTGTGGGCCGCCAGCGCCGTGCCGAGCCGCACCCCGGCGCCCAGCAGCGCGGGGTCGGCGGCGAGGGCCGCGAGCACCCCGGCCGCGAAGACGTCACCCGCCCCCGTCGCGTCCTCGATCTCACCGTCCGGAAGCGGACGGTGGGCGTAACGCTCCACCGAACCCGGCCGGCGCACCTCCACACGGTCCGGGTACTTCACCACCGCCGTGCCGCGCAGCCCGGGCAGCAGTGGCGCCAGATCGGTGAACTCCCGCCCGTTGAGCAGCAGATAGTCGGCGGTCGCGGCCATCGCCAGCACATCGTCGCTCGGTGCGGAGGACCACGCGTGGCCGGGGTCGAAGGTGACGACCGTGCGCGGCGACCGCTCCCGGACCGCCGTCAGCAGCCGGCGCAGCGCCGCACCTCCGTCGGGGTCCAGGAACGACGTCACGTGCACCACCCGGGCCCGCGCCAGGGTGCCGGCGATCTCCTCGAAGTGCCGCCGCACATGCCCGGCGATGCCCGTGTTGGCGCCGGTGTGGGTGAGCAGGGTGCGCTCCCCCTCGTCGTACACCGACAGGCAGATGCCGCACAGCCGCTCCGGGTCCGGCAGCACCAGGGAGCGGTCGATGCCGAGCCCGTCGAGGACGGCGAGCGGATCGACCGCGTCCAGCGGGCTGCTGCCGGCGACGCTCACGTACCCCAGCCGCAGGCCGCGGCCGAGCCGCGCGAGGGCGTGCAGCGCGTTGAAGGCCGAACCGCCGAGCTCGGGAGTGAGCGGCACCCCTTCCGCGCGCAGGCACTCCAGGGCGGCGCGGACTGCGGGCTCCTCCACCAGCCGTTCGGAACCGCTCTCCAACGGGGGACACAGCCCCATGTGCGCGTCGAGCCGGGCCAGCACCGGGCTGCCGCCCACGGCGGACGCCCCCGTGATCAGGTCCAGATTGAGCGCCCCGACCCCGACGACGTCCATGCCCTCCCCTTTCACGGCGTTCCCGCTCCGCCGGCCCGCCGGGCCCGCGCGGTGCGGCCGCCGCTGTCAGGCCCCGGGCCAGGGACCGTCGATCGGCTTCTTCTCCTCTTCCCCCGTCTCGGTACGGAAGATGCGGAAGCCGCGCTTCTCGTAGTTGGCCAGCGCGTGCGGTCCGTCCAGGCTGCAGGTGTGCACCCACACCCGCTTGGTCGGCGTCCGGTCCGGCCAGCGTTCCGCCAGGTCCCAGGCCCGCGCGATGCCGAACGACAGCAGGTGCCCGCCGATCCGGCGCCCCCGGAAGGCGGGCAGCAACCCGAAGTAGGCGATCTCGACCTGGGCTTCGTCCTGCGCGTCCAGCTCGATGTAGCCGGCGGGCGTCCCCTGGTCCCAGGCGACCCAGGTCTCCACACCGGGGCGGTCCAGGCAGGCGCGCCACTGCTCGTACGTCCAGGGCAGCCGGTCGGTCCACGCGCAGTCCGCGCCGACCGAGGTGTAGAGGAAGCGGCTGAACTCCGGGGAGGGCACCTCGGCCCGGACGATCCTGACGCCGCCGGTCGCGGGATCGGGCTCCATGGTGGGCGCCGACGGCCGCAGATCGGCTGGTGAGGTCTGCTCCAGCGACCAGGTGGTCACGGTGACGGTGTTGCTCATGAGGCCCACCCAACCACGAGGACCGCCCGCGCGGCCCGGTGCCCCGCGGTCACGCCGAACGCGCCCTCCGGACCGCCGGGGCCACCGAGTGCGGCAGCAGGTCGGCGGAGTGCGCAGGGCGCAGGAGTTCGACCTCGACGCCGTCGGCGAAACGGTACGGCCGGTGGCCGAGGACGCCGGAGAGCGTACGGCGCAGCCGGGACATCTCCGCGCGGACGGTGACCGTGCGGGTGGGGTCCCCGAACAGGTCGCCGGCCAGTTCCGCGGCACTGCGCCCGGCCCGGTGCAGGGCCAGGACGAACAGCAGCTCGGCATGGCGCGGGCTGAGCTCCTGCGACCAGCCCCCCACTCCGCCGGAGACCGTGACGCTCCACGTGCGCGGGCGGCTCACGTCGAGCACCACCCGGCCCGCCTGCGTCCGGTCCTCCGCCTCGTCGCGCACCCGCACCAGCCAGCCGCCGGGCAGCGGTTCCAGAGTGCACAGGCCGAGCGAGGGCACCCAGGTGGGCCCCGCGCTGGGCGCGGCGGGCAGGGTGATCCTCTTGACCGCCGGCATGCCGGTCACGGCCGCGGTCCAGCCGTTGGGGTCGACGACCGCGGCCCGGCCGGACATCCGGACCAGCAGCGGGGCCGCGACCGAGCGGAGCCGGTCGACCGCCACCCAGTGCCGGGAGCGCAGTTCGCCCTCGGCGACCTTGGTCACCGCCGTGACGAGCGACAGCATCGCCGGGTGCACGGTGGCCGCCGGTCCGCTGACGTCGACCGCGCCGAGCAGCCGTCCGTCGCGAGGGTCGTGCAGCGGCGCCGCCGCGCAGGTCCACTGGTGCAACTCCCGCACGAAGTGCTCCGACTGGTGCACCTGCACCGGGCGCCCGGCGACCAGGGCGGTGCCGATCGCGTTGGTGCCCACCGTGTCCTCGGACCACGAGGCGCCCTCGGCGAAGCCCAGCCGGTCCGCGCTCTTGCGGACGGCGACGCTGCCGTCGCGCCACAGCACCCGGCCCTCGGGATCGGTGACGACCATGATGTGCCGGGCCTCGTCGGCCACCGAGACCAGCCCGTCGCGCAGGGCGGGCAACACCTCGAGCAGCGGGGTGCGGCGCCGCCGCTGCTCGATCTCGTCCGCCGTCAGCATCGCGTTGTGGCTGCCGTTGTCGGGGTCGACACCGAGATCCAGGGCGCGCCGCCAGGAGTCCTGGATGATCTGCCGGGGGACCGTGGCTGCGGCTTTCCCGCCACTGCCGAGTGCGGCCTCCCTCATCCCGCCCAGCATCCGCGCAGACCGGCGCGTCTCCTGGGCCGACTGTGCCGACAACGACCCGGATTCGAACGGAACTTGGCTCATGGTGCTCCCCGCGTGCGTGTGCGCTGGTCTGCGCTGTGCGCCCGGCAGTGATCGCGACGGCGCCTTGGCGACCACACCCCGTCCATATGGTGCCGCTGCGGATGGTGCTCCGGCGGCATATCCGGCCAATAGCTTGCAACGGTCTGCAACGGTTGCGAATATGCACGCGCCCGACGGACAGTGACGGCGCATCACGCTACTCGTACGGAACACCATCCGTGCGACGGTGGGAGTGGAGACCGGGGGTGGTGCCGAGTCGGCGCGGCACCACCTTCCCCGCGGCGCGGCGGCGGATCGTTTGTTCCGTGGTCCCGGTCCTTCCGCCGGGAACGGAGGACCGCCGCCGCGTCGGCGCTTCACGCCACCGGCCGCGCCCGCTCCACGACGGCTTCCAGGTCCAGCCCGCGCGGAAGCGTCCCGAACGTCGCCCCCCAGTCGCCGCCGAGCCGGGAGGCGCAGAAGGCGTCCGAGACCTCCGTCGGCGCGAAGCGCACGAGCAGGGAGCCCTGGAGCACCAGCGCCATCCGCTCCACGACCCGCCGGGCCCGCCCCTCGATGCCCTCCAGATCGGCGAGTTCGGTCAGCAGGGACTTGATCGCCCCGTCCAGCCGGTGGTCCGCGCCCCGCGTGAGCCCGAGCTCCCCGAGGAAGGCGTTCAGCGCCTGCGGCTCCCTCTGCAGCGCCCGCAGCACGTCCAGCGCCTGGACGTTCCCGGAGCCCTCCCACACCGAGTTCAGCGGCGACTCGCGGAACAGCCGCGGCATGCCGGACTCCTCCACATAGCCGTTGCCGCCCAGGCACTCCAGCGCCTCGGCCGCCACCGCGGGACAGCGCTTGGTGATCCAGAACTTGGACACGGCCACCGCCAGCCGCCGGAAGTGCCGCTCCTGCTCGGTGTCCGCGTCGTACGCCGCCGCGAGCCGCAGCACGGTCGTGGTCGCCGCCTCCGACTCCAGCGCCAGGTCCGCCAGGACGTTGCGCATCAGTGGCTTGTCGATCAGCGGGCCGCCGAAGGCACTGCGGTGCGCGGTGTGGTGGACGGCCTGCGCCACCGCCTGCCGCATGACCGCCGCCGAGCCCGTCGCGCAGTCCAGCCGGGTGGCCGCCACCATCTCGATGATGGTCGCCACTCCCCGCCCCTCCTCGCCGACCCGGCGCGCCCAGGTGCCGTCGAACTCCACCTCCGACGAGGCGTTGGAGCGGTTGCCCAGCTTGTCCTTGAGCCGCTGGATGCGGAACACGTTGCGCGTGCCGTCCGGCAGGACGCGCGGCAGCAGGAAGCAGGTCAGGCCGCCGTCGCCGGCGGACCCCGTCACCTGGGCGAGCACCAGGAAGCCGTCGGACATCGGCGCCGAGCAGAACCACTTGTGCCCGGTGAGCAGATAGGCGCCCTCCTCGGCGAGCGGTTCCGCCCGCGTGGTGTTCGCGCGCACGTCCGAGCCGCCCTGCTTCTCGGTCATGCCCATCCCGAACAGCGCGCCCGGCTTCTGCCCCGGTGCCACCAGCTGCGGATCGTAGACCCGCGACCCCAGCCGGGGTTCCCACTCCGCCGCGAGCGCCGGGTCCGCGCGCAGCGCGGGCACCGCCGCGTGGGTCATCGATACCGGGCAGCCGTGCCCCTGCTCGACCTGCGACCACACGAGGAAGCCCGCCGTGCGCCGCAGATGGCCGTCGGGGCGCGACCAGGCGTCGGTCAGGCCAGAGGAGACCGCCCGGCCCAGCAGCCGGTGGTAGGACGGATGGAAGTCCACCTCGTCGAGGCGATTGCCGTAGCGGTCATGGGTGCGCAGCACGGGGGAGTACGTGTTCGCCTCCTGCCCCCACGCCTGTGCCTGGACCGAGCCGGCCGACCGGCCGATCTCGCCCAGCTCCTGGTCGATCTCCTGCCGGCGCTCGGGCGCGGCGTGCCGGGCGATCCCCTCCACGAGGGCGTCGTCGGCGGCGTACACGTCATACCCGACCAGCGGCGGGGGCTGGTTGGTCACGGTGTGTGTGGGGGCACTCATGACAGCTACCGTAGGCGCGTGCAGGCAGCAGATGAAACACCCGAGCGGCCCCGGAAGGGCCGGCTTCTCCAGGCGCGGTCCCTCTACCGGAACGTCTCCAAGCGCAAAGTCGGCTGGCTGTTGCTCAAGGACACGGTCAACTCCTGCCTGGAGTACCGCGTCACGGGCCTCGCCGCCGAAGCCGCCTTCTTCGTGCTGCTGTCCCTGCCGCCCCTGCTGCTCGGCCTCGTCGGCGCCATCGGGTACGTGGACGAGGTCATCGGCACCGACACCATCGACAACATCCGCCGCAACATCCTCACCGCGGCGTCCACCGTCCTGTCCGACAAGGGCGTCGACCAGCTGATGCGGCCGCTGGTCGACGACGTCTTCGGCGGCGGCCGGCCCGACGTGATCTCCATCGGTTTCGTCATCGCCCTGTGGTCGGGCTCGCGGGCCCTGAACGTCTTCGTCGAGACCATCACGATCATGTACGGGCTGGAGGGCATACGGGGCATCGTCAAGACCCGGCTGCTGGCCCTGCTGCTCTACGTCGTCGCCCTGGTCATCGGCGCCGTCGTGATGCCGCTGCTGGTCGTCGGCCCGGACGCGGTCGTGTCGTTCCTGCCGTGGAGCGAGTGGGTCATCCGCATCCTGTACTGGCCCGTGGTGCTGCTGCTGTCGATCACCTTCCTCACCACGCTGTACCACGTGTCCGTGCCGGTGCGGTCGCCCTGGTACGAGGACATGCCCGGGGCCGCCGTCGCCCTGCTGATGTGGGTGCTCGGCAGCTTCGTGCTGCGGATCTACCTCACCCACACGGTCGAGGGACCCACCATCTACGGATCGCTGGCCGCGCCCGTCGCCGTCCTGCTGTGGATCTTCGTCTCCGCGTTCGCGGTGCTGGTCGGCGCGGCCGTCAACGCCGCGATCGACCGGGTCTGGCCGTCCATCGAGACCGCCGCGGCACGCGAGAAGAACGCCTGGGTGCGCCAGCTCCAGGCCGCCGACCGGCTGGCCGAGGCCGCCGCGCGCCGGGCCGCCTTCGACGACGTACCCGACGACGAGGTGGGCCCCGAGGACCCGCCCGCCGAATTCCCCGAACGCTGGGCGGGCTTCCTGCCGCCCGACGACGTCAGGGGCCGGCTGCGGGGCCGCCGCCCGCACGGGAAGGGCGGCCCACCGCCCGCCGGGTGAGCCCGCTGCCGGCGGGCGGTGCCATCCTGGGGGCATGTACCGGGAACGCGCCTCCGCCCTCCCCGGCGCCGTGCTGTGGACCAGGACAGCGGACGCCGAGGCGGCCCGGGTGCTGCCCGACGGCTGCGTCGACCTCATCTGGGGAGAGGGAGCCGGGCTCTTCGCCGCGGGGCCCGACACCCGGGCCCACCTCACCGCGAGCCCGTCCGGCACCCGCTACGCCGGGCTGCGCTTCGCGCCCGGGACCGGCCCGGCCGTGCTCGGGGCGCCCGCCCACGAACTGCGGGACCGCCGGGTGCCGCTGGACGCGCTCTGGCCCGGCGCCGAGGCACGCCGCCTGACCGAGCGCGTGGCGGCGGCCGCCGACCCCGGCGCGGCCCTGGAGGCCGCGGTCCTGGGCCGCCCGCCGCGCCCCCTCGTCCCGTACGCCTCCGAGACGGCCGCGGGCCTCGCCGCCGGCGCCCGCGTGGCCGACGTCGCCGCGGCCCTCGGCGTCAGCGAGCGGCAACTGCACCGCCGCTGCCTGGACGCCTTCGGCTACGGCCCCAAGACCCTCGCCCGGATCCTGCGCCTCCAGCGCGCCCTAAGCCTGGCCCGTGGCGGCCTGCCCTTCGCCGAGCTCGCCGACCGCGCCGGCTATGCGGACCAGGCCCACCTGTCCCGGGACGTCCGCGCCCTCACCGGCGTGCCGCTGCGCCGCCTTCTGGCGCCGTAGCCGCTGGGTGTCGCGACCCGCAGCGGCGCCGAATCGTCCGAGTGGCCCGACCGCGCCGACGACGCGGACGCCTCTCCCCCTTGCGATGCCCGCGGCTGGGGGGCCACCCCGCCGGCGGTGGCCGACGCTCCTTTCGCATCACGCCCTAGGACAGGAGCGCGTACAGGTCCACCGCGTTGCCGTCCGGGTCGCGCACGGTCGCGTACCGCATGCCCCACACCGCGTCGAAGGGCTTGAGGTGCCCCTCGTACCCGGCTTCTGTCAGCTCTGCGAACACCGAGTCCACCTCCGCAGGACCGTCGCAGGCGAACGCCAGCGCCATGCCGTGCCCGCCGCGTCCCGGCGGTGTCCAGCCCGGGTCGAAGGACCGGACGGTCTCCTGGGTGTCCCACGCGATCCGCAGGCCCCCGGGCAACTCCGCCTCCACGTGCGGCTCCCTCTCCACCCCCTGCGCGATCTCCAGCCCCAGGCGCCGGTAGAACGCCAGCGACGCCCCCATGTCGGCCACCACGATCTCGATCAATCCGATACGCACTGTCATGCCGCCACCGTACGCAGCCCCTCCTCGCCTCGTCTTGAACGAATCGGACGCCTACCCCTCCCGGTACCCCGCCGCCCCGGGTACTCGACGCGCGGCATCGACGACCCGCTCGGGCTGCCGGTCGCCGACGCGCCCCCAGACCCGGCCGTCGGCGTCCGTGAACACGGTCTCGACCATGACGTCGTGGACCTCCGGCCCGGGTGACACGCGGACCAGTCCCCTGACGTCCGCACAGGCACGCGCCGATGTGCCCGGCGCGAGCACCTGCCGGCCGATCGGTTCGGTTTCGGAACGGCTGCACCAACGGTGCTCCCGTCGCCGTTCTCCCGGGTGACGGTGATGTGGACGCCGAGCACCTCCACGTCCAGCGTGGGATGGCCTCCGTAGTGGTGCACGACCACGGTGCGCAGGTCCGATTCCACCTCCGAGACCACGGTGCGGGCCTTCTCCTTGTGCCGGTCGGCCTCCGCCGGCTGCTCCCGCTCCAGCCGACGGCCGCGACCGGCGTCGCGGACCGCGATCCCCAGCGCCACGACGGTCGCCCCCGCACGCGCCCACTGTGCTCATCGCGTCCGAGGCCTCGGGGCCGCGCCGATGCGCAGGGAAGACGCGCGGAGGGCCGGCCCCGTCGGGAAACCCACCGGGCAGGGGGCGCGCGGGTGAACGCCCGGAGGCGGGTGAGCGGCCCCCGGGCGGTGTTGTCCCGTGGGCGTCACGGTTGGGCAACCACCGGGCCGGAGGGGCTGGGAGCGGGCCGGGCGGGGACGCATCATGAGTGCTGGGCGGGGATGACAAGGGGGGGTGCGGAGCAGTGGAATTCACGGTTGAGCGGACGCTGAGAAGACGTGGCCGGCGGTGGCTGACCGGGGGAGCCGTCGTGACGGCGGGTGCCGTGGTGTGGCTGGTCGCCGCTCTGGGCGGCGTCGGCAGTGTCTCGATGCCGCTGATCCTCATGTTCCTGACACTGGTGGCGACCTTTCGGGGCTGGCAGGACCTGCGCAAGGCGGACCGGCCGTTCCGGCTGCGGATCGACGGGTTCGGGATCACGCTGCACGACGCGGAGGTCGCGTGGGAGCAGATCGAGGCGGTCGCCCTGTGGCACGTCCCCAACACCGGCGAGGACCGCGAGCAGACGACGCCGCCCAAGCCGCGGCTGACGGTGTGGACGGCGCCCGGGGTCACGCTGCCACGCAAGGCGGACCGCACGCGGGACAACCGGACCCGCTACACCCTCGTGGACTGCGAGGACCTGGACCAGACCGTCACCGAGATGACGACCGCCCTCGCCGAGAACGCCGGCGCCCGTTTCGAGACGGCGCCGCGCGCGGTGCGCCCGCCGATCCCGGTGACCGTGGCGGGGCCCGAGCGGAGCGTGCCGGGCGGGGAACAGGTCTTCGCCGACGGGCGGCAGGCCGGCACCTGGACCCTGGTCTGGGCGGCGGCAGCCGTGGTCTTCAGCTACTCGTTCTGGGAGCTGGTCCACGGCCGCACCGTGGGCCCCGAGCCCTTCACCGCGTTCGGGCCGGTGGGCGCGATCGGCTGCTGGGCCCTCACCGTCCGCTCCTGCAAGCGCTGGCGCAGGCCGCTGCGGCTGCGGATCGGCCCCAACGGGATCAGCATGCGCGAGGTCACCGAGGACGAACAGCACTTCCCCTGGCCGGAGATCGCGGCCGTCACGGTCGGCACGTCTGGGGCGGCGACCACGGACAAGCGGCCCTGGCTCGTGGTGTGGCCGCTGCCGGGCACCCGGCCGGACTCCAGCCCCAGCTACCTGGTCGACGGCCACAAGGCCTACGCCCTGGTCCGGCTGGACCGCCTGCCGGGCGGCGCCGAGGCGGTGGTCCCGGTCCTCCGGGCGTACGCGGGGGAGCGCTACACCGAGACGGCCTGACAGACCCCGGGAAAACCGGTTGCGTGCCCTTCGGGGGGCCGGGTTAGAGTTCCCTCGTCGAACCGCGAGCGATCGAGGAGGTGTTGGAGCGATGACTGTCACTGTGCCGGGCGCTGCCCGCATTCAGAAGACCATCAACCCCACCTCGGCGGTCCTCGGCTGACCGCGTCCGTCCCGACGTCCCGTACGCCCTGACGGCACAGCCGCGCGCGACCGCCCTCCCGAAGGGCTTTCCCCGTTGAAGAACGGAACCGTCCCGCAGCCGTACTCCGCGCTCGCCGCCTACGGCTGGGACTCCCTGCTCGACTCCGCCTTCGCGGCCCACGCGGAACGGGGCCTGGTCCCCGGTCGCGTCGTCCGCGTCGACCGCGGACTGTGCGACGTCGTCGTCCCCGGTGGCGCCGACGGCACCCATGGCACCGTGACCGTACGGGCCGACACCGAGGACGTCTTCACCCGCGACCCGATGCGGGTCGCGTGCACCGGCGACTGGGCCGCCGTAGACACCACGCCGGTCACCGGACCGGCGGTGCGGGCCCTGCTGCCGCGCCGCACCACCTTCGTCCGCTCCACCTCCTCCAAGAGGTCCGAGGGCCAGGTCCTGGCCGCCAACGTCGACTTCGCGGTGATCGCGGTGTCGATCGCCGCGGAACTCGACCTCGGCCGGCTGGAACGCTTCGTGTCGCTGGCGTGGACCAGCGGCGCCCGGCCGATGGTCGTCCTCACCAAGGCCGACCTCGTCCCCGACACCACGTATCTGCTGGCCGACGCGAGGTCCGCCGCACCGGGAGTGGACGTGCGCGTGGTGAGCGCCGCGACCGGCGAGGGCGTCGCGGATCTGGTACAGGCGCTGACCGGTGCCACGTCCGCGCTGCTCGGGCAGTCGGGCGCGGGCAAGTCCACGCTGACCAACGCGCTGCTGGGCCGCGAGGTGCAGGAGGTGCAGGCCACCCGCGACAGCGACGGCAAGGGGCGGCACACCACGACCACCCGCGACCTGCTGCCGCTGCCCGGGGGCGGAGTGGTCATCGACACTCCGGGGCTGCGCGGGGTCGGCCTGTGGGACGCCGACGCCGGGCTCACCCAGGCCTTCTCGGAGATCGAGGAGCTGGCCGGGCAGTGCCGTTTCCAGGACTGCTCGCACACCGCCGAGCCGGGCTGCGCGGTCCTCGCCGCGCTGGAGGACGGCTCCCTGGCGTTCCGGCGGCTCGACAGCTACCGCAAGTTGCTGCGCGAGAACGCGTGGATCGCCTCCCGCACCGACTCGCGGCTGCGCGCGGAGATGCGCCGCGAGTGGAAGCAACGCTCCGCGGCCGGACGGGAGATGTACGAACGCAAGCGCGGCGGCGGGCACCGCAAGGTGTACTGAGCACCGTGCACTGAGTGCGGTGTGCCGAGGCCCCGGCCCGGCTCCCCGGGGGAGCCGGGCCGGTGGTCATCCGGCGCCGTTGTGCCGGTGCCGGCGGCGCAGGGTCAGCGGACTGCCCTCGTGCCAGAAGGTGTAGACGATGCTGCCGAGGCCGAGCGCGACGATCACGACGCCGAGGACGATCGTGTAGACCATGGCTCCTCCAGCCCGTTCGGACGCGTTTACCGCGTCTTTGCCTTCGCTGTCTGCCCGTGACCTTCCCGTGACCGGCCCCTCCCACACGCGATGCGTCCCAACTCACAGAACTCACAGGCACCTTGGCATCCCGGACCAGGGGAGGGCCGCTTCGCGCACATGCCACAGGAACGGTCGCGGATGTGCACGATAGTGGCAGCGAAAATACTCAAATACTCTTCCGTGGCCATCTCCCCGGAATCCCCGGGCCGTCCCGCCGGGCGCTGATAGGAATTACCCCCAGGCGCGATTGATCGTGCACGTGTACGGCATTTCTGCGCCCTGCCGGAATGCCCGCATGCGCGCAGCAAGGGGAGCGATGACCTCGGCACCGTCCGGTTCCGTGCCCACCCGGAATGCCGCCCACGATCTGCTCGGCCGTGCGCTGGCCAGATGCCGGGACGAGGGGGTCAGCGGCGTGCTGAGAGTGCAGGGCAGCCCCGGCGGCGCATTCCATCTGCTCGGCGGCGCGGTCGTCGCCGTGGAGAGCCCCGGCTCCCCGGGGGTGGGCACGCTGCTGCTGCGTTCCGGGCGCATCGACGAGGCCGAATGGGGCGCCGCGCACGACGCTGCCGCCACCGGCGCCTGGCCCGGAGTCGCTTTCGCCGGCGCCGGACGGCTCGGGAGCGCCGAGTTCCAGGTGATCCACATGATGGCCGCCCAGGACGCGGTCTTCGCCGTCCTGGCCGGCCGTCTGGAGAACTGCGTCCTCGACCCGGCGGGGCCCGACGACCCGGTGCCCTCCCTCGCGCCTGCCGTCGGACGTGGCGTCGGGCCCGAGGAACTGCTGGTCGAGGCGGGCCGCCGGATCGCGGCGCTGGCCTCCCTGCCCCGCCAGGTCTCCCCGGACCGCGACCGGGTGATCTCCCTCGTCGGCCCCGGGGACGAGGAGACGCTGCCCGCCGCCCGGCGGGACATCCTGGAGTGCGCCAACGGCCGGCGCAGTCCGAGGGACATCGCCTTCCACCTGGGCCGGGGGGTCTGGGCCGTCACGGTCGAGATCTCCCGGATGCTCGCCGAGGGCCTGGTGGAGACCGTGTCCTCGCCCACCCCCGTGCCCGTGCCCACCTCCGGGTCCCCGGCGCCGGTCCCGGCTTCCGAGCCGCCTGCCGACCCCGGTTCCGACCCCGGTTCCGACCCGGATCCCGACCCGGATCCTGCCCCCGACGCGGATCCTGCCCCTGACACCGATCCGTCCCCGCCCCTGCCGCCGTATCCACCGGGGCCGACGGCCGTCACCGAGGAGGGACTGCCGCGTCGCCTTCCGGGAGCCAGCGGTATCCACGAAGCGCTGGAAGCCTCCCGTCCGCCTTCGGGCTGGAAGGGATTTCTCCGGCCGCGCGGACGGGGCCGGCCGGATTCCCCCTGATGCGATGCCAATTCGCCCGGCACTGACGGTACATCATCCATTCCGCAACGAATTCAAAGAGGTGCACGTGTATGAATCATGACGCCCTGGTCGCCGAGATGCGTGCTCTGCGGGACCAGGTGGTCGGAATCACCGACACCGTTGTGGCGGCGGTCGACGGTCTGCTGATCGCCGCCGACACCGAGGACGCCATCGATCCCAACGGTCTGGCCGCGCTGGCCGCCGCCAGCCTCGGGCTGTCCCAGCGGATCGCGTCCGCGGCCCTGCGCGGCTTCCTGCGCAGGACCGTGACCTGCAGCAGCGGCGGCTACACCGCCGTCTACGCGGTGGACGACACCGCCCTGCTGATCGTCGTGGGCGACGAGGGGATGAACGTCCCCCAGCTCCACGTGGAGGCCCGGACCGCCATCGAGCGGATCGCGTCGATCCTCCTCCAGACCGAACCGGGCCCCGAGTCCGCGGTCGAGCCCGTGCCCGCCCCCGAGGGAGTCCTCGGATGATCCCCGAAGAAGGAGTGCTGTGAGCACCACCGGAAAGCGCCCCAGTACGAACATGGCCGATCAGATCATGATGCTGGTGAAGAACCTGCGGCAGGAGGTCCCCGAGTGCCTCGCCGCCGGCGTGGTCGACATGGCGACCGGCATGCTGCTGTCCGTCGACACCGTCGACAGCCATCCCCCGGAGGTACTGGACCTGCTGGCCGCCGCGACCCTCGACCTGTTCCAGGGCCGCACGGTGGTGATGATCGAGGACGTCTTCAAGGAGCGCCGCGGAGTCACCAGCGATCAGCACTACTTCCAGGAGGTCCTCGTCAACAGCGAGAACCTCACCCACCTGTTCCTGCGCAACACCACCAGCGAGGACGTCGTCGCGGTCGTCGTCTGCCGTCGCTCGGTCAACGTCGGCATGCTCTTCGCCCAGGCCCGCCGTGTGATGAGGGAGTACGGAGAGTTCTGAGCCCCGG
The DNA here is from genome assembly GCF_056270165.1 of Streptomyces sp. RLA123. NCBI lineage: Bacteria > Bacillati > Actinomycetota > Actinomycetes > Kitasatosporales > Streptomycetaceae > Streptomyces > Streptomyces sp. RLA123. The sequence continues at coordinate 2,077,104 of NZ_JBWDOR010000003.1, read as the reverse complement.
CCCGGCGGGTGCGGCGGGTCAGGCGGTGGCCCGCCGCACCAGCCGGGTCGGCGTGATGACGGAGGACGGCGGGCGGTCGCCGCTGCCCTCCTCCGAGCGCCGTACCAGGCCGCGCAGCAGCAGGCGCACCATCAGCCGGCCCATCTCCTCGATCTCCTGACGGACCGTGGTCAGCGGTGGGTCGGCCGGTCCGGCGACCGAGGCCATGTCGTCGAAGCCGACGACCGCCACGTCCTGCGGCACCCGGCGGCCGCGCTCGCGCAGCACGCTCAGCGCGCCGGTGGCCATGAGGTCGGAGGCGACGAAGACGGCGTCCAGGTCGGGAGCGTGCTCCAGGAGCTCGGCCATGGCCCGCCCGCCGCCGCTCGCGGAGAAGTCCCCGGCCGCGACCAGTCGCGGGTCGGCGGCCGGCAGGACGTCGTGGTAGCCGGCGAGCCGGTCGACGGACGCGGTCTGGTCGAGTGGTCCTGTGATGGTCGCGATGCGCTCCCGTCCCAGGGATACCAGGTGGCGCACGGCCTCCCGCGCGCCGCCGCGGTTGTCGGAGTCGACGTAGAGGATCCCGCTGTCGCCGTCCGCCCCCGGCCAGCCGGGACGGCCGCCGAAGACGGTGGGCAGGCCGATCCGCCGGATGATGCCCGGCAGCGGGTCCTCGGCGTGCAGGGAGAAGACCAGGGCGCCGTCGACGTGACCGCCCGAGAGATAGCGGCCGACCCGGTCGTAGTCGGCCGTCCCCTCCACCAGCAGCAGGACGAGCTGCGAGTCGTGGACGGCCAGCTCCCGGCTGATGCCGAGCAACTGCTCGGCGAAGAAGGGGTCCGCGAAGACCCGGGCTTCCGGCTCGGCCACGATCACGGCCACCGCCCCCGTCCGCCGGGTGACCAGCGAACGGGCCGCCTGGTTGGGCACGTAACCCAGTTCCTCGACGGCCCGGCGGACCTTCTCGACCAGGACCTCGCGTACCCCGTTCCCGCCGTTCACCACCCGTGAGACCGTGGCCCGGGAGACGCCGGCCAGCTCGGCGACGGCTTCCAGTGTGGGGCGCGGTGCGGAGATCTGGTCGGGCAACGGGAGCTCCTCTCGGGACGGCGACAGCCTAGCTCTCCGCCTGCGGGGGGCGAGCCCCCTGCGCCCCAGCTCGCGGGCCTTGCCGCCGATCTGACGGATCGTCAGCGCACGGGAAAGCCGAAGGCGTACCCCTGCTGCTTGAGCCACGGCAGGATCTGGCGCAACGCCTCCACGGTCTGGCCGCGGTCACCGCCCGCGTCGTGGAAGAGCACGGTCGGGCCGTTGGTGATCTCGTTCTTGACGGTGCCCACCAGGGCGGCCGTGCCCGGCTGCTTGAAGTCCTCGGAGTCCACGTTCCAGCCCAGCGGGCGCATACCGCGCGAAGCGGCGAGCTGACGGCTGTACGGGGTGAAGGCGCCGCCAGGGGCGCGGTAGTAGAGCGGTTTGACGCCCCCCGACGCCGTGGTGATCATGCGCTCGGCGTCGAGGATCTCCTTGGCCTGATAGGCCCGCGACTTGCTGTTCATCGTCGTGTCGTGGGAGACGGAGTGGTCGCACAGCCGGTGCCCGGCGGCCACCACGGCCCGCACCATGTCGGGATGCGCCTGGGCCTGCGTGCCGACCATGCAGAAGGTCGCCTTCACGCCGTTGTCCTCGAGCACCTGGAGGATCTGCGGGGTCCAGGTGGGATCGGGGCCGTCGTCGATGGTGATGTTCACACCGTGGGGGCCCTTGTCCGAGGCGTGGGCGATGTCCATGTTGACCAGCGGGGCCGGGAGTTGTGCGTCCGGTACGGAGGTCTGCCCGGGTATGGGGCGGGGCTTCGGCGTGGCCGTGGCCGTGGCGGAGGGCTTCACGGACGGCCGGGACGCGGCCGCCGCCCGGTCGCCGGCGGACCCCGCCTGGGCGGTCCACGCCGACACCGCCGCCGTCACGGAGACCACACCCACCGCCGCCGCCAGCAGGCGCCCGTTCGTCCCCCGTATCCCGCTCCACACCATGTCCGCCCGCTCCCTGTGTCTTCCGTTCCGCCCGTGCACAGGGGAGGACGGAGCAGGGGCGGTCCGGGATCCACCTGTTACGGATTCCGGACGATTCCGCGGGGGGAATGCGACGCTCCGCGCGGCCCTCCGGACCGGGACCAGGGCCCGTCAGCCGGGGTCGCGGGCGACCCAGCCGCGTTCGTAGGCGTGCCAGCCCAGTTGCAGGCGGGTGGTGACGTCGGCGAGTTCCATCAGGCGCTTGACGCGGCGCTGGACCGTGCGCAGGCCGAGGCCGAGCTGCTTGGCGGCGCTGGCGTCGGTGAGCCCCGCGAGCAGGAGCGAGAGGATCCGCAGGTCGACCGCGTCCGGCGCGTCGGGCGACTCCTCCGCCGGCCCGCCGCCGGGGTCGAGGCGGATCGGCAGCGCGTCGCGCCACACGCTCTCGAAGAGCTCCATCAGCGAGTCCAGCAGCCCGCTGCCGTGCACGACCAGCGCCGCCGGTCCCGCCGCGTTGCGGCCCAGCGGGACCATCGCCAGCGAACGGTCCGCGACCACGAGCTTGGTCGGGACCCGGTCGACGACGCGTACCTCCTCGTCGCGGCTGAGGGCGGCGGTGATCCCGGCGATGCCGTCGGTCCCGCTGATCACCTCCCGCTCGATGACCACGCGGAAGCGCACGCCGCGTTCGACGGCGCGTGCCTCGGCGGTGTTCTCCGTGCCGCTGACGACCATCGGGCTGCCCGTCACCAGGGCGCAGACCTCCTTCTCCGCGCCCAGTTGGAGCTGCGCGAAGCGGTGCGTCACGGCGCTCACGCCGGTGACGACCTCGACCAGGTCGTGCACGGACGGCTCGGCCGCCTCGGCGCGGTACTCCTGTGCGAGCAGGGCGGCGGCCATTTCGGCCTGCTCCAGACCGTGCCGTCGCTGGGTCAGCAGGGCGCCGAGCGCGACGCTGGGCGGCGCGGCCACCCAGCGGCCGGAACCGGCGGAGGAGTGTGCGACCAGCCCCTGCCGCTCCAGCCGCCTCAGTATGGCGACGGTCTCCTCGTCGGGCCGCCCGAGCCGGTGCGACAGGTCGACGACCTCGGCGGCTCCCAGGCCCACGAGGGCGCGGTAGGCCGCCTCCTGGGCATCATCCAGCCCAATGGCACCGAGCACGGGCACCCCTTTCCCCGGGCTCCCGGAGGTTCGCCGGGAATGCGCCCGGAACGGTCGCGGACAACACGCGGAAATGGCGGGAATGAGCCATGGCGCAATCCCGCCTGTCGACATCATCCCTGTTCGAACCCCTGTCCTGGCAAGGTGTCCCCACTGGATCGTCCGGCGTGCGGCCCGAGGAGGGGGCCGGCCGCCCGTCGGACCGTCGGCGTGCCCGAAGTCTGTTTCGCCGCCCGGGTCCCGGTGGACAATAGGGGCATGAGCCAGCAGGGGGAGACGGGCCGCCACCAAGAGGACCAGTGGTGGCGGCAGTTGTACGGCCGACCCGATCCCGGGGCCGGTGAGCAGGACGACACGCTCGACGACCGCTACACGTCGGCGGTCAGCGCGCTGGGCGACGACCCGGACGCGGAACCGGGACCGCGGGGCCGGGCCGCCGGGAGGCCCGAAGCCGGTGGCGCGGACGGGAGCCGGACGGAGCCCGACCCCAGCCCCCCGGACACCGTGCGGTTGCGGCGCCAGGCGCCACCGCCCGAGGAGACCGTCCCGCGCGCCTGGCAGCACCTGGGCCCGCCGGAGCCGAGGACACCCGAGCCCCCGGGACTGCCCCCGGGGTGGGCGCCCGCCGAACCCTCGGCCGGACAGAGCGCCCCGGCCGCCCCTGTCGCCCCGCCCGCGCTGCCCGACGCCGGTGTCCCGGAGACCCGCGTCCCCCAAGCCCGTACCGCGCCCGGCGTTCGCATACCCGGCCTGTCCGGCACCGAGGCCGCCGAGTCCGCGATCACCGTCCCGGACACCACCTATCTCGGCGACGGCCCGCCCACCTATGCGCCCGAGCCCACCTCCTGGCCCCTCGCGGACCCCGGGGCGCTCGACGACCTCGTCCCCGACACCGTCCTGGACGGCGCCCAGTACGGCGTGCTGACGGTGCGCACGGCCGCCACGCGGGGCGACTCCGCCCGCTACCGGGGCGAACCGCGCCGCGACGCCGTCCTGACCGCCCGCTTCGGGGCCGGGGACGACGCCCTTCTGTTGCTCTCCGTCGCCACCGGCCCGCGCGTCTCCGCCGTCGCCCACCGCGCCGCCCGTGACGCCTGTCACTGGATGGCCTCCGCCGTGGGCCGCAGCCACGCCCGCCTCGCGGAGGACATCCGCGCCTCGCGGCGCGGCGCCCTCAAGTCGGGGCTGCACCGCCTGACCGACCGCTGCTGCGGACGGCTGCGGGCCAAGGGCGAGGACTTGGGCCTGGACCCGGCCGAGTACGAACCCAGCCTGCGCTGCCTGCTGCTGCCCGTCGACCCTGAGTGCCGGATCCGGCTGTTCTTCGGCGTCGGCGACGGCGGGCTGTTCCGTATCCGCGGCGGTGAGTGGCAGGACCTGGAGCCCCTGGGGTCCGGGGAGCCCTCCGAGCCCGAGGACGGTCCGGCCGTGGACTTCCGCTTCCGCGCCTCCGTCGCCCGCCCCGGTGACACGCTGCTGCTGTGCAGCGGCGGCCTCGCCGACCCGCTGCGCGGCGAGCCGGCACTCGCCGCGCACCTGGCGGAGCGCTGGGGCGCCGCCGAGCCGCCGGGGCTTCCGGCCTTCCTCGGCGACGCCCGGACCCGGGTCAAGGGCTACGCCGACGACCGCACCGTGGTGGCCGTCTGGGACGCCTGAGGCGTCGCCGGAGTCAGGCGCAGTGTCAGGATCTGGAAGGGGCGCAGGCCCACCGCGACACCGTCCCCGTCACGCGGTGCGTCCTGCGCCGGCCGCTCCAGCAGATCCGTGACGCGCGCCCCGGCGAGCGCGAAACCGGGCACGAGGGTGCCCGAGGCCCGGCCGCCCCGGGACTCGTACAGGCGCACCACCACGTCCCCCGAGCGGTCGTCGGCGAGCTTGACCGACTCCACCGTGATCCCCGGGTGGCCGCCGACACGCAGCGGCGGCCGGACGGGCTCCGCCTGCGCGGCGGGGCGCAGCGGCAGGTTGAGTGCGAGCCCCTCGGCGACGGCGTCGCCGACCGCCGCCCCGGGAAGCAGGGCGTAGGTGAAGCGATGGGTGCCCTGGTCCGTCTCGGGGTCGGGGCTGTGCGGGGCGCGCAGCAGCGTCAGCCGCACCGTCGTGTCCGTACCGGAGCGGCCCGCGTCGTGGCCGTACGTGGAGTCGTTGAGCAGCGCGATCCCGTAGCCGGGCTCGCCGACGTGCAGCCAGCGGTGGGCGCAGATCTCGAAACGGGCCGCGTCCCAGCCGGTGTTGGCGTGGGTGGGGCGGTGCACATGGCCGAACTGGATCTCGGCGGTGGAGCGGTCGGCGAGCACGTCCAGCGGGAACGCGGCCTTGAGCACCTTCTCCGACTCGTGCCAGTCGGCGTCCGTCACGATCTCCAGCCGCCGACTGCCGGCCGTCAGGCGCAGTTCCTGGGTGATCCGGCTGGCCCCGAAGGCCCGTACGACGCGGACCACGGCACGCAGCGGTCCCCGTTCGACGAGCTCGACGGACTCCGCGTCCGTCAGATCGGTCACCTTGCGGCGGTAGTGGCGGTCGATGTCCCAGGCGTCCCACTTGTTGGGGTGGTCGGGGTGGAGCTGGAGCAGGTTGCCGCGGGCGCCCGGGGCCAGCACCTCCCGGTCCGCGGCCAGATCGCGCACCGACGACAGCAGGCCGTCGCCGTCGACGCGGACCCGCAGCAGCCCGTTGTCCAGGACGATCAGGCCGTCCTGGTGCGCGGCGGTGACCGGCTCGCCGAGCGAGGACGCGCCGGCCGCGGCGCCCCCGAGCGCGGGCACCTCGACGGCCACGGCGGCTCCGCCGTCCGGCAGCGGCTGCGCGACGGTGCCCGGCGGCAGCGCCTCCAATGCCTCCGCCGTGAGTTCCACGACCTCGCGGCGCGCGTACGGGGAGGCGTTGAGGACCCCCGGCGCGCGGTCGTCCTCCGCGCAGGTGCCGGTGAGGGCGGTCACCGCGCCCGCGATGATCCACTCCAGCTCCTCGCGCAGCTCGGCGTAGGTGTCACGGGCCTCACGGTGCACCCAGGCGATGGAACTGCCCGGCAGGATGTCGTGGAACTGGTGCAGCAGCACCGTCTTCCACAACCGGTCCAGGTCCTCGTACGGATACGCGTACCCCTCCGGGTCGCGCAGGGCCGCCGCCGTGCACCACAGCTCGGCCTCCCGCAGCAGGTGCTCGCTGCGCCGGTTGCCCTGCTTGGTCTTCGCCTGCGTGGTGTAGGTGGCGCGGTGCAGCTCCAGGTACATCTCGCCGGACCAGACCGGGGCCCGGTCCCCGTACTCGGCCTCGGCGGCGGCGAAGAAGGCGGCGGGTTTCTCGATCTCCACCCGCGGCGAACCCTCCAGGGAACGCAGCCGGCGCGCCCGCTCCAGCATCTCGCGGGTGGGGCCGCCCCCGCCGTCGCCCCAGCCGAACGGCACCAGTGAGCGGGTGGCCCGGCCCTTCTCCGCGAAATTGCGCACCGCGTGGGCGAGTTCGCGGCCGTCGAGCTGGGAGTTGTAGGTGTCGACGGGAGGGAAGTGGGTGAACACGCGGGTGCCGTCGATGCCCTCCCACCAGAAGGTGTGGTGCGGCATCTTGTTCGACTGGTTCCAGGACAGCTTCTGGGTGAGGAACCACCGCACCCCCGCCAGCCTGGCCAGCTGCGGGAACGCCGCCGTGTAACCGAACGAGTCGGGCAGCCAGATCTCCTCCGTCTCCACGCCCAGTTCGTCCAGGAAGAAGCGCTTGCCGTGGACGAGCTGCCGGGCCAGCGCCTCACCGCCGGGCATGTTGGCGTCGGACTCCACCCACATGGAGCCGACCGGCGCCCAGTTGCCCGCCCGCACCGCCTGCTGGATGCGCTGCCACACCACCGGCTGGTGCTCCTTGACCCAGGCGTACTGCTGGGCCTGCGAGCAGGAGAACACCAGCTCGGGGTAGTCCCGCGCGAGCGCGGTGACATTGGCGAAGGTGCGCGACGCCTTGCGCACGGTCTCGCGCAGCGGCCACAGCCAGGCGGAGTCGATGTGGGCGTGGCCGGTGGCGGAGACCCGGTGCGCGCTGGTGTGCGCGGGCCGGGACAGCGCCTCGGCCAGTTCAGCGCGGGCGGCGGCCGCGGTGCCGGGGACGTCGTGCAGGTCGAGAGCGTCGAGCGCGTCCTCCAGGGAGCGCAGGATCTCGTGCCGGCGGGGGTCGTGGAAGTCCAGTTCGTGCATGAGCCCTTCGAGGACCTCGATGTCCAGCACCAGGTGCCAGACGTCCTCGACCAGGACGGCGAGTTCCGCGGTGTCGAAGCGGTACAGCGGCTCGCGGCCGGCCGTGCGCACGTCCCCCAGCGGGGTCGGCCGCCAGTCGCGCAGCACCGCGGGGTTCGCGGCGGCCTCCAGCAGCAGGCGCACCTGCTCGCCGCCCCTGGCGGGAGAGGCGACCGGGACATGGCGGTTGAGCGGATGGACACCCTTCACGGGCGCGCCCTCGGCGTCGTACACCAGTCCCTCGGCGACGAAGCCCGGTCCGTCGTTGCCGAAGCCGGGGTCGATCACCGCCTCCACCCGGCGGCCCGCCCAGCCGGCCGGGACGGCGCCCTCCAGACGGAACCAGCTGGTCGACCAGGGCGGCCCCCAGGGGGTACCCGGGGCGAAGGGCTCGAAGGCGCCGTCCGAGAGCGCCTTGAGCGCCTCCCCGACGGGCACCGGCTCGCCGTCCACATGCCACGCCGTCAGGGCGAGCGGCACCCGGTCGGCGTAGATCGCGGGCCTGATGAACTGGCCCATCGCCCTGGTCAGACGTCCCTCGACCAGCAGTCGGTCGTCGTGCATCTCAACTCCTCGGGGTCGGCTCACCGGATGGATTCCCCGTCAATGCGGTGGTGTCCCGTAACGCCCGGAAGACTGACGGGGTTTTCGGGGCATGAGAAAACTCGCGCGTCCCGGCGGACTCTCTCGGCGCAGGCTGCTCGGAGCCGCCGCCGCTCTCGCCCCTGCCACCATGGCCTCATCGCTGTCCCTGTCCGGAACGGCCGCTGCCGCCGCCCCCGACCCCTACGCGGGGCTCGCCCAGGAGGCCGTCACCGCTTTCCGCAGCGCCTGGGACGCCTACCGGCGCCTCGCCTGGGGACGGGACGAGCTGCGCCCGATCAGCGGCACCGGCTCCGACTTCTTCATCCCGGGCAGCACACTCGGCCTGACGATCATCGAGGCGCTCGACACGCTCTACCTGATGGAGCTGGACGGCGAGCTGGCCGCGGGCGTCGAGTGGGTCAAGAACGACCTCGTCCTCGACCAGGACGCCCCTGTCCAGGTCTTCGAGACGATCATCCGGCTGGTGGGCGGTCTGCTCTCCGGACACCTGGCCACCCGGGACCCGGTCCTGCTCGACCGCGCGCGCGACCTCGCCGACCGTCTGCTGCCCGCCTTCACCCGGTCGCCGACCGGGGCCCCGTACCGTTACGTCAACCTCTCCACCGGCGCCGTCAGCGGCAAGGAGAACAACCTCGCCGAGATCGGCACCTGCATCACCGAGTTCGGCGAGCTGTCCCGGCTCACCGGCGACCGGCGCTACTACGACGCGGCCAAGAAGGCACTGCGCGCCGTCTACGACCGCCGCTCGCGGATCGACCTGGTCGGCACGGCCCTGAACGTCGAGACCGGCGCGTGGACCGGCACCACCGCCACCCTCGACCCGCCCGTCGACTCCTTCTTCGAATACCTGTGGGACGGCTGGCAGCTGTACCGCGACCCGGACCTGCGGACCTGGTACACCACGCTCACCGCGGCCGTCTTCCGCCACCTGGCCGAGCGGCGCGACGGCCGGCTCTGGTTCCGGCAGGCGGACATGACCACCGGGCGCACCATCAGCCGCTTCCAGTCGGAGCTCACCTCCTTCTACGCCGGACTGCTCGCCCAGAGCGGCCGGATCGCCGACGGGGAGGCGTACCACGACAGCTGGACCGCCGTGCTCGCCGACCACCGACTGCCCCCGGAGGTGATCGACTACACCACCCTGCGCGCCGTCGACGCCTCCTACCCCCTGCGTCCCGAGTACGTCGACTCGTGCCTGTTCCTCTGGCTGATCACGAAGAAGGAGCGCTATCGCTCGCGGGCGCGCGACATGTTCCTGAGGCAGAAGAAGTACTGCAAGGTCCGCAACGGTTACACGGCGATCAGCGATGTGACGACGCGGCCGATGAAGCAGACGGACCTCACCCCGGCGTACTGGTTCAGCGAGAACGCCAAGTATTACTACCTGCTCTTCGCCAAGGCCCGTCGCTTCGACTACGGCTCCAACTACCTGACCACGGAGGGGAACGTGTTGCGCGGGCTGCGCTGACCGTGCGACCGATGTGACCGTGCCGACGGGTACCCGGTCAGCCGGCGACGACCACCTCCGCCTCGTGCCGGACCGGGAAGTTGACGGAACTGGCGATGAAGCAGAGCCGGTGGGCGTCCTCGTGCAGGGCGACGGCGGCGTCCACCATGGTGGCCGAGGCCACCTCCACGCGGGGGTGCAGCACGGCCTCGGTGAAGTGGCCGCCGCCGTCGCCGGTTTCCTCCATGGTGGCCTCGGCGCGGTCGGTGTAGGCGGTGACGACCACTCCCGCGACGGTGCACACATGCAGGTAGGAGAGCATGTGGCACTGGGACAGGGCGGCGAGTTGGAGCTGTTCGGGGTTCCAGCGGGCCGGGTCGCCGCGGAAGGCGGGGTCGGAGCTGCCGGGGATCGCCGGCACCGGAAGTCCGGGTGCGGACACCTCGTGCTCACGGCTGTAGGCGCGGTACGCACTCGTCCCCGAGCCCCGGTTGCCGCTCCAGGCGACCTCGGTGGTGTAGGTGTGGCGCTTGCTGATGTCGGGCACGGCTACGGCGTCCTCTCGTGTGGGTCGTCCCGCTCGGAGGCGGCGCAGGTGTCCGCCACGTGCTCGCGGGCGGCCGCGTGGGCCTCCGCCGCGCGGCCCGCCACGACGGCGGCGAGCAGGCGGCGGTGCTGGGCGGCGACTTGCTCGGGGCGTTCCGGGGCGGAGAGGGAGCGGCGGGTGGAGACCTGGATCTGGTCCCACAACCGGTCCAGCGTGCCGGCCGCCACCGGGTTCGCGGACAGGACCGCGATACCGCCGTGGAAGCGCCGGTTGTGCCGGACCGCCTCCTCCAGGCGTCCCGCCGCCGTGGCCTCCTCCGCCTGCGCCGCCACCCGCTCCAGCGCGGTCAGTTCTGCGGGGGCCACCTCCCCGCGCCGCTGCCGTTCGGCGGCCAGCTCGGCCGTCAGCGCCTCCAGGGCGCCGCGCACTTGGTAGGCGTGGCGCAGCGCCTCCGGTCCCAGTTCGACCACGCTCACCCCGCGCCCCGCCGAGCGCACCAGCCCGTCCGCCACCAGCGCGCGGAAAGCCTCGCGCACCGGCGTACGGCTCATGGCCAGCGCCGCCGCCGTCTCCAGCTCGGTCAGGCGCTGGCCGGGGGCGTACACCCCGTCCAGAATCAGTTCCCGCAGCCGCCGATGGGCGGTGTCCGTCTGGTGCACCCGTCCACTGTATCCATTGCATGCATTGGATACAAGAGCGCAGCGTCTGCGGCCCATGACTGGAAGTGGCCGCGCCGGGGCATGCATTGCGCGTAGATGGTCGACCCCGGAAGGGCGCGAGCTGCCGGAGCGGAGCCGATGGAACGTCAGCCTGCGCAGGCGAGCGGCCGGGAGGTCGGGGACACCGCCGAAGCGCACCACCTGCACCGTCCGCTCCAGCACGCCGACCTGCCGGCGGTCGCGGATGTCCGCAGGCTGTTGCGCGAGTCCTTACGGCACTGGGGCGTCCCCGCCCTCGCCGACACCGCCGTCCTGCTCACCACCGAACTCGTCACCAACGCCCTGCGGCACACCGACCGGGGCGCCGTTCTCACCGCCACTTTGACCACGGGGCCCAACGCGCCCGCGGGGTCCGCGCCTCCTTTGTGCCGACTGCGCGTGGAGGTGCGGGACTTCAACCACCGCCACCCTCGGCTGCGCGCCCCCTCCACGCACAACACCTCCGGGCGCGGTCTGCAGCTCGTGCAGTCCCTCGCCGACGCCTGGGGCGTCCACGCCGAGGGGGACGGCTCCGGGAAGGTCGTCTGGTTCGAGCTGGACACGACCTCAGCTTGACGGAGCGTCACGTCACGTTTCCCGGGAACGATGCAGCCCCGGCCGGGAAGTCCCCGGTCGGGGCTGCGATGTGACGTGAGAAAACGCGGGCGGATCAGCCGTACTGGCGCTCCAGGTCTGCCAGCTTGCGCTCCAGGGAGTCCAGCTTGGGCAGCGCCATGGTGTCGTCCTCGGCGGTGAGGTCGATGGTGGTGCGCAGCGCCTCTTCACGGGCGGGCGACAGTGCGGGACGGGAGCGCGAGGGCAGTTCGGCCTTCTCCGGCTCTATGGCAGGCTCCGCGGAGGCCTGGGTGGCGGCGGGGTTGGCACCGGGCAGCTCGTACTTGCTGCCGCCGCGGTTCCAGATGCGGTGCTGCCGGTTGATGGCCTTGATGCGCGCGCGCTCCAGCCGCTCGTGCTCGCGGCGGCGCATCGCCTCCCGGTCCTTGCGGACCCGGTCGTCGCGGACCTCCTCGACCGCCTCGTCCAGGGTGCGCACGTTCTCGAGCAGCATGAGCGACCAGGCGCCGTAGGTCTCGCGCGGGGCGCGCAGCCAGCGGACCATGCGGATCTGCGGCAGCGGGCGCGGGATGAGTCCCTGCTCGCGCAGGGCCGCGCGGCGGGTCTGCTTCAGGGCCCGGTCGAAGAGGACGGCCGCGGAGAGCGACATGCCGGCGAAGAACTCCGGGGCGCCCGCGTGGTCGCCGCCGCGCGGGGCGTGCACCCAGTTGAACCAGGCCGCGGCGCCCGCGAACAGCCAGACCAGGATGCGCGAGCCGAGGGCCGCGTCGCCGTGGCTGGCCTCGCGGACCGCGAGCACGGAGCAGAACATGGCGGCGCCGTCGAGACCGAAGGGCACCAGGTACTCCCAGCCCCCGGACAGGCCCAGATTCTGCTGGCCGAAGCCGACCAGGCCGTGGAAGGACAGGGCTGCCGCGACCGAGGCGCAGCCGAAGAGCAGGACGTAGGAGGCCGTGCCGTACATGGCCTCCTTCTTGCGGCGCCGATCTTCCGAGCGCTCCCAGGAGTCGCCCTGGGCGGTCTCGTCCTTGCGGGCCTTGCGGTTGCGGAGGAACACCGCCGCGGCGGCGAGGACCGCCACGCACACGGCGCCCGACAGTGTCCAGTCAAGCGTTATGTCCGTAAATCTCATACGTGCGATTCCTTGCGTCGCAGTACCGTCGCGCTCGGGCCGCGAGACGGCGTTCGCGCGACATCCTGGCGAACGCCTCGGGCGCGTGAAGCGGTTTCGGGACAAGAGAACGCCAACGGGGTGGTGGCGTGGGGAGAGACCGACAGAATGCTCGAACTGGGGAGCGTTTTTAGCGCAGTTGACCTAGTTCAAGCCTCTGGCCTGACCTGGGGCCGGCCGCTTGGCGGGCGAGGCGCCGAGTGGGCTGCCGGGCGGGTCGGACAAAAGATCCAAATGAGGTGAGCCTCGCCTTGTTTCGCTTCCGGGGGCACGACGGGAGGTAAGTTCTCGAAGCAGGTCGTGGAGAGTGTTGCAATAGAGGGCGGCGCACACCGACTGTAGGAGTGCGCCAGGCGCATACCGACCCGTCCGAAGGAGCCCCCGTGGAGTACGCCCCCCGAGCCGCGCTGCGGGCCGAGGCGGCCGCCGCCGCGGCCCCCGGGCTGCCGCCCGGCCATGACGAGCTCGTCCGGGGTGCCCATCCGCATGCCGAGCCGCGCCAGGAGGCCGAACCCCGCCGGGACGCCGTCGCGGGCCAGGCGGAGGCACTGCCCCGGCCGCGCCGGATGCCCGAGCGGCACTCCGTGCGCGACCAGGTCCTGCGCGCGCTGCGCGGCGCCCTGGTGACCGGCGAGCTGCGGCCCGGCGCCGTGTACTCGGCTCCGGCGCTCGCCGATCGCTTCGGGGTCTCGGCCACGCCCGTCCGCGAGGCCATGCAGCTGCTCGCCCGCGAAGGCGCCGTCGAAGCCCTGCCGAACAAGGGCTTCCGGGTCGCCGAGCGCAGCCGCCGGGACCGCGCGGAACTCGCCGAGGTGCGCGCGCTCATCGAGGTGCCCATCGTCCTGCGGCTCGCCCGCACCGTGCCACCCTCCCGCTGGGAGCAGTTGCGGCCCCTGGCGGAGGCCACCGTCGCCGCTGCCGCGCTCGGCGACCGCGTCGCCTACGCCGAGGCCGACCGGGTCTTCCATCGCGCACTCCTGGAGGTCTCCGGCAACCGGCAACTCGTCGCCGTCGCGGAGGAACTGCATCGCCGCGCCCAGTGGCCCGTGGCCGAGGACCACGCACGCGCAGGCGGCGCGCCGCGCGGCAGCCGCGCCGAACTCGTCGCCGACGCAGGCGAGCACGCCGCGCTCCTGGAGGCCCTCGTCAGCGGGGACCTCCCCGTGGTCGAGGCACTGGCCCGCGGTCACTACGGCGGCTGAAGCCCGTCCCGCGCGATCCGGCGGTGCCTTTCCGGCTGCCCAGGGGGGACGGAAAGGGCTGTGCCTTCCCATTCGGCCGGTGAATTGTGGGAAACCTGTCGGGAACCATTGCCGTTCCCGTGGTCCCGCGTGCTGACGCACGGAATTCTCCCCGGCCCGAAAGGGACGCGATAACCTTGTGACGCCCGCCCGGCGGGCCCGCATTCGGGCCCCGTTCGCCACTCACTGCGGCCTTGCCGTGGGCGGCCCACCCCGCCTCTTCGCGCAAAGGGCGCGCGTATACCGTTCGTGCATGACTCATGGATATCTTCGGCCCTTGGTCGGCCGTGTGCGGCGGCGGCGGAATTCGCTGCTCGGTGCGGCAGTGGGCGCGCTCGCGCTCACCACGGCTGTGACCGGATGCACGAGTGGCGGTGCGGCTGCCGCCAAGGGCGTGGGAACGCCTTCCTCGGGGCCCGGCGCGATCGCCTCGCCGCTCGGTGCGCCCCTCTCCCCGACCCCCTCGGTGAGTGCGGTGGACCCATGGACGAAATGGGGGCTGAAACCGCTGGCACCGGCCCCGGAGCCGCCGGCCGTCAAGCCGGTCGAACTCACCGCTCACGGTCCGGTCCCGGTGATATCGAATGTGCCGACCAAGGAGAAGATCGTCTTCATTACGATCGACGACGGCCAGGAGAAGAGCCCCGAGTTCATCAGGATGCTCGAGGACCTGAAGGTCCCCGTCACCATGTTCCTGATGAATGACGCGATCAAGAGTGACTACGGTTATTTCGCACGTCTCCAGGGCCTGGGAAACCATGTCCAGAACCACACGCTGCACCACCCGGACATGACCGGGCTGTCGGCCGCCGGGCAGCGCGCGGAGATATGCGGCGACCAGGAGGTCCTCACCCAGCGGTACGGCACGGCCCCCCTCTTGTTCCGTCCGCCGTACGGCGCCGGGGCGTACGCGGACTCCCTCAACGCGGCGGTACGGCAGTGCGGTCCGCGGGCGATAGTGCTGTGGCGCGAATCCATGCAGATCAAGCAGATCCAGTACCAGACCGCGGACAGGAAACTGCGCCCCGGAGACATCATCCTCGCGCACTTCCGCGGTCCCGCGGAACTCAAGGGCGTCACGATGACCCACATGTTCGCCAACATGCTCCGCCATATCCGGGAACAGGGGTTCACCGTGGCCCGCTTGGAGGACTACATCCAGGCGCCGCCCGCCGCGCAGTGAGCGCCCGCCCTGTCGCAGGGGTGAATTGATGCGTTCTCTCACGAGGGTTGGGGCCGGCCGCTGCGCCGACACCGCCGATGACGGCGGTCCGCTGATCCCGGCGTCCGGCAACTCCTCGGCGTACGAAGGGCGGTCGCGGCCGGCGAACCCGGCTGCCGCCCGAACCCCGCGGTCCCCGCGTGAGGGAGGCGCGGGCGTTCTCTCCCGCCGCGCCGACGCTGCGGCCTGCGTCGATGCGGGCGCCCATCACTCGATGGGGTGAGTCACCAATCTCCGCCCGGGGCCGTGACGAATCACTGGCATGAGGATCTTGAGCCCGCGGCACTCGTGGCAACCGGCGGACAGCGCGACAGGCGCTGTCCGTGCGGGCCGCCGCGCCCGGTGCCGAATCCGAGTCGGATTCGGCCCGGAGCAGCGGCGCTCGGCCGCCGACCGCGCTCCGGATCCCCGAACTGCCATGACCCCGGGGCGTGACGGCCGGCTCCATGGGCCAGCCTCCCCCCCCTGAAGATGAACGATCAAGGAGAGCCCCCGATGAACACCCTGCGCCTGCGCCGTGCCGCGATCGCCGTGGCCGCCGCCGCCGTCCTGCCGCTCGCTCTGACCGCGTGCGGCGGCGACGACACCAAGGACAGTTCCTCCAACGCCGCCTCCACGGCGCCCTCCACCCCGGCCGGCGACTCCGCGAGCGAGGGCCCGGGGGACGTGATGGCGTTGGACAGGCCCTTCGGCGCGGCTTGTTCGGCGGTGCCCAAGGACGGTGCCGGCAGCTTCGACGGGATGTCCCAGGACCCGGTGGCCACAGCCGCCTCGAACAATCCGGTGCTGTCCACGCTGGTGGCCGCGGTGAAGAAGGCCGGTCTGGTCGACACCCTCAACAGCGCGCAGAACATCACCGTGTTCGCGCCCACGAACGACGCGTTCGCGAAGATCCCGAAGGCCGACCTGGACAAGGTGCTGAACGACAAGGCCATGCTGACCAAGATCCTCACCTATCACGTGGTGGGGCAGCGGCTGACGCCCGCGCAGCTGGCGGGCGGCTCGTTCACCACGCTGGAGAAGGGCAAGCTGACCACGGCAGGCTCCGGTGAGACCTACACGGTCAACGACGCCTCCCACGTCGTGTGCGGCAATGTCACCACCTCCAACGCCACCGTCTACATCGTCGACACCGTCCTCATGCCCCAGTAGGCGGCCGAGACCGGGCGGCCCGGGGGAGGGGAACGGCTGTGCGCGACGAGCGCCGCGCACACCTCCCCCCGGGCCGCCCTCCCCCTCCGCGGGACCCGGTCCCGAAACCCGTACGGCCTCACCCCCTTTGGAGACCCCCATGGACGTCGCGGCCCCCGGCGACCCCTGCGCGACACCGCACCACGGGTTCCTGGAGGCGCTGATCGGCCGCATCGCCCGCGGCGACCAGGAGGCGTTCGAGACGCTCTACACCGCCATGGCCGGCTCCGTCCTCGGCCTCGTGCGCAAGCTGCTGCGGGATGTGGCGCAGTCCGAGGAGGTCGCGCAGGAGGTCCTCATCGAGGTGTGGCGCTCCGCGGCCCGCTTCGACCCGGACAAGGGCAGCGCCACGGCGTGGATCATGACGGTCGCCCACCGGCGGGCGGTGGACCGCGTCCGCTCCGTCCAGCGGGCCGCCGACCGGGAGCACAAGGCGGCCGTCCGCGACCACGAGACGGCGTTCGACGTCGTCAGCGACCAGGTCGAGCGGCGCCTGGAACGCGAGCAGGTGCGCCGCTGCCTGAGCCGGCTCACCGACCTGCAACGCGAGTCGGTGACGATGGCCTACTACCGCGGATACACCCACCAAGAGACCGCCGACCTGCTGAACGCGCCCTTGGGCACGGTCAAGACACGGCTCAGGGACGGTCTCATCCGGCTTCGCGACTGCCTGGGGGTAACGGCATGACGTCCACCGATGCGCACACCCTGACCGGCGCCTACGTCCTGGACGCCTTGTCGGAGCGAGAAGTCCGCGATTTCAGGGGGCACTTGGCGCGGTGCCGGACGTGCACCGCCGAGGTGCGGGAGTTCCACGAGACCGCGGCACGTCTGGCCCTGGCCGCCGCGGTGACCCCCCCGGCCTCGCTTCACGCCCGGGTCGTGGCGGCGCTCCCCGGGGTCAGGCAACTCCCGCCGCTGCCGGCCGGAACCGCCGGCCTGGTGCCCCTGGGCGGCCGGCGGTGGCGCGGGCGCCTGCCGTCGCTGGTCGCCGCCGCCTGCCTCGCCTCGGCCGCGGTGCTCGGCAGCTGGGTCGTCCACACCCGTCAGGCCGTCGACGTGGAGCGGGTGCGCGCCGCCAGGGCCGAGCAGGGGGTCCAGGCGCTGGCCGCGGTGATGGCCGACCCGCGGGCGCGGTTCCGCAATGCCGGGCTCAGCGGGGGCGGCACCGCCACCCTGGTGGTCTCCGCCCGGCAGCGCCGGGCCGTGGTCCTCTTCGACGCGCTGCCCGCGCTCGCGGACCAGCGGGTCTACCAAATCTGGTACAGCCGGGACGGTGCCATGCGGCCGGCCGGACTGCTCGGTCCCGGACAGCGCGCCGGAACCGTCCTGCTGACCGGTGACCCGCGGTCGGCAGGAGCGGTCGGCATCACCGCGGAACCGCGCGAGGGCTCGCCCGCGCCGACGAGTGCGCCGCTGGCCCTGCTCGCGCTGTGACCGCCTGCGGAGGGGCCCGAGCGGCCCGCTCCTACGCGGGCTCCTCGCCGTCCAGGGTCTCCGCGAGCCACACGGGTACGCCGCCGAGCAGCCGGAACAACCGCGCGGCCTCGGCGCGCAGCCGGGCCGCCTCCGGGTCGGGCTCCACGGTCGCCAGTGCGGCCAGGGCCGGGGCGGCGCCGATGACGTACCCCGTCTCCACGCGCAGCCGCAGCGACTCCGCGAAACCGTGCCGGGCCGCGGCGAGGTCGCCGTCACGGGCCGCGAGTCCCGCCAGGTGGCCCCAGGTGAAGGAGGTCAGCAGCGCGTCGCCGTGCGCTTCGGCACCGGCGTGCGCCCGCAGGTAGGAGGCCCGGGCCGCCGTCGCGTCGTCGCCCAGCTTCTCGGCCACCAGCCCCCGCCGGAAGTCCAGCAGCGGCCGGCCGGGCGCGCCGGGCTCCAGCAGTGCGGCACTGCGCATCAGGGCCGCCCGTGCCTCGTCCGCGCGGTCCCGCGGTCCGAAGAGCGTCACGAGGTACGCCAGGTTCCCCCGTTCGCAGGAGGCCTCGCCGCGCTCGTTGTCCGTACGGGCCAGGGCCTCCGCCGTGCGCAGCGCGTCCTCAGCCTCCGCCCAGCCGTCCAGGGTGAACATGCACCGCTCGATCAGCAGCGCCGCCCGCCGCGTGGCGACCTCCGGCCGTTCGGCCGCGTACGGCGCCAGCAGCGCCGCGGCCTCCGTCCAGCAGCCCCGGCCGCGCAGCCGCGCCACGTCGGGTGGCTCAGCGCCGCCTTCGACCGTCGGTGCCACCCCTGCGTCCGACATGGCGGTGTCCGCCACTTGCCCTCCCGAAGCGCGTCATCGAGCCCGTTGGGCGAAGTCCAGCACGGCACGGGGTGCCGCGCCAAGAGGGCGGACACGCTGTGATCGCGGCGCTCCCCGCCGCGCGCGCTCCCCGCGCCCCGAAAGGACCGGGCGCAAGCCCCCGCCAACCGCGGCCGAAATGCTCCCCGAACCTCAACCGACCAGCGGCGGAGCCGACTTCATCACCTCATGCGCCGGCTCCCCGGCCCGTGCGGTGAGGGCGATGACTTACCGGTTGCGGGTGATCGACTTGTGCTCGACATAGCCGGTCAGGCCGACCTTGCCGTACTCGCGGCCCACTCCGCTCGCCTTGTAGCCGCCGAACGGGCCGTCGAAGCTCATCGGGGAGCCGTTCAGGGTGACCGTGCCGGTGCGCAGCCGCCGGGCGACGGCCAGAGCCCGCTCCGGATCCGCCGACCAGACGCCGCCGGAGAGGCCGTAGTCGCAGTCGTTGGCGATACGGACGGCGTCGTCCTCGTCGTCGTAGGCGATCACGGCCAGAACCGGTCCGAAGATCTCCTCCTGGGCGATGCGCATGGAGTTGTCGACGTCCGCGAACACCGTGGGTGTGACGTAGTTGCCCTTCTCCAGGCCCTCGGGGACCTGTGGGCCGCCGGTGACCAGGCGGGCGCCCTCCTCGATGCCGAGGGTGATGTAGTCGATGACCCGCTGCTGCTGGTCGCGGCGGATCATCGGGCCGATGAACGTGTCGGGGGCGGCCGGGTCGCCGACCTTCAGCGACTCCACCATCTCCTTCACCGCCGCGACGACCTCCTCGTAGCGGCTGCGCGGGGCGAGGATGCGGGTCTGCAGGATGCAGGCCTCGCCGTTGTTGGCCAGCGAACCGAACCGCAGGCCCTGCACGGTGGCCGGCAGGTCCGCGTCCTCCAGGACGAGCGCGGCGGACTTGCCGCCCAGCTCCAGGCCGACCCGCTTGAGGTGCGCGCCGGCGATCGAGGCGATACGCCGGCCGGCGCGGGTCGAACCTGTGAAGGAGATCTTGTCCACGCCGGGGTGCGAGACGAGGTGCTCGCTGGTCCCGCGGTCCGCCGGCAGGACGCTGAGCACGCCCTCGGGAAGCCCCGACTCATGCCAGAGTTCGGCCAGCAGCGTCATGCTCAGCGAGTTCTCCGGGGAGACCTTCAGCACCACGGTGTTGCCGGCCAGCAGGGCCGGCACCAGCTTGGCGGTGGCGGCGGAGAACGGCGAGTTCCACGGGATGACGGCGGCGACCACGCCGATCGCCTCGCGTCGCACGACGGTGTCGAAGGCCACCGACGGATCGGACGGCTCGACGACCTCCTCCCAGCCGAAGTCCTCGGCCGCCTTGAGGTAGGCGCCGACCTGGCGGGTCAGGAACGGCTGCCCGGCCCGGGTGAACCAGCCCGCGGAACCGTTCTCGGCGGAGATCGCCGCGGCGACCTCGTCGGCACGCGCCGTGCGCAGGGCGTCGTAGCGCCGGACGATCGCCTGCCGCTCCTCGGGCGCGGTGTGCGGCCAGGGACCGTGGTCGAAGGCGTCGCGGGCCGCGGCGACGGCCGCGTCCACATCGGCGGGCGCGGCCTGCGCCACGCTGCCCAGCAGGGACTGGTCGTGCGGGGAGAGGATGTCGAGCAGCAGGTCAGGGTTGCTGGGGGCGACCCAGGAGCCACCGATGTAGAGCCTGTCGTGAACAGTCATGTCGTTTCGGTTCCTTCGTGCGGGACTTCGTGCGGGACGTGGCGGGGGGAGAGGGGCCCGGAAGGGGGTGGGGCCCTCCGGGGCGACCGGGGGCCTGCGGCGCCGGAGACCCGGAGTGTGTTCTCGTGCCGCCTCCCCTGACGGCAACTCCAACGTAGACGGTTCTCCAGAAAATGCAACACACATGTTGCGCTTCTTGTAGGAGTCGCATCTCACAGTGTACTTTTGGTGGAGTAAGTGATGCCGGCCGGTAGAATCGCGGGATCATGAGAGCTGATGCCGCACGCAATCTGACCGCGGTCCTCGAGGCCGGGGCCCGCCTCCTGGCCGAGGACCCGGGCACCTCCATGGCGGCCATTGCCGCGGCCGCGGGCGTGGACCGCACGACGGTCCACCGCCGCTTCGTGAACCGTGAGGCCCTGCTCGGTGCGGTCTTCCAGGCCAAGCTCGACTCCGCGGAACGCGTCCTGGACGAAGCCCGTCTGACCGAGGCCCCCGTCCAGGTGGCCCTGCACCGCTACCTCGAGGGGATCATCCCCGTCAGCCGCCAATGGCCCGTCGACACCCGGCGCATGATGGAGAAGGACCCCGGGGCCCGCGTCCGCCGCCAGGAGCAGAGCGCGCGACTCGACGCCTTCGTCCGACGCGCCATCGACGAGGGGTTCCTGCGGGCGGACGCCGACCCGGCCTGGGCGCGGACGGTCCTCGACGGACTCGTCGACGGCATCGCCCACCGGTTCCCCGAGGTGGACCCCCCGCAGGCCGCCGACCTCGTCGCCGCGACGCTCCTGAGCGGCCTCGGCGCGAACTGACGCCCGGCCCGCAGGCGGCGGTCAGCTCATCCGCAGGGCCAGGAAGAAGTCGACCTTGTCCTCCAGCCGGGACAGGTCACGGCCCGTCAGCTGCTCGATGCGCCCGATGCGGTAGCGCAGGGTGTTGACGTGCAGGTGCAGCCGGTTCGCGCAGCGCGTCCAGGAGCCGTCGCATTCGAGGAAGGCCCCCAGGGTGGGGATGAGCTCCGCGCGGTGCCGCTGGTCGTAGTCCCGCAGGGGGTCCAGCAGGCGGGCGGTGAAAGCGCGGCGGACGTCGTCGGGGACGAAGGGCAGCAGG
This sequence comes from Streptomyces sp. RLA123, assembly GCF_056270165.1. Lineage (NCBI taxonomy): Bacteria > Bacillati > Actinomycetota > Actinomycetes > Kitasatosporales > Streptomycetaceae > Streptomyces > Streptomyces sp. RLA123. Next base: position 2,055,965 of record NZ_JBWDOR010000003.1, on the reverse strand, counting down.
AGGACGTGGGAGGCGAGTTCCTCGTGGCCCGCGGCGCACACGCGGCCGGGGCGGGCGGCGGCGACGCGGCGGGCGTGGCGGGCCTCCTCCAGAGCACCGCGCAGGCCGTCCGCGGAGTGGACGGCGGCGCTGACGCCCAGGGTGAGCCGGCCGTCGCCGTCGAGCCCGCGGGTGAGGGGGGCGCGGAGCATGCCGAGCAGCCGCTGGGCGGAGAGTTCGGGCGCGGGGCCCTCGGTGTCCACGGAGGAGAGCGGGACGAGTGCCAGGGCCTCGTCGCCCGCGTGGGCGACGGCGATGCGGTCGGCGGGGTCGGAGCCGACGGCGGCGGGATCGACCAGGGCCTCCTCCAGCAGTGCCTGGGCCACCGGCCCCGACGGCACGTCGCCGTCCGTCCAGTCGACACGGGCGACGACGACCTGCCAGTGGGGCGCCGCGCCGAGCCCCGGCGCGAGGACGGGTGCGGCGACCCGCAGCCGCGCGGCGATCTCGGCCGGGGCCGCGCCGGCCTGGACCAGGTCCATGACCTCCGCGGCGAGCCGCCGCCGCACCGTGCGCGAGGCGTCGCGGCGCTCGCGTTCGACGGAGATGAGCTGGGTGACCCCTTGGAGCAGGTCGAGGCGCTCGGCGGGCCACTCGCCCGCGTCGGCGTCGACGGCCAGGAACCAGTCGGACAGCAGGGTGGCCCGGACGTCGGCCGCCGGATCGCCGCTGCGGATCGGGAAGAGGGAGTAGGGGCGGCCCGCCGCGTACGCGCGGTGCGGGGCGGGCCGCCCGGTCCGGGACGCGGCGAGGTGCTCGCCGGCCAGTTCGGCGCGGACCTGCGCGGGCAGGGGATGCTCGGACCCGGCGATGCGGCGCCCGGTCGTGGACAGCACCCACGCGCGCAGGTCCAGGTCGCTGCCGAGCAGGTCGAGAACGGCGTCCGGGCCACCGCCCGCGGGGCCCGAGGCCATCAGCCGGCGATGCCGCTCCACGACGGCGGCCAGGTCACCGGCGCGCCCGCTGGAGACCTGCCGTACGACGTGCTCGGTGATGGAGGCGAACGCGACGTCCTCGTCCACCGCGAACAGCGGCAGCCGGTGCCGGGCGCAGGCCAGTATCAGGTCGTCCGGGACGGAGCCGAGCTCGGCCTCGCCCGCCGCGAGCCCCGCGACCCCGGCCGCGGTCAGGATGCGCACGAACCGTTCGGAGTCGGCGGGTTCCCGGCGCCAGGCCAGACCGGTCAGGACGAGCTCACCGCCGGTGAGGTAGCGGCTGGGGTCCTTCAGGTCGGTGGTCATCACCCCGCGGACGGTGCGGTCGAGTTCCTCCTCGCCGCCGAGCAGCCGCAGGCCGAGGGCATCGGTGTCCAGGAGTGCGCGCAGCCGCATCGTCGTCGCCTTGTCTCGTACGCCTCCGGTCAAGGGCGGTATCAGGGTGGCGCCTGATGCATGCGTCGGTGTTGCCGCCACGATGCCGACAGGTTTCCGGTCCGCGATTTTCGGAGGAATCTACAAAGCAAGCCTACCGACCAGCCAAGTGCTTCATGTGTTCGGTGACTGCACCCGGACGGGTGCATGGAAGTGTACTGAGTCACATCGCGTGAACAGGACATGAACGAGCCATTCCGATTCCCGACGAGAAGAGAGCACCGCATGGACTTCCTGCGTCCCGCGAGCTGGGAGGAGGCGCTCGCCGCGAAGGCGGAGCATCCCTTCGCCGTGCCCATCGCGGGTGGTACCGATGTGATGGTCGAGATCAACTTCGACCAGCGTCGTCCCGATGTCCTGCTCGACCTGAACCGCGTGGCCGAGCTCCAGGAGTGGGAGGTGGGGGACATGGGGAAGGGCACCGTGCGGCTGGGCGCGAGCGTCCCCTACACCCGCATCATGGAGCACCTGCGGCCGCAGCTGCCGGGCCTCGCCCTGGCCGCGCACACCGTCGGCTCCCCCCAGATCCGCAACCGCGGCAGCGTCGGCGGCAACCTCGGAGCCGCCTCCCCGGCCGGCGACGCGCACCCGGCGCTGCTGGCCGCGGGCGCCGAGGTCGAGGCCGTCTCGGTGCGCGGCACCCGGATGATCCCGGTCGAGGAGTTCTACACCGGCGTCAAGCGCAACGCGCTCGCCCCGGACGAGCTGATCCGCGCCGTCCACATCGAGAACGCCGACGGCCCCCAGCAGTTCTCCAAGGTCGGCACCCGTAACGCGATGGTCATCGCGGTCTGCGCCTTCGGTCTCGCCCTGCATCCCGCCACCCGCACGGTGCGCACCGGCATCGGATCGGCGGCGCCCACCCCGATCCGCGCCACCACCGCGGAGGAGTTCTTGAACGCGGCACTGGAGGAGGGGGGCTTGTGGGACAACGGCCGGATCGTCCCCCCGGCCGTGGCCCGGCAGTTCGCCGAGCTGGTCGCCGCCTGCGCCAGCCCCATCGACGACGTACGCGGCAGTGCCGCCTACCGCCGCCACGCGCTGACCGTCATGGCCCGCCGCACCCTCGGCTGGACGTGGGACGAGTACCGCGGCGGCGCCCGCGGAGGGAAGGAGGGCCCCCGATGCGCGTGACCTTCACCGTCAACGGCCGCCGGCAGGAGGCCGACGACGTCTGGGAGGGCGAGAGCCTGCTGTACGTCCTGCGCGAGCGGATGGGCCTGCCCGGCTCCAAGAACGCCTGCGAGCAGGGCGAGTGCGGCTCGTGCACGGTCCGCCTGGACGGCGTCCCGGTGTGCGCCTGCCTGGTCGCCGCCGGACAGGTGCAGGACCGGGACGTCGTCACCGTCGAGGGCCTGGCGCGGTACGCCGAGGAACGCGCGTCGGGCGCCCCCGGCGGCGGCACCGGCCTGGGCGCCGCCCGGCAGTGGCAGGCCCACCCCGATGACCCGGCCACCGCCCTGTCGCCCGTCCAGCAGGCCTTCCTCGACGCCGGCGCCGTGCAGTGCGGCTTCTGCACCCCCGGCCTGCTGGTCGCCGCCGACGAACTGCTGGAGCACAACCCCCGGCCCACCGACGCCGACATCCGCGAAGCCCTGTCCGGCAACCTGTGCCGCTGCACCGGCTACGAGAAGATCCTCGACGCGGTCCGCCTCGCGGCCGCCCGCACCGGGGCGGAGGAATGACCGCGATGGGCGTGACCCGTACCCCGAGGCCGACCACCCAGGGCAGCGAGACCAAGGGCGGCATCGGCGAGTCCACGCTGCGCCCCGACGGCCTCCTCAAGACCACCGGTGAGTTCGCCTACGCATCCGACCTCTGGCACGAGGACATGCTGTGGGGGCACACGCTCCGCAGCCCGCACGCGCACGCCGAGATCGTCGCCGTGGACGTCTCCGCGGCCCTCGCCCAGCCCGGCGTGCACGCGGTCCTCACCCACGAGGACCTGCCGACCGAGGTGAGGCACTACGGGCTGGAGATCCGGGACACCCCCGTCCTGGCCCACGGCCGGGTCCGCCACCACGGCGAGCCGGTCGCGCTGGTGGCCGCCGACCACCCGGAGACGGCGCGCCGCGCCGCCGCGAAGATCCGGGTCGAGTACCGGCCGTTGCCCGTCGTGGTGGACGAGGCCACCGCGACCGCACCGGACGCGCCCCTCCTGCACGAGGGCCGCACCGACCACTACATCGGCCACGTCCCGCACCCCAACATCGTGCACCGGCAGCCGATCGTCCGCGGCGACGCCGAGGAGGCGGCCCGGCGCGCCGACGTCGTCGTCACCGGCGACTACGAGGTCGGGATGCAGGACCAGGCCTTCCTCGGCCCCGAGTCGGGACTCGCGGTCCCGGCCGAGGACGGCGGCGTGGACCTCTACATCGCCACCCAGTGGCTGCACGCCGACCTGCGCCAGATCGCCCCCGTCCTCGGGCTGCCGGAGGACAAGGTCCGCATGACGCTGTCCGGCGTGGGCGGCGCCTTCGGCGGCCGCGAGGACCTGTCGATGCAGATCCACGCCTGTCTGCTGGCGCTGCGCACCGGCAGACCGGTGAAGATGGTCTACAACCGCTTCGAGTCCTTCTTCGGCCACGTCCACCGCCACCCGGCGAAGCTCCACTACGAGCACGGCGCCACCCGTGACGGCAGGATCACCCACATGAAGTGCCGGATCGTGCTCGACGGCGGCGCCTACGCCTCCTCGTCCCCGGCCGTCGTCGGCAACGCCGCATCGCTCGGCGCCGGCCCGTACGTCATCGGCGACGTGGACATCGAGGCGATCGCGCTCTACACCAACAACCCGCCCTGCGGGGCCATGCGCGGCTTCGGCGCGGTCCAGGCGTGCTTCGCCTACGAGGCGCAGATGGACGGACTGGCCGCCGCACTCGACATGGACCCGGTGGAATTCCGGCAGCTCAACGCCATGTCGCAGGGCGCGGTCATGCCCACCGGCCAGGTCGTGGACTCCCCGGCGCCGGTCGCCGAACTCCTGCGCCGCGTCAAGGCGATGCCGATGCCGCCGCAGGCGCAGTGGGAGAGCGCCGGCGGCGCGGTCGACGTCCGCGCCCTGCCGGGGGGTCTGTCCAACACCACGCACGGCGAAGGCGTCGTACGCGGCGTCGGCTACGCGGTCGGCATCAAGAACGTCGGTTTCTCCGAGGGCTTCGACGACTACTCCACCGCCCGGGTCCGCCTGGAGGTGATCGGCGGCGAGCCCGTCGCGACCGTGCACACGGCGATGGCCGAGGTCGGCCAGGGCGGGATCACCGTGCACGCGCAGATCGCCCGCACCGAACTCGGCGTCACCCAGGTCACCATCGACCCGGCCGACACCCGGGTCGGTTCGGCCGGCTCCACCTCCGCCTCCCGGCAGACCTATGTCACCGGCGGCGCGGTGCGGCACGCCTGCGAGGTCGTGCGCGAACAAGCCCTGGAGATGGGCCGGGCCAGGCTCGGCACCTTCCATCCGGCCTGGGCCACCGCCGAACTGCTGCTGGAGAGCGGCAAGGTGGTCACCGACGGCGGCGAAGTGCTGGCCTCGCTGGCCGAGGTCCTCGGCGACGAGGTCATCGACGTCGAGCGGGAGTGGCGGCACCGCCCGACCGAGCCGTTCGACCTGCGTACCGGCCAGGGCTCCGGCCACGTCCAGTACTCCTTCGCGGCGCACCGCGCGGTCGTCGAGGTCGACACCGAACTCGGTCTGGTGAAGGTCGTCGAACTGGCCTGCGCCCAGGACGTCGGCAAGGCGCTCAACCCGCTGTCGGTCGTCGGCCAGATCCAGGGCGGCACCACTCAGGGACTGGGGCTGGCCGTCATGGAGGAGATCATCGTCTCCGACGGGGCCGAGGTCAGGAACCCGTCGTTCACCGACTACCTGATCCCCACCATCCTCGACACGCCGCCCATCCCGGTCGATGTGCTCGAACTCGCCGACCACCACGCCCCGTACGGGCTGCGCGGCGCCGGCGAGGCGCCCACGCTGTCCTCCACCCCGGCGGTCGTCGCCGCCATCCGTGCGGCGACCGGACTGCCCCTCAGGCGTGTGCCGGTACGACCCGAGCACCTGACCGGTACCTGACGCAGGGTCAAGGAGGCCTCCGCCATGCTGGACATCGCCGACGAGCTGCACCGCTGGGCGGGGCAGGGCAGACCGTTCGCCGTCGCGACCGTCGTCGAGGTCGGCGGCAGCGCCCCCCGGCAGCCCGGCGCGGCCCTGGCCGTCGACGCCGGGGGCACCGCCGTCGGCAGCGTGTCCGGCGGGTGCGTCGAGGGCGCCGTCTACGAGGTGTGCCGGGAGGTGCTGGAGTCCGGCGGCCCGGTGCTCCGGCGTTTCGGCCACGCCGACGACGACGCCTTCGCCGTCGGCCTGACCTGCGGCGGCGTCATCGACGTCTTCGTCCAGCGGATCGACCCCGGCACCGAAGCGCACTACGCCGCCGCACTGGCCGCCGCGGTCGCCGGGGACGCGGTCGCGGTGGCCAGGGTCGTCCGGGGACCGGACGCGCTGCTGGGCAGAGGCCTGCTCGTACGCCCCGGCGGGGCGTACGAGGGCACCTTCGGCGACCCGCGGCTGGACCGTACGGCGGCCGCCGAGGCCCGCGCGCTGCTGGAGGCCGGACGCACCACGACCGTGCACATCGGCACGGACGGCAGCCGCTGCGGCGAACCGGTGACCCTGCTCGTCGAGGCCGGCGTCCCCCCGCCGCGCATGCTGGTGTTCGGTGCCGTGGACTTCGCCGCCGCCCTCGTGCGGGCCGGCCGGTTCCTGGGGTACACCGTGACGGTCTGCGACGCCCGCCCGGTCTTCGCGACCGCGCGCCGCTTCCCCGACGCCGACGAGGTGGTCGTCGACTGGCCGCACCGCTACCTCGAACGGACCCCGGTCGACGGCCGCACCGTGGTGTGCGTGCTCACCCACGACGCCAAGTTCGACGTGCCGCTGCTGGAGCGCGCCCTGCGCATGCCGGTCGGGTACGTCGGCGCCATGGGCTCCCGCCGCACCCACGAGCAGCGCCTGGAGCGGCTGCGCGCGACGGGCCTGGAGGAACGGGAGCTCGCCCGGCTGCACAGCCCCATCGGACTCGACCTCGGTGCCCGCACCCCGCAGGAGACCGCGCTGTCCATCGCCGCCGAGATCGTCGCCCACCGGCGCGGGGGCTCCGGCGTGCCGCTCACCGGCGGGCGCGCCCCCATCCACCGCGACGACGCCGGACCCGCGGTACCCGCCGCATCCGCCGCACCGGCGGTCGGCGTCACCACTCCGGCGGCGTGACCGGCGCGAGCGCCTGCTCCGCCCAGATGACCTTGCCCTTGGCGGTGTGGCGGGTACCCCAGCGCTCGGCGAACTGGGCGACGAGGAAGAGACCCCGGCCGCCCTCGTCCATGGTGGCCGCGTAGCGCAGGTGCGGGGCGGTGCTTCCGGCGTCGGAGACCTCGCAGATGAGTGTCCTGTCCAGGATCAGCCGGACGTGGATGGGCTCGGCCCCGTAGCGGATGGCGTTGGTGATCAGCTCGCTGAGCAGCAGCTCGGTGGTGAAGGACAGCTCCTCCAGGCCCCAGCCCGCCAGTCGGCGTGCCACCGCCGCCCTGACCCCGGAGACCGCCGCCGGGTCGCCCGGCACATCCCACTCGGCGACCCGGTCGCCGTCCAGCACCCGGGTGCGGGCCACGAGCAGTGCGATGTCGTCGGCGGGGTCGGACGGCAGCATCGCGTCGAGCACGTCCCGGCAGATCGCCTCGGGGTCCCGGCCCGGGGGGTCCGCCAGTGCGGCGCGCAGTCGTTCCAGTCCCTCGTCGATGTCGCGCTCGCGGTCCTCGACGAGGCCGTCGGTGTACAGGACCAGGGTGCTGCCCTCCGGCAGCACCAGTTCCACCGCCGCGAAGGGCATCCCGCCCAGGCCGAGCGGGGGTGCCTCGGGCAGTTCGAGGAATTCCACCGCGCCGTCGGGGCGCACCACGGCGGGCAGCAGATGCCCCGCGCGGGCCAGGGTGCACGCCCCGGAGACCGGGTCGTAGACCGCGTAGAGGCAGGTGGCGCCGGAGACCACGGCGCCGCCGGGGCCGTCCGCCGCGCCCGCATCGGCATCGGGGAGCTCGTCGGGCTGGTCCATCCGGCCGACCAGCTCGTCCAGGTGGCTCAGCAGCTCGTCCGGCGGCAGGTCCAGGGCGGAGAAGTTGTGCACCGCCGTGCGCAGCCGCCCCATCGTGGCCGCCGCGTGCAGCCCGTGCCCCACCACGTCCCCCACCACCAGGGCGACCCGGGCCCCCGGCAGCGGGAGCACGTCGAACCAGTCGCCGCCCACCCCCGCCTGCGCGGGCAGGTAGCGGTAGGCCGCGTCGATCGCGTTGAGCCGGGGGAGCTTCTGGGGCAGCAGACTGCGCTGGAGGGTCTCCGCCATGGTGTGCTCGCGGGTGAACCGGCGGGCGTTGTCGATGCACACCGCCGCGCGTGCCGCCAGCTCCTCGGCCAGCGACAGGTCGTCCTCCTCGAACGGCGGGCTCTCCTGCGAACGCCAGAAGTTGACGATGCCGAGCAGCACGCCGCGCGCGCTCAGCGGCGCGCAGATCAGGGAGTGGATGCCGAAGGACAGCACCTTGGCGTTGCGCTCCGGGTCCTGCCGCCGCCAGCGCGGGGAGTCCGCGAGGCACGGTTCCAGGACCGCGCGGCCGCTCGCCAGCCCGGCGGCCTGGGGACTCGACGGCTCGACCACCACCGGGTGCCCCTCCGGGGCCAGCGGTGGTGCCGGGCGCACCCCGTTCACCGCGACCCGGCGCATCGTCACGGCCGGGCCGGGCCGCAGCGGCTCCTCGCCGTGCAGCACCGGTTCGGCCAGGTCCACGGTGACGTAGTCGGCGAAACGCGGGACGGCGACCCCGGCGAGCTCCTCGGCGGTGCGGGTGACGTCCAAGGTGGTGCCGATCGCCACGCTCGCGTCGTACAGCAGCCGCAGCCGGGTCCTGGCCGTCTCGGCGCGGCCGGACAGGGCGCGCAGCTCGGTGGCGTCCCGCAGGGTGGCAACGAAGCCGGGAGGGCCGCCGTTGCGGTCGGTGGGACGGTTGTTGAGCACCAGGAGGCGGTCGCCGGCCGGCAGCACCTCGTCCGTCACCGTCCGGCCCGAGGAGAGCAGTTCCCGGGCCCGTTCCTCCAGACCGAGGTCGCCGACGGGCCGGCCCTCGGCGTCCGCGGGCAGACGGAGCAGCCGCCGCGCCTCGTCGTTGGCGAGCTGGAGCCGCCCCTCCCCGTCGAAGATGAGGACGCCCTCGCGCACCGCGTGCAGCACCGCGTCGTGGTGCTCGTACATGCGCGTCATCTCCAGCGGCCCGAGGCCGCCGGTCTGGCGCAGCAGCCGTCTGCCGATCAGCCAGGTGCCGCCCATGGCGAGCGCCATCGCCACGGCCGCGGTGCTCAGAAGGATGGGCAGCATCTTGTTGACCACACCGCCGACCTTGGCGATGGTGATGCCCGCCGACACGATGCCGACGACCTTGCCCTGGGCGTCGAACACCGGAACGTTCGCCTGGACGAGCGGTCCGAGGGTGCCCGTGATGGTCTCCGTCACCACCTCGCCGCGCAGCGCGGGACCGATGTCGCCGACGAACTTCTCCCCGATGCGGTCCGGCTCGGGGTAGGTGTAGCGGGTGCCCTCGGTGTCGGTCACGACGATGAAGTCGACGCCGGAGCGTTTGCGGGCCTCCTCCGCCCTCGGCTGGAGTACCGCCGAGGGGTCGGACGACGTCAGTGCCTGGGCGACCCCCGGGGCGCTGGCGAAGGCGCCGGCCACGGCCACCGAGCGGTTGCCCACCTCCTGCCGGCTGTCGTGCTTCGCCTGCACGAGCAGTTCGACCACCGCGGCGGCGACCAGCAGGAGCACCACCACGACCTGCAGCAGGAAGACCTGGCCGGCGACGCTGCGTCCGGCCAGCAGAACACGCAGGCCCCGAGCCGGCGGTTTTCGCGATGCCTGCTGGTCGATGGGGCCCGCCATAGGGCTATGTCTACACGCACGGAACCAATGAGGCGACTGGTACGCCGCAGTACGGTCCTGGGCCGCGGCGGGAGCGTTCGCCGCCGGTGAGGAGCTCCCGACGGCAGGCACGGTACGGCCGGCCCGGCTCTCCCCGCGGCCGGGAAGCTATGTGGCTCCTCACGGGTCCGATGGTGGTGCGAACAGGTGAATTGCCGAAGTTTTCGGGCAGTCATAGCGTGGATTCATGGCTATCGCCACCACGAGTCCTGTGACAGGTGAGGTCCTCAGGAGGTTCGATGAGCTGACTCCTGAGGGACTCGAGGACAAGCTCGCCCGGGCGGCGGCGGCGGCCGCCGCGTACCGGCTGACGAGCGTCGAGGAGCGGGCGGAATGGCTGCACCACGCGGCCGACCGCCTGGAGAAGGAGGTCGAGAGCGTCAGCGCGATGATCACCTCGGAGATGGGCAAGACCTTCCGCGCGGCGGAGGAAGAGGTGGTCAAGTGCGTGCACGGACTGCGTTTCTACGCCGCCGAGGGGCCCGCGTTCCTGCGGGACCTGGAGGCCGACGCCGGGCGCGTGGGCGCGAAGCGGGCGTTCGTGACGTACCAGCCGATCGGCGTGGTGCTCGCGGTGATGCCGTGGAACCTGCCGTTGTGGCAGGCCATGCGGTTCGCCGCGCCCGCCCTGATGGCGGGGAACGTGGGTCTGCTCAAGCACGCCTCGAACGTGCCGCAGTGCGCCCTGTACCTGGAAGAGCTCTTCCATGACGCGGGCTTCCCTGACGGTGTGTTCCAGACGCTGCTGATCTCCGCGGGCAGGGTCGAGCAGGTGCTGCGCGACCCGCGGGTGGCGGCCGCGACGCTGACGGGCAGCGAGCCCGCGGGGCGGTCCGTGGCGGCCATCGCCGGCGACGAGATCAAGAAGGTGGTCCTCGAACTGGGCGGCTCCGACCCGTTCATCGTCATGCCCTCCACGAACCTGGAGCGAGCCACCGATGTCGCGGTCAGGGCGCGGTGCCTGAACAACGGGCAGTCCTGCATCAACGGCAAGCGCTTCTTCGTGCACCAGGACATCGGGGACGCGTTCACCGACATGTTCGTGACGAAGATGAGCGCGCTGGTGGTGGGCGACCCGATGGACGCGGCCACCGACGTCGGTCCGCTGGCCACGGAGTCCGGCAGGCGGGACGTGGAGTCCTACGTCGACGACGCCGTCGCCAAGGGCGCGACGGTGCTGCTCGGCGGCGAACGGCCGGACCGGCCCGGGTGGTACTACCCGCCCACCGTGCTGACCGGTACCACGCCGGACATGCGTATGTACCACGAGGAGGTCTTCGGCCCCGTGGCGCAGGTGTGGGCGGTGCCCTCCTTGGAGGAGGCCCTGCGGGAGGCCAACGGGCACCCCTACGGCCTCGGGTCGAACCTGTGGAGCGAGGACGCGGCCGAACGCGAACTGTTCGTCCGCGACGTGCAGTCGGGCATGGCCTTCATCAACGGCAACACGACCAGCTACCCGGAGATCCCCTTCGGCGGCGTCAAAGGCAGCGGCTACGGACGCGAGCTGTCCGGCCTCGGCATGCGGGAGTTCATGAACGCCAAGACCGTCTGGATCGGGCAGGACGCCTGAACTCCGTTTCACCGGGCGGCAGTCGGCGGACGCAGGGGCCGGAACCCACCGCCGGCGCGACCACCGCCGCATCTCGGGGGCCGCGTCCACCGTGACGTCGTTCCTCGACTGTCCCGACATCGTCCAGCGCGACGACGCGCGGCGGAGGCGCCAGGCGGGCGCCTCCGCCACGATGCCGCTTGTTCAGCCGCGCAGGGGCGCCAGGGCGTTGCTCCAGGCGACGACCTCGTCGATGAGGGTCGACAGGCCGGCCGCCTGGTGCTCACCGGGGGCGAACTCGGAGAAGTTGACGAAGTCGGTGAAGAGCGACAGCGCGACCTGAGTGCGCACGTCCGCCATCTTCAGCTCGCCGGCGATCAGCCGCAGGTGCTCGGCGGCGCGGGCGCCGCCGACGGAGCCGTAGGACACGATGCCGAGGGCCTTGTTGTTCCACTCGGCGAACAGGTAGTCGATCGCGTTCTTCAGCACACCCGAGGTGGAGTGGTTGTACTCCGGGGTGACGAAGATGAAGCCGTCGAAGCTCGCGATCTTCGCGGCCCACTCCTTGGTGTGGGCGTTCTGGTACTGGCCCATGGCCGGCGGCATGGGCTCGTCGAGGTGGGGGAGCGGGTAGTCAGCGAGGTCCACCAGCTCGAAGGTCGCGCCGCCGTCGTGCTTGCCGGCCTGCTCGAGGACCCAGTGGGCCACCTTCTCGCCGTTGCGGCCGGGGCGGGTGCTGCCGAGGATGATGCCGATCTTGGTCATATCGGGAAATCCTGCTCTGTGCATGGGGGAATGATCTTGAAGCTTCAAGTGAAGCATCTCCTGAACTGTAACAGACGGACTTGAAGCTTCAATGTCGTCGGCTAGCCTGGTCCCCATGACGAAGAACCCGGACGAGTCGCAGGACGAGGTGGCGGCGGAGCCGCGCTGGCTGCGCGGCGACGAGCTGGCGACCTGGATGTCGATGGCCCGGGTGCTGACCCTGCTCCTGCCGGCGCTGGAGCGACGACTGGAGCGCGACGCCGACCTGAACTGGATGGAATACCACGTCCTGGCGAAGCTGTCCGAGCAGGACGGCCACACGATGCGGATGAGTGGGCTGGCCGACCTCGCGAGCTCGTCCCTGTCGCGCCTGTCCCATGTGGTCAAGCGTCTGGAGGGGCAGGGCTTCGTCCGTCGCGAGACCGATCCGTGCGACGGCCGGTACACCAATGCCACGCTCACCTCCGAGGGCTACGGGAAGCTGGCGGCGTCGGCGCCCGCGCACGTCGAGGCGGTCCGCAGCCTGGTCTTCGACACCCTGGAGCCCGGCGAGGCCGAGTCCCTCAGGTCCGCCTTCGACCGCATTTTCGCCGCCGTCGACGCGGCCGACCGCGAGTGCTGACGTCGAGTGCTGACGTCGAGCGACATGGAGAGGGGCGCCGCGGGTGGCTCGTGGCCGACCCGCGGCGCCCCCGGCGCTCCCTGACGGTTCGTCAGGAGTTCGTGGGGCGGCGGCCGGCCATGCGCCCGCCGTGCGGCGGGAGCGGCAGCGGCGGGCCTGCCGCGGTCGCCGCGGTCGCCATGACCGCGGCGGCGGCCTTCCTTGCACGGATGCGCCGGGACATGCGGCTCCTCAGGTGCCGGTGGGGGGACGCGCGGCTGCCGGTGGGGCGGCAGGGGAACCCGCGCGAACGGCACGGTCCGAGCCGGTGTCGTCTGCGACCGTGGAATGAAGCGACGAGGTGCACACGGCGCCTCGCGGTGCTGAACTGCTGTGCTGCGTGCGTGACTTACGCTAGGGGCGACGCGGCGGCCCCTCAACGAGGGATGCCCCTCGCATGGTTGCGTAGGGAAATCCCTAAGTCACTCACAGGCACCGGATCCGGCCGGATCCCGCCGCCGCCCCGTTCGCCGGAGCGCGCCCGGGCCGCCGGGGTCAGCCCGCGCGGCGGCCGGCGGCGAGGCGGACGATGTCGACCCGCGAACGGATGCCGAGCTTGCGGTAGACGCGGGTGAGCGTCGCCTCGACGGTCTTGACGCTGATGAAAAGCGTCGCCGCGATCTCCCGGTTGGTGGAGCCCTCCAGTACCAGGGCCGCGACTTGGCGCTCCATCGTGGCCAGTCCCTCCAGTTCCGGGGGAGCGGCCGTGGGCGACTGCGCCGCGGGACCGACGTGGCCGAGCCACGGCAGGGCCTTGGCGCGGCGGAAGAGACGGGCCGCCTCGTCCAGCGCGGCGTGGGCGGCGGAACCGTTGCGGCGGTCGGCCTCGACATGGGCGAGGGCGAGGACCGCCCGCGCCTCCTCCAGGCCGTAGCCCAGCCCGGAGAGCCGCTGCCGTGCGTCGGTGAGGACGGCCACCGCGCTCTCGGCGTTGCCGCGGGCTGCCAGTAGCGTGCCCTCGGCGCGCTCCAGCACGGCGAGGACGCTGTGCCGCCGCAGCCGGACGGCGTGCACGCGGGTCTCGTCGATGACCTCGCGTGCCTCGCCGAGCGCGCCGGTGAGGACGAGGGCCTCGGCCAGGTCGCCCTGCCAGCGGCCGCGGGCGGGTTCGGTCACGCCCATCTCGCGTTCCAGTTCCCGCACCCGGCGCAGCGCCTCCACCGCGCCCTGCGGGTCCGCGCCGACCAGCCGCGCGTGCCCGAGCGCGTACAGCGCCCGCGTCATGTACGGCATGTCGCTGTCGGCCTCGGCCCGCCGCACCGCGTCCCCGGCCAGCGACAGGGCGCGCTCCACCGTGCCGCCCCCCGCCTCGGCCAGGGCGGCGATCTGGAGCGCGAAGCCCTCGCCGATGCCGATGTCCTCGGCCAGCCGCAGGCTCTCCCTGGCCAGTTCGAGGGCCGTTCCGCAGCGGCCGGAGCGCAGCTCGATCTCGGCGAGACTGCGTACCGAGTAGACCTCGCTCTCCACCGCGCCGCGCTGTCGCGCCTCACCGACCAGCCAGGTCAGCGCGGTGCGCGCCTCGTCCAGCTGATCGCTCATCAGCAGGTAGCGGGAACGGATGTAGACCGGGCCGTTGTGGTTCATGGCGACCCCGGGGTCCTGCGGTTCCGCGGAGGCCAGCGCCAGTGTCGCGGCGGCGTCCGGGTGGCCCATCGTCGTCTCGTTGAGGGCCTTGAAGGACAGCGCGAGAATTTCGGTCCGCCGGTCGCCCGCCTCCGCGGCGAGCGCCGCCGACCGGGTGGCCTCGGCGCGGGCCCGGATCATCTGGCCGTCCATCAGCGCCCGCCAGGCCAGCTGGTAACGCACCAGGCCCTGCAGGCGCGGGTCGTCGCCGGCGTCCGCCAGAGCCTGCGGATACACGTCGTCGACCTCGGACAGTGCCTGGCCGACAGAGTCGATCACCACGATCCACGCCCGCACACGGTCGGCCGGTTCCATCGCGACCGCGAGCACCTCGCGGGCCGTGGCGCGGGCCAGCTCGGGCTCCGCGGCGGTCAACGCGTCCTCGGCGGCCCGCAACCGTTGCTGGTGGACGGTCGGGACCGCGCCGGCCGGGGTGTGCCGGGCCGCCAGCAGTCCGAGTTGCGCGGCCATCGAGGGTGCCCCGCGCAGCCGCGCCTCGTCCGCGGCCTCGGCGAGGCTCGCCGCGACCCGCCGGTCCTTGCCGGTCGTCGCCAGCGCGAGGTGCCGGGCGCGTTCGATCGGGTCGCCGGCCGCCGCGGCGAGCGCGGCGTGGGCGCTGCGCCGGTCCTCGGGGGCGGCCTCCGCGTACAGCGCCGCGGATATCAGCGGGTGGGCGAAGCGGATCAGCCCGCTGTGGTCGTGGTCCATCTCGACCAGGCCGAGCGAGGCCGCGACCCCTGTCTCGCTCTCGGCGTTGGCCCGCCCGGCGCTGCGCAGGGTCGCGAGGGTGGGGCGTGCCCCCGCGCTGGCGATCAGCAGGGTGCGCCGGGTCTCGGCGGACAGCATCTCCAGCCGGTTGAGCACGAGCGCGCGCAGCGAGGTCGGCACCGGCAGCGGCTCGCCGGGCTGCGGCGGCGTCCGGCTCTCCGCCAGTGCGCGGCCCAGTTCCAGCGCGAACAGCGGATTGCCGCCGCTGGTGACGTGGATGTCCCGGACGACCGCGCGCGGCATCCCGGTGTGCCCGCGCGCTTCGAGGAGTTCGGACACCTGGGGGCGGGACAGCGGCGTCACGCGCAGCGTCAGCGCGTCCTGCGGGAATGCCCACAGATAGCGTTCCTGCTGGTCCTGCGGATCGGCGTCGGTGCGCACGGCGCCGAGCACCCGCACCGGCAGTCCCGCCACGCGGCGGGCCGCGAACGCCAGCAGTTCGGCGCTCGCCGGGTCCATCCACTGCAGGTCGTCCACGACGATCAGCACCGGTCCCCGCGCGGCGAGCGCGCGCAGCACCGACAGCACCGCCAGCCGCAGGGCCAGGCCGTCCCGTTGCAGCGAGGACTCACCGCGACCGGTCAGTGCCGACTCCAGCGCCGCGCGCTGCGGGGCCGGCAGGCCCTCGGACACCTCGCCGGCGACGAGCCCCAGCAGATCGACCAGGGCGAGGAAGGGGAGATGGGACTCCGATTCCGTCGCGGAACACCGCAGCACGGCGGTGGCCCCGTCGGCGCATTCGGCCGCGAGGGTCCGCAGGACGGTGGACTTCCCGATTCCGGCCGGGCCGTACAGCAGGAGGCTGCCCCCGTCGGCCACATGACCGCGGGCGCGCGCGAGGACATCGCCTCGCCCAATCACCTGGTCAGGTCGGGGTCGGGCCGGCACGTCGAAGGCCTGCTCCACGGTCGCCGCTCCCCTCGGTTGTGTTCGGGACAATATTAAGCAAAGGGCCATTGAATCCCGACAG
This sequence comes from Streptomyces sp. RLA123, assembly GCF_056270165.1. NCBI lineage: Bacteria > Bacillati > Actinomycetota > Actinomycetes > Kitasatosporales > Streptomycetaceae > Streptomyces > Streptomyces sp. RLA123. Next base: position 2,040,202 of record NZ_JBWDOR010000003.1, on the reverse strand, counting down.
GTCCGTGGCTGGCAGAGTTTAGTGATTGTCCGCTATGCGGAATATCCCTGTGGCGCAGGATTTATATCCGGTGATGAGGGACCAAGTCAGGAAAAAGCCGAGAACCGCTCCGTCCTGACACCCTTTCCGTATCCCCCGGCGCCCGGCGGATGTCCTCGACGCACTACGCCGACGTCACCGCTTCCCGGCGGCCCGCGCACTGCGCCATACGGGCGGGCTTGACGCACGGCGACGTGTCGCGGCGCCCCGGCGGTGTCCCGTGGCCGATCGTCGCAGAGGGAATGGTGACGGAGCGTCAGCCCCGCCCATGCCGTGGCCGCCGCCACGCCTCCAGCGGCGGCCACGGATCTGCCACCGCTCCACGGCGCGGAGGCTACGGCAGCAGCCCCGCCCGGCGGGCCGTGACCACCGCCTCCAGACGACTGTGCGCGCCGAGCTTGCGCATGGCGGAGCGCAAATAGCTCTTGACGGTCTCCGGGCGCACCCCCAGCCGCTCGGCCGCCGCAATGTTGGTGGCGCCGCCGGCGACGCAGGCCAGGACGTCGATCTCGCGGGCGGACAGCGGCATGGGCCGGGCGCCGAGGTCGGGCGGGGCGGCCGACGCGAGCGACGCGGTGGCCAGCCGGCCGCAGGCGGCGAGCAGTTCCTGGCGCAGCAGGGGATCGGTGACGCGGTGGGCGAGGGCGCGCAGCTCCCCATGCGCCTCGCGGACCTCCTCCCACGCCGCCGGGTCGCCCGCCGTCGGCTGGCGGCACGTGGACAGCAGGCGCTCGGCCTCGTCGCGCACCACGAGCCGGTGCTCCAGTTCACGGGCCGCCTCGACGGCGGCACTGACCGGGCGGTCGCCGAGCGCGGTCGGGTGGCGCAGCGCGCCGTACAGCACACCGCGCACCCGGCGGCGTACCACCACCGGCACCGCGAGCACCGAGCGCAGCCCCTCGGCGGCCACGGCGCCGTCGTACTCGTGGCTGATCACCCGGGAGGCGCCGTAGTCGGTGACCGCCAGCGGCCGGCCGAGCGCGATGGTCTTTCCGCCCAGGCCGTTGCCAAGGGTGACGGCGAGCCCCTGCAGGGAAGCGGTGGCGGTGCCGGACAGCTCGGATATCCGCAGTTCACGGGGATCGGGGAGCAGCCCGCCGAAGGCCACCGGCAGCCCGCTGGCGTGCCGCATCCGCAGCAGCGCCGCCCGCAGCTCGGCCGCCTCGCCCGTTCCCGTCCCGCTTCCCGGCATCTCCCCGCGCTCCTTCACCCCCGATCGGGGGTAGTGAGAGCTCTGTCGCTCACCACAGGATGCTACTGAGGGGGCAGGCAATAAGGAGGACACATGGCGGCAACCAGCCGGACAGACGAGTTCCGGTCGGCCCGGGACTTCCTGCTGCGCCACCGGGAGGACTACAAGACGGCATACGAGGGCTTCCGCTGGCCGCGGCCCGAGCACTTCAACTGGGCGCTCGAGTGGTTCGACGTGATCGCCGAGGGCAACGACCGCCCGGCACTGCACATCGTCGAGGAGGACGGCTCCGAGACCGTGGTCTCGTTCGCCGCCATGTCCGAACGCTCGAACCGGGTGGCCGGCCGGCTGCGCGAGTGGGGCGTGCGGGCCGGCGACCGGATCGTCGTCATGCTCGGCAACCAGGCCGAGTTGTGGGAGACCGCGCTGGCCGCCATGAAGCTGCGCGCCGTGGTCATCCCGGCCACACCCCTGCTCGGGCCGGCCGACCTGACCGACCGCGTGGAGCGCGGGCAGGCCCGCCATGTGATCGTCCGCTCCGCGGACACCGCCAAGTTCGACACCGTGCCGGGCGAGTACACCCGGATCGCGGTCGGCGGCGCGCCCGACGGCTGGCTCGCCTACGAGGACGCGGCCGGCGCCCCCGCGGACTTCACGCCGGACGGCGAGACCCGTGCCGACGAGCCCCTGATGCTCTACTTCACCTCGGGCACCACCGCCAGGCCCAAACTCGTCGAGCACACCCACCTGTCCTACCCCGTGGGCCACCTGGCCACCATGTACTGGATCGGCCTGCGCCCCGGCGACGTCCACCTCAACATCTCCTCGCCGGGCTGGGCCAAGCACGCCTGGTCCAACCTGTTCGCGCCGTGGAGCGCCGAGGCGACCGTCTTCATCCACAACTACACGCGCTTCGACGCGGGCCGCCTCATGGCCGAGATGGACCGGGCCGGCGTCACCAGCTTCTGCGCCCCGCCGACCGTCTGGCGCATGCTGATCCAGGCCGACCTGACCGAGCTGCGCACCCCGCCGCGGGAGGTCGTCGCCGCGGGTGAGCCGCTGAACCCCGAGGTCATCGAGCACGTGCGGCGCGCCTGGGGGCTCACCATCCGGGACGGCTTCGGCCAGACCGAGACCGCCGTCCAGGTCGCCAACCCGCCCGGCCAGCCGCTCAAGCCGGGGTCGATGGGCCGCCCGAGCCCGGGGTACGTGGTGGAGCTGGTGGACCCCGTCACCGCAAAGCCCGGCGACGAGGGCGAGATCTGCCTGGACCTGTCCGCGCGCCCGGTCGGCCTGATGACCGGCTACGCCGGGGACCCGGAGCGGACCGCCGAGGCGATGGCCGGCGGTTACTACCGCACCGGCGACATCGGCTCGCGCGACGCCGACGGCTACATCACGTACGTGGGGCGCTCGGACGACGTCTTCAAGGCATCCGACTACAAGATCAGCCCGTTCGAGCTGGAGAGCGCCCTGCTGGAGCACGACGCCGTCGCCGAGGCGGCCGTCGTCCCGTCGCCCGATCCGCTGCGGCTGGCCGTGCCGAAGGCGTACGTCGTCCTCGCCGAGGGCTGGGAGCCGGGCGCGCAGACCGCGGCCGCGCTCTTCGCGCACTCGCGGGAGGTGCTGGCCCCGTACAAGCGGGTGCGCGTCCTGGAGTTCGCCGACCTGCCCAAGACCGTCTCCGGCAAGATCCGCCGCATCGAGCTGCGACAGCACACCGCCGAGGGCACCACCGGCACCGAGTACCGCGAGGAGGACCACACATGACCCCACCCGTGGCACCGCTGGAGGCCGAGCGGCCCGTGGAACCCTCCTACGCCTCCGGTACCGGCACCACCCCGTTGCTCGGCGACACCATCGGCCGCAACCTCGACCGCGCCGTGGCCGCCTGGCCGGACCGCGAGGCGCTGGTCGATGTGGTCAGCGGCCGCCGCTGGACGTACGCGCGGTTCTCGGCCGCCGTGGACGACGTGGCGCGCGGCCTGCTCGCCAAGGGCGTGGGCAAGGGCGACCGGGTCGGGATCTGGGCGGTCAACTGCCCGGAGTGGGTGCTGGTCCAGTACGCCACCGCCCGCATCGGCGCGATCATGGTCAACATCAACCCGGCGTACCGGGTGCACGAACTGGCCTACGTCCTCAATCAGGCCGGCATCGAGGTCCTGGTCTCCTCGATGGCGTACAAGGACAGCGACTACCGGGCCATGGTCGACCGGGTCCGCCCGGAGTGCCGGTCGCTGAGCGAGGTCGTGTACATCGGCGACCCCACCTGGGACGCGCTCGTGGCGGCCGGTGCCCATGTGCCGTACGGGCAACTGGCCGAGCGCGCCGCCGAACTGTCCTGCGACGACCCGGTCAACATCCAGTACACCTCCGGCACGACCGGCTTCCCCAAGGGCGCCACGCTCTCGCACCACAACATCCTCAACAACGGCTTCTTCGTGGGGGAACTGGTCGCCTACACCGAACAGGACCGGGTCTGCCTGCCGGTGCCGTTCTACCACTGCTTCGGCATGGTGATGGGAAACCTCGGCATCACCTCGCACGGCGCCTGCATCGTCATACCGGCGCCCACCTTCGACCCGGCGGCCACGCTGCGGGCGGTGGAGCAGGAGCGCTGCACCTCGCTGTACGGGGTGCCGACGATGTTCATCGCCGAGCTCAACCTGCCCGGCTTCGCGACCTACGACCTGTCCTCGCTGCGCACCGGCATCATGGCCGGCTCGCCGTGCCCGGTCGAGGTCATGAAGCGGGTCGTCGCCGAGATGCACATGGCCGAGGTCGCCATCTGCTACGGCATGACCGAGACGTCGCCGGTCTCCTGCCAGACCCGCCGCGACGACGACCTGGAACGCCGGACGGGCACGGTCGGCAGGGTCCTGCCGCACACCGAGGTCAAGGTCGTCGATCCGGGCGGTGTGACCGTCCCGCGCGGCGTGGCGGGCGAACTGTGCACCCGCGGGTACTCGGTGATGCTCGGTTACTGGGACGAGCCCGGGAAGACCGCAGAAGCGATCGACGCGGGCCGCTGGATGCACACCGGCGACCTCGCGGTGATGCGCGAGGACGGCTACCTGCAGATCGTCGGCCGCATCAAGGACATGATCATCCGCGGCGGCGAGAACGTCTATCCGCGCGAGATCGAGGAGTTCCTGTACGGGCACCCCAAGATCGCCGACGTGCAGGTGGTCGGCGTCCCCGACGAGCGCTACGGCGAGGAGATCCTCGCCTGCGTCATCCTCAAGGACCAGGCCGACGCGCTCACCGTCCAGGATCTCGCCGACTACTGCCGCGGCCGGCTGGCGCACTACAAGGTGCCCCGCCATCTGCGGATCATGGAGTCCTTCCCGATGACCGTGAGCGGCAAGGTGCGCAAGATCGAACTGCGGGAGTCCTTCAGCCCGCGGTGATGTCCGCGGCAACGTCCGTCGTGTCTGCCGCCGCCTCCGCGATCCGGCGCGCCACTTCGCGCGGCGGTACGCCGGTGGTGTCCACCACGGTGCCCGCCCCGCGCAGCCACGGCAGGGCCGCCTCGTATTCCGCGAGGTGGTCCAGCCGCCACTGCCGGGCGCCGGTCTCGACGGTGTCCTGCTCGATGCGCCGGGTCAGGACCGCGCTGTCGGCGTGCAGCACGAAGTGCCGCACGGGCAGGCCGCGTCGGGCCAGGCCGCCCTGGACCTCGGCCCAGTAGGCCTCCACGATCACGGTCTGCGGCACGATCAGCGGACCGCCGAGGAAGCGCTGCACCTGCGCGATCGACTCCACGGCCAGCGTGCGCCACGGCGGCCACTCCTGGAAGTCGCGCACGGGCGCGGCCTCTGCGAGTACGTGCCGGAGCATGAACCCGACGTGTTCGGTGTCGAAGACGTGCGCCCCCGGCAGTACGCGGCACAGCTCCGCGGAGGTCGTGGTCTTGCCCGCGCCGAAGGTCCCGTTCAGCCAGATGATCCCGCCCATGCGGACATCATGGCAGTGCCCGCAAGGGCCTGGCCGTGCGTCAGCAGCGATCGAGGACGGCGATGACGTCGTACGCGTCCTGTTCCCCGGGCCAGCTCCCCGCGCTGACCGTGAGTGTCCAGCCCCGCTTGGCGAAGGTGACGGAGGTCGCCGACCGGTCCCGTGCGCGCTCGAGTCGCCGCCAGCCGTGCCGGCGCAGCGCCGCTCGGACGCGGGCGGCGGCACCGGGTGGCTCCACCGGTCCCGCGGCATGCGTGATCAGGCAGTCCTGTCGCAGCGGCCGGCCGTTCCTGCCGGTCCCGGCGACCAGCATGGCCATGGCGATCTGCCTGTCGGGCGCGGCGTCCGCCTCGTCCACGACTGCGGACAGCTCCGCCGTGACCGCCGCTCTGGTCATCGGTTTCTCCGCGATCGCCGCGTCGCCGGCCGTACCCCACACCGCGGCCGCCGCCATCGCCGCGACCGCAGCCCGCCTCGTCCCGCGCACCTGTGACCTCCGGCGTGCTTCAGACGTCGCTGCTCGGGGAGCCATCGCCGTTGTTCCTGACCAGGCACAGGACGTACCGGGTGGACCCGTGCTTCTCGTAGTAGGCGGCCACGCTGCTGGGGTAGGCGCCGCAGAGGCTGGTGTCGCCGGTGTCCTCGAAGCGTCCGACGACCTTGAACTGGGCCTTGGCGGAACCGCAGTCGACGACCGAGACGTCGGGGAAGAGCGCGTCGCCGTCGGCGTGCACGCAGTCGCCGACCGCGGCGAACTCGGGGTCGTCGTGGAGGAAGTACCAGAGCCCCGCCACGATCGCGAACGGGATGAGCAGGCCGAGGGCGACCGGACGCAGGAAGAGCGGTCTGCCGGGATCGGCGGGCCTGCGCGGGGCGCCGGGGACGGGCTCGCCGAGCCGCTTGACCTTCGCCCACTGCGGCAGATTGAGCAGCATGGTGATGGGGTTGATCACCATCGAGGGAGCGCCCCACCAGCCCTGCACCAGGCTGTCGCCGGTCATCTTGCGGTGCGCGGCGAGGCCGCAGGACCGGCAGAACGTGCCCCTGATCTTCAGCCGCCGCATGAGGACGACCATGCCCTGGTGCCCCCGGAAGGTGGCGGCCGCCGCCGGCACCGAGCCGCAGAAGCCGCAGGAGGGGCCGTAGCCCGGTACGTCCACGCTCAGCGACTTCTGCGGCAGGTACGGCCATTGCGGCGGGTAGAGCGACGGCGGCCGCTGCGCGTCGGACTGCGGCTGGGTCTGCGGCTCGGGCTGTGGCGCGGGCGGCATCGGTGTGGTCACGGAGGTCCCCCCCGGGATCTGTGGTGCTGAGGTGCGGTGCTGATGCGCATGTGGAACCCCCGCACCCTACTGGCCCGTACGTGTGTTCCACCACGGATATCGGCTGCATCCGCGCTCCCTCTCCTTGACCGGTGCGCGCGGCACGCCCTATGTTCAATATAGTTCCACATAGCAAAAATATCTTTCCGCATGACGGAAAAATGAACATGGCTAGGACGCGACACCTGGACCGCAGGACGACGCAGGAGTGAGCGAATGCCTCGAATGACCGCCGCCCGAGCGGCAGTGGAGATCCTCAAGCGGGAGGGCGTCGACGCCGCGTTCGGCGTGCCCGGCGCCGCGATCAACCCCTTCTACGCGGCCCTCAGGGCCTCCGGCGGCATCGCCCACACGCTCGCCCGCCACGTCGAGGGGGCCTCCCACATGGCGGAGGGCTACACGCGCACCGCCCCGGGGAACATCGGCGTCTGCATCGGCACCTCCGGCCCCGCGGGCACCGACATGATCACCGGCCTCTACTCGGCCATCGGCGACTCGATACCGATCCTGTGCATCACCGGCCAGGCGCCCACCGCGGTGATCCACAAGGAGGACTTCCAGGCCGTCGACATCGCCTCCATCGCCGCGCCCGTCACCAAGGCCGCGACCACCGTGCTGGAGGCCGCGCAGGTTCCCGGCGTCTTCCAGCAGGCGTTCCACCTGATGCGCTCGGGGCGCCCCGGCCCGGTCCTCATCGACCTGCCGGTGGACGTCCAGCTCACCGAGATCGAGTTCGACCCCGAGACGTACGAGCCGCTGCCGGTCTGGAAGCCGGCCGCCACCCGGCGGCAGATCGAGAAGGCGCTGGCGATGCTGAACGCCGCCGAGCGCCCGCTGATCGTCGCGGGCGGCGGCGTCATCAACGCCGACGCCTCCGCCCTGCTCGTGGAGTTCGCCGAGCTGACCGGCACCCCGGTCGTGCCGACCCTGATGGGTTGGGGCGCCATCGCGGACGACCACCCGCTGAACGCGGGGATGGTGGGCCTGCAGACCTCGCACCGCTACGGCAACGCGACGTTCCTGGAATCCGACTTCGTGCTGGGCATCGGCAACCGCTGGGCCAACCGGCACACCGGCCGCATCGACGTGTACACCGCGGGCCGCACCTTCGTGCACGTCGACATCGAGCCCACCCAGATCGGCAGGATCTTCGCCCCCGACTACGGCATCACCTCCGACGCCGCGGCCGCGCTGGAACTCTTCGTCGGGATCGCCGGCGAGCTGAAGGACGCGGGGCGGCTGCCGGACCGCGGCGCCTGGGCCGCGTCCGCGCGCGAGCGCAAGGCCACGCTGCACCGCCGCACGCACTTCGACGACATCCCGATGAAGCCGCAGCGGGTGTACGAGGAGATGAACAAGGCTTTCGGCCCCGAGACCCGGTACGTCTCCACCATCGGGCTCTCCCAGATCGCCGGTGCCCAGATGCTGCACGTCTACCGGCCGCGGCACTGGATCAACTGCGGCCAGGCCGGGCCGCTCGGCTGGACCGTCCCCGCGGCCCTCGGCGTGGCGAGGGCCGACCCGGAGGCGTCCGTGGTCGCCCTTTCCGGCGACTACGACTTCCAGTTCATGATCGAGGAACTCGCGGTCGGCGCGCAGCACCGCATCCCGTACGTGCACGTCCTGGTCAACAACGCCTACCTGGGCCTGATCCGCCAGGCACAGCGCGCCTTCGACATCGACTTCGAGGTCAACCTGGAGTTCGAGAACGTCAACTCGCCCGAACTGGGCGTCTACGGCGTCGATCATGTCAAGGTCGCGGAGGGCCTGGGCTGCAAGGCTCTGCGGGTCAGCGACCCGGCGGAGCTGGGCGCCGCCTTCGAACTGGCGAAGAAGCTCGCCGCCGAGCACCGGGTGCCGGTGGTGGTGGAGGCGATCCTGGAGCGCGTCACCAACATCGCGATGAGCGTCACCAACGACATCGGCAACGTGGTGGAGTTCGAGGAACCGGCCACCGAGCCCGGCCACGCGCCCACCGAGATCCTCCCGCTCGCCGGCGCCTGACCCGCCGGCGTGGTTCCCGGCCGCCGCGTCCCGTCCGCGCGGGTGCGGCGGCCGGCCTCACTCCGCGCGGGCTTGCCTGCTCACAGCGGGCCGAAGAGCCAGTTGCCGGGGGCCGCGGGATCGGTGCCGGTGTAGTACGCCCGGATCGCCGTCACGAGCTCGGCCGTGCTCACCATGCCGTCGCCGTCGGTGTCGAGACGGTCGAAGGCGGTGACGACCGCGGAGGCCGGGGTACTGAACGCGCGTTGCAGGATCTCGAACTCCCCGCGTTGGACCTGCCCGTCGCCGTCGGTGTCGCAGAGATGGACGACCGCCTCGGCGGCGGGATGGAAGACGGGGTCGAAGGCCGGGCCCTCGATGAAGGCCCGGGTCATGCCGTGGCGGTACTCCTCGGAGGACAGCCGCCCGTCGCGGTCGCCGTCGGCATAGGCCGCGAGTTCCGCCCAGACGGCGTCGAGGCGTACCGCGACCGACCTGCCCTTCGGCGAGGTGGGGGACTGGCCGAAGCCGTGAATCAGCCGCGCGCCGACGTCCTGCAAGTCGGCGCGCTCGGCATACCCGTTGCCGTCCGTGTCCAGGCGGCGGAAGGATATGTCGAGCTTGCGCTTCAAGAGGGCGGTAGACATCGCTGCGTCCTGACGTAGTCCTGGGGTCTCCTGAAGTCGGGAGAGGGGAACTTATCGATATTCCCCCGGGAGCGCCGCTCGCGCGACCCGAGTGACCACGCAGGGTGATGCCGGGGGCAGAGTGAGGGCGGGCCGCGCCCTGCCCTCAGGGCCGGGCGCGCGGACCGGTGCGGATGAGGGAGTCCGCGGCGTCGTTCACGGGCTGCGGGGTGCCGGTGAGGTCCATGACGAAGAGCGGCACCCCGAGCTGGTCGGCCCGCAGCCGGGCGTCGTGCGCGTAGCCGGCCAGCGAGAAGAACGCGCCGGAGGCGTCCTCGTTGAGACAGTTCAGCCAGAGGGTCTCCACATCCCGCAGCACGCTCGGCCGGGTCGTGGGGTCCACTTGGGCGACGACACCGTCCCCGCGCAGGTCGATGCCGTTCGCGGCGCGCTCCGAGGCGATCCGCACACCGCCGAAGCCGAGCCACTTCAGATACTGCGCGGCGGCGGTCAGCGCGTCCCGCGCGGTGCGGATCGTCACCGGCCGGAAGGGGATCCGCTGCCCCGGCGCTTCCGGTGCCGGCGCGGCGGGGTGCTCGACGGCGGCGGGCCCGGCAGGCGGTGTGCGCAGTGCCCGTGTGTCCACCGGCAGCCGGATCGTCGCCCCGCACTCGCAGCCCAGCTCGGGCCGCGGCCACTGGTCCTCGCGGTGGCAGTCGGGGCAGCGCATGGCCACCCAGGAGTCGGACCAGGAGCGGTGCCGGATCAGCACCGGAACACCGCCGCGCAGCAGCGGCAGCGCCAGGGGTGTGCCACAGGCACAGGGGAACACGGGGGCGGTGTACGTGTGCTCCCGGCGGCAGGCCGGGCAGCGCACGGGCACGCTCTCTGCCATGGTTCGAGACTCCAGGGCGGGTGCTTACCGGGCGGCGGACGTACCCTCCATGTTCTCCTACCGTACGCCGTTTCCGCAGCTCTCCCGCCCTCCTGCGCGCGCCGGTTGACGCGCGGGCAGGTGTCCGCGCCGCCAGAGCAACCCCTCAGAAGTTCATGGCGGCGCGGACGGTGCGTGCCCCTCCCGGGCCGGGGGAGGGATTCCGGGCGGCGGCGTCCGTCGGGCGCGACAGGACAGAAGCGGACGCCACCGCCCGGAAATCCGGGTCAGCCGGTGACCGGCAGGCCGGACAGGCGCTCCACGCCGCGCAGCAGGGCGGAGTGGTCGAGGCCGCCGTCGCCCTGGGTGCGCAGTGCGGCCACGAGGCCGGCGACGACGGAGCCGACCGGCAGGGCGGCGCCGACGGTGCGCGCGGCGTCGGTGACGATGCCCATGTCCTTGTGGTGGAGGTCGATGCGGAAGCCGGGGGCGAACTCGCGGTGGAGGAAGTTCTGCTTCTTGCGGTTCAGCACCGTGGAGCCGGCGAGGCCGCCGCCCAGCACCTCCAGGGCCGCGCCCAGATCGACGCCCGACTTCTCCAGGAAGACCACGGCCTCGGCGCAGGCCTGGATGTTGACGGCCACGATCAGCTGGTTGGCGGCCTTCACCGTCTGGCCGGCGCCGTGCGGACCGCACCGGACGATGGTCCTGCCGAGGGCCTCGAACAGGGGACGCGCCTCGTCGAAGTCGGCCTGCGCGCCGCCCACCATGATGGACAGCACGGCTTCGACCGCCCCCGCCTCGCCACCGGAGACCGGGGCGTCCAGGACCCGGATGCCCTTGGCCGCCGCGGCGTTGGCCAGGTCGATGGAGGTCTGCGGCGTGATCGACGACATGTCGACAAGCAGGGCACCCGACTTCGCATGGGCCAGGACGCCGTCCTCGCCGTAGGCGATCGCCTCGACCTGCGGGGAGGCCGGGACCATCGTGACGATGACGTCGGCGTCCTCGACGGCCTCGGCTACCGAACCCGCGGCGGTGCCGCCGGCGGCCGCGAGGCGGTCCAGCTTGTCCTGCTCGAGGGTGTAGCCGGTGACGGCGTAGCCGGCCTTGATCAGGTTCTCCGCCATCGGGGAACCCATGATGCCGAGGCCGATCCAGGCCACCTGGGGGAGGGCCGTGCGGGAGGGCCGCGCGGGGCTGGAGGCGGCCGGGGGCGTGGTGGTCATGATGTCCTCTCGGGTTGCTGCGCGGCGTCGGCGAGCCAGCCGAAGGAGGCGGCGCTCCCCTCGGGTCCCGGCTTGTACTCCAGGCCGATCCAGCCGTCGTAACCCGCCGTGCGCAGGCGGTCGACGAGGCCGGCCAGCGGCAGCGAGCCCGTTCCCGGGGCGCCGCGGCCGGGGTTGTCGGCGATCTGGACGTGGCCGGTGCGGTCGGCGTAGGCGTCGATCACGGCCGGCAGGTCCTCGCCGTTCATCGACAGGTGGTAGAGGTCGAGCAGGAACCTGGCGTTGCCGAGGCCGGTCTCCGCGTTGACCTTGTCGACGACCTCGACGGCGGCGGGCGCGCTGACCAGTGGATAGCGAGGCGATTCCGGGGCGTTGAGGGCCTCGACGAGCAACGTGGCGCCGACCCGGTGGGCGGCGTGCGCGGCCCGGACCAGGTTCTCCAGGGCGAGTTCGTCCTGTGCCTCGGCGCCCGAGCCGTCGACCCGGTTGCCGTAGAGGGCGTTGAGGGCCGTGCAGCCGGCCGAGCGCGCGAAGTCCGCGGCGATGTCGATGTTGGCCCGGAAGCGTGCGGACTCCTCGCCGGGAACGGACAGCGCGCCGCGGTCGGGCCCCGGCAGTTGCCCCGCGTAGAAGTTCAGCCCCACCAGGCGGGTGCCCGCGTCCTCCAGGGCGGAGCGCAGTTCGTCGAGCCGTGCCTTCGGCGGGGTGGGTGTGTCCGGCCAGGGCCACCACAGCTCCACCGCGTCGAAGCCCGCGGCCGCGGCGGCGGCCGGACGCTCCAGGAGCGGGAGTTCGGTGAAGAGGATCGAGAGGTTCACATCGCAGCGCGTGGAGTCGAAGCCCATCCCGGGCGCCCCTTCCGTCTGGTGCATCAGCTCGTTGACATGCCGGCCGTGGCACCTTCTCAGGACTCTTAGTATTCCGTAATGCGGAAATAGTTTTCTATCTAACGGAAGACTGGATCACCTGGCCGGGGACTGTCAAGAGGGATGTCCCCGAAAGCCGCTGACCAGCTAGGTTGAAGGCGTGCGCCTGAGACTGGAATTCACCACCGAGCCCTTCGATCTCGACGCGCTCCCGGAGCACGCCGTGGTGGCCCGGGAGGTCGTCGGTTCGGCCGCACTGGAGAAGGTCGACGTCGGGCCGTTCGGCAACACGGCCGAGGGCGCTGCCGGCCAGGTGGTGGACGCGGTCGGTGATCTGCTGCGGCGCACCCTGGGCGCCGGGGCCACGCGGGTGTCGCTGCAGATCAGTGTCATCGGGGAGGCGGAACGATGACCGCGGCCGGCGAGCACCCGTTCAGCGCGGCCATCTCGCCGCTCGTCGCCGCGATGGGCGCGCAGATGGTGCCGCCCGGCGAGGCGCGCGGCGACGACGTCGTGCTGAGCTGGGAGGGCCGGGCGGTCGTGGCCGTGCGCCTGCCGCACCTGGCCGACTCCCTCGATCACCTGCTGGCGGACATGGAGCGCCGGCACGGCAGGGCGCTGGCCGAACTCGGCCGCAAGGAGAAGCAGACGGTCGTGCGCATCCTGGAGGAGCGCGGCGCGTTCTCCGTCCGGCACGGGGTGGAGACGGTGGCCTCGGCCCTCGGGGTGAGCCGCTTCACCGTCTACAACTACCTGAACCGGGAGAACGCGGCGAAGGAGCGCGAATAGCCGCTTGCCGTCGCCCGTCCGGCCGCGGTGCGTCCGTCGCGGGGTGGGTATTTTTCAACAAAGTGTTGACGTCGTGCGGCGGGCGCTCCTAGCGTGCTGGTGTGACGTCCCGTCCCTCCCCGGGCCTGGCCCGGTTCAACACCGCCGGTGCGGCGGAGGTGGCCGCCCTGCTGCGAGAGGTGTGCGCGAGCCGTTCCTGGGGCGCGGAGGTGGCCGCCGGCCGTCCCTACGCAGGCGTCGAGGAGCTGCTCGCCGCGAGCGACACGGCGATGGCTGGCCTCGGCGCGGACGAACTGGCCGAGGCGATGGCCGGGCACCCGCCGATCGGCCGGCCGAAGCCCGGCGACCCCGCTTCCGCCCGCGAGCAGAGCGGCGTGCAGGACGTCCTGCGCGCGCGGCTGCTGGAGCGGAACCTCGCGTACCAGGAGCGGCACGGCCACGTCTTCCTCATCTGCGCCACCGGCCGGACCGGCGAGGAGATGCTGGCCGCTCTCGACGAGCGGATCGGCAACGACACCGCCACCGAACGCGGAATCGTCCGCACCGAGCTGGGGAAGATCAACCGCATCCGGCTCGCCCGGCTCGTCGCGCCCCCCGAGGAGGACCCCTCATGACGTCCGTGTCCACCCACGTCCTGGACACCAGCGCCGGCCGCCCCGCCGCGGACGTCGCCGTCCTGCTGGAGGTCCGCGCCGGCGGCGACGCCCCCTGGGTGCCGCACGGCGCCTCCGCGACGGACGCCGACGGCCGCTGCAAGGACCTGCCCGCGCTGCCCGGTGCCACGACCCACGTGCGGCTGGAGTTCGGAACCGGGCCGTACCTGACCCGCGCACGAGCCGGGGACGGCGCAGCCTTCTTCCCGGAAGTGGCGGTCGTCTTCGCCGTCGAGCCGGGCGAGCACCACCACGTACCGCTGCTGCTCAACCCGTTCGGCTACTCCGTATACCGAGGGAGCTAGCACCGACATGTCGCCCACCCGTCTCGGCCAGAACCAGTACGGCAAAGCGGAGACCCGCGTCGTCCGCGTCTCCCGCGAGGGCCGCACGCACCACGTCAGGGACCTCAATGTCTCCGTCGCGCTCTCCGGCGCCATGGACGAGGTCCACTACTCGGGCAGCAACGCCAACGTCCTGCCCACCGACACCACCAAGAACACGGTGTTCGCGTTCGCCAAGCAGTACGGGATCGAGTCCGCCGAGCAGTTCGGCATCCACCTCGCCCGGCACTTCGTCACGAGCCAGGACGCGATCGGGCGGGCCAGGATCCGCATCGAGGAGTACGCCTGGGAACGCGTCACCGGGGAGCACTCGTTCGTCCGCAAGGGTCAGGAGACCCGCACCGCGGAGGTCACCTTCGACGGCACGCACTGGCAGGTCCTCTCCGGCCTGAAGGACCTCGTCGTCATGAACTCCACCGATTCGGAGTTCTGGGGCTTCGCCAAGGACCGGTACACGACGCTGCGGGAGACCCGCGACCGCGTCCTCGCCACCGAGGTCGCCGCCCGCTGGCGGTTTTGCTGGACCCGCGACGAGGACCCCGCCCCCCACTGGGAGGAGTCGTACACCGAGGTGCGCCGCCACCTTCTGGAAGCCTTCGCCGGCACCTACTCGCTCTCCCTCCAGCAGACGCTGTACGCGATGGGGGACCGGGTCGTCGAGCACCGACCGGAGATCGACGAGGTGCGGCTCTCCCTCCCCAACAAGCACCACTTCCTGGCCGACCTCGAACCCTTCGGCCTCGAGAACGACACCCCCGACAGCGCGGTGTACTTCGCGGCCGACCGCCCCTACGGCCTCATCGAGGGCACGGTCCTGCGCGAGGGCGCCGAGTCCCGCATCCCGGTGACGGACTGAGAGGCCGGCCATGACCGCCGCAGCGGAGCGCATCGTCATCGAGAACTGCGCCGTCGCCACCGTCGACGCGCACGACACCGAGTACGCCGACGGCCATGTGGTCGTCGCCGGCAATCGCATCGAGTCCGTCGGCGCGGGCCCCGCCCCCGCCGGACTGCCAGGTGTCGTACGCAGGGTGGACGGCACCGGGCATCTGCTCACCCCGGGCCTGGTCAACACCCACCACCACTTCTACCAGTGGATCACCCGGGGCCTGGCCACCGACCACAACCTCTTCGACTGGCTCGTCGCCCTCTACCCCACCTGGGCGCGGATCGACGAGCGGATGACCCACGCGGCCGCCCAGGGCTCCCTTGCGATGATGGCCCGCGGCGGCGTCACCACCGCCATGGACCACCACTACGTCTTCCCGCGCGGCACCGGCGACCTGTCCGGCTCCATCATCCGGGCCGCCGCAGGCATGGGCGTGCGCTTCACCCTCGCCCGCGGCTCCATGGACCGCGGCGCGTCCGACGGCGGCCTGCCGCCGGACTTCGCCGTCGAGACCCTGGACGGCGCGCTCGCCGCGACCGAGGAGACGATCGACGAGCACCACGACGCCTCCTTCGACGCCATGACGCGGATCGCCGTCGCCCCGTGCTCCCCGTTCTCGGTCTCCACCGAACTGCTGCGCCAGGGCGCCGAACTCGCCCGGCGCAAAGGCGTGCGCCTGCACACCCACGGCAGCGAGACCGTGGAGGAGGAGCAGTTCTGCAAGGAACTGTTCGGCATGGGGCCGACGGACTACTTCGAGTCCACCGGCTGGCTCGGCGCCGACGTGTGGATGGCGCACTGCGTGCACATGAACGACGCCGACATCGCCGCCTTCGCCCGCACCCGGACCGGCGTCGCCCACTGCCCCTCCTCCAACGCCCGCCTCGCCGCGGGCATCGCCCGCGTCCCCGACATGCTCGCGGCCGGCGTCCCGGTCGGCCTCGGCGTGGACGGCACCGCCTCCAACGAATCGGGCGAACTGCACACCGAGTTGCGCAACGCGCTGCTCGTCAACCGCCTCGGGCCGCACCGTGAGGCCGCGCTGAACGCCCGTCAGGCGCTACGGCTGGGCACCTACGGCGGGGCCCAAGTCCTGGGCCGGGCGGGGGAGATCGGCTCCCTGGAGCAGGGCAAGCTCGCCGACCTCGTGCTGTGGCGGATGGACACCCTCGCCCACGCCTCGATCGCCGACCCGGTCACCGCCCTGGTCCTCGGGGCCGCGGCCCCTGTCACCCTCTCGCTGGTGAACGGGCGGCCGGTGGTGGAGGACAACCACCTGGTCACCGCCGACGAGGACGCCATCGCCCGGGCCACCCGCACCGAGGCCCGGCGCCTCGCCCGCATCGCGGGCCTGACCGGCTGACAGGGAGGGCCCGAGGTCACCACGCGGGACGGGCACGGCGGGAATGCGGTGGAGCCGCCCGTGCCCGCTCTGTTACGGTCCGGAGGCCGGCCGCGGGACTTCGGCGCGACTTCCGGAACCTGCCTCTGAAGCAATGATTCGCTGCTCGTGCCCCCATTCCCCGGCCGGCGTCCACGACCGGGGGAGCAGGCGACATGGGTGAGCGGGGTGCGGCCGTCGCGGCCGAGGACGTGCTGCTGTTCGTCAACGCGGCGATCACCGCGACCGGTCAGCGCGAGTTCCGCGACAGCGCCGGGCAGCAACGGCTGTCCCTGGACTTCCTCCACGCGTACATGCTGGGGAACTACCGCGACCTGTACGCCGGGGTGCTCGCGCTGGACATCAACGACCACAACGCGTGCCTGATCATCCGCCGGCTGCTGGAGACCGCAGCCGAGGCCACCCCCGAACAGCGGCGCTCGGAGGGCCGGCTCATCGCCGCCCGGCTGGCGCTGCTGCCGCCGCAGCGGGCGTACGGGCTCTTCGGCGCGCTGCGCCGCTCCGGGGTGAACAACCGGCGCACCCGTGCCATCGTCCGCGACTGGCTGGCCGCGCGCCCGGATCTCGCGTTCGACGCCGTCAAGTACCGCGGCGGTCTCCGCCAGACCCTGCGGCACACCCATCTCGCCCCCGCGGATGATGAACTGGGCACGTTCGTCTTCCGGCCGCTGACCCGGGCCCGCTACGCCACGCCCCTGCTGGAGGCGTGGCGCCGCGCGCACTACGAGCAGGCGGCCCTGTACGACCTGCCCTACACCGTCGCCGAGGGCTTCGCCGCCAAGCACGGCGTCCCCAGGGACGTCTTCCTGGAGCGCATCGCCCCCCGCATGACGCGCCTGGAGAACCTGCGCCTGCGGGAGTCGGCCCGGGAGCACGGGGCCGCGCCGGTGCCGGGCGGGCTGGACCGCATGCCGCTGACCCGGCTCGCGTCCTACGTACTGGCGCTGCCCCTCGACGAGCGCCGGCGCCGGCGCGCCGAGCTGACCGGTGCTCTGGAGGTGTCCGCGGCGCGGGTGGCCGGCCGGCACCGGGGAAGCTGGGGCAGGGTGACCGCCGTCCTGGACGACAGTTTCTCCGCCGCCGGCTCGGGCACCAAGCGGCGCCGCCCGCTGGCCGTCGCCCTGGCCTGCCACCATCTGCTCGCGGCCCTGGCCGGCGACTACACCGGGCTCTGGACCTCGGGACGTGACGACGCGCTGCTGGTCCACCCGTACGGTCCGACCCCGCTGGGTCTGCGCGTCCTCGACGCCCTGGAGACGGCGCCGTCCCGTCTGGTGATCGTCTCCGACGGCTGGGACAACGCGCCCCCGGGCCTTGCCGCCGAGGTGCTGCGTGTCTGGCGCACCCGTCTCGATCCGGCCGGGCGCACCAGCGTCGTGCACCTCAACCCCGTCTACGACGCGGACGCGTTCGACGTGCGGCGGCTGTCCGCGGCCGTGGCCACGGCCGGTATCCGCGACGCCGAGGACCTGCCCGCGCTCGTGGAGATCGCCCAGTTCGCCGAGGGCCGCACGGACCTGGCCGAACTCACCGCCTACTTGGACGCCCGCGCCGGCCGGATGACGGCCGGGGAGGCCACGGAACCCCCGGCGCGTGCCCGGTGACCGCGATGGACCTGACCGGCCTGGAGACCCGCCCCTCCCAGGTGTGGGGCGCGGTGCGCCTGGTGCCACTGGTGCGTCCCGCACCCGTCGAGGACCTGCGCCTGCATCCGCGCGTCCTGGGCGACGGTCCTTCGGTGGTGAGCGTCGGCCCGCGTGAGGCCTACTTCTCCTACATCCCGCACGCCTTCGTGGCCGCCTGGACCGACGACGGCACCCCGGCGGCCGCCTACGGCACCCACCTGGCCGCCGCCGCGGACACGGCGCCGCCCGCCACCACCGGTCTGCGCTTCCACCGCAGAATAGCCCGCCGCGAGGACAAGCACCGGCTGCGCTTCCTCCCGATGCACCTGGCCCTGGAGGGCTATCTGGCGCTGCACTTCGGCGGCCCCTCGCTCGCCTGGGAGGAGTGGTCGCAGCGGGCGCTGCGCCGGGGTCTGTCGCCGCGCGTCGAGCAGGCGTACACCGGTGCCGAGGTGGCCGGACTCGCGGACGCGCTGCGCGTCTTCGAGATCCACCCCGGGCAGTGCGGAGTGCTGCTCTACGTTGCCGACGCCCTGGCCGCCGTGTTCGTCGTGCCGCACCCCGACGACTACCGCGTGCTCCACCCCACCCTCCTGCAGGACCTGTACGGCGAACTCGTCCACCACTACGCCCTCCTGATGCCACCGGTGCCGGACTTCCTGGCCCACGTGGCCGACGAGGGCGTCGACTCCCTGGCCCGGCTGCGCGCGGCGGCCGGGGAACAGGAGCGCGCCTGGGCCGACTTCCACGACACGACGATGGCCGCGCGGGCCGCGGAACAGGACGGGACCTGGCGGACGGTGCACCGGATGGGGCCCTTCACCCTCGCCCGCTTCCTGCCGGAGTTCCGGCCCGGGCAGGAGAACCACATCGGCGAGGCCATCACGGACGGCGGCGGACGGACCGTCTACCTCAAGACGTTCCGGCTCTCGGAGAGCCAGGTCCGCCGCGGCTACCTCCTCAGCCGCCTGGCCGCCCATGACTGGCATCTGGCGGACACCGCGGCCGCTCTCGGCATCGACGAAGCGGCACTCGGCCTGCGCCTGGAGTCGGCCGGTTTCGGGTTCCTGCTCCGGCAGGACGTGCTGGACGGCTACCGCAAGCGGGCTGCGCCACGCCGGCAACGGAACTGACGAGCGCAGCCCCGCCCTCGGGATGCGCGGCGGCGTACAGTGACAAGGGAGTGCGGATCCCCGCCCCGACGGTCCTGAGCAGGGAGAAGACCGTGCGGTTCCATGTCGGCCAGCGCCACGAACGGGTCCTCGCACTGGTCCGCGAACGGGGCAGGCTGCGGGTCTCGGACCTCGCCGACGAACTGGGCGTCTCCGCTGTCACCCTGCGCCGGGACGTCGAGACGCTCGCGACGCAGGGGCGGCTGCGGCGCGTCCACGGCTCGGTCGCCTGGCCGTGCGCGGAGACCGGGGCCGCACCCAGTGCCGCTCCCGCTCCCGCCGGGGCCCGGGACGCCGAGGGCCTGGTCGCGGGCATGGTCGTCCCCACGCTCGACCACCCCTTCGACGAGATCGTCCAGGGCGCCCACGACGCCCTGGAGGCCCGCGGCGGGCGGCTGGTGCTCGGCCTGTCCGGCCTGGCCGAGGGCGACGCCGAGCACGCAGGCCGGCTGGTCGCCGCCGGCGCGGACGGGCTGCTGTTCACCCCCGGCCCCGACTCGGGCGGCGACGACGAGGGCCGGGTCACCGGGAGCGAGGTGCCCGTGGTGCTCGTGGAGCGGGCGGCCCCGCCGGGCAGCCCGGCGGCCGATCTGGACCACGTCCGCTCGGACGCCGCACACGGCGCCGCGATGGCCGTGCGGCACCTGGCCTCGCTCGGCCACCACTCGGTCGCGCTGGTGCTCAAAGAAGCCGCGTACGCCGGAACCCTCAGGGCCGGCCACGCCGCCGCCGTCGAGGCGCTGGAGCTGACCCCGGCGCCCGGCTCGCCGTACAGCGCGCCCGAGCGGCTGCCCGAGGCCGAGCGGATCGCGCGCACGGCCGATCACCTGCGCGCGCTGGCCGAGGAGCACGGCGTGCGCGCGGTGCTCCTGCACGACGACGCGTTCGCGGTCGTGCTCGTCCCCCGGCTGCGGGCGCTCGGGGTGCTCGTCCCGGAGGACCTGGCGATCGTCGTCCACGGCGACCAGGTGGCGGCCCTGGCCGACCCCCCGCTCACGGCGATCGCGCCGCGGCGGCGCGCGGTCGGCGAGACGGCGGTGGCGCTGCTCCTGGATCGGATCGCCGAGCGCCGCCGCGGGGACTCCCGGCCGCGCGAGCACGTCGACCTGCTGCCCTCCTTGCGGGTACGGGCCTCGTGCGGGGCGGTGCTCAGGGGCGCGGGTCGTGCGTGACGGCCAGCAGGGCCATGTCGTCGTTGCGGGGGCCGCCGGTGTGGCGGTGGACGTCGTCCAGCAGGGTCTGGAGCAGTTCGACGGGCCCTTCGTAGCGCACGCCGGCGAGCCGGACGACCGGGTCGTAGAAGGTGCCGTCGGCATTGCGCGCCTCGGTGACGCCGTCGGTGTGCATCAGCAAGGAGGCGCCGGGCGGGAAGGTCAGGGTGTCCACGGCGGCCACCGCGGTCTCCAGGCCCATCCCGAGGGGCAGGGCGTGCTGGGAGGGCTCGGCGGAGTGGACCCGGCCTTCGTGGAGGAGGAGTGGCGGGGGATGGCCGCGGTTGACGAGGCGGAACTCGCCGCCGTCCGGGGCGATCTCCACCAGCACGGCGGTGGTGAAGCCCTCCAGCCGGTCCAGGCCCTCGCGCCGTTCGGACTCCCGCCACAGCGCGCGGTCCATGCGCGCGGCCAGCCCGGCGAGTGTCGGCTCCTCGTCGGCCGCCATGCGGAAGGCGCCCAGCACCACCGTGGCCGCCTCGACCGCGTCCATCCCCTTGCCGCGGACGTCGCCGATGACGCAACGCAGTCCGAAGGGGGTCTCCTGCACGGCGTAGAGGTCGCCGCCGATGTCCGCGTCCTGCTCCGCGGCCTCGTAGCGGGCGGCGATGCGGAACGGCCCGGCGCGTTCCGGCGGCTCGGGCAGTACCGCCCGCTGCACGGCCGCCGCGATGCCCCGGGCGGATCGCAGCCGCATCTCGCGGACGTGCAGCACCCGGTTGATGAAGACCGCGACCGCCGCCACTGCCGTGATCGACAGCAGTTCGCTGACGCCGCCCGCGCCGTTGAGGTAGCCGAAGTGGTTGAGGATGCCCGCGTCCGCCGCGATGGCCCCGATGCCGATCAGGCACGTGCCGCCCAGTGACATCAGTGGCGCGGCAATCATCGGGGCGACGGAGTAGAAGGCCGTTCCGCTGAACTCGGCGGGAGTCAGGTAGTCCACGAGGAAGCCGC
Source organism: Streptomyces sp. RLA123 (assembly GCF_056270165.1). Classification (NCBI taxonomy): domain Bacteria; kingdom Bacillati; phylum Actinomycetota; class Actinomycetes; order Kitasatosporales; family Streptomycetaceae; genus Streptomyces; species Streptomyces sp. RLA123. The sequence goes on along the minus strand of NZ_JBWDOR010000003.1, from coordinate 2,019,075 downwards.
CGACGAGCAGTACGACGGGCAGCAGCCGGACGTAGCGCGACACGTCCCTGCGGTCGTCGGTGCCGCCCTCGTCGACACTTCCCACGCGCGCGCTCCTGCCGTCCGTCCCGGCCCGCCGGGCTGTCGTCCCAGACTCCCCGCGTCCGCGGCGCCCGGCCAGCGGTGGGCGCCCCCCGGGTGAACCGCCGTCCCCCGGGTGGCGCAGGACGCGGCGGCCCACCAGGCTGGTGGCCAGTACGCCGGCACAGGGAGTCCGACGATGATCCGCACCGACGCTCTCAACGAGCCCGCCGTCCGCGCCTTCGTCTCGGCGGTCAACGCCGGTGACCGCGACGCCTTCCATCAGGCGCTCACCGAGAACGCGACCATGTCGGACGACGGCTCCGACCGCATGCTCGACGAATGGGCCGACCAGGAGATCTTCGACTCCCACGGCCACATGGGCGTCCAGTCGCAGGACGCCGCGGGGCGCACGCTGATCGCCGACTACTGCAACGACACCTGGGGCGAGATGCGCACCAAGTGGCACTTCACCGTCGACGACGGGAAGATCAGCCGCTTCGACACCGGCCAGGCCTGACCGGGACAGCCTCAGCGCGCGGCGTCCTCGTGGAAGACCAGGAGGTAGCGCCAGAACAGCAGCCGGCGCACCCGGCTGCCCGGCAGGAGGCGGTCCGCCTCGGCGAGGATCTCCCGCAGGTGCATGGTGGGAGGCCGCACTGGTGCCCTCACGGCGGGGCGCGGCCGGCCGCGCAGCCGCTCCCGGACGGCGACGGAGAGCCGGGCGGCGGCGTTGACCGGGACGGCGAGCAGGCTCACCGCCCGGTCGGCGACGGTGTGTTCGCGGTAGCAGCCGAGGACGAGGAGCACACCGTCCGGGGCGAGGGCGGCCCGCAGCTCGGCGACGGTGGAGAACGGGACGTGGTGCAGGCTCGCCAGGCAGGTGATCACGTCGTAGCGGCCCTCGGGCAGGCGGACGGCCGTCACGTCGGCCACCCGGAAGACCACACCGGGCGCGGAGCCGGCCGCCGCGACAGCCTCTTGCGAGGCGTCGAGCGCCTCCACCCGCAGTCCCCGATCCGCCAGCTCGCGCGCGAAACGGCCGGTACCGCAGCCCACGTCCAGCGCGGTCAGTGCGCCGGGCGGCACGTGGCGCAGCAGCAGCCGGTGGTAGTGGTCGTTGTGGTCGAAAGGCATGCCGGGACCCTTCCCCCGCCATGGGGCAGGCGAACGGCGGATCAGCGGGCCGCGGTCCGGTCACGTCGTCCGCCAGGGCACGTGGTTCGCGGGAGAGCGCGTGCCACTGCGACCGGCACGGCGACGACCATGCCGGTCGCACCGGGACCGGGTCGCGCCGTTCTCCGCGGGCGGACGGGCCCCTGCTCCCGTCGCCGGGAGCGGGGGCCCACGGCGGGTCAGCCGAGCAACTCGTAGGCGGGCAGCGTCAGGAAGTCGACGTAGGTCTCGTCGAGCGCGGTCCTCAGCAGCAGGTCGTGGGCCTCCTGCCAGCGGCCCGCCGCGAAGGCCTCATCGCCCACCTCGGCACGGATCGCGGCCAGTTCCCGGTTCGCCACGGCGCGCACCAGTTCGGTGGTGGCCTTCTCGCCGTTGTCGGCGAAGACCACGCCCGCGTTGACCCACTGCCAGATCTGCGAGCGGGAGATCTCGGCGGTGGCGGCATCCTCCATGAGGTTGAAGATGGCGACCGCGCCGAGGCCCCGCAGCCATGCCTCGATGTAACGGGTGCCGACCTGGACGGCGTTGCGCAGCCCCTCGTACGTGGGCTTCGCCTCGAGCGAGTCGACGGCCAGCAGGTCGGCGGCCGTGACGTGCACGTCCTCGCGCAGCCGGTCCTTCTGGTTCGGCCGGTCGCCGAGGACCGCGTCGAAGGAGGCGCGCGCGATCGGCACCAGGTCGGGGTGGGCGACCCAGGAGCCGTCGAAGCCGTCGCCGGCTTCGCGGTCCTTGTCGGCCTTGACCTTCTCGAAGGCCACCGCGTTGACCGCGGCGTCGCGCCGGGAGGGGATGAAGGCGGCCATGCCGCCGATGGCGTGGGCGCCGCGCTTGTGGCAGGTGCGCACCAGCAGTTCGGTGTACGCGCGCATGAAGGGCGCGGTCATCGTCACGGCGTTGCGGTCGGGCAGCACGAAGCGCTCGCCCGCGTCGCGGAAGTTCTTGACGAGGGAGAACAGGTAGTCCCAGCGGCCGGCGTTCAGGCCACTGGCGTGGTCGCGCAGTTCGTGGAGGATCTCCTCCATCTCGAAGGCCGCGGTGATCGTCTCGATGAGGACGGTGGCGCGGATCGTGCCCTGCGCCACGCCGACGTGGTCCTGCGCGAAGACGAACACGTCGTTCCACAGCCGGGCCTCGAGGTGCGACTCGGTCTTGGGGAGGTAGAAGTACGGTCCCTTGCCCTTGGCGAGCAGCCGGTGGGCGTTGTGGAAGAAGTACAGCCCGAAGTCGACCAGGGCGCCTGGGACGGGCTCGCCGTCGACGGTGAGGTGGCGCTCGTCCAGGTGCCAGCCGCGGGGGCGTGTGACGACGGTGGCGAGTTCGGCCTCGTCCTTCAGCGCGTACGACTTGCCCTCGGGGGAGGTGAAGTCGATGCGGCGCTCATAGGCGTCGATCAGGTTGATCTGACCGCCGACGACGTTCTCCCAGGTCGGGGCGGAGGCGTCCTCGAAGTCCGCGAGCCAGATCCGCGCGCCGGAGTTGAGCGCGTTGATGGTCATCTTGCGGTCGGTGGGGCCGGTGATCTCCACCCGGCGGTCGTCGAGCGCTGCCGGGGCGTCCGCGACCCGCCAGTCGCCCTCCCGGATGTGCGCGGTGTCCGCGAGGAAGTCCAGGGTGCCGGTGCGGGCGATCTCCTCCCGGCGCTCCTTGCGGCGCGCGAGGAGTTCGGCGCGGCGTGGCGCGAACCGGCGGTGCAGTTCGCCGAGGAAGGCGAGCGCCGCGTCGGTCAGCACCTCCTCCGCGCGCTCGACGGCGGGCGCGGTGTCGGCGACGACGGCGTACGGGGAAGGCCCTGCTCCTGCTGCGGACATGAAGCTGACTCCTCTGGCTGCGGCTGCTCTCGCCGCGGGTGGACGCGGCACGGCGGAGGTGCGGGCGGCCCGGGGGACCGGGCGGCCGCCGGGGCGCGGCGTGGCACGGGGTGCCGGGGGCGGCCGTGGGGCGCCCTGGCCGACGGGCGCTTCTGCTGCGTGGAGCATAGTTTTTGCATTGCGGAACTTCAACATTTTGTGGCACCGGGCGCGGGCGGCCGCGGCCCGCTGCCGAGCCGCCACAGGTCGTCCGGGGTGTCGATGTCCTCCGGGAGCGCGATGTCCCCGCACTCCACAAGCACGATCGCCGCCTCGTGCCGCCTCAGGTACGAGCGTGCCCCCTGGTCGCCGACCGCACTCGCCGCGATCGCGGGCCAGTGGACCGCGCCCAGCAGGATCGGATGCCCGCGCCTCCCGTCGTACGCGGCGGCGGCCAGCGTCGCCGGCGAGGCGTATGCCGCCGCCACCCGCGCCACGGCCTCCGGGCCCACGCCGGGCTGGTCCACGAGCGCGACCACCGCCGCCCGCGTCCCCGTGCCGGCCAGCGACTCCAGGCCGGCCCGCAGCGAGGTTCCCATGCCCTGCTCCCAGTCCGCGTTCTCGACCACCGTGCAGCCGTCGAGCACCGCCCTTGCCCGGACCTCGCCGGCCGCCGCGCCCAGCACGATGTGCACTGGCCCGCAGCCGCCCTCGCGCAGCGCCCGCGCGGCGTGCTCCACCAGCGGGCGGCCGCCGTACTCCAGCAGCGCCTTCGGCCGCCCGCCGAGCCGGCGGCCGCCCCCGGCGGCCAGCAGCAGCCCGGCGACGGCGGTGCCCGTTCCGCTCGAACCGTCCCGTTCCACGTTCCCTGGATACCGTGGATGGCGGGCGAGGGAAAGGACCGGCCATGGCGAGCTGGCTCATTGCCGTGCGGCACGGCGAGAGCACCGCGAACGCGGCCTTCGCGCGCGGTGTCTCGCCCGAGGGCGTCCGGGACGCCGACGTGGGCCTCACCGACCGCGGCCGCGGCCAGGCGGCACGGCTCGCCGGCGCGCTGCTGACGCTCGGCGGGGACACCCCCGGCACGGTGCTCTGCTCCCCCTACCGGCGCGCCCGGCAGACCCTCGACGTCCTCGCGGACGTGCACACCGCCGCCGGCCGCCCGCTGCCGTCCGCGTCGTACGAGCCCCGGCTGCGCGACCGCGGCACCGGCGCCCTGGAACTGCTCACGCCGCAGGCGGTCCGGGAGCGCTTCCCGCAGGAGGCGGCCCGCCGCGAACGCGAGGGCGAGCACACGTACCGGCCGCCCGGCGGAGGCGAGTCGATGGACGACGTCGCCCGGCGCGTGCGGTCGGTACTCGACGGGCTCGGCGGGCTCGACGACGGGGGCGGCGCGCCGCTGCTGCTGGTCACCCACGACGCCGTCGTCCTGATGATCCGTCATCTGCTGGGACCGCCGCTGCCGGAGGGGGCGTACGTCGCCAACGGCTCGTTCGCGCGCTGGAGGCGCGACGCCTCGGGATGGCGGCCGGTCGACTGGAACCGAACGCCGCCCGTCGTTCGTTGACGTCGGCAAGTCGCTTCGCGCGAGAGGAACTTACGGCAGATTTCGCTCTCCGTATAGCGAGGGAAGCGCTCCGTCGCGTTTAATGTCCTCCCCGATGCGGCCCGGGTGGGGCCGGTCCCGCGCGGGTGAGTTCACGGGGGTCGAACAATGGGGGACATATCAGTGGTCAAGGACATGGCGGCCCGTGCGGCGCTGGACGGGGACGGCGCCGAGGACCCGAGGGTGGCCGCGCTGCGCGCGGCGGTCTCCCACTGCCGCCGCGCGCTCGCCGGGTACCGCTCGAACTTACCGGACCGTCACATCGCGGAGGACGAGCTCGCCGCGCTGGCGTCCGCGGCCGCCGCCGGTGTTCCCGACGTCCCGCGGCTGCGCCGCGGCCTCCTGGTCCTCACGGGCGCCCTGGGGTCCGTCAGCGCCCTGTCCGCCGCGCTCGCGGAGGTCCGGCGCGCGATCGAGCTCTTCGGGGCGCCGCCCGCCGCCGATTGATGCCGATCAGCCGAGTTCGGCCAGCCGGCGTACCGCGGCGGCGCAGCGGTTCTCGATCCACCCGGCGGAAGCGGCCTCCGGAGGCATCACGATCACGCTCTCGACGCCGAGCGCGGCATACCCGTCCATCTCCTTGCCGAAGGTGTCCAGATCGCCGTCGCGCAGCGCGCTCCCCACGTACAGCATCGTCTTGCGGATGGAGTCGTAGTCCCGGCCCGCCTCGTCGCAGTGCCGGCGCAGCACGTCCAGCTTGTGCGCGACCTCGGTGTGCGAGGAGCCGAACAGATTGCACGCGTCGGCGTAACGGGCCACCAGCCTCAGGGTCTTGCGCTCCCCGCCGCCGCCGATCATGACCTCGGGGTGCGGTGCGCTGACGGGTGCCGGGGTGCAGCGGGTCTCCGCGAGCCGGTAGTGCCTGCCCTCGAACGGCCCGTTGTCCTCCTGGTCCCACATCTGCAGGCAGACGCGCAGCGTCTCCTCCAGCCGCTCGAAGCGCTCCGCGAGCGGCGGGAACGGCACGCCCAGGCCCAGGTGCTCGCGCTCGTACCACGCGGCGCCCAGCCCCAGGGTGGCCCGGCCACCGGACAGCACGTCGAGCGTCGTGGCGATCTTGGCCAGGAGTCCGGGGTGGCGGTACGTCGTCCCCGTGACCAGCACCCCGAGGCGCACGGAGGAGGTGCGGGCAGCGAGAAAGCCCAGTGTCGTGTAGCTCTCCAGCATCGCCGCCTCGGCGCCGCCGTTGTGCTCCATCTGGAAATAGTGGTCCATCACCGACAGCCATCCCACCCCGGCCGCCTCCGCGGCGGCACCGGCCTCCGCCAGCGCGGGGCCCAGTGCCGCGGGCCCTTCCGGATGGTCGAACTTCGTGAGATGCAGGCCCAGTTGCACGGTCACTCCCCGCCTCGGGTCGTTGTCGCGGACCCGTACGACGCTAGGCCTTGGAGTGCCCTCCAGGTCAAGCCCCCGCGCGGGACCGCGGGACCGCTCCGTCGAGGGGTCAGGCCCCGGTGCCGGCCGCGCCGGCGAGGGCCGCGGACAGGTGGCGGGCCGCGGCCTGGAGGACGGGGACGATCTTCTCGGTGGCGGCGTCGGTGACGCGGCCCGCCGGGCCGGAGATCGAGATGGCGGCGGCGGAGGGGGAGCCGGGAACGGTGACGGCGAGGCAGCGGACCCCCATCTCCTGCTCGTTGTCGTCCACGGCGTAGCCCTGTGCGCGGATGTGCGCGAGTTCGGCGAGGAACGCGTCCGGGTCGGTGATGGTCCGCTCCGTCGCGGCCGGCATGCCGGTGCGGGCCAGCAGGGCGCGCACCTCCTCGGGCGGGACGTGGGCGAGCAGCGCCTTGCCGACGCCGGTGGAGTGGGGCAGGACCCGGCGTCCGACCTCGGTGAACATCCGCATGGAGTGGCGCGAGGGGACCTGGGCGACGTAGACGACCTCGTCGCCGTCGAGGAGGGCCATGTTGGCGGTCTCGCCTGTCGCGTCCACGAGTTCTGCGAGGTAGGGGCGGGCCCAGGTGCCCAGCAGCCGGGAGGCGGTCTCGCCGAGGCGGATCAGCCGGGGGCCGAGGGCGTAGCGCCGGTTGGGCTGCTGGCGTACGTAGCCGCAGTCGACGAGGGTCCGCATGAGGCGGTGGATGGTCGGCAGCGGCAGTCCGCTGCTCGTGGACAGCTCGCTGAGGCCGACCTCGCCCCCCGCGTCGGCCATCCGCTCGAGCAGGTCGAAGGCGCGTTCGAGGGACTGGACGCCCCCGGCGCGGTCTGACGCCACGGTTCCTCCCCAGGCGGACGATCTTGCGGTGCAGCCTACCGGCGGCCGCAGGGTGCCGATCGTCGTCGACCGCGCCCTTGTGCGGAGCCACGAACGGCTGTGGCGGAAGCCGGATTCCGTTTGGCGGAATCCACCAACCCTACTCCGGAAGCCTCCGGCGCGCGTCCCGTCCACCGCGTGCCCCGCGCGCCCGGCCGGGTCTTGACGGGTCGTACGGCTCGGCGGAGGATCTGTTCAACAGAACGTTGAATTCCTGGCGACGCCGGTGGAAGGGGAACGGGTGGTGTCCGAGGCCGCTGCCGCGACCGGGCTGGTGCTGCGCTCGACGCGGGTCGTCACCCCCGCCGGCGAAGTCCCCGCCGACGTGGCCGTCGCCGGCGGCCGGATCGCCGCCGTCCTGCCGTACGGGAGCCCGCCCCCGGCCGGCGCCCGCCTGGTCGACCTGGGGCAGGACGCGCTGCTGCCCGGCCTGGTCGACACCCACGTCCACATCAACGACCCCGGCCGCACCCAGTGGGAGGGCTTCGGGACCGCGACGCGGGCAGCCGCCGCGGGAGGCGTGACCACGCTGATCGACATGCCGCTCAACAGCGTCCCGCCGACCACCACGACCGCGCATCTGGACCTCAAGCGCGACACCGCGCGCGGCAGGGTCCACACCGACGTCGGCTTCTGGGGCGGTGCCGTCCCCGGCAACGTCAAGGATCTGCGCCCGCTCCACGAGGCCGGCGTCTTCGGCTTCAAGTGCTTCCTGCTGCCCTCCGGCGTCGAGGAGTTCCCGCAGCTGGATCCCGGGCAACTGGCCGAGGCGATGGGCGAGATCGCCCGCTTCGACGGGCTGCTGATCGTGCACGCCGAGGACCCCGCGCTCATCGACGGCGCGCCGCCGCCCTCGGGCCGGAAGTACGCGGACTTCCTCGCCTCCCGGCCGCGCGCCGCCGAGAACACCGCGATCGAGGGACTGATCGCACTCGCCCGCCGCCTCGACTGCCGGGTGCACGTGCTCCATCTGTCCTCCGCGGAGGCGCTGCCCATGATCGCCGCGGCCCGCGACGAGGGCGTCCGCCTGACGGCCGAGAGCTGCCCGCACTATCTGACGCTGACCGCCGAGGAGGTGCCCGACGGCGCCACGCAGTTCAAGTGCTGCCCGCCGATCCGCGAGGCCGCCAACCGGGACGCCCTCTGGCAGGGCCTGCTCGACGGCGTCATCGACTGCGTCGTCTCCGACCACTCGCCGTCCACGGCCGACCTCAAGCACTTCGGCACCGGCGACTTCGGCGCGGCCTGGGGCGGCATCTCCTCCCTCCAGCTCGGCCTGCCCGCGATCTGGACCGAGGCCCGCCGGCGTGGCGCCTCGCTCGGCGACGTGGTGCGCTGGATGGCACAGGGCCCGGCGCGCCTTGCGGGTCTGAGTACGAAGGGCGCGATCGCGCCCGGGTACGACGCCGACTTCGCCGTCCTGGCGCCCGACGAGAGCTTCACCGTGGACCCCGCCGCGCTCCATCACCGCAACCAGGTCACCGCCTACGCGGGCCGCACCCTCCAGGGGGTCGTCCGCGGCACCTGGCTGCGCGGCGAACGCGTCGCCGACCACGGCATCCCGGCCGGGCCCTCCGGCCGCCTCATCGAAAGGCAGGACGCGTGACCGCCGTGCCCCGGTACACCGGCGACGCCCAGCCGTACCCCGGAGGTGACCCCTGGGCCGACTACCGCGGCGCCGACCTGCCGTTCACGGAGCTGGCCGACCTCGCGGACCGGCGCCTGGGAGCCGGCGTGATCGCCGCCAACGACGAGTTCTTCGCCGAACGGGAGAACCTGCTCGTCCCCGAGCGCCCCGAGTTCCGGCCCGGGCACTTCGGCCACAAGGGGCAGGTCATGGACGGCTGGGAGACCCGCCGCCGGCGCGGCACCGGCGCCGGCAGCCCCCACCCCGACGACGCCGACCACGACTGGGCGCTGATCCGCCTCGCCGCCCCCGGCGTCGTCCGCGGCCTGGTCGTCGACACGGCGCACTTCCGCGGCAACCACCCCCGGCACATCGCGGTCGAGGCCACCTCAGCGTCGCTGTCCGCCGCCCCGGAGGACCTGCTCGCGGACGGCGTGCAGTGGACCGGACTCGTGCCGCGCACGGCCGTCGGCGGTCACGCCGCCAACGGCTTCGAGGTGTCCGTGGAACGCCGTTTCACCCATCTGAGGCTCCGGCAGTTCCCCGACGGGGGCATCGCGCGGCTGCGCGTCCACGGCGAGTTCGTCGCCGACCCGGGGTGGCTGGCGGCGCTGGGCACGTTCGACCTGGTCGCCCTGGAGAACGGCGGCTCCGCCGAGGACGTCTCCGACCGCTTCTACTCCTCGCCGGTCAACCCGATCCTGCCGGGGAGGTCCCGTCGCATGGGCGACGGCTGGGAGACCAGGCGCCGCCGTGACACGGGCCACGACTGGGCCCGCTACCGGCTCGCGGAACAGGGCGTCGTCCGCGCCGTCGAGATCGACACCGGCTACTACAAGGGCAACGCCGCCGGGTGGGCGGCGCTGCTGGGCCGCGACGGCGAGAGCGGTGAGTGGTTCACGATCCTGCCCCGCACCCGCTTGCAGCCCGACACCGTCCACCGGTTCCTGGTGGTCGCGCCCGCCGCGACCCATGTGCGGATCGAGACGTATCCCGACGGCGGCGTCGCCCGGCTGCGACTGTGGGGCTCCCTGACGGACGCGGGCGCGGGGCGCCTCGCCCGGCGCTGGGACGCACTGGCCTGAGGGGCCTCGGGGCGCGCCGGCCGTGGCAGGGACACCGCTGGATCGGCCGTCGACCCGGCGCGGGAGAGCCGGATGCGTGGGGAGGAGGGCGGTTGGGGGCAGGGCCGTACGCCGTTCAGGGCGGGGCCTGTTGCGGCCGTCCGCGCCGTGCCTGCCGCCCGGAGCGGTGGGCGTGGGCGCCGGGGTGGTGTACGGCTCGGCCGCCCGCCCAGGGCATGGTGCCGCGCGGCGCCGGCGTCTCCCTCGTACGCCGGCGCCGCGCGGGCCGGATCAGCCCGCCGACGTGAGCCGGAAGGACTGGGCGGTGGTGCCGTTGCAGCTGTACTGCTGGAGCCGGGCCCCGTCGGCGACGGAGGCGGCGGCGACGTCCAGGCACTTGGCGCTGTGCCGGGCGGTGAACACGTAGGAGCCGTCCGCCTGAAGCACCGGCTTCCACTGCTGGTTCGTGCCCGAGGACCACTGCCAGGTCTGCACGGGGACGGAGTCACCGGTCGCCGTCGAGCCGCCGGTGACGTCCCAGACCTGCTCGGTGGCGGCCGCGTTGCGGTTCACCACCCGGTAGTAGCCGCTGTCGGTCGCGCGGAACTGCCACTGCTGGTTGGTCTGCCCGGCGACGCAGCTCCACTGCTGCACGGCCGTGCCGTTGGCGGTGCCCCGGTCCATGGCGTCCACGCACTTGCCGGAGCCGGCGCCGGTCACCTGGTACCAGGCGGAGGTGCTGATGCCGCCATCGCCACCGCCACCGCCGGTCGGCGCTCCGGACCAGGTGAAGGTGGTCGTGGCGCGTGGCGGCAGGCTGTACGAGAAGTGCTGCCCGGCCTCGCGGACCGTGACCTGCTGGGTGGACGACGAGGAGTTGTGGGTGACCAGCACCCGCTGCCCGTCGCTGTTGACGAACGCCGTGTTCCACACCGGGTCCGTGGCGTTGCTGCCGATCCGCACCGCGCCCGCGCGGACGAACTTCGTCAGCTGCCCCATCGTGTAGTACTCGACGGTGTAGTCGACCTGGCCGCCGCGCGCGTCCCCGTTGTGTACCGTGATCAGCCCGGTGCAGGTGCCGCAGCCCCCCGCGTGCGGGCCCATGGCCTGGTCCAGCGCCAGCGACCACTTCACGTAGGAGCGCGCCCAGTTGCGGGTGAAGCCGGTGATGTCGCGCAGGTCCTCCAGCTGCTGGTCGCCCACCCAGGTGCCGCCGGAGTGCTCGGTCTCGTACTGCGGGACACCCGGGTACTGGCTCTGGATCGTGCTGCCGAGCGCGTAGTTCGGCGGGGTCGGCGCGTATCCGTGCCAGGCGACGCCGCCGAACAGCGGGTCGCCGCGCAGCGCGGCGTCGGCGAGCTGGCCGGCACCGGTGGTGTTCCAGTCGCCGTGGTTCCAGTCGTGGATGAGCGCCTTGGTGGTGATCCCGGCCGAACGGAACGCGGGGAAGAGGTGGTTCCTGGTGAAGTCCAGCAGCGTGGCCGCCGTCCACTCCATCGTGGGGTACGTGCTGTTCGCGCCGCAGCACTGGGGCTCGTTCTGCACGGAGACGTAGTCGATGTGGACGCCGCGCTGCTCGTACGCCTGGAGGTACTTCACGAAGTACTGCGCGTACATGTCGTAGAACTCCGGCCTCAGCTTGCCCATCTGGGTGAGCCGGCCGTTGTCCTTCATCCACGCCGGCGCCGACCACGGCACCGCCATGATCTTCAGGTCGGGGTTGAGCTGGCGCGCCTGCGCGGTGAGCGGCAGAACGTCGGCGAGGTCCCGTGCGATGGAGAAGTCGGCCAGGTCGCAGCAGGTGTCGTCGTACGTGTAGTGGCTGCGGGCGATGTCCGACGCGCCCATGGGGTTCCGCAGGAAGCCCAGCCCGATGCCGTCGGTGGGGGAGAAGAGCTTGCGCATGGTGGCGTCGCGGGTGGCCGCCGACAGGGCGCCGGAGGAGTTCATCAGCCAGGCGGCGCTGTCGGTGAAGGACGCCCCGCCGCCCTCGAAGGGCTGGTAACGGGCGGCGGGGTCGATCGTGATGACCGTCCCGCCGCTGCCGTCACCCGTCTCGAAGGCGGTCGGGGTCTGGGTCTGCAGGCCCTTGACGACGGTCTTGCCGTCCGAGGTCGTGGTCATGGTGACCTGCACGGCGGTGGCGGCCGCCGCGCTCGGGCCGGCCACGGTTAATACGGCGAAGGCCGCGGCGACCGCCGCCAGGACGGCGATCACCCTTCTGATGTGGGGGTGCTGTCGCATCGCGTGCTCCTTGTGGGGAAGGACGGGGGGTGCGTGCGAGGGAGATCGGCGGGCGCGGGTGCGCCCAGGGTCGGGGCGCCGGGGGTCAGGCCGCGCTGCGGGCGCGGCGGCGATGGGCGGCGATGATGTCGGCGTAGCGGCTGCCGCTGCCCTTGACGGTGCGCTGCTGGGTCTCGTAGTCGACGTGGACGAGCCCGAAGCGCTTGGCGTAGCCGTACGCCCACTCGAAGTTGTCCAGCAGCGACCAGGCGAAGTAGCCGGCCAGCGGGGCGCCGGCGCGCACCGCGCGGCCGCAGGCCGCCAGATGCTCCTCCAGGTAGGCGGCGCGCTCGGGGTCGTGGACCTGGCCGTCGGGGCCGACGTGGTCCTCGTACGCCGAGCCGTTCTCGGTGACGTAGATCTTGCGGGCGCCGTACTCCTCGGTCAGCCGCATCAGCAGCTTCTCCAGGCCGTCGGCGTGCACCTCCCAGTCCATCGCGGTGCGGCGGACGTCCGGGATGCGCAGGGCGCGGGTGTGCGGGACCGGGCCGGAGGGGTCGTCGGCAACGATGTCGCGGAAGTAGTAGTTGAGGCCCAGCCAGTCCAGCGGCGCGGCGATGGTCTCCATGTCGCCGTCGTGGACGGGCAGTTCGACCCCGTAGAGCTTCAGCATGTCCTCGGGGTAGCCGCGGCCGTGGATCGGGTCGAGCCACCAGCGGTTGGTGTGGCCGTCGGCGCGCAGCGCGGCGGCGACGTCCTCGGGTCGGTCGGAGGCGGGCTCGGAGGGGCTGAGGTTGTTGACGATGCCGATCTGGGCCTGCGGGACGGCGGCGCGCAGCGCCTGCACGGCCAGGCCGTGACCCAGGTGCAGGTGGTACGAGGCGCGCACCGCGGCGGTCAGGTCGGTCAGGCCCGGGGCCATCACGCCCTGCAAGTGGCCGATCCAGGCCGAGCACAGCGGCTCGTTGAGGGTCGCCCAGTGGGTGACGCGGTCGCCGAGGCGCTCGGCCACCACGGAGGCGTACTCGGCGAAGCGCAGCGCGGTCTCGCGCACGGGCCAGCCGCCGCGGTCCTGCTGCGCCTGCGGAAGGTCCCAGTGGTAGAGCGTCGGGAAGGGGGTGATCCCCGCCTCCAGCAGCCCGTCGACGAGCCGGTCGTAGAAGGCGAGGCCCGCCGGATTGACCGGGCCGCCGCCCTGCGGCATCACCCGCGGCCAGGCGATGGAGAAGCGGTACGCCTCGAGGCCCAGGCGCCGCATCAGGCCGATGTCCTCGGGCCAGCGGTGGTAGTGGTCGCAGGCGGTGTCGCCGGTGTCGCCGCCGGCGACCTTGCCGGGGGTGCGGGAGAAGGTGTCCCAGATGGAGGGCGCGCGGCCGTCCTCGGCCACGGCGCCTTCGATCTGGTACGAGGCCGTCGCGGCGCCCCACACGAAGCCGGGGGGGAGCGCACTGAGGTCGGATGTCACGGACTGCCTTTCGGAGGGGGGGAACGGGGGGCCGGCGCTCACTTGACGGCGCCGGCCGTCAGGCCCGCGACGAGGTAGCGCTGCAGCAGCAGGAACCCGGCGACCACGGGCACGCTCACCACGAGCGAGGCGGCCATGACCTGGTTCCAGTACACGTCGGTCTGCGTGGCGTAGCCCTGAAGGCCGACGGCGAGCGTGCGGGTGGTGTCGTTGGTCATGACCGAGGCGAAGAGGACCTCGCCCCACGCGGTCATGAAGGCGTAGACGGACACCGCGACGATGCCGGGCACGGCGGCCGGGACGACGACCCGGAACAGCGCGCCGAGCGGGCCGTTGCCGTCGACGAGGGCGGCTTCGTCCAGGTCGCGGGGGATCGAGTCGAAGTAGCCCGCCAGCATCCAGATGGAGAAGGGGAGCGAGAAGGTGAGGTAGGTCAGGATCAGGCCGCCCCGGCTGCCGTACAGCGCGATGCCGGTGGCGTTGCCGAGGTTGACGAAGATCAGGAACAGCGGCAGCAGGAAGAGGATGCCGGGGAACATCTGGGTGGACAGGATCGTCACCGTGAAGAAGCGCCGGCCCGCGAAGCGGTAGCGGCTGACCGCGTACGCCGCGAAGATCGCCACCGTGACCGAGGCGACGGTCGCGCCGGCCGACACGATCACCGAGTTCAGGAAGTAGCGGGCCAGCGGCACGGTGTGCCAGATGTCCGCGTACGGCCGCAGCGTGAAGCCGCTCGGGAACCAGCGGAACGGCCCCTGCACGTCCTGGAGGGGCTTCAGCGACGAGACCACCATCACGAAGACGGGGGCCAGCGCGAAGGCCGCCAGCAGCGTCAGCACGATCCGCCGCGTCCACACGAAGGAGCGGGGCGAGGCCATGGGGCTGCGGATGTCAGTCATCCTGCCTCCTCAGGGAGGTGACGAGCAGATAGAGCGCCGTCACGACGAGCAGGAAGAGCAGCAGGAGCACGGACATCGCCGAGCCGGAGCCGAAGTTCCAGGTCACGAAGGACGACTGGTAGATGTGGATCGAGATCAGGTCCGCGGCGTCCGGCGCGGCGCGCCCGAACAGCACATAGGGCGTGTTGAAGTCGTTGAACGTCCACAGGAACAGCACGAGCACCAGCACCAGGTTCACCGGCCGCAGCGAGGGCAGGGTGATCCGGCGGATCTGCTGCCAGATCCCGGCGCCGTCCATCGCCGCCGCCTCGTACAGCTCGCGCGGGATGTTCTGCAGTCCGGCCATCAGGCACAGGAAGGCGAACGGCCACTGGCGCCACACGGAGACGGTGACCAGCGCCCAGAAGCTGTTGTCGCCGATCAGCCAGAACGGCTTGCCGTCGGTGAGGTGCAGCTGGTCGTGCAGCACGTGGTTGATCATGCCGGTGTCCCGCTGGAACATGAACGACCAGGTGATCACCGCCGCGTAGACCGGCAGCGCGTACGGGACGAGGAAGACCCCGCGCAGCAGGCCCCGGCCCCGGAACGTGTCCTGCATGAGGATCGCCGCGGCGGTGCCGAACAGCCAGGACAGGGCGACGGCCAGCAGGGTGAACTCGCACGTGACGACGAAGGAGTTGAGCAGGTCCGCGCCGACGGGCGCGTTGAAGTCCACCGCCATGCGGTAGTTGCCCAGGCCCTTCCAGGGCGCCGCCGACCAGTCGCTGATGAAGAACTGCGTGAGCTCCTTGAAGCTCATCACCACGCCGACGACCATCGGGATCAGGTGGATCAGCAGCTCCAGCGCGAGCGCGGGCAGCAGCAGTACGTACGGCAGGGAGCCGCGACGCACCCGCGCGGAGAGCCCGAACAGGCGCCGGCGGGGCCTCCCCCCGGCGGCCCGCCGGCCGCCGGAGGAAGGAGACTTCGAGGTGTGCCCTACGGGCGGCACGGTGGTGGCCATGGGTTGCTTCACGCTCACGAGGCCGGCATCTGCTGCTGGGCCTTCTCGAGGGCGGCCTTGACGCTGTCGGTGGTGACCGGGTGCCCGGCGGCGGCTTCGGCGAACAGGTCCTTCATCGCCGTGCCGACGGTGGTCTCGAACTGGCTCTCGTTGGCGACCTGCGGGAGCGGCGCGGCGCTGTTGGCGAGCGCGTCGGCGAGCACCTTCAGGTCCGGGGTGGAGAAGGCCGGGTCGGACTGGGCGGCCTTGACCGGCGGGAGCGAGCCGTAGGTCCCGTTGAGGATCTTCTGCTCGTCGTCGCTGGTCATGAACTTCACGAACTTCAGGGCGCCGTCGACGTTCTTGGTCTTCTTGAACACGGCGAGGTTGATGCCGGCGACCATCGAGTTGACGGCGGTGTCACCGGTGGCGCCCTTGGTCTGGAACGGCACCTGGGCGACGCCGTAGTCCTCGGGCTTCATGCCGTGGGACTTCAGCGAGGAGCCGGCGGCCTGCCACAGCAGCATGCCCGCCTTGCCGGTGGCGAAGTCGGCGACCGACTGGTTGGCCGCGTACTCGGCGTTGCCGGGGGCGGCGATCTTGTCCTTGGCGATGAAGTCGATGTACTGCTTGACGGCCGCGACCGCCTCGGGGGTGGTGAAGGTCGGCTTGCCGGAGGCGTCGAAGAAGTCGGCGCCGTGCTGCTTGCCGAAGACGAAGGCGTGGTGGACGTTCTCCGAGAGGTTGCCGCCCTCGACCGCGAGGCCGTACTTGCCGCCCTTGGTCAGCTTCTTGCCGTCGGCGACAAGCTCGTCCCAGGTGGCCGGCGGTGCGGCGATGCCCGCGTCGGCGAACATCTTCTTGTTGTAGTAGAGCCCGTACGCGAGCGAGTACAGCGGGACCGCGGCCGGGTCCTTGCCCTCGGCGCCGGTCGCGCCGAGCGCCGCGTCGACGAAGCGGTCCTTGCCGCCGATGGCGTCGAACGCCTTGGCGTCGAAGGGGCGCAGCGCGTTGGTGGCCTGGAGCGACGCGGACCAGGTGTTGCCTATGTTGAGCACGTCGGGGCCCTGGCCGGAGGTGGCGGCGGCGAGGATCCGGTTGAGGAGGTCGGACCAGGGGACGACCTCCAGCTTGACCTTGATGCCGGTCTGCTGCTCGAACTTCTTGAGCTCGGGCTCCAGGACTTCCTTGTCGTTCTCCAGGCTGCTGCCCTGGTTGCTGGCCCAGTAGGTGAGCGTCTTGGAGCCGCCGTCGCCGCTGCCGTCGGTCGAGGAGCCGCCGCCGCAGGCGGTGGCGGATGCGATGAGCGCGGCCGCGACTGCGGCGGCCGCCGTCGTACGGATGATGTGCATGACCGGGGACCCTCTCAGGGGGTGATGGCTTCGGGAGATGAAGAGCGTCACGCCTTAATTCAAGGCGTGATTTAACGTCTGAGAAAACCTGGCGTCAAGACTTGGCGCAGCGATAGATTCAGCCGGGGAGGGAACACCATGGCAGACCGAAGCAAGCGCACCGTCCGTGACCTGCGGCGGGGCAACCGATCGTCGATCCTGCGCCATCTCTACTTCGAAGGCCCCCTCAGCCGTCAAGAGTTGGCCAGGGACACCGGCCTCAGCACGGGCTCGATCAGCAACGTGGTCGCCGAGCTCATCGGGGACGGCGTCGTGGAGGAGGCCGGGTCGGTCGAGTCCGACGGCGGCCGCCCCCGGGTGATGCTCAAGGTGGCCGCCCGGCACGGCTTCGTCATCGGCGTCGACGTCGGGGAGACCGGGGTGCGCGTCACCCTCTTCGACCTCGCGCTGACCGAACTCTCCTGCACCGACCGGCCGCTGGCGGACAGCGGCCACGACGTCGCCCTGGTCGTGCAGTTGATCCTCGAGGGACTCGCCGCTGTCCTGGAGGACTCCGGTGTCGACCCCGCGCTCGTGCTCGGCGTCGGAGTCGGCGTGCCCGGCATCGTCGAGCAGGGCACCGGCGGCGCCGGCGCGGTCGTGCACGGGCAGACCATCGACTGGGACGCCGTCCCGCTCGGCGCGCTGCTGGCCGAGGGCACGGGCCTCCCGCTCCACATCGACAACGGCGCCAAGACGCTCGGCCAGGCCGAGCTGTGGTTCGGAGCCGGCCGCGGCGCCCGCAACGCGGTGATCGCCCTGCTCGGGTCGGGGGTCGGCGCCTGCGTCGTCGCCGACGGCAAGCCGTACCGCGGGGCCAGCAGCAGCGCCGGCGAATGGGGCCACACCACTCTCCAGGTCGGCGGGCGGCTGTGCCGCTGCGGTGCCCGCGGTTGCCTGGAGGCGTACGTCGGCGCCGAGGCCCTCATCGACCGCTGGGGCGAGGACGCCCCTGCCGGGGTCAGCGAGGAGACGGCGATCGCCGCCCTCGTCGCCGCGGCCGAGGCGGGCGACCGCGCGGCGGTGGAACTGCTCGACGAGACCGCGGAGTACCTCGGCGCGGGGATCGCCGACCTCGTCAACCTCTTCAACCCCGAGCGGATCGTGCTCGCGGGCTGGACCGGTCTGATGATCGGGCCCCGGCTGCTGCCCGCCGTCCGGGAGGCCACGGCCGCGTACGCGCTGCACCACCCCTGCGCCCAGACCTCGATCGATCTCGGGCTGCTCGGCCCGGACGCGGTCACGGTCGGCGCCGCCACCCTGCCGCTCGCCCGCTTCCTCGACGCCGGGGGCCGGCTGCCCGCCCCCGCGCCGCGGTCCGAGGGGCAGGCGGAACCGAATCGTCCGGGCCGGTCGTTGTCAGGGACGTCCGCATGACGCAGCACACCCCCAGAAAGACCCGGAGAACGCGGTGACCCTCAAGCAGCAGATCGTCGGCAACGCCATGCAGATGGCCGTGTGCACCCTCCAGCCCGGCCAGACCGTCTACTGCGAGGCCGGCAAGTTCCTCTTCAAGACCGCGAATGTGAGCATGGACACGCGGCTCGCCGGGCCCGGCGGCAACGGGCAGCAGCAGGGCCAGGGCGGCGGGGGCGGCATGGGCGGCATGCTCCGCCAGGCCATGGGCACCGCGATGCAGGTCGGCCAGCGCGTGCTCGCCGGCGAGAGCATCGCCTTCCAGTACTTCAGCGCGAGCGGCGGCGAGGGCACGGTCGGCTTCGCCGGGGTGCTGCCCGGCGAGATGCGGGCCCTGGAGCTGGACGGCTCGCGCGCCTGGTTCGCCGAGAAGGACGCCTTCGTGGCGGCGGAGTCCACGGTCGAGTTCGGCATCGCCTTCCAGGGCGGCCGCAGCGGCATGAGCGGCGGTGAGGGCTTCATCCTGGAGAAGTTCACCGGCCGCGGCACGGTGATCATCGCGGGCGCGGGCAACTTCATCGACCTCAACCCCGCCGACTTCGGCGGCCGCATCGAGGTCGACACCGGCTGCATCGTGGCCTTCGAGGACGGCATCCGCTACGGCGTGCAGCGCATCGGCGGGCTCAACCGCCAGGGCATCATGAACGCCGTCTTCGGCGGCGAGGGCCTGTCACTGGCCACGCTGGAGGGCAACGGCCGCGTCATCCTGCAGTCCATGACCATTGAGGGACTGGCCAACGCGCTGAAGAAGGCCCAGGGCGGCGACAAGCAGGGCCCGACCGGCGGACTGTTCTCCACGCACGCGGGCTGACCCGCCGGCCCGGTAGCCGCCCGCCGCCCTGCCCCCGGCCACCGCTGGGAGGTGCCCCCGGCTCACACCACCCCGGCGGTTTCCAGGACCTTGCGCAGGGCCCGGTCCAGGGCGGCCCGCACGGTCGTGGGGTCGCTCAGCGCGGCCGTCATCGCCGCGCCGTCCCGCAGCATCATCAGCGTCATGGCGTCCTCCGCCGGGTCCGGCGCGCCCGCTTCGGTCAGCAGGCGTTCCGCCACTGCGCGCAGCCAGGTGCGGTGGGCGACGATGGCGTGCGTCACAGGGTCGGCAGGGTCCGGGTACTCGGCGGCGGCGTTGAGGAAGGGGCAACCGCGGAAGCCCGGCGCGCACAGCTGGTCGCCCAGCGCGCCGGCCACCGCCAGCAGCGCCTCCCGCGCGCCGAGTCCGCGGAGGGCGCCCTCGGTGTAGGAGCGGATCTGCCGGTCCGTGGTTTGGATGTAGCTGAGGACGAGCTGTTCCTTGCCCGCGAAGTGCCGGTAGAGCGTGGCCCTGGTGGTCGACGCCTCGGTGACGATCCGGTCCATGCCCACCGCGTGGATGCCCTCGGCGTAGAACAGCCGGGACGCGGTCGCCAGGATGCGCTCGCGCGGCGGGGCGTCCGCGGGCACGGTGGCCTCGGAGGGGGCGAGTGGGACGTCGGGCGGGGCGCTCATGTCCTTGACGGTAGCGGACGGCCGCGCGTAGTGTCCCGGCAAGAACGAACGTTCTGTATATCTCTGCGTTTTCTGTGCCGCCGGAACCGCCCGTGCGCCGCCTCCCCCGGCCTCGCACCGCGCCCGCGCCCGCCGTACGAAAGGACCCCCACCCATGGCCGTACCCGAGATCGGCGCCCCCGCCCCCGACTTCACCCTCTCCGGGGTGCTGCTCACCGACGCCGGCGCCGAGCGCGCCGAGTACTCCCTGTCCGCACAGCGCGGCGCCCCGGTCGTGCTCGCCTTCTACCCCGGCGACGACTCGGCCGTGTGCACCAAGCAGCTGTGCTCCTACACCTCCGACCTGGACCGCTTCCGCGACCTCGGCGCCACCGTGTGGGGGATCAACCTCAGCGACCTCGACAGCCACGAGCACTTCGCCCGCAAGCGCGACCTGCGCTTCCCACTGCTCGCCGACACCGACCGCTCGGTGGTCAAGGCCTACGGCATCTCCATGCCCGGACTCGGCCTGAAGCGCTCGGTGTTCATCGTCGACGCGGAAGGGATCGTGCGCTGGAAGCACGTGGCCCGCATCGGGCTCACCTTCCAGGACACCGATGCCATCGTCGCGCAGCTGGCGGCGCTCGCCCCCCGCTGAGCCGCCCCGCGCCCCCCTGACGGGCGAGCGTGAAGCTGCGCTGTTGCCGAGCTTAAGAAAAGATCGATGGACTGAACGCCCTGAGCCGGGCAGATTGCTGTGTGCCCGGCGCACCGCGCGAGCAGGCGCCGACGGGCGCTGCCGCTCCGCCCGGGTTCATCCGTGCCCGGTCCGCGTTCCCCCGCGCGGACCGGGCCACATCGTCTGCCGGCAGGAGCGCAAGAGTGAAGGCACTGGTGAAGGAGAAGGCCGAGCCCGGTCTGTGGCTGCGGGACGTCCCCGAGCCCGAGATGGGCCCCGGCGATGTCCTCATCAAGGTGCTGCGGACCGGCATCTGCGGCACCGACCTGCACATCCGTGCCTGGGACGGCTGGGCACAGCAGGCCGTGAGCACGCCGCTGGTCCTCGGTCACGAGTTCGTCGGCGAGGTCGCGGCCGTCGGCTCCGACGTCGCCGACATCAAGACCGGCGACCTCGTCAGCGGTGAGGGCCACCTGGTGTGCGGCAAATGCCGCAACTGCCTCGCCGGCCGCCGCCACCTGTGCCGCAACACCGTCGGCCTCGGCGTCGGCCGCAACGGCGCCTTCGCCGAGTACGTCGCGCTGCCGGCGTCCAATGTGTGGGTGCACCGCGTCCCCGTCGACCTCGACATCGCCGCGATCTTCGACCCCTTCGGCAACGCCGTCCACACCGCGCTGTCCTTCCCGCTGGTCGGCGAGGACGTGCTGATCACCGGCGCCGGCCCGATCGGCATCATGGCCGCCGCCGTCGCCAAGCACGCCGGCGCGCGCCACGTCGTCATCACCGACGTCAGCGAGTACCGTCTCGACCTCGCCCGCAAGATCGGCGTCACCCTCGCCCTGAACGTCGCGGAGTCCACCATCGCCGACGGGCAGCGAAAGCTCGGTCTGCGCGAGGGCTTCGACATCGGGCTGGAGATGTCCGGCCGCCCCGAGGCGATGCGCGACATGATCGACAACATGACGCACGGCGGGCGGATCGCGATGCTCGGCCTGCCGTCGCAGGAGTTCGCTGTCGACTTCGCCAAGATCGTGACCTCGATGATCACCATCAAGGGCATCTACGGCCGCGAGATGTTCGAGACCTGGTACGCCATGTCCGTGCTGCTGGAGGGCGGTCTCGACCTCGCCCCCGTGGTCACCGGCCGCTACTCCCACCGCGACTTCGACGCCGCCTTCGACGAGGCCGCCGGCGGCCGCTGCGGAAAGATCGTCCTCGACTGGACTGCGTAGCCTCCTGGCTCGGTTCGCCTCCGGGGCGCCCCAGCCGGCGTTCGGGGGCGCCCCCGAACGCCAGGCTGGGGGAGGTCGGTCGTGCCCGGTCCCTCGTTCCCCGGGACCTCCGGTCTCTCTCCCCCCGGCCACCGCCGGGAGTGCCCCCCTCCTTTCGCCAACGGCGCGCCCCTTCGGCTCACTCGCCAGGCGGCAGTTCGAGAACCTGCGCGGTGCGACAGGTACCTCGCCCCAAACCCACGGGAGACCCCCATGTTCGACTCCGTCCGCGACGACCTGCGCGGCACCCTCGACGAGATCCGCGAGGCCGGGCTGTTCAAGCCCGAGCGCGTGATCGGCACGCCGCAGAACGCGTCGGTCGGCGTCACGTCCGGCGGGCGCCCCGGTGACGTGCTCAACTTCTGCGCCAACAACTACCTGGGTCTGGCCGACCACCCCGAGGTCACCGCGGCCGCCAAGGAAGCGCTGGACCGCTGGGGCTACGGCATGGCGTCCGTGCGCTTCATCTGCGGCACGCAGGAGGTCCACAAGGAACTGGAGGCGCGACTGTCGGCGTTCCTCGGTACCGAGGACACGATCCTGTACAGCTCCTGCTTCGACGCCAACGGCGGTGTCTTCGAGACCCTGCTCGACGAGCGCGACGCGGTCATCTCCGACGCCCTGAACCACGCCAGCATCATCGACGGCATCCGGCTGTCCAAGGCCCGCCGCCTGCGCTACGCCAACCGCGACATGGCCGAGCTCGAGGCCCGCCTGAAGGAGGCCGGCGACGCCCGCCGCCGCCTGATCGTCACCGACGGCGTCTTCTCGATGGACGGCTACGTGGCGCCGCTGCGCGAGATCTGCGACCTCGCCGACCGCTACGACGCCATGGTCATGGTCGACGACTCGCACGCCGTCGGCTTCACCGGCCCCGGCGGCCGCGGTACCCACGCGCTGCACGACGTGATCGACCGGGTCGACATCATCACCGGTACCCTCGGCAAGGCCCTCGGCGGTGCCTCCGGCGGCTACGTCGCCGCCCGCGCGGAGATCGTCGCGCTGCTGCGCCAGCGCTCGCGCCCGTACCTGTTCTCCAACTCCCTCGCCCCGGTGATCGCCGCCGCCTCGCTGAAGGTCCTGGACCTGATCGAGGACTCCGAGGAACTGCGCGTCCGCCTCGCGGAGAACACCGCGCTCTTCCGGTCGCTCATGACCGAGGCCGGCTTCGAGATCCTGCCCGGCGAGCACCCCATCGCGCCCGTCATGATCGGCGACGCCGCGGAGGCAGGCCGGATGGCAGATCTGCTGCTGGAGCGCGGTGTCTACGTGATCGGCTTCTCGTACCCCGTCGTGCCGCTCGGCAAGGCCCGCATCCGCGTGCAGCTGTCGGCCGCGCACTCCGCCGCGGACGTCGAGAAGGCGGTGGCCGCGTTCATCGCTTCGCGCGAGGCCCTGGCAGGATGAATGGGTGATTGACGCACGACGGCTGCGGACCCTGCGGGCCGTGGCGGACCACCGGACGGTGACCGCCGCGGCCGCCGCGCTGTACCTGACGCCGTCCGCGGTCTCCCAGCAGCTCGCCGCACTGGAGAACGAGACCGGTCACCGGCTGCTGGAGCGCGGCGGCCGGGGTGTCCAGCTCACCCCCGTCGGTGAGATCCTGCTCACGCACGCCAACGTCGTCCTCGCCCAGCTGGAGCGGGCCGAGGCGGAGCTGGCCGCGTACACCTCCGGTGCGGCAGGAGAGGTCACCGTCGCCTCCTTCGCCACCGGCATCGCGCTCGTCGTCGCCCCCGCGATCACGGCCCTCGGCGCCGCCGCGTCGGGCATCCGGGTACGGGTCCGCGACGCCGAGGGCGACGAGTCGCTCCCGATGGTGCTCGACGGCCGCGCCGAGATAGCCGTCGCCGTCGAGTACCGCGGCGCCCCGAGCGCCGACGACCAGCGGCTCGCCCGCGTCCCGCTGTACGCCGAGCCCTTCGACGCGGTCCTGCCCGCGGGCCATCCGCTCGCGGACGCCGCGACCTCGGCCGTCCGCGTCGCCGATCTCGCCGACGAGCCGTGGATCGGGCCCTACCCCGGCAACCCCTGTCACGACGTGGTCGTCCTCGCCTGCGAGTACGCCGGCTTCCAGCCGCGTCTGGAGCACTCCTCCGACGACTTCCGCGC
The DNA here is from genome assembly GCF_056270165.1 of Streptomyces sp. RLA123. Taxonomy (NCBI): domain Bacteria; kingdom Bacillati; phylum Actinomycetota; class Actinomycetes; order Kitasatosporales; family Streptomycetaceae; genus Streptomyces; species Streptomyces sp. RLA123. The sequence goes on along the minus strand of NZ_JBWDOR010000003.1, from coordinate 1,995,599 downwards.
CGTGGTGGCCCTCGCCGCGGCGGGCGCGGGCGTCGCGCTCGTCCCGCGTACGGCGCTGCGCGACATGGACCTGTCCGGGGCCGCCGTGCGCCCCGTCCACGACGTCGTCGCCACCCGTCGTGTCTTCGCCGCCGTCCGCCGCGGCGCCGAGGACCACCCGCTGCTGCGCCCGGTCCTGGACGCCCTGCGCGCCGCCGCGGAGGACGCGGCCTAGTCGCACCGCCCCTGTCGCCCCCGCCCGGTCGACTCCGGCAAACACCGGACGCTTCCCGTGCCGCGGTGACATCATCGGCAGCGTCCGGGGGAGCAGGGGAGCAGGCGTCCGGGGACGGGGGAGACGATGTCGCGTGCCGAACGGATCGAGGAGATCCGGGTCCGGCGGGCCCGGCGGGCAGAGTGGCTGGACGGGGCCCACGGCTGGGTGACGGACACCCTCGGCCGGCTGCGTGAACTCGACGCGCTCCGCACCGAGATGCTCGCCCTGGTGCCCGACGAGGCGCAGGACCGGCTGCTGGCCCTCGGCGCGGAACTGGGCGACCTGCTGGAGGAACTGCCCACCGAGGCCGCCGTCACGGAGGCCGCCGCGTCCCGCTTCCGGCGCGCCACCCTCAACGTCGGCGTCATCGGGCGGGCCCGGCAGGGCAAGAGCCGGATGATCAGGAGCCTGACCGGCCTGTCGGACCGCGAGGTGCCGACCGGTGACGGCGGCTTCTGCACCGGCGTCACCAGCGTGCTGCGCCACGAGGACGGCGCGCCCACCCGGGCGCAGGTGTTCCTGCACACCGAACGCTCCTTCCTGCACGAGGTGATCGCGCCCTACTACGCCGAACTCGGCCTGGGCCCGGCCCCCACCACCCTGACGGAGTTCGCCCGTGCCCTGCCCCCGGCGCCCGAGGGTGACGGCGCCGTCGAGGGCAGCCGCTACGGGCACCTGGAGGCCTTCCGCACCGCACTGCCGGAGTACCGCCACCTCCTGACGGCGAACTCGCCCCACCCCATCGGCCCGGAGCGCATCCGCGAGTTCGTCGCCCAGTCCGACGAGCGCGACGAACAGCGCTACCACGCCTTCCGCGCGGTCCGGTACGTCCGCGTCACCACGCACTTCGCGCAGCAGGACTGGACCGGTCTGTCACTGATCGACCTCCCGGGCCTCGGCGACACCAACCTCCAGGACGCGCAGCGCATCGTGGGCGCGCTGCGGGACGAGATCGACGTGGTGGTCTTCGTCCGCCGCCCCGACCCGCTCGGCGACGGCCTCGACACCTACGACCACCAGCTCTACGACCATGTCCGCGAGGGGCTCACCGGCGCCGAACTCGCCCGCTGCTCCTTCCTGGTGGTCAACCGGGTCGAGGGCCCCGCGGGCGACAACTCGGCCAACGCCCGCAAGATGGTGGACGAGTGGCTCCCGGCCTCGCGCTTCCAGGTCGCCGGGGCGCACATCGTGGACTGCACCCGGCCGGACGAGGTCGCCGCCATGACCGACGGCGTGCTCGACCATCTCGTGGCCCACCTCGACGAGCTGGACGAGCAGCATCTGGCCGAGCGGGCCGAGAAACTGGCCGAACTCCGCGAGCGCACCGGCCGGCTGGCCGCCCGGGCGGGCCGGCTCGCCGACCTGGCCCAGCCCTCGGAGATCTGGTTCCTGCCCTTCAACGGCCTGTTCGAGCAGACCTACGAGCAGATGGCGAACGCCCTGGCCGCCCTCGTAAGGAGCCTGCGCGAGGACCGCGACCTGACCGACGGCCTGCTCGCGGACGCCGTCGAGGAGATCCTGGACACCGCGCAGAACGACCCCGGCCATCCCACGGTCGCTCAGCTGATCGCGCGCGCCGACGCCGAAGGCGGCCTCAGCGTCGCCTACGCCAAGTACCTGAACGAGTCCCGTGCCCGGCTCTCCCGCCGGTTCCTGGAGTGCGACGTCGCCCTGCACGCCCGCACCGCCCGCATGCAGGACGAGGTCGCCGGCGTCCTGCGCGGCCCGGGGAGCCTGGGCGGTCTGGCGGGACTCGGCGGGGCGGAGGGCAAAGCGTTCCTGATGCGCACCGCCGAGCGCATCCCGCGCGTGCGGCAGGAGGGCGGCAGCGAGATCCGCTACGCACTGGAACTGCTGGCCGGCTTCGAGCTGTCGTACCGGGGCATGCTCCAGCACCGGGTGCGCACCTGCCTGGACGGACTGCACGCCGACAGCCCCACGATGCCCTTTCCGCACGACCGGTCGCCCAGCGGGCAGGAAGTGCTGGAGATGCTGGAAGTCGGCTACGACGAGGCACTGTTCGCCTGCCGAGGCGAGCTGCACAAGGTGCTCGCGGAACCCAGCGCGGCCGTCTTCTCCCTCGTCGAGGAGTTCCACGACCGGGTGATCTCGGCGGCCGGGACCAAGGAGGAGTGGCGGGTGTTCTACCAGGACGTGCGGGCCGAGATCTGGCCCGGCCGGTTCGCGGCCCTCGCCGAGGACGCGGCACACCTGCGGCGCTGGTCCGAGGCCGTCCGGTCACTGGGGGCCCGCACCGCCGCCGGCACCGAGGGCGGCGCGGCCGCCGGGAAGGAGGTGGTGGCATGAGCGAGTCCGGCCGCCACATGCTCGACGTCGGCATGCTCGGCCCCTCGGGCGCGGGAAAGACGTCCCTGCTGGCCTCCATGTACGTCCAGTACCCCTCGGTCACCGGGGCCACCGACCTCGACCTCACCCCGGTGGGAGAGACCGCCGCCAAGCTCACCGACGCGGTCTCGGTGCTGGAGTCGCTCTCCCGGTCCGTGCAGGTGCGCGGCGGCATCGAGCAGACCACGACCACCGACGTCCACCGCTATGAGATCGCGGTCGGCCGCAAAGGCCGTAAAGCGCGCTTCCGGATGTGCTTCACCGACTATGCGGGTGAAGTGCTGCGGGACCTCGACGGCAGCCCGGTGGGCCGGAAGGTGCGGGCCTCGCTCCACAACAGCCCGGTCGTGGTGCTCGCCGTCGACACGCCCGCGCTCATGGCTCTGAACGGCGAGTACCACCAGCGCATCAACCTCCCGCACCTGATGTACGAGCGGATCAAGGAACTGCTCGTCGAGGACGAGCAGCGGCCGCGGCTGCTGATCATCGTGCCGCTGAAGTGCGAACGCTGGGTCGCCACCCGCCAGGGGACCGAGGCACTGATGGAGCGGGTGCGCGAGGGCTACCGCCCGCTGCTGGACTACATCGCCCACGCCGATGTGCGCCCGCGCGTGGGCTGCGTCATCACGCCCGTGCAGACCACCGGCTCCATCGTCTTCTCGACGATCAAGGAGGAACCGGGCGGCGGCATGCAGTTCCACTACCGCAGCCGCACTCCGGGCGCGCCGTACCGGCCCGTCGACACCGATCAGCCGCTGCGGTACGCGCTGCGCTTCGTCCTGGGCGAGTACCGCCGCAAGCGCGGGTTCTGGCGGGAGGCCATAGACGAGGTGTTCGGCACGGACCTCGCACTCCAGGAGGCCGTCGCGGCGTTCGCGAAGTCGGGCTCCGAACGCGACGGGATCCAGGTGGTTCAGGACCACCCGCACCTGAGCCCGCCCGCCGGCGCCGTCAGGGGCCGGGCGTGACCGTCGCGTGGTCCTTCCACTCGCGCGGCCGGCTCCCTGAGCAGGGCTACACATGGCTGCCCGCGGGCGGGACCCCGGGCGCCGACCCCGAGGTGCTGCTGCGCGGCTGCGCAGGCCGCTCCGTCAACGACCTCGTGGACGACACCAAGGCGTCCCTCCTTCTGTACGCCCTCAAGGGCGGCGCGGCCGGCCGGCCCCTGTGGGTCCTGCTGCTGACCGGACTGCGCTCCGGGGACGCCGGCGGCGACCATATGCGCCGTCCCATCCGGTTGCTGCTGCTCGGCACCGGTCCGGGCGTCGGGGACAAGGGACTGCCCCCGCCCGAACTGCTCGCGGTCGCACGGCTCTTCCTCACCGGCGGCATGGAGGAGGACCTGCCCGTCGCCCATGGCCACCCGGCAGGCACCCCGGGCTTCGCCGTCGACGCCCCCGGCTGGGACGCGCTGCTGGAACGCGCCCGTGCGTGCGCGCCGGAGGCGGTGCCGTTGCCGGGACCGAACGAGATCCGGCTCCTGCCCGACTCCCCGGGCGACCGCGTGGCGGCGGCAGGGATGCTCGCGGACCTCGAACGCCGCTGCGTACAGCCCGGGTTCGGCCTGGACGGATTCCGCCTGGTCGGTTCCGGCGCCCGGCCGCTCCTGATGGTCACCTCTCTGCTCGGCAGCGAGTCCCTGCTGGCGGTACGTCCCTTGTACGCGCTCGGCGCGGGGGTGGGGCGACCCGTCCACGCGAAGTGGGACCGGCAGAACGGGCAGTCGCTCCTCGACGGCTCCGTCAGGCGTGTGACGGATGTTCTCGGCAGGACGGGCCTGGTGCTGGCCGTGCTTCTGTTGGGCGCCCTCGGCGCCCTCGGGGCGGTCATCGCGGTGATCAGCTGAGGCCCGGCCGGGCCCGCCGTGGCGGCGGTGGGCACGGCACGGGAGCGGCCTCCTACAGGTCGAACTCGGCGGGAGCCAGGTCGAGCGCGTAGCAGGCCTCGCGGACGACGCCCTGCTCGGTCTTGTCGAAGTTGCCGTCGGCGCCGCCGATGACGATGCCGATCTGGACGACGGCACGCGCCTCCGCCGGCTTCTTCTTGGCCTTGGCGACCTCCTGGAGCACGCTGACCTTGCCGAACTCGAAGTCGGTGGTGAGCTTGTTCAGATAGTCGTCGAAGCGCCGCTGCAGGTCGGCGGCCGGGAAGTTCTGCAGCACCTCGTTGGTGGTGATGAGCTGGGCGACCCGCGCCCGCTCCGACGGGTCGATGGTGCCGTCGGCGGCGGCGACCAGGGCACACATCGCCATGCTCGCGTCGCGGAAGGCGCCGCTCTTGAGGTCGTTCTTCTTGGCGACAAGCTGTGTCTGCAGGGAGGCAGTGGTGTCCTTGAGCCGGTCCCAGAAGGCCACGGGGTAACTCCTCGGTATCTCTGTTCACGCGTCGGCGTGGGCAATGGGGCCAACGAAGCAACGCCCCCGGAGGTGCCCGCGGCGCGATGATCCCCGAAGTACCCCGCGGATCGTCGTGGCCGGGAATCGGCGCCGGACCGCCGTGCGCCTCTCGCAGCGGCGACACCCGGGTTACGGTGCGGGGATGGAGACGGTTGACCTGACGGCCCTTGGCGAGGAATTCACCGCCGATCCCTATCCGGTCTACGCCCGGCTGCGCGAGCGCGGCCCGGTGCACCGCGTGCGCACACCCGAGGGCGAGATGTGGCTGATCGTCGGCCACGACCAGGCGCGGGCGGCGCTGACCGACCCGCGCCTGGCCAAGGACGCTCGCGCGCTCGGCTGGAGTTTGTACGACGAGGAGCTGCTGGGCCGCCACATGCTCGTGTCCGATCCGCCCGAGCACACGCGGCTGCGCAAATTGGTCGCCCGCGAGTTCACCGCCCGGCGGGTCGATCAACTGGCGCCCCGGGTTCAGGAGATCACCGACGGCCTGCTGGACGCCATGCTCGGCAGGCCCAACGCCCGGGCCGATCTCGTCGAGTCTTTGGCCTATCCGTTGCCGATCACCGTCATCTGCGAGCTGCTGGGTGTGCCGGACCTGGACCGCGCGGCGTTCCGCACGTGGTCGAACGAGGTGGTCGCGCCGACCGGCCCGGAGGCCGAGCGGGCAGCGTACGAGCACCTTGCCGAGTATCTGGACGAACTGATCGAGGACAAGCGCTGCGCGCCCGGTGACGACCTGATGAGCGCCCTGATCCGCACCGTCGCCGAGGACGGCGACCGGCTGTCCCGCCCGGAGCTCAGCGGCATGGCCTTCCTGCTGCTCGTCGCGGGTCACGAGACGACGGTCAACCTCATCTCCAACGGCGTCCGCGCCCTGCTCACCCATCCGGACCAACTCGCCCTCCTGCGGGCCGACAAGGGACTCCTCGAAGGCGCCGTGGAGGAGATGCTCCGCTACGACGGCCCCGTGGAGACGGCCACCTTCCGCTTCACCGCCGAGCCCGTGGAGATCTCCGGCACCGTCATCCCGGCCCGGGAGCCGGTGCTCGTCGCCCTCGCCTCCGCCGATCGCGATCCGGACCGCTTCGGGGAGCCCGACCGCTTCGACATCCGCCGGGACGCGCGCGGCCATGTCGCCTTCGGCCACGGTCTCCACCACTGCCTGGGTGCGGCCCTGGCCCGGCTCGAAGGCCGCATCGCCATCGGCTCTCTGCTCGAACGCTGCCCCGACCTCGCCCTGGACACCGAACTCGATGCCCTCCAGTGGCTGCCGGGCATGCTCATCCGCGGCGTCCGCAGTCTGCCGGTGCGCCTGGGCTGAGCGCCCGCGGCGGCTCCCGTACCCCCGGTCCGCGGAGCGGTACGCGATCGTGTTCACCATGCCTGTCATCCCCGTCGACCCCTCTGATCTCTCTGCGCCTTTGAACCCCTTCTGAAATGGCAAACCACCGTTCCGCCCCGTCGCGTTGCACGCGCGGCGGTAATTAACCGGATGCGGTGACACGACGGGCCTGGGACGCTGCGCCGATGGACCGCCGACGGATCTCCCGCATCGCCCACAGCGACCACCCCATCGCCGCGCCGCTCGACGACGTCTCCGTGCGCGGCCTGCTCGACCGCGCGCTGCGCCGGGGCGACGAACGCGTGCTGGACCTCGGCTGCGGGGGAGGCGCCTGGCTGCTGCGGGCTCTGGCCGACCACCCGGAGGCGACGGCGGAGGGCGTCGACATCGACGCGGCGGCCCTGGACAAGGCGGCCAGGACAGCGGCAGACCTCGATGTCGCCGGCCGCCTGGTCCTGCACGAGCAGGATGCCCGCCACCACACCTCCGGCTCCCCGTTCGACCTCGTTCTCAGCGTGGGTGCGACCCATGCCTTCGGCGGCCTGTCCGCGACGCTGTCCGCGGTCCGCGAGCATCTGGCTCCCGGCGGCCATGTCCTCGTCGGCGACGGTTTCTGGGAGAAGGAGCCCACGCCCGCCCTCGTGGACATGCTGGGCGACTTCGACGACCTGCCCACCACCGTCGACCGTGTCGTCGCCGACGGCTGGACCCCCGTGTACGGCCACATCAGCACACGACAGGAGTGGGACGCGTACGAGTGGTCCTGGACCGGCTCCCTGGCCGCCTGGGCACTCGACCACCCCGCCGACCCCGACAGCGGCCGGGCCCTCGACGCAGCCGCCCGGCACCGCACGGAGTGGCTGCACGGCTACCGGGGCACGCTCGGCTTCGTCACCCTCCTGCTGCGCCGCACCACCGCATGACCCGGCGGCTTCACAGCCCGGCCAGGTCCGCCACCGTCCGCACCTCCCGCATCACACCGGCGGCATCCCCGGCATGTCCGTGCTCGGTCAGCCACAGCGCGGTCTCCACCCGCCTCGCGACAGCCCACGCCTCCAGCCGGTGCGCATCCTCCCCGAGTGCGTCGGCGACCAGGGCGAACCGCCGCGCCAGCACCCGTCCCGGGGCGGGATGCGCGAAGGGGTCGTCGATCTGCTCCAGCAGCGGCCACGGGTCGTAGGCGGGGTCGCCGGTCATCGGCTTCGGGTCGATCGCGAGCCACGGGCGGCGCGTCGCGGCCAGCACATTGCCGGGGTTGAAGTCACCGTGGACGACGACCTCCCGGGGCGCCGACCCGGGCAGTTCGCGCAGCAGCCGGACGCCGAGCGCGACCAGCCCCGGGTCGAAGGGCGGCCGATGCCGCACCATCCGCTCCTCGACGAGGCCGGCCCAGCCGGCGGTCACGTCCGCCAGCCGGTCGAACCCGTCGTCCACCGCCGCCCCGGCCCGCCACAGCTCGGCCAGGACACCGGCCCCGGTCAGCAGCCGCTCCTCGGGCGTGAGGCCGGCCGCCGCCCCGAGCCCGCCGCCGGGAGCGCAGCGCTCGAGCAGCAGGGCGTGCCGCCGCGCGTCGTGCCGGATCACCCGCACCGCCCCGCGCCCGTCCCACAGCCGCAGGGCCGCCGCCTCGCCCTCCGCCTCCGGGTGGGGCCAGCCCACCTTGAGGACGGCCGGCTCTCCGTCCGGCAGCCATGCCTCGGCCGCCCACGAGCAGCTTCCGCCGCCGAAGGGCCTCCCGAGCCGCAGCGCCCAGCGCTCGCGCACCTCCTCGATGAGGGCGGGCAGGCGGGCCAGCCACTGCGGCCCGCCCGGCAGGCCGCTCACGCTCCGCACCAGGGGCAGGGACCGGGACATCGTCACAAGAGCCATGCACGGCATGGTGCCCGCGTCCGCGTGCCGACCTCAAGCGGTCCGGCCGCCGGCACGAGCCGGGCGCGGGCGCGGCGACCGGCGGGTGCCCTCAACGGGCCGTTCTGATGTCGTCCTGGCCGCCTTGGCCGCCCCGGCCCCCCAGCCGGGCCTGCGCCTCCCGCCGGAAGCCGGCCACGAGGATGTGCAGGCTCACCACCAGCGCCCAGATGGGGAAGATCAATTCCGCCCACGCCACGCCGGGCACCACGAAGAGCAGTGTGAGGCCGACGAGGTATCCCAGCAGCGCCAGCCAGCGCGGGAAGGTGCCGAGGCGCAGCGCGACGGTGGACGCGGACAGGACGAACACGGCGGCCATCCGCATCGCGTACGTCGTCAGCAGGCTGTACGTGAAGTGCCCGCCGAAGTACCAGAGCTGGGGCTGCCGCACGCCGGCTGCCGTCCCCGCGTCGGCCGTCGCCAGCAGGCTGCCGGCGCACGCCGCGGCGCCGAAGAGCGTCGCCACGAAGATCAGCCCGCTGCCCTGGAACACGGTCGCGAGGAATCTGTCCTCGGCGTCCCCCACGTGTGCGCGCACCGCCCCGGTGAACCACAGGAAGAAGATCCCGGCGAAGGGGACCAGCCCGAGCGCCGTGCGCACCGACCGGCGCGAACTGCCGCTGAGCGGTCCGCCGCTCGCCGCGTAGTGCTGCCCCTCCGGGATCGCGACCCGGACCAGGACGATGGCCGCGCCGAGGAGGATCGCGAAGGCGATGCCCACCGCTCCGGCGGCTCGTGGCGTGCGCAGGGCCCGGACCGAATCTGACATCTGAGCCCTTCACGCACGCACCCCGGCAACGACCTACGACCAGCAAGCACTGCCACGGCCGAGGACGCCACCCGGCCCGTCCGGGCGGGTGACACGGGAAGGGGGTGCCTCAGGCGGTCACCGCGCCGACGGCCGCGTCCGCGCGGTGGCGGCCAGTTCGGCGATCTCCGCGATCGCGACGGGGCGCCGCTCGGCGCGCGAGACCTCGCAGGCCTCCGCCACCAGGAGTGCCTCCAGGGCTTCCCGTCCGTCGCATGGATTGGCGGCCTTCCCTGCGACGACCCGCACAAAGGCGTCGATCTCGGCCCGATAGGCGTTCCCGAAGCGGTCGACGAAGCCGGTCCAGGGCTCCGGCACGCCCGGCGCCGCGCCCGGCTCGACCGATGTGACCGGCGTACGGGCGCCGACACCGACCGCGATCTGGTCGAGGGAGCCGGCGAGCTCCATGCGGATGTCGTAACCGGCGCCGTTGTAGCGCGTGGACGTGGCCGTCACCAAGGTGCCGTCGTCCAGCGTCAGCAGTGCCGCGGCGGTGTCGACGTCCCCCGCCTCCCGGAAGAAGTCGGCCCCGCCGTTGGCGCCCATGGCGTACACCTCGACGACCTCGCGTCCCGTCACCCACCTGGTGGCGTCGAAGTCGTGGATGAGGCAGTCGCGGTAGAGGCCGCCGGACAGCGGCACGAACTCCGGCGGGGGCGGTGCCATGTCGGAGGTCATGGCGCGCACCGTGTGCAGCCGTCCGAGCCGGCCCGTCCGCACGGCCTCGCGGGCGGCGCGGTAGCCGGGGTCGAAGCGGCGCTGGAAGCCCATCTGCAGGACGGTGCCCGCCTCTTCCACCTCGCGCAGCGCGGCGACCGTCGAGGCCAGGTCCAGGGCGATCGGCTTCTCGCAGTACGTGGGGAGACCGGCCCGGACCGCGCGCGAGATGAGCTCCGCGTGGGCGGCGGTCGCGGAGGCGATGACGACGGCGTCGGCCCCCGCGGCGAACGCCTCGTCGACGGAGCCCGCCGCACGGGCGCCCTGGCCGAGCCGGGCGGCCGTCGCCGTGGCGCGTGCGGTGTCGGCGTCGGCGACGACGAGTTCGGTGACATCGGGGTGCCCGTGCAGGGTCGCGGCGTGGAAGGACCCGAGGCGCCCGACACCGATGAGGACGACGCGCATGAGCGGGGGAGCCTTTCTTCCGGGGACAGGCGGGTGGTGCGGCGCGGGCGCGGCGGCCAGGGGGCAACCGCCGCGTCCGCGCCCGATCCGGGACCACCAGGAGGCGGCGCGGCCGCCGGTCCTGCCGCGCCGCCGCCGCTCAGCGGTAGAAGGCGGGGCGCTCGATCAACTCGACCTCGACCCGGCCGCCCTCGCTCTGCGACCGCAGGCCGGCGCCTCGCAGACCGCCGCCGCCGCGTAGCCGTCCCAGGCGCTCGGCCCGGTGACCTCGCCGCGCCGGGTGGCGTCCACCCAGGCCTGGACCTCGCGGTCGTACGCGTCGACGAAGCGCTCCACGAAGTCCTGGGCGATCGTGCCGCCCCAGCGGCCCGCCGTGTTGACGAGGAGGTCGTGGGCCTCGCCGATGCGCGCGCTGCCGCGCTCGCACACGGCTTCGGCCTGCACCTGGTAACCGAAGCCGCAGTTGACGTTGATCTCGACGTCGACGATCGCACCGCCGTCGGTCTCGAAGATCACGAGCTGCGGGTCGTCCAGGCCCTCGGGCGCGTTCGAGGAGGGCCGCGGCCGCAGCACGGTCACGGCGGTGATCTCCTGGCCGAGCAGCCAGCGGGTCACGTCCATCTCGTGCACGACCGAGTCGTTGATGAGGTTGGCGTTCGTGTACCCGGGCGGGACGCTCGCGTTGCGGTGCCGGTTGTGCACCAGCAGCGGGCGGCCCAGCTCACCGCTGTCGAGAAGGGTCTTGAGCTTCATGTACTCGGCGTCGTAGCGCCGCATGAAGCCGACCTGCACCCGCCGGTGCCCGAGTTTCTGCTCGGCCTCCAGGACGCGCAGCGCCGAGGCGGCGTCCGGGGTGAGCGGCTTCTCGCACAGCACGGGCAGGTCGTGCGCGAAGGCGGCCAGCAGCGCCGCCTCGTGGGCGGCGCCGGGGGAGGCGATGAGGACGGCGTCGACGTCGCCGGCCGCCATGGCGGCGGCGGGGTCGGTGTAGGCGGTGCAGCCCTCGATGCCGGCGGCGATGGTCTTGACCCGCTCGGCGTCGACGTCCACGACGGCGGTCACCCGGGCCCCGCTGATCATGTCATTGATGCGGCGTACGTGGTCGGCGCCCATCTTGCCGGTCCCGACGACCGCGACCCCGAGGGTTCCGTGCTGCGTCATGATGCGTGTCATCCCTTTCGTGCGCGGACGTCAGGCGCCGCAGGAGCGGAGGAACGCGCGGGTGCGCTGGGCGATGGGCAGCGGCCGGTCGGGTTCGCAGGGGTACATGTCCTGCTCGACGATGGCGAAGAGGTCGACACCCAGACCCTGCGCGGCGGCCAGCACCGGTTCCAGGGCGGGGACGCCGGCGGGGGGTTCGCACATGACGCCGCGCTGGACGGCAGGCCCGAACGGCACTTCGTTCTTGATCACGTCGGCCAGGATCTCCGGGTCGACCTGCTTCAGGTGCAGGTACCCGATGCGCTCGCCGTAGGTCTCGATCAGCTTGACGCTGTCGCCGCCGCAGTAGGCGTAGTGGCCGGTGTCCAGGCAGAGGTTGACCAGCCCGGAGTCGGTCGAGTCGAGGAAGCGGGCGACGTGCTCCTCGGTGTCGATGTGGGTGTCGGCGTGCGGGTGCACGACGATGTCCAGGCCGTAGGTGTCGCGCACTTGGCGCCCCAGGCGCTCCATGCCGGAGGCGAGGTGGCCCCACTGCTCGGCGGTCAGCTCGTGCGGCTCGATGATCTCGGCGGTCTTGTCGTCCCGCCAGAAGGACGGGATCACCACGAGGTGCCGGGCGCCCATGGCCTGCGTCAGGGCGGCGACCTGGCCGACGTGCTCCCAGGTGGCGTCCCAGACCGACGGGCCGCGGTGCAGGGACGTGAAGACGGTGCCGGCGGAGACCTTCAGGCCGCGGGCGGAGGTCTCCTCGGTGAGCCGGGCGGGGTCGGTCGGCAGGTAGCCGTACGGGCCGAGCTCGATCCACTCGTACCCCGACCCGGCGACCTCGTCGAGGAAGCGCTGCCACGGCACCTGCCGCGGGTCGTCGGGGAACCAGACGCCCCACGAGTCGGGCGCGGACCCGACGCGGATCCGGTCCAGGGCGGGGGAGGCGGCGGTCATGAGGAGGGCTCCTCTCACCGGTCGGCGGTGACCGGTCGGGTGGTTCGGAAGTCGTGCTCGGTGCGGCGACGGCGCGGATGCCCGCGAAGCCCGCGGTCCCGCTGGCAGCTTCGCTGTCCGACGGGGTCACCGTCAAGAGTTAGTCCTGACATATGGACGTCATGTCAGGCGGTGGGGAGTGGTGACCGGGTGCCGTGGCGGCCCGGAAGGGCGGCCCCGCACAGGGCGGGCCGCCCGTCTCCAGGCATCCGCGGGGCATCTCCCGGACCCGGCTCAGGCCTCCCTCGGCTTGTTCAGGGCGTTCAGGTCCTCCTGTTCCGGCAGTTCCTCGACGTCGACGCCGCGGACCGCGGACAGCTCGTGCTTGAGCGCGGCCAGTTCGGCGCCGCCGGCCATGTGGTGGGTCAGCTCCTCCAAGGTGACCTCGGAGCGGCTCGCGCTCAGCTCCAGGGTGCCCAGCCGGAGCACGGTGAAATGGTCGCCGACCATGTAGGCGTGGTGCGGGTTGTGCGTGATGAAGATGACACCGAGGCCACGGTCGCGGGCGGCGGCGATGTACTTGAGGACGACGCCCGACTGCTTCACGCCGAGCGCCGCGGTCGGCTCGTCCAGGATCAGCACCCGCGCGCCGAAGTGGACGGCGCGCGCGATGGCGACGGACTGCCGTTGCCCGCCCGACAGGGTGCCGATGGGCTGGTCGAGGTCGTCCAGGGCGATGCCCATCGCCCGCAGTTCCTCGTCGGCGGTCCGCTTCATCGCGGCGATGTCCAGGCGGCGCACCGGCCAGGGTCCGCGTGTCACCTCCGAGCCGAGGAAGAAGTTCCGCCACACGGGCATCAGCGGAACCGTGGCCAGGTCCTGGTAGACGGTGGCGATGCCGCGGTCCAGCGCCTCGCGGGGGGTGTTCAGCCGTACGGGCACGCCGTCGATGCGGAACTCGCCCTCGGTGTGCTGGTGCAGTCCGGAGACGATCTTGATCAGAGTGGACTTGCCGGCGCCGTTGTCGCCGAGCACACAGGTCACCTGTCCCGGCCGGACGGCCAGGTCGACCCCGTGCAGGGCGCGGACGTTGCCGTAGCTCTTGCCCACGCCGGTCAGCTCGACGACCGGTGTGCCGGTGGCCTGCTCCCTCGCGGTCGCTTCGGTGGTCATGGGGTCCTCACCTCCTGGTCGCCGTGCGGCGGACCCACAGATTGACGAGGGTCGCGATCAGGAGCATCACGCCGAGGAAGAACTTGAACCAGTCGGGGTTCCAGTTGGCGTACACGATGCCCTGCGAGACCATCCCGAAGATGAAGGCGCCGATCACCGAGCCGATCGCGGAGCCGTAGCCGCCGGTCAGCAGGCACCCTCCGATGACCGCCGCGATGATGTACAGGAACTCGTTGCCGACACCCTCGCCCGACTGCACCGCGTTGAACGAGAAGAGCAGGTGCATGCCGGTGAACCAGGCGCCGAAGCCGACGGCCATGAACAGGGCGATCTTGGTGAAGCGCACCGGGACGCCGACGGCACGCGCGCTGTCCGCGTCGCCGCCGGCCGCGAACGTCCAGTTGCCGAACCTCGTCCGCAGCAGCACCCATGTGGCCAGTGCCGCGAAGCCCAGCCACCACAGCACCGTGACCTTCAACTGCACCCCGCCGATGCCTATCTCGGAGGCGAAGAGCTTTCTGGCCTGGTCGAAGCCCTCCATGTCGCTGATGGAGTCGGTGGCGACGTTGCCGGTGAAGATCTTGGTGACGGCCAGGTTGAGGCCCTGGAGCATCAGGAACGTGGCGAGGGTGATGAGGAAGCTGGGCAGGCCGGTTTTGATCAGCAGGTAGCCGTTGAGCGCACCGACGGCCAGCGAGGCCACCAGGGCCACGGCGACCCCGGTCCACACGTTCATGCTCAGCTGGAAACTGAACATGCTCGCCGTCAGCGCGGAGGTGGTGACCGCGACGCCGGCCGACAGGTCGAACTCCCCGCCGATCATCAGCAGGGCCACCGGCAGCGCCATGATGCCCATCACCGACGCCTGGTAGAGCACGGTCGCAAGGGAACCCGCCTCGCGGAACGACGGCGCGACCGCGAAGAAGAAGAGGTAGACGCCGACGGCGGCGATCAGCGCGCCGATCTCCGGCCGGGCGAGAGCCCGGCGCACCAGGGAGCGCCCGCCCGCCCGGCCGGCCACCGAGGAGAGCGGCGCGGCGGGCGGGGAGGGCGGGGACGGCGGCGGGGGTGACGCCGCGGAGGCGGCCGCGGGGGACACCGGCATCACCGGGTGCCCTTCGCGGCGAACGCCGCCACCGACGCGACGTTGTCCTTGTCGACGAACGCGGGGCCGGTCAGGACCGGCGAGACGCCGCCGCCGCTGAAGTTGCCGTTGGTCTTGTGCAGCCACAGCGAGTCCACCGACAGGTAGCCCTGGAGATAGGGCTGCTGGTCGACGGCGAACTGCACGGAGCCGTCCTGGACCGCCTTCACCAGGTCCTTGTTGAGGTCGAAGGTGGCGACCTCGGCCTTGCTGCCGGCGTCCGCGACCGACTGGACGGCGGTGAGCGCGAACGGCGCGCCCAGGGCCACCACGTAGTCGATGTCGGCGCCCTGCTTGAGCTTCGCGGTGATGGTGGACTTGACCGACGGCATGTCCGTGCCGTTGACGTACAGGTTCTCCGTCGTGCCCTTGAAGGTCTTCTTCACGCCGGCGCAGCGCGCCTCCAGGGCGACGTGGCCCTGCTCGTGGATGACGCAGACGTCGTGCTTGGCGCCGAGGTCGTTGAGCTTGTTGCCCAGCGCCTCGCCGGCGACGCTCTCGTCCTGCCCGAAGTACTCCAGCAGTCCCTGGTCCTTCCAGTCGTCCAGGCCCGCGTTGAAGCCGACGACGGGTATGCCGGCCTGCTCCGCCTTGGCGACGGCGGACTTCATGGCGTCCGGCTTGGCGAGCGTGACGGCGATGCCGTCGACCTTCTGGTCGATGGCGTTCTGGATGAGGTTGGCCTGTGTGGCGGCGTTGGGGTCGGCGGAGTAGACGAGTTCGACGTTGTCCTTGGCGGCCGCGGCCTGGGCGCCCTTGCGGATCAGGTCCCAGAAGGTGTCGCCGGGGGCGGCATGGGTGACCATGGCGATCTTCATGCGGGGAGTGTCCGCCTTGCCGGCGGCGGCGGCGTTGTCGGCGGACTCCTCGGCCTTCTTGCCGCCCGAGCTGCTGGAACAGCCGGCTGCGAGCAGGATCGCGGCGACGGAGACGGCCGCGATGGCGGAGATCTTGCGGGATTTACGAGAGCGTTCCATGTTCCTGCACCTCACTGCGGTGGGAGGGGGAAGGGGGACCGACCTGTTGCCCGTGGCATTGCTGACGGGAGCAAACCGTCCGTCCGAGCCGCTGTCAAGGCTTTGTTAGGACATACATTCATCTCGATGTAACGACACCGTAACGAGCCCGTACGGTGCCCCGTTCTGAACGTTCGTATGTAAGGACATAGTGTTGACATCTCGCGGGTCTCGCGGTTAGACCTGAGGGGGCCGCGCGGCGGCCCGCTCGCGAGACGACGAGGAGCCCTGCCCATGACCGAGCCGTACGACCTGATCACGATGGGCCGGATCGGGGTCGACATCTACCCGCTGCAGACGGGGGTGCCGCTGCCCGAGGTCGAGACGTTCGGCAAGTTCCTCGGCGGGTCGGCGACCAATGTGGCGGTCGCCGCCGCCCGGCTCGGCCGCTCCACTGCGGTCGTCACGCGCACCGGCGACGACCCGTTCGGCACGTACTGCCACCAGGCGCTCAAGGAGTTCGGCGTCGACGACCGCTTCGTGACCCCGGTCGCCGGCCTGCCCACCCCCGTCACGTTCTGCGAGATCTTCCCGCCCGACGACTTCCCGCTCTATTTCTACCGGCTGCCCAAGGCCCCCGATCTGGAGATCCGCCCGGAGGAGCTGGACCTCGACGCCATCCGCGCCACCCGCATCTTCTGGATGACCGGCACGGGACTGTGCGAGGAGCCCAGCCGCGCCGCCACGTTCGCCGCGCTGGAGGCCCGCGCCGGGAACGGCACCACCGTCTTCGACCTCGACTGGCGCCCCATGTTCTGGACGGACCCCGCCGAGGCGCGTCCGTACTACGCGCGGGCCCTCGCCCATGCCACCGTCGCCGTCGGCAACCTCGACGAGTGCGAGATCGCCACCGGTGTCCGCGAACCCCGCGCCGCCGCGGAGGCGTTGCTGGAGGCGGGCGTCGAACTCGCCGTCGTCAAGCAGGGCCCCAAGGGCGTCCTCGCCGTCCACCGCGACGGCACCTCGGCCGAGGTGCCGCCCGTCCCGGTCGAGGTGGTCAACGGCCTCGGCGCGGGCGACGCGTTCGGCGGCGCACTGTGCCACGGGCTGCTGGCCGGCTGGGACCTGGAGCGCGTCATGCGCCACGCCAACGCGGCCGGCGCGATCGTGGCCTCCCGTCTGGCCTGCTCCTCCGCCATGCCCACCGAGTCCGAGGTGCGGGACCTCCTCGACCGCCGCTGAGCGGCCCGCCCCCACCTGAAAGCCCGAAAGCGAGCTCCCCTTGAGCATCAGCATCTCCGACCTGGTGAAGGTGCGGACCCGGCATCCCGAGGCGATCGCCGAGGCGGCCGCCCGCCGTGTCCGCCGCCCCCTGATAGGGGACAGCGGCCGGCTGATGATCGTCGCCGCGGACCACCCGGCCCGGGGCGCCCTGGCCGTCGGCGACCGCGAGTTCGCCATGGCCAGCCGGGTGGACCTGCTGGAGCGCCTGTGCACCGCGCTCTCGCGCCCCGGAGTGGACGGCGTACTCGGCACCGCCGACGTCCTGGAGGACCTGCTGCTGCTCGGCGCGCTCGAGGGCAAGGTCGTCATGGGCTCCATGAACCGCGGCGGCCTGGCAGGCGCCGCCTTCGAACTCGACGACCGCTTCACCGGACATCGCGCCCAGGACATCGCCCGGCTCGGCTTCGACGCGGGCAAGCTCCTGCTGCGCATCGCCTACGAGGACAGCGGATCGCTGACCACCATGTTCTCCACCGCCCGTGCCATCGACGACATGGCCGAGCGCGGACTGCCGGTCTTCGTCGAGCCGTTCATATCCCGCCGCGTCGACGGCCGGGTGCGCAACGACCTGAGCGCCCAGGCCGTCACCAAGTCCATAGCCATCGCCTCCGGCCTCGGCGGGACCTCCGCCTACACCTGGCTCAAGGTGCCGGTCACGGAGAACGTGGACGACATGGCGGCCGTCATGGAGACCTCCACCCTGCCCGCCGTCCTGCTCGGTGGTGAGGTGGGCAAGGAGCAGGACGTGCTCTACGAGAAGTGGCGCAAGGCGCTGCGGCTGCCCACCGTCCAGGGACTGGTGGTGGGCCGGTCGCTGCTCTACCCGGCGGAGGGCAGCGTGGAGACGGCCGTCGACACCGCCGTGGGTCTGCTGTGAGGACCGGGACGAACCGTGAGAGAGGCGAGCCGCACGAGATGACCGGTACCGACAACCACCTGGCCGCGGGCAAGGCCGCCGCCGGTCCGTACACCGTCGCCGTCCACCCGGAACGGGCCGGCTGGACCCACTCGTCGCTGCGCGTCCTGGAGCTGCCGCCGGGCGGCCGGCACGAGTTCGCCACCGGCGACAGCGAGTGGATCGTGCTCCCGCTGTCCGGCTCGTGCACCGTCGACGCGGACGGCGAGAGCTTCCGGCTCGCGGGCCGCGAGAGCGTCTTCGCCGGTGTCACCGACTTCGCGTACGTCCCCCGCGACGCGCGAGTGGTCCTGGCGAGCGAGGCGGGCGGCCGCTTCGCGCTGACCGGCGCGCGCTGCGAGCGCCGGCTGCCCGCCCGCTACGGCCCCGCCTCCGCCGTGCCCGTCGAACTGCGCGGCAGCGGCAACTGCAGCCGCCAGGTCAACAACTTCGGTGCCGCCGGGGTGTTCGACTGCGACCGGCTGATCGCGGTCGAGGTGCTGACGCCCGGCGGCAACTGGTCCTCCTTCCCGCCGCACAAGCACGACGAGGACCGCGAGGGCGAGTCGCGGCTGGAGGAGATCTACTACTTCGAGATCGCGGCGGCGCACGGCAGGGAAGGCATCGGCTACCAGCGGGTCTCTCCGTCCGGCAACGGCCGCAACACCGATGTGCTGGCCGAGGTCCGCGACGGCGACGTCGTCCTCATCCCCGACGGCTGGCACGGCCCCTCCATGGCCGTCCCGGGTCACGACATGTACTACCTCAACGTCATGGCGGGCCCGGGTGAGGAGCGCGCCTGGCTGATCTGCGACCATCCCGACCACGCCTGGATCCGCGCCACCTGGCCGGAGCAGCCCGTCGACCCGAGACTGCCCCTGTACACGGCCCCCGCCGAAGACCGAGCCTCCGAGAGGTCCCGATGACCCAGCCCGTCCGCCGTCTCACGGTCGCCCAGGCACTGGTGCGCTTCCTGTCCGCGCAGTACACCGAGCGCGACGGGGCCCGCCACCGGCTGATCGCCGGCACCTGGGGCATCTTCGGCCACGGCAATGTCGCCGGCATCGGCCAGGCGCTGCTGGAGCACCAGGACGTGATGCCGTATCACCAGGGCCGCAACGAGCAGGCCATGGTGCACGCCGCCGTCGGCTGGGCCCGGCAGCTCAACCGGCTCTCGGCGCAGGCCGTCACCACCTCCATCGGTCCCGGCGCCACCAACCTCGTCACGGGCGCCGCGCTGGCCACCGTCAACCGGCTGCCCGTGCTGCTGCTGCCCGGGGACGTCTTCGCCAGCCGCGTCCCCGACCCGGTGCTCCAGCAGCTCGAACACCCCTGGTCCGGGGACGTGTCCGTGAACGACGCGCTGCGCCCGGTCTCCCGGTACTTCGACCGGATCACCCGGCCCGAGGCGCTGATCCCGGCGGCGCTGCAGGCCGCGCGCGTGCTCGCCGACCCCGCCGAGACCGGGGCCGTCACCCTCGCGCTGCCGCAGGACGTACAGGCCGAGGCGTACGACTGGCCCGAGGAGTTCTTCGCCGAGCGGGTCTGGCACGTACGCCGGCCGGCTCCCGAGGACGCCGAACTCGCCGCCGCGGCACAGGCCGTACGCGGGGCGCGGCGCCCGTTGATCGTCGCGGGCGGCGGCGTCCACCACAGCGAGGCCGAGGCGGCGCTCAAGGCGCTGTCCGACGCCACCGGCATCCCCGTCGCGTCCACCCAGGCCGGCAAGGGCTCGCTGCGCCACGACCACCCCGCCGACATCGGCGGGATCGGCCACACCGGCACCGCCGTCGCCGACGACCTCGCCCGCACCGCGGACCTGGTCATCGGTGTCGGCACCCGCTACACCGACTTCACCACCGCCTCCTCCACGCTCTTCGCGGCGCCCGGGGTGCGCTTCCTCAACCTCAACATCACCGGCTTCGACGCCCACAAGCTGGGCGCCCGCACTCTCGTCGGCGACGCCCGCGCGTCCCTCGAGGCCCTCACCGAGGCGCTGGCGGGCCACCGTGTGGACGCGGAGTACGAGGACGAGTACCGCACGGGCAAGGAGCGTTGGGAGCGCGTGGTCGACGCCGCCTACGCCGCGCCCGACGACTCCGCCCGGCCCACCCAGACCCAGTTGCTGGGCGCCCTGGACTCCGTCGTCGGCGACGAGGACGTCGTCATCAACGCCGCCGGCTCCCTGCCCGGCGACCTCCACAAGCTGTGGCGCGCCCGCTCCCCGCGCCAGTACCACCTGGAGTACGGCTACTCCTGCATGGGTTACGAGATCCCGGCCGGCATCGGCGTCCGGATGGCCGCCCCGGACCGGCCGGTCTGGGCGCTCGTCGGTGACGGCACTTACCTGATGATGCCGACGGAGATCGTCACCGCCGTGCAGGAGGGCGTCAACATCAACCTGGTCCTCATCCAGAACCACGGCTACGCCTCCATCGGCGGCCTGTCCTCCGAGGTCGGCGGCGAGCGTTTCGGCACCGCCTACCGCTACCGCGCCGCCGACGGCACCTTCACCGGCGACCCGCTCCCCGTCGACCTCGCCGCCAACGCCGCGAGCCTGGGCATGGACGTCCTGCGCGCCGGAACGGTGGGCGAGTTGCGCGAGGCGCTGGCCGCCGCCCGCGCCTCGGACCGGCCGACGTGCGTGTACGTCGAGACCGACCCGGCGCCGACGGCTCCCGCCGCTCAGGCGTGGTGGGACGTCCCCGTCGCCGAGACCGCCACCCGCGAGTCCGCCGTCGAGGCCCGCAAGAACTACGAAGGCCACCTCGCCGACCGACGCCGCCATCTGTGACGGCGGCCGGCGCGTCCCCGCGCGCCGGCCGCGGGCACACCCACCGCACACCACCGGCCAGGCAACAGGCCCTTCGAGAAGGCGCGGACCCAAATGTTCGGACAATGTGATGTCAGACTTTCCTGAGGTCGAGACCGGCGGATACGCTCCCCCTGTGTCCAAAGCAGAGTCCGCGCCGCTCGAGCTCGAAGTGGACCGCTCGAGCCCGGTGCCGCTGTACTACCAGCTCGCCCAGCAGCTGGAGGGCGCCATCGAGCACGGCCGGCTCGCCCCGGGCAGCCTGCTCGGCAACGAGATCGAACTCGCCGGACGCCTCGGCCTGTCGCGGCCGACCGTCCGGCAGGCCATCCAGTCCCTCGTCGACAAGGGGCTGCTCGTGCGCCGGCGCGGCGTGGGCACCCAGGTCGTGCACAGCCAGGTCAAGCGCCCGCTGGAGCTGAGCAGCCTCTTCGACGACCTCCAGGCCGCCGGTCAGAGCCCCGCGACCCGGGTGCTGCGCAACGACGCCGTGCCGGCCTCCGCCGAGGTCGCCGCCGCGCTCGGGATCGCCGAGGGCGGCGAGGTCCGCGTCCTGCACCGGCTGCGGTTCACTCATGGCGAGCCGATGGCCCACATGTGCAATTACCTGCCGCCCGGGCTCATCGACCTGGACACCGCCAGGCTGGAGTCGACCGGCCTCTACCGGATGATGCGCGCCGCCGGCATCACCCTGCACAGCGCCCGCCAGTCCGTCGGTGCCCGCTCCGCCACCGAGGAGGAGGGCGAACTGCTGGGGGAGGAACCGGGCGCGGCCCTGCTGACCATGAGCCGTACGACGTACGACGACACCGGGCGGGCCGTCGAGTACGGCACGCACATTTACCGCGCTTCCCGGTACGCCTTCGAGTTCCAGCTCCTGGTCCGCGCCTGAGGGATCCGTCACCCATGGGGCAGAGCATTGCTCCGCGTGACGGATACTGGGTCCTTTCCAGGATCCAGCAGGGAAGGCACCAGGTGGAGAGGGTGAACACCGGGAGGCGCGTGCTCGGCGCGCTACTGACCGTGGCCATCGGGGCGACGATCGCGGGCTGCAGCAGCACCGGCGGCCTGCGCGCGGAGCAGCGCGCCAAGGAGGCCCGGGCCAACGGCTCGGCCGTCGACACCCCGCGGTGGAAGATCGCGATGGTCACCCACGCGGGAGCCGGCGACACCTTCTGGGACATCGTCCAGAAGGGTGCCAAGCAGGCCGCCGCCAAGGACAACATCACGTTCCTGTACTCCAACAGCGACCAGGGCAAGGACCAGGCGCAGCTCGTCCAGACGGCCATCGACCAGCGCGTCGACGGCCTGGTCGTCACGCTCGCCAAGCCGGAGGCCATGAAGGACGTCGTCCTGAAGGCGGAGAAGGCCGGCATCCCGGTCGTCACCATCAACTCCGGCTCCGCCGAGTCCAAGGAGTACGGCGCCCTCACCCACATCGGCCAGGACGAGACGATCGCCGGCGAGGCCGTCGGCGACGAGCTCACCGGTCGCGGCAAGAAGCACGTCCTGTGCGTCCTGCACGAGCAGGGCAACGTCGGCCACGAGCAGCGCTGCGCGGGCGTGAAGAGCACCTTCAAGGGCACCACGGAGAACCTGTACGTCAACGGCACCAACATGCCCGACGTCCAGTCCGCCCTCCAGGCCAAGCTCCAGTCCGACCCCTCGGTGGACGCCGTCGTCACCCTGGGAGCGCCCTTCGCCGCCACCGCCGCCAAGGCCAAGGAGCAGGCGGGCAGCCAGGCGGAGGTCGACACCTTCGACCTCAACGCCCAGGTCGCCGCCTCCCTGAAGGCCGGCACCATCGGCTTCGCCGTGGACCAGCAGCCGTACCTGCAGGGCTACGAGGCGATCGACCTGCTGTGGCTGCACCGCTACAACGCCGACGTCCTCGGCGGCGGCAAACCGGTCCTCACCGGCCCGCAGATCGTCACCAAGGACGACGCGGCGGCGCTGGAGGACTACGCGAAGCGGGGCACCAGGTGAGCGCGGAGACCCTTCTGCCGCCGCGCCGGCTGACGCACCGGCTGCTGGGCCGCCCCGAACTGGGCGCGGTCGTCGGCGCCGCGGCGGTCTTCGCCTTCTTCGCGGTGTCCGCCGACTCCTTTGCGCGGCCCGAGAGCATCGGCACCATCCTGTACGCCGCGTCCACCATCGGGATCATGGCCGTCCCGGTCGCGCTGCTGATGATCGGCGGCGAGTTCGACCTGTCGGCCGGCGTCCTGGTCACCAGCTCGGCGCTGGCGTCTTCGATGTTCAGCTACCAGATGACGGCCAACGTCTGGGTCGGCGTCGGCGTCTCCCTGCTGGTCACCCTCGCCATCGGCTTCCTCAACGGCGTCCTGCTCGTGCGCACGAAGCTGCCGAGCTTCATCGTCACGCTCGGCACCTTCCTGATGCTCACGGGCGCGAACCTGGGCCTCACCAAGCTCGTCGACAAAACGGTCAGCACCAAGTCCATCGCCGACATGGAGGGCTTCTCCTCCGCGCGGGCCCTGTTCGCCTCGCACCTGACGATCGGCGATGTGGACCTCCAGGTCACCATCGTCTGGTGGCTGGCACTCGTGGCCCTTGCGACGTGGGTGCTGCTGCGCACCCGCGCCGGCAACTGGATCTTCGCCTCCGGGGGCAACCCCGACGCCGCCCGCGCGGTCGGCGTCCCCGTCGCCCGCACCAAGATCGGGCTGTACATGGCCGTCGCCCTTTGTGCGTGGATCTCCGGGCAGCACCTGCTCTTCTCCTTCGACGTGGTGCAGTCGGGAGAAGGCGTCGGCAATGAGTTCCTGTACATCATCGCGGCGGTCATCGGCGGCTGTCTGATGACCGGTGGCCACGGCTCGGCCATCGGCTCTGCGGTCGGGGCGCTCATCTTCGGTATGGCCAGCAAGGGCATCGTGTACGCGCAGTGGAACCCGGACTGGTTCAAGTTCTTCCTCGGCGCCATGCTGCTGCTGGCGACGCTGCTGAACGCGTGGGTGCGCAAGCGGGCGGAGGCGGCCAAGTGACCCCCCTGGTGAAGCTGACAGGCGTCGGCAAGTCGTACGGCAGCGTCCACGCGCTGGAGGACGTCTCCCTGGAGGTCCACGCCGGGGAGATCACCTGCGTCCTCGGCGACAACGGCGCGGGCAAGTCCACCCTCATCAAGATCATCGCGGGGCTCCACCAGCACGACACCGGTACCTACGAGATCGAGGGCGAGCCGGTCCGGCACACCTCGCCACGCGAAGCCCTGGACCGCGGCATCGCCACGGTCTACCAGGACCTGGCCGTCGTGCCGCTCATGCCGGTCTGGCGCAACTTCTTCCTCGGCTCGGAGCCGCGCATCGGCCGCGGCCCCTTCAGGCGGCTCGACGTCGCCACGATGCGTGCCACCACACGCGCGGAACTGCTGCGCATGGGCATCGACCTGCCCGATGTCGACCGGCCCATCGGCACGCTCTCCGGCGGCCAGCGGCAGTCCGTCGCCATCGCACGGGCGGTTCACTTCGGCGCCAGGGTGCTGATTCTGGACGAGCCCACGGCGGCGCTCGGCGTCAAGCAGTCCGGCGTCGTCCTGAAGTACGTCGCCGCCGCGCGGGACGCGGGCCTCGGAGTGGTGCTCATCACGCACAATCCGCACCACGCCCACCTGGTCGGCGACCGGTTCGTCCTCCTGCGCCGCGGCGCGGTGTCCGGTGCGTACACCAAGGACGGCATCTGCCTGGACGACCTCACCCGCGAGATGGCGGGGGGCAGCGACCTCGAAGCCCTCACCCACGAGCTGCGCCGCCCCACCGGCTGACGGACGCCCCGCCCGCTGGTGCGCTGGGCGCGCACCGGCGGGGCAGAAGCACCATGCCGGGTTTCGCGCGCCGCAAGGGTGGCCCCCCGGAGTCGTCCGCGCCCCCCACTTAGAATCACAGAGGACCCAGCCCCGACCGCCGGAGAGACGAGCCTTGCGAGCGACAGAGCAGCAGCCCCGGACCGGAACCGCGGCGGTGAACAGATGAGCACGTACCGTGAGCGCGCGTACCGCAGCGGCTCCGCGCGTTCCTCCAGCAGCACCACCCTTCTGAGCACCGTGGGGCGGCGCGAACGGCGTTCGCACCTCACCGCCCCGCGCGTGCCGACCGTCGGCATCGACATCGGCGGCACAAAGGTGATGGCCGGCGTCGTCGACGCGGACGGCAACATCCTGGAGAAGCTGCGCACGGAGACCCCGGACAAGAGCAAGAGCCCGAAGGTCGTCGAGGACACCATCACCGAGCTCGTGCTGGATCTGTCCGAGCGCCACGATGTGCACGCCGTCGGCATCGGCGCGGCCGGCTGGGTCGACGCCGACCGCTCCCGGGTGCTCTTCGCGCCGCACCTGGCCTGGCGGGACGAGCCGCTCAAGGACCGCCTCACCGAGCGCCTGCGCGTCCCGGTCATGGTGGACAACGACGCGAACACCGCCGCCTGGGCGGAATGGCGCTTCGGCGCGGGCCGCGGCGAGAACGACCTCGTCATGATCACGCTCGGCACCGGCATCGGCGGCGCGATCCTGGAGGACGGCCACGTCAAGCGCGGCCGCTACGGGGTGGCGGGGGAGTTCGGCCACATGCAGGTGGTGCCGGGCGGCCACCGCTGCGCCTGCGGCAACCGCGGCTGCTGGGAGCAGTACAGCTCTGGCAACGCCCTGGTGCGCGAGGCCCGCGAGCTGGCCGCGGCCGACTCGCCGGTCGCCTACGGGATCATCGACCGGGTCGGCGGCCAGGTGCAGGAGATCACCGGTCCGCTCATCACGGAGCTCGCTCGTGAGGGTGACGCCATGTGCGTCGAGCTCTTCCAGGAGATCGGCCAGTGGCTGGGCGTCGGCATCGCCAATCTCGCCGCTGCCCTGGACCCTTCCTGCTTCGTCATCGGCGGCGGCGTCAGCGCGGCCGACGATCTGCTCATCGCTCCCGCCCGGGACGCGTTCCGGCGGCACCTGACCGGGCGTGGCTACCGGCCCGAAGCGGCTATCGTCAAGGCGCAACTCGGCCCCGAGGCCGGGATGGTCGGCGCCGCGGACCTGGCACGGCTGGTCGCCCGTCGCTTCCGGCGGGCCAACCGCCGCCGGGTCGAGCGGTACGAGCGCTACGCGAAGGTTGTCGGCAAGTGAGCAGTCCCCCCTTGAGGAAGCCGCCCCGCTGGGTGCAGTGGACGGTCGTCCCGCTGCTGGTCCTCGTGCCCATCTTCTACGTGCTCATCTCCGCGGAGCAGAGCCGTGACGGCGGAGAGCAGAAGCAGAAGCAGGCCGCGGCCACCACTCTCACCTACCTGTGGCCCACCAAGGTGCAGCGCCGGATCTACGACATGCCGATCCCCGCCAGATCCCGCCCCGTGGCCTATCTGGAGACCAACGACTGGGCGGCCAGCTCGCTCTATGTGCAGTTCACCACCAGCCAGGGCGGCCTCGACACGTTCCTGGCCCAGGTGGGGAGCAGCCGTGCCGCGCTGAAGGACGGCGAGGTGACGGTGAGCGGCAAGCAGGCGCGCACCGTGCGCTGGGCCTTCGGCTCCGGGCAGCACTGGGCCGGGGTACGGCTCCAGCAGCACGGCGACAAGCCCGACCACGACATCACGGTCGACCTGACGAGCCCGGACGCGCCGGTGGTCTACGTCGTCTCCACCATGGACTTCGCCTGACGCCTGTGCCGGAACGGCCGGGCGGGGGGCGGTGGCACCTCTTGGGCGTTCGCTCGATAGCGTGACAAGGGTGAGCGACGAGCAGACCCCGAAGACCCTCCAGTACCGCTTCGACGGCCCCGAGGACGCCCCGGTCCTTGTCCTCGGCCCCTCACTCGGCACCACCTGGCACATGTGGGACCGGCAGGTGCCCGAGCTGACGCGCCAATGGCGCGTCCTGCGGTACGACCTGCCGGGGCACGGCGGTGCGCCCGCCCACCCGTCGATGTCCACCGCCGAGCTCGCCGATCGGCTGCTGCGCACCCTCGACCAGGCCGGGATCGAGCGCTTCGGCTACGCCGGCTGCTCCTTCGGCGGCGCCGTCGGCACCCAGGTCGCGCTGCGCGCCCCGCACCGTGTGGCCTCCCTGGTGCTGATCTCCTCGGCCGCCCGTTACGGCACCCCCGACGCCTGGCGGCAGCGCGGCGTGATCGTCCGGGCCAACGGGCTGGACCAGATCGCCCAGAGTGTCCCGGAGCGCTGGTTCGCCGCCGGGTTCCGCACCGCGCAGACGGCCATCGTCGACTGGGCCGTGCAGATGGTGCGCAGCACCGACCCCGAGTGCTACGTCGCCGCCTGTGAGGCACTCGCCTCCCACGACGTCCGTGCCGACCTGGGCCGGATCGCCGTCCCGGCGCTCGTGCTGAACGGCGCCGAGGATCCTGTCACGCCCCCGGCGGACGCAAGGGCGCTGGTGGCCGGGATAACCGACGCGCGGCTCGCGGTCGTCCCCGGCGCCTCGCACCTGGTGCCGGTCGAGCAACCCGCCGCGGTGACCGATCTGCTGGTCGCCCACTTCGAGGGTGCCTGGGCGGAGCCGGCGGCCGGGTACGCCACGGCGTCCGCCCCCACCCCGCCCGCCGCGCCCATGGCCGAGGCGCAGCTCCCGGCGGCCCCCGTCGCCGGCCGGGACGCGCAGGCCGCCGCGGGCGCCTACGGCGACGGCGTCCGCATCCGCCGTGAGGTGCTGGGCGACGCGCACGTCGACCAGGCCGCCGAGCGTGCCGACGGTTTCGGCGTGGACTTCGAGGACTTCGTCACCCGCTATGCCTGGGGCGAGGTCTGGAACCGGCCCGGACTCGACCGCCGCACCCGCAGCGTGGTCAGCCTGACCGCCCTCGTCGCCGGCGGCCACCACGGCGACCTCGCCACCCACATCCGGGCGGCGCTGCGCAACGGGCTGAGCCCCGCCGAGATCGAGGAAGTGCTGCTCCAGACCGCCGTGCACTGCGGGGTCCCGGCCGCGGGCGCCGCCTTCACGGTGGCACGACAGGTGATCCGGGAGGAGACTCGCCCGGGGGAGTGAGACCGCGCCCAGCGCCCGTATCCCGGTACATCCCGCATCAGGGTGGGGCGCCCGGCCTTCGGCCATGATGGCCATGCAGAGGATCACCGCCGCGGAGGAGAGTCATGAAACTGACGAAGAAGGGCCATGCCTGCGTCCGGCTGGAGAAGGACGGGCGGGTGCTCGTCATCGACCCCGGCGCCTTCACCGAGCCGCAGGCCGCGACCGGGGCGGAGGCGGTCCTCGTCACCCATGAGCACGCCGACCACTGGAGCGAGGAACAGCTGCGCGCCGCACTGGAGGCCAACCCGGGTGCCGAGGTCTGGACGCTGAAGAGCGTCGCGGACCAGGTCTCCGCCGCCTTCCCGGGCCGGGTGCACACCGTCGGCGAGGGCGACACCTTCAGTGCCGCGGGCTTCGACATCGAGGTGCACGGTCAGCTCCACGCGGTGATCCACCCCGACATCCCGCGGATCACCAACGTCGGCTTCCTGATGGACGGCTCTGTCTTCCACCCCGGCGACGCGCTCACCGTCCCCGGCCGTTCCGTCGAGACGCTGCTGCTGCCGGTGCAGGCCCCCTGGAGCAAGGTCTCCGAGGTGATCGACTACCTGCGCGAACTCAAGCCGGTCCGGGCCATCGACGTGCACGACGCGCTCCTGACCGATCTGGCCGCGGGCCTCTACGGTCGGCTGCTCGGCCCCGACGGCCCGGGCGTGGCCGGTGCCGGGCACGACCGGCTGGCCCCCGGCGACAGCATCGAGCTGGGCTGACGTCCCGCGCGGCGGCGGGCGGGACCGGTTGTCGGAGGCGGGCGGTAGATTCGGTGCCATGCGCATCGCCACCTGGAACGTCAACTCGATCACCGCCCGCCTGCCGCGGATGCTCGCCTGGCTGGAGCAGAACAGCCCGGACGTGCTGTGCGTCCAGGAGACCAAGTGCGCGGAGGCGCAGTTCCCCTTCGACGAGCTGCGCGCCCTCGGCTACGAGACCGCCGTCAACGCCACCGGCCGGTGGAACGGGGTGGCGCTGCTCTCCCGCGTCGGCCTGGAGAACGTCGTCGTCGGCCTGCCCGGCGGCCCGCTGTACGAGGACGCCGAGGAGCCCCGCGCGGTGTCGGCCACCTGCGGCGCGGTCCGCGTCTGGTCGGTGTACGTGCCCAACGGGCGCGAGGTCGGCCACGACCACTACGCCTACAAGCTCCGCTGGTTCGAGGCGCTGCGCAGCGCCGTCGCCGAGGACGCGGCGGCCGAGCGCCCCTTCGCCGTCCTCGGGGACTACAACGTGGCGCCCACCGACGAGGACGTCTGGGACCCCACCGTCTTCGAGGGGATGACCCACGTCACCCCCGCCGAGCGGGAGGCGCTGGCGAGCCTGCGCGAGGCGGGACTGAGCGACGTGGTGCCCCGCCCGCTCAAGTACGACCGCCCCTACACCTACTGGGACTACCGCCAGCTGGCCTTCCCCAAGAACCGTGGCATGCGCATCGACCTGGTCTACGCGAACCAGTCCTTCACCAAGGCCGTGAGCGACGCCTACGTGGACCGCGAGGAGCGCAAGGGCAAGGGCGCCTCCGACCACGCACCGGTGGTCGTCGACCTGGACGTCTGAGCCCTGCGGGGCATCCCGACCGCGAAGCGGCCGCCGTGCCGGCGCTGGAACTCCACCCAGCCGCCAGGCCGCCCCGGCGGGCAGGGCAGATGCAAGGTGGCCGGGGCTGCGACCTCGCGCAGGTCCACCACCAGTGCCTCGTCCGGAAGTCCGGTCAGGACGGCGGCCAGTTCCGGGTCGGCGCCGGAGCGGGCTTCGCCGACCGGGGTGCCGCGCAGGTCGGGCCGGTAGGAGACGACGTGGGAGGTCTCGGCCAGCCGTTCCAGCACGGTGGCGTTGTCGGCCGGGGGGTTGTCGCCGTCCGGGCCCTCCGTCCCCGCGTGCTCCAGCGCCGCCAGTCCCGCGCACGCGAGCGTGGTCAGCCAGGAGACCAGGGACGGTGCCACATAGGCCCAGGTCTCCTGGAACACCCCGGTCGCGGCGAACACGCGCCCCCAGGCGCCGGTGTCCGCGTCCACGTCGACGAAGAGCGTGTCCTCGCTCGTCTCGTACAGCAGATGCGCCGAGCCGGGCGGCCCCACCGCCCAGCCGCCCGTGGCCAGTCCCCGTTCCGGCGCCAGCCGGTACTCCTCCCGCCCGCCGATCCTGACGGCCCGGACCCGCCCCACCAGGCGGCGCACCTCGGGCGGCAGCGGCACGCCCCAGCCGCCGATCTCGCCCTCGCCGGCGCCGGGGGTCAGCCGCACCGCCCCCGGAGCGCGTTCCGCCAGTTCCTCGAGCAGGCGCCAGGCGCGGTCGGCCGTCCGTAGGGCGGCCACCCGTTCATCACACATCCCGTGCCCCTTCTCGCCCCGGGCGGCTTTACGCTACGTATTGTGCGGCAACGGAACGTATACAACGTGTCGTTGTCGTCCTTCCCCGGCCCCGGACGGGCTCCCGGCGACGCGCGGTGTCGCCGTCGTTATCGCCTCCGCTGAACCGGAAGGCGATCTTTCCGGCGCCGGGCACGGTGCCCTGGGAATCACCCGACCGGCGCCGGATGGGGGCCATCCGGCCGATCGTTCCCGGGTGGGGTGCTGTGTGTGGAGGGGCGTTCGACACAGACTGTGCACGAGACTTTGAAGAAGGCGTACGTCATCACCGCCCGGGTTTTCGTGCAGACGGCATACGCTGACCTGCATGGAGATCTCGTTCCTCGACAAGTGGCGCAAAAGGTTCGGCGAGGTCGCGGGCACGGCCCTGACGGGGCCGGTCGTGGACGATCCCGAAGGCGTCGGTGAACTGCTGGCCGAATGCGAGCTGTTGCGCGCCCGTGCGGAGTCCGAGGGGGTCGTGCTCGACGACACTCCCAGGTCTCTGGAGAGCGTCGACCAGTTGCAGCCGCGCTGGCGCGAAGACCCCGACGAGCTCACCTGGCTCGGCAATGACGCCGGGCTCTACCTCGGCACGGTCATCGTGCGCACGGTGCCGGGTGCGGCCTGGCAGATCTGGCCCAACGGCCGGCCCGTGGTCATACTCGCCTCCGGACGCGAGCTGGACGTCGTCGAGGCCGGCCACGAGTGGGCCGAGGGCGGCACCCCCGAGCTGTCGCAGGTGTACGCGGAGGCCTCGGAGCCGTAGGCCCGCCGGTCCGGGCGTCAGATGACGCGTTCCGCCTCGCCGAGCATGGCCTCGAAGAAGCGGTCGAAGCCGTAGAGGACCGAGCCCGGCGGGGTGGCGGAGAGCCGGTAGACCATCGAGCCGCGCGCATCGCCCGGCCGTCCGATGACGGAGACGAAGGTGAGGCCGTCGAGCCGGACCAGCCGCCACACCGGCGTGGTCCGGTACCGGTAGACCTCCAGACGAATCGTTCCTTCTTCGGCGAGCGCGGCGAGCATGTCCTCGGCGAACCGCAGGCTCGACACGAAGAACCGCGGCGTCTCGCCGACCTCCTCCGCGATCCGCGCCACCGCGGGGCTCTCCGGATGGAGCAGCAGCAACCGCAGATGCGGGATATCGTCGCGGTCCCTGCCCGTCAGCGGGCCGCGCAGCAGCGAGTCGCCGAGCGCGACCAGTCCCAGGGCGCGGACCCCCACCACGTCCACCGAGTCCGCCCACGCGGCCGCGTCGCGGATCTCGGCCGCCGCCTCGGGCTTGGTCAGGGCCACGGCCGCGACACGCGGATGGTCCGTCAGGTCCCGGATGCCGTAACCGGCGAAGCGCAGCGGGGCGAGCCCCAGGAGCATCCGCGCAGGGTCCGGCATCCGCAGGCCCTGCGCGATCCGGTCGAAGACGTCGAGGCGCACGACCGAGCGGCGCCCGCGCACGATCTCGTTGACACGGCCCTGCAGCAGCCCGGTCGCGGCGGCGATGCGCGACTGGCTGGCGCCCCCGTACTGCTGGGCGAAGCGGAGGATCGCCCCGGCGTCACGGGAGCGCAGCGCCTCCCGGATCTCGTCGCGCTCCCAGGCCCAGGAGGGTATCCCGACCCCTTCGCCGGAACCCGGTTCCGGCATCCGCGCCTCCCGTCCACGCCACCGCAAGCACCAGCGTTACCAGCGGGTATGTCGTGGTGAGAATAGCGCTGGGGTATCGCGTCCACACCGGCTTCACGGGAATGCTCGGCGCCGGCTACGAGACCTGTGAGGTGGACACATGCGGGAGAAACCGGCCGCGAGAGCGTTCGTCCTGAGCCTCGCCCCCTCCTGCGCCCCGGACGCGGCGGCCGCGCCGCCCCCGGACTGCGCGGATACCGGGGAGCGGCGCGCCGAGTCCCCTCGCGCTCCGCGGGCCCGCGCGCCTCTCGGCGAGGTCTTCCTCCCCGTGCGACGACCTCGCGGCGGCCCATGCACGGCGCCTGCTGGCGGCGGCCCTCGACGCATGGGACCTCGGGCACCTTCTGGGCACCGCCGAGGCCGTCCTCGCCGAGCTGGTGGGCAACGCCGTGCGGCACGCCGGGGGCGGCGACGTGGGCATCACGCTGTGGCGGCGGCTGTCCCTGGTCCATCTGTCGGTGCGCGACGGCTCGCGTGCGCTGCCCTGCCTGAGGCTCACCGGGCTGCCCCCCACCTGGCCTGAGAACGGCAGCGGTCTGCAGGCGGTCTCATCGCTCAGCTTTCGCTGGGGCACCGAGCTTCTCCCGGCCGGCAAGCGTGTCTGGGCCGAGATCGCCGTCTGACGGGGTGTCGGGAGGTGCATGATGAGGGCATGGACTCCCTGCAGCAGATGCCCAACATCGGAGCTGTACTGGCGGAGCGCCTCCGCCGTGTCGGCGTGACGGACGCCGACGAGCTCCGGCGCCTCGGAGCGGGACGCGCCTTCGCGATGATCCGCGGGGACCTTCCCGAGGACGCGCGCAGCCACACCCTGTTCGCCCTGGAGGGCGCGATCCGCGGCACCCGCTGGACCGCCATCCCCAAGCCCGAGCGGGACGCGCTGGCCGGGCAGGTCCTGGGGGAGGGGCACGCCGACGCCGCCGCAGGGGCCCCGTAGCGCCCGGAGCCCCGCGGACCCCGTACCGCTCGCCGTGGTGTGCACTTCCCGCACAGTCATTGACTTTCGCCCCGTGTCACGCCGAATCTGAACCGTCAGCGTTGACAGGGGGAGGGCCCGATGGCTGTCGGACGTGCGTCGATCCTGGGTGTCGCGGCTGCCGCCGCCGCACTCGTGCTCACCGCCGGGAGCGCGGTGCCGGCCGCCGCGCACGGGAGCGCCGGACACGGTGGCGGTCACGGGCACGGGCACCGCGACGCCTATGTCGCGCTCGGCGACTCGTACACCTCCGGGCCGCTGATCCCCACTCAGGTGGATCTCAACTGTGCCCGCTCCGATCGCAATTACCCCTCCCTGGTGGCCGGGCGGCTGCGTGGCACGCAGCTCACCGACGTGAGCTGCGGCGGTGCCACCACCGCCGAGATGTGGCAGGCCCAGGGCACCAATCCGCCGCAGCTGGACGCACTGTCCCGGCGGACGTCCCTGGTGACCGTTCAGATCGGCGGCAACGACGTCGGCTTCGGGAGCATCATCCGCACCTGCGCCGGGGCCGCGCTCGGCGACCCCACGGGCAATCCCTGTCAGAAGTTCTACTCCTCCGGCGGCAGCGACCAGTTGCGCGCGGCCGTCGACGCCACCGCGCCGAAGATCGACGCCGTGCTCGGCGCCGTCCACCGGCGCGCCCCGCACGCCCGTGTCGTGGTCGTCGGCTACCCGGACCTGCTCCCCGACAGCGGCGTCGGCTGCCGGCCGGCCGTGCCCTTCGCCGACGGGGACTTCGCCTACCTGCGCGACACCGAGAAGCGTCTGAACGCGATGCTCGCCCGCCGCGCGAAGGCCGCCCACGCGACCTACGTGGACACCTACACCCCGACGGTCGGGCACGACATGTGCACCGCACCCGGCGTGCGCTGGATCGAGCCGCTCACCCCCGCCGCCCCGGCCGCCCCCGCCCACCCCAACGCGCTCGGGGAGCAGGCGATGGCCGCCGCGGTCCTGGACCGGCTGCACGTGCACCGCTGAGGCAGGCCGCCGCCGTGGCGGGCGGCCCCGTCGTCACATGATCATTCCGTGGTGGTGGCGGCGGTCGCTGTGGCGGCCGCGGCCTCCGGGCGGGCGACCGGTGTGGTGGCCGCCCGGGTGACGTCCGCGACGATCTCGACGACGTCCGGACCGTACGCCTGCGAGTTGACCACCTTCAGCAGCAGGCAGAACGTCCCGTTGACGCCGTACTTGCGGGTCAGCCGGACGTAGTGGCGCGCCAGGTAGCGCACCGCCGCCTGGTTGGTGACCGCGCGCTGCCCCGAGGCCAGGAAGACCGGGCGGCTGTTGCCGGTGTTCTCGTCGGCGGCGAGCCGGGCCAGCAGGACGTACTCGGCGGTGCCCTTGTCCATGCGGTAGGTCTGGCCGCCCACCGTCAGCGCGCCCTGGTCGGGGCCGGACTTCTCCTTGGCGACCTCGACACCCGGCAGCATCGACCGCAGATGGGCCGCCATGCGGTGGTTGGAGACCGGGCCGCCGATGCAGAACTCGGTCCGTGCGCCGAAACCCTGCCAGGCGGTGTCGTGCGGCAGGATCTCGGCGTTGGCCAGGCACTCCTTGATGAGCGCGGAGAGCTCTATGAGCGCGAAGACGTCATGCCGCGCCACGCTCCACTCCCGTGCGCCCGGGTCGCGGTTGACCACCAGCAGGCACTCGGAACCGGCGGGCAGCCCGAAGAAGCGCTGCTTGCGGCGGAGCCGGCGGCGCCACACATAGGTGCGCACGAACCATCCCAGTGCGGCGCTCAGGCCGCTCGCGGCCAGGCCCAGCACGATATTCCGCACGTCGTCGCTCATGTGCCGCGATGGTAGTTGAGGTGTTCCTGACGAGGAACCCTGGGTCGGGTTACGCTGCCTGAACGGTCGCCCTAGTGGAGGTCCACGTATGCGTCGTCACGCCGCACGGATCCTGTCGCTGCTCACCGTCACCGCCACCGCGGCCCTGTCGGTCGCGGCGGCCCCGGCCGGCGGGCCCGCGGCCCATCACGGCCCACCGGACAAGGCACCGCTCGCGGTCGGCTACGGCGGCGCCGTCTCCAGCGTCGACGCCGACGCCTCTGCCGCCGGCATCGAGGTCCTGCGGCGCGGCGGGAACGCCGTGGACGCCGCGGTCGCCACCGCCGCCGCGCTGGGCGTCACCGAGCCGTACTCCTCCGGTATCGGCGGGGGCGGCTACTTCGTCTACTACAGCCCCAGGGACCACAAGGTCCACACGATCGACGGCCGGGAGACCGCGCCCCGCAGCGCCACCGACCGGCTCTTCGTCGAGAACGGGCAGCCGCTGCCCTTCGACGCCGCCGTCACCAGCGGCCTCAGCGTCGGTGTCCCCGGTACGTCCGCCACCTGGGACACCGCGCTCGACGCCTGGGGCACCCGGAGCCTCGGCGAGATGCTGAGGCCCGCGGAGCGGATCGCGCGCGGCGGCTTCACCGTGGACGCCACCTTCCGCAGTCAGACCGAGGGCAACCTCGCCCGCTTCAAGGACTTCCCCGCCACCGCCGCCCTCTTCCTGCCCGGCGGACAGCTGCCGGCCGTCGGCTCCACCCTCAAGAACCCCGATCTCGCCCGCACCTACGAGGAGCTGGGCCACAAGGGCATCTCGGCCCTCTACGACGGCGAGATCGGCGCCGACATCGTCAACACCGTACGCAAGCCGCCCGTCGACCCCGCCGCCACACGCGTCGTACGGCCCGGGGACCTCACGGCACGCGACCTCGCGGCGTACCGGGCGAAGGTGCAGAAGCCGACCCGGGTCGCCTATCGCGGGCTGGACGTGTACGGCATCGCACCCTCCTCCTCCGGCGGCACGACGGTGGGCGAGGCGCTCAACATCCTCGAGCGCACCGGCAGCCTGTCCCGGCTGTCCGACGCCCAGTACCTGCACCGCTTCCTGGAGGCGAGCCGGATCTCCTTCGCGGACCGGGGGCGCTGGGTCGGTGACCCGGCCTTCGAGAAGGTCCCCACCTCCGGCCTGCTGTCGCAGCGATTCGCCGATTCGCGCGCCTGCCTGATCAAGGACAACGCGGCGCTGACCAGCCCGCTCGCGCCCGGTGACCCCTCGCGTCCCGCAGCCTGCGGTGCGGGCGGTACGACCGCGCCCACCACCTATGAGGGCGAGAACACCACGCACCTGACGGTCGCCGACAAGTGGGGCGGCGTCGTCTCGTACACGCTCACCATCGAGCAGACCGGTGGCAGCGCCATCACCGTGCCCGGCCGTGGTTTCCTGCTCAACAACGAGCTGACCGACTTCTCCTTCGTGCCGGCGAACCCCGCCGTGCACGACCCCAATCTGCCCGGCCCCGGCAAGCGGCCGCGCTCGTCCATCTCGCCGACGATCGTGCTCAAGAACGGCAAGGTCGACTTCGCGCTCGGCTCGCCGGGCGGTGCCACGATCATCACCACCGTGCTCCAGGTGCTGACCGAGCACGTCGACCGGGGCCTGCCGCTCGTCGACGCCATCGCGGCGCCGCGCGCCAGTCAGCGCAACACCGCCACGACGCAGGCGGAGGCGGCCTTCATGGCCGGTCCCGCGGCGGCGCAGCTGAAGGCGCTCGGCCAGAACCTGGTGGAGGGCGCCGAGATCGGCGCGGCCACCGGCGTCCAGCGGCTGCCCGACGGCCGGTGGCTGGCCGCCGCCGAGCCCGTGCGCCGCGGCGGTGGATCCGCGATGGTGGTCCGGAGCAGCGGCCACTGAGCAAGGGGTGACGGTACGTCGTGCCGCCCGCCGCAGGTGAGACGGCGCCGGGCGGCGGCATGGGGCGTGGCCGCGCGGGGGTGCCCGCGCTCCCGCCGGGCCCTCCGTGGGGACTCTCCGTAGCGCCGGCGTAACCCCGCGATTCCACCCGGACCGGGTGCTCATAGCCGCCGCACTGCGCCGAGCGGGTCTGTCCGACCGCGAAATCCGATCGGCTTCGTTGAGTAAAGGCGCCGGTATTGCCACAGTGGGCAGTGGGCTCTACGTTCTTCCCACCGCCGGATCTACGTGCGTAGACCAGCCGCCGGTCCGGTGTGACACCGCGTCAAAGGAGCTGTCATGCCCAATGTCGTACGAGCGGCGCTCGTTCAGGCGACGTGGACCGGCGACACCGATTCGATGATCGCCAAGCACGAGGCGCACGCCCGTGAGGCCGCCGCCCAGGGCGCCAAGGTGATCGGCTTCCAGGAGGTGTTCAACGCCCCGTACTTCTGCCAGGTGCAGGAGGCGGGGAACTACCGCTGGGCCGAGCCCGTGCCGGACGGCCCGACCGTGCGGCGCATGCAGGCCCTCGCCCGCGAGACCGGCATGGTCATGGTGGTCCCCGTCTACGAGATCGAGCAGGACGGGTTCTACTACAACACCGCGGCCGTGATCGACGCCGACGGTTCGTATCTCGGCAAGTACCGCAAGCACCACATCCCGCAGGTCAAGGGCTTCTGGGAGAAGTTCTACTTCAAGCCGGGCAACCTGGGCTGGCCCGTCTTCGACACCGCGGTCGGCAAGGTCGGCGTCTACATCTGCTACGACCGGCACTTCCCCGAGGGCTGGCGCGCCCTCGGCCTCGCGGGCGCCCAGCTCGTCTACAACCCCTCGGCCACCCATCGCGGCCTGTCGGCCTACCTCTGGAAACTGGAGCAGCCGGCCGCCGCCGTCGCCAACGAGTACTTCATCGCGGCCATCAACCGTGTGGGCCAGGAGCCGGAGTACGGCGACAACGACTTCTACGGCACCTCGTACTTCGTCGACCCGCGCGGCCGGTTCGTCGGCGAGCCCGCCTCCGGCAAGGAGGAGGAACTCGTCGTCCGCGACCTGGACTTCGACCTGATCCCCGAGGTGCGCCAGCAGTGGGCCTTCTACCGGGACCGCCGCCCGGACGCCTACGGCACCCTCACGGAGGCGTGATCGTTGATATGACCATGACCGAACGTTCGCAGCAGCACGCCGCGCTCCACGCCCGCCACAAGGCCGTCATGCCGCAGTGGCTGGCGACCTACTACGCCGACCCGATCGAGATCACCCACGGCGAGGGCCGCCATGTCTGGGACGCCGAGGGCCGGCAGTACCTGGACTTCTTCGGCGGCATCCTCACCACCATGACCGCCCACGCCCTGCCGGAGGTGACCGCCGCCGTCCGCGACCAGGCCGGCCGGATCCTGCACTCCTCGACGCTCTACCTGAGCTCCCAGGCCGTCGAACTCGCCGAGCGCGTCGCCGCCCTGTCCGGCATCCCGGACGCCCGGGTCTTCTTCACCACCTCCGGTACGGAGGCGAACGACACCGCGCTGCTGCTGGCCACCACCCTGCGCGGTTCCAACCAGATCCTGGCCCTGCGCAACAGCTACCACGGCCGCTCCTTCTCGGCCATCGGCATCACCGGCAACACCGCGTGGTCGCCGACCAGCCTCTCCCCGCTGCAGACGCTGTACGTGCACGGCGGCGTCCGCACCCGCGGCCCGTACGCGCACCTGTCGGACGCGGAGTTCATCGCCGCGTGCGTCGCGGACCTGGAGGACGTGCTGGGGCAGGCCAACGGCCGGGTCGCCGCCCTCATCGCCGAACCCGTGCAGGGCGTCGGCGGCTTCACCTCCGGCCCGGACGGCCTGCTGGCCGCCTTCAAGCAGGTGCTCGACCGGCACGGCATCCTCTGGATCACCGACGAGGTGCAGACCGGCTGGGGCCGCACCGGCGACCACTTCTGGGGCTGGCAGGCGCACGAGGGCTCGGGCCCGCCGGACATCCTCACCTTCGCCAAGGGCGTCGGCAACGGCCTGTCCATGGGCGGCGTCGTCGCCCGGGCCGAGGTGATGGACTGCCTGACCGCCAACTCCATCTCCACCTTCGGCGGCAGCCCCATCACCACCGCCGGGGCGATGGCCAACCTCCAGTACCTCCTCGACCACGACCTTCAGGGCAACGCCCGCCGCGTCGGCGGGCTGCTGAAGTCCCGTCTGGAGGCCATCGCCGCCGGGCTGCCGGTGGTACACGAGGTCCGCGGCCGCGGTCTGATGCTCGGCGTCGAACTCGCCGACGCCGCCGCCGCCGGGGTCGTCATGGAGGCGGCCCGCGAGGGCGGTCTGCTCATCGGCAAGGGAGGGCGCGCCGGTGACGCGCTGCGGATCGCCCCGCCGCTGTCGCTGACCGTCGCCGAGGCCGAGGAGGGCGCGTCCATCCTGGAAGCCGCGCTCAAGCAGGCCCAGAGCGAGGCGGGCGGCGGGGGGACCTGACGCCCCGTCCGTTCCCGGTCCGGGCGGCCCAGCGCCGCCCGGACCGCTCCTCACCGGCACCACCCGGTGCGCGATCTGACGCCGCCTCATTCCCCCGGGGCGGGGAGAAGCAAGGGCGCGGCGCTCGCCCGCATCCTGCCGCCCGCGCCCCTTTCGTGGCATATTGTGAACGTTCGCCTTGGGGGCGGTCACCGGGAAGGCGATCGGCCCCGACGATCAGCAGCAGCGGTATTGCCACCGTGGGTGACGGGCCATACGTTCTTCCCACGGCCGGGGTCTACGTGCGTAGAGCCGTTCCGACATGGCATCGAGTCACCGGTGACCCCGCCCTCAGCCATGGAAGGAGTGGGAGCATGAGCCGCACCGTCATCCGCGGCGGACTGGTCGTCACCGCCGCCGACGAGATCCACGCCGACGTGCTCGTCGAGGGGGGCCGGGTCGCCGCACTCGCCGCCCATGAGTCCGACGCCGCGCGGGGCTGGACGCAGTCAGCCGACCGGGTCGTCGACGCGACCGGGAAGTATGTCATCCCCGGCGGCGTGGACGCGCACACGCACATGGAGCTGCCCTTCGGCGGCACCCATGCCTCGGACACCTTCGAGACCGGCACGCGGGCCGCCGCCTGGGGCGGCACCACGACGATCGTGGACTTCGCCGTGCAGTCCGTCGGCGAGTCGCTGCGGGCCGGGCTCGACACCTGGCACGCCAAGGCGGATGCCCAGTGCGCCGTCGACTACGGCTTCCACATGATCCTCTCCGACGTGAACGAGGACACCCTCAAGGAGATGGACATCCTGGTCGAGGAGGGCGTGACCTCCTTCAAGCTGTTCATGGCCTATCCGGGCGTCTTCTACAGCGACGACGGCCGCATCCTGCGGGCCATGCAGCGCGGCGCCGACAATGGCGGCCTGATCATGATGCACGCGGAGAACGGCATCGCCATCGACGTCCTGGTCGAGCAGGCGCTGGCCGCCGGGAAGACCGACCCCCGCTACCACGGCGAGGTCCGCCACGCGCTCCTGGAGGCCGAGGCCACCCACCGCGCCATCCGCCTCGCCCAGGTCGCCGGCTCCCCCCTTTACGTCGTCCATGTGTCGGCGCAGCAGGCCGTGGAGCAGATCGCGCTCGCGCGGGACGAGGGCCTGAACGTCTTCGGTGAGACCTGTCCGCAGTATCTGTTCCTGTCGACGGACCATCTCGCGGAGCCGGATTTCGAGGGGGCGAAGTACGTGTGCTCCACGCCGTTGCGGCCGAGGGAGCACCAGGCTTCGTTGTGGCGCGCTCTGCGGACCAATGATCTCCAGGTGGTGTCCACGGACCACTGCCCGTTCTGTTTCGTGGGGCAGAAAGATCTGGGCCGGGGGGATTTCTCGAAGATTCCCAATGGTCTGCCGGGGGTGGAGAACCGTATGGATCTGCTGCATCAGGCGGTGGTGGACGGTCATATCTCGCGGCGGCGGTGGATCGAGATCGCGTGTGCCGCTCCGGCGCGGATGTTCGGTCTGTATCCGCGCAAGGGGACGATCGCGCCGGGGGCGGACGCGGACATCGTGATCTACGATCCGGCGGCCGAGCAGGTCATGTCCGCCGCGACCCATCACATGAACGTCGACTACTCGGCCTACGAGGGCAAGCGGATCACCGGACGGGTGGAGACCGTGTTCTCCCGCGGCGAGCCGGTCATCGAGGGCCGCACCTATGTGGGGCGGGCCGGCCACGGCCGGTACACCCCGCGAGGCACCTGTCAGAACCTCGTCTGAGAGAGGCGTGTTGAGCCATGGACTTCGGTCTCGTCCTGCAGACGGATCCGCCCGCCTCGGGCGTGGTGGAGCTGATGAGGCGTGCGGAGCGCAACGGGTTCAGTCACGGCTGGACCTTCGACTCGGCGGTGTTGTGGCAGGAGCCGTTCGTCATCTACAGCCAGATCCTGGCGCAGACGGAGCGGCTGATCGTGGGGCCGATGGTCACCAATCCGGGTACGCGGACGTGGGAGGTGACCGCGTCCACCTTCGCGACGCTCGCGGACATGTTCGGCAACCGGGTGATCTGCGGCATCGGCCGCGGTGACTCGGCGATGCGGGTGGCCGGGCGCAAGCCCAACACCCTCGCCCGCATCGAGGAGGCCATGCACGTCATCCGCGAGCTCGCCGAGGGCCGCGAGGCGGACCTCGGCGGGCATCTCATCCACATCCCTTGGGTGAAGGAGGGTGCCAGGCTCCCGGTGTGGATGGCGGCGTACGGCCCGAAAGCGTTGGCGCTGACCGGCGAGAAGGCCGACGGCTTCATCCTCCAGCTCGCCGACGTCCATCTGACCGAGTGGATGGTCAAGGCGGTCAAGGACGCCGCGGAGCGGGCCGGCCGCAATCCGGACGAGGTGAGGATCTGCGTCGCCGCCCCGGCGTACGTCACCGAGGACGACTCACCGCAGGCGCTGGCCCACGCCCGCGAGCAGTGCCGCTGGTTCGGCGGCATGGTCGGCAACCACGTCGCCGACCTCGTCACCAAGTACGGCCACCACTCCAGCGCGGTGCCCGAGGAGCTGACGGAGTACATCAAGGCCCGGATGGACTACGACTACGCCGAGCACGGCAAGGCCGGAAACCGGCACACGGACTTCGTCCCGGACGAGATCGTCGACCGCTTCTGCCTGATCGGCACCGCGGAACAGCACATCGAGAAGCTCACCGCCCTCAAGGCCCTGGGCGTCGACCAGTTCGCCCTGTACGACATGCACGACGCCAAGGAGGCCGCCATCGACGCCTATGGCGCCACCGTGATCCCCGCCCTCGCCGGCTGACCGGGGAAACGCGCACATGCAGGAGGCCACGGCCCCCGCCCAGATCACGCACAGCGACGGCCGCGTCGAGCTGGCACCCGGCGCGGCCGCCCCGCACGGCCGCTACGCCAACGAGGACCTGCTCCCGGTCCCCCTCGCCCAACGCAAGTGGACCACGTACAACTTCACCGCGCTGTGGGTCGGCATGGCCCACAACATCCCGTCCTGGACGCTCGCCTCCGGCCTGGTCGCGCTCGGCATGGACTGGAAGCAGGCGGTGTTCACCATCGCCCTGGCCAACGTCATCGTGCTGGCCCCGATGCTGCTCACCGGCCATGCCGGGCCCAAGTACGGGATCCCGTTCCCCATTCTGGCCCGCGCCTCGTTCGGTGTGCGCGGCGCGAACCTGCCGGCGCTGCTGCGGGCGGCGGTGGCCTGCGCGTGGTTCGGCATCCAGACGTGGATCGGCGGGCAGGGCATCTTCGTCCTGCTCGGCAACATCTGGGGCGGCTGGGCCGGCGCTGCGCGGATCGGCGGCTACCCGTGGACGCTGTGGCTGTGCTTCGCGGCCTTCTGGGCACTCGAACTGGCGATCATCTACCGGGGTATGGAGACGCTGCGCCGCTTCGAGAACTGGGCGGCGCCCTTCGTCATCATCGGCGCCCTGGTGCTGCTCGGCTGGATCGCCGCGAAGGCGGGTGGCCTCGGGCAGCTACTGGACCAGCCGTCCTCCCTCGGCTGGGGACCGGATTTCTGGCAGGTCTTCTTCCCCGCGCTCATGGGCATGATCGGCTTCTGGTCGACACTGGCCCTCAACATCCCCGACTTCACCCGCTTCGGCGCCGGGCAGCGCGCCCAGGTCCGGGGGCAGACCCTGGGCCTGCCGACGACCATGACCCTGTTCGCCGTCCTGTCCGTGCTCGTCACCTCCGGCTCCGAGGCGGTCTACGGCAAGGCCATCTGGGACCCGGTGGAGCTGGCGGGCAAGGCCGACAGCGTCTTCGGGCTCCTCTACGCGCTGGTCACCGTCCTGGTGGCGACGATCAGCGTGAACATCGCCGCCAACGTCGTCTCGCCCGCCTACGACCTGTCCAACCTCGCCCCGAAGACCATCGACTTCCGCGCCGGCGCGCTCATCACGGGCGTCGTGGGCGTGCTGATCTTCCCGTGGAAGCTGATCTCCACGCCCGAGCTGTACATCTACACCTGGCTCGGGGTCGTCGGCGGCATCCTCGGCACGGTCGCGGGCATCCTGATCGCCGACTACTGGATCGTCCGGGGCACCCACCTCGCACTCCCCGAGCTGTACCAGGGGGGCGGCGGCCGCTACTGGTACCGCGGTGGCTGGAACTGGCGGGCGGTGGCCGCCTTCTCCGCGGGCGCCCTGCTGGCCGTCGGCGGCTCCTACTCCAAGGTCGACGCCAAGGGCGCCAAACAGGGCCCGTTCCCCGTCGACGGCCTGATCCCGCCGCTCCGCCCGCTCGCCGACTACGGCTGGGCCATCGGTCTCGCCACGTCCTTCGTGCTCTACGCGCTCCTGATGTGGCCGGCCCGGCGGCAGGCGCGCACCGCGTGACGGCGTGAACCCGCCAAAGCCACCGCGACTGCGCACGGCGCGAAGCGATCTGGTCTGATGGAGGAGTGATCGATGACGCACTCTTCAAGGCCGTGGAGGACGCGGTACGGGCGGTCGCCGAGGCGGAGGTCGTGCCGCGCTGGCGACAGTTGACAGCCGCCGACATCAGCCACAAGACCGGACCCGGTGACCTGGTCACCGTCGCCGACCGCGAGGCGGAGGCGCGGCTCACCGCGCAGCTG
Source organism: Streptomyces sp. RLA123 (assembly GCF_056270165.1). Taxonomy (NCBI): domain Bacteria; kingdom Bacillati; phylum Actinomycetota; class Actinomycetes; order Kitasatosporales; family Streptomycetaceae; genus Streptomyces; species Streptomyces sp. RLA123. Next base: position 1,952,238 of record NZ_JBWDOR010000003.1, on the reverse strand, counting down.
CCCGCGCTGCTGCCCGGCTCCGTCGTCGTCGGCGAGGAGGCCGTGCACGCCGATCCCTCCGTACTGCGCCGGATCGGCGGCGGCGACCCGGTCTGGATCGTCGATCCGGTCGACGGCACCGCCAACTTCGTCGCCGGCAGGCCCGAGTTCGCCACCCTCGTCGCCCTCGCGCAGGACGGCGAAGTGCACGCCTCATGGACGTACGTGCCGTGCCTCGGCCTGATGGCCACCGCGCGGCGCGGCATGGGGGCGCTGCTCAACGGCGATCCGATCCGCACCGCCCAGGGCGTCGAGGGCACGGCGCTGAGGGTCGCCACCTCGCAGTTCTCCTTCCTGGCCGAGCAGGAACGGCGGCAGTTCGAAGTCCTCGGCACCGACGGCGTCACGGCCCGGCAGTGCACCTGCGCGGGGCTGGACTACCTGGAGGTCGCCCGGGGCGCCCTCGACGCCGTCGCCTTCACCTGGGAGTCGCCCTGGGACCACGCGGCCGGAGTGCTCCTGGTCGGCGAGGCCGGCGGGGCCGGCATCACGGCCGCGGGGGAGCCCTTCCGGATCGCGGGCGGCAACGCCTTCCCCTTCTCCGTCGCACGTGACGCGGCGACCGCGCGTCGCGTCGTCGGCCTGATGGCGGGTGACCGGTGAGCCGGGCGCGCGTCCTGGACGCGATCGTCGTCGGCGCGGGTCCCAACGGTCTGACCGCCGCGGTCGAACTCGCTCGCGCCGGGCTGTCCGTGGAGGTTTTCGAGGCCGGTGACCGGGTCGGCGGCGGGGCGCGCACGGAGGAGCTGACCCTGCCGGGCTTCCTGCACGACCCCTGCTCGGCCGTACACCCCCTCGGCGTGGGCTCGCCCGCCTTCAACGCCATGCCGCTCGCCGCCCACGGACTGGAGTGGCTGCACCCCGAGCTGCCGCTCGCCCACCCCTTCGACGACGGCACCGCCGCCGTCCTGGCGCGCAGCGTCGGCGCCACCGCCGCCTCGCTGGGACCGCGTGACGCGGGCACCTACCGGCGGCTGCTCGCCCCGTACATCGGGCGCTGGGACACCCTCGCCCACGACTTCCTGCGGCCCCCGTGGCACGGCCTGCCGCGCGACCCGCTGGGCTTCGCGCGGTTCGGGCTCACCGGTCTGCCGCCGGTGGCCCTGCTGGCCCGGCGGTTCCGCGACCGGAACGCCCGCGGGCTCCTCGCCGGCCTCGCCGCGCACACCGTCGCCCCGCTCACCAGCCCGCTGACCGGCGCCATCGCCCTGATGTTCGCGGTCGCCGGGCACGAGGTCGGCTGGCCCCTGCCGCGCGGCGGCTCGCAGAGCCTGTCCGACGCGCTGGCCTCGTACCTGCGCGAGCTGGGCGGCACCGTCCACACCGGGGTCACGGTGCGCAAGATCGACGAACTGCCGCCCGCGCGCGCCTACGTCTTCGACACCTCGCCCACGGCGCTCGCCCGGATCGCCGGGCTCGGCGACGCCTATCAGCACTACCGCTACGGCCCCGCCGTCTGGAAGATCGACTACGCCCTCGACGGCCCGGTCCCCTGGACCGCCGCGGAGGCGAGACGTGCCGGCACGGTGCACCTGGGACCGACCTACGGCGAGATCGGCGACGCCCTCGGCAGGGCCGCCTCCGGCCGTGACCCGCACGTGCCGTTCCTCATCACCGCGCAGCCGAGCGTCGTCGACCCCGGCCGCGCGCCGGAAGGCAAGCACGTCTTCTGGGCCTATGCCCACGTGCCCAACGACTGGCCGGGTGACGCCACCGACGCCGTCGAGCGGCAGATCGAGCGCTTCGCCCCCGGATTCCGCGATCTCGTCCTCGCCCGCGCCGTCAGCGGACCCGCCGAACTGGCCGCCCGCAACCTCAACTACATCGGCGGCGACTTCGGCTGCGGTGCCTTCACCGGCCTGCAGACCGCCTTCCGCCCCAAGCCGAAGTGGAATCCGTACACCACCTCCCGCCCCACCGTCTTCCTGTGCTCCTCCGCCACCCCGCCCGGTCCCGGCGTCCACGGCATGCCGGGCCACCACGCGGCCCGCGCCGTCCTGAAGCGACTGGGGGCGGCAGTCCCCCGGCGGTGACGGGCACGGGGCCTCCGCACGGCCCCGGCATGGACCCGGACCGCGGCTGTCGGACGCAGCGATTAGCATCGCGGACATGGAACAGCGCGTATTGGGCAGGACGGGCCGCAAGGCGTCCGTCGTGGGTCTCGGCACCTGGCAGCTGGGTGCCGACTGGGGTGACGTGCGGGAGGAGGACGCGCTGGCGGTGCTGGACGCCGCGGTCGAGTCGGGTGTGACCTTCTTCGACACGGCCGACGTCTACGGCGACGGCCGCAGCGAGCAGCTGATCGGCCGCTACCTGCGTGAGCGCCCCGACGCCGGCATCTTCGTGGCCACGAAGATGGGCCGCCGGGCCGCCCAGCTTTCCGAGAACTACGTGCTGGACAACTTCCGCGCGTGGAACGACCGTTCGCGCGCGAACCTGGGCGTCGACACCCTCGACCTCGTGCAGCTGCACTGCCCGCCGACCTCGGTGTACTCCTCGGACGCGGTCTTCGACGCCCTGGACACCCTCGTCGAGGAGCAGCGCATCGCCGCGTACGCGGTGAGCGTCGAGACCTGCGACGAGGCACTCACGGCGATCGCCCGCCCCGGCGTGGCCAGCGTGCAGATCATCCTCAACCCCTTCCGCCTCAAGCCGCTGGAGCAGGTGCTCCCTGCCGCCGCGGAGGCGGGCGTCGGGATCATCGCGCGCGTGCCGCTCGCGTCCGGTCTGCTGACCGGCCGGTACACCAAGGACACCGTCTTCGCCGCCGACGACCACCGGAACTACAACCGGCACGGCGAGGCCTTCGACCAGGGCGAGACCTTCTCCGGCGTCGACTACGAGACCGGGCTGGAGGCCGCCGCGGAGTTCGTGGCGCTGACGCCGCAGGGCGCGACCCCGGCGCAGACCGCGCTGCGCTGGATCGTCCAGCAGCCCGGCGTCACCACCGTCATCCCCGGCGCCCGCTCGGTCGGCCAGGCCCGTGCCAACGCCGAGGCCGCGGCGCTTCCGCCGCTGCCGCAGGCGACCCTGGACGCGGTGCGGGACCTTTACGACAGCCGCATCCGCGCCCAGGTCCACCACCGCTGGTAGCCGCCGGGCCTCAGTTCGTGCCCGCCTCCTGGACGATGCCGTCCAGGAGCGCGGGCAGTGCGGTCCCGATCGGCTCGCGCACCAGCTCGTCCGCCACCGGGTCGTACGGCGTGGGTTCGGCGTTGACGATCACCAGCCGCGCGCCGTGTTCCGCCGCGATCCCGGCGAGCGCCGCGGCCGGCTGCACCTGAAGGCTGGTCCCCACGGCGATGAACAGCTGACAGCCCTTGGCGATCGCCATGGCGTTCCCCAGCACCACGGGGTCGAGCCGCTGCCCGAACATCACGGTGGCCGACTTCAGGATGCCGCCGCACTTCCCGCACGCCGGATCCTCCTCGCCGGCCCGGACCCGCTCCAGCGCGTCCGCCATCGGGGCGCGGTCGTGGCACCCCGTGCACACCACCGTGTGCGCCGTCCCGTGCAGTTCCAGCACCTTGCGCTCGGGCAGCCCGGCCATCTGGTGGAGCCCGTCGATGTTCTGCGTGATCACCCGCACCGGCACGCCCGAACGCTCCAGCCGCACGATCGCGGCGTGCGCCTCGTTCGGGCGCGCCCGCAGGGCGTGGCCGTCCATGCGCATCCGCCACGACCTGCGGCGGATCTCCGGGTCGGACATGTAGTGCTCGTAGGTCACGAGCTTCTCGGCCCCGGGATCGCGCGTCCACACTCCGTTCGGACCGCGGTAGTCCGGGATGCCGGAGTCGGTGGAGATCCCCGCGCCGCTGAGAATCGCCACAAGCGGCTTCTTCGCGTCCATGTGGCGAGCGTACGCAGACCGGGCCGCACGCGGCCATCGTGTTTCCGGGCCGTTCAGGCCAGCCGCTCCCGCACCTCCGCGACGAGTCCGCCCGCCGCCTCGACCGCGGCCACCGGATCGCCCAGCCCGGCCAGCACCGCCTCGGCGCGGACCCGGAAACCCGGCGGCGCGCCGGGCAGCGCGTCCGCGGCTGCCAGCGCGCCCTTCTCGTTCAGGCACCACACGCGGTGGTGGGCGTGCAGGGACTGCGTGAGCACGCCGACGGCTCGGGACAGGCACAGCGCGGCATGCAGGACGTCGCCCGCGGCCGCGGACTTGCGGGCGTTGACCACCAGGAAGTCCGCCTCCCACGCGGCGCTGGTCAGCGCGGCGCGCAGCGGTTCGGGGTACACCCGGGTGCGTTCGCGCAGCGCGGCCAGTTCGCCGGAGGGGTCGGCCAGAACCCGGCCGAGTGCCACCTCGCCGGGGTACGCCGGCGACCAGAAGCCGAGCGGATGGCCGGGCTGGATGCCCACCTCGTAGCGGCCGGCCGCGCAGTCCTCCCAGACCCGCAGCACCCGGTCCAGGTCGCGCAGGATCCAGTCGACGCGGGCGCCGCCCACCGTCAGCCACGCCCCGCCGTTCACCCACGGGCCCCAGCCGCCCGGCCCCGCGATCTCCACGGGGGCGCCGGCCGCCTCGGCCGCCAGCGCGGCGAGTGCGGCCGTGTCGGGTACGCCGCGGTAGTACACGCCGAGGTCCCAGTCGGAGTCCGGGCGGTGCGTACCGCGGGCCCGGCTGCCGCCGAGCAGGACACCCACGACACCGGGGGCACCGGACAGGGCCTCGGCCATGGCGTCCACAGGGGGTGCGGGGACCGGTTGTTCGGGCATCGTGCGAGTGTAGGAGCCATCCGGAGCGAGGAGTACGCAATTGTTCACCACCAGGCCCACCCTTCAGGGCACCTTCGGCATGGTCTCGTCGACGCACTGGCTGGCCTCGCAGTCGGCCATGGCGGTGCTGGAGAGCGGCGGCAACGCCTACGACGCCGCGGTCGCCGCCGGATTCGTCCTGCACGTAGTGGAGCCGCACCTCAACGGGCCGGCCGGTGAGGTGCCGATCGTCCTCGCCCCGGCGGGCGGCGAGGTGCGCGTGCTGTGCGGTCAGGGCCCGGCCCCGGCCGGTGCGAGCGTCGAGCACTACCGGTCGCTCGGTCTCGACCTCGTCCCGGGCACGGGGCCGCTGGCGGCAGCCGTACCCGGCGCCTTCGACGCCTGGATGGTGCTGCTGCGCGACCACGGCACGAAGCCGCTGGACGAGGTGCTCGCGTACGCCATCGGCTACGCCGAGCACGGGCACCCTGCGGTGGAGGCGGTCGGCGCGACCGTGGAGTCCGTACGCGTGATGTTCGAGACGGAGTGGACGACCTCGGCGGAGCTCCACCTGCCCGCGCCGCGCCCGGGTGAGCTGCTCCGCAATCCGCAACTGGCCGCCACCTGGCGACGGTTGCTGCGCGAGGCGCAGGCCGCGGGAAGCGGCCGGGAAGCCCGGATCGAGGCCGCCCGGCGGGTCTGGCGCGAGGGCTTCATCGGTGAGGCCGTCGTGGACTTCGCGGCCCGCCCGGCCATGGACACGTCCGGCGAGCGGCATGCCTCGACCCTGACCGGGGACGACCTCGTCGGTTACGAGGCCCGCTACGAGGATCCGGTCACCTACGACTGGAACGGCTGGACGGTCTGCAAGGCGGGACCCTGGAGCCAGGGCCCGGTCCTCCTGCAGCAGTTGGCGCTCCTGCCCGACGCCACCGACCTGCCGGAGTACGGCACCGCGGACTGGGTCCACACGCTCGTCGAGGGCACCAAGCTCGCCATGGCCGACCGCGAGGCCTGGTACGGCGACGCCGACCCGGCCGCCGTCCCCCTCGCGGAGTTGCTCTCGCCCGCCTACAACGAGGCCCGGCGCGCCCTGATCGACCCCGCCAAGGCCTCGCACGACCTGCGGCCCGGCAGCCCGGGCGGCCGCCCCCCGCGGCTGCCCCGCTTCCCGCTCCACGACCCCGGCTCAAAGCCGGAGTTCGACGCGATGGGTGTCGGCGAGCCGACCGTCGCGCACAACGGGGCGACCCGGGGCGACACCTGTCACCTCGATGTCGTCGACCGCTGGGGCAACATGGTCGCCGCCACCCCCAGCGGCGGCTGGCTCCAGTCCAGCCCCGCGATCCCCGGCCTGGGATTCGCCCTCGGCACCCGGCTCCAGATGACCTGGCTCGAACCCGGGCTGCCCAACTCCCTCACCCCGGGCCGCCGTCCGCGCACCACCCTCACCCCGTCGCTCGCGCTGCGCGACGGCGTGCCCGTGCTGGCGTTCGGCACGCCCGGCGGCGACCAGCAGGACCAGTGGTCGCTGTCCTTCTTCCTCGGCGTCGCCCTGCGCGACGACGTCCGCGGCGGCCTCGACCTCCAGGGCGCCATCGACGCCCCCAACTGGCACACCGACGGCTTCCCGGGGTCCTTCCATCCCCGCGCCATGCACCCCGGGAGCCTCACCGTCGAGTCCCGCCTCGGCGAGTCCCTCATCAAGGATCTGCGCCGCCGCGGGCACGACCTCACCATCGCGGCCCCCTGGTCGGAGGGCCGCCTCTGCGCCGTGGCCCGTGATCCCCGCACCGGCGTCCTGTCCGCCGCCGCCAATCCCCGTGGCATGCAGGGCTATGCGGTGGGCCGCTGAAGGTCCTTTCCGGGCGTCAGGCCCGCGGCCTCGGCGGGAGGCCGTTGACGAGTTCGACGGGGGTGGAGGCGGTGGCGAGGGCGGTGAGGGCGACGCGGACACGGCGGTAGAGGCCGGGGGAGAGGTAGGCCTCGGCCTCGTCGGGGGTGGCCATGCGCCAGTCGGAGAGCTCCTCGGCCTGGAGGCGGACGGCCCCGAGCGACGCGTCGTCGAGCACGCCCCCGTCGAAGAGGAAGGAAGCGAGCGGCATGGTCCCCCGGCCCTGGACCCAGTCGATGACGAGGAGATCGCCGGGCTCGACGTCGAGGCCGATCTCCTCCAGCGTCTCGCGCCGCGCACCCTCGCGCGGTGTCTCCCCGTCGGCGGACTCGATGGTGCCGCCGGGCAGCACCCACTTGCCGTCCTCGCGGTAGGTGGTCTCGGCGATGAGGATGCGGCCGTCGGCGTCACGGAACAGCGTGCTCGCGCCGGCGAGGATCTTGGGGAGGCTCTCGATGTACGCGGAGAAGTCGGAGGTCGTCACGGGTCCCAACCTAATCGGGTACCCGGGGCGCTCCCAAGAAGGCCCGGTCGCCCCGGTCGCTCCTCGCGCCGCACCCAGGGCGGCGGACCTCTGGCCGGGGGCGGCATCCGCACGCCAGGAGCGCGGTACGGTCCCGTGCACCACGTCGAGTCGTTCCGCGGCGATCAGGCACGAGACCGGGCCGAGACCGCCCGCGTCCGCCGCGACCAGGACAGGCGGCCGCTCCCCGGGTCGCCGGGCAGCGGATCGGTGAAGACCAGTTCCAGCCCGTGGTGGTAGGTGAGGTCGTGGCGGGCGGCGGGCCTGAACGCCGCGCGCTCCCATGCGAGGACCTCCCGGTCCCCACCAGGACCCCTGGTGCAGTTCCGGCGTGCCGTCCGGCCGTTACGTCACGCGAGCCGGCCGGGGGACTTCCCGGCCGCTTCCGTCGCCGCTTCCACCGCCGCCGCGAGGGCGGCCGGCGGGAGGCTGCCGGGGGCGTGGCGCGCGTGGGCGGCGCGGTTGAGGAGGAGGCGGAGGGTGTCGTTGACCGGGGTGGGCACGCCGTGGAGGCGGCCCAGGAGGACGATCTCGCCGTTGAGCCAGTCGGCCTCGGCCGAACCGGTCGCGCGGCTGAGGCTCTGCCAGGTCGAGCCGCCGCCCCGGGCGGCGCCCTCGACGGAGCGCACCGTGACGAGGTCGCCGCGCATCGCGGCCTGCTCCGCCTCGCTCGCGTACGCGATGCCCGCCGCGTCGAGCACCGCCGCGCCCTCGGCACGCGCCTGACGGTGGAGGGCGCGCAGGGAGTCGTCACGGCCGATGAGCGCCTCGACGGCGTTGCCGAGGTTCGTCAGCAGCTTGGCGTACTTCCACCGCATCACGTCCTCGGTGACCGGCGCGCGCAGGAAGACGGAGGTCTCCAGGCCGGCGGCGATGCGCGAGGCCGTGGCGTCCGTGCCGTGCGGGTAGCGGCCCAGGTGGAGCATGCCGGTGAGCGGTGCGCACGGGGCGACCACGACGCCGGGCTCCACGTGGGCCGACGGCAGCCACACGCACATGCCGTACACGTCGGGGAAGCGCCGCAGCGCGAGCCGTTCGTTGGCCACGCCGTTCTGCGCGCACACCAGGGGCAGGCCCTGGGCGACGGGCGCCCAGGTGTCGAGCGCGGCGGCGGTGTCCTGGGTCTTCGTGGCGAGGACCAGGACGTCGTCGTCGCGCAGGTCCAGCGCGTCGGGCCCGTCGGCGACCGGGACGGGGAGGGAGAGCGTGGCATCGGGCGTACGCAGGGTCAGCCCGTGGTCCCGCAGTGCCGCGCCGTGCGCGCCCCGGGCGACCAGGACGACCTCGTGCCCGCTCTGGAACAGCCGCCCGCCGATGGACCCGCCGACCGCGCCCGCGCCGATGATGATGTACCGCACACGCGGACCCTACGGCACGAGGGCGACAGTGCGCCGGGCGAGTTCGCCGATCGCCACGCCGTCGAAGCCGAAGACCGCGCTGCGCACCCGGTCCCGCAGCGGATCCGTCCACTGCGGCGGGATCGCGGCGGCGCCGCACAGCACGCCCGCCACCGAGCCCGCCGTGGCGCCGTTGGAGTCGGTGTCGAGGCCGCCGCGCACGGTCAGCGCGATCGTGGACGTGAAGTCGCCCTGCCCGTACAGCAGCCCGGCGGTGATGACCGCGGCATTGGGCACGACGTGGATCCAGTGCAGGTGCCCGGCCTCCTGGTCGAGGTCCGCCAGGGTGTCCGCCCACCCGAGCCCGGCCTCGTGCAGCGCCATGGTGCGCCGGACCGTGCGGGACAGCCGGCAGCCGGGCGGGATCTCGGTCAGGGCCGCCTCCAGCGCGGTTCGCGCGTCCGGCGCCGTGAACGCGGCGGCGATCAGCGCCGCCGCCCACATCGCGCCGTAGACGCCGTTGCCGGTGTGCGACAGCACCGCGTCGCGCCGGGCCAGCGAGGCGGCGCGGCGCGGGTCCCCGGGGGAGGTCCAGCCGTACACGTCGGCGCGGATGAGGGCCCCGATCCATTCCTGGTAGGGGTTGTCGACCGTCGCACTGAGCGGCGGTCTGATGCCCGCCGCCAGATTGCGGTACGCGGCCCGCTCCGCGGTGAAGGTCTGAAGGTAGGGCAGCCGCAGCAGCCACAGCTCGCCGACCTCCTCGGTGGTGAAGCCCGCCCCGTGCGTCTCCAGCAGGTCCAGGCCGAGGATCGCGTAGTCGACGTCGTCGTCGCGCACGCTGCCGTCGATGCCGCCGCGCGTGCACTGCCGCCACTCGGGGCGCAGGTCGAACTCGGCGGGGTCCGGCGGCGGGGACAGCGCGGGGAGGTAGTCCGTGAGCGGGAGGGCGTCCGCTCGGCGCAGGTAGCGGTCGATGCGGTCCCTGGTCCAGTGGTCGCCGCGCTCGACGGGCTTGCCGAGCATGTTGCCGGCGATGCGGCCCAGCCAGCCGCCGAGGACCCTGTCCTCGAGGGCGAGGGTTGGTGACGTCATGCTCCCGGTCTACCGGAATCCCACCGCCGCGGCGGGAAGAGCGGGGTCACGGTCGCCGCGCGTCGCCCCGGTTCCGTCCGCGCCGCCGGAGCGAAGGGGTGCGCTGGGACAATGACCGGGTGTCAGAAGCCTCCCGTACCGCCTTGAGGACCGCGCCCGCGCTGCCGCCCGACGACGGGCTGGAGCGGTCCGCCGTGGTCGCCGACAGCACCATGAACGCGAGCGCGGCCTGTCCGGTGTGAACCGTGATGTCCCCGAACTCGGCTTCGACCCGGCCGGCGAACTGCTCGGCCGTTGCGCGTAGCCTCCTGGCTCGACCTGTGCAGCGGGAAGGGCCGGGCCCTGCGCGAGGCCGCGGCGCGGCTCCCGGCGACGGCGGTGCTGACCGGCGTCGACCTGGTGGGCCCTGTCGTCCCGGTACCGGCACCGCCCGGGGTGGAGCTCGTGACAGCCTCGGTCACGACCGGGACGCCCCGGCGGACGTACGACCTGATCACATGCGTCCACGGGCTGCGCTGCACTCCGTCGGCGGCCGGATCGGCCGGCTCGGCGCTCGCCCGCGCGGCTTCCTGGCTCAACCCCCAGGGGGTGCTGGTCGCACACCTGGCCCCGTGTCGATCCGCCGTGCCGACGGTTCGTCAGCCCGCCGCCCGGTGACGGCGGCCCTGCGGTCGGCCGGATTCACCTACGGCGCCCGCCACCACCGGCTCACCCCGCGCGGACACCGGGCCGTCCGCCGGCCGTCCGTTGCCTCCTCCTACCGTGCGGCACCCTGACGCCGGCCGCCGCGGCGGCCGCTGGGCAGCGCGGAGCGCCCGGGATAGGGTCCAAGCGGCGCGACCTGCGGCAAGGGAGAGCAATGTGACGGAGACACGGCGAACGCGCGTACTGATCGCCGCGGACAAGTTCAAGGGTTCACTCACCGCCGTCGAGGTGGCCGAGCGGATCGGCGCCGGGCTGCGCCGCGCCGCGCCGGACGTCGTCGTCGAGTCCGTACCCGTCGCGGACGGCGGGGACGGGACCGTGGACGCCGCCGTCGCCGCCGGCTTCGAACGGCGGCTGGTGGAGGTCACCGGGCCGTTGGGGGAACCGGTCACGGCCGCGTACGCGCTGCGCGGCGACACCGCCGTCGTCGAGATGGCCGAGGCGTCCGGGCTGCGGCATCTGCCGCCGGGTGTCTTCGCGCCGCTGACCGCCACCACGTACGGCACCGGCGAACTGCTGCGCGCCGCGCTCGACGCGGGGGCGCGCTCCCTTGTGCTCGGTGTCGGCGGCAGCGCCACCAACGACGGCGGCGCCGGCATGCTCGTCGCGCTCGGCGCTCGGCTACTGGACGCTCAGGGTGTGCCGGTGGGTCCCGGGGGCGCGGCGCTCGCCGCTCTGGCGTCGGCGGACCTGTCGGGACTCGACGCGCGCCTGGCCGACACCGAGGTGGTCCTCGCCAGCGACGTCGACAATCCGCTGCTCGGCCCGAAGGGCGCGGCCGCCGTCTACGGGCCGCAGAAGGGTGCCGGCCCCGACGACGTCGCGACCCTGGACGGTGCCCTGGCCCGCTTCGCCGAGGTACTGGACGCCGCCGAGGCCGCCGAGGCGCCCGGCGCGGGCGCGGCGGGCGGTGTCGGGTTCGCTGCCCTCGTCGGGCTGCGGGCACGGTTCCGTCCCGGGGTGCAGGTGCTGATGGACATGCTCGGCTTCGCGCGGGCGCTCGAACGGGCCGATCTGGTGATCACGGGCGAGGGTTCCCTGGACGAGCAGACGCTGCACGGCAAGGCCCCGGCCGGTGTGGCGGCCGCCGCCCGTGCCAGGGGCGTCGAGGTCGTCGCGGTGTGCGGACGCCTTGCGCTGCCCACGGCCGCGCTGACCGCGGCGGGCATCGGTCGCGCGTACGCCCTCACCGGCATCGAGCCGGACCCGGCGCGGTGCATGGCCGAGGCCGGACCGCTGCTGGAGCGTCTCGCCGTCGGCATCGCGCGCGACGTCCTGCTCTGAGCCGCCGCGTCCGGGCGGCTGCACACACGTGGGGCCCCGAGCCGTTCCCGGCTCGGGGCCCCACGCACGTTCTTCGTACGGCTACGGAAGCTGCGCCGTACGCGCCTCTCGGCGGTTGTTGCGGATCGTGTTGACCCGGCGGGTCGTCGCGAACAGCGGGATGACCGCCGCCGCGATGATCTGCAGGGCGGCGCCCGTCTGCAGCAGCACGTCGCCACCGGGGACGGCGAAGGCCCAGCAGACCAGGCAGCCCATGCTGACCACGATCCAGGCGAGCGTGATCAGGGCGAGCCGGCCCCGCGGCTTGGGGTACTCGACCCGGCTGACCATCAGCCACGCCACACCGACGATGGCCAGCACCGTCGGGATGAACGGCAGCTCCAGCAGCACCACCGAGATGACCGTCATGGCCCCGAACGGGCTCGGCATGCCCTGGAAGATGCCCTCGCGCACCGTCGTGCACGAGAACCGGGCGAGCCGCAGTACGACCGCCAGCAGTACCACGACCGCGGCCACCGCCGACACCCGGCCGTAGGCGTCGTCGGAGATCAGGCCCCAGACCACCACGAAGTAGGCGGGGGCCAGGCCGAAGCTGATCAGGTCGGAGAGGTTGTCGAGCTCCGCGCCCATCGCCGAGCTGCGCAGCTTGCGTGCCACGAGCCCGTCGAAGAGGTCGAAGACCGACGCCATGAGCATCAGCAGCACGGCGGTGGCGGCGCTGTGCCGCGTCATGCCGCCGTCGGTGTTGCCCATGAGGTGCGGGACCAGGACTCCGGTGGTGGTGAAGTACACCGCCATGAAGCCGCAGATCGCGTTGCCGAGGGTCAGTCCGTCCGCTATCGAAAGCCGCGTTGACAGCGGCATGTCATCGTCGTCGTCCTCGTCCACCGTGGCGACCCACGGTGCCTGCGCGTCGGGCTCAATCACGGTCAAGGCGAGTCACCCCGGCAGCGGTGGTCTGGCCGACCTCGACGGCGGGCTCGACGCCCTCGGGAAGGTAGATGTCGACACGGGAGCCGAAACGGATGAGGCCGATCCGCTCACCCTGCTCGACCTTCGTGCCCTGTGGGATGTAGGGAACGATGCGACGCGCGACGGCACCGGCGATCTGCACCATCTCGATGTCGCCGAGCTCGGTGTCGAAGTGCCAGACAACGCGCTCGTTGTTCTCGCTCTCCTTGTTGAACGCCGGAACGAATCCACCGGGGATGTGTTCCACCGACGTGACCGTGCCCGCGATGGGGGCGCGGTTGACGTGGACGTTCAGCGGGCTCATGAAGATCGCGACGCGGGTGCGCCCGTCCTTCCACGGCATGATGCTCTGCACCACACCGTCGGCCGGCGAGATGACCCGGCCCTGGGTGATCTCCCGCTCGGGGTCGCGGAAGAACCACAGCATGCCCGCCGCGAGGACGGTGGTGGGGACGGCCACGGCCGCCCAGCGCCCGGAACGGCGGGCACGGGCCAGGCTGACCGCTGCGGTGGCCACGGTCGGGAGGAGCCACGGCGATGCTCCGCGCGCGAGGCGTACGCCGGCCAGGCTGTCGCGTTTAGCAGAGGATTGGCTGTGGGGCATGGAAGACCTTCGTAGCGGAGGGTGCCGCAAGATGGTTCTGGGGACGGCGGCTTTCCGTGAATGGTATCGGCAGTGACGGGCAACTGGGCAAGCCAGTGGCGGAGTCCGTGGCCGGTTATTGATGACTGGGTGTGACCTTTGGCTCGCGCAAAATGCCACAACCCAGACATTCATCCCTGGATCCGGTACTCCTCGAGCAGCCGGCGCCCGATGATCATTTTCTGGATCTCGGCGGTGCCCTCGCCGATCAGCAGCATCGGTGCCTCGCGGTACAGACGCTCGATCTCGTACTCCTTGGAGAAGCCGTAGCCGCCGTGGATGCGGAACGCGTCCTCGACGACCTCCTTGCAGTACTCCGAGGCCAGGTACTTCGCCATGCCGGCCTCGAGGTCGTTGCGCTGGCCGGAATCCTTCTTGCGTGCGGCGTTGACCATCAGCGCGTGCGCGGCCTCGACCTTGGTGGCCATCTCGGACAGCTTGAACTGGATCGCCTGGTGCTGCGCGATCGGCTTGCCGAAGGTCTGCCGCTGCTGGGCGTACGCGACGCCCAGTTCGAAGGCGCGCTGTGCCACACCGCAGCCGCGGGCGGCCACATTGACACGGCCGACCTCCACGCCGTCCATCATTTGGTAAAAACCGCGGCCGCTCTCGCCGCCCAGGACGCGATTTGACGGAATCTTCACATCTTCGAGGATGAGCTCAGTCGTGTCGACGCCCTTGTAGCCCATCTTCTCGATCTTCCCGGGCACGGTCAGGCCCTTCACCGTCGGGTTCGGGCCGAAGCCCGGCTCCTTCTCGATGAGGAAGGTCGTCATGGACTTGTGCGGGGCCGCGCCCTCGGGCTGGCCCTCATCCGTGCGGCACAGGACCGCGACGAGGTTGGACGTGCCTCCGTTGGTCAGCCACATCTTCTGGCCGTTGATGACGTAGTCGTCACCGTCGCGGACGGCCTTGGTGCGGATGGCCGAGACGTCGGAGCCCATGCCCGGCTCCGACATCGAGAACGCGCCGCGCACCTCGCCGGTGGCCATCCGGGGCAGGAAGTGGTCCTTCTGCTCCTGTGTGCCGTGCTGCTTGAGCATGTAGGCGACGATGAAGTGGGTGTTGATGATGCCCGACACGCTCATCCAGCCGCGGGCGATCTCCTCGACTGTCAGGGCGTAGGTGAGCAGGGACTCGCCGAGGCCGCCGTACTCCTCGGGGATCATCAGGCCGAAAATGCCGAGTTCCTTCAGGCCCTCGACGATGTCGGCGGGGTACTCGTCCTTGTGCTCCAGCTCGTTGGCGACCGGGAGGATCTCCTTGTCGACAAAGCTGCGGACCGTGGAGAGGATCTCCTGCTGGATGTCGGTCAGCCCGTCGGTCTGGGCGAGACGGCTCATCTGTCGTATCTCCTAGGTGGTCAGTGCGCGAGGGACGGGCGGCCGGGCTGCTCGCCGCCGCGCTCCTTGATGTAGGTGGCGGTCGGGACCATCACCTTCCGGCGGAAGACGCACACCAGGGTGCCGTCCTGCTTGTAGCCCTTGGTCTCCACCTGGACGATGCCCCGGTCGTCCTTCGACTTCGACGGCCACTTGTCCAGCACCGTGGTCTCGCCGTAGACGGTGTCGCCGTGGAAGGTCGGCGCCACGTGCTTCAGCGACTCGACCTCCAGATTGGCGATCGCCTTTCCGGAGACGTCCGGGACGGACATGCCCAGCAGCAGGGAGTAGATGTAGTTGCCCACGACGACGTTCCGGCCGAAATCGGTGGTCTGCTCGGCGTAGTTCGCGTCCATGTGGAGCGGGTGGTGATTCATGGTCAGGAGGCAGAAGAGGTGGTCGTCGTACTCGGTGACCGTCTTCCCTGGCCAGTGCTTGTAGACGGCGCCGACCTCGAACTCTTCATACGTACGGCCGAACTGCATCGCTTCTGCGCCTCCGTGATGTCGTGCTTGCTCGAACGGGTGACTTCTGCGGTGGTCACGCCAGGACCTCCAGCGGGTCCAGCTTGTTCGCCTTGCGGATCTCATCCACGATCCTGCCGATGATCTCGGTGATTCCGAAGTCCTTCGGCGTGAACACGGCGGCGACGCCGCACTCGATCAGCTTGGCCGCGTCCGCCGGGGGGATGATGCCGCCGGCGATGACCGGAACGTCGTCCGCCCCGGTGCGGCGCAGCCGCTCCAGGACGTCCGGCACGAGCTCGGCGTGCGAGCCGGACAGGATCGACAGGCCGACGCAGTGCACGTCCTCGGCGACCGCCGCCGACACGATCTGCTCGGGCGTCAGCCGGATGCCCTGGTAGACCACCTCGAAGCCGGCGTCGCGGGCGCGCACGGCGATCTGCTCGGCGCCATTGGAGTGGCCGTCGAGACCCGGCTTGCCGACGAGCAGCCGCAGCCTGCCGCCGCCCAGCTCCTGCGCGGTGAGCGCCACCTTGCGGCGCACCTCGGCCAGTGGCGTGCCCGCCTCGGCGGTGACCGCGACGGGGGCGCTGCCGACGCCCGTCGGCGCCCGGTACTCGCCGAAGACGTCGCGCAGGGCCCAGGACCACTCGCCGGTGGTGACGCCGGCCCGTGCGCACTCCAGGGTGGCCTCCATCAGGTTGGCGGTCCCGGCGGCGGCCGCCTTGAGGGCTTCCAGCGACTTGTGGGCACGGGACTCGTCCCGGTTGTCGCGCCAGTCGTGCAGGGCGGCGACGACCCGGGCCTCGTTCGCCGGGTCGACGGTCATGACGGCGCCGTCCAGGTCGGAGGTCAGCGGGCTGGGCTCGGTGCCCTCGTAGCAGTTGACCCCGATGATCTTCTCGTCGCCGGACTCGATCCGCGCGCGGCGCTCGGCGTGCGAGGAGACCAGCTGCGACTTCAGGTAGCCCGACTCGACGGCCGCCATGGCGCCGCCCATCTCCTGGATGCGCCCGATCTCGGCCAGCGACTGCTCGACGAGCTCGCCGACCTTCGCCTCGACGACATGGCTGCCGTCGAAGATGTCCGCGTACTCCAGCAGGTCGCTCTCGTGCGCCAGTACCTGCTGGATGCGCAGGGACCACTGCTGGTCCCAGGGGCGCGGGAGTCCGAGTGCCTCGTTCCAGGCCGGCAGCTGCACTGCGCGGGCGCGGGCGTCCTTGGAGAGCGTCACGGCCAGCATCTCCAGGACGATGCGCTGGACGTTGTTCTCCGGCTGGGCCTCGGTCAGGCCGAGCGAATTGACCTGGACGCCGTAGCGGAAGCGGCGCTGCTTGGGGTTCTCGATCCCGTAGCGCTCCTTGGTGACCTGGTCCCAGATGCGGGTGAAGGCCCGCATCTTGCACATCTCCTCGACAAAGCGCACGCCCGCGTTGACGAAGAAGGAGATGCGCGCCACGACGTCGCCCATGCGCTCCTGCGGCACCTGGCCGGAGTCGCGGACGGCGTCCAGGACGGCGATCGCCGTCGCCATGGAGTACGCGATCTCCTGCACCGGCGTGGCGCCCGCCTCCTGCAGGTGGTAGCTGCAGATGTTGATCGGGTTCCACTTGGGGATGTGGCTGACCGTGTAGGCGATCATGTCGGTGGTCAGCCGCAGCGAGGGCACCGGCGGGAAGACGTACGTCCCGCGCGAGAGGTACTCCTTGACGATGTCGTTCTGCGTCGTCCCCTGGAGCTCCGTGACAGCGGCGCCCTGCTCCTCCGCGACGACCTGGTACAGCGCCAGCAACCACATGGCGCTGGCGTTGATGGTCATGGAGGTGTTCATCCCGTCCAGGGGGATGTCCTGGAAGAGCCGGCGCATGTCGCCGAGATGGGCGACCGGGACCCCGACCCGGCCCACCTCGCCGCGGGCGAGGACGTGGTCGGGGTCGTAACCGGTCTGCGTCGGGAGGTCGAACGCGACCGACAGTCCGGTCTGGCCCTTGGCGAGATTGCGCCGGTACAGGGCGTTGGACGCCTCGGCCGTGGAGTGCCCGGCGTAGGTCCGCATCAGCCACGGACGGTCCTTCTGACGCTCGCTCATGCTCGTTCCCGATCTCAGATGTTCCGGAAGCGGTTGATGGCGTCGATGTGCTGCGCCCGCATCTCCTCGTCGCGGACGCCGAGCCCCTCCTGCGGGGACAGCGCCAGCACGCCGACCTTGCCCTGGTGGAGGTTGCGGTGCACGTCGTAGGCGGCCTGGCCGGTGTCCTCCAGGCTGTACGTCCGCGACAGCGTCGGGTGGATCTTCCCCTTGGCGACGAGGCGGTTGGCCTCCCACGCCTCGCGGTAGTTCGCGAAGTGCGAGCCGACGATGCGCTTGAGCGACATCCACAGGTAGCGGTTGTCGTACTCGTGGGTGAAGCCCGAGGTCGAGGCGCAGGTGACGATCGTGCCGCCCTTGCGGGTGACGTAGACCGAGGCGCCGAAGGTCTCGCGTCCGGGGTGCTCGAAGACGATGTCGACGTCCTCGCCGCCGGTCAGCTCGCGGATGCGCTTGCCGAGGCGCTTCCACTCCTTCGGGTCCTGGGTGTGCTCGTCCTTCCAGAACCGGTAGTCCTCGGCGTTGCGGTCGATGATCGCCTCGGCGCCCATGCGGCGGCAGATCTCCGCCTTCTGCGGCGAGGACACCACGCAGATCGGGGTGGCACCGCCGGCCAGCGCGAACTGGGTGGCGTACGAACCGAGGCCGCCGCTGGCGCCCCAGATCAGGACGTTGTCGCCCTGCTTCATCCCGGCGCCGTTGCGGGAGACCAGCTGCCGGTAGGCGGTGGAGTTCACCAGGCCCGGGGCCGCGGCCTCCTCCCAACTGAGGTGCCGGGGCTTGGGCATCAGCTGGTTGGACTTCACCAGGGCGATCTCGGCGAGGCCGCCGAAGTTGGTCTCGAAGCCCCAGATGCGCTGCTCGGGGTCGAGCATCGTGTCGTTGTGGCCGTCCGCGGACTCGAGTTCCACGGACAGGCAGTGCGCGACCACCTCGTCGCCGGGCCGCCAGGCGTTCACGCCGGGGCCGGTGCGCAGGACGACGCCCGCCAGGTCGGAGCCGATGATGTGGTACGGCAGGTCGTGGCGCTTGGTGAGCGGGGAGAGCTTGCCGTACCGCTCCAGGAAACCGAAGGTGGACATCGGCTCGAAGATCGAGGTCCACACCGAGTTGTAGTTGACCGAGCTGGCCATGACGGCGACCAGTGCCTCGCCCGGGCCGAGCTCGGGCACCGGCACGTCGTCCACGTGCAGTGACTTGCGCGGGTCCTTCTCGCTGCTCTCCAGGCCCTCGAACATGCCGGCCTCGTCCTTGCGGACGGTGACGGCACGGTACGACTCGGGGAGCGGCAGGGCCGCGAAGTCCGCGGCCGTGCTTTCGGACGCCATGATTGCGTCGAGGATGTCCTTCACGGTGATGCCTCCGGCGAAGCGCGACGTAGGGACGCTTGAGGGAACGTCGGGGGTTGCGGTAGGTCGTGCCGTCGGTTCGGCGATTGTGCTGTTTCCGTGACGGTCGCACGGATCGAGCAAGAGCGCGTGGTGGCGCGGGTGGAATGCCTGTGACGCAGGCGTCCGGGCCTTTGGGGACAGACGGCGTGCGAGGGTTCGCTGCACGCCGCCCGCCCGGACTGCTTTCACGGTATGGCACCGCGTGCCACTCGGCAAGACACTGGGTGCCAACATTTCTTCTCAAATGGCACCACGGCTGCACATCTGAGCGGCAGGTGGGTGTCGGGGATTGTCGTAGCGTGCGGTGCGGTGGGGGTATCCCACGGTCCCACCGGCCGGCCCGGGCGGCGACTCGGGGCGGCCACGGCCCGTCCGGGGTGCGGTGGGGGAGATGGCACGGCGTGCCACGGGTGGCCGGAGGGCCACCCGCAGGAGAAAGCCCCCCGGGGGGCTTTCGCGAAGCGCTTAGGCGCCCTTCAGCGCCTTCTCGATGGTCCGCATGACCTCCGCGGGCGAGGCGTCGGTGCGTGCGACGGCAACGATCACCTCGCCCTGCTGGGAGGTGAGGACCGAGGTCGGGACGGGCCGGCGGCCGATCCCCGTGCCGAAGGTGGTCTTGATCACCTCGAAGGCGTGGTCGAGCTGCACCTCCACGTCGCCCTTGCCGCCGGCCCGCAGCCAGCGCCGCAGCACGTGGTTGTGGGCGGCGACCACGGCCGACGCCGCGACCTCCGCCAACAGCGGGTCGTCGTCGCCGTCGTGATGGGCGCTCTCGTCGAAGTGGCCCAGCAGATAGCGTGTGAACAGCCGCTCATAGCGGGCCACCGAGGCGATCTCGCGCTCGCGCAGGATCGGGATCTCCCGGGTCAGGCGGTAGCGCTCGACAGAGACCTCGGGCGCCTCCGCGTACATCCGCAGCACCTCGGTGATGCCGCGGCAGACCGTGTCCAGCGGGTGCTCATGGGGCTCCGCGGAGTCCAGCACCTCCCCGACCCGCACCAAGGTGTCGTCGTGATCGGGGAAGATCGCCTCTTCCTTGGAGCGGAAGTGCCGGAAGAACGTTCGCCGGGCGACCCCCGCCGCGGCCGCGATCTCGTCCACGGTCGTCGCCTCGTAGCCCTGGCTCGCGAAGAGGTGCATCGCCGCGCCCGCCAGCTCCTGGCGTACACGATGGCGCTGGGCGGTCGCGGAGGACGTACGGGTGGGCTTCGCGGGCTGGGACATACCGCGAAAGTACTGCATTCCCGCCGACTCCTGGGCAGGGCCCGGCTTCCGCAGCCTGTGGGGCGGCCCCAGCAGGCCGCCCCAGCCGTCCGCGGGCTCAGCGCCGGGCATACTCGCGGAAGCCGCGGCCGGTCTTGCGGCCCAGGCAGCCCGCCGACACCAGGTGCTCCAGCAGCGGCGCCGGTGCCAGGCCGGGGTCGCGGAACTCCTTGTGCAGCACCTGCTCGATCGCCAGCGAGACGTCCAGTCCCACGACGTCCAGCAGCTCGAAGGGACCCATCGGGTAGCCGCCCCCGAGCTTCATCGCGGCGTCGATGTCCTCCACCGTCGCGTAGTGCTCCTGCACCATCTTCACGGCGTTGTTCAGGTAGGGGAACAGCAGCGCGTTGACGATGAACCCGGCCCGGTCGCCGCAGTCCACGGCGTGCTTCCTGACCTTGCCGCAGACCTCGTGCACGGTCGCGTGCACGTCGTCGGCGGTCAGGACCGTGCGGACCACCTCGACCAGCTTCATGGCCGGGGCGGGGTTGAAGAAGTGCATGCCGACGACGTCGCCCGGACGCGACGTCGCGGTCGCGATGGCCACCACGGGCAGCGAGGACGTGGTCGTCGCCAGGACCGCGCCCGGCTTGCAGACCTTGTCCAGGGTCGCGAAGAGCTGCTGCTTGACCGCCAGGTCCTCGGCGACCGCCTCGACGGCCAGGTCGACCTCCGCGAACGCGTCCAGCGAAGCGGCAGCGGTCACCCGGGCGACGGCCTCGTCGCGCTGGTCCTGGGTGAGCCGGCCCTTGGCCGCCGACCGGTCCAGGGACTTGGTGAGCGTCGCCAGGGCCTTGTCGGCCTTCTCCTGGCCGCGGGCGGCCAGCACGACCTCGTAGCCCGCCTTGGCGAAGACCTCGGCGATGCCGGTGGCCATGGTGCCCGAGCCCGCCACCCCGACGAGCCGCACCGGGCGGCCGGCCGCGCCGCCGCCACCGGCGGCGGGCGTCTCGGCGTCCGCCACGACCGTGGCGCTGCAAGGGGCCTCGTACGTGTAGAAGCCGCGGCCGGTCTTGCGGCCGAGCAGGCCCGCGGCGGTGAGCTGCCCGAGGATCGGCGCCGGGGCGTGCAGACGGTCGTGGGAGGCCTGGTACATGGCCTCCAGCACGGTCTGGGCGGTGTCGATGCCGATCAGGTCCAGCAGGGCCAGCGGGCCCATCGGCAGACCGCAGCCGAGCCGCATCGCGGCGTCGATGTCCTCGCGGGTGGCGTAGCGGGACTCGTACATGGCGGCTGCCTGGTTGAGATAGCCGAAGAGCAGCCCGTCGGCGATGAAGCCCGGGCGGTCGCCGACCGCCACCGGCTCCTTGCCGAGGCCCCGGACGAGGGCGGTCACCTTCTCGGTGGCCTCCGGCGAGGTCAGCACCGTCGAGACCACCTCGACCAGCTTCATGGCCGGGGCCGGCGCGAAGAAGTGCAGGCCGAGGACGCGGTCGGGGCGCGAAGTGCGGGACGCGAGCTCCGTCACCGACAGCGCGTTGGTGCCGGTCGCGATGATCGCGTCGGGCTTGACGACGGCGTCGAGCCCGCACAGGACCTCGCGCTTGACCTCGAAGTGCTCGGTGACGACCTCGATCACCAGATCGGCTTCGGCCGCCGCCTGGAGGTCGGAGAAAGTACGGAAGCGGGCCAGGACACCGCCGCGCTCCGCCTCCGTCATGCGCTCGCGCTGCACGGCGCGCGCGGTGGCGGACTCCAGGGAGTCGACGGCGCGGCGCGCCGCGGCCTCGTCGGTCTCGATGCCGATCACCTCGTGCCCGGCGCGTGCCATGACCTCGGCGATGCCGGTGCCCATGGTGCCGAGGCCGACGACGGCAACAGTGCGGAAGGGACGTGGACGGTCCATCGCGGAACTCCAGTTGCTGAGGGTCCGCGCCGTGCGTCTTCGTGGCACAGGCGCGGGCGGGAAGGAGTTGTGAGGAGCCGCGGGATGCGTACGCGTGGATGTGCGTGCCCGCGTGGAGATGCTGGCGAGCCCTGTCCCGGGGCTGCGCCGCGATGGTGCCGAACCGACAACGGCGGCACACGGCGGCTGCGTCACCAGGCCGCAGTGTGCGTTGGTTAGAGGGTAACTGGCGAGTAACCAACTCGCCAGCCCTTCCGCCCATGTGATTTGCACCTCTGACAGATGAGCGCGCCATTAAGGTGGCGTCAGGCGGAGAGGGGACGCTGTGGACGACACGGAGGACGCGCGCCTCGGGGAGAGCCGCGCGGCGCAGCGGGCCTGCGCCCTGTACGCGTCCGTACGCGCCGGCGACACCACCCTCGCCGGCCTGCGGGAGCGGGGGGAGCCGCGCCGCGCCATCGGGCTGCTGGCCTTCGCCACCCCTGGTGCGGCCGAGTCCCGCGACGCCTATGTGCGGCGCATGTCCGCGTCAAGGGACGCCACCGCCATGGTGCGGCCGTGGCTGGGGCCCGAGGAGCGGGCACTGCTCGACGTGGCGGCCGGCAGGTCGCCCGGCGTCCCCGCCCTGCTCGGCATCCTGCCCGGCGGCACGGAGGACGAGCGCCGCTACGCACTGGAAGCGCTGGCGGCCGAACGCGCCCCGGAAAGCGCCGGGCCGCTCTTCGAGCTGCTCTGCGATGCCTCCTCGGAACCGGAGGCGCCCTCCTGGTACCCGCGCCGGCTCGAGCGGACCGCCGGCCGCGTCGTCGTGAGCGTGCCCCCGGACTGGCGCAGGACCCCGTCCACGGCGAACGTGCCCCCCGCACCCGAGTTCCTGCCCGTGCTGCTCCGGTACGCCGCCCATCCCGCGCCGCGGGCCAGGGCCCTGGCCCTGGCACTCCTCGGCCGCGCCGCCGACCCGGCGCGCCTCGCCCTGTTCGCGGCAGCCGCCCGGGACTCGGAGGCGGCCGTGCGCGAAGCCGCGCTCGTGGCACTCGGGAGGACGGACCACCCCGGTGCGCGGGATGCGCTCGCCGACGTCCTGACCGAGCCGTCGCGCTCCCTGGAGGACCGGGAGATCGCCGCCGTCATGCTCGGGCGGGCCGGGGACCGCCGGGCCTTCGAGACCCTCGTCCTGCTCCTCAACCACCGCGACGCCATCCGCAATGTCACCGCGGCGGACACCCTCGCCCGGCTCGGCGACCCCCGCACGGCCCGTGCCGCCGCCGCGCTCGCCACCAACCGACTGCGCATCGGCTACGCCCTCGCCGCGATCCGCCTCCTCGGGCGCCTGGGCGCCCCGGAGTCCGTGCCCGCCCTGATGTCCACCCTGGGATGGCTGCTGGACGAGGGCCGGCTCGGCTTCCAGGCCGCTCGCGGCTGCGTGGAGGAGCTCGGCCGGCTCGGGGACGCGCGAGCGGTGCCCGTGCTGGACCTGGCCGCCGGGGCGCCGGCTCTCCGTGCCCCGGCGGTGGAGGCCCTCGGCGGGATCGGTGGCGCGGCCGCGCTCGACGCGTTGCTGGCCGCGGCCGGTGACCCGGAGGAGGAGGTGCGGAGCGCCGCCGCCCGCGGACTGGCCCGTTACCGGGACGAGCCCCGCGCCACCGCCGCGCTCGCGGGGTTGTGCGCGCCGCCGTACCCGCGGCGCATCGTCAGGGCCCTCGTGCGTTCCGGCGACCCGGTGGCCGCGTCCGCGCTGACCAGGGCACACAAGGAGGCGCCCAGCGCCGCGACCCGAAAGCTGGCGGGCTCCTTCAGCCGAGGACCGCGGCGTAACGGAGCTCCTTGAGGGGCACATCGTCGTACACCTCGATCTGATCGGTGCCGTCCGGGCCGAAGCCGGCCCGTGTGTAGAAGCGCAGCGCGGGCTCGTTGTCGGCCAGCACCCACAGCCGCAGCCGCCGGAAGCCGCGTTCGGCGGCCCGCGTCCGGACGGCGTCCATCAGGGCGCGTCCGGCGCCCCGGCCGATGTGGTCCGGACGCACATAGATGGCGTACAACTCGCCGATCTCGCCGCCGTCCGGCTCGCCGCGGTACGGGCCGAGTGCCGCCCACCCCGTCAGCTCGCCGCCCTCGGACGAGACAAGGTTGTCGACCCGTCCGTCGCCCGCGTCGAACCACCCCCGGCGCTGTTCGGCATCCGCCTCGGCGTCCATGGCGTCCAGAAAGGGCTGCGGGACGATCCCCGCGTACGCCGCCCGCCAGCCGCTGACGCGGATCGCGCACACGGCGTCTATGTCGTCGCGGGCCATCGCCCGTACCTCGGTCATGTTCCGGACGTTATGCGCACTGTGGCTGCGGTGGCCACCGTCTTTTTTAGAGCAGCGTCAATTGTGTCGGCTCCCGCACCGGCTCCGAGGCGGCCGACGCGTCGGCGGGCGGCGTGGGCACGGCCGGCAGACGCCGGGCGGCACCCGCGCGCGAGGGGCCTATGCCGAACTCGTCGGCGAATTCGTGCACCAGGCGCGTGATGCGCCGCTGGTACCAGGTCGGCGCGTAGGCGCCGCTCTCGTACAGCGCCTTGTAGCGGGAGATCAGGCGGGGGTGGTGCACCGCCAGCCATGCCATGTACCACTCGCGGGCGCCGGGGCGTAGATGCAGGACGAGCGGTGTGACCGAGGTGGCTCCGGCCTCCGCGATGGCGCGGACGGTCTCGCGCAACTGCTCCGGCGAGTCGCTGAGATAGGGCAGCACGGGCGCCATCAGGACGCCGCAAGGGATGCCGTGGTCATTGAGCGTCCGGCAGACCTCCAGCCGCCTCCCGGGCGCGGGGGTGCCCGGCTCCACGGTGTTCCACAGCTTCCGGTCCAGGAAGCCGACGGAGACGGCGGTGGAGACCTCCGTGACGCGCGACGCCTCGACCAGCAGATCCAGGTCGCGCAGGATCAACGACCCCTTGGTGAGGATCGAGAACGGATTGGCGTGGTCGCGCAGGGCCGCCAGGATGCCCGGCATCAGCCGGTACCGTCCCTCGGCGCGCTGGTAGCAGTCGACATTCGTGCCCATGGCGATGTGTTCGCCCTGCCAGCGCGGCGCGGCCAGTTCGCGGCGCAGCAGCTCCGGTGCGTTGACCTTGACGACGATCTGCGAGTCGAAGTCCAGGCCGGTGTCGAGGTCCAGATAGCTGTGCGTCTTGCGGGCGAAACAGTAGACGCAGGCGTGGCTGCATCCTCTGTAGGGGTTGATCGTCCATTCGAACGGCATCCGGGAAGCCCCTGGCACCCGGTTGACGATGCTGCGGGCGCGCACCTCGTGGAACGTGATGCCGCGGAACTCGGGCGTGTCGAATGTGCGGGTCACGGCGTCCGTGCCGAAGAGCGCGGTTGTGGCCGCCGCCGTGTCGCGGCTCAGGTTGTCCCACCTCATGCCGCCTCCTTATGTTGCTCTGTTCAGAGAATAGAACACTTGAGCGAAAAACGTCGAGGGGTATCCGAAGGAGGTGCCGCCGGGGGTCCTGGCGCCGGGGTCCGTTGCCCGGCGGGAGCCGCCGATTTCGCGGGGGCACGTCCGTGGTGGTTGGCTTGCCGTCGACGGCACATGGATCACGGCAAGTCACCGGAGGACGGCGATGGCACAGGTCGAGGCCACCACCCAGCGCGAGATCGCGGCGAGCCCGGAGAGCGTCTTCGCGGCGCTCGCCGACTACGCGGGTACTCGGCAGCGACTGCTGCCCGAGCAGTACAGCGAGTACGAGGTACGCGAGGGCGGGAGCGGCGCCGGCACCCTGGTGCACTGGAAGCTCCAGGCGACGGAGAAGCGCATTCGCGACTGCCTGTTCGCGGTCACCGAGCCCACCGCGGGGCAGCTCGTGGAGACCGACCGCAACTCCTCGATGGTGACCACCTGGACCGTCACCCCGGCGGGCGAGGGCCGCGCCAAGGCCGTGGTCAGCACCACCTGGACCGGCGCGGGCGGCATCGGCGGCTTCTTCGAGCGCACCTTCGCGCCCAAGGGCCTCAATCGCATCCAGGACGCGGTGCTCGCCCGCCTGGCCGCCGAGACCGAGAAGCAGTAACGAGCGGGAGCGAGTCGCTCTGCCGGGACGGCGCAGCCGCGCTCAGTGCGCGCCCGCGCCGTTCCGGATGCCGTGCCGGCAGCCCAGGCAGCGGGAGGCCTCCGCGGCGGCCTCGACGACACAAGGAGCGAGCTGCCGCCTCCGCGGGAGCGGCGCTCCCGGTGCCCGGTGGCGGTCCTGGCCTGCTCGTACGCTTCGCCCCGCTCCTGGCCGTCCTGTTGATGATCGCCATTGGTGCCGTCGCCGACGCGGTCGGCGTCAAGAACGCCGTTCTGTCCTTCATCGCCAACCCCGTGGTCGCCCTGCTCACAGGACTCGTCGGCACGGTGCTCGTGGCCAGGCCCGCCGGGGGCCGCGAGGGGGTGGAGCGCGCCGTGGTGCGCGGGTTCAGGGAGAGCGGCCAGATCCGCATCCTGGCGGCCGTCGGCGGTTCACTGGCCGCGGTGGTGACGGCGAGCGGTCTGGGAGGCATCCTGCGCGGCTGCTTCACCGCGGGCGACATGGCGCCCCTGCTGCTGATCTGGGCGGTCGCCGCCGTGCTGCACATGGCCATCGGCTCGGTGGCCATCCCCGCCATCACGGCCGCCGGTATCCTCGCCCCGATCGCGCCCGCTCTCGGGCTCGACCCGGTGCTGGTCGCGCGCGCCGTGGGCGCCGGCTCGCTGTTCGCCGTGCACGTCACGAGCAACACCTTCTGGCTCCTGAAGTCGCTGATGGGGGGCAGACGACCCGGGGCACGCTCAAGACATGCACGCTCGGCGTCTCGGTGGCCTCTGTCGTGGCCCTCCTGTTGCCCCTCCCGCCGAGCATGCTGCTGTGAACCGGTCCGCGTCCCGCGACCGGCGTCCCCTATGGGCACGGGCCTGCGAGCACGTCACTTGAACGGGTGGTTCTGCACGTCCACGGCGCATCCCCGGGCCTTTTGATCGTTGTCGAAAGGTCAGGCGCGACGAGGGGAGTGGACACGGCGATGGGCAGCACCATGGCTACGACGCTGACCGAGCAGAGCGGACCCCTCGCCGACGAGTCCGGCGCCGGAGCGGGCGCGGGCGCGGACGACGGCGCGTCCTTCGGCCACGGGATCCCCGCCGCCGATCTCACGCCACGCAGGGTGCGGCTGGTCTTCCTGGGGCTCATGCTGACCCTGCTGCTCGCGGCGCTCGACCAGATGATCGTGGCGACCGCCCTCCCCAAGATCGTCGGGGAACTGCACGGGCTGGACCGGATGTCGTGGGCCGTGACGGCCTATCTGCTCGCCTCGACCATCGGACTGCCCCTCTACGGCAAGCTGGGCGACCTCTTCGGACGCAAGATCGTCTTTCAGTTCGCCATCGTCGTCTTCGTCATCGGCTCGGCGCTGGCCGGCTGGTCGCGCACCATGAACGAGCTCATCGCCTTCCGCGCCGTGCAGGGCATCGGCGGCGGCGGCCTGATGATCGGCGTGCAGGCGATCATCGCGGACATCGTCCCGCCGCGGCAGCGCGGCCGCTACATGGGCCTGATCGGCGCGGCGTTCGGCGTGGCCTCGGTGGCGGGACCGCTGCTCGGCGGCTTCTTCACCGACCACGCCTCGTGGCGCTGGTGCTTCTACATCAACGTGCCCTTCGGTCTGCTGACCCTCGCCATGATCGCCGTCGTGCTGCGGCTGCCCCGGCCCACGGTGCGACCGAGGCTGGACGTGCTGGGGGCGCTGCTGCTGGCCGTGGGCTCCACGTGCGCCGTACTGCTGACGAGTTGGGGCGGCACCACGTACGCGTGGGACTCGGACGTCGTGATCGCACTGGGCGCCGGAGCTGTGTGCTGCGCGGTGCTTTTCGTGGTGGTGGAACGGTTCGCCGTGGAACCGGTCATCCCCCTGCGGCTGTTCCGCGACGGGATCTTCACGGTGTCGGCCCTCATCGGCGCCGTCACCGGCGTCGGGCTCTTCGGCGCGGCGAGCTATCTGCCCACGTTCCTCCAGATGGTGAACGGGGCCAGCGCGACCGAGTCCGGACTGCTGATGCTCCCCATGATGCTGGGCGTCGTCCTGGCCTCGGTCGTCTCCGGCCAGCTCATCAGCCGCACCGGCCGCTACAAGGCCTTCCCCCTGGTGGGCGGCGCGCTGTCGGTACTCGGCATGTGGCTGTTGTCGCGGCTGGACATCGACACCCCACGTGCCGAGTACAGCGTTTACATGGCGGTACTGGGACTCGGTATCGGCCTGGTGCTGCCCGTGCTGATCCTGGCCGTGCAGAACTCGGTGCGCCCCGCCGACCTGGGAGCGGCCACCAGCGCCAACAACTACTTCCGGCAGATCGGCGGTTCGGTCGGCGCCGCCGTCTTCGGCACCCTTTTCGCCAACCGCCTCGCGGACCGGCTGGCCGCGGGCCTGCCGCGCGGGGCCGAGCTGCCGGACCCGCAGTCGATCACGCCGCAGATGGTGCACGCGATGCCGGCCGTTTTGCGCGACGCCTATGTGCAGGCGTACGCCACCGCGATGCCGCGCATCTTCCTCTATCTGGTGCCCGTCCTCGCGATCGGATTCCTGCTCGCCTTCCTCCTGAAAGAGAAACCCCTGGTGACCCAGCACGTCCCCACCGCCCGCAAGGCCGACCTCGCCGGTGTCCCGGTGTGCGGCACGGTCCAGCACGCCGACGGCAGCACCGTGGGGCGAGCCGCGCTCACCCTCATCGATGTGACGGGACGTCAGGTCGGTCGCGGCGCCACGGGGGACGACGGGAGGTACGCGCTGAGCACGCCGGGCGGCGGCAGCTATGTGCTGATCGCGGCGGCCGGGGGACACCAGCCGCAGGCCGTGAGCGTCACCGTCGGCGAACGAGCGGTGGAACTGGACGTCGTACTCGGCGGCGCCGGGCGGCTCGCCGGGATCGTGCACACCGCGGACGGCACCCCGGTGCGCGAGGCGACGGTGACGCTCACCGACGCGGGCGGCGACGTCGTGGCCGGCGCGCGGACCGGCCGCGACGGCGACTACACCCTCACCGAGCTGATCGCCGGGGAGTACACGCTCGCGGCCAACGCCCCCGCGTACCGGCCCGCGGCCCTCCCGGTCTCCGTGCAGGCCGCCAGGGAGACCCGGCAGGACGTCGAACTCGCGGGCGGCGCCATGCTGCGCGGCACCGTGCGCGCCCCTGGCGGGCGGCCGGTGGAGGACGCGAGGGTCACCCTCCTGGACGCGGCCGGCAACGTCCAGGACACCGTCACGACCGGGGCGGACGGCACCTTCCGCTTCGTCGACCTGGCCGCGGGGGAGTACACGGTGATCGCCTCCGGCTATCCGCCGGTGGCCACCGTCCTCCGTCTGACCGGCGGCGGACGCACCGAACGCGACGTACTCCTCGGCTACGAGGACTGACCCACGGCCTTCGCCGTCAGTGACGTTCTGTCAATTTCACATTGGAGTAAGCAAGTTTGCCGCAATGACGCGCGCGGCACCCGGTGACGGTCGTACCGTGGTGGCGGAGCCGCAGATCTTGCGCGGGGCGCCGACCACGCCCGGCCGAGATCGATGTCCGGCGCCGCAGGGGAAGGAGCCGAGCGCGTCATGGAACGTCGCACCCCGCTGGGGGAGGGCAGCCGTCCGGGGCTGCCGCCGCAGCGTACGGGCCTTTCGGGACGCATTCCGCTCGCCGTGGTCGTCGTGGACCGCGACGGGCTGGTCTCCCACTGGAGCACCGGTGCCCGCAGACTCTTCGGCAGCACGCGCGAGCAGGCGATCGGCCGTTCCGCGATCGACCTCTTGCCGGTCTCCGGTGCCCTCGGCGACGGGGCGGGCGGTCCCTACGGCACGGACACCGTCAGCGGTGCCGCCTACGGCCCCGGTTCCCTCGGTCCCTATGAGGGCCCTGACCTCGACGCCTCGCTGAGCGGCGAGACCTCCTACCCCACCGCGGGGCGCGCCCGTCTCAACCGCAGCCATGACACCGTTGTCGAGGACGCCCCGGTGGACGTGCTCTGGTGGTCCTACCCCCTGGTCGGACCGGGTCCCGAGACGCTGCTCGTACTCGCGGCCGACGCCGCCCAGTTGCACGTCGGGGCCGGCCAGGAGGGCGGTGACGCCGGCGGCGAGTTCGAGCGGATCGCGCCCGGCTTCGCCCTGCACACCGAGTTCCCCGGCGCCGAAGGGCTCGCCAAGCGACTCCCGGAGATCCTGCCCAGCATGGGCGTCGCCGAGAGCGGCCGGATCGTCTCCCAGGTGCTGGAACTCGGCTACCCCGTCCTGGAGATCAGCCGGCACGACCGCGTCCCGGTCATGCCCGACTGGGGTGTGCCCCGACGGGCCGAGCGCCGCGCCGACGGGCCGCGCGCCGCCCGCGAGGCCGCCGCCGACCCCCGGGCCGCCGAGGACGCGGACGCGGAGCCGGACATCGAGTACGCCGCCGTCCGGGAACGCCTGGAGTTCCTCAACGAGGTCAGCGGGCGCATCGGCAGTTCCCTGGACCTGTCCCGCACGATCCAGGAGGTCAGCGCCGCCGTGGTGCCGCGCTTCACGGACGTGGCGGCCACCTATCTGCGCGCACAGGTGCCGGCCGGTGAGGGCTTCCCCGACGGGCCGCCGGACGTCACGACGCTGTGGCACCAGGTCGCCGTGGAGCACACCGACGAACCCGGGCGCTGGGACGACGTGGTGCCGGTCGGCGAGTCGACCAGCTTTCCCGAGCACACCCCGTTCTTCCAGTGCATGACGAGCGGGCAGCCCGTTCTCGTGCCGAGAATCACCGAACCCATGGGAGAGGAGATCGCCGCACAGTTCGAGAAGCGCGACATCCGGCCGCTGATCACCGGCCGGTCCATGCTCGTGGTGCCGCTCAAGGCACGTGACGTGGTGCTCGGCTTCATGATCCTTCTGCGTCACGGCGAGCGGCCGCCGTTCAACGACATGGACCGCGTCACCGGCGCGGAACTGGCCGCCCGTGCCGGGCTCGTGCTCGACAACGCCCGCATGTACACGTACCAGGAGAACGTCGCCGACACCCTCCAGGCCGGCATGCTGCCGCAGATCACGGCGTGCATGCCCGGCTGCGACGTGGTGACCCGCTATCGGCCCGGCAGCCGCCGGGGACGGGCCGGCGGCGACTGGTTCGACGCCATCAAGCTGCCCGGCTCCCGGGTGGCGCTGGTCGTCGGCGACGTCATGGGGCACGGGCTCAACGCGGCCGCCATGATGGGTCAGTTGCGCACGGCCGTGCAGACCATGGCCGCGCTCGACCTGCCGCCCGCGCAGTTGCTGCGAAGCCTCGACGACCTCGCCCAGCGGCTCGGTGAGGACTACCTGGCCACCTGCCTGTACGCGGTCTACGACCCGGTCCACCACGAACTGTCGATCGGCAACGCCGGGCACCACCCCGCCTGTGCTGGTGCGTTCCGAGGACGGCCGTGGCGAGCTGCTGGACGTGCCGACGGGCGCGCCGATCGGCATCGGCGGGGTGGCCTTCGAGACGGTGCGGGTGCCGGTCGCGCCGGGCGACCGGCTGCTGCTGTGCACCGACGGACTGGTGGAGGCACGCAGCCGGGACCTCGGCGGCGGACTGGCGGCGCTGTGCGAGAGCGCCGCGCGCCAGGCCGCCTCGATGGACGACACGTGCGACACGATCATCCGCGCGCTGGGCCGCCGCGGCGGCCGCGAGGACGAAGCCGCCCTGCTGATGGCCCGGCTCGGCGGCATCGCGCGCGAGGACGTCGTCACCTGGCAGCTCGCCCTCGACGCGCGCGAGGTGCGAAGGGCTCGCGCGCTCACCCGCGACACCCTGGAGCGCTGGGGCGCGTCGGAGGCCGCGGAGACCGCCGCGCTGCTGGTGGGTGAGGTCGTCACCAACGCCGTACGCCACGCGCACACGCGCCACGTCGAACTGCGCCTGGTCCGTGCGGACGCGTTGCTGTGCGAGGTCACCGACGACGACCACGCGCTGCCGGTCCTGCTCGGCTCGGGCCCCGAGGAGGAGAGCGGCCGCGGGCTGCGGATCGTCAGCCGGCTGGCACGGGAGTGGGGCGCGAGCCGTACGACGCAGGGCAAGACGGTCTGGTTCGAGCAGCAGCTGCCGTGCCGGAACGCCGCCGCGCGGATGTGACGGAGGCCGGGTCACGCCGTGTTCCCGGGGGTCGACAGGGGCCGAACGGGGGTCGGCGGGGGAAGTTGTCCACAGGCCGGGTGGGGGCCTGGTGTGCGCCGATGACCTTGCGTAACGTTCCGTGGCATGAAGATCCTGATCAGCGCGGACATGGAAGGCGCCACCGGGGTGACCTGGCCCGGTGACGTCGTGCCCGGCAGCGGCCAGTGGGAACGCTGCCGGCACTTGTTCACCTCGGACGTGAACGCGGCGGTCGCCGGCTTCTTCGACGGCGGGGCCGACGAGGTCGTGATCAACGAAGCGCACTGGAGCATGCGCAATCTGCTGCTGGAGCAGCTGGACGAGCGTGCGCAGATGCTCACCGGCCGCCACAAGGACCTGTCCATGGTGGAGGGCGTCCAGCACGGGGACGTGGACGGGGTGGCCTTCGTGGGCTACCACACGGGCGCGGGCACGGAGGGGGTGCTCGCCCACACCTATCTCCCCAACTCCATCACCGCTGTGTGGGTCAACGGGGACCGGGCGAGCGAGGGATGGCTCAACTCCCTGGTCGTCGCGGAGTACGGGGTGCCGGTCGTCCTGGTCACCGGTGACGACCGCACCGCGCTGGACGCCCACCGCTACGCGCCGGCGGCGCGGACGGTGGCGGTCAAGGACTACGTGTCGCGGTACGCGGCGGTGTGCCGGCCGCCGGCCCGTACCGCGGCGGACATCCGGGCGGCGGCCAAGGAGGCGGCCGGCCTCGCGGTGCGGCACGAACCGGCGCAGGCAGGTCCGTTCACGATCGAGCTCGAACTGGACGCGGAGCACCTGGCGGGCGCGGCGGCCGTGGTGCCCGGCGTCGAGCGCACGGGTGAGCGCCGCGTCGCGTACACCTCACCGACCATGTACGAGGGGATCCGCTGCTTCAAAGCGGTCACGACCCTCGTCTCGTCAGCAGTGGAGGAGCAGTATGGCTGACACCCAGGCACTCGACGAGGCGGTCCGCTTCACCTCGGAACTGATCCGGATCGACACCACCAACCACGGCGGCGGGGACGGCAACGAGCGCCCCGCGGCGGAGTACGCCGCCGGGCTCCTGGCCGAGGCCGGGATCGAGGCGGCCGTCCTGGAATCCGCTCCCGGCCGCGCCAATGTGGTGGCGCGCATCGAGGGCACCGGGGCCGGCGGCGCGCAGGGCGCCCTGCTGGTCCACGGGCATCTCGACGTCGTGCCCGCGCAGGCCGACGACTGGAGCGTGCACCCCTTCTCCGGGGAGGTGCGCGACGGGGTGGTGTGGGGCCGCGGCGCCATCGACATGAAGAGCACCGTCGCCATGGTGCTGGCGACCGTGCGTTCGTGGTCACGCGAGGGTGTGCGCCCGGCGCGGGACATCGTGCTGGCCCTCACCGCCGACGAGGAGGACAGCGCCGCCTACGGATCGGGCTTCCTCGCCGAACAGCACGCCGAACTCTTCCGCGGCTGCACGGAGGGCATCAGCGAGTCCGGCGGCTTCACCTTCCATGCCGAGCCCGGCAAGCGGATCTACCCCGTCGCGGCGGGGGAGCGCGGTACGGCCTGGCTGAAGCTGACCGCGGACGGCAGGGCCGGACACGGTTCCAAGGTGAACAGGACCAACGCCGTGACGCGGCTGGCCTCGGCCGTCAGCCGTATCGGCGAGCACCGCTGGCCGGTGCGGATCACCCCCACCGTCCGGGCCGCCCTGACCGAACTGGCCGTGCTCTACGGTGTCGAGCCCGACTTCTCGGACGTGGACGGCCTGCTCACCAAGCTCGGCACCGCGGCCGCGCTGGTCGAGCCGGTGATCCGCAACAGCGCCAACCCGACCATGCTGGAGGCCGGCTACAAGATCAACGTCATTCCGGGCCACGCGATCGCCCACGTCGACGGACGCGTGCTGCCGGGCGGTGAGGAGGAGTTCGCCACCACCATGGACGAACTCGCCGGCCCGGACGTGAAGTGGGAGTACCACCATCGGGAGATCCCGCTGGAGGCGCCCGTCGACAGCCCCGTCTTCGGGGCGATGCGCGAGGCCCTGCTGCACTTCGACCCCGGGGCGCACGTCGTGCCCTTCGTGATGGGCGGCGGCACCGACGCCAAGCAGTTCTCCCGCCTGGGCATCACCGGTTACGGCTTCTCCCCGCTCAAGCTGCCCGAGGGCTTCGACTACGCGGGCATGTACCACGGCGTCGACGAGCGTGTCCCCGTCGACGGCCTGCACTTCGGCGTCCGGGTCCTGGACCGGTTCCTGCTCGGCACGCACACCCCGGCCACCGGAGGAGAACGATGAACACGACGCCGCGCACCGCGCCCTACGGTGCTTGGGAGTCGCCGGTCGACGCCCGCAGCGCCGCCGCCCACGACGGACGCCCCGACTTTCCCGGTTTCGTCGGCGAGGAGGTGTGGTGGACCGAGCCCCGCCCCGCCGAGGGCGGACGGCGCGCGCTGGTGCGCCGGCTCGCCGACGGCAGCGTGGAGTCGCCGCTGCCCGCGCCGTGGAACGTCCGCACCCGCGTCATCGAGTACGGGGGCCGGGCCTGGACCGGCACGACGGGGCCGTCCGGCCCGCTGATCGTCTTCGCGCACTTCGCCGACCAGCGGCTCTACGCCTACGAGCCCGGGGCACCCGACGCCGTGCCCCGGCCGCTGACCCCGCTCTCCCCGGTGGGCGACGGGCTGCGCTGGGCCGATCCCCAGCTGCACCTCGACCGCGGCGAGGTCTGGTGCGTGCTGGAGGAGTTCACCGGCGACGGTCCCCTTGACCTGCGGCGGGTGCTCGCGGCCGTGCCGTTGGACGGCTCCGCCGCCGAATCGCGGGACGCCGTGCGCGAACTGTCCGACGACGCGCACCGCTTCGTGACCGCGCCCCGGCTCTCCCCGGACGGACGGCAGGCCGTCTGGATCGCCTGGGACCACCCCCGTATGCCCTGGGACGGCACCGAGCTCAGGCTTGCGGAGGTCGCGGCCGACGGTACCTTCGGCGCCGCCCGCACGATCCTCGGCGGACCCGCCGAATCGGTCGCGCAGGCCGAATGGGCGGCGGACGGGACCCTGCTCGCCGCCACCGACCGCACCGGCTGGTGGAACCTGCACCGCGTCGACCCCGCGACCGGCGCGGCCGTCAACCTCTGCCCCCGGGAGGAGGAGTTCGCCGGGCCTGCGTGGCAGATGGGGGCGCGGTGGTTCGTGCCGCTCGACAGCGGCACGGTCGCCGTGCTCCACGGGCGTGGCGCGCAGCGGCTCGGGATACTCGAGCCGGCCACAGGTGAACTCGCCGATGTGCCGGGGCCGTGGAGCGAGTGGGCCGGTCCCCTGGCGTCGTCCGGGACGCGGGTCATCGGCGTCGCGGCCTCGGCGCGCACCTCCTTCGAGGTCGTCGAACTCGACACGTGCACCGGCCACAGCCGCGTCGTCGGCGCCCCCCACGAGGACATCGTGGACCCGGCGTTCGTGCCCGACTCCTTCGAGCGGGTCTTCACCGGGCCCGGCGGGCGGGAGATCCACGCCCAGGTGTATCCGCCGCGCAACCCCGGTTTCACGGCGTCCGAGGGCGAACTGCCGCCGTATGTGGTGTGGGTGCACGGCGGCCCCACCAGCCGTACCCCGCTCGTGCTCGACCTGGAGGTCGCCTACTTCACCTCCCGCGGCATCGGCGTCGTGGAGGTCAACCACGGCGGCTCCACCGGCTACGGGCGGGCCTACCGGGAGCGGCTGCGGGGGCAATGGGGTCTCGTCGACGTGGCGGACTGTGCCGCCGTCGCCGAGGCGCTGGCCGCCGAGGGCATCGCCGACCGCGCCCGGCTCGCCATCCGCGGCGGCAGCGCCGGCGGCTGGACCAGCGCGGCATCGCTGACCACCACCGACGTCTACGCGTGCGGCGTCATCCGGTATCCCCTGCTCGACCTGACCGGTTGGGCCGCGGGCGGCGAGACCCATGACTTCGAGTCGCAGTATCTGGACTCGCTCGTCGGCCCCTGGGCCGAGGTCCCCGACCGCTACCGCGAGCGGTCGCCTATCACCCACGCCGACCGGCTCACGGCGCCCTTCCTGCTCCTGCAGGGAACGGACGACGTCATCTGCCGGCCCGTGCAGTGCGAGCGCTTCCTCGACCGCATCGCCGGGCGCGGCATCCCGCACGCTTACCTCCTGTTCGAGGGCGAGGGACACGGCTTCCGCCGCGAGGACACCCTGATCACTTCCCTGGAGGCCGAACTCGCCCTCTACGGGCAGGTCCTCGGCTTCACCCCGCCCGGTGTACCCCCTCTGGAGCTCGGCAAATGACAACTCCTCATCCCAGCGGACCCCCCGCGCCCCTCACGGCCCTCGTCCGTCCGCGCAGGCTCGTCCCGGGCGACCGCGTCGCCGTCGTCGCCCCCAGCGGGCCGGTGGTCGCGGAACGGCTCGAGGCCGGCCTGGCCTTCCTCCGTGAGTGGGGGCTCGACCCGGTGCCGGCACCGCACGTCCTGGACCGCCGACCCGGATTCCCCTACCTCGCGGGGGAGGACGCTGCCCGGGCCCAGGACTTCCAGCAGGCGTGGTGCGACCCCGGCGTGGCCGCCGTCCTGTGCGCACGCGGTGGTTACGGCGTTCAGCGGATGACCGATCTGCTCGACTGGGACGCCCTGCGGGCGGCCGGCCCGAAGGTGCTGCTCGGCTTCAGCGACATCACCGCGCTGCACGAGGCCTTCGCCCTGAAGCTGGGCCTGGCCACCTTGCACGGCACGATGATCGCGGCCCAGGCCTTCGTCAAGGACGAGCCGACCCGCGACCACCTCCGGGCGACGCTTTTCGAGCCGGAGAGCGTGCGGGTGCTCGGGTCCGCCGATGCGCGCACACTCGTCCCCGGCACGGGACGCGGGATCACCGTCGGCGGCTGCCTGTCGCTGATGACCGCGGGGATCGGCACACCCGACGGCCGCGGCGGACTGGCCGGCGGCATCCTGCTGCTGGAGGACATCGGAGAGGAGCCGTACCGCATCGACCGCATGCTGACGCAGTTGCTCCGTTCCGGCCTTCTGGACGGCATCGCCGGTATCGCCCTCGGCTCCTGGCAGGACTGCGGCCCGTACGAGCGGGTCCGCGAGGTGCTGTGCGACCGGCTGGGCGGGCTGGGCGTACCGATCCTGGAGGAACTCGGGTTCGGCCACGGCGACAGAAGCCTCACCGTGCCACTGGGAGTGCCCGCGGTGCTCGACGCCGACGCGGGCACGCTGACCCTGGAGGTGCCCGCCCTCGACGGATGACGGACTGACGGCGTGACGGACTGCCGTGCCTCGCGCGGCGCGGGGCACGGCCGTCCCCCGGAAGCTTACGAACCCCTGACGGCCGCGCGCGTCCGGGCGGGACGACGCCTGCCAGGACCTACGGTCGACAACATGCTGGTACTTGTCACGGGCGGCGCGGGCTTCATCGGCTCGCACATCGTCACCGCCCTTCTGGAAAACGGTCACGGCGTCAGGATCCTGGACCGCGTGGACGCCCCCGCGCCCGAAGGGACCGAGCTGCTGCGGGCCGACGT
Organism: Streptomyces sp. RLA123; assembly: GCF_056270165.1. Lineage (NCBI taxonomy): Bacteria > Bacillati > Actinomycetota > Actinomycetes > Kitasatosporales > Streptomycetaceae > Streptomyces > Streptomyces sp. RLA123. The sequence goes on along the minus strand of NZ_JBWDOR010000003.1, from coordinate 1,914,970 downwards.
CCGCGACCCGGCGGCGGTGGCCGACGCACTGCGCGGCGTCGACGCCGTCTGCCATCAGGCCGCCATGGTCGGCCTCGGCAAGGATTTCGCCGACGCGCCGGACTACGTGGCGTGCAACGACCTGGGCACCGCGGTGCTCCTGGCGGCCATGGCCGGGGCAGGCGTGCGCGAACTGGTGCTCGCCGGCTCGATGGTGGTGTACGGGGAGGGCCGCTACACCTGCGGCGGGCACGGCCTCGTCCGCCCCGGTCCGCGGCGCCAGCAGGATCTCGACGCCGGCCGCTTCGAGCCGCCGTGCCCGCACTGCGGCGAGCCGCTGCGCCCCGGTCTCGTCGAGGAGGACGCTCCCGCCGACCCGCGCAACGTCTACGCGACCACCAAGCTCGCCCAGGAGCACCTGGCCGCCTGCTGGGCCCGTTCCGTGAGGGGCCGAGCGGTCTCCCTGCGGTACCACAACGTCTACGGCCCCGGCATGCCCCGCGACACCCCCTACGCCGGAGTCGCCGCGCTCTTCCGCTCCGCCCTCGCGCGCGGTGAGGCACCCCGCGTCTTCGAGGACGGGGGTCAGCGGCGGGACTTCGTGCACGTTCGCGACGTCGCGGCGGCGAACGTCACCGCCCTCACCGACGTCCGCTCGGCCGCCGGTTCCGGCGGCCGGGCGGACGGCACCCTGCGCGCCTACAACGTCGGCAGCGGCGAGCCGCGCACCGTCGGCGACCTCGCCCGCGCGCTGTCCGCGGCGTGCGGCGGGCAGGAACCGGTGACCACCGGTGAGTACCGGCTCGGCGACGTCCGGCACATCACCGCTTCGTCCCGCCGGCTGCGTGACGAGCTCGGCTGGAAGCCGCGTGTCGGATTCGCCGACGGAATGGCCGAGTTCGCCGAGGGGGCATGAGCGTTCGGCGTCGCCGGATCCCCGCTGCGGGGTGAGCGGGGCCGGGCCCCGCTCACCCCGCGACCGGGAGCACCACCTCGAACCGGCAGCCGCCGGGGACGTTGCGCACCGCGGCCCGCCCGTCGTGGGCCTCGACGATGCCGCGCACGATGGCGAGCCCGAGACCGGCTCCCGCCGGGGGTGTGCGCGCGTCCGTGCCCCGCCAGCCGGTGTCGAAGACGCGCGGCAGGTCCTCGGCCGGGATACCGCCGCAGCCGTCCGTCACCGACAGCACGACGGAGTCCTCCGCGCGGTGCGCGGCGACCGCGACGGTCCCGTCCGCCGGGGTGCGGTGGATGGCGTTGACGAGCAGGTTGGCCAGGACGCGGGTCATCTCCCGGCCGTCGACCTCCACCGGTACCGGGTCGCAGGCGCTGTCGCGGTCGCGGTCGCCGACGAGGAGCACCCCGTGCTCGCGGGCGAGGGCGTCTGCTCCGGCGAGGGCGTCGTCCACGAGGTCGTGGACGGACATGCGGGTCGGTGCCAGGGCGAGCACGCCCGCCTGGATGCGGGAGAGTTCGAACAGGTCGCCCACCATGCCGGAGAGCCGTTCGACTTCGGCGCGGATGCGGCGGTGGTAGCGGGCCGGGTCGTCGACGACCCCGTCCTCCAGGGCCTCGGCCATGGCTCGCAGACCGGCGAGCGGGGTGCGCAGGTCGTGCGAGATCCAGGCGACGAGCTCGCGTCGCGAGGCCTCCAGGGCGCGCTCGCGCTCGCGTGAGGCGGTGAGTTTCGCGCTGGTGGCGGCCAGTTCGCGGCCGAGCGCGGCGAGTTCGGCGGTGGGCGCGGCGGTGGGCGCGGAGAAGCCGCCCCCGTCGCCGAGGACGCGGGTGGCCTCGGTCAGCGCACGGCTGCCCGCCACGACCCACCGTCCCAGCAGCAGCGCGACGGTCAGGGAGACGGCCGCGGCGATGGCGCACACCGTCGTGACCACGCCCAGGTCGTGCGAGGACAGGAACATCGCCCAGGCGACCGACAGCGTCCCGGCGAGCATCGCGCCCACCGCCACGGCGGCCACCACCGCAAGGGACAGGGCCACCGAACGGCGTCGCAGCAGGCGCAGGGCGGCCGCGCCGAACAGGCCGACGGCGGCGGCGCCGAGGGCGGCGTAGCCGGCGATGAGCAGCAGGTCATGCACCGGGGGCCTCCGTCGCGGGCCCGCCGGGCGGGTCGAAGCGGTAGCCGACGCCCCAGACGGTGCTGATCAGCTGCGGCCGTGCCGGGTCGTCCTCGATCTTCTCGCGCAGCCGGCGCACGTGGACGGTGACGGTCGACAGATCGCCGAACTCCCACCCCCACACCCGGTGCATGAGCTCCTCGCGGCCAACGACCCGGCCGGGATGCTGGAGGAAGAAGGCCATCAGTTCGAACTCCCGCATGGTGAGGGCCAGTTCGTCGCCGTCGCGAGTGGCGCGGCGGGCGGCCGGGTCGAGGGTGAGCGGCCCGGACCGCAGCAGCGCTCCGGCGCCCGGGCCGTTCCCGGTCCCGGACGCGGCCTCCCGGCGGGTGCCCGCGCGGCGCAGCACCGACTCGACGCGCAGCACCAGTTCGCGCGGGCTGAACGGCTTGGTCACGTAGTCGTCCGCGCCGACCTCCAGGCCGAGGATGCGGTCGTCCTCGTCACCGCGCGCCGTGAGCATGACGACCGGCACCTCGCCCTGGGTGGCGCGGATGCGGCGGCACACCTCCAGCCCGTCCAGGCCCGGCAGCATCAGGTCGAGTACGACGAGGTCGGGGCGGGCGGCCGCGGCGCGGTCGAGCGCCGCGGGGCCGTCCGCGGCGCGGTCGACGGTGAATCCCGCGCGGACGAGGTAGCCGGTCACGACCTCGGCCACGGTGGGGTCGTCGTCCACCAAGAGGACACGGGCGGGGGGAGCGTCGCTGGTCACGGTCCGAGTCTCGCACCGGGCGGGCGCCGGACGGCGGCCCGATGGCCCCCACAGGAGGGACGTCCGTGTTTCGTAAGGACTGCATGTCCGAAATGCCCGGTCGGTGTTCGTAGGGTGAGGGAGGTGACCGACACCTTCCCCTCCCAGGTCGACGTGATCCTGCCCTGCCTCGACGAGGCCGCAGCGCTCCCGTGGGTGCTGGAGCGCGTCCCGGCCGGCTGGCGGGCCGTCGTCGTCGACAACGGTTCCACCGACGGATCGGCCGCCGTTGCCGAGCGCCTCGGTGCCACCGTCGTACGCGAACCGCGCCGCGGCTTCGGTGCCGCCTGCCACGCCGGGCTGCTCGCCGCGACCGCCGACGTCGTCTGCTTCTGCGACTGCGACGGCTCCCTCGACCCCGCTCTGCTGCCCTCCGTCGCGGGCCCCGTCCGTGACGGCGACGCGGACCTCGTCCTGGCCCGCCGCCGCCCCACCGGGGCGGGTGCCTGGCCGCTGCACGCCCGCCTGGCCAACCTGGAGCTCGCCCGGCTGATCCGCCGCCGTACGGGCCTGCGCCTGCATGACCTGGGTCCCATGCGCGCCGCCCGCCGCGAGGCGCTGCTCGGGCTCGGCCTCACCGACCGCCGCTCCGGCTACCCCCTTCAGATGCTGGTCCGGGCGGCGGACGCGGGCTGGCGGGTGCGGGAGACCGAGGTGCCCTACCTGCCGCGCACGGGTCGCTCCAAGGTCACGGGGACGTGGCGCGGCACGTGGCACGCGGTGCGTGACATGCGCGCGGTGCTGGCGGAACCGCCCGGCCCGCCGCCGCCCCCGTCCTCGTCCCTGTCCCCGCCCGGGCCCCCCGTGGCGTCCCCCGCCGACTCCCCGGCGGGGGAGCCGCGGTGACCGCGCACCCAGGCGGTGACGGGCCCTCGCCGACGCAGGCCCACGTCGGCGCCGCCACCGGTCCCACCACACTGCTCGTCATCGCCAAGGAGCCGCTGCCCGGCCGGGTCAAGACCCGGCTCACCCCGCCGTTCACGCCGGAGCGGGCCGCCGCCCTGGCCGCAGCCGCGCTCGCCGACACGCTGCACGCCGTGCTCCGCGCTCCCGCGCGACGCCGCGTGCTGGTCCTGGAGGGGCACCCCGGACCGTGGCTGCCGCCCGGGATCGAGGTGGTGCCGCAGACGGCGGGCGGACTGGACGAGCGTCTCGCGGCGGCGTTCGCGGGCTGTGAAGGGCCCACGCTGCTGGTGGGCATGGACACCCCGCAGATCTGCCCGGCCCTCCTCGCGCCCGCGCTGGCCGTTGACGCCTGGGCGGACTGCGACGCCTACCTCGGCCCGGCGGCGGACGGGGGCTTCTGGGCGCTCGGCCTGGCAGTGCCCGATCCCCGCCTGCTGCGCGGGGTGCCGATGTCCACAGCGCACACGGGCGCGTTCCAGCGGCAGCGGCTGCTGGACGCCGGCCTGAGGGTGCGTCGCCTTCCGGTCCTGCGGGACGTGGACACCGCCGCCGACGCGCACGCGGTGGCGGCGGCCGCGCCCGGCACCCGGTTCGCGGCGGAGCTGGGCCGATGACGGCGCCGCCGATCACGTCCGTCCAGCGGGCCGGTTCCGCCGGCGCGAAGGCGACGGCCTGGGTCGACGACCCGTACGCCCACGCCTTGCGCACCGGGCGGGGTCCGCTCTTCCTGCGGCGTTCCGACGGCTGGCTGCTGCCGCTGGAGGTCGAACGGTGGTGTGCGGAGCCGGACGCGGCCGACTCCGCCCTGCTGCGCCGCTGCCGCGGGCCCGTCCTCGACATCGGCTGCGGGCCCGGCCGGCTCGTCGCCGCACTGGGCGGGCGCGGCCTGCCCGCCCTCGGCGTCGACGTCTCCCCGGCGGCCGTCGCCCGGACCCGCGGCGCGGGCGGGGCGGTGCTGCACCGTTCTGTCTTCGACCGGCTCCCCGCCGAGGGCCGCTGGCGCACGGCCCTGCTCGCCGACGGCAACATCGGCATCGGCGGCGACCCCTGCGCCCTGCTCGCCCGCGTCCGCGAACTCCTCGCCCCGGGCGGCTCCTTGCTGGCCGAGGCGGCCGCGTACGACGTCGACGAACGCCTCACCGTCCGGGTGGAGGACGCCGGCGGCCGCCACGGCGGCGACTTCCCCTGGGCTCGGCTCGGCACGGCGGCGCTGCGCCGGACGGCGGAGGCCGCGGGCTGGACCGCGGTGGGGGCGTGGGCGGTCGACGGGCGCTACTTCGTGGAGCTGACGCGCTGAACGCCCGGGCTCGGGCCCGCGCACGGCCAGGGCGTCGGCGCGGGCCCTTCCCCCTCGGGTTCGCCGCGTGCGGGTCAGGAGGGCTGCGCCGCCGACAGCGCGGTGACCGCGACGATCCCGTCACACTCGGCGAACACACCGTCCTCCAGGGCGACCTGGTGGCGTCCCGCGCCACCCGGCAGGCCCAGCACCATCGTCGGGTACTGCACCGGCGCTTCTCCGGACGCGCAGTAGCCGTCGCCCTCGCCCTGCACCTGATGAAACGTCAACTTCACCCACGCCCGGCCGCCCGGCGCCACCGTGACCGGCGCGGAGGTGCCGCTGTGCTCCACGGTCAGTGGCACGTTGAGCTCCGGTGAGCCGTTGGCCGCACCGGCCACCGTGGGGAACCCCTCGACCGTGCAGGCGGTTCCGGACGTGTTCGTGAAGCCCACGATCGCCGCCCCCGTACCAGTGCCCTGCGGCCGCTGCTGCGCCTGGCGTGCCGGCCCCGCCTCCAACGCCGTGTCCGAGCATGCGGATCCCACCGGAGAGGCGGACCCGGCCGGTGACACTGAGGGGCTCGATGCCGGGGAGCCCGAGGAGGGCGACGATGCCGGCGAAGCCGCCGACGCCGGGCCCGTCGGGACCGGGGGCTTCGCCGTGCCGTCGTCCCCCCGGCACCCGGTCAGCAGTGCCGCCGCCGTGCAGGCCAGCACCGCGGCCACCGCGGCCCCACGCGCCTTCGTGTGCTCCATGACGTCCCCCTGTCCTTCGGCCCGGCTCGCCGCCGGCGTTCGGCTCGGAACACGCGGGCGCCGGCCGGGGCGGTTTCGGGACGTACGCGACTGATACGCAATGGTGACGCATTGCGGTCATGCCGTCACATTGCGGGTCCGGCGGTCGTGCTGCTCGCGGGCGGCCGGCGTCGTTCCCCGCGGCGGCGGCGCAGGAACCCCAGCAGCACCCGGCCCCCTGTCGCGACCGCCACCACACCCATCGCCAGGCCCCAGTTGCGCACGTAGTCCAGGGGCAGCACCGAAGGGTTGGCTCCCTGCCCCTGGCGCAGCATCACCGGGAGGGCCACCAACGTGAGGCAACCGGCGGTGAGCAGCCCGGCGCGCAGCGGCCCGCGCACACGCAGGGGGAGGAACGCGCCGACGGCGAGGACGAGGGGGACGAGCACCCCGTCGTGCAGGAGCACCCCGGCCGCCAGCCAGGCCGGCACGCCCGCCGGCGAACCGATCCGGTGATCCGTCAGCAGCAGTGCGGCGCCCAGGGACATCGCCGCCACCCCGGCGGCGCCCAGCGCCCAGCGCCACAACCGCGACGCCCTCACAGCAGCACCTCCAGCCGGGTGACCCACTTGGTCTGCAGGACGCCGGGCCGGTTCGGGGCGATGATCCGCGCCGGGTGGCCGTGGTCGGGCGACAGGGGCGAGCCGTTGAGGGAGACCGCCAGCAGGGTCAGCGGGTCGCGGGCGTATGAGGCGCCCATCTCGGTGACCGCGTAGGCGCCCTCGGCCTCCAGGGAGACGACGCGCAGGCGGGCGTCCGCCGGGGCGCCGGCGCGGTCCAGCAGGTCGCGCACCCGGGCGCCGGTCCAGTGGGCGTTGCGGCTCCAGCCTTCGACGCAGGCGATCGGGAGCACTGCCGAGTGCCGTGCCATCGCGCGCAGTTCGGCGAGCGTGAGCTCGAACGGCCGGGGGCCGGTCACCTGAAGCCGCCAGTGCGCCGGAAGGTCCTGGGTGATGCCGGCCGCCGCCGCGGTGCGGTTGACCGGGAGGCCCTGCGGGCCGTGTCCTGGGCTGCGTGGCGCGAAGAGGGCGGCGCGGCCGAGCGGGGTCACGGACTGGCCGACGGTCGTCAGGGTCACCGCGCCCGTGGCCACCGCCACCGCCGTCACGAAGGAACGCCGGTCGGGGCCGTCGGCCCCGGGCAGTTCCCGCGTGCCGGACGACCGCCGCGACCAGTGCGCCGCGACGACCGGCGCCTTGACCGCCAGGTGCAGCAGCAGCGCGCCGAGGGCCACCCAGGCCAGGGCCCAGTGCGCGGGGCGGAAGTTCCACGGCCACGGGTACCACTGCACGGTGTTGAGCAGTCCCGTCACCAGTTGCAGCAGCACGCTGCCGACCAGTACGCCGACCGACAGCCGCTCCAGTGCGTGCGTGAACGAGCGCACCGCCGGCCGGGCGAACAGCCGCGGGTAGACCGTCCACAGCTTCGCGAGGAGCAGCGGTAGGGCGGCGATCCCGCTCGCCACGTGCAGCCCCTGCGTCAGCCGGTAGCCCCACACCGGACGGCTCGGCAGCGGGCCGGCCGCCCAGGACGGTGGCTGCTGAAGGTAGTGGCTCACCAGTCCGGTGACGAAGCAGACGGCGATCGCCGCCCCCAGGGCGCGGCCGACCACCGTCGCCGTCCGCGGGTCGTGCAGCCGCCCCGTGAACACCGGGGGCGGCGGAGGCTTGGGCAGGCGGAGTCCTGGGGCCAGCGGGAGGCGTCTCATGCGTCCCATCACACCGCCTGGGGCCCCCGCGAATGGGCCTTCGACTCCTTACGGAATACGGACGGACGGCCGCGCGTGATCGCCGGTACCGCGGTGACCTGCGACGGTGGGGCCGTGGGTACCCGAACCGGCACCGCCGTCACCTCCACCGCCGTCACGGCCGTCCTGCTCGCCGCCCTCACGGCGGCCGTCGCCACGGCGGTCCAGCACGACACGCCCGGCCGCACCCTGCTGCGCCAGGCCGTCGCCTGGGCGTTGTTCGCCGCCGCAGCCGTCGCCGTGCGCAAGGTGCCGTTGCGGCGGGCCGTCGCCCTTGTCGTCGCGGGCGGCGCAGCCCTCGCCCTTGCCGGGCTCGCCGGGCCTCCGGGCACCAGCGACGACATGTACCGCTACGCCTGGGACGGCCGCGTGCAGGCGGCCGGCATCTCCCCGTACGCGTACGCCCCTTCCGCGCCCGAGCTCGGCGTGCTGCGCGATCCGTGGCTCTTCCCCGAGGGTGGCCCCTGCCGGGCCTGGAACGAGCACCCGGTCCCCGGTGGGGGCTGCACGCTGATCAACCGCCCCACCGTGCACACCATTTATCCGCCGGTCGCCGAGGGCTGGTTCCTCGCCGTGCACGCGCTCGCCCCGGGCAACGCCCGGCACAAGGCGGTGCAGACCGGTGGCGCGCTCCTGGCCACGGCCACCACCCTCGCCCTGCTCCTTGTGCTCCGGCGGCGCGGCGGCGACCCGCGGCGCGCCGCACTGTGGGCATGGTGCCCCCTCGTGCCGATCGAGGCCGTCAACAACGCCCATGTGGACACCCTCGGCGTGCTGTTCCTCGTCCTCGCCCTGGGTGTCACCGGGGCGCGGCGCGGCGCGTTCCTCGGTGCCGCCGTCGCCGTCAAGCTGCTGCCGATCCTCGCCCTGCCGGGCGCTCTGTCAGGACTTCTGGCGGGACTTCTGCCGGGGATGCTGCCGCAGGCGCGCGGCCTGCGCGAGGCGGCTCGCGTGCTGGTGCCCGCCGTGCTCGTCGTCGCCCTCGCCTACCTCCCGTACGTCCTGGCCTCGGGCGCCGGCGTCCTCGGCTACCTGCCCGGCTACCTCCAGGAGGAGGGCTACGACTCGGCGCACCTCCGGCGCTTCGCGCTGCTGCGCCTCGTCCTGCCCGACGCCGTCGCGGGCCTCGCCGCCGTGGCCGTGGTCGCGTTCACCGCCCTGTACGTGCTGCGCCGCGGCGACCCAGGCCGCCCCTGGAGCGGGGCCCTCCTGGTGACGGGTACCGCGCTGCTCGTCACCTCGCCCTCCTACTCCTGGTACGCGCTGCTGGTCGTTGCCCTGGTGGCGCTCGACGGCCGGTGGGAATGGCTGTCCGTCGCCGCCGCGGGCGCCGTGCTCTACCTCGCCGGGGGCCCCGCGCAACAGGCCGCCTCCTACGGCATCGCGTCGCTCGCCGTCGTCATCGGTGCGTTCGTACGACATGCGGTGGAGCGGCGGCCTCCCGGGCAGGAGGAGAGGTACGACTCGACCGGGGAGGATCCGACCCATGCATTCCGACCGGATACCGCGCACGTCCGCAGCGGTCCTCGCACTGTCCGTCGCCGCGTCACTTTCCGCGTGCAGCGGCTCCGGTGACACCGGGGGCGGCGGGCACGCGGCCGACCGTCCGGCGATCACCGTCACCCCCGCTTCCGCCGCACGACCCGTTCCCACCGACCGCAAGGTGACCGTCCGCGTCACCTCCGGCCGGCTGGACTCCGTCCGCGTCACCGCGCCCGGCCCCGGAGCGCTGTCCGGCACCCTCGCCTCAGGCAAGGCAGGCTGGACCTCCACCGGGCATCTCGCGCCGGGCGTCACCTACGACGTCGTCGCCCGCGCGACCGGCGACGACGGCAAGGCGCTCACCAAGCATGTGCGCTTCGCCACCGCCGAGGCCAACCGCACCTTTGTGGGCGAGTACCACCCCGACAAGGGCACCACCGTGGGCGTCGGCATGCCCGTCTCCATCGTCTTCAACCAGCCCGTCCGCGACCGCGCCGCCGTCGAGCGCAAGCTCGCCGTCACCGCATCGCCCGCCGTCGACGGCTCCTGGAGCTGGATGAAGGACTGGAGCGGCCGCGACCGCGTCGACTGGCGGCCCCGGGCCTTCTGGAAGGCCGGCACCGCCGTCACCCTCCGCATGAACCTCGACGGCGTCGACGCGGGCGGCGGCCTCTACGGCACCCAGAACCGCGTGGTGCGCTTCCGGATCGGCCACGCCGTCACCACCACGGTTGACACCTCCCGCAAGACCCTCACCCTGCGCCGCGACGGCGAGGTCGTGCGCACCCTCCCGGTCTCCACCGGCAAGCCCGGCTACGAGACCTGGAACGGCACCATGGTCGTCCTGGAGAAGACCCCCAGCATCACCATGAACTCCCGCACCGTCCGCATCTTCGGCCCCGAGGCCTACCACCTCAAGGACGTCAAATGGGACGTCCGCCTGACCACCTCGGGCACCTTCACTCACGCCGCGCCCTGGAACGACGGCAAGTTCGGGCGGGTCAACGGCAGTCATGGCTGCATCGGGATGAGCACCGCCGACGCCAAGTGGTTCTACGAGCAGGTCGGCGTCGGCGACCCGGTCACCGTCGTCCACTCCACGGACACCGTCCAGCTCAACAACGGCTACGGCGCCTGGAACGCCGACTGGGCCGACTGGAGTGCGGGCAGCGCCCTGTGACGACGGCCGATCGCCCGTGAGGCCCCGGACACACGACGAAGCCCGCGCATCATCGCGCGGGCTTCGTCGACGACCTACGAGGTGGGACTCCCTTCGCCGGCATGGTCCGGATCAGGTGCTAGGGGTCGCTCTCCGGTCCTTGCCTCTTCCCTGACCTTCAAGCCTCTCAGCACGGCCGTTGATCCCGGTCGCGGGGGAAGTGGAACCTTCCCTGTCCGCTCGCGGTGCTACCGCACTCCCTCGCTCGCCCCGTAGGTCTCTTTCAGTCTAATACCGATGACTACCGACCACCAGAGGCAAATGTCCCGATTTCATGATTTTTAGGGCATTGACGTCCCTGCCCCGTCCGCTTCCCGCTCAGACGCGGTCGAACGGCTCCGCGTAGCGGAACGCCCCGCTGATCGACGGCGTGTACCCGGCCAGCGGCCGCACCTGGAAGTACGGGCCCCAGGCCGTATCCGGCGGGGTGATCCGGTAGTCCGTACTGGCCCGGAAGCCGAAGCGGCCGTAGTACGCGGGACTGCCCAGAAGTGCCACCAGCGGCTCGCCGAGCGCGTCCGCCGCGCCCAGCACGCTGTGGACCAGGGCGAGCCCGATCCCGCCCCGCTGGTGCTCCGGCGCCACGCTCAAGGGGCCCAGCGCCGCCACGGGGTCCTGGTCCACATGGCCGCGTGTGCACAGCACATGTCCGATCACGGCGCCGTCGTCGTCCGTCGCGACCAGCGACAACGAGGGCAGCCACGCTCCCGACTCCCGCAACTCCGCCACCAGCGTGGCCTCCACGGGCACCTCCGCCCCCGCTTTCGCGAAGGCGGCCGCCGTCACGGCGTGGACGGCGGCCAGGTCGTCTGAGGTCTCGCGTCGGATCAGCACCCGGGCAGTCTCCGGTCCGCGCGCCCGCCGGGCAACCCGTTTTCCGCCGCCGGTCGCGGTGCGACGGGCCGGCGCGAAGGGACTCAGCCGCCGCCGACGACCAGCCCGCGGGGCCCGCCGCCGGGGACCTCGCCGGGGAAGGGGCCTCGGAGGAGGGCGACGAGTCCCTGGGCGAGGTCCTCACGCCAGCACAGGTAGTCGTGGCCGCCGTTGTACTCGTGGTGGGCGACCTCGTAGCCCTTGGCGTCCAGGGCGTCGCGCAGGCGGCGGCCGGCGGCCGGGACGCCCCACTCCTGGAGGCCGGCCGACAGGTGGAAGCGCACGGGTCTGCGGGCGAGGGCCCGGACCCGGCCGGTGAGCCATTCCTCCGGGAACGCCCCTTCGCGGCGGGCGGCCGGCCACCAGAAGGCCCCCGACTGGGCCAGGACGTTGCCGAAGCGCTCCGGCCGCCGCAGCGCGGCATAGGCCGCGGCCAGGCCGCCGAGACCCTGGCCGGCGACGACGGTCCTGGACGGGTCGCCCGTGACGGGCCAGCGGCGGGCCGCCCAGGGCAGCAGCTCATGCGTCAGGAAGGCCACGAAGCGTTCGTCGCAGGCGAGTTCGCGACGACGGGTGTCGCTGTCCAGGGCGTCCGGCAGAAGGGCGACGAGCGGCGGCAGCAGGCCCGCGCGGATGAGGCCGTCGAACAGCCCGCAGATGCCCAGTTGCTGCCACACGTCGCCGTCCAGCAGGACCACGACGGGGAGCCCGGCCAGGTCCTCGTGCCCGGCGGGCGCGTACGCCCACACCCGTCGCCAGTTGCGCAGATGCCCGCTGCGCAGTGTGTGCACCGACAACTCGCCCGTCCTGGCGCCGGGGTGGACCCGGCCGGCGCCGAGCGGGACGGGGGCCGCCGGCAGGGCCGCCACGGACAGCGGCTCGGCACCCCAACGGCTCGGGAAGACCGTTCGGTTGAGCGGGTCGCGCCGGGGACGGCGGCGCAGCCGCCGCAGGTACGCCTGTCTCGCCCCTGGCGCGGAGCCGCCCGCGGGGCCGTCCCCGGCGCCCTCGCCGTCCCGGCTGTTCTCGCCGTCACCGCTGTCCCCGCTGTCCTCGTCGTCCACGCACAGCGCGTACGTGGCCCGCCAGTCGGCCCGCATCCGTATCGTCCAGTGCCACACGTCCGTGCCCGGGACGCGGGTCATGAGGTTGCCCGCCAGGTCTTCGGGGTCGACCACCTGGTTGGGCAGCACGAGCACCGCGCGCGTCGCGGCCGTGCCCCGCCACAGGAAGGTGACGGCGGCGTGTCCCCGGTCACCGTCGATGGGCTCCACCAGGGGCGTCCCCTCGGCCTTCACGTACCGCCAGAAGTCCCCCTCCCGCTCGGGCTGTTCGGTGAGCGCCGCGATCCGCGGACTGCGGGCGCGCTCCACCGGCGCGGGACGGGGGAAGCGCGGCGCGCGCAGCGAGGGGCGGGGCGGCGGGCTCCACAACGCGGTCAGCATGATCGGCAAACCCTCCTGGACGTCACCGACAGCAAAGGACATTTAAAGTCACGTTCTCCTCAACCTGAAGTCGCCGTGAGGCCCGTCGCACCGTGACCAAACCCCTGTCGGCGCGGGCCGATCCGGGGTTCCATGTCCTCACCTGCCCATCGGCGCCGAAGAGAGGGAGCCTCTTGGCCACCACCGTGCGACGCAGCACCCTCACCCTGCCCGCAGCCCCGCTCGGCCCGGAGAACCCGCTGCCCGCCCTGCGTGCCCCGGGCGAACTGCACGCGCCGGACGGACTCGACGCGGCCGAGAGCACCGACCTGCCGCCCGAGATGGCCCGCCGCATGGCCTACGGGCACCTGCGCACGCTGCTGCCCGTACCGCGACGGGACGGCTATACCCGCGAGCGCACGCCCACCGCCCTGGACACCGTGGTCATCGAGAACGACCGTCTGCGCGCCACCGTCCTGCCGGGACTCGGCGGCCGCCTGTACTCCCTGCACCACAAGCCCACCGGCCGGGAACTGCTGCACGCCAACCCCGTCCTGCAGTTCGCCGACTTCGGGCTCGCCGGGGCCTGGTTCTCCGGCGGCGTCGAATGGAACCCGGGTGCCACCGGCCACTCCACGATGAGCTGCGCCCCGCTGCACGCCGCCCGCGTCCCCGCGCCCGACGGCGGCGAGATGCTGCGCCTTTGGGAGTGGGAACGGCTGCGCGACCTGCCGTACCAGATCGACCTGTGGCTTCCCGACGGCTCCGACTTCCTCTATGCCGGCGTCCGTGTCCGCAATCCTCACCACCGGACCGTTCCCCTCTACTGGTGGTCCAACACCGCCGTCCCCGAGACACCCGGCACCCGTGTCCTCGCCCCCGCCGGTCACGCCTGGCACTTCGGTTCCAACCGGACACTGCACCGGGTACCCGTTCCGGAGGAGCCCACCGCGTCCGAACACCCGGCCGACTGGTTCTACGACCTGACCGACGGCACCCGTCCCTGGATCGCCGCACTCGGCGCCGACGGCCACGGCCTCGTCCAGACCTCCACCGACACCCTGCGCGGCCGCAAACTCTTCGTCTGGGGCCGGGGCCGCGGCGGACGCCGCTGGCAGCGCTGGCTCGCCGGGGACAACGGGACCGGCGGCTACCTGGAGATCCAGGCGGGCCTCGCCCCCACCCAGCTCGAGCACCTGCCGCTCGCCGCAGGCACCGCCGTCTCCTGGCTGGAGGCCTACGGACCCCTGGACACCGCGCCGGACGCGGGAACGGACGCTGTGGAGGCCCGCCTCGAGGCGGCCCTGCCACGCGAGCGGGTGCGCGCTGCGTACGAGGCGTGGCTCCCCGCCGCCGACGCGGAACCCGGGGACATCGTCGCCGACGGCTCCGGCTGGGGCGCCCTGGAGGTGCTGCGCGGCCGGCACGACCTGCCCGGCACGCCCTTCCACCCCGACACCATGGGCGAGCAGCAGAAGCCGTGGCTGGAACTGCTCCTCGCCGGCGTGTTCCCCAAGTCCCCCGGCGACGACGCGATCCCCGGACCCGCGCTCGTCTCGCCCGAATGGCGCGAACTCCTGGAGACCGCGGGTACGTACGACGGCAACGAGTGGTACCTCGACCACCATCTCGGCCTCGCCCAATGGGACGCGGGAGACCGCGCCCAGGCCGTCCGCAGCTGGGAACGCTCCGCCGGGCGCACCCGCTCCTGGCTGCCCCTGCACTGCCTCGCCGCCGCCGACCGGGCCGACGGCAACCACGCGCGGGCCGCGGAGCGTTATGTCGACGCCGTCCGGCTCCAGGCCGAGGGCACGGCCCCGCCCGACGTCCGCGCCGCCCTCGCCCGTGAAGCGGTCCCCGCCCTGCTCGCCGCCGGACGGCCGGACGACGCGGCCACCGTCCTCGGCGCCCTCCCCGCCACCGTCCTCGCCCGCGGCCGGTTCCGTCTCCTGCACGCCCAAGTCCTGTGTGCCCAGGGCGACATCACCGGAGCCCGGGCCCTCTTCGACGCCGGCTTCACCGTGGACGACCTGCGGGAGGGCGAGGACTCCCTGCACCTCACCTGGCAGTCCCTCACCGAGGGCGGCGAACCGCTGCCCGAGGCGTACGACTTCCGCATGGCACCCTGAAAACCGTTGGCCCGCGGCGCGCGACAGCCCCCACAGTGGTGCCTCCCGATGACCACCACGAGGGGGGAAGGACATGTCGACGCTGCGTGTCACCGCCGAACGGCTCACCGTCCACGACCACCCGAACGCGGACGCCCTGGAGCTTGCCCAGGTCGGCCTCTACCGGGCGGTCGTGGCCAAGGGCGGCTACCGCACAGGGGACTTCGCGCTCTACATCCCCGAGCAGTCCGTGCTGCCGGACGCCCTGATCGCCGAACTCGGCCTGACGGGACGGCTCGCCGGCCCCGGCGCCAACCGTGTCAAGGCGGTCAGGCTGCGTGGTGAGTTGTCCCAGGGCATCGTGTGCCGCCCGGCCGCGCTCGACGGTACGGACCTGGCGGACGCCGCCTCCGACGACACCGACTTCGCCGGACTGCTCGGCATCACCAAATGGGTGCCGCCGGTCCCGGTGTCGATGAGCGGTGACGTGGAGGCGGCGCCGGACCTGCTGCCGTGGATCGACATCGAGAACCTCAAGCGCCACCCCGATGTCTTCGCCCCCGGCGAACCGGTCGTGATCACGGAGAAGCTGCACGGCACCGCCTGCGCCCTGACGTATCTGGCGGCGACCGGGCAGGTCCTGGTCACCTCCAAGGGGCTCGGCGGCCAGCGGCTGGCCCTCAAGGAGTCCCCGCACAACCTGTACTGGCGCGCCGCGCGCGGCCACGACCTGCCCGCGGTGGCGGCGGCGCTGGCAGAGAAGCTGGGAGCCACGCGCGTGGGGCTCTTCGGTGAGGTGTACGGCGCCGGAGTCCAGGACCTCGGCTACGGCGCCGACGGGCGGCGCGACGTCCCCGGCTACGCGGCCTTCGACGTCGCCGCCGAGATCGACGGCGACGTGCGCTGGCTGGACCCGGCCGTCCTGCTGTCCGACGGCACGCTGCCCGTGGTGCCCCGGCTCCACGCGGGCCCCTTCGACCTCGACGTCGCCCTGGAACTGGCCCGCGGGGCCGAAACCGTGTCCGGACGCGGCCTCCACCTGCGGGAGGGCGTTGTCGTCCGGGCGGCCACGGACCGCCACAGCCCCGTGCTCGGCGGTCGTGCCATCGCCAAGGTCGTGAGCGACGCCTACCTCACGCGCAAAGGCGGTACGGAATTCGAATGAGCGCCAGGCATGGCCGTCCCGTCGCTGGGCAGGCGCAGCCCCCGAGTCACTTCACACAGCGCACGCATGAGAAGGGAACGGCCATGACCGACTTCAGCGCCCCCAACGGCGCCCAGCCGCCGGCACAGCGCGCTCTGCACGAGATCGCCACGGGCGGTGACAACGCCTCCGCGCTCAGCACCCTCGCGGCCAGTGACGTGCTGCTCCCGGTCCCCGGGCCGCCGGAGGAGGCCGCGGGCGGCGACGACGCGGAGCAGGAGACGATCAGCCTGCCGGTGTTCGAGCAGGAGGACGGCACGAAGCTCGTGCCGGTCTTCACCTCGGAGGTACGTCTCGCCCACGCACTGCCCAACGCGAAGGGCTACCGGATACTCCCACTGTCCGCGCTGAGCAGCGGCTGGCCCTCGGACGAGCTCACGCTCTCCATCGACGCGGGGTCGCCGGACACCCTCACCATCAAGGGCGAAGGGGTCCGGGCTCTCGCCGGCCTGTCCGGTTGAGGCGAAGATCCGGGGGACTCGACGTTGCCCCCGGTCGGCGGCGGCCGGCCGGGGGCAACGTCATGCCGGGGGCACCGGAGGCGCGGCGCCCGTCACATCGGGCGGTAGACGGTCAGGGCCTCGTTGACCTTGTCGACGAGCAGCTCGCCCGGGGCGGGCGCGACCTCGCCGTCCGCGGCGAGCCGGGTCCCCGGGCCGATGCCGCCCAGTCGTACCCGCCGCAGCAGGGCGGTGGTGGAGCCGGTGACGGCGGCGGCGAGCAGCCGGGTCCTGGCGTAGGGGCTGCCGGGCACCATGCGGACGTCGAGCTGCCCGTCGGCCAGGTTGCGGCGGCGGACGGGGGCCGGCCCGAGGCTGCGGTAGGCGCCGTTGCCGGCGAAGAGCATCCACACCGAGTGGCGGCGCCCGTTGATGTCGACGTCGAGCGGGCTGGAGGTGCGCAGGACGTGGACGGCGGCGAGGACGCCGGCGGGCCAGCTGCCGACGCGGCGCGACCAGCGCTCGCGGTAGCGGACGAGTTCGGGGTAGACACCGATGCTGAAGGTGTTGAGGAACAGTGACGGCCGCGCGGCCGTGCCGTCCCCGTCCAGCGGGGTGATCCGGGCGACGTCGGCGGAGATGGCGGTGCCCGCCTCCACCGCGCGCGCCGCGTCGTCGATCGACTCGATGGCCAGGTCCATCGCGAAGTGGTTGTACGTGCCGCCGGGGGAGACCATGAGCGGCACGCGGTGCCGCAGGGCGATCTCCGCCGCGAGGCGGACGCTGCCGTCGCCGCCGTGGACGCCGAGCGCGCCGCCGGCCTCGGCGGCCTGGCGGGCGGCCTTCTCCAGCATCTCCGCGAGGTCGTCGTCCTCGGAGCACTCCTCGACGACGGCCTCGGGCAGCACGGCCCGCAGCCGCTCCGCGGGCATTCCCAGCAGCGGCGGCGGCCCGGAGACCTCGTTGACCACCACGTACAGTCCGCGCCCTGCCGGGAGGGCGGGCGCGTCGGCCCGCGGCGTGGGCGGCACGGCGAGGTCCCGGCCGGTCGGTACCAGACCCCGCACGGCCAGCGCCGCCCCGGCGCCGAGCGTCATCCCGGCGAGCACGTCGCTGGGGTAGTGCACGCCCGTGTAGACGCGGGAGAACGCCACCGACCAGGCGAGCGGTGCCACGACCGCCCCCCAGCGGGGCGACTCGACGGCCACCCCCGCCGCGAAGGCGACCGCGGAAGCCGCGTGACCGGAGGGAAAGGATGTGCTGCCCGGCTGCCGTGACAGGCGCCGGATCACGGGGACGGAGTCCAGCACCGGGCGGGCCCGGCGCACCGCGCCCTTACCCACGGTGTTGACCACCGCCGAGGCGAGGGCGAGCGAGCCCACGCCGCGCAGCGCGGCCCGCCGTCCCGGGCGGCCGCCCACCACCGCGATGCCGGCGGCCACGCCGAACCACAGCGCACCGTGGTTGGCGGCGCGGCTCAGCCGGGGCAGCACGGGCTCGGCGGCCGGCCACTCCCGTGTCGCGACGCGCAGGAACAGCTCCTTGTCCCACGCGCTCAGCTTCGGGCGCACATCGACTCCCTCCTGATGGGTTCCACCTGATCGGTTCCGCTGCCGGCTCTCGTTCTGGGTCAGGCCTGTGGGCCCATCCCCAGCGTCCGTACGACGTCCTGGACGTTGGAGTACCGCCGGTTGTCGCCCGGCAGGCCGTCCACCAGGTCGGTGAGCGGGTCGGGCGCGTGGTGGTCGCGCAGCGTCCGCAGCAGGTCGCCGCGGCGCGCCGGGAAGGTCTTGCGGGTCAGGTGGCGGGCCAGTTCGAACCGCAGTGACGGGCCGTCCGTGGCGCTGGCCAGGACAGGGCCGTTGACGACCGCGAGGTCGTCGTCGGCGGCGGGCTCGGGGTCCTGCCACTCCTCGACCCGGGTCGGATGCCCGGAGCGCAGCAGTCCGCGCAGTTCGTGCTTCATCTCGTCGTCTCGGTGGACGCTCAGGCGGTCGCTTCCTCGTTGCACGACGGCTCCTTTCCTCGGGGGTCCGGGTACTTCTTCGTCTACCCGTTCGCGGCGTTGAATGCCTGCCGAATACGGTACGAAGCGGATGAATCGGGTCTCCCGGGGTACCAATCGGGCGAGGCCACCGGCAGCGAAAGGAAGGTGCGCGGCCCATGAGCCCATACCGCGGCGGGGTCGACCCCGCAGACCTGGAAGAACGGCAGCTGGTGCACGAACTGGAGTCGGTGCACCGCACCCGGCACGAGACGCTGCTCTACGGATCCCCGTCGGCCCTCGACGCCCACAACTCGCGCATGGTGGCGCTCGAAGGGGAGTACCTGCGCCGCCATCCGCAGCGGATGGTCGCCCCCGGCCGCACCCGCGCCGGGGCACGGGCCCGGATGCTGCAGATGCCGGCCCGGTCCGGGTCCGCGCAGTAGCCGCGGCGCACGGTACGCCGCCGCAGGTGCCGCGGCCGCCGCGGGACGGCTTCCCCCCGGACACCGGGACGTGCGGCGACCGAACGGCCGCCGCACGCCCCGCGTTCGTTCCCGGGGGCCGTCGTCTACCACCGGTACCAGCGTGATCCGCCGGAACCGCTGCGGGTCACGAAGCCCAGCAGCCACAGCACCAGGACGACCAGAGCCACCCACCAGAGCACCTTGACGGCGAAACCCGCCCCGAAGAGCACCAGGGCGAGGAGCAGGACGAGCAGAAGCGGGACCATGGAAACACCTCCTGGACACCGGTTGCCCTCAAAGGCCGGGGATACGCCGGGCGATGTGCGCGCCTTAGGGGCGCGAGGCAGGTGCCGCATGCGAGGGTGACGGAAGGCCCGACCCCACCACCGGAGGTACGGATGCAGCGGACGACCCCGACGGCCCCGGCCGGCCGCGCCGCGCCGTACGCCGCCCGCCCCGACCCCGGGCTGCCGGTCCCGGCGTACTGGGCGGAGCACATGGCCGCGGATCTGCCGGGCCGATCGGCTCCCGAGCCGCCGGGCGGCGGCATGGCGGTACGCGCCGCCGCAGCGGGCTACTGGGACCGCCGCGGGCTGCCGACGGACGCCGAGCAGACCGCCGCCGGGCCGGGCGCGGAGCCGCTGCTGCTGGCCCTGCTGGCGGCGATCGGCGGGGACGTCGTGGTCGCCCGGCCGTCCGCCGCCTGGCACGCGCCGCTGGTGCGGCTGCTGGGCCGCCGCCCGGTGGCCGCCCCGACCCCGTCCGTCGGCGGCGGCGCGCCCGACCCCTTCGCGCTCCTGGAAGCGGTGCGGCGGGCCCGCGAGGGCGGTGCGGAGCCGCGGGTGGTCGTCCTGGCGGCGGCCGACGACCCGAGCGGCACGGTGACCCCGCCCGAGCTGCTGCACGAGGTGTGCGAGGCGGCGGAGGAGGCCGGCCTGCTGGTCGTGTCCGACGAGACGTACGGCGACACCGTGCACAGGCCCCACGAGACGGTGCTGCTCTCCCCGGCCGAGATGCTGCCCGCGCGGACGGTCGTCGTCAGCGACCTCGGCGCGGCCCTCGCCCCGCCGGGCTGGCCCGCGGCCGTCGTCCGCTTCCCCGCCACCGCACAGGGCATGAGCCTGCGGACCGAGGTCCTGCGGCGCTGTGCCGACCTGCGCGCCCTGTTGCCGGGACCGGTCGCCGACGCGGCCGCCCACGCCCTGTCGGAGCCCCCCGGCGTCCGCGCGCACCTGGCCGCGGCCGGCCGTCTCCACGCCGCCATGGCGAGGGCCGCCTATGACGTCGTGGCCGGTGCCGGCGCACTGTCCCGTCCCCCGGAGGCGGGCTTCCAGCTGTACGCCGACTTCAGCCCGGTGCGCTCAGGACTCGGCGCGGCCGGCGTCACCGATGCCGCCGGCCTCGAGGCCGCGCTCACCGAGCGCCTCGGCTACCCCGCTCCCGGCGCCCACCGCTTCGGCGACGACCCCGCCGCCCTCCGCGTCCGCATCGACACCGGCCCGCTCCACGGCGGCGACGACACCCAGCGCCGTATCGCCCTGGACTGCCCGTCACCGGTTGCCCTTCCCCACGTCGCCGCCCGTCTCGGCGCCCTCGCGTCCGTCCTCACCACTCTCACCGCGACGACCCACTGACGCGGGTCACGTTGGCGATTTTGATGGCCCCGACCACCAGTGGGACCAGTCCGAGGACCAGGAACAGGCCGTTGACGTCGCCCTGTACCCCCTTGCGTGCCTTGGCCGGGTCGGGCGGTGCCGTGACGGTGAGGGCGTCCTCGGATCCGGGGCCGGCGCGATCGGTGCCTGGTGCGCGACCTGCTTCGCCGCGCCGAGCGCGGTGTTGATCAGGACCCGGGCCACCACGCCCGGCCCCGGCTGGTCCTCGGCCGTCGTGGGCGGCCGGATCACGGGCGTGGCGAACTGCTGCCCGCGCTCGGCTCCGGAGCGGTCAGTAGGAGGCGTCGTGCGCGTCGGCGGCGCCGGTTCCTGTGCCGGTGCCGGTGCGGGGGCGCAGGCGGCGCCAGAGCTGGGGGGCGCCGGCCACGGCGAAGGTGAGGGCGACGGCGAGCAAGACGCCCTGCCACGGTTCGGGGAAGAGGGAGCCGCCGAGGATGCCGATGAGCTGGTAGGCCGCCGCCCAGGCCAGGCACGCGGGGACGTCGCCGCGGGCGAAGCGGCGCGGGGGCATCTCGGCGAGGAGGCAGGCGAGCATGACGGGGATGCGCCCTGCCGGAATCAGCCGCGACAGGACGAGCACCGCGACCCCGTGCTCGTCGAGCCGGCGCTGGGCGTCGGCCAGGTGGCCGGGGTCGGCGCGCTCCTGGAGCCGCCGCAGCCAGCGGGAGCCGTTGCGGGAGTGCACCCCGCGGTGGCCGAGCCAGTACAGGGCGATGTCGCCGAGGAAGGCGGCACCGGAGGCGACGACGAAGACCAGCGCCAGCGAGAACGGCGCCGTCTGGTGGAAGGCCACGACGGCGGCGCCGCTGACCAGGGCCCCGGTCGGCACGACCGGCACCAGGGAGCCCAGGACGACGAGCAGGAAGAGCGACGGGTAGCCCACGGCCTGCCGGGTGGACTCCGTGGAGGTCTGCTGGGCCAGGTTCGCGAGGACGCTCAGGCCGTTCACCGGGCGGCCTCCAGCCGCAGGCTCTCCCCGTGGTCCAGCCGGTGCACGGTCACCCGCGGCGCGAGGTCCCCCGCCAGGCGGGCGAACTCGTCGCCGGGGGAGTGGAATTCGTGGGGGCGTACGGCGTCCATGCCGATCGGCCAGTACGTCCCGTAGTGGATCGGCACCGCCGCGCGCGGTGCCAGCCGGGCGAGGGCCTGGGCCGCGCGCGCCGGGTTCAGGTGGCCGTCGCCCAGGAAGGGTCCCCAGCCGCCGACCGGCAGCAGGGCGGCGTCGCAGGGCCCGACCTCCTCGGCCATGGTGTCGAAGAGCCCGGTGTCCCCCGCGAAGTAGGTGCGCTCCTCGCCCTCGAGCACATATCCGAGCGCGGGCGAGCGCTCCGGTCCGTAGGGCAGCCGCCGTCCGTCGTGCGCCGCCGGCACCACGCGCACGGTCAGCTCGCCCACCCGCATCTTGTCGCCGGGGGCGACCTCGGTCACGTCCAGCCGCAGATCCCCCGCGAGCCGCCGCAGCCGGGGCACGGCCGCGGACGCGCCGCGCGGCACCAGGACCCGGGTCCCCCGGGCGAGCCTCGCCAGCGACCCCGTGTGCAGATGGTCCGCGTGCAGGTGCGAGACGAGTGCCACATCCGCCAGCGCCGCGCCGGGCGGCGGTACGGCCCCGCGCCGTCTGCGCAGGTGCGCGAGGCGGGGTACGAAGAGCGGATCGGTGAGCACCCGCACCCCGGAGTCCCGCACGGTCACCGTCGCATGACCCCACCAGGTGATCTCGACCGCCACGCCCGCCTCCTCGCCTCCCCCCGAGCCTATGCTCCGGCGCGCCTGCGATGCGCCGGAGGGGTTGTGTCAGGCTGGGGGGTGTCGTAAGCCGTCCGGACGTGAGGTGAGGTGGGCCGTGCTGCATCGGTGGCGGGCCGCCGGGTACACGATCGCGCGCGTGCTGCTGGTCTGGGCGGTGTCGACGGCGACCATGGCCGCGCTCGCCGGGGTCCTGCCGGACTTTCGCATCCAGTCCCCCAGCGGTGACAGCCCGACCCGGATCGCGATCACGGCGGCCGTCGCGGCGGGTGCGTTCGGGCTGCTCAGCGCCCTGGTCTGGCCGGTGCTGGTACGCGCGGTGCTGCTGGTGCCGGCCCTGGTGCTCGGGTTGCTGGTGTTCTTCCTCAACGGCTCCCTGCTGCTGATCGCCTTCCGCTTCACCCCCGACTGGCAGGGCGACATCGCTCCCGCGACGGCCGTCGTCATCGCCGCCGTGATGTCGGCGGCCTCCTCCGGCACCAGTACGGCGCTCGCGATGCGCGACGACGCGGCGTACGGACGCCGGCTCGCCCGGCTGGCCGGCCGCCGCAGACCGCGGGGCGCCGACGAGGGAGCGCCCCGGGGGGAGCAGGAACCGGGCTTCGTCTTCGTGCAGATGGACGGTGTCGGGCACGACGTGCTGCGCGAGGCCGTGCGGCCGACGCCCTCCAAGGGCGGGCGGCCGCGGCCGCCCGCGATGGAGACGGTGGCGCAATGGCTGGACAGCAGCCATCGCCTGGTGCCCTGGATCACGGACTGGAGCAGCCAGACGGGGGCGAGCCAGCTGGCGATCCTGCACGGCTCCAACGCGGACGTGCCGGCCTTCCGCTGGTACGAGAAGGAGACGGCGCAGGTGATGGTCTGCAACCGGCCGTCGTGCGCCGCCGAGCTGGAGCGGCGCGTGGTCGCCCGCACCGGCCGCCCCGGTCTGCTCGCCCCGGACGGCGCCAGCCGCGGCAACCTCTTCAGCGGAGGTGCCGAGCAGCTCGCCCTCGTCATGTCGGTCTCGACCCGGCGGCGGCGGTTCTCGGCGGACCGGCTGGCGATGTCCCGCACTCTGGCCGCCTCGGCCGCCCGCGTCCGGGGCCGCGGACGGGACGCGGCGGGTGCCGCGCCGCGGGCCGCCCGGGTGGGGGAGACCCGCTCGCGCAACGGCTACTTCGCGTACTTCTCCGACCCCGCCAACGCGGTGCGCACGGCCGCGTCCTTCCTGGCCGAGGTGGTGCGGGAGATCTGCGAGTCCGTCGCGGCCCGGCTGCGCGGCGACCGCCCCCGGGTGCGGCGCGGCGGGCTCTACCCGTTCCTGCGGGCCTTCGCCACGGTCGTCGAACGCGATGTCGCGGCCGCGGCGGTGGTCGGCGACATGCTCGCCGGTCGCACCGCCGTCTACGCGGACCTGGTCGCCTACGACGAGGTCGCCCACCACTCGGGCCCCCGCAGCCGGGACGCCATGCGGGTCCTGCGCCGCCTGGACCGGGTCGTCCGGATGATCGCGGACGCCTCGCGGTACGCCCCCCGCCCCTACCGGCTGGTGCTGCTGTCCGACCACGGGCAGAGCCATGGCGAGACCTTCGAGAGTGCCTACGGCCTGACCCTGAAGGACCTGGTCCGTGCCGGGTGCGGGCTGCCGGTGCGGCGCCGGGCCCGGCGCACAGTGAGCGGTGCCGAGGCGCGTGCCGCGGCGCGAGCGGCGCTGAACCGCCCGGAGTGGGGCCGGCACACCGAGGAGGAGCACGCGACCGCGGGGCCGTCCTCGGACCCGGTGGTGCTGGCCTCCGGCAACCTCGGGCTGATCTCCTTCCCCGATCTCCCAGGCCGCGCGGACCGGGCACGCATCGAGGCCCGTCATCCCGCGCTGCTGCGAACGCTCGCCGAGCACCCGGGCATCGGCTTCCTGCTGGTCCGGGACGCCGAGCGCGGGCCGCTGGTGCTGGGTCCCGGGGGAGGGCAGCACGAACTGGACAGCGGCCGCGTCACCGACCCCGACCCGCTGGCGCCCTTCGGGCCGCGCGCGGTGGCGGCCGTGCGGCGCACCGCCGCCTTCCCGCACGCGGCGGACATCATGGTCAACTCCGCGTACGACCCGGTGACGCACGCGGTGCACGCCTTCGAGGAGCAGGTCGGCTCGCACGGCGGGCTGGGCGGCGACCAGGGCCGTGCGTTCCTGCTGCACCCCTACGAGCTGGAGGGGCCGGGCCCCGACGAGCGGCTGGTCGGCGCGCGCGCCGTGCACGAACTTTTCAGCGGCTGGCTGCGCCGCAAGGGCACCCTGCCCACCCCGCGAGCCGAGACCCCGGAAGCGGCGGGAACCGCGGTGGGCGGTGCCTACGCGCAGGCGCCGGAGCCGGCACGGGGGCAGGCCGCGCAGAAGACCACCGGCTGACCGCCGGGCCCACCCGCTCCGGGGCGGCGCCGCCCCGCGAACGGGATCGGCCCCCCGGGCTGTCCGGTCGGCGATACTGCCGGGGTGGAACCGACCTGGCTCGGCGAACCGACCGTCGACGCGCTGCGGGCCGCGCTGCGCACGGTGGCACCGGATCTGGCCGAGGGCACGATCGTGCCGAGAGGTCTCGAACCCGGCGACGACCCGCAGTGGTGTTCGGCGAGTGCCGTGGTGGACGGCCGGTTCGTGGTGAAGTTCGCATGGTCCCGGCCGGCCGCGTTGCGGGTCTGCCATCAGGCCCGGATCCTGTCCGCGCTCGGGAAGGCCGCGCCCCGGCTGCCGCTGCCCGAGGTGGTGGTGGAGTCCTGCGACCCGGCGCTGGTGATCCTGCGCTGGGTGCCGGCGACGCCGTTCTTCGACCTGCGGCACCTGATCGGGCCCGCCAGGCGGGACGGGGTCGCGAGGGATCTCGCCGCGGTCCTCGCCGAACTGCACCGTCCGCAGACGCTGCGGGCGGTCGCCGAGGCGCTGGGTCCGCTCCCGGAGCCGGCCGCGCCCGCCACGACGGACGCACTCCGCGCGGGTTTCGGGGCGCTGCTCCCCTCCGGCAGGCAGGCCCGCGTGCCGGCCTGGTGCGACTGGGCCGACAGGGTGCTCGCGACCAGGGGCCGCACCGTGCTCGTGCACGGCGACTTCCACGGCGACAACCACGTGTGGGACGCGGGGACGCTCCGGCTGCGACTGCTCATCGACCTGGAGACAGTGGGCATCGGCGAGCCCGAGTTCGATCTGCGCTGCCTCCCCTCGGACTGCGGCGTGGAACTGTTCACCGCAACGGTGACCCACTACGAGAGGGCGACCGGCACCACGCTGGACGTCGACCGCCTCATGGCCTGGCACCTTCGCACCGTCCTCGGCGACGCGCTGTGGCGGGCAGAGGCCGCGGTCCCCTTGCCGGACGGGCGGACCCCCGTGCAGTGGGTCGACGACCTGACCGCACGGTTCGCCGCGCTCGGGACCTTTCGGCCGGGCTCCCGGCCGGCGGCCGAGGGGGATGGGACATCCGTCCGGCCGTGATCTCTTTCGGGTCCTCGTCCCGACCGGTCGCCGGCCCGGGTGACCCCGCGCTCCGCCGGGGGCGGCCGGTTCACGCGTGGAGCGCGGGACGCGCCGCGCGAACGGGTGATTGACCCGGCGGCCTCCGTGCTGGACGCTTTCCCGCGGTTGACCGGTACCGCGCGCGGCGCGGAACCCGCGGAGGGGCGGCATGACGTACTACGAGGACCTGAGTTCGTACGGCTATTTCACAGAAACGATTCCGTCCGAAGTCTCCGCGCGCGCCGTCGGATGGCTCGACCCCGCCCACCCCTTCACCCGCGCCGAGCCCGACGAGGCCTTCGCCGAACGGCTGTTCGCGCTCTGCCGTGACCACCGCTTCGCCATCACCCGCGGGTGGTACGGCTGCGGGCTGTGCCGCCGCCGCTTTCTCACGGGCGGACGGCGGGCCCACCCCGTCACCGTCGCCCGCGGGCGCGAGCGGATCCTCGTCGGCCACGGCGAGGTCCGTGTCGAGACCGGCGACGCGGACACCTGGCTCATCGCGCCGGACATGGTCGCCCACTACGTCCTGACCCACCACTACGCGCCTCCCGAGCCCTTCGTGGAAGCCGTGCTGGCGGGCCGCGTCGTGGCGCACTCGTTCTAGTACTCGAGATGTAGATCGTGATCTTCATGGTTGAAGGGCTGCCTGGCGGCGGTAGTGGCTGTGGCGTGCTCGGGCTTGGTGGCGTCGGCGCCAGGTTGACCAGCGCAGTCGGTGGGCGATGTCGAGGACGGGGCGTACGAGGAGCGCGGCGAACAGGCGCTGGATCTCGTTGCAGGTGAGAGGGATCAGGCCGTTGGGGCTGGTGCCGTCGTCGGCGGAGGCGTGGGCTCGGCGTTCGCGGGCGGCGGTGACGGCGAGGAAGGCGTGAGCCAGCAGGGCCAGGGTGACCCAGCGGTGCCAGGAGTCCCAGCGCCGCACTTGGTGCTCGTCCAGTCCCGCCAGCCCCTTCGAACTCTGGAACATCTCTTCCACCGTCCAGCGGCTGCCTGCGACCCGTACCAGGGTGGCCAGCGGCACCGGGCGGGGTGACCAGCAGCGGTAGGCCAGTTCGCTCGTGGTTCGGTTGTGGCGGATTAGCAGGTGGTGATGGCCTGCCAGGCCGGGTGCGGTGATGGCGACCAGTGCCCAGTCGTAGAAAGCGGTACCCCTTGGCACCGCGTCCGGCGGACAGCTTCTGCCGGGCCCGGCGCGGGATCTTCTTTGCGAGCAGGTCGGCACGGCGAGGGCCGGCGGCGGTGGGGATGGGGTGAGAGCACGAGACGGCCAGGACGTAGCCGAGGCCGCGCGCCTCCAGGGCGGAGCGCAGGGCGGGATTGTTGCCGTAGACCTCGTCCGCGGCAGCCCAGGCCGCCGGGGTACCGGCGGCCAGGGCGTGCTCGATCATCCGCTGGGCCAGCTGGGGTTTGGTGGCGAAACCGGTCCCGTCGGGGACACCGGCCTGCCACAGGCGTTCCGGGTCGCTGGTCCAAGACTTGGGCAGGTAAGGAGCACGGTCGATGGCAGCGTGGCCGTGGCGGGAGGTGTAGGTGAGGTAGACGGCGACTTGGGAGTTCTCGATCCTGCCGGCGGTGCCGGTGTACTGGCGCTGCACGCCCACGGTGCGGGTGCCCTTCTTCAGATCTCCGGTCTCGTCCACCACGAGCACGGCCTGGTCGTCGGCCAGGTGGTCGACCACGTAGGCGCGTAGGTCGTCGCGGACCGCGTCGGCATCCCACTTCGCGCGGGCGAGCAGGTGCTGCAGGCCGTGCGGGGTGGCGTCCCCGGCGTGCTCGGCGATCGTCCAGCAGTTCTTCCGTGGCAGGTCTGCCAGCAAGCCGAGCACCAACTGCCGGGCCCGGCGCCGGGGTTCGACCCGGCCGAACCGACCGGCGATCCGGCCCATCAGGGCCTCGAACGCCTCCCGCCATCGGGCAGGCACTACGCTGTCCCCCGCGGCAACCGCGGGATCGTCTGTCTTCACATACCGATGATCACCGGTGGCCGCAGCCATTCCCGCAGCAGCCCCCACCACAGAGATCACGGCCTACGGGCGTTCGGTGAGCAACTCCGCCAGACGGGCAGCGAATTCGGTGAGCCAGTCCAGTCGTGGTCCGTTCTGGGCGCTGTGGAATTCGGTGCTCGCGGCAGCCCGTGTCGGCCGCGTCCGACCGTGACAGCAGGTCGCCGTCCGAGGTCGTGACCTATAGGGCGAAGCCGGTCTCCTGGTCTGCGGCAGCGATCTGGTGGTGGAAGCGTTTGTGGACCCAATGACGCTCGCCGAGTAGGTTCACCTGTCCCCATCGGCCGGAGACCGGACCAAGTCGGGTATGGCGTGGCATCGTGCCCGCCAGACGCTGTGGGCTGGCGCCGCCGGACAGCTTGCTGCTGTCCAACACGTAGATGGCGTCCTGGGTGACCGCCAAGCACCGGTACTTGTTCCAGAACATCGTCAGGCCGGTGAGATAAGTAATGATGAAGAACCAGAAGTTTGGCGCGCTCTGGCAGATGAAGACCTGCCGGATCTCGCTGCCGGCGGGCAGGAACGGTGCCGAGCGTTGCACCAGGTCCTGCCGCGGCTCGGGGTCGCGCCGTCCGGTCTCGTCAGCGGTCATACCGTCCTACCTTCCTTGTCGCGCGTATCCGCATTCACGAGGCTGTCACATCGCCGGGGTGTGTCGCTTGGGTGTGGGCCTGCGCGGCACTGCGCGTGACAGGATGCCAGGTCACGAAGTCCGGCTGGAGAGTACTAGGGTCGGCGATGGCGGACTGGCTCACCGGTGCGATCGAAAGCCAGCCCGGCTACCAACCCCGATGCGGCCCGGCGCCCGAGACCACGGGCCTCCTGGACGTCTTGGCAACGGCGAACCGGAGCGGATTCCTCACGATCGGTTCGCAACCTGGTGTCGACGCGGTCGGTCGTGACGGAGCGCGGTGGCAACAGCACGCCGCAGTGGAGGGGTTCGTTGAGGACCCGGACCTCCTCCAGCGACTGGTCGGCGCCGCCAGCCACGCAAGCGTGACGATCATCCTCCATGAGCTCGGCGACAGGCCGGGCAGCGGCGCACGGGTCGTCACGACCCGGGACGATGCACCAGTCACAGCGTTCGGTGGCGCTCTCAGCCGCCGCGACCTGAGGTGCATCTGGCATGGCTGCCATCGTGACGCGCTCGCCGCCGTCTCGCGGGCCACTCAGGTCACGCTCATCGATCCCAGCCCGCGACCCAGCGAACGGCTCTGGGACCTCCTGCGCCGCCAGACCGCGGCCCTACCCGGACTCCTGAAGGACAGCCCGCCCGTCGGCACGTGACTCCGGTCCCCCGCCGCGAACCTCCGAAGCCACCTAAGCCCGCCGGCCTCCGATCAGCCCATCACAACCCGCCCCGGCAACCCGCCGTGCGGGCGCCCGATCGACTTGGGCTCGGGGCACGCACCACCATCCACCACCGACCAGAAAGGACCGTTGTGGACCAGGCCGCCGTATTCGCCGCCGTGTTCGTCTCCCTGTACGTCGCACACAGTGTGGGGGATCTCTGGGTTAACGCGGCGAAGGCCGTGTCCACCTTCCTCGGTGTCTCGCTTTCGAGGGGCAGCCGACGACCGTCGTCAGTCCGAGGCTCCGTTCGCGTGTCTCAGTTGGTGAGCCTCGATGTTGCGCCTCGAGGTGCACTCCTGGGGGTGACGGCATGATGCCCGCAGCCGTGTTCGCCGCGGTGTTCGCGGTGCTGTTCGCCTCCCATGTCTGGGCGGATCAGTGCTGGCAGACGGACAAGTGGGCAGCAGCGAAAGGCCGTCCCGAGCCCGGGTCCGGTGCCCCGACTGCTGCTGAGTCGTGGCGCGCTCTGATTGCTCACGTCGCCGTCTATCACCTGGTCATGACCGTGATGCTTGCGGTGACGACGGTCCTGCTCGACCTTTCCATCGGATGGACCGGGGTCGCGGCGGGGATCGCATTCTCGGCCGTCACCCACGGCTTCTGGGACCGCCGATGGCCGGTTAGGGCATGGATGGTCCTGACCGGCAGCGGCCAGTTCGCCAAGAACCCGCAGGGCCGATACTCCGTCGACCAGGCCCAACACGTCTTCTGCCTGTGGGTCTCGGCTCTGCTCATCACCTTGCTGTGACATCGGATCGACCTGGGATGCTGGATTGGGTAGCAAGCGGGCTGTGCCAAGGAGTGCGCTGAGCTGCCATCCCTGCCGGGATTCCGTCTCAGGGTGTGGTGAGGCGTGCGATCGTTCCGATCTCCAGGGCGGTCCACATCGCGCCGTCTGGGCCTTGGGCGATGCCGTGTGGTTCCGAGGCCGGGCTGGGAAGGTCGTGTTCGTCGATACGACCGTCGGGGGTGATCCGGCCGACGCGGTTGGCTCCCCATTCGGTGAACCAGCAGTTTCCGTCGGCGTCGGCGGCGATGGCGTGCGGGCGTGACGCACGGTCGGGCAGGGCGAATTCGTCGACCTTCCCGTCCGGCGTGATCCGTCCGATCTGACCGGTGCCGATCTCGACGAACCACATGGCGCCGTCGGCGCCGGCCGTGATGCCGACCGGGGCGCTGGCCGGTGTAGGCAACGGGTGAACGGTGACGTCACCGTCGCGTCCGATGGCGCCGATCGCGTTCGCCTGGTTCATCGTGAACCACAGCCGGCCGTCCGGGCCGGTGGCGATGGCTGACGGGAAGGCGCCCGAAAGCGGGAGAGGGAACTCGGTGATCTGCCCGTCGGGCGTGATGCGGCCGATGCGGTCGGCGTTGGCCTCGGTGAACCACAGTGCGTCATCGGGGCCCGCGGTGATGCCGAACGGCCCGGCGTCCAGCGTCGGCAGCGGGAACGATGTGATGTTTCCGGTCGTGGTGATTCGGCCGATCCGGTGGCTGCGGAACTCGGTGAACCACAGCGCGTCGTCGGGCCCTGCTGTGATGATCGACGGTCCGTCGGAAGCCGGTTCGAGCTGGTAGGAGGTGACGTCGCCGTCGGGGGTGATGCGGCCGATCCGTCCGTGGTGGACCATGGTGAACCACAGTGCGCCGTCTGGTCCGGCAGTGATTCCGTAGGGTCCGGCCTCACGGTCGGAGACGGAGAACTCTGCGATCGCAACGGGCGGACGGCTCGGCATCGGCGATTCCTTGATCGGTGAACGGTGGAAGTGCGACTGCGGATGCTATCCGTGCCCACAGCGCCCACGCACCTGGATATTCCAGTCCTGCGGCAGCAGCCGCACAAAGCCAGACATCACCGATCACTGGCGGAGTGGGGGAACTGGGGCCAGGGAGGTACAGCTGAACGTACTCAGCTCTCGACGGAGCCGCTGGAGCTCGTCGTCTTTGGCCGCCAGGACCGAAAGGGCCAGCTGATGACGTTCCTTGAGCTGGTTGAACTCGGTGTGCGTGCGGGCGAGTTTGTGAGTGAGACGCTGATTTTGGTCCCGCAGCCGCGCGATCCGTGCTTCTCGCGGGTCGGGCTGCTGTCCGGCGGCCCAGGCAGAGGCCCGTCGTTTCTCGAACTCGTCCTTGAGGTGGCCCAAGGTGCGATAGAGGGCGGCGCGGGAGATACCGGCCTCGCGGGCGAGGGTCTTGACGTCGCAGGCCCCGCCGACCGGGATCTGCCCGGCGAGGAGCCGGTCGATGGCTGCGCGGATCCGCCGTTCGATCTGATCGCGCTGCTCGTGACTGAGTGCCATGTCATCCCGCCTTTCCGGCGGCCTTGTCGATCTCTTCGAGGGCTCGCATGGAGCGTTCGTGTTCGGCCCGCAGCCGGTTCTTCTCACCGATCGGAATGCGCGGGCTGGCCAGGAGGACCGTGCCGTTGTCCGCCGCGGTCTGCCAGACGGCCGGTGGAGGAGATGGTGGGTGGCCTGCGGACAGCGGGAGCTGTCACACATTCCCGTCAGCGGAGCCGCCGCTGACTTGGCGCCGGCCAGCTTGAGACACAAGGCTTTGGCCAGGTCCTCGAACCAGCAGTAGTTCGCGGCGGACAGGTGCAGGACTGCGGCCTTCATCTTGAGCAGCAGTTCGACCTGCCGGTCGGTGACCACCTTGGCCGGGCCGGCCTCGTGTCCTTGGAGTTCGTCCTCGACCGCGCGAAAGGCGGCCATCAGGGCATCCGGGCCGGGACCGGCCGGCAACTGGCCGTCCTGGAACTGGCGGAATGCCTCCAGGGTCCGGCGCATCTTCTCGTCCGCCTCGGCTTTCTTCCACTCCTGGTGGAAGACGGCCTGGGCGCCCCCGGGCCGGTGAGCGTACCCCTCGCTGGTGACTACAGACAGGTGCTTGAAGTGCAGTTTCGTGGCCAACAGCCCGCCGGGCCTGGCCGCCATTTCAACCGCGAGCGTGCGGCGCAGGCTGCGGGGATGCACCGGTGTGTCAGGGATGGGCTCCAAGCCCAGACGCTGGCCGGCCGGCGAGTCCACCCACCGCCGCAGCCAGTCCATCGCGCCGTTGCTGTTGAGTGCCTGTTTCTGAACCTCCGCCCGGGGCCGGCCGGTAGCCTGATATCAGGTCGACCGAGGGCGAACCTGCTGACCGTCAGCGCCAGATTGATCAAGCCGCAGAACTCTTCGGAGCAGTCCGGGTGGCGGTGGTGGTCACCACCGCCATGGCGGTCGCCAATCCCTTCCCTCGCGTCACGCCAGCCGCAGCAGTCTCCGTTCGGGGAACGGTCACAGTGACCGTTCCCCGAACGTTTGCGCAGAGCGGTCATTCCGGACTGATGGCCCCTGAGCTGCTGATTCAGGGTTCAGAAACAGGCACTAAGCTTGACGTTTAACCCTGTTGCGCTTGGTGCTCCTTGATCGTTTCGGCGCGTTTGACGGTCTTGCCAACGTTGTGGCGTCTGGCGCGTCGCTTGTTTTTCGAGCCCGTAGGTCGTCCTGGGCCCGGATGGGACGGTTTTGGTGCGGCTGCCGGACGGGCAGTCGTCGCTCGGACGTTGCGAAACCCTCGGCGGACCCGGGCTGGGGTGAGACGGCGGGGTTGGGCGGGTCGTTCCCAGGGGCGGCGGAGGTCCTCGGCGAGGGGGCGGGCGAGACGGAGCTGGGTGTGGGCGGCGATGATCAGCCGGGTCCACAGGTCGGCGGTGTCCGCGTGGCGGACCTTCGGGGCGGTCCAGCCGAGCGTCTGCTTGAACAGGCGGAAGGTGTGTTCCAGGTCGAATCTGCGGAGGAATGATTGCCACCAGCGGTTCACGTCCGCGGGTGTGGCGGCGGTGGCCGAGCACCACAGCCAGACCGGCTTCGGGTCGCGGTCGCCTGGAAGGTGCTCGACCTGTAGCCGCACCAACGTGCCGTGCAGAATGGGGAGTTCTTCCGCCGCGTGGTCCAGCCAGGGGCCGCGGTGGGTGAGGCGGGGGTGTATCCGGTCCCATGCCATCGCCTCGGCGTTGCCGTAGCGGGTGGTGTCCGTGGCGGTGGTGACGTCGGGGGTGTGCCAGGTGTCGGGCTTGGCAAAGGTGAGGACGCCGCCGTGCCGGCTGGGCCGCCCGCCCTTCGGCCCGGAGTGGGTGGGGCCCGGGTCACGGAGCATCACGCGATCTGAGCGCAGCCGGCCGATCAGCACGATGGGCAGGTCTGCCAGGGCGTGGGAGAGGTAGGTGACGTCGTAGCCGGAGTCCATGACGATCAGGATCTCGGGATCACCTGGCTGCCAGTGCCGGGCCTGCGTCAACCGCTGTACCACAGAACGTAGTTGGGCGGCGGTGACGGCAGTGGCGTCGTCGGCGGGGCCCAGACGCACGGCGTCCAGCAGCGCGACCCAGGAGGTGCGGCCGGTCTCCAGGGCGGCGACGAAGGAGTACGGCCAGCCAGGCACAAACTGATCCGTGCTGCGGTCACCGCGTCCGTAGACGTGACAGAACAGCCGGTTGTTGCTGGTCGGGGCATCAGGACGAAGCCAGTTGCTGACGTCCACGGCCAGCACGATGCGCCCGTCGGCCGCCTTCGGCAGCGGCAGACGGGCCAACGTGCGGCGCAACCGTGTCGGCTCCAGCCAGCCCCGGTCCAAGGCGGCGTACAGGGCGCCGTGCCCGCGCCGGTGCTCGACCGCCAGTGACAGCTCGACCAGCGTCTTCACCGGCCCATCCGCACACAGCACCGCATCCGTGAGCTCGAAAAGCGTGTCCGCACGGGCGTAGAGGCATTCATAGAACTCGACCCGAAAGCGGGACAACACGTCCAACGCCTCGCCTGCGGGCGCATCGAAGGGGAGACTCATGGGCAGCGGCCGTTCTCTCGTGCTTCGTGACTCGACATCTCGAAGCGTGGAGAACGGCCGCCCCCATTGTCCCGGGAAAAACCGCAGATCAGCAGGTCGAGTGCCCTGCGAAGTTAAACGTCAAGTTTAGAAGCCGTTTCTCTATCGAGCATGGTGAGCATCGGTTCGAGTGTGGCGACTCGGTCGGGTGATCTTCCGAACGTCCGGGCATGAGGGTAGGGCCTCCTGCACAGCTCATGGGTGTCGAATCCAAGTGAGCAACAGGAGGCCCTGTGCCGCAGTCTTGCGTTCCGGTAGCGGCGGAGTCCAACTCGCTGCCCCTGTCGTGTGACTGGTGTGGTCGGCCGAACGACCGTCAGCTGAAGCGTTCCCCGTCGGTGGCCGCGTGTGCAAGGGCCGCATTGGCATCATCAAGGTCGAAGGCCGTAGCGTCGAGTCCGCTCCCGCACGGGCCAACCCGCCCGTGTCGGCGAGCACGGCCAACTTCGGGCAGATGGTCTCCGCGTTCGCTGTGCCTGGGGCCGTTCGCGGAGGTCGATCTCCTGGGCGGTGAACGAGGCTTCGGACCGGCGGATGTGGACGAGCTTGGGGTGGAGCGGCGACACGTCGTCCACCACGGTGGCCTGGGCCCGCGCCCGCCCCGTACAGGAAGGCGACCGAGGGGGACACGGTAGGGGCAAACGGCGCGGCCTGGGCGCTCGGCAGGTCAGTGATCGGGCGAGTGGAGCCCCGCCAGAAGCAGGTCCAGCAAGGTGCGGATCGCATCGGGCCGCCGAGTGGCCTGCGTGGGGCGCAGCGAGGATATCGCCATCAGGACGACGCGGACGTCTGCGACGGTGGTTCCTCGCCGCAGGACGTGCTGCTGGTGTGCGCGGGCGACGAGTTGTTCCAGTGCTGCCGCGTGGGCCTGCCGGTCGGCACGAAAGGCGTCGCCTGCGGTGTGAGAGCCCAGCAGTGCCTCATTGAGGCCGGGGGCCCGGATTTGGTGCTCAGCGAACTGGCGGATGGCTCCGCTGAGCGCGGTCCAGGCGTCCGGCTCTTTCTGTGCGGCCTGCATGTCAGCCCGGCAGGCCGCCACATGCCCGGCCAGGGCGCCTCTGATCAAGTCCGTGCGGGTGGGGAAGTGCCGGTACAGCGTCGCGATTCCCAGCCCGGCGCGCCGCGCGATCTCGCGCATGGGGAGGCCTACGCCCTCGGCGGCGAAAGCCTCGCGGGCGGTCGCGATGATGTGTTCATGGTTGTCGGCCGCGTCTGCCCTGACTTTCCGAGTCACTTTTCCCCGCGTCCTTATCGTCTTCTCCTGTAGTGGAACAGGTGCTCCGGAACCATGTTTACCTCATGGGAGCGCGCGGAGGCTCCGGGCGGGAGAGGTGATCATGTTTGCTGTGCAGTTCAAGCGGTTCGGCCCGCCGGAGGTCCTGACCCTGGGCACCGTGCCCGAGCCTCATCCTGGCCCTCACCAGGTCCGCATTGCCGTCAGGACCGCGGCGGTATCACCCGTCGATCTCGCACTGCGCGAAGGCTCGTCCCCGGCGGGCAAGCACCTCGCCCTGCCGCACATTCCTGGCGTCGATGCCGCCGGGGTGATCGACGAGATCGGTGCTGAGGTAACGGGCTACGCCGTCGGCGACGAGGTCTTCGGCGCGGTCGACGTGGCACGGCTGGGCGGGGCGAGCGCGCAGTACGCGGTCCTGGACTTCTGGACCCACAAACCGCACGGCCTGACGTGGGCCGAAGCCGGCGCGGCGGGCACCGGCATCGAGACCGCGACCCGCGCCCTCGACCTGCTCGACGTACGGGAGAACACGACGCTGCTGGTGGACGGTGCGGCCGGCGGCGTCGGCAGCATCGCCGTGCAACTTGCGGTGGCACGCGGCGCCCGCGTGCTCGGCACAGCACGCCCCGACAGTCACCAGTTCCTCAGGGAACTGGGGGTGGAACCCTTGGACTACGGGCGCGGTCTGCCGGCCCGGGTCCGCGCGGTGACCGCCGCTCCGGTCGACCGGGCACTTGACGTGGCGGGGGCCGGGTCGCTGGGCGAACTGATCGAACTGGCTGGCACCTCTGACAGCGTCGTCACCCTGGCTGACTTTGGGGCATCGGCTTACGGGGTCCGGCTGTCCGTGGGCCGCCTCGGCGGCGAGCCCGACGGCGTCCACGGACTCACGTCAGCCACGGCACTCGCCGACCAGGGCCGGTTCCACGTTCCGGTCCGCGAAATCTACCCGGCCCATCAGGCAGCGCAGGCGCACGAGGCAGCCGCACAACCGCCCCGACGGGGAAAGATCGTCCTCGACATGACCCGTACCAGTTAGAGCGCGTCGACCGAGCTCTACTGATAGCACCCCAGTCGGCTCAGCTGGAGATCGATCGTGTGGGCCTCCTTCCCCTCCCGGCGCGGACGGCAGGTGGCGTCGACGCTTCGGACGGGCGATGGACAGGTCGGCAACGATGGGGGCGGAGACGACTCTCACGGGCTGCTTCCAAGGGGCGTTCGGCACGATGGTGGTGCCTTCCGTCTACCGCCCTTCTGGCGCGGACCCGCTCGGGGCGGGGGGACCGCGTGGCGGGACGAGGCACCGGGTAATCCCGCTGTCCGTGCCGCCGGGTGGCACCGGCCGTCCTACCAACCATGGTTGGTAGGACGGCCGGTGGGGGCGTCGCTGTCCGCGCACCAGGTCAGGAACTTCCATCGGGCGTGTCCGACCTGGTTGCGGTCCGCGCCGGTGCGTGCCAGGGCGAGCAGAGTGCGCAGGGACTCCTTGGCAATCCACGCGGTCAGCAGTCTCTGGCCGATCGGTCCCTCGTCCAGCAGTGCGTTCCACATTCTCGCGAACTTTTCGCCGGTGAGGCTCTCGCGGTTGCGTAACAGGCGGCGGTGGGCTTTCCATTCGGGGTCGGCGGCGCGTCCGCGCCGGCCGCGGATCTCGGCGGTGGTGCGGCGCCGCACGGTGGAGAGCATCGTGTTGGCGAGCTGGACGATGTGGAAGTGGTCGACGACCACGATCGCGTCGGGAAGGCCGGTGCGGATCTCGGCGCGGTAGGTGGCCGACATGTCGATGGCCACGTGGGTGATGTTCTTGCGCCAGGTCAGCTCGGTGGTGGAGAGCCAGGCCAGGAAGTCGGCGGCAGTGCGGCCCCCGACCTGGCCGAGCAGCCCGCCGGCGCCCTGGGCGTCGACGAGGCCGGTAATCAGGGTGGGGCCGGTTGCGATGTTGCTGCGCTGTCTGCGTCTCGGTCGCCCGCGCCGGCGTTCCCCGCGACGGAACGGACATGGCGATCGGTGCGGCGTGGGGTGGGAAGGACAGGGTTGATGCCGTTGGAGTACGGGGCGGTGATCCACCATGGAGACGTCCTGCACGAGTGTCGACTTTCTCTCTAGTTACGACATGCTTGATGCGCTGACCTTGGGTATTTGAGTTACACATATGTAGCCTCTGGTATGCCGTCTGACCTGGTGTGGTGTGCTGCAGGGGCGCTTGATGCCCGGCTCTGTGACGCTCTGACCTGTGGTGCTGCAACTGGGCGGAGGATGTTGTGACTGCGGGGATAGCCTTTTGGGTACTGCGGAACTATGGCCCAAAAGTGATCATGAAGGTTGGTGCAGGGCTAAGTCTTAGCTTGACGTTTAACTTGGCAGGTCACTCGACCTGCTGATCTGCGGTTTTTCCCGGGACAATGGGGGCGGCCGTTCTCCACGCTTCGAGATGTCGAGTCACGAAGCACGAGAGAACGGCCGCTGCCCATGAGTCTCCCCTTCGATGCGCCCGCAGGCGAGGCGTTGGACGTGTTGTCCCGCTTTCGGGTCGAGTTCTATGAATGCCTCTACGCCCGTGCGGACACGCTTTTCGAGCTCACGGATGCGGTGCTGTGTGCGGATGGGCCGGTGAAGACGCTGGTCGAGCTGTCACTGGCGGTCGAGCACCGGCGCGGGCACGGCGCCCTGTACGCCGCCTTGGACCGGGGCTGGCTGGAGCCGACACGGTTGCGCCGCACGTTGGCCCGTCTGCCGCTGCCGAAGGCGGCCGACGGGCGCATCGTGCTGGCCGTGGACGTCAGCAACTGGCTTCGTCCTGATGCCCCGACCAGCAACAACCGGCTGTTCTGTCACGTCTACGGACGCGGTGACCGCAGCACGGATCAGTTTGTGCCTGGCTGGCCGTACTCTTTCGTCGCCGCCCTGGAGACCGGCCGCACCTCCTGGGTCGCGCTGCTGGACGCCGTGCGTCTGGGCCCCGCCGACGACGCCACTGCCGTCACCGCCGCCCAACTACGTTCTGTGGTACAGCGGTTGGCGCAGGCTGATCTCCCCGGCGATGTCCTCCCGCGCGGCGGAGAAGACGCTGCGCTCCAGGCCGCCGAGGCTGTCGCGGACCTTCTCCGCGGCGTCGCCGTAGTCGTCGACCACGACGTCGAGCAGCGCGTGCAGTACCGCGGGCGGGCCGAAGCGCAGCGTCGTGGTGTCCTCCCGGAGCCGGCGAGCGGCTTCGCCGGCCGGGTCGGCGGAACCATGGCGGACCGTCAGGACGAGGCGCGGGCCGACGAACAGCATCATCTCGCCGGTCTGGACCGCCGCGTCGTCCGGCAGGTACCACAGTGTCTTGAGGGCCACCGCGAGCACGTCGCCGTACCGCTCCTGCTTGGGCCGCTAGTGCGCCTGGACGGCGTCCTCGGCCGCCAGGGCGTGCAGCCCCAGGGGTTCGGCCAGCCGCGCCACCACGTGCCCCGCGGGATCGACCAGGTGCACCCAGCCGAACTCCCCGTCGCCCAGGCCGGACAGGCGCTTCAGCGCCGCCTCGCACACCTCGTCCGGCGCGTCCGGTCCGCCGCACTGCGCGCACTCCACCCGCTCGGCGCTGCCCGAGCGCTCCTGGTACACCACACACTCCATGACCCACGCGTGCTTCGGCCCGGCGCCTTCATGCCCCCGGCCGAGGTCAAAAGAGCGTCAGGGACTGATGGCCAGCACCACATAGGCGGCCAGCAGCGACAGGTGCAGTCCGCCCTGCAGGGGTGTGGCCCGGCCCGGGACCACCGTCAGCGTCCCCACGGCGACCGTGATCGCCAGCAGCACCATGTGCGTGGCACCGAGCCCCAGGATCAGGGGGCCGGGCATCCAGAACGAGGCCACCGCCACCGCCGGGATGGTCAGCCCGATGCTCGCCATCGCCGAGCCGAGCGCGAGGTTCAGGCTGGTCTGCACCCGGTCCCGCGCGGCGGCGCGCACCGCGGCGATCGTCTCCGGCAGCAGCACCAACAGCGCGATGACCACGCCCACGAAGGAGGAGGGCAGTCCGGCGACGGCCACGCCGTGCTCGATTGTCGGGGCCTCCACCTTGGCCAGGCCCACCACCGCGATCAGGGCGACGGCCAGCAGTCCGAGGCTGAACAGCGCGGCCCGGGTGGTCGGCGGCACGGAGTGCTCGTCGTCGGTGATGACCCGGCCCGCGGAGGTCACCGGCAGGAAGTAGTCGCGGTGGCGCACCGTCTGGGTGGCCACGAACAGCCCGTACAGCACCAGTGAGGCGAGCGCGGCGAAGGCGAGCTGGGTCGTGGAGAACTGCGGCCCCCGCGCGCTGGTGGTGAAGGTCGGCAGGACGAGGCTGAGCGTCGCCAGGGTCGCCACGGAACCCAGGGCCGCTCCTGTCCCCTCGGGATGGAAGACCGCCACCCGGCGGCGCAGCGCCCCCACGAGCAGGCACAGCCCCATGATGCCGTTGCAGGTGATCATCACGGCCGCGAAGACGGTGTCGCGGGCCAGTCCCGCGCTCTTGGGGCCGCCGTCCGCCGTCAGTGTGAGGATCAGCGCCACCTCGATGACCGTCACCGACACCGCCAGCACCAGTGAGCCGAACGGCTCGCCCACCCGGTGCGCCACCACCTCAGCGTGGTGCACGGCCGCCAGCACGGCCGCCGCCAGGAACAGGGCCACCACGACGACCACCGCCACCGGCAGCGACCGGCCCCAGGTGAGAGCCAGCAACACGACCGAGACCACCGGCACGACGACCGTCCAGCGCAGCACGGCCATGCGGGAACGGGCGATCATGGGCCGAGTCTGACACCTCGTCAGGCCGGGCGCGACGCGGGCGCGGCCGGCCCCCGGCTAGAGCGCCTGCTCGGCCCAGATCGTTTTGCCGGTGGCGGCCTGCCGCGTTCCCCACGCCTGCGTCAGCTGCGCGACCAGCAGCAGACCCCGCCCTCCCTCGTCGTCCGAGCGGGCCCGGCGCAGGTGCGGGGCGGTGTTGCTGCCGTCGGAGACCTCGCAGATGAGGGAGCGGTCGCGGATGACCCGCAGCTGGACCGGCGGCGATCCGTGCCGGATGGCGTTGGTGACCAGCTCGCTCACCACGAGTTCGGTGACGTGCACCGCGTCCTCCATGCCCCAGCCGCGCAGCAGTTCCGCCGTGGCCTGCCGGGCCCCGGCCACGTGCGCCGGGTCGGAGGGCACGTCCCAGACCGCGACCTGTGCGGTGTTCAGCGCCCGGGTGCGGGCCAGCAGCAGCGCCACGTCGTCGACCGGCCGGTCCGGCGGGAGGGACTTCAGGATCGTGTCGCAGGCCGAGTCGATGGAGGGCGCGGGAGCCGCGAGCGCGGTGCGCAGCCGCGCCAGGCCCGCGTCCAGGTCGAAATCCCGGCTGCCGATCAGACCATCCGTGTAGAGGGCCAGGACGCTGCCCTCCGGCAGCTCCCGTTCCGTCGCCTCGAAGGGCAGCCCGCCGACGCCCAGCGGAGGGCCCGCGGACACCGGGACGACCTCCACGGTCCCGTCGGGCAGCCGCAGCACGGGCGACGGGTGCCCGGCGCTGGCCATCGAGCACCGCCGCGAGATGGGGTCGTGCACCGCGTACAGGCAGGTCGCGCCGACCTCGGTGGTGGCCTGGCCGCGGTCCTCGCCGGCCTCGTCCCCCGAGTTCAGATGGACGACGAGGTCGTCGAGGTGGGTGAGCAGCTCGTCGGGCGGCAGGTCCACGTCCGCCAGGGTCCGCACCGCCGACGCCCCCGGTTGGTACAGCCCCGGAGACGAGACCCCCCATCTGCCCGCCGTCGCGGACGCCGTGTGGAACCGGCAGGCCGTGCGGGTGCGCTACCGCCGCTGGCGCGAGCCCGCCGAGACCGAGCGGCGCCTGGAGCCGTACGGCCTGGTCCTCAAGGCCGGCCGCTGGTACGTCGTCGCCCGCGGCGACGGCGGCCTGCGCACGTACCGCGTCGACCAGATGCTGGCCGTCGACGTGGTCGGCGAGGCCTTCGAGCCCGAGGCGGGCTTCGACCTGGCGGCGTACTGGCGTGCCTACCTCGCCGACTTCCATGCCCGGCTCCATCAGGGGGAGGCCCTGATCCGGCTCTCACCGCGCGGGGCGGAGCGCCTGCCCTCGCTGCTCTCGCACGCCGTCGTGCGGGCGGTCGCCGAACGCGGCGAGCCCGACGGCGACGGCTGGGTCCGCGCTTTCGTACCGATCGAGTCCCTCGGGCACGCCCACAGCGAATTCCTCCGGCTCGGCCCCGACCTCGAAGTACTCGGACCCCTGGCGCTGCGCGAACTGCTCGTCGGCTCGGCGCGCGGCCTGGCGGCCCTGTACGCGACCCGTTGACGCCGCCCCGCCGTTCAGGCCGGGTGCCGGTCCGCGAGGTCCGCCGCGGGGGCGGCCGGGAGGGGCTCGGGGGAGTGCGCGGACCGGCGGGCCGCGCGGAGCCAGGCCGCGGAGGCGAAGGCAGCGAGGGCGCTGACGGCGGCGACGGCCGCGAAGCCCGCGGCGGTCCCGGCGCGGGCGGTGACGGCGCCGGTGCCCAGCATGACGACGACCGTGGGGGCGAGCCCCCAGCCGTTGGCGACCCCGAAGGCGCGCCCCGCGCGGTGCTCCTCGACCGAGGCCATGAGCAGCGTGCGGGACGCGATACGGGCCTGCCCGAAGAGGAACGCGCCGAGCGGTACGAGCAGCACCAGCCCCGGCACGCCGAACCGCGGTTGGACCGCGAACAGGACGTTGCAGAAGAGGAAGCCGGCCAGGGCGAGCCGCAGATCGCCGAGGCGCGCGCCGGTGATCCGGTAGGCGGCGGCCGCGAGCAGGAAGCCGGCGCCGCCGAGCGCGTCGACCACGCCCACGACGGCCGGACCCCGGTGCAGGTCGCCGATGACGAGGACCGGCATGAGCGCGTTGAACACGGTGACGACCACGCTGCCCTGCGCGTAGAGCGTGATCACCGGCCCGAGCGGCGACTGGGCCGGGACGGCCGGGGCCGGGCCACCGGCCGCGGCCCGCGGGAGTACGGCCCGCCGCCCGGCGCGCCCGGTCGCCAGCACGAGCAGCGCGGAGACCGCGAAGGTGATCCCGTTGAACACGCACAGCGGGGTGGCCCCGAAGTACTGGAGGGCGATGCCGCCGACCGTCGCCGACAGCAGCATCCCGCTCTGCAGGGCCATCTCGTAGTGCGCGTTGAACCGGCGCAACTCCCGCGCGGCGACCCGCTCCTTGACGAGTGCGGCGCTGACCGGCACGAACAGCGCCGCGATCACCGCGAGGGCGAAGTTGCTGCCGTAGACGACCGCGTTCCGCGGACCGCCCATCGCCAGCCCCAGCGGCATCGCGAGCGCGGCGAGCGCGCTGAGGGCGTCGCAGGCCACCCAGAGCGTGCGCCGGTCGAAGCGGTCGGCCAGCCGCCCGAACAGCGGGGAGAGTACCGCCTGCGGCACGGCGACGGCGATGAAGAGCCATCCCACGTCCAGCACCGAGCCCTGGGCCCGCACGATGAGCAGCGCGGCGGCGATCAGCTGGATGTTGTTGCCGAGCGAGGTGATGAAGACGGCGGGCAGCAGCAGGGCCTGCGTACGGGTGGTGGTCACGTCCACCCATGGTGCGGAGGGTCCCTGACATCTTCTGTCAGTGAGGGGCGCGGCGCGTATCCTCGGTGCGTGCCTCGCCGTTCGAAGACGTCGCGCCGCTTGGTCGCCGACGGACGCGTGTACCAGTGGTCGATGCGCCACCGCCACCGGAGTGACCACGACGGCCGCGCCGTGGACTGCTGTGAGACGCTCACTCTGTCCCCGCAGCCGGCCGGTTCCGGCGGCCCGCTGCGCATCGTCTTCGCCGAGGGCCCCGGCCGGTACGTCCCGGGCGGGGCACCCCTCGGCTCCGGGGACGTGGGCTTCAGCCGGGGGGCGGGCCTGAACCTGCACGAGCCCGGCGCCGTCCGGGCGTTGCTCGACGTTGCACTGGCCCGCGGGTGGCGGCCGGACGAGCGGGGGCCGATCGAAGTCGACGGCTGGTCCCTGCTGGAGGCGGCCGCGGCCGTGCGAGCGCGGGACGCGGGCGCCGAGGGTCCGTGACGGGGGTTCAGACCTCGTCGAGGCGGGACACCCGGCTCGTTCGCGCCGCGGCGAATCCTTCCACCCTCGTCTCGGCCGCGTCCCAGGCCGCCGTGTCCCCGCCCGGTTCGTGGCGGCGCAGCGGCTGGGTGGCGGCGACGAGGGCGCGCATGGCGGGAAGGCCGTCGCCGACGAGG
Organism: Streptomyces sp. RLA123; assembly: GCF_056270165.1. Taxonomy (NCBI): domain Bacteria; kingdom Bacillati; phylum Actinomycetota; class Actinomycetes; order Kitasatosporales; family Streptomycetaceae; genus Streptomyces; species Streptomyces sp. RLA123. The sequence continues at coordinate 1,871,591 of NZ_JBWDOR010000003.1, read as the reverse complement.
CCGTGAGCGCGGGCCTGGACGAGGATGTTGCCCAGGGCGGTGGCCTCGGCGGGGCCCGCGACGACCGGCAGGCCCGTGGCGTCGGCGGTGAGCCGGCACAGCAGTTCGTTGCGGGATCCGCCGCCGACCAGGTGGACGTGGGTGATCTCGCGGCCGGCGAGCTCGGCCGCCTGACGCAGCGTGCGGCGGTGGGCGAGGGCCAGGCTCTCCAGGATGCAGCGGACCACGGCGCCGGGGCTCTCGGGCGGCCGTTGGCCGGTACGGACGCAGAAGTCCCGGATGCGGGCGGGCATGTCGCCGGGCGGCAGGAAGGCGGGGTCGTCGGGGTCGACGAGGGCGGCGAACGGCCGTGCGGCGGCGGCCTGGTCGAGCAGTGCGGCGAGGGACGGCGCGCCGGACGGCCGACGGGCCCAGGTGCGCCGGCACTCCTCCAGCAGCCACATGCCCATGATGTTGCGCAGATAGCGGATCGTGCCGTCCACCCCGCGCTCGTTGGTGAAGTTGGCGGCGCGGGAGGCCTCGGAGAGCACGGGCGCCTCCAGTTCCAGGCCGGCCAGCGACCAGGTGCCGCACGAGATGTACGCGAAGCCGGGCTCCGTGGCCGGGACCGCCGCCACCGCCGACGCGGTGTCGTGCGAGGCGACGGTGACCACCGCCGTCGCCTCCGGCAGGCCGGTGGCGGCGGCGACGTGGGGGAGCAGCGTGCCCGCGGGGTCGCCCGGTGCGCGCAGCGGCGGCAGCAGCCCGGGCGCGAGGCCGATCCGCTCGGCGAGCTCCGCCGACCAGCAGCCGGTGCGGGCGTCGAACAGTCCGGTGGTGGAGGCGTTGGTCTCCTCGGCGCCGATCGTGCCGGTCAGCCAGTGGGTCAGCAGGTCGGGGACGAGCAGCAGGGTGCGCGCGGCGGCGAGTTGCGCGGTGCCCGACGCGGCGGCGAGCTGGTAGACGGTGGTGAAGGGCAGGTGCTGCAACCCGGTCAGCCCGTACAGCCGCTCCGCGCCGATCTCCTCCCGTACGCGTTCGGCGACGGTGTCCGTGCGGGTGTCGCGGTAGTGGAACGGGTTGCCCAGCAGGGCGCCGTCCGAGTCGAGGAGGCCGTAGTCGACGGCCCAGGTGTCGATGCCGACCGAGGTGACGCCGTCCGACTGCTCGGCGGCCCGGCGCAGTCCGTCCAGCGCGCCTTGGAAGAGGGCGAGCGCGTCCCAGTGCAGTCCGCCGGGCAGGCGCACCGGCGTGTTGGCGAACCGGTGCACCTCGGTGAGGGACAGGTCGTCCCGCGCGACGCGGCCGAGGATGACGCGGCCGCTGGTGGCGCCGAGATCGATGGCGGCGAATGGCACGTGGAGGTCCTCGAATGATCGGTGGTGGTGGGGGGATTGGACGGGAGCCGGGTTCCGCGGGTGCGTCCGCGGGACCCGGCTCCCCGTTCGGCGCGGGTCAGCGCAGGAAGGCCGCCGCCACTCCGGCGTCGACCGGGACGTGCAGACCCGTGGTGTGGGTGAGGTCCCCGCCGGTGAGGGCGAAGACCGCGTTGGCGACGTGCTCCGGGAGCACTTCCCGCTTGAGGATGGTGCGCTGGGCGTAGAACTCGCCGAGCTTCTCCTCCGGGACGCCGTACGTCGCCGCGCGCTGCGCGCCCCAGCCCGAGGAGAAGATGCCGGAGCCGCGGACCACGCCGTCGGGGTTGACGCCGTTGACGCGGATGCCGTGCTCGCCGAGCTCGGCCGCCAGTAGCCGCACCTGGTGGGCCTGGTCGGCCTTGGTGGCGGAGTAGGCGATGTTGTTGGGGCCGGCGAACACCGCGTTCTTGGAGGCGATGTAGACGATGTCGCCGCCGAGCTTCTGCCGCACCATCACCCGGGCCGCCTCGCGTGAGACGAGGAAGGAGCCGCGGGCCATGATGTCGTGCTGGAGATCCCAGTCCCGGGCGGTGGTCTCCAGCAGGGGCTTGGAGATGGAGATGCCCGCGTTGTTGACCACCAGGTCCACGCCGCCGAAGGCGAGCAGCGCCTCGTCGAACGCCGCGGTGATCTGCTCCTCCCGCGTCACGTCCACGGGGACGGCAACCGCCTTGTCCGGGCCGCCCAGTTCCGCCGCGACGGCCTGGGCGCCGTCCGCGTTCAGGTCCGCGACGACGACGCACGCGCCCTCGGCGGACAGGCGGTGGGCGATGGCCTTGCCGATGCCCGAACCGGCGCCGGTGACCAGCGCGATGCGGCCGGCCAGCGGCTTGGGCTTCGGCATGCGCTGGAGCTTGGCCTCCTCCAGTGCCCAGTACTCGATGCGGAACTTCTCCGACTCGGGGATCGGCGCGTACGTGGAGACCGCCTCGGCGCCGCGCATCACGTTGATCGCGTTGACGTAGAACTCGCCCGCGACGCGCGCGGTCTGCTTGTCCTTGCCGTAGCTGAACATGCCGACGCCCGGGACGAGCACGACCGCCGGGTCGGCGCCGCGGATCGCCGGGGAGTCGGGTGCGGCGTGCCGGTCGTAGTAGGCCTGGTACTCCGCCCGGTACGCGGCGTGCAGTTCCTCCAGGCGCGCCACGGCCTCCTCCAGCGGGACCGTCGGGGGCAGGTCCAGCACTAGGGGCCGGACCTTGGTGCGCAGGAAGTGGTCGGGGCAGGAGGTGCCGAGCGCGGCGAGGCGGGGGTGCTCGGCGTGCGCGAGGAAGTCCAGCACCGGCGCGGAGTCGGTGAAGTGGCCCACCTGGGGCCGGTCCTGGGAGGCGACGGCACGCAGCACCGGGGCGAGGGCGGCGGCGCGGGCGCGGCGCTCGTCCTGCGGCAGCGGCTCCCAGCCCGGCAGCGGCGCGCCGAAGGGGTCCTCCTTGCCGTGGCCGGCCAGGAACTCCTCCGCGGTGCGGATGATCCACAGGGCGTTGGATTCGCACTCCTCGGCGGTGGCGCCCCAGGCCGTGATGCCGTGGCCGCCGAGGACGACGCCGACCGCCGCCGGGTGCGCCTCCTTGATCTCGGCTATGTCCAGGCCAAGTTGGAAGCCGGGACGGCGCCAGGGGACCCAGGCGACCTTGTCCCCGAAGCACTCCTCGGTCAGCTTCTCGCCGTCGGCGGCGCAGGCGAGCGCGATGCCGGAGTCGGGGTGCAGGTGGTCCACGTGGGCGGCGTCGACGAGGCCGTGCATGGCCGTGTCGATGGACGGTGCGGCGCCGCCCTTGCCGTGCAGGCAGTAGTCGAACGCGGCGACCATCTCGTCCTCGCGCTCGGGCCCCGCGTACACGGCGGTCAGCGCGCGCAGCCGGTCCAGGCGCAGCACGGCGAGGCCGCCCTCGGTCAGCGTGCCCAGGTCGCCGCCGGAGCCCTTGACCCACATCAGCTCGACGGGGCCGCCGGTGACGGGGTCGGTCTCGGTGGCCTTGGCGGAGGCGTTGCCGCCCGCGTAGTTGGTGTTGCGGGGGTCGGCGCCCAGGCGGTGGGCGCGCTCCAGGAGGGCGGCGACTTCCGGGTGGGTGGCGGGTGCCATGCGGGTGTCCTTCGGGGAGGTGAGGGTCGGGGACGTACGGCGGGACCAGGGCCTACGCGCCCCATCCGGCCTGCGTGCCGCCGACGCGGTCGGCGACGATGTGCTGCTGCCACCCGGAGGCGTGGTAGGCGGCGACCGGGTCGGGGGCCAGGCCCTGCTCCTCGCGCACCTCGCGCAGCAGCGGGCGCACGTCGGTGTTGTAGGCGTCCATGAGCACGGCGTTGGCGGCCAGCACGTCGCCGGACCGCTGGGCGGCGAGCAGCGCGTCGAGGTCGACCAGCAGTGCCTTGGCGGTGGCCTCCTGGACGTTCATCACCGAGCGGATGACCGCGGGGATCTTGGCCTCGATGTTGTGGCACTGGTCGAGCATGAAGGCGACGCCGGTCTCCGGCGCGAAGCCGCCGTTCTTGGCCACCTCGTGCAGGATCCGGAAGAGCTGGAAGGGGTCGGCGGCGCCCACCATCAGGTCGTCGTCGGCGTAGAAGCGGGAGTTGAAGTCGAAGCCGCCGAGCTTCTTCTCGCGCAGCAGGAAGGCGACGATGAACTCGATGTTGGTGCCGGGCGCGTGGTGCCCGGTGTCGACGACGACCTGTGCCTTGGGCCCGAGCTTGAGGCAGTGGGCGTACGCGGTGCCCCAGTCGGGGACGTCGGTGGTGTAGAAGGCGGGCTCGAAGAGCTTGTACTCCAGCAGCATGCGCTGGTCGTCGCCCAGCCGCGCGTACACCTCGGACAGCGCCTCGGCCAGCCGGTCCTGACGGTCGACGATGTCGTCCTGGCCGGGGTAGTTGGTGCCGTCTGAGAACCACAGCTTGAGGTCGCGGGAGCCGGTGGCGTCCATGATGTCGACGCACTCCAGCAGGTGGCCGACGGCCTTGCGCCGGACCGCGGCGTCCGGGTGGCAGACGCTGCCGAGCTTGTAGTCGTCGTCCTGGAAGACGTTGGAGTTGATCGCGCCGAGCTCCAGTCCGCGGTCGCCGGCGTGGCGGCCGAGGGCGGCGTAGTCATCGACCTTGTCCCACGGGATGTGCAGCGCGACGACGGGGGCGACACCGGTGAACTCCTGGACCTTGGCGGCGTCGTCCAGCTTCTCGTACGGGTCGCGGGGGACGCCGGCCTGGGCGAAGACCTTGAACCGGGTGCCGGAATTGCCGTAGCCCCACGAGGGCGTCTCGATCCGCTGGGCAGCGAGTGCGGCCTTGACGGCAGCGAAGTCAGGCATGGTCACCTCTTGGGGTCCAGGGAATCGCTCATCAGTGAATCGATTCATTCCGCTGCGAAGCTATCTATGCCCCCGGGTTGACGTCAAGGGGTGCGCAGTACCGGCCGACCCGTTATTGAATCGTGTCATCAACGGGGTTGTCGCTGATGGCACGGCGCGCCTCCTGCCCCCACCGGGGCGTTTGGAGAGCCCGCAGGTCAGCTGGGGGCAGCGGCGACTCTTGACGCACGCGACGGGCGGAGCTAGCTTCCCGGCAACTCCGTTGAAACATTTCATGTCTGGAGGGCGCAATGACGCACCCCGAACCGGAGACGACTCCGGTGCTCGCACTGGAGGGGGTGAGCAAGTCCTTCGGTGCCGTCCGCGCTCTGCGCGGCGTCTCGCTCCGGCTGTACGCCGGCGAGGCCCACGCCCTCGCGGGCGAGAACGGCGCCGGGAAGTCGACACTGATCAAAGCACTCGCGGGAGTGCACCGGCCGGACGCGGGCACGGTGCTGCTCGACGGCCGGCCGGTCGAGTTCCACGGCCCGGGGGACGCCCGCGACGCCGGGGTCGCCGTCATCTACCAGGAACCGACGCTCTTCCCCGACCTGTCGGTGGCGGAGAACATCTTCGTCGGCCGTCAGCCGCTCCGCTCCTTCGGCCGCGTCGACCACCGGGCGGTGCGCCGCTCGGCCGCCGAGCTCTTCGAGCGCCTGGGCGTCGACCTCGACCCCGACCAGCCCGCGCGCGGACTGTCCATCGCCGACCAGCAGTTGGTGGAGATCGCCAAGGCGCTCTCCTTCGACGCCCGCGTGCTGATCATGGACGAGCCGACGGCCGCGCTCACCGGCAGCGAGGTCGCCCGGCTCTTCGGGGTCGTCAAGTCGCTGCGCGAGCAGGGCGCCGCCGTGCTCTTCATCTCCCACCGGCTGGAGGAGATCTTCGCGCTGTGCCAGCGGGTCACGACCCTGCGGGACGGCGCCTGGATCGCCAGCGAGCCCGTCGACGGGCTGACCGAGGACGACCTCGTGCGCCGCATGGTCGGCCGCGACCTCGACGAGCTCTACCCCAAGCAGGCCACCGAGATCGGTGATGTGGCCCTCGACGTGCGGCGGTTGACCCGCGAGGGCGTCTTCACCGACGTCTCCTTCGAGGTCCGGCGCGGCGAGATCGTCGGACTGGCCGGACTGGTCGGCGCCGGCCGCAGCGAGGTCGCCCGCGCCGTCTTCGGCGTGGACCGCCGGGACGCGGGCGAGGTCGTCGTCAACGGCCGCGCCCTGCGCGCCGGGGCGCCGAGCCTGGCCATGGCCGCCGGCCTCGCACTGGTCCCCGAGGACCGCCGGGCCCAGGGCCTGGTGATGGACATGTCCATCGAGCGCAACATCGGCCTCACCGGCTTCGGTGCCACGTCGAAGGCCGGGCTGATGAGCCGCAGCGCCGAGCGCAGCCGCGCGGTGGACTGGGCGGTACGGCTCCAGGTGAAGTACGCACGCCTGGCCGACGTCGTCGGCACCCTGTCCGGCGGGAACCAGCAGAAGGTCGTGCTGGCCAAGTGGCTCGCCACCGCTCCCCAGGTGCTCATCGTGGACGAGCCCACCCGCGGCATCGACGTCGGCACCAAGGCGGAGGTGCACCGGCTGCTGTCCCGGCTCGCCGGCGAGGGCGTCGCCGTCCTGATGATCTCCTCCGACCTGCCGGAGATCCTCGGTATGGCCGACCGCGTCCTGGTGATGCACGAGGGCCGGCTGACGGCCGAGATCCCCCGGTCCGAGGCGACCGAGGAGACCGTGATGGCGGCGGCCACGGGCCGCGCGAGGAGGGCGGCGTGACCGTGACCGCAGACACCGTGCAGCCGGTCGCGCAGGACGCGCCGGCCGCGTCCCGGCGCTTCCTGGACCGGGCGCTGAGGCTCCGCGCTCTCGCCGTGCTCGGCGTGCTCGTCGTGATGCTGGCGGCGACCCAGCTCTACAACTCCCAGTTCCTGTCCCAGCAGGGCGTCAAGGACCTCCTGCTCAACGCCACCATCCTGGTGCTCGTGGCCATCGGCCAGGCCATGGTGGTGATCACCCGCAACGTCGACCTGTCGGTCGGCTCCGTCCTCGGCATCTCCGCCTTCGCCGCGGGCAGTTACCTGCACGGCGGCGGCAGCCCGCTGGTCGCCGTGCTCCTCGCGGTCGCGCTCGGAGTGCTCTTCGGCGCCCTGAACGGCCTCCTGGTGAGCCTCGGTCAGGTCCCCGCCCTGGTGGTCACCCTGGGCACCCTCTACATCATCCGGGGCATCGACTCCATCTGGGTCGGCTCCCGCCAGATCACCGCGGGCGACCTGCCCGCCGGCTTCACCGACTTCGGGCACGACGGCGTGTGGGTCGTCCCGTACCTGGCGCTGCTGACGGTGGCCGTCCTCGTCGCGGTCGGCTACTACCTGCGCAGCTACCGGGGCGGGCGCGACATGTACGCGCTCGGCTCCAGCCCGGAGGCCGCCCGGCTCGCGGGTGTCCCGGTCCGCAAGCGCATCCTGATCGCCTACGTGGTGTGCGGCGCGCTCGCCGGACTGGCCGGCGCGCTGTACCTCGCCCGCTTCGGCAACGTCGACTCGGGCACGGGCAACGGCTACGAACTCACCGTCGTCAGCGCGGTCGTGGTCGGGGGTGTCGCCTTCACCGGCGGCTCCGGCACCGTCTACGGGGCCGCGCTCGGCGCCCTGCTGCTGACCTCGATCAACAGCGTCCTGCCGTCCCTCGGCGTCAGCTCGGTGTGGGTGCTGGCCATCGACGGCGTCCTGCTGCTGCTCGCCATCGCCGTCGACCGGATCCTGGCGCTGCGGGTGGCCGGCGTCCTCCGCAAGCGGGCCGCACAGATGAGGAGTGCCCACCATGCCTGAGACCACCAAGGCCGCCGCCCCGGCCCCTGTCCCGGCCGCCGCGTCCGCCCCGGCCCACGGCTCCCGCCTCGGCGGCGCGGTCCGCTGGGACACGGCGGTGGGTGCCCTGCTGATCGTCCTGCTGATCTGCTCCTTCTCCTTCGTCGGCAACTTCGGCAACGCTCTGAACGTGTCGTTCCTGATCGGCAACACGCTGCCGATCGCGCTCATCGCCCTGCCGATGACCATGCTCGTGGTCTCCGGCGAGATCGACCTGTCCGTCGGCTCGACCGCGGGGCTGTCCGGCGCGGCCATGGGCGCGATGTGGAACGGCGGCATGGCCATCGAGACGATCATCCCGCTGTGCCTGCTGCTCGGCGCGGTGTGCGGCCTGGTCAACGGCCTGCTCGTGACCCGGCTCGGACTGCCCTCGCTGGCCGTCACCATCGGCACGCTGGCCGCCTACCGCGGCATCGCGCAGATCGTTCTCGGTGCCGACTCCGTCACCGACTTCCCGCAGCAGTACCTCGACTTCGGCTCCGGCCGGATCGACGGGACCTTCGTCCCGTACGCGGCGATCCCCTTCGCCGTCCTGCTGCTGATCGCGGTCGTCGTCCTGCACGCGACACCCTTCGGCCGCTCGCTGTTCGCGGTCGGCGCCTCAGAAGAGGCGGCCCGGTTCGCGGGCGTACGGGTCAAGCGGGCCAAGCTGGCCATGTTCGTGACGACCGGTGTGGTCTCCTCGCTCACCGGCGTCTTCTGGGCCCTGCACTACGCCAGCGCCCGGTACGACAACGCCACCGGTCTGGAACTGTCCGTCATCGCGGGCGTGCTGCTCGGCGGCATCGACTTCGACGGCGGCAAGGGCACCCTCGGCGGCGCGATCGCCGGCGTGTTCCTGCTCGGCGCGGGCCAGAACGTGATGAGCCTGCTCAACGTCTCCGCCCAGTCCCAGATCGTCGTCACCGGCGTGCTCCTGGTGATCTCCGTCCTCGCCCCGAGGATCGGCCGCCAGATCGCGCAGTCCCGGGCCCGCAGGAGGGCCACCGACCGGGCACCGGCCGTGCTCGCCTCGTCCTGACGTCACATCACCTCCGCTCTGGGGCACCTCACTTCGCCGCCTCAGCGTTCCTCGGCATGTCCTCCCCCCGCACGTCATCGCAAGCCCCGTGTTCCGGTACCCGCGTCCGGCAGCGAAAGGATCACCATGTCCAGCAGAACCCTCACCCGTCGTGCCACCGTCGTCCTGGCCCTCACCACGGCGGTCGCCCTCGGTGCGACCGCCTGCGGGGGGACCACCAAGAACTCCTCGAAGGACAGCGGCAGCAGCAGCGGTGCCGCCACCCAGGCCGCGAGCGCCGACCCCGGCGCGGCGACCAAGAAGGGCCTGACCGTCGCCTTCCTGCCCAAGCAGGTCAACAACCCGTACTTCACCATCTCCGACAACGGCGGCAAGCAGGCCCTCGACGCACTCGGCTCCTCGTACAAGGAGGTCGGCACCAGCAGCGGCACCGACACCGCCGGCCAGGTCTCCTACGTCAACACCCTGACCCAGCAGCAGGTCAACGCCATCGCCGTCTCCGCCCAGGACCCGGGCGCCCTGTGCACCGCGCTCAACCAGGCCCGCAAGAACGGCATCAAGGTCGTCACCTACGACTCGGACACCAAGCCGGAGTGCCGCGACCTGTTCGTCTCCCAGGCCAGCTCCGAGGACCTGGGCCGCACCGAGGTGCAGCTGCTCGCCGAGCAGATCGGCTACAAGGGCGAGATCGCGATCCTGTCGGCGGCCCAGACCGCCACGAACCAGAACACCTGGATCGACTTCATGAAGGACGAGCTGAAGGACCCCAAGTACAAGAACGTCAAGCTGGTCAAGGTCGCCTACGGCAACGACGACGCCCAGCAGTCCTTCCAGCAGACCCAGGGCCTGCTGCAGCAGTACCCCAACCTGAAGGGGATCATCTCCCCGACCACGGTCGGCATCAAGGCCGCCGCCCAGTACCTGTCCGGCTCCAAGTACAAGGGCAAGGTCAAGCTGACCGGGCTCGGCACGCCCAACGACATGCGGTCGTACGTCAAGAACGGCACCGTCGAGGCCTTCGAGCTGTGGGACCCGGCCAAGCTCGGCTCGCTCGCCTCGTACGCGGCCGTGGCACTGGCCTCCGGCCAGATCAGCGGCGCCGAGGGACAGACCTTCAAGGCCGGTGACCTGGGCAGCTACACCATCGGCAAGGACGGTGTGGTGGTGCTCGGCAAGCCGACCGTGTTCACCAAGGACAACGTCGACCAGTTCAAGTTCTGAGAGCGCCGGCGTGATGGACAGGGCACGGGCCGTGGGGATCAAGGACGTCGCCCGGGAGGCGGGAGTCTCCGTGGGCACGGTCTCCAATGTGATCAACCGGCCGGACTCGGTTCCCGAGGGGACCCGTGCCCGGGTCCAGCGCGCGATCGCCCGGCTCGGGTACGTGCGCAGTGAGTCGGCCCGTCAGTTGCGGGCGGGCCGCAGCCGCATCATGGCCCTGCTCGTGCTCGACATGGCGAACCCGTTCTTCGTCGACGTCGCGCGCGGCGCCGAACGGGCCGCCCGGGCCGCGGGCTTCGGCGTGATGGTCTGCAACAGCGCCGAGAGCCCTCAGGAGGAGGCCGCGTACCTGTCGCTCTTCGCCGAGCAGCGGGTACGTGGCGTCCTGGTGACGCCCGCCGACGCCGGGACCTCCGGGAACCTGGCGGCCTTCCGGCGTCATCGCATCCCCTTCGTGCTGGTGGACCGGGTGTCGGAGGGTGCCGCCGGGTGCTCGGTGTCGGTGGACGACGTGGCCGGCGGCCGGATGGCGCTCGCCCATCTGCTGGCGGCCGGTCACCGCCGGATCGCGTACGTCAGCGGACCCGCCCACCTCCAGCAGGTCCGCGACCGCCGCACGGGCGCCTTCGCCGCGCTGGCCGAGGCCGGGGCGCCCGCGGAGGTCCTGCGGGAACTGCCCACCGAGCGGCTCGACGTGGCGTCCGGCCGCGACGCGGGGCACCGCCTCCTCGGCCTCGCCGAGCGCCCCACCGCCGTCTTCTGCGCCAACGACCTGCTCGCCCTCGGCGTGCTGCAGGCGCTGTACGCGGCCGGGGTGAGCGTGCCCGGCGAGATCTCCATCGTCGGCTACGACGACATCGAGTTCGCGGCGGCGGCAGCCGTGCCGCTGACCTCGGTACGGCAGCCCGCGGTCACCATGGGCGCGATGGCCGCCGGCATGCTCCTGGAGGAGACCGACCCGCAGGGCCGCGACCACCGGCACCGGCAGGTCGTCCTCCAGCCGGAACTGGTCGTCCGCGACTCCAGCCTGGTCAGACGCTGACGGGTTTCACCGGTCCAGCGGTGTGCGGTCCCGCCGTGCGGCGCGTCCCACGGTGGGCCCGACCCGCAGGGTCGTCGCGGCGGTGCCGCGGTCGGCCGGGCGGGGGGTTGTCATGGCGCGGTGCGTCCCATGGTCAGCGCGAGTGTGCACAGCCGGGCCTAGTCCGGGCGGGCCCTGCGACGGGGAGACCCCGGTGGCCGCGCAGTGCGTCGGGTCGGATCTCGCAGGGCATGGGCATGGGCAGGTGGGTTCTGTCGCGGCGGTGCCGCGGTCGGCCGGGTGGGGGGCTGTCATGGCGCGGTGCGTCCCATGGTCAGCGCGAGTGTGCGCAGCCGGGCCCAGTCCAGGCGGGCCCCTGCGACCGGGACACCCGGGCGGCCGCGCGGGAGGCGGACGCGCAGCACACCCGGCCGGATCTCGCAGCGCACGGGCACGGGCAGGACCAGCGCCTCGCCGTCGACACCGGCCTCGATCCCCGGAGTGTCCGCGGTGACGATGACCTGACCGGCGGTCAAGGCGGTGAGCCCCGGGGCCTGCGGGCCCATCAGCAGGGCCGCCGCCTGCGCCGCGTTGTCGACCGTCACCCCGAGCACGCCGAGCAGGCCGGTGTCCATCCGGTCCCTGCGGCCGAGCCCCGCCGGGTCGCCGGTGCGATACGGGTTGTTGCTGACCAGGACCGCCTGCGGCCCGTGGAGCACGGTCGCACCGGCCCGCGCGGTGATGCGGCTGCCGGACCGCCGGGTGAGCAGGTCCGGCAGCATCTCCAGGATCGTGCCGACCTTGTCGTCGCGGTAGGCCGGACTCTGCACGACGACCGCGTAGGCGCCGAAGGACACGTTGTTGACGAACGGCCGGCCGTCCACGAAGCCCAGGTCGACGCGGAGTTCCACGCCGTCGGTGAGCGCGTCCAGGCAGGCGGCCGGATCCTCCCGGTCGAGCCCCAGATCCATGGCGAAGTGGTTGCGGGTGCCCGCACTGATCACGAGGAAGGGCAGCCCGCGCTCGGCGGCGACCGCCGCGACCAGCGCCTGCGTGCCGTCGCCGCCCGCCACGCCGAGCAGGTCGGCGCCCTCGTCGGCGGCCGCGCGGGCGAGCGCCGCCACGTCCTGCGGATGGTCCGGGTCGAGCAGGGTCACCCGGGCCCCCAGCGCTTCCGCCTTCTCCTTCAGGCCGAAGCGCGCGACCTTCCCGCCGCCGGAGCGCGGGTTCATGATCAGGAACGGGTGCCGCGGCGGGGACGCCCGCCGTTCGCGGACGTGCCGTTCCTGCTGTCCGGCCCCGCGCATCGCGGCGCGCCCGCAGGTCAGGGCCAGGATCCACAGCGCGATCGACGCGAGGACGACCCAGAGCAGGTCCGCGTGGGCGTAGTAGAGGAGCACCCCCACCGGCGCCGCCACGGTCAGGGCCGCCGCCAGCACCCTGACCGGTCCGCGCCGGGTCAGCACCCACCAGACGCCGGCCGCCGTGATCCCGGTGCCGGCCAGGCCCACGGCCACCAGCAGGAGGCTCTTCAGTCCGGCGAGGACCACCGGCAGCGCCAGTGCCGCGACCCCGGCGGCCAGGGCGAGCCGGGCGAGCAGGCGCGGCGCACGACGGATGGGGGAGACGGGACGTTCCATGCGCCGACCCTGCCACTTCCGCGGCCCGGCCCGCCGTCGCCGCCACTGCGCCACGCCGTCGACGTCACCCGACCCCTCGCGGGTTCCCGGTGCCTGGGCGCCCCGCAACAGGACCGGCCGGTGACCCGGGCAGGGTCAACGGCCGGGAGCCCGGGCCCGCGGTCCTCATGCGGTGCAGGTCAGCACGCCCGCCTTCTCCTTGGCGGCCAGCACGCGCAGGACGCTGTCGTGCACCCGCGTGCGCACCGCCGGTTCGTGCCGCATGGCGTAGCGGATGCCCTCGGCCATGGCCGGGATGCCCGTCGGCTGCACCGTCAGCACGAGGTCCCCGCCGGCCCGCAGGAAGGCGAGCCCGCGCTTGCCGACGGCGAGGGACTGCGCGGAGGCCGCCTTGCCGAGGTCGTCGGAGATGACGACGCCCTTGAAGCCGAGGTCCTTGCGGAGCATCCCGCTGATGACCACCGAGGAGTACGCCGCCTGGTGCGCCGCGTCGATCCGCTTGTACGTCGCCGTGGAGATCATCACCAGTGCGGCCCCGGCCCCGATACCGGCCTTGAACGGGGCGACGTTCGCCCCGGTCCTGGTCAGCGTGGTGTCGGTCACGCCGGCGGTGACGTCGGTGTTGCCGCGCACACTCCCCAGTCCCGGGAAGTGCTTGGGCGTCGTGAGCACCTTGGAGCGGGTGGCGCCCTGGACGTAGGCCGTGACGTGCGGGGAGACCACGGCGGACGTCGATCCGAACTGGCGGCCGTACTTGCCGATCGGGGCGTTGGCGGTGCCCAGTGAGGCGGGCACGATGTCGGCGACCGGCGCGAGGTTGACGTTCACCCCCGCGGCGCGCAGCTGGGCCGACCAGGTCGTGGCCTGCTGCCGCAGATAGGTGGTCGTGTACTTGCCCTGGGTGACTCCGCTGGGGATGGTGGAGAAGCCGGGGCCCTTGAGGACCTGTACCTGGCCGCCCTCCTGGTCCGTGGCGATCAGCAGCCCGACCCGCTGCCCCGCGACGGTCTGCCGCATGCCCTGCAACTGGTCGGCGAAGGCCCGGGTCTTCTGCACTCCCGCGGTGCTGCGGCCCGCGAGCATCACCGAACCGACGGCGTAGTTCCGCATCGCGGTCAGGTCCGCCTTGGGCGTCGTGGGGAGTACGGCCGCGCCCATGAACAGCTGACCCACCCGTTGGGTGTCGTTCATGGCCGCTTCGACGCGCTGGGAGCACGACGGCGTGCTCGTGGCGGCGGTTCTGGCCGACATCGCGCGGGCCGTGCCGGAGGAGTCGGGGGAGTTGTCGGCCTCGCACCCGGCGACGGCCAGGGTGGTGGCGAGGAGCGCGAGGGAGACGCGTGAGGTGAAGGGGCGGGAAGTCACATCTACAGCAAATATCGATAAATATCTACCGTGTCAAACACTCTGAGGCGATCGGGGGACGGGATGACGTCGGGCTATGTGGCCGTGGTGGGTCCTGGCGCCGCCGGGGACCGTGAGCGTGCGCACGCCCGCCGGGTGGGCGAGCTGCTGGCGCTGCGGGGAGCGGTGGTGGTCTGCGGCGGCCTCGGTGGCGTGATGGAGGCGGTGTGCGAGGGCGCTCGCGCGCACGGCGGCGTCACTGTCGGGCTGCTGCCCGGCCGGGACCGTGCGGCGGGGAACCCGTTCCTGACGGTCTGCCTGCCGACCGGGCTCGGCGAACTGCGCAACGGGCTCGTCGTCGGCGCCGCCGACGCGGTCATCGCCGTCGGCGGGAGCTGGGGCACCCTCAGCGAGGTGGCGCTCGCGATGCGCACCGGCAGACCCACGGTGGTCCTCGCCGGCTGGGACGTCGCGGCGGATCCGGGGGACGGGATCTTCCTGCGGGCGTCGAGCCCCGAGGAAGCGGTCCGGGCGGTCGTGGACGCGCTCGCGGACGGCCGGGGACGGCCGGCCCTGGAGGGCTGAACTCGGCCCTCCCGCAATGGAATTGCCCCGGAGCGGCCCCCTTTGGGTCGAGGCCCGCCACGGATCAGTGACTGAGTGGCTGTACCACTCCTTGCGGTCGGCGGCTCCCGTGGGCCACCCTGAGCGGGCCCGGTCCGCGCCCCGCCCCCGCACGCCCGTTCGCTCCACGGTCCGTTCTCCCCCCACCCCGTTCCGTGCCCCCCGCGTCTCCGCGGGGCGGCCCGCCGAAGGACTGGCGCGCCCCCTCCCGCCCCCTCGCCATGCCGTGCTGCCCCGGCACGGTGGCTGACGACCGAACAGGATTCGGAATGTCCCTTTCTCGTCGAAGGATGCTGACGGTGACCGCCGCGAGCGTGGTGGCCGCCGCCGTCGATCTGCGTGGCCCACTCGGTGTCGCCCTCGCCGCGACGGCGGCCGATGACGGCGCCGCCTCCGTCCTGTCCACCGTGGACCGGACACTGCAGCGCGGTCCTGACCTCGGCCGCGGCTACCGGGGGATCGTCGCCGGACCCGGCGAACCCCACCTGATCCGGCGGGACCTGACCGACGTCGCCGCACCCGTGGTGACCCGGTCGCTGGCCGCCTTCGCCCAGATGTCCGACCTGCACATCGTCGACGACCAGTCACCGCTGCGCGTCGAGTGCCTGGACCGCCTGGCCGACTACGGCCCGCCGCACTACAACTCGTACCCGACGGAGTCCGCGTACCGAGCCCACGAGTTCCTCTCGACGCAGACCACCGACGCGATGTGCCGGGCGATCAGACGCACCGGGCGCGGACCGAGAACGGGCGCCCCGCTGGCCTTCACCGTCGTCACCGGCGACGCCGTCGACAACTGCCAGTACAACGAGGCCCGCTGGTACATCGACCTGCTCGACGGCAAGAGCGTGCGGCCGGACTCCGGCAACCTCGCCAAGGACGAGAGCGTCGCCGCCGGAACCTTCGGTACCGACGTGCACTACTGGCACCCCGAGGCACGGCAGTCTCCCCCCGACAACAACGACCTGGCCGGCTTCCCCCTGGTCACCGGGCTGCTCACCGCCGCCCGGCGGCCCTTCACCGCCACCGGTCTCGGTATGCCCTGGTACGCCGCCTACGGCAACCACGACGGGCTCGTGCAGGGCAACGTCCCGCCCGACACGCTGCCGTTCGACCCGCTGAAGGCCATCGCGACCGGTTCCACCAAGCTGACCAAGGTCGAGGGCGTGCCCGACGTCCTCGACGACGGACTCGGCTACTACGTCGAGCTGTTGACGGACATCCTCACCGGCGACTTCACCCTCGCCACGGCGAAGGTCACGGCCGACTCCGCCCGCCGGCTGCTGTCCCGGAGCGAGTTCGTCGCCGAGCACTTCCGCACCACCGGGACCCCCGCGGGCCACGGCTTCACCTCCAGCGGCGACCGCGCCTACTACGCCGTGCCCTCCGCGCCGGACGACCTCTTCCAGTACCTCGTCCTGGACACCACCAATCCCGGCGGCGGGGCCGACGGCGCCATCGACGAGGAGCAGTGGGCATGGCTGGAGGGCCGCCTGAAGGCGGTCTCCTCCCGGTACGAACTCGCCGGCCCGGGCGGCACGGGGCCCGGGACCGTCGTGCAGCAGCCCGGCGTCCACGACAAGCTGGTGGTGGTGTTCTGCCACCACACGCTCGACTCCATGGACAACACCGACGACGACGCGCCCTACGGCGGAGACGACCTGCGCGCCCTGCTGCTGCGCTTCCCCAACGTGGTCCTGATGGTCGACGGCCACACCCACACCAACACCGTCACCGCCCACCGTCCCGCCTGGCCGGCCTCCCTCAGCGGCGGCTTCTGGGAGGTCAACACCGCCTCGCACATCGACTGGCCGATCCAGAGCCGGATCGTGGAGGTGGCCGAGGGCAACGGCACGCTGTCGATCTTCACCACGATGATCGACGCCGACGCCCCGGCCTCCTACGGCGGCGACACCGGCTCCCCGGCCGCGCTCGCCTCCCTCGCCCGCGAACTGGCCGTCAACGACATCCAGGCGGTCGCCCGGGGCATCGACAAGCGGCGCGGAACGGTCGACGCGCGCAACACCCAACTGCTCGTCCCGCTGCCCTTCCCGCTGCCCGCCGGTCTCGGCGCGCCCGCGGCCGACTGGCCGCGACTGCTCCAGGGACAGAGCGGCAGCCGGGTCAGGGCCGCGCAGTCGCTGCTCAACGCGCGCGGGGCGGCGCTCGCGGTGGACGGGGTGTTCGGTACGGCGACGGCGGCCGCGGTGCGGTCCTTCCAGGGGGCCAACGCCCTGCCCGTCGACGGTGTCGTCGGGTCGGCGACCTGGCAGGCGCTCGTCGTGGTGCCGCTGGCACAGGGCGACAGCGGCGCCGCCGTGTCGTCGGCGCAGTCGCTGCTCAACGCCCACGGGGCGGCGCTCGCGGTGGACGGGGTGTTCGGTACGGCGACGGCGGCCGCGCTGCGCACCTTCCAGGGTGCCCGCGCCCTGCCGGCGGACGGTGTCGTCCGGTCGGCCGGCTGGTTGCAGCTGCTCGCGCCGTGAACCGCGGGGGCGGCACCCCGTCCCGGGTGCCGCCCCCGCGGGGTGTGGTCAGCCCAGCTGTGCGTGGAGGAACTCCAGCGTGCTGCGCCAGGAACGGTCCGCCGACTCGGCGTGGTACGCCTCGGGGCGCTGGTCGTTGAAGAACGCGTGGCCGGCCGGGTAGGTACGGAAGTCGGCTTCGACACCGGCCTGTTCGCGGATGGCGTCGCGCAGGGCGACCAGGGCGGCCGGCGGGACGCTTTCGTCCGTCTCCCCGAAGTGCCCGAGGATTTCGGCCTTGAGGCCGGTGAAGTCGGGCAGTTCGCCCTGGATGACACCGTAGAAGGGGACCGCGGCGCTCACCCGGGGGTCGTTCGCGGCCTGGTAGAGCACGAATCCGCCGCCCATGCAGAAGCCGACGGAGCCGACGCTGTCGGAAGTGACCTCCGGACGCCCGAGGAGGTGGTCCACGGCGCCGGACAGCAGCTCCACGCCGCGCGCCACCGGCAGCGCGCGCATCATGCGCAGCGCCTCGCCGGATTCGTGGGCGACGTTGCCGCCGTACAGGTCGGGGGCGAGGGCGACGAAACCCTCCTTGGCCAGGCGTTCGGTGACGTCGGCGATGTGGTCGTTCAGGCCCCACCATTCCTGGATCACGATCACGCCTGGACCGCGTCCGGCGGGCGGCAGCGCCAGGTAGCCGTGCGCGGTGGCTCCTGCGCTGGTGAAGGTGACGTTCTGACGGACGGGGGAACCGGTCTGCTGCGGAGTCTCGGCCATGGGATCACGCTATGCCCGGGGGCTTGATCGTACAAATTTAAAGCACACGTAAAGCGGGACGGACCGCCCCCGGCGACACCGGACAGGCACGCCGCCCGGAGCCGCGCGCCGTGCCGAGCGCGGAAGCGTTCGGGCCTGCCCGGACGCGGCACGATGGGGCTTGAGCGTTGGGGGGAACTGGGTGCCCCGATCGGGGTACTCAGTTCCTTATGAGGGGGATCGTTCCCCCTCCAGGGAGGACTCGATCTCCCGCACCACCCGCCACATCGGCGTGCGCCGCCGGGTGATCACCACCACGACGTCGTCCTCGGCTTCCGCCGGGTCCCCTGCCGCGGTGGCGGCGCCCTCGCCGTTCCAGCCGCGGCGCACGTAGTCCAGCGCGTGGTCCACGGCGGCGAAGGCGTCGTCCGTGCCGCCGGAACGCAGCCACGAACGCAGGCCGTTGTTGTGCGCGGCGACCACCGCGGCGGCGGTGACGTCGGCCCGCAGCTTGCCGTCGGGCCGGCCGGCGAAGCGCGCCCCGAGGTACTCCGCGAGCGCGCGCTCGTAGCGCCAGACCACGGACAGCTCGTACGCCCGCAGACCGGGCACCTGCTTGGTGAGGCGGTAGCGCTGCACGGAGAAGGTGGGGTTCTCGGCGTACATGTTCAGCACGAGGCGGGCGGCGTCGCAGGCCTTGGACACCGGCTCGTCGGCGTCCGCGCTCGCGTCCAGGAACTCGGTCATCTCGGTCAGGGCGCGCTCATGGTCGGGAAAGACCACGTCTTCCTTGGAGGGGAAGTAGCGGAAGAACGACCGGCGGCCGACGCCCGCGAGGGCGACGATGTCGTCGATCGTCGTCGCCTCGTAGCCGCGTTCCAGGAAGAGCTGGAAGGCCGCTGCGACGAGGGCGTCCCGCATCGGGGGCTTTGTGGTCATGGTCCAAAAATCTAGCATCGGGGGCTTACGGATGGCACTGAGTGTGCATAATTGAGGGTACTCGATGCCATGGGCGCCGTACACGGACTGGAGTGACCGATCGTGAGCCAGGAATTCGACCTGTTCCGGACGTCGGAGGAGCACGACATGCTCCGTGACGCGGTGCGTTCGCTCGCGGAGGCGAAGATCGCGCCGTTCGCGGCGGAGGTGGACGAGGCGGGGCGGTTCCCCGAAGAGGCGCGCGAAGCGCTGGAGGCCAACGAACTGCACGCGGTGCACGTGCCGGAGGCGTTCGGCGGTGCGGGCGCGGACGCGCTGTCCACGGTGATCGTGATCGAGGAGGTGGCGCGGGTGTGCGCCTCCTCGTCGCTGATCCCGGCGGTGAACAAGCTGGGATCGCTGCCGGTGCAGCTGTCGGGCTCGGAGGAGCTCAAGGCGAAGTACCTGGGCGCGCTGGCGCGCGGCGAGGGGATGTTCTCGTACTGCCTGTCCGAGCCGGAGGCCGGCTCCGACGCCGCGGGGATGAGGACCCGCGCGGTGCGCGACGGGGACTTCTGGGTGCTCAACGGCGTGAAGCGCTGGATCACCAACGCCGGGGTGTCGGAGTTCTACACGGTGATGGCGGTGACCGACCCGGAGAAGCGCTCCAAGGGGATATCGGCCTTCGTGGTGGAGAAGGGCGACGAGGGCGTGTCCTTCGGCGCCCCGGAGAAGAAGCTCGGCATCAAGGGCTCGCCGACGCGTGAGGTGTACTTCGACAACGTGCGCATCCCCGCGGACCGGATGATCGGCGCGGAGGGCACGGGCTTCGCCACCGCCATGCGGACCCTGGACCACACGCGGGTGACGATCGCGGCGCAGGCGATCGGCATCGCGCAGGGCGCTCTGGACTACGCCAAGGGGTACGTCAAGGAGCGCAAGCAGTTCGGCAAGGCGATCGCGGAGTTCCAGGGCATCCAGTTCATGCTGGCGGACATGGCGATGAAGCTCGAGGCGGCACGGCAGCTCACGTACGCGGCGGCGGCCAAGTCCGAGCGTGGCGACGGGGACCTGACGTTCTTCGGTGCTGCGGCCAAGTGCTACGCGTCGGACGCGGCGATGGAGATCACCACCGACGCGGTGCAGCTGCTGGGGGGATACGGTTACACGCGGGACTACCCGGTGGAGCGCATGATGCGCGACGCGAAGATCACCCAGATCTACGAGGGCACCAACCAGGTCCAGCGCATCGTCATGGCCCGGAACCTGCCGTAACCAGCAAACCGATCGTGTGAAGGGACATCAAGTGAGCTTGAGGATTGTTGTAGCGGTGAAGTACGTGCCTGACGCTACGGGTGATCGTCACTTTGCGGGGGATCTGACGACGGATCGTGAGGCGGTGGACGGTCTGTTGTCGGAGTTGGACGAGTATGCGGTGGAGCAGGCGCTGCAGATCGCGGAGGCGTCGGAGGGCGCTGAGGTGACGGTGGTGACGGTGGGTCCTGAGGATGCGAAGGACGCGTTGCGCAAGGCGTTGTCGATGGGTGCGGACAAGGCGGTGCATGTCGAGGACGAGGGGTTGCACGGCAGTGACGTGATGGGGACGTCGTTGGTGCTGGCGAAGGCGATCGAGCATGCGGGTTTTGATCTGGTCGTGACGGGGATGGCGTCGACGGATGGTACGGCGGGTGTGGTGCCGGCGTTGGTGGCGGAGCGTTTGGGTGTGCCGCAGGTGACGTTGCTGTCCGAGGTGGGTGTCGAGGGCGGTGTGGTGTCGGGTCGCCGGGATGGTGACAGTGCCAGTGAGCGGCTTGAGGCGTCGTTGCCGGCGTTGGTGTCGGTGACGGATCAGTCGGGTGAGGCGCGGTATCCGTCGTTCAAGGGGATCATGGCGGCGAAGAAGAAGCCGGTGGTGTCTTTGGGTTTGTCGGATCTGGGGATCGATGCGGGGCTGGTCGGTCTGGCGGGTGCGTGGACGGTGGTGGATGAGGCGGTGGCGCGTCCGGCGCGGACTGCTGGTGTGATCGTGAAGGACGAGGGTGAGGGCGGCAAGCAGCTCGCGGAGTTCCTTGTGGGCCAGAAGTTCATCTGATGCGCTTGTCCGTCCGTTCTGCGAGGAGTTTGAGTTTCCATGGGTGAAGTCCTGGTCTTTGTGGACCATGTGGATGGTGCGGTTCGTAAGCCGACGCTGGAGTTGCTGACGATTGCGCGTCGGCTGGGTGAGCCGG
Organism: Streptomyces sp. RLA123; assembly: GCF_056270165.1. Taxonomy (NCBI): domain Bacteria; kingdom Bacillati; phylum Actinomycetota; class Actinomycetes; order Kitasatosporales; family Streptomycetaceae; genus Streptomyces; species Streptomyces sp. RLA123. The sequence continues at coordinate 1,850,749 of NZ_JBWDOR010000003.1, read as the reverse complement.
TGGCGGTGGCGTTGGGTGCGGGCGCGGGGGCGACCGCGGGTGTGTTGGCCGGGCATGGTGCGGTGCGGGTGCTGACGTGTGAGGCGTCGGAGTTCGCGGAGTTTTTGGTGGTGCCGAAGGTGGATGCGCTGGAGGCGGCTGCCAAGCTGGTGAATCCGGTGGCGGTTTTGGTGGCGTCGTCGGGTGAGGGTAAGGAGGTCGCGGCGCGGTTGGCGTTGCGTCTGGGTTCGGGCCTGATCACTGACGCGGTGGATGTGGTGGCGGGGGCGGAGGGTCCGGTGGTGAGGCAGTCGGTGTTCGCGGCGTCGTTCACGACGACGTCGCGGGTGACGAGTGGGGTGCCGGTGATCACGGTGAAGCCGAACTCGGCGCCGGTGGAGGCTGCCGTGGCGGCGGGTGTGGTGGAGGCGTTGGAGGTGGAGTTCGGTGCGCTGGCCCGGGGTACGCGGGTGGTGGCGCGTACGGCGCGGGAGTCGACGGGTCGTCCGGATCTGACGGAGGCGGCGATTGTTGTTTCCGGTGGGCGGGGTGTCAATGGTGCGGAGAATTTCGCGGTGATCGAGGCGTTGGCTGATTCGTTGGGTGCGGCGGTGGGTGCGTCGCGTGCGGCGGTGGATGCGGGTTGGTATCCGCACACGAATCAGGTGGGTCAGACGGGTAAGTCGGTGTCGCCGCAGTTGTATGTCGCGGCGGGTATTTCGGGTGCGATTCAGCACCGGGCCGGTATGCAGACGTCGAAGACGATTGTGGCGATCAACAAGGACCCGGAGGCGCCGATCTTCGAGTTGGTGGACTACGGGGTGGTCGGTGACCTGTTCCAGGTCGTGCCGCAGCTGACCGAGGAGGTCACCGCCCGCAAGGGCTGACCCCATGAGCGAGATAGCTTCGGCGGAGCCCCGCGACACCACACGGAAAGGCGGGGCTCCGCTCGTATGACCGAGGCCACAGGAACGCGTGCACGGATCCGGACAGCGCAGGGAGTGATATCGAGATCCCTCGCAGGGAACGCCTCGCAACGGGCGGGCCGCCCGGCTGTGCCCGCACCTCGTACCGCCGTCCCCGCGCCGCGCCGGGGCGCGGCGGGCAAGGGCCACGAGTGGCGTCCGGACATCCAGGGACTGCGCGCCGTCGCGGTCACGATGGTGGTCCTGGCACACGCGGAAGTGCCGCACCTGGCCGGCGGTTACGCCGGCGTCGACGTGTTCTTCGTGATGTCCGGCTTCCTCATCACCTCCCTCCTCCTACGGGAGGTGCTGGCCACCGGGACCGTCTCCCTGCGCGGCTTCTACGCCCGGCGGGCGCTGCGCCTGCTGCCCGCGTCCACGGTCGTCGTCCTGGCGACGCTGGCCGGCGCGTGGCTGTTCCTGTCGAAGATCCGCTTCGACGAGTACGTCGGCGACGCGCTGGGCAGCTCGCTGTACGCGGTGAACTTCAGGCTGGCCGCCAACGGTACGGACTACCTCGCCCAGAGCTCCCCGCCCTCGCCGTTCCAGCACTTCTGGTCGCTCGCGGTGGAGGAGCAGTTCTACCTGCTGTGGCCGCTGCTGCTGCTGGCCGGCGCGCGCCTCACCCGGCGCCGGCGCCATCTGGCCCTGCCCCTGGTCGCGCTCTGCCTGGTGTCGTTCGGGCTGAGCGTGTGGACGACGCAGGACTCGCCCTCCTGGGCGTACTTCGGCTTCCACACCCGTGCCTGGGAGCTCGGCGCCGGTGCGCTGACCGCGCTTGCCGCGGTTCGGCTGCGGAGACTGCCCACGCGCTGGGCTGCGCCGATGACGTGGGTGGGGCTGGGCGGTGTCCTGCTGTCCACGGTGGCGTTCGACGCGAACACGCCCTTCCCCGGCTACCACGCCCTGCTGCCGGTGCTCGGGGCCGTGCTCGTCCTGGCGGGCGGCTGTGCGCCGGCACCGGCGTGGGGTGCCCGCGCCCTGCTCGCCCGGCGGCCGATGACGTGGGTGGGCGGGCTTTCGTACGGCTGGTACCTGTGGCACTGGCCGCTGCTGGTGATCGGTCCGATGGCGCTCGGGGTGTCCGCGAGCCCGCTCCTCGGGCTCGGGCTGAGCGCCGTCGCGCTGCTGATGGCGTGGGTGACGCTCCAACTGGTCGAGAACCGGGTGCGTTTCCATCCTGCGTTCCGTCGCCGTCCCGGCCGCGGGCTCGCGCTCGGCGCCGCCCTGACGGCGGGCGCCGTGGCGGCCGCCCTGGTCGCGGCGGTCTTCCCGCCCGCCGTCGACTCCGGGGCGTCCGCGCCCGCCCTGAGACCCGCGCTCACCGCCACCCCCGACCACGGCGAGCGGCTCGCGGGACTGCTGGACGCGTCCGCGACGAGCCTGCCCGGCAACCTGCGCCCGGCGCTGGCGGACATCACGTCCCGCAGGTCAGCCGTCTATGAGGACGGCTGCCACGTCAACTACCGCAGTACTGAAGTGCCGCGGTGTGTGTACGGGGACCTTTCCGCGGACCGCACCGTGGTCCTGTTCGGCGACTCCCATGCGGCGCAGTGGTTTCCCGCGCTGGACCGGCTCGCCAGGACCCGCCACTGGAAGCTGGTCTCGATGACCAAGGCCTCCTGCAAGGTGGCCGAGGTGACCATACTCAACGGTGGCGGGCCGTACAGCGCCTGCGACCGGTGGCGCGCGAAGGCGGTCGCCCGGATCCACGCGCTGCACCCCGCGCTGGTCATCGCCTCCTCCTCCGACGCCGGCACGCCGGTCCGGCCGGCGGACGACCCGCTGCGGCAGTGGACCGCCGGGTTCGAGACCACGTACCGCGCGCTCGCCCAGGACGGCACCCGTGTCACCGCCCTGCTCGACACCCCGTGGCCCAAGGCGGACGCCGTCGACTGCGCGGCCACTCACCCCCTGCACCTGGACCGCTGCACCAACCACCTGCCCGGGGCGGTCCGCGACCCCGTCCGCGGGGCGGCGATCCGGGCGGCCGCCCGGGCGACCGGCGTGACCGTCCTCGATCCCACCCGCTGGTTCTGCACGGACTCCGGGGCCTGCCCGGTCGTCGTGGGCGACGTCTTCGTCTACCGCGACGAGAGCCACATGGCCGACGCCTATGCCGAGGCCCTCGCCCCCGTACTCGGCGACCAGCTGCCCCTGCCTGCGGGGTGATCGACGTCTCCACGCGGCCCCCCGGCAGGGTGGACGTACCGGCGAACGGGGTGGCGCACTCCATCCCGTCCGCCGGGCCGACCACGACGAGGGAGCGGAAACGACATGACGCAGAACCGGTACGAGACCGCGGTGGCCCGGTACTTCGAGGCCTGAAACCCCAAAGGCACCGCAGGCGCCGCAGACCCCGAGCGCGCAGAGGCACGGGCCGGCCGTGGTCGTCGTCATGAGCCGCCGGTAACGCAGGTGCGCGGTGGGGGCGGCCGTGCTGTGATGCGGGGATGGAGCGGGAACCGCAGATCGACATCGGGGAGCACGAGGGGCCGACGCCCTGGGCGGACCGGGTGTGGCGGCGTGACGCCCTCGCGTGGGCGGAGGAGGCCATCGCCGGGCGCGGTCTGCGGCCGCGGGCGCGGGAGGAGTGGCTGGCCCGGCTGCGCCCCTGGTCGGTGGTCGTGCGCATCCCCACCACGTCGGGGGAGACGGTGTGGTTCAAGGCGAACCCCCCGGGCTCGGCCTTCGAGCCCGCGCTGACCCGGGCACTGCACGGGTGGGTGCCGGGCCGGGTGCTGGCGCCGCTGGCCGTGGACACCGGGCGTGCCTGGGCGCTGCTGCCCGACGGCGGGCCGCTGCTGGCCGGCACCGCGGACCGGCCGGGGGGCAGCCCCTTTTACTGGGAGGCCCCGCTGCGCGCGTACGCCGCGTTGCAGCGCGCCACCGCGCACCGTGCGGAGGAGATGGCCGCGCTGGGTGTGCCGGACCTGCGCCCCGCGAGGCTGCCGGAGCTGCTGGACGAGCTGGTCCACCGCACGGACGCGCCCGCCGAGGTCCGTGCCGTCCGCCCGCGTTTCGTGGACTGGTGCGAGGAACTGGACGGGTCCGGCATCGGTGCCGCGCTCGACCACGCCGATCTCCACGAGGACCAGGTCTTCCACCGGGGCGACGCCTATGTCTTCTTCGACTGGGGCGACGCGGCCCTCGCCCACCCCTTCACCAGCCTGCTGGTGACCGCCCGTGTGGCGCACCGGCGGTACGGCGCGGACGGCCCGGAGGTGGTGGCCCGGCTGCGCGACCGCTACCTGGAGTCCTGGGGCGGCGAGGGCCACGACCTGCCCGCGATGCGCCGGCTGGCGAGCCTGGCCTGCCGGGTCGGCGCGGTCGGCCGGGCGCACACCTGGGGCCGGGTCTTCCCGGCCGCGGGCACCGGCACCGCTTCCGGCACGGTGGCGGTCGAGCGCATGGCGCGATGGCTGAACGAGCTCCTCAACGAGCCCCCGCTGTAGGGGAATCCGGATCCTTGGCGAGGGCGATCAGCCGGTAGACCGGATCGGGCCGTGGCCTTTCCTGGTCCGGGAGAGCGGCCAGGCGTACGGCCGGCGAGCGCACGTCCCGCTCGCCCACCACGAGCGCGGAGGCGAACAGGCCCTCGGCGATCCGTGCGGCGAGGTCGCCCGGTGCCCGGCCCTGTCCGTGACCGGTGAAGCCGGTCTCCCCGGCCGGACGCGGGCCGTGCGCCGCGGCATGCCGCAAGTATCCGCTCCTCGGCGCCGTACGGATCGCGCCGCCGGAAGGGCACGAGCAGGGTGTCGATGTCGCTGCCCACGTCGTGCCCGGGTCCTTGTCGACGGTGGTGACCAGTACCGCGCCGGCCGGCAGGACCCGCGCGCATTCCGCGACCACGCCGTCGCGAACGGCAGGAGGTGCAGCACCCACACCGTGGACACGGCGTCCAGCGAACCCGTCGCGAACGGCAGCCGGCGGACGTCGGCCACCATGAGGACCGGCCCGACGCGGGCCCTCGCCATCCGTGCCATGGGGGCCGCGCCGTCCACGCCCGGCACCCGCAGCCCGGGCCGGGCGAACCGCTGGGTCACCAGGCCCGTTCCGCACCCCGCGTCCAGCAGCGTGCGCGCCTGCCGTGGCACCAGCCCGAGTACCGCCGCGGCGGCGGCCCGGGCCCGCGGTGTCCCGCCCCGGTTGGCGTCGTACCGGGCGGCCTCGCCCTCGTAGTCCAGCACCACCGCAGGCTGGACCGACGCCGGAGAAAGGGGGAGGGCGGCGGGCCGGTGACCGGCCCGCCGCCCTCCCGCCGCGCGATGCGAGGGGTCCGTCAGTTGAAGGCGGACGGGTCGGGGCCCAGGCGGCCGCCGTTGTCGAGGGCGTCGATCGCCGCCAGGTCCCCGGCGTCCAGTTCGAAGCCGAAGACGTCGAGGTTCTCCTTGATCCGTGAGGGGGTCACGGACTTGGGGATGACCACGTTGCCGAGCTGGAGGTGCCAGCGCAGCACGACCTGCGCCGGGGTCCTGCCGTGCTTGGCGGCCACCGCGGCGAGCGCAGGCTCGTCGAGCAGGTCGCGGCCCTGGCCGAGCGGTGACCAGGCCTCGGTGGCGATGCCGTGGGTCGCGTCGAAGGCGCGCAGTTCGGCCTGCGCGAGGTGCGGGTGCAGCTCGATCTGGTTGACGGCGGGTACGACGCCACCCTCGTCGAGCACGTGCTGCAACTGCGCGACGGGGAAGTTCGAGACACCGATGGCACGGGCCCGGCCGTCGGCGTGGATCTTCTCCAGGGCGCGCCAGGTCTCCAGGTACAGCCCGCGCGCCGGGGTCGGCCAGTGGATCAGGTAGAGGTCGACGTAGTCGAGGCCGAGCTTGCTCAGGGAGGCGTCGAAGGCGCGCAGCGCGGTGTCGTGGCCGTGGTCGGTGTTCCACAGCTTGGTGGTGACGAACAGGTCCTCGCGGGCGATGCCGGAGGCGGCGATGGCGCGGCCGGTGCCCTGCTCGTTGCGGTACAGCGAGGCGGTGTCGATGCTGCGGTAGCCGGCCTCCAGGGCCGTGGCGACCGCGGTGGCCGCCTCGTCGTCCGGAATCTGCCAGACGCCGAAGCCGAGCTGCGGCATGGTGACGCCGTTGTTGAGGGTGATGTCGGGGACCGTGCTCACAGGCGGCTGATCCTTAGGTCGTCGATCGGAATACGTACCACCCCGGATTCAACGATCAAGGCCCGGCCCGCATTCCCGGAGGTCCCGGACCGCACGGGCCCGGCCGTCCCGGCTCAGTGCCGGTACAGTGCCTCGATCTCCCGCGTGTAGGCCTTCTCTATCGCCTTCCGCTTCAGCTTCAGCGACGGCGTGAGCATCCCCTCCTCCTCGGAGAACTGGCCGGCCAGGATGCGGAAGGTGCGGATCGATTCCGCCTGTGAGACCAGGGTGTTCGCGGCGACCACGGCCCGCCGGATCTCGGTCTCCAGGTCGGGGTCGTGGATCAGACTGGCGATCGGCAGCTGCGGTTTGCCCCGCATCGTCAGCCAGTGCCCGATGCCCTCGGGGTCGAGGGTGAGGAGCGCGGCGATGAACGGCCGGTCGTTGCCGACCGCGACGCACTGCGACACCAGCGGGTGGGACCGCACCCGGTCCTCCAGCACCACCGGGGAGACGGACTTGCCGCCGCTGGTGACCAGGATCTCCTTCTTCCGGCCGGTGATGCTCAGATAGCCGTCCTCGTCGAGCGCGCCGAGGTCGCCGGTGGCCAGCCAGCCGTCGTGCAGGACCTCGGCCGTGGCCTTGGGGTTGTTGAGGTACTCGGTGAAGACCTGCTCGCCGTGCACCCACACCTCGCCGTCGTCGGCGATGTGCACGGAGGTGCCGGGTACGGGCAGGCCGACCGTGCCGAAACGTGTCTGGTCGGGGGGATTGGCCACGGCGGCGGCCGTCGTCTCGGTCAGTCCGTACCCCTCGAAGATCCGCACGCCCGCGCCGTCGAAGAACAGCCCGAGCCGCCGGTCCATCGCCGAGCCGCCGGAGAACGCGTGCCGGACCTTGCCGCCGAGGGCCGCGCGCACCTTGCCGTAGACCAGCTTCTCGTACAGCTGGTGCTGCATCCGCAGTCCGGCGCTGGGGCCGGGGCCGGTGCCGAAGGCGCGCGCCTCCATCGCCTCCGCGTGCCGCACGGCGATCTCGACGGCCTTCTCGAAGGGGCCGATCTTGCCGCCGGCCTCGGCCTTGCGGCGTGCGCCCTGGAAGACCTTCTCGAAGACGTACGGGACCGCGAGCACGAAGGTCGGCCTGAAGGAGGCCATCGCCGGCAGCAGTTCGGCGGCGGCCAGGTTCGGCTGGTGGCCCAGCCGTACCCGGGCGCGCACCGCCGCGACCTCCACCATGCGGCCGAAGACATGGGCGAGCGGGAGGAAGAGCAGGGTCGAGGCCTCGTCGCCGGGCTTGGAATGGAAGACCGGCTCGTACTTGGCGATGACGTTGTCGGCCTCGGCCATGAAATTCGCGTGGGTGATCACACAGCCCTTGGGCCGGCCGGTGGTGCCCGAGGTGTAGATGACGGTGGCCGGACCGTTCGGGGTGACGGCCATGCGGTGCCGGTGGACCACGTCGTCGTCGATCTCGGCGCCGTCCCGGGCCAGCTCCGTGAGCGCGTCGGAGTCCAGTTGCCACAGCCGGGCCAGCCGGGGGAGTTCGTCGACGACCGCGCCGATGGTCATCGCGTGGTCCTCGTGCTCCACGACGCAGGCGACCGCGCCCGAGTCGTGCAGCATCCAGCGCACCTGCTCGGAGGAGGACGTCGGGTAGATCGGCACCGGCTGAGCGCCGATCGTCCACAGCGCGTAGTCCAGCACGGTCCACTCGTAGCGGGTGCGGGACATCAGGCCGACCCGGTCGCCGAAGCGGATGCCGTGCGCCAGCAGGCCCTTGGCCACGGCGAGGACCTCGTCCCGGAAGCGGCCGGCGGTGACGTCCTCCCACTCGGCGCCCTCCGGACCGGACCGTCGGGCGAGCACGACACGGTCCGGCTCCTCCGCGGCGGCGGCGAACACGGAGTCCGCCAGACCGCCGACTTGGGGTGCCGTCACCAGTGGGGGAATGGTGAACTCGCGCAACGTCGCTCCTCGGCCGCTTGGGCGGTTGCAGAAGCTACCCGATGGCGGGACGGCGCGGGAGGGGTGCCGAAACCGATTGTGAGGGTCCCCGGAGGGCTTCCCGCACTCCCGTGACGAGCGGATTCCCGGTTACCGCAAGGAACATGAGGCAGGAAGCGCCGGTCCGGGCGGACGGGGCCCCGCCCGGATCTGCACCAAATCCCCGCGCGGGGCTCACCCTCGCTCTACAGCGGCCACGGGCTCCGGAACGCTCCGTTCCGGGGTTGTCGCCTGCGGTTTCGACCGTACGAGGACGAGTACGAGCCCGCCCGCGATCAGCCCGGCGACCCCCGCCGTCACGGCGGCCGCGTTCAGCCCGGAGGCGAAGGCGGCGTGCAGCGCGTGGTCGGCGGCCGGGCGCTGCGCCTCGGGCACCCGGGCCAGCAGTTCCCGTGCGCCGCCGCCCGCGAGCACCCGCGCGGTGGCGTGCGGGTCCGGGACACCGGAGTCGCGCAGCGAGTCCTCCATCCGGCCGGTGAGCAGCGTGCCGAAGACGGCGACCGCCAGCGCGTAGCCGAGTTGGCGGAAGGTGTTGACCGCACCGCCGGCCATGCCCGCCCGCCGGGGCGGCACGGAGGCCAGCGCCGCGCCCGCTATCGCCGGGTTGACCAGGCCCACGCCGAGGCCGGCGACCACCAGGCCCACCGTCAGCGAGGCCCACCCGGAGCCCGCGTCCAGCACCGTCTGCGCCAGCGCCCCGGCACCGATCAGCACCAGTCCGCCGCCGATCACCAGCCGGTACGGCGCCCCGTGCAGGAGACGGCCGCCCACCGCCGAGGCCACGAAGGCCGCCAGTGCCAGCGGGATCAGCACCAGTCCGCCGCGCACCGGACTCAGCCCCAGCAGGGTCTGCAGCCACAGCGAGGTGTACGCCAGGACGCCGAACGCCGTGCCCGCGAGCGCGAACGCGCCGACCATGACGCCGGTGAAGGAGCGGTCCCGGAACAGCGCCAGGTCCAGCATCGGATGGGCGGAACGGCGTTCCACCACAACGAAGACCGCCAGTGCCGCCGCCGCGCAGGCGAAGGTCTCCACCGTGCGCGCCGAGGCCCACCCGGCCTCGTCGGCGCGGATCACCGCGAAGGTCGTGAGCCCCGCGAAGGCGGTGAAGCACGCCGTGCCCGGCCAGTCGATCCGCGCGCCGCCGTGCCCGCCCTTCGACTCGGCGACCACGCGCAGCGTGAGCGCGATGGTGACCACGCTCACCGGGAGGTTGACGAAGAAGATCCACCGCCAGTCCAGCCCTTGCGTCAGCAGGCCGCCCAGCACCGGGCCGAGCGCCGCCGCCGCGCCGCTGACCGCGCCCCACACGCCGAGCGCCACCGAGCGGTCGCGTCCCTGGTAGGCCGCGCCGAGCAGCGAGATCGTGGTGGCGAACATCGCGGTCGCCCCCACCCCCTGCACGGCGCGCATCGCCACCAGCCAGCCCGCCCCCGGGGCCAGGCCGCAGGCGAGCGACGCGGCGGCGAACAGCGCGGTGCCCACCACGTACATACGGCGGCGTCCGATCACGTCGGCCGCGGAACCGGCGCCCAGCAGCAGGGCGGCCAGGGCCAGCGCGTAGATGTCGATCATCCATTGGAGGTCGGACAGCGAGGCGTTCAGCGCGCCCGCGATGTCCGGGAGCGCGACGATCACGATCGTCACATCGATCAGCAGCATGAAGGTGCCGAGACAGACCGCGACCAGCGGTGCCCACTTGCGCATGGACTTTCCCTTTTCCTTGACGTCCCCCGGGGTCCCTCGACGGGGACTCTCTTCCGTACCATCGCCAAGGACGGCCCAGTTGCTCCAGCCACGAGCCGTGATGCGCCGGATTCCGACATGAGGAGAGAATTGATGGGGGATTCCCACATGATCGACGAGCTCGACCTGCGCCTGGTACACGCCCTGCAACTCGACGGACGTGCCCCTTTCAGCCGGCTCGCGGACGTGCTGGGCGTCTCCGACCAGACCGTGGCGCGCCGCTACCGCCGTCTGCACGCCGACTTCGGGATGCGCGTACTGGCCCTGCCCGAGCAGGAACTGCTCGGCAGGACCCGCTGGGCGCTGCGGTTGCGCAGCACGCCGGAGGCGGCCGAGTCCCTGGCCAAGGCGCTGGCCCGGCGCGAGGACACCGCGTGGATCTCGCTGATGGCGGGCGGCACGGAGGTCATGTGCGTCACCCGCTCGCGCAGCCACGACGAGCACGAAGCGCTGCTGCTGGGCCGGCTGCCGCGCACCCCGAGCATCGTGGAGATCGGCGCCCACAGCATCCTGCACACCTTCTACGGTGGCGCGCTGGGGTGGTTCACCAAACGGGAGGCGCTCACCGCCCAGGAGGCCGATGCCCTGCGGCTGCCCCCGCCGGACCTGCCGGAGCCCGGCACCGTCGTCCTCGACGCCGCCGACGAGGCCCTGTTCGCCGCCTTGGCGCGTGACGGGCGCGCCACCTACCCCGAACTGCACCGGGCCACCGGGCTGTCGGAGACCGCCGTCAAGCGCCGGCTGGAGCAACTGCGCGGCTCGGGCGTGCTCTACACCGACGTGCAGCTGGACACGGCGTGGATCGGCCACGACACCCGGGCGGTGTTCTGGATCACCGCGGCCCCGGCGGAGCTCCACTCCGTCGGCACGGCGCTGGCCGCCCACCGGCAGACCGCTTTCGTCGCGGCGACCACCGGCTCGTCCAATATCGTCGCCGTCGTCATCTGCCGCGACACCGCAGAGATGTACCGCTATCTGAGCGAGCGGGTCGGCGCGCTGGAGGGCGTCCGGCATGTGGAGACCGTGCCCTACCTGCGCCTGGTGAAGCAGATCACGACCGAAGGGATCCACTGAGGGATCCGTCGAGGATCGCCGCCGCCAGCGCGTCCGCCGCCTCCCGCGCCGCGGGCCGCCGGGCGCCGTGCAGCAGCACGAAGTCCACTCCGCCGAGTTCCGGCAGGCCCGCGCGGGACGGCATCCGCACCAGACCGGGCGGAACGAGCCCCTCGGCGTGCGCCATCACCCCGAGCCCCGCACGCGCCGCGGCGATCAGCCCGCTCAGCGAGCCGCTGGTGCACGCGATCCGCCACGACCGGGCATGCCGTTCCATGACGTCCAGCGCCCGCGCCCGGGTGATCGCCGGGGCGGGGTAGAGGATCAGTGGGACCGGCCGCTGCGCGTCGAGCCGGAAGCGCTCACCGGCCACCCACACCAGCCGGTCCCGCCACACCAGTTCGCCGTGCGTGTCGCCGGCCGCGCGCTTGCCCAGCACCAGGTCCAGCCGCCCGGCGGCCAGCCGCCGGTGCAAGGTGGCCGACAGCTCGACCGTCAGCTCCAGGTCGACCTCCGGATGCTCGCGCCGGAAGCCCTCCAGGATCTCCGGCAGCCGGGTCAGCACGAAGTCCTCCGAGGCGCCCAGACGCAGCCGCCCGCGCAGGCGGGTGCCCGCGAACCAGCCCGCGGCACGCTCGTTGGCCTCCAGGATCGTGCGGGCGAAGCCCAGCATGGCCTCGCCGTCCTCGGTCAGCTCCACGGTGTGCGTGTCCCGCGCGAAGAACTGCCGCCCCGCCTCCTCCTCCAGCTTCCGTACGTGCTGGCTGACGGTCGACTGGCGCAGGCCCAGCCGCCGGGCGGCCTGCGTGAAGCTCAAGGTCCCCGCGACCGTGACGAAGGTCCGTAGCTGCACCGGGTCGAACATGGCCCCAGCCTAGCGATGGTCATCGCAAAACGTGATGACAGTCAGTGCGGTCAGCGCCATTTACGATCGACGGCGCGGCGGGCATGCTGGGAAGGTCACGTCCGTGCACCGATGAGGAAGTCCATGCGCCGCCTGCGTTACCCGTCCTGGCTCCCCCTGGACCCCTACATCGCGGCGCTGCTCGGCACCGTGCTGCTCGCGGCCCTGCTGCCCGCCAGGGGCGTCGGCGCCCACGTGGCGGGAGGCGCGTCCACCGCGGCGGTGGCGCTGCTCTTCTTCCTGTACGGGGTACGGCTGTCCACCCGCGAGGCGATGGACGGGCTGCGCCACTGGCGGCTCCACACGACCGTACTGGCCTGCACGTTCGTCCTCTTCCCCGTCCTCGGCCTGGCCGCGCACAGCCTCGTGCCGTACCTGCTGACGCCGCAGCTGTGGACCGGGCTGCTCTTCCTGTGCCTGGTGCCCTCCACCATCCAGTCCTCGATCGCCTTCACCTCCGTCGCGCGCGGCAACGTCGCCGCGGCCATCTGCGCCGGCTCCTTCTCCAGCCTCGCCGGTCTCGTGCTGACCCCGCTGCTCGCGGCGGTGCTGCTGGACGGCAGGGGAGCGGGCTTCTCGATGGACTCGGTCCTCGGGATCGTGGTGCAACTGCTGGTGCCCTTCGTGGCGGGGCAGCTGCTGCGCCGCTGGATCGGCGGCTTCGTCCTGCGGCACAAGAAGGTGCTCGGACTGGTCGACCGCGGCTCGATCCTGCTGGTCGTCTACGCGGCCTTCAGCGAGGGCGTGGTCGGCGGCATCTGGCATCTGGTGACCCCTCTGCGACTGCTCGGGCTGCTGCTGTCGGAGGCCCTGTTGCTGGCCGCGATGCTCGCGCTGACCTCGTACGGGGCACGGCGCCTCGGCTTCGGCCGGGCGGACCGGATCACCATCGTCTTCGCGGGGTCGAAGAAGAGCCTCGCCGCCGGACTGCCCATGGCGACCGTGCTCTTCGGCGCGCAGGCCGGCCTCGCGGTGCTCCCGCTGATGCTCTTCCACCAGATGCAGCTCATGGTCTGCGCCGTCATCGCCAAGCGCTGGGGACGTCAGGCGGAGGCCGCCGCGCCTGCCGCGCCCGCGGCGACCGTACGCGGCGAAGGGGTCGCGCGCGGCGTCCTGGTCCACGGTTCCGCGGCGGCGCGCGGGGACAAGACGCCGTAGGGCCGGTCGGCGCATTCCCCGCCCGCCCCGCGAGGCTCCCCCGCCCTCCGGTCGGTGCTGCCCCCGCGCCGCGTTGCCGAATCGTCGGAGCAGCCCGGCAGCCCGGCAGTCCGGCAGCCCGGCCGCGCGGACCGCACCTGGGGGCGTCAACCTTGCGCCGAACCTTCATCACGGACCGCCACGGGACGTGACCGGGCGGACGGCTCCCGTCCCGGGCGGGTCATGCGCGGCACGTCCAGGGCCTCGTCCCGATGCCCCCGGTGGTCGGCGGCGGAGCCGCGGGGCCCAGCCTTCCGGGCGGCCGGCGCCAATGGGCGAGGGCGGGACGCCCTAGCGCAGCGCGTTCACCACCAGGACGGCCAGGGCCATCGCGAGGAAGAGCAGGTAGGCGCCGAGCGCGCGCCCCCGGTCGCCGGCCAGCACCTGGCGGTAGAGCGTCCAGCCGAAGATCGCCGCCTCCGACGCGGCCCCGGCCACGCCGAGCAGGGGCCACCACAGACCCGCGATCACGGCCGCGGCGCCGAGCGCGTGCAGCGTGCCGAGCAGCGCCGGTACCCGGGGATGCCGGCCCTGGAGCACGCCGAGCCGGGTGAGTTCGTCGAGGCGTGCCAGACCCGCGCGGGCCCGGGCGAGCTGGGCGACGGCCGAGGGGACGACTTCGAGCAGCAGCAGGACGGTCAGGGTCACGGCGGCGGCGTGCACGGGCTCAGTCCTGCCGGCAGATCACGAAGCCGGGGTAGGGGTGGCTGCCCCGGCGCTCGCCGATCTCGTCGATCGCCCGCCGGATCTCGTGGAGATGGCCGACCGTCATCTCCAGCGGCGGTTCGTCCGGCTGGTAGGTGGTGCGGATCGGGTAGTCCACGCCGGGCTCGCGGCTCATCTCGATGTGGCAGCCGAGGACATGACTGACCGGGCGGTCCCCCGCGAAGGCGATGAGCCGGTCGAGGGTGCGGACGAAGGCGGCCCAGTCGGCGATGTAGAGCCGGCCCGGGTAGACCGTGTCGCCGGTGAGCAGGAAGCCGGTGCGGGGGTCGTAGTAGGTGACCGCGGCCTCGTGGTGGCCGGGCGTGGCCAGGCATTCCAGGACCCGGCCGCCGAGGTCGACGCGGGCCACCCCGTCCGGGTCCGCGTCGAAGCCGAGGAAGGGCCACGCGCTGTCGCGCCCGGCCGGGACGACGACGGTGTCCGGGCGGTCCGTGAACTGCCCGTCGCCAGCGACGTGGTCGCCGTGCGCGTGCGTGTGCAGCACCAGCAGCCCGTACCCGCCCCGGGGATGCCGCTCCCGCCAGGCGTCGACCAGCTCGTCCACGACCCGGCGCAGCGGGAAGAACGCGGCGGACTCCGTGGCCCCGGTGTCGATCAGCACCGCCCGCTCCTCGCCGAAGAGCAGGAAGAGGAAGGGCGCCTCGTAGTGGACCGCCTTGTTCTGGCGCAGCACGACGGTGTCCTCGGCGTACGCGAACACCTGGATGTCGGGGTCGGTGTTGTGCTTCGCGGACGGCGACCCGTGGATCCATCGCACGTCCAGGGGCTGTGTCACGGGGGTCATTCGGCTGCTCGTTCCTCGGCGGTGTCGCGGTGTCGCGGTGGTGGGCGGCGGCGTGGCGGTCCGGCGATCGGCAGCGTACGCGCCTCTTCCGCGGCGGTCGCGATCCCCCCGGTTCTGCCGGGCATGCGTGGTCATCGGGCCTGGTCCGCGCGTTGTGTCCCGGGCTTCGTTTTGTGCGTCCGCCCGGTCGGGAGGGACACTGTCCCCGTGACCTCAGAGGGCTCGGCGGAATCGTTCCTCCACCACATCGGCGCCTTCGCCGCGGACCGCGAGGCCGGCCGAGTCTTCTTCACGGCCGTGTTGGCGCCGCTCGGCGTGCGCATCGGCCGCGAGGCCGACGTCGTCACCGAGTGCCGGCACCCGGACCGCGGCACCCCGTCACTCTCCCTCGAACGGGCCGGCGGGCGGCCCACCGGGGGCGCCCGCATCGCCTTCGCCGCACCCGACCGGGCGGCCGCCGAGGCCTTCCATTCCGCGGCGGTCGCCGCCGGCGGGACCTCGCGGCACGGCACCCGGCAGTGGCCCGAACACCGCGCTCACTGCGCTTTCGTCAGCGATCCCGACGGCGACGACATCGAAGCCGTCCACAAGGAGGTGGCTTCCTGATGGCCTCGCGCCTCGTACTCGTGCGGCACGGACAGACCGAGTGGTCCAAGAGCGGCCAGCACACCGGCCGTACCGACATCCCGCTCACCGAGGAGGGGCGCGAGGCCGCGCGGCTGCTCGGCAAGCGCCTCGCCAGGGCCCCCTGGCACGACTTCCCCGGCGCCCGGGTCCGCACCAGCCCGCTTCAGCGCGCCCGCGAGACCTGCGAGCTGGCCGGCTTCGGCGACCGCGCGGAGACGTGGGACGCGCTGCAGGAGTGGGACTACGGGCAGTACGAGGGCCGCACCTCGCCGGAGATCCGCGAGGAGCGGCCGGGCTGGGTGATCTGGCGGGACGGCGTCGTCGGCGGTGAGACCTCCTGGCAGGTCGCCAACCGCGCCGACGAGGTCGTGGCCTGGGCCAAGTCGGAGGACACCGACGCCGTGGTCTTCGCCCACGGGCACTTCCTGCGCACGCTCGCCGCCCGCTGGCTGCGGCTGGACCCGATGCGGGGCATGGTGCTGAGCCTGGCCCCCGCGTCGCTCTCCGTCCTCGGCTGGGAGTACGGCGACCCCGCGATCACCCTGTGGAACGACACCGCGCACCTTCAGTGAGGTCCGGCCCGCTCAGCGCGCCCACGGCGGGCTGAGCCGCGAGCCGTCGGCCAGGGACGCCTCCAGGCCGGTGCTCGTGGTCACCCAGAGCGTGGCGGGCTCGTCCGCCGGATTCTCCAGCACCAGGGAGCATCCGGCGGGTGCGATGGCCACGTCGCCGGGGGAGAGGTCGTGGGGGTCGCCGTCCAGCGACAGCCGGGGCGTGCCGCCGAGCACGAGGAAGACCTCCTCCCGGCTGATGACGTGCGCCGGTCCCGCGGTGCGCGGCGGTACCTCGCCGCGCCAGGCGCAGATCTCCCGGCTGCCGGTGGCGGTCGCGGCGTACGAGACGAAGCGGACGCCGTGCAGGTCGTGCACGAGGGCGTCGGAGGCACGGACGACGGGCATGGAGGACTCCAGTCCATATAGGCAAGTGACTTGCTCAAGTAACTTGCCCATATATTCAAGCTGCTTGCGCACTGTGTCAAGGTGATTCCCATGAACGACGAAGAGGCCCTGGCCACGGCCCTGGGCGTCAACCTGATCGCGGCCGCGGGCGCGCTCACCGCCGCCATCCACGACGGCGTCGTCGCCCGCGGCTACACCGACCTGCGCCCCGCCCACGGCTTCGCCTTCGCCCGCATGGCCGCGGGCGGCGCCACCGTCACCGAGCTCGCCGCGCATCTCGGGGTGACCCGCCAGGGCGCCGGTCAGCTCGTGGACGAACTCGTCGCCAAGGGCTACGCCGAGCGCCGACCCCACCCCGACGACGCCCGCGCCCGGCTCGTGGTCCTCACCGACCGGGGCCGCGCCTGCACCCGTGCCGCCGAGGCCGCGGCCGCCGACGCCGTCCGCCCCTGGACCGCCGTCCTCGGCCGCGACCGCCTGCGCGCCCTGGCGGAGGACCTGTACCGCGTCGCCCCGAACGGCCCGGTCCGGCCCTCGTGGTAGACGGGCCGGAGGCGATGCGCCGCACGACCCGTCCCACGGCTCGACAGGGGGACCGACCCGAGGCGGCCGACAGCGCGGCCGCCCACGAGATGTGGGCGGACCGGGCGTCGGCAGGGGCGGACTGCGGGCCCGCGCCGCGCGCGAGGGCCCGGGTGCGGCACCAGTTGCGCCGCGAGGGCGTCAGCGTCTCCTTCGACGACCGCCTCACGCCCGCCGTCGTCGAGGCGGGCCGTACGGTGCTGCTGCCCGCCGCAGTCAACCGCCGGCACGGCATCGGACCCGCCGGGGACGGCTTCCTGCTCACCCGGCCGTTCGGCCGGGTCCGCGTGCGGGACGCGGCCACCGCGCCCGCCCTCGCGGTGAACTGGTCACCAAGCCCGTGGTCACCAAGGACGGGGATCTGGTCCACACCCGGTCCCTGTACGTCACCGACGGCGTCCGCCGCTGGCTCGTCGTCGTCGTCGTCGCCGTCGACCGCCGCCCCGGTGCGCCCTGCCTGCCGTCCGGCCTCCCCTACGCCACCGCCCACGGCGGCCGTCTCGCCAAGATCCGGCACGCCGCCGGCGTCGGCTTCGCGGCGAAGGGCGTGCGGCGCACGACCGCCGGCGCGCTCGTCCTCGACGGGATGGCCGTCGCCGGCGCGGCCGGACTCCGCCTCACCACGCCGGACTTCCCCGGCACGGACGGCACGGCCTGCTTCACCAGCGCCACCACGATCGGCCTCACCCAGGAGCAGGCCGCCTTCCGCCTCGCCGCCGACCCCCGCGGCTTCGGCGACCCCGACGAGGGATGGCGCCACATCGCCGCCACCACCGCGATCGAGGCGCCCGCCGTCCGCCACGGCCCGGACGAACTCCACCTCTTCGCCGTCCGCTACGGTCCTTCCGTCACCGTCACCGCCACCGCCACCGCCACCGCCACCGCCACCGCCACCGAGCCGTTCGTCCCGTCGTTCGACCTGGCCGGCCCCGATCTCCCGGTGCGGGCAGGCGAGTTCACCGCGGTCGTCGGGCCGCCCTCGGGCGATCACGCGGGAGAGCCCACACTGCGTCTCCAGGGCCGGTGAGGCGCCGGGTCCCGGTCGTCAGACGGCCTCCCACAGGCACACCAGCGTTCGAGGCGTTCGTCGATCTCCAACTGCATGCGGATGCCCGGCTTCAGGCGAGCGCCGAGGTGCGGGCCGGGACGGCGCTCAGGTGTTGTAGAAGAAGACCTCCATGCGCAAGGCCCCGGAGGCGCCGCTCAGGTCGATGTAGCCGCGGTAGAAGGCGGAGGCGCGGGGGAGCAGTCGGTGGCGGCCCCGCACTATCGCCTGGGCCGCCGCCTCCGCGTAGCGGGAGCTGAGGTCGGAGTTCGCCGTGCAGTCGGCGCATCCGCCGTCCGAGCCCCAGACGAAGATCATCGCTCCGCGCCGCCCCTCGCCGGCGAGTGCCCGGTCGACCTCTTTGTTGATCCGGCGTCGCGCCGCGTCCCGGGCCTCACCGGAGCCGCGGAGGTCGTCCGCCACGTCCTGGCTGACGAGCAGCTTCAGACGCCTGCTGTCCGGGTCCATGCCGGGCGGCGCCGAGGCGGAGGGCGCGGCGGAAGTCCTGGCGGCCGGTGAGGGCCGGGGCGTCGCCGGTTCCGCACCCTGGACGGTCTGGACGGTCTGGCCGCCCAGCACGATCAGCACGAGGACGAGCAACAGGTCGGCGAACAGCCATCCGGCGAGGTGGGTCACCCCGGGGCCCCTCATGCGGCGCCGCCGGAACCGTCGTCCCGAGCCGCGTGGCGGGGGGACCGGCGCAGGAGCACCGTGCCGCTCCACGGCGGCTGTTGACCGTCGGGGGCGAGGGCGCCGTCCGGTGGCGGCCGGTCCGCGGGGTCGTCGGGGACGGCGTCGGCGGGAGGTTCGTGCGCGAAGCCCGCGCAGTGGCCGGGCGCGGGGGCCGCCGCGCCGCCGTCCCCGTCCGGCGTACGGTCGCGGACCGCGCCGCCGGCGGGGCCCCGGAGGGCGCCGACCGTGCCGTCGAGCCGGCCGACCGCCTCGGTCAGGGCGCCCAGGGCGCTCTCCATGCCGCCGCCGGCCTCGTGGAACCGTTTGCTGAGTTCGACGGCCGCGGTGGCTATGGCGAGTTCATAGGTGCGGGCGATCCGGTCGGCACCCTCACCGAGCGTGTACTCCAGCCACTGCGACAGACCGCCCCCGGCCGCGCCGAGTCGGGTGCTGGAGCGGTCGAGCGCGGCCGCGGCGACCCGTACCTCGTCCAGCAACCGGGTCAGCGAGGCGCCCGCCTGCGCCGAGGCGTCGCCGACCAGTTGCCGCCCCTCCCGTGCGGCCAGCTCGAGCGCCTTCTCGACCTGGCCGCCGATGTCCGTCATACGCTGCGTGGCGGCGTCGGACAGGGCGGCGACCGTGCGGACCGCCTCGTCGCCCAGTGCCACGACGCGCTGTGCCGAGGCCTCGGACGCCCGCCGGATGTCGTCGGCGGTCGCGCCCGCCGCGCCGGCCAGTTCCGTGCGCGCCCGCTCGATGTCCTCCGTGACCAGCCGGCCCATCGCCTCCGCGGCCACGGTGGTGCGCTCCGTCGTCGCGGCCATGCGGTCGCCCGAACGGTCCAGCCGGGCCGCGGCGGTGTCGAGCGCGGTCGCCGCGGAGGAGAGCTTCTCGATGTCCTGCTGGGCGGTGCGCAGCAGCGCGACCGTGGTGTCGGCGACCCTTCGGCTCTCGGTGTGGGTACGGTTCGCCGCCTCCAGCAGCGTGGTGAGCCGGGCGGCGGCCCCGCTCAACTCGGCGGCGAACCTGGCGGGCGTCTCCAATCGCAGCGGGAGCAGGTGGAGTTGGGCCTCCGTGAGCAGAGGATGCAGTCGGGCGACCGCCTCCTGCGCGACGGCCTCCGCGGTTCCCTCCTGGCCGCGACGCGCCAGGCCGGCCGTGAGGGTCACCACGACGAGGAGACCGAGGGACGCGATGGTCCACCACACCTGCGCACCGAAGGTGAAGGCCCCGCTCAGATGGCCGGCGAAGCCGTCCTGCCACAGGTCGAGGAAGGTGCGGCCGTCGGCGGTGCGCCGTCCTTCGCCGGTGGAACGCAGCTCCTGGTAGGCATGGGTCGCCCGGCTCAGCCCGTACCAGGTGACCACCAGGGGGAGGAAGACCAGCAGGGAGGGGAGCAGGCCGAGCACGGTGCGTACGCGCGCCTCCCGCGCCGACGGGGCCGGCGCCCGGTACGTCCCGGGGCGGCCGAACAGAGTGAACAGGTCGAGCTGGGCCCAAGTCCCGGCGTCCGCCTCGAGCGCGGGCCCGGGGGCGCCTCCGCGCGGCCCCGGGCCCGGTTCGGCCGGCGTCGGGGCGGGGGGCGTCCGGCCCGCCTGTCGGTCGATGGCCGCGGCGAGACCCACCAGCCCCGATCTGTGGACGGCCAGGGCGGGCAGCGCGGCCGCGGCCCGCAGTCGGTCGCCGAGGCTTTCCGGCAGCGCTTTGTGACGCACAGTGTTGTCCCCCCGTCAGTGAGGCCGATATGCGCACTTTTGGTGCCTCGCTGAGGGGACAAGTCTGAAGTCGTCGCGAAGGACAAGGCAAGCGATAGACCGGAAAAGCCCTTGAATGCCATGAGTTGCCCATTTTCCGTAACGGTTCCCGGTCGGCGGCGCCGGGGACCGACCGACGGAGCACGCGGCCCGGCCCGTCGGACCGCGGACGGTCCGCCGCTTCGAGCGGTGAGGGAGCGGCGGGATGGCTAGCATGCGGGGAGAACGTGATCGCGCGCGAAGGAGGCGGGTGCACCATGGCGGACGACCCTACGATCCCTGGCATCGACCCCACGGCCAAGCCGAGCGGCGAGGGCTGCGCCGGCTGCGGTGCGGGGGAGGGGCCGGGCTGGTGGCTGCATCTGCGGCGCTGCGCCGAGTGCGGGCGGATCGGCTGCTGCGACTCCTCGCCGTCCCAGCACGCCACGCGGCACGCCCGTGAGGCGGGCCACCCGTTCATCACCAGCTTCGAGCCCGGTGAGGACTGGTTCTGGAACGTCGAGACGGAGGAGTACTACGACGGTCCCGCCCTGCCCCCGCCGACCGCACGCCCCGACACCCAGCCCTCCCCGGGTCCGCACGGCAGGGTGCCCGAGGACTGGCGGCAGCAACTGCACTGACGCCGGGCGGTCGCGGGCGGCGGCGGTGGTGCTAGACGTCCTCCGGCAGCCGCACCCGCGCCAGCTGCCGCGACTGCGCCACGAGACGGCCGGCCGAGTCCCAGACCTCGGCGTCCTCCTCCATGTAGCCGTCGGCGAAGTTGCGCGTGGAGTGCTTCAGCCGCAGCCAGCCCGGCGCGGGCCGGGCCCGGACGTGGGCGGTCAGTTCCAGGGTGGGGGCCCAGCCCCGGACGCCCAGGTCGAAGGTGACCGGCGGGAGGGTGTCGACGGCCAGCAGCAGCATCAGCGGATCGGGCTCGCGTCCGTCGGGCAGCCGCAGCCAGCCCTGGATCAGGCCGCGTCCTGACGGCGCCCCGACCGCCCAGCCGGCCGTGTCCGGGTCCAGCCGCAGCTCGATCCGGTCCAGCATCGGCGCGATCTTCAGGAACTCGGGCGGTGCCATGTCGGTGCCCGGGCATCGCTCCGGGGGCGGCATCTGCGGGGGCGTGGCGGAGGTGCGCACGTCGCCCAGGTGGTCGTGGCCGTCCAGGTCGCCGTAGGTGGCGATGGCGCGCAGCCGCTCCTGCCCGTCCTGGAGGACCGACGCGGTGCCGGTGGAGACCGTGCGGCCGCGGCGCAGCGTCTCGGTGCGTACGGTGACCGGGCCGGGGCGTGAGGTCGACAGATAGTACGCGCTGATCGAGAACGGGTCGCGGTGTCCCCGCTCGTCCCCGCCGAGTTCCGCGGCGAGCGCCCGCCCGGCGAGGGCCAGCAGCAGGCCGCCGTTGATGCCCATGCCGATCCGCCAGCCCTCGTGGAGCTCGGCGTCGTGGAGCGAGGGCTCGCCCGGGCGGGGGGTCAGGGCGGTTTCGCGGTCGAAACCGTAGCTCTCCGTCATCGTCAGCGTTCCTTGAGGTCGAACGAGGTGAACAGGGCGTCCAGCGCCACTTCGGCGGACGCGGC
Source organism: Streptomyces sp. RLA123 (assembly GCF_056270165.1). Lineage (NCBI taxonomy): Bacteria > Bacillati > Actinomycetota > Actinomycetes > Kitasatosporales > Streptomycetaceae > Streptomyces > Streptomyces sp. RLA123. The sequence continues at coordinate 1,829,099 of NZ_JBWDOR010000003.1, read as the reverse complement.
GCCGGTCGCGAGGGCGAGGGAGCCCCACAACCAGAGTTGCACCAGGCCGTGCAACCCGGACCAGAGGGCGCCGGTGAGCGCCCGGGGGTCGGCCGCCGGGTGCCAGCCCTCCGCCTGCGCGGCGCGTACGAGCACGAGCAGCCGGTCGTCGAAGGCCGACAGGCTCACCCGGCTCAGTTCCTTGTCCTGGGGGTCGAGCAGGTCGTGCCGGAACATCAGCGCGAACATGGCGGGCCGCCCGAGCGCGTAGGCCACGTACCCGCCCGCCCCGGCCCGCAGCCGGGCCGCCGCCGACGCCCCGTCCGGACAGTCCCGTACGGCGGCTTCCGCCGAGGCGTTGAGGTCCCGGAACCCGGCCGTCGCCACAGCGGACAGCAGCGCCGCGCGGTGCGGGAAGTGCTTGAGCGGGGCGCCGTGCGACACGTCGGCCCGGCGGGCGATGGCCCGCAGGGTCAGGCCCTCCACGCCGTCCTCGTCGAGCACGGCGAGTGCGGCGACGAGGAGGCGGGCACGGGGGTCTGCGGGCATGGTGGACAGTGTCCACCTGGGGGTGGACAGTGTCTACCCCGGCCGTTCCCGGGCTCGGGGAGGGCCAGTCGGGTCAGCCCCGGCCGGCCGTTGCCGCGGGCAGGGCGATCCGCTCCTCCCCGGCGTAGACGTTCATGGAGGTCCCGCGCAGGAAGCCGACGAGGGTGAGACCCGACTCGGCGGCGAGGTCGACGGCGAGGGAGGACGGGGCGGAGACGGCGGCCAGCACGGGGATACCGGCCATCACCGCCTTCTGCGCGAGCTCGAAGGAGGCGCGGCCGGAGACCATGAGGATCTTCCCGGCGAGCGGGAGCAGGCCCTGCTGGAGGGCGCGTCCCACGATCTTGTCGACGGCGTTGTGGCGGCCGACGTCCTCGCGGACGTCCAGCAGTTCGCCGTCGGCCGTGAAGAGCGCGGCGGCGTGCAGGCCGCCGGTCCGGTCGAAGACCTGCTGGGCCGCGCGCAGCCGGTCGGGAAGGGCGGACAGCAGAGCCGGTTCGAGCCGGAGCGGGGAGGCGTCGGCGATGGGCCAGCGCGCGGTCGTGCGGACGGCGTCGAGGCTGGCCTTGCCGCACAGGCCGCAGGAGGACGTCGTGTAGACGTTGCGCTCCAGCGTGATGTCGGGAAGGGGGACACCGGGCGCGAGCCGCACATCGACGATGTTGTACGTGTTCGAGCCGTCCACCGTCGCGCCCGCGCAGTAGACGATGTTGGCGAGTTCCTCCGCGCTGCCCAGCACGCCCTCGCTGACCAGGAATCCGGCGGCCAGGGCGAAGTCGTCGCCCGGTGTGCGCATCGTGATGGCGAGCGGCTTGCCGTTCAGCCGTATCTCCAGCGGCTCCTCGGCGACCAGGGTGTCCGCCCGGTGGTCGATGGCGCCGTCCCTGATCCGCAGTACGCGGCGCCGTTCGGTGACCCGTCCCATGTCGATCAGTCCCGGTTCTGTCCGTGCGGGCGGCCGATTCGGCCCTTGGTACAGAGGTTGCCATGCGCAGGTGCCATGCCGCGCGGCGCGGCACGGCAGGTCTCCGCCATTCGTAGATTGTCTACAGCATTCGATTAAGGGGTCAAGGGTCGTGCACGCGCGGGGGAGCGGGGATCAGAACAGGTCCACGACGCTGCCGACGGTCAGGTAGAGGGCGCCGGCGAACAGCGCGAGGGTGAGCAGGCCCAGTGCGGTGATGCCCGCGACCCGGGCGTACCAGCCGGTGCCGGAGACCACGTCGGGGTGGTCCGGGTCGTACGTGATCTCCACGCCCTTCGTGTCCCCCTCGACCTCGCGGCCCGAGCCCCGGTACTCGTGGACGACTCCCTTGAGATCGGTGAAGCGGTAGACCGTCACCGCGGAGGCCTCGCCGTCCTCGGGCTCCTCCCTGCGGTCGAGGACGGCGATCACCGTGATGCCGCGCCGGCGCAGCGCCAGGCCCTTGTCCAGCTCCATGAGGACTCCGGCCAGCGCGCCGACGCCGAAGAAGGCGGGCAGGATGCCGAGCCCCCACCGGAGCGCCCCCTCGCCGTCGATGAGCCGCCAGACGAGACCCGCGAGCCAGCCGAGTGCCAGGAGCAGACCGGTGACACCCATGACGGCGTCGCCCGGGGTCGACTCCTCGGTGGGCTTCGTGTCGTCCGCGGGACGTGCCCTGAGCGCCCTGGTGGAGGTCACCTCCACCAGGGCCGCGCCGTCCTGCCGGGGTTCGTGGGCGTCACGCGCGGGGAGCGCGGCGTTGACAGCCGCTGCGAACACCGACACGGCGCGGGAGTTGTGGTGCCTGACCAAGTGCACGGCCGCGGGCCCGCCCGCGGTGGTGAGGACGATCTCCGCGGTGCTGCCCTGCGGACCGGCCGCGCGGACCTCCTCGATCGCGGCCACCGGAATGCGGCGCCGCACATGTCCCTCGCTCAGCAGGATGTCCGCCCCGCCGAAGCGGGCGGCCACACCGCGCCCTCGCAGGACCAGTTCCGGCTGCTCGGTGGCGGATGCGTCGCTCGTCACGGGATCAATGTAGGGGGCCGCCGCGGGCCGCGGAACACCGTCGCGGCCACGGTTTGACGCGCGGTGCCTGATCTGGGTACAACCGTGCGAATCTGCTGTGCCGAATGCCGACAGGGGCTGTCAGTCGTGAGTGCCACGGACGCCGATCAGGGGACCCAGCCCCCGGTCACCACCTGCTACCGCCACACCAAGCGCGAGTCGTACGTTCGTTGCACGCGCTGCGACCGCTACATATGCCCGGACTGCATGCGCGAGGCGTCCGTCGGCCACCAGTGCCCCGAGTGCGTCCGCGAGGGCAACCGCAGCGTCCGCGAGGCCCGCACGGCCTTCGGCGGCAGGATCGCGACATCGGGCGTCCCCGTGGTGACCTACGCGCTGATCGCGCTGAACGTCGCCCTGTACGTGGCCGAGTTGCTGCGTCCGGAGATCGTCGTCCGGCTGGACGCCCTCGGGTCGGGCCTGCTCGGACCCGACGGGAACGGGTACGTCTACCACGGCGAGCCGGTGCCCCCGGGCTTCCGGGCGATCGGCGTCGCGCACGGCGAGTGGTACCGGCTCATCACCTCGGCATTCCTCCATCTCAGCCCGACCGGGGGGCGCTTCGGCGTCACCCACATCCTCTTCAACATGGCGGCGCTCTGGAACATCGGCCGCGTCGTCGAGGGCCAACTCGGACGCGCCCGCTACCTGGGGCTCTACCTGCTCGCCGCTCTCGGCGGCGGCGTCGCGGAGTACGTGCTCGCCCCGTACACCCCCGCGCTCGGGGCTTCCGGGGCCGTCTTCGGTCTCGGCGCCGCGTACTACGTCCTCAGCCGGCGCCTGCGCTACGACCCCCTCGGCGGCAACCGGCTGATCGTCACGCTGCTGGTGTGGCTGGTGATCTCCGCGGCCATCACCTCCTGGCAGGGCCACCTCGGCGGCCTGCTCACCGGCGGCGCGGTCGGCCTGGTCATCGCCTACGCCCCCGCCCGGCACCGGACCCTCGTCCAGGCGCTGGGCGCGGCAGCCGTCCTGATCGCGTTGGTGGTGCTGGTGGTGGTGAAGACGTCCCAACTCATCGGGGTCGCATAGGGCGAGCCCCCGGCGGGGCAGGATGTGAAGAGCGTCATGCGCAGGGGCGGTGTCCCCACCGGGTCCGGCCCCCAGTAGACTGTAGACGAAAGCCAGTCATCCCCGGAAAGGTTGGGGGCCGAGATGCTGTCCACTGGGCTGTCGCAGGGATCCGTGCCCAAACTGGAGCGTCCAGGACCCCTGCGCGAGCGGGTGTACGAGGCGCTGCTCGAACTCATCATCACCCGGGCCCTGAGCCCCGGTCAGCATCTGGTGGAGACCGAACTGGCCGGCCACCTCGGGGTGTCCCGCCAGCCCGTGCGCGAGGCGCTGCAGCGGCTGAACACCGAGGGATGGGTCGATCTGCGCCCGGCGCAGGGGGCGTTCGTCCACGAGCCCACCGAGGAGGAGGCCGACCAGCTCCTCGTCGTCCGCGCGCTGCTGGAGACCGAGGCCGCGCGCCTCGCCGCAGCCAACGCCGGTGCCCAGGGGCTGAAGCGGCTGGCCGAGCTGTGCGCGACGGGCGAGGCCGCGGTCGCGGCGGACGACGTGGACGCAGTGGTGGCGGCGAACGCCGCCCTCCACGCCTACGTGATGGAGCTGGCCGGGAACGCGGTCCTCGCCGAGCTCTCCCGGCAGGTCGACCGGCGGGTGCGCTGGTACTACACCCCGGTCGCCCGGCAGCGCGGCATGCAGTCCTGGATCGAGCACCGTGAGCTGATCGGGGCCATCGCCGCGCGCGACGCGGCGCGGGCGAGCGAGGTCATGCGCGCCCACACCGAGCAGACCCGGAACTCCTACCACCACCGCGCCGGCAAGGACTGAGCGCGGCCCCCGGTCCGGCCCGCCGGATCAGAGCAGCGCTTCGCCCTCGAAGTAGCCGAGCCGCTCCCGGTACAGCTCCAGGTTGAGGCCGTTCGGGTCACGGATGTACAGGCTGTTGTCCACGCCCCGGTCCGGTCCGAGGTAGTCGGTGCCGGCCGCGTCCAGGCGCTCCTTCGCCGCGTCGAACTGCTCCGCCGTCACCGACAGCGCCATATGCTGCAGGCCGCCGATGGTCTCGTGCTGCTCGGGGTGCTCATGGCCGGGGAAGTCGAAGAAGCCGAGCAGATTCCCGTTGCCGATGTCGAAGAAGAAGTGGCTGGAACCCGCGTAGTCGCGGTTCTCCACCAGCTCCACCAGCGGGAAGCCCAGGAACTCCTGGTAGAAACCGATGGTCTCCTCGACGTCGCGGCAGATGAACGCCGCGTGGTGCACCCCCGCCGCCGTCGTCGCGGGCCGCTTGCCGGGCTCGCGCAGATAGGCCGCGCGCAGCTCCTCCCGTCGCGCCCGTACGGCTTCCAGCTCCTTGCCCTGCGGCTGACCCATGTCGTCCCGCCTTCCGTCCCCGCCGAAAATCCAGTGCGCCGGAACATATACCCGATTAGCCTCCGGCCATGGTGACCATCGACCGACTGGCGGCATTCGCCCTGGTATCGCTCCTGCTGGTGCTCATCCCGGGCCCCAGCGTGCTGTTCGTCATCGGCCGCGCGCTGGCCCACGGCCGCCGCGTGGCGCTGACCTCCGTCGCCGGCAACACGCTGGGCTCGTACGTCCTCGTCCTGGCCGTCGCGTTCGGCGTCGGCCCGGTCGTGGAACGCTCGGCGCTGCTGTTCGCCGCGCTGAAACTCGCGGGCGCCGCGTACCTGGTGTACCTGGGGGCCAAGGCGCTGCGGCACCGCAAGGCGCTCAGCATGGCCGCCGGGGAGACGGGGGCGGCGCGCGGCGTGCTGCGCACGCTGTCCGAGGGCTTCGTGGTCGGGGTGTCCAACCCCAAGACGATGGTGTTCTACGCGGCCGTCCTGCCGCAGTTCGTGGACCGCGCCGCCGGACACGTCACCGCGCAGATGCTGCTGCTCGGCCTGGTCTTCAACGTCATCGCGCTGGCCTCCGACAGCACCATGGGCCTGGTGGCCTCCGCGGCCCGCTCCTGGTTCGCCCGCTCGCCGCGCCGGCTGTCGATGGTGGGCGGCGCCGGGGGCCTGGCCATGATCGGCCTGGGCGTGACGGTCGCCGCGACGGGGCGTACCGACTGATCACCGCGCCGCTGGATAGGCTGGGCGGATGGACGACGGACACGCGGACGACGCAGTCGCACTGGAGCGCCTGCGCTACCTGCGCGGCAGTATCGACAACCTGGACGCGGCGCTGGTCCACCTGCTCGCGGAACGCTTCAAGGCGACCCAGCAGGTGGGCCAGTTGAAGGCCGCGTACGACATGCCGCCCGCCGACCCGCGGCGCGAGTCCGAGCAGATCGCGCGGCTGCGGCAGATGGCCGAGGAGGCGCACCTCGACCCGGCCTTCGCGGAGAAGTTCCTCAAGTTCATTGTCGAAGAGGTCATCCGGCACCACAAGGCGATCGCGGCCGACCGCTCCGGATGACTCCGCGTGGGCCTCAGCCGTGAGGTTCCACGGCTGAGGCTCCCGTCATGCCGTCCTGACTCCCCACCGGCCGGACGAGGCCGGCCGGGACGCGGAACCCGATGTCGCGGGCACCGCCCGGGTCACCGGGCCCACCGGGTTCTCCGCCGGCATCTCAGACCATCTCCCGGCTGATGGGCTGCGGGTTCGGCCGGATGTCCTTGACGCGGGGACGGCCCGGCTGCCGCAGCAGCAGCGACAGACCACCGGTGAACAGTCCGATGCAGCCGGCCAGGATGAACGCGCCGCCGTAGCCCCAGGCCCCCACCACGACACTGCCGACGCCCGCGCCGACCAGGCCGGAGACCAGCTTGGAGCTGTAGACCAAGCCGTAGTTGGAGGCGTTGTTGTTCTCCCCGAAGTAGTCCGCGGTCATCGCGGCGAACAACGGGAAGATCGCGCCGCCGCCGAAGCCCGAGATCATCGACGCCAGCAGGAACAGCGGCATGCTGCCCATCGAGCCGGAGAAGTAGACCGCGAACTGCGCCAGGCCCAGCACCACGCAGACGAACGTCAGGGTCTGCCGCCGCCCGTACCGGTCGGATATCCAGCCGATGACGCCGCGGCCGGTGCCGTTGACGATCGCCTTCAGGCTCATGGCGAGGGCCACGATGCCGCCCGCGAAGCCCATCTCGTCACCGAAGTCGACCTGGAACGAGATGCCGAAGATGTTCACGCCCGCCGTGCAGAGCAGGCAGAACCACATCAGCGGCAGGACGCCGGTCTTGACGGCCTCCATCGGGGTGTACTGCTTGACCGCCGGCGGGTTCTTCTCCAGCGCCCGGCGTACCCGGGGGTCGTCGGAGACCGCGAGCGGGTCGATGTGCGCGGGCCACCAGTTCTTCGGCGGGTCCTTGAAGAAGAAGCCGCTGACGGCGACGGCCAGCGCCAGGCCGATACCCACCACGACCAGGATGTTCTCGTAGTTGCCCAGGTCCATGTAGGACTTGAACAGGAAGATGAAGGGCACCGACCCGTAGGCGAAACCGCCGTTGACGAAGCCGGTCTTGCCGCCCTTGCGCTCCGGGTACCACTTGCCGACCATGTTGATGCAGGTCGCGTAGACGAAACCGGCGCCGCCACCACCGAAGAAGCCGAAGCCCAGGTACGCCCAGAAGACATTGGGCGCGTGGGCCAGCGACAGGTAGCCGACCAGGGTGCCTGCCGCGCCCAGCACCATCGCCGCGCGCGCCGACAGCGTGCCGTTCTCCCGCATCTTGCCGGCCGGGAAGGCCACCGCCGCCTGGAAGAGGATCCAGACGCCCAGCAGCCAGAAGATGTGCGCGCCGTGCCAGTTGTGCGCGTCGGAGAGCGTGTCCTCGGCGGAGGTGAACGCGTACTCCGAGGAGCTGATGGCCATCATGGCGACCCACGGCAGGATCACCATGGTCCACCGGGGCCGCCCCATGATCTGCCGGTCGGATTCACCGATCCGGTACGTGCGGCCGTTGCGGTCCGTCACCTCCGTGTACGTGCTGGGTGGTTGAGACGATGTTGATGACGCCATTGTCGTTCCCCTTGCCTCGTAAGAGCCGGGCCAGCGCCCCCTGGACGGTTCTCTTGTGGTGCTTCCGGGGCGGGCGGTCCGGCCGCGCGTGACGCGGTACCGGTGCCGCCCCTTGTGCTCCGCTCGCAAGCGGGAGCGACTGCCCGGTACGACGCCGTCCGGGCAGGATCGTTGCGGGCCGACTGCTCGGCCCGGGCGCGGCGGCTGGGCCGCGCTCGCGGAGGGACGTGCTCGCGGAGGAAGGTGCTCGCCGTCCCGTCCGCCTACGGCGGCGCACCGCCGGCGATGTTCCCGGCCGCGGGTGCGAAGTTGCCCTGGTGCATGGCGATTCGGGTCCTTCCGTTCGGGCCGGTGAGTGGATCCTTGGTGCGATTCCGTTCAGGAGTCTGTACATTGCATACAGCCGACGAATACTGTATGCAGACGTTTATCCCTCATCGGCCAGCCGGTGTCCAGAGGTGTGCACCGGATTCTCCGCCGACTCCAGTCAGGGCAGGTGAGTTTGACGATGGATCTGTTCGAGTACCAAGCACGGGAGCTCTTCGCGGGCCACGGCGTCCCCGTGCTCGACTCCTCCGTGGTGGACGACCCCGCGGCGGCCCGCACCGCGGCCGAGCGCCTGGGCGGACGCGTCGTGGTGAAGGCCCAGGTCAAGACCGGCGGCCGGGGCAAGGCGGGCGGGGTGAGACTCGCCAGTGACCCCGCGGACGCGGAGGCCCAGGCCCGCGCGATCCTCGGTATGGACATCAAGGGGCACACCGTCGGCACGGTCATGCTCACCGAGACCGCCGACATCCAGGACGAGTTCTACGTCGCCTACCTGCTCGACCGCGCGGAGCGCACCTTCCTCGCCATGGCCTCGGCCGAGGGCGGCATGGACATCGAGGAGGTCGCCGCCACCCGGCCCGGGGCCCTGGCCCGCATCCCCGTCGACGCCGACGAAGGCGTCACCGAGGAGAAGGCCCGCGAGATCGCCGCCGCCGGCGGCCTGCCGGACGAGGCCGTGCCGGTCCTGATCGCCCTGTGGGAGGTCTTCACCGAGGAGGACGCCCTCCTCGTCGAGGTCAACCCGCTGGTACGGACCGAGGACGGCCGCATCCTCGCCCTCGACGGCAAGGTGTCGCTCGACGCCAACGCCCGCTTCCGGCACCCCGCCCACGCGGCCTACGAGACCCCCGGCGAGGGCGACCCCTTGGAGGCCGCCGCCCGCGCCAAGGGCCTCAACTACGTCAAACTCGACGGCACGGTCGGCGTCATCGGCAACGGCGCGGGCCTCGTGATGAGCACCCTCGACGTGGTCGCCCACCACGGCGGCGCCCCCCGCCAACTTCCTCGACATCGGCGGCGGCGCCTCCGCCCAGGTCATGGCCGACGGCCTCGGTGTCATCCTCTCCGACCCCGACGTCACCTCCGTCCTCGTCAACGTCTTCGGCGGCATCACCGCCTGCGACGCCGTCGCCGACGGCATCGTGCGGGCCCTCGGCCTCGTCGACCTCACCAAGCCCCTCGTCGTGCGCCTCGACGGCAACAACGCCGAGCTCGGCCGGGCCGTCCTCGACGCCGCCGCGCCGTCGCTGGGGCCCCTCGTACAGCAGCTGGACACCATGGACGGCGCGGCCGCGCGGGCCGCCGCGCCCGCAAGGAGCTGATCGCGATGGCCATCTTCATCGACCGCAACAGCAAGGTGATCGTGCAGGGCATGACCGGTTCGGAGGGCATGAAGCACACCCGCCGCATGCTGGCCTCGGGCACGGACATCGTCGGCGGCGTCAACCCGCGCAAGGCCGGCACCCACGTGGAGTTCGACGGGCGCATCGTCCCGGTCTTCGGGTCGGTCAAGGAGGCGATCGGCGCCACGGGCGCGGACGTCAGCGTCGTCTTCGTCCCGCCGCCCTTCGTCCGCGCCGCCGTCGACGAGGCGGCCGACGCGGGGGCCCCTCTCGTCGTCGTCATCACCGAGGGCGTCCCCGTGCACGACACCGTCGGCTTCCGGGCCCGTGCCACCGCGGCCGGGACGCGCGTCATCGGCCCCAACTGCCCCGGCCTGATCAGCCCGGGGCAGTCCAATGCGGGCATCATCCCCGCCGACATCACCACCGCCGGACGCATCGGACTCGTCTCCAAGTCCGGCACCCTCACCTACCAGCTGATGTACGAGCTGCGCGATCTCGGCTTCTCCACCGCCGTCGGCATCGGCGGCGACCCGGTGATCGGCACCACCCACATCGACTGCCTGCGCGCCTTCCAGGACGACCCCGACACCGACCTCATCGTGATGATCGGCGAGATCGGCGGCGACGCCGAGGAGCGGGCCGCCTCCTACATCTCGCGCCTGGTCACCAAGCCCGTCGTCGGGTACGTCGCGGGCTTCACCGCCCCCGAGGGCAGGACCATGGGCCACGCGGGCGCCATCGTGTCCGGCTCGGCGGGCACCGCCCGGGCCAAGAAGGAGGCCCTGGAGGCGGCGGGTGTCGCCGTCGGCAGCACGCCCTCGGAAACCGCGCTCCTCGTCCGCGGGCTGCTGTGATGACGGGCACCGAGGACCTGCTCATCCGCCGGCACGACGTCGGGGCCGCCCTCGCGCCGCTCGACCCGAGGAAACGCGAGCCGCAGACCCGGGTCGCCATCCTCGCCTGCATGGACGCCCGGCTCGGCGTCGAGGCGATGTTCGGCCTGCGTCCGGGCGACGCCCATGTCATCCGCAACGCGGGCGGCTGCGTCACCGACGACGCGCTCCGCTCGCTCCGGCTGAGCCAGCTGCGCGAGGGCACCCGCGAGATCGTGCTGGTGCACCACGAGGACTGCACGGCCCTCAGCGATCCGGCCGAGGACCTGCGCACGTGCATGACCCGCGTCGAGGGCAACGCGCGACTGCCCCACACCGAGGCGGTGCGGGGATTCCTCTATACCCGCAGTGGCGCGCTGCGCGAGGTCCGTCTCCTGTGAGACCGGGTGGATGACCGCGGCCCTGGCACCGCACGCTCTCTGGCCCCCGCCGGCGGCGTGCGGTGCCGGGGTCCCGTTCCCGTACGCACACCCCTCCCGTCCAGCGGATACGCAGGTGAAACCCACCCCGAATCCTTGGTATCGTTGTCCATGTCGCCGCGGGGATACCCCGCGGTCGGACACCCGGTCCGGGTGGCGGAATGGCAGACGCGCTAGCTTGAGGTGCTAGTGCCCTTTATCGGGCGTGGGGGTTCAAGTCCCCCCTCGGACACAGCAGTCACAGCGATGGAAAACGCCGGCTGGGAGCGATCCCGGTCGGCTTTTGTGCGTTCCAGGGGTATACGGGGCCGCTGCACGGTCCGAGCGCACGGAACGGCCGGTCTCCCGGCCGCCCGTGGCGCTGCGGAGCGTGGCGGCCCCGTCGCCGGTCGTGTCCCTCAGAGCGCCTCCGGCAGCGCTGCCGTGCCCATTCCCTGGTGCACACGGTCGAGGAGCGTGGCGTAGGCGGCGATCATCCGCGTACGGCTGAAGCGTTCCCGGCTGTGGGCCAGGAAGGGGGCGAACTCCGCCCGGCGGTCGAAGGCATCGGCCCAGGCCGACGCGATCGCCTCCGGGTCCTGCGGGGTGATGATGCCGTGGCCGGCCACGATCGCGACCGTGTCCCCGACGTCGGTGGCGACCGGGACGGCGCCGCACATCATGCCCTCGATCAGGCACAGTGGCGCCGCCTCCCCCGAGGAGGACGTCAGGGCCACCACGTCGGAGGCCGCGTAGACGGTCTCCATGTCGCCCCGTACGCCGAGCAGATGGAGCCCGCGGGGAAGCCGGGCCCCGTCGCCGAAGGCGGCCGCGATGTCCGCGCGCAACGCGAGGTTGGCCTCGGTCATGCCCGCGCCGCACATCAGGATGTGCCCGGTGGGCTCGCGCCGCAGCCACGCCTGCGCGGCCCGCAGGAACAGCGGAACGTTCTTCATCGTGGCGTAGCGCGCGGCGAAGACGACCACCGGCGCGTGGTCCGGGACGCCCAATGTGGTGCGCAGCATGACCCGCCGCGCCGGGTCGGGGCGGAAGCGCAGCAGGTCCACCCCGTTCGGGATGACGTGCAGCAGTTCGCCCGGAATCCCGGCGGCCTCGTACGCGACGCGCGTGGACTCGGCGCAGCAGACGCAGGCCGCGATCCTGCCGCTCGCGACGGCGGCCTTCAGCTCCTCCAGGGCAGGGCCCTGATTCTCCGGGTCGGAGCGGTGCAGGCAGACCACGACGGGCCGCAGGGGCAGACCGGCCTGATTGAGCAGTTCCAGCGGCTGTTCCTTCAGCGACAGGATGACGTCGGCGGCTGCCGTCGCCCTGGCCGTCGCGGCCAGTTCCGGTCCGGTGAAGGCCGTCGGGCCCCCGGCCGGCCCGAAGCTGCGGCCCAGGGAGGCGACTTCCACACCGGCCGCGGTCAGCGACCGGTAGCAGGCGTCGTTCTCCATCGGCTGGCGAGTGGCCTCGCGGTGCACCTCTCCGTGCATGCTGAGCACGCTGTGGTGCTGGCCGCCCTCGCGCAGTCCGAGGACGACGTCGCTGTGCAGGATCCGGGCCCCACCGGAGAAGAAGCCCTCATAAACGGAGAGCACACGCAGTCCGTGCGTCACGCGCACACCATCACCCGCCTTGCAGAAGTTCTGAACGACCCCCGTGATCTGCGGGTTAGCCGATATCTGGGGGTATGGAGATGACGCGGTCCTGAACATGGCCCATCGCCTGGACGTACGATCGGTTGTCTCCGACCCAACAACCTGAACCGGGGTCCATACGGTGCCAAATCGGGCTCCCGTGGGGGCACCCAGAGGTGCGTGAATGCGGCGGTTCTGCCCGTTTGTGCGGGCGATCCGAGCGGGATTCCGCCAGGGAGGTCGATTCGGGCGTCCACGGAGGAATCGCACATATACTGCCGACGGACAGGAAACTTCCGTGATGAGCAGCCGGACAGTCACAGGCCACGACCGCGCAACGGTCCCCGCCCGGAGCCTGGGCGGCGATCTGGCGACGGTGATCCACCGTGCTCTCCGCGATGCCGCGGACCGGCTGGACGGCGTTGCGGCGGCCGTCTACCTCCTGGCCGAGGACGGCAGCGAACTCGAGGCGGCCATGATCGGCGGCAGCTCGCCGTCGGTGTTCACCCTCCCGGGACACATGGCGCTGGACGCCCCCTACGCCTCCGCACGCGCCCTGGCCGCCGAGGAGGTCGTGGTCCTGACCGATCTGGATCCGCAGATCGACGTCCGGCGCGATCTGCCGCTCGATCTCCCGCACTACCCCTTCGCCGTCGCCGCTGCCCCGCTCGTCACCGACGGCGTGCGCTTCGGCGCGCTGTCCGTGCTCCGTCCGGAGACCCGGGGCGGCTACGACGGCGCCGACCGCGCGCGGCTGGCGGTGCTCGGCGACCGCCTCGCGCAGACCTTCGCCGTGCTCGCCGCGCACGGCACGGCGATCGTGCCGGGGCACATGCCCGTCCTGGCCCCCATCGTCCGTGCCGGCTACGCCGAAACGGTGGACGAGGCGGCCGGCGACGTCCTGTGGGGGGTGCGCGGCGTCCCCGGTTCCGCGGGTCTGAGCCTCATGTACCCCCTGCGACGGCTGTCCGAGATGGTCAACCAGGCCACGACCCTGGACCAGCTCGTCGGGGCGGCGCGGTTCTGCGTCATGGCCCCGTTCCACGCCAGGGCCCTGGTGCTGGCGTCCGTCGGCCGGGGCCGCCTCTGGGTCGTGGGGCACAGTGGGGCCTCCTCGGAACTGGCCCGGACCCTCCACGGCAGCGGGCTGCACACCACGGAACCGGCGGCGGAGGCGGTACGGCGGCGGGCGCTGGTCGTCGCCGGTGGCTGCACTCCGCTCGCGGCGGGACCCCTTCTCCCCGACGACGGGTCCCCTTCCGCGGCCTACCTCCCTCTCGTCGGGAACCGCCACGTCATCGACCTCCCCTTCATCGGGAAGGACCAGGTCGTCGGTGTGTGCTGCCTGGAGTTCGGCGGACCGCGCCGCTTCTCGCCCGAGGAGAGGGCCGTTCTGTCGATGATGGCGGGTTCCATGGGCCCGGCCGTCGAACGGGTGGAACTGGGCCGCAAGCGGCACGCACTCGCCGAGAGCCTGCAGAAGCGGCTGCTTCCCCCGGTGCTCTCGGAGTCGCCCCAGCTGACGACGACGGCCCGCTACCAGCCCGCCGTGGCCGCGTCCGAGGTCGGCGGCGACTGGTACGACGTGATCGATCTGCCGGGCCGGCGCGCCGTGCTGGTGGTGGGCGACGTGGAGGGGCACTCGATCGAGAGCGCGGCCCTCATGGGCCAGTTGCGCGGAGCGGTGGTGGCCTACGTCACCGAGGGGCACCGGCCCGCCGCGGTCATCGACCGGACCGGCAGACTGCTCGCACGGCTCGGCACCGACCTGCTCGCCACCTGCTGCGTCATCGCCCTGGACACCGTTGACGGTGTGGCCGAGGTGGCCCTCGCGGGCCATCCACCGCCGCTCGTCATGGGTCCCGACGGAGTCGTCACCGTCCTGGAGGCCCCCTCCAACGTGCCCCTCGGCGTCTCCGTCCCCGCCGCCTGCCGTGCGCGGGAGCACACCGTCGCGCCGGGGTCGGTGCTCATGCTGTACTCCGACGGTCTGGTGGACCCGTGTGCCCCGGACCCCACCGTCGCCGCGGCCGCCTTGTTCCGTAGCGGCAGCACGGCGGGAGCCAATCTCGAAGAGATCGCCGACGGCGTCGTCGCCGAGACGCCGGGGTTCCACGACCGCCGCGACGACGCCGTGCTGCTGCTGGCCGGTTTCGAGGGCGCCGGCGTCCGCGACGCGTCCCGGACGGGACACCTGCACCTCCAGGAGCACGACCTGCTGGGCGTCAAGACGGCCCGGGGCTTCGTGGACGACTCGCTGCGCGCCTGGGGCCTGGAGGAGATGTCGGAGGACCTCCAGCTCGTCGCCTCCGAGGTCGTGACCAACGCGCTCATCCACGCGGGCAGTGACGTCGACGTACGGCTGCGCGCCTTCGGCGACAACATCCGCATGGAGGTCCGGGACTCCGACAGCGACCCGCCCGTCCCCTCGGCCTTCTCCCTGACCGAGGAGGGCAGTTCCCAGGCCGAGTCCGGACGCGGCCTCTTCCTCGTCGACGCCCTGGCCAGCGCGTGGAACAGCTCGCCGAACGGGCGCGGCAAGACCGTCTGGCTGGAGATGGCGATCCCGGGCGCCTGAGGCCGCCCACGGGCCCGGGAGGGCCCTCCTGGCCCGGACCGGCCCGGACGCCGGCTGAGGGGCGGCGCACCCGTCAGCCGGCGTCCGGGCCGGTCCCGGGCTACCGGCGCGACGCCGTCGCCGCCGGCTCCCGGGGCGTGGTGGCCGCGCCGCGGTAGAAGTCGGCCGCGGTGAAGCCGGCGGGGACGCCGAGCTCGGCGGCGACCGCGGCGATCGCCGTGCCGCCGACGGCGAGGTCGGCCTGCCCGTCGACGGTGAAGTACGGCGCGATGAACGTCTCGTAGTGGGTGCGGACCTCGTCCTCGGTGTGTCCGCCGAGGAACGTCCGCATGTGCCGCACCGTGGTATCGGGGTCGTTGTGGATCACCAGGAGGGCCCGCCGGTGGGCTCGTACGACGGCCTGGACGGCGGGACCGTCCGGGTCGGTGTACGTGGGGTCGACGGCCACGCCCACCGTGGGGATCCGGAAGTGGCCGCCGACCCAGGCCAGCACCCGCCAGCCGTGCTCGGCGGCCACCGCCTCCGGCGCCATGGTGCTGCCGACCAGGGCGGCGTCGAGGCTGCCGTCGCGCAGGCCGCGCAGGTCCAAGCCGTAGTCGCCGGGCATCCGGACGACGGTGTCGATGTCGCGGTCCGGGTCGAGGCCGGCCTCGCGCAGCACGATCCGGGTGAAGCACCCCGGCGCGGTGCGGGGGGCGTGCACCGCCAGCCGCCGGCCGGCCAGGTCGGCGAGGGAGGTCAGGCCGGGGCGGGCGAGGAACCAGAACAGCGGGCGGTGGGTGTTGACATTGAGGGCGACCCAGGGGGTGCCGTCGGTCAGCCGCGACAGCAGGGCCCTGCCGAGCCCGATGGTGGCGCCGCGGCGCAGCCGCTCGTCGTCCCAGCCGCAGCCGTCGCGCAGCGAGACGTGGACGCCCTCGTCGGCGTAGTAGCCCTCCTGGTCGGCGATGTAGGCGGCCAGTTCCTCGTGCAGGCCCCGCCCGACATAGGCGAGATCGATGGTGTGCATGAACACCCTTCCTTGATCGTGTCACCGCCCTTCGCCCGCGTGTCGCGGGCGTCGCGGCGGCCATGGGTGCGAGGGCGGCGGCGCCTCAGTGCATGGACATCCCGCCGTTGACCGCGGCCGTCGTGCCGGTCATGAAGGCGTTGTCCTCGCCGGCGTAGAAGGCGACCGCCTCGGCGACGTCGGCCGGGTGCGCGAGCCGGCCCATGGGGGTGGCGGCGATCTGCCGCTGCTTGAGCGCGTCGTCCAGCACGTCCGCCGCCATGCGGGTGTCGTCCACCGGTCCGGGAGCGACGACGTTGACCGTGATGCCGTGCGGCCCCAGTTCCTGGGCGAGGTAGCGGGCGAACTGCTCCAGCGCGGCCTTGGCCGTGCCCAGCGCGATCATGCCCTCCCGGGGCCGGCGGCTGAGGCCGGTGCCGAGGTAGACGATGCGTCCCCACCCCTGCTCGGTCATGGCGGGCAGGACGGCCTTCGTGACCGCGAACGCCGCGTGCATCTCGCCGTCGATCTTGCCGCCCAGTTCGTCCCACGTCATGTCCTGGAAGGACCTGACCGCGTAGGGGATGAGCGCGTTGTGCACGAGCACGTCGACGCCGCCCCACGCCGTCCGGACCTGCTCGACCATGCCCTCGACGGCCGCCGGCTCGCGGACATCGGCCCGTACGGCCATGGCCTGGCCGCCCGCCGCCTCGATGCCCGCCACCACGTCCGCGGCCGCCTTGTCGCTGCGGAGGTAGTTGACCACCACGCGCATCCCCCGCGCGGCCAGAAGGCCCGCGGTGGCGGCGCCGATTCCGCTGCTGGCGCCCGTCACCAATGCCACCCTGCCGGTTGCCCCAGTCATGGGCCCACTTCCTCCTCGTCGTCGCGGGCCGTCGCGATGACCGCCCCGGATTGTTCGTCGCCGGCGCCGGGACGTGCCGGGCGGATCGCCCCGTAGAGCACGGTGTCGACGGTCGCCCGCAGCAGATCCGCCGCGGTGCACTCCAGTTCGCCCGGCAACCGCGAGGTGAGCAACCGCTCCAGCGCGCCGCGGGTGATCTCACCGATCAGCTCGGGCGGCGCCGGCAGCAGACCCCGCCGGTGTCCGTCCCGGAACAGTTCGTCGAGCGGCCGGTGGATCACCGCGTCCGCCCGCTGCTTTACGTACTGGCGAAGCATCACATCGCCTCGCCCCGCAGCGAGCTGAGCCGCGCCGATCCGCCCGAGTTCGGTGCCGGCCGCGATCAGGAACCGCTGGATCCGCACACCGAACGGCCGGCCCCGCGCCTCCTCTGCCGCCGCCGCCAAGGTGCGCTCCACCGCCGCGAACTGCCGGTCCAGCACCTCCGTCAGCAGGCTCCGCATGTCGGGGAAGTGGCGGTAGATCGTCTTCTTGCTCATCCCGAGCTCGCGAGCGAGATCGTCCATGCTCACGGACGCGAAGCCCGGCGCGAAGAACAGCCGGCCGGCCGCCTCCACGATCACGTCGGCACGCTGCGCGTCACGTGGGGAAACTGGCGAAACTCCCATAGTTTCCATGGTATCCAGCGTGATCGTCCGTCCTCCTGCTGTCAAGGGACCCCTTTCCTTTCGAATCCGTCCGCCGTCGGCAACGCGCCGGCAGGCACCGCCCACGTCACGGAAATGGGCGGGAATTCGGCCGGCTTTCGCACTGTTCCCGCCGGTGACGCGGTGATCACGGGTACGGTGACACCCCCGGACGCGTCCGGGGCGTTCCCGTCCCGCCTGGACGGCACATGGTTCAACGCCCCGGTGCCCGCCCGCATCCCGCAGATGAGTGATATCGGACGGGATCCCCGGGTGACCCGGTGGGGGAGCGTCGCGCGAACAAGGTATTCCGCGGCCTGTCACCGTTATCGCCCGTGCATTCCGTTGACGCGCGATCTGCGAGTGCCGACGCTTTCATCCATTAACGGAGAAGCGGCAGGACCGAGGGAATTCTTATGAAGACATTCGTGCACCGGGGACAGATCACGAAGGTGGTTTTCGGCAGTGGTACGCGCAGCCGTGTCCCCGAAGAGGCCGAAGCCCTCGGATGCCGGCGGGTGCTCATCCTGTGCACGCCCGGTCAAGTGGACCAGGCGGCGGAGATACGCGACCTGCTGGGCGCGGTGGCCGTGGGAACGTTCACCGGAGCCGCCCCGCACACCCCGGTCGAGGTCACGAAGAAGGCGGTCGCGTACGCCGCGGCGGTGGGAGCGGACTGCGTGCTCGCCATCGGGGGCGGTTCGACCATCGGCCTCGGCAAGGCGATCGCCGCGCGGACCGGGCTGCCGCAGCTGGCGCTGCCCACCACCTACGCGGGCTCGGAGATGACGCCGATCCTCGGCGAGACCGAGGGCCGCGCCAAGACGACCCGGCGGCTGCCGGACGTGCTGCTCAGGACGGTGGTGTACGACGTCGACCTGACGCTCACTTTTCCCGCGGCGGCATCGGTGGTCAGCGGCATCAACGCGATGGCGCACGCCGTGGAGGCCCTGTACGCACAGGACCGGGACCCCCTCGCCTTCCTGATGGCCGGTGAGGCGCTCGACTCCCTCGCCCGGTCCCTTCCGGCCGTCGCCCGGCGGCCCGACGACGGCGAGGCGCGGGCCGACGCCCTCTACGGGGCGTGGCTGGCGGGCACGTGCCTCGGCACGGTGGGCATGGCCCTGCACCACAAGGTGTGCCATGTGCTGGGCGGCACCTTCGGCCTCCCGCACGCCGAGGCCCACGCGGTCGTCCTGCCGCACGTCGTCGCCCACAACGCGCCGGCGGCTCCCGAGGCCATGGCACGCATCGCGCGGGCGCTGCCGGGGGACGACGCCGCGAGCGCCCTCTTCGACTTCGCCGGGGGTCTGGGCGCCCCGACGGCACTGCGGGACCTCGGCATGCCCGAAGCGGGGATCGACGAGGCGGCCGGCCTCGTCGTGCGGGACGGCTACTGGAATCCGCGGCCGGTGGACCGGGAGGCCGTCCGTGACGTCCTGACCCGTGCCTGGGCCGGGGACAGACCGTGCACGCCGCCCGGCGACGGGCATCCCCGGACCGACTCCGCCATCGAACACTCACTCACCACGGGAGCGCGCCATGCGTGATCTGACCAGCGACACCATCACCGAGGCCGTGATCTCGACCATGCGGGACGCCAAGGACGCCCGTGTCGCGGAGATCCTGGAATCACTGGTACGCCACCTCCACTCCTTCGTCCGCGATGTCGGGCTGACGGAGGAGGAGTGGGCGCGGGGAGTGGACTTCCTGACCCGCACCGGGCAGACGTGCACGCCGGCGCGCCAGGAGTTCATCCTGCTGTCCGACGTGCTGGGCGTCACCATGCTGGTCGACGCCCTGGGCAACCGGCGCGCCGCCGAGGCCACGCAGAACAGCGTCCTGGGCCCCTACTTCAGGGAGGACAGGCCGCGGTCAGCCGATGCCGCCGACATCTCCGGCGGCCTGCCCGGTACCCCGTTGTTCTTCGAGGGACGGGTCGTGGACCGCGAGGGGGCACCGGTGAGCGGCGCCGCGGTGGACGTCTGGCACAGCGACGCGGAGGGCCATTACGACGTCGACGTGCCCGGGCAGGTCGAACCGGCCATGCGCGCGCTGTTCAGGACCGACGAGGCGGGGCACTTCGGCTTCCGCTCCATCCGCCCGTCCAGCTACCCGATACCCGGCGACGGCCCGGTCGGCGAACTCATGGGCGCGGCCGGCAGGTCGCTCATGCGCCCGGCCCATGTGCACGTGCTGATCGAGGCTCCGGGATTCCAGCGCGTGACCACCATGCTGTTCCCCTCGGACGACGCCTATCTGGACTCCGACCCGGTGTTCGGGGTCAAGGAGTCGCTGATCGAGTCCTACGACACCTACGCGCCCGACGCCGGTCCCTGCCGCGGGTTGGCCGACGAGCCGTACACCCTGCTGAGCCACACCTTCGTCGTCGAACACCTCCCCGCGGACTGAATGCCACCGCCGCGGCGCGTCCGGCACAGGACGCCGGCACCGCGGGCCTCGAACCACACCACGGACACCAGGACCCCACACGACTCCCACGGAGGTCTCCGATGACTGAAATCCTTGACGTGACAGCCGATTTCCGAGCCACGATGAGCCGGCTCGCCACGGGTGTCAGCGTGATCACCACGCGCTCCGGAAGCACCCCCATCGGGATGACCGCGAGCGCCGTGTCCGCCCTCTCCCTCACCCCGCTCCAGTTGCTGGTGTGCATCGGCAACCACCTGTACACACGGACCGCGATCGCGGCGCACGGCCGCTTCGCCGTCAACGTACTCGGTGAGGGGTGCGAGCATCTGGCGCGGAACTTCGCGGCTTCCAAAGCCGACAAGTTCACGGGCGTCGAGACCTTCGACGACCACGGTGTGCCGGTGCTGAAGGACGCCATCGCGGCGATCGTCTGCGACGTCGCCGAGGCGCTCCCCGGCGGCGACCACACCATCTTCGTGGGCGACGTCCTCTCCTGCGCGCACCGGGCGGACTGCCGGCCGCTGGTCCATTTCGCGGGAGGCTTCGGGGCGTTGGGCGGTTCGCACTGATCGCGTCGGCAGCGGCCCGCAGGAGGCCGCCGCGGCGCCCGTGACCGGCGCGCCACCGCCCCCGGCGTCGGGCTCCCCAGCGGCGAGCCACGGGCGCCGGGGGCTCCGCCCGTCCCGACGACTCCCGTCCCGACGACTCCACGGAAGGTGCCATGACCAGCTCCGTTCCGGCATTCAAACTGCGTCCCCCGGCCCAGCCCCCGCATCTGCTGACCCGCCCGCGCCTGCTGCGCCGGCTCGACGCGGTGACCGAGCCCGTGGTGGTGGTCTCCGCGCCGGCCGGTGCCGGGAAGACGGTGCTCCTGACCGAGTGGTCGCGGGGCCTGGCGGAGCGCGGAGGATGTGCCTGGCTCCGCCTGGACGCGTACGACAACGCCCCGGCCCGGCTCTGGGCCGGCATCCGGAGCGCGGTGCGCCTCGCCCGCCCGGACGCGCCCACCTGCCCCGACGGTGACGGGTGGACGGTCGGCGCATGGCTCGAGGAGACCCTGCCGGCTCCGGTGACCGCACCCGGCGGGCGGCCCGCGGCGCCGCTCACGCTGATCCTCGACGGAGTCGAATCCCTCACGGACGCCGACGCGGTCCGCGGCCTGGCGGACTTCCTGACCGGGCTCCCGCACGGCCTGCGCGTCGTCCTGTCGACCCGGCACCATCCCGGAAGGCCGCTCCCGGCCCTGCGCCTGCGCGGCCTGACCGCCGAACTCGACCAGCGCGACCTGGCCTTCACCCCCGGGGAGGCACAGGCCGTGCTGACCCGTCTGCTCGGTTGCGTCGCCACCGCGGACCTGTCGGGCGCGCTGTACGAGGCCACCGAGGGATGGGCGGCGGGGCTGTGCATCATGGGGCGCACCCTGGCCCGCCCGGCGAACGAGGACGGCACGGAGGGCGAACTGGCCCGCGGCAGGCAGGCGGTGACGGAGTATCTGGCCACCGAGGTGCTCTGCCTGCTCACGACCGAGGAGCGCCGGTTCCTGCTGCGCACGAGTGTGCTCGGCGAGCTGAGTGCCCGACCGTGCCAGGCCCTGGCCGGGGACCGGGCGGGGGTGCTGCTGCGCGACCTCGCACGCAGCGTGCAACTGCTCGTGCCCGTCGCCGCCGATCCTCCGGCGTACCGGCGTCACCGGGCGCTGTCCTTGCTGCTGTCCGACGTCCTGGCGTCCGAGGGCCCGGACACCGTGGCCTCCCTGCACCGGGCGGCGGCCCAGTGGTACTCCCGGCAGGGGGACACGGCCGCCGCCGTACGGCACTGGACGCTGGCCGGTGACGAACCGGCGGCCGTCGCCTGCGTGCTCGACGGCTGGGAGAAGGCGGTCTCGGCCGGCCGTGGTGCGGAAGTCGCGCGGTGGCTGGACCTCTTGGCGCCCCGAACGGTCGCCGCGGACGCGCGCCTGTGCGTCGTGGCGGCGATGGCGGCCCTCTCGGACGGCACCCCGGAAACGGCCCGGCGCTGGCTGGACGTGGCCCGGCTGCGGCAGACGGGGCGGGAGACGGTCGGCGAGGGCGGCACGGTCACCGACGCGGCGGCCGTCGCCCAGGCCGTTGCCTGCTGTCTGCGGGGGGAGGTCCTGACCGCCGGCCGCCTCGGCGCATCCGCCGTCGCCGGCACCGTGCCGCTGACGTCCTGGCGTGCCCTGGCGGGTACGGCGTACGGTGCCGCACTGCTGTGGACCCGCCGGTACGAGGAGGCCGAGGCGCTGCTGGGCGAGGCCACCCGTGACGCGCACGCCGCCGGGCACGGCCTGGCGCTGGTCCGCGCGCTGGGCCTGCGGACGGTGTGCGCGCTCCTGGCCGGACGGCGTGAACTGGCGCGCATTCTGAGTGACGAGGCCCTGGAAGCGGCCACGGCGGCCGGCCTGACCCGGCACTTCGTCGCGGTGCCCGCCCACGTCGGCCGGGCCGGACTGCTCCTTGCGGAAGGACACCTCGAGGAGGCGGCAAGGGTGCTGGCCGGCGCGGAAGCGGTACTGGCGGGCTCACCCCGTACGGGAAACGAACCCCACCTGCGCGCCCTGTGCCACGTCACGCGGGCACGTCTCGAGAGCGCGCGGCACCACCCCGACGCGGCGCGAAGGGCCCGCGAGGCAGCCGGGCGCGCGGCGGCCCGGTGCGAGTCGCCCGGGGTGCTGACGGACCTGCTCGCCCGGGCCGGCGGGCACGCGGCGGGGACACCCGCCCCCTCCCGTCCGGCGGACCTGTCGCTGGGGGAGCGGCGGGTGCTGCGCGCCCTGTGCGGTCCGCTCACGCTGCGGGAGATCGCCTCCGAGCTCTACGTGTCCCACAACACCGTCAAGACACAGGTCCGCGCGATCTTCCGGAAACTCGACGCACACGACAGGAGCGCGGCCGTCGCCAGGGCCCGGGAGAGCGGTGTGCTCTGACCGGGCCCCGGCGTCCCGCCGCTACTTTGCGTCCTGGCGCCGGGCGTAGTGCGCCTGGGTCCTGTACGCGGTCTCCTCATCACCGTCGCTCACGGTCTCGATGCCGCAGACCCTGCGGGCGAGGTCCGCCATGCTGCCGTTCGGGGCCATCTCGGCACGTTTCATGGTGAGGGTGCGGATGGCGAGTATGGGCGTGCCGTTGAAGTTCTCGAAGGTGCTGATGCGGTCGCCCCAGTCGGACAGGAACATGTCGCGGATCACCCGGCTGATCTTCATCCGGTCGTGCGGCCTGCCGACCGGACCGGTCTGCAAGGCGGCCAGCCACGGCTGGAGTTCGGGCCTCTGCCACTGCCCCTCGGTGGGATAGATCAGCGCGGCGCGGCCGGACAGGTCGACGAGCTCGTGGGCCATGTCCGTGATGTGCTCCAGGTAGTACGCCCGCCCGAAGTCGAACATCAGGACGTTCGGCTTGAAGATGCCGCCGGGGGTGAAGAACCCCTCGTCCTCGGAACCCACCACATGCGCCTTGAGCGTCTGGTGGAAGCCGGCGAAGCGGGCGATCCTGGCCTGGACCGGCGGCAACTGGTAGGTGCCGATGTGCTCGGTGACCAGCAGCGCCAGGCCGAGCATCAGCTCCGCCTTGACCATCGCGCGCACCAGCGAGTGGTAGTGCAGCCAGTCGAAGACGCGCTGCGGGTACAGCGACGCGTGCTGGGGGTTGCCGATGTGGAAGACCCGGTCCCAGGGGATGAGGACGTCTTCGAACACGATCATGCTGTCCAGCTCGTCGCCCTGTGCGGCGAGCGGGTGCTCCACGTCCTGGCCGTCCCGGGCGACGCTCTCCCGGCAGATGATGGTGACCCCGGGGGTGTTGGGCTTCACGGCGCCGTAGATGATCTGTTCCGCGACGATGCCGGGGCGGTAGAAGACGCCGATGTGGATCCAGTCCCCGAAGGCGGCGCCGGTGCTGATCGCCTTCACGCCGCGCACCGTGATGCCCTCGTCCGAGGTGGCGACCACCCGCAGGGCGGGGGACTCCGCCTGCGCGGAGTCGCGCGAGCGGTCCGCCTGCGGGTCGACGAAGGCCGGCGTCGCGTTGAGGTCGCCGTCCCGCACGTCGTTCCAGAAGCCGAGGATCCCCTCGGTGAGATCCCGCCCACCGGTCCCGACGGACTGGCTGCTCCACGGCTCCGGGTCGTCGACGTAGGTCAGCAGGACGTAGTTGTTGACGTCCGGCGTGCGCGGGATCGCCCCGCCGCCGAGCTCCCGCTGCACGGTCTCCAGATACTGCCGCTTGCGCCGCAGGTCCTCCTTGGAGCGGTGCTGGAACCACGTCATGGACCGCCGCACGCCGTCCTCGTCCACGAACGTCATGACGTCCTCGAGGTCCGGGCGGTGGTGGAGGTCGTAGAAGGCCGCGATGCTCCGGGCGTAGGCCCGGGTCGTGGGGTGCGTGGCCACGTTGTCGACCAGTTCGTCGCCCACCCACACGGTGCGGCCGTCGTTCAGCGCCGCCAGATATTCCTTGCCTGTACGCACGTCGTGCTCCTCTCCACGGACAAGAGATCCGGATGGCACGGAGCATGCGTCGCGGTGGGGTGACAGGGCGGCCCGGGACCGGGGATCACCCGGGTGAAAGTGCCGGTCGGCGGGGGAGCGGCATTGAGCGCCGCCGCGGCCCTGCGCCATGCTTGCCCCATGCGCAGCACAGACCCCCTCGGCGACCAGGCGGGCCGGCGCGGGCACGGTGCCGGTAGCGGGCTGCGGCTGCGCGGACGGGACCGCGAGATCACGGCGGTCCGCGAGGCCCTGGACACGGTGCACGGCGGACGGGGCGCCTGCGTCGTCGTGGACGGCCCGCCCGGCGTCGGCAAGAGCCGGCTGCTCGCGGAGCTGGACGGCATGGCGCGGCGGTCCGGGTTCGACGTGGTGTCGGTACGCGCAGATGAGCTCGACCAGTACGCGGCGGGAGCTGCGCTGCAGTCCGCCCTGCAGTCCTCCGGCGGCTTCGACCGGGCCGCCGCGGCCACCGAGGACCAGCGCCTCTGGCTGCTGGACAGCATCGCGGACGCCCTGGAGGACCGGGCCCAGCGCGCCCCGGTGGCCGTTCTCGTGGACGACGCGCAGTGGGCCGACCCGGCCACGCTCTTCGTCCTCCGCACCCTGCCGGGGCGCCTGGCCGCCTCGCGGATCCTGTGGGTGCTGGCGGTGCGGTCGGACACCGAGCGACCGATAGTGGCCAGGGTGCGCGAGGACCTCGAACGCCTCGGAGCCCGCTGGCTGACCCTCGGCCCGCTGCCGCAGCAGGACCTCCAGCTCATCGCGGCCGATGTCCTCGGGGCGGGGCCGTCACCCGGTCTGACCAGGCTTCTGCGAGGCGTCGCGGGCAATCCCTTCCTTGCGATCGAACTGGTGCGGGCCTTCGCCGACACGGATGCCCTCAGAACGGAGGCGGGCGAGGCGAGCCTCCTGCACGACGGAGTCCCCGTCAGTTTCCGGCGGAGCGTCGCCGCGCGCCTGGACCGGCTCCCGGAGGACGCCGTGCACCTGCTCCAGGTCGGGTCCGTCCTCGGCCGCGAGTTCCCGCTCGGCACGGCGGCCCGCATGATGGGCAGGCAGGTCGGCAGCCTGCTGTCGGGCGTCGAGGCCGTGGTCAACGACGGCCTGCTCT
The DNA here is from genome assembly GCF_056270165.1 of Streptomyces sp. RLA123. Lineage (NCBI taxonomy): Bacteria > Bacillati > Actinomycetota > Actinomycetes > Kitasatosporales > Streptomycetaceae > Streptomyces > Streptomyces sp. RLA123. Next base: position 1,803,789 of record NZ_JBWDOR010000003.1, on the reverse strand, counting down.
CGGCGGACGGCCCCCGGCTCGCCTTCCGCCACGACCTCATCAGGCAGGCCGTGCACGAGAACCTGCCGCTGGCCGTACGGACCGCGCTGCACCGGGAGGCGGCCGACAGCCTGCGCGGGATCGGGGCACGATCGGCCGAGATGGCCTGGCACGTCGTCATGTCGGGCGGCCCCGTCGACGACGAGGCCGTGACCACGCTGACCACCGCCGTACGGGAACTGTCGTCGTCGGCCCCCGACGCGGCCGGTGACCTCGCCCAGCGGGTCGCCGGGCTGCTGCCCCCGCACGACCGGCGCCGCATCACCCTGCTGACAGAAGCCGCCGAGTACCTCGGCAGGACCCGCCGGGTGCACGAGGCGCTCGACCTGGTCGACGCGACCCTGCCCGAGGGCCTCGAGCCGCAGCAGGAGGCATGCCTGCGCCTGGTGGCCGCCGAGATCCACCAGGCGGCGGGCGACGACGCCGCCGCGATGACCCATCTCCAGCAGGCCCTGGCCCTGCCCGCGCTGCCGGAGGACCTGCGCGTCCGGATGCTGAAGACCAAGGCGACGGGCCATGTGTACCTCGGGGACATCACCGCCGCCGAGCAGACCGGCCCCGGGCTCGTCGAGGCCTCCTACAGCAGCCAGGATCCGGCCGTCGTCGTCAGCGCGATGGTGTTCCAGTCGCAGACGCTCTTCTACCGGGGGCGGCTGGCCCGCGCCCTCGGACTCGCCGAGGAGGCCACCCGGCGCGCCGGCACCCAGTCCGCCGCCCTCTACCTGCGGCCGCCGCGCATTCCGGCGCTGTGGCTGGCCACCGTGCTGACCGCCACCGACCGGCTCGCGAACACCGAGTGGATCCTGCGGGAGGGACAGCGCGAGGCGGAGGCGCTGGGCCTGGGCTGGTCCCTTCCCCAATGGCACGCCGCCCGGGCCTGCGCACTGCTCGAACGGGGAGCGCTGGACGACGCCGCCGTGGAGGCCGAGGCCAGCCTGACCGTGGCGGACGAGCTCGAGATCACCCAGCCGAATCCGCAGGCCCGTTCCGTGCTGGCACTGGTGGAGATCAGGCGGGGTGATCTCGCCAAGGCGAGGGACCACCTGCGTGCCGCCGCAAGCGGCTCCGGCACGAACACCCTGCGGTACGGCCCCTGGGTGGCTCTCGCCCGCGCCTTCCTGGCGGACGCGGAGGGCGAGGACGGCGAAGCGGCGGTAACGCTCAGGGAGAGCTTCGGAAGCGGTGAGCCGGCGCGGCTGCTCGCGGTGCCTCCGTCCCACTGGCCGGGGATCGTACGCATAGCGCTCCGCGGCGAGGACACGTCGGTGGCGCTGACCGTCTCCGACGTCCTGCGGGACCTGACGGAGCAGGACGAGTGCCTGCAGATCCTCGGGGCGGTCCGCGCCCATGTGGACGGCCTGATCCACCGCGACCCCGGCGCACTGGCGTCCGCGGTCGCCGGCTACCGGGGCACCGGCAGGCCGCTGGCCCTGGCGGCGGCCTGCGAGGACCTCGGCAGCCTCATGGCGGCAGCGGCCGACACGGCGCCGGCGATCGCCCACTTCGAGGAGGCGGGCCGGCTCGTGTCGGCCGCGGGAGCCGAGCGCGACCAGGAACGGATCAAGCGGCGCATGCGCCGGCTCGGCGTGCGCACCGCCCCCGTACGGCACCATGCGGCCGGACCCGAGGGCTGGGAGAACCTGACCGAGTCCGAGCGGAAACTGATCCCGCTCGTCGTCGAGGGCTTCACCAACCGGGCGATCGCCGACCGGCTCTATGTGTCCGTGCACACCGTCAACACGCACATGAAGCACATCTTCACCAAGCTCGGCATCAACTCGCGGGTCGAGCTGACCCGGCTGGCGATCGAGCGGGGCACCGGCACCGACGGGACCGGCTGAGCGGCGCACCGATCACCCGGCCCGGTGGCGAGGATCCCTTGAATGGGTGATGCCCCGGTTCCGGGGCCGCGGTGATCCTGGACGCAACGGCGTGGCCGCAGGCACGGCAGCGTCATTCATTCGGGAGGTGACCGCCTCGTGAACTCGATGCGCGCGGTGCGTGCGCCGAGGCACCGGCGCCGCGAGGTCGATGTCGCGGCCGGACACGGGCGGCCTTCCGTCCGCCGATGGCGGCTCGCGCCGCGCCGGGCGGTCTGCCGCTGACACGGCGGCGTTACGGCCTGCTCCGAGGGCTCGCCGGGGCGACGACGACCACGACCGCCGCGTTCCCGCCGTGCCGGCGCGCGGTTCCTCCTTCGCGCGGTCCCCCCATCACCGAGAAGCCACAGACGCTCATTCATAAGGGGTTGTCCCATGTCCCTCGCACTCGACACCGTGGCCCAGGACCTGCTGTTCCTGGAGGCACGGACCGCCAACAGCTTCACCGGCGAGCCGGTGACGGACGAACAGATCGAGGCCGTCCACGACCTGGTCAAGTACGGCCCCACCTCCATGAACCAGCAACCGCTGCGGATGGTGCTGGTCCGGTCCGCCGAGGCGCGCGAGCGCCTGCTGGGACACATGTCCGAGGGCAACCGCGCCAAGACCGCGACCGCGCCGCTCGTCGCGATCCTGGCGGCGGACAACGAGTTCCACGAGGAACTGCCCAGCCAGTTCCCGCACGCCCCCCATGCCAAGGACCTCTTCACCGAACGGGTGGTGCGCGAGCGGTCCGCGCGGCTCAACGCGCTGATCCAGGTCGGGTACTTCATCGTCGGCGTCCGCGCCGCCGGTCTGGCCGCGGGACCCATGACCGGCTTCGACGCCGCGGGGATCGAGAAGGAGTTCTTCGACGACGGCGACCACTCGGTTCTCGTCGTCGTCAACATCGGCAGGCCCGGCGAGAACGCGTGGTTCCCGCGCTCCCCGCGTCTGACGTACGCCCAGGTGGCCAGGACCGTCTGACCGTGAGGCGGCGGCGCACCCGCGCGGTGCGCCGCCGAGACACCCCAAGTCCCCTGCCGCGCACCGCTGTCGGACCTCGCTGTTACGGTCCCCGGTCATGGCGGAAGACGATGGCATCGCGTGGATCGGCGAACGGTGGCCGGACGGCGCGGCCGACCCCGTCCTCGGGGGACAGGCGGGCCTGGTGTTCGCGGAGGGCATCGCCCCGCAGGACCTGGCGGTGGTGTTCGGCGCGGTTCCCTGGGAGATGCCGGAGCCGGTGAGCGCCGGGGCCAAGGCCGTCTGGGACCGGACCCACCCCCGTATCCGGGTTCCCGACGAGCCGCTGGTGACCGTCTACGGCAGGGAAGGCGAGTGGTCGTTCCTCGCCGGGAACTTCGATTACCTGATCCCCTTCCACGAGGGCTTCGCGCTGCCGCGGGGGACCGGCAGGGCCGTCCTCCTCTACAACATCGCCGCGAAGGGCATGTACTGCATGGCCTGGTTCGAGGGCGGCCGGCTGGTGTGGCACGGCGAGATCCGCGGCCGGTTCCACGCAGAGGCCCCATTGGGCGGCCGGCACTACTTCGACGACGCACCGGAGATGTCCTTCCTCAACTGGGCGATGCACGACGCGGGATGCCGCCCGGAGGTCCGCTACGCCGACGGGCGTCCGGTCTTCGAGAACGAGGGCCGGATCGCCGACTGGCAGAAGCGGTTGCTCAAGGGCCTGGAGATCGCGTTCGGGCTCTCCGTGTGCCAGGAGACGTTCGACGCGGGCGGGTACCCGCTGGCCGCCGTCCACTGGTCCTGAATCGCCCGCGCCGCGCGGCGCAGTAGTGCCGGCGCGCCGGGGCGCGGTCCCGCCATGGGCAAATATTTCCCGGCGCGCTCTGGACATCCGTCACGGCTGCCGCGACGATGAAGACAACTCCATACGGTATGCAATCTACAGTGTGGGAGACGGTCAGTCGGTCGGTCGGTGTGGACAGGTGAGGTGGGGACGGCTGTGAGCAGGGCACTCGAAGGTATTCGTGTTCTGGACATGACGCACGTGCAGTCCGGTCCGTCGGCGACGCAATTGCTGGCGTGGCTGGGTGCGGACGTGATCAAGCTGGAGGCGCCGGGGGGTGACATCACCCGCAGCCAGCTGCGGGACCTGCCGGACGTGGACAGCCTGTACTTCACGATGCTCAACGCGAACAAGCGGAGCATCACGCTCAACACCAAGACGCCGCGGGGCAAGGAGCTCCTGACCGAGCTCATCGGCCGCAGCGATGTGATGGTGGAGAACTTCGCCCCGGGCGCGATCGACCGGATGGGCTTCACCTGGGAACGCATCCACGCCATCAACCCGAGGATCGTCTACGCCTCGATCAAGGGCTTCGGCGAGGGCCCCTACACCGGCTACAAGGCGTACGAGGTCGTCGCGCAGGCGATGGGCGGATCCATGGCCACCACCGGCTTCGACGACGGCCCCCCGCTGGCGACCGGCGCGCAGATCGGCGACTCCGGCACCGGTATGCACGCGGTGGCCGGCATCCTGGCCGCGCTGTTCCAGCGCACCCACACCGGACGCGGCCAGCGGGTCCAGGTCGCGATGCAGCACGCCGTGCTCAACCTCTGCCGGGTCAAGCTCCGTGACCAGCAGCGCCTGGTGCACGGCCCGCTCGCGGAGTACCCCAACGACGACTTCGGCGACGAGGTGCCGCGTTCGGGCAACGCCTCCGGCGGCGGCCAGCCCGGATGGGCCGTCAAATGCGCGCCCGGCGGTCCCAACGACTACGTGTACGTCATCGTCCAGCCCACCGGCTGGCCGCCCCTCGCCGAGCTCATCGGCCGCCCGGAACTGGCCGAGGACCCCGAGTGGGCCACTCCCCGGGCCCGGCTGCCCAAACTCACCAAGATGTTCCAGCTCATCGAGGAGTGGACCAGCACGCTGCCCAAGTGGCAGGTCCTGGAGCAGCTCAACACCCACAACATCCCCTGCGGGCCCATCCTGTCCACCAAGGAGATCATCGAGGACCCCAGCCTGCGCGCCAACCAGATCGTCGTCGACGTCCCGCACCCCCAGCGCGGCTCCTACACCACCGTGGGCAACCCCCTCAAACTCTCCGACTCGCCGACCACCATCACCCGCTCCCCCCTGCTCGGCGAGCACAACCACGACATCTACACCACCGAACTCGGCATCCACGAGGACGAGTTGCCCACCCTCAGGGCGCAGGGCGTGATCTGACGGCCACCGCGGACCACCGGCCGGCCGTGACTCGACCCGGCCGCGCGATCCGCCGCCGCACCGGGCCCGGACGACACGCCTCGGCGCAGACCTCCCCGTGACAGACCCCGCTCATCCACCCGCCGAGCGGGCTCGCACCGCCCCCGGCGCCCGCCGCGGCAGGACGCTGCGGTGCGCAGGCAGCAACAGCAGAAAGGCACAGGCCCGACCATGAGCACCATCGAGGACCCGACCGACGACCATCTGGAGGTGACCGCGCCCAAGACCTGGGCGACCGGACTGCCGGCCGTGACGCACGCGATCCAATACGCCCTGGGCCAGACCACCGTCCGGCGGACGGCGCTGACGCTGCTGAACATCAACCAGCCCAAGGGCTTCGACTGCCCCGGGTGCGCCTGGCCGGAGCCGGACCCGAAACACCGGCACCTCCAGGAGTACTGCGAGAACGGCGCCAAGCACATCAGCGACGAGGCGACCTCGCGCCGGGTCACCGCGGACTTCTTCCGGGAGCACCCGGTGTCCGAGCTGGACGGGAAGTCCGACTACTGGCTCAACCAGCAGGGCCGGCTCACCGAACCCATGGTCAAGCGGCCCGGCTCGGACCACTACGAGCCGATCGGCTGGGACGGCGCCCTCGACCTGCTCGCGGGCGAACTGCGCGCCCTGGACTCCCCGGACGAGGCCCTCTTCTACACCTCGGGCCGGGTCGGCAACGAGGCCGCGTTCCTGCTCCAGCTCTTCGCCCGGGCCTACGGCACCAACAACCTGCCCGACTGCAGCAACATGTGCCACGAGTCCAGCGGTTCCGCGCTCAACGAGACCCTGGGCATCGGCAAGGGCAGCGTGTCCCTGGACGACATTTACGACTGCGACCTGGTCTTTGTCGTGGGCCAGAACCCGGGCACCAACCACCCGCGGATGCTCTCCGCGCTGGAGGAGACCAAGCGGCGCGGCGGCCAGGTCGTCGCCGTGAACCCGCTGCCCGAGGCCGGGCTGATGCGGTTCAAGCACCCCCAGAAGGCCCGCGGCATCGTCGGCCGCGGCACGACCGTCGCCGACCAGTTCCTGCAGATCCGGCCCGGCGGCGACCTCGCGCTGTTCCAGGCGCTGAACCTGCTGCTGCTGGAGGCCGAGGACGACGCGCCGGGGACCGTGCTGGACCACGAGTTCATCGACACCCGCTCCACGGGCTTCGCCGAGTTCGCCCGGCACGCCCGCAAGACCGACTGGGACGACGTCCGCGAGGCCACGGGGCTGACCCGCGAAGAGATCGAGCAGGTGCACGAGCGGGTGCTGCGGAGCAGGAGCGTCATCGTCTGCTGGGCGATGGGCCTGACCCAGCACAAGCACGGCGTGCCCACCATCCGCGAGGTCGTCAACTTCCTGATGCTGCGCGGGAACATCGGGAAGCCGGGAGCGGGCGTGTGCCCGGTGCGCGGCCACAGCAACGTACAGGGCGACCGCACCATGGGCATCTGGGAGCGCATGCCGCAGGATTTCCTGGACGCCCTGGAGCGGGAGTTCGGCTTCACTCCGCCCACCGGGCACGGCTGGGACACCGTGGACTCCATCAGGGCCATGCGCGACGGCCGGGCCAGGGTCTTCGTCGGCGTCGCCGGCAACTTCGTCCGGGCCGCGCCCGACAGCGAGCTGACCGAGGCGGCGCTGCGCACGTGCCGGCTCACCGCGCACATCTCCACCAAGCTCAACCGCTCCCACACCGTCTGCGGCGAGACGGCGCTGATCCTGCCGACCCTGGGCCGCAGCGACCGCGACATCCAGGGCGGCGTCGAGCAGTTCGTCACCGTCGAGGACTCGATGAGCCAGGTGCACGCCTCGCGCGGCCGGCTGGAGCCCGCCTCCGGCACGCTGCTCAGCGAGGTGGCGATCATCTCCCGGCTGGCCGCCCGGACCCTCGGCGACACCCCGTCCCTTCCCTGGGCGGCGTTCGAGGCGGACTACGGCACCGTCCGGGACCGGATCTCCCGGGTCGTGCCCGGCTTCCACGACTACTCCGCGCGGGCGGCCGAGCCGGGCGGCTTCCTGCTGCCGAACCCGGTCAACCACGGGACGTTCCCCACCCCGAGCGGCAAGGCGGTCTTCACGTGCAACGACTTCGCCATGGTCCAGGCACCCGAGCGGCACCTCGTCCTGCAGACGCTGCGCTCGCACGACCAGTGGAACACCGTCCCGTACGCGATGAACGACCGCTACCGAGGCATCCACGAAGGCCGCCGCGTCGTCCTGGTGAACCCCGTCGACCTGGAGGCCCTCGGCCTCGCCGACCGTGACCGCGTCGACCTGGTGGGCGTGTGGCACGACGGGGTGGAACGCCGCGCCCCCGGCTTCCAGGTGATCGGCTACCCGACCACACCGGGGTCGGCCGCCGCGTACTACCCGGAGACCAACGTCCTGGTACCGCTGGACAGCGTGGCCGACATCAGCAACACCCCGACATCGAAGGGAATCGTGATCCGGCTCGAACCGTCCGGCAGCCCGGCACGGGTCCCTTCGCCCCCGCCGACGGAATGAGGTAGCCCAGCATGTCGACGTCGACGCACCGCCCCGCGCAGTCCACCGGCGGCGCCCGCCCCCCGGAGACGGTCACCGACCGCCTCGTGGAGTCCAACCGGGAGTACGCCGCCGGGTTCACCGATCCGGGCATGGGCGCCCGCCCCCCGGAGACGGTCACCGACCGCCTCGTGGAGTCCAACCGGGAGTACGCCGCCGGGTTCACCGATCCGGGCATGGGCGCCCGCCCCGTCCTGCGGGTGGCCGTCGTGGCCTGCATGGACGCCCGCATCGATCTGCACGCCGCCCTCGGCCTCGCACTGGGGGACTGCCACACCATCCGCAACGCGGGCGGCGTGGTCACCGACGACACCATCCGCTCTCTGACGATCAGTCAGCGGGCGCTCGACACCCGCAGCGTGGTGCTCATCCACCACACGGGGTGCGGTCTCCAGACCCTGACCGAGGACTTCCGGCACGAACTGGAGCGGGAGGTCGGGCAGCGGCCGGCCTGGGCCGTGGAGTCCTTCCAGGACGTCGACCAGGACGTCCGGCAGTCGATGCGGCGGGTGCGGACGTCACCGTTCCTGCCGCACACCGGCGACGTCCGGGGCTTTGTCTTCGACGTGTCGGCGGGGCTGCTGCGGGAGATCGACCCGCAGACCGGCGTGCAGCCCTGAGCCGACCAGGTGTGCGCGCGGGCCGGCGGACGGCAAACCGGCCGGGTCCGCCCGACGGCGGACCGGGCACACGGCCCGCGCGCACGGTGGCGGGGCCGGCCGGCGCGGACGCTCTCCGCGCGGACCGGCCCCGTACGCCAGGGAACCGCGACTCCCGCACGCCCACCGGCCGACAGCGGACCGGAAACCACTCCCGAGGGGGGCACCCCGTGCCGTACCGCACCGCCTTCTCCCACGTCCTGAGCAGCGTCATCGAGCCCTCCGCCGAGAGGACCGGCAAGGAGGGGAGGTTTCCGCGCGGTGCCGTGACGGCGCTCGGGCGGGCCGGGCTGCTCGGACTCACCGTCTCCGCGGACCTGGGCGGCGGCGGCCTGGGCCTGTCCGACGCCGCCGAAGTGGTGGCGCGGATCGCCCGTGCCTGCCCGGCCACCGCGGCCGTGCTCCAGTCGCACTACGCGGCGGTCGCCGTCCTCGAGGCGCACGGCGGCCGCTGGATCCGCGGCGAGATCGCCGCCGGCCGCCACCTCGGCAGTCTCGCCCTGGCCGAGCAAGACCCCGCGGAGCAGGTTCCGCGGACCGGGCCCTGGACCCCGCGCTCGACGGCCTCCCGCAGCGGTGACGTGGTCGCCCTGAGGGCCCGCAAGCACGAGGTGGTCGCCGCCGGGGAGGCCGACAGCTACCTCTGGTCGTCCCGGCCGCTCGCCGCGGACGACGGGATGACGCTCTGGACGGTCCCGGCGCACGCCCCGGACCTGTTCGTCCCGGCCCGGACGGACGGGGCGGGACCGTACGGCAGCGCCACGTCGACCGTCCTCGCCGACCCGGTCCTGGTCCCCGCGGACGCGATGCTGGGGGAGGACGGCGCAGGGCTCGGCATCGTGCTGGGCACCGTGCTGCCGTGGCTGCTGGAACTGCGGGGGGCCCTCGGCGGCGACGCCGTCCACCCCGCGGTGGCGGTCGTGGCCGCCGTGGCACCGGACCGGCGTCCTGCCGGCGCCCTCGCCTCCTGAAGGAGCGGCAGCGGCAGGTCAGTCGCGGCCGGACGCCTTCGCGGCGACGGCCTTGCGGTACTCGCCGGTGCGCTGGGTGTGCTTGCGCATGATCTCGCTCGCGCGGCCGGCGTCGCTCTTGGCGATGGCCCTGATGAGCTGGGCGTGCTCGTTCCAGGCTTCCTTGCCGCGGGGCTTGGCGATGGGTGTGTAGTACCAGCGCACCTTCCGGCTCACCTGCGAGATGAGCTCGGCCAGTACGGCATTGCCGGCCACGGAGGTGATGAAGGCGTGCAGCGCGATGTTGGCCGTGACCAGGCGCTCGACATCGCCGCCGGCGAGGGCGTCCACGCCGTCCTGGTGCAGCTCCCACAGGCGCTCGACGTCCTCGGGTGTCGCGTTCCGCGCGGCGAGTTCGGCGGAGTAGGTCTCGAGGACGGCGCGGACGCTGAGGAGTTGGGCGGCTTCTTCTTCTGTGGGGGCGTGGACGAAGGCGCCTTGGGCGGGTCGGAGGTCGACCCAGCCGTCGGTCTGGAGGCGTTGGAGGGCTTCGCGTACGGGTTGGCGGCTGACGCCGAGGTGTTCGGCGAGTTCGGCTTCGACCAGGTGCTGGCCGGGGGTGAGGGTGCCGTTGATGATGAGTTCGATCAGCGCGTCGTAGACGGCCTGGCGCAGCGGCGCCGGGCGGGCGACGCGGTGGCCGGCCGCCGCAGTCAGGGCCTCGCGCATCGTTCCCCCGTTCTGCCGGCGAGCCTGAGGGGCCGACGGCTCTGCCAGTGGAGTCCGCCGTGAGGGGCGAGGACGGCGGGGAGGCCTGAGTGTACAGGTTTTGGTATGCAACATGGCGTGTGCTGCCGGTATGCGGAGGCGTGTCGGGCGCGCGCGGGCGGTGTGCCGTCGGCGCCGCCGGACTCACAAAAGTGCGTCGGGATTCTGTATGCAGAAGCTTGTATGCGTTATTGTCCTAGGGGTACCGCCAGCACCGCCTGAAAACCGAAGCGGCTCTGTACGTCGGTCACGGACCCCGCGCATCCGCAGGAGAGGTCAAGGGGCCCGAATGTGTGTGTATCGAATGCGCCGGACGGCAGTTGAGCATCCCGCGCCCGGACTCCCGCTCGTCGTGAAGGCGGAGCGGTCATGACGCCGGGGAGCGCGGGCGGGACCGACGCCACCGTCGAGCAGGTGGTCAGGACCGCAGCCGCCGGCCACCGGGACGACCGGGGGCCGCTGCTGCCCGTACTGCACGCCGTACAGGCCGAGTTGGGGTGCGTGCCGCAGGAGGCCGTCGCCGTGCTCGCGGACGAGCTCAACCTCTCCCGGGCGGACGTCCACGGCGTGGTGACCTTCTACCACGACTTCCGGCGTGAACCCGCGGGGCGCACCACCGTGCGGATATGCCGCGCCGAGGCGTGCCAGGCCGTCGGCGCCGACAGCCTGATGGACTGGGCCCGCGAATCCGGTCTGGAACCGGGCGGGACGACGGCCGACGGCTCGGTGACCGTCGAGCAGGTCTTCTGCCTCGGCAACTGCGCCCTGGGGCCTTCGGTCGAGGTGAACGGCCGGTTGTACGGACGCGTGGGCACGGCCCGGCTGGGCTCCATTCTCAAGGGGACGGTCTCATGACACAGCGCTCTTCGGATTCCGCCGTGACGGTCTGGGTCCCCCGCGACTCGGCGGCCAGGTCCGTCGGCGCGGACGAGGTCGCGGACGCGCTGCGGCACGCCGCCGCCGAACGGGAGCTGCCCGTCGAGGTGGTGCGCAACGGCTCCCGCGGCATGCTCTGGCTGGAGCCGCTGGTCGAGGTGGCCACCCCCGCCGGCCGCGTCGGCTACGGACCGGTCGCCCCCTCGGACGTGGAGGGCCTGCTGGCCGCGGGCCTGCTCGACGGCGCCGACCATCCGCTGCGCCTCGGCATCGTGGACGAACTGCCCTGGCTGGCACGGCAGACGCGGGTCACCTTCGCCAGAATCGGCGTGACCGACCCCCTGTCGGCCGAGGACTATCTGGCGCACGGCGGCCTGGAAGGGCTGCGCGCGGCGCTGGCACTGACCCCCGAGGACGTGGTCACCGAGGTCACCGACTCCGGACTGCGCGGCCGGGGCGGCGCGGGATTCCCCGCCGGTATCAAGTGGAAGACCGTGCTCGGGTGCACCGACGAGCTGAAGTTCGTCTGCTGCAACGCCGACGAGGGCGACAGCGGCACCTTCGCCGACCGCATGGTCATGGAGGGCGACCCGTTCATGCTCATCGAGGGCATGACCATCGCCGCGCACGCGGTCGGCGCCCGCGAGGGCTACCTCTACATCCGCTCGGAGTACCCCGACGCGGTGGCCACCGTGCGCGCGGCCATCGACATCGCGCGGGAGCGCGGATGGCTCGGCAAGGGGATCCTCGGCTCCGCGCTCGACTTCGACCTGCACGTGCGCGTCGGCGCGGGCGCGTACATCTGCGGCGAGGAGACCTCCATGCTGGAGAGCCTGGAGGGCAAGCGCGGCACCGTCCGCGCCAAACCGCCGATCCCCGCGATCGAGGGCCTGTTCGGCAAGCCGACCGTCGTCAACAACGTCCTCACCCTCGCCACCGTGCCCGTCGTCATGTCCCACGGCGCGAAGGCCTACCAGGAACTCGGCGTCGACCGGTCGCGCGGCACCCAGGTGTTCCAGCTCGGCGGCAACATCGCCCGCGGCGGCATCGTGGAGACCGCCTTCGGCATCACCCTGCGCGAACTGGTCGAGGACTACGGCGGCGGGACGGTCTCCGGCCGCCCGGTGCGCACGGTGCAGGTCGGCGGGCCGCTGGGCGCCTACCTGCCGACGACGATGTTCGACCTGCCGATGGACTACGAGGCCTTCGCGGCGGCCGGCGCCATGCTCGGTCACGGCGGCGTCGTCGTGTTCGACGACAGCGTCGACATGGCCGCGCAGGCCCGCTTCGCGATGGAGTTCTGCGCCGAGGAGTCCTGCGGCAAGTGCACACCCTGCCGGGTCGGCTCCGTCCGCGGCGTCGAAGTGATCGACAAGATCGTGGCCGGTCAGCAGCGGGACGAGAACCTCGCCCTGCTGGAGGACCTGTGCGAGCTGATGACCGACGGCTCGCTGTGCGCGATGGGCGGCCTGACCCCCATGCCGGTGCGCAGCGCCATCGCCCACTTCCCCGACGACTTCCTCGCTCGTGACACCGGCCAGGGGAGCCGGAACAGGCAGCCCAGTGGCGCCAGGACGGAGGGCACGGCATGACGCTCCTCAAGGAACCCGACTACGGCACACCCGAAAGGCCCGGCGCGGCGACGGTGTCGGTGGAGGTCGACGGGATACCGGTGGCGGTGCCCGAGGGCACCTCCGTGATGCGCGCCGCCGCGCTCGCCGGCATCGACATCCCCAAACTCTGCGCCACCGACAGCCTGGAGCCGTTCGGCTCCTGCCGGCTGTGCGTGGTGGAGATCGACGGCCGCCGGGGCACCCCCGCCTCCTGCACCACGCCGGTGGCGGACGGGATGAGCGTGCGGACCCAGACCCCTAAGGTGGAGAAGCTCCGCCAGGGCGTCATGGAGCTCTACATCTCCGACCACCCGCTGGACTGCCTGACCTGCCCGGCCAACGGCGACTGCGAGCTGCAGGACATGGCCGGGGTGGTCGGGCTGCGGCAGGTCCGCTACGGCTACGAGGGTGAGAACCACCTCGACGCCGAGAAGGACACCTCCAACCCGTACTTCGACTTCGACGCGTCCAAGTGCATCGCCTGCTCCCGCTGCGTCCGCGCCTGCGGCGAGGTCCAGGGCACCTTCGCGCTGACCATCGAGGGCCGCGGCTTCGACTCCAAGGTCTCGGCGGGCGCCGGCGAGACCTTCATGGAATCCGAGTGCGTCTCCTGCGGGGCCTGCGTCCAGGCATGCCCGACCTCCACGCTCCAGGAGAAGTCGGTGGTCGAGCTCGGCATGCCGACCCGTTCGGTGGTCACCACCTGCGCGTACTGCGGCGTCGGCTGCTCGTTCAAGGCCGAGCTGCGCGGCGACGAGCTGGTGCGGATGGTGCCGTACAAGGACGGCGGCGCCAACGAGGGCCACTCCTGCGTGAAGGGCCGCTTCGCCTTCGGGTACGCCTCCCACCCCGACCGGGTGCTGAAGCCCATGGTGCGCGAGAGCATCACCGACCCGTGGCGCGAGGTCGAGTGGGACGAGGCCATCGGCACCGTCGCCCGGCGGATGCGCGAGCTCCAGCAGACGTACGGATCGGGCGCGATCGGCGCCATCACCTCCTCGCGGTGCACCAACGAGGAGGTCTACGTCGTCCAGAAGATGGTGCGCGCCGCCTTCGGCAACAACAACGTGGACACCTGCGCCCGGGTCTGCCACTCCCCGACGGGATACGGGCTCAAGCAGACGTTCGGCGAATCGGCCGGCACACAGGACTTCCGGTCCGTGGCCCAGGCCGACGTGATCATGGTGATCGGAGCCAACCCCACGGACGGGCACCCGGTGTTCGCCTCGCGGATGAAGCGCCGGCTGCGCGAGGGCGCCAAGCTCATCGTCGTCGACCCGCGCCGCATCGACCTGGTGCGCTCCCCGCACATCGAGGCCGAGCACCACCTCCAGCTCAGGCCCAGCACGAATGTCGCCGTCGTCAACGCCATGGCGCACGTGGTGGTCACCGAGGGCCTGGTCGACCGGGCCTTCGTCGACGAGCGGTGCGAGGACTTCGAGGCGTGGGCGGAGTTCATCGCCCGCCCGGAGAACAGCCCGGAGGCGGCCGAGGAGATCTGCGGCGTGCCGGCCGCGGAACTGCGCGCGGCGGCGCGACTGTACGCGCAGGCGCCCAACGGGGCCATCTACTACGGCCTCGGCGTCACCGAGCACAGCCAGGGCTCCACCATGGTCATGGGGATGGCCAACCTCGCGATGGCCTGCGGCAACCTCGGCAGGGACGGCGTCGGCGTGAACCCGCTGCGCGGCCAGAACAACGTGCAGGGCTCCTGCGACATGGGCTCGTTCCCGCACGAACTGCCCGGCTACCGGCATGTCTCCGACGACGCGGTGCGCAAGGTGTTCGAGAACCTGTGGGGCGGCACCCTCCTCGCCGAGCCCGGGCTGCGCATCCCCAACATGTTCGACGCGGCGATCGACGGCACCTTCCGCGGCCTGTTCGTCCACGGCGAGGACATCGCCCAGTCCGACCCCAACCTCAAGCACGTCACCGCCGCGCTGGAGGCCATGGAACTGGTCGTCGTCCAGGACCTGTTCCTCAACGAGACGGCCAAGTTCGCGCACGTCTTCCTGCCCGGCGCGTCCTTCCTGGAGAAGGACGGCACCTTCACCAACGCCGAGCGCCGGATCAACCGGGTGCGCGCGGTGATGAAGCCGAGGACGGGCAAGCACGAGTGGCAGATCGTGAGCGAGATCGCCACGGCCATGGGCCACCCCATGGCGTACGACCATCCGAGCCAGATCATGGACGAGATCGCCCAGGTCACCCCGACCTTCACCGGCGTCTCCTTCCAGCTGCTGGACAAGCTCGGCAGCGTCCAGTGGCCGTGCAACGAGACGGCCCCGGAAGGCACGCCGATCATGCACGTGGACGAGTTCGTCCGGGGCAAGGGCAAGTTCCAGGTCACCACCTTCGTGCCGACGAACGAGCGCAGCACCCGGCGCTTCCCGCTGGTCCTGACCACCGGCCGGATCCTCAGCCAGTACAACGTCGGGGCGCAGACCCGCCGCACCGCAAACGTCGCCTGGCACCCCGAGGACATCCTGGAACTGCACCCGCACGACGCCGAGGTGCGCGGCATCAACGACGGCGACATGGTGACGCTGGCCAGCCGGGTGGGGCAGACGACGCTGCGCGCGGAGATCTCCGACCGCATGCCGACCGGGGTCGTCTACACCACGTTCCACCACCCGGTGACCGGCGCCAACGTGGTGACCACCGAGAACTCGGACTGGGCGACCAACTGCCCGGAGTACAAGGTGACCGCCGTGCAGGTCGGGCTCGCGCGGCCGGCGCGGGGCGAGGCCGCCGAGAACGCCGAGCCGGCCGAGAACGCCGGGCCCGTCCAGGGCGGCCTGCTCACGGTGGGGGACTGACATGGCAGCGGGAGTGCCGTCGGAACGCAGGATGGCGAACGACATCGCCGCGAACCTGGTGCACCTGCCCGGTGAGCGGGCCGCCGAGGCCGTCGCCGGCCACATCGGCAGGTTCTGGGACCCGCGCATGCGCGCCCGGCTCCTGGAGTACGTCGACGCCGGAGCGGACGGCCTGGACCCCCTGGTGGTGGCCGCGGTGAAGCTCATGCGCTGACCCCGGGTGCGACCCTCTCCCGGGCAGGACCGGGGAGGCACGGGAGCGCCGGCCGGGACGACAGGGGCTTGCCGCGAGCCCCTGGAACCCCGGGCGGGGGAGGCCGCTGCCCGCTGCCCGCGGCATGTGGCCGGATTCACACGCGGCGGGGGTCGTGAGGCTCGCGGCCCCCGCGAGCCCCCGGGAACGGCCCGGCGGCGCGGTCGGCGCCCGCCGGGCCACGGAGGCCCGGAGGACGGTGTCGCGCTCCCGTGGCCCGTCGTGGGCCGTCGCGCTGTGCTAGGGTTCCCGAAGTTGCAGTTGTGGTACCCATGGATCTATGTGCGCCTGAGGGGAAACTTCTCCTTCGGGCGCATTATTTGTTCTACCCGGCATCTCCGGATGGGGCCTCTGCCTACCTGAAGGAGAGCGTCATGGCACAGGGAACCGTGAAGTGGTTCAACGCCGAAAAGGGTTTCGGCTTCATTGAGCAGGACGGCGGCGGCCCCGACGTCTTCGCCCACTACTCGAACATCGCGACCCAGGGCTTCCGCGAGCTCCAGGAGGGCCAGCGGGTCTCGTTCGACGTGACCCAGGGCCAGAAGGGCCCGCAGGCGGAGAACATCGTCCCCGCCTGATCGCCTGACGCGTATCTGCTCACCGGGGTCCGCACCGTCTTGGTGCGGACCCCGGTTTGCGCTGGTTCCAGGAAGGCAGTACCGCATGTCCCGCAGGCCCCAGAAGCCGGCCCGGCGCACGTCGTCGCCCGCACCGTCCGCAGCGTCGGCGCCGCGGGAGTTCCGGCTGCCGGAAAGCACGACTCCCGCCCTTCCCGCCGTCGAGGACTTCGCCGCCCTCGACATGCCCGCGGGGCTGCTGAAGACCCTCACCGCGCAGGGCGTGACCGACCCCTTCCCCATCCAGGCCGCCACGCTGCCCAACTCGCTGGCGGGCCGGGACCTCCTGGGACGGGGACGCACCGGCTCCGGCAAGACCCTCGCGTTCGGGCTGGCGCTGCTGGCCCGTACGGCAGGACTGCGCGCGGAGCCCAAGGCACCCCTCGCCCTCGTGCTGGTGCCCACCCGTGAACTTGCCCAGCAGGTGACGGACGCGCTGACCCCGTACGCGACGGCCGTGAACCTCCGGCTGACCACGGTGGTCGGCGGGCTGTCCATGACCAAGCAGGCCGCCACGCTCCGGCGCGGCGTCGAGGTCGTCGTGGCGACCCCCGGCCGGCTCAACGACCTGGTGGAGCAGGGTGCCTGCCTGCTCGGCGACGTGCGCATCACGGTGCTCGACGAAGCCGACCAGATGACCGACATGGGCTTCATGCCGCAGATCACCAAGGTGATCGAGCGCGTGCGGCCCGACGGCCAGCGCATGCTCTTCTCGGCCACCCTGGACGGCAACATCGACCGCCTGGTGCAGCGCTTCCTGAGCGACCCCGTGGTGCACTCCGTGGACCCGTCCGCGGGAGCGGTGACCACCATGGAGCACCACGTGCTCCACGTCCTGGACGAGACCGACAAGAAGGCCGTCACCACGCGCATCGCGGCACGCGACGGCCGGGTCATCCTCTTCCTCGACACCAAGAGGGCGGCCGACCGCCTCGCCAAGCGGCTGCTGTCCGTCGGCGTCCGCGCGGCGGCCCTGCACGGCGGCCGCTCGCAGCCGCAGCGCAACCGCACCCTGGAGCAGTTCAAGACCGGTGTGGTCACCGCGCTGGTCGCCACGAACGTCGCGGCGCGCGGTATACACGTGGACGACCTCGACCTCGTCGTGAACGTCGATCCCCCCACCGACCACAAGGACTACCTCCACCGCGGCGGCCGCACGGCCCGCGCCGGAGGCTCCGGCAGCGTGGTCACGCTGGTCCTGCCCGAGCAGAAGCGCGATGTCACCCAGCTCATGTCGGCCGCGGGCATCCGCCCCCGGACGGCCCGCGTCACCTCCAGCGACGCGGCACTGACGACCATCACCGGCGCCCGCGAGCCGTCCGGTGTGGCCGTCACCATCGAGGTCCCCGAGCCGGCGGCCCTGGCCCCCCGCACCGGCGAGCCCGGCAAGCGGCCCAGCCGTCGGCGCCGCAGCGGTGCGGGCGGCGGCGCGACCGCAGGGACCGGCACCGGCACCGGCGGACAGGGTGCGGACCGCCGCGCCTCGGCCGGCTCCGGCCGCAGGACGGGAACCCGCGGGGCCGCGACCGGCTCCGCCACCACGGGCGGACGCGGTTCCGACCGGCGTACCGCTTCCGGTACGGCGAACGGCTCCGGCTCCGGCAACGCCACCCGCGGCACCGGCCGCCGTACGGCCTCCGGTGACGCCCAGGGCGGCACGGGCGGCCGTGGTGGCGCCGGCGGCCGCGGCGGGCAGGGCGGCCGGGGAGGCCGCCGCACCACCGCCAACTGAGCGGTTTGGGTCAGGCCGGCACAGAGCCATGTGCCGGCCGGCCCCGGGTCATGACGGCCGCCCGCCGAACTGCCAGTCGTGCACCTCGACGGCCACGTACCGGTCCGGAGTGAGGACGGCACGTGCCGTCCCGGGATCCGGCGCCCGGAGCGGTGCCGCCGTACCCAGCCAGGCGCTGCCGTCGTCCGAGAGCAGCGGCCCGTAGGCGATCAGGTCGTCCGCGCCAGGCGGCGGGACGAGGTCGGCGGCCTGCCCCGCGCCGAGCCCGAGCACCAGGTACCGGTCGCCGCCGGTCCTGCCGCCGGGGAAGTCCCACATGGTGCGAAGGCGAACGCGCGGGCGGCGGCGGGGTCGGGCAGGTCGACGATGTGCACACTTCCGGTGGGTGTGTCGCGGTCGTCAGCGAGGGGTCGGGCCCCGGGCGATCATCTGTGCGACATCCCGTGAGTTCCCCTGAGCCTCGCTGAGTCCCTGTGCCCGTGGCCAGGGGGTTGTTCCTCCTTCGTGTGCTCTGCAGGCTTGTGACGTAACTTCGGGATTCTTGAAGCGTTCTCATCTCGTCCGACCGATTCGCAGTCGGGTCGAAGGCGAGGAGGCTCGGGTTGGCGGCGCTGGCAGTCGTACGGGACCTGCGTGAGCACTGGGCGCCCGCGTCGGCGGAGGAACTGGAGCGGTTCGAGACCGACGTGCTGTCCGGGTTGGTCCTCGCGCGGGCCTCGGCGGGCCTGGCGGACGGCACCATCCGCGGGGACGTCGGTCACCTGGATCAGATGAGGACGTGGTTCGGCCGGCCCTTGTGGGACATGGAGCCTGCCGACGCGGACGTGTACTTCGGGAAGGTGCTGCGTGGTTCGCCGAGCGGCACCCGGCTGGGCCGGGCGCAGGCGCTGAGCACGTACTTCATGTTCCTGGAGCTGTGGCACAAGGTCGAGCTCCACCGGATGACCGGCCGGGTGGTCGAGTGCCCGATCGACGAGATGAACCGGCCGCGCGGGGCCAAGGACGCCCAGCTGCGGATCCCGCCGAGTGAGCCGGAGATCGGGGCGCTGTTCACCGGCTGGGGCGGCGAGCCGGCCACGTGCCGCAAGTTCGCCCCGACCGCCCGGAACTACACCGCCTCGAAGCTGATGTCCCAGGTCGGCCTCCG
The DNA here is from genome assembly GCF_056270165.1 of Streptomyces sp. RLA123. Taxonomy (NCBI): domain Bacteria; kingdom Bacillati; phylum Actinomycetota; class Actinomycetes; order Kitasatosporales; family Streptomycetaceae; genus Streptomyces; species Streptomyces sp. RLA123. The sequence goes on along the minus strand of NZ_JBWDOR010000003.1, from coordinate 1,784,681 downwards.
GGTGAGCGAGGCATGCGGGCTCGACCTGGACGACATCAAGTGGGACCGCGCCCGCGGCTCGGGCCCGCGCGAGCGGATGGTGCCGCTGATCAACGGTGCCGACCGGACACTGCGGTGGTTCATCGAGGACGTGTGGGGCCAGTTCGACGACGACCACGCCCGGCCCGGTGCCCCGCTGTTTCCCTCCGAGCGCAAGAACACCGACGGCTCCGCCCGCCGGGTCGGCGACGACGCCCTGCGCAACGGGCTCGACAACGCGGTCGAGGCTCATCTGCCGGGCTGGACACACAAGTTGACACCGCACGTGCTGCGGCATTTCTGCGCGTCCCAACTCTATGGGCATGGGCTGGACTTGCTCGCAATCCAGGAGGACTTAGGACATTCCTGGATCGCCACCACCATGCGGTATATCCACGTGCAGCAGACCCGGGTCGAGGACGCCTGGGCCGCCGGGATGGAACGGGCCGCGAAGCGGCTGGAAGGACTGGGCCGATGAGGTGGAACCTGCGGCTGACCGCCGCGAACAAGGGTATCTGGAAGGCTTCCGAGCTCCAGCGGAGCCTGGCCGAGCAGGGCCTGGTGATCTCGACCGGCAAGATGTCCGGCCTGTGGTCCGGCCAGCCGGTCTCCCTCAAACTGGACGACCTGGACGTCATCTGTGTGGTCCTCGGCTGCGAGATCGGCGACCTGCTGATCCCCGAACCGGAGAAGGTCCACCGCCCTGGCCAGGTAGAGGAGACGGAACGGGTGGCGGTCGGCGCGGGAACCGCCGCACCGAAGGTGATCCCCAAGCGCCGGGACGGCCGGTCGCTGCCGCCGGAGTGAGCCGGTGGCACGGTTCCCGAAGGGCTACGTCAAGCCCACTGACTCCTGCGAGAGCTGCCTGCCCTGGGGAAACCTCAGCGGCCGCCTCTGCCCGACCTGCTACATGTTCGGCCGCGGCCACGAAGCGGCCGCATGCACCGGTTGCCGTCGCGTCCAGCCGCTGAAGTGGAACTACTGCCGCCTGTGCCCTCGCGGCGGTCCACGCCGCCCGGGTCGCCCAGATCGCCACCCTCATGCTCGACGACGTCGACCTCGGCAACCGCCGGCTGACCATCGCCGGACGCGCCCGCCCGCTCGACGATCTCACCCTGAAGCTGCTGCTGGACTGGCTGGAGCACCGGCGCCGACGGTGGCCGAACACCGCCAACCTCCACCTGCTGATCAACAACCAGACCGCCAAGACGACCGGCCGAGCCAGCAACCACTGGATCAGCGCCGCGATGCGGGGGCAGGACGCGACCTTGGAGAGACTCCGCGTGGACCGGCAGCTCGAAGAAGCACTGGTCCAAGGCCCCGACCCGCTCCACCTCGCGGAGGTCTTCGGACTCGATGAGAAGACCGCGATGCGCTACGCGGACTCCGCACGGGCCCTGCTGGAACAGGCCGCCGAGCAGCCCCCGCAGTGAAACCCGCTCGACCTGGTTACCTCCGTGAAGCGATCCTTGGGCATGGAGTTCCTCTGTTACCACCGCGACCGGCCCGGCTCCCTGCCACTGCGCGACGAGCTACTGGAAGAGCATTGGTCCTACATGGACCGGTACGCGAACGAGATGATCGCCCGGGGCCCGACCCTCGCCGACGACGGCGACACACCCACCGGCAGCGTGCACATCGTCGACCTGCCCGATCCCGTCGCCGCCCGCGCGTTCGCCTTCGACGAGCCGAACTACCAGGCCGGCGTCTACCGGGACGTGCTGCTGCGACGGTGGCGCAACCTGCTGGGGCGCACCATGTGGGACTTCCCCGGCGGCCCGACCAGCGGCAACCGGTACCTGGTGCTCGGTCTCGACCTCGGCGCGGGGCAGGCCGCCGACCTCGCACTGCCGCCCGACCGCGACGAGCTGATCGCCTACGGGCCGCTGCTGTCCGACGACGGCACCACCTGGCTGGGCACGGCCGCGCTGGTCCGGGTGCCGGACCCAGACACGGCACGCGCCATCCTGACCCCGGACCGGTACGCCGACATCGAGGTGCACAACTGGCAGTTCGGCGGGCGCCCGTCATAACCGAGATGTCCGCCGGCATTGCCGCCGAAGCCCTTCGGATCGCTCAGCATCCCCATGTTCCACCCGAACTCACGGATGCACCGGCCTGATGCATACCGGTAAACCCGCGGGTTCGCGCTGAAGAGCCTTCAGTTTTCGCGAACTCGCGGGGCCCTCCGGTTGTGAGTAGTTGCGGTACAGAAAGTGCCGCTGAGATTGATCATGGTCGGCCAGCACATCTACCGGGGTGCCGCCGGGGTTCTCGGAAAGATCGTCGGGTGGCTGTCGGTGCTGGCTACGGTCCGGTCGTGCCGGTGGAATTTCTGACTGATGAGCAGGCCGTACGGGACGTTCACCGAGGTGCCCACGCGCCCGGAGCTGGAGCGGTTCTTCTTCCTCGATGACGACGACCGTGATCTGATCGCGCTGCGTCGTACGGACGCACACCGGCTGGGGATGGCGGTACAGATCTGCACCGTCCGCTACGTCGGCCGGTTTCCGGGTGAGGACCCGCTCGCAGTGCCGTGGGAGGTCGTGGAGTACCTGGCCGGGCAGCTCGGCATCGCGGACGCCTCGTGCGTGAAACGGTACCCGGAGCGGCGCAGGACACCGTACGAGCACGCAGCGGAGATCCAGGAGCGGTTCAAGTACCGAGACTTCACCGACCGGAAGTGGGGGCGGGAGTTCCGCAGCTTTCTGTACGGGCGGGCGTGGACGCACGCCGAGGGGCCGGTGGCGTTGTTCAACCACGCGGTGACGTGGCTGCGCAAGAACCGGGTGCTGCTGCCGGGGTGAGTGTGCTGGCCCGGCAGGTGTCCGAGGCCCGTACGGTGGCCGAGCGGCGCGGGTACGAGGCGGTGGCCCGCGCTGCGCACCGGGCCGATCCCGCGCTGGTGCCTGCGCTGGCTGAGCTGCTGGTGGTGCCGGAGGGCAAGCGGGTCTCGGAGCTGGAGCGGCTGCGGACGCCGCCGACGAAGTCAACGGGCACCGCGATGGTGCGGGCCATGGAGCGAGTGGAGGAGATCTCCGCGTTCGCGCTGGGGCGGGTGAACCTGTCCCGGGTGCTGGTGAACCGGATGTCCACGGCCCGGTACGGGCAGCTGAGCAAGGCGCAGACGATCGAGCGGGCGCCCGATCCGCGGCGGACCGCGTTGCTGACGGCAGTGGTGCGTCAGCTGGAGGCGCAGGCAGTCGATGACGCGCTGGACCTGTTCGCAGTGCTGATGGCGAACCGGCTGATCAGCCCGGCGCGGCGGGCCTCGGAGCGGGAGCGCCTGGCGATGCTGCCGCCGTGCACCTGCTCGCCCTGGTCGACCCGATGGACGACACCTACCGCCGCCTGATGAACCGGCAGCTCACCGTGCAGGAGTCCCGCCATCGGCTTGCCCGCGCGATCTGCCACGGTGGGCGGGGTCAGATCCGCCAGGCGTACCGCGAGGGCCAGGAGGCCAGCTCGCCGCCCTCGGCCTGGTCCTCAACGCCGTCGTGCTGTGGAACACACGCTACCTGGACGCCGCGGTCGCCCAGCTCCGCGCCGAGGGTCACGACATCAAGGACGAGGACGTGGCCCGCCTCTCTCCGCTCAAGGACCGGCACATCAACTTCCTGGGCCGCTACCTGTTCAGCATCAAGGCCAGCGGTCCCGGTCAGGGCCTGCGCCCTTTCCGGGACCCGGACGCCGTCGAGGACGACGAGGACGACGATTGACCCCGCACACCCGACCCGTTGGGCCGCTCACCGTACCCCGCGCGGGCCGGGAGTCGCGGCCGCCCGGGACAGAGGCGATATCGGTCAGCCTGTGGGCGTTCCGATCTGGTTGCGTTCGAGCGCCGAGCGCAGCTTCACGAATGCATGGGCGGCGGCCGACGCCGAGGCAATGTCGAGCGTGCCGCCGATCAGTTCGGCCAGTTCCTCGGCGAATGTCTCCTCCGCCGCGTCGACGAGCCGCGTGCCGTCGTCGGTCAGGTCCAGCAGTGAGGACCGGCGGTCGGCCGGGTTCGGCTGCCGGATGGCCCATCCTTGCTTCTCCAGGCGGTCGACGCCCTTGCTGGTCGCTCCGATGCCGATGGCGAACTCGGCTGCGAGGTCCGCCACGCGGGCCCCGGGGTGGTCGCGCAGGAAGCGCAGGAACTCGAACTGCGAGGTGACGATCCCGTGCCGCGTGCGGAGGCGATCGTTCAGCGCGTTGTAGAGGCGCGTCTCGCACCGCACGAGGTCGGCGAAGAAGGCCGGTAGATCGACCGCGTCACCGTCCGATGTATATGCCATGGCATATAGTGTACTGGAAGCTACTTCCGACAGGAGCACAGCCATGAGCAAGGCACAGCGGGCCGAGGTCGACGTGATGCTGCGGCAGCCGCAACCCGAGGGCGCACGGTCGGTCGAGGAGATACGAGCAGGCTTCAGGGCGCTGATGGCCCAGATGATCGTGCCCGACACCATCCGCACCACGCGGACGACGCTCGGCAACCGACCCGCCCTGCGTGTCGAGCCGGACAACGGGCCCCGCGCCGGGACGATCCTGTATTTCCACGGCGGCGGCTTTGTGTTCGGCTCCCCCGAGACCGCCCTGTCACTGACGGGACACCTCGTGGCCAAGACCGGCTTCGGGGCGCACTCGCTGGACTACCGGCTCGCCCCCGAGCACCCGTTCCCGGCCGCGATCGAAGACGCCCTGAGCGCCTACCGCGCCCTCCTCGACAGCGGCAAAGCCCCCTCAACCATCGCGTTTGCCGGCGACTCCGCCGGCGGTGGCCTAACCATCACCACCTGCCTGGCCGCCCGTGACGCGGGCCTGCCACTGCCCGCCGCCATCGTGGCGTTCTCCCCGGGCCTCGACGCCACCCGCACGGGCCAGAGCATGGACACCAAGGAAGGCGTCGACCCGATCTTCACCCGCAAGGCCGTTGAACACACCGGGGCCATGTACCTCGCCGGAGCCGACCCGCACCAGCCCCTGCTCAGCCCGGCCGTCCTCGCCGACCTGACCGGCTTCCCCCCAATGCTGATCCAGGTGGGCACCAACGAGATCCTGCTGGACGACTCCACGCGCCTTGCCAAGCGTGCGAGGTCGGTCGGAGTGGACGTCATCCTGGACATCACCGCCGACGTGCCGCACGTGTTCCAGGCGTTCGCCGGCGTCCTGGACGAGGCAGACGAGGCACTGGACCGTGCGGCTCTCTTCCTCAGCCAGCGCATTCGCACTGCGGGCACGGCGCACACGTCAGCGGAGTAGGACCCGCCCCGGCCCCCACCCTGCTGGCGCCTTCGCCTCGGGCCCTGCTCGCCATCGCCTTCCAGGCTGTCGGCCCGGGGCGCCTCTCTCGCCGAGGGCCTCTCGCCCGAGTCATGTGAGCCGAGAGTATCCGCGACAACGGGGGCGGGCAGCTCAAGGAGTAGCTGTCGGATGGCGGCGCCCCGGGCTGCGGCGACCGGGACGCCGATCTCGCCCAGGAGCGCGGACAGGTGGTCGGGGCGGGCAGGCTGGCCTGCCCGCCGGCCGGGGAAGAGCCAACGGGATGCCTGATTGGTGGCGGTGTTCATGTTGTCGCGGTCCGCGATGTACTCCAGCAGCAGGGATGCGACTGGTGCGGGGACGGGTGAGGCAGGTTCCCCGAGCCGTAGAAGCGTTGCGTCTCCATGGTTGAGCACGTCATCGACGGGTTCCCTTCGCCTGGACCGCGGTTTCGGAATCGGCCTTGCGGTACAGCGGTTAACGCCAAGCCGACGATCATGGACGTGAGGCCGGTCGTGGGGAGCGGCTATGCGGACAGTCGCTGGAGCCATTCCGTCAGAAGTTGCTGTTCGGCCTGGCTGAGGGCGTTCTGGCCGGGCAGTGCTGCGCGCAAGGCACGGGCAGCGCCGCCCGGCCCCGGTTCCTCCACAGCCGGTTCCTGGGTGGTGATGGTGGTGATCATCGATTCGCGCAGGGCGACAAGGAGCGCGGGGTCTCGCTCGGGCTCGGGGACGGACTGCCAGGTCAGGATGGCGCCGCTGGCGGTGGCATGGACGATCTGGGCCGCGAGTCCCTCTTCCGCGCGCAGGAGCCCCGCGGCGGCGATGCGGCGGATTTTGTCCATGAGGTGTTCGAGGCCGATCCGGAAGACGGTCGTGGACCGGGCGGGTTCGCCGTACATCAGCGTGTACAGCGCGGGGTTGGCCAGTCCGAACTCGACCACGGTGTCCCAGCCGACGCGCAGTTCCTTGACCGGGTCGTCAGGCGAGGGTTCGATCTGCTGCTTGGCTGCCAGGAACCGGGTGAAACCGTGCTCGGCCACTGCATCCAGCAGCCCCTCCTTGTCGCCGAACAGCCGGTAAAGGGCGGGCGGTTGCAGTCCGGCGGCGTCGGCGACCGCCCGGGTGGTGACCGAGTCGCGGCCCCCTTGCTCCAGCAGGCCGGTCGCGGCCTCGATGATCCGGCGGCGCGTCTGTTCTCGTGCGGCGGTGGCGGGCTCCGCGGCGCGCCGGGTGGGGGTCGGTTGGGTCGGTTCAACAGGCATGGAAGCAACGATAGCGTCGCTGGAACCTGGATGCTATCGCTGGTATCGCTCTCGTGTTGCCGTCGATAGTATCAATGGTACCGTTGACGGAGTTCCATTGGAAACATCAGTACGAGGAGAACCGTCATGTCCGACCGTTTGCGGATCATCGGGGTGGAAGAGACCGTCGTGGTACCGGCCGTCTACGAGGCGTACCAGCGGGCCGGATCGCCGCAGATCCCCGCCCGCGGCTTCGGCGACAACCCCATCGCCAAGAACCTGCACGAGGTCGGCGAGCAGCGGCTGGCCCACATGGACGACCAGGGCATCGACGTCGCCGTGCTCTCCCTGTCGTCCCCGGGTGTGCAGGATCTGTCCGAGGCCGACGCGGTCGCGGTGGCCCGCGAGGCCAACGACCAGCTTGCCGAGATCGTCGCCTCCCGGCCCGACCGCTTCCAGGCGTTCGCCGCGATTCCCACCCAGTCGCCGGCCGCGGCCGCGGCCGAACTGGAGCGCGCCGTGTGCGAGCTGGGCTTTCCCGGCGCCATGCTGTACGGGCGTACCGGGGACAAGCTGGCCGACCACCCGGACAACGACGAGCTGTACGCCACGGCCGAGCGGCTGGCCGTGCCGCTGCACTTCCACCCGCAGACACCGGTCCAGCCCGTCATCGACGCCTACTACTCCGACCTCCCCGCGCCCATGGGCTCCGTCCTTGCCGGAGCCGGGCTCGGCTGGTACTACGACCTCGGTCTCCAATACCTGCGCATGATCTTCTCGGGGGTCTTCGACCGGTTCCCGGACCTGCAGGTGATCGCCGGGCACTGGGGCGAGGTCGCGCTGTTCTACCTCGACCACACCGGCTTCTTCGGCGAAGCAGGCCGCCTGCGCCAACCCCTGGCGGACTACTTCAAGCAGAACTTCTGGGTCGCCGGCAGCGGCACCAACAGCCCCCGCTACCTGCGCTGGACCGCCGAAGTGATGGGCACCGACCGGATGCTGTACTCCACCGACTACCCCTTCACCTACGGCTTCCGCCCCGGTGGTTTCCCCTACGTCGACACCAGCAACGGTGAAGCCCGCTCCTTCCTGGAGAACTCGCCCTTCACCGACGAGCAGAAGGCCGACATCGGCCACCACAACTGGGAACGCCTCACCGCCCGCGCCAAGCGCCCGACGGCCTGAAGACCCCCAGGGGCTGGCCAGAACGCCGCCACGCGCTCCGGCCGGCCCTCACGGCTCCACGGACCTCGGCGCACGCCGGTTCTGTGGCGAACGCTGTCCTCACCATCCCCGCCTGACGGCCTCCCGCGCTCAAGCGCCGGGACAGCCGACCCCCGCCTGTCGGCAAACGATCGAATGACGACAGGCACGGCAGACGTCCAATGAACCCGGGCATTTCGGGGCCCGTTGGCTGCGCGAATCCAATCAGATCCGATGGTGATTGATGACAGGGTTTGCCGACAGATAAGGTCCGATCCTCCGAGCAGAAGGGGCCTTCGGTGGCGAACCTGGTCGACAAGCGAGTGTCGACCGACCGGCAGTCGACCGCCCGGCAGAACCTCGTCTTGGACGAGGCCGGGATCGAGGACCTGGTGACGTTCGAGGAGGAGCCCGGCACCTCCAGCCGCCTCCACCCGCTCCAGCGCCCGAAGTTCGGCGACCTGCTGGCGTACGCGCGGCCGGGCGACACCGTGCACATCTCCGAGATGTTCCGCCTCGTACGCGGCACCGGGCACATCCTCGACGTGCTCGACGTCCTGCATCGCGACCGTCTCGCCCTGCGCATCCACGACGGCGCGTTCTCCGCTATGGACCTCACCGCTCGCCACCCGCGCACCGGAGAACTGTTGTCCACCGTGAAGTTCATGGTGCAGACCCTCGCGGCCGCCGGCGAACTACAACGCGACCTCCAGCGCGAGCTGACCTACGACGGGCTGCGTGCCGCCGAGGCCAAGGGCAACAAGGGCGGACGCCGCCCTGCCATCAAGACCGAGAAGGCCGACGCCGTCCGCACCGGGTATCTGGAGGGTCGGTCCATCGCCGCCCTGGCCCGTGAGTACGGCGTCAGCCGGGGCGCCATCCGCACGGCCGTCGCCGACCTCATGCCCGAACACGTCGTAGCCGACGAAGGCACCCCGGCCCCGGAGCTGCCGGTTGCCCTCGACATGCCGGGCAAGGTCGCCGACTTCCTCCGCGCGACCGACCTGAACGACGCCGAGCAGGCCGCGCTCGACCAGGGTGTGACCGTGCGACGCGGCCAGGGCTACACCTTGCGCATCACCACCGTGCCCGGGGTCCACCGCCAACTCCTCGACCGCTGCCAGCCCTTCGACGGCACCGTGGCGGTCCCGGCCCAGCGCAAGGCCCGCCGTGAGTACGAGAACCGCGTCAACGCACTCCTGGCTGCCAGCCTGCGTTGAGCGGACCGAGCACCACACCCGCCAGGATCAAGTACTGGCGGCTTTTGGGCTTACCTCGGCGCTACCCCAGGTAGGCCAATTCCAGCAAGATCAATCTCAACGGCACTTTCTGTACCGCAACTACTCACACCCGATCTCCTTCGCGTACTGGTCCATGTAGGACCAGTGCTCCTCGATCAGTTCGTCGCGCAACGGCACGGAGCCGTGCCGGTCGCGGTGGTAGCAGAGAAACTCCATGCGCGGAGGGTCTCTTCCAGGGGCACCGGGTCGAGCGGGTTTTCCCCGCGCGGCCTGCCCGTAGCCCCTGAGCGGCCGTCAATTCGGCTTTCGGAGGCGGCCTTTGAAGCAGTCGGTGGCCGCGATGCCGTGATTGCGCAGGTCTGGCGGGTGAATTCCGCTGCCGTCGCGTGGCGTTGCCCGCGCAGGGACGGCAGCCGAAGGTAATGCGGTAGTCAATCTTCCCGACATCCCCTGGACACACGCTTCCGCGGATCCATACCGTATGCAATCTCCAGTATGTAATGCATCGCACAACGACCGGCTGACCAGCCACAACTCAGCCCCGGGCGCGGCTTTGTCGCGCGTCCGTGGGTTTCACAAATGTGCCACCGACCATGTGCTGCACGGACCGGGATGCCGCCCCGGACCTGAGCCGACGGACGGCGTACCACCGGCACGACCGCGTGCCGGCCGTGCCGCGGGGGCGGGAATCCGTACCGCCCCGCCGCACGAAGAGACAAGCCCAGGGAGCGCACGCCAGGTTCTTCTCACGCAAGGGAAGGCACACATGTCAGCAATACCTGAGGTGGCTCCCGCTCCCTATCGGGAGGTCACCGACGCGAACGGCCGCGTGTACCGGGTCGGGGAGACCGACCGGTCCATCCTGGGCAGGCCCCGGGCCTGGATGGTCTGGCTGCCGTGGTTCGCGATGATGGGTGTCAGCGTCTTCGAGTACGGCTACAGCTCCGCGGAGTCGACGCTGGAGAGCGCCCACGGGTGGACGCTCACGGAGGCGTTCTGGATCGCCAGCGTCTGGGCGGTCTTCCAGGCCGGGGTGGCCTTTCCCGCAGGGCGGCTGAGGGAGACGGGGGTCCTGCCGGCCAGGACGGCCATGCTCGCCGGCGCGCTGCTGTCCGGTCTCGGTCTCTCGGCCGTCGCCCACTTCGGCAACCCCGTCGTCGTGATCCTCGGCTACTCGGTGCTCGGCGGCACCGGAGCGGGTCTCGTGTACGCGACCTGCATCAACATGGTCGGCAAGTGGTACCCGGACAACAAGGGCGCCCGCACCGGGTTCGTCAACGGCGGCTTCGCCTACGGGACGTTGCCGTTCATCTTCGTCTTCAGCTACTGGTTCCACCCCGGGAACTTCAAGCTGGTGCTCGACCTGATCGCCGTGTTCATGGTCATCGTGGTGGGCGTGTGCGGCATGTTTTTCAAGGACCCGCCGAAGAGCTGGTGGCCGCAGGACGTGGACCCGCTGCACCGGGGCACCACCGAGGACTCCGCGCGTGTCGCGAAGCGGCTGGCCAAGAACCCGCCGGCGAAGGCCCAGTTCACCCCGATGCAGGCGATCAGGACCGGGCAGCTGCCGCTGATGTGGTTCGCGCTGGTGTGCATCGGCGGTGTGTCGCTGTTCGGCATCAACTTCCAGGTGCCGTTCGCCAAGAGCCTCGGCTTCGGGCCGCTGGTGGCCGCGTCGTCCGCGGGTGTGCTCGCCGTGGTCAACGGCGTCGGCCGGGCGGCGGTGGGCTGGCTGTCCGACACCCTGGGCCGCAAGCGGACGCTGACGCTGGTCCTGGTCGTCGCGGGCGTGGCGCAGTTCGGCGTCCTGTGGTCGGGCCAGGCCCACAACGAACCCCTCTTCCTGGTCTTCGCGTTCGTGAACGGCTTCGGCGGCGGCGCCTTCTACCCGCTGTTCGCCGCGCTCGTACCGGACTACTTCGGTGAGAACAACAACGCGCAGAACTACGGTCTGGTCTACAGCGCCAAGCTGTTCGGCGGCGTTTTCGGCGGCGGCCTGGCCGCCTCGGTGATCAGTGCCTGGGGCTACACCGGCGGCTACAGCCTGGCCGGAGGGATCGCCTTCCTGTCCGCGGCGATCACATTGTTCCTGCGCCAGCCGAGGCCCTCGCACGTGGAGCCTGCCGCCGTGCGGGAGGTGACGGGCCAGGTCCAGCCCTCGCCCGCCGAGGCGAGCAGCGGCTGAGCGATCCGGTACCGGAGGGGGCGCCCGCCCCGGCGCCCCCTCCCGCGAGACGTGCGCGGGCGAACGGAGCCCGGCCCGGTCCAGCGGCAGTTCCGCGCCGGGTCGTCCGCGTCACGGGAGCGGGGCCGGCCGGTGGGGTGCGCTCCCTGCTTCGTCCGGCCCCGCCCCATTTCCCCCGGCCGTACGGGGAGATGGGGCGGTCGTCCGTCATCCCTTCCGGGCGCCGGCGGCGGCGATCTGCCGGCCGTAGAAGTCGGTGGTGCGCTGCGTGTGGCAGCGCATCAGTTCCTCGGCCCGTTCCGCGTCGCCCTCGGCGATGGCGTCGATGAGGGAGGCGTGCTCGTTCCAGGCTTCCTTGCCGCGGGGCTTGGCGATGGGCATGTAGTACCAGCGCACCCGCCGGTCGACCTGGGGGATCAGTTCAGCCAGCACCTTGTTGCGGGACAGCTCGGTGATGAAGCCGTGGAGGGCGGCGTTGGCCTCGACGATGCCCCGCGCGTCGTCCGCCGCCAGGGCCGCGATCCCGGTCTCCTGGAGTTCCCACAGCCGGGCCACGTCCTGCTCGGTCGCGTGCAGCGCGGCCCCGTGGGCGGAGTAGGTCTCGAGGACGGCGCGGACGCTGAGGAGTTGGGCGGCTTCTTCTTCTGTGGGGGCGTGGACGAAGGCGCCTTGGGCGGGTCGGAGGTCGACCCAGCCGTCGGTCTGGAGGCGTTGGAGGGCTTCGCGTACGGGTTGGCGGCTGACGCCGAGGTGTTCGGCGAGTTCGGCTTCGACCAGGTGCTGGCCGGGGGTGAGGGTGCCGTTGATGATGAGTTCGATCAGCGCGTCGTAGACGGCCTGGCGCAGCGGCGCCGGCCGGTTGATCCGGACGGTGGCGGCTGCGGCGGTGCGTGTGTCGCGCATGGGCCCCCTCATCGGACTGCGGTTGGTGACGGAGCCAGGATACAGGTTTTAGTATGCAATCTACGTGGAGTCTTGTACAAGGCTTCGTCAGCGAACGTCAGTTGATGTGCCGTCAGGCCGGGCGCGGCAATGCGGGCGGGGCGGGAGGCCGAAGCCTTCCCGCCCCGCCCGCACCGCCGTGCGCGGCGCCCGTCAGGCGTGCGTGGGCTGCTGGGCCGTACGGGGGCCGCCCGGCCGCGACGCCGCGGACCCGGGGTCCGGCGCGCTCAGCGCGCGCAGGATGTTCTCCACGCTCTGCTTCGCGTCCCCGAAGAGCATGCGGCTGTTCTCGCGGAAGAACAGCGGGTTCTGCACGCCCGCGTACCCCGAGGACATGGACCGCTTGAAGATGATGACGTTCTCCGCCCCCCAGACCCGCAGCACCGGCATGCCGGCGATGGGGCTGGACGGGTCGTCCTGCGCCGCCGGGTTCACCGTGTCGTTGGCGCCGATGACCAGCACCACCGAGGTGTCGGTGAAGTCGTCGTTGATCTCGTCCATCTCCAGCACGACGTCATAGGGCACCTTGGCCTCGGCCAGCAGCACGTTCATGTGCCCGGGAAGCCGGCCGGCCACCGGGTGCACGCCGAACCGCACCTTCACCCCGCGCTCGCGCAGCGCCTGGGTCAGCTCGGCCACCGGGTGCTGGGCCTGCGCCACCGCCATCCCGTAGCCCGGGGTGATGATCACCGAGGTGGCGTTCTCCAGCAGCTCGGCGGTCTCCTCGGCGCTGGTCTCGCGGTGCTCGCCCTGCTCGGCGTCGCCGCTCGGCGCCGCCTCGATGCCGAATCCGCCGGCGATCACCGAGATGAAGGACCGGTTCATCGCCTTGCACATGACGTACGACAGATAGGCGCCGGAGGAGCCCACCAGCGCGCCGGTGACGATCAGCAGGTTGTTGTTGAGCAGGAAGCCCGCTGCCGCTGCCGCCCATCCCGAGTAGCTGTTGAGCATCGAGACGACGACGGGCATGTCGCCGCCGCCGATCGAGGCGACCAGGTGCCAGCCCAGTGCGAGCGCCAGGACGGTGACGGCGATCATCAGCCCCAGGCTCGGGGTCACCGCGAACCAGACCGTCAGTGCCACGAAGGCGGCCAGCGCGCCGAGATTCAGGGCGTTCTTCCCCGGCAGCGTCAGCGGACGGGACTTGATGCGGGCCGACAGCTTGAGGAACGCGATGATCGAGCCGGTGAAGGTCACCGCGCCGATGAAGATGCCGATGAACACCTCGGCGTGGTGGATGCGCAGCAGGTCGGCGGCGATCCGGGTCTGCTCCGCGCCGTGCGCCTCGACCTCCAGGTAGCTGTTCCAGCCGACCAGCACCGCGGCCAGGCCGACGAGGCTGTGCAGGACGGCGATGAGCTCCGGCATCTGGGTCATCTCGACCTTGCGGGCCCGCCACAGGCCCACGGCGCCGCCGACGGCCGTGGCGGCCACGATCAGCAGGACGGTGCCGGTCGAGATGTCCCGTGCGGCGACGACGACGGTGGCGACGAGCGCCAGCGCCATGCCGCCGATGCCGTAGGCCACTCCGGCGCGGGAGGTGCGGTGCTGGGAGAGCCCCGCCAGGCTGAAGATGAACAGCAGCGCGGCGACGATGTCGGCGGCCTGTGCGGCCGTGGTTGCGGTCATCGATCCTCAGCCTTTCGAGAACATGCCGAGCATGCGGCGGGTGACGGCGAATCCTCCGAAGATGTTCACGGTGGTCAGCGTGATCGCCACGAGCGAGAGCACGGCGACGAGCACCCCGTCGTGGCCGATCTGCAGGAGCGCGCCGACCACCACGATTCCGGAGATCGCGTTGGTGACGGACATCAGCGGGGTGTGCAGGGCGTGGTGGACCTTGCCGATGACGTAGTAGCCGATGACCACCGCGAGCGCGAACACCGTGAAGTTGCCGATGAGCTGGGCGGGGGAGAAGGCGACGAGGAGGAACATCGCGACCATGCAGAGGCCGACGAGTCCGTAGCGGACGGCGGGCGTCAGGCGGGGCGCCCTGGCCTGCGGGGCCGTCGCGGCGGGGGCCGCGGCGGCCGGCTGCGCGGGCACGGCCGACACCTGCACGGGCGGCGGCGGCCAGGTCTTCTCGCCGTCGCGCACCACGGTCACCGACCGCTGGACGACGTCGTCGAAGTCCAGCGTCAGCCGCCCGTCCTTGCCGGGCGTCAGGAGCCTGAGCAGGTTGACGAGGTTGGTCCCGTACAACTGAGAGGCCTGGGCGGGCAGCCGGCCGGCGAGGTCGGTGTAGCCGATGATCGTCACGTCGTTGTCGGTGACGATCGCCTTGCCGCTGACCGTGCCCTCGACATTGCCGCCCTGCGCCGCGGCCATGTCCACGATGACGCTGCCGGGCTTCATGGACGCCACGTCCGCGGCCGTGATCAGCCGGGGCGCCGGGCGGCCGGGGATCAGCGCGGTGGTGATGACGATGTCGACATCGGCGGCCTGCTCGCTGTAGATCTCGGCCGCGCGCCGGTCGTACGCCTCGGACGTCGCCTTGGCGTACCCGTCGCCGCTCGCCTGCTGCTCGACCTCGACGGCGAGGAACTCCCCGCCCAGCGAGCGCACTTGGTCGGCGACCTCGGCCCGCGGGTCGGTGGCCCTGACGACCGCGCCCAGGCTGCCTGCCGCGCCGATCGCCGCGAGGCCGGCCACCCCCGCGCCGGCCACGAGGACCTTCGCGGGCGGCACCTTGCCCGCCGCGGTGACCTGACCGGTGAAGAAGCGCCCGAAGACGTGGGCGGCCTCGATCACCGCCCGGTACCCGGCGATGTTGGCCATCGAGCTGAGGACGTCCATCGACTGGGCCCGCGAGATGCGCGGCACCGCGTCCATCGACAGGACGGTGACCGGCCGCCGGGCGAGCTCGTCCAGCAGCCCGGGGTTGACGGCGGGACCGATCAGCCCGACGAGGGTCGCCCCGTCGCGCAGCTTGGCTATCTCCTCCTGCGAGGGCGCGTTGACCTTCAGGACGACGTCCGCCCGCCAGGCGTCGCCGATCCGTGCGCCGGCCCCGGTGTAGGCGTCGTCGGAGAAGCCCGAGGCCGATCCGGCCTCCGACTCCACGACGACCTCGTACCCGAGGCCCAGGAGCTTGCGGACACTGTCCGGTGTGGCCGCCACGCGGGTCTCCCCGGCGGTGGACTCGGTGACGACACCGATCTGCTGTGGTGGTGAATCCGACATCGCTCTCCTGTTCCGTCCCTTCCGACTGACATACCGCTGCCGTCGTCAGCTGTGCCGTCGGCCGTCTCGCGCTTGCCTTGGCCGACCGCCCTGACGTGGGCCTTCACCACGAGCCGCCGGCGGACGTGCCCAGCGGTGCGTTTTTTTGCGACGGTGTGCCGGTTGCGACGCGCGGTGGCGCGCGGCACAGCGTGTGCGGCGAAGGTTTCCCCCGCTGAGTGCCCGGCCAACCAGCCGGGGGTGTGAGTTGTGCCGCCTTGTGGGGCGTTGGAGCCCGCCCGGCCCTGTGCCGGACCGCGATGGGGCCCGGCGCCGCCCGGCGTTGGAGCGTGCGCCTTTCCGTGAAGGGACTGTACATCGCGAGACAGCACTGCATACAGTATTCATTCCCGCTCGAATCGAGAGGAGCCGCCGTGAGAATTGCAGTCCTCGGAGCCGGTGCGATCGGCGCCTACTGGGGCGCGGCACTGCACCGTGGTGGCGCCGATGTCCATCTGATCGCCCGGGGTGAGCATCTGCGGGCCATACGTGCGGACGGAGTCCGGGTGCTCAGTCCGCGAGGCGACTTCGTGGCGCGGCCCGACGCCACGGACGACCCGGGCGAGATCGGCCCTGTGGACTACGTCTTCCTGGGCCTGAAGGCACATGCCTACCCGACCTCCGGATCACTGGTCGCCCCCCTGTTCGGTGAGCACACCGCGGTGGTGGCCGCTCAGAACGGCATCCCGTGGTGGTACTTCCACCAACTCCCCGGTCCCTACGAAGGGCGGCGGATCGAGTCGGTCGACCCGGGCGGCGCCACCAGCGCCGTACTGCCTCCGGAGCGCGCGATCGGCTGCGTGGTCTACCCCGCCACGGTCATCGAGGCCCCCGGTGTCATCCGGCACCTGGAGGGCACCCGCTTCTCCATCGGCGAGCCGGGGGGCGGGGTCTCCGACCGGTGCACGGCCCTGAGCGAGGCCATGATCGCGGGCGGACTGAAGGCCCCGGTGGAGCCGAACCTGCGCGACGACATCTGGATCAAGCTGATGGGCAACGTCGCGTTCAACCCGATCAGCGCGCTGACCCGGGCGACGATGGTCGAGATCTGCCGCCACCCGCACACCCGGCGGCTGGTCGTCCAACTCATGGAGGAGACCCTCGACATCGCGGCCAGGGTCGGCAGCACCCCGGACATCTCGATCGAGAAGCGGCTGCGCGGCGCGGAAGGCGTCGGACACCACAAGACCTCGATGCTCCAGGACCTGGAGGCCGGCAAGCAGCTGGAACTCGACGCCATCGTGACGGCGGTGGTGGAGATGGCCGACATCTGCGGCGCCGAGGCACCCGCCCTGCGCACGGTCCACGCCGCCACCGACCTGCTGGCGCAACGGGCCGCCGCGGGCTGGGAGATCGACGACACCGCCCAGAAGACGGCGCCCGCGTAGCCCGATTCCGCATACGGACGAGGATCGGCGCATTGGGTGCAGCCTCAGGACCCCGGCGCGACCGCGCCGGGGTCCTGAGGCCGCACCGGGGGCGGACGGGCGCGCGTGAGGGCCGCGACACCGCGCTCGGTAAGCTGACGGGCCACACCGCAACCAGCGGTACCACTGACGGCCTTGCGACTCCAGCAGGAAGCGCCGGCGCGGCCACGGCCCCAGCAGAAAGGAGTCGTTCATGCTGTTCCGTCAGCTGGAGTACTTCGTGGCGGTGGCCAGGGAGAGGCACTTCGCGCGGGCGGCGGAGTCCTGCTACGTGTCCCAGCCCGCGCTCTCGGCGGCGATCGCCAAGCTCGAACGGGAACTGAACGTCACGCTGATCAACCGCGGCCACAACTACCAGGGCCTCACGCCTGAGGGCGAACGCCTCGTCGTGTGGGCCAAGCGGATCCTGGCCGAGCAGGAGGCCTTCAAGGCCGAGGTGGCGGCCGTCCAGTCCGGCATCACCGGCACCCTGCGGCTGGGCACGGAACCCACGGCGTCGACGACCCTCGTGCTCCCCGTCGCCGCGTTCTGCGCGGCGCACCCGCTGGCCAAGGTGCAGGTCCGCTCCCGGCTGTCGACCACGGAGCTGCACCGCCAGCTGCTCGCCTTCGAACTCGACGCCGCGATAGCCCACTTCGCTCCCCACGACCGGGAGAACCTCCAGGTGATGTCGCTGTACGAGGAGCGGTACATGCTCCTCGCGCCCAGCGATCAGCTGCTGTCCCCGGCCGACACGATGCGCTGGGCGGACGCGGCCCAGATGCCGCTCGCCCTGCTGACCCCCGACATGAGGATCCGCCAGGTCATCGACAGCGCCTTCGCGGACAGCGGGGTCGCGGTGACCCCCCAGGTGGAGACCGACTCGGTCGCGGCCCTCTACGCCAGCGTGGGCGCCGGCGCGTGCGCGAGCATCGTGCCGCACACCTGGCTGCGGGCGATGCCGCCGCTCGGCAGGATGAGGGCCGTCCGCCTGGTCGAGCCGGACGCCAGGGCGCAGGTGTCGGTCGCGATCCACGCCGCGACCCCCGGCTCGGTCGCGGCCCGGGCGTTCATGACCGCCGCGGCGGGCCTGTCGCTGGACGAGTTCTTCGACGAGCCGCTGCCGGCCGAGCACCGCGTCAGGTGAGTCCGGGCCCGCGGGGCCGGTCCGCGTACAGGGCGTGCACCGCCGCCCGGTCGAGCCCGCCCTTGGCGGTGTGCGGGAGCGCGGCGACGACGTCGAGCCGGTCGGGCACCTCGAAGGCCGCCAGCCGGGTGCGGCAGTACCGCAGGATCTCCTCGGGCCCGGCGCTCTCGCCCCGCGACAGGACCACGGCCGCGCCGACGCGCTGACCGTACGTCGCGTCGGGCACGGCGAACACGGCGGCCTCGGCGACCCCCGGACAGCCGGCCAGGACGTCCTCGACGTGCTCGGGCGAGATCTTCTCGCCCCCGCGGTTGATCAGGTTCTTGATACGCCCGGTGAGGAAGAGGTAGCCGTCCTCGTCCAGGGTGCCGAGGTCGCCCGTACGGAGCCATCCGTCGCCGAAACCGCGCTGCGTCCCGGCCGGGTCGGCGAGGTAGCCGCGGGCGACGCCGGCACCGCGCACCCACACCTCGCCCTCGGCGCCGGCAGGGCAGGGGCGCCCGCCGGGGCCCACGACCCGCAGCTCCACCCCGGTCGGCCGGCCGACCGAACCGTGCTTCAACGGCCCGTGTTGCGGCAGCGGTTCGCTGGCCGCCTGGTGCGTGGACTCCGTCATCCCGTAGGCCGACAGCAGCGGCGCACCCAGTGCGCGCTCCAGCGCCCGCTGGGTGGCCGCGTTCAGGGGCGCGCTGCAACTGCGCACGAACTTCAGCGGCGGGCTGTGCGGCCGTGACCGGGGGTCCGGGTGGTCGATCGCCGACCGGTCGAGGAGGATCTCGTGGATGGTGGGGACCGCGGTGAACCACGTGGCGCCCACCGCCCGCATGTCGTCCCAGAACGTGTGCGCCGAGAACCGGCCGCGCGCGGGCAGCAGCACACAGCCGCCGCTCGCCAGGGAGGCCAGGAGCGCGGCGAGCAGCCCGTGGCCGTGGAAGAACGGCATCACGGCGACGGTCGCGTCGCCGGGCCCCAGTTCGTAGGTGGCGCAGATGTTCCGCACGGAGGCGGCCACGTTGGCGTGCGTCAGCGGAACCATCTTGGCCCGGTCGCTGGTTCCCGCAGTGAACAGGACCAGGGCGTCGTCGGCGATGAGCTCGCGGGCCGCGCCCCGGGCGGCCGCCGGGTCGGGCGCGCCGGCGTCGAGCGCGGCCGACGCCGTACCGGCACGGGACACCGCCACCCGCAACGTCCAGGCCGGGACGGGGACGTGCGCGACCGGCGCGGGCTCGCCCGCGGACGGGCCGACGAGCAGCGCCCGCACCCCGAGCGCCTCAAGACGGGCGGAGACCTCGGACCCGGGCAGAGCGGGGTCCACGGGCGCGACCACCAGCCCCGCACGCGCCCCGCCCAGGAGCGCCACGACGAACTCGACGGTGTTGGCGCACACCAGGCCGACCACGTCCCCGCGGCGCAGCCCCGTACGACCGAGCCGGGCGGCCACGTCGTCGGCCAGCGCGGCGAGCGCGCCGTACGACAGCTCCACCCGGTCCCCGGTGACGACCAGCGCACGGGCGCGGGGGCGATCGCGGACCTGGCGTTCCAGGAGACCGCCGAGGCCGGTGACCGTCGGCGGCCGGTACCGGTTCGGGTCGCGCACGGATGCTGCGGCCGGAACGGTCATGACCGCACCTCCTTGGCGCCGGGTCCGTTGAGCCAGGTCTGTCGGGCGTCTGCCGGGCGTCCGCCGAGCCAGGTCCGATGAGCCTGGTCCGGTGAGCCGTCTCCCCAGCGAGACTGGGCGGGGCGCCCGGTGCGCGTCCAATACGCGCTGGTGAACGGTCGATAGCGGACGTCTATCAAGGGTGCTCCGGACCCCCGCGGCATGCGTTGATAGACGCCGCTTATGGGCTGGTCGCCGATAGGTCTTGGACGTGGGCAGGCGCGCTGCGGATGGTGAGACGAGCAGCCGCACAGGCATGACCTGCCCAAGGAGGACCTCGGACCATGACCGCCCCCTCACCACTGGAGACCGTGGCGACCGCCGACGTTCCGGCCGAGCTCACCGACGGGTACCACCTGGTCGTCGACGCGCTCAAGGCGAACGATGTCGACACCATCTACGGGGTGGTCGGCATCCCGATCACCGACCTGGCCCGCCTCGCCCAGGCGCAGGGCATCCGCTACATCGGCTTCCGCCACGAGAGCAACGCGGGACACGCGGCGGCGGCGGCCGGCTACCTGACGAAGAAGCCGGGCGTGTGCCTGACGGTGTCCGCGCCGGGCTTCCTCAACGGGCTGGTCGCGCTGGCGAACGCCACCACCAACTGCTTCCCCATGGTGCAGATCTCCGGCTCCAGCGAGCGCCACCTCGTCGACCTCAAGCAGGGCGACTACGAGGAGATGGACCAGCTCGCCGCCGCCCAGCAGTTCTGCAAGGCCGCCTACCGCGTGAGCCGGGTCGAGGACATCGGCCGAGGCATCGCCCGCGCGTTGCGCACCGCGATCTCCGGGCGCCCCGGCGGTGTCTATCTCGACATCCCCGCCGCGGTGCTCGGCTCCATCATGAACGCCGACGAGGGCGCGCGGACGATCAGCCGTCTCGTCGACCCCGCGCCGCGCCAGATCCCCGCGCCCGAGGCCGTCGACCGCGCCATCGAGCTGCTGGCCGGCGCGCAGCGCCCGCTGGTGGTCCTCGGCAAGGGCGCCGCGTACGCGCAGGCGGACGAGCAGGTACGGGAGTTCGTCGAGTCCACCGGCATCCCCTACGTGCCGATGTCGATGGCCAAGGGCCTGCTGCCCGACGACCACCCGCAGTCGGCCGCCACCGCCCGTTCGCTGGCGCTGAAGAAGGCCGACGTCGTGATGCTGGTGGGCGCCCGCCTCAACTGGCTGCTGGGCCACGGCGAGGCACCGCAGTGGAACCCCGACGCGAAGTTCATCCAGGTGGACATCGAGCCCAGGGAGATGGACAGCAACCAGCCCATCGCCGCCCCGCTCGTCGGTGACATCGAGTCGGTACTCGAAGCACTCGCCGAGCGGACCAAGCCCGGTCAGATCGCCGCCCCCGCCGCCTGGCGCGAGGAGCTGGCGGCGCGCTCCGCGCAGAACGTCGCCAAGATGGCCGAGCGCCTGAAGGCCGACCCGCACCCGATGCAGTTCATGGGCGCGCTGAAGGCGGTGCGCGACGTCGTGCGCGAGCGCCCGGAGACGTACATCGTCAACGAGGGCGCCAACGCCCTGGACATCGCGCGGAACGTCATCGACATGCACGTGCCGCGGCACCGCCTGGACAGCGGCACCTGGGGCGTCATGGGCATCGGCATGGGCTACGCGATCGCCGCCGCCGTCGAGAGCGGCGCGCCGGTCGTGGCCGTCGAGGGCGACAGCGCCTTCGGGTTCAGCGGCATGGAGCTGGAGACGATCTGCCGCTACAAGCTGCCCGTGGTCACCGTGATCATGAACAACGGCGGCGTCTACCGCGGCGACGACGTCAATCCGCTGGACGACGCCCCGTCCCCGACGACCCTGATGTCCGCGGCCCGCCACGAGCTGATGATCGAGGCGTTCGGCGGCAAGGGCTACCGCGCGACGACCCCCGCCGAGGTCACCGCCGCCCTCACCGAGGCGCTGGCCTCGGGCGGCCCGGCCCTCATCGACTGCGTGATCGACCCCTCGGCAGGCACCGAGAGCGGCCACATCTCGCACCTCAACCCGAAGGGCATCACCGTCGGCAACATCGTGCCGGCGAAGAAGTGACCGCCCGCACCCCCGCGTCACCCCGCATCCGCACAGCCCCCTCCCGCACCGCGCACATTCACCAGAAGGAAGCCACCATGAGTGACAAGCCGCTCGCCGGAATCAAGGTGATCGACTTCACCGGGGTCCAGGCCGGTCCCGCGTGCACCCAGATGCTCGCCTGGTTCGGCGCCGACGTCATCAAGGTCGAGCGCCCCCAGGGCGGCGACGTGACCCGCAACCAGCTCCGGGACATCGCCGACCTCGACGCGCTCTACTTCACGATGCTCAACAGCAACAAGCGCTCGCTGGCCATCAACACCAAGACCCCCGCGGGCAAGGAGGTCATGGAGAAGCTGATCCGCGAGGCGGACATCCTGGTCGAGAACTTCGCCCCGGGCGCCATGGACCGGATGGGCCTCGGGTGGGACCACATCCACCAGCTCAACCCGCGCCTGATCTTCGGTTCGGTCAAGGGCTTCAACGACGACTCCTCGTGGAACGACCTCAAGGTCTACGAGAACGTCGCTCAGGCCGCCGGCGGCGCCGCGTCCACCACGGGCTTCTGGGACGGCCCGCCGACCATCAGCGGATCGGCCCTCGGCGACAGCAACACCGGCATGCACCTGATGATCGGCCTGCTGACCGCGATCATCCAGCGCAACGAGACCGGCCTGGGCCAGAAGGTGTCGGTGTCCATGCAGGACGCCGTCCTCAACCTCACCCGGGTCAAGCTCCGCGACCAGCAGCGCCTGGAGAAGGTCGGCTACCTGGAGGAGTACCCGCAGTACCCGAACGGCGAGTTCGGCGACACGGTGCCGCGCGGCGGCAACGCGGGCGGCGGCGGCCAGCCCGGCTGGATCCTGAAGTGCAAGGGCTGGGAGACCGACCCCAACGCCTACATCTACTTCACCATCCAGGAGCAGAACTGGAAGCGGACCGCCGAGGCCATCGGCCGGCCCGAGTGGGTCGAGGACGCCGAGTACACGACCGCCAAGGCGCGCCAGTCGCACATCTTCGAGATCTTCGCGGAGATCGAGAAGTGGCTGGCCGACAAGACCAAGTACGAGGCCGTCGACATCCTGCGCACGTGGGAGGTGCCCTGCGCGCCCGTCCTCAGCATGAAGGAGCTCGCCGAGGACCCCGACATGCGCAAGAGCGGCACGATCGTCGAGGTCGAGCAGAAAGAGCGCGGCACCTACCTGACCGTGGGCAGCCCGATCAAGTTCTCCGGTTTCAAGCCCGAGATCATCGGCGCCCCGCTGCTGGGCGAGCACACCGACGAGGTGCTGGCGGACCTCGGCTACGACGCGGACGCGATCCGCGCGCTGCACGAGGGCAACGTCGTCGTCTGACCCGCCGCAGCGGACACGGGTGCCCCGCACGCGAATCGCGTGCGGGGCACCCGTGTGTGCGGGCCCGTGAGGAACAGGCCGGGTCAGACGGGCCGGATCAACCGAAGACCAGCTTGTCGGTCCACCCGGACCCGATGACGGTCTTCACCGGTGCGTTCGTGTTGGTGGTGGACGGGTTGTAGATGGCCATGTGGCCGTCCGACGGGAACCGGGCCCAGATGTCCGGGATGCCGTCGTTGTTGATGTCCGGGATGCCGATCGCCGCGTCGACGTTGGCCTCGGTCCAGCTGGTGCCGAACGTGACGTCGCCGTTGAGCGAGTTGGCCGCCAGCATCAGGGAGTTGAGGTCGACACTGCCGGTGACGGATCCGGGCTTGCCGTGCCGGACGTACATGGTGCCGTTGTCCAGGTTGCGCCAGAGCAGGTCGGGCGTGCCGTCCTTGTTCATGTCGGCCAGGTTGACGATGTCGCGGCGGCCCCAGGCGTCGGGGTTCATCAAGGTCGCGGTCCGGAAGGTGGCGCCGCTGTAGCCGGAGAGCACCCAGAAGCCGATGTCGGTGCGCAGGACGAGGTCGGGCAGCTTGTCGCCGGTGATGTCGCCGATGGCCTTGAGCTGGGTCCAGGTGGACGGCGCGGGCGCGTTGGACGGGAGGCGGATCTTCATCCGCTGGTCGACATCGAACGAGCCGTAGCCGTCGCCCGGGTAGAGCCAGAATGTGCCGTCCGGGTTGACGGCGAAGAGGTCCGTGGTGCCGTCGCCCGGGTAGGCGTCCTGGTAGTGCGCGATCAGCGCGGCCTTGCCGGTCGTCGCGCTGTACCAGTGACCGGCCGGGGTCAGCACCGCCTTGCCGTCGGCGCCCATGCTGTACGAGGACGTCAGCTGGCCGTACAGCTCGCCGCCCGGCTGGCCCGGGTACGTCCGCAGGACGCCGGTGTTGTCGATGAGGAGCAGGTCAGGGGTGCCGTCGCCGCCCGTGTCGCCCGGGGCGTCGGCGTTGTCCTTCGGCGGGACGTAGGTCGTGTAGTCCGTCCGCGCGCTCGCGTTGCCGAGGCTGTCGTAGGCGTAGACCTGGAGTGTGTTGGGCCCGGCGTTCAGCGGCCGCAGGGCGGGGAGGGTGGCGACGCCATTGGCGTCGGCGTTGACCGAGATCGGGCTGACCCCGCCCCACGCGTAGGTGAACCTCGCGGCCCCCGGCGATTCGAAGGTGATCGGTCCGGTCAGGCCGAACTTCACTGTCGCCCACGTGGCGCCGTCCGAAGTGGCCCTGAGGAACACGTCGCTGGTGACACTGGGCTGCGACGGTCCGCTCGGGTCCACCGTGATGCGGCAGGGCTCGGTGCCCGGCGGGTAGTTGGTGGACGTCGCACCCGCCGAGTCCTTGCCCATGGCATCCCAGGAGAAGGTGGTGTTGGTGGTGATGTCCTTCAGCAGCGGATCGCTGGACGGGATGGTGTACGTGGCGGTGCCGCCGGAGGCGCCGATCGTGATTTCGGTACCGGCCGGGACCGTGCCGCCGGTCTTCCAGAACCGGAAGCGGACCTTGCTCATGTTGCTGTCGGGGTCCTTGGCGGTCACCGACAGGGTGATGTTGGTCTTGCCGACCGTCACGCCCGCGCCGGGGCCGGGCGTGCAGGGGCCGCCGGGCTTCGAGGAACCGCCGGTGGGCTCAGACGGGTTGCGGTTGTAGACGGCCTCGATGGTCGCGGAGGTCGCCTTGA
Source organism: Streptomyces sp. RLA123 (assembly GCF_056270165.1). Classification (NCBI taxonomy): domain Bacteria; kingdom Bacillati; phylum Actinomycetota; class Actinomycetes; order Kitasatosporales; family Streptomycetaceae; genus Streptomyces; species Streptomyces sp. RLA123. The sequence goes on along the minus strand of NZ_JBWDOR010000003.1, from coordinate 1,760,075 downwards.
ACTTGCGCCAGGTCTGCGTGTCCGACTCGCTCGTCGCCCGCATGCCCAGGGTGACGGTCGAATCGCCCCTGTCGGTGGCGTACTGGGCGGCGTCCTTGACGTTGAAGGCCTCGTAGTCGTCCGGGCAGGAGGTCGACCAGCCGTGCGCGAAGGACTTGCGCTGGATCTCGTCGGACCAGCTCGGCTGCGCGTTCCAGGTCGTGCCGGACGAGATCGCGCCGGTGCGCCACAGCTGGAACTCGCGGTCCGTGCAGGACCAGGAGTGGTTGTTGAGCACCTTGAACGTCGCGCTGGTGATCGCCGCGCCCTTGATGGTCTTGTTCCAGTCCATGCGCCAGAAGGAGCGGGCGGTGCCACCGGTGTCGGACTCGTGGCCCACGCGGGCGTCGGAGGTGCCGGAGGAGAAGTTGGTGCCGTTGAAGAAGCTGGTGCTCGGGTACGGCTTGTAGGCCACCGTCCACGCGTCCCAGCCGGGGTTCAGCGGCGGGTCGACGAACAGCGGGTACGTGACGTCCTTGCGTGCCGCCAGCCCGGTTGCGGCGAAGCCGAGGCCGAGCCGGGCGGTGTGGGTGTCCTCGCCGTCCAGGGTGATCGGCAGCGGCGCGGACTGCGCGCCGGGTTCGATGCCGGTCAGGCCGGACAGCTTCAGCACGTCGGCCGGGCCGGCGACGGATGTACGGTTCGTGGTGCCCTCGGGCAGTTCGGGGTCACGGCCGCTGGAGTCCCACGCGAACGGCGTGGGGATCGAGCCGATCTCCTTGCCGGCGGTGTCCAGGACCTGGACCCGGTCGGCCTTGCGGTCCTGGCGGAACACGGCTGCGGCGGAGCGCAGGCCGTACGAGACGGTTTTGAGCGCTTCCTGCCGTGCGGCCTCGGGGGTCTTGACGATCAGGACCTGTGCCATTCCGCCCTCCTCGCGGGCGACGAGCAGCAGGTCGACGCCCGGGAGGACCTCGGAGTACAGGGCGCGCGGCCCGTCGAGGACCGGCTCGGGCAGCGCGCCCGGCCAGGTGTACGCGACGGCGTGGCCGTCCAGTTCGACCTCGGCGAGCACCGTCTCACCCGGTGTCCCGGTGCGGGCGAACGAGCGGTCGGCGCGCGTCTTCTCGGCGTTGCCGCTCGCGAAGCGGACGGGAACGGCCGGGTTCGCGGGTGCGATGCCAAGGCCTTGGGGGGCCTTGGCCGTTCGCTTCAGGGTGTTGTCGACCGGGGCCCACTCGCCCTCGGCGTTCCTCGCCCGGGTCGGTGTGGCCGTGATCCGGGTCTTGAAGCGGCCGTTGGGCAGTGCCCAGGTCAGTGTGGTGGCGTTGGTCGCCGTGTCGACGAGTACCTGCCGGTGCGTGCGCTGGGCCTGGGCCATCGCGGTGGCCTCGTCGCGCGGGCCGGTGGAGGCAGGGGTGGCGTCGGTGGTGCGGCCGCCGGTGGTGGTCGGGGAAGAGGCGCCCGGCTGCCCCCACGGCAGCAGGGCGGCGGTCAGGGCGGCCAGCACGAGGCCGAGGGTCAGGGACAGCCGGGTGCGCGTGCGCACGAATGGGCTGAGAAAACGAGGCGGCGCGGTCACGGCGGTCTACTCCCGTGGGAACCAGACGGATTGAGGACAGCACAGACAGCCCCGGTCGGCAGGCCGCGGGGCAGGAGGCGGGCACACGATCACACATGTGAAGCATTGACGTCCATGGGTGAAGTTTTTATGAACCCGTTACGTGGACGTGGATCTGGCTTGACCAGCTCTTAACCAAGTCCGGTTCAGGGCTTTTCTGGGCCCGCATTGGCGGTGATCACTGGATTTCCTCTCATCGTCCTGATGTGACGTCAGTGGAGCGGTTCGGCCTGTTGTGCCCCGTGTTGCAGATCACTTTCGCGGGCCTTTGACACCTCTCGTCGATCTTGCGTTTGTAGCTGGACATGACAGAGAGTGCGCACGCACACGTCTGAGCCAGGCGTGTGCCTTTTGGTGTTTCCGCACCTCTTCCGTTGTTTGAATCGCCAGGGTGGGAGTCGACGCGAATGCGTGCTTCAGGTCCGCTGTCATGGCTGGGGCGGGGACGCCCAGCCATGACGGAGCCACAACGACGGCGCCGGCGGCGAAGCCGCACGGCGGTCGTCCTTCTGTTGTCCTCGACGCTGACCGTGACCAGCCTGGGCGGGCAGGCGCTGGCCATCCCCGGCGCCGGCATGAGCCGTGAGGAGTCGCTCGCCCAGGTCGACCTTCCTGACCTGCCGAAGGCCACCGAAGTCGAGGGCGACGAGGCCGCCGACAAGACCCTGACCCTCGCGCCGGAGAACCCGGTCGCCTCGTACACCCCCACCGCCACCGCGGCGTGGACCTCCGGCACCGGTCACGCCACGCTCGAGACGACCAGCGAACCCGGCACCACCGAGCCCGTCAGCGACGGCCTGCCGGTCGCCATCGGCGTCCCCGAGGGCGGTGACGCCGCCGCCCTCGCCGGCGACTGGACCGTGGGCGTGGCCCCGCAGACGACCTCGCAGGACGCGGGCGTCTCCGGCATCGTCATGAAGCTCACCCCGCCTGCCACGGTCGACCCGGACGCCGAAGTGGCGATCAGCATCGACACCACGGGCTTCGCCGACCTCTACGGACCGCAGGCCGCCGACCGCTTCGGTCTGATGCTGCTGCCCGAGTGCGTCTACTCCTCCCCGACCGAGGGCGACTGCGCCGACGGCGGCGGTACGAGCACGATGTCCCTCTCCGACGGGGACAGGAACGTCAAGAACGGCAAGAAGGACTTCCAGCGCCTGCGCAGCACGGTGAGGACCGTGGCCGCCAAGGACGCGCCGACCCGGACCAGGACGGCAGGGAACGCCCCCACCCGCAAGATCCTCAGCGGCACCATCCCGGTCGCGAGTCTGGTCGACGAGGGCTTCGTCCCCTCCGGCGCGACCAAGGCCTCCTACCGGGAAAGCGTCCAGCCCGCGGTCTCCGCGAACGGCGGCGCCGCCGTCGGCGGCCTCGACACCGGCTCGTCGGTGTCCGGTGACTTCACGGCCTCGCCGCTGCTGTCCTCCGGCGCCTGGTCGTCGGGCTCCTCCTCGGGCGCCTTCACCTACTCGTACGACATCCAGGTCCCGGAGACCGCCGGCGGCCTGATGCCGAAGGTCAACCTGGCGTACTCCTCGCAGTCCGTCGACGGCCGCACGTCCTCGACGAACAACCAGGCCTCCTGGATCGGCGACGGCTGGGACTACAACGCGGGTTCCATCACCCGGACGTACGCCAACTGCCGCCAGGACTCCAAGAAGGCCGGATCCAACAACGCCACCCACCGCACCGCGGACCTGTGCTGGGGCTCGGAGAACGCCACCCTCTCCCTCGGCGGCATGACGACCGAGCTGGTCTGGGACGCGGACCAGAGCAAGTGGTTCACGGCCAACGGCGACGGCTCCACGATCCAGCTGGTCAAGAACGAGGACACCGGCAACGGCGCCAAGGACGGTGAGTACTGGGTCGTCACCACCAAGGACGGCACGAAGTACCACTTCGGCAAGAACAAGCTCCCGGGCTGGTCCGACCACGGCTCCGCCGCCGACGACCCCACCACCGACTCGGTGCTCACGGTCCCGGTCTACGGCAACCACTCGGGTGAGGACTGCTACAAGGGCCCCACGACCACCGACTGGACGAACTCCTGGTGCACGCAGGGCTGGCGCTGGGGCCTCGACTACATCGAGGACGTCCACGGCAACGCCATGTCCATGTGGTGGAAGAAGGACGCCCCGAACTACTACGCCCGCAACTTCAACTTCAAGGACCCGGTCGCCTACGACCGCGACGGCTGGCTCGACCACATCTACTACGGCCAGCGCAGCAACAGCATCTTCACGGCGGAGGCCCCGGCCCGGGTCGGCTTCACCGTGGCGGAGCGCTGCTACACCGTCGGCGACGTCACCTGCTCCGAGGCCAACTTCACCTCCAAGGACCCGCGCGACTACCGCCCCTGGTTCGACACCCCGGCCGACCTGCGCTGCCAGGCCGGCAAGAAGTGCTGGAACGCCGGTCCTTCCTTCTGGACCCGCAAGCGCCTCGACAAGATCACGACCTCGGCCCAGCGGCGCACCGACACCGCCGCTCGCCAGGTCGTCGACGAGTACCAGCTGAAGCAGAGCTTCGCCAAGCTGCTGACCGGCCCGAACACCGCCCTGTGGCTGGAGTCTGTCCAGCGCACCGGCTACGCCCGCAAGGGCTCCACCGACGCGAGCGTGCAGCTCAACACGGTGCGGTTCGAGCCCAACACCGAGGACATGCCGAACCGCGTCAAGGCGGTCCACACCTCGCGTCCCGGCTTCTCCCGGCTGCGCATCGGCCGCGTCGTCAACGAGTACGGCGGCGAGACCATCGTCACGTACAAGCCGATCGAGGGCGACTGCCTCACCGGCAATCTCCCCCTGCTCGACCAGAAGCCCGGCGAGGACAGGGCCACGGCCATGGCCCGGCTGCAGGCGCAGCTCAAGGTCAACGACCGGCTCTGCTACCCGTCGTTCTGGAACCCCGACCCCGAGGTCGAGGACATCGACTGGTTCCACAAGTACGTCGTGGACACCGTCGAGGAACTGCCGAACATCGACGGCAACTTCACCACCAGGACGGAGTACCGCTACAAGAACCCGGCCTGGAAGCTCGCCGAGGCCGAGTTCACCAAGAAGTCCCAGCGCACCTACTCGCAGTTCGCGGGCGTCGAGCAGACCACCGTCCTGACGGGTCCGGTCGTCGAGAGCACCCCGGACACCGTCGGCCAGCGCTCCAAGTCCGTCACCCGCTTCTTCCGGGGCCTCGGCGACACCGTGTCCGTCAAGGACATCACCGGCGCCGAGCTCGCCAAGGACGAGGAGCCGTTCGCCGGCCGGATCGCCGAGGAGATCACGTACACCGACTCCACCAAGGCCGACTCCGAATGGCTGTCCCGCTCGGTCACCAAGCCCGAGGCCACCGAGCTGGCCCGGCGCGACCGTGACGACGGCCTGAGCCCGCTGCGGGCCTGGCGGGTCACGGAGCCCGAGGAGATCGCGTACACCAGGTCGTCCGGCACCAACACCGACGACCCGCGCACCCTGCGCACGGTCAGGACGAGCACGACGTACGACTCGACCTACGGTCTGCCGACTCTGGTGGAGTCCCTGGGCGACGCCGACGCTGCCAAGACCGGTGACGAGTCCTGCACCAAGCTGGAGTACCTGCACCGGACCGACAAGAACCTCATCGGTCTGTCGAAGCAGGTGCTGGTCTCGCCGACGACCTGCGCGAACGCCGACTGGGCCGACCTGTCGACCCTCAGCGGTGGCCAGCGCATCGCGTACGACGGCACGGACTACGGCACGGCGCCCGGTTCCTCGACCCGTGGCCTGGCCACCGAATCGTGGACGCTCAACGGCGCCGGCACCGGCTTCCAGACCACCGGCAGGACGGAGTTCGACTCCGTCGGACGCGTGGTCAAGCAGACCCCGGCCGACCAGCTGACCCAGCAGACCCCGAAGTCCGCCACGATCGCCTACGACTCCATTGGACCGGCCACGGGCCAGGTTTTCAAGGTCACCGCGACCAACGTGCTCGGGCACAGCCAGATCCAGGAGCTGGAGCCGGGCCGCTCGGTCACCGTCAAGACGACCGACGCCAACCTCCAGGTCAGCGAGGCCGTGTACGACCCGCTGGGCCGGCTCGCCGAGGCATGGGCCCCGGGCCGCACCCCCGGCATCGGCGTGGCGGACTTCCGCGCGGTCTACACGATCCCGGTGGAGGAGACCGACCCCGACGACCCGAACATCAAGATCCGCAAGCCTCCGTACGTCACCACATACGCGCGCGGCTACGAGGACCGGATCGAGACCTCCGTCACCCTCTATGACGGCCTCGGCCGTGAGCGGCAGACGCAGGAGGAAGCCGACAACGGCGCCGGCTGGCTGATCACCGACACGCTGTACAACAACTCCGGTGAGGTCTACCAGACCAACAACGCCTACCTGACCGACGAGGCGAAGCCGGGCGAGCTGTTCAGCCCACTCGCCGACACGGCCGTCCCCAACATCACGCGCTACACCTATGACGGCCTCGGCCGCGTGCTGAAGGAGACCCCGTACCTCAAGTGGATCGACCCGGACACCAAGGAGTCCTTCTCCAAGGCGTACGAGGACCGGGCCGTCCGCTACGAGTACGGCGAGGACTGGTCGAAGGTCATCCAGCCGGAGGGCGACTCGTCCTACCGTGTGTGGACCGACGCGACCGGCCGCACCGTCCGGACGGACACCTTCAACCCGGCGGCCCCGGGCGGGTTCACGTCGACGCGCTACGAGTTCGACGCGCACGGCCAGGTCGATAAGGCGATCGCCTCGGCGGACGACACGCACCCGTGGTCGTGGACGTACAACCACAACGGCCAGCTTGAGACGGCGACCGACCCCGACTCGGGCACGACCCGCACGACGTACGACGCCTTCGGCCGGCCTCAGACGGCCACGAACGCCCGCGGCATCAAGGTCTGGAACGGCTACGACGAGCTGTCGCGGCCGAAGGAGGCGCGCGAGAACGACTCCGGCGGCAAGCTGCTGTCCTCGTTCACGTACGACTCCGCCCCGGGCGGCAAGGGCATGCCCGCCACCGCCACCCGGTACACCGACGGCCTCGCCTACACGCAGGCGGTCAACGGCTACACGAAGGACTACCAGCCGACCTCGACCACGCTGTCCCTGCCGCAGTCCATCGCCGACACCTGGGGTCTGCAGAAGGACTACAAGTACGACTACACGTACAACGACAACGGCATGCTGGACGAGTCCACCGTTCCGAAGGTGGGCAATTTCGAGGCGGAGAAGCTGGTCGTCCGCTACAACAAGGACGGCAATCCGCTCTCGATCTCCGGCAAGGACTGGTACGGCTCCGAGACCGCCTACGACGCCTACGGTCAGGTGCTCCGCTCCACGCTCGGCGCCCAGCCGTACCGCGTCTGGACGCAGAACGCCTTCGACGAGGGCAGCGGCGAACTCACCGAGCAGTCGGTCTACCGCGAGAAGAGCGACGCCACCGCGGACAAGACCGTCGTCGGCGGCAACCTGGTGTCCAACCGGGCGTACACCTACGACCCGGCCGGCAACGTCACCTCGATCCAGGAGAAGTCCGACGGGATCGCGGAGCGCCAGTGCTTCGTCTACGACCCGATGGGCCAGCTGAAGTCGGCTTGGACCGCCAAGGACCAGACGGCCTGCGTCAACCCGAGGAACGCGGACGGCTCGCTCAACAAGAACGCGGACGGCACGCTCAGGGCCGCCACGGGCGCGGACAGCTCCGGCTACTGGCAGGAGTACGAGTACGACCTGCTCGGCAACCGCACCAAGCTGACCGAGAACGACCTCACCGGCGACACCACCAAGAACGCCGTCAGCACGTACGCGTACGGCAAGAACGCCGCCAAGGACCAGCCGCACACGCTGACCAAGGTGTCGAAGACCTACAAGACCCCCGCGGGTGCGCAGGTCACGGCTGAGGCCACGCGGCTGTACGAGCTGACCGGTGAGACCAAGTCCGTCACCTCGATCCAGAACGGCGACAAGCAGGAGCTGACCTGGACCTATGACGGCCAGGTCGACCGGATCACCGGCCAGGGAAGCGGCGGCAAGACCCCGTACGTGGGCCTGGGGCAGAAGTGCCTCGACCTCAAGGGCGGGGTTCCGTCCGCCAACCAGGTGATCCAGCTCTACTCGTGCAACTTGTCGGGCGCGCAGAACTTCAGGTTCACCCCCACGCCGGGGCAGACCGACTCCAACCGGGGCACGCTCTCGACGCACGACACCTGGTGCCTCCAGCCCACCGCGGCATCGGCCGGGTCGGCGCTCCAGGTCCGTAAGTGCGACGGTTCCGCGGCGCAGGAGCTGAAGCGCAACGCCGTCGGGCAGCTCATGCTGGCCGGCAATCCCGCCCTGTGCCTCGCGGTCCAGGGCGCCGTCAACGCCAACTCGACCCCTGTCGTGCTGGCGACCTGTGACGGTTCCTCCGCGGCGCAGATGTGGGAGCCGCAGAACGACACCCGTCACATCTACGGCCCCGACGGCTCCCGCCTGCTCACCATTCAGGGCAAGCAGGCCACGCTGCACCTGGGCGAGGCCGAGGTCACCGTCCAGAACGGCGGTGTCCTGGTCAAGACCGAGCGCACCTACGGCGTCCCCGGTGGCTCCGTCGTGCGCTACGCGTACGGCACCGGCGCGGACGTCCTGGTCGCCCAGACCACGGATCACCAGGGCAGCGCGTACACCGAGATCGGTCTCTACGGCTCCATGCCGGTGCGCGTCCGCAAGCAGGACCCGTTCGGCAACGAACGCGGCACCGCCAATGTGGGCCGGCAGAGCCACAAGGGCTTCCTGGGCCAGACCCGGGACGACCCCTCCGGCTACCAACCGCTCGGCGTCCGTCTCTACGACCCGGTGGTCGGACGCTTCCTGTCCGTCGACCCAGTGCTCGATCTGAACGACCCGCTGCAGTGCAACGGGTACGCCTATGCGCAGAACAACCCGGTCACGTACTCCGACCCGACCGGTGAGTCGATCGTCCTGACCGCTTCGGAGCAGGCCGCGGCCCTCGCCGGCGCGGGTCTGTCCGCGGCGCAGGTCGCGCAGGCGCAGTCGATGCAGGGCAAGTCCCTCACCGCCGTCATCCTGGCGGTCGCGTGGGAGACGCTGAAGGACTTCATCGGTATCAACGACGCCATCGCCTGCTTCGGCGGCGACATGTGGTCCTGCGTCAGCATCGCGATCGACGCCATCCCGTGGGCCAAGCTCGGCAAGATTCCGGCCGTGATCAAGGCGGTCAACCGCACCATCGACGCCATCAAGGCGTTCAAGGTCGCGAAACGGGCCGCCGAGGCGGTGCTCAAGGCGGCCAAGGCAGCCGAGTCAGCCGCGCTACGGGCCAAGAAGCTGGCCATCGAGAGGGCGAAGAAGGAAGCCGCGCAAAGGGCCAGGAAGAAGGCGGCCGAAGCCGCCAAGAGACGAGCCGACGCGGCGGCCTCCGCGAAGCGGAAGACGGGCAACCCCGCCCAGAAGCAGTCCCAGGCCAAGGCCGCACCCAAGTCCTCCTCGCACTCCGGCGGCGGCAAGGGCGGAGGCGGCAAGTCCGGCGGCGGCGGAGGCGGCGGCAAGTCCGGCGGTTCCTCCCGCAGCAACGGCGGCAGCAGCGGCGGCGGCGGCTCCGGCAAGGCCGGCGACGGCGGTTCCTGCTCGGTCAGCAACAGCTTCGTCCCCGGTACGAAGGTTCTGATGGCCGATGGCTCGACCAAGCCGATCGAGCAGGTCAAGCCCGGTGACAAGGTCAAGGTGACCGACCCTAGGACGGGTGAGACCCGGGTCGAGACGGTCAGCGCCGCGATCAAGGGTGAGGGCCTCAAACACCTGGTCAAGGTGACCGTCGACGTCGACGGCAAGTCGGGTTCGAGGACGGCCCAGGTCACTGCGACCGACGGGCACCCCTTCTGGGTCCCGGAACTCGGCAAGTGGGTCGACGCCACTGACCTGAAGTCGGGTCAGTGGCTGCAGACCGGCGCGGGCACGTACGTCCAGATCGCGGCGGTCAAGCGTTGGACCAGTCAGGGTGCCACGGTCCACAACCTGACGGTCTCCGACCTTCACACGTACTACGTCGTCGCGGGTGCCACGCCGGTCCTCGTTCACAACTGTGGTGCGACACAGGTCGAATACGGCGGCGACAACCTCAGCCAGGTCGCCATTCAGGCGCGTAGGGACAATGGCTGGACCACGGGTGGCAGGAACGTCGCCGTAGTCGCCTATGAGAACGCTGAAGGCGAACTGGACTACATCGTCACGCGCAGCTCCGGTCGCCATTCGGAACGCCTCGCCGTTGAGGCGTGGGCCGCACTGGGACTGGATGACAGCAGCCTGAAGGGCATCTACACGGAGTTGGCGCCCTGCGGTGCCGACTACCAGAATTGCAGTGCATGGCTCGGAAGCAACGCGCCCGGCGGAGTGGACGTGACGTACAGCTACACGTACGGCCCTGACCGGGATGGCAGAAGAGATGGCATGAACGCCTTGAAGCGCGGTCTCACCAAGATCCGCCGAGGGCTGCTGTAGGGTTTCTCAGATGTTGGAGGTTTTCTGTGACTGAAGTGCGATGGAGGCCCTTCGAGAGGGAGCGTCTGGAGTCTCTCGGACTGAGAGACGAAGATGTGGAACTCCTTTCCGGACGAGGGCTGCCAGAAGACTCGAACCGCATGTTCGTCCGCAATTCCGGCCGCGAGCTGGAACTGCGAGAGTTCTCGGAGACGGGCCCCGCGGTCTTCCTGGGAGACTTTGAGGACGGGGTCAACAGCTACTGGCTCGCCATCGATTCAGGATCTGTCTTGATGGCGAAGGGCTATGCGATCGAGGACGCCTCCATCGTGCAGGTCAACTCGTCGCTGCGATCTCTTCAGGGCATCCTCAAGGTCTGGGAGGAGTTCGTCTTCTCCGGTATGGAAGAAGAAGACGACGCTTACGATTCCTTCGTGGAGCGCACTCTGGCTGATGCTGAGACTGCCGATCCAGAGATCTTCGAGGATGAGGAATCCTGGTGGGCTCGGGTATTCGAGGAAGTCGAACTCGGATCCCTTGCTCCGGAGTGACGGGTATTCCGAAGAGCGGTGCCTCATTCGAGGTGACGCTGATCTGATAGGCGTTATCGCGTGAGGTCAGAGGGAGCCCCCGCCCGGCACTTTGCCGGGTGGGGGCTCCCTCGTGTCCGGTCCGCGCCTGTCCATGAGGCTCACCGCTTCCCCGCGCCGCCACCTCCAGCCGCAGCGCCTCCTCCGTCACCGCCTTGGCGATCGGCGCCGCTCCGCGCCCGCTGATGTTTTCCCTTCCAGTGAACCCGCACTGACTCCGCGGTCTGCCAGCCGATCCACGAACTGCACCGTCAGCACGAGAGCCGGCCGCTCCGGGGACCACGGGCCTGCACGAGCATGGAACGGGTCCGCGAGCCCGCGCTACCCCACCGTCTTCGCCGGACCTCAACATCGGTGCGTGAAACCCCAACTGGGGGTGAAGGCCGACATCACGGACACCCCGATTGGCCAACGGCATCCGATCTTCCTTACGAGGGCTGCGCGTTGGTGGCGAAAGTGGCAGAAGCGGCTCACCGACGCCGACCGGCGGGCCCTGTCCCCGCTGTTCTGGACCCACGTGAACCCCTACGGCCGGTTCGAGCTGGACATGAACTCACACCTCGCCCTCGCCGCCGCGGCGTCCATGGTGCCCGGCCCCCGTACGGCGTCCGACTCGCAGACCCCTTAACCGGCACCGCGTGGCACGACCAGGCCGGAAGCCTGAGCGCGGGGCGGAGCCGTCACACTCCCGCCTGGCACCCTCGGGTACGGACAAAGAGCCTGCTGTAACGGCCCGGTGTACATCTTTGGCAGCCAGGCCCTGCGGGCTCACAGATCGTGCCGGCGGACGGCGACCATAGCGACGACTGCTGCGGCGAGGGGCCAGGCCGCGTACACGATCCACGACCCGCTGATGGTCGCCGGGTAGGGGGCCGATCCGAAGGGGTCGCCCATCTGAACCAGTCGTTCCCACGCACTGCGGGGCAGCGCGTGAAGGATGGCGGACGACCAGCGGTGGCGGTCGTTGAGGAGGAACGGCAGCAGCAGAAGAATGCCGGTGAACGTCACGAGGGTGGTTGCGGTGTGCCGGATGAGGGCGCCGAGGCCCATCCCGACGAGCGCGCACACCGGAGCGAGCAGAGCGGACGCCGCGACGGCGCGGAGCGCGCCTGGGTAGCCGAGGGACAGGCCGATGCCCCGACCGGACAGGATGGCCTGTGTCACGCCGAACGAGGTTGCCGCGACGACGGTGCCGTAGGCGAGCATGACTGCCGTCACGACGGCCATCTTGGCCGCTACGACCGATCGGCGGGCCGGTACTGCCGCGAAAGTCGTGCGGATCTGTCCGGTGCTGTACTCGCCGACGACCGTGAGGGCGCCGATGCTGCCGGTGGCGAGTATCAGGACCATGCAGGCGCCGATGGTGAAGGCGTCCCGCATGGCCCAGATCGGAACGAAGAGGGCCCGGATCCCTTCGTTGTAGGTCGGCCAGTTGTTGTAGTCCGCGACGGCCGCGCTGATGTTGATGGCGATGATGACCAGCGCGCTGGCCCCGAACGCCCAGGAAATAGACCGCAGCGACCAGAGTTTGATCCACTCGGCGGCGAGGAGGTCCCGGAAGCGGGCGCCGGGCTCGGCGGCGCGCACGGCGGTCGAGACCCCCGTCTGCTGTGTGGTGGTCGAGGTCATCGGGATTCTCCTGCGAGGTATTCGACGCTGTCGGCGGTGAGTTCCATGAACGCCTCCTCCAGTGAGGAGGTGCGGGTGGCCAGCTCAAGGAGCACGATGCGGTGGTGGGAGGCGATTTCCCCGATGCGGGCCGCGCTCAGGCCGGTCACGGTGAGCCACTCCTCTGCGCCCGAGCCATCCGGCTGTACCGAAGCGCCCTCGGCTTCGAGCACAGCTGCCAGCGTGGTGCTGTCGGGTGTCCGCACGGTCACGCTCTGGCGGGTGCCGCGGGCCGCGAACTCCGCCACGCTCTCGTCGGCGATCAGCTCGCCCCGGCCGATGACGATCAGGTGCTCGGCGGTGTTCTGCATCTCGCTCATCAGGTGGCTGGAGACGAACACGGTGCGCCCCTCGGCGGCCAGGCGCCTGAACAGGCCGCGTACCCACCGCACGCCCTCCGGGTCCAGGCCGTTGACCGGCTCGTCGAACAGCAGCACCGGAGGGTCGGCGAGCAGAGCCGTGGCGATGCCGAGCCGCTGCTTCATGCCCAGGGAGAACCCGCCGATGCGACGCCGGGCCGCAGGAGCCAGTCCTACCTCCTCAAGGACCTCGTCCACCCGGTGCCGCGGGATACCGTTGCTACGGGCCAGGGCGGACAGATAGGCCACTGCGCTGCGACCGCCATGGACGTCATGGGCGTCGAGCAGGGCACCGACGTGACGCAGGCCGCGCGGGTGGTCCCGGAACAGGTGACCGTCGATAGTGGCGGTGCCGCTGGTGGGTTCGGTCAAGCCGAGGAGCATGCGCAGCGTGGTGCTCTTGCCGGCACCGTTGGGACCGAGGAACCCGGTGACGTGCCCGGGGCGCACGGTGAAGGTCAGGCCGTTGACGGCATTGGCCTTGCCGTATCGCTTGGTCAGTTCGTTGACTTCGATCACCCGGCCAACGGTGCCGGGGAGGGTGGCCGTCCGGCATCGGCCCGTCGGCTGCACTGGCGGCAAAGCTTGTATCCCGTGGGCGTACGCCCACGGGCCAATGTTCCGCCGCATGTCAGGCGATTACGATCGCCCCATGTCCGCCAAGCCGCGTCCCCTGCTGTCCTGGCACCTGCGGCCGGCCGTGCGGGCGGCTCTGGCCTGGTGCGGGGCGATCGCCTACCCGTTCGCACTGTTCTTCGCTGCACGCGGCACAGCTTTCGACTCCCCCGGCTTGCCCTTCGTCTCGGCAGCCGCGGTCACGGTCCTGCCTCTCAGGCTGCTGCGCCGTCGTCCACTGCCGGCCCTGGCACTGATGCTTCTGGGTACGTACGTCACGGCGACGACGACCCCGTTCTGGCAGGTCGTGTATCTGCTGGTTCTGGCGAACGACCTCGCCGCCGGATACATCGTGGCCACCCGGCCTCGCCGCATCGCGGTCACCGCTGCTGTCACGACGCTCGGCGTACAGGTCGCCTTCGCCGCACGCCTTGGGACCGGGACGGACAGCTTCGCCCGCACGGTCGTGGTCCTCGTCCTGGCGCTTGGCGCCGCCTGGATGACCGGCCATTCGGTTCGCGAACGCCGCGAGCACGCCGCGGCACTGCGCTCGCAGACCGCCGCCTAGGCCGTTGCTGCCGAACGGCTCCGGATCGCCCGTGAGCTGCACGACATGATCGCGCACAGCATCGGCGTCATCGCCATCCAGGCAGGCGTGGGCCGCCGGGTCATCGACACACAGCCGGACGAGGCCCGCAACGCGCTGGCCACCATCGAAGACACCAGCAGGGAAACCCTCGCCGGGCTGCGGCGCACCCTGGGCGCATTGCGCCGCACCGAACCGGGCCCTGGGGCGGAGGCCGCGCCGCGCGAGCCTGCCCCGGGGCTGGCCGACCTGGACCGGCTGACCGCGTCTGCGAAGGACGCGCGCGTTCATGTCGACGTGCAATGGCTCGGAGAACGACGGCCCCTGCCCCCCGATATCGACCTGGCCGCCTTCCGGATCGTCCAGGAAGCCCTCACCAACGTCGTGCGCCACGCGGACACCCCCGACTGCTGCGTCACCATCGGCTACCAAGACGGCGAACTGATCATCGAGGTCGCCGACGACGGCCGCGGGGGCCTCACCTCCGGCATCGGATATGGCATCACCGGAATGCGGGAACGCGTCAACCTGCTACGCGGCCAGTTCACCGCCGGGCCGCGACCCGAGGGCGGCTTTCGCGTGGCAGCCCGGCTTCCCCTCTCCGAAGGAGTGCACATCTCATGACGCTCCGCGTCGTGCTCGCCGACGACCAGCCATTGGTCCGCAGTGGTCTGCGCGTCCTGATGGCCGACGCCCCAAACATCGAGGTCGTGGGAGAGGCCGGAACCGGCGCCGAAGCAGTCCAGTTGGTCCGGGACACCAAGCCCGATGTGGCGGTGATGGACATCCGCATGCCAGGCATGGACGGCATCGAAGCCACCAAGCTGATCACGGCAGCCGCTGGAGCGACGCGCGTCCTTATCCTCACCACGTTCGACGACGACGAGTACATCTACGGCGCGCTCCGAGCGGGTGCGAGCGGATTCCTCGTCAAGGACATGGCACTGGACGACATCCTCGGGGCGATCCGCGTGGTCGCCGCCGGAGACGCTTTGATCGCCCCGAGCGTCACGCGCCGCCTGATCGCAGAGTTCGCCGCCCGCCCCCGAACCACCCCCACACCCACGACCGGTCGAAAACATCACCCAGCGGGAACGCGAGGTACTGACCCTCGTCGGACGCGGCATGTCCAACAGTGAGATCGCCGCCCACCTCTACATCAGCGTGGCCACCGCAAAGGCACACGTAGCGCGGCTACTCACCAAACTCGAAGCCCGCGACCGAGTCCAACTTGTCATCACCGCCTACGAGATCGGCCTGGTAAGGCCACCTCGGTGAACACCAACACCTAAATTGCAGAAGCTCGCCGGCTGAAGCGACGTGGCCCGAACTCTCATAAACGGTCCTTTGCGCGAGCAAGATCAGAAACGGGCCGCCAGACCTCCGCCGAACCCGGATTCGTTCGCAGAACCCGTTCTCACTCAAAAGCGGGACGGACCCCCTTCTGAGACTTGCATAGTGCAAAAATCCGGGCTCATGACGGACCCTCAGCAGCCTCCCCCGACCGGCCGGTCGGACGCGGACGACGTCGAACAGCACGCCTGTCCGAAGTGTGACGCTCAGCCCGGCTCGCCGTGCCGCTCACGCGGCGGCGCCGTCACCTCCGCCTACCACACCCGCCGCTTCACGAAGGTGCCCCGGCTGAAGAAGGCGCTGCGGGTGCCGACCCCGGCCGACCGCGGACCGGGACGGCCGTGGCGGCCGGGCACCCCACCGCCGGCGCCGATCGACCCGGACCTGCCGAGCGCGGACATCCGCATCGGCTACGCGCGGTGCTCGACCCTCGGGCAGGAACTCGACTCCCAGCTCGACGCACTCAGCAAGCACGGCATCCCGAGGGACAAGATCTTCAGCGAGAAGATCAGCACCCGGGTGCGGGTCCGCCCGAAGTTCGAGGAGGCGCTGAGGACGGCGCGGGAGGTCAAGGCGCACGCCCCGCACTGCCAGGTCATCTTCACCGTGTACGAGATGAAGCGGCTCGGCCGCGACGCCGCCGAACTCACCGCGCTTGCCGACCACCTCACCGCCCACGGCTTGGTCCTGGAGATGCTCGCCGGGCCCCTGCCCGGCATCTACGACCCCACCGGCCCGGGGAAGCTGCTGTTCGCATTCTTCGCGGCGATGGCGGAGACCGAGCGGGAGAACATCCGCGAGTCGACCCTGGAAGGGCTCGACACCGCGGCTCGCAAGGACAAGCACGGCGGCCGGCCCCCGGTCATCACCGACGACATGCTCCACACCGTGCTCCGGCGCCGCGCGGGCGGCGAGTCCGTCGAGCAGATCCAGCCCGACCTGATCATCCCCACCGGCAAACGCAAGGGCCAGAACCCCTCGGTGGCGAGCATCAATCGGGCGCTGGCCGAGCACGCCAAGCGCGAGGCGTACCCCGAAGCCGTCGAACAGGCCCACGCCGACTTCACCGCCCTCCAGGTCGGCGAAGTCCCCGGACCTCGCCCCGCTACCCCTGACCGAGCATCCCTCTGATTACAGAGAGCTACTTGTCACTTCGCCGTAGCTTCGGGAGGACAGGGCCGTGACGTCCCGGATGACGGCCCCGACGTAACCCAGCCGTCCGTCGGCACCGTTCAGCAGCACCACGCTGAACTCGATCGACAGCTTTCGGCCGCCGGCGCCCACCGCGGGAACGGTCAGGAGGTCGTCGTCACCGTACTTGGTGGTGCCGCTGGCCATGGACTTCTGGAAACCGTCCCAGTGCCGCTGCTGATGCCGCTCGGGGATGATCACGTCCAGACTGCGACCGTCGACCTCTGCGGCCGGGAGCCCGAAGATGCGCTCCGCCCCGTGGTTCCAGTAGCGGATGAGTCCTTCGCGGTCGATGATCACTATGCCGTCAGGTGCCTGGGCTGCCATTCCCAGCACGACCTCGGGATCCAGGCCTTCCATGTCCCCTCCAGGCTCGAGCCGTTGAATATGTCGTATACAGCATACTGTCGCCCCTGGTCTCCCAGGCCGGGAAATCACGTGACGCGCAGCGTCCGAGCGCCGAGAATCCAGGCGTGGCCACCATGAACGCCGACGCGAGCAGCCGTGACCCGTCCTCCCCCCGAACCTCCCTGACCGTACTGACCGGACGTGCCTTCGGTGCGATCCCGCCCACGGCACTGGTGCTGCTCGGCATCGTCAGCGTCCAGTTGGGCTCGGCGCTGGCCAAGCACCTGTTCGGCGCGGTGGGCAGCTTCGGGACCGTCGCGCTGCGCCTGTTCTTCGCGGCGGTGGTGCTGATGCTCTTCTGGCGGCCGTCACTGCGCATGGACCGCCGCACGTGGACGGTGGTGCTCGCGTACGGCGTGACCCTCGGCTCGATGAACCTGTGCTTCTACCTGTCGCTGGCCAGAATCCCGCTGGGGATCGCGGTGACCGTCGAGTTCCTCGGGCCGCTGGCGGTGGCCCTGGCCGGGTCGAGACGATGGCTGGACGCGCTCTGGGCCGCACTCGCGGCCGGCGGGATGGTCCTGCTGACGGGGGGAAGCGGGGAACTCGACTCCGTGGGACTGCTGTTCGCCCTCGCCGCGGGAACGTGCTGGGGCCTGTACATCCTGGTCGGCGCGGCGCTGGGCCGCCACACCACGGAAGGCAACGGCCTGGCGCTGGGCATGGCCGTCGCGGCCCTGGTGGCCGTGCCGTTCGGCGTGGCCGACAGCGGAACGGCGCTCATCGAGCCGTGGGTGCTGCTCGCGGGGCTCGGTGTGGCACTGCTGTCCTCGGTGATCCCGTACACGCTGGACCTGGAGGCACTGCGCAGGATCCCGCCGCGCGTCTTCGGCATCCTGATGAGCCTCGAACCGGCGATGGCGGCCCTCATCGGCCTCGTCGTGCTCCAGGAGTCCCTGCGCTGGACGCAGTGGATCGCGGTGCTGTGCGTGGTGGTCGCATCGGCGGGCGCCACGCGCGGGACCGCCTCGGACGCGTAGGACGTGACGCGCCTGCCGTGCGAAAGTCCGCGCTCCCGGGTCATCGGTCAGCAGCGTTCGAGTGCGGCACGGACCCTCCGGTGCTCCCGGTCGGGCATCTGATCGTGCCGTCGCCAGCGCCAGGCGCAGAACAGGGCCCAGTTCAGGGCGCGGCACCGGTCGATCAGGGAGCGGTCGGCCCCGGGGTAGTGCCGCCCCACCTCCTCGGGCGCATGGGCGAGGTCGAACTCGACCGGCCCGCGGCAGCACGTGGCGAGGTCGAGCCGACCTGCTCGGAACCGACCCGGCTGGGTCCGACTTTCTCGCGGTGGACGGCAAGAGCGCCCGTGGGTCCCGCCACGGTGATGCCCCAGCTGCGCATCTGCCGCCGGGATGACCGGTGGTGGGCCGGCCGTCAGGCGACCGGCTGGCTGGTTTTGATCACGGCGATGTAGTGCGCCTTCTTCGTCTCGGCCAGCCGACGTTCGTCTTGGTGCCGACCTCCACCTGGGTGAGGGTTGCGACGGTTCCGTGGGTGACCGCGGTGAGCAGAGGCCGGCGCGTCGCGTCAACGCAGACCCGGGAGGGGCAGGTTCACCGTCACTGATCAAGGTGGCGAAGGTCACTGCCCGAGGATTCCTGGCTGAAACATCTGGTGATGAGAATTCCCTAGTGCCTCAACCAGGCACGTGCAAGGCTATTTCGGGACAAAAAATCCCGAACTCGTCACGAATGCTAGGACCCTGTTGAAGAAGATTCCCAGACGCTGGAGCGTGTTCGCCGTCACAGGCGTGTCCGTTCTGGCGCTGTCCAGCCCGCTCACCGCACTGGCCGACACCCCGTCGGCCGCTCCGGGCCAGGCCGCCGCCCCGGGTCAGGCGGCCTCTGGTCAGGCCGCTCAGGACAACGTGCCGCCCGGCACGCACACGGTCACCCTCATCACCGGTGACGTCGTCACCACCCGGCAGTCCGCGCAGCCCGGACAGTCCGGCGGTACCGTCGTCGTCGCCGGACCCGGCGGCGGCCCGGCCCAGGCCCGGATCATGGAGGTCGGCGGGGACCTCTACGTCTACCCCGACGCCGCTCTCCCGTACGTCGCCCAGGGCATCCTGGACCGGCGGCTGTTCGATGTGAGCGACCTCGTCGCGGACGGCTACGACGACGCGCACCGCGACCGGCTGCCGCTGATCGTCTCCTACACCTCGGGCATCTCCGGCCGGCTCCGGAGCACGCCGCCCCCCGGCGCCACCCGGGTGCGGGCCCTGAGCAGCGTCCAGGGCGCCGCCCTCACGGAGGACCGGACGCGTTCGGCCGACTTCTGGGGCGCCGTCACCGGCACGGAACCCGGCACCGGCGCCTTCACATCGACCACCGCCGCGCCCCCCACCACCCCCGCCTTCGGCGCCGGCATCGCTCGTATCTGGCTCGACGGCACGGTGCACGCCGACCTCGCTGACACCACTGCCCAGATCGGCGCCCCCCAGGTTTGGTCCGGCGGCGACACGGGGCAGGGCGTCGACGTGGCCGTCCTCGACACGGGTGTGGACACCGGCCACCCGGACCTCGCCGACCGGATCGCCACCACCCAGAGCTTCGTCCCCGGCGAGGACGTGGAGGACCGCAACGGGCACGGTACGCACGTGGCGTCCACGATCGCCGGCACCGGCGCGGCCTCCGGCGGCGTGGAGAGAGGTGTCGCGTCCGGCGCCGAACTGCACATCGGCAAGGTGCTGTCCGACGAGGGTTCCGGTGAGGACTCCTGGGTGCTGGCCGGAATGGAGTGGGCGGCCGTCGACCAGCACGCCAAGATCATCAACATGAGCCTCGGCTCCGACATAGCGTCGGACGGTACGGACCCGCTGAGCGCGGCCGTCGACCGGCTCAGCGCACAGACCGGTGCCCTGTTCGTGGTCGCCGCCGGCAACACCGGCACCCCCGACAGCATCGGCGGTCCCGGAGCGGCGGACGCCGCGCTGACCGTGGGCGCCGTGGACAGCTCTGACAACGTTGCCTTGTTCTCCAACCAGGGCCCGCGCGTCGGTGACGGCGCGCTGAAGCCGGAGATCACCGCGCCCGGCGTCGACGTGCTCGCGGCCCGTTCCCAGTACGCCCCCGAGGGCGAGGGCAGTTACCAGACCCTCAGCGGCACCTCGATGGCCACCCCGCACGTCACCGGCGCGGCGGCGCTGCTGGCCGCCGAGCACCCGGAGCTGACCGGCAGCCAGCTGAAGGACCTGCTGGCCAGCAGTTCGCTGCGGACCCCGCAGTACGACGCGTTCCAGGCCGGCAGCGGCCGGGTGGACGTCGCCACGGCCGCACACGCAGGCATCTTCGCGTCGGCAACCGCGTACGCCGGACAGGTGAACGTCGGCGGTACGGCCGCCGTCCAGCGGCCGATAACGTACACCAACCTCACGGACAAGGCGGTCACCCTGGCGCTGTCCGTGGACGCCCCGAACGCGCCCTCCGGGCTCTTCCGGCTGTCCGCCCCGCAGGTCACCGTGCCCGCGCACGGCACCGCCGGGATCACCGTCACGATCGACGGCTCCGGGCTGACCGGCAACGGCCGCTACACCGGCCAGATCCTGGCCGCCGACCCGGCCGGGAACCTGGCAGCACACACCGCCGTATCGCTGGGCGACGCCGCGCACAAGCTGACACTGGTGCTCAAGGACAGCCAGGGCAAGCCCATGTCGGGCGTCGTCGAGGTGCTGAGGTCCGGCGACTTCAACCCCGGTTTCTACCCCGTGGACGACACCGGCACCTCTCAGACGTACCTGCCCGACGACGTCTACTCGGTGCTGTCCTTCAAGGACGTGCAGGGTGTGCACGGCCCGCACTCGTTGGGCATGGCGCTGCTCGGCGACCCCGATGTCAGTCTGGACCGGGACACCACCGTCACCCTTGACGCGTCGAAGATCCGGCGGGTCGAGACGACGACTCCGCAGCCGACGGAGGCGACCTACCAGCGGCTGGAGTACAACCGGTCGATGGGTGGCGCCTCCTGGCGGGACTACATGGAGACCCAGACCAGCTACGACAGCCTCTGGGCGGAGCCGACGACGCACAAGGTCACCCACGGCGACTTCTACCTCGCCGCCCGGTGGCGCAAGGAGCAGCCCGCGCTCAGCGTGTCCACCAAGGCATCGGACTTCACCGACGTGCTGCGCCAGGACGCGGTCACCCCGCTGCCCAAGGGCCACTACAACCTGCGGGTCGTCTTCGCAGGTGAGGGCGGCAGCGCGGACTACGCCCATCTCGACGCACGCGGCAAGGCCGTGGTGGTACGGCGTAACAGCGACGTGAGCGACATCGACCAGGCCGCCGCGGCCGTCCAGGCGGGCGCGAAGCTGCTGCTGGTGGAGAACGACCAGCCCGGCCGACAGATCCGCGGCTACAGCCCCGACCCCTGGGGCCCGCCCGCCGCGATCGACGTCGCGCTGCTCAGCACGGACGAGGGCGAGAAGCTGATCGGGCAGGTGCGCGGCGACAAGACGAAGCTGTCGGTCGACTCGCAGCCGGTCAGCTCCTACGTCTACGACCTGATGCAGACCTGGCACAACCAGATCCCGTCCGACCTGACCGTCAAGGGCGGCCCGAAGAACCTGGCGCGTGTGGACGTCACCTTCGACAGCCCGGACAAGACGCTGGGCGGCGGCGAGTACCGCTTCGACTGGCCGTCGTACTCCGACTGGGGCATCGGCACCACCACGCGCGAGCCGGTGAACAGCAAGCGCGTCGACTGGGTCTCCACCGGCGGCGCCTACAGCTGGGGCCAGGAGGCGTTCACCGACGGGCTGCTCTACGAGATCGAGCCCAGGACTACCTACCGGCCGGGCAGCACCCAGTCCGTGGAGTTCTTCAAGCCGATCGAGCGGCCTTACCTCAACAACAACTACAAGCTGCCGACTCGCAGCGGCAGTCGGCTGAGCCTCGACGTGCCAGGCTACGGCGGTTCCGACCACGTCGGCATGTCGATGGACTACGAGCGCTCCCAGCAGACCCTCACCCTCTACCAGGGCGGCACGCAGCTGGGGGAGGGCACGGGAACCGTCGTCGGGGGCACCGCGCCCGCCGCCGGGCCGCTGCCTTACCGGCTGGTGGTCCAGAACAGCCGGGACGCGTCCTTCAGCCCGTACTCCTCCAGCACCAGCACGGAGTGGACCTTCACCTCGGAGGCCCCGGCGGACGAGAGTACCCAGGCAGTCCTCCCGCTGATCCAGCTGGACTACGAGGCCGACACCGACGACGCGGGCAAAGCGGCCAGGAACACCTCGCTCACCGTGTCCGCCGCGCAGCTGCCCGGCGCCTCGGCGGCGGGTCGGATCAGTCCGGTCAGCGTCGAGCTGTCCTACGACGACGGTAAGACCTGGCACCGCTCCGACTGCCGCGACGACGGGCGGTTCCGGGTGAACGCGCCGAAGAAGGCCGCGTTCGTGTCGCTCCGGGCGAGCGCGCGGGACTCGGCGGGCAACGCGGTCACCCAGACGGTGATCAGGGCGTTCGGCTTGCGCTGAGCCGGTTCGGGCGGCCCGGTCTCGCCGGGCCGCCCGTATCACCTCTGTCACCGCACCTGTTGTTCGTGATCATGCGATTGCGGTGACGTCGTTCCAGCCGCGGTGGCACGTGGCGGCCCGGTGTCGGTGCTGCAGTCGCCACCGGGCCTCCCGCCCTGTGGTGGCCGGACTGTCGGAGCTTGCGGATGACGCGAAAGCGCGAGGCTGACTGACAGGCCCCTGCCGGACGGTGCGGCAGGGGTTCGCCGTGCCGGACCGCGCTCGCGTGTCAGCGTGGAGCGGGCAGGCCCGGGTACAGCTGGGAGAGGTCGCCGCAGAGAGCGGCGCGCGTGTCGCGGGTGTTGTCGTCGGCCAGGACTTCGAGGGCGCGTCCCTGGACCCCGTCCAGGGCGAGCCGGGCGACAGTACCAGGGTCCACCTTGTCCGAAGGGGGAACGTAGTCCGCCATGTCCGTGTCCATGTAGCCCACGTGCAGGGCGGTGACGTCGATGCCGGAGGAGGCGAGTTCCTGCCGTACCACGTTGGTCATGGCCCACTCGGCGGCCTTGGACGCACAGTATGCGCCGTACTTCGGGTAGTGCTTCCAGCTCAGCAGCGACAGCACGTTGAGAACGGCGCCGCCGCCATTGGCGGTGATCACCGGAGCAAAGGCCCGGATCATGCCGAGTGAGCCGAAGAATGCTGTCTCCATTTCCCGTCGGATGGTCGCCATGTCACCGGTGACAAGCTCAGTGTGCGTACTGATCCCGGCGTTGTTGATGAGCAGTGTGACGTCCGGGGCCGCCTCGGCAGCCCGGGTCACGGCATCGGGGTCGCTGATGTCCACCTCGATGGGTACAACGCCAGGAAGATCGACCGAGGAGGACTTGCGCGAGCCCGCGTAGACCTTCGCCGCGCCGCGCTCCAGCAACTGCTGGGCGAAATGCCGCCCCAGCCCGCGGTTTGCCCCGGTCACGATGGCCACTGAGTCCTTGATGTCCATGGGGCCCTCGATTCGAAGGAGTATCCGTACCTCCAACGTAGGGCCGCGATTGGTGAGGCGCGATCCAGCGCTTGGCCCGACCTCGGCGAGCACCCGCGCCGGATCACGCCAGGCGATGTGCACAGCGCCCTCGCCGCGGTCGAGAGCGGCAAGGGGAGCGTCACGAGCCCGAGGCCGATGAATCCGGTCCACGTCGTGCGCGTACGGACAGCGTGCAACCCGGGGCGGTACGCCGCCCACCCGGTGCGCTGCCCCGGCCCGGTGGTCTCCTTGCAGCGGAGCGGGTGGTTGGAGGATCGGTGGCTTTCCGGCGTGCGGATACCCTTCGCCTCATGGTTGCCCCCTCAACGATCGTGCGCCGGCTTGCGATGCCCGTTCTTGTCGTCTGGCCGGCGCTGACCCTCGCAGGATGGGGACTGGCCCGCATTTTCGGAGGCCCCGAAAGCCTCGCCGACTGCGCTGCGACCGCGGGCATCCTCATGATCGGCGCCTGTCTTTCAGAACGGGCCCGGCAGTGGCGCGAACGCCGCCGCCGAACCGACCACTGACCCGCAAGGCGCGCTACCTGGCCGTTCCCGGCTCCCGCCGGCCTGCCCGAGCCGTACCATCAGGTGCGCGGCGTCACGGGGATCGGCGTAGTAGCGCCGCTCCCACGCGCGCGCCCGGTGGGCCCGGCGGACGACGTAGAGCTCCACCCGCTGCTCCCGCACGGGCGGGTACGACGCGACATACCCGGGCAGTGCCCGCGATCCACCACCCGGCCCGCCCGGGTCACGCGATGGCCGGGTCCGACTCCTCGCGCACCGTCCAGGACGGGCCCTCCGGAAGCGCCCGGCTCGCCGCGCCGACCCCGCGCAGCGGCAGTTGGACGATCGCCGCCGAGGCGAGGGCGCACAGCAGCCAGGTGAGGCACCAGGGCAGCCTGTCGGGTCCGAACCAGAGGGCGGGGGAGGCGATCACGACGGCGAGCAGGGCGCCGCCGAGGATGAATCCATGCACCGGCGCGGAGAACTTGGCGCTGCGCGGTACGCGGTGGACGGCGCGGTCGGCGCCGGGACCGGCGGCACCCTGGAGGTAGGGACGCGCCTCGTCCGGGTTCGTGAGACCCATGACCGTCTCGCCGCTGCCCGCGACCAGCGCGTACACCGTGCTGATCGGGAGCCAAGACAGCACATGCTCCTCCTGGATGTGCTTCATCACACCGGGCTGGTCTCCACCCGGCTGGTGCTGATCGTGCAAGAGCTGACGGACCGCGGGTCTCCAGCCCACGTGAGCCAGGAAACCCCCTGCTTCAGCTGGGGGAGGATTCACATCCGGGATCTCAGCACGTCGACCTCGCAGCCCGGCGCGAACGGGTCGAAGCCGTGCTCGACGAGCCAGCGAACCCCCAGCAGGCTTCGCAGCGACCACCAGGCGCGGATCACGTCGAGGTCGACGTCGGTGCCGTAGCCGGAGAGGACGTCACCGAGGCGCTCCTCGTGTCCGAGCGTCAAGGTGGCGAGGTCGAACAGGGCATCACCCCGGCCCGCCTCCGACCAGTCGATGATGCCGGTGACCTCGCCGCCGTCGACGAAGACGTGCTCGATCTGCAGGTCGCCGTGGGTGAACACCGGAGTCCACGGCCGGATCGCGGCCTCGGCGACCTGGCGGTTGCGGGCGACCAGGCCGGCGGGCAGGACGCCGTTCGTCACGAGCGACGCGCACTCCGCGTCGAGCTCCGCCGCCAACTCATCGGGACACCGGCGGCGCCGGCCGGGCCAGGGCGGCAACGGCGCCTCGTGCAGCCGCCGGACGGCAGCACCGGCCGCGGCCCACGCCGCCGGCGGCGCGGTCGACGGCTCACCGAGGCGGCCGATTACCCTCCCCGGGACGGCGGCGATCGCGAGCACAGGCGGCTTGCGCCACAGGACCTCGGGAGTCGGGACCGGCACCAAGGCCATCGCCTGGACCTCGATCTCGGTGCGCGCCTGGTCGGTGTCCACCTTCAGGAACACGTCGCCGACTCGCAGGGTCGCGCGCTCGGAGTGGGCGACGACGACTTCGACCTCATCCATGGGAGCCCAGTATCCCGGGGAGGACCGGCGATGTCGCCGGGCTTGTGGCGCTCTCCCCATGAAGGCTGCCTCACGCGCAGCCGCGGTCCGGTGGTGACCACAGCACCCTGACCCGGTCGGCGGCGACGTCGTACCCGAGCAGCGGTTCTGTGCCGCCGCCCTCGGGGAACAGCGGTACCGACGTGCCCAGCAGCCGTCCGATCGCGGTCAGGAACCCGCACAGGACGTCCAGGCGCTCCTGTCCCTGGAGTTCCCGGACGTCGACGTCGAAGTCGATCTCGTCGTCCCCGAGGAACCGGAAGATCGCACGGACCTCGGGATGCGGCCACACCGTCAGGCTGGGGTACTCGGCGTCGGCCGAACGGGACAGCACGGTCTTGGCCCGGGGCAACGGCAATACCGCGGCGTCCTCGGCGTACTCGAAGGCCCAGCCCCGTTCGCGGATCAGATCGAGCACGGCCTGCCAGTCCGCCGCCGACGTGTCCTCGATGAACACGTCGGGGAGGTAGCCCCCACCGGCCGGATCGAGCAGCCACGCGACGTCGTCCCACAGCAGATCGCCCATCTCACCATCCTCCCGGCCGTGTTCCGCCGTGCCGACTGGTTTTTTGCGAGGGCGGACCCGTAAAACGGAGGCCCCGGCGCACCCGTGGAAGGGGTCGTGCGCGGCCTCGGCCGGGGTGCGGCCGGCTTCTCGGCCATCCCGTGGCTCCCCGGACCAACTGTATGCGGGCAGGCGGTCACCCGCCCTTGCGCGCCCTCCGAAAAGCGCCTCTGACCTGCGGCTTCTCGTGAATCTCCTAGGCTTGGCAGCACTGTTGGAGACGGTCGCAGGGGGATTTCGTGACCGAGGACGCCAAGAGGTACAACGAAAGCGACATCACGGTGCTGGAGGCCTGGGAGGCCATTCGGGCGCGGCCCGGGATGTACATCGGCTCGACCGGTGAACGGGGCCTGCACCAGGCGGTGTTCGAGGCGGTGGGCCGGGCGGTGAACGAGGTGCTGGCCGCCCGGGCCACTACCGTCGACGTCACCCTCACCCCCGGACGGCGGGGTGAGCGTCGCCGACGACGGGCCGGGGGTCCTTGGCGAGCTCGAAGCCCTGCTGACCAGCGGCATGTACGCGGCGGGAAGGCCCGGCGGCGGCCGCGACCACGCGGACCTGGACAGGCTCGGGCTGGGGCCCTGCGTCACCAACGCCCTGTCGAGCCGGCTGACAGCCGAGGTCCGGCGCGACGGAACCCGCTGGGTCCAGGAGTTCGCGCGTGGCGTCCCGGTCACGCCGTCCACTGCCGTGGGAGCGGCAGGCGGCAGCGGGACCACCCTCACCTTCTGGCCCGACGCCGGCATCTTCGAGACCGTGGAGTGCTCGTTCGCGGTGCTGGAGGAGCGATTCAGGGAACTGGCCTTCCTGAACCGGCGCCTGGCCATCTCCCTGACCGACGCGCGCGTTCCGGGCGGACCCCGATCGGTGCGCTTCCGGTTCCCGGGCGGGGCGCGGGACTTCGTCGCCTTCCTCGACGCGACGGCGGGCGCGCCCGTCCACCCCGACGTCATCGCCTTCGAGTGGGAGGACAACCGGATGGAGGGACGGGCGGAGGTGGCCCTGCGGTGGTGTGCCTCTCGCGAAGTGCGGCTGCGCAGCTTCGCCAACAGCGCGCCCACGCACGCGGGTGGCACCCCCGTGACCGGCTTCCGCGAGGGGACGGCGGCCGCGCTCACCGCCTACGCCCGTGAGCGACGACTGCTGTCCGCGACGGACCCCGACCTCGGTGCCGAGCGTATCGGCGAAGGCCTCACGGCGGTCGTGTCGGTGAAGCTGGACCACCCTCAGCACGTCGGCCCCACGTTGGGCGCGCTGGGCAACGCCGCGGTGTCCGCCTGCGTCGCGGAGGGCGTCCGAAATCACCTCGGCAGCTGGCTGGAGGGCCACCCGGAGCAGGCGGCGGCCGTCGTCGGTCGGCTCCTCCAAGTCGCCTCCCGGAGCTGAGCCGGGGGAGGGGCGGCCACGAACTGCTAGAACAGTCGTCGATGGGCATCCGCGAACGCGAACGCAAGGTGTACCGGCCGCTGCGGCGGGCCGGCCTCGGCGGCCACAGCCGGCCGTACGCCTGGACCCGGGTCCGGTTGCTCGCGCACTGGGACATCATGGGGCGGGGAGCGTCGTCGGCGTTCCTCGGCGTACGCGCGGGTCACCCCGGCTTTGCCATGATGGCGCTCGACAGCAGCGTGTACGTCCAGGCCTCTACGGGCGAGACCGGCGTCGACGTGCTGGCGGTGCGCCATCCGTACCGCTCGCAGAACGTCCTGCGGCACCTGGAGTCGATCACGCGTCACGACAGCCCCTACGTCGACCGCGAGTTCAAGCAGCGCACCGCGGCATGGATCGCGGGCGGGAGGACGTGAGCGAGGTGTTCGACTTCGGGATCGACGGCTACCGACCGCAGTGGCTGAACGGTCACTCGGCGGTCGCGGCACGCCACGGTGCAGGATTGGCGGCGCTCATCGGTCGCCCGTTGGCCCGCGCCTGGCTGGTCTGGGATGTTCAGGACGACGAGTGGTTCGCCGACTGTCCGGTCCTGCTCGACTTCACCGGGGACCAGGTGGAGATCAACCACCAAAAATTCGACGACATCTCGATCACCTGGAATGCGGTGCTTCCCCACCAGCCGGTCGTATGGCCCGACTTCGACCTCCGGTGGCGCCACGACGCGCGCGGCGAACTCCAGGCCCTCCAGGGCCAGATCCTTCAGGACGTACAGCTCCTCGAATGGACCGGGAACGACATGGCGCGGGGGACAGTCGCCGTCGGCTTCCGCTTTCCCCGCGGCCAACTGACCGTCTTCAACGCCCTTGATGAGAACGGGCTGCTGTTCGGGCCGCCGGATGCGGGCTACCGGTGTCACCCGGTGCGCTGAAGTCCCCGGTTGGAGCCGTGCTGCCGGCGCAGCGGGCGAGGCCGCCGCGCCGGCGCTTGCGCGTTGCTGCTCACCGGTCCTTGGGCCGGATGAAGGAACCGATGAGCCGGCGGATCAGCTCCGCCGCGATGACGGCCGGCAGGGTCGGTGCCGCCAGGTGGACGTCGATCCGGATCCGGGACGCGAGCGCGATTCCCAGGACCAGGGCGACCAGGACGACAACGACCGCTGTGGACAGTCGGATACCGTGCCTTCTCGGAGGGGTTTCTTCGGTGTGCGAACAGTGAGTGCGCGTGTCATGCGGCACGCCGGGGGACCTCCCATGCTCGTTGCCACTCGCTCGGCGGCCCCGGGAACGTCGCCATGGGTTGCAGCCCGATGGAGAGGGGCCTCCATGGGCAGAGTGGAGGCGCTGCCGGGACCCGGTCCACCCGGTATTCGGGACGGAATGCGCGCAAGGCGGCGACATGGGCGGGATCCGGACAATCGTGCCGCGTGACGGTCCCAGCGGCCGGCTCGCCACGCCAAGTCAGAACCGCGGGCAGCTACAGGATGGGCTTTTTGCGGCCATTCTTCGCATGGGGTCGCACCGCAAAAGTATTGCCTTTACCTGACCGGTTTGCTGTCATTGTCCTTGAGACCACGACGAAATCCGGTTCACCGGATCTTATCCCGTGCAGCGCCCCGGTCGGGTGCTCCTGGGGTACAGGTGGTCTCTTTGGCTGCCCCGGCCGTTGCCACTCGCATCGGGGGACAGGGCCGGGTTCTGTTGCAGCGGAGCCGGCTCGATCGTGCCGACGCTGCGCACCCGCGTCGAGCGGAGTGCGCGCGCCGGTCGTCCCGTACGTCAGCCCGCGACGGAGCAGTTCCTCCAGGCGGTGGCCAGGGCGTGCGGGATCTGTGGGATGTCGGCGCAGCCGTGCGGGCCCGCGGGGAAGCCGTCGCTGGTGACGTAGGTCCAGTCGGTCCCGGTGGCGGTGCGGAAGTACTTCATGGCGCCGCCCTCGTCCTGGAGGCCCACGAGTTCGCCCTCGTTCGCGCCGGAGGTGGGGTCGAACGGGGTGGCGGCGTAGCGGACCGTGCCGCACTGGCCGTAGAAGAACTGGCCGGGCACGGGCGCGATGTGGACGAAGCGCGGATGACTGCGCTGGTAGGCCCGCGTCACCGCGGACTTGACCTCACTGGTGACGCCCAGGTTGCGGCAGCCGGGGAGGGAGGCCGGCGCCTGCGGGGCCTTGACCGGGGCGGTGGTGTGCTTTGACGTCGGCGTGGGAGTGGCAGTCCGCGGCGGCGCCGATGCGGAGGGCGAGGCGGCCGCGCTGGAGGACGGGGCGGAAGGAGAGGGCGAGGGCTCGGCGGACGCCGAGGACCCCGACGAGGCCGAGGCGGTCGTGCCGGCGGCGGAGTCGGTCCCGGACCCGGAGGAATTGGTGCACCCCGCGAGCAACAGGGTGCAGCCCAGCAGCGCGGCCGCTATCGAGGCACTTCTGATTCCGGACAACTCGAGTCTCCTCCTCGGTCGGCAAAACCTATGCGCGTGGAGCCGCCGCCGCCTCCGTCCGGCGCTCCGCTCGCCATCCACCACTCCCGCAGCACTGCGGAGGGTTGCACAGGTAGCTGTGTCCGTGGTTTCGATTCGGTATCGGCGCCACGGGGGCGAGGAGCGGTGACCGCTTCTCGCCCCCGGGACGGCCCTCCGCTCAGTAGGAGAACTGGCGGATCTGCCCGTCGTACGCGCCGTAGGTCCAGCCCGTGCGGGTCGCCGGGTCCAGCTGGACGGAGTTCATCACGCCCCCGTGGACCAGGGGACCGCCATGCCCGTTGATCTGGAAGCCGGTCAGCGTCCGCACCACCGCGCCGGTCGTGACGTCGATGACGAGCAGTTGACCGGTGGCGTTGTTGTCCGTGACGACGGCGGTGCCGGAGCCGGCGTAGCTGGTGCCCTCCGGCGCGGTGAACGCCGCGACCGCGAGCCGGTTCGCGCCGTCCACCGCCATCCCCGTGGCCGGGCCGCGGCGTACGGCCACCGGGTCGTCCGACTCGCCGGTGCCCACGGCGAGCGAGCCGAGGACGCTGGTGGGGACGATCTTGGTGCTGATCGCGGTGGCTGACAGGTTGTAGAGCGTGCCCGCGCCGTCGGAGCCGAAGCCGTTGCTGCAGCCGGACATGGTCCCCACGAGGCTCACGCTCCGGGTCCGCGTGTCCACGCGGGGGATCTGCACGCCGCCCAGGCAGAGGGCGATGGGGGCGCCCTTGGCCAGGTAGACGTCCCCGGTGGAGGAGTCGATGTCCAGGAGGCTGTACGAGCCCTTGGCGGCGCCCGGCAGGTCGGAGGGGATGGGGGCCTGCGTGGTGCCGTCCTTCAGGTCGACGGGCAGCACCAGGTCGGTGTTGTCGGCGACGGCCCGGAGCAGCAGCGCGCCGCGGGAGCGGGCGGCGTCGACGCGTCCGACGACGAAGCGGTAGTCCGCCGCCGCGAGCGTGGTCCGTCCGACGAGGGTGCCGGTGGCGGTGTCCCAGGTCTCCACCTGCACATCGCCGCCGGGCTCCGCCTGGTGCACCGCGAGGGCGCGGTGCGTGGCGGAGGCCACGCCAAGGACCTCGTACTCCGATCCGTCGCCGCTGTCCGAGGCGATGACCGGACCGTAGACGCCGGTCCTCGTGGAGTAGTGCCGGATCTCGGTGGCACCGGAAACTGTTCGCAGTGCGGCGACCGAGTCCTCGCCCGCGGCGGCGAAGGACAGCACCGTGCTTCCGGC
The DNA here is from genome assembly GCF_056270165.1 of Streptomyces sp. RLA123. Taxonomy (NCBI): domain Bacteria; kingdom Bacillati; phylum Actinomycetota; class Actinomycetes; order Kitasatosporales; family Streptomycetaceae; genus Streptomyces; species Streptomyces sp. RLA123. The sequence goes on along the minus strand of NZ_JBWDOR010000003.1, from coordinate 1,729,051 downwards.
CGGGGCGACGCCGTCGTCGACCTCGAGGGTCGAGACGGGCGACGCCTGGCCGATGACCCGGTGCTTGCTGTCGAGGGCCATGACGCGCACACCGTAGACGGTCGAGGTGGACAGGCCGAGCCGCAGCGCGTCGAGGTCGACCGTGCCCTTGGTGGCGGACAGGACGCGGTGGGCGGCGGAGGGCGCGTCGACGCCGTTGTCGTCGAGGGCCGTGCCGTTGGCGTTGGTGAAGGTGTTCAGCGAGTTGTGGAGCGTCGGGGCGGGTGCGGCGAACTCCACCTGCGCGTACTTCGCCCCGGGGACGTCGCGTACGTCGTACCGGACGGCGAAGCCGGCCTTGGCGCGGGTGACCTGGGTGCTGTGCGCGGGGATGCCGTCCTGCCCGGTGACCAGCGGCGCCTGCGGGCGCTGCTCGGCGGTGCCGCCATCGACGCGGACCGGCGCGAACTCGCCGTAGGTGGTGAGGCTGGGGTTGCCCCCGAAGCCGGACTGGGCGATGCCGATGCCGTAGAGGCCGCCCCCGGCGCCGAACGCGTCGGCGGGGATGGTGACGGTGCCGGAGCCGGCGGTCAGGGCCTGGTGCCACGCGGCGCTGAACAGGGGCGCGAGGGCTGGGTTCCAGTGGCCGACGGTGGACACGACGAGCTGCGGGGCGTTGAGCCTGTCGACGCCGGTCAGGTCGTAGGTGACGGTGACCGCGTGGCCGGCCTTCACCACCGCGGGCGCCTTGGGCGCGGTGCTCTCCACGTAACGGCCGTCGCTGGGGCCGACGGTGAGGGTGCGGCGCACGGTGGCCCGGGTCCGGCCGCCGGTCAGGACGCGGTAGGTGACGCTGACGGCGCGGTCGGCGGCGGAGACGACCGGGAGGCCCGCTGCGTTGAGCAGTTCCGTCGGCGTCACGCGGATCGCCGGAGTGGCGGAGCGCCAGGTTCGCGCGCCCACGGTGAGCGTGTACGTGGGGCTTGCGCCCTTGGGGAGGCCGGTGACGTCACCGGCGAAGGTGACCGGGCCCACCAAGCCCATGCCGTTGCCGCCGGAGGCCATGTCCCCGAGGTCGATGCGGTCGGGGTCGGTCGTCTCCAGGAACTGCCCGCCCAGGCTGGCGTTGGTGACCCGGTGGGCGACCGAAAGCCGTACGGCCGCGGTGGCGCCGCCGCGGTGCCCGAGGACGTCCTCGACGGCGGCGGTGACGTCGATCTGCTTGCCGACGTTGAGCTCGCGGTCGATCTGCGCCGGGGTGGCGACCTCCCGGCCGGTCCGCTTCAGCACGTCCCGTACCTGTGCGGGCGTCAGGTGGTGTCCGGCGAGCCCTGCGGCCTGGAGCACCACGGCGGCGGCCGCGGCGATCTCGGGCGCGGAGGCGGACGTACCCCCGTTGAGTACGGGGGTGACGGACTGCGCGTCGCCGCCGTCGGTGTGGGTGAAGGCGACGATGTTGTCGCTGGGCGCCGAGAGGTCGATACGGGTGCCGAAGCCGGAGGAGAAGGTGCCGAAGCCGCTGATGCGGGTCTCGGCGGTGGTGGCGTGACCGGTCCGGGAGGCGAGGGTGTCGTCCAGGGTGGTGCCGCCGGCGGCTATCGCGCCGCTGTCGGGGACCTGCGACGGGGTGGTGGAGTAGGCCACGTCGTCGATGTCGGTGGCGGACTTGTCGTTCTTCGCGGTGTCGGTGGGCGTGCTGCCGCCGTCGGGGCCGACGGCGGCCGGGGTGTAGAGGCGGGTTCCGTCGTTGGAGGAGATCACCACCACGACGTGGTCCTTCTGGACGATCGAGGCGACGACGGACCGGATGTACGGGTCGTCCTCCAGGTAGCGGCCCGGGAAGCCCTGGGCGTCGGTGCCGAAACCGAGGCTGGCGGTGATGACGTCCGGCTTGGGCGACTGGTGGGCGGCGGCCAGGAGCGCGGTCGCGATCTGGTCCATCGTCGGCTGCTGCGGGACGACCAGCCGGTAGCCGGCGCCGGGGGCGACGCCGAGCAGGTCGGTGTAGTCGCTGCCGGGGCGGTCGGGGCGCTGCCGGTCGTGTGCCAGGGGCGCCATGACGCTGAAGTCCAGCAGGACTTCGCCGAGGCCGGGGTCCTGGTCCTTGGTGGACGCCGAGCCGCTGAGGCTTCCGTCGGGAGCCGCGACGTAGGCGGGGATCAGGGGCATGGAGGGGAGGTCGAGGTAGCGCTGACCGTCCTTGAGGACGGTGGTCGGGCCGTGGCCCTGGACGTAGGGGTCACCGGCGTCGGCCATGGCCTGGTCGGTGAGGTCGCCGATGGAGACGTTGGTGATGGTCCGGCCCGCGCCGGGCTGCTGCCCGTAGCGGCCCTGGAGGATGTCGAAGGCGCCCACCGCGTCGACCCCGCCGGCGTTGAGGAAGGCCTGGGCGGAGTCGGTGAGGGCGAAGTTGGTGGGGATGGGAGAGGCGCTGGGCGCGGCGGAGGTGCGCTTCGCGGACGCCCGTGCGGTGGCTGGGAGTTGCCGTCCGCCGGTGTTCATGGTGTTGACGTACCGGTTCGGCTCGGCGCCGACGATTCCCGGCGTGCCCTGGAGGGTGCGGGCGACGGCGGCGGAGTCGCGGTTGCCGGTCCGTAGGACGTAGGTGCGCGACAGGTCGGCGGTGTCGTCGCCCAGGCGCGTGCGGGCCGATGCGGTCATCGACTCGGTGGCGGAGGCCGACAGGGAGGGGAGGAGCGGCTGGAGCGAGGTGGCCCCGACGGCGTTCAGCTTCTTGTTCACGTCGGCGCTACTGGTGCCGGGGGCGAGGGCGCGGGCCCGGTTCCCGGGCAGCTTCCGGCCGGTCACGGCGGTCTGCGGGGAGAGGGTCACCAGCACCTGCCCCGGGACGACGCCCGCGCGCTGGGCGGGCAGTGCCTTCTGCGGCGACGCGTCACCCAGCGGCGTACGGGCGGTGGGGGACGCGGCAGAACCCGTTGCGGTGGGACCGGGAGCGGCGGAGGCCGGGAGCGCGGCGGTGAGGGCCAGGAACACGACGGAAGTGACGGATACGGCACCGAGTCGCCGTCTGGCGTACGGATGGGCACGCGACATGGAACACCTCTTCAGCGGGCGGGGTGTGCGGGGAGACACACCGCGGCACGCTGACGCCCACCTCAACGCAGGGCAGCGCGCTCGCTGCTGGAAGATGTCAAGTGCGGCGGACGGGACACAAGGTGGGGAAGGTGGCCTACCTCCGCCAGGTGGCCGGTTGGTGCCACGGAGGTGCAGGAGAAGGCATGGAATTTAACGTCCTGGGGTTCACGGCGGAGACGGAGCGCGTGTATACGGCGCTGGTGGGAATGCCGCGGTGTACGGCGGCGGAGCTCGCGGACGCGTGCGGCCTGGCCGCGCCCGCGGCGGGGAAGCTGCTGTCCGGCCTGGTCAGGGACGGCCTGGCGGTACGCAGCGCGGGGCGGCCGCCGACGTTCTCGGCGGCGGCCCCCGATGTCGCGGTCGGCGCGCTGATCCACGAACGGGAGCAGCAGCTCGGCGAGGCGCGGGCGCTGGTGCAGCGGCTCGTCGAGACGCACCGGGAGGCGGGCAGGATCAGCCACCCGGACATGGCCGCGGAGCTGCTGACGGACCGCGACGACATCAGCAAGGCCGTGTACCGGCTGACGACCGGAGCGCGCCGCGAGGTGTGCGCCTTCGACCGCCCTCCGTACGTCGACCGGCCCGGCAGCAATCTGGACGCCCAGCTGGATCGCCAGCGGACGGGGGTGACGCACAGGGTGATCTACGACCGCGAGGCGGTGGCGTGGCCCGGCCGGCTGCAGGACGACATCATGCCGAGCGTGCGGGCGGGGGAACAGGCCCGGGTGCGGCCGGAGTTGCCGTTGAAGCTGGTGATCAGCGACAGCACTGCCGCGATCATCCCGTTCAGTCTCGCGACGGGCGGCCAGTCAGCCGCGTACCTCATCCACCCGTCGCCGATGCTGGTGGCGCTGCAGTCGCTCTTCGAGGCGCAGTGGGAGCGGGCGATCCCGCTGGGGGAGGCGGCCGGACCGGCTCCGGCGGAACCGGGGCAGCCGGACGCCGAGACCCGGGCCCTGGTCAGCCTGCTGGCGTCGGGACTCACGGACGCGGCCATCGCCCGCACGCAGGGCTGGAGCGCGCGGACCACGCAGCGGCGCATCCACCGCCTGATGACCGAACTCGGCGCGTCCACCCGCTTCCAGACGGGGCTGGCGGCGGCCCGGCGGGGGTGGTTGTGAGCCTTTGACCGCAGGCGTAATTCCCTTGCCCCTCCTGCACGCCTGGCGTTATCGTCAGGGTGACGTTTAGGAGGTCGCCGCGTGGTACTCGCGGACATGGTCACCCGGCTCCAGGAGCCCCTGTTCACCCTGCTGGACACGCCCGTCAGCTGGGTGGAGGTGCTGGGCTTCGGCAGCGGAGCGCTCTGCGTATGGCTCGTGGCCCGAAGGCACATCGCCAACTGGCCGATCGGCATCGCGAACAACCTCTTCTTCATCCTGCTCTTCGCCGGCGCGGGCCTGTACGCGGACGCGGCCCTCCAGGTCGTCTACGTGGCGCTGGCGGTGTACGGATGGTGGTCCTGGATCGCCGGGACATCGGGGCATCTCGCCATCAGCCGCACGGACGCCCGCACCTGGCGCGTCCTGGCCGCCGCGACGGTGCTCGCCACCGCGGCCCTGACCGTCCTGCTCGACCGGGCCACGGACTCCACGGTGCCGTTCTGGGACGCGCTCACCACGGCGCTGTCGCTGGCCGCCACGTACGGCCAGTGCCGGAAGAAGGTCGAGTCCTGGTACCTGTGGATCGCCGCGGACGTCGTCTACATCCCGCTGTACGCGTACAAGGGGCTCTATCTCACCTCGCTCCTCTACGCGGGCTTCCTGCTGCTGTGCGCGGTCGGACTGCGCGCGTGGCTCGGCGAGGCAACGGCAGCGGCCCGTAAGGAGGCCTTGGCGTGAGCGAGTTCGACCACGGGCTGGTGCTCGGCAAGTTCTATCCGCCCCACGCGGGCCACCACCACCTGGTCCGCACCGCCGCCGCGCGATGCCGCCGCCTCACGGTGCTGGTGTGCGCCTCCGCGGTGGAGTCGATCCCGCTCGCAGAGCGGGTGGCCTGGATGCGCGAGGAACACCCCGAGTCGGCCATCGAGGTCGTCGGCGCGGTGGACGACATACCCGTCGACGTCACCGACCCCGCGGTGTGGGACGCCCACATGGCCATCTTCCGCGCCGCGGTCACCGACCCGGTGGACGCCGTCTTCACCTCCGAGCCCTACGGCGAAGAACTCGGCCGCCGCTTCGGCGCGACCGCGGTGACGGTCGACGTCGCCCGCACGACCTACCCGGTCTCGGGGACCGCCGTCCGCAAGGACCCCGTCGGCTGCTGGCCGTACCTGGCGGCCCCGGTACGGGCTGGGCTGACCCGCCGAGTGGTCGTCGTGGGCGCGGAATCGACCGGCACGACGACCATGGCCCAGGCGCTGGCGGAGCACTACCAGGCGCGCGGCGGGGTGTGGGAAGCGACGCGGTGGGTGCCGGAGTACGGGCGCACGTACAGCGAGGAGAAGTACGCACAACTCCTGACGCTCCGCCCCGACGCGGGGTTCGACGAAGTCACCTGGACCTCTGAGGACTTCGAGCTGATCGCGGAACAGCAGCTCGCCGACGAGGACGCGGCAGCGCGCGCCGGTTCCCCCGTCCTCTTCTGCGACACGGACGCCCTGGCCACCACGATCTGGCACGAGCGCTACATGGGCGCCCCCAACCCCCAGGTCGAATCCATCGCCGCCCGCGGCCGTCACCACCTCTGGCTCCTCACGGACGACGCCGGCGTCCCCTTCGAGGACGACGGCCTCCGCGACGGCGAGCACTTGCGCACGTGGATGACGACTCGCTTCCGCGAGGAACTGACCCGCCGCAACCTCCCGCACGTGCTCCTGACCGGCCCGCACGACGCGCGCCTGCGCACGGCAGTGTCCGCCGTCGACACGCTCCTCACCCACGCCTGGCAGTTCGCCGCCCCACTCCTGGAGCGGGGGCGGCCCGACGTGCCGTAGTGACCCTCATGTCGCCCGGGGCGGACGGAGGTGAGCTGTTCCACGGTCCGGCGCCGCGCGACGTGGGACATCGGGCGTCATCGAGGAACGACGCTGCGGAACTGACGCAGGGACGCCGCGAGATCCGATCCGCCCGCGTCGTCGTCCGGAAGGTGGTGCAGTTCCGCACCGGCGAACTGCTCGGCCGCCCGCAGGACCTCGGCGAAGAGTTCTTCCGACCGGGTCGTGCCGATGTGTGTGTTTCCGCTGGAGATCGCGATTCCCCGACGTGTCGGCCTGAACCGGATCGTGAACGACGAGTCGGTTCCGACGAAGGTCACCTGCTTCCCGGTGCTCCGCAGGACGGCCAACTGATCCAGCAGGAGCGACAGTGCCAGGTGGATCATCATCCCCTGGTCCGGGGAGTGGCCTTGGGAGGCCGCGGTACCGGAGTCCCCCGTGACGACGATGTCGCCCAGGTCGAACCCGCAGGGATCCCCCTGATCCGGGCGGCGGGAGAAACGGAACCGGATCGCGCCCAAGAGCTCGGCCCTTCGCTCAGTGGTGGAGAGACACGCTGCGCAGGTCGTCGTGGTCCCACGGGCGGCAGCGGCGCTGCGCTCGCGTCGGTTCCCCCGTCGCCGTACGAGCGGCCGGCCACTGTACTGCGGGTGCGTTCCGGGCCGGCGCCTTTGCCGCTTCCACGTGCCGCCCGGCATCCGCACCCCGCCGTCGGCCAGGCACAGCGTCGTGTGCCTGTGGACGTCCAGTGCCGTCCCGCCGGTGTGGCGTGGATTCCCCCTCGGTGCACAGGAGGTGGCGCGTTGTCGGATTGGGAGAGGTCGAGCACCGCGCGGGTGATCGCACCTGCCCGTTCCCGCAAGCTCGCGAAGGTACCGTTCGTCGAACTGGCCGACGGACGCCTGCAAGGCATCGTGTCGAGCGGCCCGGACATCGAGCGGGTCTACGTCTCGTCGGTCGCCGCCGGCACGTACGCGTACGCCTGCAGCACGAACAACAACCGGCTCTGCGGCGGCGCGCGGGGCGGCTTCTGCAACCACATACGGGCCCTGATCGGCGAGGCGGTGCTGCAGTACGGCGCTGAGCGCGTTGCCCGGTACCTCAAGGCCGAGCCGGCGGACGGGGAGCCGGACGCGCAGACCATCACCGGGGCGATGACCGGCGCGCGTCCGCCGCAGGGGGACTCGCGGGCCGCCGCGCAGGTGTTCCCCCGCTTCCTGCGGCACCTGGCTTACCTGGAGCTCGCCCCCACCACCGCGCCGCTGCCGGAGATGCAGTGGTTCCCGGCGACCAGGGCGGTGGCGTGATGCGCGCCGACCTGCTGACCGAGCCCATCGCGGGGGCTCGACGAGGCACTGGCGGCCGTCGAGGCCTTCGACGGCGCGCTCGTCGGCGGCCTGCTGCGTCCGCAGCACGCTCAGGCGGCCGCAGGCCGGTACGCCCCGGGGCGGGTGCTGGCGGACCCGGGGCCTCGGCTGATGGCGCGGCGGAGGGGAGAAGCCGGTTCGGGTGTTCTGCCCGTGCCGGCGCCAGGTCGTTTGCCGGGGGCTGGGGGTGGGGGTGGGCGGATAGTGCCAGAGGTGCGTCCGGCGGTTGGGTCGACGCGGCCGTGTGGTGTCCCGGTCTGCGCCAGGGGGCGGCGGGTACCGGCGCCGAGGTGTGCGTGATCTCGCCGTGAACGCTGCGCACGACGGGATGATGCCCCGCACATCACGCCTGGGAGCGCCGCCCGGTCTGGCACGCGCAGGCGTGCGGGGTGTCTACGATGACGCTGGGAACGGGTGGTAGCAGCGGAGCCAGGTTCGGTGACAGGTCAGTACCCGCGGTCGTAGATCGCCTGCAGCCACGGTTCGCGGACGGCGGGTATGGGCCAGTGTGTACCGGAATGCGGCGCGGGATGGCGGCAGCGGTGTACGAGTCCAGCACGCGCTCGGCGGCGAAGTCCGCCGCCCGGGAGCGGTCGCGCGCGGCCACGGCGACCAGCCGGTGACCGGTCGTGCGGGCGGGGGCGGCGATGGCGGTCCCGGCGATGCGGGCGGCGCCGAGCACGCCGATGCGCAACGGTTCGGTGGTCATGGGGTGCGTACCTCTTCCATGACTGCGGGTCGGTGGTCCCCGTGGAACAACGTGCAGGCCTCGCCGTCCATCCGGCCTCGATCCTGTCGGCGACGCTACACCGCGCAGGCGAACGGCCCGCGACGGCCTCGACGAAACCGGGCGCGGGGGCCCGCCGCGCCCGGGGGCAGCGGCGGGCCCCCGGCCGCCATCACCGTTGCCGCAGTCGCCGCGCCTCAGTCGAAGACGGGACCGGCGGTGCGGGTGCGCTTCATCTCGTAGAAGTCCGGCATGGAGGCGAGGACGATTGCGGCGTCCCAGAGGCGCCCTGCCTCTTCGCCCTTCGGGGCGGGACTGACCACCGGGCCGAAGAACGCGGCCCTGCCACCGTCCTGACCGGGCAGGGCGACGACGGGGCTGCCGACGTCCTCGCCGACCAGGTCGACGGCTTGCTGGTGGGAGGCGCGCACCAAGGCGTCGAAGGTATCGGTGCCGCCGGCGTCCGCGAGGCTCTCGGGCAAGCCGGCGTCGCGCAGCGCGGCCGCGATCGTCGGCTTGGTCCGGGGCTGCTGGTGCAGGTGGAAGCGGGTGCCCATGGCGGTGTACAAGGGCCCCGTCACCTCGGGCCCGTAGGCCTGCGAGGCCGCTGTCAGGACCCGGACCGGCGCCCATGCCAGGCCCATCAGCTCGCGTATGCGCTCCGGCAGTTGGTCGAGGCGGTCCTCGTTGAGCACGGCCAGGCTCATCACGCGCCAGGTGACGTCGACTGTCCGGATCCTCTCGACCTCGAGCATCCAGCGCGAGGTCAGCCAGGTCCAGGGGCACACCGGGTCAAGCCAGAAGTCGACGGCCGTACGGGGGCGGGATTCGTTCACGGGAGGGTCCAAACTCGGTCGCAGGAACCCTGGCGGAGGGGCCAGGGAGACGTCGGGGTCACGTTGTTCACCGGTCGGCGGGGAAATCGGTGGAGACCGTGAGGTCGGCCCAGGCGGCGAGGTCCTCGCCCAACAGCCGCTGCCCCTCTTCGACCAGACGCAGAGCGTCCGTGCCGAGGACGAGGTGGACCGGAGGGTTGTCGGCATCCAGGACCCGCAGCAGCGCGCGGGCGGCGCGGACCGGATCACCGGCCTGGTTGCCGCTCTTGGCCTGCCGGGCGGACCTGATGGGGTCGAACAGCGTGTCGTAGTCGGGGATGCTGCGCGGCACGCGGGTCATCGAGCGGCCCGCCCAGTCGGTGCGGAACGAGCCGAGCGCGAGGGAGGTGACGTGGATGCCGAAGCCGGCGACCTCCTGGGCCAGGGATGCGGCGATCCCCTCCATGGCGAACTTGCTCGCGCCGTAGAACGCGACTCCGGGGAGGGCGGTGAGGCCGGCCATGGACGAGAGCGTCACGATGTGCCCGCCGCGGCGCCGGCGCATGTGGGGCAGGACCGCCTTGATGACGGCGACGCTGCCGAAGACGTTGACCTCGAACTGCCGGCGCAGGTCCGCCATCGTCGACTCCTCGACGGTGCCTTCGAGGCCGTAGCCGGCGTTGCTGATCAGCACGTCGACGGGGCCGATGTTCCGTTCCACCTCGTTGACGAGGGGGACGACGGCCTGTTCGTCCGTCACGTCCAGCAGCCTGGCACTGGCACGCCCCGGGGCCAGGGCCTCGAACTCGGTGATCCTCTCCGGTGCGCGGACCGTGCCGACGACCCGGTGACCGGCGGCGAGTGCCTCCTGGGCGAAGGCGCGGCCGAGGCCACCGCTGACACCGGTGATCAGAAACGTCTTGCGCTGGCCCTGAACGCTCATGGTGTTCCTGCTCCGAGGGAGGTGATGGAGACGTAGTAGATGATCGGTCTACTATACGTACGATAGGTGACCGGTCGGGGTGCGTCAAAGCCGCGGGGCCCATCCGCCCTCTTGGTTCCGTCCCGGATTTGGGAACGTCCCGGATATGAGAGACCCCGGCCCCACGTCCGTCGACGCCCGCCTCGCCGAGCTGCGCGACGAGCGCGGCTGGTCCCTCGACGACCTCGCGACGCGCACCGGCATCAGCCGCTCGACGCTCTCCCGCCTCGAACGCGCCGAGATCAGCCCCACGGCCGCCCCCCTCGGACGCCTGTGCACCGCGTACGGACGCACCATGCCCCGGCTGCTCGCCGAGGTCGAGAGCGGCGGCGAGCCCGCGCAGCTCGTACGCGCCGCCGACCAGCGCGTCTGGGCCGACACCCCGTCCGGCTTCGAGCGGCGCTCCGTGTCACCCCCGCACCCCGCACCCCGGACTGCGGGCCGAGGTCATCGAAGGGGTGCTGCGCCCCGGTGAACCGTTCCGGGTTCGGTAGAGATCTCAGATGTTGGTTGTGACCTGGGGTTTCGTGGTTGTGCGGTAGTGGTTCTTCTCGTGTTCGACGGGTGGGACGTGGCCTATCTCACCGTGGAGCCGTCGGTGGTTGTACCAGTCGATGTACTCGGCGGTGGCGAGTTCGACGTCGGACAGCGTCTTCCAGGGTCGTCGGGGGTTGATGAGCTCTGTCTTGAACAGGCCGATCGTGCTCTCTTTGAACCCACGGTGACATCGCTGCCACGACGATTTTCAAGACTGTTTCACCGACCATCGGAGGCTCCACTACATCCCGGTCGTTGGCCACCTGGGGTGCACTGTCAGGATGTGCCATACCACCATGTACCGCTGGAGAGCCCATGAAGCGCCGTTTCGGAGACGATCCTTTGATAGGCAAGATCAGTTCCTGCGTTGGGCTCGTGGTGGGTGTACTGATCCTCAGCGTGGGACTCTCGCAGTACCGCCAGGGGGGTTCGGTCTGGTGGGCCATCGTGCCCGTGCTTGTGGTTCTCAGCGAACTCCGCCTCCTGTATCGCGCGTTCCGCCCGCACCGCACGCCGACAGCAGGAGAAGCCAGAGTGACGTCACCAGCTGACATCAACGACGCCGCATAGCGATAGACCGAGCCGGACGCGGGCGGACCCGGTGCAACCCAAGGCGGTGGGTTTCTGCTGTCAGCCTGCGACCGGGCTCGAACTTACAAGGCAGATGTCGGCGGTTCGAAACCGGCCACGCCCACCAGCCCCAGCGCATGGCAAAGGCCCAGGTCAACCGAAATGAGTCCAGAAGCCTGGGCCTTGATCTTTTACCTTGGGTGCGGGCCGCCAGTCCAGGGAGCCTGATGGAACGGGACCGAGCCAGATCTGGACAAGGGTTGCGGGAACACACCCGAGTCTGTTTCGACCCCGGCGGTCAGATCGCAGTGGGGATGTAGGGCGATGCTGCCACCTGTGCCATCGTCCGAAGATTCGTGAAGTAGGAGGCGCAGTACTCCTCGTTGATCAGGGGCACGATCTTGTCCAGGTCGGCGATGCAGCCCCAGAGGGAGGCAATGCCCCTGTCGTCAAGTCCGCCGTTCAGTTCTCTTTGCACGAGGCCGGCGACGTCGGCGTCCAGGAGGACCAGGTCCACGCCGTCGAAGTCCACGCCGCGGAAGCCGTCGGGGAACAGTGCGCGTAGGTGGTCCTTCCACAGCCGCGCGAGTCCGCCAACGGGCTGTGCTCCGCCTACCGGGGTGGCTGTCGCCTCTGCTGCGGACGGTGGGCGGAGGAGCAGGGCGACGGCATTGAAGACGGCACGCACCATTGCGACCGCTTGGGCCTGTTTGATGGCGGCACTTGACGCGGTGCCCTGGGTGAGCCGGTCGCGCAGTAGTCGGCTGCGGTCGAGTTCGGCGGCGAGTCCGGCCGTGATGAGCCCTGCGTTGGTGGCCCGCTGGATGAGGGCGGGGAGCGGGTCGTTCGAGCCCAGACGCTCGGCGAGGACGTGCTCCAGGGCGAACAGGGAGTGCGTGACGGCTACGGTGGCGAACTCGTACCGGTAGTAGGAGTGCCGGATGAGCTCACGGGAGGTCTCCATCGCGCTCATGACATACATAGACGCCCCGCGAGGCAAAACCAGGTCCGCGACCAGGGCGTGCATACCGTCGTAATCCAGAACGAAGTCGCGGCCACGCGGGTCCGGCATGGGCATAGAGAGCGGGCCGGGCACCGGCGGCAGGGTGTTCACCGGGGCAGTCTTGTCGCCGGAACGCTGTCGGGCCATCGGATTTACGCCTTCTCGCTGCTCCAGCCGTCGTCACAGAATCTTGGGAGCCCTACTAGAGTCCGGTATCACCCTCACAGGCCTCGGGCCGGGTGTCGACACCTCCAACGCGTGCCACAACCGTGCCACATCGAGCGGTCAGCCACGGTCAACGACAGTTCGCGACAGTCGCGAGGACTCGCTGAGCCGGGGCCTTTTCGAAGCCGCTCTGACCTGCGTGCCCTCGATGTCCTTGACCACCAGGCTTACAACGCGGTCATCCTGCCCACCCGAGGGGATTGTGAGGCCCCTGCCGGCGCTGTACGTTCCCGCCGTACGGATCAGGATGATTCAGGGACAGGGGGCAAGATGTCTGGATCCGGTCGTGCCGAGGTCGAGTGGGACTTGTTGGTCGAGGCCGGGCGGCGGTTCCTCATCGAGCGGGCGAAGCTTGGCAAGGTCACGACCTACACCGAACTCAACGCCACTTTGGTTCGACGAATGGGCTGCCGCGCCTTCGACTTCGAACGCGCTGCCGAGCGGGCGGTCTTGCCCGTGGGCCCCTGAGCCGCACGCTGCCGCTCCCGTCTGTCACCACCCCGCTCGACGCAGTGGGGCCGGCCTGTCGCCGGGCCGGCCCCACTGTGTTCTGCCAGGACGCCTATCGCCTGGTCAGGACCACGTCGGCGGTGACGGCGTCGCGACCGCGCGTTCGCACGGTGTGCTCGGCCGTCCGGTAGCCCTCGGCACTCACCGTGAGGGAGACGGCGGGTCCGGCCTCCGGGAGCCACAGCTGGTACGTGCCGTCGACCCCGGTGCTCAGCGTGTGCGCGCCGGTCCCGGTCCCGACCCGGACCGTGGCTCCGGCCAGCGGGGTGCTCCCGCCCTGTCGCCCGGCGCCGCTGACGGTGCCGCTCAGGTGCGTCCACCCGGGAGGCGCCACCACGGTCATGGTGACGGGCACGGTGACGGAGGCGTACGGCCCGTCGCTGTCGATGACCAGCCGTGCCTGGTGCACGCCCGCGTCCGCCGGCCCCATGTCGCCGGCGTCGACGGTAACGGTCAGCTCCGCCGTCCTGCCCGCGCCGACCGAGGAGGAGCCCGCCTTCGCCGCCAGCCACGTCACGTCCCCGTGGGGCGCGTCGTAGCCGGGCAGTTCGAGGGCGGAGGTCTGCATCACCCTGTCGGCGCTCAGGCCGCCCAGGACGGACCAGCCCGGCGCTCCCGCCGCCGCGTACAGCGGCTGCGGCAGGTTCGGCAGCGCGCTCCACGCGTCCGCGGCCGGATCGTAGGCGTAGGCCTCGTTGGTCACCGCTGCGGCCCCGACCAGCACGCCGCCGGCGGCCATGAGCCGGCCACCTCCGCTCGCCGTCGCGGCAGCCCAGAAGTCAACCGGCGGGTCGGCGATCGGCGTCCAGCGGCCCGCGGCACGGTCCAGGGCGTAGCCGACGGCCGTGGCGTGCGGAGGCTGCCCGTCGCTCTGGTGGACACCGCCCGCGCAGTACAGCGTCCCGTCGACGGTTCCGCAGCTCTGCCAGGAGGTCGGCAGAGGGTAGGCCGGACCCGGGGACCACGTGTCGCCCGCCGGGTCGTAGACCTGGACGTCGCGCGTGCCGCAGGAGAAGCTGGTGCACCCGCCGATTACGTAGAGCCGGTCGCCGACCGCTGCCGCGGCCGAATTCCCGTACGCCTTGGGTGCGTCGGCGATCCGCGACCAGGTGTCGCTCGCCGGGTCGTAGACCTCGCCCCCGGCGATCGGCGTGCCCGCGCGGTTCTTGCCGCCGACGACGTACAGCTTGCCCCGGACGAACCCGTAGGCCGCGCCGCTGCGCTTGGTGACGGCCGGGGCGAGGTCCTTCCAGGTCGCCGTGGCCGGATCGTAGGAGCGCAGGGCGGTGGTCCACTGCCCGTCGGGGGTCTGGCCGAGACCGGTGTAGAGGACGCCGTCGTACGCGGCCGCGATCCCCCCGGTCATGGGCTGCGGGAGGTCCGCGAGCGGCTGCCACGCCTGCCCGGAGGTCGCCCCGGTGGTCCGGTCCGCCGCCGTGGCGGTGGCCGTCGCGACGCCGAGCGGATCGGGCCTGGCCGCGGTCCGCTCCCTGACGGCGCCGGACACGCGGGCCGAGGTTCCCGCGACGGCCTGCTCCCCGACGGCGAGGGAGGCCGGGGCGCCGCCGGTGTTGCGCACCTTCACGGTGACGGTCCGCTTCCCGCCCCAGGGAACGGTGACGCCCACCGCACCGGGGGTGGCCTTCAGCCGGGACGGGCGCAGGGCGAAGTCTGCGGCGGTGACGGCGTCGGCCTTGACCGTCACGGCCGACGTCCCGGTCGGATAGCCGAAGGCCGGCAGGGCGGCGGTGAACTCCTGACGGCCGGTACGGGAGGAGAAGGCCCAGTACAGCCCGTCGCCGACGGCCGGGTCGTCCGGTGTGGCGATGCTGTGGCCGCTGTCTTCCGGGGCCTTCGCTGCGGAGACGGTCGCGCCGACCACCGCGGCACCGGTGTTGGCGTCCGTCACTCGGCCTGTGAGCAGCCCGCCGGGCACGGTGACCAGCGAGCGGGTGCCGACGGCGACGTTGTCCAGCTGCCAGATGCCGGTCAGGGAACCGGCGAAGTGGAAGCGCAGCCGCACCGAGGACTTACCGGCGTAGGCGGTGAGAGGCACCACCTGGTGGGAGGGGCCCTCCACGACGTCGGTGTGGTGCCAGAGGTTCTCCCAGTGGTCCCCGCCGTCGGTGCTCACGTCGATGTCGGCCGTGGGGTCGTTGAAGCGCCACAGACTGGGCAGCGCGGTGTCGAACTCCAGCGCCGGCTGGGTCTGCGCCGAGAAGTCGTAGGTGGGGCTGATCAGTTCGGTGTCGACCTCGCCCCAGCCGAGGGCGTAGTCGTCGACCTGGGCGAAGCCGCCGTCTCCACCGGTCTGGTTGCCGCGGGTGAGCGGGTCGTCGAAGCCCCAGCCCCTGGCGTCGGTGTGGTTGACGATGCTCCACCCGGCCGGCTTCGCGGCGGTGTCGAAGGACTGGAAGCCGCCGCCGTGGTAGTCGACGGCGTAGCCGGGCGGGAGGGTACCGGAGCCGACCAGCGGGAGCGTCAGGTCGGCGGTCCTCGGGGACGATCCGAGCATGACCTTGGTCTCGGCCGGCCGGTAGCCGGGGTACAGAGCGGTGGCGTGCAGCGTGTACGTCCTGCCGCGCTCGAGGCGGACGGAGTAGCGGCCCGTCTTCGGGTCGGTGTGGACGGTGCCGGGCACGCCGTCGACGGTCAGCCGGGCGTAGAGGCCCCAGCCGTGTCCGCCGCCGTCCCGGACGGTCCCGGAGACCGTGGTGGTCGGCACGGCGGCGAGCGCGGCGTTCCTGGTCAGCTCCGTGCCGTCGGTGAGGGTGACCGTGCCCAGGTCCCTCTCGGAGTAGCCGAAGGCGTTGACCGTCAGCGGGTACGAGCCGGTGGGCGCCGCCAGTGACCACCTTCCGTCCGTGCCGGTGACCGCCGAGAGTGCGCCCAGCCGTACCGTCGCCCCGGACACCGCCTTGCCGGTGGCCTTGTCGGTGACCTTGCCGGTCACGGTGCCGTGCGGGCCGGGGCGGAAGGCACCGACGCCGTGCGGCGTGCCCAGGCCCGTGGGCCCGTCGTAGCCGGGTCCGGCGGTGCAGCTGTTCGCGGGCTCGCACGCGGGCGCGGTGTCCGGGCCGCAGGGCGCGTCGTCGGAGCAGTGGGCGTTGCTGCCGGTGGTCACGTCGTTGAGCGCACCGGGAGTGCGGTACGGGTATCCGGCCGGGTAGGTGCCCTCGACGGGCGTCCCGGCCAGCGCGTACAGACCGGTGATGATCGGGGCGGAGGCGCTGGTACCCCCGTAGACGCCCCATCCGCCGCCGGAGTAGGTGTTGTAGACCGCCACGCCGGTGTCGGGGTCGGCGACCGCGCTGACGTCCGCCACAGATCGCTTGCCGCAGCCGGTGCCAGTCTGGAACGCCGGCTTGGGCTGGTACGCGGAGCACCCCGAGCCCGTGCCGCTCCACACCGTCTCCGTCCAGCCGCGCGCACCGGTGTCGCTCCTGCTGAGCGAGGTGCCGCCGACCGACGTCACGTACGGGGAGGACGCCGGGTAGCTCAGCCCGTGGCCGTAGTCGCCGGAGGCGAACACCACGGCGGTTCCGGGATGGTCGAAGTACGCCGCGTCCAGGGCGCCGAGGTCCGGGCCGTCGTAGTAGGCGCCGTAGGAGTTGGACACGTAGCGGGCGCCCATCGCCACCGCCGTGTTGACGGCGGAGCCGAGGTCGTCCGTGGCGGAGCTGTCGGCCTCGACGAGGAGGATGTGCGCCTTCGGTGCGACGGCCGAGACCATGTCCAGGTCCAGGGATATCTCGCCGGCCCAGCCGTCGTTGGGCTGCGGGTAGTCCGTGCCGCCGCGCTGGTCCACCTTGCGGAAGCAGCCGTTGTCGGCCGTGCAGGGCGGCAGGTCGTACTGGGCCCGGTAAGCCGCGAGGTCCTGCTCGGCCATCGGGTTGTCGTAGGCGGCCACGATCGCGATGGTCACCCCGGCGCCGCCATCCGCGGGCAGGTCGTACGCTGAGCGCAGGTCGGTCGGACCGAACCCCTCGGGTGCGGCGGACCGGGCGCCGCGACCGCTGCCGGTGTCCGCTCGGCGTACCGCGAAGCAACTGAAGTGCCCGGGCTGCGGGGTGCCGCAGAGAGACTGCGTCGCGGCCCCGGCGTCATCGGCGACGGCAGGGCTCTGCTGCGGCACTTGGACCGCGAGGGCGGCCAGCAGCAGGGCCGCGGCCGCGCCGGTGGCCTGTCGCCACCGGGGTCCCGATGGCCGGGCAGGGGCACCCCTCAAGTATCCGGCGAGCGGGCGTGGGAGACGGGGAACGAGCACAGGGCGACTCCGATGGAGGACGGAGTGGACAGGGCAATTCCGATAACGTTGTCGGGCGGGTGGCGCGTTGCCGGAAGAAAGATCGCGTGCCTTCGACGACCAGGTCAATGGATGGAGTTGGCGACTTGGCGCCGCGTGTCGTGTTCACGCCTTCTCGACCATCGCCCTACCGCGGCGACGTACCTCACCATCGGTGGCCGCGCCGGTCACCCGGCCGCCACGTGCGAGGGGCCGAGCGGTAATCCCGTCGGCCGCCCTGCCCGCAACCGGGCGACGCCTGAATCCTGTTGCGCGTGAAGTCCGCGGCGCTGTTGTCGCCGGCGCTGGGCAGGAGCCTCATCGAGAGCGGCCGCCCTCGAACCGGTCGCGGTGCCCGGGCGGCAGGTGCCGGTTCTTGCCGTGGATCACCCACGGACCGCACGTCCGGTCCTGCGGCCCGGCGAGGCTGTTGTTCTCACCAGCCCGTTCGCCTTACCTCACTGGCGCGAGCGCAACGACCTGCACGCTGATGCCGCACGCCGCCTGAATATCGAAGGCCAGGTCCTGCCGTCCGGCCTCACCGCGGACCAGCCCGGTTAGAGCACGCACTGCAAAGCCGCGGACAATGATCGGCATGGCAGCCACATCTCCCGCATCCCGCCTGGTCAGGGTGGCAGCCCGCGAGGCCCTCCAGCCCCTCGGCCTCCAGGAGTGCGGAAGGTCACGGACTTGGATCGACGACCACGGATGGTGGCTGGGCATCGTCGAGTTCCAGCCCGGCCGGAACAACGGCAGCTATCTGAACTTCGGCGCTTGCTGAGCCAATCAGCGAGGGCTTGGCCCTTGCCGGCGTCTGACTTGAACGCTCGCGTGACCACGAACAGGACGCCCAGCACCGTGATCGGCCACTTCAGGGAGGCGATGAACGCGAGAACGCTCACGCCTGCAGTGTGGTGGCGGCGATCAGCAGAGCGTGCCGGCGTGCCTGTGTGCGAGTTCGAATTGGGAGTGCTGGTCGGACTGAACGAGGGGTTCCCGGTGCTTGCGGTGTAGGAGTCGCGGGGTCGCCGCCCACTTGAGGTCCTGCCGTTTGTCGGCTTGCACGAGTCCCGTCATGTAGTGGGACTCGTCGGCGTTGTCCGGTTGGTTCTCGTCGACGTGCCGGATCAGCGGTTCGTCACTGGGCACCGACGTGTCGTAGCCGGTGCGCTGGCGGCTCTCGATCAGGAAGTACTGGCTGCCCGGCATCCCACTGGTCCACAGCCGGTGCACCTGAAAGCTGTTCTTTGCGTCTGGGGTGGACAGTGACAACAGCAGCACGGTTGAACAATAAGCTCAGGTGTGGGTGGGCGGGCAGCCTGTCGGTGGGGTTTGCCGTGGCCTGTTGAGGTGGGGGTGGCGTGTTCAGGGCTGGTCGGGGAGCCAGCGGTGTTGGACTGCGCGGGCGCCGGCCTGGAAGCGGCTGCGTGCGTTCAGCCGTTCCATCAGGTCGGTCGCGATGCGTCGCGCGGTGCGCGGTGAGACGCCGAGTCGTTTGGCGATGGCCTCGTCGGTCAGGCCGTCTGCGAGCAGTTGCAGTGTGGTGGATTCCTGTCCGGTGAGCCCGTTGCCGTCGCGGGCAGGACTCGGGCTCAGCGGCTGGGCGGTTGTCCAGGTGCTTTCGAAAAGTGCGCACAGCGCGGTGATCGTGCCCTGTCCGTTCAGGACGACGGCGCCGGCTGCGGTGTCGTCGGTGCTGACCGGGATGACAGCGCGGCCGCGGTCGGTGATGATCATGCGGCAGGGCAGGGCAGCGACGGTCCTCACCTCGCCGCCGCGTTCGGTGAGCCAGGTGAGACCCGCTCCGATCCGCACCGGCCGAGGTGCCGGTTTCACCGTTGTCGGCGGGCCGGCTGGGGCTTGTCCTGGCGATCACGTAATGTCGGACAAGAGGGTTGTGGCGCGGATGCGCTGGAGGGCGGTGATCCGGCGGACGACGAGTACCGCGGCGACGGCCGCGAACACGCCGACGCCGTGCCCGACGGCTTCGCCAAACGCGTTCACCCGGGTGATTCCCACGGGGTAATTGTCGACGTCGGTGGAGCCTTCGAGGTAGATGAACTCGGCTACGAACGTGTACAGCCAGCCGCCCCAGACAGAGCCGATCCACAGCGTCCACCAGGTGTTCAGGAGCAGGCGTGTGGGGCCGGTCGCCCTGCTGTCCGGCCGGTCGGCCGGCGGTCCGTCCGGCGAGGGCGGGAGGGTGGCACGATCGATGTCGTTCGCGATCTTGCGGCCCATCCACAGGTTCAGCACGGGCATCAACCAGCCGCCGATCGCCCAGCTGGGGGTGGTGCGCATGGCGGCGGGTGCGAATACCTCGGCGTTGAGCCGCGCCCGGTGGAACCAGGCGACGAACGGCACTGCCGCGGCGAGCAGCGAGCCTTTCTGTACCCAGCCAGCCACTTTGTGGAAGTCGTTGACGGAACGTATGCGGTCGTCGGTGACAGCGGGGGAGAAGTGGAGGATGTCACCGGCCAGGGATGCCGTCCGTACGGCGGCGAAGACGGCGACGACGTCGGCCAGCAGCGCCACCGCGAGCAGCGCGGTCGCGATCTTTGCAAGGCCGCCCGGATCGCGGTACTCCGGTCTGTGGTGGGTCAGCGCTTCCGGTGTCCATCCGACGCACTGCGCGCATCGTCCCGAGGACGAAACAGCCGGGCGGGCAGCGCAGTTGGTGCATCTCATGGATCGGGGTGCCTTTTTGGTGGTTGTGCTGGGCGCCCGGATTCGGCCGCCGCCGTACCGTAGAGGAGACTGCCCACAGTTGTCCAAAGCCTTTCCGCAGGTCGGAAGGAGAGGGACGGGCTCACGGACCTTGGGTGCGGCGCCCTATCAGGCGGGGAAGCAATCGGGCGGTGCCGGACTGCCAGTGGATCCACTCGGGCCCCGCCCTCGGCGGCGATCCTGCCGGACTCATCCTGCGGGACGGGTCTTCGACGTTCAGGCACAGCACCTCATCCGCCCGGGCTCCGGACAGCTCTCGCGCACCACCCGAACGCCACGTCACCAGATGATCCACTCTGTACCGATACCGTTCTCCGCCAGCAGCACCAGCACCCCGGCGACGAACACGCCCGTGACCGCCCACACCACGGCGCCTGCGACGGCACCGGCAGCGAGCCGGGTCTTGGGCCTCGAGCCGCCGGAGCGCACCGCGTGAAGCCGTGCCGCCAGGAACGGCCGCGTCGGGACGTCCGTGCCGCTGACGCCGTTGACGATGCCGACCAGCCCGGCGACCAGTGCCGCACCGGTGATGACCCACAGCAGCAGCCCCGTCCCGCCCGTCATGAGGTCTCCCGGATCAGCAGAGCCAGCGGCGCGGGCCAGGTGCCGTGCGGGGTGTTGAGGAGTCCGGGGTCGAAGCCGGCCCGCCGCAAGTCGGGCATGCACCGGGGGTGCATCAGCGGCATGGCCCTGGGCTCGTCCCACTCCGGGCGCGGCCCGAAGATCAGGTTCGTGTCGGGGCGGCCGCCCTCACCGATGCCGGTGACCTCCAGCACGTGGGGGACGAACCGGTGCCGGTGCCCGCCGATGCGGGTCTCATCGATGGACGCGACGAACACGATGAAGTCCAGGCCGTTCGCGGCCTGCTGGGTACGCCAGCGCCTCGCTCATGTTGGCCTGCGCGAGCAGGTAGAACTCGGCGATCCGGTCGAAGACCACCGACGGGTGGATCGCGTGCAGAGTGGAGAGGTTGCCGCCCTGGCCGTTGGTCATGGCCTGGAGCATCGCGACGATCTCTGGGCCGCGGACCTCACCGACCACGATCCGCGCGAGGCTCATGCGCAGCGCCCGGTACATCAGGTCCATCAATGTGATCTCGCCGGCGCCGTGCCCGTCGATGCGTTCGCCGTTGGACTCCCGGGCCTCCATCGGGACGACCTGCTGGTGGTAGCCGTTCTCGTGCGCGAACAGTTCGTACTCCGTCTCCAGCGTCACGAACCGCTCGGCCGGATCGATCTCCTTCAGCAGGGCCCGCAGCAGCGTGGTCTTCCCGGCGGCCTGACCGCCCACGACCATGACGTTCTTCTCGGCCCGCACGCACGCCGACAGGAACCCCTGCAACGTGATGTCGAGCATCCCCTTCATGACCAGGTCCGAGAGGTCGGCGTGGCGCATGGAGTGCCGACGGAGCCGCCCGCATCAAGGCCCTGGAGGCACGTTTCTGAGTCCTCCCCGCGCAGGCGGGGGAGAGCCGGCGTTCCGCTGGCCGACTGCGCCGAGTGCTCGTCCTCCCCGCGCAGGCGGGAGTGAGCCGACGGAACTCCGCCCAGGCACAGTGGGCGGGGCGGACCCGCAGTCATCGTTTGCTCGCCCGCTCAGTACGTCCCGGGCGGCGCGCCGCCCGCCCGTAGGGGCAAGCGGCACACAGCGGGCCCGTGGTCAGCCGAGCTTCTTGGCAACCGTTTCGTACTCGCTGGCCTGCGCCGGCGTCAGATACCGGGACACGCGGACCAGGATGGTGCCGACCGGGTAGTCGTACTCCGCAAGCGCCGGCATGCCCTTCGTCACCTTCTGGATGTACGCCGCGCGAGTCTTCGCCCCGGCAGCGTCCGGAAACACCTCAATCGATCCGCCGAGTTCAATATCACCGGTCTCGTACATCGCGGCATCGTCGCCCTTGATACGGCTGTCCGCGAACGCGATTTTCGACGTGTACTGTCCGGGCCGCCCAAGCAGATGGTTCTCGTCGTTCTCGGCGGTGACAGTCAGCGTGAGCTTCCCGGTCGGCACAGCCTTCGCGATCTCGTTGAATGCGGAGGTGGCGTCGAGTACGGCCGGAACCGAGGCGCTGGCGCTGGTAGTCGTCGTATCGGGCGCGGCGG
The DNA here is from genome assembly GCF_056270165.1 of Streptomyces sp. RLA123. Taxonomy (NCBI): domain Bacteria; kingdom Bacillati; phylum Actinomycetota; class Actinomycetes; order Kitasatosporales; family Streptomycetaceae; genus Streptomyces; species Streptomyces sp. RLA123. The sequence continues at coordinate 1,707,188 of NZ_JBWDOR010000003.1, read as the reverse complement.
CGCTCGCAGTTGTACTCTTCCCGACTGCTTCGTTGGTGCTGCAGGCGACGATCGGCAGACAGGCTGCGATCAGGATCGCCGCGATCGTGGTGGTGCGCATGGGTCCCCCCCAAGGGTGGTGGTACGAATTGCGGAGCGAACCGTATCTCGCCCATGCGAGAGCGCCGTCCGAGGGACGCTTATTGTCCGCTTCGCGCTGCTGGCCGCAGAGAACACAAGGCGCTGAAGGTGCCGGCGGTCCTCGCGGACAGGCTGGCCCAAAGGCTGGCTGGCCTACGTGATCTACCGTAATGGAGCCCGGTACCCGGTGCAGGTGGTGTGGGCAGAGGCGGCGATGGTCACCAAGAGCGCGGTGGCCTACAACGCGGGCATCCTCAACTGGGCGCGGGAGGCTGGCGTAACGCACATGGAGGTCTTCGGCGGCGCCGGGTGCGGCTGGACCAGCCACAAGGACCCGGACAATGCCACAGCCACCAGGACCTGAGTACCAGCATCAATGTCAGTGCCCGGAGCTCCCATCCGCCGCATGACCGTCATCTCAGTCCCCGATCCCGAGAATCCGAAGTCCGGCACGACGATCCCTGTGCCTGAATCCTTCGATGACCTGCAACGTTCGTACGACGAGGCGCGGAAGGCGATCGGTGTGCATCAGCGCGGGACGCAGCGTCCGGTGCTGGAGTGGGACGAGGAGACGCGGGCGGAGAGTGACCGGCTGCTGGATGCGTGGCGGGCGGTCGCGGTGGAGTTGCGGAGGGCATCGAGGAGTCGGGGCTTGAGGCGGAGTTCGGCGCCTACAGGCTGGGACAGGCACTTCGGAAGGCGGCGTACGGCCTGGACTGCGCCGGGGAGTAACCCACAGGGGTGACTGGGGACGAGCGGGCTTGGCTGCTCCCCTTGCCCAGCCTTACCCTCGAATGTGTAGGCGAACGGTGTGATGCGGTGAAGGTGCCGCCCCGGCAGCCTGGGGAGGTCCCCGCGTACATCGAGGCGTACCCGGCCGAGCAGCAGCAGCGGGTGTCCCTGCGCGTGGCAGGCCGCCAGCACCGCGCCAGCGTCCGGGAGCGCCGCCGTCACGCCGACGGCCGCGAGGCCGTCCGCCTGACGCTTTGGCCCGTCCTGCCGGACGGACGGCGGACAGCATGGTTCTGGTGGAGCAGCATCTCCTCCACGGGGATGCGGTCCGCGTCCACTACGGAGAGGTCCCACCCGACCAGGTCCCGAAGTACGAGGGTTTCGCGTCTTGGCAGAAACCGCAGGTCCAGGTGCGCGTCGGCGGCCGATGGCACGACGGCGTGGTTTGGTACAAGATCCGCTACTGGGACGGGCGGCACGCGGTGCAGGTGAAGATGACGTTCCTGGAGGGCGACGACTTCCCGGTGGTGTGCTGGCGCACCTACTGGTGGAACCCGGACGCGATCCGCGTCGTACGGCGACCGCGGGATGCGTGAGCGGGCCGCGCCCTGGTACGACAGACGCCCACATAGCAGCCGCGCGCTTCCAGGGAACGCTGGGAGCGCGCGGCGGAGTGGCGCTGCGGGGCCGGTCTACTTCCCCGGTCGGCCGAGCTGGTGGACGGTCCAGCCCGCCGTGCGCCAGGGCTCCGGGTCGAGGGCGGTCCGGCAGTCGACGAGCAGCGGGCTTGCCGGGCGGTGCGCGAGGGCCTGCGGGTCGGCCTGGTGGTACTCGGGCCACTCGGTGGCCAGCACAACGAGGTCGGCCCCGTCGACGGACGTAGGCAGGTCGTCGGTGTAGTCGAGTTCGGGGTTGCGGACCATGGCCGTGGCCACGGCCTGCGGGTCGTGAACGGTGACCGCGGCGCCGGCGTGCTGCAGGGCGTGTGCGAGAGCCAGGGCCGGGGATTCGCGGACGTCGTTGGTGCCCGGCTTGAAGGCGGCGCCCCACACCGTGACCCGGGCACCGTTGACGGTGTCGCCCAGGGCGCGGGTGATGAGGCCCATCGCGACGTCGGTGCGGTCCTCGTTGATCACCTCGGCAGCGCGCAGGAGGGCCGCAGCGGAGTCGGCACCGACCTGCTGGGCCGAAGCAGTGAAGGCCCGGATGTCCTTGGGGAGGCAGCCGCCGCCGTAGCCGATGCCGGGTCGCATGCCCCCGGCGCCGATCCGGGGGTCGATACCGAGGATGTCCACGATCTTGGAGACGTCGCCGCCGGCGGCCTCACACATGTCGGCGACCGCGTTGATGTAGCTGATCTTCAAGCCGAGGAAGGTGTTCGCGGCGCCCTTCGCGAGTTCGGCGGTCTGCGGGTCGGTGACGAAGATCGGCACTCCAGCGTCGATGATCCCGGCGTAGACCGCGCGGATGGCCTTCTCGCCCTCCGCGGTGGTCACGCCAGCGATGAGACGGTCCGGGCGAAGAGTGTCCTCAACAGCGTGTCCCTCCCGGAGAAACTCCGGGTTCCACACGACCTCGACGGCGTCCCCGGCGGGGGCCAGGCGCTGCGCGAGGGCCGTGACCTGACTGGTGGTGCCGACGGTGACAGTGGACTTCCCGACGATCGTGCACGGCCGGTCGAGGTGGGGAGCTAGCTGCCGGATCGCGCCGTAGACCTGGCCGGTGTCGTACGAGCGGCCGTCGGCGTCGATGGGGGTCCCGACGCCGATGAAGTGCAATTCGGCGAAGGCAGCGGCCTCACGGATGTCGGTGGTGAACCGCAGGCGACCGCTCGCGGTGTGACGGGCCAGCAGCTCGGGGAGACCGGTCTCGTAGATCGGGCACTCGCCGGCGTTGAGCCGGTCTACCTTGGCCTGGTCGACGTCCACACCGACGACCTCATGGCCCAGTTCGGCCATTGCCGCAGAGTGCGGGATGCCCAGGTGGCCACAGCCGATCACGGAAACGCGCATTGCGGGTCCTGTTCTTGTCTGGGGGCACACCGTGCCCGATGTGCCCCTAGACGCTACCGGTGCAGGAGTGGCGTGGATTCCACTCAGACGGTCACGTTGAGCATTTCGGCCAGGCGGAGCAGGGCCGGGAGCGCCTCGGAGCGGACCACGACGTCGCCCTCACGGGCCCCCTCGATCGGGTACGGCTTGTAGACCCCGTTCTCCGTCACGCCCTCGGTGTCGAGGAAGAAGATCGGCAGGCCACGTTCACGCGCGCGTGCCTGGACGTAGCGCCGGTCGGCGTGTAGACCGATCACGAGCAGCGCCTTGGCGTCGTCGGGGATCGGCATGTACGGGATGCGCTGGTCGTAGCGGCGCATGAACGCCTCTTCCAGCCCCGCCTTGGCGAAGAGACGGTCGAAGTTGTGCGTGGCCACCGGGCCGGTCATGTGCCCGGCGTCGTGGAAGGCCTTCAACGCCCGGTGCGCGCTCGTCGGTTCGGCGAGGACGAGGGCACGGAACATCGACACCATGTCGTTGACCTTGCGGGGCGCGTCGGTCAGCAGCTCCTTGACCAGGATGTCGTCCGCCGCGGAGAGGGTGAAGCGGTGTCGCTGGGTGAGGTCGTTGCCCGTGCGGTCGGTGACCCGGTAGACCTCGTGGAGCCAGTGCAGCGGCGGGATACCGGCCTCGATGCTGGTCCCGCAGCCGGCCTCCACGACGAACGGCAGGTGGTTCAGAAGGCCGGACAGGTCCTCGGCGTAGGTCGGGGTGCCGCGCTCCTCCTTGATGCGCATCCCGCCGGCCAGGACGTCCCACGGCAGATTTCGTGCCGCCCGAGGCAGGGTGTAGTCCTCGGACTGGATCGTGACGTCGACCGAACAGAACCCTTCGGGGGTGTCGCGATCGGCGCGCTCGTCCTGCGGGTGCACGGCGTGGTCGGCGATGGTGACGCGCAGATCACCGCGGCGCCAGGCCCCGTCTCCTTCGCCGGTCAGCTTCCATCGGCCGTCGGTGAGCCACTGGTCCAGGTCCCGCCGGTAGTCCGCGATCTCGGCCGCCGGGCCCAGCCAGGACACGTGCAGGTACAGCTCCTCCAGGACCAGGCGCTCCATGGGGTGCGTCCGGTCGAGGCCGTAGTGCAGCCGGTAGTGGACGATGCGGCGGCGTCCGGACTCGTCCATGGTCCACCCGGACAGCTCGGCGTTGCCCGGCTCCTGAGTGCGTCGCCAGATGCCCTCCTCGAGTGCCGGACGGCGCTGCCCGTCGGGGTCGGGGGAGAAGTTCGCTTCCCACATGCGGACCTGGTCGGGGGTCAGGGAGTCGATCACGGGGTGGGGCAGGAACAGCATGGCAGTCCTCCTCGATGCGTGGGTGGTTCGGGCTCCGGTCAGGTCAGTGCGGCCACGGCGTCGGCGAGCGCCGTAGTGAGGTGTTCGATGTCCTCGTCGGTCGAGGTCAAGGGAGGGGCGACGACCAGGCCCTCACTCTTCGGGTGGCCGGCCCCGGTGAACGGGTAGAAGAAGACCCCGCGGCGTTCGGCCTCCACCATCAGGAGCCAGAGCAGGCCGGGTTCGAGCTCCACCCCGTACAGGTGGCCCAGGCCGCGGACGTCCCGCACGGCCGGCAGGTCGGTCAGCGCCCGTAGCGACGCCCCGAGCCCTTCTCCGCGCTTCCGAAGAGCGTCGGCGTCCATGGCTTCCAGCTCGTCGAGGACGCCGAGGCAGGCCGCGGCCTGCAGGGGGTGAGCGGCCATGGTGCCCATCGCGGGCAGGGGGTCCGCGTCGCGGTGCCGGATCAGCGGTGCGAGCTCCGGCGAGACCAGCACGGCTCCGATGCCGGTGTATCCGGCGCCCAGCCCCTTGGACAGGATGCACAGGTCTGGCTCTGCGCCGTCCCAATGACGGCTGGCTAGAGGTGTGCCGGTGCGCCACAGCCCGGTCAGGACCTCGTCGTGGATGACCAGAACCTGCCGCTCCCGGCAGATCTCCGACACGCGCCGCAGGTACCCGTCAGGCGGCACATAGGCGCCGCCTGTGGTGCCGTTGACGGGCTCGATCATGACGGCGGCCACGTTCTCCGCGCCCCGGGCGTCGATCGCCCGCGCCACCTCGTCGGCACAGGTCGCGTCGCACGCACGCGCGGCGTGGTCGTGCGTCGGCGGGTACGGCGCGGGGAACGCGGGGCCGAGACCGAGTGCGTCCTCCGGGCGGGGCCGGCGGGCGTGATTCCCGGCGAGAGCGAGGGTCATCGCGCTGTTGCCGTGGTAGCTCAGGGTCGACGTCAGGATGTCCCCGCGGGCTTTGCCGTCACCACGGACCCGGGCGATGTTCCGGGCCAGGCCGATGGCGACCTCGACGCCGAGGGTCCCGCACGTGGTCAGCGCGACGGAGTCATCCGGCCGGCCGACGGCCCGGCACAGCCGGTCTATCAGCTCCATCTGAACGTGCGGCTGGACGACGGCGGCGCCCCCGAACGAGTAGTGGGACCACTGCTCCGCGATGCGGGCGAAGACCTGGGGGCTGCTCTGCCCCACGTTCATGCAGAGGAGTCCCGACGATCCGTCGAAAATCCGGCTGCCGTCCGCTCGGTGGAGCCAGGGTCCGTTCGCTGCCACGACCTCGAAATCGGGCATGGGCCTCGACGACGTCAGCAGCCGCCCGCGGCGTTGCAAGTACCGATCCATGAAGAGGTCCCCCTCCTTGGGTGAGCTCACGGATGGGAACGCCGCGCACGCCGGGTGATTCGGATGAACCCGGCGTGCGCAACGCCTGGTGCTCGGCCCGGTCCTTCTTCACTGGCGGGCCGTCCGCCCCCAGGGGGATGGGGCGGGGGTTTCCTCCCCGGAAAGGGAAGGAGTCTGGGGACCGCATGAGCGGTCAGGGGGCCCGGAAGCCCAGCGCGGCACTAATCGACTCGTGCGGCGTCGGAGTGGGCACGAAGCGCTCGAGGAGACCGCGCAGCGGGCCGGGCGGCACAAGACGGTCGCTCGCACACGGCCGGAGCCAGTACGGGCCCGGGGGTGCGTTGTGGGCGAGCGGGGGCAGCGTCAGGACGTACGGTGCGCCGAGGCACACGCCGTACGGGTGCGGGTCCCATCGGGCGGTCGTCCCGGGGGGCACGAGCCAGTACAGCCAGCCGTTGTCCGGGTCTGCGATGACCGGCCCGGCAGTACCGAGCTGGATCTCGTCCATGGCGGCCACCATGGCGTCACTGGCGCGTCCGCTGATCACCACGTCAAAGAGGGAGCCTCCGAGGGGCATCCGCACTTCGCGCTGATCGGCAATGTCGAGGTAGGCCCGGATACGGGCGGCCAGGTCCTGCATGTCGTCGCGCGCCGGGGCCTCATCGGTCAGTTGCATGCCGGCGTCCCGGGCATGAGGACTTGCACCGTTTTGGAGAGGCCGTCCTCGGCAACGGCGTAGGACAGTCGGCCGCCGAACTGCCGGACGAGCCACAGGCCGCGGTGCCGCTCGCCCGCCGAGGGCTCCCACGTCACGGCCTGGGTGAAGCCGGGGAAGGCGGGAAGCGGGTCGGTCACCTCGATGAGGAGTTCGCCGGTGGCGATGACGGCCAGGCGGAAACCCATCCGTGCCCGGGGCGGCGGCGACGAGTGCCGCTCGGCGTTGCCCATCACCTGCGCAGCGATCCGCGCGGCGTGCTCGATGTCGCCGGGCCACTTGCCCATGGTGAGCTGGGTGCGGGTGTGGACTCTCGCGTTGCCGCTCGCTGATCCATTCGCCTCGAACGTCGCGCGCCACTGCCATAGCGGGTCGGCGTGGAGCGGCATGGGGGTCTCGACGACGGCGACAGCCGGGCCGGAAGCGTCGGCCGAGTCGGCAGAGATCGTGATGGGGTGTGTGCTGGTCACCTTGTCTCCCAAGGCCGGATCATGCGGTGTCTTGTGATGAGGTAACCGCTCGATCACTCTCCGCAGTAGGGCGAACCGGCGCCAAAGAGAGTGCACACCCTAGGGCGAATTTGCGATTCCATTACCTTTGCAGTCGGCGCCCCTACTACCGTTGACGCATGGTCAGCTCCCGTGATGAGCACAGGAACACGGTCCTGGAAGCGCAGATGCGCGCCGCTGGCATGAGTGCAGCTGACCTTGCCAAGGCGCTCAATGAGGCTTTACTCGCTCTCACCGGGCGCATGGGCGACCTAACCGATCGCACGATCCGGCGCATGCTGAGCGGACAAACCCGCTGGCCGCAGAGCAGACAGCTCAAGGCTCTAGAGGCAGTATTCGGCAGCACCGGTGAAGCCCTCGGCTTCATCAAGCCGACCCGAGCCAAGCCGAAGCCCCTGCAAGAGGACCCCATGCAACGCCGAACTTTCGCTGCAACCGCGGTCGCCGTCGCCATACCTACGCCCATCACCGCATCCCCCCGCATCGGCCGCTCCGACCTTGAGCGCATGCAAGCGGCGCTGGACGCGCTCTCCGTCCAGGAGCAGCGGTCCGGAGGTTCCGCCGCGGTGGAGACAGAAGCACTCACCCAAGCCCAGATGGCCGTGGACCTCGTGAACCACGGGCAGGCCACGACGAGCATCCGCCGCGCCGTCTACAGCCTCGCCGCCAACGCAACCATGGCCGCCGCATGGGCCGCACTCGACGCCCGCGCCATGGACCGCGCCCAGCGTCACCTCGAACGCGCGCTCATGCTGGCCGGCTACAGCGGAGACTCCGTGGTCACTCTCCGCGCGTGGAACTACATGGCACTGCTGTCCTCCCAGCGCCAGAAGCCCGGCGACGCGCAAGCAGCCGCCGAGCGCGTCCGCGGCAACGCCATGACCCGCCGAGACCCCCTGTACGCCTCCCTCGGCCACGCCCGCTACGCCCTGGCTCTGTCCCACCCAGCAAGACGTCCGCGGGGCCCTGCGCGCCATCCGCCTGTCCGAAGATGCCCTACACCGGGCAGACGCCGCGGCGCCCCGCCCCGCGTGGTTTCACTTCTTCGACGTCGCCGAATGGCACGGCCTGTCGTCCTTGGTGCACCTGCGCATCGGCCGCCCCGACGAGGCCGAGTCTCACGCGCATCAGACCCTGGCGCGCATCCGCCCCGGATTCGCGAGGAACCGGGCCTACTACACTGCCCAACTCGCCATCGCCCAGGTCAAACAAGGCGACCTTGAGCAGGCCTGCCGTACCGCCGACGTTCTCTACACCCACGGCGTCCCCAACAGTGGGCGCGTCCGTGACCTACTGCGCGTTTTCCGGACCGAAGCTGCCGCCACGGGGTCAGCACGCGCCCGAGCATGGCTGCACGACACCCAGACCACCACCCTGTGAAAGGACCGCACCCCATGGAACTGGAGCTCAAGCGCATAGGGCGGCAGCAGCTTGACGAGGTACGGCCAATCCTGTTGTCCGTGTTCGCCGAGGTCTACGCCAACCGCATGGATGACCCGTTCTTCACCGTGGAGCGCTTCAACGAGCGCTTGACTGGGCACGCCGGCCGCAACGAGTGGGAGGCGGTCATCGGCTACGTGAGCGGAGAGCCCGTCGGCTACGCCTACGGTGCCGCTCTACAGCCCGGCGCCCGCTGGTGGATGCATCAATTGGACCCGCTGTCTGAGGCGTTCACCGAGGAGACCGGCGCCCGCACTCTCGCACTCTTCGAGATCATGACCCGCGAACAGTGGCGCGGCACCGGCGTCGCCCATCGCATCCACGAGGAGCTGCTCGCCAGCCGCGCTGAGGAACGCGTGACACTGTTGGTGGACCCGCGCAAGACCGATGTCAAAAGCATGTACGAGCGCTGGGGCTACGCAAGCGTCGGAGAGCAGAAGCCGTTCCCGGACTCCCCGCTTTACGCCACCATGGTCCGCCAACTCCGCGCCCCGACGGCCGCGTAGGCAGGTACGTAACCGCCGATGGAGGCGCTGCCCAACCGGGCAGCGCCTCCATCATTTCGACCGATTGGCATGCGGACCGCGTTAGCCCACGGGACTGAGAGGGTGGCTTCGTTCACTTCTATGGGCAGCGTTAGTCCGCCAGATTGGGCAGCAGTTGCGGATCTTGAGGCCCGTGAATGTTCATGAGAAATAGGTTCCGGCACAGATCTTGGGGAGTCGTCGCGGAGCGTTACCTCGGCGTTCGATTGCGAGGAGACGGGTTCGTGTGAGACGGCATACGCCTTGTCGTCCCACGGACAGAATTGACGCTCCCTCAGGTGTCTACCGATCGCTGCTGGGGTCGGTTGTGGACGGTGATGGTGCTGGTCATGCAGACCGATGCACCGTTCTGGGGCTCACTGGTGTTCGAGGGGATCGACGATGCGGATGTCGAGGCGGTTACGGCCGCGTTCGGCACGGTCGAGGTGGTGGCGATAGGCCGCGCGGCCGGGGCTGCGTGTCCGGACTGTGGCCGGTTCTCGGGGCGGGTCCACGACCGATACCAGCGCAGGCTGAGGGACCTTCCACTCGCTGAGCAGGGCTTCGTGATCCGGCTGACGGTCCGGCGCTTCATCTGCGGTGCGGGGGACTGCCCGCGCCGGACGTTCGCCGAGCCGTTCTCCCGGCTGGCCGCCCCGCACGCACGGTTCACCATGGGGCTCAACCATGCCCTGGAGCGGGTGGGGCTCGCGCTGGCCGGGCGGGCCGGCGCCCGGCTGGGCTTCGGAGCTGGCCGGATGACCTTGTTGCGCAGGGTCATGGCATTGCCCGATCCCGCGTTCAGCACGCCGCGCGTGCTGGGCGTGGACGACTTCGCGATCCGTCGCGGCCAGACGTACTCCACGGTCTTGACCAGCGTCGAAGGCCATCGCGTGGTCGATGTGCTCCGGACGCGTGAAGCCGGACCGCTGGCCGCGTGGCTTGTCCGTCACCCCGGAGTGGAGATCATCTGCCCGGCCCGGGCGGGCGCCTATGCCGACGGTGCCCGCCGCGGTGCCCCTGATGCTCTGCAGGTCGCTGACCGGTTCCACCTGTGGCAGGGCCTCGGCCGAGCCGTGGAGACCTGCGTTGCCGCCCACCGCGACTGCCTGCGCGACCCTTCGCCCATCAGCATGTTGCCGGAGGCCACCCGACTGACTTCCGGCCGACCCAAGGACGACTCGGTGCCCGTCGGCCGGCGGGCCGAGCGGAAGAAGGCAGCACATGCCCTGGTCCACGAGCTTCTTGCCCAAGGTCACTCACGCCGGGCGATTGCACGGCACCTGGGCTGGGGCCTCAACACCGTGCTCAGATACGCGAACGCCGCGAACTGGCAGGACACCATCCGCGAAAACCGGCCCCGCCCCAGCAGACTGGACCCCTACAAGCTCTACCTGGAAGCGACGCTTCGCCGCGGGATGCACCAGCGTCACCCGCCTCCACGCTGAACTCCGCGCAGACAACGCGCCCGTCACCTACCAAATGGTTCGCGCCCACATCGCCACCCTGCGCACGACTCCGGCCGGCATGCCGCCCCGGCTGCCGACAGTGCGGCAAGTGACCGGCTGGCTCACCCGGCACTCCACCGCGCTGAGCGAGGACGACCGCGCCAGCCTGAAGGAGGTCCTGGCCCGCTGCCCCGACCTGAACACGGCCGCCGGACATGTCCGGGACTTCGGGGAGATACTCACCAACCGCCTCGGCTCCACAATCCCCACCTGGATCGACGCAGTCGGCGCCAGCCAGCTACCTGGCCTCACTGGCTTCGCGCTTCACATGCTCCGGGACCTCGACGCCGTAACAGCCGGGCTCACCCTTGACTGGAGCTCCGGCAGCATCGAGGGCGCCGTTAACCGCATCAAAAAGATCAAGAGGCAGCTCTACGGCCGAGCCGGATTCGAACTACTCCGCAAAATGATCTTGCTCCAGTAGTTCCACGCGCCAATGTGGCTCTGCTGTTGGTCGGCACCTTCGAGGTCAGAGCTCGGTCGTCCAGACCCGACAAGGTGCTCACTCGGTGCCAGCCACAGTTCAGGCTGCGACCCTCAGCCCTTCGGGCAAAAGTACGCTGCCCTCATGACGCTCTACTTCGACGCGGCGGCGGTGCTGTTCCAGGTGTACCCGAGCTGTAACGGGCTCTGGGAGGACCGCTTGTGGCTCAACGTTCCGGGTGAACCGTTCCGGGTTCGGTAGAGATCTCAGATGTTGGTTGTGACCTGGGGTTTCGTGGTTGTGCGGTAGTGGTTCTTCTCGTATTCGACGGGTGGGACGTGGCCTATCTCACCGTGGAGCCGTCGGTGGTTGTACCAGTCGATGTACTCGGCGGTGGCGAGTTCGACGTCGGACAGCGTCTTCCAGGGTCGTCGGGGCTTGATGAGCTCTGTCTTGAACAGGCCGATCGTGCTCTCCATCAGGGCGTTGTCGTAGGCGTCGCCGACCGATCCGATCGAGGCGGCGATGCCGGCGGCGTCCATGTGCTCGGCGAGCCGGAAACTCGTGTACTGCGACCCGGCGTCCGAGTGGTGAATCAACTCTCCCGGTTGGATGGGGTTTTGCTCGCGGTCGCGTTGCCAGATCGCCATTTCCAGGGCGTCCAGCACGAACACTGTCTCCTTCACGGTGGCCGCCGACCAGCCGACGATCCGGCGGGAGAAAGTGTCCACGACGAAGGCGACGTAGACGACACCGGCCCAGGTCTTCACGTGGGTGAAGTCCGCGACCCAGCAGCGGTTCGGGGCGCCTGCGACGAAGTCGCGATCCACCAGGTCCGGGGCCCGCTCGGCCTGCCCGCCGGGCAGCGTGGTGATGACGCGTTTGCCGCGGACCGCTCCGGCGATGCCGAGCTCGCGCATCAGGCGTTCAACGGTGCAGCGGGCCACGTGATGGCCCTGCCGGTTCAGCTCGCGCCATATCTTCCTCGCTCCGTGGACGCGGTAGTTGGCCTCGAAGGCCTTGCTGATCTGTTCCTTCAGTTCGGCGTCCCGCACGGTCCTGGCGGACGGCATGGCCCGGCGTTTGTGGTGGGCGTAGTAGGTGGAGGGGGCGATCTTGCAGTCGTGCTCGGTCAGCACGCGGCAGATCGGCTCGACACCGCCGAAGCGGTCCCGGTGCTCGTCGATGAACGCTACGAGCGTGTGTGTGGCCGGTCGAGCTCGGCCGCGAAGAAAGACGCCGCGGCTTTGAGAATGTCGTTGGCCCGCTTCAGCTCGGCGTTTTCCTTCTTCAGCCGCTTCAGCTCGGCCGATTCCTCCGTCGTCGTGCCCGGCCGGATGCCGGTATCGATCTGGTCCTGCCGGACCCACTTGCGCAGCGTCTCGGTCGTGCCGATGCCCAGCTTCTGGGCGACCGCTTTCATCGCGGCCCACTCGGTGTCGTAGTCGGGCCGCACCTCGGCGACCATGCGCACCGCACGACGGCGCAGCTCAAGCGGATACTGGGAAGGACGTGCCATGACTCGATCCTCTCAAACGATCGAGTCCCTACCGAACCCGGAACGGTTCAGGCAGCCTGTCGGTGGGGTTTGCGGTGGCCTGTTGAGGTGGGGGTGGCGTGTTCAGGGCTGGTCGGGGAGCCAGCGGTGTTGGACTGCGCGGGCGCCGGCCTGGAAGCGGCTGCGTGCGTTCAGCCGTTCCATCAGGTCGGTCGCGATGCGTCGTGCGGTGCGCGGTGAGACGCAGAGTCGTTTGGCGATGGCCTCGTCGGTCAGGCCGTCTGCGAGCAGTTGCAGTGTGGTGGATTCCTGCCCGGTGAGTCCGTTGCCGTCGCGAGCAGGACTCGGGGTCAGTGGCTGGGCGGTTGCCCAGGTGCTTTCGAAAAGTGCGCACAGCGCGGTGATCGTGCCCTGTCCGCTCAGGACGACGGCGCCGGCTGCGGTGTCGTCGGTGCTGACCGGGATGACAGCGCGGCCGCGGTCGGTGATGATCATGCGGCAGGGCAGGGCAGCGACGGTCCTCACCTCGCCGCCGCGTTCGGTGAGCCAGGTGAGGTAGTCCACGGTGGGCTGGTGGTTGCGGATGCTGTCGAGGTAGATCGTCCGCATCCGGATCCCGCGGGTCAGCAGTTCCTCGTTGAGCGGTTTGGCTGCGTCGATGGCCTGCGGTGACTGGGCTCCGCCGGTCGCGAACGTCATGACCTCGCTGGACAGCTCCCGCGTCAGGGACGCCAGGCGATCGCGTATCTGGTCCAGTCCGAGGAGTTGCTCGACCCCTGGGGAGGGTGCTTGCGGTCGCAGGTCCGCGCATTCGGCGATCAGCTGGGCAGCCGCCGCGCGGGATGCTTCGATGCGCTGCTGCCGCGCGGCCAGGTCGGCTTGCTGCCTGGCCATGAGCAGTTCCATGCCCAGTTCGGGCGGGAGTGCGCGCAGGCGTCCGGCATGGTCGTATGAAGCTCTGACCAGGGTCAGTTCGCTCAGGGTGTCCAAAGCGCCGCGTACCTGCGATTCGGACAGGTCGAGGTGCTCGCTCAAGGCGGCCACGCCGTCGTCGGGGTGGGCGAGCATGGCTCGGTAGACCGCCTCCGCGGCGGCGTCGAGGCCCAGCGCCGTGAGCATGGACGACCCCCCTGGTGCAACGATGCGCCCGTGTGCCAGCCGTGATCATCGCAGGACACGCGCCCGCACGCGGGGGTTTCGCGAACTGTTCCGGTGGACGGTTCCGGCCACTGCCCGAACAGTCCTGGTTGCGTAACTAGTAACGTTTCCCAGTCAGTTGACAGGCTCACAGCCATGTACCTCGTGCATGCCCGGCTCCGGGCTTTTCAACAGACCGCACTTCCCGCGGACATGGGCGCCTGGATGCGGGCACACACTCAGGCCGGCGACAAGGTCGAGCACATCGTCGTGCACCCCACCGCCCGGCCGTATCCCGTGCTGGGCCTGTACCTGCTCGCCGACCGGCTGGAGCACGCCGAAGCCTGCGCCGCCGACGTGTGCCGCCGTGTGCTTCGCGCCCGCGCTGAACTGGCCGACTGGGAACTCGTCGACGCCCGCGCACCGATGTTCGCACCGTTCTATGAGGCGCTCTTGGGCCCACCGGCCCCGCTGGACTGATCCGTCCAGGGCCGAATCCGTCCAGCCGATCTGCCTTCCGAACCCGCTGACCTGCGGCGAAGCTAGTACTCGCCGGCACGGGACACCACCCGGGACGGCAACCGGACCAGGCGTCAACCGCGGGACGCCGCACCCGGAGACAGCCCCTTGCGCCCCTCTCTCAGGACAGGACGGGACACCCGTGATCCTCAACCAGATCGTCAAGGCCGTCGCGGTCACCGCCATCTTCTTCGGCTCGAGCGTCCTGCTGCCCGCTGCGGAAGCTGCCGCCGCTCCCGCCGGCACCAGCACCGCCGCACACAGCGCTGTCGCGGCCAACGTCGGTGCTCCGGCAACCGACGACATGATCTGGGACTGATTCAACCCGGGTTCCACCCCGATCCCTTCCCTCTGCCTTCCGAAAAGGATTCCTGTGCCCGTGAACACCATGCCGCTCCGCCGCATAGCAACCGCCGCCTTCGGCCTGACCGTCGCTCTGGGCGCCCTGGTGGCTCTGCCGCCGACGGCCGCGCAGGCCGCATCCAGCGTCGACGGGACCATCACCCGCTCCGAAGTCCTCGCCAGAGCCCAGTACTGGGTCGACCACGGATATACCTACGACCAGAGCGGCTCCGCTCCCGACCCGCAAGGCCGCAGCTACCGCAAGGACTGCTCCGGCCTGGTCTCCATGGCCTGGCACCTGTCCAGCAGCGAGAGCACGGCTTCCTTCCCCGGCTCAGGTCGGATCACCTATCTGGCCGCCCTGGACCAGCTCCAGCCGGGAGACGCTGTGCTTCGCGCCGGCCACATGGAATTGTTCGCCAAGTGGAAGAGCCCGTCCGACCACGCCCAGGGTGCCTACGTCTACTCGTTCAACCAGGACGACGAGACCGTCCGGAACCCGTACGCCCCCTCCAACAAGGGCAACCTCGGTTTCGACAGCTGGTCCGAACTGACCACCTACGACCCGATCCGCTACAAGAAGATCAGCAGCTCGGGCGACCGCGGAGACTTCACCGGCGACGGCAACTCCGACGTCATCGGCCGCAACAGCACCACCGGCGACTTGGTCCTGTACCGCGGGAGCGGCGCCGGCGGCTTCACTGCCGGATCCACCACCATCGGCAACAACTGGTCCACGTTCAATACCATCGTCCGGCCCGGCGACTTCGACGGCGACGGCAAGCCGGATGTCATCGGCCGCAACACCTCCACCGGGGACTTGGTCCTGTACCGCGGGAGCGGCGCCGGCGGCTTCAACGCCGGATCCACCACCATCGGCAACAACTGGTCCAACCTGGACAACATCACCACGCCCGGCGACTTCGACGGCGACGGTGACAACGACCTCATCGCCCGCAACAAGACCACCAACGAGCTGCTGCTCTACAAGGGCAACGGCGACGGCGGCTTCGCCGGCAGCTCGGTCATCGGCACCGGCTGGGGGAACTTCAACCTGATCATGTCTCCCGGCGACTTCGACGGCGACGGCAAGCCGGATGTCATCGGCCGCAACAGCACCAGCGGCGACCTGGTCCTGTACCGCGGGAACGGCGCCGGCGGCTTCAATGCCGGATCCGCCACCATCGGCAACAACTGGAGCGGTCTGGACCTCATCTTCAGCGCTGGCGACTTCGACGGCGACGGCGACAACGACCTCATCGCCCGCAACAAGACCACCAACGAGCTGCTGCTCTACAAGGGCAACGGCGACGGCGGCTTCGCCGGCAGCTCGGTCATCGGCACCGGCTGGGGGAACTTCTCGATCCTGTTCTGAGCGCCGCTCCGGTCTCGGCCGATTCCCCACCGGATGCTCTGTGCGCTCACCGGATCGGCCCCCAAGCGGCCCGGCAAGCCGACACCAGGGACGATGAAGGGCTCACGCGAGGCCGCAGACAGCCAAGGTGGCGAGCCTTGCGGTCAGGGCCCACGCCTCAAGGCGTGGGCCCTGCCGCGTTGCGGCGGAAAGCGGCGCACTGCGTCACTGCCGAAGGCGGCCGCCACCTCGGATGGACGGAGCCGCGGTCTGCCTCCGCACGTTCCGACGCCGTCCAGGCCGCCGGCATCAGCAGCGCAAGCAGCACGACGGCGGCGCCGGTCAAGCGGAGCATGGATCTGTTACGGACTTCTGGCATCGGACACCTTCAGGGGCGAGCAGCGCAATCGCAGCATCACCCCGATTGCCCCGACCGGGCAGGGCGGTAACCCGCTGGCGGTGCAGCTTGCCGAGTTCGAGCAGCTTCCGGCCGAGCAGCGGCGTACGCGGATCGCGGACCTGGCCAGCCGCCGCGGTGGCGCGGCGTGTGCGCGCGGTCGACGGCAGCGACGACGAGGACGAGGACGAGGGCGCCGTGTATCCGCTAGCAGGCGACGATGCCGAGGACAGCGGGCAGGAGTGAGGCACAGTCCCGCTTCCGTGGAGCTGGTGCACGCCGACGACGGCGCGGTGTACCAGCAGTTGGAGGCGGCCGCCCTCCGGCGCCGCGGCCGCGTACACCCGGCAGATCGCCCGATGACCCGTCACCCGCCCGGCCGCGACGGGATGCGACACCACCGCGGCGGCCGCACGCTGAGAGCGGAGTGAGGGCATCCGCTTCCCCCCGAGGAGCCCTCGTCGCATTGAGTAGGGCCCCCGCTGCGCGATCGGCGGGGGTCCGCCGTGCTTTCCCCGGCCGCCCAGGGAGCCAGTCGCGCCCGCCGCTCGTCTCTCTGTGCAGGGATGTACGGGAGGGGGACGGGTGACAGGGAGCGGAGCACCAAGACGGACCAGACTGCGCCTGGCCAGGCAGCGCCCTGGTCCCAGCCGCGTCCGAGCCCGCGAGCGAGCAGAGGATTCTGAGAAGGGCACCCGGTTCGGTGGGCTGAACCTCCTTACCGTTGGCGCGGTTGTCACGATCGTCGCGAGCATCGGTGGCCTGGTGGCAACTGGCGTTGGCACGATCTACAACGCACGTGTAGCAGCCGATCAGTTGAACGAGTCCCGGGAGCAACACGATGATCAGCAGCGCGAGCAGGCCTCGCGCGTCTCGATCTGGAATGACGGAGGTCTCTCTCAGCGCATTCACTTGCTGAACCGGTCTCCAGACCCTGTGGCTGATGTTCACCTCAGCCTCAACGCGGTCTGGAACATCAGGGAATCTCGGTCAGTCGCCTTCAATCTGCTCCTGCGTGGCCTACCGCCGTGCTCAGAGACTGTGATCGACACCGAGGACCTCAGATACTCCCCCGGGAAGGGCTTTTCCGGGAATGGATGGGATATCCCGACGGCACTCCAACTGAGCGGGCTGGCTCCGATCCCCGACAGTGCGTCCCTGCGGGTGCGAGGCCTGTGGTTTGTTGACCGTGACGGCGAGAGTTGGAGTCGCAAGGAGGGCGTGCTAGCTCACGATCCAGTCGAGGGCGCCGAGGGTGAGTTGGGGCTTGACACGAAGGAGCCCCAAGTCAGGTCGGCGTCGGGCTGCGGCGCGGATGACGCGGGCACGTGACCCGTCGAGGAGGAGGGCCGACGGCTGCGGGGTGCGTAGGCCCGCGCCGTCCGGACACTGCATCGGCATAGCCGCGGGCCCCGTGTCCCGGAGCGTACCGGCGGTGCCTCAACTGGTGCGAATCCGTGTGTGATCTGAAATACCGGCACTGACCTGGGAATTCGCTCACGACGCCCGGTTTCGGGTGGGTCCTATGATATCCGCCGACATCCGGAGGATCTTCACCAAAGGGGCCACCTTGATCGGTGCCGTTGAACTCGCCCTGCTGGGATTCGCGGGCTACCGCGGCACCCAGTTGCTCGTCCATGACTCCATCCTCGACCCGGCCCGCGACAAGGTGTTCGCCTGGCATCAGGCCCGCCCCGACTCCAAGGCCCGCGACTTCGTCGTCACGCTGATCAGCCGCGTGTACTGCACCGGCTGGTGGGTCGCCGGTGTTCTCCTCGCCACGTACCTGGTCGCGACCGGCCGGTTCGGGGACGCGCCGCTGCTGGTCCACGGCATCGAATGGCTCGCGGTTGCCGGCGCCGCCGTCCTCATGAACCGCGTGGATGACACCCTCGGCCGGGTCGCCCAGTGACCACACCAGGGAGAGCCCTCACCGCGGCCTCGTCCCGGTACGTCGCCCGCAAGATTCGAGGCAAGGGCGCCACACACGACCAGGGGTGGCAGGTCCGCGCCTGGGAGATGTACCGGGCCGTCCCGGAGGTGCGGTTCGCCGCCGGATGGATCGGCAACGCCATGTCCGGCGCCCTGCTGTACGCGGCGCGCCGCGCTGACGACGGCACGATCGAACGGGCCCCCGACGGGCACCGGGCGACCGAGATCGTGTCCCAGATCGCCGGTGGCCCCGACGGGCAGGCCAAGATGCTCGGCCTGCTACTCGGGGAAGCACAAGAAGCACGGGATGAATGTGCAGGTCATCGCAGATCCGTTCGGGAACCTCATCTGGGCGTCTCCCGCACTGCCCGGAGCGGTCCACGACATCAAAGCCGCCCGCGCCCACGGCATCACCCAGGCCTTGACCGAGGCCAACATCCGATGCTGGGCGGACAAGGCCTACCAGGGTGCCGGCGGCACGGTACGTGTGCCCTACCGAGGCCGCTGGGACAAGCTCTCCTCAGGTTAGCGCGCGGCCAACGTATCCCACGCCAAGATCCGGGCACTCGGCGAACAGGCCATGGCTTCACTCAAGACCTGGCGGCTCCTGCGCAAGCTGCGGTGCAGCACCACCCGCATCACCGCCCTCGTGCAGGCCGTCCTCACACTCCACCTCAACACCTCAACCTGAGGTTGGAAAAGCCGTCATGTGTCTACTCGGCGTAGACAAGGACAGGGTGCGTGGGGTCTGCCTCGCATCCCAGGAGCCACAGGAGGCCGTTGCGTCCGGGCCAGATGTCGGTTGGTCGGTTGTCGTCCCAGTCATCCGGGTCGCCCCAGCGGAAGCCGGGGGGATCCACCGGTTGCCACGGACCGAAGAGATCTTCTGAGGTGGCTCCCAGGAGCAGAAAGGTGGGAGCGCCGCACTCGCAGTGTTTGGCCGGTGTAGGCCAGAGGCCGACCTTTGGCTCCCAGCCGCCCAGTTTCCATCCTGGGACACGGCAGTGGTCGAGGTAGTCGTGCTGGTCGAAGTTCTCGCGCGGGCGGCCTGTGGCGGTCCACAAGGCACACGCGAGCTCAAGGTGGGGCGGCAGGATGCCCAGCATCGTTTCGGCGAAGCCGCTCTCCTGGGGCTCCTCGATGCTGATGGGCGGATACTCCTGGACCAGCTCAGGGTGGACAACGCAGGTGCGCGGAACGAGGTTGTCGGCGTCGTCTGGGGTGAACACGTTGAGAGCGGGGTTGCTGGACCTGACTTCCGTCAGCTGGCTTTGCTGTCGCCAGCGAAGGGTCGCCTTCGGGTCGTCGGTGTCCACGTGGGGGTTCGGGCACCACAGCACCTGAAGCACGTCGCTGTTATCGGGAAACATCCACTCTGGCGCGCTCAGCAGACCGTCCGGCAGGTCGTGTCGAAAGAGCTGGAAGACCGAGGCCAGGACGACACCCTCTGCCGGCCCAGTGGGGCCGTCGCCGTAGTGCTTTCCATGGCAGAGCGGCCAGGGCTCGTCGAGAGGCCACAGCAGGGGTCCGCCCACGGAGCTGTGATGTGCCGTGGGCATACCGCGGCGCGGATGCAAGCGCAGAGCCGTCCGTGCGTAGTCGGTCAGTTCCGGGTACTCGTTTAGGAGCAACGCGCGCCGACGCGGCGTCGTATTCACCATCGTGCTGTCTCCAAAGGCCTGCAGCCGCCATCCTGCGCGCATCCTAGCTCGACGGCAGTCAGCCCTTGACGACGAGCCCTCCGATCCAGCTCGGCTCAGCTTGGAAAGGGCTCAATGGATGGGTATGCCACATGCAATACGGAATTGGGTAAATGATAATTCGAATCTCCATGGCATTCATCGTCCATTGAGATTCACATCATCCTCAGTCCCCTAGTGTCCCGTCCTGATCCGGCCATGTCCCCTACAGGTACGACCCCACCATCGGCCGCTTCCTGAGCGTCGACCCTGTCCTTGGATATTGCTGCAGCCCAATCGCTTAACGGCTTCACATACGCAAACAACAACCCGGCCACCTACGCCGACCCCAGCGGACTCTGGATCGACGACGGCACCGGCCACAGCGAGTCCCGCACCGACGGAGGACCCACAAGCAACACAAACCCGGGCGGCGCAGGAAAACCTGCCGGAACTGTCGGTGACAACGGTTGCTACTACACCTGCAACGACACCGCGGATGTGCTGCTTGGTGAAGTCGAGTCGATAAGCGTCGATGACAGTCCCAAGCGTAATTCTGTCGAAAAGGTTGCTTACACCGTCGGGGACGTTTTCTACGGCCTCCTCAGTAACGTTCCGCACACTTTGGACTATTTTCGCTGGCCAGTGGACGGCGATTGTTGGGGAGACGGGGGGCCGGGCAGCCCGGGTTGTGACTGGGGTAATCAGTACGACGCTTGGGCCAAGAGAAACGGCGTGGACGTAGGCGGTGACCTGTATACAGGCCCTTCGGAGTTCGCCGCAGTATTTGGAATTAGCCATACGGGAATCAGGGCGGGCAAGGGGACCATCGTTGGCCCAGTGACCAAATCGACCCATTGGGCAGAATTTTGGGTGCGAGACGCCGAAGGGGCATTGGTTGTTGCCTATTCCTTGCGGAGTGGGAGCATGACACCCGAAGAGAAGGCGCTCGGATTCCCCAATAGTGTTCAAGCCAGCCATACTGAAGCCCGCGGGGTGGCTATGTCTGGCGGCAGTCGTACGGTGCACATACCGCATGACCAATACGCGAACCTGGCCGTGGTTCCGCGCGGTAGTACTGTTACGGTTCGCGCCATCCTCCCTCCCTGCCGTCAATGTCAAGGATCCATGAGCAGGGCCGCGAAGGAGAAGGATGCTACCTTCGTGTACATTTGGAACGGCCCTAAGGGATCCGGGAAGTGGAGTTCGGAGGAATGATGGCACTGCAATGGACCGTCCGGAAAGTGGCGGCTGAAGAAAATCTCCCCGATGCGACATTTATTCTCGGACTGTCCGAGGATGAGGAGGGGGAGGGGAAGTATCTGATCTTCCAAATGAAGCTCGGGGAATCAACAGCACAGGATCGACGCCTGGGCTTCGATACGTATTGCATCGTGGATGAAGAGCATAGGGTGGCCTATGGTGGTGTTGAACAAGCCGTCCTGAATGGTCGGTCCTTGCGTTTCAACCTCAGCGAGAACACGGCTTTCATGCTCGACATGGAGGAGCGTGAACTGGAGCTCCTCCTTGACGTCGGCGATCGTGAGATCGAAGAGATGTGGAGTGAACTGACCCGCGTGTTGCGGTTCGGAAATCCGGATCAATTCCCGCAGCGCTTGGAAATTCGCGAGTAGTTCGCGAGTTGCTCTGAGAGTGCTAGGGGAACGTAGATAGTGGTGACTTTTGAGCTAGGGGACTGCAAGGGAAATTTGGAAATTGGAGTTTACCCGGCTGTCTCCGTGACCGATAGCCTCATGGAGATGTGAGCTGAAGTAAGGGGCTTCCTTCGTGTTAATGCGATGGAAGCCCCTTATGTGCGATCTGTGATCATCCAGATGTCAGGAATTCCCGTCCTCATGCAAAGCAAGTACTGATCTTTGGTCGGACGGTTGCTGACCGGGTCAAGTGCGGCATAACAGCTGTATGGGGGTTCGAAGTCGCAAGCTGGCAGATGTAGTTGGTCTGGAGCGTCGGCGCCTCATGGCGGCCGATCTATTCGAACAGGGGAGGCGGCCCTTGAACCGTTCCGGGTTCGGTGGGGACTCGATCATTTGAGAGGATCGAGTCATGGCACGTCCTTCCCCTTATCCCCTTGAGCTGCGCAAGCGCGCGGTCCGCATGGTTGCCGAGGTGCGGCCTGAGTACGACACGGAGTGGTCCGCGATGAAGGCGGTCGCGGCGAAACTGGGGATCGGGACGACCGAAACGCTGCGCAAGTGGGTCCGCCAGGACCAGATCGACAGTGGTGCCAGGCCGGGCACCACGACGGAGGAATCGGCCGAGCTCAAGCGCCTACGCAAGAAGAACGCCGAGCTCAAGCGGGCAAACGAGATTCTGAAGGCCGCGTCGGCTTTCTTCGCGGCCGAGCTCGACCGGCCACACACACGCTCGTGACGTTCATCGACGAGTACCGGAACCGCTTCGGCGGCGTCGAGCCGATCTGCACCGTGCTCACCGAGCACGGTCTCAGCATCGCCCCCTCCACCTACTACGCAGCCAAGAGTCGCCCACCTTCGCAACGGGCCAACCGAGACGCGGAGTTGAAGGTACTGATTCAGGCGGTGTTCGATGCCAACTACCGCGTCTACGGGGCCCGCAAGATCTGGTGTCACCTACAGGGACAGGGTCATCGGGTGGCCCGCTGCACCGTCGAGCGACTGATGCGGGAACTGGGAATCACCGGGGCAGTCCGCGGCAAGAAGGTCATCACGACGATCCAGAACCACGCGGCCGAGCCTTGGTGGCTGACGACGGTCACAGCGCAGCTCGGGTTGGAGCCGGCGGAGACCGGCGGCCGGTACCGCACCGCGCCGGCCGGCGTGGTGCCGCAGCGCGCTGCCGGCCACGGGGGCCGCGGTGGCCGGGGTTCCGCCGGTGTTGAGGCCGTTGTGGGTCAAGGACGACTCGATGACCCCGCCGAGGATCGGCGGGGCCATCGAGGGGTCGGGTGGGGCGTCAGGCGATCTTCTTGTAGCGCAGGGCGACGTACGACGAGGCCGGGTGGCCGCCGATGTCGCCGCTGTAGACGTTCGCGGTCGAGTAGTTCATGTCCGTGGCCGTGCTGCCCTCGGCGTAGTAGTAGAAGGTGCCCGCGTCCTGGTTCTTCCAGCCCGCGAAGAGGACGGCGTGGTCGGAGTAGTCGTTCAGCGCGTCACCGGGCCTGAGGTCGGCCTTGTTGATCTGCGTGCTCACGCTGGGGAGGGTCTCGGTCGTCAGCGAGGAGGTGAGGTGCCAGGTCATGGAGACGAAGCCGGAGCAGTCGGTGCGGTAGGTGTGGTCGCCGTCGACGTCGGTGGCGTAGGCGCTCTGGCTGTACGGGACGTTGCGGTTGTACCAGTTCTTGGCCCGGGCGATGACCTCGTTGCGGTAGATCGTGCCGCCCTGTACGGACTGCGGCGGGGCCGCCGGCACGTAGGCGCAGTTGTTCGCGTAGGCCGACAGCAGGCTCTGGGTCCAGCCGGACGCGTCCACCGGGTCGTCGGAGTGGTACGCGATGTCGCTGCCGTCACCGTCGGTCGGGTCCGAGTCGTGGTACCAGTACATGCCGCCGTTGGTACGGCCGTAGTAGAGGCCGCCGCCGGGCGAGGAGAGCGAGTCCACCGCCGACCAGCCGCTCGACTTCAGGACCGAGCTGTCCCAGTCGTTCACGCCGTTGATCTTGTAGCTGAGCAGTCGGCCGTCCGAGGTCGAGGCGATGATGCGGTCGTCGCCCGCGGCGGCGAGCGTCTTGAGGACGAAGCCGGTGTCGATCACGACGTGCTGGCCTATGTGGGCCGACCCTGCGGGCTTGGGCTGCGACACCAGGTACTGGTGGAGCTGGCCGTCGACCGTCCCATAGAGGTGACCGGCGCCGTCGTAGACCAACTTGTCGAAGGTCCAGCCGCCGTCCCAGATCTTGACGACGCCCGCGAGCGTGAGGGATGTGTTGTTCGTCTGCACGTCGACCCGGTAGAGGTCGCCGGTGGTCGAAGTGACCAGGACCGTGTTGAAGTTGAGGGCCGCCATCGTCTTGGGCGTGAAGCCGAGATTCGGGCCGATGAGCGTCTTGACGCGGTCGCCGGTATTCGGCTCGATCTGCGTGTACGTCAGCCGGCCGTCGGACAGCGTGCCGTACATCGACACGTCACCGGTGCACGACGCGACGGCGTGCGCGGCTCCGGCGGTGGTCGCGACCAAGCCGAGGGACATCGCGCTGACGGCGACGACGGCGGCGGTGGTACGGCGGATGGCATGGCTCAGCTTCATGATTTCTCCTGCGGTGGGTAAGTCGAGCGGGCGACGGCACATCCCCGGCCCAAACAGCTGCCCTGCAGGTGCAGCTGTGAACGATGTCTTGGGTGTGACGCCCGGTGGCAGGAACTACTTTCGCCGCAGGTCACGCGAGTTGGAAGAGAATGCGTATGGACACAAACGTCCTTGGCCTGTTACGTCCTGACGGTGCGTGCAGAGCTGCCCCCAACAGCAGGTGTCGCCCGGCTGACACCGCCGCCAGGGGTGCCAGACAGCCGAAGGGCCGCCCCTCGAGGACGGCACTCCGGCTGGGTGAGGGTTGGTCTTGTTCGCACCTCTGGCACTGGTGGGGGCCGGGGTGGTGGCGGGTGGGGCTGGTCCCGTGGGGCGGTACGCCACGCGTGATCGTTGACCGGGGTGTGGGAGGCCGGCTGGCTGGGACGCGGCGTGCTGTGTTTGCTGTGGTGCCGTGGCGTGGTGACCATGACGACGCAGGGCATCTCCGCTGCTGGGTAAGCCTATTACCAAAACAACATCGCCAAGTGCGATGGGGCGCGCGGTGGCGGGGTCGCGGTGTCCTCAAGCGTTCCTGGGGTGCCGACGGGGGAGTGGCTCGGGCGGGCGGCGGCGGTGCTGGGGCTTGCCGGTGAGGTGAGCGAGCCGCAGATGCGGGCGCTGTTCGGGCTGGGGATGCACCCGGACGCCGAGGCGATCCTGGCGCGTGAGACGCGGGCGGGCGCGACGAAGAAGCAGGCGTGGGGGGCGGCCAAGCTGGGCCCTGCGATACCCAACCTTGCGGAAGCGTCGCCGCTGGACCGGCAGATCGAGCAGGTGCTGCAGCACGTGAGCGAGCGGCTGTGCCGGCCGCTGACTCCGGCCGAGGCCAAGAACCTGAAGATGAGGGTGGTCGCTCAGGCGTTCCGCGCCGAGATGGGGCGGGCGCCGGATGACGGGAAGGAACTCGCCCGGTTCCTGGCCGCCCGCACCGGCCGCCGGCGGCAGGCCCGTACCGGCTTCGACCTGACGTTTTCGTGCGAGGAGTTGTCGCTGCTGTTCGCGCTGGGCGACGAGCAGGTGCGCCAGGTCGTGCTGGAGGTGCTGCGGCAGGCCAGGACCGAGACGGTCGCGTGGATCGAGGATCACGCGCTGGCGGTGCGGAGAGGGGCCGGCGGGCCGGCACAGCTGCGGGCGAAGCCTGGGGTTTTGGCGACGGTGTATCTGCATTACGAGTCCCGGGCCGGGGACCCGATGCTGCACGAGCATGTCGTGATCAGCCCCCGCGTCCAGGGCCCGGACGGGAAGTGGCAGAACCTCGATGCCCGCCTGCTGTTCCGGGAGGTCGTTTCAGCGTCGGAGTTGTTCCATCAGCGGGCCCTGGAACTGCTTTGCGAGCGGTTGGGGTTGCGGACCGAGCCGGCGGAAGTGACGGCCGGGCAGCGCCCGGTGATGCAGGTCATGGGCATCGACGTGCGGCTGCGGAAGCTGTTCTCGCAACGCGCCGCAGCGATACGGGAGGTGGTTGCGGAACTGGAGGCGGACTACCGGCATCGTCATGGCCGGCAGCCCGGTCTGGCTGCCCGCAAGGGGCTGCAGGAACGGGCCCGGATCTCCACCAGACAGCCCAAGCGCACAGCGCGTTCCCTGGACGACCTGCTCGCCGACTGGCGGCGGCGGGCGATTGCCGCCACGGACCAGGCGACGGTGGACGGTGTGCTGCGGGCGGCGCAGGCCGCCGCCCGTAAGGCCACCACAGGGCGCGGCGCCGGTGAGGAAGCTGCCGCCGGGGCCGCTGCCGTCCCTGAGGCGGCTTCCGGGCGCACCGCCGGTCACGAAGCTGCTGGTCCGGGGTGTGGGCCGGGCGGGCAGCGTGTGGTGGAGGTGGATGTTGCCGCGGCGGCTGAGGTGCTCGCCGAAGTCGTCGCGCACCGCACGACCTTCCGGCGCCGGCAGGTGCTGGCGGAGGCTCGCCGGTATCTGATGCGCACGCTGGCCGGGGCGACCGCGCCGCCTGGTGCCGCTGATGGGATCGCCGACCGGGTTCTGGCCGGTGCGGAGTGCGTGGAGGTCACGGCGCCTGACCTTCACGCTGGGCTTCCGGAGCTGACGCGCGAGGACAGGGAGACTGTCTACCTGGCGATCGGGTCCCGTACCTACACCACCGCCTCGCTGCTGGCGGCCGAGGAGCGGCTGCTGGCCGCCGCTGGGGCGAGCGTGGTGGCGCCGGTCGGGCGGGAGGTGTTCGCCCGCGTCGCCGCGCAGCACGGCGGCGGGCTAGATGCGGGGCAGCGTGAGCTGGCGGCGTCGTTCGCGGTGTCGGACAGGCCGCTGCTGGCCGGCATCGGCCCGGCCGGGTCGGGGAAGACCACCGCGATGCGGTTGCTGGCCTGCGCGGTGGACGCGGCCGGTGGCCGGCTGATCCCGCTCGCGCCGCCGCCGTCCTCGGGGCCGACCTGGGCCGGCCCGGGCACACTCTGCATTTCTGGCTGCGTGGGCGTCAGCTGGCCGCCCAAGGTGCCCTGGTGGGGGAGGCTTTCGGCCTGCGGCCGGGTGATGTGGTGCTGGTTGACGAGGCCGGTATGGCCGGTACCCGTCTGCTGGACCAGGTGGTGGCCGATGCCGCCGAGGCCGGGGCGGTGGTGCGGCTGCTGGGGGATACCTGCCAGCTGGCCGCGGTCGAGTCCGGTGGCGCGCTGCGCCTGATCACCTCGGGCGGGGGAGTGGTCGAACTGGACCGGCTGCACCGCTTCCGCACCGGTGGTGAGGGCGAGGCCTCGTTGGTATTGCGTGACGGCGACGCCGCCGGGGAGGCGTTCGCCTGGTACCGGGACCGCGGCCGTATCACCGCCGGCACCGCGAGTGCGATGCAGCAAGCCGTGCTCGCCGCGTGGGCCAAGGACACCACGGCTGGGCGCAGCACGGTGATGACAGCCGCCGACACCGCCACCGTTTCCGCGCTCAACGCCCGGGCGCAGGCCTGGCACGTTGCCCGCGGCACCGTTACGGCCGGCCCGTGGCCGATGTCCCGTCCCCGCTGCAGGCGAGCCGTCGGGCCGCGCCCCGACGTCACCACCGCCGGGTGAGCACCGGAATCGGGCAGACCTCACGGCCAGGGCGTTGTCAGTGGCCGGGGTTAAGGTCCCCGGCATGACCGTCATCTCAGTCCACCTTGCCGATTCCAAGAAAACGATCCCCGTCCCTCAGTCCCTCGCTGACCTGCAGCGTTCGTTCGACGAGGCTCGAAAGGCGATCGGCGTGCATCAGCGCGGGACGCAGCGCCCCGTGCTGGAGTGGGATGAGGAGACGCGGGCCGAGAGTGACCAACTGCTGGATGCGTGGCGGGCGGTCGCGACGGAGCTACGGGAGGGGATCGAGGAGTCCGGGCTCGAAACCGAGTTCGGGGCGTACGACCTGGCGCGTGCGTTGCGGAAGGCGGCCTATGGCTTGGACTACGCCGGGGAGTAATCCGTACGGGTGGCCGGCGGTAGGCGGACTTGGCTGCGGTCGCCGAGCCTCTTACGGTCGAACGTGTGAGCGAGCGACGTGATGCGGTAGAGGTGCCTTCCCGGGAACCCGGGGACGTTCCCGCATACGTCGAGGCGTATCCGGCCGAGCGGCAGCAGCGGGTGGGTTTGCGAGTGGCAGGCCGCTCCTACCGAGGACGGGTGGGGGAGCGCCGCCGGTACGCCGACGACCGCGAGGCCGTCCACCTGATGCTGTGGCCTGCGCTGCCGGATGGCCGGCGGACGGCGTGGTTCTGGTGGGACTTGGAGGCCTTCGAGCTCCGGGGTCCCTGTTGGGGACCAGCCCCATCGAGGAGCGCTTCCACGACGGGGACGCCGTCCGCGTCCACAGGACCGACGTCGAGCCGAACGACGTGGGTCGGTATCAGGGTTTCGACACGTGGATGCAGCCGCGGGTGCAGGTGCGGGTCGGCGGCCAGTGGCATGACGCCCTGGTCTGGCACAAAATCCGGTACAAGGACGGCCGCCACGCGGTGCAGTGCAAGGTCACGTTCCTCGAGGGCGACAACTGGCCGGTGATCTACTGGCGCACCTACTGGTGGAACCCGGCCGCTATCCGCGTCATGCCTGGGACGGGCGACCTGGATCAGCCCGGCCCCGCTGTGGAGTGGTGAGCGGTCTTCGCCGGGAGGAGTAGCCCGCCGCGCGCCGAACCGCCCCGGGCCGCACGCTGTCCGTATGCGCGCGATCTGGTCGGGGTACGTCAGCTTCGGCCTGGTCACACTGCCTGTGCAGCTCTACAGCGCGAGCACGGGGCGGGCTTCCACCAGGTTCATGTGTGCGATGGGTCCCGCATTCGGCTCCGGAGGGTGTGTGAGAGCGAGGACGTCGAGGTTCCGCAGTCGGAGATCGCGCGGGGCTGGGAGCGGCCGGACGGCGGCACGGTGGTCCTCCTCGATGAGGAACTGGCCGCGCTCCCCTTGCCGACGCGGAAGACGGTCGACGTGCTCGGGTTCGTCGACGAGGCCGACGTCGACCCCATGCTGTACGCGAAGCCCTATTGGATTGGCGCTGCCGGCGAGCAGGGGCAGCGGCCGTACGCGCTGCTGGTGGAGGCATTGGCGCGGCACGGCAAGGTCGCCGTCGCCAAGGTGACGCTGAGGACACGGGAGCGCCTGGCGGTGCTTCGACCGCGACACGGGATGCTCGTGCTGCACACGCTGCTGTGGCCGGAGGAGATCCGTGAGCCGGACGACCTGTCCTCGACCGCGCCGGTTACGGATCGGGAGCTGGAGCTTGCCGAGCTGCTGATGGATCAGCTCGCTGGGGTCGAAATCGGGGACCTGCACGACGAATACGCGGCGGCGGTGGAGCAACTGGTGGCCTCCAAGATGACGGGCGCAGAGGTGGAGGAGCCGGAAGAGCCGGTGCTGGCGGTCGACCTCATGGCGGCCTTGGAGGCGAGCATCCGTGCGGCCCGGGAGCGGGGCTAGACGGGCCCACAAGCAGGGCCGCATCGCTGGTGAGAACGCGCTTGGACGGGACCGGCAGTTCGCCGGGTCCCTCGGCACGCAGGTGCTGAAGGTCTTCAACCTGGTCGTCGCCCGCACCGGGCTACGTGACCATGAGGCCATCGCCGGAGGCTTCAGCCCCGTCACCGTCGCCTCGACCGCGGACGACCACAAGGCGTACTACCCGGGCTCGCACGTGATCCACATGCGGATCGCCGGCGACGCCACCACAGGGCGCCTGCTCGGCGCCCAAATCGCTGGCCACCTGAACAGCGCAGTCCACAAGCGGGTCGACACCTTTGCCGCAGCTCTGTTCCACGGCATGGCCGTCGAGGCGATGGAAGATCTGGACCTGTCCTACACCCCACCGCTGGGCAGCCCGTTCGACGCCGTGCAGATGGCCACCCAGACCTGGGTGCGTAGCCATCACCTTCTTGACGGCCACGGGACACCAAAGCGTCATTGAAGGCCGCGAGGGGCGCCAGTACGTTCAAACTGATAGACGGGCATCGATCTATGGCTGTTCCTGCCGACGGCCTCCACACTAGGTCGACGCCGGTCTATTGCCGCCAGCCGCAAGGCCTTGCGCGGCCCATCGCCTGCTCCTCGCGATGTGTTCCACGCCAAGGTCGGAGAGGCGGCCGAACCCGCCTTCAAGGCAGTCGGCTGCTGTTGACCGCGTGACCAACTGCCCATCACGCGCGGCCTGGACCAGAAAAGCGGGCCGGTCCGGGTTCATGGCCGTTCTAGCGACGACGAGGTGGCTGCGGCGTACCGCTGTGGACATCACTCGCCTTAACTACTGAATGTGCACACCGAGCCACTCGGGGCGATTCTTGATGTGGGCTCGCTGCTGTCCATGACAGCTCTTCTCTCCTGGTGGCGACACCGCCGTGTGGTGCGAGCCCCTTCCTGGAGGTGACGCGTTGTCTCGAATAGTCGTGTCTCGGGTGCCCCTTTGGCGTCGCCGAGGCGGTCTGCGTCTTTGGGCGGTGACTGCGAGCGTCGTGGCTTTGGCGTCGAGTGCCGTGACAGGTGCGGCGTACGCGGAGGGTGGCCCCGCGCCACGTGTTGCGGAGCCTCACGCCTACGACGGTTCCCTCTACCCGTGCCGCTTCTTCCCGTACCCAGCCGGCTACTGCCTGAGCCGTCCGGGCCGTCCGGGTCGTCCCGGCCCTCCTGGGCCGCCCGGTCCGGTGGGTCCGCCCGGCCCTGTCGGACCGCAGGGGCCCGCCGGTCCTGCGGGGTCGCAGGGTGATACCGGAGCCGACGGTCCGTCGGGGCCTCCGGGTCCTCTTGGACCGCAGGGACCTGCCGGTCCTGCGGGGCCGAAGGGCGACAGCGGTGTGCAGGGGCCTGCTGGTCCTGCGGGGCCGAAGGGCGATACGGGTGGGCAGGGGCCAGCGGGTCCGGCCGGGCCGAAGGGCGACAACGGTGTGCAGGGGCCTGCGGGGCCGAAGGGCGACAACGGTGTGCAGGGGCCTGCTGGTCCTGCGGGGCCGAAGGGCGATACGGGTGGGCAGGGGCCAGCAGGTCAGGCTGGGCCGGCAGGTCCGGCTGGGCCGTCGGGTGTCGCCAACGCCCGTGTGGTCGTCGGGCAGCCTGCCATATTCGCTTTTGTCAGTTGCCCGTCTGGGCAGGTCGCG
This sequence comes from Streptomyces sp. RLA123, assembly GCF_056270165.1. NCBI lineage: Bacteria > Bacillati > Actinomycetota > Actinomycetes > Kitasatosporales > Streptomycetaceae > Streptomyces > Streptomyces sp. RLA123. The sequence goes on along the minus strand of NZ_JBWDOR010000003.1, from coordinate 1,676,833 downwards.
CTGGGCGGTGGCGGCGTCCCGTCCGGCACGGGCGCGCACAACCCGCTGACGACGTCCATCCCGACCACCAATGGAGGCGGTTCGAACACTGGTGATCTGGCCAACGGCTGGTTTGTCAGCCCCGGCGTGGGTGGCGGTAACTACCAGGCATATGTGATCTGCGCTCCCACGACGTAGCGCGTGGGGCCCGGGATATTCGGGCCCCACGGCGCTTGCAGCACTGCTGATGACTGCCTGTATCAGGAAGCCGACTTCTCAGATCGGGCGAAGATCAGCGCGACCAGGGCCAGGCCGACGATGCCGCCGATGATCTGCATGCCGATGAAGCCGGGCAGCGAGCCGGGGGCGATTCCCGCGAAGGTGTCGGAGAAGGCCCGGCCGATGGTGACTGCGGGGTTCGCGAAAGACGTGGAAGAGGTGAACCAGTAGGCGGCGCCGATGTAGGACGCGACGGCGACCGGCGCGACGTGCAGCCGCTGTGTGCGGGCCAGCCCGAAGATCAGCAGCACCAGTCCCGCGGTGGCGACGACCTCGCCGAGCAGCAGGTGCCCGGCCGAGCGGTCGTGCGTGGACCACTTCACGAGCGGCTCGCCGAACATGGCGTCGGCCAGGATCGCGCCGGCGATCGCCCCGACGATCTGGGCCGGTATGTAGGCGGCGGCTTCGCGGGCCGTGACGCCGTCCCCGCCCTCGCGGCGGGAGGTCCACCACTCGGCGAGGGTGACGACCGGGTTGAAGTGCGCACCGGAGACCGGGCCGAGCAGGGCGATGAGCACGCCCAGGCCGAAGACCGTGGCGATGGCGTTGGCCAGCAGCTGGACTCCGACGTCCTTGCTGAGCTCGGTGGCCTGGATGCCGGAGCCGATCACGATGGCGACCAAGGCGGCCGTGCCGACCAGTTCGGCGGCGGTCCGGCGGGTCAACGGGACACGCGGTGGGGGGACGACGGCGGGGGCGGATTCCGCCGTGATTCCGGGGGCGGTCTCGGTGGCGCTCAACGGGACTCCTGTCGGCGAGGCGCGGGAAACGGTGATCAGGGACAGGCGCGCTTGGTGTTGTTCTCGGCGGTGGCCCGCGCGGTGGCGGCCAGGTCGGAAAAAGACCCGGCCAGGGCTTCGACGACCTCCGGCCGCAGCCGGTAGTACGTGAACCGGCCGCAGGGCTCGGTCTCGACAACACCCGCGTCTCTGAGCACCTTCAGGTGGTTGGAGAGGTTGGTTTGACGGGCGCCCGTCTCCTCCACGAGATGCGTGGTACACAGCGTCTCGCGGGCGAGCAGGCTCACGATCTGGAGCCTGAGCGGGTCCGCCAGAACCCGGATCAGATCAGTGTCGACTGACGTCAGCATGGGCTGATACTGTCACATCAGCCGGGGCTGATGCCAGCCCGGGTGTTCCGTCGTAGACAAGAGAGACCACTATGTCCGACAAGCCCTCCGTGCTCTTCGTCTGTGTCCACAACGCCGGCCGTTCGCAGATGGCCGCCGCGTGGCTCACCCACCTCGCCGGGGACCGTGTGGAGGTCCGCTCGGCCGGCTCCGCCCCGGGTGACCAGGTCAACCCGGCCGCCGTCGAGGCGATGAAGGAAGTCGGCATCGACATCTCCGCCGAGATCCCGAAGGTGCTGACGGTCGAGGCCGTCAAGGCCTCGGATGTGTGCATCACCATGGGCTGCGGCGACACCTGCCCGGTCTTCCCCGGCAAGCGTTACCTGGACTGGGACCTGGAGGACCCGGCCGGCCAGGGCGTCGAGGCCGTCCGCCCCATCCGTGACGAGATCAAGGTCCTGATCGAGGGTCTGATCGCCGAGATCGCGCCGGAGCCCGCCGCGTGACCAGCGAGGTTCGCGAGGTCATCGTCATCGGCTCCGGACCCGCCGGGTACACCGCCGCGCTCTACACCGCCCGCGCTTCGCTGAAGCCGCTGGTCTTCGAGGGCTCGGTCACCGCTGGTGGCGCGCTGATGCAGACCACCGAGGTCGAGAACTTCCCCGGATTCCGCGACGGCATCATGGGCCCGGACCTCATGGACAACATGCGGGCCCAGGCCGAGCGTTTCGGCGCCGAACTCGTCCCGGACGACGTGACCGCGGTCGACTTCAGCGAGGACATCAAGACCGTCACGGACTCCGAGGGCACCGTCCACCGGGCCAAGGCCGTGATCGTCACGACTGGCTCGCAGCACCGCAAGCTCGGCCTGCCGGGCGAGGACGAACTGTCCGGACGGGGCGTGTCGTACTGCGCCACCTGCGACGGGTTCTTCTTCCGCGAGCACGACATTGCCGTCATCGGCGGCGGCGACACCGCCATCGAAGAGGCGACGTTCTTGTCCCGCTTCGCCAAGAGCGTCACCATCGTCCACCGCCGCGACACCCTGCGCGCCTCCAAGGCCATGCAGGAGCGGGCCTTCGCCGACCCGAAGATCTCCTTCGCCTGGGACAGCGAGGTCGCCGCCATCCACCGCACCGACGGCAAGCTCTCCGGCCTGACGCTGAAGGGCGCCAAGTCGGGCGAGACCCGCGAACTGCCCGTGACCGGCTTGTTCGTGGCCATCGGTCACGACCCGCGCACCGAGCTGTTCAAGGGCGTCCTCGACCTGGACGCCGACGGCTACCTCAAGGTCGACGCGCCCAGCACCCGCACCAACGTCCCCGGCGTCTTCGCCGCCGGCGACGTCGTCGACCACACCTACCGCCAAGCCATCACCGCCGCCGGCACCGGCTGCTCCGCGGCCCTGGACGCCGAACGCTACCTGGCCGCTCTCGGTCAGTAGCCACGAGACGGGCTCACCCGCTCCCTCACCAGCGGGTGGGCCCCATCGGGCCTCACCCAAGGCGGCTGTGTTCAGCCGATGATCTGGCGAACCCTTTCGAGACCGGACTGGTCCACCGCGTACCAGACCCACGTTCCGCGTCGCTCCCGGCTCAGGAGGCCGGCATCGACCATCGTCTTCAGGTGGTGGCTGATCGTCGGTTGACGCAGGCCCAGGCAGGCAGTGAGGTCACAGACGCAGGCCTCCCCGCCGGACTCGGCTGTGGTGACGCCTGCCCGGTGCTGTCCGGCCGGCGCTGCTACGACTGGGACCTGCCCGACCTGAAAGGCCTGGACATCGAGTCCGCCCGCGCCGTCCGGGAGGCGCTCGCACAGGGCATCACCCGGCTCGCGGACGCGATGCGCTGACCGCGGCCCGGGCGGAGCCTCGCAGTTCAGATCGCGGCGGCGCCGGCGAGAAGCCGGCCCATGGCGGCGAACACGGACGGCTCGACGCGGTAGTACACCCACGTGCCGCGCCGCTCGGAGGTCAGCAGGCCGGCTTCCTTGAGCTTCTTCAGGTGGTGGGAGACGGTCGGCTGGGAGACGCCTACGTCGGAGATGTCGCACACGCAGGCCTCGCCGCCCTCATGGGAGGCGACCGAGGAGAACAGGCGCAGCCGCACCGGGTCGCCGAGGGCCTTGAACATCCTGGCCGCCCGCTCGGCCTCCTCGGCGCTCAGCGGGCGTTCGGTCAGCGGCGGGCAGCACGGCACGCCGACGTCGGAGTCCAGGACCGGCAGCAGCTCCACATTCGACATTCTTCTATGTTGACACATGTCGAACTACACAGGCCAGGCCTGTGTTCAATCCTCGCAGTCATGGGCGGAGCTCGCTGATTCCACGCGTGTCTATGTTGACGTTCGTCAAAGCAGATGGGATTCTGGCGGCACGAGCTTGCATCGACGGATGTCGAAACACCGAGGAGTCGTCGTGAACGCGCCTGTCATCACTGAGCTGCCGATCGTCGTGATCGGGGCCGGACCCGCGGGCCTTGCCGCCGCCGCCAACCTGGTGGAGCGAGGTCTTGAGCCCCTGGTGCTGGAGTCCGGGCCGGTCGCCGGCAGCGCGGTGCGCGAGTGGTCGCACGTGCGGCTCTTTTCCACCTGGTCCGAGCTCACCGCCCCGGCCGCGGAGAAGCTGCTCGCCCCGACCGGATGGGTCCGCCCGGACGGCGCCACCTACCCGACCGGCGGCGACTGGGCCGAGCAGTACCTGCAGCCGCTGGCAGACGTCCTCGGCGACAAGGTCCGCTGCGGCGCCACCGTGACCGGGGTCTCCCGCGCCGGACGGGACCGGATCGTGGACGCCGACCGGGAGACGCAGCCGTTCGTGGTGCAGATCGCGCACGCCGACGGCCGCGAGGAGCGCGTCACCGCACGTGCCGTCATCGACGCCTCCGGTACCTGGGCCGTGCCCAGCCCGGCCGGCGGCAACGGCCTGCCCGCCCTGGGCGAGAAGGCAGCAGCTGACCGCATCAGCTACCGCGTCCCGGACCTCAAGGACCCCGCCGTGCGGGCCCGTTACGCGGGTAAGCGCACCGCGGTGATCGGCTCCGGCGCCTCCGCCTTCACTGCCCTGGCCTACCTTGCCGACCTGGCCAAGGCCGAGGACGGCACCGGTACGCACGCGGTGTGGATTGTGCGGCGCGGTATCTCCGGGTCCACCTTCGGCGGCGGTACGGCCGACCAGCTCCCCGCCCGTGGGGCCCTCGGCCTGGCCGCCAAGGCCGCCGTCGACAACGGCCACGCGGATGCCGTGACCGGCTTCCGCACCGAGGCCATCGAGCGCGACACCGACGGCCGCCTGGTCCTGGTCGGCGAGGACGGCCGCCGCCTCGAGCCCGTCGACGAGGTCATCGCACTGACCGGGTTCCTGCCAGACCTGTCGTTCCTGTCCGAGATCCGGCTCGGTCTGGACGAGCGCCTGCAGGCCCCGACCGCCCTCGCCCCGCTCATCGACCCCAATGCGCACTCCTGCGGCACCGTCTACCCGCACGGCGTCAACGAACTCTCCCACCCCGAGCAGGACATCTACCTGGTCGGCATGAAGTCCTACGGCCGCGCCCCCACCTTCTTGGCCATGACCGGCTACGAGCAGACCCGCTCCATCGCCGCCGCCCTCGCCGGCGACCGTGAAGCCGCCGAACGTGTGGAACTCACGCTGCCCGAAACCGGCGTATGCGGTGGCGCCGGCCTGTTCGACCAGCCCGACACCACCCAGGACACCGGTGGCGGCTGCTGCACAGCCCCGGCCACCCTGCAGATCGGCATCGGCGCCCCCGCCACCACCAACGGCTGCTGCTGACCCTGCGGTGACGAACCTTCACGACAGCGCGGTCGCGCCCAGCACCGGGAACTGGTCGCGACCGCGCGCTGCTCTTCCCGCCCTGTGCGCCACCCAGATCACCGGCTGGGGCATCGTCTACTACGCCATCCCCGTGCTCCTCCCACGCATCACCGCCGACACCGGCTGGTCCGCCGCAGCCTGCAGTGCCGCGTTCCCGCCGCACTGCTGGTCTCGGCTCTCGCCGGCATCCCGGTCGGCCGCATCCTGGACCGGCGGGGCCCCCACGTGGTGATGACCGCTGGATCCGTCCTCGCCGCCGCGAGCGTGTTCGCCGTCGCCGCCGCACCGAACCTCCTGGCCTTCACCGCCGCATGGCTGCTTTCCGGAGTAGCCATGGCCGCCTCGTTCTACCAGCCTGCCTTCGCCGCCCTGACCCGCTGGTGGGGACCGGACCGCATCAAGGCACTCACCATCCTCACCCTGGCCGGCGGGCTGGCCTCCACGGTCTTCGCGCCCACCACCGCCGCCCTCGCCGAACACCTCAGCTGGCGCGGCACCTACACCGTCCTCGCCGTCGTCCTGGCCGCCGTCCAGTGGGCCGACTACTACGAGTGAGATAGCTGGTCGCGTTTCCGACTTTCCCCATCTTGGTTGGTTTGAGCGCCATGTGATTCTCTGTGATGCTTCCTCCTTATTGGCCATGGGTAGCGCGGAGGCCGGGACCGAGGGACCTGGTCATCGCGGAGCTGCCTGTGTTCCTCGGCCCGTGGTTCGGCAGGCCGATGGGCAGCCCGGATGGCAAGGAGAACGTTCGTCGTGGTCGACATCACCGAGATCTACGTCCACTGGTACGCGGGCCGCTCGAAGAGCGCGCTGGCCGCGTCGCTGGGAGTGGACCGCAAGACGGTCAGGAAGTACCTGGCCCCGGCGGAGGCGTCCGGGATCACCCCGGGCGGACCGCCGATGACCGAGGCCGACTGGGCCGGGCTGATCGAGGGATGGTTCCCCGGCCTCGTCGACAGGAGACTGCGGCAAGTCACCTGGTCCGACATCGACCAACACCGCGACATCATCAAGGACTTGCTCGGGACGGTGACGGTCTCCACGATTCACTAGCGGCTGCGGGACGAGCACAAACTGAAGGTGTCGATCCCCTCGTTCCGCCGCTGGGTGCACGCCACGCTGCCCGATGAGGTGAGCCGCTCGCAGGTCACCGTCCTGCGCGACGAGTTCCGCGGCGGCGACGTTGTCGAAGGACACCGCGCCGGCCGATGCCCTGACGGCGAGTCGGCCCGTCGTGTGGGTCGAGTCCTGGGCGGTGATGACGGGGCTGTAGCCGTCGGGAGAGAGGAAGTTGGTCTGCCAGTGCACGCGCAGTTCGGTGCCCCCGGCTTCGACGCGCAGGCGGTAGACCGCGTCGGCCTCGATGGCGGTCGCGTACGTGCCGAGGGTGACGTTCCTGTCGATGCGGTAGAGCCTCAGCCTGCTGTGACCCGGGTCTACTTGGACGCCGTAGCCGCGGGTGGCCGCCTCGTCGGTACGCACCAGCAGTTCGGCGACCGCGGAGGTGTCGTGCAGGAGCAGGTCGGCCTGCAGCGCGGTGTCGTATGCCTGGGTCGTGGTGACGGCGCGGGTGGTGGTTCCCTGGGACGGGTCCGCGCGCCAGCCCAGCGGGGTCGCCGTCCAGGTGCCGCCGCTTGTGGTCCAGCCGGTGAGGTTGGTGGTGACGGCGGAGACGGAGGGTGGGCCGAAGGTGACGGTGCCGCCCTGGGCGAGCAGGCCCATCGAGCCGGTGTCGTGGCGGTGGTCCTCGGTGTGGAGGAGCCGCTTGCCGTCGACATGCACCGTCAGCTCGGGTCCGTCGGCTGCCACTTCGAGGTCATAGGGTCTTGCGGTCCGCGCGCCCGGAAGTGGAGCGGTGGCGAGTGTGTCGCCGCCGGTCAGGTCGTAGAGCCGTATGCGGGCGCGGCCGGGGTCGAGGGCGACCGCGTATCCGGTCGAGCCTTCCAGGGCTGCCCAGAACGCCAACGCGCCTACGGCGGAAGAGGATTGGGGCGTGACGCGGGCCGCGTACGTGCCCTTGGCCGCGAGTTGCTGCTCGGACCAGGGCGAGGGCGGGCCCGCGACGGCCGGCGGTTGCCTTCTGGCCGCCGTCGGAGGTGCGGGTCCAGGTGCCGGTGACGGGGATGGGGTCGGGAATCGGGGTGGCGGCGGGGGTCGCTCCGGCGGCGCTCGGGGTGGCGGCCTGTGCTGCGGGGAGGATGCCTCCGAGAGGCAGCAGGGTGGCGGCGGTTCCTCCGGCGAGCAGGAGGGTACGGCGGGACACGCTCGTGGCAGCTCCTGAGGAGAGCAGGGGAGGGTGTTCCACGGCCCGGGGGGACGTCCACCCCGCGGGCCGTGGCCGTGTGTAAGACCGTCACGGCCAGAGCGGCCGGGGTCTGTCGGTGAAGGCCGACGCCATCTGCCAGGCGTCGAACCGCTCCAGGGCCACGTCGCCGTCGGCGCCGATACCGACGCCGACGGCCTCGTCCGGGCGGGTGGGGTAGATGCGGGCGGTGAGGGCACGCCCGTTGGCGAAGACCTCCAGTGCGGAGTGGTCGACGAGGACGCGCAGGTCGACCCGCCCGTTGGTGCCCAACGGCAGTTCGCCGTAGCGGGGTTCGGTGTCGACCGTCGGGTCGAGGCTGCTGGTCTCGCGGCGCAGGCGGAGGGTGCCGCCCGTTCCGTCCTGCGCCCTGCTCACCTCCACGACCGTGCGTTCCGCGCCGTCCGGTGTCTCGCGGACCACGAGCCGGGCGGTCGCTCCGGGAGCGAGACGCAGGGTCGTCTCGATGTCCAGCTGGTCCCCGCGCACGGCGGGCAGCCGGGTGTACCGGTCGGCCTGCCGGCCCGGAGTCACCTCTACGCGCTCCCGCCGCAGCTCGGTCAGCTCCGGCGCCGGGGCCTGATGCAGGCCGCCGTCCGTGGCGAGCGTGACGACCCTCGGCAGGGACATCACGCCGCACCAGCCGGCCTGCGCGTTCGCCTCGTCCGTTCGTCCCTCCTGGAGCCAGCCGAACATGATGCGGCGGCCGTGCTCGTCGCGAGTGGACTGGGGGGCGTAGAAGTAGCGTCCGCCGTAGTCGAGGCGGTGGAGGGCGGTCGGGTTGAAGGTGTCGCCCTGGTAGCGGCCGGTCCAGTACAGGGGGTGGTGGGTGGTGCCCTCGTCCCAGGCGGAGAAGACCAGCACGTCGGTGCTGCCGGCCTCCTCGGCCTCGCCGAGCCGGAAGAGATCGACGCACTCCCACATCGTGCCGGTCCAGTCGAGCTCGCCCTGGTTCTGCGAGGCGTCGCCGGTCAGCAGGGGGCCGACGTAGCGCCAACTGCGCAGGTCGTCGGATTCGTACAGGAAGGCCGTTCCGCCGACACCCCGGATGCCCGAGCCCACCAGCTGGCGCCACACCTGGCCCTCCCGCCAGACGCAGTGGTCGCGGAAGGCCGTGATGTCGACGCCCTCGGGCGGGGCGGTGATGACCGGGTTGGCCTGGTCTTTGGTCCAGTACCGCAGGTCGGCCGATCCCCTGGCCACGCAGGGGAGTTCGTGGTCTCCGTGCCTGCCCGAGTAGACGAGCGTCGGCACTCCCCCGTCGTCCACCAGGACACCGGACCAACAGCCGTCGCGGTCCGGGCCGTCCGAGCCTGGCACCAGGGCGACTGGCTCATCGGACCAGTGCACGAGGTCGGTACTGGTGGCGTGGCCCCAGTGGATGCGGTGGTGGGCGGCGGCGAGCGGGTTGTACTGGTAGAAGAGGTGGTAGACGCCGTTCCAGTGGCTCAGCCCGTTGGGGTCGTTGAGCCAGCCGCCGGGCGAGGTGAAGTGGAAGCGGGGGCGGTGGGGGTCGCGCAGGGCGCGTTCGGCCAGCCCCTCGGCGACGGGAGTGCCGGAGGGGAGGGTGAGGTCGTGGGTCATGCGGCGGTGGTCTCCGCTTTCTCGGTGTCGTCGGTGGCCTCGCCGTCCGGCCGGTCGGTGGCCTTCAGGACGCGGCGGGCGATGTCGGAGGCGGGTGCGCGCAGGTGGCAGCGCACCCAGTGGGGCTGTCCGTCGTTCTCGCCGACGATGTGGCGGACGGGCTCGGTGCGGCTGCACGTGCCGTCGTCGCCGTAGGGGCAGGACGTGGGGTTGAGGATCGCCTCGCGGTGCTTGGCGCGCTCGACGGGGTCGTAGCTGCTGGCCCGTTCGGGGTCGGGTACGGCGGACAGCAGCAGGCGGGTGTAGGGGTGGGCGGGGGCGTCCATCACCGCCAACGCGTCGCCGCCCTCGACGAGTTCGCCGGCGAACATGACCATGGTGGTGTCCGCGAGGTAGCGGGCGGAGCCCAGGTCGTGGGTGATGTAGAGCATGGCGATGTTTCGCTCGTCGCGCAGGCGCCGCATCAGGTTGAGCACGCCGACGCGCACGGAGACGTCCAGCATCGACGTCGGTTCGTCGGCCAGGATGAGGCGCGGGTCCACCGCCAACGCGCGAGCGATGGAGACGCGCTGACGCTGGCCGCCGGAGAGTTCGTGCGGGTAGGACTGGAGCATGTCCTCGGTCAGGCCGACCGTTTTTATCAGCTCGCGCAGCGCCTCTGGTGTGGCGGAGTGGCCGTGCAGGACGAGGGCGCGGGTGAGGAAGTGCTCGATGCGGTGGACGGGGTTGAGTGAGCCGAAGGGGTCCTGGAAGACCATCTGGACCTTGCGGCGGTACGCCCGTGATGCCCGGCGCGGCTCGGTGCGCAGGATGTCCTGGCCGTCGAGCAGTACCTTTCCGGCGGAGGGCTGTTCGAGGCGGGCGAGGCAGCGGGCGATGGTGGACTTGCCGCTGCCGGACTCGCCGACCAGGGCGGTGATCCGGCCGGCCGGCAGGTCGAAGGACACGTCGTTGACGGCACGGACGCGGCGCCGGGAGAAGACGGTGCCGACCTGGAAGTCCTTGGTCAGACCGCGTACGGACAGCAGGGGCTGGGTCATCGGGGGGCTCCCTGGGCACTCTGGGCCACCCACCGGCCGGGGGCGATCTCGTGCAGGTCGGGGATGTTCATGGAGCAGTCCGAGCGGTCCTCGGGACAGCGGACGTGGAAGCCGCAGCTGGCGGCGGTGCGCGGGGCGTCGAAGAGGCCGGTGAGCTCTTGGCGCGGGCCTGTCAGCGGCGGGAAGGCGTTCATCAGCGCCTCGGTGTAGGGGTGGAGCGGCCCTGCGAACAGGTCCTTGGCGTCGGCGAGTTCGACGATCCGTCCGCCGTACATCACGCCCATGCGGTCCGACAGCTCGATCATCAGGGACATGTCGTGGGTGATGAAGAGAATGGAGAAGCCCAGCTCCCGCTGGAGGTCGCGGATCTGCGCCATGATCTCCTGCTGCACGACCACGTCGAGCGCGGTGGTCGGCTCGTCCATGATCAGCAGCCGGGGGTGGAGTGCGACGGCCATGGCGATGACCACGCGCTGGCGCATGCCGCCGGAGAGCTGGTGCGGGTACGCCTTCAGCCTTCCCGGGTCGATGCCGACCAGCTGAAGCAGCTCGCCGGCCCGCTCCCGCGCGAGCCGCTTCTTCAGCTTCTCGTGGGTGGTGAAGATGTCGACGATCTGCTCGCCGATGGTCAGGACGGGGTTGAGGGAGTTCATCGCCGACTGGAAGACCATGGCGATCTCACGCCACCGGAAGGCGCGCAGCTCCCGTGGGTCCAGGGCGAGGACGTCCCTGCCCTGGAAGCGGATGCTGCCCGCGGTGATCTCCGCCGGGGGCTTCAGCAGCCGCATCACCGCGTTTGCGATGGTCGATTTGCCGCAGCCGGACTCCCCGGCGAGGCCGAAGACCTCTCCGGCGCCGATGGAGAAGGAGACGTCGTTGGCGCCCACGACGGTGCGTCCGTCGCTGCGGTATTCGACGCGCAGGCCGTTCACCTCAAGTACGGGTTCCATGGCTCAGCCCCTCCTCTCACGGCGGGCACGGCGGTTGCGCAGCCTTGGGTTGGTGATCTCGTCGACCGCGTAGTTGACCAGCGCGAGCGCGAAGGCGACGAGCGCGATGCATAGTCCGGAGGGGACGAAGGCCCACCACGTGCCGGTCATCAGCGCGCCGTCGTTGCTGGCCCAGTACAGGTTGGTGCCCCAGCTGACGACGCTGCTGTCGCCGAGGCCGAGGAACTCCAGGCCGGCCTGGGCGCCGATGCCGAAGATCACGCAGCCGAGCAGCGTGGTCATCACCACGGACGCCATGTTGGGCAGGATCTCGCGGAACATGATCCGCAGGGGGCGTTCTCCGGTGACGACGGCGGCGGCCACGAAGTCCTTGCCGCGGATCGACTTGGCCTGCGCGCGCAGGACCCGGGCCGAGCCCGCCCAGCCGGTGACGACGAGGACCAGGATCACGGTGGAGGTCCCGGGCGGCAGGAACGCGGCCAGGATGATGAGCAGCGGCAGGCCAGGCAGCAGCAGGAAGATGTTGGTGACCAGGGTCAGCGCGTCGTCCACGACGCGGTCGAAGTACGCGGCGGCGAGGCCGACGACGATGGCGACGCCTGTCGCCACGAGCCCCACGGTGAACCCGACGAAGAGCGAACTGCGCGCCCCCCACAGGGTGAGGGCGAGCACATCCTGACCCTTGGCGGTCGTACCGAGCCAGTGTGCGGCCGAGGGGGCCTGGCTGCCCGTGGAGTTGATGAGCGACGGGTCGCCGGGTGCGAGGACGGGTGCGAGCAGGGCCAGCAGTGCGAAGAGAGCGAGCAGGATCAGCCCGGTCAGCGCCTTCTTGCTGTCGATGAGCTGGCGCAGCAGTCCGCGCCGGCGGGAAGCGCGCGCGGAGGCCGTCGGCGCGGTCGCCGTGGCGATTTCGATGGCGGTCATGTCGGCAGCCTCCTCAGCGGACGCGGACGCGCGGGTCGAGGCGGACGTAGACGAGGTCGACGAGGAAGTTCGCGATCAGCACTGCGGCCGTGATCGTCAGGAAGATGCCCTGCATCAGTGGGTAGTCCAGGCCCTGGACGGCCATCAGCAGCTGGTAGCCGATGCCGGGGTAGGCGAACACGACCTCGGTGAGCAGCGCGCCGCCGACGACGAAGCCGAGCGCCATGCCGAAGTTGGTGACGGAGGGGAGCAGCGCGTTGCGGGCGGCGTAGCGGAACATGATCCGCGAGGGGCTGAGCCCCTTGGCCTCGGCCATGGTGATGTAGTCCTCGGCCGCTGTGGCGATCATGGTGTTGCGCATGCCGAGCATCCAGCCGCCGATGGAGACCAGCACGATGGTCAGTGCGGGCAGCACCAGGTGGGTGGCGACGTTGGAGAGGAATTCGCCGTTGAAGCCGGGGGTCAGTCCGACGTCGTAGGCGTGCCGCATGGGGAACCAGCCGAGGCTCACCCCGAACAGGTACAGCGCGCCCATGGCCAGCCAGAAGTAGGGGAACGAGCCGACGAAGATCAGCAGGGGCGGGAAGGCGGAGTCGAGGACGCCGCCGCGCCGCCAGGCGGCGACGATGCCGAGCAGGTTGCCGAGCACGGCCGCGATGACGAGAGCGACACCGCCGAGGAGCAGGGTCCAGCCGATCTGCGAGCCGATCACGTCGGAGACCGGGGTCGGGAAGCGGGAGATGGAGATGCCGAGGTCGCCGGTGAAGACGCTCTTGACGTAGCTGAGGTACTGCTCCCACAGGGGGCGGTGGTCCAGGCCGAAGAGTTTCCGCAACTGGGCTATCTGGTCGGGCTGCATCGTGCCCTGGGCCTGCGCGAACATCCGGGAGACCGGGTCGCCCGGCATGAAGCGCGGGAGCACGAAGTTCAGGGTGAGGGAGGCCCAGAAGGCGAGCAGATAGAACCCCAGGTTGCGCAGGATGAGACGCACGGGTCGTGCTCCTGTCGTAGGGGGTGCGGGGGTGCGGTGGGGAGCGGCCGTCCGGGGAGGAGGACGGCCGCCGATCCGTGCGTCAGCTCTTGACGGGCTTCAGCGAGGTGAGCACGAGGATCGTGCTGCCGTTGCGGTTGCCGAGGGTGGCGTACGGGTTCTCTTCGGTGGGCCAGCCGGTGAAGCGGGCGTCCGTGTACGCGCCCCACTCGGGGCCGGTGAACAGCGGGACGACGGGCGCGTCCTCGTTGTACAGCTCCTGCAGGCCGTTCGTCTGCTCGCGCTGCGTCTTCTCGTCCGTGACGGCGGCGAAGGCGTCGATGAGCTTGTCGGCCTTCTTGTCGCCGAAGCGGTGGTAGTTCTCCGTGGCCTGCTTGCCGACCGGCTGCACCATCTTGGTCGACATCACGCCGCGGTAGTACTCGTACGGGGTGGCGCCGTTGTTGCTCCACACGATGCCGGTGTCGAAGGTGCCGGTGTTGTACGAGGACGAGACCGCCGACCAGTCGGGCGTCTTCACGGTGGCGGTGATGCCGACCTTCGCGAGGTCCTGCTTGATGATGTTGGCGACCGAGATCCAGTCGGAGGAGGCGGAGCCGACGGAGATGTCGAGGGTGAAGTCCTTGCCGTTCTTCAGCTTCCGCTTGCCGCCGCTCTCCTTGTAGCCGGCCGCATCCAGGGCCTTGGCTGCCGCGTCGGTGTCGTACTTCGTCCAGGTGCAGGAGGCGGCCAGCGACGTGTCACGCCACTTGTCGTAGGTGTGGGCCAGGCCCGTGCAGTCGGCGGGTTCGGCGTAGCCGTTCATGGCGACCTTGGTGATCTGGTCGCGGTCGACGGCCATGCTGAGCGCCTTGCGCGCGGCCGGGTCGTTGAACGGCGCCTTGGTGGTGTTCAGCTGCCAGTTGATCATGGCGCCGGTGGCCGGGAACCAGTAGTGGTTGTGCTTCTTGTCCTTGGCGACGAAGGACTTCTCGATGTCCGGGATGAACGACTGCGTCCAGTCCACCTCGCCGTTGGTGAAGGCGATGTTGGCGCTGTCGTTGCCGGAGAAGGCGAGCATCTGGATGCCGGCGATCTGCTGCTTGCCCGGCTGCCAGTAGTCGGGGTTCTTGCGCAGCTCGTACGACTGGCTCTGGAACTTCTCGATCTTGGTGTACGGGCCGGTGCCGACCGGGTTCGGGTTGGTGAACTTCGCCGGGTCCTTCACCTTGGACCAGATGTGCTTCGGCAGGATGTAGTGGCCGCTGATCTCGTAGAAGGCGGTCGAGAACGCCTTGTTGAAGGAGAACGTCACCGTGTGGGCGTCGACCGCGGTGACCTTGTCGAGGTAGTCGAAGCCACCGAGCACCTTCTTCTGGAGCTCGAAGGTGTAGACGACGTCGTCGGCGGTGAGCGCCTGGCCGTCCGACCACTTGACGCCGTCGCGCAGCGTGAAGGTGAGGGACTTGCCGTCCTTGGCCTTCTCCCACTTGGTGGCCAGCCACGGCGTGTCCTTGGCGTCGGCCATGCTGTGTACCGCAAGCGGCTCGTAGACCGCCTGGAGGGTCATGGGGGCGGCCTGCGGGGAGAGCGGGTTGAAGTTGCGCGTGAACGTCGCCAGATCCTCGCGCGGGATGGTGAGCAGCTGGTTGCCGGAGGTGTCACCGGCGCCGGCGGTGCCCGAGCCACCCGTACAGGCGGACAGGACCAGGGCCGCAGCGGCGGTGGCGGTGACCGCTCTGAGGACGGCTTGCGGCCGCCGTGAAGGTATGCGGGAGGGTGCCATAATGGAGACTCTTTTCCTCTCTTCAACACACAGGACGAAGACGGGATGGGATTCTCGGCGGGCTGATTAGCGGTCAGACCGACGAGCGTTCGAGCAGCGGGCAGTCGATCGTCACCCGGTGGGTGTCGAGCGGCTGCCCCGCTGCGAGAGCGGCGAGCATGTCGACGCCCTTGGTGCCCATGGCTTCGAAGGGCAGGGCGAGCGTTGTCAGCTTCGGCCGCAGATAGGCGGCGATGAGTTCCTGGTTGTCGAACCCCACCACGGCCACGTCGTGCGGGATGCGCAGTCCACGTTCCTTGATCGCGTCGTACGCGCCCATCGCCATCCGGTCGTTTCCGCAGAACAGCGCGGTCGGCCGGTCGGCGGCCGGGCGGTCCAGCAGATTGCAGGCGGCGGTGTAGGCGCCGTCGGCGGTGGCCCAGCCGGGGAGGACGAGGGAGGGGTCGGGGGTGATCCCGGCCTCGCGCAGGGCACGTTCGTACCCGTCGCGCCTGCCGATGGCGGCCGGGATCGCCGGGTCGAGGTTGATGAACCCGATGCGGGTGTGACCGGCGTCCAGGAGCCTGCGGGTCGCCTTGTATCCGCCCGACTCCTCGTCGGGCAGGATGCACGGCAGCTCTCCTTCCTCGTCATAGCAGTTGATGAGGACGGTCGGCACCTCGCGGACGACCTTGGGGAGACTGACGGCCCGGTGCCAGGTCGTGGCGTACAGGAGCCCTTCCACCCGGTGTTCCAGCATCTGGTCGAGCGCGGCGGCTTCCTGGGCAGGGTCGCCCTCGCTCGCGGCGATCAGCAGGAACCTCCGATCGCCCCAGGCACGGCTCTGCGCACCCGTGATCACCTCGGCCGCGAAGGGGCCGGTCACGATCTCGGTGATCAGCCCGAACCATCCGCTGCGGTTCGCGGCCAGTGCCCGCGCCCCGGCGTTGGGCCGGTAGCCGAGCTCGTCGATCGCCTCCAGGATCCGCCGACGGGTCTCGTCAGGGATGGTTGCGCCGGGCTTGTCGTTGAGGACGAAGGAGACCGTGGTCCGCGAGACACCCGCGCGGCGAGCCACATCGCTCATGGTCACGCGCTGCGTCTTGTTGGTGGCCACTTTCAGTCCCCTTCGGTCGGTGGAGGTGTGCCGAGACCCCTCCGGTTTCGCGCTTTAATAACGCGCGTTACTACTGCATTGCAGGGAAGTTACGGCCGCCTTATGCGCCATGTCAATACATCGCCGGGTAACGAAGAAGGATGGGAATGAGACGCCTTCTCGGTGCCGCCGCTGGAGGCTGGGTGACGCCTCGGGAGGGCGGCCCGCAGGGCAACGGCATGGCTGTGGACTCGCCGCCGTGTCCCCGGCGGCTGCGGGCTCACGGCCGCTCGACGAACACGTCGATGCGCTCGGGGTCCCGCTCGACGACCGGATCGAGGATCTTGTCCACGCGCCTGACCAGTTCGTCGTCCAGCGTGACGCCCGCAGCCTTGGCGTTCTCGACGACCTGCTCGGGCCGGGACGCTCCGACGATGGCCGCCGAGACATTCGTGTTGCGCAGCACCCACGCCAGGCTCAGCGTCGTCAGGGACATGCCTGCTTCAGCAGCGAGAGGAACCAGCTCCTGGACCCTGGTCAGGACCTCGTCGCGCATCCATCCGGCCACCGCGTCGCTGCCGCCGTTCGTGTCGGTGGCGCGGGTACCGGACGGCGGTTGCTGCCCCGGCTTGTACTTGCTCGTCAGCACACCCTGGGCGAGCGGGGACCACACGATCTGTCCGATGCCCAGCTCCTGGCAGAGCGGGACGATCTCCGGCTCGATCACGCGCCACAGCAGGGAGTACTGCGGCTGGTGGGACACCAGGCGGATCTTCAGTTCCCGCGCCAGCTGCGCCGCGGCCCTGATCTCCTGCGGCTTCCACGCCGAGACGCCGATGTAGTGCGCCTTGCCCGCGTGGACGACATCGGCGAGGGCCTCCATCGTCTCCTCGAGCGGAGTGGCGTAGTCGTAGCGGTGAGCCTGGTACAGGTCCACGTAGTCCGTGCCCAGGCGGCGCAGCGAGCCGTTGATCGACTCCATGATGTGCTTGCGGGACAGACCGCGGTCGTTCTTCCCCGGCCCGGTCGGGAAGTACACCTTGGTGCAGATCTCGACACCCTCACGGCGCACGCCCTTGAGGGCGGCGCCCAGTGCCTCCTCCGCCCGGGTCTCCGCGTACACGTCAGCGGTGTCGAAGGTGGTGATGCCGGCGTCGAGAGCGGCGCGTACACAGGCCGTGGCCGTGTCCTGGTCGACCTGCGAGCCGTGGGTGACCCAGTTCCCGTAGGTGATGGCGCTGACCAGCATGCCGCTGCCGCCCAGATGGCGATAGTCCATGTTCGGTGTCCCTTTCTGAGGACGAAGGAGACCGTGGTCAGCAAGGCACCCGCACCTCGCTCATGGCCACACGGCTTGTCCCTACCGTGGCCACTTCCCGTCCCCTTCGGCCGGCGGAGGCGTGACATTGCCTCCAGTTTCGCGCTTTAATAACGCGCGTTAGTGCTAGGTTGCGAGGAAGTTACGGGCGTTTCGCACCGCATGTCTATGCCTAGACATGGGCTGCATCAGGCCACCGCCCGGTGTCCTTCGCCCGTACGTACGCCGGCCCGCCGGGCACCGGCCGAAACCCACGCGCGGATCGCGGCAGCTCCGCGCGCTTTCCCAGAGAGGCAGACCGTCACCATGGCTCGACTCGAGTCACCCAGCGGTGTCACCGTTCTCGGTGAGTGCGTCGCGGACGCCTTCACCGTCCCCGCCCTGTCCGGCCCGGGGGAACTCGCCCTGCGCGTCCTGCCGGGAGGCGGCCCCGCCAACACCGCCGTCGCCCTCGCCCGGCTCGGCACCCCCACCCGCTTCCTCGCGCGGCTCTCCCATGACGTCTTCGGCACGCTCTTCCGTAACCGCCTCAGCGACTCCGGTGTCGACCTGAGCGGCAGCGTGACCGCCCCCGAGCCCAGCACCCTCGCCGTCGCCGCCCTCGACGAGACCGGCCAGGCCACCTACACGTTCTACGCCGACAGCGCCGCCGACTGGCAGTGGACCGCCGACGAACTCGCCGGCACCTCGCACGACGGCACCGTCTGCCTGCACACCGGCTCCCTGGCACTGATACGCCAACCCGGCGGCAGCCGCATCGAGGACCACCTCGCCAAGGCACGCGAACACGTCACCGTGTCCATCGACCCCAACGTCCGCCCCCTGCTCGTACCGCCCTCCGCCTACCGGGAACGGCTCCCACGCTGGTGCGCCCTCGCCGACATCCTCCGCCTCAGCGAGGACGACCTCGGCTTGCTCCTCCCCGGCGTCGGCCCCGAAGAGGCGTGCGACACCTGGCACGCCGCCGGCGCGCGCCTCGTCGTCATCACCCTCGGCTCACGCGGCGCTCTCGCCTCCCTCGACGGCCTCCGCGTCACCGTCCCGGCCCCGGCCGTCGACGTCGCCGACACTGTCGGCGCCGGGGACTCCTTCACCGCAGGTCTGCTGCACCGTCTCACCGCCCTCGGCCACCTCGGCGGCCGGCTCGAAGGGCTGAGCCTCGAAGACGTCACCCAAGCCTGCGCCTTCGCTGCCTGCGTCGCCGCCCAGACCTGCTCCGTCCCCGGCGCAAACCCGCCCTGGGCGGACGAAGCGGCGCTGAAGGCCGGCGTCGAACGGCTCCTGTTCCACGTCTGAACGCACATGCCCGTTCCCGCGCCATGACTGCCAAAGGCCCTTGTGACCCTGCAAGACTGCCGACATGACACACGTGATCGTGGTCAGTGACTACGACCCCCGCTGGCCCGATCGGTTCCAGGACCTGCGGCAGCGACTGGCACCTCACGTCGCGGATCTTGCTGTGTCCATCGAGCATGTCGGCAGACCATCCCGCAGGACCTGTACGAGGCCGCCGACATCGACGGCGCCACCCGCTGGGTCCGCTTCCGCTACGTGACCTGGCCCGGCCTGCGCTCCACGCGCACTTCGTGCTCATCACCATCACCATCGCCGCGTTCAGCCTGTTCGCGCAGATCAACGTGATGACGCAAGGCGGGCCGCTGGACTCCACCACCACGGTTGTCTACCAGGCCGTTCAGACCGGATACGGGCAGCAGCAGACCGGGTACGCGTCCGCGATCTCCCTCGTCTTCTTCGTTCTGGTGCTGGCGGTCTCCCTGATCCAGCGCTTCCTCACCCGGGAGAAGGACTGACATGGCCTCCGCATCCTCCGCGCCCGCACGCCCGGACCGCCGCCGGATGCCGTTGCTGCGCTCGCTCGTCCAACCCCTCCTGGGGCCAGATCATGGCCTACGCCTCGATGATCACCGTGCCGGTGCTCACGCTGTTCGTGGCGTTCCAGCGGGCCTTCGTCAACAGCATCGCCTCCAGCGGAGTCAAGGCTGACCGCAGGGGCGCACGCCTGCCCCGCCGGCCCTCCCACTCTCTTCTCTGCCCCCACGCTGTGCTTCAGCGCACCCTTTGAAAGGCTTCGTGTGCCTACGCCGCCCATCGATCCCCACCTGCCCGCCGTACACCTGCGACCGCCCCGCAACTGGATCAACGATCCCAACGGGCTGGTCTTCCACGACGGCCAGTACCACGTGTTCTGCCAGTACAACCCGTACGGTCCGCAGCACGCGAACATGCACTGGGGTCACTTCCGCAGCCCGGATCTGATCACCTGGGAAGAGCTTCCGATCGCGCTCGCCCCCACCCCCGGTGGTGACGACGCGGACGGCTGCTACTCCGGCAACGCCATCTCCGTCGAGGGCCGGTTGGTGGCCTTCTATTCCGCCAACCGCACGGGCCGCTGGTGGCAGCCGGTCACCACCGCCGAGTCCCACGACGGCGGGCACACCTGGGCCAAGCGGCCCCAACTCCTCATCCCGGAGCCGCCCGCCGACACCACCATGTACCGGGACCCCTACGTCTGGCGGCAGGACGGCCACTGGCGGATGCTCGTCGGCGCGGCCCTCGCCGACGGCCGCGGCGCGGCACTGCTCTATGAATCGGACGACCTGGAGCACTGGGATTACCGCGCCCCCTTCCACACCGGCAGCCCAGCCACCACCGCCGACGGCCCGGCGGGCTGGGAATGCCCCCAGTACGCCACCTTCGGTGACCGCGGTGTCCTGATCGTCAGCGACTGGACGCCGGAGGGCGGTCCCAGCCACGTGACGGTGCACACCGGCCGCGAGGAGTCAGCCCGTTTCACCGCAACTGCGCCACCTGCACGGCTGGACCACGGCCCGGACTTCTACGCCCCCGCCCTGCTCAAGGCCCCCGAAGAAGACCGTTGGCTGCTGTGGGGCTGGGCGTGGGAGGCCCGCGACGACACCTGGGCGCACGAAGCGGGCTGGGCGGGAGTCCTCACCCTCCCGCGCGAACTGACTTTGGCCGACGACGGCACGGTCGGCCAGCGCCCCGCCCGCGAGCTGCTCGCCCTGCGCGGCGAACGCGTCCTGCACCGCACCGGACACGTCACCCGATCCGGGCCGGTCGACCTGGGGCAGGTCAGCCGCACCTTCGACCTCACCGCCGTACTGATCCCCGACCCCACCGGCTTGTGTGGTCTGCGCCTGGTCACCTCCGCGGACGGCACCGAATACCTCGACATCGGCCTCGACCCCACCGCCGGTCAGCTCACCATCGACCGAAGCCACGCCTCATGGGACCCGCGCGCACGGACGGGCACCTACGCCGTCCCCTGCCCTGCCGCGAAGGTCCCCGGCTCACCCGTCGAACTCCGCGTCATCGTGGACGGCTCGATCGCCGAGATCTACCTCGCCACCGGCCAGGTCCTCACGATCAGGTTCTATCCGCTCGGCGACGCGCCCTGGCGCCTGCAGGCCCGCACGACCGGCACCGGCAGCAGCGACTTCGCCGTGGAGGCATGGGACCTGAACCCCCGGCCGAATCCGTCAACAGCCTCTCACGGCAAGCCGACCACGGGACGTGTGACCGCCCGGTGACCCCGCTCACCATGCCTCCCCTCCTCACGGCGGCCGGAGTCGCGCCCCGCGTCGTGATGGAGATCCTCGGTCACTCACAGATCAGCATCACCATGAACGTGTACACGCACGTCGTGCAGGACACGCAGCGCGAGGCCATGAGCCACATGGACCGGCTGCTCAGGAGGCGTCCCGGTCGTCAGTGAGTCTTTCCCGGTAAGCGCCCGTCGCTCGCTGTGATCGCGAAGCTTGCGCTGCCGCCCGTGCGGTCCTCAAGTCCGGTCAGGCGTAAGGCCCCTGGTAGGAAGGATCTTGCGACGGATTGTTCTGACCGAGGGGCCTCACGTGTCGACCGGTGTCACATACACCGCGGTGCTCGATGTGAAGCGGTCCACCGCCGAGCACCTGGCCCGGTTGCTGCGCGATCACCGCATCGCGGTCGGAACCCGCAAGGGCAGGCGTGCGCTGGGCTGCTTCCGCCAGGCGGTGCTCGTCCTGCGCTGGTTCATCGACGGCACCCGCCATTCCCAACTCGCCTGCGACAACGGCCTGTCGGCCTCCACCACCTACCGCTACCTCCACGAGGGGCTGACCGTTCTGGCGGCCGAGGCACCGGACCTCGCGACCGCGCTGGAGCGCGCGAAGGCAGCCGGGCTGACGCATCTGAATCGGCCCCCACCAGTGCCAGAGGTGCGAACAACACCAACCCTCACCCAGCCGGAGTGCCGTCCTCGAGGGGCGGCCCTTCGGCTGTCTGGCACCCCTGGCGGCGGTGTCAGCCGGGCGACACCTGCTGTTGGGGTCAGCTCTGCACGCACCGTCAGGACGTAACCGGCCAAGGACGTTTGTGTCCATACGCATTCTCTTCCAACTCGCATCGATACGGCTCAACGACTCGGCTGGGCCGACCATGCAGGTCCCGGATCCACGGGACCGCCGTGCTGTCCATGGGTGTCTCTCTCGGTGGGGGAGGGGGTGCTCCATCGGCGTGTCCACTCCAGTGCCACGCCGTGCTCCTCGCAGTAGGCGCCGCTCTCGTCCTCGATCGGGAACTCGTGCTCGCCCCGCGCGCATCGGGTCATCGCGCCTCCCGCTCGGTTTGGCGGAGGGCGTCGCCCTCGGTGCAGCCCGGGACACAGTCCGGATGCTGCACCAGGTGGTCCAGCAGGGCGTTGTACGCCCGCTGCTGCTCGGTCACTTCGGTGATGGGGCTCACGTCTTGTCCTCCGTGGTGAGCTGGGCCCACACCCCGCAGCCGTCGGTGTTCAGGCCGTACAGGGTCGTGAGGCCGCTGACGATGGTGAAACCGGGCCCGTGGCTGTGCAGGACGGACATCGGAATCGAGCCGACCGCGGTGATGCGGTTGCGATCCCCCGCCGTCGACAGGGTCATCTCGACCTTTGGGCTCCCGGCGGCCAGGACCGAGACGAACAGCTCGTTGGCGACCTGAGGGGCGTCCGGGTGCTTTAGGCGCAAGGCCACCCACTGGCGGACCGAGGGCGCCTGAGCAGGCGTCGCCTCGAACTCCAGGGTCCAGGACCGTCCTGTTTCGGGCATGCAAGTCCCCCGACCTCATGACTTTCTGTGCAACAGATAAGCAGTATCTGTGTACAGATTGAGGGGTGGGGTTGGCCAAGGTCAAGCGCGGCGGGTCATTATGTGTGCACAGAAAGCGGGATCACTCGGATTGGTGGTGGGGCGTGGAACGGCCGGGATACCTGCGGATCGCTGCTGACCTGCGAAACCGCATCTCCTCAGGGGAGTTCGGCATCGGCGATCGGATTCCGACGCTCCCGGCGCTTGCGGAGGAGTACGAGGTCTCCGAGACCACCGTGCGCAACGCTCTTGCGCTCCTTCGCAATGAGGGCCTGATCGAGACGAGGGCCCGCGCCGGGACCCGGGTTCGGGAGCGTCCTCCGATTCACCGGCTGACGGCTGACCGGTACCGAAACAGGGCCGGAGTCCCCTCAACGCCCTTCACGCGAGATCAGGGCATCGGCTGGTCCGAGTACCGCTTGGACAAGCTGTACGAGCGCGTGGAGGCCACACATGAGCTGGCGGCCCTTTTTGAGTGCGAGCCGGCGGAGGAGCTGCTTGCCCGCCACTTCGTCTTCTACGACAACAGCGTGCCCACCCAGATGTCGACGTCGTACCTGCGCTGGGCGGACGTGGAGGGGACCCCGGTGGCGGACCCGATCCACGAGCCCTGGCCGGGCGGTACAAGGGCTCAACTAGGCGCGCTCGGCATCGCGGTCATCCTGGTCAAGGAGTCCTTCACCTGCGGCATGCCGACCGAGTACGAAGCCAAGACATTGAAGATCGGCTCCGGCGTCCCGGTGCTCCGGTACACCCGGCGACATGTGGCGAAGGACGGCCGGATCGTGGAGGTGGCTCACCCGATCGTGAGGCGCGGCGACACGACCGTGGTCGACTTCGAGATCCCGTTGGGCTGAGCCGAGCCGGGCGTTCGGCCTCGCCGCTCCGGGTCCTTAAGGCGGTGGTCTGCGCCCACGCAGTTCGGCATGGACCCGCAGCGCGCCGTAGTTGCCACGGTGTTCGGCGTGGATCTCACGGATCTCGGCGACCAGCACGTCATCGGCGGCCTGCCGCTCCGCTCGCGCCTTGGCGCCGGCGATCCACCGGTAGTAGCCCGAGCGGGAGATCTCCAGTACCCGGCATATCCGCTTGATGCCGAACATCTCGGCGTGGGTAAAGACGAAGTCCCAAGCGGTGGTCTTCACTTCATCTTCCGGGCGAAATACGCCGCTGCCGGCGCAGGATCTCCCGCTCGAGCTGCCATTCCTTCTCCGCCCTGGCCAGTCGCGCGTTCTCCGCCCGCAGCCGGGTCAGCTCGGCCTCGGTGTCCTGCGACGCTCCGGCAGCGGCTGGACGGCCGTCGGCGTCACGCACCCAGGTCCGCAGCGTCTCGGGGGTGACGTTCAGATCGGCCGCGACGTCCTTGAACGTCCGCCTACCGGCCGAAGCCCGCCACAACGCGATCGCGTCGGACCGGAACTCCGCACTGTACTTCGAGGGTCGTGCCACGTGGATCTACACCTTCCAGGATCGACAAGATCCATTGTCAGGTGTGTCCACACCACGGGGATCACCTCAAACCCTCGTCACCGGCATCGGCACGTCATGGGTTGCCCAATGGTCGAGGCCGTGCCATGCCATAGGTGGATGCGCGCCCTCGGGCAATTATTTGGGACGGCTCCAGCGCAGGGCGCCGTCGACGTCGCGGCGAAGCACGACGTGTCCATCGTCGGTGACAGTCAAGGTGCAGTCCGTGTCACCGGCGGTTGCCGAATCCCAGACAGGGTCCCCGGCGCTGTTTTTCAGGACGAGGTTGCCGTCATTCTGATTCCACAGCACGGTCGCGTGCTGGGGGCCGGATTGCCAGACGGTATCCCTGTCCCCCAACAGCATGAGATTGCCGTCACTTAGACGCAGCAGCAGTCTGTATCGGCCGTTGTTCGAGGCGATGCTGTCTCCGGCATGGAGTGTTTCGCCCGCGAGCAGTCGGTTGGTCGGTTGGGAAGGCGGCGCGTAAGTGGAAGGGCCGGATGAAAGGGACGGGGTTGTTCTGGCGAGATTGCTCGGGCCGTTGTCTGTGGTCCACCATGGATAAAATGAGGCGAGCACGCCGATGGCGGTGACCGCTACGGCGGCAGACGCGACGAGCGGCCATGTCGTGCGTTTCCTGGAGCGTTTCCGGCCCTTTGGATTGGGGGACGGTCCGGGCGTGACGGCGCTCGGATCCATCTCGTCGTTTCCGGGTGGCTGGGTCTCCGGAGTCGAGTCCGAGGATCCTTGAGATGGCGAGCCGTCAGCCTCCGCAACGGCTGTCACGTCGTCGAGGAACGACACGTTGGGACCGTTCGGCCGAATGCCTGCAGCGGCGTTGTGGGTGAAGACGAACCGGTCGGCGGTGTCCGTGCCGCGTTGGTTGGGGGCAGGCAGCCCGACCGATCTGAGGCTCTGCCGCAGATGGAGATAGATCTCCGCGAGCGTCAGCCTGGAGGAGGCGCCAGCGATTCCTCGTCGTATCAGCTGGAGGAACTCGGCGGTGAAGGAGGTGTAGGTGTTCTTCTGCTCAGCGAAGGGAACGACGTGCGCGGGGCCGTCGCTGGCCGTCATGATGTAGGCACCGCGAATGTCCGTGGCGTCGGCGACCGGCGCCGCGGCGAGTGCTTCGATGACTCGGCCAGAGTAGCAGCAGTCCAGGATCGCAATCTTCGTGCTGGCGCCGCTATTGCGGAATACCTCCCGAATACAATTAAAATCCAGGCCGCTGATGTCCTCGTGCTCTGCTCGGGTGTCGGACAGGATCAGGCAGAGGTCGCCTCTTGTCGATATTGTCCCGTGCCCGGCGAAGTAGAACAGGAGGGTGTCCTCGGTCTCCATCGCAAGGCGGCGCAGGTCCGGCAGGATAAGCCGGACGTCGACGGGGTCGAGGAGTACCGTGACTCGGTCGCGGGGCCAGCCGCACAATTGGGGGTCTGTCAGAACCTCATGGAAACCAACAAGGTTGTTGGCCACGGCTGGTAGCGGCGGGAACCACGGATCCGAGTATACCGAGACACCGATGAGCACCGCCCGTGACCGTGAATAGTCGGGTACCTCAATGCTCATCACGGTCCTGCAGAGCGTGTTCCAGCAATTCCACGACGGCAGAATCCTTGATCCGCTGCGCATCGACCTTCACGGTACCCGACGGCGACGTGACTGTGATGGTCACATCTGTACGGCGGGTCCGGAGCCACACGATCAGGGACCGGGCCAGCGAGACCCCAACTCCACCCGATCCGAGGGTCACCGCCAAAAGGTCGAACGCCCCGCCCAACTCGCCGTCGCCAGGAGGCCGCGCTACCACGCGAACCGCACCTGTCAGCGTCCGCTCCCCGCTCAGCCAGTTCCGAAGCCTGATGAATTCGCCGACTTCGTCGCTGCCCGACACGCTAATCCGTACTTCCAACAGGCACCCCTTTGCCCATGGTGTCCCCAGCCGGACCTGGTAGTCGCCACACCACCTGTCCCGGTCCGCATCGTTCCAGGAAACAAACCTTCCGTGAACTATTGCGACGGAACGATCTACTGAACTTGATTGAGTGATGTCGGTGCCGTTCGCCTGACAGTTGGTCGTCGGTACCGGTAGCCGTGGGGTGTGAGGTACGCGCAGGGCGGCGGGCTGACCGACGCCGAGAGGGCTACTCGGGAGCGGTTACGGCTCCAGGCCGTGGAGCGTTTCGAGGGCGGGCAGAGGAACGCGGAGATTGCCGCTGCCCTGCGGATCAGTGTGCGGTCGGTCGAGCGGTGGCGCCGGGCCTGGCGCGAGAGTGGAGAAGTGGGAGTCCTGTCGAAGGGGTCGCCGGGAAGACCTCGGCTCGGTGAAGCCCAGATCGCCAGGCTGGAGCGGGAGTTGGAGCGTGGTCCACTGGCTCACGGCTGGGCGGACCAGCGGTGGACGCTGGCACGGATCAAGACGCTGATCGGCCGGCTCTTCCACGTCTCCTACACGGTTGAGGGCACCTGGCGGCTGCTGAAACGGCACGGCTGGAGCTGGCAGCAGCCCACTCGGCGAGCGATCGAGCGCGATGACGACGCGGTCGAGGTCTGGAAGAAGGTGACTTGGCCGCGGGTAAGGGCACCGCGGCGGAGCGCAACGCCTGGATCGTTTTCGAGGACGAGGCCGGGCAGTCGATGACTCCGCCGCGCGCCAGGACCTGGGGCCGGATCGGTCAGACCCCAGTCGTGAAGGTGAGGGGCCGGGGCTCGGGGCGCGTGTCGATGGCGGGTATGGCCTGCTACAAGCCGGGCCAGCGGTCCCGGCTGTTCTACGCGATCCGCGAGTATCGAGGCCGCAAGGACGAGCCGAAGGGCTTCGGCTGGCGCGACTTCCGCGACCTGATCGTCCGCGCCCGCATCCAGCTCGGCGGACCGATCGTGCTGGTCTGGGACAACGTCCGCCTGTACCTGACGGCTGGCATGCGCGAGTTCATCGACGCGAACGCCGAGTGGCTCACGGTGTTCCAGTTGCCCACTTATGCCCCGGACCTCAACCCGCAGGAAGGCGTGTGGTCGCTGGTCAAGCGTGACATCGGCAACCTCGCCGCGGCCGACCTCGGCCAGATCACTCGCGCCGTGAAGCGCAAACTGAAGATGCTGCAGTACCGACCGGAGGTCATCGACGGCTGCCTCGCAGGCACTGAGCTGGCCCTGGACCCGTGAGCGTCTGGTCGACGGACCCGAAATTGGTCGAACTCCAAAGCTGCTGGTCAGCTACGGTGGCGGCATGACTGACAGCCTGCCCGAGGACGTAGCCGACGTGCTTGACCTCCTCCTGAGCCCGGACGAGCCCGTTCACGTCGCCCTCAGACGACAGGTGCCCCAACTCAGGGTGCAATCCCGCTGTAAGTGCGGGTGCGGCACTGCCTATTTCGAACTCGACGCCGACGCGGTGGAGCCCGCTCCAACGGGCCTCGGCACCGTCGTGGCTGTCGACGTACAGCTGTTCACCGAAACCGGCGAGTGCCCTGGCGAGGTCCTGGTCTTCACGCAAGGCGGCTACCTCTCATGGCTGGAGGTCTGCTCTTGGAGCGATGACGTCGAGGTGAATCTCCCCACGGCGCGGCGCTGGCTACAGCCACCGTCCTGAACCCGAGCACAACAGCCAGCAGTCTCCGACCCTGACGCCGCCACCACGAGCCGACCGACATCACGAGTTCAAGTTCAGTAGCGGTGGTTTGTTAGGTCGGGGTGTAGAGGTCGAGGGGGTGGCCTGCGCTGAGGGCGGTGATGAGGGCTTGGAGTTCGGGTGGTGGGGGTGCGTTGGTCCATGCCCGCCAGTAGCGTTGGAGGGCGGTCCAGGGGGCGAGCCAGGCCCGGACGGCTCGTATCGCTGTGGGCCAGCTGGCCGGTTGGGGCTGGTGGGATTTGCTTGGTCCCCCTCTCGGGCCGGACCGGTTCCTCGGGTGGCTGCGGTGGCGTAGTTCTGGGCGAGACCTTGGGCGGTGGGCTGAACCAGGTGTCCCAGCAGAACGAAAAGGCGCAGGTGACCAGGGTTTGGTGACGGCGGATGGCGGTGTCGGAGCGGACCTGGACGTCGGCCCAGCCGAGTTCGTCTTTGATCTGTTTGTAGCTCTGCTCGATCCAGTGCCGGATGCCGTAGATCCTTACGACTTCGTGCAGGTCGGCGCTGGGTTCGGGGCTGTCGGCCTCGCGGGGGCCGCCGGGACGGGGGAGATCGGTGGCCAGGTACCAGGTGGCCTGCGCGGGCAGGGTGGCCGGGTCTGCGGTCGCCACGACCAGGCGGACGCTTCCGTCGGGGCCCCACCAGCCGAGGTGGGCGTCGGCGGCCCACCACGTCTCGGTGTGCCCGTCGCGGAAGGTCCGCCGGACCGGGGTCCAGTCGCCGGGTTGCTGGGGGCCGGTCCAGGTCAGGGCGCGGGCGGCGTCGACGGGGTGCAGGCGTCCTTGCCGTAGGCCCAGGTGCCGTGGCTCGGTTTGAGGGCCATGACGAACGGCAGCCCTGCCGCGTGGAGTTGTCTGCGGAAGCTGTCCTGGTCGCCGTAGGCGCAGTCGGCGGCCACGGCCCGGAAGGCTACGCCGGCGGTCTTTGCTGCGCGGGCGAGTTCGGCTGCGATCTGCAGCTTCGTGCGGAAGCGGGGGTCGCTCTTGCCTTGGGGGAAGTGGTGGGCGGGGCTGTAGGGCACGGCGTGGAGTGGGTAGTAGAGGTTCTCGTCGGCCCAGCAGGTGGTCACCGTCACGATTCCGTTGTCGGTCTTGCCCAGCCGGCCCAGCCACTGACGGCCGATGTGCGCGGTGGCCTTGCCGTCCTTGCGGTCGCCTGAATCGTCGATCACCAGCACCCCGCCCGGGTGCGGTGCGGTCGCGGGGTCGGCCAGGAGCATCTCGACCCGGCGGGCGTTGACCCGCTCGTGGTCCCAGGTCGACTCGGACAAGAAGAACTGCAGCCGCTGCACCGCCGGGTGCTGGGCGCCGACCACCGGCTCGGAACCTGCGAGGCAGGTCAGCGTCTTGTTGCGGTCCCGCGGCAACAGCAGTCCGGTCAGGTACTCGCGGAACCCGCGGCGTTGTGCCAGTGTGGAGAACAGGTCATCGAAGCGTGCGGCGTAGGCTTCCAGCGGGCCAGGTGCGGGCGGACACGGCACACGACGGGTCATCACAAGCCCCCCAGGCAGCAAGGCGACGGTCCTCTGCTATCGGCCTACCGCAGCCATGACCCGCCGTCAACAAACCACCGCTAGTGCAGGAGGTTGAGGTCGATGGCATTGGCCATCGCCTGCATGCCGGCCTCGTTGGGGTGGAGGTGGTCGCCGGAGTCGTAGACCGGGTTCAGGGCGGTGGGGTCGGTGGGGTCGGCGAGGGCCTTGTCGAAGTCGATGACGCCGTTGAAGGCACCGCTGGTGCGGATCCACTGGTTGGCCGCTTGGCGGATCGACTCGGCGGAGTCGCTGTAGTAGCTGGCGCCCTTGTCGGGGAGCATGGTGCCGCCGATGATGCGGACGCCTGCGGCGTGGGCCTGGTTGATCAGGTTGCGGTAGCCGTTGATCAGGTCCTGCGCGGTGAGCGGGCCGCCGTCGGGCCCGGCGTTGTTCCCGATGTCGTTGATGCCCTCCATCAGGATCACGTCGCGTACCCCGGGCTGGCCGAGCGCGTCGTGGGCGAACCGTTTGGTGGCGCTGATGCCCTGCCAGATGTTGGGGACGTCGGTCAGGACGCGGTTGCCGCCGATGCCGGCGTCCACCACGCCCATCGGCCGGGTGCCGGCCAGCCGCCGGGCCAGGTCGTCGGGCCAGCGGTGGTACGCCCCTGTCGGGGTGTTGTAGCCGTCGGTGATGGAGTCGCCGAAGGCGACCACGGTGCCGCGGGCGTCGGGGGAGACGACGTCCAGCCCTGACAGGTAGTACCAGGAGGTGGTGGCCGTGATGTAGTTGCCGTCCGCCGTGTCTGCGGTGTGGTCGCCTGGCGCGGACAGGTAGGTGGTGTCGAACGCGTCGGAGTGCCAGGTGGCGGAACTCGTGGCGTTCGGCAGGTAGATGCTGACCAGTATGTTGTGGTCGGCGGTGACGGTCATGGGCACCGGGTCGCTGACGGCTTCGGCTCCGGCGGCGATGGTCATCGAGGTGTGGTGAGCGAAGGTGACCGCGTGCTGGGTGCCGGGGACGGCGGTGGCACGGTCTGACTGCGCGGCCACGCTCGTTGCCTGGACGGTGAGCGGGGTGGTGCCGCGTAGGTTGGACAGGTGGATACGGAGTCCGTGCCCGTTGATGCTGGAGTGGACGACCATCCGGATGGTCCGGTTGTCGAAGTTCGGGCCGCCGATGGTCATGCTCGGCGACCATGCCGACAGCTGCCGGCCGGAGGATGCTTGGCCGCCCGCGGCGGGTGCGGCCGGCGCGGACGGCGCGGCGACCATCAGGGCGGTCACGGCCGCGGCCACCGCCGCCAGCACCGGCATCGTTCTTGCCTTGACGAGGAACATTGACTGCCTTTCTTCGGCCGACGACGGCCGGTCAGCTCAGGATGAAGCCGTCGACCAGGAGATAGCTGCCGCTGACCTTGGTGAGCGTCAGCGTGTGCGGGCCGGCGGTCAGGCCCGACACCGTGTACACGCTCTGCTGGGCGTGTCGCTGCGGGCTGTTCGCGCTGACCGTCCCCTTCGAGGCGCCGTCGAGGGTGACGTTGATGTCGCCCTCGTCGGAGTTGGTCTCGGTGAGGAAGCTGATTCCGGTGCCGGTGAAGGAGATCGTCGCGGCGGCGCCGTTCTGCTGGGCGTAGTGCACGCCGTTGTCGAGGTCCCCGTCGCCGCGGGAACCGCTCGAGGACCAGCTGCCGGTGTACGAGACCCGCAGGTCGTCGTCGTCGATCGTCGTTCCGGGCAGGGTGCCGGGGCCCGCGGCCTTGATGATCGCCTGCGCCGCCGCCGGCCAGTCGCCGTCGGTCACCACGGTGGCCTGCTGGAACGTGATGTCCGTGCCGCTGTTGATGTAGGAGGCGGTGTCGCTGTAGTTGTCGTGGATCGCGTCGTCATGGATGCTCGGCGTCCACAGGTTCGTCCAGAGCGACCCGTTGCTGAAGCGCACCACGTTGTCGTGGGTGTTCCACTGCGAGCTGCCCTCGTCGTGGTAGATCATGTTGCATCCGTCGATGCACTCCGACAGCACGTTCCCGGTGAACTCCGAAGGCGATGAAAGGCCACCGAGGGTGTAGATCGGGCCGCCGTCGAACAGCGCGCCCATCACGCTGTGCACATGGTTGCCGATGATGTGCTGGCCGCCGGCATAGGTAGTGCCGTGCGCGCACGGGGTGGGCAGGCCCTGCTTGGCCTGGAGGGTGCAGTCCGAGGCCCAGCCCCAGCCCCAGCCGATGGAGATGCCGGAGTAGGGCGTGTAGCCGATGTCGTTGTGCGACAGCGTGGTGCCGCGGCTGTATCCGACCCAGATGCCGACCGCGTCGGCGTACTCCTGGCCGGGGAACTGCACGACGCTCCGGGAGACCGTGTTGCCGCTGGTCATCAGCGCCGGATCGGTCTGGTAGTAGTCGTCGACCTCGCCGATGGCGACGCCGATTCCGGCGGTGTCGGTGATCGTGCTTGCGGTCACCGTGGAGTCCTGGGTCTGGTCGGCCAGGTCGATGCCGCTGGTACCGGTGTGCGTGACGGTGTCGCCTTCGAAGGTGATCCGCTGCCCGCGGTGCACCTGAACGGCGGCCGGGATACGCGCCGGGGTGCGCGTGGTCGGGTCCCAGACGACACCGGCCTGGTTGTCCACGTAGCCCTCGGCGGTGGGGGCGGTCCAGGTGGTGCCGGAGAAGGTGATGCCCGAGAAGGTGACGTCGTGCACCGGCGTGATCGCGTCCGGGGTGACCGTGAAGCCGTCCACCAGCAGGTACGACCCGCCGGTCTTGACCACGCGCAGGGTATGGGTGCCCTTGGGCAGTCCGGTGACCGAGACCATGGCCTGCTGGGCGAGCCGCACCGGCCCGTTGCCGGAGACCGCGGACATCTTCTTGCCGTCGATGTAGACGTCCGCGCTGCCTTCGTCGTCGTTGGTCTCCGAGAGCATCTGGATCCCGGTGCCGTTGAAGGTGTAGCTGACGGCGTCGCCGTCGGTGGAGGTGTAGTGCACGTCGGCGTTCAGGTCACCGAGGGGCCGGCTGGTGGAGTAACCCCATGAGCCGGTGTAGACCGCCCGCCAGTCGGTGTCGTTCAGCGGCGCGAGGTGACCGGGGGTGCCCGACACGTCCACCAGCTGCGAGGCCACGGGCAGTTCGACGTCGGCCCTGGCCAGATCCTCGCCCGGCCGTGGCACGTAGTACAGGTAGCCGGCGTTCTGGTCGGTGTAGAACTGGCCCGGTGTGCCGAGGAGTTGGTAGGCGTTCTCCAGCCAGGTGATGCCCTCGAGCGTGGGCAGCCCGGCGCCGTTGAACGGGAAGCCCGGGTGGGGCACCGAGGTGTGGTTGTTGTTCCAGCACGCGGGATCCACGGTCAGGTCCGAACCGCCGGACGCCGACGCCTTGATGGAGGCGAGCGGGCAGCGCATCTGCTTCCAGCCGCTGTTGCGCACGACCTCGACCCGGGCGGGGTCGGTCCAGGTGGTGTAGGACGAGTCGGCGGTGGTGAACCCGGTGGAGGTGGCGGTGAACCCGGACGGGTCGCGCCGGCTTCGGTCGCGGTCGGCCCGCACCCCGTTGACGAACAGTTCGCGGGCCGCCGTGCCCGCGGGCACCTTGGCGCGGTAGATGTTCTTGTCCGCGTCGACCTTGCTGAACCCGGTGACCTTGACGGCACCGGTGAGCACCGGGGCCTGTCCGGCGGCTGCCCGGTAGACCACCGAGTGGCCGGGCCGTCCGGAGTCCTGGACCCCGAGTCGGAACGGGCCGGTGAGCCGGTAGGTGCCGCCCTGCAGTTCGACGACAACGTCCCCTGTGGCACCGGGGACCAGCGGCCTGGCCCGGTCCCGGGCGGTATCCAGCGTGCACGGACTGTGCGCGGTACAGGCGGTCCCGTGCCCGTCGGGCGCGACGTGCAGCACATCGGTGTGCGAAGCGGCCTCGACCGGACCACCGCTCGACACCCCGAAGGCGGCGGCGGCAACGGCCACAAGGCATGCAACAACAGCCCTGCGCATGTGAGTTCTCCAGACGGCGGGCGACAGTGAGGGGGGGAGACGTCCCATGAATGTACGGGACAACCCCCTTGCTTCCTAGATCTCGTGCACTTTTTTCCCCAGGAGATCGGACCTTTCATCGATCCGCTCCGGCCAGGCCCGATCGGGCTCCGCCGACACCCGGGGCTTGGACACGCTCGCGCCGTAGACCTCGGCCGGATATGCGGCGATCTCGCCGTGGGTGAGCCCTTTCGCGGACAGTGAGAGCACCATCTCGTCGACGCCGGTCAGCCGACGGACGATCTGCGGTTCGAAGTCGACGTCGGTGTCCCGTGGCACGGCTGTCTCGACCTGGCCGACATCGGCCAGCACGGCCTTGGACCCTTTCCCGTTGCGGGAGTTGCCGCCGTTCTTCCCGGCCGCATCGTGCTTCTCCTGGCCGAGGTGATCGGTGATTCACCCTCCAGGGCGCACTCCAGCACCCGCTTGGTCA
Organism: Streptomyces sp. RLA123; assembly: GCF_056270165.1. Taxonomy (NCBI): domain Bacteria; kingdom Bacillati; phylum Actinomycetota; class Actinomycetes; order Kitasatosporales; family Streptomycetaceae; genus Streptomyces; species Streptomyces sp. RLA123. The sequence continues at coordinate 1,643,545 of NZ_JBWDOR010000003.1, read as the reverse complement.
GTAGCTGCAACAACGCGCCGGCACCGCTGAGCTGCAGATTCTCCGCTCGAGCCCGCTCAGCCGGCATGTCGACCAGCTGGTCATCCACGCCGTAGCCCCGCCGACAGCTTCCGGATCAGGTCCGGTGTGCCTGGGGGCGGACGTGCGTACTCCCGGTTGGGTAAACCTGCAGCTCAGCGCAAGTGTGTTGATACCTGTATGATTTCCATCATCCAGAATTGTTTCGTGGTGTGCCGCGCCAACGCCCTGCACCACTGCCGCACCGCGACTTGAGAAGGCAGGGTATGAAGGCAATTGTGTATCGCAGCACCGGCGGCCCCGATGTGCTGGAACTGGTCGAGCGTCCGCTGCCCGCGCCGGGGCCGGGTGAGGTCCGAGTCAGGGTGCGGGTGTCGGGTGTGAACCCCACCGACTGGAAGGCGCGCCGCGGTTCGCGAGGCGCCGGTGGCGCCGAGCAGGTTCCCAACCAGGACGGCGCCGGCGTGGTCGACGCGCTTGGCGAGGGCGTCGACGCGGCCTGGGCCGGGCGGCGGGTCTGGATCTGGCAGGCCGCCTGGCAGCGCGCCGACGGCACCGCGCAGGAGTACGTGGTGCTGCCCCTGCGGCAGGCGGTGCCGCTTCTCTGCCGTGATCTGGGTGATCCCCGCCAGTTCCGACCCAGGCCAGTCGGTAGACGGGCGGTCCTTGCTGTAACTCAGGACGTCGGCCCGGGACGGCGCTGTATGAGCGGCGGGCTGGGGGGCCGCGATCAGCCGACCCAGATCGCCGGTCACTCCGGTGACCGCCACCTTGGCACCGGTGTACTCGGACGTGCTTCCCTCCATCCGGGGTAGCTGGCCATCGCGGCGCCCCTATTTTTGATGACGGCTGCCGAAGAGGCCGACAGCACTGGACGCGTCCCTGGCCCGCGACGGTGCACGGGTACCCGTGAGGTGTACCGACCGCCCCGCGCGCAACCGACCAAGGGCCCGTCGAACCAGTCGGTGAACCACCGACTTCTCCACCTCTGGGCGCGCACTGCGGGCTCGGTGCGGCGGTCCTGATCGACGCACCGAGCCTGGGCAGTGTGGTGCCGTGCCGGAAGGCCCGGAACGGCTCAGCTGGGATCGTTGGGGTGCGGCTGCAGAGCGGTGATCACAGCGGACGCCCAAGGCCACAGGGGCAGGCTCCCCAGGACCATTTCGCGCAACTCCGCCTCGTCGTCCGCGCGCCACACGGAGATGACACGAGGCTCCCCGGCCTGGCGCCACAGTCGGAACAGATGGCCCTCGGCGGCGAGTTCCTTGGCACGGACCGCTTCGGCGGCGCGACGCCGGTCCACCTCTGCCGCGTCGGTCCCCTCGGGCACGTTGATGGTCAACTCGACCAGAAATTCATTCATGATTTCTTCCTCTCGTGTTGTTTCGGCGGGCGCGGAGCCTTGCGGAACGTCTCCGGGGAATCTCGCGATCGGCTCTTGTGCCGGAAAGTCGGCACCGGCCAATCCGGGGTTCCTCGAGTGGGGCCGCAGGTCGGAATGTTTGCGGAGTGGAGACTGACAACGATGGCAAAGGCTCCGGCTCCTGCCCCTGATCGCTGACAGGGTTGTTGCCGCTTGGCGGTCGCTGTTCAGGCGGCGCATCGAGTCGCTGCGGTGTCCGCAGGAGGGAGGTCATGCGGCCCGGCGGCCCGCCGCCCGAGAAGGTGGTACCCACGCCACGCGTCCGCCCCGATTCGATCTCAGCCCGTCCCAGCGGAAACGGGTCACGCCGCAGGTCGGTCACCCTTGAAGGCGGTCAGAATCACGTCGCGGAGGCCGGAGGACCCGATCGGACGCGGCGGGAGTGGACGATCGGCCAGCGCCGCCGATGCCTCGGCGATCGTCCGCTCCACATCGGCTTCGCGCATGCCGATCTCGGCCAACGATGCGGGGGCCCCCAAGAGTTGGTGACGCTCCCAGATCAGGCCCCCGGCATCGGTCACGGGCCCCGCCAGACCGAGGCTTTCGAGCACGATCCGGGTTTCGGCCTCGGCGGCGGGTGCGATGTGCGCGACGGCGTAGGGAAGCAGCACGGTGTGAAGGGGGCTGTGCGGCAGGTCCAGCAAGCCGCCGAGGATGTGGCAGAGCTTGTGGTGCAACCCGGTCGTGGAGACCTCCAGCGACCAGCCGGAAAGCCAGGCCCCGCGCAACGCGAAGCCGCGGACCGCGACGTCACGAGGCTCGTCGAGGATGCCGGGCAGGGCTCGGCTCATGGACCGGATCCCCTCGGCGGCGACCACTCGCGTCATCGGGGACGATTCGGGGGCGTACATCGCCTCCACACAGTGCGCGATCGCGTTGACGCCACTTGTCACCGAGATCGCCGGGGGCAGATCCAGCGTCAGTTCGGGGTCGTAGACCACGGTGCGGGGACGGACCGATTCCGCGCGCCCGGTGGTCTTCTTTCCGCCCTCCGTATGTCCCCAGATCGAGGTCATCTCGCTGCCGGCGTAGGTGGTCGGAACGGCGACCAAGGGCAACGCGAGTTCCCGTGCCACCCCCTTGGCGAGGCCGGTGGCCGAGCCACCGCCGATGCAGATCAATACCTCCGTGCGCGCCTCCCGGACGATGGCCACGGCTTCGGTCACCGCCTGCACGGGGACGTGCTGCGCGACCTCGCCGATCCGCGCGCAGACCCCGCCTCGCGCGTCGCTCGCCACCCGGTCGGCGGCGCTCTGGGCGGTCGGATCGTGAATCACGGCGAACCGGGTGCCGAAGCGAGCCGCCTCACTGGCGGCGACCGAGATCTTGCCCGGTCCGAACACGACGCGTGAGGCGGGCCACTGGTGGACGAAGTCCGCGCGTCCCACCGAAACTTCAGACGGCTCTTTCTCGATCATGGCAAAGGTTCTCCTCATGTGACAGGGCCCGTCGTTCGAGTCCCCGGATAGTCGGCCTAGTGCCCACCAGTACCGTCTGCGGCCGCCAGTTCCCGGAAGCGACGAGCCGTCCGGCTCGCCACCCGCCGTCGACTACGCGCCCGCGCCGACCGTTTCGCGGCGCGGGGCCGGTCGGTGGGACGGGTCAGCCACGCGTGGCCGGAGTGAGGTGCGACCCGAAGAAGGCCAGCGTCCGCCGCCAGGAGTCCGCCGCCGCACCCACGGAGTCCTGAGGGTTCTCGGTCATCCCGGCTAGGAAACTGTGCCCCGCGTCGGAGTACCATCTGACCTCGGTCTCGCCGGGAGCCGTGTCGAGTACCTTCGCGAGCTCCTCGACCTCACCCGCGTCGATGTAGTCCTGCCGACCCCAATGGCCCAGAACCGGCCCGGCGATCGAACCGGCGACCTCCAGCGGTTCCGTGACCGGCACCTTCGCACCCGGCGAGCCCTTGGGGAACGCGTAGTAGGTCGCAGTGACCTGGTTGCGGTGCGCGGCCGCACTCAGCAGGGCGAAGCTCCCGCCGATACAGAAACCCAACACACCGAAGCGGCGATTGCCGTCCGTGGTGCCCTCGATGACCCGCTCCACGTCGTCCATGGCCAACGGGTCGTGCAGCCGCGCGCGGCGGGCCAGCGCGCCGTCACGTCCCGGAGCCGCGGCGCCGAGCCGGTGGAACATGTCCGGCATCACCACTTGGTATCCCTCGGCCACCAGCAGGCCCGAAAGGTGGCGATAGAACGGGTTCACTCCGAAGATGTCGGTCATCAGGACGATGACATCGGCGTCGGTGGTCTCCTCGCTGCCGAAGTGCAGATAGGGGACAGGATCGACTCCGGGTGTCCGACACGTCGTCACGGTCAGGCCCCCGCCCAACTCGGGTGCCTCCGAATGGCTGTGGCACATGGCGCGCTCCGCTCAGCTCGACTGCGTATTCTTTGCCGACCGTAGCCAGACGGGTGGAGAGCAAGCCAATACCAAGACGGCAACACCAAGCCGCTTTCGCGGGTATCGGCCGTCGGCCGAGCCGGTGTCGGAGCTCTCCACCGAGCCCTGGACACCGGGTTGCCGCGACCGATTCGGTCGCCGGGCACGCGAGCGGGCCGAGACGAGCGCGGTCCTGGCGACCGCGCGGGCCTCCGCCCGGGCCTGATGCGGTGATCGTGTGCGGCCCGCGAACTCGGCGACAGCCGACTGCTTGCGACCTTCCGACATCCCGACCGCTGCGCGATCGAGGAGACCGAGTGACCTTTCCTTGTTCGTGGTTATTCCGGCTGGAGTACGAACCCGAACTCGCCGAGCGTCCAACTGTCGCCGTCGATGTCGGTCTTGGTGAGGGGGATGATCAGGCCGGGCTTGACGCCTTCGGCGCAGTCGCTGTCGATGTAGGGGTCGCCCTCGAAGTAGAGCTGGGTGACGAGGGGCTTGTAGCCCTCGGCGGTGACCAGGAAGTGCAGGTGCGCGGGACGCCAGGTGTGGCGGCCCAGGACCGAGTTGAGGAGGTCGCCCGTCGGCCCGTTCTTGGGGATCTCGTAGGGGGCGGGGCGGATGCTGCGGAACTCGACGGCGCCGTTCTGGTCGACGGGGACGCGGGCGCGCAGGATGTAGTCCTCGGGCACGCCGGCGTCGATGAAGCTGTACAGGCCCTCGTCGGTGGCGCTGCCATCACGACGGTGACCGTACGGGCCCCGTGGACGAGGTCCATGGCACCGCAGATCCCGGTGATCATCTTCCCGGGGATCGCCCAGTTCGCCAGGTCGCCCCGCGCGGAGACCTGCATGGCGCCCAGCACCGCCACGTCGATGTGGCCGCCTCGGATCATCCCGAACGAGAGTGCCGAGTCGAAGAAGGAAGCACCGGGGATGACTTCCACACCCTCCGGGAGATGGTTGGGGATCAACGTGGGGAGCCCGATGCCCAGGTTCACGTACTGGCCGTTCCCCAACTCCCGAGCGGCCCGGACCGCCACCCGCTCACGGCTCCAGGCCATCAGCCGCTCCCCCTCTCGCGTGTCCCGGGCACGGACACCGTGCGCTGCTCGATCTTCTTGTCCGCCGCCTGTTCAGGGGTGAGCGGCACCACCCGTTGCACGAAGATCCCCGGCAGGTGCACCGCGTCCGGATCGATCGCGCCGGGCTCGACCAACTCCTCCACCTCGGCGATGGTCACCCGACCGGCCATCGACGGCAGGGGGTTGAGGTTCCGGGTGGACTTGTTGAACACCAGGTTCCCGTGCTGGTCTCCCTTGGTCACCCGGACCACGGCGAAGTCGGTACGGATGCCTCGCTCCAGTACGTACTCGGTGCCGTCGAACTCGCGCACCTCCTTCGGCGGCGACGCCAACGCGACACCGCCTGAGCCGTCGTAACGCCAGGGCAGACCCCGCCGCGACCTGGGTGCCCACCCCCGCCGGGGTGTAGAACGCCGGGAATCCGGCACCGCCCGCCCGCAACCGCTCCGCGAGGGTGCCCTGCGGGATCAGTTGGACCTCCAGCTCACCGGCTAGAACTGGCGCGCGAACTCCTTGTTCGCGCCGACGTACGAGCCCGTCACCCGGCTGATCCGGCCGCCAGCAGCACCGCCAGGCCCGACTCCACGGCCCCGCAGTTGTTCGAGACGACCGACAGTCCCGTCACACCGCGCTCGAGCAGCGACTGGATCAACACGTTCGCCACGCCGTTCAACCTGAACCCGCCCACCGCCAACGACGCGCCCGTTGGCACGTCCGACACCGCCTCCCGGGCGGTGCTTGCCTCTCGTGAGCGATGGTCGGGTTCTCTGGAAGAGCGGGTCGGGACGGGAGCGGGTGGTGCCCCGCCGAACCAGCCGGGTCGAGGTCTCTCGCGACCGGCACGGCGGTGGACCGCCGTGCCGCAAAGACCCACGGCGCGGTGGGAGCGGCGGGGCACCTCGAAGCCCCCGGTGGTCCTCGCTATGACACGGACCCATCGCGGGCCGTCGGCGCGCACGAACGTCCGGTTCGCCGTCGAGGCACCGGTGGTCGCCGATCTCCCGCGCGGGTCAGCCGTCCGTAAGGAGGTCCGTCAGGGACGTGTCCCTCAACGGACGCCGCGCGCGGTCTTCGGCTCGGGCCACCAGGCCGCGTCCGAGATCGGGGTCGCGGGTGAACCGGTGAGCCGGGGGACCACGTCGGTGACCGTGGAGATCTCGCCCCTCTCGATCGCCTGGTACCACGAGATCCAGGTCTCGATCTGTTCCCCGGTCATGCCCTGTCGCCACCGCCAGGCGAAGGCTTCATCCAGCGTCTCGGGTTCGAAGCGATACGGCCTGCCGGTGGCCGCGGCGATACGGGTGATCGCTTCGTCGAGGGTGAGGGCCTCCGGCCCAGTGATATCGAGGGTCGCTCCGTCGTGCTCGGAGCGGTCGTCCCCGTCGAGTACGACCGCCGTGATGACGTCGGCGATGTCCTCGTGGGTGACGAAGGCCGCCCGGCCGGTACTCGCGGGGCCGCGCACCACGAACTCCTCGTCGGCGAGGGCCGCTGGTGTCGAGGTGTACCAGCCGGCACGCAGCACGGTGTGGCGGATTTCGATGCCTGCCAGGTACCGCTCGGTCATCCACTGGTCGCGGGCGTTGAGGTAGGTGGCGGTGGGTCCGGCGCCGACGATGGACACGTACAGAACGCGGTCCACGCCCTCCGCGATCGCGGCCTGGACGACCGTGGCGTGCTCCTCGAGCCGGCGTCCGGTGCGGTGTCCGGAGACCAGGACGAGGGTCGAGGCCCCGGCCAGCGCCTTGCGCATGTCCCCGGCGTCGGCGTAGGAGGCCGGACCTCGCCGCTGCGCTCCGGGCAGTTCGGGCAGCAGCTCCGGCCGTCGCCCGATGAGGAGTTGGGGGACCTTGTGGTCGGCGAGCCGGGACGCGACCCGGCCGCCCAGGGCGCCTGTCACACCGGTGACCGCGACAGTGGCACTTTTCTTCTTGGACAAGGGCATCTCTTTTCCTCCATCCGGGGCTGCCCTCGATCACGCAACCCCTGCTTCCGATGACTGAGAAGTGGACTTCAGATGGACGACGGTGGATGGCCGCACTCTGCCACTCTGCCACGTTCGACGCGGTGACCGCGGCTGTGGCGCCGTGGCGGACGCGGTCGTGGCTCCGCGGCTCGGGCCTTGGATAATCGTGGTGCGCGAGCGGTCCGCCGCCCGGCTCCGCGGCCTCTCGCCGCACGTGGGGCAGATCCCTGTCCCCGCGTCGCGGGAAATGCCTGCCGATGCCGCTGGCTCCGACCTCGGACCGCATCGATGACCTGTGGGCAGCGGGGCGACCCGACAGCATCCATGGGGTGATGCGGGCCCGGCCCGAACGTCCTTCGGATCCGCCGGAGAGTGGAACCTACACGTGGCCACCGACAAGCGGCTCCGCACCGGCACGTCTCACTTGAGCGTGAAGGGGGCGTTTTCTCGGCTGCGTTCGGCGGCGTCGGCCGCCTCCGGGTACGGAATCGCGCGCGGGGCACCCCGGTGGAAACTTTCCCACCGGGGTGCCCGGGCGTGCATTCGGGGAACGACCGCGTCACCCGCCCTGCGATCTCCATGGGGCCGGGTGCCGAGTTCATGGACAGCCCACCGGATCGGTCGTGTCTCGCGCCGGGCCGGGAACGTGCCAGGACTGCCGAGCTGGCGTCCTAGGCGAGGTCGCCCGCCGTGGCCGGCCGCGTCACACGGCCGAGCCTCGAGCCTCGTGTCGCGGGGCCGTGCCTCTCCACCGATCTCAGGCGTAGACCCTCAGTCGACCAGGTCGCCGACGCAGAAGATCTCCATGTGCTTGAGCGCCGCCTTGCTGTGGAAGTCCGAGAACTCCGCGGTCGCGTCGCGCCCGGCGTACATGCGGGCGACGAACGCCCCGCCCGGGTGGTGGTCCTTCCATTCGGTGAAGTCGTAGACCTTGCCGCCGATCACGATCCAGCACTCGTCGAAGGTGCTGTGCTGCGCGAGCTCCGCCCTGGTGATCTGCCGGCCACCCTCCACCGGCTTCTCCGGCTTCCACAGGTTGCGCATCACTTCCTTGCGCGCGTTGGCGATCACCTCACGGTCGCGGAAGTCCCAGGGACCGAGCTTCTTCCTCGGGAGCTTGTCACCGATGTTGCGCGCGTCGAAGTCGTAGATCCACGAGTCGTTGTTGCCCGCGCGCTGCTCGTGCGCGAACAGAGGGAAGTCCCGCTCGTCGGCCGCCGCGAGCAGCGCCTTACGCTCCGGCGTGTCTTCGGGCTCCAGCACCTTGAAGTTGAACTTGGACGCGAACTGGAAGCGGCTCGCCCGGTAGTGCCGAACGCGCTCGTAGTGCAGCAGGGCGCTGTACACGTCGTCGCCGTGCAGCTTGAAGCAGCTGCTCAGGGCCGCCCCGTCCTCAAGGGACTGGTTGACTCCCTGACCGAACGTCGGGAGCATCGGGTGCGCCGCGTCGCCCAGCAGGCAGATGCGGCCGTCCTGCCACTCCTCGAGCGCGTCCCGGTCGTAGAGCCCCCACTTCGTGGGCTCCACCATCGCGGCGCCCATGGCGAGGATGTCGTCCTTGCGGGGGTCGCCCGCGAACGCGCGCTCCGTGGTCTCCAGGATGTCCGAGTTGCCGATCGGCTTCCATCCGGCCCAGTCCTCGGGGAACTCGCCCGAGTCCGGCGTGTACACGCCATACCACACGTTGAGCAGTTCTCCGCCACGGACCCAGTACGTCATCACCCAGGCGGTGTCGTGCCGACGGGTGTCCATCGTGAACGAGTCGATCGGGTTGTGGTCGAGCGGGCTGCCGTCAGGCTTGCGCATCGCCGCGACCTTGTCGCGCGGAATCAGACCGCGGTAACACACCACGTCCGTCCAGCGACGCTGCCCCTTGCCCGGCCAGGTCTCCTTCAGCACCCGCGAGCCGATTCCGTCGGCTCCGATGACGACATCGCCGGTGACGACCGTCCCGTCCTCGAAGACGGCGGTGCCGCAGTTCTCGTCCTGCGACAGCTTGACGAGGCGCTTGCCCATGTGCAAGCGGATGGGGCACTTCACACCCGAGTCGGGTCCGAGCTCGCTGACCCGCTTGTGCAGGCACATCAGCAGGTCCTGCCGATGCATGTGGTGGAACCCGCCGCCCTCGGCCAGCTGCTCCGGCGTGTTGTAGGGGATGGGCTTACGGGACACCGATCCGTCGACCAGGATCTCCCGCGACGCCTCCAGGACCGCCGCGCGCCCGCCGTCCAGGACACCGTCAGGGCCCTTGGGGTCACCGCCGTCGAGGTCCACGCCCACCCAGTGACACAGGCGCGCACCGTTCGGCGAGATATTCAGACCCGCGCCCGCGGTGGTGGGGGTCGCACTCGCCTCGTAGACGTCGATCGAATCGAAAGTGTCACCTGCTTCGCGAAGAGCGAGAGCGGCGAAAAGCCCACCCATTCCACCGCCGATGATCACAGCATGCATATTTCCTCCAGGCTGTTTGGGATTTCAGGACGGATTTGGGCAGTCCCGCCGAGCGCTGGAGGAGACGTTAGACAGGGGCCTCACACACCGTCCAATACCGAGATCTGGTCGTCTTCATACCTTCCGCGAACAGCGCTACCCCGACACTCGACTTTCTCGCCGACGGCGCATTTCACATTCGGAATCATGGATGCATGAAAGTATGCGACATTCGTTAATTTTTAGGATATATCGCCCCACCCGTTCGACGGGGTAGGGGATGTGACGCGCGGGCCGGAAGTCGCCCGCATGCCGACGCTCGACGGCGTGGAGATCCGTGAGCGAGCGGGCCCGCACGGGAATTCCGACAGCGCATTCAGGTCTTATACGTCGCGCACCGGGCTATAAGGTCGCTACTCCCGTTCCGTCGGAAACTCCCCGAGGGTTCACCCGGACTACCCCAGTCAGTACTGTCGGCAGCGTGCTTCCAGTTGATCTCCGGCAGTTCGAATGCTTCATCGCCGTCGCCGAGGAGGGGAATGTCAGCCGGGCCGCGGCCCGGCTGCACATGACCCAGCCGCCGCTGACCCGGCGGATCGCCCGACTCGAGCGGAGTGTCGGCGTGCGCCTGTTCACGCGCACGCCCAGCGGTGTCGAGCTGACGGAGGCCGGTGCCGTCTTGCTCGACCGGGCCCACCGGATCATGCAGCTGACCGAGTACGCCATCGACCGTGCGCGGCTCGCGGACGCGGGGCAGGCCGGCTCCCTGGTGGTGGGCTACTTCGGGTCCCCGATGTTCGACGCCGTGCCACGCCTGCTGCGGGGGTTCCTCAAGACCCGCCCGACGGTGAGCCTGGTCCTCGAGCGTGCCCCCAAGAACGTGCAGGCCGACGCGATCCGGGACGGACGCATGCACCTGGGGTTCAGCCGTCAGTACCGGAGCGAACCGGGTCTCGTTGTCCGCCGTGTCGCCAGCGAGCCCCTCTACCTGGCGCTGCCCGAGGGTCACCCGCTGCTGAAAGCCGGCGAAGCCGAGTTGGCGGATCTGCGGGAGCAACAACTCGTGCTCTTTCCCACGGGCCCGCGTCCCAGCTTCGCCGACGAGGTCACCCAACTGTGCGCACAGGCCGGGTTCTCGGCACCCGTCGTGAGAGAGGCGGGGGACGTCCTCACCGCCCTGGGGTATGTGGCCTCGGCCGGGTTCTGTTCGGTGGTCCCCCGGTCCGCGACCAGGGTCACGCTGCCGGGAGTGGGCTTCGTGCCGCTCTCCGACACCCCGCCCGAGGGGCTCAGCTGCCTGTACCGCGCGGACAACGTGCCCGCGCTCGTCCTGTCCTTCCTCGAGCACGTGTCCGCCACCTCGTCCGAGCCCGAAACCACCGCGGAGAGCGGCCCGCGCGTGTCGATCTGAGGCCCCGACTCGCCCCGCCCCTCGATCCGTCGGTGGCGAGCATCGAAGGGCGGGTCGGCGTGGGCGGCGGACCGCGCGCGCCGATGAGGCACGCGACCGGCCTTCCCGGACTTTCCGTCCGCCGGGCCGATCACGGACGGCACCGACCATGATCGACGCCCTGCACTCGGTCAAGGCGAACATCTCCTGGCTGGTCGAGGCCAAGAACGCCCACTACATCGCCGTGATCAAGACCAACCAGCCGACCGCCCACAGCCAGCTCGCGGCCCTGCCGTGGCGGGACATCGCCGTCCAGCACACCGCCTCCGGGACCGGGCACGGCCGGCGGGAGTCACGGTCGATCAAGATCTGCGGCATCGCCGACGAGGCCGGCGGGATCGCCTTTCCCCACGCCCGCCTGGCCATCCGCGTCCACCACCGGCGCAAGCCCACCGGCCAGAACGAGACCCGTGAGAGTGTCTACGCCGTCACCAGCCTCGACGCCCACCAGACCGGCCCGGCCGACCTGGCCGCCGCGATTCGCGGGCACTGGGGAGTGGAGAACTCCTCGCACCACATCAGGGATGTCACCTTCGCCGAGGACGCCTCCACCGTCCACACCGGGAACGCACCACGGGCCATGGCGACCCTCCGCAACCTCGCCATCGGCGTGCTGAAAATCCTCGGAGCCGACAACATCGCCAAGACCACCCGGGCCATCCGTGACACACCCCAACGAGCACTCCCCATCCTGGGCATCACCAACGATCCAGACGCCTACGGAACTTGATCAAGCCCTGCTCTGGTGGTCGGGAAAACACCGGCACCACGGCGGCAACGTCCAGGCCATCTCCGCCCCGGACGGCTGGCCGATCACCGTCAAGTTGCCGAGAAGACCTCACTGTCCCCCTGCGAGCCGATGTGACGACTCCACGGCAGGGGCGAGTGATCACCCCTGGAAAACCGATGCCGCAGGAACCCCGTCGGGACCGTGATACCCGTCTGGCACGGGCATTGTTCCGATCCGGTATTGGTCCGCGTCCCGACCCGCCGGTTAGCGTTGCCGTGAAATCCAGTCGCCCGCAACAAGAACGCTGGATTCCCCTTCCCACGACCTCCCCAGGAGGAATGCATGGCCAATCAGCGTGTCGTCGACCTGTTCGACGAGTTCATCGAGCTGACGAGGGATTTCATCGTCCGTCACGGCCTTAGGTACGAGGACTACGCTGCGATAACGCAGTACCTGATCCGGGTGGGCGAGGCCGGTGAGTGGCCCCTGTGGACCGACACCTTCCTCGAAGCGACCGTCGACACCAACAGCTACGGCGAAGGCCCGTGGACCCCCAGCGCCATCGAGGGGCCCTACTACAAAATCGGCGCGCCCGTACTCACCGAGCGCCCCTACACGCTGCCCATGCGACCCGACGAGGCCGGCGAAAAGCTGCTGTTCAAGGCCACCGTCCGCAGCCCCGCCGGCGAGCCCCTCGCCACCGCGACGGTCGACGTGTGGCACGCCACCGACGAGGGCCTGTACAGCTTCATCGACGCCGGCGTGCCCGAGGACTACATCCTGCGCGCCCGCGTCCCCGTCGACCAGAACGGCGCCGTCGAGTTCCGCAGCATCCGCCCCGCCCCCTACGAGATCCCCAAGAACGGGCCGACGGGCGACCTCCTCAACTCGGTCCTGGGCCGCCACACCTGGCGTCCCGCGCACCTGCACTTCCTGGTCACCGCCGAGGGCTACAAGCCCCTCGTCACCCAGCTCTACTTCGAGGGCGACCCCTACATCGACAGCGACTGCGCCGAAGGCGTCAAGCCCGGCCTGATCATCCCCCTCACCAAGACCGACATCGACGGCGACAGTTGGACGCTCGGCGAGTTCGGGTTCGTACTCCAGCCGGAATAACCACGAACAAGGCTCCGGTGCGCCGGCCGGGCACCGGAGCCGGCGCCCGGTGAGCACGACGTCGTCCGATCCGAGCACGCCAGACACAGCGCACTCGCCGGCCCGCCGAGAAGAGACACGAGTCGGCGGAAGCCGCCGCGGACTCGTGACACCCCACCCTGCACTTCTGCCGAGAACACCTCGACGGCGTGCCGTGCGCGCAGATGATGCGAGAGGCGACACAGACGGGAGAGGCATGAGCGGGAAAGACACACAACGACACGTGAGGATCGAGGTGCGAACACGGGTCGCCGACGATGTCGTCGAACTCCGACTGGTCGATCCCGACGGTGCGCCGCTGCCGGCATGGGACCCCGGTGCGCACATCGTCCTCGACCTGCCGTCCGGCCTGACCCGTCAGTACTCGTTGTGCGGCGCCAACCGGTCCGACGGCACCTGGACCATCGCCATTCACAGGTCACCGACTTCACGCGGTGGCAGCGCCTACGTCCACGACGAATTGCCCGTCGGGTCCGTCGTACCGGTGCACGGTCCCAACAACAACTTTCCGCTGGAACCCGCGGCAAGGTACCTGTTCCTCGCCGGGGGTATCGGCATCACACCGATCCTCAGCATGCTGCGACAGCTGCGTGCCGCCGGTGTCACGGAATTCGAGTTCGTCTATTGCGGTCGCCGTCGCTCGCTGATGGCCTATCACGACGAGATCGTCTCCTGGGACGACAACAGGGTCACGGTCCATGCCGATGACGAGCACGAAGGCCTGCTCGACCTGCAGCCGATCCTCGACCGCCACCGGGGTTCGACCGTGTACTGCTGTGGGCCGGAGGGGATGACCGGAGCCGTCGAGAACCTGGCGCCGGATCCGTCGTCGGTGAGGGTCGAGCGCTTCCAGTCGTCGCACCGGACGGACACCTCAGAAAACTCCGCGTTCGACGTGGTCGTGTCCGGTTCCGGGCAGCGGGTACGGGTCGGCGCGGACCAATCGATTCTCGAAGCCCTCGAAGGCGAGGGTTACGACCTGGACTTCGACTGCCGGGACGGCATCTGTGGCACGTGTGAGACTCGGGTGGTCAAGGGTCTGCCCCACCATCGCGACGAGGTGCTGAGCGAATCTGAGCGCGCCGAGAACTCGGTGATGATGATTTGTGTGTCCAGAGCGATGAGCGAGGAGCTCGTCCTGGAACTGCCCGAGTGACGTGAAGACTCCCTTCCCGGCCCGTAAGAGACATCGCTCAAGAATGGAAGAGTCGTGAGCACGCTACGGATTACCAAGCTGCGTACCACGATCGTGGACCTGCCGACCTCCCGGCCACACCGGTTCGTCAACCATGAGATCTACCACCAGAGTTACCTGCTGGTGGAGGTCCACACCGACGCCGGGGTCATCGGCATCGGTGAAGGTGTGACGCCGGGCGGTCCGTGGTGGAGCGGCGAAAGCATCGAGGGGCAGCAGCAACTCATCGAGGTCTACCTGGCCCCGGTACTGGTGGGCATGGACTGCCTCGCGCTTCCCCTGATCCGTTCCTCAATGGACAGGGTGAGCCACGGCAACGAGTTCGCCAAGGCAGCCGTCGAGATGGCGCTGCTCGACGCTACCGGCCGCGTCCTCGGTGTGCCTGTTCACCGCCTCCTCGGCGGGGCCGCGCGCACGCGGATCCCCGTACGGTGGGCGTTGAGCGGGAGCGGCGAGCAGGAGGTCGCCGACGAGGCCATCGAGCGGCTCGGGCAGGGACACCCGGCCCTGAAGTTGAAGCTCGGCGCGCTGTCGCCCGACGAGGACCTCAAGCGGGCAGCCCGCCTCATCGCCAAAATCGGCACCGAGCACGACTATTTGGTCGATCCGAACGGCAGTTGGGACTACCGGACCGCCGTGTCCTGTGTGCAACGGCTGGAAGCGATGGGCGTGAGCGTCGTGGAGCAGCCGATCGATCGGCGCGACGTCGCCGGGATGGCTTCGCTGGTCGAGCGGACGGGGAGCCTGCGCATCATGGCGGACGAGAGCGTCTGCCGCGCCGTCGACGCGATGTCCGCCATCACCGCGAGGTCGTGTGATTCGGTCTCCGTCAAGATCGGCAAGGCCGGCGGGCTCCACGCGGCCATGGAGGTGGCGACCATCGCCTCCCACGGCGGTCTTCGCTGCTACGGTGGCACCGCCATCGAGACGTCGATCGGCACCGCGGCCGCCGCGCATGTGTTCGCCTCGGTTCCGGAGCTCGACATGGGCTGTGAGCTCATCGGGCCGCTGTTGCTGCGGGACGACCTCACCGTGGCCCCCGTCCGCTACGAGAACGGCCACCTCGTCGTTCCCGAAGGCTCAGGGCTCGGCGTCGACCTCGACCGCGACAAGGTCGACAAGTACCGGCGACACCGGACCGCCTCCGACGGATAGCTTCTTCGGCCCGAAGAGCGGGTCGCAGAGTGCCGGGTACCGGCCCCCGAACCGGACTCGCCGACCGCTCCCGACAAGATCGACAACTACCGGTGGCACCGGACCGCCTCCGCGCGCAGCGTCGTCCGCCCGACCGCGACAAGCCCGCCCGGGGCGACCCCCGGGTCCCTTCCGCGCACAGGACGGGCCCGGGCTCGGGCTCCACCGGACCCCAACGGGCACCGCACCGACGAGTTCCGTCGCCCACTCCGGGCCCCGTCTGCCGACCCGGCCCACGGCCGGGCAGTTCCGATACACCGTCAACTGCAAGGGAGACCTTCATGCACACGATCGATCTCGTCTACGTCGGGCGGGGCCCGCACGAGGAACTGGTCGCCTACATCGCCGACCAGCAGGGCTTCTACGCCGACGAGGGCGTCCACGTCTCGCTGCGGGACGGCTGCACCTGGGACGCGCAGCAGCTGCGCCGCTGCGCTGTCATCGGGCTCGGCCGGACCGTTCTGTCGCGACTGAATGACGGCATCCCCTGGGTCGCACTCCACGTCAACACCGCCAGCCCGCTGTTCTGGTTCCTCGCCCGCCCCGGCCTGACCTCCCTGGCCGACCTGGCCGGCCAACGGCTGGCGGTCACCCCTCCCCACACCGGCCCCGGTGTGTTCACCCGCATCGTGCTGCGCCAGGCCGGGCTCGACGTGGACCGCGACGTTCGGACCGTCGTCCGCTGGCCCGGCGACTACGCCATGGATCTGCGCCGTCTGCGGGCCGGCGAGATCGACGCCGCGATGGTCGGCGACACCATGGCACCGGAGGCGCTGGCCGCCGAGTACGGCTGGAACGTCCTGGCCTACGTGGGAGACCACTTCCGGATTCCCACCGTGGGCGTGGCCGTCGACCCCACCTACATCGACCCGGACAGCCGGGCGGTCCAAGCCGTCGTACGAGCCCACCGGCGCGCCCTGCAGGTGATCCAGAAGGACCCCGACACCACGCTCCGGTATCTGGGGAACTTCCTCGGGCGTCACACGGGGGATGAAATCCGGGCACATTACGAGAAGTTCATCGCGCCGTATTTCAGCCCCGACGGCCACACCGACCTCGCCGCCGCCCAGGCCGGGCTCACCGCTGTCGCGGCCGAACTGGGCGTCTCCGCCACCTTCACCGCCGCCGAGTTCTACACCACCGCGACCGCCGGCTCGCACTGATCCTCTCCGTATGAGGCGTCGGCGGACGTTCTGTCCTGTACGGCCGGCCCGGTCTTCTGCGCCGGACCGGCCCGCCGCCATGAGCGTCTGGGCCGGCGGGGCCTTGACCCAAGGCCGGGAGTGTTCAATAAACGGCTCTGTCTCACATCCGGTGGTAACTCCTGGTGATGTCGAATGCGCAAAGTAATAACCGCAGGTCGATCCATATCCAGACACCCATGAGCCGCGCGGAGCAGCTTCATGGTGGACGTCGCCCAGGACCCCGGGAGTGTCTCCCTCGGTCTGCAAGAGAGCACTTCAGGGCGGTCTCCAGCGGTATGACTCTCCGTTACCACCGGATGTGAGACAGAGCCCAATAAACGGCGGATCCGATGATCAAGGGGACGCCTGATGAGTGAGACCGTCGTTGAGACTGAGGTCGCGGAGGAGTCGGCTGTCGTTGCGGCCACGGGGGCTGTGTCGGCGCGGCAGGCGACAGTGTGCGGGATGCCGTGCTCGGTCCTCTGGTCGCTGATCGCCCCGACGAGTGCCGCCGGGTCCGCCGCAGCTACTTCACCCACAGGATCATGCAGCGTTTGAGGACATCACGCTCCATCGCCAACTCCTTGTTGTCCCGCTTGAGCTGCAGGTTCTCCCGACGCAACCGCGCCAGCTCCTCGCTCTCCCCGGACCTGGTGGCGCCGGCCTGCCGTGCCCGGGAGACCCAGGTCGCCAGGGTGGTCTCGTTGATCCCCAGATCCCGCGCCACCTCGGCCAACGTCTTACCGGTCTCGGCGACGATCCGCACAGCCCCCTCACGGAACTCCGCGTCGAACTTCCGCCTCTTCTCCGCCATGACTCCCAACTTCCCCTCCAGTCATGGTCTCTACGCTACGAGGGGAAGCACATAAGAAGCTTCCGCAACCAGCGTCATCACGAGGAACTGAGTCGGCGGGCAGCGATCGACGTACTACACCCAATCGTCAGCGGCCGAGGTCTGGTGCTACTCCCTTCGGAGTGCGAGCGGTGAGGGACAACGGCGCGGTGGACGCGGGCGCGGACTGCACGCAGCCCGAGACTGACCTGCGACGGCGCGAAGGGACGTAGCTACGACGCAGGACGATGCCGCCGCGAAGGAAACGCCGCAGGACGCGTGCGTGGCGTCGTAGACGGTGCAGGCCGACGCTGAGGTGATCCCCGTGGTGTGCCACCCCACGGGGATCACCTCTGGTTCGGACAGCGGACGAATCCCCCGTGAGGCTCTCAGGCGGTCAGCCCACCCGCAGCGAGTCGATCGCTCACGTCACTCACCAACCCCTTACCCAGGGCGTCAGCCTTGGCGAACAGCGTCTCGAACGTGCTCAGACGCCGGAAGCTCTCGGCGTACGCTGCCTGTTCCTCAAGGGGGAGTTGGAGCACCTGGAGGCGCCTGATGTCAACCCGGGACGAACTAGATGCGTGCGTGCCTGCCTGGCGTCCGTTGGCCGGTGCGCGCAAGCAACCGGCGAGGAAGTGGGCGTCCAGTTTCTCCGGGTCGGCCCTGAGGCTGTACAGCTGTGCTCCGAGGGCGACTGGTGGTCCTTCGTGCACCCACGCCTCGAAGGCCCGAACCACTCCGGCGACCACGACGTCACCCTCCTCGGCGATCGTCTGTGCCGCGTCGGTGGAGAAGCGTCCGCTCGGGGCGCCGTCCATCAGCAGGTCCGCGACCGTGAGGAGCCGGACGGCGGCTTCCCCAGGTCGTGTTGAGGTCTCCGCGGGTTGTTGTCCGGCGCGCAGTGTCAGAGCCCCAGCCTTAACGAGGTCTCCCACGGTTGTAGTGGTCTGCAGTGCCTCGGTCTCGAAGCGCAGTTTGGAGAGGTGCTGGGCATGGCCAACCAGACCGGCCAGGGAATCCCCCAACTCTGCCCAGGAAGCAGCGAGTTCGACGCCTGATGGCTCGCTGCCCGATGCCGTGTAACGACCCGGGGTGACGTCCACCTCGTCGTCCAGGAGATCGAGCAGCGGGACTCGGACAGCGCTCTCCGGTGGATCATCCGGGCGGTCGAGTGTTTCCACGGCGGAGAGCACGAAATCGCCGAGTGCCTCCCAGTTCGGTCCCGGTTCCCGTGCGCCTGGTCGCGCGAAGCGTGTGGCATCCACAAGAAGGACGTCCTGATGGGACGGGGCGATGGCAGGACCGTCCTGAGCGGCCCTGAGTACCCACAACTGAAGCGACACGCTGTGCGGCTGCGCGCTGCCGGGTGGGAGCGCCACCACCGTTCGCAGTGCACCCGTCCGTAGCAGGGAACCGCGGATGCGGCGGCCTGCTTTACGTGACGCGACAGCGGGTGGAAGAACGATGACGGCCGTCCCACCCGGCTTGAGGTGGGCGAGCAGGTTTTGGACCCAGGCCAGTTCCGGCTCGGTTCTCGGTGGAAGTCCGTGAGACCACCGTTGGTCGGTGGCGAGTTCCTCGTAACCCCAGTCCCGTTCGTTGAAGGGGGGGTTGCAGAGCACGACTTCGGCTCGTGTGCCGACGAACGGGTCCTCGCGCAGGGCGTCGGCCGTGGCGATCTCCGTGCGGACTTGGCGATCCTCCGTGGCGAAGCCGAGCCGGGCGGCGGCCAATGCGGCGAGAGCCGGGTCCCGCTCACATCCGAAGAGCTCCAGGCCCGAGCCGTCGTATTCCTGTACTGCCGCGGCGAGCAGATGCCCGGTACCGCAAGCGGGATCGAAGACGGTCAATTCTCCGTCGCGTCGGCCCAGACGGACAGAGAGGGCGATCCGTGCCATCAGCGTGGCGAGCTTCGGGGGGGTTGTGCTGAGCTGCCGCACATGGGTTTCCAGCCACCGCTGCAGCAGGAATTCAAAGGTCTCACGCGGCCCCTCGTTCCGCCCCAGTTTCGCCGCTTCGTCGGCCAACTCCCTTGCTCCCGGCGAGAGCTCGGAGTGCGAGGCCCGCGTGCGAGGAGTGCGCATCCGCCGGGCCGCCTCGGCGACGGCCAAGCCCGACTCGTCTCTGCTGCCGAGTGCTTCGAACCGCGGCCAGAGAAATTCGCGGTCACCGTTGTCTTTGAGCTTGCCGTTGTCCCGCAGCCAGAGTTCCACCTCTGCCAGCGAGAACTGCGGACTGACGTCGGTGCCGCCGATACGGGTGGGGAATGAGTCGTGGCGGCGGCGCCAGTTGCTTACTGCTGCTCGCCCCACGCCCGCGATCCGGGCGATTTCGGCCAAGCTGACGGGTACGGCGTGGGGTGTACTCATCAAACGGTCTCCGCGTTGCTCGGCCGGCTGGGCTGGTCAGCGTCCCAGCGGCCGTGTTGCATGGAAGGCTACTACGCACATTGACTTTGTTCACAGCATAAACACATGTGGACGCCGTGTGGGAAGTGTAGAGGGCCGGAGAAATGCACAAATTTACGGCGGGGATGGTGCTTCGTGATCGCTATCAACTCAAGTCGGTCCTCGGTCGCGGGGTGATGGGGCAGGTCTGGCGCGGCGTTGACCTGCATCTCGAGCGGCCTGTGGCGGTGAAGACCATCGCCGCGGAACTGCTGGCTGTCCCGCGGAGCCGCGATGAGGCGCTTACTCGCTTCAGGCGAGAGGCGCAGGCGGCTGCGCGCCTCGGTCACCCCAACGTCACCACGGTCTTCGACGCGGCGATCACCGACGAAACTTGCTGTCTGGTGATGGAGCTTATCGAGGGCACCACCCTGGAGTACCTCTTCGACCAACAGGACGGCGGACGATTCGACGTACCCTCGGCCGTCGCCGTCGCGGCCCAACTGTGCTCCGGGCTGTCCGCGGCCCACGCCGTCGGACTGGTGCACCGTGACCTCAAGACGCAGAATGTCATGATTCGTGCGGACGGGGTGGTGAAGATCCTCGACTTCGGCCTGGTGAAACTGCTCGCGGACGCCGATCCGCGGCTGACCATGACCGGCGAAGCCATTGGCAACATCGTCTGCGCGTCACCCGAACTGCTCTCCGGTCAGGGCAGGCTCGACGGTCGCAGCGATCTTTACGCGGTGGGCTGCCTTCTGCATCACATGCTGACGGGCGAGACGCCTTTCGCCAGCGACCAGCCAGCGCTCCTGGCCTCCTGCCATCTGAGTTCCCCCCCGCCCGCCATCTCCGACTCTGACATCCCCGACGACCTTCGGGAGCTGGTGACGGCTCTGCTCGCGAAGCATCCGGACGACCGTCCCTCTTCGGCAGCCGAGGTCTACGCGACTCTCGCTCCCTACCTGCCGGACCCGGACCCGGTGCTGGCCACCCGTCGCGCGCGGCCCGAGGATCCCCGCCGCCCATTTCTGGTTCCGCAAGGGCCGTGGCCGGTGTGAACGGTGAGAGGATGGGTTCAGCCGACCGGGTGCGCCGCGCCGCCCCGGTCGCAGGGGTGTGAAAGGCGCCACGGGCGCCGGGACTGGGGACGGGCGCAATGCGGCGAAGCCTTGGGCAGTACGAGCTGACGCGCGAGCTGGGCCGAGGCGGCATGGGCGTCGTCTGGGCGGCGTACGACCGCGACCGCGGCCGTGAAGTGGCCGTCAAGCTCCTTGCTCCCCGTGGCCTCGGCGCCGAACTCGGCACGCTGGAGCGCCGGTTTCTGCGTGAGGCGCGCCTCACCAGCCGTCTGGAACACCCGGGCATCCCCGCCGTCCACGATCACGGCAGCCACGAGGGAGAGCTCTACCTGGTCATGGAACTCGTCCGGGGGCGCGGCCTCGATGCCGCGCTCGAGAGCGATGGTCCGCTGCCCGTCGAACGAGCCGCGGACGTTGCCCGGCGGGCTGCCGAGGTGCTCGCCTACGCCCACGGGCAGAATGTCGTACACCGCGACCTGAAGCCGTCGAACCTGATGATCACCCCGAACGGCGAGATCAAGGTCCTCGACTTCGGCGTTGCCGCGGCCCTGGAGCCCCAGCCCGGCGAGACCCGCTTCACCGCTGCCAACGCCACCCCCGGCACGGTCGTCTACATGGCGCCCGAGCAGGCAGTGGGAAAGGCCGTTGCCGCCAGCGACCTCTACTCGCTGGGCTGCGTCCTCTATGAACTTCTCGCCGGCGCTCCGCCCTTCAGCGGTGGCAGCCCCTTCATGTTGTACCACCAGCACGCGCACGAACCCGTGCCACCACTGGCCGACCGCCGCTCCGGTGTTCCGGCCGGGCTGCGAGCATTGGTGGAGAGGCTTCTGGAGAAGAAGCCCGAGGACCGACCCGCCTCCGCGGCGGAGGTGGCCGCCCTGCTCGCCGCCTGGATCCCGAAGCAGGCTCCAGGCTCCGCGGCGGCCCCCGCCCACCCGCGACTGGCCGAGATCGCCGCCGTTCGCCGGTCAGGACGCCCCGCCCGCGCCCTGGAGGAATATCGCGACCTCATGGATGTTCCCGGCCTCGGGCATGCCGACCTTCTCGCCGCCCGAGCAGGATCCGCCCTCTGTGCCGGCGCGCTCGGCCGCACGCGCGAGGCCCTGGACGA
This sequence comes from Streptomyces sp. RLA123, assembly GCF_056270165.1. Taxonomy (NCBI): domain Bacteria; kingdom Bacillati; phylum Actinomycetota; class Actinomycetes; order Kitasatosporales; family Streptomycetaceae; genus Streptomyces; species Streptomyces sp. RLA123. Next base: position 1,621,919 of record NZ_JBWDOR010000003.1, on the reverse strand, counting down.
GCTGAAGTCGGTCCTCGCCGAACAACGCAGCCTTCTCGGACCGGGTGACCCGGCGGTGCTGGACACGCGGTACGAGATAGGCGTGCTCTTGGTGCGCACGGGAGAGCGGCTCGCTGCCGAGGAGCTGCTGCGGCGCTTGGCGGACGAGGAGGAGAGGGTCCTGCCGGCAGCCGATGCCCGGCACGGACGCACTCGAACCCTGCTGGACCGGCTGCGGCGGATGGCCTGATGCATACTCCACACCGACCATGGTTTTGTAATCTCTGTTCACAGTAAATCGTTCGTGTTACGCTGCCATCGCTCCGTTCCGGTGGGGAGACAGGACACTGTCTACGGACGGCAGCAGAGACACCGAGGGGACAGCGCCCATGACGCCAGCAGCTCAGCGCGAGACCGAGCGCACCGAGGCGGAACAGCTCCCCGAGGAGGGCAACCTTGTCGAGGTGCGCGGCCAGTCCTGGGTGGTCTCCCGCGTCGAGCCGTCACCGGCCGCCGACGGCGACGACGAGCGCAGGCCCGCCACCCTCGTCCACCTCCAGTCCGTCGCCGACGGACGTTTCGGCGACACCCTCTCCGTCATCTGGGAGGTCGAGCCCGGCCGCCGTGTCCTGCCCGCCGGTTCCCTCCCCGACGCCTCCACCGGCTCCTACGACCCTCCGGGCCGCCTTGCCGCGTTCCTCGATGCCGTCCGCTGGTCCGCCGTCGCCTCCGCTGACGCCAAGACGCTCCAGGCTCCGTTCCGCTCCGGCGTCGCCGTCGAGCCGTACCAGCTGGAGCCGGTCTCCCGGGCTGTCGGCGCACCTCGCGTCAACCTGCTCCTCGCCGACGACGTCGGCCTCGGCAAGACCATCGAGGCCGGTCTCGTCGTCCAGGAACTGCTGCTGCGCGGCCGTGCCCGTCGCACCATGGTCGTCTGCCCGGCCGGCCTGACGCTCAAGTGGCGTGACGAGATGGCCGAGAAGTTCGGCCTGGAATTCACCATCGTTGACTCCGAGCACTGCGCCCGGCTGCGCCGCACCCACGGCACCGCCGCGAACCCCTTCCGCGTCCACCCGCTGACCATCGTCTCCCTGCCCTGGTTGCGCGGACAGAAGGCGCAGCGCCTCCTCGACGAGGTCATCGGCGCGCCCGAGGAGAGCTCGGACGGAGAGCACAAGCGCTTCTTCGACCTGCTCGTTCTCGACGAGGCCCACCACGTCGCGCCCGCCGCGCCCAAGCAGGTGTACGCCGTCGACTCCCAGCAGACCAAGCTGATCCGGCGCCTCGTCCCGCACTTCGAGCACCGGCTCTTCCTCTCCGCCACGCCGCACAACGGCTATCCCGAGTCCTACACCGCTCTCCTGGAACTCATCGACGACCAGCGCTTCGCCCGCGGCGTGGACCCCGACAAGGAAGCCCTCAAGGACACCGTCGTACGGCGCCTGAAGTCGACCGTCACCAACGCCGACGGCACGCCCCGCTTCCGCACCCGCAAGACCCTCGAACTCTCCGTCGACTACACGCCGCAAGAGCGCGAGATCCACCAGCTGCTCGGATCGTTCGCCGATCTGCGCCGTAAGAAGCTGACGCCCACGGCCCGCGGCGGGCGCCGCGCCGCCGACCTGGTGACGCTGCTACTGAAGAAGCGCCTCTTCTCCTCCCCGGCGGCCTTCCTCCACACCGTCCAGGTGTATCTCTCCCACCTGGACGACACCGGCCCCGCGCGCGGCCGTGCGGCCGCGGCCGAGGTCCCCGAATGGCTGGAGGAGTTCGCCGACCTCGTCGCGGACCTGGACGACACCGGCCTCGTCGACGCCGAGGACGACGCCCTGACCCGTTCCACCTCCCTCACCCCGGCCGAGGACGGTCAGGAACTCGACCTGCTGCAGGAGATGGAGCGCTGGGCCCTCACCCACGAGGCCGCTCCGGACTCCAAGGCAGACGCCCTCATCCGCACCCTCAAGGCGCTCTGCCGTCCCGACGGCAGGAACTGGACCAATGAGCGGGTCGTCATCTTCACCGAGTACCGCGACACCCAGGAATGGCTGCACGACCTCCTCCAGCAGGAGGAACTCACCGGCGGCGGCCGCGTCGAACGCCTCCACGGCGGACTCTCCGCCGAGGAACGCGAGCGCATCCGCCTCGGCTTCCAGGCCGAGCCGTCGCGGGCTGAGGGCAAGGTCCGCATCCTCCTCGCCACCGACGCCGCCGGCGAGGGCATCGACCTCCAGAACCACTGCCACCGCCTGATCAACTACGACATCCCGTTCAACCCCAACAAGCTCGAACAGCGCATCGGCCGCATCGACCGCTGGGGCCAGAAGAACGACCCGGAGATCACCCACTTCATCGGCTCCGGCTGGCAGCAGGCCCAGGCCGGCTCCTACGAGGCCGACCTGGAGTTCCTCTCCCGGGTGGCCAAGAAGGTCGCCCGCATGGAGCAGGACCTCGGCTCCGTCAACGCCGTCCTCGCCGATGCCGTACAGCGCCGCATGACCGGCGACACCGCGCCCGTCGACATCGAGAACGCCAAGCCCAGGCCCATCAAGGGCCGCCGCACCGGCGGCGACGTCGCGCCCGAGCAGAACGTCACCGCGCAGACCAAGAGGCTCGCCGACCAGTACGAAGAGACCGTCGACTCCCTCGGCCTCACCCCGGCCAACGTCAAGCGCGTCGTCGACACCGCCCTCGCGCTCGACCACCAGCCCGCGCTTCTTCCCTCCCTCCTCCGCGCGGAGGACTTCGAGCCAGGCGACCTCTTCGACGTGCAGCCCCTGTCCGGCAGCTGGGAGCGAGCGACCCGGGGCCTGGCCCACAAGCTCCGCGAGGGCGAGCAGCGGCCGCTCACCTTCTCCCCGATGGTCGCCGCGCAGGGCCGCGACGACGTGGTCCTCGCCCACCTCAAGCACCCGCTCGTCGCCCTCTCCACGCGCCTGCTCACCGCCGCCGTCTGGAACGCCGACTCGGTCGGCCTCAACCGCGTCACCGCCGTCGTCTCCGACGACCCGGCCGTCACCACGACCCTGGTCTCCGCCTATGCGCGCTACGTCCTTGTCGGCACCGACGGCACCCGCCTCCACGAGGAAGTCCTCCACGCGGGCGGCTGGTTCGGCGACACCGGACGCTTCCGCCGCTGGGAGTCGGTCGGTGAACAGGGCAGGGTCCTGTCCCGCGCGCTCACCGAGGGAAGCGAAGCCGCCCCGCACCTGCGCAAGGAACTGACCGACGCCTGGCCGAGGCTCCGTGACCCTCTCTACAAGTCACTGAGGACGCGGGCCGACGAGCTCGGCCGCCAGCTGGAGAGCCGACTCGCCGATCGCCGGGCAGAGGAGGAGCGCCGCATCATCGCAACCCTCGACCGCTTCGAGGCCACCCTGCGCGCCAAGCTCAAGGAGGAGGGGGACGGCGAAGGCGAACAGCTCGCCCTGCTGTCCACCCACGAGCTGACCGGCCACGAGCGCCGCCAGTTCGAGGACGACCGCCGCCGCTGGCAAGAGCGCATCGAAGGCCTTCCAGGCGAGCGCGAGCGCGAACTCGCGGCCATTGCCGCCCGCTACCGCGAGCCCCGTTCCCACCTCTTCCCCGCCGCCGTCGTCTTCGTCATTCCCGCAAAGGACGCCCGCCGATGAGCCCCCGCCGCCCGATGAGCCCCGGACTCGCCGCCGCCAAGGCACAGGCCGCCGACGGCCGCAGGCAGCACCAGGAGTGGCTCGACCTCAGCGAGGTCTCCGGCCCCTTCCTGACCATGCCCGTCCTGCTGCGGGCCTGGCCCCAGCTCGATCCCCTGGAGAAGGACGAACGGGCCCGGCTGCGCGCCCGCCACGCCGACTGGCAGACCGACACCACGGCGGGCCGCGACGAGTGGGTGGCCTACATCCTGCGCCGCCTCCTCGGCTGGGACGACGCCCTGACGTTCCGCCAGGGCGATGCCGAGCACCACGGCCTGGACCGCCTCACCCTGCGTGTGGCCGAGCACAACACCGAAGTCCGTCCCGACTTCGCCCTCGTCGAGCCCGGCACCGACCTCGCCGCCGAACCGGACACCGCGTCCGCCGCCAAGCGCGTACGCCTCCTCGGCATCACCGTCCCCGCCGGCACCGCGCCCACCGCCCGCGCCGGCGGTGGCGGCGACTGGGCCGCCGCCCCCGCCGACCGCCTCGCCCGACTCCTGCGGCACCACGGCGTCCCCCTCGGCCTCGTCACCGACGGTCGCTGGTGGTGCCTGGTGTGGGCCCCGCTCGGCGGCGTCACCACCACGGCCGTCTTCGACTCCATCGACTGGAACACGGCTGCCGATCGCTACGTCGTCCGCGCCTTCGCCTCCCTGCTGAGCCGCCGCCGCTTCTTCGAGTATGAGGAGGCCGAGACGCTCGTCGGCCTGCTCAAGGCCAGCCTCGCGGCCGGCGAGGACGTCACCGAGGCCCTGGGCATCCAGGTCCGGCAAGCCGTGGAACTCCTCGTCGACGCCATAGGGCGGGCCGACGTGCGCGCCGTCGAACATGGCGCGCCCGGCCTGCACGCCTCCGGCGTGGCCGCGGGCGTGGTCTACCGCGGAGCCGTCGCGGTGATGATGCGCATCGTCTTCCTCCTCTTCGCCGAGGAACGCGGACTGCTCCCCGCCGACAACGAGGTGTACGCGCGGTCCTACTCCGCCCGTTTTCTGCGCGACGAGCTCAAGGCCCGCGCGGACGAGGAGGGCGAGACCTCGCTGGAGCACACCACCTCCGCCTGGCACCGGCTGATCGCGCTCTTCCACGCCGTGCACGGGGGAGTGGACCACCCGGGCTCGGGCTTCCACCTGCCCGCGTACGACGGCTCGATCTTCGACCCCGACACGTACCCGTGGATGGAGCACACCACCCCGCTCCTCCCGATCGACGACCGCACGGTGCTCCACATGCTCCAGGCGGTCCAGGAGGTCCGCGTCGGCAAGGGCAAGGACCGCGAGGTCCGCACGCTCAGCTTCCGCGCCCTGGACGTCGAGCAGATCGGCTACGTGTACGAGGGCCTGCTCTCGTTCGACGGGCGCCGGGCCACCGAGCACATGGTGGGGCTGATCGGTCCGGAGGGGCTGGAGCACGAGGTGCCGCTGCGGGAGCTGGAGTCCCTGGCGGCGAAGGCAGGATCGGTCAAGGCGCTGGCGAACGCAGTCCACGAGAAGTGGAAGGACCCCAAGCCTCCGGCGACGGCGGGCCAGTTGGAGAAGCGCCTCGCTCCGCTCGCGGCGGAGGACGCGGCGGAGGCGCGGCGCCGGCTGAACGCGGTAACCAAGGACCCGGCGCTGACGGAGCGGCTGCTGCCGTTCGTCGGCATCCTCCGGGACGACCTGCGCGGCCTGCCGACGGTCATCCCGAACGGCGCTCTGTACGTCACCGAGTCCTCGCTGCGGAAGAACACGGGCACCCACTACACGCCCCGCTTCCTGGCGGAGGAGGTCGTGCTGCACGCCCTGGAGCCCCTGGTCTACGAACCAGGCCCGCTCCAGACGGCGGACACGGCGGAGTGGCGCCTGAAGTCTCCCGAGCAGATCCTCGACCTGAAGGTCGCGGACATCGCGATGGGCTCTGCGGCGTTCCTGGTGGCAGCTTGCCGCTACCTGGCGGACCGGCTAATCGAGGCGTGGGAGTCCAAGGGCCGGGCGGACGCGATGGCGTACCGGGCGGGGCGGGCCGTGGACGCGGTGACGGCGGCCGACGCGGAGCAGGACCCGGTGGTGGTCGAGGCACGGCGCGAGATCATCGAGCACTGCCTGTACGGGGTGGACATCAACCCCATGGCGGTGGAGATGGCCAAGCTGTCGCTGTGGCTGGTCTCCATGGACCCGGGCCGTCCGTTCACGTTCCTGGACGACCGGCTGGTGGCGGGGGACTCACTGCTGGGCGTGCACAGCATGGAGCAGATCCAGTCCGTGCACATGAAGCCGGGGCAGCAGGCCGACATCCTGGCCGAGCAGGCGCGGCAGTTGGTGGACGAGCTGACGCGGGAGCGCCTGGCGATCACCGCGATCAAGGGTGTCGACCTGCCGGCGCTTCAGCAGAAGCGCGAGCGCCTGGCGGAGGTCAACCGTCATTCGCGGCGACTGCGGCTGGTGGGCGACCTGATCGCGGGCGCGGCACTGGCGACGTGCGCGTCGGGGCGCGTGGAGTGGTACGCGCAGAACGGCGGCGAGCGCGTCAGGGACCTGTTCCCGCAGGCGGCGTGGATCGTGAGACAGATCGTTGAAGACGGGGTCGAGGATGACTCGGACGTGGTGCGCGAGGCGCGTGCCACGGCGGAGGAGTGGCTGGCGGCCGAACTGCCGGACGGGGCACTGCAGCGGCGGCCGGTGCATTGGCCGCTGGTGTTTCCTGAGGTGTTTTCGCTGCGAGGTGGGTTTGACGCGATTGTGGGGAACCCGCCGTTTGTTACTGGTCGGGACATCACCTCCAGTTTTGGTCAGGGATATCGCGAAAACCTCGTGGAGCATGTCGCTAACGGCGTGCGGGGGAGTGCGGACCTTGTTGCGTACTTTGAGCTGAGAATCCATCAACTTCTTAACGCCGGCGCGCAGACCGGAGTGGTTGCGACGAATTCGCTCGCACAGGGACAGTCACGCGCCGTCGCTCTCGATCAGATTGTGTCGCTGGGTGTTCGCATCAGGAGGGCAATCAGGAGTGCCCCGTGGCCAGCGAAGTCTGCAGATGTCGAATATTGTGCCATTTGGACGAGTGTGGCTACTGTGAGACGTGGATCCGCGTTTGTATTGGATCAGAAGAGCGTGCAGGTCGGGATCACTGCGTCGCTCTACCCAGAATCCAGGATCTCCCTCTGGGGGGAGTCCCTGGTGTGTAATCGCGGTCTGTCATTCGTCGGTTCCAAGCCCCTCGGTGAGGGATTTGTGATCGATAAGCCCACTGCCGTTTCTTGGATGGCGGAGGATCCGGAAAATCGCCGCGTCCTGTTTCGTTACGTGAACGGAAAGGAGTTCAATGCCAGGCCAGATCAGATCGGTGATCGCTGGATCGTGAACTTTGGCGATATGCAAGAACGTGAAGCTCGAATGTTTGCAGCGCCGTTCTCTCGTGTGGAAGAGGAGGTGATGCCGGACAGGCAGAGGCGGAAGCCCGATGGAACGTTTATCGTTGGCGAGAAATTTGCCAAGCGTTTTTGGGAATACGAGCGTAGGAGAGAGTCCTTGTATAAAAGGATCTCTCCACTTTCGAGAGTAATCGCCATGACGCAGACGAGTAAGACCCTTGCGCCAGCGCTTGTTGCTAACGGGGTGGTCTTCGATCAGAAGATTGTGGTATTCGCGTCCAGTGATGAGGGTCTTTTTGCCTTCCTTTCGTCTTCTGTGCATTACTGGTGGGCGTTGTTGAGTGGAGGTACCCTCAAGTCTGACGCCAGTTACACGCCCAGTGAGATCTTCGAGAAGCTCGTCAGGCCTGTCCTGACACCTAAGTTGCGCGAGGTGGGCAACCGCCTTGACGAGCACCGTCGGCAGCTGATGCAGCGCCGCAACGTCGGTCTGACCGACACATATAACCTCCTCCACGATGCGACCTGCCAAGACGGCGACATCAGTGAACTCCGGCGCGTTCACAAGGAGATCGACAAGGCCACAGTTGAGGCCTACGGCTGGCACGACCTCTTGGATGAATCCGGGAAGACGCCCCCCGTCGATCCGACCCACGAGACGTTCCCACTCGACCACGACTTTCACGAGACCGATCAAGGCACGCGCTATACCATCAGCCCGCTCGTCCGGACCGAGATTATCGACCGGCTTCGCCAGTTGAATCATCAGGCGTACGCCGACGAGGTCCACCTGGGCTTGCACAAGGAGTTGGAGACGAAGGCGAGGGAGAAGCACCCTGACCTACCCTTGCCCTCCACCGAGGCGATTCGAAAGCGCAAGGAGAAGTTGGCCGCGCGAGGTGGTTCGGATTTCGGTGAGGGCGCCGATGGTGCCCTCTTCTGAGTCGCCAGAATGACGACGGGCTCGTTCGCGTCACAGCAAGTTACCTGAACGAGCCGCTGTTCCGCGTAGAAGCGCTGGTTGGCCTACCCCGCCGCGAGTGCCACGAACGCTGCCCACTCGTCCCTGTCGAACTGCAGCACAGGGCCGCCATCCACAGCCTTCGAGTCCCGCACGTGCACGGCATCCGGGCCGAAGGCCACCTCCACGCAGTCGCCGCCGCCCGATCCGCTGTAGCTGCTCTTGAACCAGCGCAGTTCGTCCGTGCTCTCGGGTACCTGCTCCACGCTCATGGTTCTCCCACCAACCGTTGGATTAGCCGCGCAGACTCCACGGGGTTCAACGCCTGCGACCGCAGCTTGCCATACCGCAGCCCGAAGGCGCTGACCTCTGCCGGATCACGGACGACGCACCCGACCTCTTGGGCCTCGATGTACCCAAAGTGTCGGTGATCGTTCGTCTCCAGCACCACGAACGGCCCGTTGAGCCCGACGTGGAATCCCGGCGCAGTTGGCATCACCTGAACCTCGGCGTTGCGCAGCGCACCCACTTCCAGCAGACGCTGCCACTGAACGCGCAGGACCTCCGTGTCACCTACCGGGTTGCGAAGCGCCTCCTCGCTGATGATGAACGACAGCTCCGCCAGCGGCACCCGTGTCAGCAGCTTCTGGCGGCTCAGACGCGCCTCCGTGTGCTGGTCGATGGTCTCCTCGCTCAACGGGGGACAGTGCCCGGCGAACACCGCCCGCGCATACGCCTCTGTCTGCAACAGCCCCGGCACCAGCAGCGGATCGTACGAGAAGCGGCTGACCACGTCCGCCTCGATGAGGGCGAAGTCGCGGAAGAACCTGGGCAGCTTGGCCCGGTCCACCTCGTCCTGGAGCACTTCCAGCACTCCGTCCGCTCCGAGAACCCGGTCCGCTGCCTCCGTGAACGCCGCTTTCGCAGGCCGCCGGCCCTGTTCGACCGAGGCGACCTGCTCCAGCGAGTAGCCGATGGCCTCCCCGAGGGCCTGTTGGCTCAGCCCCGCCTGCTTGCGGAGATGCTGGAGCAGTTTGCCGTAGGCCGACCATACGCCCGGCGGGTCGCCCTCCTCATTCGTCCTCACCGTGTGACCGTTCCGCGTGTCCCGCACCGCTCTCACGCCCTTCCGTGCCGGAGCGCCCCGCCCACGCCCAGAGCGGCGCTCACCACCCCCACGCCACCGGGGCAATGTTCAACGCATGCCGGAGCAACGGGGACACGGTCGCGGGCCCGTACAACACCCGTACAACCGTGGCAGGCAAGCACTCGCACCCCGTACGAGGCGGCGGGTGTACGGCCGTCGTACCTGGCGAGCGGCACACCTGTCCACCCACGCTGGAACCGTGACGCAACAACAGACCACCGACGAGTCCCACTTCCCCGAGCCCCAGTTGAGCCTGTGCTTCACCAGCACCCGGCGGGGAGCCCGGCTGGCGCGTCAACTCGCCGTCCAGCAGTTCACCGAGTGGACCGGCCTAGCGCACGACTGCGGCTCCGCGCACGCCGTCGCCCTCGTCACGGCCGAGCTGGCGTCCAACGCCATCACCCACGGCCGCCTCCCCGGCCGGGACTTCCGGCTGACGCTGCTCCTCCTGCCGCAGGCGGTCCGGATCGAAGTCACGGACACGCGCCCGGAGCGGCCGGTCCGTCACCCCGTGGCCGCGCCGACGCCGCACGCGGCGGTATCGGGGCGGGGGCTGTTACTGGTCGCCGCGTACGCGTGCCGCTGGGGCTGCGAGACCGGGGACGCCTACACGAAGACCGTCTGGGCGGAGGTGTCTCTCGAACCGCCGAGCACCGTGCCGCCTGTCCCCATGAGGCACGCCCCGGCGGAGGCCGCCCGGCAGCCTGGCCACACATGAGACAGACACGGATGCGCGGACCTTCGAGAGCATCCCGGCTCCGAAATCGCGTCGAGTTCTTCGCGGGCGCTGCATAACCTGGCGACATGGCCCACGCGAAGACCTCGTACGTCTGCCTGCCCTGCCGGGCATCGTACAAGCAGTCCTATGACAGTGACAGGCAACGGATCTGCCCGCGCTGCGCGGAGCCGCTGATTCACGTGGGGTCGGCCTTCGCCGCGCCCCGGCGCCGGGACACCGCGGCATGGAGGACGCTCTCCGTCCTGCTGCACGCGGGCGTCCGCTTCCACAAGAGCTGCTGCGGCGGCCCCGGCTTCCGTCCGCGCACCCTGCGCGAGGTGCGCGAGCGGATGGCGTACGCCCGTCGTACCGGCGAGCCCTTCGCCGGGGCACTCGTAGGGCCCGATGTGCCGTGACGGGGAACGCGGACCTGGCGCGGCTCGTGACGCCGCCGGCAGTTCCGGTCGACGCCCGCGGAAGCTGGGCCGCCGCGGAGACCGCGCTCGGCACAGGGCTGCCCGACGACTACAAGTACCTCGTCGCGACGACTACCTCAACCTCAGGACGCCGTTCGGCACGAGCGAGTACAACGGCGTCGTGTGGCAGAGCGGCACGCCGTCGGACACGGCCGAGAGCGACCCGGAGCGTTTCCCGTACGCTCTTCACCCGGCTCCGGGCGGGTTGCTGGTCTGGGGCACCACCATCGACGCCGACCGGCTCTGCTGGCTCACCACGGGGGCACCCGAGAGCTGGCCCGTCGTGGTGTGGAGCAGCGAGGGCTGGTACGAGACCCACCCCATGGGCGCGGCCGAGTTCAACGAAGCCTGGGTCGGGGGACGTGCCGGCTCCCGGCTGCTCGCGGACATGGAGCCGGACCTGGCTCCGTGGTTCAACGCCTTCCGGCCACGCACTCACCGCTGCCTCCGTCTCTCCGAGGGCCCGCTCGCGCACGCCCAGCGCCTGGCGATCCTGCGGGAGGCCCTGGCCCCGACCGTGGACCGGGGCAGTTGGCGCACGGAACAGGGTGAGTCGGGCCAGGATCATTTCGCGACCGTCGAGACGGACTGGTTGCTCACCTACGACGTGTCACGCCCTCACCAGATCCGCATCTCGTTTCCGCCCGAGGACGGCGAAGCAGCTCGGCAACGCCTCTTCGCCGCCGTCCGGCAGATGCGATGCGAGGTGCTCCTGATCAGCGCGTCCGACGGTGTGCCCCTGCCGGCCTGGGACGAGGTCGCCGACGAGGACGCGTAGGCGTCGCACGGCTCATCCCTCGCGAGCAGCAAGCGGTCGCCAGGAACGCCCGCCTCATCAGAGGACAGCACTGATCGCCCGCCTACGATGGCGACGGCCTCCGCCGGTGAGCAGTCCGGTTTGCGTTGGAAGACACGAGTCAGGGCTGGGAGGCTGCGGGGCGGGAGCATTGAAGGAAGGGTGCGTCAGCGACCCGCGTAGTGCTCCGCCAGGTCCTTCAGCTCACGGGTCCACAGCTCCACATCGTCACCCAGCCGCTTGTACGGCGCGCGCCGGGCCAGCTTGAAGAAGCCGCCGGACGGCCAGCCGGTGTCCTTCAGAACGACGAGGGCGGACAGCAATGGCAGCGAGCCGTCCGGGCTCTCCTGAACCGAGGCGTCTTCCAGCAGGTAGGGCATCGGGCCCTCGTGGGGCGGGACATGATGGCCGAGACATGCCAGTTCGGTGCTCAGTTCGCCGTACTGCAGCGGTGTCGCACCTTGCCGTGCGCGGGCGCGCAGAATCTCGATCACGGCGTCCAGAGCCCGCTCGTACTCAAGGGTGCCCTTCTGCATCTGCCTTCCCCTCCCATATTGTCGGCCTCTGCCCGGGAATCCTATGCGCCACGGGTCCGGAAGGAGAGGGTCGGTGGGACGCTCCTCCAGTACCAGGACCGGATGCACATGGCGGCTAGGGTGAGCGGTCCGGAGCTGGTGGGTGTGGTCGAGCGCCTGGCCTATGCCCTATGGACCTGCTGGTCTGCGCTCTCCCGGCCAGGGCCCTGATCCTCGGCGATGAAGATTTCCGTACCGCGCGACCACCCGGCATCGAATTATTCGGGCTCTTCGCGATTAAGGGCGTAATCGGGCCGCGCACTCGGCTGACGGTCGGCGCTCACTCAGCCTTCCTCGTTGCGTTCTCCCTCGTCCCCGCCCCGACGGCGCACCCGCTCGGCGATCCCGCTGGCGAGCCTGCCCTTTACCGAGTTGGCCCGGTCGAGGGTCTCGTTGCCGAGGCTCCTGGCGGCAACGACGCCCTTTGCTCCTGTCTCGAGTGCCTTGTCCCTCGCCTCCGCGGCCGCGTCCACCCACCGTCTCGCCTCCGCGGATTGGCGGCCGGACTCGATCCCGAGCCGCCCGTGGAAGTCATGGACACCGGTCGCGACATGGTTGCTCGACTGGACCACAGCCGGCGACTTGGTCGGGTGCAGCAACACCTTCGCGTTGGCCGTGCCGGCCACCGCATTCATCCTGGCCACCAGACGCTCGGTGCTCCGCAAGATGAGTTCCTGCCGGTCCTGCCGTGCAGCCTTCAGCCCGAGGCGATGCCCGTTCAGCTCCTCCGGGGACGCGTCCAGCACCCGGTCGAGTTCGAGCACGGCGATCGCGTCCTGCAGTTGGAAGCAGCGCGCAAGAACAGCGAGCCACTCCCGAACCACGGACTCGGCATCCTTGGCCGTCGTGGCGAGATCACCGATCTTGGCTTGGCGCTCCATCTTCTCCGCGACCGCGTCGAGTTGACGCAATGCGTACACCTGGGTTTCTGCGATCGTCGTCGGGGCGGTCTGTACCTTCGACCACGTGACCTCGTCGACTCCATGCCTGTTCTCGCGGATGGTCATGGCCTCCTCGATGACGAAGCCGACTCCGATCATGCCGGCCAACACAGCGTCCTTCTGGGCGCGCAGCACGTCGTCGACCTTCGCGTCGATCGTGGCGAGATAGTCGGTGATCTCGTCCATGCTCTGTTGCATCGCAACCTGCGACATGAGCTTCGCAGCATTGGCGAGAACCGCCGGGTTGGTCAGAAGCGATTTGGGCCCCTTCACGAACTCGACAAATCCCTTGATCTGGCCCTTTTTGCCCTTCAGTACACCTGTGCTGAGTCCCGTCTTCGAGCTTTCCCTCAGCCCGTACTTCTTGACAAGCTCTGCCGCCTTCGGAGTCAGCTTCACCCAGCGACTGGAGTTGGCGGCGATCTCCGAACCTGCCTGCGCGACTATGGCTCCGGTACTGGCGACGGATTTGAGCCGTTGCAGTCCGAGGTCCTTCGACGACAATCCCTCCGAGACGAGGAAGCGTTCGACGTCCGTCGCATTCCCGATGACCGCCAGTCCATCACCGTCGCTGATCAGCTGAATCTCGTTGTCCATCGTCTGCTCCTGAAGTCGCGTCTCGCGGTTGGAGGTAGTCGGGGTGCACGTGGTGATCGCCGGGCTGTCCGTCGTCACCGGCAGAGACGCGAGCCCGACGGTGCCCTCCTGGTCTGTCGCGTCATGGCGCCCGATTCGTGCCGTCGCCGCGGCTGTCAAGCGGTCGCGCGTGACACCTACGTCCGGCGCCCGGCCAACGAGCCACTAGGGTCGCGTCCCACCACGCTGCTGGTGACGATGCACCGCAGTGCTGGGGTCCACGGTCAGGGCCTTGTGCCCGTGGCGGCCGATCTGCCGACCGCGCAGGGGACCGCCCATCATTCCGTCCCGGGCGGAGTAGGCGATACGGGGTGAACATGGCCTCCTTCTGCCCGCCGCAACTCCAGGCAGGCGGCGGACCTGCCTTGGAGCAAGTGCGAGAAGCCTTCTTCGTTCACGACGCAGACGTGGTGCCCCTGGCGGCGCCGGAGTTCGGCATCCACCAGTGTGTCGCCGTAGTTGCGCCGAGTATCGCTCACGGCCTTGCTCGTGAGATCACCGAACACGACCAGGGTCACCTTTCGGGAAAAGTCCGTCTTCGGCGTTGCGCCGCGATCCCTGGCCCTCTTCTTGCACTTGTCCCTGACTGTCCACACGCCGTCAATATGCACACGGCCCGTGAAGCAGATGGTCCGATCTCTGAGGCTGTGAACCTCTCCATTGCATTGCCGGTCTGTCATGAGTGCTCCTTCCAGCTTTGTCGCTGCCTGCCGTAGCGCCTTCCGGAGCTCAACAGGATGTACAACAGATGGGTATGGGGGCGCTCGTCGCGGCGTTCAGGCCCTTCGGGCCAGGTCCAGCGCCGCCGTGTGGACGAACCAGTCCAGCACCTCGCAGATCGCGTCGCCGTGCTCGGCGAAGACCTGCACCGGGAAGGACGGACGCAGGTCCAGCTTCGCCTCGGGCAGTTCGATTCCGTCGATCTTGTTGAGACGCTGCAGGAGCTCGCGGCGCTGTTCGACGTCGTCGAACGGACTGCGGGTCTTGAGGTACTGGAAGACGACCTCGACCGTCCCGCTCACGGGGTAGATCCAAATCGGCCACATCAGGTGAGGCTCCCGGCTCGTACCGACGTCCAACGTCGGGAAGCAGCTTGTCTCCTCGTGGCGGCCGTAGTCGATGTAGCCGCCCTGTCGGCGCCAGAAGTCGAGTGCTCCCAGGACCCCAGCGGACGCTTGCGGCCAGTGCTGCTGCAACTGCGTGCGGAACCGGTCGGCTGCCGCAGTGTCCTCCCCGTCGGGAAGGGGGTCGTGCTCGGTCGGCTGTGTGACGTCCTTGCCGAGCAGGGTGGCCAGCTCGGCGGCGGTCAGGCGCTGCGAGCGATGGGCCCGCCCCGAAGGGTCGAACCTCACTCCCTCGCTCATCAGCAGGTCCTGCGGTGGCTGCCTTTCGCTGCCCTCTGGCCAGCGGAAGGCGGGAGAGATCCTGCCCTCGGAGGTGAGCACCCGGTAGGCCCCCATCACCGACGAATTGGAGCCCAGATACGTGCCGACGGGCACGGGGTGGCTCCCGATGAGTTCGGCGACATCGCCGTACGTCGTCCACGTGCCGCTCGGCATCGCCACCAGGGCCGATCGCAGTTCGGCCCAGCCCGACCACTCCTCGCCGGCGGCCTTGACCCCGCCGATCGGACCGGGCCACAGCTCCACGGCCCGCTCCGTCAGGCGGCCGGCACGACCCAGAATCTCCGCCTTGCCCCAGCGCTCCGCCGAGGCGATCTCCAGGTTCATGCGCAGGGCACTCGACTCGAGGATCTGCTGCTTGCGCTCGAAGGGGTGATTGGAGAGCTTCGAGTTGTCGCCGGTCAGCGTGAGGTTGCCGAGGGTGTGGACCAGCAGGTCGTGCAGTTCCTGGGGAGTCTGGTTCGGCTCGGTCTCTTCGGCGAGCAGCTCGAACCATGCCGGTGCCGGGCGCTGCGGCAGGACGTGCTCCACGCTGATGGAGGCCTTGGCGAAGTCGACGGGCTCGGTGGAGCGGTAGCTCTCCTCCAGGCGGCGCAGGATGTAGCTGCGCTGCGGAGGGCGACCACTCCAGTAGAAGGGCTTGCTGCGGACCGCCTCGCGCAGCTCGTCGTTACTCGGCCACCGGCGGCGCCGACTGGACAGGAACCGGTGGACGGCCTCGGCGGCCGGCCGGTCGGTCTCCAGTTCCTTCGGGGCTTCCATGAAGATACGGTTGAGGCCGGTGGTCGGTGTCTGGCAGATGAGGCGCCGAACCAGGTAGGACTCGACATAGAGCAGGGCCTGCGCCGCGTCGTCGGGAGTCGTACTTCCGGCGTCGATGAGGTCCAGGAGGTGCAGCGCGAGTGGGTAGTGGGTCTGGCCGCCCCACGCGGTGAGGCGTTCCAGCACCGCGCGGAGCGCGGGCGACATCTCGCGGTGGGGCTCGATGATGCGGAGGAACCGCCTCCCACGCTCGGCCAGTTGCGCGATCTCCGCCTGCAATGCGTTCTCGTCGCCGGCCAAGGGCTGAAGCCGCTTCTGCTGCTCGCGGTAGATCTCGCTCTGCTTGGTCTTGTGGTGGCCGCGTACGACCAAGTCCAGCCAGACGAGGAGTTCGAGGTTCTTCGGGCCGAGGCTCTGCTGCATGGGCAGCCACAGTTCCTGGTAGACCCGCTCACCCCGTTTGGGCAGCAGCATGAACACGTAGTTGCGCAGCAGATCGCTCTGGCTCAGCCCGACACCCGTGTTGTTGATGGACTCGAAGATGCGGTACACGTTGTCGCCGGGCTCGGCGGTGATCTCCACGATCGAGAGCAGGTCCTTGAGGACGGTTTCGACCGTTCCGATCCACCGCTCGTCGCCGGACTCCTGGCCCTCGGCGAGCGCACCGCGGAAGTAGCGGTAGGCAGCGCCGACGTTGTCGCTCCCGCCGGCTTCGGCCCGGGACTGGACACAGGCGGTGTACGCCTCCCGGTCCGCTTGCGTGGGCAGCAGCCGATAGTGGTCGATGCCCTCGTGGAACTCGTTGACGAGTATCTGCCGATGGACCCTGTCCACGCCGCGCAGGTCGCCGGACTCCTTGAGGTGATCGCGCAGAGCGGTGAACGCCAGCATCAGCGTCGTCAGTCGCTGCTGACCGTCCACGACCAGCCACCTCTGGACCCCGCCGGCCTGGATCTGGCCGGGGGCCAGCACTACCGAGCCGAGGAAGTGTGGTGCCGTGGAATCCCCGGAGACGTGCTGGTCGACCAGTTCGGTGACGTCCTCCCAGAGACGCTTCAGCTGATCCGGGCCCCAGCTGTACGTGCGCTGGTAGAGCGGCACTTGGAACTGCTTGTCCCCTTGGACGAGCTTGAGGAAGGTGATCTCCTGCGCGCGCATGCGGTTCCTCTCCCTGCCGGGTGTGCGGGTATCTGCCACCCATCCGGCGTTCCTGCCCCGGGATGGCACAGCGGTCACGAATCTAACGTGAACACAGTCAACGATGGTGATTTTCGATGACTTTCGGCTCCTGCGCAGCGAGATGTCTCACGGCTCAGCCGATTGAGGCCGTCACGTGTGCGGAGCCGCCATTTTTTGTGCGGCTCGCAGAGGCTGCTGTCAGGCCTGTCCGACCATTGGCGCTGTGCTCGTCTGCTGGGAGAGCCTGGGCATCGTCTCGTTGGGGGACCGGCGCAGAAGCTTGATGCTACGACCTTCCACCCAGGCATTCCACGCCTTGAGGTAGTACAGCAGGTGCTCACGCGAGTCATCGCGGCGACGGTGTGCATTGCCCGCGGCCAGGCTGAGCATGGTGTTGCGCAGGGTGAGGCGAGGGTCGCCTGATTCCAGTCGCGCGCCGGTGACGACCCCGTCGAGCCAGGAGGACTGATCGATGTCGGGCCGTGCCACCGTGGTCACGTACCATCCGATCGTCGCGGCCGTGACGGTGATCCGGCATCCACGGTTGAGCGCGATGCCCTGGTTGAGGGCGTCGCGGATGCCGGGGTGCTTCTCGAGCATGACCAGGAGCTGGTCGTTGCTGGTTACGGATGAGCCTCCGCTCCATGCGGAGTTCGGCACGTGCAGGTAGAGGTGGAGTCCGCGCAGGGCTGCGGCGAGGTGCGTCGCGTTGGTCTCTCCCGCGAGGGCGAGCGCATCCCGGCCGGTGCGCTTGCGCCCCGTGTCCATCACGGTGAACGCGGTACGGGGCACGCCATGGGTGACGGTCAGCGGCACGGTAACGCCGGCCCTGACGATCGCGGCCAACCGGTGCTGGCCGTCGATGAGTACGTCGTCCTCGTCAAAGGCGATGCCCTGGTGCGTGAGTTGCCATTCCCCTCGCTGGATCTGGCCGGCCAGCTGCTGCACCGTGTTCTTGCTGAGGGGGCGGTTGTTGGTGTTCCGAGTGAGCCACTCCGCTGCCAACTCGGGCGAGACGTCGATCACTTCCATATGCATGGCGCGTGTGCCTCTTCTGTGGATGGTCGCAAGCGGACGCGTGACGCCCAAACCAAGACTGCATGCCGATGTGAACTTAGTCAATCAATTAGCGAGTCCATCGGGATCCGCTCGCGGATCGTGTGGGTGCGCATCCGGCGCCGGGGCGTTCGACTGCAGCGAAGGGGGGACTTGGTGGTCTCTCCTCGCTTTGGAGCGCTGTATGGTCGCAAGCTTCCGTAACGCGGTGACCTTGGCGGTGTTCCTGATACCCTCGCCGCGTGTGCTGAGTTCACACTCAACTTGGTGCGCCGGGGAGCGTGTCGCGTACGTGTTGGGCGTGGCCAGGGGTGGGATTCGAGGGTGGCCACCAGGTGGCCTCCGGAGCAGTGGGGTGGCGTGTGAGCCAGAGCGAGAGTGGCCTGGGCGACGGCGTACAGCCGGTCGGTTCCGTTTATCAGTACGACGATGGGCTGTATGTCCGGGTCGACGACGTCGTGCCGTATGAGTTGGCCGATCCCGGCGACTCCTACGGATACCGGCAGGGCGACGACTTGGTGTCCTGCACTCTCTATCTGAGCAACGGCACCGGCGGCCCCGTCGATGTGGACGGCATCAGCCTGCTCGTGAGGAGCGGGCCGTACGGCAAGACCGGTCGCCAGGTGCAGGACCGCAGCTCCGACGTGCTCGACGACGTGCTCGACGGCACCCTGCGCAAGGGCCGGAGGGTCTCGGCGACCTGGGCGTACAGCATTCCCGCCGGCACTGTCGCAGAGCTGGACATCGAGGTCCGGTTCCCGGGTTCGCCCGCCCGTGAGAGCGTCACCTTCACCACGGCCGTAGCGTCGTCCGTCGGGGTCCGTGCTACGGCCGCCCGAACGATGTCGGCACCGCTCCCGGATCAGGAGGCTCTCTTCGGCGAGCAGCAGCAGTCCCTCTTCGCGGAAGCAGGGCCGGAGTCCGCGGGCGGCCATGGCGGCCTTGCCGACGCGGGCGAGTCTCGGCCCAGGGGACGGGTGAAGCTCGGGGCCGTGCCGGCGCAGGCAACCGGTGCCGGACGGCAGGGCCCGCAGACCGTCGCACAGGAGCCCTCCGCCGACGAGACCGATGCCACCCGCGTCCGGCAGATCTTCCGCTTCCTCGCCGAGGCGGAGGAGTCGAAGGCCCGGCCCGTGCGCACGCTCGACGGGGCAGCCGGCACCGTGTGGTTCGAGGAACTGCCGGACATGCCCGGCGTCGAGGTAATGCTCGACGGAGTGCTCGCCACTGACGACCCGACCTGGCTCAGCGTCGCTCGCCCCGAACGCGAGGATGCCCCTCAGCCCAAGCTCCCGCTCACGCCCTGGGTGGACGAGACGCGCACGCGGGACTTCAAGCAGACCCGTGCCCCGCATCTGCGCCGCCGGATCGAGCCCAAGTTCCCGGACTGGTCCCAGGGCACTCCGCTGGAAAAGTCCTACCACGAGCTGGAAGAGCACCCCGAGCGCGAAAAGATCGAGAAGCTGTACGCCGCGTGGGAACAGGAGTGGCTCGCCTGGGCGGAACGACGTCGCGCCATCGACCCCTTGGTCAGGCTCTACGACCGGCTGCACAAGATGCACGAGGACGCCGCCAACCTCGGCGAGGCGTACGAACTCGTTCTCGGTCTCGGCCGGCTGACCTGGCAGACGGCGAGTGGCCAGCGGGTGGAACGGCACCTGGTCACCCACCGGGCCACCATCCAGCTCGATCCGTCCACCGGAACGCTCACCGCTGCCCCGGATCCGACCGGCGTGGGCCTGGAGCTGGAAGAGGGCATGCTGGAAGGCGCCCAGCACGTGCCCGGGCCCGTCCGGGAGACGATCGTCCAGGTGCTGGAAGGCGCGTCCGACCTCACGGACCCCGAACACCTCGATGCGGTGCACACCGCCCTGCGCAGCTGGGTCAACGCCGCGCACAGCGCCGGAAGCTACCTGCCGACTCTGGAGCGCGCGAAGCCGCGCACCCTCGACGTGCCCCAGGTGGGTTTCACGCCTGCCCTCGTCCTGCGCGAACGCAACCGCCGGTCGACGATGGACGCACTCAAGGCCATCGCCCGCCAGATCGACGCGGGCACCCCTCCCACCGAACTGCTCGGCTACATCGCCGGTCGCAACGGGGCGTTGACCGCCGCCGACCTGGCGGCGGCCGAGGAGAACGGGGCGGACGGCGGCAGCGGAGAGATGTACTTCGCGCTGCCTGCCAACGAGGAACAGCGCACGATCGCGGAGCGTCTGCGCGCCAACCGCCTGGTCGTCGTCCAGGGCCCGCCCGGCACCGGCAAGACGCACACCATCGCCAACCTGGTCACGGACCTGCTCGCACAGGGCAAACGGGTCCTCATCACCAGCCACACCCCGCGCGCCCTGCGTGTCCTGCGGGACAAGCTGCCGGAGTCCATCCGTGATCTGTGTGTGAGCCGTACCGAGGACGGCGCGGCCGCTCAGCGCGAGCTTGAGGCGTCTGTGCAGAGGATCCTCAGCGAGTACGCCGGGTACGACCCCAAGGCCTCGCAGAAAGAGATCCGCAACCTCCAGACGCGGCTCGCCGCGGCCCGGTCGGCGCAGCAGACGATGCTGCGCGACCTGGCGGTGCTGCGCGAGCGGGAGACCCACCGCTTCGACGCGGAGATCGGCGACTACCGCGGCAGCCTGCAGGAGATCGCCGAACGCCTTGCCTCCGAGGCGGAGCGCTTCGACTGGCTCGGCACGGTCCCCCAGGAGCAGCCGACCGTCGGTGCCGATGAGGCACTGCGTCTGCTGCATGCGACCCGTGCCTTCACCCCGCACCACCGGGCACTGGCCGCTGAGGTGCCCGGCCCCTCCGAGCTGCCGAGTCCCGGCGACTTCGAGGAGGCCGTGTCCGTCGTGCGTTCGGCGGAGGACGCCCACGCGGCAGTGCGGCAGGATCCGCTGAGCCAGCAGTACGACACGGCTGTGCGCGGTCTCGGTGAGGCCGAACAGCGTCGGCTTTCGGCCGCGCTCGACGGATTCTCCGCCGCGCGTGGCCGTGCGGCTTCGCTGGCGGCGGCGGCCGGCGATTGGGCCGTGACGCTCTTGAAGGAGGTGAGTGCCGGGCAGGACTGGCAGGCGCGCAGCCGGCAGGCAGCCGTCGCCGACGCTCTCGCGGCCATCGACACATCGCTCGCCACGCTCGGAACCGCGATGGTCAGTGGCCTGGAGACGTACGATCCGGCCGCCGCACTCGGCCAGGCCACCGCACTGCACGACGGGCTCGACCAGGGGCAGAAACTGCGTGGGCCGCTCGGCATGCGCTCGAAACTGGCCAAGGCCTCCGGCGCGTTCGTGGACGCGGTCCGGGTCGACGGGCGTGCCCCGGAGGATGCCGAGACCGCGGCTGTCGTCCTGGCCCGTGTACAGCTCGAGCTGCGTCTGGCGCAGGTCGAGTCCGAGTGGGGAGCCCCCACCGGCGCCTGGCAGGGCCACGGCCCGCGACTCGCTCGCCTGCGACAGGAAGCGGAGGTCCTTGAAGCACTTCTCGCGGTCGTGGCCGCCCGCACCGAGGTGCTCACCGCCGCGGCCACGTCGGCGGAGCTCTCCGTCGCCACGTGGCACGACCTGACCGTCGAGAACGCCGTGCGGGCCCTGCTCCGCGCGGCGGCCACCCTGCGCGCAGCCGAGCACTCACGCAAGTCGATCCTGGACACCGAGGAGCTCCTGCGCGCCTGGACCGACCGGCCCGGCGTGTCGCCCGCCGTGGCGCGCGCGCTGGACACCGTGCGCGCCCAGGACCCCGCCGGCTACCGCGAGTTCAGCCACGAGATTGCCGAGATCCGCGAGGCCGTCCGGCTGAGGTCCGAACAGCACAGCGCGCTCACTCGCGTACGCGAGGCGTTCCCCGCGCTCGCCGAGCGGATCACCGATACCCCCGAGGACGCGGCCTGGGACGCCCGGCTGACACACCTCGCGGAGACTTGGGCGTGGTCCGCGTGGCGCGAGCGCATGGAGCGGCTCACCGATCCGGAGGCCGAGCGAACCCTGCGTCGCCGGCTGACGGAGGCAGACGACGAGGCGCGCATCATGCTTGCGCGGCTCGCCGCCGCCCGGGCCTGGCACCGCTGCCTCGGGCTGCTCACCGGCGACCAGTCCCGAGCCCTCAGCGCCTACCAGCTGGCCGCTCGCCGGATCAAGGGCAAGTACCAGCACCGCTACCGGCGTGACGCCCAGGACGCCCTGCGCAAGGCTCAGACGGCGGTACCGGCCTGGATCATGCCGTTGCACCAGGTCGCGGAAACAGTGCCCATGGACCGGCCCGGCATCTTCGACGTGGTCATCGTCGACGAGGCGAGCCAATCGGGCCTCGAGGCCATGCTGCTCAGCTGGCTCGCCGACCGGATGGTCGTCGTCGGCGACGACAAGCAGGTGAGTCCCTCCAACGTCGGCCTCAAGCAGGACGAGTACTTCCATCTGAGGGACCGGCTGCTCACCGCACTCGAGCCCGACGTCCGCAGCCTGTTCGGCCCCGAGTCCAGCTTCTTCGACCTGACGCAGTCGTTCTCGGCGGGCCGTGGCTCACTCATGCTCAAGGAGCACTTCCGGTGCATGCCGGAGATCATCTCCTTCTCCAACGAGCTTTGCTACAGCGGCCGTCTCCAGCCCCTACGCCAGTACGGCGCAGATCGGCTGCCCCCGGTCCGTACCGTGCACGTCGAGGGCGGTGAAGCCCTCGGCACCAACACGCGGCTGGCCAATCCCGCCGAGGCCGAGGCGCTCGTCGACGCGATCGTGCGCTGCTGCGCCGATCCCGCGTACGCCGGGAAGACCATGGGCGTGATCAGCCTCCGCTCCAGCAAGGGACACTTGGCGGAGCTGGAGAATCTGCTCGCCGAGCGCCTCGACTACGAGCAGCGCGAGGAACGCCGCATCCGGGTCGGTGACGCCGAGGACTTCCAGGGCGACGAGCGGCACGTCATGTTTGTCTCCTGCGTCAACTCTGCGACCAGTGCGGCTGGCACCGTGCCGGGAGGCTTCAACGGGAAGACGTACGAGCAGCGCCTCAACGTCGCCGCTTCCCGCGCGCAGGACCAGGTATGGGTGTTTCACAGCGCGCGCCCCGAGCAGTTCCACGAGAACGACCTGCGCCGGCAGTGGCTCGATCACCTCACCCGGCCCGCGGAGGAGGACACCGCCGCGGTCAACGGGGAAGTGTTCCCGGACGTAAGGCACGAAGCGTTCGACAGCCTGTTCCAGCAGAAGGTGTACCTGGAGCTGACCGAGCGCGGCTATCGGGTGCGGCCGGGGTACCGCGTCGGCCGCCACACGATCGACCTGGTCGTCGAGGGCGGCACCCGCAGACTTGCGGTCGCCTGCGACGGCGACACCTTCGCCGAGGGTGAGGACGCGTCCACTGCTGCCGCCCGTCAGCGTGACCTGGAACGTGTCGACTGGAGCTTTGTCCGTATCCGCGGCAGCCGGTTCCACTTCGACCGCGAACAGGCGCTCGCCCCGCTGTGGGAGGAACTGGAGCGGTTGGGGATCGAGCCGTTCCGCGAGGATCCCCAGGAGCCCGGCACTCCCGCGGCGCCGACCGAGCCGGTGGTGGACGAGGACGGCCCGGATGGGACGGCCGCGGACGACGAGCACACGGACGACGCGGGCTCAGATGCGGATTCCCGCCCGGTCGATGTCGCCCCGGCCGTTCGGTTGGCAGTACGTGCATCCGAGCCCGCCGCGACGCCGGAGCCTGCGACCACCGCGACGCGGGACAGGATCCGGATGACGCCGCGCCCCCGCACGACGTCGACAGCGGCCAGGCCTGGCGCGCGATCGGTCGCCCCGGTGCTGCAGCCTCGGCGCGAGGAGGTACCGACCCGGAGCGTGCAGGGCGCGCTCCCCGTGCAAGAGATCCCTGCCGCAGCCTTCCACCGGCTGGTGCGCGAGATGCAGGAACTGCAGGCCGCCGTCGATGCTCCTGACGAGACCCCCGAAGGATTGGACGCGGCAAAGCTCGTGTTCCTGAGGAAGACGCAGGCTGATCAGCGTGACCGTCGTGCGCAGCGCTTGGCTTTCCTGCGGACGTTCCTCGACGCCGTACGCGTCGGGCAGGCGGCCGTGCCCGAGGTCGTGGTCCCCGGCTCGCTGCTCGTTCTGGAGTTCGACGGGAAGGTCGACAGTGACACCTTGTACACGGTCGCCGAACTGCCCACTGACGAGGGGGAGATCGTCTCTCCTTCGTCTCCGTTGGGGCATGCGCTGATGTGGCAGTCGGCGGGACGTGAGATCTCCTACGACGCTTCCCGTAACAAGACCCACAAGGTCGTCGTCCGGGAGATCCGGGTCTGAACACCCCGGGCGTCGCCGCCCGAACCCCAAGCCGGGTTCGGGCGGCGGCACCGCCGGCCCTCAGCCCGCGACCGGATCCAGCATGCGGCTCCGCTCACCGCTCCACGAGATCGCCAGCGCGTCGCGGGCCCGTGTGCAGGCCACAAAGAGCAGGCAGTGTTCGGCCAGCAGGTCCGACTGGTGCTGTACCGCATCCACTTCGACCGACGTCACCTGCGGGGCAAAGGGAAGCACGCTGGACGTCACGCCGACGACGGCCACGCAACGGAACTCCAGCCCCTTCATGGCGTGCATGGTGGCCACTCGGACCCCCGACACATCCGGTCCCGGATCGTCCTTGACCGCGACCGCTGGAATGCCCTCCCGCCGCAGGCGGGTGATCACGGCGTCGACCAAAGTGTTGAAACGAGCGCACACCGCGACCTCGGACGGCTTGACACCGTCCTGGTCGATCCAGGTCCGGATCTGCTCGACCAGCGCTCGCAGCTCCTCGTCCTGGCTCGTGTATCCGCGGGCCGCCGGCAAACGGCCGTGCAGCTGGGAGCGGTAGCCCCGGAGCGAATCCCGCCCACCGTCATCCTCGTCGTCCTCACCGAGCCGGCCCACGGGCTGACCGTCGAGCAGGGATGCGGACCAACGCAGAATCTCCTCCGTGCTGCGGTAGTTGATCCGCAGCCGGGACGTACGCCCCCGGACATTGATCCCCAGCAAGCGCAGCGAGACACGGGAATCGTAGATGCGTTGATGGGGATCGCCGACGATGAAGATGTCGTCGGACTGAGGAGCGACGCACGCGCGCAGCACGCGCCACTGGGCCGGGTGGAGGTCCTGGGCCTCGTCCACGACGACGTGACGGTAGCGCGGCCCGCTCTCGGCCAGGATCCCGGCCGCCTGGTCGCACAGCTGGGTGTACGTGGCCGAGTCGCGCGAGGCGAGGTCCGTCGTGAACCGTTCCATGACACGCCACAGCCGGGCCCGTTGCACTCGCCCCACCTGGGTGCCGCGCCCCCTCCGTACGCAGCGCAGATACTCCTCGGGCGTACGCAGCCCCTGCGCCAGCACGACGTTGCGGAACTCCTGGGAGAGAAACTGCTCCGTCCACGGGAGGTCCTCGCGTGCGATGGCACGCGTCCAGGCGCTCTTCTCCGCGGGGGAAGAAAGGGGCTTCAGCGAACTGCCACGCGCCTCGCGGACGACCCGGGCAGCGATTGAATCCACGGTCGTGACCTCGACCCGTTTCAGCAGGTGTGCATCCGCCTCGCCAAGCAGAAGCGCCAGGCTGTCGCGCAGAGCTGCCGCCATAGCGTTCGTGAAGGTGGTCAGCAGAATCCGCTCGCCCTCACTGCCGGTGCGCAGCAGATGCCGGACTCGGTGCAGGGCGACGACCGTCTTGCCGGTGCCGGGGCCACCCGTGACCTGAGCGGGTCCGTTGAAACCAGGGTGGTACGCATACCGGCGCTGGGCGGGGTGGAGGAAGATGCGCCAACGGGTGAGGTCCTCGCTGAGGATCCGCTCCAGCTCCCCGGGGCCCGTGACTTCCACCATGCGGTTGGGCGTGTTGAGAATGGCTTCGCTGAGGGTCACCGTCGGACGATCCTCCGCGCTGCGCACGGTCTGCCCCCGTGGGGCGATCAGTTGCTCCCAGACGTCCTGGGCCGAGTAATTCGCTGCCAGGAACTCCAGCACCTCGTACTGGTCGGCGGGCATCATGGGCGGCGCCATGACTGTCAGATCGTCGGCCGTGACGCAGACGCGTGCCAGGCGCAGAACCTGGTCGTCGATGCCGAGGTCACGCAGCACGGTGTCGGAGTGCTCTTCAAAGAGGCGGGCGGGGGCTGTGACAGCCTTCGTTTCGAAGTAGGTCTCCATCTGCTCCATGGCATCGACGTTGCGCACCTCCAGGCTTCCGGTGGCCCCGTTGACCGAGTAGACCCGCTTGCACGCCCAGTTGATCGCCTCGTCGTGCGGAGCGACCCGAAGGAGCGTGAACAGCTCGCTGCCGTCGTCGGGGGCCAGGAGAACCCCCCGGTAGAACTTGGTGATGCGTATGGTGCGAATCCGGTGGTCGCGCGCCCCTGTCAGTTTCTCCAGGTGCATGCCCTTGCTGGCATGGAGCTGGGGGACGGTCATGCTCCGGAACATCTGGATCGCGTCGTTGACTTCCTTCTGGACGGGTTTCTGCAGCGAAATCAGATCCGCGACGAAGTCGTCGGAGAGTGCGAGTCGGGGCATGGGTGTCCTCGGGCCGCAAGCGGGCGGTGGTCGAGGCACAGCCTAGAGACTTGTCGCACCTACGAGCGAGGGAGTACCGCGTACTCATTGTGTGAACTCAGTCAACGGTCTATATTTCTCGTGTTGCCGACCATCACGCCATGCTCGTGCTCCACCGGACCCGTCCGAAAGGACCCACCGAATGCCGGCCCAGCCTGCCCAGGCCGCTGTCCCGCACCCGCTCGACGAAGTGTCCCAGACCTTCCGTGCCGGGGACTCATTCGCGGTGCGGGACGGACTCGTGACCTACATCCGCCGCGATCTCCTCGGGCCCTGGGACGGTGAGGCTGAGACGTTGCCGAGCGCCTCCTCCGGTCCGCGTGACCGGTATCTCGTGGGCATGCTCGGTCCGCGGCCCCAGGCGGTCACCGCAGACCGGATCGCCGTCGTGGCCGCCCAGAGCGCGGACGGCGAGTCGGGTGACGAGCAGGAAGGCGATGACGGCGAGCCTCAGGACCGGTTGAGCCCGCAGGCCGCCGGCCATATCTGGGCATCGTCCATGGGGCTGTCCTTCACGGTTCCCGCCTCCGTCGGCACTCTCAGCGCCTTCGTTCGCTGGGGCCGCTACACACAGTCGGAGGAAGCGACGGATCGCGGCACGACCCGCAGGATCTGGTCCCGCGAGCCGGTCGAACATCCGGTGGACATCGACGTCACCGGTGCGGCCGACAACACCGTCGAGCTCGAAGGCGGGGCCGTCGTCCTCGACGTTCAGGTACGGCAGCACGGGGGACGAGCCGGTGCCGAAGACCTGCGCGTCGTCGAACTGGCCCTGGTGAACCGGCAGCAGGACAGCCGGGAGGCTCGAGACGCCCACTGGCTCTTCCAGCCCGAGATCGACGTCACCGCCTTTCCCGACGACCAGGCCGCGATCTTCCTCCCGGTCGACGACCCGCTCGATCCCGGGAACCGCGGCAATGCCCCCGAAGACCGCGAGGAGCGGCGGCTTCGACTCCTCTACCGGGACAGCCTCAGCCACGCCAATGGGCGCAACGTCGCTGTGCGCGCACATGTCCGTGACGGCGAGCGCAACGCGCACCGCCTCACGACCACCTGGCTGCCCGAGTACGACGTCAGAGCCACCACGGCACCGACTCTCGAGGAGCAGGAACTCCTCGGCGGGCTGGAGCTCGGCATGGACGAACTGGCCGCACTCGCGGTACCGGCCCGCCGGACGGAACTCAGTGCCGCGCTTGCCCCGCTCGCGGATGGCTACGGCACCTGGCTTGAGCAGCAGCGCCACAGGGCGCGCACGCTCCCGCACGACCTGCGTGAATCAGCTGAAACCGCCATTGAGCAAGCGCTGGAAATCTGCGACCGCATAACACTGGGTATCGACAGGCTCGTGGCCGACGACACGGCCCTGGAAGCCTTCCGGTTCGCCAACCGTGCCATGGCCCTCCAGCGCCGCAACACCGCCATTGCCGCCGCCCGCGCCGGCCGCGAGGACGATCGCGCCTCATACCAAGAGGCGTCGGACGAGATCTACGCCAAGGGCAAGGACGCCGCGAGCTGGCGCCCCTTCCAGCTCGCCTTCGTCCTGCTGAACCTCGACTCCCTGACCCAGCCCGGGCACGCCCACCGCGGCACCGGCCGGGAAGCCCTGGTCGATCTGCTGTTCTTCCCGACCGGCGGTGGCAAGACCGAGGCGTATCTCGGCCTCGCCGCCTACACCTTCGCGCTGCGGCGCCTGCAGGGAACGGTCGGCTCGGGAACGGAGGCACGCAGCGGTGAAGCGGGTGTCGGCGTCCTCATGCGCTACACCCTGCGTCTCCTGACCGCCCAGCAGTTCCAGCGCGCCGCCGCACTGGTCAGCGCCTGCGAGGTTCTGCGCCGCGAGGCGTTCGCGCGAGACTCGCGTTGGGGCGTCACACCGTTCCGCATCGGCCTCTGGGTGGGTACCTCCGTCTCGCCCAACTGGTTCGATGAGGCCAAGGAGCAGATCGCCGACGCCAAGGAAAGCGCGAGCGACAAACACGCGCGCGTTCTTCAGCTGCTCAGCTGCCCGTGGTGCGGCACCGGACTGACGGCCCGCTCCCACATGGAGTACGACGAAGGCCGGCGGCGCGTCCTGCTGTACTGCCCGCGCGGTGAGGGCGAGGACCGGTGCCCCTTCTCCCGCCGTGAATCGCCGGGTGAAGGTATCCCCGTGCTCACTGTCGACGAGGAGATCTACCGGCTTGCCCCGTCCCTGCTGATCGCCACGGTGGACAAGTTCGCCCAGCTGCCCTGGAACGGGTACGCGGGTCTTCTGTTCGGCAGGGTCACCGAGCTCTGCCCCCGCCACGGCTACCGTCACGACGACCTCGACGCCAAGACCGGGTGCGGAAGCCGCCACAACGCGAAGGGCGACCTACCCGGTGTCACCGCACAGCCCGTCACCCGTCTGCGTCCTCCGGACCTGATCATTCAGGACGAACTCCACCTGATCTCCGGCGCGCTTGGCACCACCGTCGGCCTCTTCGAAGCCGCCGTCGATCAGCTGTGCACCTGGAGCGTCACCAACGAGCGGGGACAGCGCCACGAGGTCGGGCCGAAGATCGTCGCATCGACCGCGACCACCAAACGGGCTGCCGATCAGGTGCGCGGAGTTTTCGGCCGCAAGGTCGCAGTCTTCCCTCCGCAGGTGCTCGACGTCGGCGACACGTTCTTCTCCCGACAAGTCGAGCTGAGTCGTGAGAACCCCGGCCGCCGCTACCTGGGCGTGTGCGCGCACGGTACCCGCCTCAAGGCAGCCGAGATCCGGGTCGCCGAGATCCTGCTCCTTGCCGGGCAGCAGCTCTTCGACGACTACGGCAAGCCGGCCGACCCCTACATGACGCTCGTCGGTTACTTCAACGCGACCCGGGAACTGGCGGGCATGCGGCGATACATGGACGACGACATCACGACCCGTGTGCGCTCCAACGGCAGTCGCAAGGGCCAGGAAACGCTGGCTGATCGCATCGTGAGCAGAGCCGGCATGCTCAGCATCCAGGAACTGACCTCGCGTATTTCCTCGGCTGACATCGGCGCGGCCCTCAAGCGGCTGGAGATCGAGTTCGACCCCGAGCGTGACACCTCGGACCGACGGCGCGCCTTCCTTCGCGAGTACGCGGCGTCGATCAAGGAAAAGCGAGAGCCTCGTGCTGCCATGACGCCGGCCGCCCGACAGGCCGTCGACGTGGTCCTTGCCACCTCCATGCTGCAGGTGGGTGTCGACGTCTCGCGGTTCGGTCTGATGCTCGTCGTCGGTCAGCCCAAGAACACCGCCGAGTACATCCAGGCGTCCTCGCGTGTCGGCCGTGACGCCCGGCGGCCAGGGCTCGTCGTGACCCTCTACAACTGGTCACGCCCACGAGACCTTGCCCACTACGAGGACTTCGAGCACTACCACGCCACGTTCTACCGCCAGGTCGAAGCTCTCTCTGTCACCCCGTTCACCCGCCGCGCTCTCGACCGGGGCATCGCCGCCACCTATGTCGCCGCGCTACGGCATGCGGCGTATGACACCTCTCGCAACCTTGACGCCCACCATGTCGACCTCGACGGACCCATTGCCCGGGACGTCGAACGTCGGCTCCTTGAACGGGCCGACCGGGTAGGAGGCGAGCGGCCACGTCAATACCTGAGCGAACGCCTGGACCGGCTGAAGGACGAATGGCGCCGCAAGCGTGACGAGAACAGCTCGGCGCTCGGCTACCGCAAAGAGAAGCGCAAGACGACGATCGTGAGCGGGCTTCTGAGGCGGGCGGACGGAACCCAGTGGACCGAGCTGACCGTAGGCATGTCGATGCGCGAGACGGAGAACGAGATCAACCTCCTGCTGCCCGGCGGCGGGGCGTTCCTCGAAGAGTCCTCAGGCAGCGGCCCCGACTGGAATTTCGGTGCGTCCAACACCGATAGCGACCCTGACCCCGACACGGCGGCCACCGTGGACAGCGACGAGTACGGCCCCAGGAAGGCACAGCAATGAGCGCCCACGGCAATCGCAGGGTCGGCTCCGTACGCCCCAGCCACCTCATGTTCACCGCCGGCATCGGTTCTCTCGTCGACCTGCCGAACTTCTCGGTTCTCGTCAAGGGGACCGATACCTGGAGCTATTCCGGCATCACCGACTACGACATCGACGAGCCCCGGCTGCGCGCCGCCGTCAACCGTTCCCTCCAGCGCTATGGGCGCGGGCAGATCGAGCAGTTGCGCGCCGCCCCGTGGCTGGAAGGCGGCGACACGGACCCCAGGGGCTGGGCCGCACAGGGCGTGGGTGTGCCGGTCACGCCGTTTCCCCAGTGGCTCCGCTGCACCGCCTGCAACGTGCTCGCTGCCGTGGATTCCGGCGAGTTCACCTTCGTCAACTCCAACCCGCGCACTCCGCACGAGGCGAAGTTCCTCCACGACTGCAAGCGCGGGAAGCCGCTCGCCGTGGCGGCCCGTTTCACCCTCGTCTGTACCGCGGGCCATCTCGACGAGTTCCCGTACACCGCATACGTCCACCACGGACAGGCCTGCAGCAAGACCCTCCGTCCGAAGCTGCGTATGAAGGACCACGGCGGCAACCAGGCCGCCAATGTCACCATCGAATGCGTCGCCTGTGGCGAGAAGCGCAACATCCGGGAAGCGATGGGCGAACGCGGCCGGCGCAACCTGCCGCAGTGCCGGGGACGGCACGCGCACCTCGGCACGTTCGAGACGAACGGCTGCGGTCAGGAGGCGGTGCTGATGGTGGCCGGTGCGTCCAACCAGTGGTTCCCGCTCACCCTCAGCGCACTGGCCCTTCCCAAGGCTCCGGGTGGTGATGTCGACAAGCTCCTCGACGACCACTGGCCTGACCTGCAAATCATCGGCGACCGCAGCCAGTTCGAGTTCTTGGCGAGCATGCCCAAGTTCGGGTTCCTCATGGAGTTCGATGCCGACGCGGTCGTCGCGGCGATTGCGGCTCGCAAGCAGGGGACCAGTGGACCGGCTCCCTCTGCGCCAGACGTCCAGGCCGATCTCTTCGGGCCCGAATGGGACGCGCTGTCCGGTTCCGTGCCCCCGCCCAGCGATGACTTCGCCTTGCGGCAGGTCCCTGTTCCTGCCCCCCTGAGCGAGCTTTTCGGCGACGTACGCCAGGTCGAGCGGCTGCGCGAGGCGCGCGCCTTGATCGGGTTCACCCGGCTCGACGCGCCTGACCCTGAGTCGCCGGAGATTGCCACCCGCGTCGATCTGTCCCGCGGGATGCAGAACTGGGTGCCGGCCAGTGAGGTGCGTGGAGAAGGCATCTTCCTCCGCGTGCGGGACGACCTCATGGCTGAGTGGGTGACGCGAATGGAGAAGTCGCCGCCGATGGGCGAGCACAGGGAGGCGTACGGCCGATTCCGCGCGAACCGCAAGTCGGACCGCATGACAAGTGATTTCGACCCTCTCCACGGCTGGCCCGGAGCGCGATATATCGCCCTGCACACCCTCTCCCACCTGCTGATCCGCACCATCGCCCTGGAATGCGGCTACAACTCGGCCTCACTCGCCGAGCGGATCTATGCCGGCGACGAACAGAACCCGAGGACGGGCATCCTCATCTACACCGCGGTTCCGGACTCCGAGGGCACCCTCGGAGGGCTGGTTTCCCTCGCCGAAGAGCGTGACTTCGACCGGATCGTCCGCCGTGCCCTCGCGGATGCCGGACACTGCTCGGCCGATCCCCTCTGCTCCGAGCGGCTGCCGCGCGACCCGGGTGACTACCTCCATGGAGCCGCATGCCACGTCTGCCTCTTCGTATCCGAAACCACATGTGAACGCGCCAATCGATTTCTGGACCGCCGTTTCCTCGTCCCGCTCTCCGGAGACAAGGAACAGGTACTCACACCGGTTGGTCTGCTGCCGTGAGCCGCAGCGAGTTCGAGGCCGCCGCGGAGGACGCCGTGGCGGCCCTCGGCCTCTCTCGGGGCAAGGATCTCGCCGGCCTGCTGTCACGACGGCGCGGCAAGGAGCGGGCTTTGGCGGAGCTGGCGACGCCTGGAGTCACGGAAGCCGTCGCTAGGCTGTACGACGCGATGGCCGCGGAGTCGGTGCCTTCCACGGAGGCGGCTGCCTATCTGCGGGGTTATGTCGCTGCCATGCTCCGTGCCCGGGACAAGGTGCAGGTCCGCACGGTGTGGAGCGGCCCCTCGACGCCGACCGTTCCGGTGCGTGCGACTGCCCAAGTGCTCGTCGGGGTGATCAAAGAGGCTCGTGACGAGTTGTTGGCCATGACGTACGCGGCCCGACCGTATCCGGCACTGACACAGGCCCTGACGGAGGCTGCTGCGCGGGGCGTAAAGATCCATGTCGTGGTGGAGACATTGGCCGGCGCGCGTGGACTCCTCTCGGGCAGGGAACCCGCTGAGGCGTTCGCATCCGTGCCCGGGTTACGCCTGTGGCACTGGGCACGTGACCCGACCGGTCACGCTCACTCCCGTCAGCACGCCAAACTCGCGGTTGCCGACCGACGCAAGCTCTTCCTCGGCAGTGCCAACCTGACCGAGTCCGCGGCACGACGCAATATCGAGGCGGGAGTACTCGTGACTGGTGGTGAAGCACCGCGGCGTGCGGCGGAGCACATCGTGGAACTCCAGCGCCTGGGCACACTCAAGCCTTATCCGGATTGAACGGACAGGCACGCCTCCTCTCCACCGTGGCAGCAGTGCCTCGGGCGGGGAGGGCGTGCGGGTCGCCGCCAGAGGTGCGCTTTACGCGTCCCTGCGAAGACCTGTGCGGGACGACTCCGGCTGGCTCTCGCCTGTCGCCGTTCCGTGAATCAGAGACCGACACTCGCCCTGTTCATGCCCGGTTTCTGCTGTCACCGAGATGTTCCGGACAGTGTAATTCCCGCCACGCCTTGCGCTAACATCGGCGCTCCGTGACCGGGAATGGGGAGTTCTCAGGACGGGCTGAGCAGGCGCGTTGTCATGCCGATCAGGCAGTGATCAATCCGCTGTCGCTTCGTGATCTTTCATAGGGGTGGTAATGCCCGTAGGGGCTGTGGCAGACCGTTCTGCGGTCGCCAAACAAATCAGAGACATCGCTGACCAGCCAGGACTTGCTTCGAGGCGTGACGAGCTGAGGCTGCTCGCGGACGCCTTCCAGGGCCAGAGCGGCTCGGCATTGGAGCAGTGGACCGAGCTTGACCTCCTTCATGCGTTCGCCCGCCCCGAAAGCCTGAGCGCGATCGTCCGCGATGAACCGCGAAGGCAGTTCTGGAGCTGGCTGGAAGCCGTACTCGGCGCGTTGGTCTTCGTGCCGCTGCTGCTGACCTGGTTCGGGTTGACGAAGGCCTCCAGCGCCTACGAAGCGTTGATCGGCTCAGACCCGAAGATGGCGGCCCGGCCGTTTCTCCAGCTCTGGCAGTCCGGCTTCGAGGGCAGGCTGACCGGCTGGTTCACGTTCGGGCATGTCGCCGGCACGGCCACGGGCGCGATCCTGCTGCTCTTTCTGCTGGCGGCAGCACATGGCGCACGCCGAGCCCAGAACGACCGGCGGGAGACCACCTCTCAGCACGCGGCCGACAACCTCATGGCCCAGCTCGTGCCCATCCTGACCCGGGCACAACTGGTGTTGAACGAGCAGCGGCTGTCCTCCCCGGTCCGTTTTGCCGCGGAGCTGACCGGAGCGGCTGCGACGCTGGGACGCTTGGGAGACAAGGCGATCAGAACCCAGAAGCACCTGGCGTCAGCCGCAACCACCGTGAGCGACGCGGTGGACAGCGCCGAGCGCAGGCTCGCCGGTGTCGATGGTGCCGTGCGACCGTTGGAGGAGGCTGCCGGACGTATCGAAACCGCCGTGCGCACCAACGGGGCTGAGGTCGGGAAGGCCGTGTCCTCGCTGGCAGTTCCGCTGGAGGCGGCCGGGCAGCGCGTCGAGGCTGCGGTGAACGGTAGTGGCGTCATGGTTCGTCAGGCGCTTGAGGATGTACGCGGTCTCAACGGCGAAGTCCGTGACGCTCTGGCCCGCGCCGGCGAGCGGGTCGAGGACTCGGTTCAGGTCCTGGCCGCTTCGCAGCGCTCGTTCACCACGGCGACGGAAGTCGCTACGGACGTATCGGCACAGGTGCTCGATCGCCTTGCGCAGGTGACCGAGGAGACCGCGCGGGCTGTCGCCGCCTCGCAGCAGGCAGTTCTGCGACTGGACGATCAGACGCGCGCGCTGCGCGAGGCGGCGGAGCGGTTCGCGGAGCTGGTGGTCGACCTGCCCAGGCCGAACGAGCCTGGTGCCTCCTCCGCCGACGGCGTGGTCCCGATTCCGGTCACGTCGCGGTGAGCGCCGGCACCGCCCGCGGCGGGAGACTCAACCCGCTGCACCTTGCAGGCTGGCTCTTCGCGGACATGCTCCTGGTCCTCGCCTTGGTCGCCATGGGCGACCAAGGCGACCCGGTCAAGGCCGCAAGCTCCGCGAAGCCGCACATCCCAATGGCGTCGGCTTCGCCGAAACCCCAGCCCTCCCACACCGGGCCGCGTGCGGTGATGCGGAAGCCGGTGAACGTGTCCATCGACGCAGCACCGGGCGACCGGGACCGCATCGTGCGACGACTGCGCAGCGTGACCGCTCCATACGCCGGTCGGCAGGCGGCCTTCGTCCTGACGTTCGGACGCCACACGGACCCCGGTCCTGGTGGTGAGTACGCCCACGAGGTCAATGCGCTGTTGGAAAAGGCCCGTCCCGATATGTTCAAGGGCGCAACCACGCGTGACTTCTGGAAGGGCGGGGCCTCCGCGGGCCACGCCGACATCGAGATCTACTTCTACAGCTACTGATCACCACCCGCCCGGAGGTGCGTAAGCGTGCAGATCCTTCCTTTCTACCTGGTCTGTGATGAGTCGGGTTCCATGATCGGTTCCAACATCGATGCCATGAATCAGGCCTTGCCTGAACTGCATCAGGAGATCAGCACCAACCCGACGGTCGCCGACAAGACCAGGTTCTGCCTGATCGGCTTCTCGGACGATGCGAAGGTGCTTCAGCCGTTGGTGGACCTGAGCGACATCGACTCGTTGCCCGCATTGGCGGGCGGTGGACTGACGGCATACGGCGAGGCCTTCCGCGCGCTCCTGCGGTGCATCGAGGGGGACGTCACGACCCTGAAGGGACAAGGGCACGAGGTCTACCGCCCCGTCGTCTTCTTCCTCTCGGACGGCATTCCCACGGACGCGGGCTGGGAGCAGGCCCACAAGGAGCTTGTGCAAGCCCGGTACGGCCCGAAGATCATCGCTTTCGGCATTGGTGAAGCCGACCCAGGGACCATCAGCCAGGTGGCCAATTTCCGGGCGTTCATGCAGCAGGACGCCAGCGTGTCTCCCGCCCAGGCCCTGCGTGAGTTCGCGGCCAGCCTCACACGGTCGATCGTACGGTCCGCGAGCAGTATTCCCGCGGACGGGAGTGGTGGGTTCGCCCTCGCTGTCGATGAAACCGTGCCCGGATTTTCGACCGTTTCCCTCGACAAGCTCTGAGGCCGGCCATGCACCATGAGAACGTGGATACCGGACGGCAGCTCCCGAACGTGCCTGACGAGGCGGTCGGTTCGCATCCTGCAGAAGTGAGAAGGCCGAACATACGGGAACTTCTTGCTCCCCCCGGGCCAGTGCCCGAGGCAGTGGCGGAGAACGCGCCCGCAACGCCGCCCTCACCACCGTCCAATACGACGCAGGAGCCTCGACGCGATCCCGTCGTTGTGCTGGGCGTCCCCCAGCACAGTGGGCCCCGGCCTCCGTCGTACCTCCCTCGTCCAGGGGCCCTGCCGTCGGTTGGTGACGATGTCGATGGTGCTGTGCTTCCCGACATCGTCGTGGATGGCGCCTCTCACGGGCCATTGGTCGTGCGCGCTGCGTCCGTCCGAGGTGACTCGCACCGGTATGGGAGAGAGCCCCGCCAAGACGCGCTGTGCGTCGCCCGGCTCGGGGGCGAGGACGACGGTCTGCTTCTGCTCGCTGTCGCCGACGGGGTGGGTTCGGCAAGTCGCTCGCACGTCGGTTCCAATGAAGCGTGCAGGCACATTGCCCATTTTCTCCAGCGGAGTGTCGACGACCTGCTGTGCGTGGTGCGCGACGGGGATGAGATGAGATTCACCGCACTGGTGAACTCCGCGGTGGGCAGTACGGCCGAGGCCCTCGCCCAGATCGCGGCCCGGCGTGGGCACCCGCCTGAGGAGTACGCCACGACACTTCGCGCACTGCTGGTCCCCCTGGACCCGACAGTACGCAACCGCGGCTTTTTTGCCGTCGGGGATGGCGGTGTCGCCCGGCTACGGGACGGGGTCTGGAATGTCGACCTGTTCGAAGAGCAGGCCGGCGGGATGGGAGTGATAGACACCAAGACGGCGGCGTTGCCGGGGGGAAGATACGCCGAGACCCGCATTTTCAACTCGGCCGCGCCCGGCGACGTCCTCGTCCTGTGCACGGACGGACTGTCCACGCCGCTGGCCGGGGACGCAGGGATGCGCGAATTCCTCAGTGATGCCTGGGGAACGGGCATGGCCCCGGAGCCCGCTGACTTCCTCTGGCAGGTGCAGTTCCGAGTGAAGTCGTACGACGACGACCGCACCGCGATCTGCCTCTGGGACGGCGCGGCATGAGTCACGAGAACGGCGCCGACGTCGCGCTCGCCTCACTGCGGCTCCTCGACCGCGTCGGCGACGGCGGCCAAGGTGAGGTGCACACCGTCGAAGGCCGACCGGGGGTTCTCTACAAGAGCTACCGCGAGCCCCACCGAGTCGACGGCGACGCCTTGGCCGCACTGGTAGACATCAGGAGGGTCCTAGACCCGGGACAGCGGGACCAGCTGGACACGGAGGCGGCCTGGCCGCTGTGCCGTGTCACCAACGGCGGCCGCGTGACCGGATTCCTGATGAATCAGGCGCCTGCCACGATGACCTGGCACACACCGAACGGCGGTACCAAGCTCACCGAACTCGCCTATCTGCTGCGCAGCCCGAAAGCTGCCTGGCAGTCGGTGGCACAGCCGAACCCGGCGGAGCGGCATGCGCTGGTTGTCGCCCTCGTCGAGTTGCTCGAGCGGCTGCACACCATGGGTCTTGTGCTCGGTGACCTCTCCCAGGCGAACGTACTGTGGACGGTACGGCCTGTGCCGGCCGTATATCTTCTGGACTGCGACGGCGCCCGGCTCACGGGCCGTGCACCGGTACTCGCCCAGGCGGACACGATCGACTGGAACGACCCGAAGGCCCCACCCGGGATGGTCACTGTTGACAGTGACCGGTACAAGGCGGCGTTGGCGGTGTGCCGCATCCTCTCCATGGATGCGTACGCGGCACCCGACAAGCCTTTTGTGCCGCAGCCCGGCGTGCTCGATGAGCGTCAAGAGGCCGCTGTTCGGCGTCTCCTCGGCCAGGCAGCGGGACAGTACGGAGGCAGGCCTGATCTCGGGCAGTGGCGTATGGCTTTGTCCGGGCGGGAGGTCATCATGCTTGCCGCGGCCAAGCCGGCTCCGCGTCCGCCGGTCGACCGATCGAAGTTCGACGGGCACAGACGGCGGGGGACGATCAGCCTGCGGGACTGAAGGAGATGATCTCGAGCCCATCGGGTGTCGGCTACTGCGCCCTGGTGGCGGCTCCGCTTCCCGGCAGGACAACGAACACGCCCAAGAGCTGCTCGGTCTGCTGCGCCGACGAGGACTTCCGTTCTGGCCTGGCTGTGGGCGGTGACGCGGACGGTCGACACACCAAGGACAGCGCAGCGATTGTCGGCCTGAGGGACGGCGAAGCACGCGTACTGGGACAGCAGTTCGACCAGGACGCGGTGTTCGCCTGGCCGGCAACGACATGGCGGCTGCTTTCCTGCTCTGGAGCCGAGGAGGCATCAACCCGCGGCTGGCAGGCAACCAGGCGATCCCGGCAGGACTGACCCGGCCGTTCGGGTTGCCGTGTCCCTCAGAACCAGATCCGACCACCTCGGCGCCCCTTGGCGGCAGGCACAGACCTCCAAGGGGTCTGCCGAGGTGTCTCTGTACCAACCCGAGGAGTGCCGCCGTGGCCCCACCCCCGCAATGCCCGCACTGCGCCGCATCACTCCAGACAGAACCTCCGCCGGGTACCGGCGCGGCGCGTGAGCCCGGTGGTCGCCCGGCGACGAACCGGGCCCTGCACGTCATCGTCCACGAGGTGCACCCGGAGCCGTCGCTGTACGCCTGCCCCGACTGCGGGGGCCGCTGGCCGCGTGAAAGGCCTGCCTCGTCCGACCCGGTGCGCGGGCGTGTCCTGCCCTATCTGCGGGTGCGGAAGAGGAGCGCCGTCCGCACCGGTCCTCCCCGCCAGACGGCGCGCGAAAAGGAAGAAGACCCCGTGGACCTCGAAGACACTGTCAACTCGTCCTACGCCCGCGTCGAGCGCGACCGGAGCTCCGGCACCTACTCGATCGCGGTGATCTCGGAGCAGCCCTGCAACACCGACACTGTGGAGGTGCTCGGCATACCTGGCCTGCCTTCCGGCATTGGTCCGGGGGACGACTCGGAGCTCGACGCCTTGGTCTGCGACGCCGCCGAAGACGTGCTCCTGGGCGCCTCCTATGCACTCACCTCCACCTGGCGAGTCGTCGGCAACGGCTGTTACGTCGTCGGCGTCGTCATCCCCGACCGGGTCTTCGAGGAACAGGATGAGCGGCTCAGCGCGGCGGCCGCGGCCGTTGAGGGCCTGGAGTCGGTTGATTGGACCGAGGCCCAGGCTCTATTCGGAACAGCCGAGATCACCCCGGACGGGGACCTGGGCACGACCTACGAACTCGACGCATGGCTGGCGAAGGAGGTCAACGTCGCCTTCTACCGGACGGCGGACGGCCGATTGCTGGCCCGCCCCGTGGACCGCTTCGAGCGGGCCAGCACCAAGCTCTTCAGCGCCCACTTCAAGACGGCGTTGCTGGCGTCGGTGTTCCCCAACCCCCGCCCGGGGCGGGCCGTCATTGATCAGTCGCAGAGCGTTTTCGATGAGTCGGACGACGACTTCGAGGACGAGGACGCGCAAGCCCCAGAGCGAGCCGATGGAAACGGCGACGGGGATGCCCTCCCGCTGTACGCGGACGCGGACGTGTCCTGGCCATCCGTACAGCGCCTCAACGCCCGTCGGGCGCGGCAGTTCCTTCTGGCATCGCTGTACGACAGGAATCGCGTGGAACTGCGCTGGAACGATCAGTTGCTCGTCCGAGGGCACGCCCTCGCCTTTTACGCGGGTGCTGGACCGGACCCCCGCGAACTGGTCATCAGGCACTACGGGGGTCCCCGGCCCGGGATCCTCCCCATACAACCGCCGCAGACCGTGGGGCAGGACGACGACGCATACAGGCTCGTGGCCATCTACGACGGGCCCGGCCTGTTCGGGATGGGCTGGCGGCACGCCGTTTCCACCATGCCACTCGAGTCGTTCCTGACCGTCTGTGTGTCACCCGTCGGGGGCGAAGAGGCTGAGTTTGCGCTGTGTGTGCGTGACGGGGTCCTTCAACTGCTGAAGGACCAAGGCCCGGCTCAGGACGCGATAACAGTGCTAGGCACCTTCGAGCCCGGGAGCGACCCGCTCGCCCTCGCCCTCGCCGCGGTCCCGGACCTGCTCGTCTTCCCGCTCACCGCCTCCGTGGAGATCTCGACCTCCGCCCCGCACGCCGTGGCCGACGCCATCCGCTTCACCTCCAGCCCCGGGGAGAACACCTGGGAGGGCCTGTACGGAGAGGACTGGGAGGACTACGAGTCCGCGAACGAGGACCTCATTCGCCGACACGACGACCTGGCACCACTGCGCCTCGACATCAACAGCACGCCGTACCTCGCCGCCGCGTGCGACGGCGACTGGGTGGTCATCCCTGTGGGCGAGAGGAGATCCAGCTGAACCGTGGCTTCCTCACGGAGTCCTACGGCTTCGAGGGCGGAGACATCTCCAGCGGCGGGGGAAGCCAGAGTATCGGACAGATACGGCCGGGCCTCAACACCTACTGGGAGTACTTCTCAGAGGAGAACTGGAACAGTGACCTCACATTGTCGAGTCAAGACCTTGTTGATTTCGCCGTCGAGCAGACGGACGCCTCCCGGTTCTGGGTCAACGTCGTCCACGCCCTGATCGGTGGTCTCGACGAACTCCCTGAGATCGCTCTCGAAGGGGACCTCGAATACTACGAGGACGTCACAGCGTCCGCCGGCTTCGAACCAGACGACGAAGTGGGGCTGAGGTTCCTCCGCACACTTGGTGACTGCTGCAGGGACGAGTCGCCGGTCCGTAGGCGCATCGAGGAGCACATCGCTGAGGTCGCCACGGCCGGACACCAGGCCGCTCATCGGTAGGGCGAGCGGCACCAGGCCCCATAACGCCACATCCGCCACCACGGCGCAGCTCCCGCACGCGGTACCGGAGCAGC
This sequence comes from Streptomyces sp. RLA123, assembly GCF_056270165.1. Classification (NCBI taxonomy): domain Bacteria; kingdom Bacillati; phylum Actinomycetota; class Actinomycetes; order Kitasatosporales; family Streptomycetaceae; genus Streptomyces; species Streptomyces sp. RLA123. The sequence goes on along the minus strand of NZ_JBWDOR010000003.1, from coordinate 1,581,382 downwards.
TCATCATCGAGGGCGGCGCAGCGTTGCCGCGATGTGCCGTACGTCCTTCACCGGCGCCGCGATCCGGGAGTCGCCTGTCTCCTGCCGGATGTCCTGCAAACGTATCCGCATGCGGCGGGCTTGCTCCGTTTCCCCTAGTTCGTCCAACAGCGCACCCGCCAAAGTCAGAGTCGAGACGAGTTGTTCTCGGTGCTCTGCCGGGTTGTCAGCCGCGACACGCTCGTAGACGCTCACGGCGTGGTCGGCCTCTCTGAGGGCTTCTCGAGGGCGCTGCTTGGCCTTTAGGTAGGTACTGAGGTCGTGGTGGAGGTGGCCGAGCCAGGGAAGCAGGAGATGCGAGGGTTCTTTCTCGACCGGACTGAGCACGTCGATGGCGTACTTCGACAGCTGCACAGCCTCGGTGGTCCTGCCCAAGTTGTGCAAGGCGGAGGATCTGCGGGCGTCTAGGACCGCACGGTCGTAGGGGCGGCCGGATACCAACTCGCCCGCCTCGGTGAACGTTGCCATCGCGTCAACGTGAGCACCGTGCCTCGCCTGAAGGCTCCCGAGCTCGCCCAGAAAACCAGCGAGTTCTTCCAGGGGTGCGTCAACATGCCCCCTCACAGCTGTGACGCGCAGTTTGGCACCTTCGACAGCGGCCGCAAGGTCGGCGGCGTCGACCGCATAGGCGACCAGTTTGTGCAGGACCTGCATGAAAAGGCTGTATCGGGCGGGTGCGTCAACCAGCCACTGGCGGTACACGATGCCTGCAGCCCGGCCAGCGCACTCCTCGGCCTTCTGGTGTTCGCCAAGGGCACTGTGGAGATCTGCCAGGATGCACAACGTTTGGGCCAGCTCAATGTCCCGGTGCGGGGGCAGTGGGGCATGGTGGTCATACAAGCGGACGGCCTCGAGCGCGAGTCCGACTGCGTCCACCAAGCGCCCTTGAAGGCCAGTGCTCTCGGCGAGGGCGGTGAGCGGGCGCGCGCGCTCGAGACTGTCGCTGGCGTACGGGTCCAAGGCACTCGCTGCCGCGTCCGCGGCATGTTCCGGACGGTCGAGGGTCAGGCGGAGTTCAGCGGCAACTCTAAGCGCGTCGGTTTCCTCGACCGCAGCCAGGCCCTCCTCGTCCCGCGCCAAAGCCCCCTGCTCAATCTCCATGCCGGCATCCCTCTCCAGAGAGAACTGCAGTAAGCACCATCACCCCGCCCACACCACATCTTGCCAATGCCGTCGTTGCTGCCGACATAAAACGGTGCCGCCGACGACAGCGGATGAGGAGCGGACGGCGCCGCCGGTTTCATAGGTCCACCGAGGACGCCGCGTTTCTGCGCGCAGTCGTGTACTCCCTCCAGGTACTGCCTGTACCTGTCCGTGGTCCAGCCGGTCTCCGGCCAGTCGGCCCCACTACCTGGAGGGCGTGTTCTTTTCCGTGGCCGGCAGCTGGACAGGCTCGGGCTGGTCGTCGTACCAGGCGTATGACCACTCGGTACGGACCCTCATCTTGGAGGCCCATGGGAACACCTGACTGGCCAGGACTTGCACGGCGCTGGTGAATGCCTCCGCGGCCGCCTTCATGCGTTCGCCGCGAATGTTCACGCGCAGGCCGACAGGCACGTGGAATTCGAACGTGAGCCGTAGGACTCGAGGCGACTCTTGATCTGCCACCGGTACCCCCTTTAGATCAGCTACAGCCCCATTGTGCCTAATATTTCAGGGAGTTGGGAAGATTTCGGCGAGATTGGAGATTCTCGCCGAGAAGTGGAGCGGCGATCTGTAACGGCTCGTCCACAGGATCGACGGGGTTCGTCCATGCCCAACCAGCCGCGGGCTAGTTCCGCAGGTTCAAGGTTCCCCGAGTTCCTTCCGAGCCGCCTCGCCGGGCGAGGAGGCGGGTATGGCCGAGTGTGGTTGATGAGTGAAGAAGTGTGCCAGTGCGTCAGGTCGATGCAGTCTCGGGTGGGAGCAGTGCACCCGCTGTCAGTCCGGTGGTCAGGAGATCCGCGTACCCATGAGCCAGTTCGGTGGTCTGGCGGGCGGCAGTGCGTAGTTCGTGGACGCGGCGGAAGGCCTCGCCGTAGCGGTGTTGCTCCTGCAGGGGCAACAGCGGTACGCGCAGCCGGCCGGGTTGGAGGTGGACGGAGGTGCTGCCGGTGGATGCCCCGGTGATGTTGTCGTGCGCGCCGACGAAGCCCGCGAGGAACCAGGGGTCCAATCGTGTCGGGTCGGGACGCAGGAGGTAGAGGTCATGCCCGAGCAGCACACCGATGTCTTGTTCGTCGGCCAGTCGGGCCGTGCTCATGCCGTCCCCTGGGAACATGCGTACCAGAATGTCCCCTTCGGCGATGACCGGTGACGACTTCAAGGGCACGCTGTCGAGGAACGTGCTGGAGGCGGGTAGGCCGTCTGTGATGTCGGTGCCGTAGAGAACCAGCCGTCCGGCGTTCTCGGCCCTCCATAGCGCGCCCTCGGTCTTCTCCCGGGAGTCGGTCGCCGCCCGCAGGATCTCCAGGGCGCCGCCGCGGGCGAGGTCGGAGACGGTGACCGTGCGCCACTGCCGTGGGGAGTCGCCGGTAGGCTGCCACGTGCCCTGAGCGGCCTGGGCAAGGAGGCCGGCGTGCTCGGTCAACTGCTTGCGGTGGTGATCGGCCTGCCGTGCTACCTGAGCTGGGTCGATGTCGGCGGGCAGGGCACGGACCTGGCGGGCTGGGGTGAGGTCGACGACCTCGTCGAGGAGGTCCAGTACGGGGACTGCCCGGGCGATGCCGGGCTCGTCGGAGAAGGACTCCGGGCTGGCGCGGAAGGCCGTCCAGTGGTCCAGCACGGTGTCGGTCAATTCGTCCCAGTCGAGGGCGTCGCGGCGTCGGCGCGTCCCGGACGAGCTGAGTGTGCTCCCGGCCCGGCTGGGTGGCCTGTCCTGCTGACGCTCGGCGTCTGCGTCCACAAACAGCACCGAGGTGTGGTCCGGGCCGTCCGGCTCCGGGGTCTGCAGGATCCACAGCTGGAGTCCGATGTGCAGGGGCGCGGCCGCGCCGGACGGCAGGGCGACGACGGCGCGCAGGGTGCCGCCACGCACCAGTTCGGCGCGCACGCGGCGGCCTGAGGAGCGTGCGGCGGTGGCGGGGGGCAGTAGCAGCACCGCATACCCGCCGGGGCGCAGGTGGGCCAGGGCGTGTTGGGTCCAGGCGAGTTCGGATTCCATGCGCGGCGGAACACCGTAGGCCCAGCGGGGGTCGTAGGCCAGCTCGTCGTGGCCCCAGTCGCGGTCGCCGTAGGGCGGGTTGCACAGCACCGCGTCGACGGGGGGCTGTGGGAACGCGTCGTGGCGCAGGCTGTCGCCGGCCTGCACGGCCACCGTCGCATCGGGCGCGGCCAGCAGCAGGCGCACCGCGCTGCGTTGGGCCTGCACCAGCAGGGTGTCCTGGCCGTACAGCTTGTTGGCGCCGTGGCGTGCGGCGGCGGCCAGCAGGGTGCCGCTGCCGCACGCGGGGTCCAGGACCCGGGCTGTGTCCGCGGGTAGCAGGCGTGCCATGAGGTCGGCCAGCCGGTCGGGGGTCTGGTAGGTACCGGTGGAGGCGCTGTCCTCCAGTTCCCGCTCGGCGAGTACGTCGAGGGCGGCCTGGGTGCCTTCCTCCCGTACGCAGTGGATCAGCGCCCGCACGATGCCTGCGTCGGCTGCCGTGAAGGGGGCGGCCTCGGTCTGCGGCACAGTGTCGGCGAGCTCGGCGACGGCGGCGTCCGCGCGTGCGGCGACGTCAGCATCCGGTAGCTCGGACAGAGCGGTCAGGTCGTTCGGGGACCACCGGGAGGTGGCGAGGACCAGGGGGAGCAGCGGTACGGCCGAGTCGGCGCCCGCGGGGCGCAGTCGCAGCTGGGTGCGCAGCTCCTCGGCGGGGGCGGCGGCGGTGGTTTGGCCGCGGGAGCTCAGCCAGGCGCGCACGGTTTCCAGGTCGTAGAGCGGGCTGGTCTCGGTGCCGCCGGCTGGTGCTGGGAAGTCTTCGTGCCGGCGGCGCCAGTTGCTGACGGTGGCGCGTGTGACTCCCGCGATGCGGGAGATCTCCGCGGCTGTCACCTGGGCTGACGGCTGGGCCATGACGTGTTCTCACCTCTCATCGGGGACAGCGGCCATCGTACACCCCGGCTAATTCGGTAAACAGGTTTGACAGTGCTTTCATTCTGATGCTTATCTGTAGACGCTTCCGGTCGGCCGCGGTCGCTGGAAGCGCCCCGGGGCCGTTTATGGCCGCTTCGGCCTGCCCTGGGACAGCAGACGAGGCCTCATGAGTGGAGAAACCTGCTTGACCGAGACGGGCGAGCCCGAATTGACCGTGTACAGCCGCCACCTGGCGCAGTTGCTCAAGCGCGACGCCGGGGAGAACTTCCGGGCCCTGCTGGTCCAGGCCCGCCACATCACCGGCACGTCCTACGAGACCACCCTCTACGACCACCAGCAGGCATTTCGCCTCCTGTGGCGCCACCTGGAGCGCAGCGGCTACCTGCGTCGCGCCCACCATGAGGCCCGCGCCCGCCTCGCCTCCGGTCACGCCGCGCCCGCCGAGCGCGCCGACCTGGAGCTGTTCCTCACCGTCTACGGCCAGGTCCACCCGCCGACCGCTGCCGGCGCCTGACCGACACGACCACGCTCGGCGGGCGTCACCCGTGCCCGTCGTCTCTCCCGCTGCTCCGATGCCAAAACAAGGAGGTACGCCTGTCATGAGTCGTCGTTCTCCCCTCGCCCACCCACCCCGCCCCATCACCTCCACTCGCCGCCAGGTGTGCGTGAACGACAAGGTCAAGGCCGTTGCCGGGCCGATCGTGCTCGCCACGGACGCCTCGGTCGGCCCCGACCGGGTGGCCTCCGGCTACCTCGCCACCACCGGCCGCACCGGTCTGCGCGCCCACCTCTACCCGAAGTACCTCGCGCGCCCCCGCTCCCGCGTCGTCGTCACCGAACTGCGCGTCGTGTACTGGGGCCTCAAGGCGGTCCTCCACACGCACCCCGGCCAGCCCATCGAGGTCCGCGTGGACAACCTGCAGGCGCTGCGGCATCTGCACAGCTGGCAGCAGGGTGGAACGGACATGCCCGAGGGCTACGACACCCACCTGCGCTCCCAGGGCCGCAAGCCCAGCCTGCTCAAGCTGCAGTTGCTCGCCGAGTACACCCCGCACCTGACGTTCGTCCACGAGAAGGCACACGCGGGCCACCCCCTCAACGAGGCCGCCGACTCCCTGGCCAAACTCGGCCTGCGCTGCGTGCGCGGCACCGTCCCGCGCACCGAACTCCCGCGCCTGGTCCCGCTGTGGGCCACAGGCGCCCTCGCCGCCTGGGCGGCCTGACGCACATTCCCGCTTCACACGTCACACGCACCCGAAAGGTGCATCTACTACATCCCCTGGAGGGACCATGAGCCAGCAGCAGCACCCGCAGCAGCCCCAGCCCGGTTGGGGCGGCCCGCAGCAGCAGGGCTACGGCACTGCGCCGTTCCAGCCGCAGCCGCCGAAGAAGTCGAAGGCGGGGAAGATCGTCGGCTTCGGCTGCCTCGGCGTCGTCGCCCTCTTCGTTCTGATCGGCATCGCCGCCGCGGCCAGCGGCGGAAACGGCGACGCCACCGACACCGGTGCCAAGGACAAGGCCGTCACCGCCGACCGCACGCCGGGTTCCGCCAAGGCCAAGGCGACGCCCGCGCAGAAGACGAAGACGCAGGCCGAGCAGTTCAAGGCCTGCGTAGCCAAGTCCGGTACGGCCACGGAGAAGAAGGCCGTCCAGCACGTGACGAAGGTGACCGGCGCGGACAAGCGGAACGACATCCTGGACTCGGCGGAGGTCTACACCGACTTCACTGGCGGGCTCATGAGCGACAACCAGGGTGACGCGAAGCTCATCGCCTCTGCGTTCACGTCCTGCTACGAGTCCAACAACGGACTCGTGACCGTCTACGGCCAGGATGGCGACGTCATCGCCAACGCCAACTACTGATCTCTTCGACCAAGGCCCCGCCGATCCGGACGGTGGGCCTTGGTTGGTTCAACCGTGCACGCCACGTACCGACTGCATACACCCTGGGGGCACGATGCGCCGCGTCACTACTACCGTCACTACCGTGCTACTCGCCGCTGCCGCGATCGCTTCGCTTGCTTCCTGCGGCAGTACCAGCGACAACAAGACACTTGCCAAGCCGAAGGCGTCGCCGAACGTCAGCAAGGAAGTCAAGTTCCTCGACGCCGTGCACCTTGCCTCGTGGCGCAGCTGGGCCGAGCGCCAGCCATCCGATGGTGACCTCATCGACTTTCCACAGGAGTGGTGCGACGCACTGGGCGCGGGTCACAGCGTGAAGTGGATGTTCGACGAGGGCGGTCTGTACCCCTACGGGCCGGACTGGGGCAGGCAGAAGGAAGAGGCGAACGAACTGCTGCTGATGGGCGTGAAGGCGTACTGCCCGGAGATGCGGGAGCAGGTAGTGCGTGAGCTACGGGACAGCGGCGCATACTGACCAGCCCGCGGCCGACGAGGCCGCCCCACGCACAGCCGCGAGCGGGGTCCCGTCGTGTCCGGGCGAATTGCAGCCCAAGGTCCAGCACCGTTTGAAATCCGTGCCTTCCCCCTGAGGCAGGTGACGGTGACGCGGCGGCAATTCATTTCCTCAGCGTCAGTTGACCGGCACCAACGCCGGCTGACTGGTTGCCCGGAGCGGGTCAGTACGTCGAGTGCGGCGCCGAGGCAATGCACCCCCCGCCTGCGCCGCCCCTCGCACGACTGCTGCGTGGTTTTCACCCTCCGCTTCCTTACCCGAAGGACAACCATGAACCGAGCCAACGTCACTTCCGTTGCCGCCTGCGGATTCACAGCCCTGTCCGTCACCACCGCCACGGTGGACCACATGCCGCATGATGTTCCTCAGCAGCAGAACCGCTCAGGGGGGATCATGCACACCCGCACCATCGCCGCGGCCGCCGCGCCACAGGCCGCCGGATCGTCCATGCCCGACTTCACCAGCACGTCCATGAAGGTCGCCCGCCAGGCCCTGGACGGCTCGACAAACATCACCGCCGCGCCGTGACCGGTCTGCCAGCAGAAAGTGACGATGAGTTGACGACAGAGGTCGTGTCGCTCGAGGAGGCCGTTCGATCGGCCGTCGAGCTGGGACACGCGGAACTGACACGTCTGGATGACATCACGGACGACCTGGTCGGCGCATTCACGCAAGGGCAGCGGGTCGCGTCGTCCTCGTCCGGCTTGATCATCCGCCTGGACGACTTCGCTCGTGGGTTTCCGGGGGAACTGCGACGTCACCTCGATCGTGAGCGCGAGTCGCTCGGGTCGTTCAACATCGCGTTCTTCGGACGCACCGGCGTCGGAAAGAGCACCCTGCTGTCGGCGTTCGGCCGGCTCGACGGGGAGTATGTCTCGCCGGGTGTCAGCGATTGGACCACCGAGGTGCGTCCCATCGAGTGGCGGGATTGCAAACTGTTCGACACACCCGGGATCAACGGCTGGGGACGGACCGAGAGCCGCGACGATCTCGAGGCCAAGGCCCGCGAGGCAGTGGAGATCGCCGACATCGTGCTTCTGTGCTTCGACAGCCAGTCCCAGCAGGAGATGGAGTTCGAGAAGATCGGCGCCTGGATCCGCGACCACGGAAAGCCGGTGGTGGCTGTCCTCAACGTCCGCAACTCGCGCTGGCGCCACCCCGCGAAAGTCCCCGAGGCTCGCCGAAGGAATCTCTCCGAATCGGTTCGCCAGCACACCGACAACATTCGGACCCAGCTCGTACAGATTGGGTTGCCGAACACGCCGGTCGTCGCGATCCACAGCCGAAGGGCCTTCTTCGCGCGCGCCACGACCCCGTTCCACGGCCCAGCCCCGGAGAACTTCCACCATGAACGGGATGAGTTCGGGAAGGACTACCTCGATCGCTGGTCGAACTTCGGGACGCTGGAGCGCCTGATAACCACCTCCATCGAGGAAGGCGGCGCCGATCTCCGGTTGACAGCGCTGCGCGAGGACATCCGATCACGGTGCCGCCGAGGGATCGGCGAACTCGAGGACCTGGCGGTCGAGATCGAGCAGGAAGCGGAATCCCTCGAACGCGAGGTCGAGTCGCTGTTCGCCGTGCTGGGCTACCCAGAAGACGCCGAACGTGCCACGTGGCTGCACGACGTGGCTCTCAGCGCGGATCTGCTTGAGGTGTCCGAGCAGGCGCGGGGCCGCCCGTACACGCCGCCGGCCCGAGGAACGTTGGACCGCTTCGTCCGGCACTTAGCTGCCTCGCATCTTGCGGGATGCCGCCGACAGGCGAAGACCAACGCGGATGATCTGATCCGGAGGGCATTCGATGAGCACACAGCGATCGACGAGACAGAGTTCACGAAGGTTGTGTTCGATCAAGGTGCCATTTCCGCTGCGGTGGACGCCGTTTGGGCGGGTCGCCGGGCTTTCCTGCAGCGTGAGCTTGACGTCGCGGTGGACCACGAGTCCATCGCCAACAGGACGGCGATATCGCACGCCGCGATGATCCTCGGCAACGAGGGCGGCGGTGTGACGGGTGATGCCGTCAGGGGGGCGGGCATCGCGGTGGGTGCAAGCGCCCTTGCGGTACCTGCGTTGGCCCTCTTCTGGAACCCCGCAGGTTGGGTACTGGGCGCGGCTGCCGCGGGCGTCGGGGTCGTAGGACAGCTCCAGCAGCATTTCGGCAAGAAGATGAGCCGGCAAGCGTCGAAGCGAGCACAGGAAGCGATGGCGCAGGCATTTGCAGACTGCCATCGCGCTGTGGATCAGACGTTCGTGGATTACGAGGATGCCCTCGTTCGCGACAGCCGGGAAGCGGCGTGGACGTTGTTGGCTCCTGCGGTCGGCGAGTCGCTCCGCGCTGCGATCGAGCTTCGCATGGCGGGCAGCCGGATCGTGAGGTTGATCGACAGCCTCCGGACCTACGCCGGTTCGGTCAAACCCGCACCCGCTGTGGCCGACGTCATGCTGCGTGCGCAGCGTCGGATGGGAGAGTCTCCGGCGGAGGTGACCAGGGCATTGTTGGGTGAGGACTGGCTCGAGTCCGGCATCGACCACCAGTCGGCGCAGATCGACCATGCCGTACATGAGGCTTACTCGAGTCGCCGGGCGGAGGACCTCAGCCGGCTGACGCGCGCTGTGGCTGCGGCGTGGAGCGCACCGTCGACGGCAGACATCCACTCCTGGCGAGACCACCTCGAGGACGCGGCCCGACGCGACCCGGCACTGTTCGACATCGCGCGAACCTTCTGGCGCGTCGACGGGGCAAGACCGGCTCTTGCCGTTCTCGGTGACTACAACTCGGGAAAGTCGTCGTTGATCCGTCGGATCATGGTGGACAGCGGCCGGCAACCGGAGGCAGCCTTCGACATCCGCGCGGTGCCCGCGACCGTAGCCGCGAACCGATACCCGTTCCCCCGGTTCGATCTCGTGGACACACCCGGCTTGCAGAGTGGACACGACGAGCACGACACCGCGGCACTCGAGGCGATCGCCGAGGCTGCTCTCGTGTTTGTCGTCGTCCACATCAATCTGCTGGTCGGCAACACCTCGATACTGGAGGAGCTCGCGCGCGGCTCGGAGCTGCTTGCCTCAAAAGGCGGGCGGATGGTGTTCCTCGTCAATCGGTGCGACGAACTGGGCGTGGATCCGCTGGCTGCACCCGAGGCCTTTCTGAACCTGCAGAACCGCAAACGCGAGGAGCTGCGGGCAGCATTCGCCGCTCGTTCCATCGAAGTCGATATGGACAGGATCCACTGCTTGTCCGGTGATCCGTTCGGCCTGGTGGGAGGCGATGCAACGGCAGTACCCGGTGATTTCGACGAGCATCGGCTGTGGGACGGCGTGGCCGCATTGACGAGTGCCATATCCGGACTCTCCGACGAGCAGCTGTCCGCTGCGGCGTCGTCGGCGGCCTTCGATGCGGCGGTCACCGACCTCAAGCGTCGCCGGCACATGCTTCACCAGGCGCAGGTCGACGGCACGAAAGAGCTGCGTCGCTCGGAGCCGGTGATCGCTACCCTCCGGGCCGCAATGAACGACGCCGTGGTCCTCGAAGGTTCACTGAGAGAGGACGCCCGCCGTATGGTGGACCGCCATTTGGTAGCGACGAAATCCGCAGTCGCAGAACTCGATCGGAAGGACGGCCAGAAGCTGGAGAACCTCGTCGACTCCTGGTGGAAGGCTCCGCAGTTCGAAGCTGATCTCGAACGGTACCTTGCCGACGCGGCACGCAAACTGGACGAGTGGTTCAGCGACCACATATCGGCAATCGGACGCGAGATGCGCGCCGCCGAGTTCCAGGTGTCACCCGAGTTCGCGGCAGAATTCAAGGCCCAGGGAAATGCCTGGTACGAGGATCTGACCGAGGGTGCGGGCAACGTCGCAGGCGCCGCTGCGCCGCTTGCGAAAGCCCTTGGAAATCGGAACGCGATCTACGCGATCGGCAAGCAGTTCGGCCACAAGTTCAAGCCGTGGGGCGCGGTGAAGGGCGGCGCCAACGTTGCCAGAGTCGCGGTGGTCCTCGGGGTCATCGCTTCCGCCGTGGATGCCGTGTCGATGGCCAATGACATCCACAAGGCTGGAGAACACAAGCACCAGCAGGATTCGGCGTTGAAGGTGATCGACGAAGCGGCTGCGGGGATCGTCGAACAGATCATGCGCGGCGAGCAAGGGGATGGTCCCGTCGGATACCTCGAACAGCGGACCAAGGAGCTCGAAACATTGCTCGAAGAGCACCTCGAATTCGAATCGTCGATCAGGAAGCGGATGGACTCGGCGAAAGCGCAGGCCGAGGTAGTCGGGGCCTTGATCGCGGCTGCGGACGAATTGATCGACAGGCCAGAGGGGAACGAGTGACAGTGGTCGACATTGATGCAGTGCGGGACTGGCTGGGGAGACTTCCAGGCGGATCGCTGGTCGGGCAGTACGTCGACGACTGGGACGCCTTCGAGAAGCTGCACAGACCGGTCGTGACTCTCTTCGGGTCCTACGACACCGGCAAGAGTTCCCTGCTCCGCCGGTTGCTCGTCGATTCGGGCGGCGATGTTCCCGGCTGGCTCACGATCAGCGCACGCCACGAAACTTTCGAGGTCAACGATACTGAGGTCGGTGGGTGCATCATCCGTGATATTCCCGGATTCGCGGTCGGTGCGTCCGATATTCGTGCACAGAACAATTCGCGCCGAGCGATGGCGGCGGTCGGACTCACGGACGTCGGCATCATGGTGCTGACTCCGCAGTTGGCGACCGCCGAAAGAGACGTGCTTCGGAAGCTGTTCACGCAGGGATGGCCGGCGGGGACGATGTGGTTCGTCATCTCGCGGTTCGATGAGGCGGGTGTGGACCCGGAGTGCGATCTCACGGAGTACCGGGCACTGAGCGATCGCAAGGTTCGCGAATTGCGAGAACTGTTTGAATTGAACGACAGGATACCGGTATTCGTCGTCTCGCAGGACCCGTTCCAGACGGCAGGGCCGGACACGGATCTCAGCCGAGAGACCTGGGATGACTTCCGTGGCTGGGACGGAATGAGGGACCTCGCGGATGCTTTCGAGGCGGTCTCCCTCTCGGCACTGCCCGGATGGCGACATGCGGCCGGGCAACGGTACTGGACAGCGGTCCTGGACGAAACCGTGACCGAGCTGCGGAGGCAACTGTCGGACTACACGGCGCGTGCCGAAGTGGCTGCCAGTGGCGTCGCTCGCCGCGACCTATGGGAGAGCGAACTCGACGTTCTCGATCGGGCCGCACAAGCCGGCCTCGACGGTCTCCTCGAGGAGGTGCTGCGGCGGTCGTGGGAGCCGAGTTCCGGCCCCGGTGAACTTCAGGCCGAGATTCAGCGCGCGCTCGACGAGTGGTTCACCAAGCACGAGGCCCGCCTCCAGCGGTTGCAGCAGTCGATCCGCAAGACCAAGGACCGAGAGCGCGCCCGACCCTCCTGGTCCGGCTTTGCGTCGCTGGTTGCGACACTCGAGTCCAAGGAGCATGCCCCCACGACCCCGGCAGGGCGCGGGGGTGCCGCAGAACATGTCGATACGGTCGGGACGATGCTGATCGGTTTGTTGAAGGCTGCCGCACCCGGGTCGATCGCCGGCGGGAAGGACGGTTCGGCGAAGGCGCCTGGGGGCCTGAGTCGGCACGTCGGCATCGCCGAAGCCGCACTTCCCCTCGCTGTCTACTTGGCGAAAGCCGTCGACGAGCGGGGAGCAGATCGCGCGCGCCTGAACCATGACAAGGAGGCGGCCGAGAAGCGGCAGCAGGTCGTTACTGAGTGCACGCAGCGCACTCGCGACACCTGGCAGCCGTTCGTCGACGACGTGCGTGAAGCGATCGTCGCGGAGACGAGAGACCAGGTCGACCTCGACGCGAGCCTGCGCCAACTCGTCGAACAACTGCAAGAAGCTGTGGCGGAAGGCGAGGGTCTCCTTCGAGCGGGTACGGTGCCGCTGCCCGAGACAGAGGCGTAAGCAAGTGGACCGAGCCGAGGGGGAGCGTGCGCGATCGGTGCTCGAGCATCACCCAGTGCTGATCCTGCGGCCGTTCTCCCCAGGCCGGGACCCGGTGGTGGACGATCCGCGCGGGTGAGTGACGGGGTGTTCGGGAGCCTGACCGACGAACTGGGCAGCGATCTCGGAACAAGCACGACTGACGCACGCGGGCGAAGTACGAACGTCATCCTCGGCCTGCGCAGGGCCCGTAGCGACCGGGGAATCCGCAGGCCGCTATGGGCCCCGTCTGCGTTCGGGCGGGTCGCTATGTGCGGCGCAGCCCCGGCACGCATCGACGGCACTCGCACGGTGGCCACGCGGAAGACTGGAGGGGCTTCAGGTTGTCGCTGCTGTGGAAGCGCAGGCGGCGCCCCCACGTCTGCCCGCCGTCGCGCGATACGCGCATCGTCATCAGCGGAAATTTGCGTCTACTCACCAGCGCCTCCGGATGTCAGACGCATGCCGCGCGATTCGGCGACCCGCAGCGTGTTCGACAGCGCGTCGCAGAGACGTGCCACGACGAAGCGCGATTGGTCCGAGGTCAGCGGCTCAGTGACGGCGAGCATCTGACGAGCAAGGTCGAGCAGGTCTGACGCTGTGGCGAGTTGTTCGCGCTCCATGCGGTCGGCGAGTCGCGCGATCATCCCTTCGGGATTGTCGTCGGGGGTGTACGCGGGCTTCCCATTGGGACCGTCCCACGGCAGCAGGCGCAGGCCGGTCACGGCGTCATTCATGCCGCGCGCTCCGGCACGTAGTCCTGTCCCACGGTTGCCAGTGCGAGAGACCTCCGCCGTTCCCGCTGGGCCTGGCGTTCGCGTGCTTTCTCGAACGCCTCGAGATATCGGGGCACGAGCGGGTGAGCTGCACTGATCTTCGTGAAGTCCCTGAAGTCTGGGTTTGTTACGATCCAGGCGTAAAGGAGAACTACCAGCAGTGCCAGCACCCCGTAAGTACCCCGATGAACTGCGCGAGCGCGCCGTCCGCGAGGTCCGCTCGACCAGTCGTCCCGTCGCGCACGTCGCCCGTGACCTCGGCATCCACAAGGAGGCCTTGCGCTCCTGGGTCCGCCAGGCCGAGGCCGACGCCGGCGAGCGCGACGACCGCCTCACCACCGCCGAACGCGACGAGCTGAAAGAACTCCGCAAGGAGAATGCCGAGTTCAGGCGGGCGAACGAGATCTTGAAGGCCGCCTCGGTGTCTTTTGCCCAGGAGATCGACCGTCCCCGGACGAGGCCGAGCAGGTGATCGACCATCTGCGCGACATGGGCCTCGGGGTCGATCCCGTCTGCCGGGTGCTTGACCTGTCGCCGTCGACCTACTTCGCCCGCAAGACGCGACCGAAGTCGGCCCGCCGCCTGCGCGATGAAGAGTTGATTCCGCTGGTCAGAGCCGTGTGGGAGGAATCTGGTCGCACCTACGGCGCCCGCCGGATCACCCGCGCGCTGGTCCGCTCCGGACGCCAGGTGGCGCGCTGCACGGTCGAGAGCGGCTGATGCGCGAGCTCGGGATCGAGGGCGTCATCCGCGGACAACGGCGTCGCACCACGCTCCCGGAGCCGGCCGCCCCGCGTCCGCCGGACCTGGTCAACCGGCGCTTCACCGCCGAGCGCCCGAACCAGCTATGGCTCGCGGACCTGACCTACATCCGCACGTGGTCGGGCTGGGTCTATGTGGCGTTCGTCCTGGACGCGTACTCCCGCCGGATCGTGGGCTGGCAGGCCGCCACCCACATGCGCACCGACCTGCCACTGGATGCGCTGGAGATGGCGCTGTGGCGCCAGAAGATCAAGAAGGACGCGGGACTGATCCACCAAAGCGACCGCGGGTCGCAATACGTGTCCATTCGCTACACAGAGCGATTGGCCGAGGCCGGCGCCTCGGCGTCGGTCGGGTCCGTCGCGGATAGCTACGACAACCCGATGGCCGAGGCCCTGAACGGCACGTTCAAGGCTGAATTGATCGAGCATCAGGGACCGTGGCGGGACTTCGACCAGGTCGAGCGGGCCCTCGTCCAATGGATCGCGTGGTACAACAGCGAACGACTCCACTCCGCCCTCGGCTACGTCCCGCCCGACGAATACGAACAGGCGTACTGGGCGCAACTAGAGGAAACCCCGCAGACCGCTTGATCACACGATCGCGGACTCCACGAAATTCGGGGCAGCTCATGGCGTTCGTGTTCACCAAGCAGGTCGGTCTCAAGGCCCTGCAGGCACGGATACATGAGGTCGCACGCTTATCCGAGGAGCACTGGCAGGACACGTGGCGTCCTGGCCGCCCGATAGGGAACACCGGAGAGCGGGACGGGTACCGGGACTACGACGGCGCGGTGCCCGTCCTGGCCACCGCACTGGACCGGCTGCAGCAGAACGGCCCGTGCGGGGCGATCTGGTGGCGCTTCGGCCATGGTTCAGCCCAGACACTCACCGATGCCCTGCGCAACGCCGACGACCTGCATGCCTACGGCCGTCGAGACGAACGACGTCGCGCTGTCCAGCGGGCAGCTGAGGAGGAGGAAGCACGTCGGCAGAAGGACGAGTACCGGCAATGGGAGGCCTCGCTGTGGCCTTGCCCGACCTGCGGCGGCGACGTCGACCCTGACGATGCCCCTGGCTTGGCCCGCGGCGATGAATGCCCGCGATGTTGCACGCAGCGGGAGCGCGTGGCGGCCGAGCGAGCCGAAGCGGAGGCGGAGTGGGAGCGCGAGCGGCGCGGCAATGGGCTGTTCGGATGGCTCCGCGGCTGACCCAAGCCTAGGGTGTACGGCCGGTAGGCTGCCAAGTCGTGAGCGAGTACCAGTACTACGAGTTCCTCGCCCTTGACCGGCCGTTGAACGAGGACGAGGTCAGGCAGGTACGGGCGCTGTCCACTCGCGCCGACATCACCGCGACCCGGTTCGTCAACGAGTACCACTGGGGCGACTTCCGCGGCGACACGACGAAGCTGGTCGAGCAGCTCTACGACGCCCATCTGTACTACGCGAACTGGGGCAGCCGTCGCCTCGTCCTGCGTCTGCCCGCCGGGTCGCTCACCGCCAAGAAAGCCACCGCGTACGCGATGGACGATGCGCTCGGCGTCAGGACCCGGTCCGGACACACGCTGCTGGACTTCTCCGTGTCCTCGGAGGACGGCTGCGAGTGGGAATTCGAGACATCCTACACGCTCTCGGCCTTCGTGGGGCTACGCGCCGAACTCGCGGCCGGAGACCTGAGGCCGCTGTACGTGGCGTGGCTCGCGGGTCTCACCGCCTGGGAACTCGCGGAGGACGACGAGGAGAACTACGCCAGCCAGGTCGAACCGCCCCTCCCGGCGGGACTGGCCTCACTCACAGGCCCGCAGCGGGCCCTCGCGGACTTCCTGTCCGTCGACGCGGACCTCCTGGCGGCCGCCGCCGAGAACAGCCGACCCGCCACCGCGGACGTCGTGGACCGCACGGCCCTGGCCGCCTTCATCGCCGGTCTCCCCGCCGCCGACAAGGACGCCCTGCTCGTCGAGGCCGCGCTGGGCCCGGCATCCCCAGGGCCTGAGCTCCTGGCTCGCTATCGGGCGGCCGTCACCGTCCCCGGGCCTCGTGACGAAACCGGCCGGCGCACCGCGGCCGAACTCCTCGACACGGCCTACCGCCGTCGTGCCGACCGCAGGCAACGGGAGCAAAGCGCCCGGGCACGCGCCGCCGCCGAGGCGCAGGAGGCGCGCTTGGACAAGCTCGCCCAGGACACCGAACAGGCGTGGCGTGAGGTCGACGGCCTGATCGCCCAGAAGAAGGCCGGCGCCTATGACGCGGCCGTCGTGATCCTGGGAGACCTGCGCGCCTTAGAGACCCGCACCGGCGGCACCGCGGACTTCGACCGGCGGGCCGGTGAACTGCGGGCCGCGCACCGTGGCAAGTCGTCCCTCATGCAGCGCTTCGACGGGATGGGCATTCCCCGTTCCTGACCGGTCCCCGCGGTGCCCGCCGTCGCTCCCCACCGATTGCCGGGGAGTGACGGCGGGCCGCTGGCAGAGCGCGCTACGACAGGCGGAAGTAGTCGATGTTGAAGCCGCCCGTCTCGCAGAAGAGCCTGACCGTCTGGTCGCCCGCGGCCAGGGTGACCGGTACGTGCACGGACTGGTAGGAGCCCCAGCCGCCCGTGTTCGGGACGGACGCCGTGGCCAGCGTCGTGCCACCGGCGTCGCGGAGGGACAGCGCGTCCGTGACCGCCGCGCCGCCGCCCGTGGCGACGCGCAGTTCCAGGTCGTACGTGCCGGCCTTCGGGACGTCGACCGCGTAGTCCAGCCAGTTGCCGGCGGCGGTCCAGCCCACGTTCGCGCCGCCGCTGGCCGCGGGGTTGCTCTCGATGAAGTTGGCCCCGCCCGCCGTCCAGCCGTGCTGGGCGGCGTACGACTCCGCTTCCACCCGCACTCCGACCGGCGCGCTGTGCGGGCGCACCGTCACGTGCAGGGTCACCTGTGCGTGCGCGGCGCCGTCGGTGACGACCACCGTCACGTCGTTCTCGCCGGCCGCCGTCGGCTTGAGCGTCACCACTCCCGTGGCGGGGTCGAGGGTGACGCCGTCCGGGAGGTCGGTCGCGTAGAAGGCGAGCCGGTCACCGTCGCGGTCGGTCGCCTTGAGCGGCACCTGCACCGTGCTGTACTGGTCGGCCACCACGTCGGGCACGGCGGCGACCACGGGCGCCCGGTTGTGCCTGTCCCGGGGGATGCGCTGCTGCCAGCGGTAGGTGGCGTAGGAGTTCGCCGGGACCTTCACCACGAAGGACTTGCCGGCGAGCACCACCCGCACCGTGGTGTCGGTGCTGTTGGCGTTGCCGAGGACCGCGACGAACCTGTCGGCGCCGTGCCGGTAGACGACGTTGCTCACGCCGCCCGCCGTGGTGCTGGACTCCAGCCGTACGTCGCCGGGCGTGAGGTACTTCGCGAACTGCCCCATGGTGTAGAGCTCGTCGCGGACGGAGTAGTCCTTGGTCGTGGTGTTCACCTTGACCAGGCGGTCGGGCCACTTGGTGGTCGCGGCGACCTCGTCCCAGTCGATGTTGTTGTCCCGTGCGGGCGTCCAGTGGAGCGTGCCGCCGTCCTGGTCGGTGGTCTGCGCCCACATGACGTAGGAGCTCGCGTCGAGGCGGAAGTAGTTCAGGATGGTGGACGCGGACAGGTCGCTGGTCTCGGTCATGTGGACCGGCTTGCCCGTCTGCTCGAACGCGTCGCGCATGACCTTAGGGTCGCCCCAGTAGGGGTGGAAGGCCACGGCGTCGGTCGCGTTCAGGACCTGCTGGCCGGTCACGGAGCCGTCCGGGGCGTCGTTGAAGATGCGGTAGTAGTTCTTCGTCGCCGTGCTGTTCGGGTCGCGCCAGTCCCAGAAGTTGAAGTCGTGGACGTACAGGCCGGTGTTCAGGTCGGCCCTGTGCAGGGCCTTCTTGATGGCGATGGCGAGCTTCTGCTGCTGGGCGACGCTGATGTCCATGGCCGGGTAGACCACGTCCATGCCGGGCTCGTTCAGCAGGGTCAGGGCGTCGACGGGGATGCCGTGCTTGGCGTACGCCTGCACGAACTTGACGTAATAGCGGGCGAAGACGTCGATGCAGTCGTCCCGGAGCTTGCCGACCTGGTAGTAGTCCGTCGTGCTGCCGGGCTTGAGCGCGACCTCGCCCGTGAACTGGTTGTTGGTCTTCATCCACGCCGGGGCGCTCCACGCGGACCCGAAGAAGGTGGCCTTCGGGTTGTAGCGCTGGATCAGCTTGATGGTGTCGATGATGTGCAGGTCGATGTCGCGCTGGATGGAGAAGTGCTTCAGCTGGAAGTCGTCGGTGACCCCGGCGGGCAGGTCGTCCTCCGACCAGAAGGGCAGGTGCTCGATGAGGTCGGGGCTGCCGATCGTGAGGCGGAACCGGTTCAGGCCCGCCCCGGTCTTCGGGTCGACGAGCAGCCGGACGGCCTCCTCACGCTTGGCGGGGGTGAGCTTCCACAGATTGGACACGCTCGTCTCGTCCAGGGAGAACCCGATGCCCGAGTACTTCTGGCGGGTGGTGCTCGGGTCGACGACGACGGTCGCGTCGGTGGGGGTTCCCGGGCTCACGCGCGGCAGCGGCTGCCACGCGTGGGCGGCGTCCGTGGAGTAAGTGCCCGTTACGGAGGGGCCGTGGTGCGGTACGGCGGCCGGGGCCGCCGACTCCGTGCCGACGAGAACGACCAGGGTGAGAGCTGCGGCTGCCCCGATGAGGGAACGTCTCACGATGTCCTTCCTTTCTGCTGGGATGCGCGGGTCGTACGCGGTCCCGGTCCCACGGACAGCCGGTGCCCGGCCACTGGCGGTGGCTCAGGCGGACGTGTCCTGGGGATCCCGTGCAACCCGCTGCTGACAGGGGTTCGTTCGGACGGTGACGTCGCGCCCCCCTGCTGGGGGCCGGGCGGCGTACGGGGAAGCGCTCCTTCCTCCGGACGCGAGCAGATCGAAACAGCTTGTCGATGTTCTGTCAAGACATGAATTAAGGCGTGAGGAAAGTGGCCGCGTGCTCGGCCGGTGGGATTTCGGAGGTGTGCCCGCGGGGGTACGGGGTGCGAGTGCGGTGGCGTCCGTCTCCCATGCGATGCTCAACCCGCAGTGAGAAAAGGGTGGTTGAGACTCCCCACGATCACCGCGTTCTGCCCCGGAGCGAAGGAGAACCCCATGACCGAACGGTCCGTGCATACCGTCGAAGTGCCGTTGGGCGATGGCACCGACGACGTGGTGCGGGTCCAGGTCCGCGAGGTGGACGAGCGCCTCGTCCGGGTCGGCCGCGGCAGCCGGGCCGTGCCGCGGGCGGAACAGACCCTCGGGCAGATGCTGGACACCGTGCGGCCCGTGGCGGACAGCTTCGTCGGGCGCTTCCGCGGGATGGTGAACGCCCCGGACGAGGTGACCCTCGAATTCGGTGTCTCCATCTCCGCCGAGGCGGACGTCGTGATCGCCAGCACTGCCACAGCGGCCAACTTCGCGGTCACGCTGACCTGGAACAGAGGTGACCGCACGGACAGCAACAGCGATACTCCGTAGGGGAGTTGTGCTCATCGGGAGCCACGGGGACGCGGAGGCCACAGTGACGGCTGCGGTAACGGGGACGGGCACTGGATCACGCAGCCCCGAAGAGGCACTGGCCGCAGCCGTGGTCCGCGTCAAGGGCCCCGACGGCGAACTCGCCGGCGCCGGCTTCCTCATCGCCCCCGACCTTGTCCTGACCTGCGCCCATGTCGTGAACGACGCCCTCGACCGGCCCCGCGAGGACGACGTGGCCACAGGCACCGAGGTCCTCGTAGACCTGCCCTTCGCCGCCCAGGGCGGCGGCGCGGCGCAGGTCGAGCGCTGGGTGCCGGTACGGGAGGACCAGACCGGCGACATCGCGGTCCTCCGCCTGCGCGCGCCGATACCCGGGTCCCACCCGCTGAACATGGCCGACACCCAGCAGGTGTGGGGCCACGACGTACGCGTGCCGGGCTTCCCGTACCGCTCCCCGGGCGGCGTCTGGCACTACGGGCGGCTGCGCGGCGCCACCGCCGAGGGCTGGGTGCAGCTGTCGCAGGCGGATCCGCACGGCGTGCCCGTCGAGGAGGGGTTCAGCGGCAGCCCGGTCTGGGACGAGCAACTGCGCGCCGTCGCCGGGATGGTCGTCGTGATCCAGCCCGGCGGGGTCCAGCAGAGTTTTCTGATGCCCACCCGCACACTCGTCGCCGAACTGCCCGAACTGGCAGCGGTGGTCCGCCCCGCCTCGCCCTTCCGCGGTCTGTCGACCTTCCAAGAGGGCGACGCGGAAGTCTACTTCGGGCGCCGGGGCGACGTCGCCGACGTCACCGCCCTGGTCGCCGGCCCGCACCCGAGCGTCACCCTCGTCGGCCCCTCCGGCTGCGGCAAGTCCTCGCTCGCCCGCGCGGGCGTGGTGCCGCGGATGCGAGAGCGGGGTCATGTCGTGCTGATGGTGCGCCCCGGTGAGGGCGCCACACTGCGGGCGGCGCTCGCCTCGGAGCTCGTCACAGCCGTACGTCCGGGACTGCGCGGAGCCGCAAGAGCGCACGAGGTGCGGCAACTGGAGGAACTCCTCGCGGAGCGCGGCCTCGCGGACGCCCTGCGCATGACCAGCGGCGAGTCGGAGCAGCCGCTGCTCGTCGTACTCGACCAAGGCGAGGAACTGCTCGCCGGGCCGGACGCCGAGATCGAGGAGGCCGTCCGTCTGCTCTTTCCCGAGCACCGTCCCGACGGACTGCGCGTGCTGGTCACCCTCAGGTCGGACTTCACGGACGCGGCCCTCAGCCACCCGCTGCTCGGCCCGGCACTCGGCCGCGGGCAAGTGCGGCTGCTCGCCCCCATGTCCCGCCCTCAGCTGGAGCAGGTGATCCGCAATCCCCTGGAGCTGACACCCGCCGTGACGTACGACGACGGGCTCGTCGAGCGGATGCTGGACGACGCGGGGGACGGCCCCGGCGCGCTGCCCCTGCTGGGCTTCGTCATGGCACAGCTGTGGGACGGGCAGATCGGGGGACGGCTGCGCTTCGACACCTACCGTGAAGTGGGCGGCGTCCAGGGTGCGCTGGGGCTGTACGCCGAGACTGCCTGGCGAAGCTGCGTCGGCGAGGCCGACGAGGCCGAGGCCATGCGGCTGCTCACCGATCTCGTCCGGTTCCTGCCGGGCGGCGACATCCCGATGCGCAGTGCCCTGAGACAGGAGGACGCGGGGGAGGGGCAGTGGCGGATCGCGACCGCGCTCGCCGAACGGCGGCTGCTCGTGCTGCGCGGTGGTGGCGGGGAACCCGTGACGGCCGAACTCGCCCACGAAGCACTGATCAGCGCCTGGAAGCGGCTCGAGGAGCGCGTGCGCCAGGACCGCGCGTTCCTGGCCTGGCGGGCGGAGCTGCGGCACGACGTGGAGCGCGGGCAGCTTCTGGAGGGCGAGTCGCTCGCGGAGGCGGAGCAGTGGATGACGCTGCGGGGTCCCGCACTGACCGATGCGGAGCGGCAGTTCATCGACCGCTCGGTCGCCGGGCGGGTGGCGCAGGAGGAGCGCGCACGGCGGCGGGTGCGGCAGCGGCGGTGGGTCATCGGCGTACTCGCCGTCCTGACGGCGCTCGCGGTGGCCGCCTCCGGGCTCTTCGTGTGGCGCAACGCGGAACTCGACGGGCAACTGCGGAAGGCGGCGTCGAAGCAACTGGCGGTACGTGCCGAGCAGCTCGACGACGTTTCCGTGGAGACATCCGCGCTGTTCTCGGCGGCGGCGTACCGGACGGCTCAGGAGCCCGAGGCACGCACCGCGCTGATCAAGCAGTATCTGCGGCTGCGCCATGTGGAGCGGGTGGTGTGGGACAACCACGCCCCGGTCCGAGATGTCGCGATGAGCGAGGACGGCAAGCGGATCAATGTGGGCATGACCTCCGGCGACGCCGTCGGTCTGACCCTCGGCACGGACAAGGTGGACGAGAGCGGCCTGCCGACGGCATCGAGGATCGTCGCGCTCTCGCCCGACGGGCGTATCTCCGCGCGGGCGTCCGTCAACGGGAAGGTGTCCCTGGGAATCGCCCCGCAGGGCGGCGGCGACTGGCGCACGGTGGTCCTGCGGGACGGCGACGCCGTACGGGCCAACGCCCGCGCCGCCGTCGACCTCCGCTTCGACGGCACCGGGCGCAGAGTGCTCGCCGCGCTGCCCGGCGAAGGGGTCCTGGCCTGGGAGTCCGCGAGCGGCCGGCGCGTCGGCAAGACGCTGCGCGCGCCCAAGGGCTGGGAGACGGCCGAGGCGTGGTTCGGCCCGGACGGAACCGTGATCGGCCGGATCACCCAGGAGGGCGCGGCCGAAGGGGCCCAGGGCCGCCTGGTCCGCTGGAACCTCGCCGACGGCCGACGGGACTCGGCGACCTGGGGTACGGACCTGACCGGCGCCGTCACGGTCAGCGGCGACGGCCGGACACTGGTGCGGTGCACTCCGGAAGGGCTTCTGCAGTCCTGGGACCTGACCGGCAGGCCGAAAGTGCGCATTCAGTACAGCACACGGCAACTGGGCCTGGTGT
The DNA here is from genome assembly GCF_056270165.1 of Streptomyces sp. RLA123. Classification (NCBI taxonomy): domain Bacteria; kingdom Bacillati; phylum Actinomycetota; class Actinomycetes; order Kitasatosporales; family Streptomycetaceae; genus Streptomyces; species Streptomyces sp. RLA123. The sequence continues at coordinate 1,558,889 of NZ_JBWDOR010000003.1, read as the reverse complement.
GCCCGCTGTACGTGCCGCGCCTGGACAGCTCGGGCCGCTTCCTCCTCAACCCGGTGCAGCGCTTCGGTGCCACGCTCGGCAGGTTCCGGTTCCTGGTCTTCGACCTTGCCGAGGGGCGCCCCGGCACCCTTGACCTGCCCGCGCCCGCACAGGAGGACGCGTCGTTCACCGGCGAGTCGCAGCTGCCCGCCGTTGCGCTCACCGGACCGCCTGACGAACTCCGGGCGGCGGTGGGCATCGGGGCGACGGTGATGGTGGCGCGTGTTCCGCAGCCGTCCACGTTCGACACCACCATGCTCACCGCCCGGATCCGGACCGTCGACGCCGACCACGACCGCGTCATCAGCGTCGACTCCGACGGCAACGGGCTGCGCCTGTGGGACCTGCGTACCCACAGGATGCTGGCGGCGGTGCGGCCGTCCCGTCCGCTGGCCGCCCTGTACGGCGCGTTCAGCCCGGACGGCACACGGGTCCTCACGCCGGCGGCGGACGGCCGCACCGTCCTGGTCTGGGAGGTGGGCGGCAGCACGCTGAGGGAGCTGGACCGGATCGATCTGCCGCGACCGCCCGGCATCGACCCCACGCGCCCGGACCCGCGCTCCGGGCGCACCCCGGCATGGGTCGACATCACCTTCGACGGCCCGGACCACGTGGTGATCTCGGCGCTGTCGTACGTCGTGCGATGGGACCTGGCGCGGGGCCGGGAAGTGGGCACCGCCTACCGGCCCAGGACCCAGGAACCGGTCGAGGTGTCGATCGCGGCCGCCGGTACCTGGGCGGTGGCACGCCCGGGGCACGGCCAGGCGGCAGTGCGCGCGGCCGCCGAGGGGGCCGACATCGTGATCTGGGACTTCGAAGAGGGCCGAGCGGTCGAATCGATCGACGTCGGGGGGTACGGCGGCGTCAAGCAACTGGGCTTCGACCCGACAGGACGGCTGCTCGCGGTGCTGACCTACGACGGCGCCGTGCGGGTCTGGGACATGGACAAGGCAGGCAAGGACAAGTGGTCCGAACCGCTGGCGTACCGGGGCGTCCAGTGGCTGAGCGCCTTCGCCTCGGAGTCCACCCTGAGCACCCAGAGCACGCAGAACGAGTACACCGCCTGGGATGTCGGCGGCGGCACCGAGCGCTACCACTTCACGCCGGGGTACGGAGCGACCGCCGACCTGACGGAGGACGGCGCGTCGATGGGCGTGGTCGACGGCTCCGACGGTTACCTCCTCGCGCTCGATCCGCAGCGATGGCTGGAGAAGGTGTGCGCGGTGGCGGGGCGCGGCCTGTCGGCGGGGGAGAAGGCCCTGACGCCACCGGGCAGCAGGACGGACCACGTCTGCGGCTGAGCCGGTACGGCAGGGGGCCGCCGGACGGTGGCCGGCGGCCCCCCTGCCGTACCGGTTTGTCTAAAAGGGGCCGGGCCGGTCCGGAGTCGATCATTCCTGGTCAGGACTCGTGCGTAACGGTGTCCGTCGGACACAATGACCTGCGATGACCCATTCGCCACCGCTCCAGCAACGACCCGCCCCCGCATACGGCCCGTTCGCGCACCTCAGCACCCCCACAGCCGCCCTCTACCGGCAGATCATGCGCGTGTTCCTGCAGGCCAAAGAGCGGTACGCGGTCCACCTGCGGCCCGAGGACGTGCACGCGTCGCTGCCGCCCGACGTGCGGCCCGCCGAGGCGGAGACCGTGGCGAAGGCGCTGGACAATCTGAGCCAGCCGGCATGGGGCAATCTGCGGGCCGACCCCGACACCGCGCGCGTCACCGCGGTCGAGGACTTCTACCGCAAGCGGTACGTGTACCAGCTCACCCAGCCCGGCGAGGCCGCCGAGGAGGCGCTCGCCGCGTACGACCAGGCGCTCGGGCGGCGCGGCTCGCTGCAGGCCGTGGCCCTGCACGACATCGTCACCCAGCTGCGGGCCCTGCTCGTGCTCGCCGCCGAGGAGGTCCCCGACCCCGCCAAGACGCACCTCGCGCTGGACGGGCTGGGCAGCCGCTTCGCCGCGCTCGCCGACAACGCCCGCGCCTTCATGGGCTCGCTGCAGCGCACCATCGACCTGCACGACGTCTCCGAGGAGGCGTTCCTCGCCTACAAGGACCAGCTCATCCAGTACCTGGAGCGGTTCATCCAGGACCTGATCACCCTCGGCAGCCGCATCGCCCAGCTCATCCTGGAGTTGGAAGACCGCATCGAACCGCTCCTGGCGACCGCCGCCGCCCGCGAGGCCGCCGACGCCTCCCCGGAGTCCGCCGAGAGCGCGCAGCGGGAGGCGTACGAGCGGTGGGCGGCACGGTGGGCCGGGCTCGGCGCCTGGTTCATCAGCCGGGACGGACGCGAGTCGCAGGCCCGGCTGCTGCGCGGGCGGGCCCTCGGGGCGATCCCCCAGCTACTGGCCGTCGTACGAGCGCTCAACGAACGCCGCGCCGGACGCTCCGACCGCTCCGCGGACTTCCGCACCCTCGCCCGCTGGTTCGCCGAGGCCCCCGACGACGACGCCCGGCACCGGCTGTGGCGCGCCGCCTTCGGCCTCTACCCCGCCCGCCACCTCACCGTCGACGCCGACACCCTCGCCGCCCGCACCGCACGGCCGGAGCCGGCAGCCACCCCCTGGGCCGAGTCCGAGCCGCTGCGCATCAGCCCCCAACTGCGCCGCACCGGCAGCTACGAGCGCCGCGGCAAGCCCCGCAAGGTCGAGGACCGGTCGCAGGCGCGGAGCCGCCTGGCGGAGATCGCGGCCAAGCAGGCCGCCGAGACAGCAGCGGCCCGCGCCCGCCTCACCACCGACGGCACCACCCGGCTCTCCGCGCTCGGCGAACTCGACCCGCTCGCCTTCGGCCTCTTCCTCCAACTGCTCGGCGACGCGCTCGCCACCTGGCGGCCCGGCATGACCCGCACCGTCGCGACCAGCAACGACGGTTCGATGGAGATCCGCCTCAGCGCCCTCGGCGACGGGACGACGGCCGAGATCCGCACCCCCGGCGGGGTCTTCCGGGGCCCGGACCACCTGGTCCAGATCACCGGCCTCACCCAGGAGGCGCCGTGAGCACCCCCCTCGCCGAGGTCCTGGACGGGCAGCGCGCCGCCGACCTGCGCAAAGCCGCCCGCGCCCTGCTGGCCCAGCCGCTGCTCCTCGCCCGCGGACGGCACGCCGACGCCTTCCGGCTGGTCCGGCAGAACGCGCCGGAGCTGCGGGAATGGTTCGACCGGAACACCGGCTGGGCCCTCGTCGTCGATGCCGACGCCGCCCGGCTGCGCAAAGCGCCCGGCACCCTGACCGACGCCACCCACCCCGCACGTGAGGCGAGTCGGGCCGGCGCCCCTTTCACCCGCCGCCGCTACGTCCTGCTGTGCCTGGCGCTCGCCGCGCTGGAGCGTGGCGAGAAGCAGATCGCGCTCGGACGCCTCGCGGAACAGGTCGTCCTGGACGCCGCCGACCCCCAGCTGATCGCCGCCGGCATCGAGTTCACCCTCGATCGCCGCGACGAGCGCCTCGACCTTGCCGCCGTCGTACGGCTGCTGCTGGCCATCGGCGTGCTGCGCCGGGTCGCGGGCGACGAGGACGCGTACGTCAGCGGGGCGGGCGACGTGCTCTACGACGTCGAGCGCCGCGTGCTCGCCGGGCTGCTCGCCACCCGCCACGGCCCGTCCCTCATCCAGGCCGAGGGGTTCGAGGAGCGGCTCACCGCCCTGACCGCCGAGACCGCGCTCGACAGCGACGAACTGCGCTTCCGCGCCCTGCGCCGCACCCTCACCCGCCGTCTCCTGGACGACCCCGTCCTCTACTACGACACCCTCACCGACACCGAACTCGCCTACCTCACCCGCCAGCGCGGCTTCCTCACCGCCCGCATCACCGAGCTGACCGGCCTGGTGCCCGAGGTCCGCGCCGAAGGGATCGCCATGGTCGACCCGGACGACGACCTCACCGACGTACGCATGCCGGAACAGGGCACGCACGGGCACGTCACCCTGCTCCTCGCCGAACACCTCGCCGCCCGTCAGGGACCGGCCACCACCGAGGAGCTGAAGCGCAAGGTGCGCGAACTCGCCGCCGAGCACGGCGGTTTCTGGGCGAAGACCGCCCGCGAACCGGGCGCCGAGGGCGAGCTCGTCGAGCAGGCCGTCACCAAACTCACCGCCCTGTCCCTCGCCGTCCGCACCCCGGACGGGGTCGCGCCCCGCCCGGCCCTCGCCCGGTACGCCGTCGGCGAGACCGTCGTGCTCGAACCGGGAAAGACCGCCCAGCCAAGGACCACGCAGCGATGACCGACCTGCCCGCCCCCCGCCACCCGTCCTCGTCCGACCCCGCCGCAGGGCCGCTCCTGCCCCGGCCCGGCCGCACCCGCTGGCAGCCGCTGCGGACCGGACTGGTGGACCTCTTCCTCTACGACACCGAGGAGTTCCACTTCAAGGACGGCCGCCTGCTGCTGCGCGGCAACAACGGCACCGGCAAGTCCAAGGTCCTCGCCCTCACCCTGCCCTTCCTCCTCGACGGCGACCTGTCCGCACGCCGCGTCGAACCCGACGCCGACCCCGGCAAGCGCATGGAGTGGAACCTGCTGCTCGGCGGCGAACACCCGCATCCCGAACGCCTCGGCTACACCTGGATCGAGTTCGGCAGGCGCGACGACACCACCGGCGAGGAGCACTTCCGCACCCTCGCCTGCGGCCTCAAGGCCGTCTCCGGGCGCGGCATCGTCCGCCACTGGTTCGTCGTCACCGACCAGCGCGTCGGGCAGGACCTCGGTTTCCTCGACGCGACGGGGACCCCGCTGTCCCGGGACCGGATCGCCGAGGCCGTCACCGGCCACGGCATGGTCTACGACCAGGCCGGCGCGTACCGCAGGGCCGTGGACGAGGCGCTGTTCGGGCTCGGCGAACAGCGGTACGCCGCCCTGGTGGACCTCCTCATCCAGCTGCGCCAGCCACAGCTGTCCAAGCGCCCCAACGAGGCCGCCCTGTCCAGGGCACTGACCGAGGCCCTGCCCCCGATGGACCAGGCCGTCATCGCCGACGTGGCGGAGGCGTTCCGCTCCCTGGACGAGGAAAAGGAGGAACTGCGCGCCGCCGCCGAAGCCGAGAAGGCCGCCTCGGCCTTCCTCGACCACTACCGCCGCTACGCCCGCATCGCCTCCCGCCGCCGTGCCCGGCTGCCGCGCGCCGAGCACGCGAAGTACGAATCCCTGCAACGCGAGTTGTCGGACGCGCGGGCCGACAGGAGCCGCGCGGAAGAAGAGCGCGGCGAGGCGGAGCAGCGCCTCGCCGCCCTCGAAGAAGCCGAAGCCCGCCTCAAGGCCCAGGACGCGGCCCTGCGCGAGGGCCCCGAGATGCGCAGCGCCCGCGAACTGGAGCAGGCCGCCCAGCACGCCCGGCGCACCGCCGACGCCCGCGACCGCGCCGAGGCCGACCGCGGGCAGGCCGAGCAGATGCACGCCCGTGCGCTGGCGCGGCTGTCCACCGCTGGAAACCGGCTCACCTCGGCCGACGACCAGGCCGGACAGGCACTCGCCCGGGTCGGCCAGGTCGCCGCGGACGCCCATGTGGAACTGCCCCCGGAAAGGGAACCCGCCCGCGACGCCGTCGAAGCCGCGGCGGACCGCAGGCGGCGCACCCTCGACCACGTGCAGCAACTGGCCGACGAAACCGACCGCGCCGCATCCGACAAGCTGGCCGCCTCCCGCCGCCTCGACGAGGCCGAGTCCGACCTCGCCCACGCCCAGGAGGAACACGGCCGCGCCCACGAGACCGTCCGGGCCGCGGGCCGGGAACTGCTCGCAGCCGTACGGGAACACGCCGCCGGTTGCGTGCAGTTGGCGTACCCCGATCCGGTGGGTCTCCTGGAGGAGCTCCAGGAATGGACGCAGCACCTGAACGGGCCCAACCCGGCGCGGGAGGCGGCGGTACGGGCCCACCGCACACGCTCCGGCGAACTGGCCGACCGTGCAGCGGAAGCGACGCAGCGCCAGGATGAACTGGACGGCAGGCGCCGGGCGGCCGAGGCGGAACTCGGCGTCCTGGAATCCGGTGGCCAGCGCGGCCCCCGGCCCCCGTACACCCGCACCCCCGGCGTACGGGAACGAACAGCCGGCGCACCGCTGTGGCGCCTGGTGGACTTCCGCGAACCGGTCCCGGACGACGACCGCGCGGGGATCGAAGCCGCTCTGGAAGCGTCCGGTCTGCTGGACGCCTGGGTACGCCCGGACGGCACGGCCCTGGACGCGGACGGCGACGACATCCTGCTCGACCCGCTGAGCGGCCCCGTCCCCCCGGGCTCACTCGCCGACGTACTGCGGCCGGCCGTGGACGGAGGCGACGCGGGCGCCACCGCCGTGGGGGAGCAGGCGGTGGCCCGGCTGCTGGCAGCCGTCGGGTACGGGCCCCGCGGCACCGCCCCGGACACCGACACCTGGATCCACTCCGACGGCCGTTTCCGGGTCGGCGCGCTCACCGGCCGCTGGGCGAAGCCCGCCGCCGAGTACATCGGCGAAGGGGCGCGCGAGGAGGCCAGGCGCGCCAGGATCGCCGTACTGCGAGCCGAACTCGCCGCCCTGGCCACCGAGGCGGCGGCGATCACCACCGAGGCGCAGGCCGTGGCGGCCCGCCGCCGCACGCTCGACGCCGAGCTGGCCGCCGCACCCGACGACGCCCCGCTGCGGCAGGCCCACGCCCGGCTGGACGCGGCCGCCCAGCAGACCGGCAGGGCCGCGCGACGCAGGGACGAGCGGGCCGCCGACCTCACCGAGACGGCGCAGCGGGCCGAACGGGCCGCCGGCGAACTCAGCCGGACCGCGGCCGATCTCGGCCTGCCCGCCGACCGCCCCGGACTCACCGCCGTACGCCAGGCCCTGGCCGCGCTCGACGTCGCCCTGGCCGCCCTCTGGCCCGCCCTGCGCGAACGCACCGAGGCCGCCCGCACCGTCGAGACCGAACGCGGCGACGCCGAGCAGGCCGGCGAGCGCGCCGCCGAACTCGCCCTGCGCGCCGAGGAGGCCGGGCACGACGCGGCGGCGGCAGACGAGCGCCACACCACCTTGCGCTCCACCGTCGGAGCGGCCGTCGCCGAGCTGGAGCGCCGCCTCGCCGGGACCGCCGCCGCCCTCACCCAGAACGCCGCAGGCCGCAAGGGCACGCAGCAGGCCCACACCGCGGCCGTCGAGCGCGTGGGCAAGGCGGGAGGACGCATCGAGCAACTGGAGCGCGACATCGCCGAGTCCGTCGCAGCCCGTACCACGGCGATCGCGGCACTCCAGCGGTTCGCAGGCACCGGGCTGCTCTTTGTGGCGCTACCCGGCACCGAAGTGCCCCCGTCCGACAGCGGGCCGTGGAGCGCCACCGCCGCCATCGGGCTCGCCCGTGCCGTCGAGTCGGAACTCGCGGCGACCGACGACTCCGAGGCAGCCTGGGAGCGCGTACAGAAACGGCTCGGCGAGGAACTGAAAACTCTCCAGGACGCCCTGTCCCGGCACGGCCACTCCGCGGCCGCCCGCATGGTCGAGGACGGAATCGTCGTCGACATCGTCTACCAGGGCCGCGCCCGCGCCGTGCCCGAACTGTCCGAGGCCCTCGCGGCCGAGGTCGGCGAGCTGACCCGCATCCTGTCCGCCCGCGAGCGCGAGATCCTGGAGACCCACCTCATCACCGAGGTCGCCGGCACCCTCCAGGAACTGATCGGCACGGCCGAACGCCAGGTCGCCGCCATGAACGACGAACTGGAGCAGCGGCCCACCTCCACCGGGATGAAGCTGCGCCTGGTGTGGCGCCCCTCCCGCAAGGCTCCCGCCGGACTCGACCAGGCCCGCGCCCGGCTGCGCCAGTCGGCCGACGCGTGGACCCCCGAGGACCGGGCCGCGGTCGGCGAGTTCCTCCAGGCGCAGATCATCGCGCGGCAGAGCGAGGACACCTCCGGCAGCTGGCTGGAGCACCTGACCGCCGCCCTGGACTACCGCTCCTGGCACGAGTTCGGCATCGAACGCCACCAGCACGGCCGCTGGGTCCCGGCCACCGGCCCCGCCTCCGGCGGCGAGCGCGTCCTCGCCGTGAGCGTGCCGCTGTTCGCCGCCGCCTCCTCCCACTACGCCACCGCCGGCAACCCGCACGCACCGCGCCTGGTCACCCTCGACGAGGCGTTCGCCGGCGTCGACGACGACTCCCGAGCCAAGTGCCTCGGACTGCTGCACGCCTTCGACCTGGACGTCGTGATGACCAGCGAACGCGAGTGGGCCTGCTACCCGCAGGTGCCCGGCATCGCCATCGCCCAGCTCTCCCGCATCGACGAACTCGCCGCGGTGCTCGTCACCCGCTGGGAATGGGACGGCGCGACGCGGACGCGTGCGGAGGACCCGGCGGTCGCGACCGCCGTGACCGGCGCCGGTGACCCGGTGGGGGAACGGCTGTGGACGTGACGCCGGACGCCGACCGCGGAAGTCTCGCCGATGGGGCACCCGGCATGCCCTCAAGCGGTCCCAGCCGGTCAGCGGAGGTGCCCGAGGGATCGCAGGCGGCGCCGTCCCGGCCCGCTGGGCGGGTGCCCGAGCCCGCGGCGGTGGACGCGGTGCGTCTGGGGCGCCTGCTCGGCGGCCCGGACCTCGCCTGGCTCGTCGAACGGGGCCGCCGCCGCATGGAACGCGAAGAGCCGCTCACCGGCAGCGTGTCCCTCGGCACCCCCACCGACGCCCAACGCCGCGCCGCCGAGCGTCTGCTGGGCCGTCCGCCGGGTGGGGGCCGCTCGCTGACGGTCCGGCTCGACGCGGTGGACGCGGTGCTGCGCCGCTCCGGCATCAGCCCCGACGGCCTCCCCGCCGCGATCGTGGCCCTCACCGGCCCGGTCGTCCCGGCACGCGTCACACGCGCCGAGGAGGACCGGGCATGGCAGGAGGCGTACGCGCCGCTCGATCAACTGCCCCTGCTCGCCGGCTGGGCGGAGCGCCTGTGTGCCGACGGCCTGGTACGGCGTCTCGCCCGCACGCCCGAGGCGGCCCACGGCATGCTCGCCGACGCCGCGCGCGTCCTGCGCGAACTCCCCGCGGACCCCGCCGTCTCGCTGCCCGCCTTCGCGGCCCGCGCCCTCGGCTCGGCACACGCCCTCGACGACGGAACGCCGCTGGCCACCCTCGCACTGTCCGGAATCCGCGCGCTGACCGGCTTCCCCGACGGCTCCGGGACCGAGTGGCGACGCGAGGCATGGGCTTCGGCCGGACTGCTGCGCGACGAGTTGTCCTCCACGGTCCTTACCCTCGGCCTGCGCGGCACCCCCGCTCTGGACTGGCTGACCGCGAACGGCGAACCCGCCGTATTGACACTCCGTCAACTCGCTGTAGATGCAGCGCTGCTCACGCCGAGGGCGGCGGTGCATGTCTGCGAGAACCCCGCGGTCGTGGCCGCCGCCGCCGACGTACACGGGGCGAACTGCCCACCCCTGGTGTGCCTCCAGGGCCAGCCCTCCGCCGCCGCCCTCACGCTTCTGCGCCAGATGGCGGACCAGGGTGCGAGCCTGCGCTACCACGGCGACTTCGACTGGGGCGGACTGCGCATCGCTGCCGCCTTGCTCGCCCGTGTTCCGTGGACCCCCTGGCGCTACACGACCGCCGACTACCGCGCTGCCGCCCGCGACAGCGCGCTGCCCCTGACCGGCATCCCCGCTGCCTCCCCGTGGGACCCGCCACTCGCCGAAGCCCTGGCCGGTCACGGGGTCCGCGTGGAGGAGGAGATGGTGCTGGACACCCTGCTCGCCGACCTCGCGCCCGAGCCGTCCGGACGGTCCCGCGCGCGCTGATTCCGGTGGAGGGCCCCGCCGGCCGCCGGGACTGGCATCCGCGCGCCGACGGCCCCGGCAAGACGGAAGCCTGCGAGCGGTGAGGCGCTGCTGCCCTCGAACCGGCTCGCTCGCGAGGCTCCGGGTGACGGATCTCCGTCGCGTCGCCGACTGTGGGGTCACACAGCGCGCTGACATGTCGATCTCAGCTGGCCAGCGGACTCCTGGGTTGTCTCAAGGGGTGTGATGCGGCTGGAATCTCAGTTTGTGGCATTTCTCATGCTTCCGTGCGCTTTGGTGATGTTGCGTCGTCCCAACGCGTCAGCGCCGACCTGGCGCCACGGGTGGTACCGGTCCGGTCCTTCGGCCGCGCGTCACCTTGAGACGTCCAGGTGGGCGGCATCGCGCACCACCGTGGCCGGCACGGGGAACCTCTCACAAACGCACTCGCCGGCGCCCCGCACGCGCAGTGGACCAAGGACACCCGGCGCCGCTGGCCCCCGGCCGGGCGGAGCATGGAGAATGGCCGGGCCGCTCCGGGCCGTCGTCCCCGAGGCCGAAGCGGGGACAGCGTTCGCGGTTGACGAGAGGCCCGGCGACATGGGTGCACCACCATTGCTCGAACTCAGCGGCGTCAGCCGGGTCTACGGCAAGCGCACAGCGCTGGCCACCATGAACCTACGACTGCGGTCCGGGAAGTGCGTGGCGCTGCTCGGCCACAACGGCTCGGGCAAATCGACACTGCTGCGCATAGCGGCCGGCCGGGACAGGCCGAGCACCGGCACGGTGAAGTTCGACGGCAAGCCGATGAACGAGAACGACCCGGCCGTCCGGGCCCGGGTGGCGGTGGTCGGCGACACCGCGGCCTGTTACCCGGACCTGACCGTGCGCGAGCATCTGCAGCTGGTGGCAGTGGCTCACGGGGTGGAGGACGCCGGCGACTGGATCGGCCACGTACTGGCCGAGCGGATGCTGACCGACCACGCCGACGCGCTGCCCGGGGCACTGTCCTCCGGGCAGCTCCAGTCCCTGCTGCTGGCCTCCGCGATGGTCCGGCCGCGCGACCTGCTGCTCCTGGACGAGCCGGAACAGCGACTGGACCCGGGCGCGCGGCGGCGGCTGGCGGACCTGATCAAGAAGGAGACCGCGGAGGGCGTCGGAGTGCTGCTGGTGACCCACCACGGAGAACTGGCCAGGGCGGTCGCCGACCGGGTGCTGGTCCTCAGCGACGGCAAGGTGGTGGCCGACGGCCACCCGGACAAGGTGCTCGCCACCGGGACCGACGGACTGACCTGGCTGGCCGAGAGCGCGGACGGTGCCCGGTGACCGCCCTCGCCGAGGAGACCGGGGAGACTGGCGAGCACTCCGCGGCCTGGTCCGACGAGGACGACTGGACGCGGGAGACGCTGCGGCTGGTCCGTGACCTGCGCACCCCGCACCGCCGCAAGAGGACCGGCCAGATCGCCTACACCGTGTACTGCGTGGCGCTCATCCTCGGGGTGTGGGGAGCGCTGCCGAGCATGGGGCTGTTCCTCGAGAAGTCGATGGGCGCCGACTACTCCGGTCACGGAGCGGCGATCCTGGCCGCGCTGCCGGCCGGGTCCTGCGCGCTGGGGCTGGGATGGCTGCTGGTCGCCGCCTGGGACGCCCAGTGGCGCGGGCCGGTGGTGCCGCCGCGCGAGACCGTGGACTGGCTGCTGGCGCAGCCGGTGGACGTCGCCCGGGTGCTGCGGCCGTGGTTCTGGGGCTCGGCCGCGATCTCCGGCGGGGCCGGGCTGCTGGTCGCGGCGATCGGCATGATCGCGCTGGGCCTGACCGTCGGTGTGGGGCTGCCCGCCGCGTTCGGCTGGTGCCTGCTGGGCGGCGCTGGTCTGCCCCTGCTGGCGACCGCGCTGGCCACCGCGGTGGAAGGCAGCGAGCGGGTGGCCCGCTGGGCCAGGCTGGCCACTCCGTACGTCGGCATGGCGGTGCTGGCGCTGGTGGCGCAGACCGTGCTGGCGGTCAGCGGCGACCGGCTGCCGGGACTGGAACGGGTGGAGCTGTGGTCCGGGCCCTGGGGCTGGGCCGGGTTGGCCGCGCTCGCCCCCACGCCTGCCGCGCTGCCGGGCGGCTGGGCCGCGGGCGTCCTGCTGGCGGTGGTGGTGGCCGGCGCGCTGGCCGCGGCACACCGCTTCACCGGGTCGCTGGCGTTGTCCGCGGTACGGCGGCGTTCGCGGACCGCGACCGGAGTGATGGCCGCGCTGCGCACAGCGGAGTTCCGTACCGCGCGGCAGGCGGTGGCCGGGGTCACCGGCGGGGGCCGGTCGACGCGATGGCGGTTGCCGGCGCCCCGTTGGGCGGAACTGGCGGTGCCGTGGCGGGACACGCTCGCGCTGCTGCGGACTCCGGGCCGGCTCGGCCGGGCAGTGGTGCTGGGGGTGCTCGCGGTGCTGGGCGCGGTGCTGGCGGCATCGGCGCACGGCGGGACGGGCGTGACGGCGGCACTGGCCTCACTGGTCTTCGGCTACTGGTCGCTGACCCAGCTGCTGGAGCCGGCCCGGGTGGAGACCGACGACACGCGGCGCGCGTCATGGGCGCCGTACCCCTATCGGGACCTCATGCTGCGGCACACGGCGGTGCCCGTCGTGCTGGGGCTGGTGGGCGCACTGGCGGCGGCCGGGGTGCTGGCCGGGGAAGGCGCGGGGGCCCGCGCGTTGCTGGCACCGGCCCTGGTGCCACCGCTGGTGGGCGCTTCGCTGGTCAACGCCTGCCGGGGGGCGACCAAGCATCATCTGCTGATGTCGTCGACTCAGTCTCCTACGGGCAGCCTGGGCCCGGTGCTGTTCCTGGCCTGGTACGGCGCCGGGGCGCTGGCGGCGGTGGTCACGCTGGTCTTCCCGTTCCTGACCGCGCTGCACTCCGGCTCGGCCGCCTCGATCGTCACCGCTGTCGCGGCAAGCGCCATGGTGACGGTGATCATGGTGCGCTGGGCGGTCACGCGGATCGGGAACCTGACGGCTCCTCTGGCGGACTGACCCGGGCCCGACCGACCCCGCCCCGGCCCCGGTGCAGCAACCCCCTGGCCGGGGCGGGACGTCCGCAAGCTGGTGTTCGTCGGGGCTGCCGAGGCCCCTTCGGCCGCCCCCGGTCACGCCCGGCGCGGCAGGCTCCAGCGGTGCGGCGCGATCAGCCGGCGCACGGCGGGCTCCGGTCCCCAGGAACCGGGTGCGTACAGCTGCACCGGCGGCGGGTTCTCCAGCAGCGGGGCGGACGCCTCCCACAGGCGCTCGATGCCGTCGGAACGGGTGAACAGCGACTGGTCGCCCAGCATCGCGTCCAGGAGCAGGCGCTCGTAGCCCTCCAGCGCGTGCATCGAGTTGAAGGACTCGGCGTAGCTGAAGACCATCTCCGCCTCGCGCAGGCGCATGGCGGGCCCGGGGTCCTTCACCAGGAAGCAGGCCATGATGCGGCCGGGGTCGTCGAAGTCGATCAGCAACTCGTTGCTCCGGACGCCGGCGCCCTCGCGCGCGGCCAGCGGGAACATGCGCAGGGCCGGTTCCCGGAAGCCGAGCGTCACCACGTGCCGCGCCTCGCCCAGCGACTTGCCCGAGCGCAGGTAGAAGGGCACCCCGGCCCAGCGCCAGTTGTCGATCCCGACGCGCAGCGCGACGAAGGTCTCGGTGTCCGACTTCGGGTCCACGCCGGGCTCGGCGCGGTATCCCTCGTACTGCCCGCGGACGACATGGGCCGGGTCGATGGGCTTGAGCGACTGGAAGACCTTCTCCTTCTCGTCCCGCATGGAGTGCGCCTCGAGTGCCGTGGGCGGCTCCATGGCCACGAATCCCAGCAGCTGGAAGAGATGGGTGACGATCATGTCCCGGAAGGTGCCGGTGCCTTCGAAGAACTGCGCCCGGCCCTCGATGCTGATGCTCTCCGGCACGTCGATCTGCACATGACTGATGTGGTCGCGGTTCCAGATCGGCTCGAAGAGGCCGTTGGCGAAGCGGAGGGCGAGGATGTTGTCGACCGACTCCTTGCCGAGGAAGTGGTCGATGCGGAAGACCCGCGACTCGTCGAACACCGCGTGGATCGACGCGTTGAGCGCGCGGGCCGAGGCGAGGTCCGTACCGAAGGGCTTCTCCACGATCACCCGGGCGTTCTCGGCGAGGCCGCTCGCCCCGAGCGTCTCCACCACGGACGTGAAGGCGCTCGGCGGCACCGCGAGGTGGAACAGGCGCCGCGGGTTGCCGCCGATGGCCCGCTCGGCCTCCTGGACGGCCGCGAGCAGCGGCTCGGCGGCGCCGGGATCGCACGCCCCGAAGGACAGGGCCGCCTCGAACTCCTGCCACGCGCGGCCCTCGGGCTTCGACCGGCCGAACTCCGCGACCGCCTCCCGCGCGTGCTTGCGGAACTCCTCGTCGCTCAGCGAGCTCTTGGCCGGAGCCGAGCCGACGATCCGGTAGCGGGCCGGCAGCAGCCCCGCCTTGGCCAGGTGGAACAGTCCGGGCAGCAGCTTGCGCCGGGCGAGGTCGCCGGTCGCGCCGAACACCACCACCACGTGGTCCTCGGGGACCGGTCCGTGGCTCGGGGAGGGGGAACGGTGGGTCACGGCGCCTTCACCCGGTCTTCTCGGCGTGGCCGCCGAACTCGCCGCGCATCGCGGACAGCACCTTGTCGCCGAACTCGCCCAGTCCGCGCGACGCGTACCGCTCGGCGAGCGCGGCGCTGATGACGGGGGCGGGCACGCTCTCGTCGATCGCCGCCTGGACCGTCCAGCGGCCCTCACCGGAGTCCGAGACCCGGCCGGTGAACGAGTCCAGCTGCGGCGAGCGGGCCAGCGCGTCGGCGACGAGGTCGACCAGCCAGGAGCCGATCACCGAACCGCGCCGCCACACCTCGGCGACCTCGGCCACGTCGATCTCGTACGGGTACGCCTCGGGCTCGCGCAGCGGAGCGGTCTCGGCGTCGACGGTCCTGCGGCCGAGGCCCGCGTCCGCGTGCCGGATGATGCTCAGGCCCTCGGCGATGGCCGCCATCATCCCGTACTCCACCCCGTTGTGGACCATCTTCACGAAGTGGCCGGCGCCGCTCGGCCCGCAGTGCAGATAGCCCTCCGGCGCGGTCCCGTCGGACCTGGTCCTGCCCGGTGTGGGCTCCGCGTTCCCGCGGCCGGGGGCGATGGTGCGGAAGACCGGGCCCAGCCGTGCCACCGGCTCGTCCTCGCCGCCGATCATCAGGCAGTAGCCGCGTTCGAGCCCCCACACACCGCCGGACGTGCCGCAGTCCACGTAGTGGATCCGCTGCGCGGCGAGCTGCCGGGCGCGGGTCATGTCGTCGCGGTAGTACGAGTTGCCGCCGTCGATCACGGTGTCGCCCGGCTGGAGCAGAGTGGTGAGCTCGTCGAGCGTCCGCTGCACCACCCCGGCGGGCAGCATCAGCCAGACGTTGCGGGGCGGCTCCAGCTTCTCCACGAACTCCTTGAGGGAGGCGGTGCCCGTCGCCCCCTCCTTCTCCAGCTCCAGCACGGCGTCGCGGCTGAGGTCGTGCACGACGCACCGGTGGCCGTCGCGCATCAGCCGGCGCACGAGATTGGCGCCCATCCGGCCGAGCCCGATCATGCCGAGCTGCATGGGTGTGTCAGTGGCCATGGTGGGTTTCCCCGTTCCTCGGCGGCCTCCGGGGGCCGGAGTTCTCGTTGTCCGGGCATGTGGCGTCCGCGGCGGTGCCGGTCTTCCCGTGTCCGGGAACCGCCGCGGCCCGGGGCACCGCCGCCGGACCCCCGTGGCAGCCGACGCCCGCGACGACCAGTCGGGACATGGGCTTCCTCCTCGCCTCGGGGTAGCGGTTCCGGGGTCCTGCGGCGGAAGCCGTTGCGGGCGTCCGCGCCCTGGGCATCCGGGGTGAATCTACCTATTCGGGGCATTCGGCGCTCAGGGGGAGTCCTTCCCCCGTGCCGGTCAGGGCGCCAGGGCGCGGTGGGGCCCGGCCCGCGATCCCGCCCCCGCGCCGGGGGCCGGGTTCCGCCAGGGACGCCCGTGCCGCGCTGCGCCGTCCCGGTGACATGGGGCCGCGCAATGCGCGGATGTGACGCACGCCGAGAGCGCGCAGGAACCGCGCCGCGCGCAGAGCACCGTTGGCGTGAGGGTGTGCTCCGAGCGCGGGGCCACCCTCGCGAGCCGTGCCCAGCCCCGTCAGATGCCCGCCGTACGTCAGTACCGTCCTCAGCGGGCCCTCGCCGGAGTAGTCTGGAGTTACCAGGAGCATTACGCACACGGGCCCTCATGCCGGTGTCGTTCCCGGCGAACGACCATCTCGGGCAAGTGGGAACACGCCCGGAGTCAGGTCCGTGTCATGAGTGTCATCCTCGATCGACCGCTCATCGCTGATGGGCAGGATTCTTCACCTCCGATACTTCCGCCCCGGTTGGCACTGAAGCTGCCCGCTGCCGCGCGTGGTCTGCTGGACGGAGCCTGGTGGCCGCGTTCCCGCGATCTCGCACGTGAACTCCCGGCCCTGATCGACACACTGGATCGAAGCTGGGCGCGAGTGACCCGAGTCGCGGTGAACCCCACGCTCTGGCCGGTGATCCCGCGAAGGGTGTCCGCGTCAGGACATGTCGTCCACGTCGGGTGGTTCACGGAACAGGACCCGAACAAACTGCTGCTGCTCTCCTACACCACCGGTCGCCTGGATCTGCTGGTCATCCCGCCGGAATGTGATCTGGCCGCAGCGACCCGGCTGATGGCAGCCGCGGCCGACCCCCGGCGCAGACTCACCGCGAGCGGCCTCATGGCGGACGACGAACCCCTCCGAACCATGGGAACCGACCGCAGAGGCGAAGCGGACTGGGAGTCGGAAGGCGGCACCCCGTCCACGGACGACATGGCCGCGGTGCCCGGCCGCGCCAGGGGGATGTGGGCGTGATGACACTCCTCGTCAGCCTGGCCGTGCTCCTCGCGATGATCGCTGTGGGCGCCTTCATCATCCGTGCGCTCAACGAGCGTCACGAACAGCGGATCGCCGCTTTCCGCTACGGTGACCTGCTCCCGTACCGTCGCCGCCGGACTGTCGCCGTCCCAGAGATAAGCGCCGGCGATTCCCCGGAGTCATTGGCCGGGACGGCGCAGGAAGAGCCACAAGGCGGCAGCCGTCGTCTGCTGCGAACCAGTGGTTCGACGGCAGCGAGCGCGCAGCGACCCGCACGACTGCTGGCCTCCCCGCGTCGTGTCACCGCCGCGGGCCGCCCGCCGCCCGCGGCGGTGACAGTCCGGGCGGCGCCGCCCTGGACCGCGCTCGCCGAGGTCCGCGTCATCGCCCCGTCCCCCGAGGCCGCCCGCCGGGTCGTTGAAGTGCTTCGGCACCACTTCGCGGGTACGGAACAGCGCAGCTGCACGGCAAGTCCCGAGGGCGGCACCACCCGCCTGCACCTCACGGTCGACACCACGCAGGACCCCCGGGCTCTGCAGTCGTTCCAGTCCGGGGTGCGTACGGGCCGCCCGACCCCTGCCGGCCACCCGCACGCGGGAGTGATTCCGCCTCGGGTGGCGGCGAGCCGCGGTGATACGGGGCACGCGGCGGTGGAGGCCATCAAGCGGGCGGACACCGCCCGGGCCCGCCGGGCCGAGTGGCCGCCGGCAACCGCCTGGGGGTGACGCACCGGCCCGTACCCGATCGGGCCGGCAGGCGGATGGGGCGGGCGAACCCAGCCTGCCCGGCGTAGCCCGGCCGATCCGCGACGGCACCCTCGTCCGGGCAGACCCCCGGCGCTGTGTTGGGCCTGTTTCCCGTAAGCGCTGGAGTGCGGCCGTGCCGGGGCGGAGCGGGCGTCCGGGCCCACGGCAGGTGCGGGATGCGGCTCACTGTTATTCGTGTCTTCGCGTCGAGAGCTCGGCAGCATTACGATAGGCAGTGAACTGGTGCACTCTCACGTGCAGCAGTTTGGAAGGGCGGCCCTGGCGTGTGAATGCGCCGGGGCCGTTGCGTTCCGGTTGACGCGGACGCTCCCGCACAGCGTGCGGGAGCACGGGTCACCGCCTTTGCCGCTGCGGGAAGTGGGTGCGTGTCAAGGGGACGCCGGCCGGTTCGCCGGGACCGGTGTCGCGACCTGCTGGGAGGCATGGCCCCCAGCACCCACTGCTGGGCGGGCGTGGCCGGCGGCCCTATCCATCGCCATCCTCGCTCTGCGAGGCCTGGCGCCCCGGTCAACCGGCACCGGTCGTCGATCAGTACTGGGAGCCCGTTCGGAGATATGTGCCCGTGACCTGCAGCCAAGCGCCGGGTCCGAAGAATCCCTCAATGACGTGCGGCGCGTTCTCGGAGACGCGCAGAACCCGCAAGGCCCCGCTCGGGTGCACGTCGTACTCGTACGTCGCCAGCCCTGGCTTGTCTTCGTATTGCATGTCCAGGGGCCCCTGGGAAGGCTCCGCGGGCGACCGCGCTTCAAGCACAAGCTTGACATAAACCGACATATGTCCACGATATCGCTGCTTACCCGGCTGGCGCACAAGCCGACCGGTGACCGCCCTCGGCCGCACCCTCACGTCAGCTCATCGGGTTGCGGACCCGCGTCGGCGTCGTCCACGCGCCTCGGACGATCCGGATTGGTGCCTGTGTCGATGAGGATCTGTTCGGCCCCTGCGACGTTGCCGGCCTGTACCGCCTTGGCCATCGCGGCGCGCGCCGCATCAGGGGTGGCCCGCGGCGGCACCACCAGCAGGGAGAAGTGGTCCCGGTCACCGCGGGTGATCAGGACGGTGTCGTCACCGACGGGGAAGGAATCGATGTGCACGACCCGGTCGTCAACGGTCAGGCGCGTGGGGAGTTCGTCCCAGGCGTTCGCGTCCAGACCGACGCGAGTGATGGGGCCCAGATAGCGGACCAACTCGGTGACCAGACGGGGAAGCTCCGCGGCGATGTCACGGGAACGCGGCCACCACGCACCGTCGAGGATTCCCTGACGGTCCCGAGTCGTCTCCAGCCTCAGCAGCGCCGTCCCGGGTTTCACCGCTCGCCGGATCTCGTCCGGGAAGTGTTCGGGAAGATGGGGGTTGTCCAAGTCGGCCATGGTGTTCTCGCTTGTCAGCACGGAGCCCGGCCGGCCCGCCGAACTCCCGAAGCCGAATCGCCTCGGCTCCGCTGTCGGCAGGCCAAGTTCCCTGGCCCCTTCACCGTACTCCCCACGGTGGCACGCACACCGGATGTGTCAGGCTCCCACGGATTCGGAGCCGGGCCCGGCCGCACGCCTCCTCGGTGGACGCGAGGTCACCGTACAGCGTCCGGCACGCTCGCCGCCGATCCCGAGGCGCTGTATCGGCAGGTGCGCCGATACCAGACGGGCCGGCCGCCGCCCTACAGGAACGTCGCCTTCGCCTGCACTGCCCGACGATCGTCCTGTTGCCGGGATCTTGTGCCAGACGCGGCCCTGGTGACACTGGCCGCCGACACGGACCTCAGCGCATGGCGGCGTCTGACCGGCTCTGCCATCTTCGCCCTCACCCTCACCAGCGAGCACGTCGACAACGAGGATGACGCCTGCCGACCAGCACCGCGAGCACCGACCGGCCGGTCACCAACACCCCGGCAACGTTCGTGGCCAACGTACTGGGAGGCGGGTCACCAGCCGGGGTAGCGACCCCACCAGTGCGGGTCGCTGTCCGTGCGGGCGAGCTGCGTGACGAGGTCGCGGGCCAGGGTGTCCAGGACCCAGGCCAGTTCGTGGCGGCTGACCAGATCGACCGGCAGGGCCTCCGCGCCGTGGGCCGCGCCGAGCAGCGCGCCCGCCACGCAGGCGACGGAGTCGCCGTCCGGTGCCCCGGCGGCGAAGCGCAGCGCGTCCCCCACCTGCTCCCGGGCCGGGAAGGACGCGGCGACGTACACGCCGCCCAGCAAGGCCGAGGGCGCCGTGGCGTCCGGTGCGAGCCGCGCGAGCCGCCCGGCGTCGGCGCCGTGGCCGACGGCCTCCTGGAGAGCCGCGTCGAGCCGGTCCAGGTCATTGGCGGCCGAGCCGCGCTCCGCGGCACGCAGCGCCTTGAGGCCGTCCCGCAGGGCCTGTCGCACCGGCGAGCCGGTCAGGCAGTGGCTGGCCAGCACCGCCGCATGGGCCGCTGCGGAGTGCGCGGCCGGGTCGCCGTGCGTGAGGGCGGCGATTTCACGCGCCCACGTGCCTGCGAGCTCGGGGCCTTGCGCGGCGCCGAGCACCGCGAGGGGGAGGGTGCGGGTCAGGGCGTGGCAGCCGCGGCTGGTCGTCGTCGGCCTCTCCACGGTGCCCTGCTCGATCCTGGCCAGCGCGGCCACGGTCGCCGGTGCCGAGCCGCGCCGTTCGGCCAGCACCGGCACCTGCGCGAGCCAGCCGTCGGGCCACGGCCCTTCGCCCGACTCCCAGCGCTTGGCCTCCAGACCCTGCAGCGCGGCCCACCGGCAGTACGCGTGCCACACCACCGACGGCGGGTGGCAGATGCCCTTCTCGGCGCCTCGTACGAGGGCGCGGATCGTGCCCTCCGCGGTGAAGCACGCCAGCTGGGTGCTGACCCCCGCCCGCAGTGGGCCCTCGGCCGGCAGCGTGCCCCCGGCGCGGCCCAGCGTGTCGCCCACCGCCAGGCCGAGCATCAGCCCGCGCACCCGGGACGCAGCCCCCTTCTCCTCAAGCAGCCCCCTCCGCTGCCCCCGCTCGGCGTCGCGGCCCAGCTGCGGTTCCACGGGCCCCAGGTCGGCAGAGGCATCATCGAACTGATCGAGAGCTCTCTCCTTCAGGAACCTCTTCCGGCCTGCCTCCTGGTCATCCAGGACGGCCTGGGTCTGCTCCGGGGTGACGTCGTCAGGGTGAACGATCCACTCGATGCCCAGCGTGCCCATCTTCTTGGCGGTGGACCCGGTCGGCTGGGCGCCGTCGTTGTCCTCTGCGCTACCGCTCAGGCCTTTGTGGTCGGCAGCCCCTCCCGTCTGCTGGTCTCGGCCCGAGGTCAGTTCGTGGACGGCTTCCTGGAGTTCCGGGTGTGCGTGGAGGTGCCAGCCGCCGGTCAGCGTGCGGCGCAGGTCCCGCAGGGCGGTCTTCGCGTCGATGCCCTGGAACAGGTGGCTGTAGACCGCCGCGACGGCCGGCGTGCGGCTCTGCCCGGCGAAGCAGTGGAGCAGGACGCGCTTGCCCTCCTGGCGCAGGCGCAGCACCTGGCGGGCGGCCTGGTCGACGGCGTAGTGGAGGTTGGCGTTCGAGCCGTCGCTGTCCACCAGCCAGACGCGGACGTGCTCGATGTCGGTGCCGGGCAGCAGCGGTGCCGTGCCGATACGGCACAGTGAGACCACGGCGTCGACGCCGACCGGCTCGGTGCCCTGGGCCAGGGCCAGGTTGCCCAGGATCACACCGGGGTCGTGGGGGTGGGGTGTCGCGAAGCCGGTGTGGCTGCCGGGCGGCATCTGGGGCGACGAGGGCCAGCCGAGCTTGTCGTCGCTCCCGTCCCGGGCGGTGAGCACCGCCAGCCGGACCAGGTCGGGCGCGGCGAGGTCCGGCCAGCCGTTGACGGCCAGTTGCCATTCCAGCGGGATGCCGGAGCAGCCCCAGCGCGCGCCGAGCAGGGCGCCGGCGATCGCCGCGACGGTGTCGGTGTCCGTCCCGGCGCGGACCGCCGCCTCCAGTGCCAGCTGCAGGTGCTGGGCGGGGAAGCGGCCCTCGGCCAGGTTCAGTTCGGGCACAGCCGTGCGGGTGATGGCCGACCAGGCGGCCTGGAGGGCGTGGACGACCCAGCCGTTGTTCTGGAAGTGGCGCGGCGGGTTGGCCTCCGCATCGTCCAGCCGCTTCGCCCAGGTCTCCTGGCGCTCGGCGGGCAGCAGGTCCAGGCCCTCGCGCACGCCGTCGAAGGTCCCGTGGAGCACCGCGGTGCGGATGCCGGAGCACCACAGGACGCAGGCGTCTGCGCAGTCGGGGTCCGGGTGGGTGAGCGCGCTGACGGCGATCGCGGCCTCGGCCATCGCGGCGGCGTCGTCGAGGTGAGCCAGGGCGACGATCCCGGTCCGCATCAACGAGCCGTTCCCGGCGCTGCGGACGGTGCCGGCGGTGTACTCCCGGGCGGCCTCCCGAATCGCCGTGCCCGCCGAACCGGGTGCGCGTGCGGCGGTACTGAGGATCACGCTGGTCTGGTTGCCGACGTCGCTGGCGCCTTCGCTCAGCCAGTGCTGGAAGTTGGCGGCGATCGCGTCGAGGGCCCCGGGGCTGCGCAGATCCGCTCCGGTCGCCGCCACCTGGGCGATGCACACCTGCATCTGCGTGTCGTCGGAGTACTCGCCGGGCTCGTACGGGCCCAGGCCGCCGCCGATCATCCGGGGCTGCTGGTCCTCGCTCAGCGTCGCCTTGAACTCGTACGGCACACCCAGCGCATCGCCCGCGGCCGCGCCGAGCAGCACCCCTGCGGCCCGGTCGGAGGCCCGCGCGTCCAGGTGGGGGTTCGATATCGGGGCGTGGGCCATGGGTGTCCTCCAGATGATCCGGCGGTGCGCGTGAGACGGGCCGAACTGAGCATGTCGAGGTGAGCGCCGTCCTGGCGAGCGCGACCGGTCCGGGGCGGCCCCGGCGGACTGCCGGTCAAAGCGTCTCCGGCGTGATGCTGCGTCAGCCTCGCACGGCGGATCACTTATCGTCAAGGGGACGTTATGGGTGCTCGCGACACGCTCAAAGTGTGCGTGAACGCCCACCTTTGAGCACCGCACCCCCGCCCGCCCTGAGCGGAGCATTCCGCTGGTTGTTTACCTCTGCTTTAACTCCGTTCATTTACGCCGCCCAAGATCCGCCATGGGCATGTCGTGGGTCTTTCTCGGCGTGCCCTTTACCTTGCATCGATCAGGAGGGGCAGTTCGTGAAGCGGCCAACAGAGTGGCGCAGACAGCCAGGTGGCGGATCCGGGGGATCCGGCGGATCAGGCGGGCGGCGGCTCCTCGGGGCGGCCCTTGCCGCGTTGCTGCTCGTGAGCGGGAACCTGACCGCGGCGTACGCCGCCGAGGCCGGGTCGTCGCAGCGGAGCACGCCGGCCGGTGCCACGAGCCTGCCGACCCTCACGCCCGGCGACGGCGCGTACCTGGAGGGCACCGAGGAGGTCGTCGCCACGCCGACCGCCGCCGGCGACTCCATCCGGCGGATCACCGTCGACGGCAAGGCGATCGACGCCGAGCCGACGATCGGGGTGTCCCGGCTCAGCTTCGACGTCGGGACGAACTCGACCGAGGCCCGCTACCACAACTACGTGCTGGTCAACGGCGACTACCGGATCGACATCGGCGACCTCGTCAACGAGCGCGGCACCCTCGAGATCCCGAACCAGCACCTGCGCAAGGGCGAGAACACGATCGAGTTCTTCGCCGGCACGGTCGACAGCTCCTGCGGCACCAACTACGACGACTTCGTGCTCTCCGACATCGGCCTCGACCTGCTCGGCGAGGTCGCGGACGGCGAGGAGAACGAGTACACCTACTCCTTCGGCGACGGCAGTTGCGGCAGCAACACCACGCTGCTGACGAAGGCCGCGCTGAGCTTCTTCGTCCTGGGCGACCCGCAGGGCACCACCGGCATGCGCGCCGACCTGGACACCACCAGGCTGTCCAACGGCGAGCACGTCCTCGGTGCGCGCACGGTCTCCGGCGAGTCCGTCAAGACCACGGTGACGGTCAACAACGCCCCCGCGGGCGCCCCCAAGCTGCTGCCCGAGGACGGCACGCTGGTCAAGGGCCGCCAGCCGGTGTTCGCGAACTTCCCCGCGGGCGCCGAGGGCGACACCACCACGCTGACCGTGGACGGCAAGGAGCCCGCCACCGACGCGAACCTCGGCAACGGCGCGGCCACCTTCTCCTTCGACGTCGGGTCGAACTCGATCGACGACAAGTACGACAACTACCTGCTCGTCAACGGCAAGCGCATCGACCTCGGCGGCACCTGGGTGAGCCAGCGGGTCGACATCGCGGTCCCGGCGCGTTTCCTGGTGCCCGGTGACAACACGATCACGGTCGTCACCAGCCCGTACAAGGAGACCTGCGGCAACAACCGCGACGACTTCGACATCTCGCGGCTCGCGCTCACCCTCGACGGCGGCACCGTCACCGGCCACGGCATCGCCGACTCCTACGCCATGGGCGACGGCAGCTGCGACAACACCTCCACCCGCCTGCGCGAGGCGGAGCTGCACTGGACGATCGACGCCCCGGCCGTGCACGCCTCGCCGACCCTCGGCTCAGGCAACGCCACCCTCGGCTTCACCGTGGGCACCAACTCGATCGAGGCCCGCTACCAGAACCACCTGCTGGTGAACGGTCAGAAGCACGTGCTCGACGGCGACTTCGTCAGCCAGCGCGTGAACCTGGCGCTCCCCAACGAGTGGCTGGTCCCCGGCTGGAACACGGTCGACTTCGTCACCGGCACCTATCCGACGTCCTGCGGTGACAACCACGACGACTTCGCGATCTCCGACATCACCCTCACCCCGGCGAACGGCACCGCCGCCGGCCGCATGCTCAAGGGCTCCTACAGCCTCGGCGACGGCAACTGCGGCGACAACGTCAACCCGCTGACCGAGATCGACCTCGAGTTCTTCGTCGACGGCCCCGCCCAGGGCCTGCGCGCCGACCTCGACACCGCGAAGATCGCCGACGGCAAGCACACCCTGGCCGCGACGTCGAAGACCGGCAAGACCGCGACGCGCGTCCTGGTCACCGACAACTCCGCGCCCAAGATCGCCTCCAGCGTCCCCGCCGCCGGACAGAAGCTCACCGCGTCGGTCGTCCTCGACGTCCGCCTCGAGGACCTCTCCGCCGTCGTGACCGGCCCGGTCGTCACCCTCGACGGCAAGCCGGTCCAGCTCGGCGCCGCGGTGGGCCCCGGCCTGTCCGCCGGTGAGCACACGCTGGCGGTGTCCGCCACCGACGGAGTCGGCAACAGCGCCAGCCGCGAGGTGAAGTTCACCTCCGCCGGCATCCCCGACGTCCCCGCCGGCCTCAGCCCGGCGTCGGGCACGACCGACGCGGGCGGCAGCGTCCAGCTGTCGGCCAAGGTCGCCGAGCCCGACGGGGGCGAGGTGACCGCGACGTTCTCCGAGACCGAGATCGTCACGCCCGACCACGTCTACCAGGGCACGGCCCCCTCCGTCCCCACCACGCTCAAGGTCGACGGCGAGCAGAAGCTGAAGGCCACCGGCATCGAGCCCGCCGACGGCGCGACGATCGACGCGCCTGCCGGTGACGCCGTCACCTACCAGCGGTTCGACGTCCGGGCGAAGGACCTCGTCGACGCGCCGGTGCTGCGCTGGGAGGGGACCATCGACCCGGAGCGCCTCGCCGCGCTGCGCGTGTGGAACTCCGCGACGGAGAAGTGGGACGTCCTGACCAGCGCCCGCGGCGCCGTCAAGGGCAACACCGTCCTGACCGCCGTCGTCGACCGCCGCTACGTCGACGGCACCAAGGTGCACGCCATGGTCACCGGTGAGGACCCCTTCGCCGACGACATCGACGCCGGCGACCCCGACACCTTCGCCGACCCGGGCTCGTACGACTTCTCGATCGTCCACTACACCGACACGCAGTACCTCTCCGAGGGCGCGGTCGAGCAGGAGACGGCCGAGGAGCGCGCGGTCTGGGAGAAGGCGTACGGCGACGTGTCGCGCTGGATCGCCGACAACAAGGACAAGCGCAAGATCGCCTACGTCGCCCACACCGGCGACCTCATCGAGAACAACATCCGCAAGCCCGCCGACGAGGCCACCCAGCGCCAGGTCACCGGCGAGCTGGAGCTGTCCTCGAAGCAGCAGAAGATCCTGGACGACGCCGGCGTGCCCAACGGCGTCATCGCGGGCAACCACGACAACCAGTCGGGCACCGAGAACGGCCCGGGCGCCATCTACAACAAGTACTACGGCCCCGACCGCTACCAGGCGCTGTCCAAGGGCTGGGAGCACGCCGAGTACGGCGGGCCCTGGCGCGAGGGCGACAACCAGAACCACTACGACCTGTTCTCCGCCGGCGGCCTCGACTTCGTCGTGGTCGGCCTGTCCTACGGCGTGACGCGCGAGGAGGCCGAATGGGCCGACTCGGTCTTCAAGCGCTTCCCCGACCGCAACGGCATCCTGCTCTCGCACGACTACCTCGCGCCGAGCAGCAACCCCGACGGCCGCGGCGCACCGTTCTCCGCGCCCGACGGCTCGATGCTGTACAAGACGGTGGTCCAGGACAACCCGAACGTGTTCCTGATCCTCGCCGGTCACGAGCACGGCGTCGGCACCAACATCAAGCCCCGGGTCGGGAAGGTCGCGCACGACGTCGTCGAGCTGCTGGCGGACTACCAGTTCTACACGGTGTCCGCGGACCGGCTGGGCCTCACCGAGATCGGCGGCTACAAGCCCGACGACCAGCTCCAGTTCGGCGCGAGCTTCTTCCGGATGCTCCAGTTCGACGTCAAGCGCTCCCAGTTGACCGTCGACACCTACTCGCCGCTGCTCGACGAGTTCGGCGCCACCGAGTACGACACCAACCACCGGTACGACGGCACCGAGGACAACATGGTCCTGCCGATCGACCTCAGCAGCCGCAAGACGACCTTCAGGACCGACTCGCTGGCGCTCTACAACCCCGTGAGCGTCATCGGCGAGGCCAAGGCCGCCTCCGGCCAGGTCGCCTCGGTGACCTGGCGGGACCTGCGGCCGGACACCATCCACGCGTGGCTGGTCACCGCGCGCTCCACCGGCGGCGGGGTCACCACCTCGGAGCCGGCCGTCCTCGTGACCAAGGACGCCAAGGGCAAGGCCGGTTCCTGGGGACCGGAGGAGTCCGCGTACCCCTGGTTCGCCACGTCCGCTTCCGGCAGGTGACCTCCTGACCGGCCGACCGCCCGGCACCCACACCGGGCAGCCACGCCCGCCGTCCCGGACCGACCGGTCCGGGACGGCGGGCGCGCCGCCTTCCCGCCAATGAGACCCGAGAACCGAGAACCGAGAACCGAGACCACCATGCGTTCCGCCGCCTCGCGCCTGCCCGCCGCGCTCCTCACCGTCGTCGCGGCGCTCCTGACCCTGCTCGCCGCCGGCCTCGCCAGGCCCGCCCCGGCCGCCGCGCACGACGCGACCACGACCGCGTACGTCGAGGTGACGGGCACCGGAACCCGCGTCCAGGCGGAACTCGACCTCGAGTACGACCTGCTCATGAAGTCGGCCTGGCTGTACGAGGAGGCCTACGGCGCGAAGGACCCCGCCGAGCAGCTGCGCCAGCTGAAGACCAACGCCAAGGCCGTGGACGCGTACGTCACCGGACGCTTCGCCCTCGCCCACGACGGCACGGCCTGCGCACCCCGCCCGACGGGAGACGCGGACATCCACACGCGCGGCACGCGGCCGTTCGCCGTCCTCACCCTGCTCTTCGACTGCCCGGCGGGCGCGGACGGCACCTACACGATCTCCAGTGCCCTGTTCCCCGACGCCGAGAGCTTCGTCCACAGCACGGAGACGATCGTCCACTACGACATCGACGGGCAGCGCGGCTCCCAGGTGCTGACCGCCGCCGAGCCGACCCTGAAGACCGGGGGACACCACGAGTCCCGCCAGATCGCGGACTTCTTCCTGCTCGGCATGGAGCACCTGCTGTTCGGCCTGGACCACATCCTCTTCCTGCTCTCGCTGCTCATCGGCGCCCGCGGCCTGCGCGACGTGCTGCTCGCGGCGACCGCCTTCACCGCCGCGCACAGCGTCACCTTTCTGCTGGCGGCCATGGGCGTCGTGAGCGTGCCTGCGGCGGTCGTGGAACCGGTCATCGCGGCGTCCATCGCCGTCATGGCGTGCGCCGGCATCCTGCTGCGCGACCGGGAGGGCACCGGGCGCTGGCGGCTGCCGGTCGTCTTCCTCTTCGGCCTGGTGCACGGCCTGGGCTTCGCGGGGGCGCTCGGCATCGACGAGAGCTGGTCCTGGGAGCTGCTGCTGTCGCTGCTCAGCTTCAACGTCGGCATCGAGGCGGTGCAGTTGGGCATCATCGCCGTGGTGTTCCCGCTGCTGGTGCTGCTGCGCAGGGCTCCCGCGCACCGCTGGGTCCTGCCCGCGATGACCGCGCCCATCGTGATCGTCAGCCTGTACTGGTTCTGGGACCGGGTGACCGCCGTCCCGTCGTGAGCGGCCGCGAGGTTGGTGAATGGCAATTCACCCGATACGGTGAATTGCCGTTCACCGACCGCTCGCCTCGTCTGGAGACGTCATGGCCCAGCCCGCCCCGGTACCCGACACGACCCGTACCGGGCCCGCCCCGGGCGGCCTGCGCAAGCGTCTGACCGTGCCGGTGCTGGCCTTCGGCGGCATCCTCATGGCTGTCATGCAGACCGTGGTCGTCCCGCTGCTGCCGGACCTGCCACGGCTCACCCACTCCTCGGCGGGCACCGTCTCCTGGATGGTCACGGCCACCCTCCTGTCCGGCGCCGTGCTCACCCCGGTGCTCGGCCGCGCCGGGGACATGTACGGCAAGCGCCGGGTGCTGACGGGGGCTCTGGCCCTGATGACGCTCGGCTCCGTGATGTGCGCCCTGTCCTCGCAGATCTGGGTCCTGATCGCGGCCCGGGCGCTGCAGGGCGCCGCGGCCGCCGTGGTGCCGCTGTCGATCAGCGTGCTGCGGGACGAACTGCCGCCCGAGCGGCGCGGTTCTGCGGTGGCGATGATGAGCTCCACGGTCGGCATCGGCGCCGCCCTCGGTCTGCCGCTGGCCGCGCTGGTCGTGCAGTACGCCGACTGGCACACCATGTTCTGGCTGACCAGCGCGCTGGGCGCGCTGGGTGTGGCCGGTGTGTGGTGGGCGGTCGCGGACTCGCGGCAACGGGAGAGCGGCCGGTTCGACGTCGTCGGGGCGCTGGGGCTGGCCGCGGGGCTGATCTGCCTGCTGCTCGCCGTGTCCCAGGGCGGGCAGTGGGGCTGGGGCAGCGGCCGGATCGTCGGCCTGTTCGTCGCGGCGGTGATCGTGCTCGCGCTGTGGTGGCTGCATCAGCTGCGCTCCGCGCAGCCGCTGGTCGACCTGCGCCTCGCGTCCGGCGCCCGGGTCGGGCTCTCCCACGTGGCGGCGATGCTCACCGGCTTCGCCTTCTACGCCAACTCGCTCGTCACCGCGCAACTGGTCCAGGCGCCCAAGGCGAGCGGATACGGCCTTGGCCTGACCGTCTTCGAGACCGGTCTGTGCCTGCTGCCCGCGGGCCTCACCATGCTGCTGCTGTCCCCGGTCTCCGCCCGGATATCCGCCGCCCGCGGTCCGCGCGTCACGCTGGCCCTCGGCGCGGCCGTCATCGCCTTCGGCTACGTGATACGCGTCGTGGACAGCCGCGACCTGTGGGTGATCCTGGTCGGGGCCACGGTGATCTCCAGCGGCACCACGCTGGCCTACTCGGCGCTGCCCACCCTGATCCTGCGGGCGGTGCCGGCCGAGCAGAGCGCCTCCGCCAACGGCGTCAACGTGCTGATGCGCACCATCGGTCAGGCCGTCTCGAGCGCGGCGGTGGCCGCCGTACTGATCCACCACACCAGCCCGGTCGCGGGAGTCCTGGTGCCGACGCTCCCGGGCTACCAGCTCGCCTTCGCGATGGCGGGCTTCGTCGCGGTCCTGGCCATCGCCGCCGCACTGTCGATCCCCGGCGACCGCGCACCGCGCGGTGCCCGGAAGACCGCCGGGACGGCGGGGCAGGCCAGGAGCGAGACCCTGGAGGACGTATGAGCGCCGCCGAGCCATCCCACGACGCCGGTACGGGCGTGCGCCGGGACGCCGAGGCGACCAGGGCCGCGATCCTGAAGGCCGTGCGCTACTTCCTGGCCCGGCAGCCGCACGCCGACATCACCCTGAAGGCGGTCGCCGAACGGGCCGGCGTCAGCCCGCCGTTGATCCTGAAGTACTTCGGCAGCAAGGACGCCCTGTTCGCCCGGGTGCTGTCCTTCGAGAGCGACGCGGAAGCACTCCTGGACGCACCGCTGGACCGGCTGGGCCACCACATGGTCCGCCACGTGCTGGAGACCCAGCGCCACCACGGCACCGACCCCGTGCTGCGGATCGTGTTCGCACCGCTCCATGGCGACTCGGGGGACGTCCTGCGCGAC
Organism: Streptomyces sp. RLA123; assembly: GCF_056270165.1. Classification (NCBI taxonomy): domain Bacteria; kingdom Bacillati; phylum Actinomycetota; class Actinomycetes; order Kitasatosporales; family Streptomycetaceae; genus Streptomyces; species Streptomyces sp. RLA123. The sequence goes on along the minus strand of NZ_JBWDOR010000003.1, from coordinate 1,529,088 downwards.
AACTTCCGCGCGCAGGTGAGCGAACAGCTCGCGCACCGCCTGACCGGCCCCGACGCCGGGCTGCGCGCCGAGCTCGCCATGGCCGTGCTGCTCGGCCTCGGCGTCATGTACGGCATCGCGAGGGGTCCGGCGATGCGGGAGTCCGGCACCGGCGACCTCGTCGGGCGGTACGGACCCCTGGTGCAGTCCCAGCTGACACCCGGCGCCGGATGAGGGCCTGACAGGCCTGGCACTCCGTCGCCCGCACCTGGGAGAGGGGCCGGGGACGCCACGCGCACGGCCGCCGGCGACCCACCGGCGGCCGTCCGCGTGAGTGCCGTGACAGGTCAGCGGCGCCCGAAGATCCGCTTGACGGAGCCCAGGCGGAGGAAGACCGTCTCGCCGGTGGCGTCGGCCAGGCCGTCGTTGTCGGTGACGGCGTAGACCTCGCCGTCGCCGCCGCGTCCGCCTGACCTGCGGTGGCCAGCGTGCCGGCGGCGACAGCCATGGTCGCGAGCACGGCATAGGTTCTCTTCGGTGGCATGATCAGCACGCAAATAGATGACAAAGACCGGCGGCGTCGACGGAGCGCTCCCGCGTGGTGATGGCCGCCCGGGCGGCTTGCCGTCGACTCGCGTCCCAGGTCCGGTCAACCCGCCGCACCGGCACCGCTCCGCCCCCATGGGCCGCAGGAGGGGCGCGAGTGCGGAACGTGAGCACGTTCCGGCGGCGGCGCTGCTCTAGGCTCGGACGCGTGAATGAGCGTACTGCCCTGGAGAGGTGGCTCGGCGGGCTCCCCGGCGAGCGTCTGACCGCCCTGCTGGAGGAGCGTGAACTGCCCGACGCCGCCGGCTACGTGCGGATCGCCACGTTCCGGCACCTGGCGGAACACCTGCTCACCGACGCCTCCGTGGAGCGCGCCGTCGCCGCCGGTACCGCGGGGGACGCGGAGTTGCTGGCGTCGGTGGCGGCCAGGGCCCTGGAGACGTACGGGCCGGTCGCCGTACCGGAGCAGGCCGCGTACACCTGGCGGCCGGAGCCGCCCCGGGTGGACTCCTACGAACGGCTGGTGCCCGAGACCGACGTACTGGACTGGCTCGAACGGGGCGGGACGTCCCGCGCGCACCTGACGGCGGCGCTCGACCGGTTGCGGGATCGCGCACTGCTGCTGCCCGCTCCTCCCGGCCAGTTGGCGCTGCCGTCGCTGCTGCATCGGTGGGCCGCCCGGATGGACGGCTACGGCAGGCCGCTGGACACCCTCCTGACGCGGGCCTACAACGCGCCCGAGGTCAAACGGATCGCCGCCGTACTCGGCATCGACCAGCGCACCCGCGCCGACGCGCAAACGGCGATCGGCGCCCTGCTCGCGGACGCCGGCCGGGTACGGGAACTGGTGGCCACCGCTCCGGCGGCGGCGCACGACCTGCTGGACCACATGGTGCAGGGGCCGCCGCTGCTGCGCACCCACTGCTTCGTCTCCCGGTACGGGGGTTACGCGGGCGGCCCGGACGACAAGTACGCGTTCCGGGACGGCGGCAGCGGGGACGAGGGCACCGACTGGCTCGCGGAACGCGGCATGGTGGTGCCGGTCGGACCCGATCTGGTGGAGATGCCGTACGAGGTGGGACACGCCCTGCGGCTCGATCAGCGCGCCCCGTCCCTGAGCCTGGAAGCCGAACCGCTCACCTGCGTGGCCGTGTTGCCCCACGACTGGGACGGGCAGGGCGCGATGGCCGCGGGGGCCGCCGCATGGCGCGCGGAACTGGTGCTGCGGGAACTGGCCGCGCATCCCGTGGCGGTGCGCAAGGCCGGCGGGATCGCCGTGCGCGACACCAGGCGGCTGGCCAAGTCGGCAGGGACGAGCGAGGAGCACACCCGGCTCTGGCTCGACCTGGCGGTGAACGCCGGCCTCGCCGCGCCCAAGGACGACGAACCGGAACCCGCGGTGCGCGGCCGGGGGAGGGGGCGTACGCGCCCCGGCGGGCCGAAGCCCTCGGCACGGCTGCTCGCCAGCGACCGGTACGACGCGTGGGCGGCGGCCCCGCCCGCCGGGAAACTGCTGCCGCTGACGGCCGCCTGGGCCGTGGTGCCGGAGGTGCTCACCCACTGGCCGGAGGACGACGAGACCCCGGTGGCGCTGATCAGCCCCCAGGATCCGTACGCCGTACCGCTGCGGCACGGCGTGCTGCGGGCTCTGGCCACGCTGCCGGACGGATACGGCCTGGTCGTCGATGAGGCGGGACGCGCCGAACTCCTCGAGTGCGCCGCCTGGTTCCAGCCGGTGCTGGGAGCGCCCCACGCCGATCACGACGAAGAGGAGGAGGCCCTGCCGGGGCGGCTCGAGGCCACCTTGGCCGAGGCCGAGTTGCTCGGCCTGGTTTCCCACGGCGCGCTCACCGGGGCCGGGCGCGCGGTCGCCGGCCTCCTGGAAGCCGGGGCCGCCCGCCACTACCCGGCCGTCCCGGGGGCGGACGCCGACCCGGCGGCCGAGGGCACCGGCCGGCTGGGAGAGGGCCTGGCCGCGCGACCGGCACTGGCCGAGGCGGTGGCGGCCCTGCGCAAGGCCCTGCACTCGATGCTCCCGGCGCCCAGCACCACGGCCCGGTTCCAGGCGGACTCCACCGCCACGGTGACCGGTGCCCCCGCCCCCGACCTGGCCGGACTCCTCTCCGCGGTCGGCGACATCGAGTCCGAGGGGCACGCCGTGGTCTGGCGCATCACCCCCGCCTCGCTGCGCCGCGCCTTCGACGCGGGGTGGAGTGCCGACGAGATCCTCGAACGCCTCACCGCGGTCTGCGAGTCCGGCACCGGACTGCCGCAGCCGCTGGCGTACACGGTCAAGGACATCGCCCGCGGCCACGGGCGGCTGCGCGTGGTGCGCTCCGCCTGCTGCGTCCGCTCCGACGACACGGCACTGATCGCCGAGGTCGCCCAGACCCGCGGCCTGGCCAAGCTGGGCCTGCGGCGCATCGCGCCGACCGTGCTGATCTCCACCGCACCGCCGGACGAGACCCTCACCGCCCTGCGCACCGCCGGCTACGCCCCGGCCCTGGAGGCCGAGACCGGCACGACCGTCCTGGAACGCGTGTCGGCGGAACGGTCCCGCTCCCTGGTCCCGGCCCTGGACCGGGTGCCCGCGCAGCACGACGGCCGCCGGGTTCCCGGGGCGCCCTCCTCGGCCCGGGAACTGGCGGACGTGCTGCGCGCCTGACGGGAGCGTGTGCGGGCGGCCCCCACCCCGTCAGGACGCGGTGGGGGTCACCGCGCGCTCCCGCGGGGTGTCCTCGAGGAAGCCCCCCGACTGGTGCTGCCACAGCTTGGCGTAGGCGCCCTCCGAGGCGAGCAGTTCCAGGTGGGTGCCCTGCTCGACGATGCGCCCGCGGTCGAGGACGACGAGCCGGTCCATGCCGGCGACCGTGCTCAGCCGGTGCGCCACCACGAGTGCGGTGCGCCCCTCCATGAGCCGCCACAGCGCCTCCTGGACCAGGACCTCGCTCTCGGAGTCCAGGGCACTGGTCGCCTCGTCGAGCAGCAGGATCGGCGCGTCGCGCAGGATCGCCCTGGCGAGGGCGACCCGCTGGCGCTGCCCGCCGGAGAGTTTGACCCCGCGCTCGCCCACCATGGTGTCGAAGCCCTCCGGGAGCGCGTCGGCGAACTCCGTGACGTGGGCCGCCTCGGCCGCGCGGCGGATCTCGGCCTCGGAGGCCTCCGGCCGGGCGAACGCGATGTTGTCCCGCAGCGTGCGGTGGAACATCGCGGGGTCCTGCGGCACATAGGCGATCAGGCCGCGCAGATCGGCCTGGCGCAGGCTGCTGATGTCCTGGCCCCCGACGAGGATGCGGCCGGAGTCGATGTCCTTCATCCGCAGCAGGAGCCGCGTCAGCGTGCTCTTGCCGCCGCCGGACCGGCCGACGAGACCGATCTTCTCCCCGCCGGGCACCGCCAGGTCGAGGCCCTCGAAGAGCGGCTCCGCGCCCGCGTGGGTGAAGGTCACCTGCTCGAAGTGAACGTCGGCGGACCGGTTCGACCGGTTCCGCAGCGGTTCCGGCGAGACCGGGTCGAGCACCGTCGCCGGGGTCATGAGCAGTTCGGTGAACTGCGCCGCCTCCGTCATCGAGCTCTCCAGACGGCGGTAGATCTGGTTGAACTCGAACATGATCCGGGTGGCGTTGCTGTAGTAGGTGAAGGCGACCACGATCGCCTCCACACTGTGCGCGCCGCTGTGCCCGCCGCTGCCGAGGGTGATCGCGAGCAGCAGGCCCAGGCCGTTGGTCAGCACGGACAGCGGCGCGACCAGCGTGTCGATGCGCAGGTTGCCGTAGTCCCACGACCGCAGGGTGAGCCGCCGCGACTCCGCCACTCGGGACCGGTGCTCGGCCGCCTCGCGTTCCTCGGCGGCGAACGCCCGGACCGTGTCCATGTTGGTCAGGCTGTCGGCGACATGGCCCGACACCCGGGCCACCGCGGCCTCGCGCTGGCTCACGAGCGCCTGGCGGCGGCGGATCAGCGGGGCCACGCACAGCGCCGTCAGCACGATCATCGTCACGAGCCCGACGACGAGCAGCGGTTCGTAGCGCCACAGCACCACCGAGCCGAACAGCAGCGGCACGAGACTGCCGACGATCTGGAACGTGACGGTGTCGACGACCTCCTCGAACCGGGAGGCGAAACTCAGCACCCGCTTGGTCAGCGACCCGGCGAAGTTGTCGTGGAAGAACGCCGCGTCCTTGGCGAACAACTCGTCCATGCCGACGACGTACAGGTGCTCGATGCCGAGGGCGTCGAGGCGGTTCAGGCAGTGCAGGCCGAGCCGCCACAGGGCCTCGGCGAGCAGCAGCACGCCGGCGAAGCCGAGGACGTAGGGCATGGCCGTCGCGAAGCCGAAGGCGGTCCCGCCGGCGACGCGGCCGACGAGCTTGGCGACGATCAGCGGCGCGAGGTAGCTGATGCCGATGTTGCCCAGCGCCGGCAGGAACATGGCGGGCAGCGTCAGACGCCGGAGCCGGGACAGTTCCCTTCCGTAGTAACGAAGCGCGAGGGCGACCGAGCCTTTGCCCGGCGCGCCCGCATGTGCCTCAGACAGTCCCATCACAACCCCGTGTCGTCGTGCGGCGGCCCGCGACGTGCCGTTTCACGGGCCGTGCAGAGCCTGGTTCCGGTTCGAGTGAGTGCCCCGGCAGCGCAGGTGCGGGGAAGGGGAGTGTCCCGCGCCGGATTCCCCGGCGTCCAAGGATTTTCCCCGAATGGCGTACTTTCGGCCCTCTTCGCGGCGGACGCCGACGGCCTTGCCGCGGAACCTCATTGAGCCGGGTGAGCCGGGTGAGCCGGGTGCTCCGGGTGCGGCGGGTACCGGCGGAACAGGACGGACCCCACCGCCCCGTGGACGAGCAGGCCCGCTGCTGCGCCGATCGTGTACCAGAGCAGATCGGGAGCGTTGAAGGTGGAACCGAGCACAAGGCGGGCCGCGGTGCTCCGCTCGGAGAGCTCCGCCGGCACGTCGCTGAGCTGGAAGAACTCGACCGCCCAGCTGAGGGCCAGCGCGCTTCCGGCGGCCCTGAGGGGCGATACCCGCGGCGCCACCAGCACGACGAGTGCCAGCAGCAGAAGGGTGTACAGCGCGTCCCCGCCGTACTTGGCCACGCTCCCCGCCGCCACAGCCCTGAGCCCCAGGCCCGCGACGACGGTCGCCGCCGCGGCACCGGCCGCCACCAGACGGGTGGCCGGCACGGGCCCCGGCAGCCGGGTCCTCAACAGCCCTTCGGCGCGTGGGCCGTTCACGCCCGGGGCGTCCAGTCGCTCGCGAGGAGGCCGAGGACGGCCTCGTCCGCGTACACGCCGTACACCCAGGCGGCACTGCGCAGGGTTCCCTCGCGCACGAACCCGGCACTGGCCGCGGCGGCGATCATCGGGGCGTTGTCCGCGAGGGTCTCGATCTGGAGGCGCTGCAGTCCCCGGACGGTGAATCCGTACGTGCACAGCGTGTGCAGGACATCGGTGCTGAACCCGCGGCCGCGGAACGCCGGGCGCAAGGAGATGCCGATGTGAGCGGTCCTGTTGTGCATGTCGATGCCCCAGAGCAGGGCCTCGCCCATGAGTTCCCCCGACTCCAGCTCCACCACGGAGAACAGGGCTGCCTCGTCCGACGGATCGGTCACCGCGTAGGGCGATTGTCCCGAGCCCCGCGGGACGGGCCGCCACGGGCGGGAGTCGGCGCGCGACCGCATGGCCACGTCGTCGTACAGCTCGGAATGGAGGACGTCGACGTCGCTCTCCTGCCGGGCGCGCAGCCCGGTCTTCTCACCTTGCATCACAGGTGCATTGCTATACGAGGGAAAGCGGCCGATCAAGCGCGTTCTCCGGTGCCGTCCACCGGAGGACGGCACACATCAGCGACAGCAAAGAGAAAAGGCAAGGAGGTCACCCGCTCCTTGCCACTCTCAACTTATAGCGGACCGGGGGTCTTGCGGCAAGGCCCCGGTGGTGCCGCAGAATCTGCGGCCGAAGCCGGATCCCGCCGACATCGGGGATCGGCGAAATGCATGCGCTCTTGGGGGAATTCGTGATCGACGTCATCGTCGCCGGCGGCGGACCGACCGGCTTGATGCTGGCAGCGGAATTGCGGCTGCACGGCGTGCACGTGCTCGTGCTGGAGAAGGAGGCGGAGCCGGCCGCGTTCGTCCGCGCGCTCGGCCTGCACGTGCGCAGCATCGAGGTGATGGAGCAGCGCGGTCTGCTGGACCGGTTCCAGCCGCTGGGGAAGCAGTACGCGGTCGGCGGCTTCTTCGCCGCCATCACCAAGCCCTGGCCCGCCGGGCTGGACACCGCCCACCCCTATGTCCTGGGCATCCCGCAGCCCGCCACCGACCGCCTGCTGGCCGAGCGTGCCGTCGAGCTCGGCGCCGAGATCCGGCGCGGCCGCGAACTGACCGGGCTGAGCCAGGACGACCACGGGGTGACCGCCCGGCTGTCCGACGGCACGCAGCTGCGTTCGCGCTGGCTCGTCGGCTGCGACGGCGGGCGCAGCACGGTGCGCAAGCTGCTCGGCGTCGGCTTCCCCGGCGAGCCCACCAGGGTCGAGACGCTGCTGGGCGAGATGGAGGTGGCCGCGCCGCCGGACGAGGTGGCCGCCGTGGTGGCCGAAGTCCGCAAGACCCAGCAGCGGTTCGGCGTCGGGCCCCTCGGGGGCGGGGTGTACCGCGTGGTGGTGCCCGCCGAAGGGATTGCCGCGGACCGCTCGGTCCCGCCGACGCTCGACGAGGTCAAGCGGCAGCTGCGGGCCTTTGCCGGCACCGACTTCGGCATCCACTCGCCGCGCCGGCTGTCCCGGTTCGGCGACGCCACCCGGCAGGCCGAGCGCTATCGGACCGGCCGGGTGCTGCTGGCCGGTGACGCGGCACACATCCACCCGCCGACCGGCGGGCAGGGCCTCAACCTCGGTATCCAGGACGCGTTCAACCTCGGCTGGAAACTGGCCGCCGAGGTCAACGGCTGGGCGCCGCAGGGACTGTTGGACAGCTACCACGCCGAACGGCACCCGGTGGCCGCCGACGTACTGGACAACACCCGCGCGCAGATGGAGTTGCTGTCACCCGAGCCCGGCCCCCGCGCGGTCCGCCGGCTGCTGTCGGAACTGATGGACTTCGAGGACGTGAACCGGTACCTGATCGAGAAGATCACCGCGATCGGGGTCCGCTACGACTTCGGCGAGGGCCATGAACTGCTCGGCCGCCGGCTGCGGGACGTCCAGCTGAAGCAGGGGCGCCTGTACGCACTGATGCACGCGGGCCGCGGACTGCTGCTCGACCGGACCGGCCGGCTCTCGGTCGCGGGCTGGGCCGATCGCGTCGACCACGTGGTGGACGTCAGTGAGGAACTGGACGTGCCCGCCGTGCTGCTGCGGCCGGACGGCCATGTGGCATGGGCCGGTGACGACCAGGAGGATCTGCTCGCGCGGCTGCCCCGGTGGTTCGGCGCCGCCGCCGGCTGAGTGCGCGGTGGCGGCCGGGAGAGGGCGGGGCCTGCCCGGGCCCCGATCGCGGCGCGGCCGGTTCCGCGTCCCGCCGCCCCCAACCCTCCGCGGCCTTGCGCGGGTCCCCGGGCGCGCCCGGCGCTGACACACGACTTCCAGGACTCGGTAGGCCAAGATTCGCCGTCCCGTCAGAGAACTGCCACCGGCTATTCCTCCGGGCCCCTTCTCATGGCTCCGGCGGATATTCGTGCGCCATGCATGCAGATATGACGGGACTCACATGACCAGAATGACAGGACGGGCCCGTACGGCGGCCGCGTCCGTTGCGGCGACGCTCACGATGAGCGTGATGGTCCTGGGCGCCGGGATCACCCAGGCGGACGCCGTGGAGCGGGTCCGGCTGGCGGAGGACGTCACCGTCGCCCCGGGCATCACCTACCAGGCCTTCTCGGTGGCCGCCTCGCACGGCAAGGTCACCGGTCACGTGATCACCGCCGACCTGAGCGACCCCCGGGTCTCGGTCGGGATGCTGACCCCCGGCAAGGTCTCCGCCCGTACGAAGCTCTCCCAACTGGTCTCGGCACAGGGTGCGGTGGCCGGCGTCAACGCCGACTTCTTCAACATCGACGAGACGCAGCACCCCGGCGTGCCGGCCACGAACTCCGCGGTGGGCCCGGCCATCGACAACGGTGTGGCGCTCAAGTCCGCCGTCCCCAACGGCCAGCGGTTCGGACCGGGCCTGGCGCCCGGCACGTCCACCCGCGACGTCATCGGCGTCGACTACAAGAACCGGGCCCACCTGGACTCGCTGAGCTTCGACGGCTCCATCAAGGGGCACCGGGACAAGGAGCTCGGCCTCGACGGGTTCAACCAGTACGCGATCCCCGTCGGCGGCATCGGCGCCTTCACCTCCCAGTGGGGCGACATCTCGCGCGAGCGGGCCACGTGCGGCACCGACACCGTGCGGGCCGCCGCGTGCAGCACGGACGTCTACGAGGTGACCGTGCGCAACAACCGCGTGGTGTCCGGCTCGGACACCATCGGTGAGGGCGCCGTCGCCGAGGACTCGGTGGTCCTGGTCGGACGCGAGGCCGGCGCGGCTGAGCTGCGCTCGCTCGAGATCGGCGAGCACATCCGGGTCTCCGAGGACCTGGAGTCCGCCGGCGGCAACCGGCTGAAGTTCGCGGTCGGCGGCGCCCCGGTGCTGCGCGACGGCAAGCCGCTCGCCGGCCTGGACAACAAGGCCGTGGCGACCAGGACCGGAGCGGCCTTCGGCGACGACGGCCGGCTGCTGTACCTCCTGGTGCTGGACGGCACCGCGGAGAGCGGCGCCGGTCTGACCATCGCCGAACTCGCGGGCGTGTTCCAGAGCGTGGGCGCTGACAACGGCGTCAACCTGGACGGCGGCGGCTCCTCCACCCTGGTGACCCGTGACGAGGTGACCGGTAAGCCGGTGGTCCGCAACCACCCGACCGGCGGGGCCGAGCGTCCGGTCCCGGAGGGCATCGGGCTCTTCTCCCGCGCCTGACCGGTCGGCCCGGGCGGCCCGGGCGGTGCCGACGGCGCCGCCCGGGCCGGTGCCGGGTCAGTCCTCCAGGCGGACCGGCATCAGGAGCGAGAAGGTGTCCTCGGTGTCGGGCCTGCGGATCACCACGGGAGTGGTGGGGGCACCGAACTCCAGGATCAGCCGGTCGCGGGCTCCGGCGGCCAGGGCGTGCAGCAGGAAGTCGCGATTGACCGCGACATGGCCGGAGTCCCGCTCACCTTCGTCACCGTCCTCGCAGACCCGCACCGTGCCGTCGTCCGTCATCTCGAGCACGACGATGTCGAAGGACGCGCCGTCCTGGTCGCGCACCTCGCCCGCACGGACGGGGCCGGCCTCCACCGCCGCCCGCAGGGGCGGGACGTCGACGAGGGCGCGCCGCCCCGCCGGCACGGCGACGAGGCGACGGTAGTCGGGGAAGTCGTGACCGAGAGGCCGGCCGGCCGCCTGACGGTCCCCGGCCTCCAGGACCACGCGGTCACCGTCCACGGTGAGCTCGACGGACCCGCCGTCACTCAGCAGCGCCCGCATCGCGTCGGCGAGCGGGGACGGCACGACGACCTGCGTACGGGGCCCGTCGTGCCCGCTCGCAGCGGCTTGCCCGACCGCCATGCGGTACCGGTCGGTGGCCACCACGCGGAGCGTCCCCTCCTCGATGTCGAACAGGACACCGTCGAGCATCGGCAACTCCGGATCGGCACTGACGGCGAAGCGGACCGCGTCCAACGCCGCGGCCAGCTCGGGCGCGGGGACGGCCCACCGGGCGGTGGTGGGGGCACTGGACGACGTCATGGGGTTCTCCCTGTGTTCGAGAAGGGCTCGGACCGTGGAGAACTCGGCGCGCGCATCGGACAGCGTCCGTTCGAGACGGCGCAGATGCGACTCGAGCAACTGCCGCACCAGGTCGGTGTCCTGGCCCGACCAGCCGGCCAGCACCAGCCGGATGTCCGCCACCGGCATCCCGGCCCTGCGCAGCCTTGCCAGCAGCCGGGCCTCGTCCAGCTGCTCGGCGCCGTACCAGCGGTAGCCGCTCACGGGATCCACCCAGGCGGGGACCAGCACACCGGCCCGGTCGTAGAACCGAAGGGCGCTCACGCCCAGTCCGCTCTCCCGGGCCAGCTCACCGATACTGCGCATCTCGCTCTCCACACCCGGAACTCTCAGCCCTGCACCAAGTCGAGGGTCAAGCCCCGGCGGGCGGTTCGCACGCGAGCAGTATTCGGCCCGGGTTTCCCCCGTGGCAAGGCGGGCGATCCCCGGACGGGCACGTAGGCTGGAAGGGGCAAAGGTCCTGCACAGCGAGTGGGGGGACCGTTCACCTCGCGGTCACGGGTCTGCCGGGGGACACGATGACGATCGTGATCGTTCCTGACCCCGTCCCCCAGGAGGATCCCTCATGCTGCGCCGGGCCCTGTCCGCACTCGCGGCCGTCGTCGCGCTCACCACCGTCACCACCACCGGGATCGCCCAGGCGTCGGCCGCCGAGGGCAGAGGGTCGCGGGTACTGGACGTGATGACGTTCAACATCCACCACGCCCAGGGCACCGACGGCGTGCTCGACGTCCGGCGCATCGCGGAAGTCGTCCGCACGAGCGGCGCCGACGTGGTCGGGCTCCAGGAGGTGGACAGCCACTACTCCGGGCGCAGCGACTGGGCCGACCAGGCCGGCGAGCTGGCCGCGCTGCTGGGCTACGACGTGGCGTTCGGCGCGAACATCGACGACGAGCCGCCGACGCCCGGCGGGCACCGGATCCAGTACGGCACCGCGATCCTGTCCCGCTACGCGATCACGGAGTCGGACAACACCTGGCTGTACAAGTCGCCCGGCCAGGAGCAGCGCGGGCTGCTGCACGCCACGCTGGACGTCCGCGGCAAGGCGGTGCACTTCTACTGCACCCACCTGGCGGCCGGTTCGCAGGCCGACCGGCTGCAGCAGGCCCCGCAGATCGTCGACATGATCGGCGACACCGAGCCGGCGATCCTCGTGGGCGACTTCAACGCCGTCCCGAATGCGCCGGAGTCCCAGCCGCTCCAGCGCGCCTACACCGACGCATGGGCCAGGTCCGCGCACGGCCGCGGCGACGGGGCCACCTACCCCGCGGAGGCGCCGACCGAGCGGATCGACGACGTCTACACCACCGGCAAGGTGAAGCCGCTCGTCACGCGTGTCGTGCAGTCCGACCCGACGGCCTCGGACCACCTCCCGCTGGTCAGCAAGGTCGCCGTCGCCCCCTGATCAGGCGCCGGGCCGCAGCCGGTCGATGACCGAGCGGAGCTGGTCGCGGTCGAGCTCGTACACCGTCTCGCCCGCCCGCGGGTCGCGTGCCTGGAGCACGTGGAACAGCGGGGCGTACGGGCCTCCGAGGTCGACGAGGGTCGCCGAGGCCCCGCGAACGGCCCGCTCGGTCCCCGGCGCCGCCGTCAGGTCGATGCGGCTGAGGACTCCCGCGGTCACCCACACCGGGACGGACGCGAGGTGACCGAAGAGCTGGAGATGGAAGTGGCCGCACAGGACGAGCCGCACATCCGTGCCGCGCACGGCGTCCGCGAGCTCCGCCGCGTCCTGGAGGCCCAGGTTCTTCTGCACCTCGACGTCGAGGGTGACCGGCGGGTGGTGGAGGACCACCACGGACCCCTGGGGCGCGGGCACGGCCAGCACCTCGCGGAGCCAGTCGAGCTGTCGGGCGCCGACCCGTCCGTAGACCTTGCCGGGGACGAGCGAGTCGAGCGTGATGAAGCGGTGCCCGTCGATCACGCTCGCCGCGGCCCGCTCGCCCTCCGGGGAATCCACGACCGCGGTGGCCAGGTCGCCTCCGTCGACGCCGACGTGGCCACTGCCCAGGACCTTGGCGAAGGCGCCGCGCTCGTCGTGGTTGCCGGTGCAGAAGACCGCCGGGGCCCCCTTGCGCGAGGCGAACTCGCGCACCATGTCGCGCGCCGCGGAGTACGCCTCCGGTGAGCCGTCGTCGGCGACGTCCCCGCTGACGACGACGGCCCCGACGCCGGGTACGGCTTCCAGGTCGGTGAGCATCCTGCGCAGCGACTCCCTGGCGTTGATGCCGCGGGCGTTCGGCGCGTCGTCGGGGCCGATGTGGAGGTCGGACAGGTGAAGGATCCGCATCCCGGTCACGGTACTGAGGTCCTGACGCGACGTCATCTCCTCGATGGCGCGGTTCCGGGGCCGCGCCGCCGGGTCGTGCCGTCGTCCGGGTTGCCCTCTTGACCTGTCAAGGAGTTAAGGTGAAGGGATGCCGCCCCGGAAGCAGTCCCCGACGTCCCCGCAGTCGCTGCGGCCCCTCAGTGCGAGCGAGGAGGCTTTCGTGCGCGAGCTGAGCCGGGTGATGCTGGTGCTGCCCCGCTTGGTCGACAACGATCTGGTGCGCGAGGCCGGGCTGCCGCTCTCCGAGTACACGTCGCTGATGCACCTGTCCGAGGCCCCCGAGGCGCGGTTGCGGATGAGCGATCTCGCGGAGGCCTGCAATCTCTCCCTCAGCGGTGTGACCCGTGTCGTCATCCGGCTCGAGAAGCAGGGCTGGGTCGAGCGGGTCAAGTGCGCCGAAGACGGCCGCGGCTGGAACGCCGTACTGACCGATGCCGGGCTCGCCCGTCTGGAACGGGCCTGGCCCACGTTCCTGACCACCGTGCGGCAGCACCTCGTGGACCACTTCGACGGCCACGACCTCGCCCCGCTCACGGCCGCGCTGCGGAACGTCGCCGCCGGCGAACCGGCGGACCACAGCTGATTCCCCGGGCGGGCTCCCGGTAGGGCCCCATCCTGCGCACCCCTCTCCCTGTGGCGCGTCACTGCCTTGACAGGTGATGAAAGCATCAGTCATGCTCGTCACCAGTCAGACCAGTGATGAAATCCCCCCTGGAGAGATGGACGACGACGATGGACCTGAAGCTCGAAGTGCTCGTTCTGCCCGTCTCCGACGTCGACCGCGCCAAGCGCTTCTACGAGGAGGGCATGGGCTTCCGGCTGGACGTCGACTACGCCGACGCCAAGGGCTTCCGGGTCGTGCACCTGACGCCGCCCGGATCGCAGTGCTCCGTCCTCTTCGGTGACGACGTGACCACCGCGGCCCCGGGCTCCGCTCAGGGCCTGCACATCGTCGTCACGGACATCGAGCAGGCCCGGACCGAGCTCGTCGGCCGCGGCGTCGAGGTCGGCGAGGTCTTCCACGACGCGGGCGGCGTCTTCCACCACGCGGGGGACAAGGACCGGGTCAGCGGCCCGCACCCCGAGCGTGCGAGCTACGGGTCCTTCGCGGCGTTCAGCGACCCGGACGGCAACGAGTGGGTGCTCCAGGAAGTGACCACACGGCTCCCCGGCCGCTGAGCGGACGCGTACGCGCACCCGGAAGGCGCGGAAAACCCAGGAGCGCGGCCGGGACGTCCCGCAGCGACGTCGTCGTCATCGGCGCCCGCCCGGTCGGCGCGAACGCCGCGGAGCGGACCCGGTCCGGCTTCGGGCAGCCCGGCGGAGGCTGCCCGAACCCTGGCCCTTGCCGGTCGGGCAGACTGCGCGCATGCAGCTCTCCGCCGAGGCCCTCGCCGACACCGCGCTGATCGAGGTCGTGCGGATCTCCGGCCTTCCCGCCGGGCCGGGCGCCCCCTACCGCGGTGGGACGGTTGCCCTCTGGGCTGGGGGCGAGGCCGCGGACGCCGTGGCCCTGATCGGGACCCTGCCCGAAAGCGTGCAGCACCGCTGCGGTTTCTCGCCGGGCTGGGGCATCCGGGCGTACGACGCCTCCCTCGAACCGGCCCTGTTCGAGGCGGCGTTCTGCTTCTCCTGCCACGAGGTCCGCATGCACGGTCCCGCGGTGCCGCCCGCCCTGGCCAAGCAGTTCTTCGACGCGGACGCCCCGCAGGCACTGGCGCTACTGACCCTGTTCCGGGCGGCCGCGCCGAACCGCCCGGTCGGGTGAGCGGGTTCAGACGACCCCGGCCGGCTCCGGGTCGTCGTCGGTCCTGAACTGCGTGCGGTGCAGTTCCGCGTACCGGCCGCCGGCCGCGAGCAGTTCGGTGTGCGTGCCCCGTTCCACGATCCGCCCGTCCTCGACGACGAGGATCAGGTCGGCGGCCCGCACCGTGGACAGCCGGTGGGCGATGACCACGGCGGTCCGGTCCTCCAGCGCCTCGGCCAGGGCCTCCTGGACGGCGGCCTCCGAGGTGTTGTCGAGGTGGGCCGTGGCCTCGTCGAGGATGACGATGCGCTGCCCCGCCAGCAGCAGCCGGGCGATGGTCACGCGCTGCCGCTCGCCGCCGGAGAGCCGGTACCCGCGCTCGCCCACGACGGTGTCGAGCCCGTCCGGGAGCTCGGCCACGAGGTCCGCCAGACGGGCCCGGCGCAGGACCCCCCACAGCTCGTCGTCACCGGCCTCCGGCCTGGCCAGCAGGAGGTTCGCGCGGATCGTGTCGTGGAAGAGGTGGCCGTCCTGGGTGACCATGCCGACCGTGGCGCGCAGCGAGGCCGCGGTCAGGTCGGTCACGTCGACACCGCCCACGCGCACCGCGCCCTCGTCCACGTCGTACAGGCGCGGCAGGAGCTGCGCGATGGTCGACTTCCCGGCCCCCGACGAGCCCACCAGGGCGATCGTGCGGCCCGCCTCTGCGCGGAAGGAGATGCCGCGCAGCACCTCACCGCCCGCGCGGGTGTCGAGGCTCGCGACCTCTTCGAGGGAGGCCAGCGAGACCTTCTCTGCGGACGGGTAGCCGAAGCGCACGTTCTCGAACTCCACGGCGAGCGGCCCGTCCGGCACCTCGCGGGCGTCCGGCTTGTCGGCGATGAGCGGCTTCAGGTCGAGGATCTCGAAGACCCGCTCGAAGCTGACCAGGGCGCTCATCACGTCGACACGCGCGCCCGCCAGCGCCGTCAGCGGTGCGTAGAGGCGGGTGAGGAGCAGGGCGAGCGTGACCACGGAACCGGCTTCGAGGGCGCCCCTCAGCGCGTAGTGGCCGCCGAGTCCGTAGACCAGCGCCAGCGCGAGGGCGGAGACGAGGGTGAGCGCGGTGATGAACGCCGACTGCGCCATCGCGGTACGCACCCCGATGTCCCGCACGCGGCGGGCGCGTTCGGCGAACTGGGCGGACTCGTCGGCGGGCCGGCCGAAGAGCTTCACCAGCGTCGCCCCGGGAGCGGAGAAGCGCTCGGTCATCTGTGTGCCCATGGCGGCGTTGTGCGTGGCGGCCTCCCGCTGGAGGCGGGCCATACGGGTGCCCGTACGCCGTGCCGGTACGACGAAGACCGGCAGGAGCACCAGCGCGAGCAGCGTGACCTGCCAGGACAGGGCGAGCATGACGCCGAGCGTCAGCAGCAGGGTGACCAGGTTCCCGACGACCCCGGACAGGGTGTTGCTGAAGGCCCGCTGGGCGCCGATCACGTCGTTGTTGAGCCGGCTGACGAGCGCGCCGGTGCGGGTGCGGGTGAAGAAGGCGACGGGCATGCGCTGGACGTGGTCGAACACGGTGGTGCGCAGATCGAGGATCAGGCCCTCGCCGAGATTCGCGGACAGCCAGCGGTTCACCAGCCCGAGACCGGCCTCGGCGATGGCGATGACGGCGATGAGTACCGCCAGGGTGGTGACCCGTCCGGAGCGGTCGCCGGAGACGATCGCGTCCACGACGTGTCCCGCGAGGATCGGCGTCGCCACGGCGAGCAGCGCCGTCACGACGCTGAGCAGCACGAACCACGCGATCCGGCGGCGGTGCGGCCGGGCGAACGCCCCGACGCGCCGCAGCGTGTCGCGGGCCAGGGGCCGGCGGTCCTGCGTGGCGTTCATGACGCTGTGCAGCTGGGTCCAGGCGGTGGTCTCCATGCTCATGTACGGACCGTAGAACCTCGACCACCCTTGAGGTCAAGAAAGCGGAGGAAAGGGGCCGGCCGGGTGCCGCCGGGGCCGCGATCAGTGCCCGGCGGGGTCCTGGCCCTCCGCGGCCTCGTCCGGCGCGGTCAGCGGGACGCGCAGGACGACCGTCGTGCCCTCGCCCGGCGCGCTGCGCAGGGTCAGGCGGGCGTCGATGAGATCGGCGCGCTCGCGCATCGCGGACAGGCCCATCCCGGGGTGGCGGGGCGGCGGTTGGTCCGGGGCGCGTAACGGGACGGGCCGGTCCGCGGCGGGCGGCGCCATGCCGCGGCCGTTGTCGGCCACGGTCAGCTGGGCCGCGCGGCGGTTGCCCTCCACGGTCACGACGATGCGCGTCGGCTCGGCGTGCTTGACGGCGTTGGTGATCGCCTCCTGGACGATCCGGTACACCTGTGCCTGGGTCTCGGGGGACAGCCGCCCGGCGAGCGCGTCGCCGTGGGACGCGACGCGCAGGTCCGTGCGGATCCCGAAGGTCTCGTACGTGTGCCGGCACAGCGCCTGGAGGGCCGGTCTGAGGCCGAGTTCGTCGAGCACCACCGGGCGCAGGTCCACGATGAGGTGCCGCAGGGAGACGATCTGGTTGCCGACCAGGGCCCGCGCCTGCTCGATGGCGCGGCTCATCGCCTCGGGCCCGCCGTCCGCGGCGGCGGAGGAGAGGACGACCTGCATCGCGCCCAGTTCCTGGAGGGTGTCGTCGTGCAGTTCGCGGGCCCAGCGGCGGCGCTCGCGCTCCTCCCCGTCGTGGCGGGCGCGTACCCGTTCCCGTCTCAGCTGCGTCTCCCGGCGCGACGAGGCGCGGCTGGCGATGATCGCGTAGCCCGCAAGGAGCAGCGGGAACACGTGCAGGAGGTTCAGCAGCGGCTCCTGCGCCACCCTGACCATTCCGGCGATCGTGAGCATCAGCGCGACGGCGGTGGCGACCAGCAGCCAGATCCGCTGGCCGGCGGCGCACAGCGGGATCATGCACAGATAGGCCGAGGCCGCGGCGAGCGACAGCACCAGCTCCCAGGACACCTGCCGGTCGGTGACCTCCATGAAGACGGCGGCCGCCAGGCATGCGGTGCCGAGGACCTCGAAGCCCAGTCGCAGCGCAGCCCGGCCCGGCCCGGTCACGCTCACGCCACCAGTCCGCGTTCCCGGGCCACGGCGATCAGTTCGGCGCGGCTGTCCCTGCCGAGCTTGTCGCGGAGCCGGGAGCGGTGCGTCTCCACGGTGCGCACGGAGACGAAGAGGCGCCGGGCGATCTCCTGGTTGGTGTGGCCGAGCGCGAGGAGGGTGAGCACCTCGGTCTCCCGGTCGGTCAGCGGCTCCTCGCCGCGTTCCGGGACAGCGATGTTCTCGACGGCCAGCCGCGCACCCAGCGACGGCTGCACGTAGGTGGCGCCGCCGGCGACCTGGCGCACGGCGGCCAGGAGCTCCTCGGCGGCGGCCTCCTTGAGCAGGTAGCCGGCCGCCCCGGTACGCAGCGCCTCCCGGGCGTAGGCCGGGTCCTCCTGCATGGTCAGGACCAGGATCCTGGTGCCGGGGGAGGCCGACAACAGGCCAGGGATGGTCGGCAGGCTGGACCGGCCGGACATGGTCAGGTCCAGCACCAGCACCCGGGGGTGGTGCTCGCGCACGGCTTCGAGGGTCTCCGGGACGGTCGCGGTCTCCGCGATCACGTGGAAGGCCGGGTCCGCGGCCATCAGCAGGCGCATTCCTGCCCGGACCACCAGGTGGTCGTCGGCAAGCACCACCGTGGTCGCGGCGGAAGGGTGCCTGCCGTCGGGGCGGCGGGGGACTTCCATAGGTGCAACGGTAGATCCGCTTCGCGGAACGGGCAGCCCGCGTCGCCCGTCTTGCGGCACACCCGCAGCCAGGACTGCGGGAAACCACCGATGACGACTGCGGACCTGGCGGGATGCGCTCCTCCCATCCATTGGGCAGGCTCATAAGCAGCGACGAAAAGCCGTCCCCAGCCGACGTCCCCGTCCAACCGAGGCAAGCGACATGTACTGCGTCACCGACCAGCCCCAGACCGTCCCGCCGGACCAGCCGCAGTCGTACGAAGCGGCCCAGCAACTCGCCGACGCCGCCGTGCCATCGGTGGCCGACTTCGCCGCCGTGGAGGTGTCGGACGCCACGGTCAGCGAACGGGCGGCGATGTCCGGGCTGCCCGCGATGGTGCTCGACTTCCGGCGCGGGGCCTTCCGCGCGGTCCTCCCCGACGAGATTCCCCGCGCGTACGAGGTCGGGGAGGTCAGCGAACTGCCGGTGCGCACGCCGTACCACGCGTCACTGGTCGACCTGCGCCCGCGCATCGTCCTCAATCTGCACGCGAGGACCGCCTGGCTCCTGCGCGACCCGGTGCGCGCCCCGCTGATGCGCGGCAGCCACACGCACTCCGTGCTCGTGGTGCCGCTCGACGTGGGCGGGATGCTGCTCGGGCTCGCGGCCTTCTACCGCACGGCCGGGTCGCCCGCCTTCTCGCAGGCCGACCTGCGGGAGGCCGGCCGACTGGGCCGCAGGACCGCCCGGCTCCTGGAGTGCGAGCGGCGGCGGCTCGTCCACGAGGCCGCCGCGCGGTTCCTCCAGGAGGCCCTGCACGAGTCGGACGCCCCGGCGGTCAGCGCGCTCGCGGCCGTGCGAGGGCACGTCCCGGAGTCCTCGGCGCCCGGGTCCTGGATCGACGTCGTGCCGCTCCCCAGTGCCCGGGTGGCCCTGGTGGCGGGTACGGCCGAGGGCGCGGGCATCACCGCCACGGCCGGGATGAGCCAGGTCAGGGCGGCGATCCGCGCGTTGCTGCTGCTGGACATGAACCCCGGCGAGGTCATCGCCCGGCTGGGCCGCCGCGCGGGGGCCGCCCAGGCCCCCACGCACTGCCTGCTGGCGGTCTACGACCCCGTCACCCGTCGCTGCACGGCCGCCGCCGGCGGGGACGCCGGAGCCGAGCCGGCCTTCCCCTCGGACGCCCCCCCGCCCGACCGGGCGGGGACGGAGGACTCCGCGCCCATGGCCGCGGAGCCGGTGGCGGAGTTCGAGGTGCCCTCCGGGAGCATCCTGCTGCTCAGCTGCGGCACGGACGGCGGGTCGGGCGCGGCCCCCGCGATCCGCATCGTGCCGCCGACGGGGGACGACCCCGAGGACGCCGTCGAGACCGCCGTCTCGGTGGCGCTGGCCTGCACCGCCGGCGGCCGCCGTGAGCCCGTGCTCCTCGCGGCCCTCATCCGCACCCTGGACCCGGTGGACGTCGCCACGTGGGAGCTGCCGAACGACCCCGCCGCCGTCTCCGACGCCCGGGCCTGGGCCGACGGCCAGCTCACCGACTGGAGCCTGCCGGAGCTGTCCTTCACCACCACGCTGGTCGTCAGCGAACTCGTCACCAACGCGGTCCGCTACTCCAGCGGTCCGATCCGGCTGCGCCTCATCCGCGACCGCACGCTCATCTGCGAGGTCTCCGACGTCTGCAGCGCGGCCCCCCACGCGCGCCATTCCACCCTCAGCGACCAGAACGGCAGGGGCCTGTCCATCGTCGCCCACCTCACGGAGGCCCAGGGCACGCGCTACACGGCGACGGGCAAGACGGTGTGGGTGGAGCAGAACATCCTTCACGAGGCGGCCTGATGGCCCGGCCCGACCGCCGGCGACCGCCCGGAGCATGCGGCAGCCGCCGGCCCCGGCCGCCCAGGGGACCCGGGCGGCCCGCGACGGGCGGCCGGTTCACCGGCTACGGGTGAGCCGCCGCCGGCCGCGGGGGTTCCCGTGACCGGCGGCGGCTTCGTGTGCCGTGGGGCGCGGCGGGTCAGCCGCTCGTGACCGGCGCCACCTCGGCCTTGGCCTCCGCCAGGGCCGGGGTGTCCGAGGCGCGGACGGCACTGCCCGTGGCGTGCCGGCTCCGACGGGCCGGGACCAGGAGAGCGGCGAGGGACGCGCCGAGGAGCAGGACGGCGAGCAGGGCGAAGCCGTGGGTGTAGCCGGAGGCGTAGGGCAGGCCGGAGGGCTGCAGACGGCTGGTGACCAGGACGCTGGTGACGGCGGCGCCGATGGAGCCGCCGATGGTGCGGATGTTGGCGTTCATGCCGCTGGCGGCGCCGGTCTGCTCCGGCGGGACGCTGCGGACGATGAGGTTGGCCATCGAGGCGAAGGCGAGGCCGATGCCGAGGCCGAAGATGCCGGCGGAAGTGGCGACCTGCCACTGCTGGTCGTGCCAGGCGGCGAGGAAGCCGCAGGCCACGGCGCCGAGCGCGGCGCCGGCGACGAGGAGGCGCTTGGCGCCGACGACCGGCTCGAGGCGGCCGCTGAGCACGCCGGAGAAGAACATCGCGATCAGCATCGGCAGCATCAGCAGGCCGGCCGAGGTGACGCTCGCCCCGAAGCCGTAGCCCGCGGAACGCGGGGTCTGGGCGAAGCCGGGGAGGAAGGACCAGATCGCGTACATGCCGGCACCGAAGAGGAGACCGGCGGCGTTGGTCGTCCACACCGCGCGCAGACGCATGATGCGCAGGTCGATCAGCGGGTGGCGGGAGCGGGCTTCGGCGAGCAGCCAGAGGGCGAAGAGCACCACGGCGGCGACGAACAGCCCGATCACGCGGACCGAGGTCCAGCCCCAGGTGCCGGCCTGGCTGAGCGGCAGGAGCAGGGCCACGAGCCAGCTCGACAGGAGGGCGGCGCCGAGCCAGTTGACGCGTCCTTCGGCACGGCTGGGGGACTCGGGGACGTAGCGGAAGGCGATGAGCGCGGTGAGGGCGACGATGCCGACCGGGATCCAGAACAGCCAGCGGTAGTCGAGGGCGGAGACGATGGGGCCCGCGGCCACGATGCCGACGCCGCCGCCGGCGGCGATCACCGCGGACAGGTTGCTGATGCTGGGGCTGACCCGGCTCGCCGCGAACTCGTCGCGGATGATCCCGAAGGACAGCGGGAAGAGGGCGCCGCCGATGCCCTGGACGATACGGGCGATGATCAGGACCCCGATCGTCGGGGCGAGCGCGGCGAGCAGGCAGCCGAGCGTCAGGACGACGAGGACGGCGACGAGGGTGCGCTTCTTGCCGACGAGGTCGCCGAGACGGCCCAGGATCGGCGTGAAGATCGAGGCGGACAGCAGGTATGCCGTCATCACCCAGGTCGCGGTGGACTGGGACGTGTGCAGCGCGTGCTGGACCGTCGGCAGGGCCGGGGCGATCAGCGACTGCAGCATGGAGAACACGCCCGCACCGGTCGCGAGGACCGCGAAGGTGAGGCGGGTGGAGCGTCGGGGCATGAAGGAGCCTCTCCGAATCCGGACAGGGCGCGGCCGGCCGCGGAAGCGTCCGGTCGCGGTGTGATGAGCGGGCTGGTGGTGCCGGCCGGGCGGGGCGCGGGCCGCGTCGGGCGCGCCGGAGTCCGCCGGAAGTCGCTGGAGGGGCGTTGCGTCGGTGCAAGGCCCGGAATGGGGCGAACCGGGGCGCGGCCGGCGCGTGGGGATGACACGTGTCGACGGAAGTGCGCCCCCTGCGTTAAAGTGGAGGTACGCCTCCACTGTAGCGGAGGCACTCCTCCACTTCAAACTGTTCCGGCCGGGGAGGCAGAAGTGACGGCCCAGCCGTTTCCCGTCAGCGAGATCGTCGCGGCCCAGCGCCCGCACCGCAGGGACGCCGCCCGCAACTACGACGCCCTGCTGGCGGCCGCCCGCGAGGCCTTCGCCGAGAACGGCGCCGAGGCCTCTTTGGAGGACATCGCCCGCCGCGCGGGTGTGGGCATCGCCACGCTCTACCGGAACTTCCCCACCCGCCGGCACCTCTTCGAGTCCGTCTACGCGGACGAGGTCAACGAGTTGTGCCGCGTCGCCCAGGACGTCGCCCCCCTGGAACCCTGGGACGCGCTGACGTCCTGGCTGCGCCGCTTCGTCGACTACACCGTGACCAAGCGGGCCATCCGCGAGGCCCTCAACAACGAGTCCGACGTCTTCCTGGCCTGCCGCGACTCCATGTACCAGGCCGGCGGCCCGCTCTTCGAACGCGCCCAGAAGGCCGGCGAGGCGCGCACCGACGTGTCCTTCGACGACCTGCTCCGCATGGTCGCGGGCATCAGCTCCACCTACTTCCCCGACGAGATCCAGCGCGACCGGGTCATCGGCGTCGCGCTGGACGGGGTGCGCACCACGCGCTGACGCGTGACGCTTCGGCTCGGTGGGGGGTGTTCCGCGCCTGGATCCGTGTCCGGTACCGACGGCCCGGACGGGTGGAAGCCGCGGCCAAGGAGCTGGGCACTTCCACGAAGCGGGACACCGTCAACACCGCCCTGCGTGAGGCTAGCGATCGGTTGGTCCAGGGCACGGTTGCTCGGGGGCCGACCGCGTCCGGCGCTGCCATGACACCTGACGGTGTGAGGCGCCCGTTGCCCGCGAGGGGGGCGACGGGACGGCCCGGGAAGCGGAACAGCGAGATCCGGACAAGTGCCGCCGGGGGCGCGCCGGTCCGCCGGGGCGGGGAGCCGCGTCAGGTTCGTGACGCCGTCACCCCCGCCGAGGTCCGCCCAGTTGACCGCTCTCACCAGGTGTTTTCCGGCCGGGAGGGCAAGAGGAAACGGGAAACCCCTGTCAGCGGCGGCCGGTTGGAGGCCACCCTTGTGGCGGACGGGAGTGAGGTGGTGCGGGCCGTCGCCTGATGGGGGAGGGGAAACGGGCGGATTGCAGCGCCCGATCCGGTCGCCGGCGCCCACACGGAGGGGGCGGGCGCCCGCCGGATTCGGCGAACCGCCGTTTTGTGACGGGACGTTCGGGGCGACGGGGAGCCGGCCGCCAGAGGCCGCGGCCGTATCGCCGCCGAGTCCGCACGTCCCCGCACTGCCGCGTCCCGACCGCCACGGGCGGCGTCGTCCCACCTCTCACGGGGGTGGTGGGCCGACGCCGGCCCGTGGCTTGATCTCACCCGTGCGCCTGCCCTCCGTGGCGTCCCCGGGAACCGTTCCCCGCCCGCGATCGCTCATGATCTTGCTGAAGGGCACACCGGCGGAGCCGCCGGTGACAGGGAACGGCGTACACCACGCCGTACGCGGCGGGGAGCGGATGGACCGGACACCGGACGAATCGACCGCACCCTCGGCGCCGGCGAGGGCGTTCGGTCCTGCCCTGCGCGAACTGCGCCTGGAGCGGGGCCTGTCGCTCGCCGCGCTGGCACGCCGCACCCACTACAGCAAGGGGTACCTGAGCAAGATCGAGACCGGCGGCAAGCCGGTCAACGCCGAGCTCGCGCGGCTCTGCGACGAGGCCCTGGAAGCCGGGGGCGGTCTGCTCGCCCTGCTGCCGTCCGCGCCGCCAGGGGACGACGAGACGGTGCCCGGCCCCTATCCCGGCCTGTCCGCGTACGGCACCGAGGACGCGGCGCGGTTCTTCGGGCGGGAACGGGCCGTCGCGGAACTCCTCGAACGCCTCGAACTGCGCGTCGGCAAGGGGCCGCTGGCGGTGGTCGCCCCGTCCGGGGCGGGGAAGTCGTCGCTGCTGCGGGCCGGTCTGGTCCCCGCCCTGGCCGGGGGGCCGTACGGGCACTGGCCGGTCGTGGTGTGCACGCCGACCGCCCGGCCGCTGGACGCCCTGGTCCACGCGCTGCGGGCCGTGCCGCCCGCGGGCGGGCTCGACGACCTGCCGGACCAGGGACCGCCCGCGGCCCGCGCGGCCGCCCTCGTCGCGGCCCTCGGGCCCGGCGCGGAGGGCGCGGGACTTGCCGTCGTGGTCGACCAGTTCGAGGAGACCTTCACCCTCTGCGACGACGAGGCCGAGCGGCGTGCCTTCATCGCCGCGCTCACCGGCCTCGCGGCGTCCGGCGACGCCGCGGTCGTCCTCGGGATCCGCGCCGACGTCACCGGGCGCTGCCTGGACCATCCCACCCTCGTGCCAGTCATCAGCGACGGCCTGTTCGCGCTGGGCGCCATGAGCCCCGGGGAACTGCGCGCGTGCATCGTGCGGCCCGCGGAGGAGGAGGGCACCGAGCTCGAAGCCGGCCTGGTGGAGTTGCTGTTGCGGGACCTCGGCGCCGAGACGCCGGGCGGCGCCGGGCCCCAGGACGGCGGATCTCCCGGCACGCTCCCGCTGCTCGCCCACGCCCTGATGGCCACCTGGCGGCAGCGGTCGGGCCGCACCATGACCGTCGCGGGCTACCTCGCCGCGGGCGGCATCCACGGCTCCGTCGCGACCGCCGCCGAGGCCCTGTTCACGGCGCTGTCGCCCGCTGAGCAGGAGGCCGCCCGGCGGCTGCTGCTGCGGCTGGTGCGGGTCGGCGAGGACAACGAGCAGTCCCGGCGGCCCCGCGGCACCGCGGACCTCCTCGACGGACTGCCCGACGCCCCAGCGGCCCGCGCCGCGCTCGACGCCTTCGTCGCGGCCCGGCTGCTGACCGTCGGCGCCGACCATGTGGAGATCGTCCACGAGGCGCTGCTGCGCGCCTGGCCGCGGCTGCGGACCTGGGTGCACGCCGCCCGCGCCGACCTCCTGCTGCACCAGCAACTCACCACGGCCGCCCGCGAATGGGAGCGCGAGGGCCACGACCCCGGGCTGCTCTACCGCGGCACCCGGCTGGCCGCCACCCGCGAGTGGACGGCCGGGCCCGGCCGCCGGCCCGGTGAACTGAGCCCGGCGGAGGGCGACTTCCTCACCGCCTCCACCCGCGAGGAGGACCTGCGCCGCCTGCTCACACGCCGCCGGGCCCGGCAGCAGGGGATCGGCCTGGTGGTGCTGGCCGTGCTGCTCGTCCTCGCGGTGCTGGCCGGCGGGGTGGCCGTGGAGCAGCGGCTCGCCGCCGACCGGCAGCGCGCCACCGCGCTCTCGCAGGCCATGGCCGCCCGCTCCGCCCAACTGGCCGTGGGACGACCGGAGGCGGCGATGCTGCTGGCCGAGGCCGCCTACCGCACCGCGCCCACCACCGAGGCCCGCGGCGCACTGCTCAGCACGCAGGCCGACGCCTTCGCCGGGCGGCTCACCGGGCACACGGGCGCCGTCAACGCGGTCGTTTTCTCCCCGGACCAGCGGCTGCTGGCCTCGGCGGGCTCCGACCGCACGGTGCGGCTGTGGCACGTCGCCTCCCGGACCGGCGCGGCGGTGCTGACCGGGCACCGCGGGCCCGTCAGGTCGGTGGTCTTCTCGCCCGACGGGCGGCTGCTCGCCTCGGCGAGCAGTGACGGCACCGTCCGGCTGTGGTCCGTGTCCCACCGCCGCACCGTCGCCGTCCTGAAGAGCCATCAAGGGCCGGTACGCGCAGTGGCGTTCGCGCCCGACGGGCGCACGCTGGCATCGGCGGGCAGTGACGGCACGGTGTGCTTGTGGGACGTCGCCACGCGCCGCAGGACCGCCGTCCTCACCGGCCACACCGACGAGGTCCTCGCGCTGGCCTTCCGCCCCCGGGGCGCGCTGCTCGCCTCGGCGGGGGCGGACCGCACGGTGCGGCTGTGGAACACCCGGACCCGCCGGAGCGTCGCCGTCCTGCGCGGACACAGCGGCGACGTGCTCGCCCTGGCGTTCAGCCCCGACGGACGCACCCTCGCCAGCGGCGGCGCCGACCGCACCGTGCAGCTGCGGGACGTCGCCACCCTGCGCCGCACGGCCACGCTCGCCGGCCACGACGACGACGTGAACGGCCTCGCCTTCGGGCCCGGCGGCCACACCGTCCTGTCGGCCGGCGGCGACGGCACCGTCATCCGCTGGGACACCCGCACCCACCTACCGGTCGGCACCCTCACCGGCCACACCGACTACGTGCTCGCCGTCGCCGTGGCCGCCCGCGGCGACCTGGTCGCGAGCGCGGGCTTCGACAGGACCGTCGTGCTGTGGGACCTGCGCCGCAGCACGCTGGCCGCCACTCCCGTCACCGAGGTGTGGAAGGCCGCCTTCGGCCCCGACGGGCGGTCCCTGGCCTCGGCCGGGGGCGACGGCGGCATACGGGTCTGGGACACGGCCCGGCACGTCCTCGCGTACACCCTGACCGGTCACAGCGGCCCGGTCTACGACGTCGCGTACAGCCCGGATGGCCGGTGGCTCGCCTCGGCGGGCGGCGACCGCACCGTACGGCTGTGGGACACCCGGACGCGGCGCAGCGCGGCCGTCCTGCGCGGCCACGAGGGCGCCGTGTTCTCCCTCGCGTTCAGCCCCGACGGGCGGACCCTGGCGACCGGCTCCGCCGACCGCACCGTCCGCCTCTGGGACACCGCCACACGGCGCCAAGTGGCCGTCCTCTCCGGGCACACCGACTTCGTGAACTGCGTGGCCTACAGCCCGGACGGCCGTCTGCTGGCCACCGGCAGCGACGACCTGACGGTGCGCCTGTGGGACACCCGCACCCGGCACGTCACCGCCGTCCTCGCCGGGCATACCGGCTCCGTGCGGGGCGTCGCCTTCGCGCCGGACGGCCGGACGCTCGCCAGCAGCGGCAACGACGGCACCGTACGGCTGTGGGACGTGCCGCACGCCCGCGCGGCCGCCGTCCTCACCAGCCACACCGGCTCCGTGCGCGGTGTCGCCTTCGCGCCGGACGGCCGGACGCTCGCCAGCAGCGGCAACGACCGCACCGTGCGGCTGTGGGACCCGGCGGCGCGGCGGCTCACCGCCACCCTGACCGGCCACACCCGGGCCGCGTGGAGCGTCGCCTTCAGCCCGGACGGGGCGACCGTGGCCAGCGCGGGCAACGACGGCACGATCCGGCTCTGGGACCCCGACGTCCGCCACCGCACCGCCCGGCTGTGCCGTCTGGCGGGCCCCTCCGGCCGGGAGCGCTGGCAGCGCCTGCTGCCCGACTACGCCTGGCCGGGCGCCTGCGGGAGCTGACGGTGCGGCGCGCCTCTTCGTGACCGGTGTCCGCTGCGTCCCCGTGCGGGGCGTGCCGGGGCGCGGCCTGTTACGGCACCAGCGGTCTGTGCCGAAGGCGTCTGCGGCGCGGGATTACGGGAGTTGACGCTGCGTGCGTTCCGCGCCGTGGCCGGTCGGGGTCCGGCTGCTGCCGGTGTGGGGGTCGTGCCGGGGCGCGGGGTTCCGGGAGTCGACGGTGAGCGCGGTCGCGCGTCCGGCTGCCGGCCGCCGCTGCGGGCCTCCTCGCGGTCGGTGTGCGCTGCTTCCCGTGCGGGAGTCGTGCCGGGAGGCGTCTCGTCATGGCACGGGCGGGCAGCGCCGCTGGCCTCTGGGGCCGGACCTGCGGGAGTTGGCGGCGTCCGCAGGCCGCGACGGGACCACCCGCGGCCCGGTGCCGGGCGGCTCCTCGTGATCGGTGTCCGCGGCTCCCTCATGCGGGAGTTGTGCCGGGATGCGGTTCGTCACGGCGCCGCCCGGCGGTGCGGGAGGCTTTGCGGTCCGGGTCTGCGGCAGCTGACGGTGGGGGCGTTCCGCGCCGTTGCGGGTTGAGGTCCGGCTGTCGCTCCACGGCCCGGGTGCTGCGCGTCACGGGGCCGCCCGGCAGCGCCGGAGGCGCTTGCGGCCCGAGGCTGACGGTGTGTGCGGTGCGCGGCGGGACCACCCGGGGCTCGTGCCGCACGCATTCGGGGGCCGCGGGGACCGTGCCGCGGTGCGGTAAATCTGGTGACCCGGACGCGTACCGCACGCTACGCTCGCGGTCGATCACGCGCCGCCCGACATCGCGGCGCGCTCCGTGCCGAACGAGGGGAGCCGGGCCGTGCGTTGCCGCACCGCAGCCGTCGTTCCCCCGTCACGCCACGAGGTGATCCTGGTGTCTTCCGCGGCCCGGTGCCGGCTGCGCGGCCGGCACCGGACGCCCGCGACGACCTTCTGATCCCCCGCAGGACCGCAGCCTTCGCTGCCCCGGTCACCGCGGGGGTCCCCCCGCGCCCCGTGCCGGGGCGTCACGTCCGGGAATCGCGCCGCCCTTCTCCCGATCACACCTGATCACCCGAAAGGCCACGGGCCATGCGCACCGTCCCACCCCTGACCGCCGTCCGCGCCGTCCGCAATCTGGGCATCCTCGCCCACGTCGACGCCGGCAAGACCACCGTCACCGAGCGGATCCTGTACCTCACCGGCGCCACCCACAAGCGCGGCGAGGTCCACGACGGCACGACCGTCACCGACTTCGACCCGCAGGAGCGCGACCGCGGCATCACCATCTTCGCCGCGGCGGTGAGCTGCGACTGGGACGGCCATCGCCTCAACCTGATCGACACGCCGGGCCACGTGGACTTCTCCGACGAGGTGGAGCGCTCGCTGCGTGTGCTCGACGGCGCCGTCGCGGTCTTCGACGCCGTCGCGGGCGTCGAGCCGCAGAGCGAGTCGGTGTGGCGGCAGGCCGACCGGCACGGCGTGCCGCGGATCGCGTTCGTCAACAAGCTGGACCGCACCGGGGCCGACCTGGACGCGGCGGTCGCGTCGATCGCCGAGCGGCTGCACGTCGTTCCGCTGGTCGTGCAGCTGCCGGTCGGGCGCGAGGACGGCTTCACCGGGGTCGTGGACCTGCTGCGCATGCGCGCGCTGACGTGGCGGGCTGGCGGGGAGACGTACGAGGACGGCGAGGTGCCGGACGACCTGCGCGAGGAGGCGTGGCGCCGGCGCCGGCTGCTGGAGGAGACGGTGGCCGGGCTGCACCCCGCCGCGCTGGAGGAGTTCTGCGCGGACGGGCAGGTGGCGGAGGCGGCGCTGCGCGCGGCGCTGCGCGACCTGACCCGTACCGGGGAGGGCGTGGTCGTGCTGTGCGGATCGGCCTACCGCGACCGCGGCATCGAGCCGCTGCTGGACGCCGTGGTGGCGTACCTGCCGTCGCCGCTGGACGTCCCGCCGGTGCGCACGGCGGCCGACCCGTGCCTGCCCTTCGCCGGGCTGGTGTTCAAGGTCGCCGCGACCGCGACGGGACGGCTGACGTATCTGCGGGTGTACGAGGGCACGATCGGGAAGGGGGACACGGTGCTGGACGCACGGGCCGGGCGCACGGAGCGCATCGGCCGCATCCTGCGGGTCCAGGCGGACCGGCATGTCGACGTCGACCGCGCGGTGGCCGGCGACATCGTCGCGGTCGTCGGCGTGAAGGCGGCCGGCGCCGGTTCGACGCTGTGCGACCCGGCGGCGCCCCTGGTCCTCGAACCGCCCGGAACGGCCGAGCCGGTCGTCACCGTCGCGGTCGAGGCGCGCCGGAGCGGCGACACCGACCGGCTGGCGGTGGCGCTGGCCAGGCTGGTGGAGGAGGACCCGTCGCTGACGGTCCGTACCGACCCCGAGACCGGCCAGACCGTGCTGTCCGGCATGGGCGAACTGCATCTGGAGGTCGCGGTGGAGAAGGTCCGCCGCGCCCACGGGCTGGAGGTCGGAGTCGGCCGCCCGCAGGTCGCCCACCGTGAGACCGTGGTGCGCGGCGTGGCCGGATGGGTGCACCGGCATGTCAAACAGGACGGCGGCGCCGGGCAGTTCGCCCAAGTGGTGATCGACGTGGAGCCCCACGACGACGACTTCGTGTTCGTCTCGGCGGTCACCGGCGGCCGGGTACCCAGGGAGTACGTACGGGCGGTCGAGGCCGGCTGCCGGGACGCACTGGCCGAGGGGCCGCTCGGCGGTCACCGGGTCACCGGCCTGCGGGTCACGCTCACCGACGGGGCCACGCACGTGAAGGACTCCTCGGAGGCGGCCTTCCGGGCTGCGGGCCGGTTCGCGCTCCGTGAGGCGCTGCGGGCCGCCGGCACGGCCCTGCTGGAGCCGGTGGCCGAGGTCACCGTCACCGTGCCCGGCGACGCCGTGGGCGGGGTGCTCGGCGACCTGGCCGCCCGACGCGGCCGTGTCACCGGCCAGTCCGTCCGGGCGGGCACGGCCGTGCTGAGCGCGACCGTGCCGCTGGCCGCGCTGTTCGGCTACGCGACCCGGCTGCGCAGCCGCACCCAGGGCCGCGGCACGTTCACGGCCCGGGCGAGCGGCTACGCCCGGGTGCCGGACGGCCTGCGGTAGTCCGCGCGATCGGCGGCGGCCGGTCCCGCCCCCGCGACACAGTGGGGGCGGGACCGGCCGCCCTTGTGCGCCGTCCCGGCGCGCGGGGCGCCGCCCAACCCATGGCGCGATGCTCCCCGTTGTCCGGTGCGCGACATGCGCGCACCGTGACGACTGCGGCAGGATGGTGAAGATCGCCTCCGGACGAGGGATGTCCGGAGCGGTTCTTCGGCGTCCCCAGAACGATAAGGCGACAAGTGACGACACAGCACGCCCCCCCTCCCGCGGGTGGATCCGTACGCACGGCGGGAGCGGGCCGGTGATCCGCGCGCTGACGATGCACGACCTGATAGTCGCCGGTGCCTGGGCCGGTGCGGGCGCGGTGGCGGCGCTCGCGCTGCGGCTGGCACTGCGCTGGCTCGGGGAACGGGCCACCCGGACACGGTGGGACGGCGACGACATCGTCGTCACCGCGCTGCGTACGGTGGTGCCGTGGTCGGTCCTGGCGGCCGGCGCATGGGCGGCCGCCGCCGCGCTCCCGCTCCAGCACACGGTGGACCGCACGGTCAACCAGGTCCTGGTCGCCCTGCTGATCCTCGCCGCCTCGATCGCCGCGGCCCGCATGGTGGCCGAGACGGTGCGGGCGGTCGCGCTGTCGCGGTCCGGCGTGGCGGCCTCGGCGACGATCTTCGTCAACATCACCCGCGTCGCGGTGCTGGGCATGGGCGGCCTGGTACTGCTCCAGACGCTCGGCATCTCCGTGGCGCCGCTGATAACGGCCCTGGGCGTCGGCGGTCTCGCGGTCGCCCTCGCGCTCCAGGACACCCTCGCCAACCTCTTCGCCGGAGTGCACATCCTCGCCTCCAAGACCGTGCAGCCCGGTGACTACATCCGGCTGAGCAGCGCCGAGGAGGGCTATGTCGTCGACATCAACTGGCGCAACACCGTGGTGCGCCAGCTCTCCGACAACCTGGTGATCATCCCCAACGCCAAGCTGGCCGGGGCGATCGCCACCAACTACCACCAGCCCGAGCAGCAGATGTCGCTCATCGTGCAGGCGGGCGTCGGCTACGGCAACGACCTGGAGCACGTGGAGCGGGTGACGGTCGAGGTCGCAGACGAGGTGATGGCCGGTGTCGAGGGCGGTGTGCCCGCCCACGAGTCCGCGGTGCGCTTCCACACCTTCGGCGAGTCCCGTATCGACTTCTCCGTCATCCTGCGGACCTCGGAGTACGGCGAGCAGTACCGGATCAAGCACGAGTTCCTCAAGCGCCTGCACCGCCGCTACCAGGAGGAGGGCATCGAGATCTCCTACCCCACGCGCACGGTGATGCTGCGTCAGGACAGCGGCGGGGAGGACGGCAAGGGGGCGGAGGAGGTCGCCCTGCCGCGCCAGCGCGACACGACGCAGACGCCGGGTCAGCGCGTCTGAGGCTGCCGGGCCGGTTGGCGCGCCCCTCCCGGGGCGAAGTCGCAGAGCCCGTCGATGAGTTCGATGGCGCTGTCGGTGAGGGCGGCAGCATCGCACGTGTCGTCGCAGGCCACCAGTTCGCGGCCGATCTCCGCGATGGTCGTGGTCAGGGCGATGAGCAGCGTGCGGTCGCCCGGCTCCTCCCGGCTGGTGCCGAGCAGGGTCGCGTTGTGGTGGATCCAGGTGCGCAGGTTCCTGCGGCCCATCACGTCGAAGCCCGGCGGGGTGTCGCCGGTGTAGAACAGCTTGGCCATCTCGCGCCGGGCCCAGGTGTGTTCGAGGTAGGCGCGGGTGCCGGTGAGGAAGAGCGCGCGGGGGTGGCTCTCACCGGCCGCGCGGCGACGGGCGACGGCCTGCGCGGCGGCGTGGGCCTGCGCGGCGCGGAAGTCCTCCCACAGCGCCAGGAAGAGGTCGGCCTTGCCGTCGAAGTGGTGGTACAGGCCGCCCACGCTGGCGTCGGCGCGGCGCACCACCTCGGCTATGCCGGCGGCGGTGTAGCCGGCCTCGCCGAAGACCTCCCGCGCGGCCTTGAGCAGGGCCTGGCGGGTGGTCTCGGCGCGGCTGGGAGTCCGGGCCGGCGCGGTCGCGGGTGCGGCCGCGGGCCCGGACCCCGGGCCCGCGGCCGGGGCGTCAGGGGAATCGCCGATGTGCGGCTCGTCGCCCTGTGCGTCGCCCATCCCGGGACCTTTCGTCCGTCACCGCCTGTTGGGGCAGAACACTACCCTTCGGTCCGATCGGTCCCGTCGGTCAGGATGCCGGAATCCCGTCCGCGGGCGCCTCGGGCTGTGCGGTGGTGTACGCCGTGATCGGGCCGGTCCCGCTGTCGGTGACCAGCGGCGTTCCCTCCAAGCTGATCTCCGATCCCTTCAGCGTGCCGATCTGCACCCCTGTGTACCCGGCGTGCGAGTCGGCGCTGAAGCGGAACGGCACCAGGCCCGGACCGGAGAAGCCGCCCTTCTCCACGGCCTTGACCAGCGACGCGCGTGTGGGGTCCTTCCCCGCGCCCTTCAGGGCCTGCACAAAGGTGTAGGCCATGGACATCCCGAACTCCACGTTTCCGTCGAAGGGCGTCTTGGCGATGTACTTGTCGTGGATCGAACGGAAGAGCTTGATCCAGCTGTTGGAGGTGTCGGTGGTCCCCGGCATGTAGGTGTCGGTGATGATGCCGTCCATCAGCGCGGCGACGTCGGCGGTGCCGCCCGCCTTCTTCACGTACGCGTCCAGCAGGCCGCTCAGCGTGGTCGGGTCGGAGCCGACGTTGGTCACCACGAGCTGCGGGTTGTAGCGGAGCTTGACCGAGGTGAGCTTGAACAGCGCCGTGTAGCTGGGGATGGTGAACAGCACGACGACGTCCGCCTTCGCGCCGGCGATGGCTGCGACCTGCGGGCTGACGTCGGTGCCACCGGGCTGGTAGCTCTGCCGGCTGACGACCTGCTCGGCCGGGATGAACTGGTCGAGGCCGGCGACGCCGTCCTTGCCGAAGTCGTCGCCCTGGTAGAAGTACGCGACCTTCTTGCCCGCGAAGTGCTCCTTGATGTACTGGCCGAGGATCTTGCCCTCGACGACGTAGTCGGGCTGCCAGCCGAAGGTCTGCGGGTGCTTCTTCGGGTCGTCCCAGCAGCGGCAGCCGGAGGAGACGAACAGGTCGGGCACGCGCTGGGCGTTGAGGAAATCCACCACCTTGGTGTGCGTCGGGGTGCCCAGTCCGCCGAGCATGGCGAAGATCTTGTCCTGCAGGACGAGTTCCTTGGTGATCTTCACCGTCTCGGTCGGGTTGTACGCGTCGTCCCGGTACCGGAAGTCGATCTTGCGGCCGTTGACCCCGCCGTGGTCGTTGACGTAGTCGAAGTACGCCTTCGCCCCCTGCGAGACGTTGCTGTAGCCCGGCGCCGCCGGGCCGGTGAGCGGCTGGTGGCTGCCGATGACGATGCTGTCCTTGGTGACGCCGGGCGCCGAGCCGCCGCCCGAGTCGCCACCGCACGCCGTGAGGGCGAGGGCGAGGACGGCGAGCGCGGCCGTGGCGCGCAGGTGCAGGCGTGCGCGGAGCGTGGTGCGGAGACTTCTTCTCATGGCCCCTCCTGGAACCGAACCGGATTCGGTGGGTGATGAACGGATGTGCGGGGTCGTGCCGTAAGGGGGGGCGGTCAGGACGGCGCGCGGCGCGCCGCTCGCAGCCGCCGGGCGAGCCGGACCAGGGCGCCCTGGATGCCCTGCGGGAAGACGAGCATCGACAGGACGAGGACCAGGCCGAACAGGGCGAGCGGCAGGTTCGCGTAGAAGCCCCGCGACAGGTGCAGCGCGTCCGCGACGTCCCCGGTCCAGGTGGGGAGCAGGACGAGCACGATCGACCCGTAGACGGCGCCCGCGAGGCTGCCCAGCCCGCCGAGCACCGCCCCCGTCAGCAGTGACAGCGACAGCGCCAGCGGGAACGCCCCCGGCGCCGCGAGCGAGCTGACCACCGCGAGCAGGCCGCCGCCCAGGCCCGCGCAGGCCGCGCTGACGACGAAGGCGAGCACCCGAAGCCGGCCCACGTGGATGCCGGCGAGCGCCGCGGCGTCCTCGTCGTCCCGGATCGCCCGCCACGAGCGGCCCACCCGGCTGCGGCCGAGGTCCGCGAGGAGGACGAGGACGACCACCGCGCACAGCAGGCAGATCCACGCCTGCCAGCGCTCCAGCGGGAAGTACGGGCCGAGCGCGGCAGGCGGCGGGGGAGTGGCGACCACCAGGCCGTTCTCGCCGCCGAGCAGATCCGACAGATGGCGGTAGTTGGCCAGCGCGGGCAGGCCGACCGCCAGGGTGAGCGTCGCGCCCGCCAGGTATGGGCCCTGTAGACGGGCCGCCGCCGTGCCGACGAGGGCACCGACCGCGGCGGTGAGCGCCGTCCCTGCCGCCAGGGCCACGGGCAGCGGCCAGGCGAGGTTGGTGAGGAACAGCCCTGTGCCGTAGGCGCCGACCGCCATCAGGGCACCGTGGCCCAGCGAGATCTGGCCGTTGAGACCGGTCAGCACCGTCAGCCCGGCGACCGCGCACACATACGTCGCGACACTGGCGAGCTGGAGGTTCTGGAACGGCGGCAGGGCGGCGGCGACGGCGCACAGCGCCAGCAGCGCCACCGCACCGGTCAGCAGATGCCGCACAAGGGTCCGGTCCATCGCCGGGCGCAGCCACGCAGGCGGCCCGGTGGCGGAGGACACGGAGGCAGGGGGTGTCGTGGTGTCGTTCGTCTCGGTCGTCTCAGCCATGGCCCCTCAAACCCGTCGCACGGAGGTACGCGAGAACAGCCCGTTGGGCCGCACCATGAGCACCGCCATCAGCACCACCAGGGCGCCCAGCAGGGCCACTTCCGACCCCAGGTAGCCCGAGACGTAACTCAGCGTCAGCCCGACCACCAGCCCGCCGACCACCGCGCCCGGTGGGCTGTCCAGTCCACCCACGACCGCCGCGGCGAAGCCGAAGACCAGCACCGCGTCGAACTGGTTGGGCCCGACGAAGGTCGTCGGCGCGATCAGCACACCGGCGAGCGCGCCGACCGCGCCGGCCAGCGCCCAGCCCAGCGTCAGCACCCGCCCGACGCGCACACCGAACATCCGCGCCACCTCGGGGGCGAAGGCCGCGGCACGCATTCGCAGCCCCACCGGCGTGGCACGGAACAGGACCACCAGCAGCCCCATGACGACCAGTACGGCGCCGATGGTGAAGAGGTCCGACGGTGACAGCAGCAGTCGCGCGCCGCCGATGCCGAACCCCTGGATGCCCAGCAGCGGCGGGAAGGAGCGCGGCGAGCCGCCCCACACCATCCCGGCGAAGGCCTGGAGGAACAACAGCAGGCCGAGGGTGACGATGACCGCGTTCATCGGCGGGGCGTTCTCCACCGGCCGCACCAGCAGCCGTTCCACCACCGCGCCCAGCAGGAAGCCCGAGGCCAGGGCCGCCAGCAGCCCGGCCCAGTAGGAACCCGTCGCATGGATGACGCCGAGCGCCACGAAGGTCGTGATCATCAGCATGCCGCCCTGGGCGAAGTTGACGATCCGCGTCGCCCGCCAGATCAGCACCAGGGAGAGCGCGACCGCCGCGTAGACGATGCCGCTGCTCACCCCGCCGAGTGTCAGATTGATGAAATACATTCAGAACCCCAGATAGGCGTGACGGAGGTCGTCCGCGGTGGCGAGACGGGCGGCCGCGTCGGCGGCGACGACCCGTCCCATGTTCAGCACGACACCGTGGTCCGCGACGGACAGCGCGCTGCGCGCGTTCTGCTCCACGAGCAGCACGGTCAGACCCTGCCGGTCCCGCAACTCCCGCAGGACGGCGAGGATCTGTGCGGTGACCCGGGGCGCGAGACCGAGCGACGGCTCGTCGAGCAGCAGCAGTCGCGGCCGGGTGATCAGGGCGCGCCCGATGGCGAGCATCTGCCGTTCGCCGCCGGAGAGCGTCTCGGCGGGCCGGGCCCGGCGTTCGGCCAGCGCGGGGAAGAGGTCGTACACCTCGTCCAGCCCTTCGCCGAGCCGGGCCCGGCGCTCGGTACGGCCGCGCCAGAGGCCGCCCAGACGCAGGTTGTCGTGGACGCTCAGCTCGGTGATCACCCCGCGGCCCTCGGGCACGTGGGCCAGTCCGCGGCGTACGGCGTCCTCGACCGGAAGCCGGGTGATGTCGGAGCCGTCCAGCACGATCCGTCCGGCGCGCGGGCGGACCAGCCCGTGGACGGCGCGCAGCAGGGTGGTCTTCCCGGCGCCGTTGGCACCGAGGACGGCGGTGATGGAGCCCTGGTCCACCGTCAGCGAGACCTCGTCCAGGGCCCGGACCATGCCGTAGCGGACGGTGAGGCCGTCGATCTCAAGCACGGGAGGACTCCTCTCGCGCGCCGGTGCCCGCGTCCCCGGCAGGCTCCGTGACCTCGTCGCCGAGGTAGGCCTCGGTGACCAGGGGGTCGTCCCGTACCTCGTCGGGTGTGCCCTGGGCGATGGCCCGGCCGAAATCCAGGACCAGGACCCGGTCGCTGACGCTCATCACCAGGTCCATGTGGTGCTCGACGATGACGACCGCCATCCGCTCCCGCAGGCCGCCGATCACCTGGCCGAGCCGGCGCATCTCGGCCTCGGACAGCCCGGAGGCCGGTTCGTCGAGCAGCAGCAGACGTGGCTCCCCGGCCAGCGCGCGGGCCAGCGCCACCTGTTTCTGCACGCCGTAGGGGAGTTCGCCGGGCAGGCGGCCCGCGACGTCCTCCGCTCCGAGTTCGCGCAGCACCGCCAGGGAGCGGTGCCGCAGCAGGCGCTCGTCGCGGTCGGAGCGGGGCAGCCCGAGCAGCGCCGAGGCGAAGCCCGCCCGGGCGTGCCGGGTGGCGCCCACCATCACGTTCTCCAGCACGGTCAGCCGGGGGAACAGCCCCAGCCCCTGGAGCGTGCGGGCGATGCCGAGTTGGGCCAGCTGGTGCGGGCGCGGCCAGGGCACCGGGCGGTCCTGCCAGTGCAGGGTGCCGGTGGCGGGGCGTACGAAACCGCACACGGCGTTGAACAAGGTGGTCTTGCCGGCGCCGTTGGGCCCGATCACGCCGAGCACTTCGCCGGGCCGGACCGACAGGGACACCGCGTCGAGCGCGGACAGACCACCGAAGGAGACTCCGAGGTCGTCGATCCGCAGGAGGCTTTCCACCAGTCACCCTTCCTAGGGGAGTTCGGCGGGGCGGGAGAAGAGGGACAGGGGGACGGGCCCGGCGCTTCCCGCCGGTACCAGAATCAGAATCGGATTCGGTCGGGTCCAGGCGTCGCCGGTGGCCGCGGACCACAACGGCCCACGGTGCGCGGCCGGTTCAGACGGGCACGGCGTGACGGGGTGCGGACGGGTGGTGCCGGGTGTCGCCGAAGTACGTCATCACGTGGTCTCCAAGCGGGCAGGGCCGGTACGTCCCGGGGCGCTCCGGGGTGGCCGCACGATACCGACTGGTCGGCATGTCGGGAAGAGGTGCTGCAGGTCACGGTTTTGAAGCGGTCCTGGTTCAACTGCCTCAGCAATGGGCTCGGTTGGCGGTCACCCGCGATCAGGCGCGGTCAGACGGGCCGCGGTGGCACCGTCAGCTCGCTCCACACCTGCTTGCCGCCGCTGAGCGGCACCGTGCCCCACGTCGCGGATACCGCCTCGACGAGGAGGATGCCGCGGCCCCCGGTGTCCTGCCAGCTGACGATGGCGGGCTTGACGGGGGTACGGGGAGAGGAGTCGCTGACCGCGATGCGCAGGCGGTCGCCGATGAGGGTGAGGTCGAGCCGCACCTGACCGTCGGTGTGGACCAGGGCGTTGGTGACGAGTTCGGAGACGACCAGGAGCGCGGTGTCCACCTCGTCCCGGGGCAGCCCCCACGAACGCAAGGTCCGTCCGGTGAAACGCCGGGCGTGCGAGACGGCGTCGGGCAGCCGCCACACCGTCCAGCTCTCGCGGACGGGCTTGACCGCCATGCCGTCGTAGCGCATGAGCAGCAGGGCGATGTCGTCCCCGCGGGTGGCGCCGTCCAGCAGCGCGTCGGCCATCAGCCCCAGGTGGCCCGGGTCGGTGTCGGAGAGCGTCTCCGCCAGGCGCGCCATGCCGTCGTCGTAGTGGAGGTCGGCGGACTCCACCAGCCCGTCCGTGGTCAGCGCCAGGACGGTGCCCGGGCGCAGGCGCAGCGGGATCAGCGGGAAGTCGGCGTGCGCGATGACACCGAGCGGCGGCCCGCCGTCGCCCTCCACCGTCTCCGTCCCGCCGTCGGGCAGCCGCAGGACCGGGGGCAGGTGCCCGGCGCGGACGCACCAGCCGCTGCCCTCCTCCATGTCGATGGACACATAGCAGCACGTGGCGAACAGATCGGTCTCCATGCCCATGAGCAGCCGGTTGGCGTGCGAGATGACGACGTCGGGAGGGTGCCCCTCCACCGCGTACGCGCGAACCGCCGTGCGCATCTGGCCCATGAGCGTCGCCGCGCCCGCGTTGTGCCCCTGCACGTCGCCGATGACCAGCGCGACGTGGTGGTCCTGAAGGTGGATCACGTCGTACCAGTCGCCGCCGACCTCCAGGCCACCGGTGGTCGGCAGATAGCGGGCGACGGCGATACCGCCGGGCAGTTCGGGCAGGCGTCGGGGGAGCAGGGTGCGCTGGAGGGTGGCGACGAGTTCGTGCTCGGCGTCGAAGGCTCGCACCCGGACCAGCGCCTGGCCCGCCAGACCGGCCGCGGCGGTCAGCACGGCCCGTTCGTCCGGGGCGAATTCGTGCGGGGAGTCCCAGCCGATCAGACAGCACCCGACCACCCGCCCCGCGGCGGGCAGCGGCAGTACGGCCAGCCCCCCGGTGCCCACCCCGGCCAGCGCGGGTTCCAGCGGCGTCCCCGGCGGGCAGAAGGCGATCCTGCCCTCGCGCAGCGCGGTCGCCAGCGTCGGCATCGAGCGGGTCGGTGCGTCCGGCCACTCGGTGCGCCACTCGCTGCGCCACACGTCGGGCCAGGCGCTCTGGTCCGCCGGGTCGAGCACGGTCACGATCAGCCGGTCGGTCTCCACCTCGGCCAGCGCGATCCGGTCGGCGTTGAGCGGCCCGCGCAGGGCCGTGGCCACGACCTGGCTGACCTCCTGGACCGTCGAGGCGTTCGACAGGTCGGTCGCCAGTTGCTGGATCCGGCCCACGTCGTTGACGCCGGCGCGCAGCCGGGAGGTGTCGCCGACGGTCCCCACCAGCCGCGCGGGACGGCCGTCCGGTGCGAACACCACGTGCCCGCGCAGCCGCAGCCAGCGCAGTTCGCCCGAGGGCCGGCGGACACGGAACTCCAACTCGCGTTCACCGGTCGCCATGTGGCCGGGTTCGACGACGGACATGACCGTCGGCAGGTCCTCCGGCACGGTCAGTGCCAGCAGCGTGTCCACCCGCCCGTCGAACTCCGCCGGCGTCAGGCCGAACAGCGCCAGCACCTCGTCGTCCACCTGGATCCGCCCGGTGTCCATGGCGAGGTTGAAGCCGCGGGGCCGACGGCCGGCCTGCGCCGCCGACGGACCCGACAGCTCCGACGGCCCGGACTCCCCGGGATGCACCGGCTCCTGCCGGGGGCAGGCGACGGCCGCGGCGTACACCTGCAGGCACTGCCGGTCCTCGGCGTCGAAGCCCGCCGGGTCGTCGGTGACGGCGACCAGGCAGCCCACGCCGTTCCCCTCGGCCTGCACCGGCAGTGCGATCAGCGGCGCGTCGAACGGGGCCGCGGCGTCCGGCGGTTCACCCGCGGCTGCGGTGCCGGAGGTGTCCGCGGTGCCCGAGGTGGCGCTGACCGGCCGGCGCCGCCGCACCGCGGTGGCCACGGGCGAGGGCCCGTCCGCCGGATAGCCGTCCCGCAGGCCGTACAGCGTGCGCGGTACGCCCGCCGAGTCGGCCAGGCGCAACTCCGCGCCGCCCTCGGCGGGAAGGTAGACGGCGACCAGCGTCGCGCCGGTGAAGACCAGTGCCTGTTCGATGACGGATCTCAGGCGTCCTGAGTGCTCCAGATCGGATCGGAGCGTCTTGAGCGCGAGCTCGGCCGACAGCATCCGAACTCTGCGTCCCCTCGCGCCGTCGCTGACCACGTCGTCATTACACCGTCTCCGGGGCGCCCGCGCAGCCCGTGTGCGCGGAATTTCGTCACGCTCGGGAGCCGGGGGCGACCAGTCCCTCCCGGAGTCGTTGCTCGGCGGCATCGGGCAGTCGCAGGCCGTTGCGCACATAGCCGGTCACATCGCCCCAGCTCTCGCTCACCGCGCGCAGCGCTGCCTCCAGATAGCGCGGGCGCGCCTCGACGACGGCCTCCGCGATCTCCGGGTCGCCGCCGGCCGCCACGAAACGCCGCAGCCGGGGGCGGAAGGCCTCGCGCACCGCGGGATTGACGGACAGGAACTCGCGCTCCACCACAGCGGGATCCGCGCCCAGCAGCGTCAGCAGGACCGCGCTCGCCCACCCGGTGCGGTCCTTGCCCGCCGTGCAGTGGAAGAGCACCGGACGCGCCGCGGGGTCCGCCGCGGTCTCCAGCAGGGCGCAGTACGCGGAGCACGCCCGCGGTGACCGCACCATCCGCTCGTACGCCCGGGTCATCAGCTCCTCGGCCCGGCACCCGCCGAGCTCCCGATGCGCTCCCGCGGGGTCGTCGAGCAGGGCCGGCAGCCGTGCGGCCGGCAGGTCGGGGCTGTCGCCGAGTACGTCGGCGACGAACAGCCGCGCGCCCTCAGGGAGGACGTCGGGGGCGCCGGCCCGCTCCTCGTGGGTGCGCAGGTCGACCACCGTACGGATGCCGAGGCCGGCGACGTCGGGGTCGGCACCGGCGTCGTAGCGGTCGAGTGGGCCGGAGCGCAGCACCACCCCGGGGCGCACCGCCCGTCCCGGGCCCGCGCCGGCCAGTGGGATCCCGCCGAGATCCCGCATGTTGACCACGGTTTCGGCGTCGATGGCGCTCCCGGTAGCCATGTGCTCATGGTGCGACGCGCGCGCCGCCCGCGCGATTCAGCGCCCGGGGAAGGTATAGGAGTAGCCGGCCGCGTCGAGGCGGTCGAGCAGGGTTTCGAGGGCCTGGACGGTCTGCGACCGGTCGCCGCCGCCGTCGTGCATCAGAATGATTCCGCCGGGCCTGAGCTCGGTGTTCACGTTCTTGAGGATGGAGTCGACACCGGGCCGGCGCCAGTCCTCGGAGTCGACGGTCCAGCCCAGCGGGCGCAGGCCGTGGCCGGCGGCTATCGCGCGGATCGAGGGCGAGAAGTCGCCGCCCGGGGCGCGGTAGTACCAGACCCGGTCGCCGGGGCCGGCGGCGCGGGCGATCTCCTGCTGCGCGTCGACGATCTCGTGGCGGTTGTACGCGGCGGACTTTCCGCTCTGGGCCTCGTCGTGGTGGACGGAGTGGTCGCAGAGCCGGTGGCCGGCCGCGCTGATCTTCTTGACCAGGTCCGGGTGCGCCGTGGCGTTGGGACCTATCTCACAGAAGGTGGCCTTGGCGTGGTGCGCCGCGAGTATCTGGAGGACCTTCGGGGTCCACGTCGAGTCCGGGCCGTCGTCGAAGGTCAGCGCGACGGACTTCCCGCCGCCCTCCGCGCCGTGCTGGATGGACTGGTCGACGCGGCCGGCGGCCGGCGCGTGGGCCGGGGTGCCGTGGGTGTCCTGCGCCGTGCGGTGCGGGGCCGGCGGCGTGGCGGACCGTGCCGGTGCGGGCGTCGTGTGCGTCCGGTGCGCCGGGGCGGCGGCGCGGTGGTGCGTGGGCTTGGCCGGGGCTGTGGCGGTGGGGGCGCCGCCGGTGGGGGCGGGCGCCGCGGTGGCCGGGGCGTGCACGGGCGAGGGCGCGGCGGGGGAGTGGGGGACCGACGGGGCCGCAGGGGAGGTCGCGGCCGCGTGCGAGGTGGCGGCCGCGGTGGGCGTGGCCGTGGCGGGTGCGGCAGCCGCCGTCTGGGACATGTGCTGGGTGCCGCAGGCCATCACCGCGGCTCCGGCGATCGTCACCGCCGCAACGCCGAGCGTCCGGTTCGCGCGAGTCGTCAGTGCCACGGGGGTACCTCCTGGTGCCGTTCGGACGCATGCGCCGCATGCGTGGTCAGCCATCCACCGTAGGGGGCGAAACCGCCGCTGACCTCGGACTTTGGTCCGTCCTGAAGTCCTTTGCGGGCGGGACGTAGGTCCCTGTCGTCACGACCGCACAAGCCCGACCGCTTCCTGGCACGAGCGATCCGATGGCGCGCCCGGGTGCGCACCATCGGGCACCCTCGCCGGCGCGACACGGCGGGGCGCGCGCCTGCTCCCGGTCCGTGCGCGCTCCCGGCTTCCGCCACCGGATGTCCCGGCCCGCGTCCCCGCGACGCCGTGCTGGACTCACCTCGCGCGCGAGCGCGCGGCACGGCGGATGCGCCGCCACGTCCCCCGGCGGCCGTGGCCGAGTGTGGCCTGTGTGACCGGCCGGACACCACGCACGTGTTGCGCGGGGGGACCGGGCAGGTGATCGTTGCACCCGGGGAAGTCCGGCCTGCACGAGCATCCGCCAGTGGTCCAGACAGGGGTCGCCGCATGACCAGCACACACTTCGACGTCGTCGTCCTGGGCGCGGGCCCCGGTGGGTACGTCGCGGCCATCAGGGC
This sequence comes from Streptomyces sp. RLA123, assembly GCF_056270165.1. NCBI lineage: Bacteria > Bacillati > Actinomycetota > Actinomycetes > Kitasatosporales > Streptomycetaceae > Streptomyces > Streptomyces sp. RLA123. The sequence goes on along the minus strand of NZ_JBWDOR010000003.1, from coordinate 1,486,324 downwards.
CGCCCAGCTGGGACTGCGGACCGCGGTCGTCGAGGAGCGGTACTGGGGCGGCGTGTGCCTCAACGTCGGCTGCATCCCGTCCAAGGCGCTGCTGCGCAACGCCGAGCTGGCCCACATCTTCACCCAGGAGGCCAAGACCTTCGGCATCCGGGTGAACGGCGAGGTCACCTTCGACTACGGCGAGGCCTTCGCGCGCAGCCGCAAGGTGGCGGACGGCCGGGTCAAGGGCGTCCACTACCTGATGAAGAAGAACGACATCACCAAGATCGACGGGCGCGGCACCTTCACCGACGACCACACCCTCCAGGTGGCCCTCAACGAGGGCGGCTCGCAGACCGTCACCTTCGACCACTGCATCATCGCCGCCGGGGCCACCACCCGGCTGCTGCCCGGTACGTCGCTCAGCGAGCGGGTCGTGACCTACGAGGAGCAGATCATGTCGGACACGCTCCCGCAGAGCGTCCTGATCGCGGGGGCGGGTGCCATCGGCGTCGAATTCGCCTACGTCCTGCACAACTTCGGGGTCAAGGTCACCCTCGTGGAGTTCCTGGACCGCGTGGTGCCGCTGGAGGACGAGGAGGTCTCGGCCGAACTGGCCCGCCGCTACAAGCGGATGGGCATCGACGTGCTGACCTCCACGCGGGTCGAGGCGATCAACGACTCCGGTGACCATGTCAAGGTCATGGTCACCACGGGCGGCCAGCGGCAGACCCTCCAGGCCGACAAGGTGCTCCAGGCCATCGGCTTCCAGCCGCGCGTCTCGGGCTACGGCCTGGAGCAGACCGGGGTCCGGCTGACCGAGCGCGGCGCCATCGACATCGACGACCACTGCCGTACGAACGTGCCGCACATCTTCGCCATCGGCGACGTCACCGCCAAGCTGATGCTCGCGCACGCCGCCGAGGCGATGGGCATCGTCGCCGCCGAGACCATCGGCGACGCGGAGACCATGCCGCTGGACTACGTGATGATCCCGCGGGTGACCTTCTGTCAGCCGCAGATCGCCAGTTTCGGGTGGACCGAGGCCCAGGCCCGCGAACGCGGTTTCGACGTCCGCGTCGCCAAGTTCCCGTTCTCCGCCAACGCCAAGGCACACGGCCTCGGCGACTCGGGCGGCTTCGTCAAGCTCATCGCCGACGCCGCCCACGGCGAACTCCTGGGCGGCCACCTCGTCGGCCCCGAAGTCACCGAACTCCTGCCGGAGTTGACGCTCGCCCAGAAATGGGACCTGACGGCGGCGGAGCTGGCCCGCAACGTCCACGGGCACCCCACCCTCGGCGAGGCGGTCCAGGAGGCGCTGCACGGCCTTGCGGGCCACATGATCAACATGTGACCCGTCGTCGCGGCGGTGCCAGGGGGGAATGCCCCTGCCCCAGCCGCATGGCCGCCGGGGCAGGGGCGTTCTCCTGCTGCCGTCAGGTGCAGACCGTGCCCACCCGGGGAAGCCGGCCGCTCATCAGGAAGGCGTCCACCGCGTCGTCGACACACATACTGCTGTCCGCCCGCGCGTAGGCGGTGTGCCCGTCGCCGTCCCAGGTCAACAGCCGGCCCGAGGACAACTGGCGGGCCAGCGCCTGAGCGCCGGCAAGGGGCGTGGCCGGGTCACGGGTCGTGCCGACGACCAGGATCGGCGGGGCGCCCGGGGCGGTGATGGGGCCCACCGGCTGGTCGGACCGCACCGGCCAGTGGCTGCACATTTGCAGTTGGTACGCGAACCGGTCGCCGAAGAGAGCCGAGGCGCGCTGGTACTCCGGGAGCGCCGCCATGGCCTGCTGAACGGTGAACCGCGGTCCCAGCGCAGAGCTGAGGCACCGGATCGCCCGGTTCGCCTGGTTGCCGACGGGATCGGCAGACGCCGCCTGCTCCGCGCCAGCGACCCGCTGATAGGTCGTGGTCTCCCCTGCCAGGATCTCCCTCAGCATCTGCTGCAGCACGTCCCAGTTGGGCTGCATCAGCGTCGTGATGACCTGGTCGATGAGGCCGTCGCCGGTGACGGAGATGTCCTTGCCCTGGTGGAGCGGGGTCTCGTTCAGGGCGTCCCGCAGCACCTTCAGGGTGCGGTCGGCTTCCTCGACGGAGTGGCCGACGGGGCAGCCGCTGAGCTTCGCGCAATGGGCGGCGAAGGCCTCCCACGCGACCTGGTACCCACGTGCTTGTGCCAGGAAGTCGCGGGACGCGGACTGCGCCGGGTTCACCGCGCCGTCGAGCAGCATGCGGCCCACGCGGGACGGGAAGAGCCCGGCGTAGGTGGCCCCCAGATAGGTGCCGTACGAGAATCCGAGGAAGTTCAGCTTCTCCTCGTCGACCAATGCGCGCGCCAGGTCCAGGTCGCGGGCCGCGTCCAGGGTGCCGATGTGCGGCAGCAACGTGCCCGCGTGTCGCAGACATTGGTCGGCGACCCGTGCGGAGTACGTTTCCAGCCAGCGGATACTCGCTTGCGCGTGGTCGATGGCGCTCGCTTCGGGCGGAAGCGTCACCGGCGTGGTGACGTCGCAGTCCAACGGCGTGCTCAGGCCCACCCCGCGCGGATCGACAGCGACCAGGTCGTAGGCCTTGCGTACCTCCGGGGTGAACAACCCCGTCGCGTCCCAAAGGAATTCGACGGCGCGGCCGCCGGGGCCACCGGGGTTGACGAGCATGGAGCCGAGCCGCCGCGCTCCGGCCCCGCCGGCCTTGAGCCGGGTGGCGAAGAGCCGGATGTCGCCCGCCTTGGGGTGGGCGTAGTCCAGCGGGGCCCTGAGGGTCGCGCACTGGAAGGACGGCCGGTCCGCGCAGGTCGTCCAGTCGAGCTTCTGCCGGTAGTAGCGGGCCAGATCCGGGGGAACGCCTGTGGCGGCGGCCGTGCCGTCGGCGGGAGCGTGGGCGGGCGTCCGAAGCAGCCCGGTGGTGGCCGTGCACGCGGTGAGCAGCAGCCCGCAGGAGCTCAGCAGGGCCACGGCACCGCGGAGCCTGCGTCCCGGTATTCGGGCCGAGAGGGGGACAGCGCTCATCGCCACGCCTCGCTTCCGCCCATGCGTCATCCAGGGCTGGTGGGGATCGGGAAGCGGCCGGCACAGCAGAGGTGGGGGTGGCGGGCACCCCCGAAGTGAGGCTCCGGGCAGACCCGCCGGCACGCCGTGCAGTCAGTCCATCACACGGCGTGCTGGAGCAGTCTGCCGGCCGGCCCGAACGGGTGAGGCGTGGCGGCGTATCCCGTCAGCCGGACGCCGTCACGCGGCTGAGCACCTGCGGGTGGATGGCTCCCGGGGTGACCGACAGCGGCATACCGGTGCCGCCCCAGCGGAGGGCGACGATCTCGGCGGCGACGGACACCGCGACCTCCTCGGGCGTGCGAGCGCCGAGGTCCAGTCCGATCGGGGAGCGCAGGCGGGCGAGCGCCGCCGGGGAGACCGAGGTGTCGCGCAGGCGCTTCAGGCGGTCCTCGTGGGTGCGGCGGCTGCCCATGACGCCGATGTACGCGGCGGGGCGCGTCAGCGCCTCCTCCAGCAGCGGCACGTCGAACTTGGGGTCGTGGGTCAGGACGCAGATGACCGTCCGGTCGTCGGTCCCGGTGCCGGCCAGATAGCGGTGCGGCCAGTCGACGACGACCTCCACGCCCTCCGGGAACCGCCGGGGCGTCGCGAAGACCTTCCGCGCGTCGCACACCGTCACGCGGTAGCCGAGGAACAGCCCCATCCGCGCCACCGCGGCGGCGAAGTCGATCGCGCCGAAGACGAGCATGCGCGGCGGCGGGGCGAACGATTGCAGGAATACGCCGACGGCGTCCTCGCGCCGCTCGCCGCGCGGGCCGTAGTGCCGCAGGCCGGTGACGCCCTGGGCCAGCCCGCCGCGGGCGTCGTCGGTGACCGCCGCGTCCAGGCCCTCGGTACCCAGGGTGCCGGCGACCTCGTCGGGCCACACGGCGAGCGCGGCGCCGCGCGGGGCGGGGCCGTCGAGCACGGTCGCGGTCACCACCGGCCGATGGGCCGCCACGGACGCGGCCACCGCGCCGAAGGCCGGGTCGGTGGCGGGGCACACCGGCCGGACGAGCAGGGTGAGCTCGCCGCCGCAGGTCAGCCCGACCTCGAAGGCGTCCGCGTCGCTGTAGCCGAAGGTCTGCGTCCGGGCCTCGCCGGACTCCACGACCTCTTTGGCGAGTTCGAAGACGGCGCCCTCCACGCATCCGCCGGACACGCTGCCCACGACCTCGTCGCCCGGCCCGACGGCCATGGCCGCGCCCGGACCGCGGGGCGCGCTGCGGCTGACGTCGACGACCGTCGCCAGACCGAAGGGGGTCCCCGAGGCGTACCAGCGGCTCAGCGCCGGGAGGATCTCACGCACCGACGGCTCCTCTCGGCTACGCAGTCCGTTATGTCCGATACGCGCAACTGTAGGTCCCGCTCAGGGCCGGTGCACGGCGCGATCTCCGCGCCGGGCCCGTCGTGCCGGGCGGTTTCCCGTTTTTCCCCGCCCGCCCTCCCCCAACCTTCGGCCGGGGGTGCCCCCAGCCCAGTGAAGTCAGTGACCCCGGCGCCGGTTTACGTGGGTGCCGGGTTCGGGGCCTCCGGGGCTGGCCATTCTGGACAGCACATTTAGGTGCTTCGGGTGCTTTGTGCTGCGTACTCCGGGTTGTGCACCCAAATATGCTCCAGTGTCCAGAACGCCCACCCCTACGACCCCGCCCCCTCCGTTGTGTTCGCGCCTGATCCCCGGTGGGGGGTGTGGAGGCGGTCCAGGGTGGCCGCGGTTGCCTGGACGCGGCCCCGCAGCCGGTCGTGAGCCCATGGGGTTGCCTGGTGCCCCCTCCTGTCGTGTGTGCGGCGACGGACGCCCGATGGGGGTGGGGGTGGTCGCGGTTGCCTGGATGCGGCCTCGCGGTGGCGGTCGGGGCGTGCAGCCGGCTGTGAGCCCATGGGGTTGCGCGGTGTCCCCTTCCGCCGTGTGTGCGGCGACGGACGCCCGATGGGGGTGGGGGTGGTCGCGGTTGCCTGGATGCGGCCTCGCGGCTGGCCGTGACCCGCCGGTGGGGGCGCATTGAGCGGTTGTGGCTCGTGTCATCGTCGGTGCAGCGCAGTCGGGTTGGGGGAATGATCACCCAGAGGCGCTGAGCTGCGGTGTGGCGGGTGGTGGTGGTCGATCTTGCCGACGCTGCGATGGATGCTGTGGCCCGGCGCAGTTGGCGGCCCCGCTGTGCTGGCTGCGGTTGTCGCGGAGTGGACGCAGTCCGGTCTCTTGAGGGGTTCCCGCGGGTTGGCGCTGCGTCAACGGGTGCCCCAGGCACGGCGCCGCCTCTACCCCCCACCGGGGATCAGGCGCGAACACAACGGAGGGGGCGGGGTCGTAGGGGTGGGTGTTCTGGACACTGGAGCATATTTGGGTGCATGACCCGGGGTGATCAACGCAGGCGCCTGAGGCACCTAAATGTGCTGTCCAGAATGGCCAGCCCCGGAGGCCCCGAACCCGACCCCCACACGACGGGCGCCGGGGTTACTGACTTCACAGGGCACCCGGGAGGGCGGGCGGGGAAAAAACCCGGACAGCAAGCGAAGCGCACTCGCATGCGTACGGCGTAGATTCGGAGGCGTGCTGCGCATCGAGGACGGTCGGACGGGCGGGACGGTGGAGCTGGAACCGGGACGCCGGGCACCGCTGAGAGTCGTGGCCTGCCTGCCCCCCGGGGGTGGTCCGCAGGCCGCGCGGGTGATCGTGACGGCCGACGTGCTCACCCGCACGGTCGAGATCACGGGAGGGCAAGTGCTGCTCGCCGTGGTCGACCCGGCATACAGGGCTGAGGCCGAAGGCCTCAGCGGCGCTCTCGGGGCCGCCCCGGCGGCGATCCGGGCGGCGAGCGTGTCCGAGGCCCAGGAGGGACTGGCGGGCCGGATGGCGGTGCGGGTCGTGACCGCGGGCGACACGGAGGACCCCGGCGACGAGGGGGAAGGCGTGCGCATGGATGTCGGGCCCGTCACGGGGCGGATGTCCGCGGGGACAGCCCTGCGGCTGGCACTGCTGGGCCGGGACCGCCGTGTGCCCCTGGAACTCGCGCCACCGATGCTCGACGCGGCCGCCGCCCGGCTCGCCCGCTGGCGCAGGGCAGTCGCCCTGTGGGCCGAGGAGCCCTCGAAACCGCTGTGCGCGCAGCACGTCGAGCGCATACGGGCGGCGCTCTCCCGCGACCTCGACACCCCGGCCGCACTCGACGCCCTCGACTTCGTCGGGGCGCAGGCGGAACTGCCGCCCGGGTCGCGGTTCGAGACCTTCGCGCACGTGGATCGCGTCCTGGGCCTGGAACTCACCCGCGACGTCGGCGGGGTGCGGCCGTGACCAGGCACCTCATCCTGCTCCGGCACGCCAAGTCCGCCTGGCCCCCGGACGTCCCCGACCACGACCGTCCGCTCGGAGCCCGAGGCCGCCGTGACGCGCCCGCCGCCGGGCGCTGGCTCCGCGAGAACAAGCACATCCCGGACCTCGTGGTCTGCTCCACCGCCGTGCGCACCCGGGAGACGTGGGAACTCGCCGCCGACGCCCTCGCCACCCGCGCGGAACCCCCGGTCGCGTACGACGAACGGCTCTATGCCGCCACTGCCCGCGCCATGCTCGACGTCCTGCGCGAGACGCCGGACAGCGTCCGTACCATCCTGCTCGTCGGCCACAACCCCGGCGTCCAGGACCTCACCCTCCGCCTCGCGGGTGGCGCCGCCTCGGAGGCCCTGTACCGCGCCGCCGACAAGTTCCCCACCTCCGCTGTCGCGGTCCTCACCTCTCCCGCACCCTGGTCCGCCCTCGTACCCGACGAGGCGCGCCTCGACGACTTCGCCATCCCCCGCGGCTGAACAAGTGTGCGTATGATCACATCGCGCGGTGGCGTGGGGTCGGCCGGTCAGCCCGCCGTCGCGGCGAGAGCCGCCGCCGTGGCGGCGGAGAGGCGGTCCAGGTAGCGGGGTGAGAGCGGCGCGCGAAGGACGGCGAGGCGCCAGTAAAGAGGACCTGCGATGAGGTCCAGGGCGAGTTCCGTGTCGGTGCCCTGCGCCAGCTCGCCACGGGTGATCGCGCTGTCGATGATGCCGGAGGCGATGCCCCGCTGGGTGTCCCTGAGCGCGGCCTGGAGGGCAGCGGCGATCTCGGGGTTGCGGGAGGCCTCCGCGAGCAGGTCGGGGACGATCTGGGAGGCGACGGGGTGCCGCAGCGCCCGTGCGGTGACCTCCAGCAGCACGCGGATGTCGCCCAGGAGGGAGCCCGTGGCGGGGGCGGGGACGCCGAGCGCGGCGACCGCGGAGACGACGTCGAGGACGAGCGGCAGCTTGGACCGCCAGCGGCGGTAGACGGCTGCCTTTCCCACTCCGGCGCGACGGGCGATGCCCTCGATGGACATGCGGCCGTAGCCGACCGCCGCCAGTTCCTCGAACACCGCGGCACGGATGGCCTCCGTGACGTCGTCACGGAGCACTGCGGCCCCGGCGGGGGCGCGACGGGAGGGGGCGGTGTCCGATGCCATGTGCGGCAGCCTACGCGACGTCGCGACGGAACGGTTGCGTTCCAGCGCTCGCGTGGTCTAACGTCTCGGTTACGACGGTACGGTGTCGTTCCGCTTGAGTGTAAACCCCCACTTCGCACCTCCTTCCTCGAACCCCTCGAAGAAAGCGCTGCCCCCGTGAGCCTTGACATCGAGTCCTCCTCCGCGGCCACCGCGCCGCCAGGCACGCTGACGCTTCCCCCCGGCGAACTGGCGGCCAAGTACGGCCTCTCGGTGAGCGGAGCCAGGCCCGGCCTGGTCCTGTACGTCCGGCAGCTGTGGGGGCGCCGTCACTTCATCACCTCGTACGCCACGGCCCGCGTGCAGGCGCAGTACACGCGTGCCCGGCTGGGCCAGCTGTGGCAGGTGCTGACGCCGCTGCTCAACGTGGCCGTCTACTTCCTGATCTTCGGCCTGCTGCTGAAGGTCGACCGCGGTATCGACAACTACATCGCGTTCCTGGTGACCGGCGTCTTCGTTTACAACTTCACCTCCTCATCGGTGATGGCGGGCGTCCGTGCGGTCGCGGGCAACCTCGGCTTGGTGCGCGCGCTGCACTTCCCCCGGGCCAGCCTTCCGATCGCGCAGACAATCATGCAGCTGCAGCAGTTGCTGATGTCGATGCTGGTCCTGGTCGCGATCGTGCTGATGACCGGCGAGGTCCCGCGCCTGTCATGGGTGCTCGTGGTTCCCGCGCTGCTGCTGCAGTTCCTCTTCAACGCGGGGCTCGCGATGGTGCTGGCGCGGCTCGGCAGCAAGATGACCGACCTGGCGCAACTGATGCCCTTCGTCCTGCGCACGTGGATGTACACCTCCGGTGTCATGTACAGCATCAGTCGCTTCACGGAGCACGCTCCCCACCTCGTCCGGCTCGCCCTGGAGATGAACCCGACCGCTGTTTACATCGACCTGATGCGCTTCGCGCTGATCGACAGCTTCACCGCGGACCAGTTGCCGCCGCATGTGTGGGCGATCGCGCTGGGCTGGGCCGTCGTGATGGGTGTCGGTGGTTTCGTGTACTTCTGGAAGGCAGAGGAGCAGTACGGCCGTGGCTGATGAGCGCATTCCCACCGTGATCGTGGACGACCTGCACATCGTGTACCGGGTGCACGGCGCCGGCGCCGCGCGCGGTTCCGCCGTGAACGCGCTGTCGCGCGTGGTGCGGCGCAAGGCCAACCCGAACGTGCGTGAGGTGCACGCCGTGCGCGGTGTCAGCTTCACCGCGTACCGCGGCGAGTCCATCGGGCTGATCGGCTCCAACGGCTCGGGCAAGTCCACCCTCCTGAAGGCCGTGGCCGGCCTCCTGCCCGCGGAGAGCGGCAAGGTCTACACACAGGGCCAGCCGTCGCTGCTCGGCGTCAACGCGGCGCTGATGAACGACCTGACCGGCGAGCGCAACGTGATGCTCGGCGGCCTGGCCATGGGCATGACTCAGGAGGAGGTCAGGCAGCGGTACGAGGAGATCGTCGAGTTCTCCGGCATCAACGAGAAGGGCGACTTCATCTCCCTCCCGATGCGGACGTACTCGTCGGGCATGGCGGCCCGTCTGCGGTTCTCCATCGCTGCGGCCAAGAGCCACGACGTGCTGATGATCGACGAGGCGCTGGCCACCGGTGACAACAGCTTCCGCAAGCGGTCCGAGGCGCGCATCCGCTCGCTGCGCCAGGAAGCCGGAACGGTTTTTCTCGTCAGCCACAACAACAAATCGATCCGGGACACCTGCGATCGAGCCATCTGGCTGGAGCACGGCACGCTGCGCATGGACGGTCCGACCGACGACGTGCTGAAGGCGTACGACGCGTTCACCAAGGCCAAGTGACGCCGTCCGGCGAGAGCCGGACGGCGGTGCCAGACTGAGGGCGGAACCTGGGGGGACGGCACGGGGCAGCACGCCGTAACGAAGGAGCCCGTCATGCTCTCGACTCATTACGCCCAGGGGGCCCCGAGCTGGCTCGAGCTCGGATGCCGCCATCCCGGCGCGTCCGCCGCGTTCTACACCGGGCTCTTCGACTGGGATGTGCGGCCCCTGGGGCCGGAAGCGGGCGGCTACGGGTTCTTCCAGCTGGACGGGAGGACCGTGGCCGCCCTCGGTCCGTCGGCCGACGAAGGCGCGCCGTCGGCCTGGACGCTGTACTTCCAGGCCGACGACGCAGACGCCACCGCCAAGGCCGTGGAGCAGGCGGGCGGCACGGTCCGCTTCGGGCCCTTCGACGTGTTCACCAACGGGCGGACGGCGGGCTTCACCGATCCGGGCGGGGCGGAGTTCTCCGTCTGGCAGCCGCGCGACACCCGGGGCCTTGACCTGGTCACCGAACCCGGCAGCCTGTGCTGGGCGGAGCTGTTCGTGCCCGATCCCGCCGCGGCGATCGATTTCTACGGTTCCGTCCTGGACTGGCAGGCGCAGGAAGTGCCCTTCGGCGACACCGGCTACACGGTGCTGTCCACCTCCGACGGAAGCACGACCCTCGGTGCCGTCGTGCGGATCACCGACGAGATGGGGGCGGCGGGCGTCGTCCCGCGCTGGCTGCCGTACTTCGAGGTCACCGACTGCGACGCGGTGGTCCGCACGGCGGACCGGCTCGGCGGCGCCGTGGTCGTGGCCCCGCAGCACGCCGAGGGCGTCGGCCGCTTCGCGCACCTGGCGGATCCGGCGGGTGCGGCGTTCGCCGTCATCACCAGCCAGCCGCCGCAGACCTGACGGCCCGGCGGGCGGCGAGAGCCGGACGCCCGCCGACGGTTCCCCCGCTGGTCGGGGGCGTTGTCAGTGGCCGCTGCAAGACTGTGCGTGACCAGGGAAACACCCTCCGTCGAAGGAGCACCCCATGCTCAGCACAGACTTCCTCCCCGGCGCGCCCAACTGGCTCGACCTCGGAGCGCCGGACAGCAAGGCCGCCGCCGCGTACTACGGCGAGGTGTTCGGCTGGGAGTACGTCTCGGCCGGACCGGACGCGGGCGGCTACGGCATGTTCAAGATCGGCGGCAAGACCGTCGCCGGGATCGGCCCGGGCGACCCGAGCGCCGGCTCCGCGGCCTGGGAGCCGTTCTTCCACACCCAGGACGCCGAGGCCACGGCCAAGGTGGTGGAGCAGGCGGGCGGCACGGTCCGCCACCCGGCCATGGACGTCTTCGACAAGGGCCGCATGGCGGTCTTCGCCGACCCCGCCGGTGCGAACTTCTGCGTCTGGCAGCCCGGGGCGAACCAGGGCATCGACCTCGTCAACGAGCCCGGCAGCCTGTACTGGACGGAGCTGTACACCACGGACGTGCCCGCGGCGCTCGACTTCTACCGCACCGTCCTCGGCTGGAAGACCGACGACATGAGCAACCCCGGATTCACGTACGTGGTCGTCTCACCGGGCGCCGGCGACGACAACGCGGGCCACGGCGGCGTCGGGCTGCTGGAGGAGGCGCAGCTCGGTGCGGGCGCGACCTCGCACTGGCTGCCGTACTTCACGGCGGCCGACGTCGACGCGACCGTGGCCAAGGCCGTGGCGGCGGGCGGCACCCTGCGCGTGCCCGCGATGGACATGCCAGGTGTCGGCCGCTTCGCCCAGATCGTCGACCCGCAGGGCGCGGTGTTCGCGGTCATCACGCCTGCGGCCGACAGCGCCTTCTGAGGCCCGGTCCCGGCTACTCCGGAGGCGTCGGGGTGTCGTGCGCGGAGAACATGGCCTGGATGTCGAGCTCCAGCTTGATGGTCGGGCCGACCACCGCGATGCCCCGCGCCAGCATGTTCTGCCAGTTGAGGGTGTAGTCCTCACGGTGCAGTTCGGCGGTGGCGAGGGCTGCGCAGCGCAGTTCCTCGCCGTAGCCGCCGGTCGCCAGGCCCAGGTAGTTGGTGTCCAGGGAGACCGAGCGGCTGGTGCCGTGCATCGTCAGATGGCCCTGGACGGTCCACTTGTTGCCGGTGCGGTGCAGGAAGCGGTCGCTGGCGAAGTGGATGAAGGGATAGGCGGCGACGTCCAGGAAGTCGGCGGAGCGCAGGTGGTTGTCCCGGGTCCGGTTGCCGGTGTTGATGCTCGCGGCGTCGATGCTGATCTCGATCTGCGAGTCCTCCATGCGCTCGGCGACGCGGATGCCTCCCTCGAAGCGGTCGAAGCGGCCGTGGACGTGCGCCATGCCGACGTGCTTGGCGATGAAGCGGATCGCCGTGTGCGGGGGGTCGAAGAGCCAGGTGCCGGGGGGCGGCAGTTCCAGCCCGGGAGAAGGGGTCAACTGGATTTTGCCGATGGGGGATTGCAGCCCCTCGGCTATCTCCACCGTCCCGCGGTAGGGCTGCAGGCTGTCCGCGGAGACGACCACGGTGTACTGCCCGGGCGGCAGCGTCGCGAGAAACGTTCCGTAGGGGTCGCTGGTCGCCTTCACCCGGACGCGTCCGCTGCCCAGTTCGGTCACCACGATCTCGGCCCCGTTCATGGGGTGGCCGAGGGAGTCCAGTATTTGGCAGCTGATCAGTCCCGCGCCTCTGGCGATCGGCGGTGCGAGCACCGCCGCTTCCGTACCCTTGCGTGCCGAACGATTACGCCGAAAGAGTGCGATGGCCATGTCTTCACCTTAGATGGCCGATCTCCGCAAGTGCGAATCACCATTCCGGATCGCGAAACGCCCCATCAGTCGCGGGGCGCGGTGCCGTCCTCCTGGGCGGCGAGCCAGTGCCGACGGCCCAGGTGGACGAGGAAGAGCTCCTTGCGGGCGGTGCGTTCGATGCGCTCCTCGGCCGCGGGATCGTCCGCCGGCGCCTCCATGAAGGCGATCGCGGTCATCAGCATGCGGTCCACGTAGAGTTCGGCCAGCATGCGCACGTCCTCGGTGCGCCAGCCCGCCGAAATGGACTGTGCGGCAAGGGCGGTGGCCACCTCCTCGGCGAACTGCTCCAACTCGGCCGCGATGGCTTCGCGGACCGCGGTGACGCCGCCGTGGCGCTCGCGCGCGATGAAGCGGATGTGCGGCCGGTGCTCGCGCACATGGAGCGTGATCAGGCGCACGGTCCGGGCGATGACCTCCTCGGCGTCGTCCTGTTCGGCCATGATCGCCCGGATCATCGCGTGCAGGCTGCTCAGCGACTCGCCGACCAGGGCCACTCCGAGATCGCTCATGTCCCTGAAGTGGCGGTAGAAACCCGCGGGTGCGACGCCCACTTCGCGCGTGACCGCGCGCAGTCCCAGGCTGCTCAGGCTCTGGTTCTCCAGCAGGCGCAGGCCCGCGTCGAGAAGGGCCTGCCGAGTCTGCTGCTTCTGGGCCTCGCGGACCCCGACGGTGTGACTCATGTCATCCAGTAAACAGCTGTTCGCCGAGTTTGGCGACAGTAGACTACGGATTCAGTGAACAACTGTTATTCCAACTGTTCACTGAATCGTCGACTGTGCTACTGCGTCCTGCTCCACCCGCCCGTGACCCACACCGCCGCAGTCATCGAGAAAGGCAGCGCCTCGTGACGTTCCTCGTCGCCCTGGTCGCCTTGGGGATCCTCCTGGGCACCGTCTCCTGCACCTCGTTCCCCGCCTTCCTCGTCGCCGCCGGCGCGATCGCCGCCTGGCTGCTCGTCTTCACGATCCGCGAGCGCCTCGCACACCACCGCCACCGCTGATTCCACGTCTCCCAGGGGGGATTCGACCCATGGACTCCTACGCTCCCGCGCGTGAGCGCGACACTCGTTCCAAGGACGGCTCGGACGGCGCCGACGGCATGGCCGTCGCCTCGTTCGTCCTCGGACTGGTCGGCCTGCTCGCCTTCAACATCGTCCTCGGCCCGTTCGCCCTGGTGCTCGGTGGCGTCGCCCTGGTGCGCGGCACCAAGCGTCCCGTGCGGGCCATGCTCGGGCTCGTCCTCGGCGCGGCCGACGTGATGGTGCTGGTCGTGCTGCTCACCATGCACAAGGGCATTCTCCTGCCGTTCGGCTCCTGACGCCCCGCCGGCCCGTGCCCGCGCGGGCTCCGCGGGCGCCGGGCCGTCCAGGTGTTCCGACCGCATGGGTCTGCCGGGTCGTTCAGGCTGCGGCTGTCGGCCAGGTCGCGCACGCGCGTGCAGTCCTCGGCCGCGTACACGTCGCTGACCGAACGCCGCTGTGAGTTCGGGCAAGCCCGCGCGCGCTGCTGATCGAGTGGACCTTCGGGGACGCAGGAGGCATGGCCGCAGGCGGGCTCAGCCGCGGGTCCAGCCGGTCGACGGCCAGTAGCCGTACTGCGGGCGGCCCTTGACGCCGCTGGTGCGGAACGGCCGGCCGCCGTCGTCGATGCGGACCGTGCCCGTGCGCCCGCCGGAGGTCCAGTCGGCCTCCAGGTACCAGTCGCAGTCGCAGCCCTGCGTCCGGGCGTCGACCCGCAGCACCATCGGATCCCGGTCGGACACCTGGTACGGCAGACGGACCGCCGGAACGGTGTTCTCGCCGTCGAAGCCGTCCTGGGGACGGGCGAGGGGGCGCGAGATGTCGAGATCGACCGCGTACACGGCGGGAGTCAGCGCCCCTCCGCACCCGTTGTCCATCGCGTAGGAGGACCAGCGCAGCACGCCGCGGCGCTCCACCACCCGCACGTGCAGCGCCTGCACCACCACCGGGGCCGGTGTACGGCCGCGCAGGGTGGCCTCGACGATGGTGGTGCCACCGTGCACGGCGTCGAGGGCGGTCGCCCAGGCGCGGGCGTCCTGCGCGACGGGCGGCGGTGGTACCTCGGTGGGCGGACGGTCGATCAGATAGCGGTGGTCGCAGCCGTTCTCCCACACATGTGACCGGACACTCCAGGTCAGCGGCCTGGCCAGGACGCCCGGGCCGGACGGGGCGGAAGTCGTCCGCCTTCCGGTCGGCGCGGGCGAGCGCGACGGCCCGTCCGACGACGCGGAGACCGAAGGGGCCGCCCGAGTGCCCGACGCGGAGGGCGAGATCGACGGGCGGCCGCCGTGTTCCCCCTCCCGGCCGGAGGCGGAGGGGGAGGCGTTGGCACCGGCGCCCGTGCCGCCGGTCGCCGAAGGCGCGGTGCGCGCTGCCCCGGGACGGCCGTCGCCGGTCGCGTCGGTCATCGCCAGCGCGGCTCCGGTGAGCACGAGAGCGGCCGCCGACACCACGATCGCCGGACGGGACAGCCGCCGGCGCCACGGACTTTGACGTGCCGTTCCCCTCGCGGTGGGCGGTGGATCCTCCACCGCGGCCTCGCCGGGCGCATCCGGCGCTTCGGGCGGCCCGCCCGCGGGCTCCTCCGCTCCGCCGCCCCGGTTGCCCGCCCGCCGGGCCGCGTCCGCCATCACCCATCGCCGGTGCAGCTCGACCAGTTCCTCCGGCCCCGCCCCGCACAGCCGGGCAAGGCGTTCCACGACCGCGTAGTCGGCGGGAACGGCGTCGCCGTGGCAATAGCGGTGCAGGGTGGACGTGCTGACGTGCAGCCGGTTCGCCAACTGCCCGTAGCTCAGTCCCGAACGTTCCTTGAGGGCGTGCAGACGTTCCGCGAACTGCCCGCTGCCCGCCGCCGTACCGGCCATCCCCGTGCCCCCGCCGTCGTCCCGCGTTCCCGGCACCCGTTCCAGGGCGCTCCCCTCTCCCCAGGCCAGGGTACGCGGAACCGTTCCGGCGTCCCGGATGACGCGGTATCCGTTGCCGGGCCGCGCCGTCCCGCGCAGCCTGGTGGACATCACCGCCGTCGCTCCGGCGCCGGCGTCACCACGACCGAAGACCATCACCACAGACAACGGGGACGCATCGTGTACCAGCACACACTGACCGGCCGCGCCGTCGTGGCGGCCGTCGCCGCGACCGCCCTGCTCGGCCTCGGGGCGGCCGAGGCGGAGGCCGCCGCACCCGCGGCCGCACCGAAGTTCCTGGCGCCCAAGGAGCTGCCACCGCACCCCACTTCCCCCTGGTACGCGGGCCGGGTCACCCAGGGCCTGCCCGACTACCCGGTCTTCTGCCTGGAGCGCGTCCTGCCGTCCCGCGGCGCCGCGTACCGGGAGTTCGGAACCGAGTTCGACACCGGCGCCGTCCAGCTGACCTTCAAGGCCAAGGACACCCGGGCCGCCCGCGACCTGGCCACCAGGCTCCGCGTGTCCGTCCGCGGCTGCGCCGCCCGCTTCGAGCGCCAGAACCCGCAGGGCGAGGCGGACTGGAAGGACTACGGTTCGATCGGCGTCGAGAACGGAGCGCACGTCTACGGCGTGCACACCGCGCACCCCGACTCCGAGCACGGCGTCGCGCTCTACGGCATCGGGCGCGACGGCCGGACCGTGACCGTCGTGAAGTGGAGCCAGATGGGCACGCTCCCGCAGGCCCCGGTCAAGGCCTTCAAGAAGACCACCCAGAGGGCCGTCGCCAAGCTCTACGGCTGACCTGGCCGGAGAGCGGAACGACGGCACGCGGAACGCGGCGGCGGGGCCCCGGGGGGAGCCCCGCCGTCGGCGTGCCTGCGTGCTGTCGTGCCTGCGCGCCTGCGCATCCGCGCCGCCCCGGTGCCCGACGGCCTGTCAGCGGCCATCCGCAGTAGCGGCGTCACCGATCCGGGCTGCGTCCGGCGACCTTCTGCGCCGGTTCCCGGGCCGGCGGTCCGGGAGCTGGGACCATGCGTCCCACGGCCGCACCCGGCAACGGATCCCGATCCTCGCCGCGGCGGTCACCGCACTGGTCCGGGCCGCCGCGTCGAATGGCAGGGGCTGATCACCATGAGGGTCGTCGTGCTCGTGGGCCTGGTGCTGACACTGGCCGGCGGCCTCGACTACGCCCGGCGCCGGTACCCGGTGGCGTTCTGGCTGCTGGTCGGTCTGCCTCTGACCTGGGGCCGGTTCCTGGCCACCTACGGCTCCACGATGGTCGCCTGCGGGCTGGCGCTGCCCCCGTCCCGGCTGCGGGCGTTCGCGGTGTGGATCACGAGCCGCAGACAGGCCCGGCCGGTGCCGCCGAAGATCCGCCGGGTCAGCGGCTCCCTCATCGGAATGCGGGTGCGGCTGCGGCTCCCGCCGGGACTCGAACCGGCCGATGTGGCCGCCGCCGCCGTCCGGCTGCGGCACGCCTGGGGCGTGCACGCGCTCAGTGTGGTCCCGGTCAAGCCGGGCGTGGTGGAACTGCGCATGACCGGCTACGACGTGCTGCGCGACGTGCGCATGCCACGCAGGCTGCCGTCCGGCCCGATGGTGGTCCCGGTCGCTCTGCGCGAGGACGGGACGACGTTCGTGCGCAACTACCGGCAGATCCCGCACACGCTGACCCTGGGCGCGAACCAGTCGGGCAAGACGGTGTACCAGCGCAACCTGATCATGAACCTGGCCAGGCTCCCGGTGGCGCTGGTCGGTATCGACTGCAAGCGCGGCGTGGAGCAGGCGCCGTACGCGTCCCGCCTGTCGGCCCTGGCCACCGACCGCGAGCAGGCGTCGAAGCTGCTGGACGCGCTGGTGGCGGAGATGGAGGATCGTTTCGACCTCCTCAAGAACCAGCAGGGCGCGGCGCTCACGGAGCCCGAGGAGGAGGTCGCGTCGGACATCTGGGGGCTTCCCGCATACGTGCGGCCGTTCCCGATCGTGGTGCTGGTCGACGACATCGCCGAGTTGTTCCCGAACGCCACGACGATCGACGAGGAAACCCGGGACCGCATGGTCGCCAACCTGATCCGGCTCGCGCAAAGGGCCCGTCCGGTCGGCATCTACCTGGAGATCTGCGGGCAGCGGTTCGGGCCCGAACTCGGCAAGGGCGCGGGATTGCTCCGTGCCCAGCTCACCGGCCGGGTGGTGCACCGGGTCAGCAAGCAGACCGCCGAAATCGGTCTGGCCGACTTCGCACCCGAGGCCATGGCGGCCGCGACGTCGATCGCCCCGGACCGGGCCGGCGTGGCGGTGGCCGGGGACGCCTCCGGTGGATGGTCGCACATCCGTACCCCGCTGGTGTCGATCGCCGAGACCGCCGCGGTCTGCCGTGCCTACGCCCATCTGGTCCCCGACCTCCCGGCCCTGGACCCGTTCCGGCCGTACGCCCCGGACACGCAGGACCCGGACGGCCTGCCGACGCTGCCCCGGCCCCGGCCGGGCCCGGAATAAGGGCCGCAGACCGCGTCGATCGTGCGGTGCCGGGCCGCCCGATCGCCGCCCTGGCAGGATGGCGGCATGGAACATGTGCTGGGAATCGGCGGGTACTTCCTGCGGGCCACCGACCCCGAGGCCCTGAGTGCGTGGTATCGCGAGTGCCTGGGCCTGGACACCGACGAGCACGGCCTGTGGCGTCAGGAGACCGGGGCGACGGTCTTCGCGGCGTTCGAGTCCGGGACCGACTACTTCGGGTCCCGTACGCAGCAGACGATGCTCAACTTCCGGGTCCGCGATCTCGACGCGATGCTCGCGCAACTGCGCGCCAAGGGAGCGGACGTGGCCCAGGAGACCCAGGAGATGGACGGCGTGGGCCGGTTCGGCTGGGTCACCGATCCGGAGGGCAACCGTGTCGAGCTGTGGCAGCCCGCCTGAGCCGTCGCCGGCCCCGGCGGTGAACGGTGCGCGGGAACGACTCCCCGGCACGCTCGCGGAGAGTGACGAGTGACCTCCGTCGTCGGCCATCGGCGCCGGGCCCGACCCGGGCCCGGCGCGTCCGCGGGAAATGGATTTGGTCCTGGGGCCGACACCCCGTAGGGTTGTGTTCATCGACGCGGGGTGGAGCAGCTCGGTAGCTCGCTGGGCTCATAACCCAGAGGTCGCAGGTTCAAATCCTGTCCCCGCTACTGAAACGGAAGGCCCGGTGCGCAAG
The DNA here is from genome assembly GCF_056270165.1 of Streptomyces sp. RLA123. Classification (NCBI taxonomy): domain Bacteria; kingdom Bacillati; phylum Actinomycetota; class Actinomycetes; order Kitasatosporales; family Streptomycetaceae; genus Streptomyces; species Streptomyces sp. RLA123. The sequence continues at coordinate 1,468,130 of NZ_JBWDOR010000003.1, read as the reverse complement.
CACCGGGCCTTCCGTGTTCTCCCGGTTCTCCCGCTCCGATCGGGATGTGCGCGGGGTCACCGCCTGCGCACGGGATGGTACGGCGGCACATCGCGACCCGGCTGGTAGTGGGGGCCCTGCCGGATGTGACGGACGACCACCACCACGTCGACCGCGGCGGCCAGTGCCAGCACACCGAAGAAGATGGCCCAGCCCATCTGCCCGAGGATCGAGAAGATCACCGTCCCGGCGATCGCCCAGACCAGGCCGAAGGCGGCCAGCCCCAGTCTCAGCCGCAGCGCGCTGCGGGCTTGCAGAGGCTCGCTTCCGGTACGTCCCAAGTGCATGGAAACCACTCCTCACCGAAGACTTACCCGCGTACGCTCGTGTCATGACATGGCGACATTGATCCACACCGAAGTCCCCGGAGTCCTTCCTCGCGCGCAGGCTCTACGCCTACGCCTTCCTCGAGGACCTCGTCCCGCTCTACCCGGTGTACGCGGTGCTCTTCGCCGACTCCGGGCTGTCCGAGGCCGGGATCTCCTCGCTCTTCGCCCTCTGGTCCTTCACGGCGTTCGCGCTGGAAGTGCCGTCCGGGGTGTGGGCCGACCGCTTCTCCCGGCGTGCCCTGTTGTTCATCGCGCCACTGCTGACCGGGGCGGGCTTCACCCTGTGGACCTGCCTGCCCGGCTACGAGTCCTTCGCGGCCGGATTCGTCCTGTGGGGCGCCGGTAGCGCGCTGCGCTCGGGGTCGCTGCAGGCGCTGGTCCACGAGGGGCTGACCGGGGCAGGCGCGGCCGACGCGTACGCACGCCTCATCGGCCGCTCGCAGGCGCTCGGCACCACGGCCGCGCTGGCGGCGACGGCCCTGGCCGGACCGCTGCTGGGGGTGGGCGGGTACCCGGCGGTGGGGCTGGCCAGCATCGCCGTGACGGTGCTCACCGCCCTCGCCGCACTCCGCCTGCCCGAGCGGCACCGGGGACCTGCGGACCACGGACCGGCCTACGGCGCACTGCTGCGCGAAGCGCTGGCCGAGGCCCGGCACGAGCCAGGGGTGGCCCGGATGCTCGCGGTGGTCTCGCTGCTGGCGGGCGCGGCGGCGCTGGACGAGTACGTGCCGCTGCTGGCGCGGGCCACCGGCGTGAGCGCACCCCTGGTGCCGCTGCTCGTGCTCCTGGTCACCGCGGGCGCCACCGCCGGCGGCTGGCTCGCCGGGCGCGGAATGCGCTGGGCCCCGGCTGCCCCGGCGGCGGCCGGGCTGTGCCTGGCCGCAGGGGCGGGAACGTCCGGCGGTCACCCGGCAGGTCTGGTCGCCGTCGCGGTAGCGTTCGGGGTCTTCGACTGGGCGGGTGCCGCCGCCGACGCCCGCCTCCAGGAACTGCTCGGGGACCGTACCCGGGCCACCGTGACCTCCTTGGCGGGCCTGGGTTCCGAGGCCGCCGGGCTGCTGCTGTTCGGCTTCTGGGCGCTCGGCTCGCACTGGGCCGGCCCCGGCCCGCTGTTCGCCGTGGCGGGGCTGCCGTTCCTGGCGGGAGCTCTGCTGCTGTGGCGGTGCAACATTTCCCGGGGCCCACAGCGTCAGTGAGGTGAAGGCGCGCCGGAAGACGATCACGACCACGGGACGGTACATGCACGAGGAACGCACGGAGGAATACCTGGAGTTCGCTGCCGGCCGGGCGGCGCACCTCTTCCGTTCGGCCTGCCTGCTCACCGGGGGTGACACGCATCTCGCCGAGGACCTCGTCCAGGAGACCCTCGGCAAGATGTACGTCACCTGGCGGCGCATCGCCCGCATCGGCAACCCCGCCGGTTACGCGCAGACCGTGCTCGTGCGTACGTTCCTGACCCATCAGCGGCGGCGCAGCAGTCGCGAGTCGCCCATCGGCGACGTGCCCGACATCCCTTCGGGCACGTCGCCGGACGGCGACACGACGCTGCTGCGGCTGACCCTCCTCGACGCCCTGGCCCGACTGTCCCCCAAGGACCGCGCGGTGCTGGTGCTGCGCTACTGGGAGGACCGGAGCATCGAGGAGACCGCGGAAGCCCTGCGGCTCACCTCCGGCACCGTGCGCACGCGGTCGTTCCGCGCGCTCGCCCGGCTGCGCGAACTGCTCGGCGACAGTCTCGCGGACCTCGTGTCCCCCCGCTGACCCCTACCGGTTTCACGACTTCCCGCTCTCCCACGGACGGTGGTACACCCATGCCCTTCGAAGACGACCTCGGCGCCGCGCTGCGCGGCACCGGCGACTCCTTCAGCGCCGACAACCGCTCCCTCGTCGCCGCCGGTCTCGCGCGCGGCCGGACCCTCCGGCGCCGCCGCGCCGCCGTGACCGGTGCCGTCGTGGCCGTGGCGGCGGCAGGCGTCGCGGCCGCGCTGGTCGTGCCGGGGGACGTGTCGCGGCACGCGGTCCCGGCGATGAATGCACCGGCGAAAGCACCGGCGAAAGGACCGGAGAACACGCCGGCCACCGGCAGCCGGCGTCCGGAGGTCTCCGACCAGGAGATGCTGACCCTGTTCAAGGCCCTCCTGCCCGGGGGAAGCGTGTCCGACGAGCGGGGACGGGGCACGCGGTCCATCGGCAGGAGAGATCCCGCACCGTATGCGGCGCTCGTCTTCGACGACGGCAGGGGTGCCTCCACTTTGTCCGTCGACCTGAGCCTTGTGACAGGGGGGCAGCAGCAGGACCAGTGCCCGGACCTCGCCTTCGTGAAGAAGGGCACCAAGTGCACGCGTACCCAACTGCCCGACGGGTCGGTGCTGTTGGTCGTGCAGGGCTGGGAGTACCAGGACGAGCGCAAGGGGCCGAGGAACTGGCGCGCCGTCCTGACCACGCCGGAGGGACGTCAGATCGGTGTGAGCGAATGGAACGCGGCCGCCGAGAAGGGCGCCCCCCAGACGCGGTCCGAACCGCCGCTGACCCCCGCGCAGCTCGGCGCGATCGTGCGTTCCTCCAGCTGGGACAAGGTCTTCGACGCCATCCCCGCGAAGGACCACGGCACCGCCCCGGCCTCCCCGGCCGACACCGCACCGGACGTGGGCCGCATCGTCGAGGTCCTCAAGGCCGCGCTCCCGGCGAAGCTGCACACCAGCGCCTCGGGCGGCGGGTCCGGATACGCCCACCTCACCGTCGATGACGGCAAGGGCGCGACCTTCGTCGAGGTCAATGTCGAGAGCTGGGGCGCGAAGGGCGTGCAGGACGACCTCTTCGCGGGCGCCGTGGTCCTTGCCGACGGGACGAGGATGATCGTTCGGCAGGGCGACGCGGAGAAGGGCGGGGACGGCACCGTGCAGTGGACCGTCGACACGATCCGCCCCGGCGGCCTGCGAGTCGCCGTGTCGGAGCTCAACGCCGACGGGTACCACCGGCCGGCCACCCGCCCGTCGCCGGTGCTCGACATCGCGACGCTCAGGTCGGTGGCCACCGACGCCGGGTGGAAGGCCCTGGGCTGATCGTCCGGGCTGCCTGCCGGCCCTGGGACGGACGACGTCCCCGGGCCGGCGCGGCTTCGGACGACTCACCTCGGCGCGGACCGGACCGGCCTGGACTCCCGCGCGGTTGAGCCGCCGTCCGATCCGATTCGATCCGATCAGTGCGAGCGCATGCCCCAACTGCCGCTCAGGCGAGCTGCATCGCATGCGGTGGCCATCACCGCGGGTGCCGTGGTCGCCGGCTTCGGCCCGTCAGGCCGCAGTTGGGCCCTGACGGCGCCCGGGCACGGAGGGCGCGGACGGACCCGTGGGGCTGCCGCCCCTGGACGGGGGGCTGCTGACCGGCGAGGCCTCGCTCACCGCGGCCGCTGACGACTTCGGGCGCATCGTGCACCGCAGACCGGTCGCGGTGCTGCGTCCGAGGTCGGTGGACGACGTCGTGGCGATGGTTCCGCAACCGGCAACCGGCAACCGGCAACCGGTCCCGTACCTGCCGGCGGTGCTGCGCACCACGTCGCCGGAGGACACCGCGGCGCTCGGCGGCCTGCCGGCAGCCAACCGCGCACGACGGGGAGCTCGCCTGGGAACAGATCGACGCGGTCGCCCTGCTGCACGACCCGGTCACCGCGAGCGGAACAAGAAGTTCGCGACGCGGGGCAAGCCGAGGATGCCGGTCCTGGCGGTCGGCGGCCAGGCGTCGTTCGGCGGCCCGTCGACGAGGCCCACCGTGACGCGGGTGGCACCCACTACCCGTCGGCTCCGTCCCGTTCGGCCGGGCCGGCCGGCGGGAGTGCTTCGGCCCGGCGTGGCCCGCGCCGGTGGAGGCGAAGCGGGGCTTCGACCCGCGGGACGTGCTGGTGCGGGCAGGGGCAGGGGCTCTTCTGACGGGGGAGACGCGACCCCCTGACCTCGGGCGGCCGCCCTCCGTATGTCCGGGCCCTCCCTTGATATGCAACCGTTGGGTTGCGGGTCGGGGCCACGTCATGCAACCATGAGGTTGCACGTAAGGTTGTCGTCGATGGAGGTACGGCCATGAGCACCGAAACCCAGGACCGGATCGAACGCGAGATCAGCATCGGAGCGCCCGTCGAGCGGGTGTGGGAGGTGCTGACCCGCCCCGAGCACATCGGCCGCTGGTTCGGGCAGGACACGGGCGACAGCGGCGACCCCAAGTCCATGGATCTGCGCCCGGGCGGCATCATGACGCTCGACCACGGTGCGGACGTCTACCCGACGCGGATCGTCAGCGTCGAGCCGCCGCGCTACTTCGCCTACCGCTGGGCCAGCGCCTTCCCCGGCGTGGAGGCGGCGGAGGGCAATTCCACCCTCGTCGAGTTCACCCTCACCCCCGAGGGGGAGGGCACCCTTCTGCGGGTGGTCGAGAGCGGCTTCGCGACCCTCGACATCCCCGAGGAGCGCATTCCGAACGCCGGGTACGAGAGCCACTCGGAGGGGTGGACGCAGGTCCTGGCCGGATTCGCCACGTACGCGGAGAAGCTGTCCGCATGACAGACCGTCAGGCGGGCGGCGAGGAGGACGTCTTCGCCGCGCTGGCCGATCCGATGCGACGGCGCATCCTGGACGCCATAGCCGGGCACGGTGACGCGACCGCCACCGTGCTCGCCGCCGAACTCCCCGTCACACGCCAGGCGATCGTCAAGCACCTGGCCGTCCTGGACCAGGCGGGGCTGGTCGCCGGACGTCGCGCGGGGCGCGAAATGCGCTACGCCGTGAGGCCAGAGCGGCTGATCGCGGCCGCGCGATGGATGGACCGGGTCGCCGCGCAGTGGGACGCCCGGCTCGGCGCGATCAAACGTCTCGCGGAGGAAACCGGCGCCGCGCCCCCGGTGCATCCTGAGCGCCGTGAACGGGGAGAGACCGCCTGACATGTTCTCCGGCCGCATGGGCGACGGCCGGATCAACTGGCGCGTGGGCCGGCTGCTCGTCGTGGTGAACGTCCTGCTGCTCGCGCTGGGCGTGGGCTCCACCTTCTGGTTCTTCGGCCAGGACATCGGCATCGGCATCGGCATCGCGGGACTGTCCGTGGCGCTGCCCGCGATGAGCCTGTGCACCCTCCTGGTGCTGTTCACCGACCCGCGCGACGTCCGCACCGCCGTGATGTCCGCCTTCACCGTCCTCTACTTCGGCTTCGTCGCGGCCTCGTTCAACAGCGAGGTCGCGCGGGCGATGGCGGACAAGACGGGATTCCTGGACGACGTCTGCGACAGCTTCAACACCTTCGTGATCGTGATGGTGGGCGTCTCCTTCGGCGGCAAGGCGGCGGAGAGGGTCGTGGAGAAGAAGGCGGCCGCCGTGTCGGCGCCCGGACAAGCGGTTCCCGGACAGCCGGTCCCGCCCCTTCCGGCCGCGGCGGCGGCGAGGGACGGCAGCCGGGTCTGAGCGGCCCGATCGCCGGGCCGCGCCCGGCGCCGCGGGTGCCGCGGCCGGCCGTCAGCCCGGGATGATCAGCTCGATGCCGTAGGCCGCGACCGCCAGGCACGCGGCGAAACACAGGGCGGCCGAGCCGAGTGCGACCTTGCGATGGACGTCACGCGTCCCCTCCTGCCGGGTCGCCCCCTCGGACCCGCCGGCGGCGCGGCCCCAGGCGGCGATGCCGAGCGAGAACATCACGACCACCAGGATCGTGATCCCCAAACTGGTGCCGAACACCGAACCGAGATTGCCCCACTTGATGTCCATGCTTCGCTCCTCGCCGCTCAGACGGCCGACCGCTGCGCGGCCTCCGGCCCCTGCGGGCCCTCCTCGTTCACGTTGTCGGGGGTGACCGGCCGGCGGCGGGACAGGACGTAGAAGCCGGTGGCGGCGGCCAGGGCCGTGCCGGCGACGAGCGCGACGCCCACGTTCCCGTGGCCCGCGACCCAGGCGGCGACCCCGCCCACGGCGGCAGCGGCGGGCAGGGTCAGCACCCAGGAGACGGCGATGCGCCCGGCCACGCCCCAGCGCACCTCGGCGAGTCTCCGGCCCAGTCCCGCGCCGAGGATGCTGCCCGTGCAGACCTGAGTGGTCGACAGCGCGAAACCCAGGTGCGAGGACGCGAGGATGACGGCCGTCGCGCTGGTCTCGGCCGCGAAGCCCTGCGGGGCCTGGATGTCGGTCAGCCCCTTGCCCATGGTCCTGATGATCCGCCAGCCACCCGCGTAGGTGCCCAGCGCGATCGCCAGCCCCGCGCTCAGCACCACCCACCAGGGCGGCCCCGCACCGTGCGCGAGTACCCCGGCGGAGATCAGCGTCAGCGTGATGACGCCCATCGTCTTCTGGGCGTCATTGGTGCCGTGGGCCAGCGCCACGAGCGAGGCCGAGCCGATCTGGCCCGCCCGGAAGCCGCGGTCGACCTCACGGCCGGATGTCCGCCGCGTGATCACGTACGCGAGGTACGTCGCCAGCAAGGCCACCACGCCGGCCACGACCGGCGCGGCCACCGCCGGGATGACGATCTTCTCCACGACCTCGGCGACGCGGACGGCCGAGCCGCCGGCGCCGACCCAGACCGCCCCGATCAGCCCGCCGAACAGGGCGTGCGAGGAACTGGACGGCAGCCCCACGAGCCATGTGAGCAAATTCCACAAGATGGCCCCCACCAGCCCGGCGAAGATCATCACCAGCGACACCCTGCTGTCGTCGACGATGCCGTTGGAGATGGTCTTCGCGACCTCCGTGGACAGGAACGCACCGAGCAGGTTCAGCGCCCCGGCGACCGAGACGGCGACCCGCGGGGTGAGCGCGCCCGTGGCGATCGAGGTCGCCATGGAGTTGGCGGTGTCGTGGAATCCGTTGGTGAAGTCGAACGCGAGTGCCGTGACGATGACCACCACGAGCAGGAACGTGACAGAGCCCACCGGGGACCTCCCGCCCGGCTGCCGTGAGGCGGACCGGGCCCTTCGTGCTGATGTCGCGTCGGGATTTCACGCTAAGCGGCGGGCCTGCGCGGCGCACAGTCCGCGCCGCCATACGGGAACCGCGTGAGCGCCCAGCGAAAACCGATGGCGCCTGTCGGGGCCGCGGGGGCACCATGCCCGCATCATGAACACCACCCCGGCGGCCACGACCCCGTACCGCCAGATCAGAGCCGCCCGTACCGCGGACACCGTGACGGTGTATCAGGCCTACCGTCCCGAGATCGGCGAGTACGCCGCACGGCACGGCCGCTTCCCCGCGAGCTGGAGCCGGTCGCGCATGACGTGGATCAAGCCGTCGTTCCTGTGGATGATGTACCGCAGCGGATGGGGCGGCAAGGAGGGCCAGGAACGCGTGCTCGCCCTCGACATCAGCCGCGAGGGCTTCGAGTCCGCGCTGCGGGAGGCCTGCCTGTCCCACTACGACCGCAGGGCGTACCCCGACCGCGAGGTCTGGGCGGAGCGCCTGCGGACCACCTCGGTCCGCGTCCAGTGGGACCCCGAGTGCGACCTCGGGCTGCGCCGGCTGCCGTACCGGTCACTGCAACTCGGCCTCACCGGGCGGGCGACCAAGGACTACGCCGACCACTGGCTCCGCGGTGTCCGTGACGTCACCGGTCTCGCGCACGCCGTCCGGGACCTGGCGCGCTCGGGCGACGCGGCCGGTGCGACCGCCCTGCTGCCGGCCGAGCCGGCGTACCCGCTCGACGTGGCGACCGCCGCGGTGATCGGGGCGACGACGGAACTCAGCGCGCGTCCAGCTCCGCGATGAGCCGCTTCGGCGCGATGACGCGGTAGCTCTCCTCCACCCATTCGCACAGCACCTCCGCCGCCGGGGTGCCCTCGGCGAGCGGGACGGAGACCCAGCCCGCCCTGCCGAGGCCGTAGCCGCTGGGCTCGGCACCGGGGACGGACAGCGCGTGCTCGTGGACCTCGGGGTCCTTGAGCTTCACGCCAATGCGGGGCGGATGGCTGCCGTCGCCGACGCCGAGGAACACGAAGACCTTCTTGCTGACCTTGACGACGCTCTCGCCCCAAGGGAATTCCTCCCCCGCCCCCGGCAGGGCGAGAGCGAACGCGCGCACTGTCTCCCGGACGGCGAGCGGATCGTGGGCGGCGGTCACCGGGCCTCCTCGGGGGCGATGGGGCGGCGTCAGCCCGATCGTAGGCCCCGCGGCCCGGCGCCGTTAGGATCACCGGCAATGCCCGGACGTAGCGCAGTGGCAGGCGCGCCGCCTCATCAGGGCGGAGACGCCGGTTCGATTCCGGCCGTCCGGGCAGTGCGGGTAACTCGGGTCCGTAGCGCAGAGGCAGGCGCGCCGCCCTCTCAAGGCGGTCACGCCGGTTCGAATCCGGCCGGACCCACGTCATGGTGGCACGAGCGGGCAGGGGCAGTGGGGGAGACCGGCGGAGAGACGGACGTCATCGGCGAGGCCGAACTCGCCGCGTTCGACGAGGTGGTCGGCAAACTGCGTGCGCTGCCGGTCGACGATCCGGTACGGCTGCGCGCCGAGCAGGTCGCCGCGTCGTTCACGAGGGACGGGCGGCTGCGCCGCCGCAGGACCCGCCGAGAGGAGCGGAGCGCCGCGGACGCCGAGGTCGTCGCGGCCACCGCCACCGGGGCCCTGGCCCGGCGCGAGGACGCACCCCTGGACACGGCCGGCGGCGGTGAGGGCGGCACCGCGGGGGAGTTCACCCGGCCGCGTCGCTGCTACGTGTGCAAGGCGCACTACCGGCAGGCCGACGCCTTCTACCACCTGCTCTGTCCGGACTGCGCCGCCGACAACTCCACCCACCGCCGGGCGCGCGCGGACCTGACGGGGCGCCGGGTACTGCTCACCGGCGGAAGGGTCAAGATCGGCTTCCAGCTGGCCCTGATGATGCTGCGCGACGGCGCCGAACTCCTGGTCACGAGCCGCTTCCCGCAGGACACCGTCCGCAGATTCCGCGCGGCGGCCGGCAGCGAGGACTGGCTGCACCGCCTGACCGTCATCGCCGTCGACCTGCGCGACCCGCGCCAGGTCATCGGCCTGTGCGAGCGGTTGCGGGAGACGGGCGAGCCACTGGACATCCTCGTCAACAACGCGGCCCAGACGGTGCGCAGGCCGCCCGAGGCCTACGCCGCCCTCACCGCGGGGGAGCGGCGGCCGCTGCCGGCCGGGCCGCGGCCCGGAGCGATGCTGACCGCCCCCGGATTCGGTGCGGCCCTCGCCCTGCCCGCCGTGAGCGGCCCGGTGGCGGAACTGGTGCTGGCCGAGACCGACGAGGCGGGGCTGCTGCCCGACACCGCGCCGCGGAACTCCTGGTCGGCCGAGCTCGGCGGGCTCGACCCGGCCGAGCTCCTGGAGACCCAGCTCGTCAATGCCCTCGCGCCCGCGCTGCTGTGCGACCGGCTGCTGCCGCTGCTGCTCGCCTCGCCGCGGCCACGCCGCTACATCGTCAACGTTACCGCCGTCGAGGGCCGCTTCGCGGTCCGCAACAAGACGGCCGGCCATCCGCACACCAACATGGCCAAGGCCGCCCTCAACATGCTCACCCGCACCAGCGGCCCGGCCCTGGCCGGGCAGGGTGTCCACATGTGCAGCGTCGACACCGGCTGGATCACCGACGAGAATCCGCACCCGAAGAAACACCGGCTCGCCGGTGCGGGCTTCCGCACCCCGCTGGACATCGTGGACGGCGCGGCCCGCGTCTACGACCCGATCGTGCGCGGCGAGGCCGGGCACCCGGTGTCCGGCGTCTTCCTCAAGGACTACCAGGAAGCCGAGTGGTGACATGACGGCTGAGCAGCAGCCCCACGCGGGCGTCCCGGAGGTCGTGCCCCGTCCGCGAACCGACCTGGAACCCCTGCTGGGCTGGCTGCGCGGCGGCGAAGGCGTCGTGCGGCGGACGGACTTCCCCGCCGGGACCGCCCTGCCCGACGGCCTGGCTCGACCTGTGCAAGCAGGCGCTCGGCGCCGAGGGCGCCGCGGCCGTCGCCGAGGCGCTGCGGCAGGCCCCGGCCACCGGCGCCGTCCGGCATCTGCTGCTGGGCACCGACGGGCTCGGTGACGCGGGTGCCGCGGCGGTCGCCGAACGCACGGCGGGCACCGGTGTGGAGACGCTCTACCTCGGCTGCAACGGCATCACCGCGGGCGGCGCCTGCACCATCGCCGACAGCCTGCGGGCCTCACCTCAGGCCGTCACCGGGGTGTGGCTCAAGCGCAATCCGCTCGGGCCCGGCGGCGGCCTTGCCGCGGCGGGGCTGGTGGAGGCGGCGCGCTCGCTGCGGACCCTGGACCTGGTGCAGACCGGGCTGGACGTCGCGGGACTGGCCGTCCTGGTGGACGCGTTGCTCATCGCCGCCGGCAACGGGCGAGGCGTCGAGCGGCTCTTCATCGGCGGCAACGCGCTGGGACCGGCCGGGGCGGCCGTGCTCGCCGGCCTCATCACGGAGGGCGCGGTCGGTGAGCTGTACGTCTCCGCCGCGCGCCTGGGCGACGAGGGCGGACTGATCCTCGCCGAGGCCCTGCGCCGGGCACCGCACGGCCGGCTCACCCGGCTGTCCGCGGCGAGCAACGGCATCGGGCCGCGGGCCTGCGCGGCACTGGTCGCCGCCGCGGCCGCCTCAGGCGTCGAGTTGCTGGACCTGGGCCGGGTGCGTGCCGCCGGCGTCCTCGGCGCCGCGGACAACCGCGTCGACACCGCGGCCGCCGAAGCCATCGCCGCCGCCCTGGCGGCCGTCCCGCACCGGCTCGGTCACCTGGTGCTGGCCAGTACCGGCATCCGCAGCCGCGAGGCGCACCGTCTTCTGGACGCGGCACCCGGCGCGGCCGCGCCCACCCGCTTCGTGCTCGGCAAGGGCGTCGCGACCAGCGTCCGTCAGCGCCTCGACGCCCTCAGCGCGCACCTTCCGTACCCCGCCGTGCCCGACGCCGTGGCCGCCGTCCGCAGCGTCCACCGCACGCCCCGCTGAACCGGCGGCCGGCCCGTCAGCGGGGCATACGCGCGAACGTCTCGATCCAGAAGCGCTGCGCCTCCTCCGAGGCGCCGACGAGATACGTCGAGCGCAACTTCGGCGGCAGCAGCGCGACCAGCCGGGTCACCACCTTGCGGTAGCGCTTCAGCTGCGACAACTCGGCGTTGGCGATGACCTGGTGGACGATGTCGCTGTCGTTGTTACCCTCGTCGGACTCCTCCCGGGCGCCGCGCAGCCGGGCCTCCCACCCCTCGACGTCCCCGGCCAGTTCACGCAGCCCGGTCACCGGGCGCCGGGCGAGCCGGTCCACCAGGGCGGTGAGCGGCACCGGTGCGTACTCGCCGTCGCCGAGGTAGACGGTCGCCATCTCCAGTGGCAGGCCGCGCTGGTGGAGCTTGATCAGCCGCTCGATGGTGCGCTTGGTGATCCACGCGCGCCCGTCCTCGTCGATGTCGTGCTTCCACCACTCCAGTACGGTCTCCGCGACCGCCCCGTAGCGGGCGATCAGCCACTCGTTGGCCGGGATGTCGCCCGGCTCGACCGTCAGGGACGCGGTGAAGCGGGTGGCCTGGGCGATGTTGTTCCGCGAGACGAGCAGCTTGCGGCCCAGGTGGTAGGGCGGGTTCTGCACGGCCACCTGTGCCCGCAGGTTCTCTATCGGGCGACCCGCCAGCGACCACTCCTGCGTGATCTCCATGAGCTTGGCGAAGGCCGCCTTGTCCTTGGGCCGGTTGTACTCGTCCCAGACGACGGCCTTCGGCTCGGCACCGGTGAAGACCGCCGCCAGCAGGTTCTCCAGCGAGCCGTCCTGGCCCGGGATGGGCGCGCAGAGATCCTCGACGTTGGTGACCGGCAGCGAGAAGTACAGCGGGTCGCGGCCGAGCCCCTCGCGCAGCGTCTCGCGCACCAGCTCGGTCTTGCCACAGCCGGGCGGCCCCTGCAGCAGCACCGTCCACCGGTTGCGCAGCGCCGCGCGTACCACGGAGCGCACCGGGTCCGGGACCGTCGCGGGGTTGGGGACGCCCAGTGCCTTGGCGATCCGGTCGAGGATCTCGGCCGTGCGGTCCTGGCCCGGGGTGCCGTCGGCCCGCGGTTCTGCCAGCCGGAGCCGCTCGCCGTTGAGAAGCGGCAGCCCCCACCGCAACGGGAAGCCCTCCCGCGCGTTGGCCAGGATGTGGTCGAGGGTGCGGGGCGACAGCAGCTCGCGGACCGCCGGGCCGAGGGACGCCCACACACCGAAGACCCCGGACAGGTCCCGGTCCCGGTATTTCGCGGCCAGCTTCGTCCGCCAGGAGGTGTCGTTGGCGGTGACGCGGACGGTGACCATCCGGTCCAGCAGGGCCAGGTCGCCGCGCCGGCTCGCCGTCTCCGTCAGTGACTCGTTGTCGCTGAGGAACACCCCGATGCAGCCGAGCTCACGCAGGTCGTACTCACCGAGCGTCCAGTTGCAGGCGATCTGCATCAGCTGCGACTGGATCGTCTCGCCCGCCTGCAGCGAATCGTCGATGAGCAGCACGAACGGCCGTCCCGTCCTCAACTGGCTCATCACCAGCTGACGCAGCACCAGGGCGCCGGTCCGCGGGTCACGGACGGGCGCGTTCGCCAGCAGGTCGTCCGGGGTGAGGTTGGCGGCCGGCACGAAGACCAGCTCGGTGTCCGGGTAGGCCTCGGCGATGTGCGAGAAGAAGGTGGACGTCTTGCCGATCCCGTGCTCGCCGAAGACCTGACCGGTCTGCCGCATGTCGATCATCGCGTCGATGAAGGACTCCAGCCGGGACACGCCGGTCCATCTTTCGGGCGGATTCGGGTACGTGGCACTGGGCCGCCAGGGCCGTGGGACGGCCGTGGCGGTCGCCGCGGTGGTGGTCATCTCGCTCCTGTCGTGACGCGGTGGCAGGCCATGGGCGGGGTGTGGCTGTCCGGCCAGTCGTCGCCGCCCTGGGTGATCAGCCATATCCACTTGTCCGGTTCGGCCGGTGTGATGTGCGGGGCCCAGCCGTCGGTCAGCACGATCACGGCGTCCGCACGCTCCTCGAAACGACGGCCCCGCACCTCCGTGCGCCCCTCCACGTAGTCGGCGACGGCCTGGAAGCTCGTGCCCCCGCCGCCGTAGACCCGCTCGTCCGGCGCGAAGGGCATCACGACGCCGTCGAAGGACAGCCAGTGCGCCTCCACGCCGTCGATCCGGCCCACGAGTTCGGTCAGCCACGAGACGACGGAGGCCGGCATGGACCCCGAGGTGTCGTACGCCACGACGAGGACTTTGTCGCGCACCGGACCGCGCCGCGACAGCATCGGGTCGTGCCCGAGCGCGGCGAGGAGGGCGCCGCGCTTCTTCGGGTACACCAGCCGCTCGCCCTCGCGCAGCTTCGACGCGACCACGTCGACCAGCCACCGCTGCCACCAGTCGACCTGCCGGGTCCGCACGGTCTCGCCGCGCAGCGCGCCGGCCCCGAGCCGGCCCCACATCCGTGAGGTGTGCTCGGAGGCGTCCTCGGTGCGGTCCATGAGGTCGAGCAGCTCGCGCTCTGCGCCGGTGTGGCCCCGGCGCGCCGCCAGCAGGGAGTTGAGCAGGGCCGAGGACACCATCCGGTCGACAGTGTCCTGATCCGCCGGCACCCCACCGGCGTCCATGTGCACGCACCGCACCGCGCCTGCCGGCGCCGGCGGGCGCGCCATCCGCTTGAGCTCGGTGTAGACGCTCATGTCGGTCGCGGTGAAGTCCTCGTAGGACAGCGGCGTCAGCCCCTGCTCCCGCAGGTCGCCGTCGTACGCGGCGTGGACCGCGCGCGGGTCGACGCCGGTCGGCTCACCCCCGAGCACCGGCAGCGTGTCGCGTTCCAGCCGGACCATCGCGACGTGATTGATCGACACCTCCGCGGCCAGGGTGAAGACCGGGTCCTCGCGCAGCTCCGGCTCGGTGAACAGATGCCGGTGCACCACGTGCCGCGACTCGTGGAAGAGGACGAACTTCACCCCCTCCAGACCGAGCCCCACGAAGAACTCCGGGTTGAACAGCAGCAGGATCGTGCCGTCCCCGGAGGCGACCACGGCCGCGGTGTCCACCGCCGTCGTCGGAATCTGGTGCCGGCACTTGGCGTACAGCCAGGACGCGACGGCGGACTGCGTCAGACCGAAGTCCAGCAGCGCGGCCTCCTTCAGCCGCCGGGCCTCCGCCACGATCTCCGGATCCGCCGGACGCCAGCGCTCGAGCGCCCGCCGGTCGGAGAGCCCGACGGTGAGTCGTCGCCCGGCTGTGCCTGCCCCGTATCCCATGACCGCCCCCCGTGCACGACCTCCGCATCCCCCTGATGCCCCTGTGGATCAGTGGTACCAGAGCCCACCGACAACGGGCCATCGACTTCCTACGCGGCGTCGCCCGCGATCGCCCGCGCCGTCGTCACCAGCTCGGGCACCGTTCCGGTGAACGTCGGCAGCAACTGCGTGAGCACCGCCCAGGCCTCGATGTTGCCGCCCAACTCCACGCGTACGAGGGGTTGAAGGGCCGCGCGGGCCTCGGCCAGACGGGCCGGGAAGGCCCAGTGCCCCATCGCCAGGACGGACAGCGCCTGCCGGGCCGGCCGCGTCGTCGTCGCGTAGACCCCCGGACCGTCCACGATGCCCGCGGTCCTCAGCCGGTGCGTGAACTTGCGGTGCGTGCCGAACCGCGCGCGCAGTTCCGCCGGGCAGTCGGGCCGGACGGACAGTGCCCAGCGGGTGTAGCCGGGCAGCGGCTGACCGGCGTCGGCCGCGGCCACCACCGGCCAGTCCTCGCGCCCCACCAACCGGGCGGCGGCGCGTCCCTGTGCCATGGACGCCCCTTCGCGCAGCACGGCGGTCAGTTCCTCGGGACCGGCAGCCCGGGGCACGTCCGGCGGCGGGAACCGCGACAGGGCCCTGTCGACCTTGACCCGCCGGGTGCGGCCGGGGCCGTGGGGAACGCCGTGGAGGATGTCGTGCCGTACCCGGTCGTCGATCCGGCCGTGGTGGTAGAGCAGCACATTGACGTCCGGATCGTCCTGCTGGAGCATCCACCACACCACCGAGGAGGGCAGGCCGTGCAGGCCGAGCCGCCATCCGTTACCCCTCGGCGGCTTCCCGGCCCCCGCGCGGTCGTCCTTCGGGAGGCCCGTGCGGCGGCGCACCCGCGCCGCCTGCTCCCGGTCCACCAGCGCCAGCAGGAAGCCCAGTTCGCCGGCCTGCTCCACCTCGTTCACCATGACGGGATCGTCCCATTGGCCACCGACAGCGGGCGAGTCAGAAACCGCCGCGCAGTGCCCCGTTCAGGACCGTCGACCACTGGCGGACGATGCCCGCGCGGCGGGCGCTGTCGTCGCTGAGCAGATGGGCCAGTCCCAGGCCGCGTGCCATGTCCAAGGTGGCCTGGACCGTCTCGCGCACCCCGGGCACGGACTCGTCGGCGCCCAGCATCTCCACCGCCAGGCGGTGCGCCTCGCGGCCGATCCGGGCCTCCAGGGCCGTGACGCGCGGCCGCAGCTGCTCCTCGTTGGCCGCCGCGATCCACAGGTGCAGCGCGGCACGGAAGATCGGGCCGGTGTAGAGGTCGACGACCAGCTCGACGACGGCGCGAGTGCGGGGGACGCCCTCGTCCGGCAGCTCGAGGGTCCGCTCGCGCAGCGCGACCAGCCACTGCTCGGAGACGAACCCGATCGCCCCGGTGAACAGGTCCTCCCTGGTGGGGAAGTGGTGCTGCGCCGCGCCCCGGGAGACCCCGGCGTGCTCGGCGACGACGGCGACCGTACTGCCCGCCCAGCCGCGAGCGGCCAGGCAGGCGACGGCAGCCTCCAGCAACCGCTGCCGGGTGGCGCGGCTGCGGTCCTGCTTGGGCACGCGGGCGCTCACAACGCCCATGGTGCCGCCCGCCGTTCGAGAAGGGCCCGCATCCCCTCCGCGGCCTCGGGCGAGCCGAACAGCCGCGCCGACTGCTCCGCCAGCGCGTCCGCGTCCCGGTCGAAGCCCCGCAGCACCTCCGCGGTGGTCAGCGCCTTGGACTCCGCGAGCCCCTGGGGCGATCCGGCGCGCAGGCCCGCGAGGATGCCGTCCAGCGCCTCCTCCGGGGCCGTGACCAGGCCGGTGCGGACGGCCTCGGCCGTGTCGAAGACCTCCCCGGTGAGGTAGTACCGGGCCGCGGCCCTCCCGTCGAGGCGCGGCAGCACCGTCAGCGAGATCACGGCGGGCGCGAGGCCGAGCCGCACCTCGGTGAAGGCGAAACTGGCCCCCGGCCCCGCCACCGACAGGTCGCACGCCGCCAGCAGCCCGATCCCGCCCGCACGCACGTGCCCGGTCACCTTGGCCACGACCGGCTTGGGCAGTTCCACGACCGACCGCAAGAGCGCGACCATCCGGCGCGGGCCCTGCGGGGACGTCGCCTCCTTCAGGTCCGCGCCGGCGCAGAAGGTGCCGCCGGTGTGCGTCAGCAGCACCGCACGGGTCGCCGGGTCCTTTCCGGCCCGCGTGAGCGCGTCGGAGAGTTCGTCCATCATGCGCGCGGAGAGCGCGTTGCGATGGGCGGGGGAGTCCAAGGTGAGCGTGGTGATCCCCCGCTCGTGCGCGGTGCGCACCACGGGAGCCGTTTCGCCGGCCATCAACTGCCGCCCCTTTCGCGGGCGCGGAGTTCGCGCCGCAGGATCTTTCCGCTCGCGGCACGCGGTATCACGTCGGTGAACTCCACCCGCCGCACCTTCTTGTACGGGGCGACCTGCGCCGCCACGTGCGCCATCACGTCGTCCTCGGTGAGCGGGCCGCCCTGCTGCGGGACGACGTACGCCTTGGGGATCTCGTTGCCGTCCTCGTCCAGGACGCCGATGACGGCCGCGTCGGCGACCCGGGGATCGGTGAGCAGCACCGCCTCCAGCTCGGCCGGCGGCACCTGGTAGCCCTTGTACTTGATCAGTTCCTTGACCCGGTCGACCACGTGCAGCCAGCCGCCCTCGTCGACCCGTCCGACGTCGCCGGTGTGCAGCCAGCCGTCCTCGTCCACGATGGCGGCCGTCTCGTCGGGCCGCCCCAGGTAGCCCTTCATGACCTGGGGACCGCGGATGTGGATCTCCCCGGTGCCGTCCGCGCCGGTGTCCGTGCCGTCGTCCAGCGGGACGATGCGCATCTCGGTGCTGGGGATGAGTTTGCCGACCGTCCCCGCGGGCGCGTCGCGCGCGTCCAGCGGCACCACATGGGTGCCCGGCGACAGCTCCGTCATCCCGTACGCCTGGAGGAGGGGCGGCAGGCCGAGCCGCTGCGAGCAGGCCCGCGCCAGATCCGCGTCCAGGGGCGCGGCCGAGCACAGCACGTACTCCAGGGAGCTGAGGTCGTGCCCCGCCACGGCCGGGTGCTTGGCGAGCGCCAGCACAATGGGCGGGGCCACGTACAGCCCCTGCACCCGGTGGGTCTCGATGGCGGTGAGGAACTGCTCCAGGTCGAAGCGCGGCAGGACGACGACGGTCGCGCCCTTGCGCAGCGGGGCGTTCATCAGCGCGGTCAGGCCGTAGATGTGGAAGAACGGCAGCACGGCCAGGATGCGGTGACCGGGCTCGGAGGCCAGCATCGGGTCGAGCTGGGCCAGGTTGGTCGCGATGTTGCGGTGGGTCAGCATCACGCCCTTGGGGATGCCGGTGGTGCCCGAGGAGTACGGCAGCGCCGCCAGGTCCGTGGCCGGGTCGAAGGAGACCTCGGGCTCGGGTGCGGCGGAGGCGAGGAAGTCCAGGACCGAGCGGTGTCCCTCGGCTGTGTCGCAGACGAAGATCTCCCGGACACCGCCCGCCTGTTCCGCCGCCTTGCGGGCGGTCTCCAGCAGCGGCGAGACGGTCACGATCCACGCGGCGCCGCTGTCGCGCAACTGCCGTGCGAACTCCTCCGCCGTGGCGAGCGGATGCACCGTGGTGACGGCCGCCCCGGCGCGCGTGGCGCCGTAGAAGACCGGCGGATAGGCGACCGTGTTGGGGCTGTGCAGGGCAAGGACGTCGCCCTTGCGCAGCCCGGCGTCCGCCAGGGCGGCGGCGATACGCCGTGTGAAGGCGTCGAGCTGCGCATAGGTGAGGGTCGTGCCGTCCACGCCGTCGATCAGCGCGGGCCGGTCGCCGAACTCGGCGGCCCGGCCGAGCACGGCCTCGTGGATCGGCAGGTCGATGGCGGGAACCGCGGGGTACTCGCTGTGGAACACGGCCGGCTGTGCCATGACCGCTCCCCCTCCTCGATAGGACGTGCTCAGTAGGACTTGGGCAGACCCAGCGTGTGGTGCGAGACGTAGTTGAGGATCATCTCCCGGCTGACCGGTGCGATGCGGCCCACGCGCGACGCCGTGAGCATCGAGGCCAGACCGTACTCGGTGGTGAGGCCGTTGCCCCCCAGCGTGTGCACGGCCTGGTCCACCGCCCTGGCACCGGCCTCGGCGGCGGCGTACTTGGCCATGTTGGCGGCCTCGCCGGCGCCCGCGTCGTCACCGCTGTCGTAGAGGAAGGCGGCCTTCTGCATCATCAGGCGGGCCAGTTCGAGTTCGATGTGCGCCTGCGCCAAAGGGTGGGCGATCGCCTGATGCGCGCCGATGGGCGCCTGCCACACCTGCCGCGTACGGGCGTAGCCGACGGCCTTCTCCAGTGCGTGGCGGCCCATGCCGATCGAGAAGGCGGCGGTCATCACGCGTTCCGGGTTCAGCCCCGCGAAGAGCTGGAGCAGGCCCGCGTCCTCGTCGCCCACCAGGGCCGCGGCCGGCAGCCGCACATCGTCCAGGAAGAGCTGGAACTGCTTCTCCGGGGCCGTCAGCTCCATCTCGATCTGCCGGAACTCAAAGCCCGGCGTCTCGCGCGGGACGATGAACAGGCAGGGCTTCAGACGGCCCGTACGGGCGTCCTCGGTGCGGCCCACGACGAGCGTGGCGTCCGCGATGTCCACGCCGGAGACGAAGACCTTGCGGCCGGTGAGCAGCCAGTCCGAGCCGTCGCGGCGCGCCGTGGTCGTGAGCCGGTGCGAGTTGGAGCCCGCGTCGGGCTCGGTGATGCCGAAGGCCATGCGGACGGAGCCGTCGGCCAGCCCCGGCAGCCACTGCCGCTTCTGCTCCTCGGTGCCGAAGCGCGCGATCACCGTGCCGCAGATCGCGGGGGAGACGATGAGCAGCAGCAGCGGGCAGCCGGCCGCTCCCAGCTCCTCCAGGACGATGGCCAGTTCGGCCAGCCCCCCGCCCCCGCCGCCGTACTCCTCGGGCAGGTTCACGCCGAGGTAGCCGAGCGCGCCGGCCTCCTGCCACAGCTCGTCGGTGTGCTTGCCCTCGCGGGCCGCCGCGGCGAAATAGCCGCGTCCATAGCGGCGGCCGAGGTCGGAGACGGCCTTGCGCAGGGCGCGCCGTTCCTCGCTCTCCACAAGGTGGTTGTCAAAGGTGCCTGTCGGTCCGTTCGCAGCGGTGATCCCGCTCATGCCGAGTCCTCCTCGTGAACGACGGCGAGTACGGTCCCGACGTCGACCTGGTGGCCGACCTCGGCGTGCAGTGCGGTGAGCACGCCGTCCGCCGGGGCGGTGACGCGGTGCTCCATCTTCATGGCCTCCAGCCACAGCAGCGGCTGCCCGGCCGCCACTTTGTCGCCGACCGCCACCTCCGCGATGCGGACCACCGTGCCCGGCATCGGCGCCAGCAGCGAGCCGGGCGCGATCCGCTCCACCGGATCGGGGAAGCGCGGCAGAGCGGTGAAGCGGTGCGCGCCCATGGGAGCGTCGACGTGGACCTCGGCCCCGTAGGTGGCGACCTCGAAGGCGCGGCGGACGCCGCAGACCTCCAGGACGACCTCGTCGGCCGCCGCGGACAGCAGCCGCACGTCGGGGTGCCCCTCGGCGGCCAGGCCGGCGCGTCCGACGCGGTAGCGGACCTCGTGCTCCGTCCCGTCGGGCTCGGCACGGTACGTCTTGCGCTGCGGCGCCGAGGGCACATTGCGCCAGCCGCCCAGGGCATGCCGCCCGGAGGCGTCGGCCAGGGCGGCGGCCAGGGCGGCCAGCCGTACCGCGCCGGGGTCCGCGGGCGCGGCCGGGCCGAGCCGTCCGAGGAACGCCGTGGACAGCCGCCCGGCCGCGAAGTCCGGGTCGCGCAGGACGCGTACGAGCAGGTCGCGGTTGGTGACCAGGCCGTGCACGCGAGCCCGTTCCAGGGCGCCGGCGAGCTGCCGCAGAGCCCGTTCGCGGGTGGGGGCGTGGACGATCACCTTGGCGAGCATCGCGTCGTAGTGCACGCCGACGCGGTCCCCGTCGGTGAAGCCCGCGTCCACGCGCAGACCGGGCATCGCGGGCAGCCGGAAGCGGCGCAGGACGCCGGTCTGCGGCTGCCAGTCGCGCGCCGGGTCCTCCGCGTACAGGCGGGCCTCCACGGCGTGCCCCGTGGGCCGCGGGGGAGCGGCCGGCAGCCGGCCGCCCTCGGCGACGTCCAGTTGCAGCGCGACGAGGTCGATCCCGAAGACGCACTCGGTCACCGGGTGCTCCACCTGGAGGCGGGTGTTCATCTCCAGGAAGTACGGGCGGCCGTCCGCGGACACCAGGAACTCCACCGTCCCCGCGCCGGTGTATTCGATCGCCCGCGTTGCCGCCTCGGCTGCCTCGTGCAGGGTGCGGCGCAGTTCGTCGCCGAGGCCGGGGGCAGGGGTCTCCTCGATCACCTTCTGGTGGCGGCGCTGCACCGAGCAGTCGCGCTCGCCCAGCGTCCACACGGTGCCGTGCGCGTCCGCCAGCACCTGGACCTCGATGTGGCGGCCGTCCTCGACATAGGGCTCCAGGAAGACCTCGTCATCGCCGAAGGCGGACAGCGCCTCCGCGCGGGCGGCGGCCATCTCCGCCTCCAGGGAGGCCGCTTCGCGTACGACGCGCATGCCGCGCCCGCCGCCCCCGGCGGCCGCCTTGACCAGTACCGGCAGGTCGTCGGGACCGGCCTCCAGCACCGGGACACCGGCCTGGGCCATCAGGCGCTTGGCGCGGGTTTTCGAGCCCATCGCCTCGATGGCCCCCGGGGCCGGGCCGATCCAGGTGAGGCCCGCGGCGATCACGGCCCGCGCGAACTCGGCGTTCTCCGACAGGAATCCGTAGCCAGGGTGCACGGCGTCCGCACCGGCCGCCAGGGCGGCCTTCACGATCAGGTCGCCGCGCAGATAGGTGTCGGCCGGGGCGTCGCCGGGCAGGCGTACGGCGGCGTCGGCCTCCCGTACGTGCGCCGCCCCCGCGTCCGCGTCCGAGTGCACGGCGACCGTGGCGATGCCCAGGTCGCGGCAGGTGCGGAAGACGCGGCGGGCGATCTCGCCGCGGTTGGCCACCAGCACTGATGCGATCACGGTCACGCTGCCCCTCACATCCGGAAGACGCCGAAGCCGCCGCGCGTGCCCTCGACCGGTGCGCTGTGGACCGCCGACAGGCACATGCCGAGCACCGTGCGCGTGTCGCGCGGGTCGATCACCCCGTCGTCGTACAGCCGCCCCGACAGGAACATCGGCAGGGACTCGGACTCGATCTGCTGCTCCACCATGGCGCGCAGGCCCGCGTCGGCCTCCTCGTCGAAGGGCAGGCCCCTGGCCGCCGCCGACTGCCGCGCCACGATCGACAGCACGCCCGCGAGCTGTTGCGGGCCCATGACGGCGGACTTGGCGCTGGGCCAGGCGAACAGGAAGCGCGGGTCGTAGGCACGGCCGCACATCCCGTAGTGCCCGGCGCCGTAACTGGCGCCCATGAGGACGGAGATGTGCGGCACACGGGAGTTGGACACCGCGTTGATCATCATGGCGCCGTGCTTGATGATGCCGCCCTGCTCGTACTCGCGGCCCACCATGTAGCCGGTGGTGTTGTGCAGGAACAGCAGCGGGATGTCGCGCTGGTTGGCCAGCTGGATGAACTGCGCCGCCTTCTGCGACTCCGCGCTGAACAGCACCCCTTGTGCGTTGGCGAGGATGCCGACGGGATAACCGTGCACCTGGGCCCAGCCGGTGACCAGGCTCGTCCCGTACAGCGGCTTGAACTCGTCGAACAGCGAGCCGTCGACGACGCGGGCGACCACCTCGCGCGGGTCGAAGGGGGTCTTGAGGTCGCCGGGGACGATGTCCAGCAGTTCGTCCTCGTCGTGCAGCGGCGGGTCGTAGGCGGCCGCCGGGGCCGGGCCCTGCTTGCGCCAGCCCAGCCGGGCCACGACGCGGCGGGCGGTACGCAGCGCGTCCGGCTCGTCCAGGGCGAAGTAGTCGGCCAGCCCGGAGACACGGGCGTGCATGTCGGCGCCGCCCAGCGACTCGTCGTCGCTCTCCTCGCCGGTCGCCATCTTCACCAGCGGCGGCCCGCCGAGGAACACCTTGGAGCGCTCCTTGACCATGACGACGTGGTCGGACATACCGGGCACGTACGCGCCGCCGGCGGTCGAGTTGCCGAAGACGACGGCCACGGTGGGGATACCGGCCGCCGACAGCCGCGTCAGGTCGCGGAAGAGCGCGCCGCCCGGAATGAAGATCTCCTTCTGGCTGGGCAGGTCCGCACCGCCCGACTCCACCAGGTTGACCAGCGGCAGGCGGTTGGCGAGCGCGATCTCATTGGCCCGCAGCGCCTTCTTCAGCGTCCACGGATTGCTCGCGCCGCCGCGGACGGTCGGGTCGTTGGCGGTGATCACGCACTCGGTGCCCTCGACGACCCCGATGCCGGTGACCAGCGAGGCGCCGACCGGATAGTCGCTGCCCCACGCCGCCAGCGGCGACAGCTCCAGGAACGGGGTGTCCGGGTCGAGCAGCAGTTCCACCCGCTCGCGGGCGGTCAGTTTGCCCCGGCCGCGGTGCCGTTCCACGTACTTGGGGCCGCCGCCGGCGAGCGCCTTCTCGTGCTCGGCCTCGATGCCGGCGAGCCGCTCCAGCATGATCGCCCGGTTGTCCCCGCTCATTGTGCGGCCCCCTTCTGCGGGTTCCCCGGCTTCCGCCCTTCACCGGGCGGCCCCGCGAAGGCCTGCGCGATGTCAAGCCAGCGGTCGGCGTCGGCGCCGTCGGCCCGCAGCGCCAGGTCGTCGCGGTGCCGGCGCCGGGTGGCCAGCAGGCACAGGTCGAGGGCGGGGCCCGTCACGCGCTGGACGGCGTCCTCGGGCCCGTACGTCCACGAGCCGCCGTCCGGGGCGGTCAGTTCCACCCGGAACTCCTCGGCGGGCGGCGCGAGCCCGTTCACGGCGTACGCGTAGTCCCGGGCGCGGACGGCGATCCGCGCGACGTGCCGCAGCCGCGGCGCGGGCTCCCGTCGCACCCCGAGGGCGTCCGCCACATCCTCGCCGTGCGCCCAGCTCTCCATCAGCCGGGCAGAGGCCATCGAGGCCGTCCCCATGGGCGGCCCGAACCAGGGGAGGCGCGCTCCGGGCGGCTGTGCCCGCAAGGCCTCCTGGAGCGCGTTCCGGCCGGCACGCCAGCGTTCCAGGAGCTCGGCGGGCGGCAGGGCCGCGCCCTCCTCCGCGCCTTGGTCGACATAGGTGTCGATCGCGGACGCGGCCTTCTCGACCTCGGTCCCGAAAGCGGCCGGATCGGTCGCGGCGAGCAGCGCCTGCCGGTCCGTCCACGCCAGGTGCGCGATCTGGTGGGCGATCGTCCAGCCGGCGGCCGGTGTGGGCGTGGCCCAGTCGGGCGCCTCCAGCGGGGCGACGAGGGCGTCCAGACCCTCGCTCTCGTCCCGCAGGTCGTCCAGTACGGGTGTGGGGTCGGACACGTGTCCCCCTGGTTGACGCAGAGTCAGCGAAGCCGTGGTGCGTCACAGGCTGGCACCGCCCCGAGAAACAATCAAGCGTGCTTGCATGATTCTTCGCATCGCCCCCGCGCGTCGGTCCAGGGGCCGCCTGATTGACTGCACCAGGCCTCCCGGCGATCCCGGCCCCGGCCTGACGACCTACCGGACAACCCGAGGTTCCATGCACGCCGTGCCATCACTGCTCTCCGGTTTCGTCCCCCTATGGGTGCTCGGCGCGGCGGGTTACGCGGTCGGCCGCGCCGGGTTGCTGGGGCCGCAGGGGGAGTCCGTGCTCGGCGGTTTCGTCTTCAACGTCGCTATGCCGGCCGCCCTGTTCACCATGGTCGCCAGGACACCCCTGGGCACCTTCGCGAACTCGTCCATGATCGCCTTCGCGGCGGGAACGGCGCTGGCCTGCCTGCTCGGGTTCGCCGCGAGTCGGTGGCTCTTCGGTCGGCGCCTGCCCGACCAGGCGATCGGCGGCATGGCCGCCGGATACGTCAACTCCGCCAACCTGGGCATCCCGGTCGCGGTGCAGATCCTCGGCGACGCGTCGTTCGTCGCCCCTGTACTGCTGTTCCAGGTGCTGCTGGTCACCCCGGTGATCCTGACCGTCCTCGACGCGGGAACCGCTGGAACCGCCCGTGCCGGCGGGCGGTGGGGAGACCGGGGCGCGGTCCGCATGCTGCTGTTGCCGCTGCGTACGCCCGTCATCCTGGCGACGGCGCTCGGGTGCGCGGTCTCCGCCGCCGGCTGGCGGCTTCCCGTCGCCCTCGGACACTCGGTCGAGTTGCTGGGCAACGCGGCCGTGCCGACAGCGCTGATCACCCTGGGCATGTCGCTGCACGGCCGCCCACCTGCCACCGGCATCGCGATCCGGACGGAGGTCGGGGCCACCGTCCTCATCAAGACCCTCGTCCAGCCCCTGGCCGCGTTCGCGGTCGGCAGTCTCGTCCTGCACCTGCAGGCCCACCAGTTGCTCGCGGTGGTGATCCTCTCCGCACTGCCCAGCGCGCAGAACGTCTTCATCTACGCCCGCCAGTACGAGCTGAGCACCGCCCTCGCCCGCGACGCGGTCATGTTCTCCACACTGCTGTCGATGGCCACGCTCTCCGCCGCGGCCTGGGCGCTGGGCCCGGGGCACACCTAGACGGGCCCCCAGGGGGCGGGGCGCCCCCCAGGGGGGCGCCCCGCCATGCGCCGTCCGGTCAGGCGCGGGCGGCCCGCCGCGCCAGCAGGGCGTCCCTGCGCTCCTCGAACTTGCGGGCCTGGGAGTCCAGCTCGCCCATGAAGAAGCCCAGTTCCTCCTGCGCCTTCAGGCCCTCAGGACCCAGCCCCGCGACCTCCAGCACCTTCAGGTGCCGCAGCACCGGCTGCAGGACGTCGTCGTGGTGGATGCGCAGGTTGTAGACGCCGCCGATCGCTATCCGCGCCGCCGACCGCTCGAAGCCGGGCATGCCGTGGCCCGGCATCCGGAAGCCGACCACCACGTCGCGGATCGCCTGCATCGCCTGGTCCGGCGCCAACTGCAGCGAGGCCGCGAGCAGGTTGCGGTAGAAGACCATGTGCAGGTTCTCGTCGGTCGCGATGCGCACCAGCATGCGTTCGCACATCGCGTCACCGGACTCCCGGCCGGTGTTGCGGTGCGAGATGCGCGTGGCCAGCTCCTGGAAGGCGACGTACGCGACGGAGTGCAGCATGCTGTGGCTGTTGTCGGCCTCGAAGCCCGCCGACATGTGCTGCATGCGCAGCCGCTCCAGCTGCACCGGGTCCACGGCACGGGTCGTCAGCAGGTAGTCGCGCATGACGATCGCGTGCCGGCCCTCCTCCGCGGTCCAGCGGTGCACCCAGGTGCCCCAGGCGCCCTCACGGCCGAAGAGCGTGGCGATCTCGTGGTGGTAGCTCGGCAGGTTGTCCTCGGTCAGCAGATTGACCACCAGCGATATCCGGCCGATCTCGGTGACCTTCGACTGCTCCGGCTCCCAGGCCTCGCCGCCCATGACCCCGTCGAAGTCCCTGCCCTGACTCCACGGCACGTACTCGTGGGGCATCCATTCCTTGGCCGCCGTCAGATGCCGGTTCAGCTCGGTCTCGACGACCTCTTCCAGGGCGTAGAGCAGCCGGGAGTCACTCCACACGTCCGATCCGGTGTTCTGGGACGGGGCAATGGTCACGCTGCGCTCCTGGCGGTTGGCTGAGGGTAGCTACGGAATCGTAAGTTACGAAACCGTAGGTTACGTGCCGCCCGCATGGCAACCCGCTCTAAGCGTCCAACCCGCTAACCCGTACCGAGAGGCAGGTCACGCAGCCCTCGAGCCGTTCGAACTCGTCTATGTCGACAAGTACGGGCGTATAGCCCATTGCGGCGAAAATTTTTGCGCCGCGCGGTGCGCTCGCCGCCATCAACAGCTTCCCGTCTCCCAGAAGCACCACATGGGCGCCCGCTTCCTCCGGGACCGGCAGGAATCGCGGGAACACCTCGGGCGTGTCAACCAGCGGGGGGTGGCCGACGACGGTGCCGTCCGGGAGCGCGGTGACGGCCGACTTCAGATGCAGCACCTTGGTGACGGGTACCGCTACCACCCGTGCCCCCAGCGGCTCGAACGCGGCACGTAGTTGGAGCACGCCTTCCGCGTTCGTGCGGCCGCCGGTGCCCACGTAGAACGTGTCACCCGTCTTGAGTATGTCGCCCCCCTCCAGGGTGCCCGGCGCCCGCACCTCGGCGAAAGACATCCCGAGCCCCGCCAGGATCGCTCCGGCCGCCGCCGTCTCCGGACGGCGCGGCAGCGCGCCCGGCCGCGCGATGAGCGCCGCGTCGCGGAACACCACCATGGTGTCCTCCACGAACACCCCGTCCGGGCACGCGTCCGCCGGCGGGATCTCCAGCGTCTCCCACCCGTGCGTGCGCAGGGCCGCCCCGTACCCCTCCCATTGGCGCAGCGCCCGCTCCACGTCCACCGGTGACCGTTCGACGTGCGTCACGATCCCCTCCGCCAGACGCGGACCAGGACGCCGGACAAGTGCCTTGCGCTTCGGCATGACGTGATCTCCCTCGCGGCGGCAGCGGCTTGTGGAAGGTGATGCTTCCTCACCCGGCGCCGTACGCCCAGGGTGCGCGGTGCGGGTCCCACCGGGGGTCCCACCCCGCTGGGCGCGGCCGGCCGGCGCCGCTGGGCGGGGCGATAGCATCGGTGGTCTGATGAGTGCCACTCTTGTCGTCAAAGACCTCGCCGCAGGCCATGGGGACCGCGTCCTCTTCTCCGGTCTGGACCTCGTTGTCGCGCCCGGCGACGTGATCGGGCTGGTCGGTGCCAACGGCGCCGGCAAGTCCACCTTGCTGCGTCTGCTGGCGGGCCTGAGCGCTCCGGAGGAGGGGCAGTTGCGGCTGAGTCCGCCGAACGCCTCCGTGGGCCATCTGCCGCAGGAGCCGGAACGCCGGACGGGTGAGACGGTGCGCGCCTTCCTGGCCCGCCGCACCGGGGTCGCCGCCGCCCAGGCGGCGCTGGACGCCGCGACCCAGGCGCTGATGGACGAGGCGCCGGGCTCGGACGACGCCTACGCGGACGGCCTGGAGCGCTGGCTGGCACTCGGCGGCGCCGACCTGGACGAGCGGGCCGAGGAGGTGGCGGCCTCGCTGGGCCTGACCGTCGGCCTCGACCTCCCGATGACGGCGCTCTCCGGCGGCCAGGCCGCCCGCGCGGGTCTCGCCTCGCTCCTGCTGAGCCGCTACGACGTCTTCCTCCTTGACGAGCCGACCAACGACCTCGACCTGGACGGCCTGGAGCGCCTGGAGGCGTTCGTCACCGGCCTCAAGGCCGGCACCGTCGTGGTCAGCCACGACCGGGAGTTCCTGGCGCGCACCGTCAACCGCGTCGTGGAACTGGACCTCGCGCAGCAGCAGGTCAACACCTATGGCGGCGGATACGCCGCCTACCTGGAGGAACGGGACACCGCCCGCCGTCACGCGCGTGAGGAGTACGAGGAGTACGCCGACACCAAGTCGGGCCTCGAGGCCCGCGGGCGCATGCAGCGCAACTGGATGGAGCACGGCGTCCGCAATGCCCGGCGCAAGGCGACGGACAACGACAAGATCAGCCGCAAGCTGCGCACGGAGTCCACGGAGAAGCAGGCCGCCAAGGCGCGCCAGACGCAGCGGATGATCGAGCGCCTGGAGGTGGTCGAGGAGCCCCGCAAGGAGTGGGAGCTGCGGATGGAGATCGCCGCCGCCCCTCGCGCCGGCGCGGTCGTGGCGACGCTGCGCGGCGCGGAGGTGCGTCGCGGGGACTTCACCCTTGGTCCCGTCGACCTCCAGATCGACTGGGCGGACCGGGTCGCCATCACCGGCGCCAACGGCTCCGGCAAGTCGACCCTCCTGGCCGCCCTCCTCGGCCGCCTGCCCGTGGACGCGGGGGCGGCCTCCCTCGGCCCCGGAGTCGTCGTCGGCGAGGTCGACCAGGCGCGCAAGCTCTTCCATGGCGGCGAGGCGCTGCTGGACGCGTTCGGCGCCGAGGTGCCGGACATGCCTCCGGCCGATGTGCGCACCCTGCTCGCCAAGTTCGGCCTGAAGGCCGCCCACGTCATGCGCCCGGCCGCCACGCTCTCCCCGGGCGAGCGCACCCGTGCCGCCCTGGCGCTCCTCCAGGGCCGCGGTGTCAACCTCCTCGTCCTGGACGAGCCGACCAACCACCTGGACCTGCCCGCCATCGAGCAGCTGGAGTCGGCGCTCGCCACGTACAACGGCACCCTGCTGCTGGTCACCCACGACCGCCGCATGCTGGAGGCCGTGCACACCACGCGCCGCATCCAGGTCGGGGCCGGACGGATCACGGAGAACTGACGCCCGCGTCGCTGCCCCGTTCCGAGGGCCCTCCCGTGGGAAGATCACCGGAGCGGGCGGGGTTGAATGGGCGGTCTGTGATCCCTTACCCGTCCCCCGACGAGGAGTTCGAAACGTGAACATCTACGACATTCCGCTGCGCACGCTCTCCGGTGAGACCGCGTCCCTCGCCGACCACCAGGGCAAGGCGCTGCTGATCGTCAACGTGGCCTCCAAGTGCGGACTGACCCCGCAGTACGAGGGCCTGGAGCGCCTGCAGAAGCGTTACGCCGACCGCGGCTTCAGCGTGCTGGGCTTCCCCAGCAACCAGTTCGCCGGTCAGGAGCCGGGCACGGCCGAGGAGATCGCGACGTTCTGCTCCGCGACCTACGGCGTGAGCTTCCCGCTCTTCGAGAAGGCGGACGTCAACGGCGAGGACCGGCACCCGCTCTACGCGGCGCTGACGGAGACCGCCGACGCCGAGGGCGCGGCCGGTGACGTCCAGTGGAACTTCGAGAAGTTTTTGATCAGCGCGGACGGCCAGGTCGTCGGCCGGTTCCGCCCGCGCACCGAGCCCGAGGCCGACGAGGTCGTGGGCGCCATCGAGGAGCACCTCCCGCGTTGATCCGAGACCGCTTCGTACGACTCGTCGTGGCGGGTTCCGCCGTGCTGGCCGCCGCGGCCGGCACGGCGGGCGCGGGCACGACCGCACCGCCGGCCGTGACCGCGGCGACGACCGCGGCGCCGGCACCGCGCGTGCCGCCCCTCCCGGCCGGCATGGTGGACACGGGCGGCGGAACGCAGCTCATCACCGCCGTCGCCACGGACACCGCGTCGACCAAGGGCACCGTCACCTGGTGGGACCTGCGGGACGGCGTCTGGAGCGCCGCGGGCTCCGCGCCCGCCCGCTTCGGCGCGGGCGGCCTCGTCGAGGGCGAGGAGCGCGCCCAGAGCACCTGGACCACCCCCACGGGCCTGTACGACCTGCCCTACGCGTTCGGCATCAAGCCCGCGCCGAAGGGCACCCGCATGCCCTACCGGGCCGTCACCCCGGACTCGTGGTGGTGCCAGGACAACGCCTCCTGGTCCTACAACCGCTGGGTCGAGCCGCTGCCGCCCGACTGCGCCGCCTCCGAGTCCGAGCACCTGATCAGGTACCGCAAGCCGTACGTCCACGCCTTCGTCATCGGCTTCAACTACGACGAGCCGGAGCAGGAGCGCGGCGCCGGCATCTTCCTGCACGCCAACGGCCCCGGCCCCACCGCGGGCTGCGTCTCCGTCCCCGTCGAGGCCATGCGCCGACTGCTCGCCTGGGCCGATCCGGACCGGGGCCCGCACATCGCGATCGGCACGAAGTCCGGCGAGACCGCGATCACCACGTACTGACCCGGGGACGGCTCACGACGCCGTTCCCCGGCTCTCCTCTGCCGATATTTGCCTAAAGGTATTAGGTAAATGCATACTGGGTTCAGTCAGAGGAGGGGATGGTCATGGCACCGCGCGCAGGACTCACCACCGCACGCCTGGTCCGGGCCGGGGCTGAACTGGCCGACGAGGCCGGCTTCGAGCAGGTGACGCTCTCGGCACTCGCCAGGCGGTTCGACGTCAAGGTCGCGAGTCTGTACGCGCATCTGAAGAACTCCCACGACCTCAGGACCGGGATCGCCCTGCTCGCGCTGGAGGAGATGGCCGACCGGGCCGCCGACGCCCTGGCGGGACGGTCCGGCAAGGACGCGCTCGCCGCCTTCGCGAACGTCTACCGCGACTACGCCCGGGAGCATCCCGGGCGCTACACCGCGGCCCAGTTCCGGCTCGACCCGCAGTCGGCGGCCGCCAGTGCGGGCGTCCGGCACGCGCAGATGACACGCGCGATCCTGCGCGGCTACGACCTGGCGGAACCGGATCGGACGCACGCGGTCCGGCTGCTCGGCAGCGTCTTCCACGGCTACGTCAGCCTCGAAATGGGCGGCGGGTTCAGCCAC
Organism: Streptomyces sp. RLA123; assembly: GCF_056270165.1. NCBI lineage: Bacteria > Bacillati > Actinomycetota > Actinomycetes > Kitasatosporales > Streptomycetaceae > Streptomyces > Streptomyces sp. RLA123. Next base: position 1,437,340 of record NZ_JBWDOR010000003.1, on the reverse strand, counting down.
AGCGCGCCCGACACGCAGGAGACCTGGACACGCGTCGTGGACGCCCTCGACGCCCTGCTGCGGAACTGGCCCGCGCCCTGACCGGGCGGGCGGACCCGCCCGTCCCGCACCCGCGAACAGCGGACTCGACACGCCCAACAGGCTGAGGACATGAACACCGAGCACCAGTGGATCACCACCCCCGTCACCGCGGACCTCGTACGCGGCGCCCTCGAACTGGAGCGCACCGAGCGCGGCATACTTCCGCACCGGCTGCCCGCCCGGGCCCGCGCCCAGAACACCGACCCGCAACTCGCCATGGCCGAGGCCCAGCCCTCCGGGGTCCGGCTGGTCTTCCGGACCCGCGCCACCGGCATCGAACTGGACACCGTGCCCACCAAGCGGGTCTACGCGGGCGTTCCGCCGCGCCCGGACGGCGTCTACGACCTTCTCGTGGACGGCCGTCTCGCCGGCCGGGAGAGCGTCACCGGCGGCAGCACCCTGACCATCGACATGGCCACCGGTACGTTCGAGCACCGGACCGGCCCTGCCGGCACCCTCCGCTTCACCGGCCTGCCCGGCGGTGACAAGGACGTCGAGATCTGGCTCCCGCACAACGAGACCACCGAACTGCTCGCGCTGCGCACCGACGCCCCCGTCGAGCCCGCGCCGGACCGGGGCCGCCGGGTGTGGCTGCACCACGGCAGCTCGATCAGCCACGGCTCCGACGCCGCGGGCCCCACCGCCACCTGGCCCGCGCACGCCGCCGCCCTCGGAGGTGTGGACCTGGTCAACCTCGGTTTCGGCGGCAGCGCCCTGCTCGACCCGTTCACCGCCCGCGCCCTGCGCGACACGCCTGCGGACCTGCTCAGCGTCAAGATCGGCATCAATCTGGTCAACACCGACCTGATGCGGCTGCGCGCCTTCGGCCCCGCGGTCCACGGCTTCCTCGACACCATCCGCGAAGGCCACCCCACCGCACCACTGCTGGTGGTCTCGCCCGTTCTGTGCCCCATCCACGAGGACACCCCCGGTCCCACCGCCCTGGACCCCGCCTCCGTCGCCACGGGGGAGCCGCGCTTCCTGGCCACCGGCGACCCGGCGGAGCGCGCGAGCGGCAAGCTGACGCTCGGCGTCGTCCGCGGGGAGCTGGCCCGGATCGTCCGGCAGCGGTCCGCCGAGGACCCGAACCTCTACCACCTCGACGGCCGCGCACTCTACGGCGCCGACGACTTCGCCGAACTGCCGCTCCCCGACGGGCTCCACCCTGACGCCGCCGCGCACCTCCGCATCGGCGGACGCTTCGCCGGCCACGCCTTCGCCGCCGGCGGGCCCTTCGCCCTCCTCTGAGGTGCGCGGAAGCAGGACGTGACGCGGAAATGTCCGGGCCGCGGGGCCGGTGTTACGGACAGCTAGGCTGAAGAAGGAAGCCTCGGCAGAGACACCCCGGTTCGCGCCATGCCGACCGCCCTGTCAGTGAGGATGCCCGACGTGCTTGTGAGTGGGCCCGGCCGCGCCGTCGTCCTGCCCACGTGGCTGGCCCACCCGCTGCGCTACCAGCGCGATCCCGTCCCGTGGCCGGCCGTGCTGCGGGGGGCCCTGTCGGCAGGGCCGGTGATGGCGCTCGGGCTGGCGCGGGGGTGGGTCGAGTTCGCCGTGCTGGCCGGCTTCGGGACGCTGTTCGCGGGCTTCAACGACCTGCCGGGGACGCGGCGGACCGGCGCCGTGTACATCGGGCTGCCCGTGCTCGTCGGGGCGTCGGGACTGCTGATCGGGGCGGCCACGGCCGACGCCGTCCCGAGCGGCTGGTGGGTGCTGCCCCTGCTGTTCGGCGTCGCACTGGTGTCGGGCGCCGCGAGCACCGTGGGCCCGGTGTGCTCACGGACCGGTATGCAGACCCTGTGCCTCATGGTGATCGGGACCGGCGTGCCGCTGCCCGGCACGCCCTGGCTCAAGGCGCTGTACTTCCTGGCGGGCGCGATCTGGCTGCTCCTGCTGCGGCTCGTGCTGCGGCCTCCGCGGCCGGTCGGCGGCACCTTGGCGGGCGAGCAGGCGGCGCTGGCCGGTGTCTTCGACTCCCTGGCGGGCGCTCTGGATGCCGCCGGCGGACCCGGGGCCGAGACCGCGCGGCGGCGGCTCACGGCGGCGATGGACCGGGGCGACGAGGCCGTGCGCCTGCGCCGCCTGTTCCGGCGGCTGGCGCGCCGGTCCGCGCGCCCCGCTGAACTGCTCCTCGCCGAGCGTTTCGCGGCGGCCACGGCGCTCGGCGAGGCGAGTATCGCCCTGCTGTGGGAGGCGCGCCCACTGCCGCCGCACATCGCGGAGGGCCCGCGTCGCCTCGCCGCCGCGCTGCGCGGCGGCGACCCGCCCGGGCCGCTCCCCGCCCCCGGGGCGAGCACCCCGGCCCGCGCGGCATTCGACCGGGCGCTGCTGTACGCCTCCGCGGTCTTCGCCCGTACGGTCCCCGACGTCACCAGTGCCGAGGAGGTGGCACCGCTCCCCGCTCCGGGCACCGTCCCCACGGTGCGGCGCCGCGTCCTGGGGCCCGCCGGGCGCGAGTACGGGCTGCGCGTCGCGGTGTGCGTCACGGCGAGTGCCGCCGTGGCCCTCGCCCTGCGGGCGGACCACTGGTACTGGCTGCCGCTCACCGCCGTCTTCCTGGTGAAGCCGGACATCGGGCCGCTGTTCTCCCGCGTCGTCAACCGCTTCGTCGGGACGGCGGTCGGGGTGCTGGTCTTCGGGGGCCTGGCCGCGCTCCTGGGCGCCGGTATGTGGTGGCCGGTGGTCTGCGCCGCGGTCGCGGGCGCGCTCCTGCCCGTCTCCTTCCGGCACTTCGGCCTGCAGACGTCGGTGGTCACGTTGATGGTGCTGGCGTTCGTCTGGGTGGGCGGCGACACCCAGGCCGCCGCCGATCGCCTGCTGGACACCGCGACGGCCTGCGCGATCGTGCTCGTCGTCGGCCACCTGCCGGGGTTCACCGATCCCACCGCACGCGTGGCCCACCTGATGGCCGAGGCGCTGCGGCGTACCCGGGAGTACCTGGCCCACGTCCTCACCACCCCCGCCTGCGGGCGCCCCAGGGACCGCATGGTGCTGCGCCGGGCCGCCTACAGCTCCCTGGCCGAGGCCAGATCCGCCGCCGAGACGGTCGCGGCGGAGCTGCCCTGGGGCCGCGGTCGCCACACCGACTGGGTCCGCGTCGCCGCCGCCTCCGAGCGGATCGTGGACGCCGTCACCGCCTGCGCGGTCCGCATCGAGCAGGGCGCCGAACGGCCCTCGCGTGAGGAGGGCGACGGGGTCGTCAGCGCACTGGACGTGCTCGCGGACTCCCTGGACGGCCGAACGCCCGCCATCGGATGGCCGGAGCCCGGCGACACCCCCTCCTGCGCGTCCCTGGCCGACGTCGTGGCCGAACTGCGCCATATCCGGGTCTTCACCGGCGGCCTCACCGTGCGCTCCCGCCCCGCCCGCACCACATAGCCGCTCGAGCCGGATCGACCGCCTGCATTCGTCGCGATCAAGCCGGGGGAGGGGCTATGGTCAGGCCAGCCGGCGACACCGGGAGGTTGACGAGGTGGCCGTATTCCTGCTTGGGGTGGGTGCGGCGTGCTGCCTGGGCTTCGGCTTCGTCCTCCAGCAGCTCGCCGCCCAGCGTGCCCCGCTGTCCAACTTCCTGTCCTTCCGGCTGCTGCTGGATCTCATGCGGATGCCGCAATGGCTGCTCGGCATTTTTCTGATGATCTTCGGCATGGTGCTGAGCGCGCTCGCCCTCACCGAGGGCGAGCTCTCCCTCGTCGAACCCCTCACCGCGACGAACCTGCTCTTCGCGATGGCACTGTCGCGCCACCTGACCGGCCAGAGACTCGGCTGGCACGGCTGGTCGGGCGTGGGCTTACTCGCGCTCGGCGTCACCGCCTTCATCGCGGCCGGACGCCCCACGGGCGGCGGCCACATCGGCGGCCCCCTGCGGCACTGGCTGGTCATCGGCATCGTCATGGGCGTCGCGCTGCTGCTCGTCGCCTGCGCGCGGCGTCTGCGCCCATCGCCGGAAGCCACCGTCATCGCCCTCGCCGCGGGCCTGCTCTACGGGCTCCAGGACTCCCTCACACGCACCTCGGGCCAGATCGCCGAGATGGAGGGCATCGCGGCCCTCCTCGTGCACTGGCAGCCCTACGCGATCCTCGGCATCGGACTCACCGGCCTCGTGCTCGTCCAAAGCGCCTTCGAGACCGCTCCCTTGCGTATGTCCCTGCCCGCGCTGACCGCCGCACAGCCCATCGCCGGCATCGCCTGCGGCGTCGGATTCCTCGGCGACCGCCTCCGCGTCACTCCGGGAGCCCTCGCCTGGGAGGCGGCGGGCCTCGTCGCCGTCACCCTGGGCGTCGTGCTGCTCGGCCGTCACCCCGCGCTGCCCTGCGCCCAGCGCGCGCGCACGGGTGAGCGCCCCGACGCGACGGGCGAGGAGGAGTCGATCCGCGCCGTCCGGTGACCCCACGCTCACGGGGTGAGGAGCCGGGCGACCTCCGCGAGCGGAGGCCATGACCACTGGCCGGCGCGGGCCGCGAGGAAGTGGCGGCGGGTGCCGACGAGAGGATCCAGCGGACGGCACACGACGTCGGCGCGCTGCCGCTCGATACCCGACTCGGCAAGGAGAGCGACCCCGAGGCCCGCACCCGCGAGCAGGTTGACCAGGTGGAGACTGTCGACGCGATGGACGATGCGCGGGGTGAAGCCGGCCAGGGCGCACACGCGCTGGACGAGCTCGTCGTCGTCGCTGCCCCGGGAGTTCGTGATCCACCCGGCCTCCGCGAGCCGGCGCAGCCCGGCCAGCGGGACCGGGCCGCCCGGGTCGGAGGCATGGCCCGCGGGCAGCAGGAGGAACATCGGCTGCGTGGCGAACTGCCGGACCGAGATCCCCTTGGGCGCGGTGCGCGGCACAAGGCTGTAGTCGTACACGATGCCGAGGTCGATGTCCCCGGCGAGCAGCAGTTCCAGGGTCTGCTCGGGTTCGTGCTCGTTCAGCTGCACCTCGACGCGCGGGTACCGCTCGTGCAGCCGGACCAGGGCAGGCATCACGACCGACTCGACCGCGCTGGCGAAGCTCGCCACCCGTACGCGCCCCACCGGCCCGGGTTCGCCGCGCAGCTCGGCGCGCGCCTCCTCCACCGCGGCCAGGATCCCGACGGCGTGCTCGACCAGGCGCTCCCCTGCGGGGGTCAGCCGGACGCGGCGGCCGACCGGCGCCAGCAGCCGGGCACCGACCTCCTGCTCCAGGACGGCCAGGTGCTTGGAGACGGCCGACGTGCCGTACCCGGTGCGCTCGGCGACCGCCGCCATGGTGCCAAGGCGGCTGAGCTCGACCAGGAGCCGCAGCCTGCCGAGATCGGGGAGGTGGTCCGCGGGCTCGATCATCCACTGATGGTAAACAATGCGTCCACCAATGACGCGTGGACAGAAACAGACGTCGGACGGTGCAATGGGCGGGTGACCGAGCCGCATACCTTTGCAAGCCGCCGCATGCCTGGCGCGGTGCTGATCCTGGCCGCGATGGCGGTGCTGCACACCGGCAGTGCCCTGACGACCGAACTCTTCGACGACGTGGGCCCGGCCGGCACCACCTGGCTGCGCGTCGGCTTCGCGGCGCTGCTGCTCCTGGCATTCACCGGCCGCTCCCTGTGGCCCGCGCTGCGCACGGCCCCGCGCCGCGACCTTGTCGCCGTCGTGCTGCTCGGCACGGTCAGCGGCGCCATGATGCTGCTCTTCTCCGAGGCCGCCGACCGCATCCCGCTCGGCACGGCGACGGCCCTGGAGTTCCTGGGCCCGCTGGCCGTCGCGGTCGCCTCCCTGCGGCGGCCCCGCGAACTGGCGTGGCTGCTGCTGGCCGCGGCGGGCGTGCTCTGCCTCACCTCGCCCTGGCAGGACGGCGCCGACCTCGCCGGCGTCCTCTTCGGTATCGCGTCCGGCGCCTGCTGGGCGCTGTACGTGATCGGCACGCAGCACGTCGGCAGCCGCTTCTCCGCGGCGCACGGCCTTGCCGTCTCGCTCACCGTCGCCTCGCTCTTCACCGCGCCCTTCGGGGCGCCCGGCGTCGTGGCGGGCGCCACCTGGCAGGTCGTCGCCGCGGTGGCGGGGATCGCCGTACTGATGCCGCTGGTGCCGTTCCTGCTGGAGATGAAAGCGTTGCAACGGGTCGGCAAGACCGCCTATGGAACGCTCGCCGGCATCGAGCCGGCCGTCAGTCTGCTCGCCGCCCTGGTCCTGGTCTCGCAGGTGCCGACGGCCTTGCAGGCCGCGGGGACGGCGCTGGTGGTCGTGGCGGGTGTGGGCGCGGCACGTGGGGAGGCTCGCGCCGGGCGTTCGGAGTCGGTGGGGGTGCCAGTGCCGGTGGGCGGCCCCGTCGCGGTTTCTCCGCCGACCTCCCTCCCGGGTGCCCTGTGACGTCACGCGCCCCGACGCGCGTTTCGTGGGGGGCCGGGCGCGAGGTCTCCGGGGCCGGCCATTGTGGACAGCACATTGAGGTGCCTCCAGCACCTTGTGCTGCGTATCCCGGGTTGTGCACCCACATATGCTCCCGTGTCCAGAACATCCACCCTGCCCCAGCCTCCGGCCGGGGGTGCCCCCAACGCCCCCGCCCCTCAGGTTTCGTCATGCGCCTGATCCCCAGTGGGGTTGTGTAGGGCGGTCGTTGCTCGCGCCACTCGTCGGCTCAGCACGGACGATCCGGCGCTGCGGGGGAGGTGGGGGCACCCCTGGCCTTGGAGGCTGGGGGAGGGCGGGTGTCTGGACGTTCGGCATATGTGTGTCCTGGGCTCGGGGTGATCAATGCGGGGTTCTGGAAACGCACCTAGAGGTCCGGTCCAGGACGTACGGCCCCGGGGGCCCCGGACCCGGCACACAGACAACTTGCGTCGGGCCACCCGGACTTCATAGGACACAAGGGCGGGCGGGGAAGGACGGGTTACCCCGGACGGGCCCGTTCAGGCTTTGCCGAAATACTTCAGCGGGAAACCGCCACCCTCGAGCACGCGCTGCGTCACCCCACCCGCGAGCATGGTGAGGCGTTCGACCCCCTGCGCACCCAGGTGCTCGTACGGCGCGCGGTCGAGGCGATCCGTCACGGCCTCCACCTCGCGGCGCAGTTCCACGCCGCGCTCCGTGAGCTCGCCCTCCGCGTCGAGCAGGCCACGGTCGCGGAGGCGATCCTGCGCGGCGGCCCAGTCCTCGGCGGACCAGCCCCGGCTGCGCTGGACGAAGCGCGGGGTGAAGCTCTTGCCGGTGGCGGTGTGCGTGACGAGCGCCTCGACCCCGTCGAGCCCGCAGGCGATGAGCGCGCTGAGATGCCCGTCGCCGCGGTGCTCGCGCAGCAGCGTCGCCGCGTGCCACAGCGCGAGGTGCGGCCGCTCGGGCACGGGGAGTTCCGCGTTGGCGGCGTAGAGGGGCCGGGCCTCACGGGTGCAGGCCTCGGCGGCACGCAGGGCGAGCGTGGCCGCGTCCGCGAGGTCGGCGGAGTCGAGGAGGTCTGCTCCGAGCAGCCGGGTCAGGACGGCGTCGGCGATGCGCAGCCGCGCGTCGAGGACCGCCGCGGGCGGGGCGAGTTCCCAGGCGCGCGGGACGACCGGCGCGATGATCGCGTGGTTGAAGTTGTAGAAGGTCGCGGCGACCGCACCCGCCGTCACCGCGCCGAGCGGTGCGGCGCGACCGGCGAAGTAGGCCATGGCGCCGCGCTCGAGCCCGAGCGCCGAGAGCGTGTCGTCGTACTCCGGGGAGAAGTAGACGACCGAGTGCAGGGGGTTCAGCGCGTTGTGGCAGCGCCGTCCGGCGCGCGGTTCCAGGGCGGTGGCGGTCATGGGGAACAGGTTACCGACCGGTTGGCATGTTACCGAGCGGCGCCTCCCGTGAACGCTGATTCCGTCGCGCGGACGGGCTGAAGACACTGGATCAGTGGCAGTGGTGCACATCGAATGCCGATATGGCTAGCCTGGACGTCCCGAAGCCGCGTGTTCCCTGGAGGACTCTCATGCCCGCCGCCGACCGCACGCTCCCGGTCACCGAGCGCACCCGTCACCGACGCCTTCGCGAGCAGGGCAGCGTCTCCCGCGACGACCTGGACGCCGTGCTGGCGGCCGGGTTCGTGTGCCATCTGGCGGTCGTCGTCGACGGGACCCCGCTCGCCGTGCCGACGGTCTACGGTCACGACGCCGGGACCGGCACGCTCTACCTGCACGGCTCGGTCGCCAGTCGCAGCCTCGTCCAGGCGTCCGGTGCCCAGGTCTGCGTCACCGTCACCCATATCGACGGTCTGGTCCTGGCCCGGTCCGTCTTCGAGCACGGCGTCAACTACCGCAGCGCCATGGTCATCGGCGTCCCGCGCCGGGTCACCGACCCGGGGGAGCGGCTGCACGGGCTGCGCGTGCTCACCGAGCAGTGCGCCCCCGGCCAGTGGGACTACGCCCGCCGCCCGAACCGCCGGGAACTCGCGGCGACCGACCTGCTCGCCCTCGCCACCCACGAGGCCTCCGTCAAGATCCGCACCGGCCATCCCGGCGACGGCGACGGCCCCGACGCCGCGTTGCCGGTCTGGGCCGGGGTCGTCCCGCTCGGCACGACCCGGGGCGCCCCGGTCGCCGACCCCGCGTTGCGCGCCGGCGTCCCCCTGCCGCCGCACCTCCTGGCCTAGCCCCCCACCGACCAGGTGAAACGTGGCTCCCGCCGCTCCAGGAACGCCGCCACGCCCTCCGCGGTGTCGGTGCTGCCGGCCGCCTGCCGGGCCCAGTGCGCCGCACGGGAGGGGTCGGGGTCCGGGGCCGTGAAGTCCTTGGCCGCGGCCTGGGTGAGCTGGGAACGCACGGCCAGCAGGCCCGCGTACTCCCCGACGCGCTTGTCCAGGGCTCCGTCCGGCAGGACCTCGTCCACCAGCCCGGTGCGCAGTGCCCGTTCGTGGTCGATCAGCTCGGCGGAGAAGAGCAGATGCTTCGCCGTGGAGGGGCCGACCAGGCCGGTCAGCCGGCGCGTCGAGGAGGCCGGGTAGACGATTCCGAGCCGGGCCGGCGTGATCCCGAAGCGGGCGCCCTCGGCGGCGAAGCGCAGGTCGCAGGCCGCCGCGAGCTGACAGCCGCCGCCGACGCAGAAGCCGCGGACGGCGGCCAGGGACGGCTTGGGGAAGGCGGCCAGCGCCTCCTCCGCCTCGACGGCCGCGCTCTGCGCGGCGCCGGGGCCGCTGGCGGCGTCACGCAGGTCGGAGATGTCGGCGCCCGCGCAGAAGGTGCCGTCGGCGCCGGTGAGCACCAGCACCCGTACGGAGGGATCGTCCGCCAGTCGGGCCAGCAGACGCGGCAGTTCCCGCCACATCCCCAGGGTCATGGCGTTCCGCTTGGCCGGATTGCTGATGGTCACAGTGGCGGTGGCGCCCGCCTTCTCCAGCAGCAGACCGGGCCCGGACGGGTCGGACATGCCCGCATCCCCCACTCGTCGTGTCGTCGCGGGAATCCGCGCCGGCCGCGTGCCGTCGCCGCGCGCTGCGGCCACGGCGATCCTATCGGGGACCGCACCTCGGGGAATCGGGGGTATATGTCCCCTAGCCGGCTCCGACCGGCTCCCGACGCGTTCAAGGAGGCGGCCATGACCCCGTTCAAGGGACGCAAGAAGTACCCGGATCCCCCGGAGGCCGGGATCAAGCGCAGTTTCGGCTGGGTCGCCGCGCTCGGCGTGGTCCTCGTCGTCTGCGGCCTGGTCGGGCTCTTCTACGTGGGATTCGCCACCATCACCTCCATGGTGCTGTTCGGCTGGCTGCTCCTCATCGGCGGGGTCGTGGGCCTGGCGCAGGCCGTCCAGAACCGCGAGCACAACTACTTCTGGCTGGCCCTGGTCGTCGCGGCCCTGTACATCGCGGCGGGCGTGGTCGTGATCCGCAACCCGGCGCAGACGGCCGCGGCCCTCACGATGTTCGCGGCGCTGCTGTTCCTGACCGGCGGGATCTTCCGGCTGTTCGGTGGGCTGGTGGTGCGCGGACCGCAGATGGTGTGGACCCTGATCCAGGGGGCGATCGGCATTCTGCTGGCCGTCCTGGTGCTGGCGAACTGGCCGCACAGCAGCGTCTACGTGATCGGCGCCTTCTTCTCGCTTGCGCTGCTCTTCGACGGTCTGGGCCTGCTCGGGGCCGGTTTGGGCGGCCGGCGGATCGTCGGCATGGTGGCCGAGGCCCGGCAGACCCCACTGGAGCATTGAAACCGGTACCGGTGCGTCATCAGAGCTCATCGAGCCCACCAACTCCGGTCACCCTGTGTCGCAGGCGGTCGAAAGCTATGGATTTACGGTCAGCGACTCGGGGTGGAGTCCCCGGCTGCCGACACTCGGAACGTGAGGCGGACCCCGTCGCCGCCCAGCGGGCCGGGAAGGGGGAACCGCGGGGAGCATCGCTGAATGCGAGGGTGAACGCCGCCATGGACGTACGCGGGAGCGTCCCGCCCGAACCGGTGCCTCCGGTGGCACCGGACTTTCCGCGCCCCTACGAGGGCGTGTGGCGCTTCACCGCCTCCGCGCTGGACTCCTCGGTACCGCAGGCCCGGCACACCGTACGGGATCTGCTCGTGCGGCAGCGCGTCCCCCTGGACGACGATCTGCTGCAGGGTCTGCTGCTGATCGTCTCCGAGCTGGTGACGAACGCGGTGCGGCACGCCGCCCTGCTCTCACCGGAGATCGCGGTGGAGGTCGCCGTCGGCCTCGACTGGGTCCGTGTGGCGGTCGAGGACAACCATCCCTACCGCCCCAAGGCGCTCCAGGTGGACGACGCGGACACCGGTGGGCGCGGCCTGCTGCTGGTCAAGTCGGTCACCGCCGAGGCGGGCGGGATGTGCGACGTGCAGCAGACCGCTTCCGGAGGAAAGGTCATCTGGGCGGCGCTTCCGCTGCCGCCCGGCACTCCTTGGTGACGGGCGCGGCTACCAGCCGGCGCGCTCGCCCGTGAGCTCCCGTACGGCGGGCAGCGCCGCCCCCAGCACGGTCCGGAACCAGGCGGAGAACGGCCCGGACTCCTCCAGCGCGGCCAGCTCCGCCGGGGTCACGAAGGCGATCTCGCCGATCTCCTCGGGGTCCGGGTTCAGCGGCGCGGTCATCAGCCCCACGAAGAGGTGGTTGTACTCCTGCTCCACCAGGCCCGACGCCGGGTCCGGGTGGTTGTAGCGGACCGTGCCGGCCTCCCGCAGCGACGCGGGTGCCGCGCCCAGCTCCTCGGCGGTGCGTCGCGCCGCGGCGACGAAGGGCGGCTCCTGCGGGTAGGGGTGGCCGCAGCAGGTGTTGGACCACACGCCGGGGGAGTGGTACTTCCCGAGGGCGCGGCGCTGGAGCAGCAGCCGTCCCTCGCCGTCGAAGAGGAAGACCGAGAAGGCCCGGTGCAGACGGCCCGGCGGCAGGTGCGCCGAGAGCTTCTCCGCGGTGCCGATCGTCACGCCGGTCTCGTCGACCAGTTCGAGCATGATCGGAGCCGAGGCGCCGTTGGAGGAGGGGTCCTGGGCAGGGGTGAGGGGCCGGCCGGCGGCGGGACTCGTGGGCATGGCCATCCTTTGCTTCGACGACAAGACCTCAGTTTGCCTCACGTACGGGGTCCGGACGTCGTCGCAGCGCGCTCAATGTCGGTGACCCTGTGTCGATCCCCGCTGTCGCCGGGTCAGTGGCACAGCCGTGCCTCGTGTTCGGCGTGGCCGCCGGGTTCCAGCTGAAATGTGCAGTGCTCCACGTCGAAGTGGCTGCCCAGGCAGCCCTGCAGGTCGTGCAGCACCTTCTCGTGGCCCACGGCGTCGAGGGTGTCCGGGCTCACCACCACATGGGCCGAGAGCACCGGCATGCCCGAGGTGATGGTCCACACGTGCAGGTCGTGCAGCCCCTCGACACCGGGGAGTCCGAGGATGTGGCTGCGGACGTCGGCCATGTCGACGTCCCGGGGGGCCGCTTCCAGCAGGACGTCGATGGCCTCGCGCAGCAGCTTCCACGTCCGAGGGACGATCATCACACCGATCAGCAGGGAGGCCACGGGGTCGGCCTGCTGCCATCCGGTGGTCAGGATCACCACGGCCGCCACGACCACCGCGAGCGAGCCCAGGGCGTCCGCCATGACCTCGAGGAACGCTCCGCGCACGTTCAGGCTCTCGCGCTGCCCGCGCATCAGCAGCAGGAGCGACACCGAGTTGGCCACCAGGCCGACCAGGCCGAAGACGACGGTGAGCCCGCCCTCGACCGCGGCCGGGGTGATCAGCCGGGAGACGGCCTCGTAGAAGATGTAGGCGCCCACGCCGAACAGCAGCACGGCGTTGGCCACCGCCGACAGGATCTCCGCCCGTGCCAGGCCGAAGGTGCGGCGCTCGCTCGGCGGGCGGGCGGCGAAGTGGATCGCCACCAGTGACATCGCCAGGCCCGCCGCGTCCGTGGCCATGTGGCCGGCGTCGGCGAGCAGCGCCAGGGAACCGGTGAGGGTGCTGCCCACGACCTCCGCCACGAGGATCAGCAGCGTGATGCCGAGGGCGATCCGCAGCCGCCCGCGGAACCGGGCCGCTGCCGTGCCGGTCAGCCCGGCCGCGGATCCGTGCGAGTGGCCGTGGTCGTGCCCGTGCCCTGCCCCCATCGCCTGGGACTCCCCTTTCGCCGTCGGTGCTCGACGCGGCCGCCGGCTTCGGCCGGCGTGCCCCAGTGAACATCGGTGACGGTCCGTGGGCAACTCGCCGTCGATCACCGTTGTCATATGCGGTGACCTGCGGCGATGGCACGGGTACGGGGCGTGTTCCGGACGGCGGCGGGACTACGGGCGGCGGGCCTCCGGGTACCGCAGGCACCAGCCTTCCCATGCCGACTCGACCATCTCCCGGACGCCGCGCACGGCGCTCCAGTCCAGCTCCTTGCGGATCAGTTCGGCCGAGGCCACCACGCTCGCCGGATCCCCGGCGCGGCGCGGGGTGACCACCGGCGTCACTTCCGGACGGCCGGCGATCTCTGTGATGAGGTCGATCAGCTCACGCACGGAGACACCCTCGCCGCGGCCGATGTTGACGGTCAGGTCCTCGGCGGTGTCCCTGTCGGTGACCCAGCGGGCGGCCGCGAGGTGGGCGTCGGCCAGGTCCTCGACGTGGATGTAGTCGCGCACACAGGTGCCGTCGGGGGTCGGATAGTCGTCACCGAAGATCCGCGGGGCCTCGCCCTCGGTGAGCTTCTGGAACACCATCGGGACGACGTTGAAGACCCCGGTGTCCGCGAGCTCCGGCACGGCCGCGCCCGCGACGTTGAAGTACCGCAGGCAGGCCGTGGAGATCCCGTGCGCCCTGCCCGCGGCCCGCACCAGCCACTCGCCGGCCAGCTTGGTCTCCCCGTAGGGGCTCAGCGGCAGACACGGCGTGGACTCGGTCACCAGTGGCACGTCCGGCAGGCCGTACACCGCGGCGGACGAGGAGAAGACGAAGCGGTCGATCCCGGCAGCGGCCACCGCCTCCAGGAGCGTGCCGAGGCCGCCCACGTTCTCCCGGTAGTACAGCAGCGGCTGCTCCACGGACTCGCCGACCTGCTTCCGGGCCGCCAGGTGCACGACACCCGTGACGTCGCGCTCGGCGATCGTGCGGTCCAGCAGGTCCCGGTCGAGTGTGGAACCGGTCACCCTCGGTACGTCGGCGGGGACCCGCGAGGCGACACCGGCCGAGCCGTCGTCGTAGACCACGACGCGTTCCCCGGCGCGGGTCATCGCCCGCACGACATGGGAGCCGATGAACCCCGTGCCACCTGTGATCAGCCACGTCATGACGTTCACTCTATCGGCGGATACGCACAGAGGGTTGTCCCCTGGCCCGCAACCGGTGATGATGATCACACCATCTGTGCGAAGGCCAGGGAAACCGCCGGTGAACGGAACCTTCCGGGAATCCGATAACCTCTGCCGTCACAGCCGCCCTGTCACGGCGCGACCGGGTGTCCGGCAGGCGTGTCAGAGCTCGGCGCCGATCGGCGCCGCCCCACCCGTCCACTGCGTTTCCCAGGGAGTGAGTCCGTCTGTCGACCGCCATCCTCACCGGTCCGCCGGTCGTGGGTTCACCGATCGAGGCCGATCTGCGCGGCCTCGGCTTCGGCGTGGTCGCGGCGGACGACGCCGGTGCTTTCGCGGCACACCTCGACGCCGCCGCCGTGCCGGGCGCCCTGTCCGGCCGGCCGGCCGCCCGTCCCGTGCTCGTACGGGCACTGGCACCGGCCGGGGGCCGCGGCCGGGCCGGCTGGACGGTGCGGATACGCAGGATGATCGTGCTGCCCATCGGTGAACGCCGGCGGCCGATCGCGATCCTTGCGGGTCGGCGAGTGCAGAAGGCGACCGACGGTGGTGCGGCAGGCTGCGAAGGCGCAGTTGATGATCAGTGCGACGAAGCGGTTCGCACCGACCGCGCCGCTGCCGCGCTCGCGGAACTCGCCGACACCGGACCCCTTGCCGAAGCCGTCGCCCGCCTGTCGCGCGGCCGCGGTCTCCCGGCAGCCGCCGCGGTGGGCGAGGCAGTGATGATCGCCACGTCGCCGGCAGGCCCGGCGGTCAACCGGCGGCCGCTCGCGGCCGCCGCCGTCCACGTCGTCACCTCGGGCCTTGCCGTCGCCGGACCGCTCAAGGGAGCCCTGGACCGGCTGGTCCCGCCCCTTCTTCGGGCGGCCGAGTACGGAACCGCCCTGGCGCTCGCGGCTGTCTCAAAGGTGAACGGAGCATTTCCCGCGGCTTTCCGTCCGGTTGCCGCGGTCGCCTACCATCACTACGACACGGTGTACCGCATCCGCGGCGGGACCGGGGCGCCCCCGCGGGCCCTGGTAGGCGCGAGCGGCGGACACGAGGGACGGACGCTGCTGGTCTCAGCCGCGTGCGTGGCCCTGGCACACACCACGGGATTCACGGTGGCGCTGACGGTTCTTGCCGTCGCACCGGCCCTGCCGGTGCTTGCCGAGAGCATCCGCTTCCGGGTGTCCTCGGGGGCGCCCGCCGTGCACGACGAAACAGGAGAACCCGCATGATCGGCCTCGTGCTGGCGGCCGGCGCCGGACGGCGTCTGCGCCCCTACACCGACACCCTTCCCAAGGCCCTGGTGCCGGTGGACCCGGCGGGCGAGGGCAGGACGACCGTCCTGGACCTGACGCTCCGCAACTTCGCCGAGGTCGGTCTGACCGACGCCGCCGTCGTCGTGGGCTACCGCAAGGAGGCCGTGCGCGAGCGCCTGACCGCGCTGGAGGCCAAGTACGGCGTCAAGCTCCACCTCGTCGAGAACGACAAGGCCGAGGAGTGGAACAACGCCTACTCCCTGTGGTGTGCCCGTGACGTGCTGGCCGAGGGCGCGATCCTCGCCAACGGCGACACCGTGCACCCCGTCTCCGTCGAGCAGACCCTGCTGGAGTCCCGCGGCGGCGCCCGCCGCATCATCCTCGCCCTGGACACGGTCAAGGACCTGGCCGACGAGGAGATGAAGGTCGTCACGGCCGAGGGGCAGGGCGTGCGGCGGATCACCAAGCTGATGGACCCGGCCGCGGCCAGCGGCGAGTACATCGGGGTCACCCTCATCGAGGGCGCCGCCGCCGCCGACCTCACCGACGCGCTGCGGACGACCTACGAGCGCGACCCGCAGCTGTACTACGAGGACGGCTACCAGGAGCTGGTCGACCGGGGCCTGCGTATCGACGTCGCGCCCATCGGCGACGTCCCCTGGGTCGAGATCGACAACCACGACGACCTGAACCGGGCACGGGAGATCGCGTGCCGGTACTGACGAGGCTCATTCCCTCGCCGGTCGTCGTCGACATCCGTGCCGGAGCCCTCGACGACCTGGCGGGCGTCCTGGCCGACCAGCGCATCTCCAGCTCCGGCCGGCTGGCCGTCGCGGTCAGCGGCGGCTCCGGCCAGGTGCTGCGGGAGCGGCTGGCCCCGGCCCTGCCCGCCGCCGACTGGTTCGAGGTGGCCGGCGGCACCATCGACGGCGCCGTCAGGCTCGCCGAGGCCATGCGCGGCAAGCGCTACGACGCGGTGGTGGCCCTGGGCGGCGGCAAGATCATCGACGCCGCCAAGTACGCCGCCGCCCGCGTCGGGCTGCCGGTGGTGGCCGTCGCGACCAACCTGGCGCACGACGGCCTGTGTTCGCCGGTGTCCACGCTGGACAACGACAACGGCCGCGGCTCCTACGGCGTGCCGAGCCCCATCGCCATGGTGATCGACCTCGACGTGATCCGTGAGGCCCCGGTCCGCTTCGTGCGCTCCGGCATCGGCGACGCGATCTCCAACATCTCCTGCATCGCGGACTGGGAGCTGTCCCACCGCGAGACGGGCGAGCCGATCGACGGCCTGGCCGCCGCGATGGCCCGTACCGCCGGCGAGTCCGTGCTGCGCCACCCCGGTGGGATAGGCGACGACGAGTTCCTGACCGTGCTCGCCGAGGCGCTGGTGCTCACCGGTATCGCCATGTCGATCAGCGGCGACAGCCGCCCCGCGTCGGGCGCCTGCCACGAGATCAGCCACGCGATCGACCTGCTGTACCCACGACGTGCCGCCGCCCACGGTGAACAGGTCGGCATCGGCGCCGCGTTCGCGATGTTCCTGCGCGGCGCCGAGGAACAGGCAGGGCTCTTCGCGGAGACCCTGCGCACCCATGGACTGCCGGTCACGCCGGGCGAGATCGGCTTCACCGAGGACGAGTTCGTCAAGGCCGTCGTCTACGCACCGCAGACCCGCCCCGGGCGCTACACGATCCTCGAGCACCTGGAACTTTCCACCGACGAGATCAGGGACGCTTACGCCGACTATGCCAAAACCATCGGTAGCTGAGCTGCGGCCGGTCGTTCACCCCGCAGGGCTGAAGGACCGCCGCAGCGGTGAGCACTGGGCCGGGCGCATCTACATGCGCGAGATCTCACTGCACTGGACCCGCCATCTGGTGAACAGCCGGGTGACGCCCAACCAGCTCACATATCTCATGATCGTCGCGGGTATCGCGGCCGGTGCGGCACTTCTCGTGCCGGGCCTCGCCGGAGCGGTGGCCGCCGCCCTGCTGATCCAGCTGTACCTGTTGCTGGACTGCGTGGACGGCGAGGTCGCCCGCTGGCGGAAACAGACCTCGATAACCGGGGTCTACCTGGACCGGGTGGGCCACTACCTGTCCGAGGCCGCGCTGTTGATCGGCTTCGGCGTGCGCGCCGCCGACCTGTTCCACCAGGACGGCGCGAGCACCCGGTGGGGCTGGGCGTTCCTCGGGACGCTGGCCGCGCTGGGCGCGATCCTGATCAAGGCGGAGACCGATCTGGTGGACGTGGCCCGGGCGCGCAGCGGCCTGGCCGCGGTGCAGGACGAGGCGTCCGTGCCGCGTTCCTCCGGTCTGGCACTGGCCCGCCGCGCCGCGGCCGCCCTGAAGTTCCACCGCCTGGTCGGCGGGGTCGAGGCCTCGCTGCTGATCCTGGCGGCCGGCGTCGCGGACTCCTTCCACGGCGACCTGCTGTTCACCCGGATCGCGGTGTGCGCCCTGGCCGCCATCGCGGTACTGCAGACGCTGCTGCACCTGGTCTCGATCCTCGCCTCGAACAGGCTGAGGTGATCGCGGTGGGGACGTCGGCGGAGTCGGTGCGCCTCGGCGCGGTGATCATCACCATGGGCAACCGCCCGGACGAGCTGCGTGACCTGCTGGACTCGGTCGCCAAGCAGGCCGGCCCGGCGATCGACGTCGCCGTCATCGGCAACGGTTCCCCGCTGCCCGAGCTGCCGCCCGGTGTGCGGTCCGTGGAGCTGCCCGAGAACCTGGGCATCCCCGGTGGTCGCAACGTCGGCATAGAGGCCTTCGGGCCCGGCGGCCGGGACGTCGACGTCCTCCTGTTCCTCGACGACGACGGGCTGCTGCCCAACGAGGACACCGGCGCGCTGGTCCGCGAGGCTTTCGCCGACGACCCCCACCTGGGCATCGTCAGCTTCCGGATCGCCGATCCCGAGTCCGGGGTCACCCAGCGCCGCCACGTCCCCCGGCTGCGGGCCTCGGACCCGATGCGCTCCTCACGCGTCACCACCTTCCTGGGCGGGGCCAACGCCGTCCGCACCGAGGTCTTCCAGCAGGTCGGGGGGCTGCCGGACGAGTTCTTCTACGCCCATGAGGAGACCGACCTCGCCTGGCGTGCCCTCGACGCGGGCTGGCTGATCGACTACCGCTCGGACATGGTCCTCTACCACCCGCTGACCGCCCCGAGCCGCCACGCGGTCTACCACCGCATGGTGGCCCGCAACCGCGTGTGGCTCGCCCGGCGCAATCTGCCCTGGCCGCTGGTGCCGGCGTATCTGGGGGTCTGGCTGCTGCTGACCCTGCTGCGGCGGCCGTCGCGACCGGCGTTGCGCGCCTGGTTCGGCGGGTTCCGGGAGGGCTGGTCGACCCCGTGCGGCCCGCGCCGGCCCATGCGATGGTCCACCGTCTGGCGGCTCGCCCGACTGGGCCGGCCCCCGATCATCTGACAAGCTCGAAAGTCGACAGGACACCGCGCATCCGGCGCTTTCCGGCCGGATGCGCGCCCACGGGACGAAAGTGTCGACAGTGAGCGAGACAACGCACGACGGTACGTTCGCCATGGGCGCCGGATCGGCGTCGTCCGCGGACGACCGCCTGACTCCGGCCGAACTCGCGGCCAAGTACGGGCTCGCCGTGAGCGGCGCCCGGCCGGGCCTTGCCGCGTACGTGCGGCTGCTGTGGGGCCGCAGGCACTTCATCTTGTCGTTCGCCCGGGCCCGGACGTCGGCGCAGTACACCCAGGCCCGGCTGGGCCAGCTGTGGCAGGTGCTGACGCCGCTGCTCAACGCGGCCGTGTACTACTTCATCTTCGGCCTGCTGCTCGGCACCGACCGCGGGGTGGACAACTTCATCGCGTTCCTGGTCACGGGCGTCTTCGTCTTCACCTACACCCAGTCCTCGGTGATGGCCGGGGTCCGCTCGGTATCCGGCAACCTCGGCCTGATCCGGGCGCTGCACTTCCCTCGCGCCTCGCTGCCGCTGGCGTTCACGCTGGTGCAGTTACAGCAGCTGCTGATGTCGATGTTCGTGCTGCTGGCTGTCGTGCTCATGACCGGCGAGGTGCCGCGGACGGCCTGGCTGATGGCCGTGCCGGCGCTGGTACTGCAGTCGGTGTTCAACGCGGGTCTCGCGATGATCATGGCGCGGCTCGGCAGCAGGATGACCGACCTCGCTCAGCTGATGCCGTTCATCCTGCGCACATGGATGTACACCTCCGGCGTGATGTACAGCATCACGCACTTCACGGCGCACGCCCCCGCGCCGGTCCAGCTGGCACTCCAGCTGAATCCCGCCGCCGTCTACATCGACCTCGTGCGGTTCGCGCTGATCGACAGCTTCACCGCGGAGCAGCTGCCCCCGCACGTCTGGGCCGTGGCGCTGGGCTGGGCCCTGGCGACCGGTGTGGGTGGGTTCGTGTACTTCTGGAAGGCCGAAGAGGAGTACGGCCGCGGCTGACCGCGAAAATTCATCGCGCGTTGGGGCCGCCTTGGTGGGACAGGTGGCGGAAACGGTCATTCGGGACCTGTGTGGCTCCTGATTTTTACGGGACTTTGCCAGCACCCTGGAAGGCGACCCTCCGAATGTGCGTTGGAGCCTGCGGATCGACATCGTTGTGCACCCCGGCGCACGCCCGGGTCGCTCTGCGCCGTAAGCTGTAGCGGTACTCAATCGCCGGATCTCAGGCGAAACGTCCGGAGAGTCGGTTGGGGTACGCGGTGGCCCGGAGCAGGAGATATGGCAGCGGCGTGTCCGAAATTGGGTGTTATGGGCTATCAGTGTAGAACGGGGGATGTGACGGCTATGGCTCTGTGGACCCCTGGGGAGAAACTGCCCACCACCCGGACACCGGGACGTCCACGGTGACCGGCCTCCGCCCCGCGGCTACGGGCGACGCGGCTCCGGACGCGCATTCACAGGCCGTGCTCGCCAAGGCGACCAGGGAGAACTTCCCGGTCGCTCCGTTCTTCCTGCCCCGCGCCTGGCGGGGCGACCTCATGGCGATCTACGGCTACGCCCGGCTCGTGGACGACATCGGCGACGGAGACCTGGCCGGCGGCGGCCGTGAGGACGCCCTGCGCCTGGGGCTGCCCGCCGAGGCGGCCGACGACCGCCTGGCCATGCTCGACGCCTTCGAGGCCGATCTGCGCCGGGTCTTCGACGGCCCGCCGGACACGATCCGGCACCCCCTGCTGCGCGCCCTGCGGCCCACCGTGCAGCGGCACGGCCTCACCCCGGAGCCCTTCCTCGGCCTCGTGGAGGCCAACCGGCAGGACCAGATCGTCCGCCGCTACGCCACGTACGAGGACCTGCTCGCCTACTGCGAGCTTTCGGCCAACCCGGTCGGCCGCCTCGTCCTGGGCATCACCGGCACATCCACCCCCGAGCGGATCCGCCACTCGGACGCGGTCTGCACCGCACTGCAGATCGTCGAGCATCTCCAGGACGTGACCGAGGACCTCGGCCGCGACCGCATCTACCTGCCCGCCGAGGACATGAAGCGCTTCGGCGTGACCGAAACCGATCTCACCACCGCGACCGCGGGCGCATCGGTGCGCGCGCTGGTGGCCCATGAAGCGGAACGCGCCCGCGATCTTCTGAATGAAGGCACCCCCTTGGTGGGTAGCGTCCACGGCAGGCTCAGGCTGCTGCTCGCCGGGTTCGTCGGGGGAGGCCGCGCCGCCCTCCGGGCGATCGCGGACGCCGGGTACGACGTGCTGCCAGGGCCGCCGAAGGCGGGCAAGTACAGCCTCCTGCGCGAGGTGGGGTCGACATTGCGAAGAGAGGGGTGAGCCGGACAGTGAACGGCTCCGATCGCATGTCCGGACCGGTGCTCGCCGCCTACGCGTACTGCGAGAGCGTCACCGGCCACGAAGCCCGCAACTTCGCCTACGGCATCCGGCTGCTGCCCACTCCCAAACGGCAGGCGATGTCGGCTCTGTACGCCTTCTCCCGCCGGGTCGACGACATCGGCGACGGCGACCTCGCGCCCGCCGAGAAGCAGGCCCGGCTGGACCAGACGCGCGCCGCGCTGGCCCGGGTCCGCGCCGGTGAGGTCACCGAGGAGGACACCGACCCCGTGGCGGTGGCCCTCGCGGACTCCGCCCGGCGCTTCCCGATCCCGCTCGGCGGTCTCGACGAGCTGATCGACGGCGTCCAGATGGACCTGCGCGGCGACACGTACGAGACCTGGGAGGACCTGGCGGCCTACTGCCGCTGCGTCGCCGGGGCCATCGGCAGGCTCTCGCTCGGCGTCTTCGGGACGGCGACCTCCGCGGAGGAACGCGAGCGCGCCGCCGAGTACGCCGACACCCTCGGGCTCGCGCTGCAACTCACCAACATACTGCGGGACCTGCGCGAGGACGCGGCCAACGGGCGGACCTACCTGCCCGCCAACGACCTTGCCAAGTTCGGCTGTTCGGACGGGTTCCACTCCGACACCCCGCCGCCCGGCGCGGACTTCGCCGGCCTGATGGAGTTCGAGGTGCGCCGGGCCCGTGCCCTGTTCGCCGACGGCTACCGGCTGCTCCCCATGCTGGACCGCCGCAGCGGCGCCTGCGTCGCGGCGATGGCGGGCATCTACCGCCGGCTGCTGGAGCGCATCGCCGCCGAGCCCGAGGCCGTACTGCGCGGCCGGGTCTCGCTGCCCGCCCACGAGAAGGCGTACGTCGCGGCCCGCGGCCTAGCGGGACTCGACGCCCGCCGGGCGGCCAGGAGGCGCGTGTGACACCCGCCCCAGCGGCCGCGGGCGCCGCTGCCGCTCCAGGCGGCGCGTCCGAACCGGGTACGGAAGCCACCTCACCGCGGGCGAACGGGTTTTTCCGCCCCGTGGCAACCGGCACCGTGTCCGGTGCGTCACTGTCGGCAACAGTACGGAGCGCCCCGTGGGGCGGGCCGAGGGGGAGGGCGCATGGCTGAGCACACGGCCGTCGTGGTCGGTGGCGGGCTCGCGGGCACGACCGCGGCCCTGGCCCTGGCCGACGCCGGACTGCGCGTCACCGTGCTGGAGGCACGGCCCCGGCTGGGCGGCCTCGCGTTCTCCTTCCGGCGCGGCGACCTGACCGTCGACAACGGCCAGCACGTCTTCCTGCGCTGCTGCGACGCCTACCTGCGGTTCCTGGACCGGATCGACGCGGCCGACCTCGTCACCGTGCAGAACCGGCTCGATGTGCCCGTGCTGGACGTCGGCGGCGCGCGGCCGCGGCTCGGCCGGTTGCGGCGCGCCGCGCTCCCGGTGCCGCTGCACCTGGCCGCGAGCCTGGCCACCTACCCGCACCTGTCGCTCGCCGAGCGGGCCTCCGTCGGCCGGGCCGCGCTCGCGCTGCGCGGCCTGGACCTCACCGACCCCGCCCTGGACGCCGTCGACTTCGGCAGCTGGCTGAGCCGCCGCGGCCAGTCGCCGCGCACGATCGAGGCCCTGTGGGACCTGGTCGGCGTCGCGACCCTCAACGCCACCGCGGGCAACTCCTCGCTCGGTCTGGCCGCGATGGTCTTCAAGACCGGCCTGCTCTCCGACCCGGGCGCCGCCGACATCGGCTGGGCCGCCCGGCCGCTCGGCGAACTGCACGACGACCGGGCCCGCACGGCCCTGGACAAGGCCGGGGTGCGGACCCTGCTGCGCGCCCGCGTCACCTCGGTCACCCGCACGGACGCGGCCGAGCCGGTACGGTCCGGCGCGGACGACGAGGGTGCCGTCTGGGAGGTCGAGGCCGAGACCGGCCCCGGCCGCGCCGAGCGCATCACCGCCGACGTCGTGGTGCTGGCCGTCCCGCAGCAGGAGGCGCACGGACTGCTGCCCGCGGGCGCCCTGGAGGACCCGGACGCCCTGCTGCGCATCGGCACCGCGCCGATCCTCAACGTCCACGTCGTCTACGACCGCAAGGTGCTGCGGCAGCCTTTCCTCGCGGCCCTCGGCAGCCCCGTGCAATGGGTCTTCGACCGTACGGAGCCCTCAGGGCTCACCGGCGGCCAGTACATCGCCCTGTCCCAGTCCGCGGCCGAGGAGGAGATCGACCTCCCGGTGGCAGAGCTGCGCAAGCGCTACGTGCCCGAGTTGGAGCGGCTGCTCCCGGCCTCGCGTGACGCGGCCGTACGCGATTTCTTCGTCACCAGGGAGCGGACGGCGACCTTCGCGCCCGCCCCCGGTGTCGGCGCCCTGCGCCCCGGCCCCCGCACCCGGGCGCCGGGCGTCTGGCTCGCCGGTGCGTGGACCGCCACCGGCTGGCCCGCGACCATGGAAAGCGCGGTCCGCAGCGGTTTGCAAGCCTCCCGAGCAGCTTTGACCGCACTCCGCCATCCCTTCGACCCACGCCCCTTCGAAATCGAAGGCCTGGAGCCGGCATGAGCCTCACCAGTGCAACCAGAGGAGACATTGTGACCGCTGGCCACGAGCAGATGAACGCGGGCGTCGACAGAGCGACCGTGACCGCGCTCCTGGAGCGCGGCCGCGAGCTGTCCACGCCGGTGCTGCGCGCCGCCGTGGACCGTCTCGCACCCCCCATGGACACCGTCGCCGCCTACCACTTCGGGTGGATCGACGCCGCGGGCAACCCCACCCACGGTGACAGCGGCAAGGCCGTCCGTCCCGCACTCGCCCTGCTCTCCGCCGAGGCCGCGGGCGCGGGCCCCGAGACGGGCATCCCCGGCGCGGTCGCGGTGGAGCTGGTGCACAACTTCTCGCTGCTGCACGACGACCTGATGGACGGCGACGAGCAGCGCCGGCACCGCGACACGGTGTGGAAGGTGCACGGTCCCGCCCAGGCCATCCTGGTCGGCGACGCGCTGTTCGCGCTCGCGAACGAGATCCTGCTGGAGCAGGGCACCGCGGAGGCAGGCCGGGCGACCCGGCGGATCACCACCGCCACCCGGAAACTGATCGACGGTCAGGCGCAGGACATCTCCTTCGAGCACCGCGAGAGGGTCACCGTCGAGGAGTGCCTGGAGATGGAGGGCAACAAGACCGGCGCCCTGCTGGCCTGTGCCTCCTCCATCGGTGCGGTGCTCGGCGGCGCCTCCGAGGCGGACGCCGACGCTCTGGAGGAGTACGGCTACCACCTGGGCCTGGCCTTCCAGGCGATCGACGACCTGCTGGGCATCTGGGGCGACCCGGCCGCGACCGGCAAGCAGACCTGGAGCGACCTGCGCCAGCGCAAGAAGTCGCTGCCGGTCGTCGCCGCGCTGGCCGCCGGGGGCCCGGCCTCGGAGCAGCTCGCCGAGCTGCTGGCAGCGGATGCGAAGGCCGCGGATTCGTTGGACCGTAATGATATTGAGTCCTTCGACGAGGAAGAGTTCGCGACGAGGGCGGCGTTGATCGAGGAGGCTGGGGGTCGGGAGTGGACATCCCAGGAAGCCCGACGTCAGTACGCCACCGCAATTTCCGCGCTCGACAAAATGGACATGTCGGGTGAAGTTCGCCGTAAGCTCGTGGGCCTGGCGGATTTTGTGGTGGTTCGCGAGAAGTAAGGACGCAAGTGGAGCGCAGTACGTCGCCGGCCGGGAGCGCGTAACGGCCGACGGCAGCCCCAACACCGCAGACGGAACGACTGTGCAAAGGGGAAGCCATGACAGCGACGACCGACGGCGGTTCCGGGGGCATCGCGGCCTCCGGGGCACCCTCGGCCAGCACGAAGACGACGGGCAGACCGACGCATCTGACGCCCGGTTCGTCGCGGGACGGTACGACACGTCCCGTCGAGGCGGCTGCCGCGCGCGCGGCGCGCCGTGCCACCGACCATCTGCTGGCCCGTCAGCACCCTGACGGATGGTGGAAAGGCGACCTCGAGACCAATGTGACGATGGACGCCGAGGATCTGCTGCTCCGTCAGTTCCTCGGGATCCAGGACGAGCGGATCGTCGCGGCGGCAGCCCGCTGGATCAGGTCCCAGCAGCGCGGCGACGGCGCCTGGCCGACGTTCCACGGCGGCCCCGGCGATGTCTCGGCCACCGTCGAGGCGTATGTCGCGCTCCGGCTCGCGGGGGACGCGCCTGACGACCCGTGGATGGCCGCGGCCTCCGCCTTCGTGCGCGAGCAGGGCGGGGTCGCGCGGGCCCGGGTGTTCACCAGGATCTGGCTCGCGCTGTTCGGCTGGTGGCGCTGGGAGGATCTGCCCGAGCTGCCGCCCGAGCTGATGTTCCTGCCCAAGTGGGCCCCGCTGAACATCTACTCGTTCGCCAGCTGGGCGCGGCAGACCATCGTGCCGCTCACCGTCGTCGCGGCCCACCGGCCGGTGCGGCCGGTCTCCTTCGGGCTCGACGAACTGCACGTCGATCCGGCGCGGCCGAACCCAGCCGTCAAACGTGCCTTCCTCGGCAGCTGGGACGGGGTGTTCCAGCGGATCGACCGGGCCCTGCACGCCTACCGCAAGGTCAGCGTCCGTCCGCTGCGCCGGGCCGCGCTGCGTTCCGCCGCCCGCTGGATCATCGAGCGGCAGGAGAACGACGGCTGCTTCGGCGGTATCCAGCCCCCCGCCGTCTACTCGGTGATCGCGCTCCACCTGCTCGGCTACGACCTCGACCACCCCGTGCTCCGCGCCGGCCTGCGGGCCCTCGACGACTTCGCCGTCTGGCCGGACGAGGACACGCGCATGATCGAGGCGTGCCAGTCACCGGTCTGGGACACCTGCCTGGCCGCCATCGCCCTCGCCGACGCGGGGGTCCCGGCCGACGACCCGGCCCTGGTCAAGGCGGCCGAGTGGATGCTCGGCGAGCAGATCAGCAAGCGCGGCGACTGGGCCGTGCAACGGCCCGACCTGCCGTCCGGGGGCTGGGCGTTCGAGTTCGAGAACGACACCTACCCCGACATCGACGACACCGCGGAGGTCGTGCTCGCCCTGCTGCGGGTCGACCACCCCGAGCCGGGCAGGGTGCGGTCCGCCGTCGAGCGCGGCGTGCGCTGGAACCTGGGCATGCAGTCCAAGAACGGCGCATGGGGCGCGTTCGACGCCGACAACACCAGCGCCTTCCCCAACCGGCTGCCCTTCTGCGACTTCGGCGAGGTCATCGACCCGCCCTCGGCCGACGTGACCGCGCACGTGGTCGAGATGCTGGCCGCCCTCGGTCTGGGGCAGGACCCCCACACCCGGCGCGGCATCGACTGGCTGCTCGCCGAACAGGAGCCGAACGGCGCCTGGTTCGGCCGCTGGGGCGTCAACTACATCTACGGCACGGGGTCGGTGGTCCCCGCCCTCGTCGCGGCCGGACTGCCGGGCAGTCACCCCGCCGTCCGGCGGGCCGTGTCCTGGCTCGAGACCGTGCAGAACGAGGACGGCGGCTGGGGCGAGGACCTGCGGTCCTACTCCTCCGCCGACTGGGTCGGCCGCGGTGAGTCGACCCCCTCCCAGACCGCCTGGGCGCTGATGGCCCTGCTGGCGGCCGGGGAGCGGGAGAGCGAGGCCGTGACGCGCGGTGTGCGCCGGCTCGTCGACACGCAGAAGGAGGACGGCTCCTGGGACGAGCCCTACTTCACGGGGACCGGGTTCCCACGGGACTTCTCCATCAACTACCACCTCTACCGCATGGTGTTCCCGCTCACCGCCCTCGGGCGCTACGTGCACGGGGAGCCCTTCGGCGGAGTACGGAAGGAGGACTGATGGGGCCGTCCGGCCCACCTCTGCTCATCGTCTGCGCGCTGCGGATGGAACGGTTCGCACTGCGCGGCGGCGGGCGTGCACGCGCCGCGGCGGGGCCCTACCCGGGTCGCGGCAAGGGGGAGGGACCCCCGGTCGTCTTCGTGCGTACGGGGATGGGGCCGCAGGCGGCCGAGCGCGCCGTCACCGAGGCGCTGCGCGACCCCGCGTTCGACGGGGCCCCCGTCCTCACCACCGGCTTCTGTGCCGGACTGGCCACCGGAATGCGGCCCGGCGACGTGGTGGTCGCCGACGGCCCGCAGGACGGTGCGACACTGGCCGCCGCGCTCAAGGCGGCCGGGCACACCGTGCACATCGGCCGGCTCGCGGAGTCCGACCATGTCGTACGGGGACCGGAGCGTATGGCGCTCCGGTCCACCGGTGCCATCGCCGTCGACATGGAGTCGGCGGCGATGATGCGGGCCGCGCTCGCCCGGGGCCCACGCCCCGTCGCAGCGGCACGTGTGGTCGTCGACACGCCCGAGTTCGAGCTCGTGCGTCTCGGCACCCTCCGCACCGGAATCACCGCGTTCCGTGTACTGAGGGATCTTTTTCCCGCGTTTCTCGATTGGCACCGCTCTACCGCGCTCCCCTGGAGGTGAGCTAGATGGCCATGCCTCTCCGTCAGTCCATCCGGGTCGGCACCTATCTCTTCGAACAGAAAATGCTCCGCAGGCGCGAGAAGTTCCCTCTCATCGTCGAACTGGAGCCGCTCTTCGCCTGCAACCTCGCATGCGAGGGGTGCGGGAAGATCCAACACCCCGCCGGGGTGCTCAAGCAGCGCATGCCCGTCGCCCAAGCGGTCGGCGCGGTACTGGAATCCGGTGCGCCGATGGTCTCCATCGCCGGTGGAGAACCGCTGATGCACCCGCAGATCGACGAGATCGTGCGGCAGTTGGTGGCGAAGAAGAAGTACGTCTTCCTCTGCACCAACGCCATGCTGCTCCGCAAGAAGCTGGATAAGTTCACGCCGTCGCGCTATTTCGCGTTCGCCGTGCACATCGACGGTCTGCGTGAACGGCACGACGAATCGGTGGCCAAGGAAGGCGTCTTCGACGAGGCCGTCGAGGCGATCAAGGAGGCCAAGCGGCGCGGTTTCCGGGTCACCACGAATTCGACCTTCTTCAACACCGACACCCCGCAGACCATCATCGAGGTGCTCAACTTCCTCAATGACGAGCTCGAGGTCGACGAGATGATGATCTCGCCGGCGTACGCCTACGAGAAGGCTCCCGACCAGGAGCACTTCCTCGGCGTCGAGCAGACCCGGGAGCTGTTCCGGAAGGCCTTCTCCGGCGGCAACCGGGCGCGGTGGCGGCTCAACCACAGCCCGCTCTTCCTGGACTTCCTGGAGGGGAAGGTCGACTTCCCCTGCACGGCGTGGGCCATCCCCAACTACTCGCTCTTCGGCTGGCAGCGCCCCTGCTACCTGATGAGCGACGGGTATGTGACCACGTACAAGGAGCTCATCGAGGATACCGACTGGAGCAAGTACGGGCGCGGCAAGGACCCGCGCTGCGCCAACTGCATGGCGCACTGCGGCTACGAGCCGACCGCCGTCCTCGCCACGATGACCTCCCTGAAGGAGTCCATCAGGGCCGGCCGCGAGACCGTCGCCGGAAACCGCGGGAAGTGACGTCGCGATGACAGCAGTCGGGCGCGTGTCGCTCGGCCTGCCCTCCGTACCGGCCCGACCGCTCGCGGAGCGCCGCCGTTCGCGGCGCATCCAGGTCGGGCCGGTGGCGGTGGGCGGCGACGCACCGGTCTCCGTCCAGTCGATGACGACCACACTGACCGCCGACGTCAACGCGACCCTGCAGCAGATCGCGGAACTGACGGCGGCGGGCTGCCAGATCGTCCGGGTGGCGTGTCCTTCGCAGGACGACGCGGACGCGCTGCCGCAGATCGCGAGGAAGTCGCAGATCCCGGTGATCGCGGACATCCATTTCCAGCCGAAGTACGTGTTCGCGGCGATCGACGCGGGTTGTGCGGCGGTGCGGGTGAACCCGGGCAACATCCGGCAGTTCGACGACAAGGTGAAGGAGATCGCGAGGGCGGCCTCCGACGCGGGCACGCCGATCCGGATCGGGGTGAACGCCGGGTCGCTGGACCGGCGTCTGCTGGAGAAGTACGGCAAGGCGACTCCCGAGGCGCTGGTGGAGTCGGCGTTGTGGGAGTGCTCGCTGTTCGAGGAGCACGGCTTCCGGGACATCAAGATCTCGGTGAAGCACAACGACCCGGTGGTGATGGTCAACGCCTACCGTCTGCTGGCGGCGCAGTGCGACTACCCGCTGCACCTGGGGGTGACCGAGGCGGGTCCGGCGTTCCAGGGGACGATCAAGTCGGCGGTGGCGTTCGGTGCGCTGCTGAGCGAGGGGATCGGGGACACGATCCGGGTGTCGTTGTCGGCTCCTCCGGCGGAGGAGGTCAAGGTCGGTATCCAGATCCTGGAGTCGCTGAATCTGCGGCAGCGGCGGCTGGAGATCGTGTCGTGCCCGTCGTGCGGGCGGGCCCAGGTGGATGTGTACAAGCTGGCCGATCAGGTGACGGCGGGGCTCGAGGGCATGGAGGTCCCGCTGCGGGTCGCGGTGATGGGCTGTGTCGTCAACGGTCCGGGTGAGGCGCGCGAGGCGGACCTGGGGGTGGCCTCGGGCAACGGCAAGGGGCAGATCTTCGTGAAGGGCGAGGTCATCAAGACCGTGCCGGAGTCGAAGATCGTGGAGACCCTCATCGAGGAGGCCATGAAGCTCGCCGAGCAGATGGAGGCCGACGGAGTCCCGTCAGGGGAGCCGCAGATCAGTGTGAGTTGAGCGAACCATTCCCGGAGGGGAGCGAGGTGGGAAAGTGTCGCTGCTCGAAAACATCCGTGGTCCGCGCGATCTGAAGGTCCTCCCGCAGGAGCGGCTGGACGAACTCGCGGTGGAGATCCGTGACTTCCTGGTGCAGGCGGTCGCCAGAACCGGTGGCCATCTGGGGCCGAACCTCGGCGTGGTCGAGCTGACGATCGCGCTGCACCGGGTCTTCGACTCGCCGGCCGACCGGATCCTGTGGGACACGGGTCACCAGTCCTATGTGCACAAGATTTTGACGGGTCGTCAGGACTTCTCCAAACTGCGCGGCAAGGGGGGGCTGTCCGGCTATCCGTCGCGCGCCGAGTCCGAGCACGACGTCATCGAGAACAGCCACGCCTCCACGGTGCTGGGCTGGGCGGACGGGCTCGCCAAGGCCAACCAGGTGCTCGGCCGCCAGGACCACGTGGTGGCCGTGATCGGTGACGGCGCGCTGACCGGTGGCATGGCCTGGGAGGCGCTGAACAACATCGCCGCCGCGAAGGACCGCCCGCTCATCGTCGTCGTCAACGACAACGAGCGCTCCTACGCGCCGACCATCGGCGGCCTGGCCAACCACCTGGCCACGCTGCGCACCACCGACGGCTACGAGCGCTTCCTCGCCTGGGGCAAGCAGGTGCTCCACCAGACCCCGGTCGTCGGCAAGCCGCTGTACGAGTCCCTGCACGGGGCGAAGAAGGGCTTCAAGGACGCCTTCGCGCCCCAGGGCATGTTCGAGGACCTGGGCCTGAAGTACGTCGGCCCCATCGACGGCCACGACGTCGCGGCGGTGGAGTCCGCGCTGCGCCGGGCCCGGCGCTTCAGCGGGCCGGTCCTTCTGCACTGCCTCACCGAGAAGGGCCGCGGGTACGCCTTCGCCGAGCGCGACGAGGCCGACCGCTTCCACGCGGTGGGCGCCATGGACCCGTTGACCTGCGAGCCGCTGACCCCGTCGAGCGGCCCGAAGTGGACCTCGGTCTTCGGCGACGAGATGCTGAAGATCGGTGCCGAGCGCAAGGACGTCGTGGCCATCACCGCGGCGATGCTCCAGCCGGTGGGCCTGGAGAAGTTCGCCAGGGCCTTCCCGGACCGCGTGTACGACGTGGGCATCGCCGAGCAGCACGCCGCGGTCTCGGCCGCGGGTCTGGCCACCGGTGGCCTGCACCCGGTCGTCGCGGTCTACGCGACGTTCCTCAACCGGGCCTTCGACCAGGTGCTGATGGACGTCGCGCTGCACAAGTGCGGGGTCACCTTCGTCCTGGACCGGGCCGGGGTGACGGGCGACGACGGCGCCTCGCACAACGGCATGTGGGACCTGTCGATCCTCCAGGTCGTGCCCGGGATGCGGATCGCCGCCCCGCGCGACGCCGACCAGTTGCGCGCCCAGTTGCGCGAGGCGCTCGACGTGGCCGACGCGCCGACGGTCGTCCGGTTCCCGAAGGAGACGGTCGGCGAGGCGTTGCCGGCCATCGACCGGGTCGGCGGCATGGACGTCCTGCACCGCGGTGAGCGGCCCGACGTCCTCATGGTCTCCGTGGGCGCACTGGGGCACGTCTGCCTGGCCGCGGCCGCCCTGCTGCGCGAGCGCGGCATCGGCGTCACCGTCGTCGACCCCCGCTGGGTCAAGCCGCTGGACGCGGCCCTGCCGGGGCTGGCCGCAGAGCACCGCATGGTGGCCGTGGTCGAGGACAACGGCCGTGCGGGTGGGGTCGGTTCGGCCGTGGCCCAGGCCCTGCGGGACGCCGACACGGATGTGCCGGTGCGGGACTTCGGCATCCCGCAGCAGTTCCTCGCCCACGCCAAGCGCGGCGAACTGCTGGCCGACATCGGGCTCACGCCGGCGGAGATCGCGGGCCGCATCGGCGCGACCCTCGCCCGTATCGGGGCGCACACGGAGCAACGGACCGAGGAGTACACGAGCGATGACACCGCCCGATCCTGAGCCGAAGGGCTTCGACCTGGCGACGCTGCTGGCCGAGCGGGGCGCGGAGCGCTACGACCTGCACGGCCGGTACCTCAACCACCAACTGCCGCGGATGCTGCACACCATCGGCTTCGACAGGGTCTACGAGCGGGCGGAGGGGGCGTACTTCTGGGACGACGAGGGCCAGGACTACCTGGACATGCTCGCCGGGTTCGGGGTGATGGGCCTCGGCCGCCACCACCCCGTGGTCCGCAAGGCCCTGCACGACGTCCTGGACGCCGGTCTGGCCGACCTCACGCGCTTCGACTGCCAGCCGCTGCCCGGACTGCTCGCGGAGAAGCTGCTGTCGTACACCCCGCACCTGGACCGGGTGTTCTTCGGCAACAGCGGCACGGAGGCGGTGGAGACGGCCCTGAAGTTCGCCCGCTTCGTCACCGGCAGGCCGCGGGTGCTCTACTGCGACCACGCCTTCCACGGGCTGACGACAGGCTCCCTGTCCGTCAACGGCGAGGGTGGCTTCCGCGACGGCTTCGCCCCGCTGCTGCCGGACACGGCGGTGCCGCTGGGCGACCTCGCGGCCCTGGAGCGGGAGCTGGCCCGCGGCGACGTGGCGGCGCTGATCGTCGAGCCCATCCAGGGCAAGGGCGTCCACGCGGCGCCACCCGGCTATCTGCGGGCCGCGCAGGACCTGCTGCACCGGCACAAGGCCCTGCTGATCGCGGACGAGGTGCAGACCGGCCTCGGCCGCACCGGCGACTTCTTCGCCTACCAGCACGAGGAGGGCGTGGAACCGGACCTGGTGTGCGTCAGCAAGGCGCTCTCCGGGGGGTACGTGCCGGTCGGCGCCACGCTCGGCAAGGACTGGATCTTCAAGAAGGTCTACTCCTCCATGGACCGGGTGCTGGTCCACTCGGCCAGCTTCGGGTCCAACGCGCAGGCGATGGTGGCGGGCCTGGCGACGCTGTCCGTGATGGAGGACGAGCGGATCGTGTCCAACGCCCGGGCCAGTGGCGACCTGCTGCGCACGCGGCTGGCCGCCCTGGTGGAGCGCTACGAGCTGCTGCACGAGGTCCGCGGCCGCGGGCTGATGATCGGCATCGAGTTCGGCCGCCCGAAGTCGCTCGGCCTGCGCAGCCGCTGGACGATGCTCCAAGCGGCGCGCAAGGGGCTGTTCGCGCAGATGGTCGTGGTACCGCTGCTGCAGCGGCACCGCATCCTCACCCAGGTCTCCGGGGACCATCTGGAGGTGATCAAGCTGATCCCGCCGCTGGTCATCGGTGAGCCGGAGGTGGAACGCTTCGTGACCGCCTTCACCGCCGTGATGGACGACGCACACGGCGGCGGTGGCCTGATGTGGGAGTTCGGCAGGACACTGGTGAAGCAGGCGGTCGCCCACCGCTGACCGCCCGGCGCTTACTTTGCCCCGGAGGCAAACTTTTTGCCTCCGGGGCGAAGTGCGTCTATACCTGGGGTATGACCTCGACACCGGGGCATGACGAGCCCCTGCCGGATGTCGCCCCACAGCTGCGGGAGCTGCGCCGCCGCGGCGGCCTGACCCTCGAAGCCGCCGCCGCCCGTGCGGGGCTCTCGCCCGCGCACCTGTCGCGGCTGGAGACCGGGCAGCGGCAGCCCTCGCTCCCCATGCTGCTCGCCCTCGCCCGGGCCTACGGAACCACTGTCTCGGAGCTGCTCGGCGAGACCGCGCCGGAGCGCGACCCCGTCGTGCGCGCCGGGGCGGTGGAGCCCGCGGACGCCGGCGGCTGGACGTACTGGCAGACCGGCAACCCGGGACGCGCGATGCAGGCCCTGCGGCTGCACGTCCCGCCGGGACCCCAGGACGGGCTGGTGCGGGTGCACCCCGGGGAGGAGTGGCTGTACGTGCTGAAGGGGGAGCTGCGGCTCACCCTCGGCGAGGACGTGCACCGGCTCGCCCCCGGTGACAGCGCCCACTTCGACTCGACGACCCCGCACCGCATCGCGGCCGCCTCACCCGGCGGCGTGGACCTGCTGTTCGTCCACACGCTGCTGAGCAGCGCCGTCGCGGATCTGTGCCTGGGCGACGGCCGGGCACCACGACCGCACGGCCCCCGATGACCCGATGACCGATAACCGATGAGGAGACTTCCTGTGTCCGCCAAGATCTCCGGCTCCGACAAGGCCCCGATGGGCTTCAAGGTCCGTGCCTTCATCTACCTCGTGGGGGTGCACATCATCGCCGCGTTCTTCTTCCTGATCTTCCACCTGGCCGGGGCCAAGTAGGCCCCGGCAGGACGGCTCACACGGGGCCCGCGTCCTCCAGCAGCAGCGAGCGCAGCCGCTCGCGGCGCTCCGGGGTGAGGCCGAGTCCGTCCTCCAGGTACCGGTCGACCGATCCCCAGTGCTCCTCGATGGTGCCGAAGGCGGCCTCGAGGTACTCCTGGCGGGCATCGAAGAGCGGGCTCAGCAGCTCCATGACCTCGGGGGTGCCGGCCGGCTCGGCGTGCTCGCCGCGCTGGACGCGGTAGCGGCGGTGCGCCTCGTTGCTCTTGAGGTAGTCCGCCACGATCGCGTCCCGCTCGACGCCCAGGGCCAGCAGAACCACGGCGATCGAGGTGCCCGCACGGTCCTTGCCCGCGGCGCAGTGCAGCAGCGCGGGCACGGACTCCCCTTCGGCCAGCAGCTCCAGCATGCGGCTGTGCTCGGCGGTGCGGTCGAGCACGATCCGGTGGTAGGCCGCCACCATGCGCTCGGCGGCCCGGCCGTCGCCGAGCGTGCCGCGCAGCGCTTCGATGTCGCCCTCGCGGACGGTGGTCCAGAACTCGGCGCCGTGGGCGGGGTCGCTCAGCGGCATGTTCACGTTGCGCACGCCGGGCAGGTCGACGTCGGGGCCCTCCAGCTTGATGTCGGAGGAGTTCCGGAAGTCGAAGACCGTGTGCAGTCCGAGGGAGGCGAGGAAGGCGGCGTCCTGCTCGGTGGTGTGCGCCAGGTGCCCGCTGCGGAAGAGCCGTCCGTGCCGCACCCGGCGGCCGTCGGTCGTCGGGAGCCCGCCGACGTCACGGAAGTTGCGCACTCCGGTCAGCTCGGGCTCCGACGAGGCGGTCTGCGGCGTCTGCTGGGTCACCGGCGCTCCTTCGCTCACGGGCCGGGCGGCGCTGGTCACCGGCGGCCGGACCACTGCTGACCCTACGACACACGGATCCCCTGCCGTACCGGTCGGTATGTGATGTCGGGGCACGGTCACCGGTCGCGCGGCACGGCCGTCGGCGGCCGCAGCTGTCCGCCGGGCGGGCCGTGCGGCACGACGCTCCGGGGTCCCGCCGTATTCCGCCCGCGGCGGATTTGGCCGGGTGGGATGAATCACCCCGTGTCAGGCCCTGGTTACGGTGGCGTAGCCCATTCGGAGAGGTGGATCATCTGCTGACGTGGCAGACGATTCGACAAAAAACAACAAGGGTGCGATCGGGTCGTACGCAGCCGTCGGGGACAGCTTCACCGAAGGTGTGGGCGACCCCGGACCGGACGGAAGCTTCATCGGCTGGGCCGACCGGCTCGCCGTCCTCCTCTCCGATCGCCGCCCCGAGCACGACTTCCGGTACGCGAACCTGGCGGTGCGCGGCCGCCTCCTCGACCAGATCGTCGACGAGCAGGTGCCCCGGGCCATCGAACTCCATCCGGACCTGGTGACCTTCTGCGCGGGCGGCAACGACATCCTCCGCCCGGGCAGCGACCCCGACGACGTCGCCGAGCGCTACGAGGCGGCGGTCGCCCGCCTCACGCACTCCGTCGGCACCGTCGTGCTCTGCACGGGCTTCGACACCCGCGGTGTCCCCGTCCTGCGTCACCTGCGCGGCAAGATCGCCACGTACACGGCCCATGTGCGGGCCATCGCCGACCGCCACGACTGCCCCGTGCTGGACCTGTGGTCGCTGCGCTCGGTGCAGGACCGCCGGGCCTGGGACGCCGATCGGCTGCACCTCTCGGCGGAGGGCCACACCCGTGTCGCGCTGCGCGCCGGGCAGGTGCTGGGACTCGGCATACCGGCCGACCCGGACCAGCCCTGGCCGCCGGAGCCCTTCCGCGCTCCCGCGGAGATCCGCCGGGACAACATCCAGTGGGCGCGCGAGTACCTCGTGCCGTGGATCGGGCGGCGGCTGCGCGGCGAGTCCTCGGGCGACCATGTCGAGCCCAAGCGCCCCGATCTGCTGCCCCTGTAGCCCTGCCCTGCCGCGGTTGCCGGACCGGCCGGTGCGCTCACACGGCGGTCGTCCCGGCGACCAGCTCGGCCCAGACGACACGGCCCAGGCCGTCGTCCGAGGGCCGGACGCCCCACACCTGCGACAGCGCGCCCACCAGGAGCAGTCCGCGACCGCCCTCCTCGTCCACGCCCGCCGCACGCGGCCGGGGCGCAGTCGGCGCGCGCCCCTGGTCGGTGATCTCGAGACGCAGCCGGTCGCCGTCGAACCACAGCGCACACGCGATGTGCTCGCTGCCGGTGTGCCGGACGGCGTTGGTGAAGAGCTCGGAGACGATCATCTCGGCGTCGTCGCGCAGACCCTCGTCCGCCTCCCACTCCCGCAGCCGTCCCCGCACGCGATGGCGTGCCGCGGCGACCGAGGACCCGTGGGCGGGCAAACGAAACAGATCGTGACAGCGACGGGCGTCGAGGTCGCCACGGCGCTCTAACCGCAGAGCGTCTGGGGAGGAGGCCACATCGCTACTATGCGGTTTCGTTCGAACTGTTGGCAAGATGCGATCTGTAATTTGCAGAACGCCCCTCGCGCACTGTTCGATTCCGATGACGGCATGACACACTGCTCTCGATTGAGGGGAGTTGGGGAAGTGGTCGTGACGGACGCACGGGCGGCCAGTGCTCCCACCGTCCTGCGGGTGGTGCTCGGGAAGCGGTTGCAGGACCTCCGCGAGAAGGCCGGGCTGACCTTCGAGGACGCCGGCCGGGCGCTGGACGTCACCCATGCCACCATCCGGCGCATGGAGAAGGCCGAGGTCGGCCTGAAGATCCCCTACGTCGAGAAACTGCTGCACACCTACGGGGTCGTCGACCAGGCCGAGGTCGACGCCTTCGTCTCCCTCGCCCGCGAGGCCAACCGCCCCGGCTGGTGGCACCGCTACCGCGACGTACTGCCCGACTGGTTCAGCGCCTTCGTCAGCATCGAGGGCGAGGCCAGCGTCATCCGCGCCTACGAGCCGCACTACATCCCCGGGCTTCTGCAGACCGAGGACTACGCGCGCGAGGTGCTGCGGGCGGGCCGCCCGCGCGCCTCGGCGGAGGAGGTCGAACGGGTCGTCGCGGTGCGACTGGAGCGGCAGGCCCTGCTCGCCCGCCCGGACGCGCCGCTGGTGTGGATCATCATCGACGAGACGGTGCTGCGCCGGCCCATCGGCGGCCCGGAACTGATGCGTGCCCAGATCACCCGGCTCATCGACAGCTGCTCGCTGCCGAACGTGCGGTTGCAGATCATGCGGTTCTCCGACGGCCCGCACCCCGCCATGTACGGGCCGTTCCACATCTTCCGGTTCCAGACCCACGAACTGCCGGATGTCGTCTACTCCGAGAACCTGGTCGGCTCCGTCTACTTCGACGACCGCGACGACGTCTCGTCCTTCCTCGAGGCACTGGACCGGATGTGCGCACAGGCCGCACCGGCCCAGAGGACCGAGGAGATCCTCCGTGCCGTCCTCAGCGAGACCTGACGTGCGGCCGGACCACGACGACCGGCCCGGGCGCCGGCTCGCCCCGGCCCCAGCGCGGTCCGCCCGTCCGGAAACCACCTGCCCCACGGGCACCGGCCGGGGGATGATGTCATGCGCACGGAGCGCCGGAGCGAGCCGGACGGTCCCTCACCGCGCCGCGCGGCCGCACGGGCCGCGACGCACCCCACCGCACCCCACCGCACCGACCTGGACCCACCCGGGCCAGAGGATTCCGAACGGAGCACGGCGTTGACCGACAAGGGCTTCTCCGCGGACGAGATCGACACCAGCAGGCCCCACCCTGCCCGGATGTACGACTACTACCTCGGAGGCAAGGACAACTACGAGGCCGACCGCGAAGCCGCCGAGATGGTCATCCGTATGACCCCCGACGCGCGCCCCAGCGCCCGCGCCAACCGGGACTTCATGCGGCGCGCCGTACGCCACGCCGCCGCGCAGGGCATCCGGCAGTTCATCGACATCGGCACCGGGATTCCCACCTCGCCCAACACCCACGAGGTCGCCCGGGAGATCGTCCCCGACGCGCGCGTCGCCTATGTCGACAACGACCCGATCGTGGCCGCCCACGCCGGTGCCCGGCTGACCAACACCGGCAACGCGGGCTTCTTCCTCGGCGACGTGCGCGACCCCGACACGATCCTCGAGCACGGGACGCTGCGCAAACTCATCGACTTCGACGAGCCGGTGGCGCTGATGCTCGTCGCCCTCCTGCACTTCGTGCGCGACGAGGAGGACCCCACGGGCATCGTGCGCACCCTCGGCAAGAACCTCCCGAGCGGCAGCCGGCTGATCCTGTCCCACGGGACCACCGACTTCCACCAGGACGTGGACGCCGACGCCCGCGAGGCCTACAAGAACGCCACCTCCACGCTCACGTTGCGCGGCAAGGATCAGATCGAGCCCTTCTTCGAGGGATTCCCGCTGGTCGAGCCGGGCCTCGTGCAGGTCCCGAGCTGGCGGCCCGACGCCCCGCTCCCCGAGACCGGGGAGCACACCCGGATCGCCTTCTGGGGCGGCGTCGGTCACAAGCCCTGACCGGCCGCTCCCTCGGGCGCGCGTGCGGGGCGGGGGGAGGGCGCGGCGGGTATCCGCTCCAGGACCCCGCCGGCGAAGACGTCGTACAGCGGCAGCGTCTCCAGGTGGACGTAGCCGATGTGGCAGTCGCACACCGCCAGCGGGCAGGCGCGCGGCCCGAGCGCGGCCCGGTAGGAGCCGTCGTAGAGGTTGCCCAGCTCGGCCCTGACGAAATGGCAGCGGCGGACGGTGCCCTCGCCGTCCACGGAGATCACCGACTCGCCCGTGCGGCAGGGCAGGCCCGCGCTGCGGTGCGGGCGACGGCTGTAGGGGAAGAGCGGGTCGAGGGCGGTCCACCGGTCCGCCTCGGCGTCGGTGTAGCCGTGGCCCTCGGCGGCGTTGACCCACAGGTAGACATGGCTCGGAAGGTCCGCGCGCAGCCGGCGGGCGGCCTCCAGGTGCTCCGGCAGGCCGACCACGCCCACGCTGAAACGGGCGCCCCGGTCCGCCAGTTCACGGGTCTTGCCGAGGAAGCGGTCATAGGGCGTCTGCCCCGGGTGGAAGGTGCACCACAGGGCGAGGGTGGACAGGTCGGCGGCGTCCAGCCAGTCGGTACGGCAGCTGAGGTTGGTCTGGATCGCCACCCGGTCGATGTGCGGCAGCCGGCTCAGTTCCGTCAGCGTGCGCCGGTACCAGGAGCGCACCAGTCCTTCGCCCCACGGCGTGAACAGCAGCGACAGGCGGTCGCCGTGCTGCGCGGCGGCCCAGCCCGCGAAGCGTTCCAGCGCGGCCCGGTCGGCGGCCAGTTCGGCACGGCTGTCCCGGCGCTTGGCGAACGGGCAGTAGGGGCAGTCGTAGTCGCACGAGGCGAGCGGGCCCCGGTAGAGAACCGTCAGATCCATCGCGGTCGCCCTCACTTCAGTGCGTAGGCGGCCATGCGGGCGCGCACGGCCGGGGAGAACAGCGCCGGGCCGAGCGCGTCGGAGTGCGCCAGGCCCTCCGGGGACAGGCGCAGCAGCCCAGGCCGGGCGGCGGGGTCCAGCCAGCCGCGTTCGCCGAAGCGCTCCAGCTCGGCGGGGAAGTCCTCGCCGGGCGCGGTGCCGAAGCGGGCGCGGTAGTCGGCCACGCGCAACCCCTCGGCCTGCAGCAGCGATTGCAGGAGGTGGCGGCGCCGGCTCTCCTCGGCGTCCATCGCCCAGCCGAAGTCGGCGTCCCCGAAATCCTCTTGGGGGCGGGTGGTGTAGTCGTCGACGATCCTGCGTATCTCCTGCATGCCGACGGCGTAGTCGAAGGAGTAGTGCAGCGCCGAGGTGTACGACCGGGCGCCGCAGCCCAGGCCCACCATGCCGTCGGTCTGGCAGGCGTAGTCCCCGCCGCCGTCCACCGGCGCGCCGGACCGGCGGAACATGCGCATCGACACCTGCTCGTAGCCGTGCGCGAGGAGGTGGTCGCGGCCGTGGCGGTACAGGCGCAGGCGCTGTTCGTCCCACGCGGTGTCGCCCGGCGTCGTGCCCGCCTGCCGGCCCAGACCGGTCAGCGGACGCACGTACAGCGGGTAGAGGTACAGCTCCTCGGGCCGCCAGGCGAGGGCCGCGTCGAGGGACCTCTGCCAGGACGCCTCGGTCTGGCCCTCGATGCCGTAGATCAGGTCGATGTTGAGGACGGGGATGCCGGCGTCCCGGACGTGTGCCAGCGCCGCCTCGACGTCGGCGCGGCGCTGCGGACGTACGGCGGCACGCGCCTCGGCGTCGTCGAAGCTCTGCACGCCCAGGCTCAGCCGCGTGGTGCCGCGGGCGGCCAGCACGGAGAGCCGGTCCGCGGTCGCCGTGGCGGGCGACGCCTCGACGGACAGCGGGACCGCCGTCAGATCGGCCCCGAGGATGTGCTCCGCCAGATCGCACAGCCGCTCCAGCTCGGCGGCCTCCAGGAAGGTCGGAGTGCCGCCGCCGAAGGCCGCGTTGACGAACCGTGCCTCCGCGCCGAGCGCCTCGCGGACGGCCCGTGCCTGGCGTTCCATGGCGTCCAGGTAGGCCGCGGTCAGGCCGTCCGGGGCGCCGATCCGGGTGAAGAGGTTGCAGAAGCCGCAGCGCACTTCGCAGAAGGGGATGTGGAAGTAGAGGGAGAGGGCGTCCTTGGGCTCGTCCGCCCACAGGTCCCGCAGCCGCGCGCTCCCGCGGGGCAGCGGGCGGTAGGCCGTCTTGTGCGGGTACGCGTAGACGTAGTGCTGGTACGGGCGGTCCGGGCCCGGCGCCGCGGGCGCCTGGGCGATGGTCACGTCGGTGCGGGTCATCGGGCCTCGTCGAGGAAGAAGTGGGCATAGGGCACGGTCCAGACGACCTCGTGGCCGATGCGGTGGCCGGTGTGCCCGTCCTCCCCGTACGCGGTGCCGTGGTCGGAGCAGACGATCGCGAAGCAGCGCCCGCGGCTCGCGGCGGCGGTGAACAGCCGCTCGATGTGCCGGTCCACGTACTCCAGCGCCGCCGCGTGCGAGGCGCGGGTGTCGCCCGAGGCCCGGGTGGCGCCGGGCAGGTGGAACCAGTTGGGCTGGTGCAGCGCCGAGACGTTGACGAAGAGGAAGAGCCGCTGCTCGTGCGGCAGTCCCGCCACCACCTTCTCCGCGCGGGCCACCTGCGCCTCGAAGGAGGTGGGGGAGGGCACGCCGAACTCCGGCTCCCAGTGGCTCTCGTGGAACATTGCGGGCAACACCGAGCCCAGCGGCCCCTGCTTGTTGAAGAAGCCGACGCCGCCGACGCACACCGTGCGGTATCCGGCCGCGGCGAGCCCCGACACCAGGTCGGGCGTGTCGTACACGAAGGTGCCGTCCGCGGTGCTCTCGCTGCCCGCGAACCGGGCGGCGAAGAGCCGCGGGTGCGGGCCCGGCTCGGCGGGCGTGGGCAGGAAGCCCGCGAACATCGCCTGGTGGGAGGCGTAGGTGAAGCTGCCGGGCGCGTGCCGGCGCTCCCACCGGCCACCGGGCAGGTGGCGGGCCAGGTGCGGGATGCGGCCCGCCGCCGCCAACTCCTGGGCCACATCGTGACGGAGGGTGTCGAGGGTGACCATCAGGATGTCGTGGCTGCCCACGACCTCGTTCATGTCAGGCCTCGGCTGTGCCGGCTGTGCTCTCACGGTTCTCAGGGTCTTCACGCTTCTCAGGGACTTCACGGTCCTGCTCCTTGCGTCGTGCGCGCTCGCGCTCCATCGCGGCCGGTACGGCGGCGACCTGCGCGGCGTAGGTGTCCAGGCCCTCGGCCCCGCTGCCGGGCAGGCCGGTCAGCCGCGGCAGGAGGTCCCCGAAGGCATTGACCTCGCCGACGGCGAAGCGCCGCCAGCCCGTCGCGGGCAGGATGTCGACGCCGACGCAGAGGGTGCCGGGGAAACAGGCCGCCGCGCGCTCGGCGAGGCGCAGGGCGTCGTCCAGGGCACCTCCGGCGGCCCGGATGGCCGTGCGGGCCGCGCACAGGTCGCCGCGGGCGCCGCCGAGGTGAAGATTGGTCATCGGGTGCCGGCTCGTGCGGACGACGGCGTGCGTGGCGCGGCCGGCGACGACCACCACGCGCAGGTCGGCCGCGCGGCCGCCGAGGGAGGCCTTGGGCAGCCACCGCTCGACGTGGAGGCCGTCGGGGGCCAGGGCGTCGACCAGAGCGGCGACCTGCGGCTCGGTGGTGTAGTGCCGCACCCGCAGGGAGTTGAACAGCCGCCCGTCGTCCGTGGTCTCCACCGAGGTGGTGGCACGGACCCGGCCGGGTCCGGCGACGGCGAGCGCCACGACCCCTGAGGCCGACGAGCCGTGCGCGGCCTTCATGAAGGCCCGGGGGACACCGGCGTCCCGCAATCCGTCCCGCAGGTCCTCCCAGCCGCCGACCGGGCCGGTCAGGGCGGGCGGCACCGGGACCCCGGCGGCGGCGAGCCGGGCGTGGCAGCGCCGCTTGTCGAACATCACGGCGACGTCCTCCGGGTCCGCGGACGGCACCGCGCCCGCCCGGTGCGCGGCTGCCGCGACCTCCCGTACCGCCGCGGTGAAGCGGCGGTACCACAGCGCCGAGCCCTCGACCCGGGCCGGATCACCGGCGCCGCGCAGCAGGCGGTCCACCTCGGCGTTCTCGCCGGGGGAGTCGATCCGCACGAACTCGCCCGGCTCGAACCCGTATCCGACGTCCAGCACCTCCCGCCAGGGCAGCACACGCGGCGCCGGGTGTGCGGCGCCGCGTACGGCGTCGGCGAAGAGTGCCGTGCGGCGGTTCTCGGGATTGCCGACGACGGCGAAGCGGACCGCGTCCCCGGCCGGCCCGCTTCGCGGAGGGCTACTCGGAGACGGCGACATAGCGCCACTCCTCGTCCCGCCACCGGTGCGGCGTCTGGGGCTCGGAGAGGTCGACCTCGGTCCCGGTGGCACCGAAGGCGGCGCTCACGCGCTCGGCGACGGCCTCGCTCAGGAAGTGGTGGTGCAGGTCGAGCCGCTCGAGGTGGGTGAGGGGCTGGCCGTTCAGCAGCGCCTCGGCCCCGGCATCGGTGAGGGTGCCCATGGACAGGCTGAGCGACTTCAGTTGGGCCACTACCGGCGCCGAGGCGACGGCGGCGGCGATCTCGTCCTGCAACTCGCTGTCCTGCAGGCCGAGGTGGCGCAGTACCGGATACCGCCCACCGGCCAGTAGCGGCGCCAGGTCGGCGACGGTCGCGTCGCCGCCGTACTGGGACACCCCGAGCCACAGCTCCAGGCGCTCCAGGGCGGGAAGGTCACAGGCGCCGACGGCCCGGACGACCTCCCCCGGCAGCCCGCCGGACTCGAAGCGCAGCACGCGCAGCGCCTCGTGCCGTACCGGGCGCAGCGCCACGGGTTCGGCGCCCAGGCCGTGGGAGTCGCCACCACGGACGCCGAACTCCTCCAGCAGCGGGAAGCGTTCCAGGACGGGCGTGACGTCGGTCAGCGCGAGCCACGAGATCTCGCACTCCTCGCTGGTGACGTCGGCGAGGAAGAGGGCGCGCAGGGCGGGGAAGCGTGCCGCGTCCGCCAGGAGCAGTTCCAGCGCCGGGCGCAGCTCGGTGTACTCGTCCTCCCACCACGGGCCGATGACGAGAGCACGCACCTGCTCGGTGTCGACGGCCTCCGTGAAGCCGCGCCACAGATCCTCGAAGGGCGTCTCTCCGGCCGCGAAGCAGTCCAGCCGCCAGGCCACGTCGCCGGCCGCGGGCAGACCGGCCGCGTCGGTCCCGGGCAGGGTGTGCACGGGCAGCCCGTGCAGGGTCTCCAGGTGTTCGGCGAAGGTCATCGGTGCCTCACTCCGCGACGGCGGTGTAGCGGAAGACGGTGCCGTCCTCGTCCTCGTCCTCGTCTCCGGGCTCGGACAGGTCGACCTCGACGCCGGAGGGCTCCAGCGCCGCGCGCATCCGCTCGGCGACCGGGTCGCTCACGAAGTTGTGGTGCAGGTCCAGCCAGGACAGG
Organism: Streptomyces sp. RLA123; assembly: GCF_056270165.1. Lineage (NCBI taxonomy): Bacteria > Bacillati > Actinomycetota > Actinomycetes > Kitasatosporales > Streptomycetaceae > Streptomyces > Streptomyces sp. RLA123. Next base: position 1,393,796 of record NZ_JBWDOR010000003.1, on the reverse strand, counting down.
TGGGTGAGCGGCTGACCGGCCAGGAGCGCGCCGACGCCCTCGTCGGTGAGCACGCCGAGCGACAGGTCCAGCGACTTGAGCTGTGCCACGACCGGAGCAGAGGCGACGGCGGCGGCGATCTCGTCCTGTATCTCGCTGTTGCGCAGGCCGAGGTGGCGCAGTGCCGGCAGCCGGCCACCGGCGAGGACCGGGGCGAGGTCCGCGACCGTGGCGTCGCCGCCGTACTCGTCGACGCCGAGCCACAGCTCCAGGTACTCCAGCGCGGGCAGTTCGCTCGCCGCGACACCGCGCACCACCTCGCCGGGCAGGCCCCCGGCCTCGAAGCAGAGCGTGCGCAGGTGCTTGTGGCGGACCGCGGGGAAGCGCAGACCGGTGCCGCCGCGGACGCCGAACTCCTCCAGCAGGGGGTAGGCGTCGAGGACCGGGGTGACGTCGGACTGCTCGATCCAGGAGACCTCGGCCTCCTCCCTCTCCAGGTCGCCGATGAACACGGCCTGCAGGCCGGTCAGCCGGTCCCGGGCGTCGACGAGCCGCTGCACCACTGCGCCCGAGTCGTTGTCGTAGGGCTCTCCCCACTGACCGATCACGACGGCCCGCACCGACGCGGTGTCCACCGTGTCGAGGAAGCGGTCCCACAACGCCTCGAACGGCTCCGGGGCGTTGTCGCGGTAGGGGTCGACAGCCAGCCGCCAGGCCACGGCCCCGGCTTCCGGCAGCTCCCGCCGCTCGTCTGGCCCGGGGAATTCGAAGGCCGGCAGGCCGTGCAGTTCCTGCAGGTGTTCGACGTGGGACATGTCGCTGGTCTCCTGACGTGGACGGGCCGGTGCACTGCTCGCGAAGAGTTGTACCAAGCCCCGCCGACAGCGGTGCGCGCGGGCTGTGGACGGCGCCGCTGCGGCGGGGCGTTGTCGGACCCCCGGCGTAGCGTCGTGGACATCGGGTCGGCGAGGCGCGCCGACGGCGAAGGGAGACACGCATGTACCGGCAGGGGGACGTCCTGATCGTGCCCGTCGCGGAGGCCGCCGTGCCACCGGGCACGGACCGGTTGCCGCGGCAGCCGCGGGACGGGCGGGGCAGGCTCGTGCTGGCGCTCGGCGAGGTGACCGGCCACGCCCACGCCGTCGTCGGGCCGGGCACGCTGGTGCGCGAGCCGGGGCCCTTCGGCGTGGCGCACCTCCATCTGCCGGACGGGGGACGGGTGGTGCACGAGGAGCACGCCGCGATACCCCTTCCGAAGGGCTGGTACCGGGTGGTGCGGCAGCGTGAGTACGCGCCCGGCGCGGTGCGCGTCGTGGCGGACTGAGGACTGAGCAGGACTGAGGACTGGGGAGCGGGAGCGATGACGGTGGCGACGACGGGGGCGGCGGCCCCGATGGAGACGACCGCGGTGTGGCGCGAGGTCGCCGCGGCGACGGGCCCGGCCGACCACGCGGCGGCCGAGGACGGGGTGCGGCTGGCCTACCGGCTGGCGGGCCTGCGCGGTCCGGAACGCATCGTGTGGGCGGGTTCGCCCCGCGAGGGCGCGGCCCTGGCCGCGCGCCTCACGGCGGAGGGCTCGGCGGGCCCGAGTGTCCGTGAGCGGGTGCGCACCCTGCCGTGGGCTGCGGCTCGGGAGCGGGTAGCCGAGCGGATGGGGCCGGCCGGATGGGCGGCCCACTGGGCCCTGACGGGTGCCCAGTTGTGGGACGGCACGGTGCTGCTCGCCGAGCGGATACGGACGGGGGTGGTCGAGTCGGCCGCCGACGTGCCCGGCGGGGAGCGGGCGGTCCGCCCGGCCCTGCTCGACGCGGTCCTCGGCCAGCACGACGCGGCCTGGCTGGCGGCGTTCGACGGCCATGAGGGCGCCGGGGACCTGGCGGGGGTGGCCGCGGTGGCGCGGTCCGCGGGCTGGTGGTGGCCGTACGAGCGCGTCGCGATCGTCGCCGAACGTCCCCTGGAACTGCACCGGGACGAGGCAGGCCGCCTCGACCGGGGCGACGGCCCCGCGCTCGCCTTCCCGGACGGCTTTGCCCTGCACGCATGGCGCGGAATGCCGGTGCCGGCCGCGTTCCTCGACGGGCTCTCGGAGCTGACCCCCCGGCGGATACGCGAGGAGCAGAACGCGGAGCTGCGCCGGGTGATGCTGGAGTTCTACGGCTACGACCGCTACTTGGAGGAGTCCGGGGCGCAGCCGGTGCAGCGCGACGCGGCCGGCGTGCTGTGGCGGATCGAGCTGGAGGGGGACGAACCGCTCGTGATGGTCGAGGTCGTCAACTCCACACCGGAGCCGGACGGCACCCACCGCACGTACTGGCTGCGGGTGCCGCCGCGGACCCGGACCGCCCGGGAGGGCGTCGCCTGGACCTTCGGCCTCCAGGAGGCGGACTACGTGCCGGAACGGGAGACCTGAGCGTCCAGCGTCTCCGCGTCGACGAGGGCGAGATTGCCCTCCGCGACGCAGGTGTGCGCGCCCGCGACCGCCCCGAGACGGGCGCACTCGGCGAAGTCCAGGCCGCGGGCTCGTCCGTACAGGAAGCCGCAGACGAAGGCGTCGCCCGCGCCGTTGGAGTCCCTCACGGGGCCGGGCGGGGTCGCCGTCGGGATGTGCCGCGGGGTGCGGCTGCCGTCGCGTACCAGGAGGTAGGCGCCCCCGGCGCCGGCGGTGGCGACGACCGCCGTGGCCCGGCCGTCGCGCAGGATGCCGCGCATGACGTCCGCGATGCGTTCGCCCGCGCCCGCGGCGCTGAGGAACACCAGGTCGGAGCGGCGGGCGAACTCCCGCTGGTGCTCGGCGAGTCCGTCCCAGTCGTGCAGGTCGGTGGAGACGGGCAGGCCCAGCGCCTCGATGTCGTCGTACAGGAAGCGGGTGAAAGGGGAGATCGACAGATGCACGTGCCGGGCGCGCCGCAGGTGCGGGAGATAGAACGCGCGGGGCATCCGCAGGTCCGCCGGGTCGCGGCCGTCGTAGAAGGACATGCGGCGCCCGGTGGCGTCCACCAGGTTCACCGCCCGGCGGGTGCCCGCCGGGGAGATCAGCGGCTCGAAGTCCACGTCGCCCTTGGTGAGACGCTCGCGGACCAGGCCGCCGAGCCAGTCGTCACCGACGAAGTCGAGGAACTTCACCGTCATCCCGAGCGCGCGGCAGCCGAGCGCCACATTGCCGCCGGTCTGCCCCGGCCACTCCAGGATCGGCGGCACACCGAGGGAGTCCGCGGGCGGCACGGGCAGGCTGTCGACCCGCACCACCGTGTCCACTCCCGAACCGCCCACGACGAGGATGTCGTACGGCGACTCATCCATGGTCATGTCCCCCTCCAATAGGCCACCCCGGGCGCCATGTTACGGCCGACCGGAAGGTACGGCCGGTGGGTTCTGCCGGTCGGTTCTGCCGGTCGTGGAACGGCCGCCGGGGGACGATCATCCGGCGGCCGGACCACTCAGTGTGCCGCGGCGTCGGTGAGCAGGTCGGTCCACGCGGCGCGTACCTTGTCCAGGCCGAAGGACTCCTGGAGCCAGCCGCGCGCATGTCCGGCCTCGGCTTCCCAGCCGTCCTCGGCCAGGGTGTGGATCGCGTCCGCCATCGCCTCGGGGGAGTCGTGGATCCACCGGCGGTCGTAGATCGCGTCCGCGCCCGGCCAGGGCAGCAGCGCGGGGACGGCGCCGGAGGCCATTCCCTCGGCCGGGGCCAGATGGAAGCTCTCGTCGTCGCTGGTGGACAGCACGAAGCCGATGCGCCGCAGCCAACTGGCCACGTCCGGGCCGAAGCTGTCGAAGACCACCGCGTCCTCCAGGAGCGCGCCCGACTGCACCCGGCGCAGGATCGCGTCGTAGTGCGTGCGCTCCTCCGGCTTGTTCCAGATCCACCAGTAGTCCCACGGCATCTTGGACTTCACCGACAGCTGCCAGCGTGGGTCCCGGGCGCGCAGCGCCTCCAGCACGTCCAGCCCGAGGTCGAGCCGTTTGCGGGCGGGGGCGATGCCGATCATGCCCAGGCGGTAGCGGGCGTCGGCGGCCTTGGGGCGGTCCATCTGGCGGTCGTCCACCCAGTTGGGGATCGTCGCGATCTTGGCGTCCGGCCAGCCGGTGCGCTCGCGGGTCAGCGCGGTGTAGTGCGGGCTGACGCAGACGACCCGGTCGACGGCGTCGATCTCGACCTGGTCGGGGTAGCCCGCGTACAGCTCGAAGCGGTGCAGCCGGATCAGCAGCCGGGAGCCGCGCCGCTTGTGGCGGCTGTACCAGATCGCCGCAGGGCCGCACCACTCCACGACCACCACGTCGGCCCAGGCGGCCAGTTCACGGCTGGCCGCCACATCGTGCTTGGCCAGCGCGGACCACGCGTCGATGCGCACCTCGACCCCGGGCAGTGCCTGGAAGTGGTCGAGCAGCCGGGTGAAGAACTTCAGGTCGTGGCTGGCGACCACCACGCGCAGCGGCCGGGTGCGCTTCTCGAGGCCGGCCGGAGTCGCGGGGAAGGCCCGGTCGAGGTGACCGCGCAGCCGCTCGGCGGCCCGTTCCAGCGAGAAGTGCGCCGCGGCCTCCCGGCAGCGCCGTGCCGCCGTCCGGTAGGCCTCCTTGGAGCCGGCGGCGATGGCCACGGCCTGGGCCGCGTCGTCCAGGGTTCCGCGGCCGGGGACGAAGAGCGGGTAGTCGGCGCCGAGCAGGGCCTCGTGCGCGGGCGTGCGATTGAGCACGACCGGCAGCCCCAGGGTGCCGAACTCCAGTACCTTCGTGGACAGTTCGAGGCTCGCGTCCAGATCCGGATGGCGCCACCCCAGTCCCACGTCGCAGCCCGCCGCGATCTGCATCGCCTCCTGGCGGGGCGTGCCGCCGTGGTGCACCACACCCGAGGTGGTGCCGAGCGCGCGCTCCATGCGGTCGTGGAACTCCGGGTGCAGCGGGTCGTCGTGGATCTTGTCGCCCACCGTGTGGAGTTCGGCCCGTACGCCGCGCGCGGCGAGCGCCCGTGGCAGCTCCGTCATCTCCAGGGTGTTCCAGCGCGGCGCGAACTTGCCCGTGTAGACCATGCGCACGGGGTCCCCCGCCACTTCGTGCTCGGGCACGTCGAAGTCGGGCACCGGCACGCTCGGCGGGTAGAGCACGCACTTGCCGCAGGCCTCCGGCACCCACGCCTCGATGAAGCAGCGCAGTTCCTCGGTCTGGCACAGCAACTGCCGGGACGCCTCGGCGATCCGGGCCAGGTCCTGGGCCGCCTCGGCGGTCATCTCCGCCGCCGACTGCGGGATGTCGGTCAGGTACGCCCAGATCCTCCCGTCGAAGTCGCCGTCCGCCACGATCTGGGTGACCGCCCGTCGGCCGCGCAGCACCAGCAGGTCGCAGGGCTCTTCCTCGTCCAGGGCGCGCAGCTTGCGCGAGGCCTGGACGGGGGAGAGCACCCGGTCGGTCGTCACGACGGTGACGCCCGGCAGTTCGGCGAGCGGGTCGACCAGCCGCCCGGTGCGCACCGGCGCCTTGAGCACCAGCCGGGTCTCGCACCCGGCCAGCGACAGCGCCTGCACCATCGACTGGGCCCAGACCGCGGAGCCGTCGATGAGATTGAGGTCCACGTCCCCGTAGACCATCGCGCGGATCGTGCGCGTCGCCGTCATCGTGCGTCCTCCCGGCGGATCGTGAACAGCCGTCCCGCGCCCTCCGGGGCGCGCCACAGCGACTTTCGGACGAGTGCGGGCGTGAACCCGTTGACGTGCGGCACAAAGCCCGCGCCGTCGGCGCTGTAGCCCACCGCGTCGGCGCCGGAGCACTCCTGAGCGCACATCAGGTCCAGCAGGTGGGCGGCCTCGCGTTCCTCGCCGAGGTCGGTCCAGTCGGCGACCCAGGGCGTGCTCGGCCCGTCGCCTGAGGCCCGTACGGCGACACCGCCCGCGGTGAGCTCGGCCAGTGCCGTGCCGGGGGCGGGGACCAGCACCTCGGCGGGCCGGTGGAGCTGCGCCAGCACCTGCCCGATGAGCCGGGAGATCTCCGCGCTGTCGCGCGGGTCGGCGAGCACGGTGACACGCCGGGAGTCCAGCGGGTCGGTGGCGCCGGCGATCCGGGCGAGTTGCGACAGCCGGATCCGGGTGGCTCGCGAGGTGAAGATCTCCCGCAGGTCCGCCCGCGCCGTCGTCGCGGGGTCCAGCCGGGCCGGCTGCACCCCGGTGTCACCGTCGAGGACGGCGTCCCAGGGGAAGCGGGACAGCCCCGGGGCGGCCGATGCGGGGCCGTCCCGCCACAGGACCGTCGGGCGGCCCGCGGCGCGCGCGGTCGCCAGCAGATCGGCGAGCCGCCGGTCCAGGTCGGGGGCGAGCCCGGTGCCGGTGTGCGTCCACGGCCCGGGGCCGGTGCAGGCGCTGAGCTGCACGACCAGCACGTCCGGGTCGGTGCGCTCCGCGACCAGCGTGGCGTCGTGCGGCAGCGCGCGGTTGACGACCGCGTCGTGGGCGAAGTCGGCGGCCGTCGCCGCGTTGAGCACGCCGGCGACGACCAGACGGTCCCGGGGCCCCGCGGAGAAGGCGCGGTGCGCCAGGTGCAGCCGGTCCCCGTCGGCCGAGGCCGCCTCGGGCAGCGCAGCGAAGACCGAGCCGGCCGGCCGGGCCGCGACCGGCCGTCCTCCCTTGCTGCGCCCGCGCCACATCCCGTACAACTCGCGCGGCAGCCGCGTCGAGCCGCGCAGCGGGGAGCGGGCCGCCGAGACGAGCACCTGGCCGACCCGCAGCGAGGTGGAGCCCTGGAGCATGGCGACCCGGGCCTCCAGCACGCCGACCCGGTCCCGGGCCTGGCGCAGCGCGGCGGCGATCTGGTCGCGTTCGCGGATCGCGGCGGCCGCCCGGTCCGCGCCGGTCTCGTCGCGCAGCGTCTCCAGGGCCCGGCTGTCCTGGTCGTGGCGCCGTTCCAGGTCCAGCAGGCGGTCCCGCTGGGCGCGGGAGACGAAGTCGGTGAGCACGTATTCGTCGGCGATCCGCAGCGCGGTGCCACCGCCGTCACCGCCGCCGGGCACCGGGCGGCCCGCCCCGTCGTGCAGCGGCAACAGGTGCTCGGTACAGGTGAAGACGGCGCCGCCGTGCAGGTGGACGTAGCCCAGACCGGCGGCGCGCAGCACCTGGCAGCGATGGGCGACCAGCCCGTCCAGCAGTCGGTGGTAGGGCAACTCGGTGGTGGCGTGGCCGAAGACGACGAGCCCTCGCCCGCCGGGCCGCATCCGCTCCAGCGCGGCCGTGAACGCGGCCTCGTCCCCGTGCCGTGCCGGATCGGGGCCGTACGACAGCAGGACGAGCCGGCCCTCGCCGACCGGTTCTCGGTCCTCGGGGCCCGGGCGGGTGAGCCCGATGCCCTCGGGCAGGTGCAGGTACGGCTCGAGGGGAATGCCGCCGCCGGTCGCGTCGACGACCTCGGTCACGCCGTCCAGGTGCGGGTGGAGCAGATCGAGCAGGCGCATCAGGAGGTCCTCGTGAAGACATGGAATCCGACCCTGTTCTCCCGGAAACCGTACGGCGTGAAACCCGTGTGGCGCAGGCCGAGTGGTTCCACGACGGCACGGTATTCGGCCGCGGGGCGGTGCAGGATGTAGTCGCCCCGGGACGTCCGGCCCGGCGCGTCCTCGTCGGAGACGATCAGACGGCCGGTCAGCCGCACCAGGGAGGCGAGGTTGACGAGGGACGACTCCCAGAGCGCATCGTCCATGACGTGGAAGAGCACATCGACACTCATCACCACGTCGTACAGCCACGGGCTGCGCCACGCGTCGAGTTCCGCGACCGCGTAGCGCGGGCCGCCGCCGAGTTCACGGGCCTGCCCGACGGCCTCGGGGCTGGCGTCGAAGGCGTCGACGCGGTGGCCGCAGCGGGCCAGGGCGCGGGCGAACCAGCCCTTGCCGCAGCCGGCGTCGAGGACGAACAGGGGGTCGGTGCCGCTGCCGGCGTCGCCGGTGTGGCGCAGCAGCTCGGCGAGGCGGACGGCGTAGAAGACCTCGTTGCCGGCGCGTTCCAGGCCGATGTGTCCGCTGGAGGCCAGCTCGTCATGGCGCCGGTGGCGTTTCTCCCAGTAGTCCCGGGTCCTGCGCCCCGACGGATCAGACATGGTGCTCCAGCCATTCGGTCATGATCCTGGCGATGCGCTCGCCCGAACGGCCGTCCCACAGGGGCGGCCCCTCGGCGGTGGCCGCCCCCCCGTCCAGCGCCTTGAGCAGCGCGGGTACCAGGCTGTCGGGGTCCACCAGCCGGTTGGTGCCGTGGGTGACCGTCACCGGGCGCTCGGTGTTGGGGCGCAGCGTCAGGCAGGGCACGCCGAGCACGGTGGACTCCTCCTGCACGCCGCCCGAGTCGGTGATGACGGCGGCGGCGCCGCGCAGCAGCCCCATGAACTCCAGGTACCCGAGCGGTTCCACGATCCGCACGCCGGGCGCCCCGGCCAGACCCGCCGCCTCCAGGGCGGCGCGCCCGCGGGGGTGCAGGGGGATCACCAGCTCCAGTTGCTCTGCCGCGCCGCGCAGGGCCCGTACGGCGGCCGTCGCTGCGGCCGGGTCGTCGACGTTGGCCGGGCGGTGCAGGGTCACCACGCCGTAGCGTTCGGGCAGTCCGTGTGTGGCGCGGGCCGCCGCGGGGTCGAAGCGCGGCAGGTGGGACATGAGGGTGTCGATCATGGGGTTGCCCACGAAGTGCACCCGTGCCGGGTCAACCCCCTCGTTGGCCAGATGGCCGACCCCCTCGGGACTGGTGACGAAGAGCAGGTCGGCGAGCTGGTCGGTAAGCCTGCGGTTGACCTCTTCCGGCATGGTCATGTCGAAGCTGCGGAGTCCCGACTCGACGTGGGCGACCGGCAGTCCCAGCTTCGCGGCGACCAGCGCCGCCGCGAGCGTGGAGTTGACGTCGCCGTAGACGGTGACGAGTGCGGGGGAGCGGGCGGACAGCTCGTCCTCCAGGGCGACCAGCAGCGCGGCGGTCTGCCGCGCGTGGGTGCCGGAGCCGACGCCGAGGTCCACATCGGGCTCGGGCAGGCCGAGTTCCCTGAAGAAGATGTCCGACATGCGCTCGTCGTAGTGCTGCCCGGTGTGCACCACGGACTGCGGCTGCCCCGCCGCCCGCAGCGCGGCGACCACTGGGGCGGCCTTGACGAAGTTGGGCCTGGCGCCGACAACATGTACTACCGAGCCGAGCACGGTGCCTCCCGTTGGCTGGAGGTGCTTAGGTGGGATGGTGCCTCGTCGTACTCTGCGTGCCTTGATTCTCGCCGCCTCAGTGGCGGTCCGTCATTTGCGGGCCGATCCGGTGCGGGCTGCCGGCCTTGCCCTGCGGCTCGCGCCGGGGCCGGCCCGCCGGCCCGCCGGGTGGGCCCTCGCCCGGCTGCCGGCCCGTGACCCGCACCGGGTCCGCGGTGCGAGTGCCTACGGGCCGAGCACGGTGCCCGCGCCGGGCGGCGCGCCGGGAACCCCCGTACCGGGGCGTGTGCTGCACCTGGTCACCAACTCGCTGCCGTACCGGAATGCCGGTTATACCGTACGCACACATGCCATCGCGCGCGCCCAGCGACAGGCGGGGCTCGACCCCCAGGTGGTGACCCGGCTGGGCTTCCCCGTGGCGCAGGGCGCGTGGGACGGCCGCGCCACGCAGGTGGTGGACGGGGTGCCCTACCACCGCCTGCTGCCCCTGCGCATGCCCGCGACGCCGGGCGCGGTCCTGGCCCGCAACGCCGAGATGGCCGCCCGGTTGGTCGAACGGCTGCGCCCGGCGGTGCTGCACGCGGCCACCGATCACCCGAACGGCCGAGTGGCGCTGGCTCTGCGCGAGTCGTTCGGCCTCCCCGTGGTGTACGAGGTGCGCGGCTTCCTGGAGGAGACCTGGCTGACCCAGGGGCCCGGCCGCAGCCCGGACTCCGCGTCCTTCCGCGAGCGGCGGGCGCTGGAGACGCACTGCATGCGGTCGGCGGACCTGGTGTTCACCCTCGGCGAGACGATGAAGGAGGAGATCGTCGCCCGCGGCGTGCCCGAGGAGCGGGTCCGTGTCGTGCCGAACGCCGTGGACGACGTGTTCCTGGAACCGCTGCCCGACGCGGGCCCGCTGCGCGCCAGGCTGGGCATCGCCCCGGACGAACTCGTCGTCGGCACCGTCTCCACGCTCACCCCGCACGAGGGCATCGGCACCCTGCTGACCGCGGGCGCCGAACTGCGCCGCCGGGGCGTGCCGCTGCGGCTGCTCATCGTCGGCGACGGCCCGCTGCGCCCGGCGCTGGAGCGGCAGGCGGCCGAGCTCGGCCTCGGCGAGGCCGCGCTGTTCACCGGCCGCGTCCCATACACGGAGGTCCGGTCCTATCACGCGGTGTTGGACGTTTTCGCGGTACCGCGGACGCCCGATCGGGTATGTCAATTGGTAACGCCTCTCAAGCCGGTGGAGGCGATGGCGAGTGGTCTTGCCGTCGCTGCCAGTGATCTCAAGGCCATGGGGGAACTGATCGAAGACGAGGTGAACGGAAAACTAATTTCATCGGACGATCCCCATGTATGGGCGGAAACGCTCGAAGTATTGCTCTATAGTGCAAAACGACGACGGATCATGGGTGAAGCTGCCCGCACCCGAGTGGCCTGCGACCGAACCTGGGCACATATCGCCGGGCTGACGCGCGATGCCTACCGGAGTCTGGGGGCCTCATAGCACTCGGGATGGTGCGGCAATGACGGTGGATCTCGCAGTCGTAGGCCTCGGATACGTGGGGCTGCCTCTCGCCCGCGAAGCCGCGGCGGTGGGGCTGAGCGTGGTGGGTCATGACCTGGACCCGCGTGTGGTGGCCGGTCTGAACGCCGGCCATTCGCATGTGGACGACGTCTCCGACAACGATCTCGAACACATGCTGGCCGCGGGCTTCATCGCCAGCACCGGGCAGGAATGCCTGGCGGACGCCCAGACGGTCATCATCTGCGTGCCGACCCCGCTGTCCGCCGACGGCGGGCCCGACCTCACCGCCGTCACCGGCGCCGGCGAGGCCATCGCGGCGCGCCTGCGGCCCGGGGTGCTGGTCGTGCTGGAGTCGACGACCTACCCGGGGACCACGGACGAGGTCCTGCGGCCCATCCTGGAACGCTCGGGACTCCGTGCGGGACAGGACTTCGCGCTCGCCTTCTCCCCCGAACGGATCGACCCGGGCAACAAGAAGTACGGCCTGCGCGACACGCCCAAGATCGTGGGCGGTCACACCCCGGAGTGCGCGGCGCGAGCGGTCGCCTTCTACAGCAAGGTGGTCGACACCGTCGTCCAGGCCAAGGGCACCCGCGAGGCCGAGATGGCCAAGCTGCTGGAGAACACCTACCGGCACGTCAACATCGCGCTCGTCAACGAGCTGGCCGTGCTCTGCCGCGAACTCGACGTCGACATCTGGGACGCCATCGACTGCGCGGCGACCAAGCCCTTCGGCTTCCAGGCCTTCCGGCCCGGCGCCGGGGTCGGCGGCCACTGCATCCCCATCGACCCGAACTACCTGTCGTACAAGATCCGCACCCTCGGCTACGAGTTCCGGTTCGTGGAGCTCGCCCGGGAGATCAACCACCGGATGCCCGAGTACGTGGTGCGCCGCGCGCAGGACCTGCTCAACGACGCGGGCAAGCCCGTGCACGGCTCAGGGGTGCTGCTGCTCGGCGTCACCTACAAACCCGACGTCGCCGACCAGCGGGAGACCCCGGCGGTCCCCGTCGCGCGGCTGCTGCGCAAGCTCGGCGCCCACGTGAGTTATGACGATCCGTTCGTGCACGCCTGGGAGATCGACGGCGAGCCGGTGGCGCGCGCCGCGGACCTGCCCTCCGCGCTGCGCGAGAACGACCTGACCATCCTCCTCCAGGATCACAGCGCGTACGACCTCCAGGACGTCGCGCACCAGGCGCGCCTGCTGTTCGACACGCGCGGACGCCTGAACCGGCCCGATGTCGAGGTGCTTTGATGCACGTGCTTGTCGTGACCGTCGTGCACCACCCCGAGGACGCCCGGATACTGCACCGGGAGATCGCGGCGCTCCTCGACCGCGGGCACACCGTCACCTATGCCGCGCCCTTCAGCGCACGGGGCGTGACACCGCGCCCCGAAGTGGAGGCGGTGGACCTGCCCCGCGCCACCGGGCGCGACCGGCGCGCCGCGGTCCGCGCGGCACGGCGGATGCTCGACACGCGCGGCCCCGCGGCCGACGTCGTCCTGCTGCACGACCCGGAGCTGCTGCTCGCCCTGCCGGGCGCACTGCGCCACTGGCGGCGCATCGGTGCCCGGCGTCCCGCCGTGGTGTGGGACGTGCACGAGGACACGGCGGCGGCGATCGCGATGAAGGGCTGGGTGCCGCGCGTGCTGCGCCCGCCGGTACGGCTCGCGGTGCGCGCCGTGGAGCGGATCGCCGAACGGCATCTGCATCTGCTGCTCGCCGAGGACGCCTACCAGGCGCGGTTCCGGCGCATCCATCCCGTGGTGCCCAACCTGGTGACGGTGCCGCCGGGTGGACCGGTGCCCCCGGGCGACGACCGGGTGGTCTACCTCGGGCAGCTGTCCCGCGCCCGGGGCACGGAGGAACTCATCGCCATGGCGCGGCTGCTGGCCCCGGAGGTCCGGGTGGAGGTGATCGGCGCCGCCGACGGCGACGTGCGGGCGTTACTCTCCGCCGCGGACCGCGACGGCGTGCTGCGCTGGCACGGCTTCCTGCCCAACGACGAGGCGCTCGGCCGGCTGCGTGGTGCGCTCGCCGGGATGTCCCTGCTGCGTGACGAGGCCAACTACCGCCATTCCCGGCCGACCAAGGTCGTGGAGTACATGGCCTACGGCATCCCCGTCGTCAGCACCCCCAACCCGCTGGCCGCCGATCTGGTGACGGCGCACGACTGCGGCCTCCTCGTGCCGTACGAGGATCCTTCCGCCGCCGCCGAGGCGGTGCGCAGGCTGCGCGAGGACGCCGAGCTGCGCGGGCTGATGGGTGCGCGGGGGCATGCCGCGGCGCTGTCGGGCCTCAACTGGCCGGATCGTGCCGGTGAGTTCGTCGCCGGTCTGGAGGACTGGGCGGCGGCGGCCGCGGCCGCCGCCGCCCGGCCGGGCGCGGCGGCGGTCGGCTCACGGTGAGCGCCGTGTCGTCGATGACGAAGGACGTCCGGATCTGCGAGCCCTCGGTGCCGGTGAACGTGATGGTCACCGTCCGGCCCGCGAAGCCGGCCAGGCTGACGCTCTTGAGCGCGTAGCCGGCGTTGGCGTTCAGGTGGGAGTACGTGGCAAGGGCGGTGGAGCCGGCGGCCACGGTGAGCTTGTCGTAGGCCGTGGTCGTGGTGGTCTCGTCGGTGTCCACATGCAGGTAGAAGCTCAACGCGGCGGTGGTGCAGGCCGCGGGGATCGTCACCGTCTGCGCGAGGGTGTCGGTGTGCGCGAAGCCGCAGCCGTCGAGCCACGCCTTGTACGAGCCGGTACGGGCGGCCTGGTCGGCGGAGTCGGTGATGACACCGCTGGAGGCCGTCCAGGTGGTGCTGCCCGACTCGAAGCCGGGGTTGCCGAGCAGTTGGGCCGCGGTGCAGGTGCCGCCACCCCCGCCTCCGCTGCCGTTCGCGCCCGAGAGCCACTCGGTGGCGTTCAGGGCGAGTGCGGCGTTGGCGGCGCCGGAGTCGTTCCAGCCGTCGTAGAGGGTGTTGCCGGAGGAGCCGGTGCCGTCGTCGACGGGGGAACTGTCGCCCCAGAAGGCGACCCGGCCGCTGCCGAAGGTGCTGGTGGCGAAGAAGGCGCCGGTGTCGCCGGAGTAACCGGTGGGGTAGGGCGGGCCGTTGACGGTGGCGTTGTCGGCGGGCTTCAGGGTCGCGGTGGTGCCGCTGGCGAGGAGGCTCTTGGAGACGGCGCCGAAGGAACCGTGCAGCACGGCGTTGGTGCTGCGGGCGCGCCGCGCGGGCGTGTCCGTGGTGCACGTCGACCCCGGCTACACCTCACAGACGTGCTGCGAGTGCGGGCACGTCGACAACTAGAACCGGGTCGACCAGGCCCTCTTCATCTGCGGGAACTGCGGGGTCGTTGCCCAGGCGGACCGGAACGCTTCCCACGACATCGCCCAACGTGGCGCCATGGCATGGGATGCGGGGCGTGAGTCACGCGTCCCCGCCACCCTGTAAGGGGTGTCTGGACAGAGGAGTCCACCCAGGTCACGTTGACAGGGGCGGTGCGGACTGATTCTGCGCGCGTAGATCGAGGGGGGCGTGCGTCGTGAAGGGCGAGCTATTGCGCGGCACATGGCACATCTGCCATCAGGTAGCGGTCGGCGCAGTCCACCCGGGCACAGGGAGTGACGGCGTGTCAGCCGATGTGCGGCCCGTTCCGCCGTACGCCGTCCAGTTCCAGGACGAAGTCGGCGCCCAGGGCGGAGGAGGGGGTGTGCGTGCCCCGCGGCAGGTCCGGGAGCCGCGGCACGATCCGCAGCACCGAATCCACCGTCAGGGCGTAGCCGTTGGGCGTGGACAGCGCCGCCTGGGCCTCGCCGCCGCGCGGGTCGCGGGCGCGCGCCCACACCTGCGAGCGGGTACGGGTCAGTGCCCGCTCGCCCGGGCCGCGCACAAAGCGGTCGATCCCGGCGCGCGCGGCACGCCGTACCGGTGCGACCGCCAGCAGTCGGTCCACCAGCGGGGCGGCGGGCAGCCAGGTGTAGGTCGAGATGTTCGGGATGCCCGTCGAGTGGTACGCCGTGCTCACGTCGCCCCACGCGACGCTCGCCACCGAACGGTCACCGGTACGGAAGGACGCCGTGACCCGGTGCCGGCCCAGGGGCACATCGCGGATCACGCCGTCGATCCTGGCCCGGCCGCCCGCCCCCTTGTCGAGTGCCTCCAGCGCGGTGCGGGCGGTGCCGGGACTGGCCCCGCCCCCGGCGACGAAGGCCAGGTCCAGGTGGGTCGCGCCGGGCAGCGCGGCCGCCACGGTCGCCGCCAGGCAGTCGGTGGGCACCACGTCGAAGCCCGCGCCGGGCAGCAGCGTCACCCCGGCCGCGCGGGCGCGGTCGCCCAGCGCGTGCAGCCGCTCCAGTACGTCGATCTCGCCGGTGATGTCGAGATAGTGCGTCCCGGTGTCCAGGCACGCCTCCACCATCGGCAGCGCCGTCGCCGAGAAGGGGCCGGCGCAGTGCGCGACCGACGCCACTCCCGCCAGGGCCTCACGAAGACCGGAGGCGTCGCCGAGGCCCAGCACCCGGTACGGCAGGTGGAGTTCCGCCGCCAGGGGTTCCAGCGCGGCGGCGGTGCGCCCGGCCAGCACGGGCCGCTCCCCTCGGGCCACGGCCTCCCGCGCGATCAGGCGTCCGGTGTACCCGGTGGCCCCGTACAGCATCCACGTCACGCGTGCGGCTCCCCTCAGAGCGGCGGTCCTGGGGCCGACGTTACCCGTCGGTCACCGCGGAGCGCAGCCCGGGGCAGAGGTGAGGAGAGAGACAATCCGACCAGCCGCTGAAACGACAATGACACGCCCCCGAACGAGGGGGGCGTGCTCACCCGATCCAGTGGCGCGGCGGGGCTGGGACGTACCACCGGCGTACTCGCTGCGTTGCATGGGGACATGGACAGCACATCCATCGCCCGCGGGTGCCTCGTCGTCGGCCACACCGACCATCACCGCACCTATGCCGAACTCACCGGCGCGTACTGGCTGGACCCGCCGATCTACTCGGAACTCGTCGCCGACTGGCGGGGTGCGGGGCGGACGGTCCCGCGCCGCACGGGGGCGGAAGAGCCGGAGCCGGACACGCTCAGCGGTGGCAGTCGGCCGCGGCCGCGGCCTGGAACAGAGCGAGTTCCACCACGGTAGGGGTGTGCAGCGTCCCGTTGCCGTCCGGTGGCACGAGCCACCGCAGCACCCCTGCCCCCGCCGCCCGGTACGGCGGCGGGACCGCGATCCACGCGCCGGCGCCGGCGTACCGGATGCCAGAGCCCACCCATCTGCTCGCCGGATCGGGAGGGAGGAAGAAACCCACCCGACGGGACGCCGCGTCCGCGAGCGTCGGGCCGGGTTCCGCTCCCGGCATGCGCAAGAGGGCGTCGAGGGCGAGGAGTCCGAGATCCTCGGGCACGCTCAGCACGTCCCAGAACCGTCCCGCGGGCAGCAGTGCGGTGCCGCTCTCCCCGTGCTCCCACTCCCGCTTGCATGCCCGCGGGTCCGCCGCGGCGGCGGCCAGCCATTCAGTTGCCTGCTTCGGTGCCGTATTCCTCATGCGCCTTACCTTGGTAGATATTTCTACCTGGCGGAAGGGGTGGCGAGGCATGGCGTTTGACGGTCGAAAACACTTGTTTCCCGTATGCGTGTACGCCCCTGTGAGCTGCGGCGCACCGGTGATCGAGCCTCCCCAGGGATGAATTCTCGCCAGCAATTGCGAATGCCGCCGGATCAATGGGGCGGCCCTTTTTCCGGCCCCTCGGAACCCGACGGTGAGCGGCCCCCACGGGGATGCCGTGGGGGCCGCCGGCGCCGTCGGTTTCCGGGGGTCAGACAGCGGACGCCGGAGCTCCCTCGTGGGCGGCGGTCAGGACCGTGCGGACGTCCTCCGCGCTGACGGGGCGGGGGTTGGCGTACGGCGCGGCTGTGGCGATCTCCACCGCCTGCTCGATGTCCCCCCGGCCGAAGCCGAGTTCGGCCAGGGAACGGGGGGCGCCGAGGCGGCTGCCGAGAGAGTGCAGCGCGGCGGCCGGGTCGTCGGTGGCCAGGGCGCGCCCGAGTGCCGCCGAAGCGCCGGGCGCGGCGGGGGCGTTGAAGGCCAGGACGTACGGCAGCAGCACGGTGTGCGTCTCGGAGTGCGGCAGGCCGAAGGTGCCGCCGAGCACGTGGGCCAGCTTGTGGTGCAGGCCCATGGTGGTGGCGCCGAGGCACGCGCCGCACAGCCACGCCCCGTACAGGGCGGCGCCACGGGCCTCGGGTCCGGCCGGGTCCGCGACGACGCGGGGGAGCGCGCCGGCCAGGGCCCGTACGCCCTCCTCGGCCATCAGGGAGACGATGGGCGTGGCGTCGGGCGCGTACAGCGCCTCGACGGCGTGGGCCATCGCGTTGACGCCGCTGGTGACGGAGAGCGCGGACGGCATCGACACCGTCAGCTCCGGGTCGTAGACGACGCTGCGCGGCAGGACGCGGGGGTCGCGGCCGGTGCGCTTGACGGCGTTCTCGGTCAGTCCCCACACGGAGGTCATCTCCGAGCCGGAGTACGTCGTCGGCACGGCGATCAGCGGCAGGCCGGTGCGCAGGGCGACCGCCTTGCCGAGGCCGACCGCCGAGCCGCCGCCGACCGCGACCAGGCCGTCCGCGTCGACGTCCCGGGCCACCTCGACGGCCTCGTCGGCGACCTTCACGGGTACGTGCATCACCGCGCCCGGATGGACCCCCGCGCAGGCCGCGCCGAGCGAGTCGGCGACGGCCCGCGCGGTGTCCAGGCCGTGCCGCCCGGACACCACCAGCACGCGGCGCAGCCCGAGCCGGTCCGCCTCGCCGGCGACGGCGGTGGTGGCGGACCCTGCGCGGAAGACGACCCGCATCGGCAGGGACTCGTGGACGAAGTCCAGGCTCCCGGGGCTCATGACGGCCGCAGCACGATGTCGAAGCCGGCCAGCCGGAAGGGCGCCCGCACCCCGTACTCCGCCGCGACTTCGGCGTCGTCCACCTCGGCGAACGTCTGCACCAGGCTCTTCTTGACCGCGAACACCGCGTCCGAGTCCAGGTACGGGCTGTCCTCGACGAAGATGTGCGTCGTCACCGGCTGGAAGCCGGTGTGCCCCGCGATGAAGTGGATGTGCGCCGGCCGGTACGGGTGCCGCTCGGTGGCGCCGAGCAGGTCGCCGACCGGGCCGTCCGTCGGGATCGGGTAGTGCGCGGGCACGACCGTGCGGAAGCGGAAGCGCCCCTCCTCGTCGGTGGTGAACAGCCCGCGCCCGTTGCCCTGCGGCTGCGCGCCCGGCTGCTGGACGTCGTAGAAGCCCTGGTCGTCGGCCTGCCACACGTCCACCATGGCGCCCGCCAGCGGAGTGCCGTCCACCGACAGCACCCGCCCGGTCACGACGCACGGCCGGCCGGTGCCCATCATGTCGATCGAGTCGCCGAGTTCACGTTCAGGGGAGTCGACCATGTGGAAGGGCCCGAGGACGGTGGAGTCGGTCACCTCGCCGGGCGTCCGTGCGGCCTTGCGCTGGTTGATCGTCTCCACCAGCATCGACACGCCGAGGACGTCGGAGAGCAGGATGAACTCCTGCCGGGTGTCGTCGCACTTCTGCCCGGTGCGGGTCAGGAAGTCGACACCCCACTCCCACTCCTCCATCGTGGGTTCGACCTCGCGGATGAAGTCGTGCAGATGGCGCGTCAGGCTGCCCAGGATCTCGCGCAGCCGCGGATCCGGAGTGCCGGCGAAGCTCTCCACGACCGCCGCCGTGGCGCTCTCTTCGGTGAAGTCCATCGTGGCTCCTTGTCAGTCCCGTCCCAGGATGCGCCGCAGCGCCCCGCCGAGCACGGACCGTGCCTCGGCCTCGTCGCCCGCCCCGCCCGCCTGCCGGAAGGCGACGTACAGGTCGGGGCGGACCAGCAGCACGCCGGTGTCGCCCGTCTCGCGCAGTCGCGCCCAGTCGCCGTAGGGGTCCTCGTAGTCCTGCCCGGGGCCGATCACGGCGGTCTCGATGTCCAGCCCCAGATCGGCGCCGACGGCGCGGGCGGCCGCCACCCAGGTGCCGCCGCCGATGCCCGTGAGCAGCGTGAAGCGCCCGCCGCCGCCCAGGTCCAGGGTGGACACGGTGCGGGTGCCCGCCGTCAGCCAGGCGTGCGGCAGCTTGGCGCCGGGGCGGCTGCTGGGCTGGTGGTGGAGCTCGGGGTCCCGGTCGAAACCGGGGTCCGCGGTGCCGTCGGGGACGACCGCCGCCGAGGAGTAGCGCTGGTTGAGCTCGACGCCGTGGGCGTTGAACTCGTACCGCTTGAAGTCGATGGCCTCGCGCAGCCGCTGCCGGCGCTTCTCGCCGGCGGGTGTGGCCTCCTTGCGGGAGTCCAGATTGGCGACGAGCTGCTCCGGGGTCTGCGGGGCGAGCAGGTCCAGCGCCTCGAAGACCGGGGCGGTCTCGCCGATGGACTTGTTCGCGCGGGTGACGATCTGCTTGCCGACGGGGGCGCGCTCCGCGGTGTAGCTGTCGAGCAGCGAGGGCGCCGCGGAGCCCTCGAGCACCAGCTTCAGCTTCCACGCCAGGTTGTAGGAGTCCTGGACGGAGGTGTTGGAGCCCAGTCCGTTGGACGGCGGGTGCCGGTGCGTGGCGTCGCCCGCGCAGAAGACCCGGCCGTTGGAGTACGTCGTGGCGTACATCTCGTTGACCGTCCAGGACGAACTTGAGCGGATGGTCACCGGCAGGTCGTCGTCGCCGATCAGCCGGCGGACCACCGACAGGGCGTACTCCTCGGTGAGGTCCGGCGGGGCGGCCTCGACGTCGTAGCCCCACACGATCAGCCACTCGTTCCACGGCTTGACGTTGCGCACCAGGCCCGCGCCGATACCGCCGACCGTGGCCCCTGGGGTCAGGACCCAGTACAGCGTGCCGGGCCGGTGGGCGGTCCAGCGGGACAGGTCGGCTTCGAAGAGGATGTTGATGCTCCCCGCCACCCCCATCCTGCCGTCCATCGGCAGGCCCGCGTCCTCGGCGACCTGGCTGCGGCCGCCGTCGGTGCCGATGAGGTACTTGGCGCGGATGGTGTACTCGTCGCCGCGCAGGGTGTCCTCGACGGTCACGGTCACGCCGTCCGCGTCCTGCACGAAGGACTTGTAGACGGTGCCGAAGCGCAGCTTCGTCCCGCGCGCGACGGCGGCGTCGACGAGCACCGGTTCCATCAGGTGCTGCGGCATGTCGCACATGCGGGTCGGGCTGGCGAGCTCGTGCGCGGCCTGGACCAGCGGGTCATTGCCCCAGGAGCGCAGGCGGCCCAGCTCCTCACCCGCGAGGCTGGTGCAGAAGACCGTGTTGTCCATCAGAGGCTGAGGTGTGGCCTTGGCGATCACCTCCTGCTCGACGCCCAGGTCGCGCAGGACCTCCATGGTGCGCTGGTTGGTGATGTGGGCCCGGGGGGTCGCCGACAGGCGGTTGTACCGGGTCACGACGACGTTCGGGATTCCGTAGGTGCTCAGGGCGAGCGCGGCGGTGGCCCCGGCGGGCCCGCTTCCCACGATCAGCACATCGGTTTCGACGCTTTCCATCAAAGCGGCTCCCTGACGGATAATTGAAATGGCAACGAAACGAATGGTTAACCAGGAGGAGGTGTCCGGCGTGTCTCAATCCGATACACCGCACGAGGCGCTGCTGCTCGGTGCCTACCTGCGCGAGCGCCCGCAGGAGCGTGCGGTCGTGGCCGCCGACGGCCGGTCGCGGCTCGTGAGTGCCGAAGCCGCCAGGAGGCTCTCGGAAGAGGCCCTTGACCTGCTGGAACGGCGGGCCGGGGGCATGGTGAGGGACGGCCGTGCGGAGGGCTGCGAACTGCCGCTGCCGGGCGGCGGCTGGTCCGCCCGGCTGCGCGCCGTGCAGGAGGCGGGCGAGGTGGTCGGCGCCGTGGCGATCCTCACGCCCACCGGCGACGCGGGCACCCCGCAGGCCGCCGTGCCGGACCCGCGGCTGCCGGGCCTCGTCGGCGCGTCGCGCTCCTGGCGCTCCGCCGCGGCCCGCGCCGTGGAGCTGGGGAGCTCGCCGGGCACTTTGCTGATCGCGGGCGAGCCCGGCACCGGCAAGACCGGTGTCGCCCGCGCCGTGCGCCCGGACGCCGTCGAACTCGACGCGGCCCAGGTCACCGCCGCGGCCGCGCACGAGTGGGTGGAGCGGCTGGCCGCCCTGGAAGCGCCGGTGCCGGTGTTCGTCCGGCACCTGGAGGCGCTGGACGCGGGCGCCGCCGCGCTGCTGGTGTCACTGCTGGACCGCTTCCCCCGGATGCCCCTGACCGCCACCTCCACCCCGGGGGACCCGGTGGGCGGTCCGTGTGTGGACCGTCTGCTGGGGCGGCTGGCGGCGCGCTCGGTGACGCTGCCGCCGCTGCGAGAGCGCCCCGAGGACCTGTCGGGTCTGCTGGCCGCGCTCAGCCCGCGCCCCGCACCCGGGTACCCGCCGCTGACCTGGACCGTCGAGGCCAAGAGGGTCCTGGAGCGGCACACCTGGCCGGGGAACGTGGCGGAGCTGGGGCTGGTCGTGCGCGAGCTGGCCGACCGGCGCCGGCTGACCGCCCCGGTCCGCCCCGACGAGCTGCCGGACGCCGTGCGCGGTGCGGCCGGCGGACGACGGCTGGGCAGTCTGGAGCGGGCCGAGCGGGACGCGATCCTGGACGCGCTGCGCACCCACGGCGGCAACAAGGCGCGGGCGGCGCAGGCCCTCGGCATCGCCCGGGCGACCGTCTACCGCAAGCTGCGGAGCTACGGCATCCGGGGAATATAGTTTAGAATTCAACATGTTACCTTGACCGAAGGTACGACCCGCCCCCGCAGGAGGAGACCCACCCATGACCACCCAGCTGGATGTCCGCCGCGCAGGACAGCGGTTCCACACCCGTGCGGGCTGGCTCGACTCGCACCACTGCTTCTCCTTCAGCCACCACTACGACCCGAAGAACACCCACTTCGGTCTCCTGCTGGTCTCCAACGACGACGTCGTCGCGCCCGGCACCGGCTTCGACACCCACCCGCACCGCGACATGGAGATCGTCACCTGGGTGCTCGACGGCGGCCTCGTCCACCAGGACTCCGAGGGCCACAACGGTGTGATCTACCCGGGCCTCGCCCAGCGCATGAGCGCCGGCACCGGCATCCTGCACAGCGAGAAGAACGACTCGTGGAAGATCACCGGCGGCCCCGAGCACAAGGACCCCGTCCACTTCGTGCAGATGTGGGTCTTCCCCGACGAGCAGGGCATCAAGCCCGGCTACGAGCAGATGGACATCAACGACGAACTCGCCCGCGGCGGGTGGGTCACCGTCGCCTCCGGCATGGACCGCGACCGTGACCAGCGCGCCATCTCCATCGCCCAGAAGCACGCCGCCCTGCGGGCCTCCCGCTTGACCGCGGACCAGACCCTCGCGCTGCCGACCGCGCCCTTCGCCCACGTGTACGTCGCCAAGGGCGAGGTCGCCCTGGAAGGCGCCGGACTGCTGTCCAAGGGCGACGCCGTACGCGTCACCGGGTCCGAGGGCCAGCGGCTGACGGCCGGGGCGCAGGGCGCGGAAGTCCTGGTGTGGGAGATGGACGCCGCCGTCACCTTCGGGTGATGACGTGGTAGACCTGAGGGCCATGACCCGCACTCTCGCCGACGCGCCGATCATGGTCCTCAACGGTCCCAATCTCAACCTGCTCGGACAGCGGCAGCCGGAGATCTACGGCCGCGAGACCCTCGCCGACGTCGAGGCGCTCTGCGCGGCGACGGCCGAGCGCCACGGCGGTGCGGCCGACTGCCGCCAGAGCAACCACGAAGGACACCTCGTGGACTGGATCCACGAGGCGCGCGGAGCGCACTGCGGGATCGTCATCAACCCCGGTGCCTACTCGCACACCTCGGTGGCGCTCCTCGACGCGCTGAACGCCTGCGACGGGATGCCCGTCCTGGAGGTCCACATCTCCAACATCCACCGGCGCGAGTCCTTCCGGCACCACAGCTACGTCTCGCTGCGCGCCGACGGGGTCATCGCCGGCTGCGGCGTCCAGGGCTACGCCTTCGCCGTGGAACGCGTTGCCGCGCTGCTCGCCGCGGCCTGAGCCGCGGCCCCGTCGCCCGCCGTCCTGTCAGGCCTCGCCCGGCCGCCAGTCCGGCCACTCGCCGGGATGGTCGGCCCAGTGCACCTGGTGGGGGTCGGACACGTCGATGTCCGGGAACGCGTCGCGCACCCGCAGTTCGAACTCCTCGCGCTCGAACTGCTGCCAGCCGAGGCCGCGCAGGTGCACCCTCCGGTAGCGGTGGTCCTCGGCGAGCGGGGCGATGTCCACCTTGTGGGTTGTCTCCATGCCTCCAGGGTGCACCTGAGCGTGCGGCGCCGCAGGTCTGGCGACCACGACCTCGGCAGGGCGCAGCAGATGGCCGCCGACCCGGTAACCCGGCCGCACGACCTCGGCACACACCGGGCCCTCCGCCTCCGCTCCTCCCGCGGTACCCACCGCCTCGTGCCGCACCGGCTCAAAGGGGTCGCCAGGCGTGCCGAAGGACCGCAGCCCCAGCTCGCCGAGCCGGGTCTCCAGCACCTCCACGACCGCACTGAACCCCTCGGTCACCTCGCCCAGTTCCCTGGCCCGGTCCACCGCGTCCAGGACCGGCAGCAGGCCGCGCAGCACATTGGCGACGGCGATCTCGCGCACCGCCAGGCGGTCGCGGTGCACGCGCTTGCGGTAGTTGTCGTACTCCGCTTTCAGCCGCTTGAGGTCCGCCGTGCGCTCGGCCAGGCGCGCGCGCAGCTGACCGGCTCCATCCGGCGGGGCGGCACCGTTCACCCTGTGCCTCCCTCCCGCTTGTCGTCGTCGACGATCTCCGCGTCCACTACGTCGTCGCTGTCGTCGTCGGCGGACGGCGGCGGTCCTGCTCCCTGACCGGCGCCCGCGGACGAGGACTCCGCCTGGGCCCGGGCGTACATCGCCGTGCCGATCTTCTGCGCCGTCGCGTTCAGCCGCTCGGTCGAGGTACGGATGGCCGCCGTGTCGTCGCCCTCGGCCGCCAGCTTCTCCTTGAGGTCCGCGACCGCCGCCTCCGTCTCGGTCCGCAGATCGGCCGGGACCTTGTCGGGGTTGTCGCGCAGCAGCTTCTCGGTCGAGTAGACCAGGCCCTCCGCGGTGTTGCGGGTCTCGGCGGCCTCGCGGCGCCGGTGGTCCTCCTCCGCGTACTGCTCGGCCTCGCGCATCATGCGGTCGATGTCGGTCTTCGGCAGCCCGGAGCCGCCGGTGACGGTCATCTTCTGCGTCGTGCCGGTGCCCAGGTCCTTCGCCGCCACGTGCATGATGCCGTTGGCGTCGATGTCGAAGGAGACCTCGACCTGCGGTACCCCGCGCGGCGCCGGGGGCAGCCCGGTCAGCTCGAACACCCCGAGCTTCTTGTTGTACGCGGCGATCTCGCGCTCGCCCTGGAACACCTGGATCTGCACGGACGGCTGGTTGTCCTCGGCCGTGGTGAAGATCTCCGAGCGCTTGGTCGGGATGGTCGTGTTGCGCTCGATCAGCTTGGTCATGATGCCGCCCTTGGTCTCGATGCCCAGGGACAGCGGGGTGACGTCGAGCAGCAGGACGTCCTTGACCTCGCCCTTGAGGACGCCGGCCTGGAGGCTGGCGCCGATGGCCACGACCTCGTCCGGGTTCACGCCCTTGTGCGGGTCCTTGCCCGTCAGGGACTTGACCAGGTCGGTCACCGCCGGCATCCGGGTGGAGCCGCCGACGAGGATCACGTGGTCCACGTCGGAGACGTCGATCCTGGCGTCCTCGACCGCCTGGTGGAAGGGCGCCTTGCAGCGCTCCAGCAGATCGGCGGTCAGCTGCTGGAACTGGGCGCGGGTGAGCTTCTCGTCCAGGTGCAGCGGGCCCTCGGCGGACGCGGTGATGTAGGGCAGGTTCACGGTCGTCTCGGTCGACGACGAGAGTTCGATCTTCGCCCGCTCGGCGGCCTCGCGCAGCCGCTGCAACGCCATCTTGTCCTGCGACAGGTCCAGTCCGTAGCCGTTCTTGAAGCGCTCGACGAGATGGTCGACGACGCGCTGGTCCCAGTCGTCGCCGCCCAGCTGCGTATCGCCGTTGGTGGCCTTGACCTCCACCACGCCCTCGCCGATGTCGAGCAGGGACACGTCGAAGGTGCCGCCGCCCAGGTCGAAGACGAGGATCGTCTGGTCGTTCTCCTTGTCCAGGCCGTAGGCCAGGGCAGCGGCGGTGGGCTCGTTGATGATGCGCAGGACGTTGAGCCCGGCGATCTCGCCGGCCTCCTTGGTCGCGGTGCGCTGCACGTCGTCGAAGTACGCGGGGACGGTGATCACCGCGTCCGTGACGTCCTCGCCGAGGTAGGACTCCGCGTCCCGCTTCAGCTTCTGCAGCACCCGGGCCGAGATCTCCTGGGCGGTGAAGCGCTTGCCGTCGATCGAGCCGGACTCGGGGAACCGCCAGTCCGGGTCTCCCATGTGCCGCTTGGCCGAGCGCGCCGTGCGGTCCACGTTGGTCACGGCCTGGCGCTTGGCGATCTCGCCCACGAGGACCTCGCCGCCCTTGCCGAAGGCCACCACCGAAGGCGTCGTCCGCGCTCCCTCGGTGTTGGTGATGACGGTGGGCTCACCGCCCTCCAGCGCGCAGACCACCGAATTGGTGGTGCCGAGGTCAATACCGACCGGACGTGTCATGTCAGTCGCCTCCTTCCCTCCAGGGTGCGACGCCGGGAGGCCGACCACCAGACGGCAGCGTCCGGGCGGACGAGGCCGCCCCGATCCGGAATATTCACGACGTCGGCGACAGCGGGCGCTGCTAGCGTCGGCCAGATGTCCTCACTGCACGCAGGAGTGATCCTCTTCCACGACCAACACCTCGCCGTACACGACGACTTGACCCTGCCCAGGGCGCCCGTCCCGCCGCGCGGCGACCCCGCGGCGGCGGCCCGCGAGGCGGCCCGCACCGCCCTTGGCGTGGACGTCCGGATCGACGCCTCGCCCTGCCTGGAGGTGCGCGCGGTCGCGGGCACCCAGCTGTACTTCCGGGCCGCGGCCCCGCTCCCGCCCGCCTCCGCCCCGCCCCGCCTGCTCACCCGGCAGGAGGCCCTGCACCTGCCGCTCGCGCCGTGGACCGCGTGGGAGGCCATCCTGCGCTCCTGGGACGGACCGCCCTGGTGGCGGGGCCGGCTCGTCCTGGAGGAACCCCTGGGCCGGCCGCCCAGGCGGACCCGCGCCGGGGCGGTGATCATCCGCGACGGGCACATGCTGCTGATCCGTTACCGCCACCGCCGCGGCGACTTCTACGAGATACCCGGCGGCGGCGTCGAGCCGGGGGAGACCCCGGAGGCCGCGGTGGTGCGCGAGCTCGCGGAGGAGACCGGTCTCACCGGCACCGTCGGCCGCGAGATCGCCCGGGTCAACCGCATCCACCGCGGCTCGCACCCGGGCCACTACTTCCTCGTCGAGGCCACCGGCACGATCGGCCCGCGCTCCTCCCTGGACCTGGAGAAGGGCGCCGCCCCGGTCTGGGTGCCCGTGGCGGACCTGCGGCACCTGCCCCTGTGGCCCAAACGGCTGGGCTGGCGCATCGCCCATTGGCACAGTGCGGGCTGGCCGCCGCGGCCCTCCGAGTTCTGCGACTCGCTGCTGGACCTGAGAGTGCCCTGCGACTGGTGATCCGCACGCCGGAAACGGTGCGGCGCGAGGCCGTGCGCGGTGGCAGGATCACCGGCATGACACACATCGTCCTGGTCCAGGGAGACATCACCGAGCAGGCCGTGGACGCCGTCGTCAACGCCGCCAACTCCTCGCTCCTGGGAGGCGGCGGCGTCGACGGCGCCATCCACCGCCGCGGTGGGCCGGAGATCCTGGAGGAGTGCCGCGCGCTGCGCGCCTCCCACCACGGACGCGGACTGGCGACCGGGCAGGCCGTCGCCACGACCGCGGGGCGGCTGCCCGCCCGCTGGGTGATCCACACCGTCGGCCCGGTGTGGTCCGCGGCGGAGGACCGCTCGGAGCAGCTGGCGTCGTGCTACCGGGAATCCCTGCGCGTGGCGGACGAACTGGGCGCCCGCACCGTGGCGTTCCCGGCCGTCTCCACGGGCGTGTACGGCTGGCCGCTGGACGACGGGGCGCGGATCGCGCTGCGGACGGTGCGGGACGCGGTGGCGGGGCGGGTGGAAGAGGTGCGGTTCGTGCTTTTCGACGAGCGGGCGTACGGGGTGTTCGGGGAGGCCCTGGCGGCGGGCTGACGCCGTCCGTACCGGGTGCTTCTCCCCGCCCGTCGGGGCGCCCAGACCGCGCCGGGCACACGGGCGGGAGGGGGAAAACCCAGGCAGCCGGCGCAGCGACGCGTCAGCCGCGGAGGGCCAGGACGGAATCCACCGTGTCCGCGTCGGAGGCGGACTTGTCGTCGCGATAGCGCAGCACCCGGGCGAAGCGGAGGGTGACGCCGGCGGGGTAGCGCGAGGAGCGCTGGAGGCCGTCGAAGGCGATCTCGACGACGAGTTCGGGACGGACACGGACGACCCAGCCGTCGTCGCTGACGGCGAGTTCCTGGAGGCGCTCGGTCTGCCAGGCGAGCATCGCGTCGGTGAGGCCCTTGAAGGTCTTGCCGAGCATCGCGAACGTGCCGTTGGGCCTGCGGGCGCCGAGGTGCAGGTTGGAGAGCTTGCCGGTGCGGCGGCCGTGGCCCCATTCGGCGGCGAGGACCACCAGGTCCAGGGTGTGCACCGGTTTCACCTTGAGCCACGCGGCGCCGCGCCGTCCCGCGCTGTAGGGGGCGTCGAGCGCTTTGACGACGACGCCCTCGTGGCCGCGCTCCAGGACCTGGGCGGCGAACTCCCGTGCCGCCTCGCGCGTGGCGGGGTCGGCCGGGTCGGCGGCGACCAGGCGTTGGACGCGGCGCGGCACGGGGGCGATCCGGGCCAGTTCGGCATGGCGTTCCGCGGTGCTCAGGTCCAGCAGATCGCGGCCGTCGACCGACAGGAGGTCGAAGAAGACCGGTGCCACCGGCAGGGCCGCCCGGGCGGTCGCGACGTCGAGGCGCGAGCCGACGCGGGAGGAGGTCTCCTGGAAAGCGCGCGGCCGGCCGTCGTCGCCGAAGGAGATGACCTCGCCGTCGAGCACGGCCTCCTCCGCCGCCAACTCCATCGAGGCGGCGACGACTTCGGGCAGCCGGTCGGTGATCTCGTCCAGGGTGCGGGTGTAGACGCGGACATCGGGGCCGGTCCGGTGCACCTGGACGCGGATCCCGTCGAGCTTCTCCTCCAGGACGCAGGGGCCGAGGCGGTCCAGCGCCTCGTCCACGTCCTTGGCGGTCTGGGCGAGCATGGGCTGTACCGGACGTCCGACCTCCAGCCGGAACCCGGCGAGGGCTCCCGGTCCGTCCGTCAGCAGCACACGCGCGACCGCGCCGAGGGAGCCGCCGAGCATCACCGCCCGCCGTACGTCGTCCGCAGGCGCTCCCGCCGCGACCGCGAGCCCTTCCACGGCGAGCGCGTCCAGCGCCCCCTGCCGGAGTTCGCCGCCGATCAGCCCGAGCAGGAACGCCTGCTCCTCCAGCGTGGCCGCGCCCATGAGCTCGGCCACCAGCCGTTTGCGCTCCGCGGCGGCGCCCTTGCCGGTCACCGCGGCGACCCGGTCCAGGGCGCTGTGGACCCCGGCCACGGTCAGGCGGGGCTCGGCCGCCGGCTCGTGGCGTTCGCGCAGGGTGCTCCAGCCCACGCCCGTGCGGCGCTGCGGAAGCCGCCCCGCGATGTACGTGATCACCACGGGGGCCTCGTCGGGCTCCGCGGTCCTCAGCAGCCGGGCGAGCGCCGCGACCTTCTCCGAACGGGCGGACGTGGCCGCGATCTCCTGGGACGTACGCGCGATCTCCGCGAGCAGCATGGCTCCATCGTCGCCCAGAGGCGGCTCCGGCGCAGCGGTCCTGCCGGTCCCGGGCGGTCAGGCGGCGCGGCTGCCGCCCGCCATCTGCCGGCGCTGCACCAGCCGCGTGATGTCGCCGCCGGTGACGATGCCGACCGGGCGGCCGCCGTCCACGACCACCACGCGCACGCCGGCGGCGCCGGACCGCAGGTGGTCCAGGGCGTCGTTGACGAGTTCGTCCGGGGAGCCCGTGGTCACCTGGGACAGCGGGACCGAGACGTCGCGCACCCGGACCTCGGCGCGGCGCTCGGCCGGCACGGAGGTCAGGCGGCGCATGGACACCAGCCCGGACAGCCGGCCGTCGAAGTCGAGCAGCGGCAGCACCGAGTGCCGGGAGCGCAGCGCGACCTCGTCGATGAAGCGGTCCACGGCCAGCCAGTCGGAACCCGTCGCGACCGGCGAGGACATCGCGTCCCCGAGGCGCACCCCGCGCAGTGCCGAGCCGATGACGGCGCGCTGCCGCTCGGCGCCCGCGGTGAGGGCCATGAACAGCCCCACGAGCGCCAGCCACAGGCCGCCGGGAACGCCGCGGGCGAACGCCAGCCAGCCGCCGAGGACCAGCAGGACGCCGACGACCTGCCCGCCCCGGCCGGCGGCGCGGTCGGCGCGGTCGCGGTCCCCGGTCCGCCACCACAGCAGGGCCTGGAGCACCCGGCCGCCGTCCAGCGGCGACGCGGGCAGCAGGTTGAAGACGCCGAGCAGCAGGTTGGCCCAGCCGAGCCAGACCAGCAGCGCCCCGGGGACGGAGCGGTGCGCCGCCGCGGCCACGCCGAGTCCCGCGCCGAGTGCGACGCCCCCGATGACGAGGCTGGCCAGCGGTCCGCTGACCGCGACCAGGAAGGCCGCGCCCGCCGACGTGGGCCGGTCCATGCGCGTCATGCCCCCCATCGCCCACAAGGTGACGTCCTGCACGGACATCTGCTTGCGCAGGGCCGTCGCCGCATGGGCGATCTCGTGCACGAGCAGGCTCGCCATCAGCAGGACCGCGCCCACGGCGGCCGCCAGGGTGTAGACGCCGGCGGACAGCCCGGGGATCCACGCGGGCAGGGTCTCGCGGCCGAGCCCGTACGCGAGCAGCACGACGAGCACGGGGACGCTCCAGTGCATCCGCAGCGGTACCCCGTAGACCCGTCCCATCTGAATCGAGCCGTTCATGACCACTCCCCGGAGTCACTTCCCAGTGTCACTCCGTCCGGGCCGCCATGGCGCGGTGTTCCTGCGGGCTGATCCCGCGCACCCGCTTGAAGGCCGCGCTCAGCGCGAAGGGACTGCCGTAGCCGACCCGGCGGGCGACCGCGCCGAGGGTGGCGTCCGGCTCGCGCAGCAGGTCCGCGGCGAGCGTGAGACGCCAGTCGGTGAGATAGGCCATCGGGGGTTCGCCGACGAGTTCGCCGAAGCGGCGGGCCAGCGCCGCCCGGGACACACCGGCCTCGGCGGCCAGCCCGGCCACCGTCCAGGGGTGCGCGGGATTGTTCTGCAGCAGGCGCAGCGCCCGGCCCACCACGGGGTCGGCGAAGGCCCGGTACCACGCGGGGGCCGCCTGCCCGTGCCGGGCGAACCATGTGCGCAGCACCGAGATCAACAGCAGGTCCAGCAGCCGGTCCAGTACCGCCTCCTGCCCCGGCTCGTCCTTGACGATCTCCTCCGACAGCAGCGCCGGCAGCGGGCTCTCCCAGTCCGCGGCGGCGAGCACCAGCAGCGGGGGCAGCGCGTCCAGCAGGCGCCGGCCGACCTCGCCGCGGACCTGGTACGTGCCGACCAGCGTGACGTCCGCCCCGTCGGCCCGGTTGCCCCAGGTCCTGACCCCCAGCGCCATCGCGTCGGCCAGGTCGTGCCCGTCCGCGGTGCGGCACACCTCGCCGGGCAGGATCCACGCGTGCGGTGCGGTCGACGGCCGGTCGGCCACGGCGTACGGGGCCGGGCCACGCGCGACGGCCACATCGCCGGGGCCCAGCCGCACCGCGTCGCCGTCCTCGGGCACGATCCACGCCCCGCCCCGCGCGACCGTCATGACGCACAGCGGCGCCCGGTCCTCGATCCGCACCGACCACGGCGGTTCCATGACCATGCGCAGCAGGAACGCGCCCCGCGCGCGGGGTCCGTCGAGCAGGCCCGTCAGTGCGTCCATACGGGTCAGGGTAGGTGTTCGCGCATGGAGGGAAGCCGATCGGCCATGGTGCGTCTCATCCGGTGGCCGTTTCACCGGGGCCATGACGCAGACACCCGCACCGGCGCCCGCACCGGGCCCCGCAGACACCGCGCTCGTCCTCGGCGGCACGGGCAAGACCGGCCGCCATGTCGTCCGTGCGCCGGCCGCCCACGGCCTCGCGGTACGCACCGCCTCCCGCTCCGGCGAACCGCCCTTCGACTGGGCGGACCGCGCCGGCTGGGAGCCCGTACTCGACGGCGCGAGCCTCGCCTACCTGGCGTACCACCCCGACATCGGCGACCCGGGAGCCGCCGCCACGCTCGGCGACTTCGCCGCGCTCGCCGCCGCGAGCGGTGTGCGCCGCATCGCCCTCCTGTCCGCCCGCGGTGAGGACCTCGCCCGGCTGAGGACGCGGTGCGCCGCGGGGGCGCCGACTGCACGGTGATCCGGGCCAGTTGGTTCTGCCAGAACTTCACCGATGGGCTCTTTCGCGACGGCCTCCTCGACGGCGAGATCGTCTTCCCGGCCGGCACCGTCGGTGAACCCTTCGTCGACGCCCGGGACATCGCCGACATCTCCGTCGCCGCGCTCACCGGCGACGGGCACGCCGGCCGCACCTATGAGCTGACCGGCCCGCGCCTGCTCACCTTCGCCGACGCCGCCGCCCGGATCGGCGCCGCCATCGGCCGCCCCGTCCGCTACACCGCGGTCCCGCCGCGCGAGTACGCTCCGCGACTTACCGCCCTCGGGCTGCCGGACGAGGCCGCCCGCTTCCTCACCCAGCTCTTCGGCGACCTGCTCGACGGGCGCAACCCCCGCCTCACCGACGACGTCGCACGCATCCTCGGCCGCGAACCGCGCGACTTCCGCGACTTCGCCCGCGAGGCCGCCGCCGCGGGGGCGTGGGACCGCTGACCATCCCTTGACGATCCGTCACTACGCTGGCTAGGCGGCAGTGATGGCGCCCGCCACCAGCGCGGGTTCGTCGATCTGGACGTAGTGGCCGGCGCGCAGGAGGAGCCGCAACTCGCTGTGCGGGAAGAGGACGGAGAACTGCCGGGCGACGCGCGCGTTGAGCCAGCGGTCCCGGGCGCCGAAGACGATGCGTACGCGCGGCTGGAAGTCCCGGAGTTCCGGGATGCGCCGGCGGCGGCTGAGCACCGCGTGCGGCAGTTCGTCGTTGAGGCGCCAGAAGGCCGGACGCGCGGCCGGGAACTCCCGGTACAGAAGTGCCACGTACACCTCGCGCACCACGGGGTCCCGGATGAACGAGCCGACCTGCCAGGCGAACAGGCGCCGGTCGAGGTCGGGGCGGCGCCGGGCGACGGCACGGGCCCCGGCGCGCAGCAGCGGGGTGGAGTAGAGCGCGATCGCCGGCGGCCGGCGCAGGGCGGGCGTCCAGTGGTAGTAGGTGTTGAGCAGGACGAGCCGGGCGACCCGGCCCGGGTGCGCGAGCGCCCAGTCGATGGCGGGCGGCCCCGAGGCGTCGTGCGCCACGAGGATCAGCCGGCGGCCGCGGAGCCCGGTGGCCGGGGAGTCGGCGACGGCGGCGAGATCGGCCTCCTGCTCGGCGACGCAGTAGGGGTGGCCGGGCGGCTTGTCGGAGCGTCCCCAGCCGAGGAAGTCGAAGCGGACGACGGGCGCACGGCCCTGGAGGTGCGGCAGCAGCCGGTCGTAGAGGCGGCAGTTGTCGGGGAAACCGTGCATCAGGACGACGGGGGTGCCCGTGCCGCGGGAGACCTCGGCGTACAGCAGGTGGGGGCCGCGGGAGACGGCCGGTGTCTCGGTGTCCGGGGCCATGGCGATCTCCCCTCGGCCGCGTTCGGTAGGCCCTTCGTTCAGCCTAGCGCGCCCTGCCGAAAGGGTTGTGGGAGCGCTCCCACAGGGCCATGATGCCCGCATGACCTCAACGGTGGCCATCCGCCCCTACCGCCCGGAGGACCGGGACGACCTCTACGACGTCTGCGTGCGCACCGGCCACGAGGGCGGCGACGCCCGCGCCCTGTACGCGGACCAGGACCTGCTGCCCGACATCTTCGCCGGCCCGTACGCCCACCTGGAGCCGGACCTCGCCTTCGTCGTGGACGACGGGACGCGCGTGGTGGGCTACGTCGTCGGCGCCGCCGACACCGTGGCCTTCGTGCGGCGTTTCCGCGACGAGTGGCTGCCCGCCGTCGAGGGCCGCCACCCGCGGCCGAAGGGCGTGCCGGTGACCGCGGACGAGGAGATGGCCCGGCTGCTGCACTGGCCCGAGCGCATGGTCGTGCCCGAACTCGCCGGATATCCGGCGCATCTGCACATCGACCTGCTGCCGGAGTACCAGCGAGCGGGATACGGCCGGGGTCTGATGGAGCGTCTGCTCTCCTCCCTCGCGGCGCGCGGGACGGGCGCCGTCCACCTCGGCATGGTCACCGCGAACACCCCGGCGCGCGCCTTCTACGACCGCCTCGGTTTCCAGGAGATCCCGGTCGTGGACCCGGGGCCGCTGACCTACCTGGGGCGGAAGACGGACGTCCCGGTGCGCTGAGGTGCGGGAACGTGCCGTATGCGGTCTAGAAAGCGCTTGCACCCGCGGGTAGGGTCCAACGTTGCCCATCAGCGGCCGGAGAGGAGCCACCCCCGTGACACGTCCCGCGCCCCCGCACCCCTTCGTCCTCCCGCGCGAGGACCGGGCGCTCAGCCCGTACACCGGATGGACCCGGGCACACTGGGAGGCCGTCGCCGACGGGCTGCTCGCCGCAGTCGCCCCGCACGCCACCCCGGGCCGCGCGCTGTACCACCTGCCTGCCGGCCGCCCCAGCGCCTCCGGCGTGCGCTCGGACGGACTGGAGGGCTACGCGCGGACCTTCCTGCTCGCCGCGATCCGCGTGGCGGGCGCCGGCGGCGACGACCCGGCAGGGCTCCTGGACCGCTACGCCGACGGCCTGGCCGCGGGCACCGCCCACCCCGGCGGGGATGGACCCGAGGACTGGCCGGTCGTCACCGACCGCAGCCAGCCCCTGGTCGAGGCCGCGTCGATCGCCCTCGCCCTGCGCCTGACCCGCGGCCTGCTGTGGGACCGTCTCGACGACGCAGTGCGCGAGCGCGCCGGCGCGTGGCTGTCCCGCGCGGTCACCGCAGAACCCTGGGCCTCCAACTGGGAGCTGTTCCCCGTCACCGTCGCCGGATTCCTCGGCGACGACGCGGCCGTCACCCGCGGCCTGGACGGCATCGAGCGCTGGTACGTCGGCGACGGCTGGTACACCGACGGCGACGGGCGGGCTTTTGACTACTACAACGGCTGGGCCCTGCACCTGTACCCCGTGCTGGAGGCGTGGCTCTCCGGCGACG
Source organism: Streptomyces sp. RLA123 (assembly GCF_056270165.1). Taxonomy (NCBI): domain Bacteria; kingdom Bacillati; phylum Actinomycetota; class Actinomycetes; order Kitasatosporales; family Streptomycetaceae; genus Streptomyces; species Streptomyces sp. RLA123. The sequence goes on along the minus strand of NZ_JBWDOR010000003.1, from coordinate 1,359,809 downwards.
CCGACCGCCTCGACCGCTACGGCGAGCGGCTGCGCGTCCACCTCGCCGACTACGCCCGCCTCTTCGGCGCCGACGGCTCGCCCGTGCACCAGGGCCGGTCCCTCACCTACCGCATGGCCACCGCCTGCCCCCTGTGGCTCGGCGCCCTCACCGGCCACACCCCGCTCGCCCCCGGGACCACACGGCGGCTGGCGTCCGGCGCCCTGCGCCACTTCCTCGACCGGGGCGCCGCAGGACCCGACGGGCTGCTGTCGCTGGGCTGGCACGGCCCGTACGCGCCCGTCCTCCAGGGCTACTCCGGCCCCGCGTCCCCGTACTGGGCGAGCAAGGGCTTCCTCGGGCTGCTGCTCCCGGCGGACCACGAGGTGTGGACGGCCCCCGAGGAGCCCGCGCCCGCCGAGCGCGCCGATGCCCTGACCGCGTTGCCCGCGCCGAACTGGCTGCTGCAGTCCACCGTCGCCGACGGCGTCGTCCGCCTGCACAACCACGGCAGCGAGGACCTCCGCTGGGACCCGCACTACACCCGCCTCGCGTACTCCAGCGCCACGGCCCCGGTGTCCGCCGCGGACCCGCCCGACAACCACTTCGGCCTCGTCCGCGCCGACGGCTCGGTCACCGCGCGGACCGGGATCGTCCCGCTCGGCGCGGGCGAGGGCTGGGCCGCCTCGCGCTCCGTCGCCGGCGACGCGGCCGGCGACCGCGTGCGTGTCGTCGCCGTCGTCCTGGCGCGCGGCGCCGCCGAGGTCCGCGTCCACCTGGTCACCGGTGCCGATCCGGGCACGGCCGTACGGCAGACCGGCTGGCCGGCGGGGGAGGGGCTGCGCTCGGAGCTGCTGCCGCTGCACGGGCTCACCGACGCCCCCGCGCTGCCGCCCGTGCCCACCGCGTGCGCCCCGCACGCCGTCGTCCCGGCCGCCGCCGGTGCCACCACCGAGGCCGGCCGGTACCGCGGCGACCTCTTCGTCTGCGCCGCGCGGCTCAGCGGTGCGCCGGACCCGGAACCGCTGTCCGCGGTGGCGAAAGCCGAGGTGCGCACGACCCCCGCGGGCCACGAGGTGGCCGTCGTCTGGGCGGACGGGGCGGCCCATCGAGCGCTCCTCGGCCCGGATGGCGCGGTCGTGGAATCCTCTGTCCCGGACGGTCGTTGAGGCGGGCATGAGCGATACGGAACTGCTGCGACTGCTCGCCGACTCCAACGGCGGCGTGCTGGTGACGATCAAGCGGGACGGCCGCCCCCAGCTGTCCAACGTCACCCACCACTACGACCCGGCGACCGGCGTGCTGCGGGTCTCCCTCACCGACGACCGCGCCAAGACCCGCAATCTGCGACGCGACCCCCGGGCGAGCTACCACGTGACCACCCCCGACCGCTGGGCGTGGACGGTCGCCGAGGGCACCGCCGAACTCACCCCCGTCGCCGCGGACCGGAACGACGCGACCGTCGAGGAACTCATCGACCTCTTCCGGGCCGTGCAGGGCGAGCACCCCGACTGGGACGACTACCGGCGCGCCATGGTCGAGGACAAACGCCTGGTCCTGAAGCTGCATGTGGAGCGCGCCTACGGGCAGCCCCGCGCCGCGGGATAGCCACGCCTGGTCCGCGCCCTGTGACAGGACGTACACAGGATGCACAACGGGGCGCGGAACTGGAATGACCGATGTAGGAGTTGTCGCTGTACATACTGGTGCTGCCGGGACCCGCACGGTCACGGCGCGATCGTGACCGCCGACTACCGGGAGGTGCCGTGACCGGCTCCAGTCCGAAGCGTTCTCCGCTCGCTCGTCTCATCCCCGCTTTCGGAGACAATCCCTACGGGGAAAGGATGGAGCGCATCCAGCGGTCGCCCAACTTCGCCGACGGCGTCTTCAGGAACCCGGTGAGCGCCCGGACCGCGCCCTCGGGTTCCATGCTGCGGTTCGCCCGTTCGTACTTCCGCAAGGAGGACCGGGTGCGCCGCGCCCCGGCCGGCAACATCCCGCTGTACGGGTCCACCCTGGCGGACCTGGCGGCGCCGCCCGCGTCCGGATTGCGGCTCACCTGGATGGGCCACTCCACGGTCTGGACCGAGATCGACGGGCACCGCGTGCTCTTCGACCCCGTCTGGGGCGAGCGCTGCTCCCCCTTCTCCTTCATCGGGCCGAAGCGGCTGCACCAGCCCCCGGTCGCGCTGCGGGAACTGGGCGAGGCCGACGCGATCGTGATCTCGCACGACCACTACGACCACCTCGACATGCCCACCATCAAGGCACTGGCCGGTACGGGTACGCGCTTCGTGATCCCGCTGGGCGTCGGGGCGCACCTCGAGCGCTGGGGCGTCCCCGCGGACCGCATGACCGAGCTGGACTGGCACGAGTCCACGCAGGTCGGCGGGCTCACCCTGACGGCGACACCCGCCCGGCACTTCTGCGGCCGTGCCATTCGCAACACCCAGCACACCCTGTGGGCCTCCTGGGTCGTGGCCGGACCCGAGCACCGGGTCTACCACAGCGGTGACACCGGCTACTTCCCCGGATTCGCCGAGATCGGCGCCTCTTACGGCCCCTTCGACGCCACGATGGTCCAGATCGGCGCCTACAGCGAGTTCTGGCCGGACATCCACATGACGCCGGAGGAGGGCGTCCGCGCCCACGGTGACCTGCGCGGCGAGCTGATGCTGCCGATCCACTGGGGCACCTTCAACCTCGCGCCGCACCCGTGGGAGGCACCCGCGGAGGGCACCGTCGCCGCCGCCCGCGCCACCGGCGCCCGCGTCGCGGTGCCCCGCCCCGGCGAGCCCTTCGAACCCGCCGCCGGCCTGCCCCTCGACCCCTGGTGGCGGGCTGTCGCCACGGGCGGCGCGGGCCGCGCCTGGCCCGTGCTCGCCGACGGCTCCGAGAGGGCCGCTCCGCACGCGGACACCGCCACGGCGTAGTCGCCCTCCGCGGCTCGACCGCCGACCCCGGCCCGGTTCAGCGCCGTCCCGCGGGCCGGGGCCGGGCCAGTCGTCGAGCCGCCGGAACTGCCCGCGCAGATCCACGCCCGCGAAGGAGGACGCGGCCGACGCGGGGTCGCGCCGAATGTGTCCGGGCCCGCGGCCGCTGTAGCAGCCGCGGGCAGTCCAGCTGACGTCGACGCGGCCGGCCCGCCCCGCCCGCACCCCCGCGCGTGGGCAGCGCCGAGAACGACCGTGCGGCAGCCCGGTGGCGTGCCCCCGCCACGATGCGGCTCCACGACGGCCGGGGTGCGGACGGCCCCGGATACCCGGCAACGCGCCGCCGGACGGCCCCCGGCCGTCCGGCGGTGTAGCGGGCGCAGCCCTCAGCGGCTGCCGGTGAGGGTGGACAAGGTGAACGAGAAGGACGCGGGGGCGGCGTCCAGCCGGTACTGGGGGAGCACGCCGGGACCGCAGGACTGACTGCCGATGCCCTGCTGGCCGTGGTCGAGGTTGACCCACAGGGTGTCGCCCGGCACGAGCGCGGTCGTGTGCGCGGCGGCGTCCAGCTGCTCGGTCGTCCAGTGCCGCGCGGTGAACCAGAAGGGCGGCTCGCCCTCGATGGCCACCCCTGTCCCGTCCTCGCGGCGCAGCCGCACCCACCGCACGTCGGCGCGGGCGCCGTTCTCCTGCGGGCGGACGTAGGGCGTCTGCAGCGCCTCGACCGACGCCGTGTGGCGGCCGACACGGGACGCGGCGCGGGTGTCGGGGTAGGCCTCGCCGGGGCCGCCGCCGTACCACTCGGCCGACGTCAGGGTGGAGCAGAGGCCGAGGCGGACACCGAGCCGGGGCAGCGGCAGCGGCCAGGCGCCCTCGGGGGTGACGTCGACTACCAGGTGCAGCCGGTCGCCGTCGGCGGTCCAGCGGTAGACGGTGCGCAGCGCGAACGCCTTGGCGGCCGGGGCGACCCGGGTCCGCACGGTCAGGCCGCCGTCCTCCACCGCGACCTCGTCGACGCGGTGACGCATGCGGTGCAGTCCTGCCTCCCGCCACAACTGCCCGTAGCGCTCGTCGGGCTGCCAGGGGGCGCCCTCGTCGTTGTCGGTCGGGGCCCGCCACACGTCCAGCCGGGGACCGGAGACCGCGTAGCCGTCGATGAACCGCAGCTCCCCGCAGGCCGCGTCGAACGTGCCGGGACCGAGCAGCACGACGCCTCCCTCGGCGGCCCGCGGCGTGTGCGGCGCGGAAGGCCGCGCGGCGGAGGGCGCGGTGGACGGGACGAGCGCGGCCCACTGGCCCCAGGCCACCTCGTGCCCGGCGGGCGCCCACGGCGTGTCCCGCTCCAGGACCGCCCGTACCTGCCAGAACGCCTCCCCGACCAGATCGGACGCGGCGGGCTCGGGCAGTTTCAGCTCGGTCGACTCGCCGGGCGCGAGCGGCGGCACGGACAGGCAGTCCTGCGCGGCGGTGACCCCGTCGACCTCGTACGTCCAGGTGAAGCGCAGGTGTGAAAGGTCCGCGACGTCATGGGTGTTGGTGATCCGCACGGTGCCGGCGGCGGCATCGCCCTCGATGCGGACCGGCTCGATCACCTTCTTGTACTCGACGAGGCCCGGGGAGGGCGTGCGGTCGGGGAAGAGCAGCCCGTCGCACACGAAGTTGCCGTCGTGCATCTCCTCGCCGAAGTCGCCCCCGTAGGCGTACCACCGGCGGCCGTCGGCGGTGCGGCGGGCGATGCCGTGGTCGATCCACTCCCAGACGAAGCCGCCCTGGAGGCGCTCGTGGGACTCGAACAGCCGCTGGTACTCGGCGAGGCCACCAGGGCCGTTGCCCATGGCGTGCGCGTACTCGCACAGGACGAAGGGCATCGCCCGCCGCCTGGCGTCCAGCTCCGGGTCGCCCCACGGGAGTTCCTCGCGCCGGCCGATCCGGTCGACCTCGGCGTGGTCGGCGTACATCCGCGAGTACAGGTCGGTGTCGGCGCAGGACAGGTCGCCCTCGTAGTGGATCGGCCGGTCCGGGTCGCGCTCGCGGATGCGGCGGGCCATCGCGGACAGGCCGCGGCCGGTGCCGCACTCGTTGCCGAGCGACCAGATCACCACCGAGGGATGGTTCTTGTCGCGCTCGACCATGCGGTCGGCGCGGTCCAGCAGCGCCGGCGTCCAGCGCTCGTCGGCCACGGGGTTGCCGGCCCAGCCGACCTCGCCGAAGCCATGGGTCTCCAGGTCGCACTCGTCGACGACCCACAGGCCCAGTTCGTCGCACATCTCCAGGAAGGCGGGGTGCGGCGGGTAGTGGCTGGTGCGGACGGCGTTGATGTTGTGACGCTTCATCAGGAGCACGTCCTCGCGCATCGTCGCGAGGTCCAGGGCCCGCCCGTGCGAGGGATGGAACTCGTGCCGGTTGACGCCCCGGAACAGGACGCGCCGGCCGTTCACCGTGAGCACGCCGTCCTCGACGGCGACGGTGCGGAAGCCGATCCGGAACGGGACCCGCTCGCCCTCGCCGGCCAGTTCGGCCGCGTACAGGCGCGGGACCTCCGCACTCCACGGCTCGACGGGCAGCGTGACGGACTCGCCGGCGGCGATGTCGACGCCGAGCCCGGGTACCGTGACCCGGCCGCCGGACGGGGCGTCGACGCGCAGCGTGCCCGTGCCGCGGGTGTGGTCGTACACGGCGTGCACGAAGAAGTCGGGCACGCAGCCCGCCGGCCGGTGCAGCAGCGTGACGTCGCGGAACACGCCCGGCAGCCACCACATGTCCTGGTCCTCCAGGTAACTGCCCGAGGACCACTGGTGGACGCGGACGGCCAGCACATTGCCGACCGGGCGCAGCAGATGCCCCACCGCGTACTCGGCGGGCAGCCGGCTGCCCTTGAAGACGCCCAGTTCCTCGCCGTTGAGCCAGATCCGCGCGCAGGACTCGATGCCCTCGAAGCGCAGCACGCACGCGCCCCCCTCGGGCCAGGTGTCCGGCAGCGCGAAGGCGAGGCGGTGGTCACCGGTCGGGTTCTCGGTGGGGACGTGCGGCGGGTCGACGGGGAAGGGGTAGCGGGCGTTGGTGTACCACGGCGCGCCGTGGCCGTGCAGCGGCCAGTGGGAGGGCACCGGCAGCACGTCCCAGCGCGAGGCGTCGAAGTCCTGGCGGGTGAAGGCGGTGTCCTCCGCGTCCGCGGCCGGGGAGAGCCGGAACCGCCACATGCCGTTCAGGCTCAGCCGTGCTGCGTCGGAGGCGGGGGTCCAGGCCCGCGGCGGCAGGGCGCCGCGGCCGGGGGAGAAGTCCTCGTAGTAGGGGAGGTCCTGTGCCCCGGGCGTTCGGGCGGACGCCTGCCGGGGCTGGGGCATGCTCATACGGCTCCTCGGTCGGCCCGGCGCGCCGGCCGGCGCACCGGACTCGTGGACGGTGAGGGTGCGGGCCACCCGCTGACGAAGGTGATCATGGGGAGGGATGCGGCGCCAGGAGGCGCCCCGGTGCGCCGGGCGGGACCACGCCGGACGCCGTACGCTCGCGGCGCGCTCCGTGCGGTGCGGGCCGGGGCGGGTCGGGTGTTCCGCCGGGACGGCACCGGCGGAGCCCGAAGGCGGTGGTGTGCGACTGCGGGCGGTGAGGTCCGGCGTGCGGACGCGCCGGGGCATGCCCTTCATCGCGGCCCCCTGCGCCCCCTCGCGGACCGGCCTTCGCAGGGGAAGGCTACGGCGGTTCGCAGCCCTCGCGCAGCCCCTTGCGGCAACCTGGCGGAAGGCGCGGGCGCGCGCCCGCGGACCTCATGCGCCGGTGATCGCGCGGGCCAGCGCCGGCACGTCCACCGGGCGGGTCGTGTCCACCCGGTGCACCCTGCCCAGGGCCAGCGGCTGTGCCCCCTGCGCCCACAACTGCCAGTCCTCCTCGGAGAACCCGGTTCCCTCGATGTGCACCGGATGCCGCAGTGGCGCCCGTTCACGGAACCTGCGCCGCGCCGTCTCCTCGGGTACCTCGCACCACACTTCGTGCACCTCGCCGACCCCGGCGCGGGCCAGGCCCGCGGCCACCAAGGGCCGCGTGTGCGCGGGCCAGGGACTCTCCAGGACCGCCCCCGCCGGCGAGTCCGCCAGCAGCGTCCACAACGTCTCGGCCGCCGCGGCCCCCAGCGACCGGCTCCACTCGCGCGCCGGGCGGTCCGCCGGGCGCAGCGCCCCGAGGTGGTCGGCCAGGGTCTCCTTCACGGAGTCCTTGCTGAGCAGGGGGAGGTGGAGTTCGCGGGCGAGCGCTCGCGCGAGTGTCGTCTTCCCGGCTCCGGGCAGACCATTGACCAACACGGCTGGCATGCCACGACCTTAGCCATGCGGTACGGCCGCGGCCGGGCTCGGCGCCCTCATCCGGGCGGGCAGTGGCGCCGCGGCCGCCGCCGGCCGGATCGGAGCGGTTGACGCCGCCACGTCCGACCGCCTCCTCGGCCCGGACCCGGCGCGCGGTCCGCCCCGCCGGGCGGGCTAGGCCGGCTGTGCCACCAGCGTCTCCGACTGCCCCGCGTCGCGCAGGGCCTCGGCGACAAAGCCGCCGGCCTTCAACTCCTCCACCACGGCGCGCAGGAACGCCACCGTCTCCGGCCGCCGCGTCCTGGTCGTGCCCACCGCCTGGCGGATCTCCATGAAGCGCTCGTCGACCAGCCGGATGCCGGGACGGCGCGCGACGAAGGCGGCCATCGGCTGCCGGATGCCCGCCGCGACCTCCAGCTCCTCGGCGAGGAACACCTCCACGCCCTCGTCCCCGGGCACGACGGTCGCGTGGCGCAGCGTGCGGCTGAGGAACAGGTCGTACGCCGATCCGCGCTTCACGCCGACGCGCACGCCCGGACGGTCCACGTCGGCGGGCGCGGAGATCGCGGAGTCCCGGGGGACCGCGTACACGCCCTCGATCACCACGTAGGGCGCGGTGAACGCCACATCGGCCTCGCGGGCCGGATCGACGGCCAGGAAGCAGAGGTCGGCCCGGCCGGTCGCCATCGCCTCGTAGGACCTGCGTGCCGCGTCGAAGCACAGGAGCTCCACCGGCACGCCCAGCCGTGCCGCGACCTCCCGCGCGATGTCCACCGTCACGCCGCCCGGCTCCCGCCCGGTGCCGTGCGCCAGCACGGGATTGCCCAGGTTGATCGAGGCGCGCAGGACTCCGCCGGGGGCCAGGTCCGCGATGACGGCGGCTGTCGCGATGGTCATGGGACGGAGTCTAGGGGGCCCCGCCGACAACGTGCCCGGCACCGGATCGTCCCGGACAAGTATCGCGGGCAGGCGTCGGCACGACCTGCCCGGTGACCGCCCACGCGGGCGGGATTCCCGCTGTCCACAGGCGTGGGAGGGGGTTGTCAGTGCCCCCACCTACAGTTCCGGTCACTTGATCAACGCGGTGCAGGGAGGCACACGATGGGGTGGGTGACGGCGGGCGACTACGAGGTCTCCCTCGACGACGGAAAGGTCGTGTGCCGCAATGCGGCCGGCCGCCGGCTGAAGTCCGTGCCGGGCAAACTGGCCGACGACCCGGCGGTGGTGGGGCTGCGTCAGCTCACCGAGTGGCTGGAGCGGCACGAACGGCATTGCCTGGCCGACGTCGAGCGGTGGATGGTGCGCTCGCTGCCGGTGCCGATCGCCGTCGTCGGGGCGGTGTGGCCGGACCCGGCGTGGCAGGCGGCCCTGCGGGACGTCGTCGTGACCGGCGCCGACGGACAGGTCGCCGGCTTCCTGCGGGACGCGGGGGCGGAGCGCGGGCTCGGCCTGGTGGACCTGGACGGCGACACCGTGCGCATCGCCCCCGAACTGGTGCGCATCCCGCACCCCGTCCTGTTGGACGACCTCGAGGATCTGCGCGAGTTCGCGGTCGAACTGGGCGTGGAGCAGGGGGCGCAGCAGCTCTTCCGCGAGGTCTGGCACCGCCCCGCGGACCTCGACCCCGAGGGCACCGTGGTCCAGGACTACGCGGGCGGCACGTTCAAGGAGCTGCGCTTCCTGCACGGCCGTGCCACCTCGCTCGGCTACCGCGTACGCGGAGGGCACGCCGTCTGCCCCGTCCTCGAGGACGGCCGGCCCGTCGAGGCCCGCATCTGGATCGGCGACTACGACGGCTGGAGCGAGACCGAGACCGGGCCCCTTTCCTGGACCGACGGTACGGGACGGGCCCTGAGACTCGGTCAGGTCGGCGCCGTCGCCTGGTCGGAAGGCATGCGCATGGCGGCCGCCCTGTACGCGGGCCGCGACATCGAGGACGAGGAGCAGGCGGCATGAGCGCCCACGACCGGAACACCGTCACCGCGCTGCTGGACGCCGGCGCGATCCTGCCCCCTGGCACCACCGCCGGCGAGGACGCCGACACCCTCACCGTGCGTGGCTACACGCACCCCGTGCTCGAGGGTCGCCGCGTCGTCCGCCTCGTCCCGGGCACCCTCGGCGAGGCGGAGGACCTGGCGCTGGACTTCCTCGGCCTGACCCGCGAGCCGGAGACGCCCGAGGTCGGCCAGGTGCGCCGGGAGACGCTCGGATTCCCCGCCTGGGCCCTGGTCAACGACCCGGCCAACGGACACCACGCGCTCGCCCTGGTCAAGGACATCGAGCGGCTCGCGCGGATGGCCAAGTCCCGCGCCGGCGCGGCCAAGGACGGCTTCGAGGTCCTGGCGGAACGCCTCGGCCGCGCCGTGCCGCACTTCCTGCCCACCTTCCACGAGCAGGCCGCCCGCGTCTTCCTCCAGCACGAGAACACCACCTACGCCGCCGCCTTCTTCGGCAAGGCCCGTGCGGCCGAGCGGGTCCACGGCCTCGCCGTCGACGAGGACCGTCAGCGCGCGGTGTTCCTGGAGTTCGCCTTCGCGGGCGCCCTCACCGTCAAAGCGCTCAAGGAGCACGTCAAGGACCTCGCCCGGCGTCTCGATCCGGCTGAGGCCTGGCGGCAGTTCCGGCAGCTCACCGTGGAGCGCTGCGCCGCCGGGATGCCTCCGTACGCCTCGCTGCCGCAGGACGCCCGCGGGCTGGTCAAGGCCGCCGGACTCGACCGGGTCACCGAGGAGTGCGCCCTCGTCGCCGACCTGCTGGCCTCGCCCGCCGTCGTGCGTGCGCCCGGCTCCTTCTGGACCGCCTTCCGGCCCACCCTCGTCGTGCTCGCCGAGCGGCAACCGTCCGTGCGGGCCAGGCTGCTGGAGATCATGCCGACCGGACTCGGCAGCGACCCCGAGCACGACGAGTTCTGGCTCGCGCTGCTCGCCGGGACCGGAGCCGACACCCTGCTGACCGGGGAGGCGGGGGAGGCGGGCGAGTCCGCCGCGGACGTCGACGCGGCGGACTGGCTGACCCGCTGGGCGACGCACCGCAAGCACGGCTCGCCCAGCTCCGAACGCTCCGCGTCCACGCTCGCCCTCGTCGCCCGGATGGCACCCAGGCTGCGCGCCGACGGACGTCCCGTCGACCTCTTCGCGGCCCGCTGGCGCGCCGGTGCCGAACTCGACCTGCTCGACCTGTGCGTGGCGGAGGGCGTCCCGCTCGCCGTCCCCGAGGACGCGGCGAGCGTCCACCTGCCGCTCGCCCCGTGGCTGCTCGACCGCGGGACCGGACGGCGTGACCTCGTGGCCACCGGCGCCGATCCGCGCCTGCGGCGCCTGCTGCACCATGCGATCGGCCAACTCGGCGACAACCGCACGCAGACGGAGGCACTGGAGGCCCTGGCCTCGCACCCGGTGCTCAGCACCGTCCTGCACGACTGGCTGGACGAGGCGGCGGAGCAGTTCACCGGGGCCTGCGGCCTGCCCGCCTCCCGGACCGCGCTCAGCCGCATGCGGCCTTTCCGGTCCGTCGCGACGCGCGTCAACCCCGGCGCCGTCGCCCGCGTCGCGGGTCACGACATCGCGCCGCTGCTCGGGCGCACCCTGCGTGAGGGCATCCTCGACGAACTGGGCTGGCCTGCGCTGGAGGAGGCCATGGAACTCCTCGACGCGGCTGCCGCCAAGTCGGCCGGGGAGCACTCGCTCCGGATCTCCGAGGCCTGGCCCGCCCTCATCCTCGCCCGCAAGCACAAGGTCGTGGTCGTCGGTCCCGAGAAGGTGCTCCTCGAACACGACCTGCGCATCCCCGTCCAACTCGACCGCTGGCACCAGCCGTCCTTCCGCTACACCGACGGTGAACTCCTCGTGATGTGGCGGGAGGGCGACCAACAGCGCGGGTACTGGTCCGCCCGGCCCGCGGACGTCCTCACCCTCGGCGGGGAGACCGTTCCCACGTGGTGGGACGCGCATGTCGGCGCGGCCTCGATCCCCCTGCCCGGCGGCGGCCGCGCCACCGGCGGCCGCACTCTGCACGCCGGTGACACGGTGCTGCCCTCCGCCCGGCCCGTCCTCGGCGACGGCACCTCCTTCTGGCGCCAGGGCAAGCAGGGCCGCGAGCAGGTCTGGATGGAGTACGACCCGGTCACCGGCACCCACAGCCGCGCCTCCCTGCCCGCCTTCCTGCGCTCCGGTATCCGCGAGGGCGCCCGGCTCCGGCAGGAGGACTGCGAGGTCCTGCCGCTGCAACCCGGCCTGGAGGGAACACCCTTCGGCACCGACGGCACGGTCCTCGGCCGCTGGATCCGCGTCGAGGGTGAAGGGACCGAGGCGCGCTGCACCGCCGGCACGCCCGACGGCCGCACCGTCGGTTTCCCCGTGCGGAAGAGGGAGAGCTGGTCCCGGACCATGCCGCTCGGCGCGCTGCGGCTCCCCGGCGGCGCCGAGCCGATCGTGGCGCTCACCCACCAGACAATCTCGCTTCACACGGCAGGCGACGCGACCGGCACCGACGAACTCGCCACCCTGTCGGTCTGCGGGAGCGGTGGGGAGTTCGCCGCCGGCACCCGGCTCGTCCCGCCGCTCGCCTTCTGGCACGCCCTGCGCCCGCGTGACGAGAAGGGCTCGGACGTGCTGCGCGCCTTCACCGACGCGCAGGCCGCCGACGTGCTGAAGACCACCGCGAGCGCCCTGGCCGAACGGCGGGCGGAGGCGGCCCGCACCAAGAAGTACACCGGTCCCTCCACGACCGCCGTGGCGCACGCTTCCGTGGCGCGGGCCCTGCCGGCCCTCACCGAGGAGCGGCTCCTCACGGGCGTGACCGCACTCGTGCAGAGCGTCCTGCGCCACCTGGAGGGGGTGATCGGCTTCGTCACCCCGCCGGAGCAGCGGACGCCGCAGTCGCGCAGCCGTACCGAGGGCATGTTCGCCGACCACAGTCCCGAGCACGGCGACGACCAGACCCTGCGCGGCGCCGTCGCCGGCATCGCCGACCAGGCCTACTCCTGGTGGTCCGGCGACACGCAGTGGACCACGCTCCGGCAGATCCGCTCCGTCAACCACGTACTGTCCGGCAAGCCCGCCGAGGGCAAACCGCTCCCCGGCCGGGACAGGATCGGCGTGCTCGGCGGCGGATGGCTCAGCGACGAGTACACCGTTCCCGGCATGGGCCTGGCATGGCCCGCCGTCCTCGGCGCGCTGCGCCCGCTGGCCGTCCGCGCGGCGTCGCCCGCCGTCCCCGCGAAGGAGCGCGAGGCGCTGCGCCTGCTCTTCGACGCGATCGCCGAGGGACGACTGGCGGCGCCCGGCGGCGGGCTCCGCGAGGTCGTCCTCGGTGAGAAGCACGACAAGCAGCAGCGGGCGGGGCAGGTCCTGCGCCGCGGTGACCGCACCGTGGTGATTCTGGCCTGCAAGAACGTCGACGGACAGCGCCGGCACGTCCGATGGGTCGCCCTCGACCACGACCCCTCCGGAGCGTTCGGCGCCGTCGCCCACTTCACCCTGGAGGAGGAGACCGGCCGCGCCCCGGACCTCCCCGCCGGGCGGCTGGGCGAGCTGACCCGGCTCCTGGGGGACAAGGGCGCGGCGCCCTGGCGGGAGGACGGCCCGGAGGCGCTCGTCGCGGCGACCGGCGGCGGCCTCGGCCCCGTGCAGGCGACGTTGCTGCTCGCCGGCCTGCCCAAGGACCCGGACACCGCGGCACTGGACGCCGTCGGACTGAAGCCGCGGCAGAAGGACTTCGGCGAGGCCCTGCTGGCGTCCCTCGGCCAGGGCGACAGGGCGGCCCTGGCCGGCGCCCTGCTGCCGGAGGACCCGGCCGGACTGTGGACCACCGGGCCCGATGTCGCGGCGGCCGGCCGCGTCTGGACGGAACGGCTCGGCGGCTTGGTCCGGCTGCCGGAGGAGGTCGCCGGTGAACTCACCGGCGTTCCCGCCTCGGAGGCCGAGGCCGTCCTCAACCCCGGGCGGACCCCGTGGCTCAGCCGTACCACGGCGCAACGGCCCGGCAGGGACGGCGAGCTCGTCCCCGAGGACCCCTCCGCACTGCCCGGACGGCACGACATCACGCAGTCCGTCGCCGCGCTCGCGGGGCTCGCCTACGGCCTGCCGTACGGGCATCCGCTGCGCGCCGCGCTCCCCGGCGGACTGACCGCCCTGCGCCGCAGGCTCGCCGACCCCGGCCTGCTCCTCGACGTCGACATCGAGTGGACGGAGAAGGGCAGCCCCACCGCCGTCCAGCTCCGCAAGGCATACGGACTGCCCGCCACCGGTGGCGCGGACGCCCAGGGCCTGACCCACGCCGGCCAGGCCCTGGTGCTGCGCCCCTGGTACGGCGACACCGAGACCGTGCTCGTCCGCCCGGCCGGGCTGACCGGCCCCGACGACTCCGTCTTCGGCCTCGTCGAGGGCCTGGTCGGTCCGCACCGCGACGGCGGCCTGCGCGGCCTGGGTGCCGTCCTCGGTGACGGACTTCAGCGGGCGCTCGCCGCGGGCACCGGCCCGGACGACCCGGCCGGCCATGCCCAGGACCCCACCCTCACCGTGCCGGACCTCGTCGCCGAGGTCGCCGCCGCCCACGGCCTCGGCGAGGACGCCGCCGCGCTGTACCTGCAACTGCTCGCCCTGCCCGACCCCACGGACCGCAACTGCGCCCGCTGGACGGGCTGGAAGCCCACCCGCATGAAGAAGGCCCGCACCGGACTCGCCGCGAGCGGCCTGGTCGTCGAGGCCCGCCGCCCGCGCGCGGGGCGCACCCTCTTCCTGCCCTGCGGCTGGCGCGACCTCAAGGCACCCGCCCTCCCGGTGGAGACCTGGAAGGAAGGCCTCTACCCGGTCCGCGACCACTCCCGGACTGTCCCCCTGCTCCCGGTGCCCGAACTGTTCACCGCCGCCTGGGACCGTGTCCGCGACGGCGACGCCCCCGCCTTCGAAGAACTCACCACCCGCGCCACCCGGAAGGGCCGCCGCCGATGACCACCACCGCACCTCTCGCCGCTCCCGCCGCACCCGCTCAGCGGCAGATCACCCCGCCCGAGGACCGGTACGCCACCGAACTCGCCTTCCTCGCGGCCCACGACACCGGCCCCCGGCCGCCCTCCTGGCGGCTCACCCCGCGTGCCGTCGTCACCTTCGTCATGGGCAGCGACGGACAGCCGCTGAAGCTGCCGGAGGACACCGGGGCCCCCGGGGACGTCCCGCGCCGCCTCGTCGTGGAGGGCAAGTTCGTCGGCGACCGCGCCCTGGTCGAACGGTGCGTCGTGACCCTCGCCGGGGAACGGGGCCTGCTACTCGTCGGCGAGCCCGGCACCGCGAAGTCGATGCTCTCCGAGCTGCTGTCCGCCGCCGTCTGCGGCACCAGCGGCCTGGTCGTCCAGGGCACCGCCGGCACGACGGAGGACCAGCTCAAGTACGGCTGGAACTACGCGCTGCTGCTCGCCCAGGGACCCAGCCGGCAGGCGCTCGTGCCCTCGCCCGTCCTCACGGCCATGTCGCGCGGTGCCGTCGCCCGGGTCGAGGAGGTCACGCGCTGCCTGCCCGAGGTGCAGGACTCCCTGGTCTCCCTGCTCTCGGAACGGCGCATCTCCATCCCCGAACTCGCGGGCGGCGAGGACGGCCTGGCGCACGCGGCACCCGGCTTCACCCTCATCGCCACCGCCAACCTCCGTGACAAGGGCGTCTCCGAGATGTCCGCCGCCCTCAAACGCCGCTTCAACTTCGAGACTGTCGGCCCCATCGGCGACCTCGACGCCGAGACCGCGCTCGTGCGCAGCCAGTCCCGCGCGGCGGTCGAACGCGCGGGGGCGCCCTACCAGGTCGACGACGCCGTTCTGGAAGCCCTGGTCACCGCCTTCCGCGACCTGCGCGAGGGCCGCTCCGCGGAGGGCTGGGAAGTGGAGCGCCCCTCCACGGTCATGAGCACCGCCGAGGCCGTCTCGGTGGCGGGCGCGCTCGCTCTCGCGGGCGCGTACTTCCCGGGCGACCGTGATGTGCTCGGGCTGCTGCCCGGGCATCTGCTCGGCGTCGTGCGCAAGGACGACCCGGCCGACGCGGCACGGCTGCTCGGCTACTGGGACGGCCCCGTCCGACGCCGCGCCGAGCAGGGCTCCCCGACCTGGCGCACCCTGTGGGAACTGCGCACCGTGCTGGAGGGCTGACCGCCGTGTCCCGCACCCCCGACGCGGCTCTCGCCGCACTCACGGACGCGGCGGCGCCGTACCTCATCGGCGTACGCCACCACGCGCCGTCGCTCGCGGCCGCCCTGCCCGCCCTGCTGGACGACGCCAAGCCGGACGTCCTGCTCGTCGAACTCCCCGACGAGATGCAGGAATGGCTGCCCTGGCTCGCCCACGAGGCGACCCGGGCGCCCGTCGCCCTCGCCGCCGCCCCCGGCGACGGAGCGGGCGGCGGCCCGGCCTTCTACCCCTTCGCCGACTTCTCGCCCGAACTGGCCGCCGTGCGCTGGGCGGCCCGGCACGGCGTCCCGGCCGTCGCCTGCGACCTGCCGCTGGCCGATCGCGCGTGGGCCGCGGGCAGGCAGGCGCCCCGAGTGGCGGGGGAGCCGGGGCCCGGCCTCCACGCGGTCCTGCGCGACCGCGTCACCGGACGCCCCGGGGACGACCTGTGGGACCGCCTCGTCGAAGCCACCGCCCCCGGGTCGCCGCCCGAGGCCCTGCGCCGCGCCGCTCTGCTGACGGGATGGGCCCTGCGCGAGGACGCGGCCGCCTCCGGCGGTGTCCCCGCACTCGACCTGCGGCGCGAGGCGTGGATGCGGTCCCGCATCGACGACGCCACGGCCGACGGGGCCCGCGCGGCCGTGGTCGTCGGCGCGTTCCACGCCCCGGCGCTGCTGCCGGGGGCGGCGCCCGGGGGCGCGTCCGCGGCGAGCGAGGACGCCGGGAGCAGGGGGCGCGAGGACGCCCGCCCCTGGACGACCTCCCTCATCCCGTACACCTATGCGCTGCTGGACGAGCGCTCCGGCTACCCCGCGGGCATCAGGGACCCGGAGTGGCAGCACCTCGTCCTCGACGCGGCGGGCGACCCCGGCGCGCTCGAGGCGGTGCTGATCCGCACCGCCGTCCGCGTGTGCGCCGAACTGCGGGCCCAGGGACATCCGTCGGGCCCGGCCGACGCCCGGGAGATCGGCCGGCTCGCCGGCGACCTCGCCCGGCTGCGAGGACTGCCGGCCGCCGGGCGGGGCGAACTCGTCGAGGCCGTGCAGACCGTGCTCGCGCAGGGCGAGCCGTACGGGCGGGGCCGGGCGGTCGCGCGGGCCATGGAACACGTCCTGGTGGGCACCCGGAGCGGACGGCCCGCCCCCGGCGCCCCGCGCAGCGGCCTCGCCCCGGCGGTGGAGGCCGAGGCCGCCGCACTCGGGCTGCCCGGACCGGAACAGGGGGCGGCGGCGACCGACTCCCGCGACCTCCGGCTCGACCCGCTGCGCTCCGACCTCGACCGCCGGCGCGAACTGCTCCTGCGCCGCCTGGCGGTGTGCGGCGTGCCGTACGCCGAGCCGAGGGACGTCGGCGGCGTCGGGGGCGCCGATGCCCTCACCACCCGCTGGCAGGTGCGCTGGACCCCCGCGACCGCCGCGATGCTCACGGCTGCCGGCACCCGCGGGGTCACCGCCGCCCAGGCCGCCGAGGGCGTGCTCCGCGAGCGCCGCAGGTCGGAGACCGACGGCGGCGGCTCCACGGCGGCCCAGACGCTGCGCGGGCTCGCCGAGGCCGCCGAGTGCGGGCTGTCCGCACTCACCGACGAACGTCTCGCCGAGGCAGCGGACGTACTGCCCGGCTCCGGCTCCCTGCCCGAACTCCTCGGCGGCCTCGCGCTGCTGGACCGCGTACGTGCCGGGCACATCGCCGGCCTCGGTCCCGACGAGGACCGCACGACCCGCGCGGAGGCCGTCGCCGACCTGCTGACGGCGGCCGCCGTGCGCCAGGTCGACGGACTCACCGGTTCCGAGGATCCCGCCGACGCCCACGCACTGCTCGAACTCGCCCACCGTGCCGACCGGTTCGGCGGGATCCGGCTCACCGACGCACTGGCACGCCTCGCGGCCGACGGATCACCCCTGATGCGCGGTGCCGCCGGTGCCGTCCGTGTCCTCCTGGGCCACGAGCCCGCGCGTGAGCTCGGCGCCCGGGTCGCCTCCTGGCTTGACGGGGCGACCGATCCGCCCTCGCGCGCCGCCCTGCACGCCCGCCTCACCGGTCTGCTCACCGCGGCCGGGCCGCTCCTCGAAGCCGCCGCCCCGGCGCTCGAACCGCTGCTCGACCGTGTCGCCTGCCTCTCCGACCGCGCCTTCCTCGACCGGCTCCCCGCCCTCCGAGGCGGCTTCGACACCCTGAGCCCCGCCGCCCGGGACCGCCTGCTCACGGCGGTCGAGGAACGCCTCGACGTCAGCGGCGTCGCCGACACCGCCGGAATCGACCCCCTGGCCCTCGCCGCGTGGACCCGCGCCGACCTCACCGCCAGGAGCGCTCTGCACCGTCTCGGCCTGCTGCTCCCGGACCACGGATCCGCGCCGGAGGGGGAGCGCGACGCGGCACCGGGCGAACTCGACTCCCCGCCCCGCACGGCGGACGGCCGCCCGCCCGGCCGCACCATCGGCGCCGCGGACCGCTGGCGGCTCGTGCTCGGCCGCCGGGCGGAGCGACTGCCGCGCGACGCTGCGGCCTTGGCCACCGCGCTGGACGAGCTGTACGGCCGTGGCCGCGGCGAGGGCAGCCGCGGCGACATGGCGGGCGGCAGCGGCGGGGGCCGGGAGGCGGCGTACCCCGGAGTGCGCGAGTGGTCGGAGGAACTGGCCGCGCTGTTCGGGCCCGGCATCCGCGAGGAAGTCCTCGCCGCGGCCGCCGCGTCGGGTCGCAAGGACGCCCTCACGGAACTCGACCCGGACAGCGTGCGCCCCTCGGTGGACCTGCTGCGCACGGTGCTCGCGCACGCCGGAGGCCTGCCCGAGGCACGGCTGGCGGCCCTCCGGCCCCTTGTCCGCCGCCTCGTCGAAGCCCTGACCCGTCAGCTCGCCACCCGCCTGCGCCCCGCCCTGCACGGCACGGTCGTCCCCCGCCCCAGCCGGCGGCCCGGTGGCGGCCTCGATCTTGCGCGCACCCTGCGGGCGAACCTCGCGACCGCCCGCCGCACCCCGGACGGCACCGTCCAGGTCGTCCCCGAGCGCCCGGTGTTCCGCACCCGGGCGCAACGCGCCGCCGACTGGCGGCTGATCCTCGTCACGGACGTCTCCGGCTCGATGGAGGCGTCCACCATCTGGGCGGCACTGACGGCCTCCGTGCTGGCCGGGGTGCGGACCCTGTCCACACACTTCCTGGCGTTCTCCACCGAGGTCATCGACCTCACCGACCACGTCACCGACCCCCTGTCGCTGCTCTTGGAGGTCAGCGTCGGCGGCGGCACCCACATCGCGGCCGGACTGCGCCATGCGCGCGAGCTGGTGACCGTTCCGTCGCGCACGCTCGTCGTGGTCGTCAGCGACTTCGAGGAGGGCTACCCGGTCGGTGGACTCCTCGCCGAAGTCCGCGCGCTCGTCGGCGCCGGCTGCCATGTCCTGGGCTGCGCGAGCCTCGACGACGCGGGACGCCCCCGCTACTCCACCGGCGTGGCCGGACAGCTCGTCGCCGCGGGCATGCCCGTGGCCGCCCTCAGCCCCCTGGAACTCGCCCGCTGGGTGGGGGAGAAGATCTCATGAACCCGAATCTGCCCCCGGTCGCGCCCGTCGTCACCGCCGAACTCGTCGCGGCGCTCTCGCCCCGGCTGCGCAAGCGTCTCGACGCGGGCGCAGCCAAGCTGGCGGACCGCCCGGTCGTCCGCGACGGCGACACCGTGCGCGTCGCGATCGACGACGACACCGACCTCGAACTGCACGCCCCCGGCGGCACAGTGACGAGCGCCGGGGCGATCCGCTGCGGATGCCTGCTCGCCCCGGACTGCCTCCACCGCGCCGCCGCCGCCTCGGCCGCGCCGGTCGCCGAACCCGGCGCCGACGACACGGAGCCGGCGGGCGCCACCGCGGCCGGTGACACCGCGCCGCCGGAGGCGCCGGACACCGCCGGCCCGGAGCAGTGCGCCGCCGCCGACGCGGTGCGCGGCGCGGCCGCCGCCGTCCTGGAGGCGGGCATCGACGGCGCCGGCGCCGTGCCCCAGGCGGAACTGCTGCGGGCGGCGCACACGGCCAGGATCGCCGGGCTGCCCCGGATCGCCGCGGCCGCGGTCTCCGTCGTCACCCGGCTGCGTGCCGCCCGCTCCGGCGACCCGGCGCACCGCCTGGCCGAACTCGTCGAGGCACTGCGCGAACTGCTCGGCCCCGCGCACCGAGTGCCGTACGCCACGGGCTCCGAGCTGGCCGCCGTGCGCGGCACCGCACGGCAGCCCTATACCCCGGACGGCTCGCTGCGGCTGTACGGCCTGTTCTCCGAACCCGTGCTCACGGCGAGCGGTCACGCGGGCGCCGTCACGTGGACCGCCGACGCCGACGGCCGCCTGTACACCGTCTCCGACGTCCTCCCGGGCGGCCCAGGAAGGGCCACCGGCGCCGCCGACCGAAGCGTCCGCATCGGCGACACGGCCCTGACGCACCGCGAGTTGTCCCGCGCGGGGCTCGCCGTGTCCGGCGCCACCGTCTCGCCGGCCGGCCGGCTCGGCGCGGGTGCGGCGGTACGGGCGGTACGGGCCTCCGGCGCGGCCTGGACGGGCGAGCCGCTGGACCGCCTGTGGTCCGTACCCGTCGCCGACCAGGCCGCCCGCGCCCTGGCCACGGGCGACGGCCTGCTCTTCCTGGACGTCACCCTCACCGGCACCGTGCGCGAGACCGGCGGGGACTGCCTGCTCGCCGACTGCGACGGCCTGACGCTCCGTCTGGCCGCGGCCCACGACCACCCGGCGCTTCCGTACCGGGACAACCTGCGGCTCCTCGCCGCCGCCCCCGGCCTCCGCCTGCGCGTCGTCGCCCGTCTCGACCCGGCGCCGCACGCCCGCGCCCGGCTTCTCGCCCTGAGCCATCCCACCGACCCGGCGGCCCGGCTCGACGCGGGACTCGACCGCCTCCAACGGGCCGACCTGTCCTCGTCGTCCGTCCCGCCCGCGGCGACCGTCACCGCTTCCGCCTCCGCCTCGGAGGACGCGCCCCTGCATCTGCTGCACCGCCGCGTCCAGCAGGCCGTGTCCGGCGGCCGCCGCGTCGTCGCCCTTCCGTCCACCGTCCCCGCCGACACCCAGCGCCTGCGCCGCGCCGGCCTCTCCACCGGAGCCGACCTGCTCACCGTCCTCCACGCCCGCGCGGCCACCCGCGACCGCGACGCCTTCGGCCGTCTCCTGCCCACGGACCCCGCCCACTTCGCCCATGCCTGGCTCGCCGCCGCCACCTACACCGCCGAAGTCGACCGCGCCCTCTGCGCCGCCGCCTGGGGCATGGACCTCCCGGGAGCGTCCTTGCCGGTCACGGGCCGGAGCCCGGTCGGCGCGTGATCGGTGTCGGTCCGTCCCGGCGACGGACCATCGCCTTGCCGCGACGGCGCGGACCGGCGAGGCTGGACCGATGCCAGGGCAGCGGAAGATAAAGCGTCAGCGGCAGGAAGAGATGCGGCAGGACGCGGCTCGGTTCACCCCTGAGCTGGGCCGCTGGGAAGTGCTCTTCGAGACCCAGGACGTGCCGGACTGGCTTGCGTACTGCCGCCGTCTCCGTGCGTCCGACACGGTGATCGATGGGAGCGCGGTGCGGATGGACATGGTCTGCGGTCCCCGGGGACAGCCGGCCCTCCACCGGCTGAGCCTCTTCGTGCCGCACCCCGTTCCGGAACCACGCGAGCGCCCCTCCGGCAGCTGACCTATATCGCCACGCGCCGGACGGACCACCCGGGTCGGGCCCACGGAAAGCCACGCCCGTGCGCGGCCCCGCCGTCCAGCCGGCGTGGGCGCGGGTCGGGCCCGTGGCGTCGCTCGGCGGGGTCGGCTGCGGAATCGACCTCCTGATCCCGCTGCGTCACCCCCGGGCCGTCCGACGGCAGTTCACCTCCCGCCCGGCACCGGCCCGCGGATTCCGGCCGTCTTCTCCGTCACTCGTGCCCGCGACGATCCCCGTCACCGGCGAAGGCGGAGCAGGCAGTTCCGTCATCCTCGCCGGGCGCCACTGCGGCCGGCCGGCGGACTTCGGGCGATCGGCCGGGAGCGCCACCTGCCGTACGACCCGCTCTCGTGCCTGCCCCATGCCTGCCCCGGGCCCGCGCGCAGCGCCCTCCGCGTGAGCGTGGCCCCGTTTGGCGCGATCCGTTCGCCCGCACGTGTGGTTCACGTGAGCATCGGGGGCCCGGTGTTGACAGGTATTCAGGTGAGGCGTTTCACTCATGCCCGCTGGCAACGTTGTCAGGAGCCGGACAACGTTGTCGTGCGGTAGTGCGACCCACGCTCAGTCATCCGTGAAGACGATCCGGTTGTGGAGGCACGTGATGGCAAGACCCTGGCGCGACCTGTTGACTCGCAGGCCCCATCTCCCCCCTCTCCCGCGCGTACGGAGCCTGCGCGTTCCGCTGGCGGCGGTCGCCGTCCTGAGCCTCGCGGCCGGGCCGTTGCAGGCAGCCGCGGCCGCGGCGCCGGCAGTCGACGTCCCCTGGGTCGACGACCCGGCGTCGTTGGTCAATCCGATCATCGGAACATCGGGCGCCGTGGACACCTTCCCCGGCCCTGACATGCCTTTCGGCATGCTCCAGTGGGGGCCCGACACCACCCCCAACCGCCCCTCCGGGGGCGGTTACGAGTACGACGACAAGAAGATCTCGGGCTACAGCCTCACGCACATCTCGGGCCCCGGCTGCCCTGCCGCCGGTGATGTGCCCGTGCTTCCCTTCGCCGGATCCCTCGCCGGCGACCTGAGCGCCACCTCGACCGGGTTCAGCCATGCCAACGAGCTGTCGGAGGCGGGCTACTACCGGCTGACCGACGACGCGGGCATCACCACGGAGCTGGCCGGCACCACCCGCGCCGGGCTCGCCACCTTCACCTTCCCGGGCAGCGCCGACTCGCACCTGCTGCTCAAACTCAGCGGCGGCGCCACGCAGATCGACAACACCCGCGCCCAGGTGGTCAACGACCACGAGGTGCAGGGCGCGGTGACCAGCGGCCACTTCTGCGGCGCCGACAACACCTACACGCTGCACTTCCGCATGACCTTCGACCGGCCGTTCACCGACAGCGGCACGTGGGTGGGCGGCGCGGTCAACCCCCAGGCGAAGTCCCTGCGCCTCGGCGCCCCGGAGCAGCCGCTCGCACCCCCGGCGACGCGCGGCCCGCAGAAGGAGCGGCACTTCACCGTGCCGGGCCGCCCCGGCCCCCGCGCCGGCCACGGCCCCGGTGGCGATTCCGCGAACGATTCCGCGAAGGCTTCCGTCAACGGTGCCGCCCAGGGCTCCGCATCCGGCGCCGCCCCGAGTTCCGGCACCCGCGCGAAGCCGCCCGTCACCGGCGCCAACGGCATGTACCTGACCTTCGACACCACCACGCAGAAGGCCGTGAAGGCCAAGGTCGCCATCTCGTACACCAGCGACGCCAACGCCGCCGAGAACCTGACCTCCGAGATCCCGGGCTGGAACTTCGCGGGCGTCCGGCAGGCCAACCACAACGCGTGGAACAAGGTGCTGGGCCGGCTGCGGATCGGCGGCGGCAGCCACGATCAGCAGGTGCAGTTCTACACCGCGCTGTACCACTCCCTCCTGCACCCCAACGTCTTCTCGGACGTCAACGGCGAGTACGCCGGCATGGACGGCGAGGTGCACACCGTCCGCAAGGGCCACGTCCAGTACGCCAACTACTCCGGCTGGGACACCTACCGCTCCCAGACGCAGCTGATGGCCGTCGTCGCGCCCGACGTCACCAGCGATGTCGTCAGCTCCATGGTCAACGGCTTCGACCAGACCGGCCTGTTCCCCAAGTGGGCGCAGAACAACGGCGAGAGCTACGTCATGGTCGGCGACCCGGCCGCCGGGATCGTCGCGGGCGCGTACGCCTTCGGGGCCCGCGACTTCGACGCCCCCGGCGCGCTGGACTCCCTCGTCCACCAGGCCACCCACCCCAACAACGACCGTCCGGGCCAGGCGGTCCGCGACGCGAAGGGCTATCTGCCCATCGACGGCACGAACTGGGGCTGCTGCAACTTCTACGGCCCGGTGTCGACGCAGCTGGAGTACGACAGCGCCGACTACGCCATCGCCGCGCTCGCCAAGTCACTCGGCCAGGACGGCGTGCACCGCACCTTCGCCACCCGTGCCCAGGACTGGCAGAACGTCTTCAACGTGCGCACCGGCTACGTCCAGGCCCGCACCACCTCCGGCGCCTTCGCCACCGGCTTCGCCCCGGGCACCTCCAACGGCTTCGTCGAGGGCACCTCGGCGCAATACACCCCGATGATCCCGTTCAACCTCAAGGCGCTGATCGCCGCCCGCGGCGGTGCGGACGCCTACGACGCCTACCTCGACAGCCTCCTGTCGGACATCGCCCACCCTGGCGGCACCAACGCTGACCTCAGCAACGAGCCGAGCGTGGAGATCCCCTGGGAGTACGCCTACCTCGGCCGGCCGTGGAAGACACAAGCGGCCGTCCGCGAGGCCCAGCAGAAGCTGTACTTCAACGCTCCGGTCGGGCAGTTCGGCAATGACGACCTGGGCGCCATGAGCTCCTGGTACGTGTGGTCCGAGCTGGGCATGTACCCGCAGACGCCGGGCACCGACACCCTGGTGCTGGGCAGCCCGGTCTTCCCCAAGGCCCAGATCCGCCTCGGCGGCGGCAGGACGGTGAAGATCAACGCTCCGCAGGCCGCCACGGACGCGCCGTATGTGCAGTCGCTGCGTGTCGACGGCACGGCGCACAACGCCGCGTGGCTGTCGTTCGCCGACCTCAGCGACGGGGCGACCCTGGACTTCACCCTCGGTACCACCCCCAACACCGCCTGGGCGTCCGCGCCTTCGGCGGCCCCGCCGTCGGACGCCACCGGCCAGCGCACCGTGCTGGCGGGCTCCGGTCCGTCCGGCGCGGGACTGGTGCTCGCCCCCGGCGGCAGCGGCACCGGCACGCTCGACCTGGCCAACATCGGTGCCGAGGACGAGGTCGTGCGCTGGACCGCACAGGTCCCGTCCGGGGTCTCGCTGGACGCCGGCTCGGGCTCGCTCACCCTGGGCGCCGGTGCGAAGGAGGCCCACCCGGTGACGGTGACCGGCGGCAGCACGGTGGGCACGTACGACATCGTCTTCTCGCTGAGCACGGCGTCGGGCACCGATCTCGGCACCACGGTGCTGCACGTGGCCGTCGCGAAACCGGGCGACCTGTGGCCGTACTACACCAATGAGGGCGTCCACCCCGACGGCAGCCAGTACAACGGCGGCTTCGACGGCGGAGGCTGGGCGTACTCCAAGGAGGCGCTGGCCGCGACGGGTGTCGAGGGCGGCAGCACGGTGACCGCCGACGGCATCACCTACACCTGGCCCGGCACCACGGCCGGACAGCCGGACAACATCGAGGCCTCGGGGCAGACCGTCCCGCTGACCGCGCCCGCCGGGACGACCTCCGTCGGCCTCCTGGGTTCGGCGACCAACGCCTCGTCCGCCGGCGCGACCGGTACCTTCACCGTCACCTACGCCGACGGCACCACGGCGCAGATCCGCTCCGGCTTCTCCGACTGGACGCTGGGCGGCGGCGGGGGCAAGCCCATCCCGGGCAACACCACGGCCGTCACGACGGCCTACCGCAACACCGGGAGCGGCAAGCAGGACAAGGTGGCCACCTATGTGTTCGCCGTGAAGCTGCCCGTGGACGCCGCCAAGCGCGTCACGAGCATCACCTTGCCGGCGACCGCCGACGGCACGGCGCACGTGTTCGCCTTCGGGTACGGGAGCTGACGCCGCGGCCGGAAGGCTCAAGGCTCAGGACACGACGTCCTTGCCCCGGAACCCGCGGTAGGCCAGGGCGAAGAAGACCACCGCGAACGACACCGAGACCGATGTTCCCTTGATCATCCCGGCCCACTCCAGCCGGGGCTGGAGCGCGTCGAACCACGCGTACTGCCAGTGTGTCGGCAGGACGTTGCGCAGCGAGCCCAGGGCCGTGATGGCGTCCAGGATGTTCGACAGGATCGCGACCCCGACGGCCCCGCCGACCGCCCCCAGCGGGGCGTCGGTGACCGTCGACAGCCAGAAGGCGAAGCCCGCGACGGCCAGTTGGCAGGCGAAGACGTACAGCGCCGCGATCGCCAGCCGTCCGGCCGCCGTGCCGGGCGGCAGCGAGCCGGCCGAGGTGAGTTCCATGTCGTGCCAGCCGTAGGCGAGGGTGCCCACACCCAGCGACACCGCCGGCAGCGCGAGCACCGCGACGGCGCTGAAGACCAGCGAGACCAGCAGCTTGCTGGTGAGCAGCCGGGCCCGCGGCACGGGCGCCGCCAGCAGGTAGCGCAGCGAGGACCAGCTCGCCTCGGAGGCGATGGTGTCCCCGAAGAAGAGCGCGACCGGGATCGTCACCAGGAAGCCGGACGAGACGAAGAGCACCGCCAGGGCGAAGTTGACCCCGGAGGCCGTGGCGACGTCGATCATCGTCGGCACCGAGTCCCGGCCGCTGGGCGTGCCGCCGATGGCGAACGCGGCCCACACGACGACGGGCAGGCCCAGGACGACGGCGAGTGCGACGAGCGTGCGCCGGCGCAGGAGCTGCCGCACCGCCTCCACGCGGAAGGGCAGGGTGCGGGCCGGGCGGTACCCCGGCGCGACCTCCGCCGTGCTCGCCGTGCCCTCTGCGCCCGCCGTGCTGGCGGTGTCCACGGTGGCCGTGGTGTGCATGGGGTCGGTCATGCGGACTCTCCGATCAGGGTCAGGAACGCGTCCTCCAGGCGGCGGTGCGGCCCGACGCGCTCCACCGGCACGTCCAGCCGCAGCAGTTCGGTCAGCAGCTCCGGCACGGTCACCGTGCCGGGCCGCACCAGCAGCCCTTCCCCGACGGATTCGGCCGCCGCGATCCCCGGCAGCGCGGCCAGCTTCGCGGCGACGGCCTCGCGCGCGTCGTCCGGCATCCCGGTCGCGCCGACGAGCAGCGCCTCGCCCCCGCCGGAGATCTCGCCGACCGGGCCGGCCGCGATCAGCCGTCCCTTGTCCATCACGACGAGGTGCGTGCAGCTCTGCTCGACCTCCGACAGCAGGTGGCTGGAGACGATGACGGTGCGTCCGGCGGCCGCGTAGCGCCGCACGACGTCACGCATCTCGCGGATCTGCGGCGGGTCCAGGCCGTTGGTCGGCTCGTCGAGGATCAGCAGGTCGGGCAGGCCCAGCATGGCCTGCGCGATGGCCAGCCGCTGCCGCATGCCCTGCGAGTACGTCCGCACGGCGCGCTCCAGGGCCTCGCCGAGACCGGCGATCTCCAGCGCCTCGTCCACATGGGCGTCGGCGGCGGGGCGGCCCGTGGCGCGCCAGTACAGCTCCAGGTTGGCCCGCCCTGTCAGGTGCGGCAGGAAGCCCGCGCCCTCCACGAACGCGCCGACCCGGGACAGGACGGGCGCGCCGGGCCGGATCGCCTGCCCGAAGACCCTGATCCCGCCGGCGTCGGGCCTGATCAGGCCCATCATCATCCGCATCGTCGTGGTCTTGCCCGCGCCGTTGGGGCCGAGCAGCCCGAGCACCTGGCCGCGCTCCACGCGGAACGACAGTTCGCGTACCGCGTAGCGGTCGGCCGCGCCCTTGTACCGCTTGGAGAGTCCTGAGATCTCCAACGGCACGTCGGCGAGCGCGGGTTCGGGGGCCCGCCGTACGGTGCCCGCCCTCCGCCGCCCGGTCAGCAGCAGGGCCGCGGCCAGTGCGAGCGCCGCCAGGGGCAGTATCCACACCCATGCGGGCAGCCCGCCCTGGTCGGTGGTCAGAGCCGGGTCGACGGGCACGGTCAGCGCGGCGCCCGCAGGCAGTGACACGCGGTACGTGGCGGGCCGGACCGGGGAGGAGTAGCCGAGGTCGGTGCTGGACAGCACCAGCCGCAGCCGGTGCCCCGCGGCGAACTCGTGGTCCACGGCGGGCAGCGTGACCGGCACGGTGCCCTTCCCGTCCGCGCGCAGCGGCGCGACGAGCTGGTGCGGCAGTGACTCCGAGCCGCCCGGACCCACGTCGTACAGCTTGGCGAAGAGCACCGCGCCGTCCGGGGCGGCGGTGGTGACGTCCACCGGCACGCTCGCGGCGCCCGTCAGCCGCAGCGGGGAGCGCAGCGGGGCGGAGTCGAACGCGGCGCGCTGACCGGGGAAGTCCAGCGACAGGGACAGTCCCTGGCCGAGGTCGGAGAGCTGCGACAGCGCGCCGACGCCGGGCACCGCCGAGATGGCGGGCGGATTCCCGCCGGCCGGGTTGGCCACGGACTGGGCGGCGCCGGTCAGGGCGACCCGGCTCGTCCGCGTGCCGCCGAGCCCGGGGTAGGCGGGCGCGCCGGCGCCGCGCTTGATCGCCCGGCCGTCGGTGGTGTCGACGCCGCCGGCGCGGGTGACGCGGAAGGCGGGACCGGTGCCCACGCCCTTGTCCTTCTTCAGATAGCGGTCGAACCAGTCCGTGATCCTGCCCTGGACCCGGTCGGTCTCCTGGTCGCCGCCGTCGTGTCCGCCGGAGAACCAGTCGACGGCGACCGGCGCGCCGCCCGCCTCGACGGCGCGGGCGATGGCGTCGCCCTGGTCGAGCGGGAAGAGCGAGTCGTTCTGGCCCTGGACGACCAGGGTGGGCACCTTGATCCGCCCGGCGACCGACGAGGGGCTGGAGCGCTCCAGCAGCTGCCGGGTCGCGGCGTCCTCCCGCCCCGACACCGCCGAGCGGTCGTACATCGCGCACAGTTGCGCGGTGAAGCCGCAGGTGGCCCCGTCCGCGCCCGTGGAGAAGAAGATCCCCGCCCACAGCTTCTTGAACACGCCGTTGGGGAACAGGGCGTCGGACAGGTTCCACCACGTGATGGCGGGCGCGATGGCGTCGACCCGCCGGTCGTGGCCGGCGGCGAGCAGCGAGATGGCGCCGCCGTACGAGGCGCCGGTGACACCGACGCGCGGGTCGTCGGGACCGTCGCGCAGCACCTCGGGCCGCTTGCCCAGCCAGTCGATCAGCCGCGAGACGTCGGCGACCTCGGCGTCGGGGGCGTTGAGGCCGATCCGGCCGCCGGACCGCCCGAAGCCGCGCGCCGACCAGGTCAGCACCGCGTAGCCGTGCCGGGCCAGGTCCTCGGCCTGCGGCCGGACGTCGGCCTTGCTGCCGCCGAAGCCGTGCGCGAGCAGCACGGCGGGGCGCGGCGTGCCGTCCCCTGAGGTGAAGTACGACGCGTCGATCCGCACCGTCCGGGCGCTGCCGGGGGATTCCGGGACGGAGAACACCCGGTCCTGGCGGTGGACGGCCGCCGGGCCGCCTGCCGCGGCCAGGGTCACCGCCCCGCCGCCGGCCAGCAGGGCGAGCGCGGCCACTCCGGCGGCGAGACGCCGCCGGGTACGCAGGGGCCTGGGCAGGGCCAATCGCATACGGTGATCCTCGGGTGGGAAGGGGGGCACGTGCGCCGGCGGAGTTCCGGTGCCTCCCACTATGCATTCCGGTGATCACTCGCGACGTCCCTCTCAGGCACCGGATCGCCGTACTGCACCGGGAGTACGGTGGCGCACGTGCCCTTCGACCGCCTCGCCGCCGCCCCCCTGCCCCGCCTCGGACTCGGCCTTGCCGCCGTCGGCCGCCCCGGCTACATCAACCTGCACCGGGACGCCGACCTGCCCGCCGACCGGACCGTCGACGCGATGCGCGACCGGGCCCACGAGGTGCTCGACACCGCGTACTCCGCCGGGATGCGCTACTTCGACGCGGCGCGCTCCTACGGCCGTGCGGAGGAGTTCCTCGCCGGCTGGCTCGCCGCCCGGCCCGAGGTGGCCGACGTCGTGATCGGCAGCAAGTGGGGCTACACCTACACCGCCGACTGGCGCTCCGACGCGAAGGTGCACGAGGTCAAGGACCACTCAGCGGCCACCTACGACCGGCAGATCGGCGAGACCCGGGCCCTGCTCGACGACCGGCTCGGCCTCTACCAGATCCACTCCGTCACGCCGGACAGCCCGGCCCTGACCGACCGGGCCCTGCACGCACGCCTTGCCGCCCTCGCCGCCGAGGGCGTCGCCGTCGGCTTCTCGACCAGCGGCGCGCGGCAGGCCGAGGCCATCCGCGCGGCCATGGAGGTGACGGTCGACGGGCAGCGCCTGTTCACCGCCGTCCAGGCGACCTACAACCTTCTCGAACCGTCCGCGGGGTCGGCCCTCGCCGAGGCCCGCGCAGCGGGCCTGACCGTCCTCGTCAAGGAGGGCATGGCCAACGGCCGCCTCGCCTGGGCCGCCCCCGGCTCGGTCCTCGCCGAGGTCGCCGCAGGGACCGGCGCCACTCCTGACGCCGTCGCCCTCGCCGCGATCCTGCACCGCCCCTGGGCCGGCGTCGTCCTGTCCGGCGCGGCCACCACTGCTCAGGTGGAGGCCAACGCGGCCGCCGCCGTCCTCCACCTGAGCGCGGAACGGCTCGCCCGCCTCACCGTCCTCGCCGAACCGGCCCCGCTCTACTGGCGGGAACGCTCCGCACTGCCCTGGACCTGATCCGCCCGGGGGCTCTCAGCACACCCCGGCCGTCGGGGCGCCCGCCCGCGCGCCCGCGAGGAAGGACTCGACGCCGCGCCGCAGCCCCGCCGCGTCCAGGCCGTGTGCCCGCGCGTGGTCGCGCCAGGTGCCGTAGCGGCTCCGCCTTGCTGGCGGGAACGCTCCGCACTGCCCTGGACCTGATCCGCCCGGGGGCTGTCAGCACACCCCGGCCGTCGGGGCGCCCGCCCGCGCGCCTGCGAGGAAGGACTCGACGCCGCGCCGCAGCCCCGCCGCGTCCAGGCCGTGTGCCCGCGCGTGGTCGCGCCAGGTGCCGTAGCGGCGCAGCTCCTCCCTGGCGGTGCCGAGGGCCAGGACGCGGTGCGGCAGATCCACGAGCGCGTCGTTCGCGAACCCGGCCGAGGTGCCAGCCAGGTACGGCTCGACCAGTACGACATCCGCACGGTCCGCGGCCCCGGCGGCGGCACGCAGTCCGGCCCTGTCGAAAGGCCGCACCGTCGAGGCGTACAGCACCGTGACGTCGAGTCCGGCCACCGCCTCCAACGTCGCGTCGAGCAGCGGCCCCACGGCCACCACGACACCCGCGCGGCCCTCACGGACCGTGCGGAACCGCCCGGGGGAGACCGGCAGCGCGGCGCGGTTGGACTGGTCGCTGAGCCGCACATAGACCCGTCGGTCCCCGTCGGCGGCCGCGTGGCGGATCAGTGCCTCGGCCTCGTCGGGGTGGCCGGGCACGTGGACGGTCCATCCCGGGAGCGTGTCGAGCAGCGCCACGTCGCCGGGCGACTGGTGGGTACGGCCGCCGGCCGCGATGTCGTAGGACGCGCCGGAACTGACCAGCACCGCGCCCACGTCCTGGTGCACCAGGTCCAGCTTCACCTGCTCGAACGGCCGCTCCACCAGGAAGCTGCCGAAGGTGTGCACGACGGGCCGCAGCCCGGTCAGGGCCAGCCCGCCCGCCGCCCCGACGAGCAGCTGCTCGCGGATGCCGACGTCGATCACGCGGTCGGGATGCGCCCGGGCCGCGTCCGTGAAGCGGTCGCCGGAGATGACCGCCAGTACCACCACCAGCCGCGGATCCTCGTCGAGCAGGGCGGTGGTGACGGTGGTGAAGCGCTCGCGCATGGTGTCCATCGTGGGGAGACTCCTCGGTCCGTGTCGTCTTCGGTGACGTCTTCGGTGGCGCGGGAACAGCGGTCAGTACTTGGACTCGACGCGTGCGACGACCGCGCGCGGCACGCCCGGGTGCGGCGCGGTGAACGCCTCGTACAGCGCCTCGTGGTCGCGGCCGTCCACGGTCACGGCCGACCAGCCCTCGGCGGCGAAACGCGAGGCGAGCCCGCCCCGCCAGCCGTATGTGGCGGAGGAGTTGTCGATCGCCACGACGTGCAGTGACTCCAGGCCGATCGCGCCCGCGAAGGCGATCGCCTCGTGGTTGCTGCCCTCGTCCATCTCGGCGTCGCCGACCAGTGCCCACACCTTGGCGCAGGTCAGCCCCTGGGCCCGCAGCCCCAGGGCGCTGCCCACCGCGAGCGCCGGCCCGTGCCCCAGAGACCCGGAGCCGATCTCCACACCCGGCACCAGCATCCGGTCCGGGTGGTGGCCGAGCCGTGAGTCGTAGGAGCCGAAGGAGGACAGCCACTCCTCCGGGATGAAGCCCTTGGCCGTGAGCACGGCGTAGTAGGCCATCGGACCGTGGCCCTTGGACAGCAGGAAGCGGTCGCGGTCCTCGTCGTCCGCGGTGTCCCGGGTCACGCGCAGCACACGGTCGTAGAGCACCCACAGCACATCGAGGGTGGAGGTGGCCGCCGGGCCGTGCTTCTCGTCGCCCGTCATCAGCGACATCAGGCGCGGCAGGTCCCGGTAGTCGTACGCGGGGGTCGTGCTTGTCTGGGTCATGAAACGAGCGTGCAACTTCAAGGCGACTTGAGGTCAAGCGTAGGCTCGTGGGACATGAGCCCGCATGCGCCGCAGTCCCCGGCCCCGGCCCGCCCCGCGCACCAGGACCGCCTCCCCATCGGCGAGCTTGCCGCCCGCAGCGGCCTGGCCACTTCCTGTCTGCGCTACTACGAGGAGATCGGTCTCATCCGCTCCGAACGTACGGCAGGTGGCCAGCGCCGCTACCCACGGTCCACCCTGCGCCGTCTGGCCTTCATCCGTGCCGCGCAGCGCGTCGGCCTGTCCCTGGACGAGGCGCGCACCGCCCTGGACCGGCTGCCCGAAAACCGTGCGCCCAACGCCACCGAGTGGAACACCGTCGCCCGCACCTGGACCCGCCGCATCGACGAGCAGATCGCCGAGCTGGAGCGCCTCAAGCGCCGGCTCACCGGCTGCATCGGCTGCGGCTGCCTCTCGCTGCGCAAATGCGGTCTGTACAACCCCGGGGACACCGCGGCCTCCGGCGGCGCGGGCGCCCGCTACCTGCTCGGCGATACGCCCGCCGGGGAGAAGTCCGAGGCCGCGGTCACAGCCCGTCGACCTTGAACGGATCGTGCTCGGCCAGGAGCTTGTCCAGCCGGGCCTGGTCCACCCGGCTGGTGACCTGGCCCTCCTCCTGCCGGTCCCGTACCACCTTGGCCAGGGTGAACGCCGAGGTCACCACGGAGAGCAGTCCCACCGCCAGGAAGGCCCGCGCCCACCGGCCCACGGGCAGGTAGGCGATGCCCACCACCATCGCCGTCACAGCGACGGCGAACGAGAGCGCGGCCTGCGCGGAGTAGGCCGCCGTCGTCTGCTGCCGGATCGGATTCGCCATGGGAGCAGTGTCGGCCCCGCATGACGCGCGCCACATGAGTACGGCTACTCAGCTTCGCCCGGGGTCGCCATTCGGGCCGGGTGCGTACGGCGGGCCGGGGCGATACCTGCGAGCGAGCACCGGTCGACGTGCGGTATTGTTCTCGTGCGTGGTCAGCCCGGAAAATCCCGGGGGATCCGGCACCGGGACGTGGCGCAGCTTGGTAGCGCACTTGACTGGGGGTCAAGGGGTCGCAGGTTCAAATCCTGTCGTCCCGACGGTGTGGAAGGGCTCGCTGGACTGGAATTTTCCAGGTCGGCGGGCCCTTTGGCGTTCCCGCGAGCGACGTTCACCTGACGGAGTCGGACTCCGCCCCGTCCGCCGGTAGTTGAGGCCGACCGGTCCGGCTCCCCTCCTCCACCTGGCGCCCGCGTCGGCCGGGAGCGGGGACGCGGGAGCCCCGAGGGGGTCAAGGCGACCCGGGGTCGGTCGGTGGGTCCGGGGGCCCGCCCGCCGCGCGTCGCCACTCGCTCGGGGTCATCCCGTACGCCGCCCGGAAGGCGCGGCTGAAATGGGCCGCGGTGCCGAACCCCCAGCGGTAGGAGATCGCCTCGATCGTCACGTACCGGGTGCCCGGCGCGGCGAGTTCCCGCTTGCACTCCTCGAGTCGCGCCGCCTTGACCCACTCGCCGAGCGAGATACCGGCCCGGGACAGCGAGAGGTAGAGGTGGCGCACCGAAACATGGTGCGCGGCAGCGATGCGTGCGGCGCTCAGGTCGTGCTCGGCCAGATGGAGGCGGGCGTACGCCAGAACCCGCTGCGGGAGTGTGAGATGCAGCGGTTCCCTTGCCAGATCCTCGCGTCCGATTCCGGTCGTGACCAGGGCCCGGACGAGTTCCACGGCGGGCTGCGCCAGGAGATCGGCCTCGCCGGCCCCGAGGGCGTCCTGCTCGCGGATCAGCCGGGAGAAGAACGCCGTCACGGCGTCCACGACCGGCAGACCGGGGCCGAGCCGCACCGCGGTGATGCGGTCGAGCAGCGGGGAGGGGAGTCCGAGCAGCCGGGTCGGTATGCGCACCGTGGCGGTACGGATGAAGCCGTGGAAGGAGATGGAGTAGGACTCCGCGGTGTCCAGCAGGATGAGCCCGCCTGGCCGGAGTTCCGTCTCCCGGCCTCCCTGGGCGACCCGGGACACCCCTGATTCCTGGATCGCCATGAAAATCTGCGGCTCGACGTCATCGGACAGGGGGCCGGGGGAGCGCCGCAGTCCTGCCAGGTTCCAGCTGACCTCGGACACCTCGACCGAGCGCAGCACGGTCGTCACAGCGACGGCCGTGAGCTGCGCGGGGTCCGGCGGAAGGTCCAGATCGATGCGGCCGTTCAGCGATCTGGACTGTTCACGTATGGCCTCCGGGCGGTCACCCGGAGCGAACGACCTCAGGTCGAATCGATGGGGCAAGGGGTCCTCCTGCGGCGGCGCCGAGCGCGGCGGGCACTTTCAGCGCGGAACGAGCGATCAGCCGGACTCCCGTATTCGTGCGCGGGAGAGAACCGACCGCTGCGCCGGGATGTTCAGGTTATGCGACGAGTATCCCTCGGCAGGTGACATGCGTGTTCGTGCGACCGCGCCCCGGAAAGCGTCAGGGATGGCGATCCGCTGAGCACCGGACTCGTGCACGTGGCACAGGAGGACAAGGATGCGGTGCCCCCTGGCACTGCCGGACAAGTCGGTACTCGAGATCTTGCATACGGTCGCTTTCGGTACGGCCCGGTTACTGCTTGTTGTGCGGGACCGGGCCGGATCCCGGCTTCCGGGAAAAGCCCCCGTGAAGTCCTCGCATCATTCGAGAGGTTGACATTCAGCGATGAAGATCGGCGTAATACTCGGCAGTACTCGCCCCGGGCGTCTGGGAGCCTCCATCGCCTCGTGGGTCATGGAGCATGCCGAGAAGAGGACGGACGCGGAGTTCGGACTGGTGGATCTCGACGCGTACAAGCTCCCCCTCCTGGACGAGGCCCTGCCGCCCGTCCTGCGGCAGCCCACCCAGCAGCACACCAAGGACTGGGCCGCCGCGATCGCCCAGTACGACGCATTCGTCTTCATCGCGGCCGAGTACAACCGCTCGCTGCCCGGTGCGCTGAAGAACGCCCTCGACTACGTCTTCCACGAGTGGCACGACAAGGCCGCGGGCATCGTCAGCTACGGCGGCGTGGTGGGTGGCGCCCGGGCCGCCGAGAATCTCCGTCTGGTGCTGGCAGAGCTCAAGGTGGCCACCACGCGTGAGGGGGTTTTCATCAACACCTCGACGGATTTCGAGAACTGGACCGTATTCAGGCCCACCGATCAGCACGCGGCGACGCTGAACACGGTTTTCGACGAGGTCATCGCGTGGGGGAACGCGCTGAAGCCGCTCCGCGCCGGCTGAGCCGTGAAGCACGCGGCCGGTTCCCCCGTCCCGCGCGGCGGCCCCGGGCCCGGCCGCTCCCCGTGGCATGTCCACCCCATGGCACTCCGATAGGCTGATCATCTACGGTCAACTTGCTGCTGCGGAAGGTCTTTTATGGCGATGTTCGGAAATGCGCACGCAGTCGATGTGACGGCGGCACAGGAAGAGTTCGCGCGACTGCTGGGAGAGGACGAGCAGCTGCACGCCGCCTTCGAGCTGGTACGCGACAGCATCCTCTTCACCGACCGCCGGCTGATCCTCGTGGACAAGGAGGGGGTGACCGGCAAGAAGGTGGAGTACCTCTCCGTGCTGTACAAGAGCATCACGCGCTTCTCGGTGGAGACCGCCGGCCCGTTCGACCTGGACGCCGACCTCAAGATCTGGGTCTCCGGCAGCCACGAGCCGATCGAGAAGAGCTTCACCCGGGGCGTCAACGTCTACGAGATGCAGGGCATCCTCGCGAAGTTCGCGGCAAGCTAGCCGCACCTTGGGTGCGCCGCGATGCGGCAGCTGGGAGGCCGTTCCCCCGTGGCGGGGGAGCGGCCTTTCGCGTGCCCGGGGCGCCGGTGTCAGTGGTGGTGTCTACGGTAGGGGGATGCCCGACTCCCAAGACGTCCGCCGTATCGCCCTCTCGCTGCCGGAGACGGCCGAGAAGGAGGCCTGGAGCATGCCCACGTTCCGGGTCGCGGGGAAGATGTTCGTGACGGTCCCCGACGACGAGACGTCCTTCGCCGTGCGCTGCCCGATGCACGAGCGGGAGGAGCTGATCGCGGCGGAGCCGGAGAAGTTCTGGGTGCCGCCGCACGAGGCCGGCTCGCACTGGGTGCGGGTGCGCCTGGCCGCGCTGGAGGATGTGGGCGAGCTGCGGGACATCCTCGTGGACTCCTGGCGGCAGGCCGCACCGCCCGCACTCCTGGAGTCGCAGGATCCCTCCCGGACCTGAGCCGCGCCGGTTCCTTCCCTGACGAGACGCCGCCCCGACCGGGAGCCCCGCCGCGTGACCACCGCACCCTTGAAGACCGATGTCACCTTCACCGGCCCGATCGAGCACGCCGCCGCCGCGGCGGCCCGGGCCGAGGCGCGCGGCGCCGACGGGTTCCTGGTGAACGAGCTGAAGCACGACGCCTTTCTGCAACTGGCCGTGGCGGCCGGCGGAACCCGGCGGATCGGGCTGGCCACCGGGGTCGCCATCGCCTTCGCCCGCAGCCCGATGACGGTGGCGACGGCCGCCTGGGACGTCCAGCGCCTGTCCGGCGGCCGGGCGATCGTCGGACTCGGCTCGCAGGTCAAGCCGCACATCACCCGCCGCTACAGCATGCCCTGGTCGCAACCGGCCGCCCGCATGCGGGAGTTCGCCGAGGCGCTGCGCGCCGTCTGGCACAGCTGGCAGACCGGCGGACGGCTGGCCTTCCGCGGCGACTTCTACACCCACACCCTCATGACCCCGATGTTCGACCCGGGACCGCTGCCGTCCGGGCCGCCCGCGGTGTGGCTGGCAGCCGTCGGCCCGCGCATGACCGCCGTCGCGGGTGAGGTGGCCGACGGGCTGATCTGTCACCCCCTCACCTCACCCGACTACCTGCGCAGGGTGAGCCTCCCGGCCGTCCGTGCCGCCCGGGAGTCGGCCGGGCGGGCCGCGCTGCCCTTCGACGTCGCCGGGACCGTGCTGGTCGCCACCGGCCGTACCGAGGAGGAGTACGCCGCGGCCCTCACCGCCACCCGTGAGCGGATCGCCTTCTACGCCTCCACACCCGCCTACCTCCCCGTCCTCGAACTCCACGGCTGGGGCGAGCTCCAGCGGGAGTTGCACCGGATGTCCCTGCGCGGCCGCTGGCAGGAGATGGGGCGTCTGGTGGACGACGGCGTCCTGGACGCCTTCGCCCTGCACGGCGAACCCCGGGAGGTGGGCCGGGCCGTGCGCGAGCGCTTCGGCGGCCTCTACACCCGCGTCAGTGTCTCCTTCTCCCACGATGCCCACGATGCCCACGATGCCGACGACACCGTCGCCCTGGACGTGCTCGAGGCCGTCCGGGAGTGAACGCGGGCCCCTGCCCGCGCGACCCGGTGGGGCAGCCGGTGTCGGGGCGGATCGTCCTCTTCCCCGGGCCCGGCGGGCGGGAACGGCCGTGGCGGTATCAGGCGGCCGGCGTGTCCTGCCTGCCGCTACCGGGGCCAGGCTGCCGCACTCGCGGGATGACCCGCAACATCCGGCACCGCAGCGTCGCCTGCCCGGAGCTTCACCGCAACGGGCGTGCCCGGCACGGTCCCGCGCCGCCTCCGCGGCCATGAGCACGTGCCGGGCCCTCGGCCCGGCACCCGTGCCGGAACAGAACGCCGCGTTCCTCGCGGCGGCCGTCAAGGGTCCCCGCGCTCACCGTGGCCGACGACTCCGGCGACCGCACCCGCGCCGTGCGGCCGCGGGTGTGACGGCGCCGATGTGCCGGTGGCCGGTACCGCCGGCCCGGCCGGCGCGCTGACCTGCGGCGCCCCTATACCTCTCCGTCCCGAATCGTGCAAGCTTACGAAAGCTCCATCGCCCGCGTGGACCTGGAAGGGGATCATTGGCGACATGAGATCGCGCCCGTATGTGCTGCTGTCCGTCGCCTCCTCGTTGGACGGCTGCCTGGACGACACGAGCACGACCCGCCTCCTTCTTTCCAACGACGAGGACTTCGACCGCATCGACGAGGTCAGGGCCGGGGTGGACGCCATCCTGGTGGGGGCCAACACCATCCGTTCGGACGATCCCCGGCTGCTGGTGTGCCCGGAGCGGCAGCGCGAACGGCTGCGTGCGGGCCGGCCGGCGACGCCGGTCAAGGTCACGCTGACCGAGAGCGGCAAACTGGACCCGGAGGCGCGGTTCTTCACGACCGGCGACTGCGCCAAACTCGTCTACACGACCGCCGGCGTGGCGCCCGCGCTGGCCGAGCGGCTGGACGGGCTGGCCACGGTGGTCGGCGCGGGCGACCCGCTGGACGTACACGAGGTGCTGGACGACCTTGCCGCGCGTGGGATCGAACGCCTGATGGTCGAGGGCGGGGGCGTGGTCCACACGCTGTTCCTGTCGGCCGGGCTCGTCGACGAGCTGCAGCTCGTGTACGCGCCGTTCTTCGTGGGCCAGGCCGACGCGCCGCGCCTGGTGCAGCCGGCCGACTTCCCCCAGGGGCCGGGCCACCGCATGCGGCTCGCGGAGACCCGGCAGATCGGGGACGTCGTGCTGCTGCGGTATCACCCCCGCCAGGACGACTGACCGGAGACCGACACCACCGGCGCCGGCAGCGACTCGTGGCCGCCGCCGGGCGCACCGGCCGGACGGGTCCGCCACAGCCAGGCGATGTCGCGGCCGAAGGACCACACGAGTGCGGCCAGCGCCAGCGCCGACACCCCGGCCGCGGCCGGCGCAGGAAGAATCCCCGAACAGGCCGCGACGAGCGCGATTCCCTGGCACGCCGCCACCGTCTTGCGGGCGAAGCTCGGCGGGAGCGGCGCGTTCAGCCAGGGCAGCACCCAGGACGCGGCGACGAACGCGTACCGCATCGCGCCGATCGCCAGCACCCACGGGCCTTGCATCGTGGCCAGCTGCACGCTCAGCACCATGATGAGGAAGGCGTCGACCTCCATGTCGAAACGGGCGCCCAGCCGCGAGCAGGTCCCGGTTGCCCGGGCGACCTTCCCGTCCACCGCGTCGAGGACCAGCGCCGCCGACGCCACGAAGGTGAAGATCGCGCCATGGGCCGCGCCCGCCACCGCCAGCGCCGTGACCCCGCCGACCAGCACCGCCCGGCCCAGGGTCACCCGGTCGGCGGGACCCAGCTCGGTGGCCCCGGAACGGCGCAGCGCGCCCGTCAGCAACCCCCATATGGCGGCACCGTAGGCGGCCCCCGCGATCCAGCCCGCCTCGTGCAGGCCCACCGAGGCCCACAGCGCGACGAGCAACCCGAACTGGGCCACTGCGGCGACGGCTTGTTCCCGCCCCGCCGAGCCCTTGTCGAGCCGGGTTCCCACGGTCATCACGGTCATCTTTGTTCCCCCGGTTACGGGATTCGCGGGAGCGCCGCGTACGGTACGGCCTCATCTGTCGTGGAGGGATACGGAGAAAACCCATGGAGCGTTCGGCCCGGGCCTTCTGGCTTCGTAAACCCGGCGAGGGCGAGATCCGCGCCGTGACCCTGACCGAGCCGGGACCGGACGACGTGGTGGTGCGCACGCTCCACTCCGGGATCAGCCGCGGCACCGAGACCCTGGTCTTCCGCGGAGGCGTGCCGGAGAGCCAGCACACGATCATGCGGGCACC
Organism: Streptomyces sp. RLA123; assembly: GCF_056270165.1. NCBI lineage: Bacteria > Bacillati > Actinomycetota > Actinomycetes > Kitasatosporales > Streptomycetaceae > Streptomyces > Streptomyces sp. RLA123. Next base: position 1,320,537 of record NZ_JBWDOR010000003.1, on the reverse strand, counting down.
CTTCCAGGAGGGCGACTTCCCGGGCCCGGTGAAGTACGGCTACCTCAATGTCGGCGTGGTCGAGCAGGGCCCGCCCGAGCTGCTGGACCGCACCGTCTTCTGCCTCTATCCGCACCAGACCCGCTACGTCGTCCCGGCCTCGGCGGTCACCCCCGTCCCCGACGACGTGCCCGCCGCGCGGGCCGTCCTCGCCGGCACGGTCGAGACCGCCGTGAACGCCCTGTGGGACGCCGCGCCCCTGGTCGGCGACCGGATCGCGGTCATCGGCGCCGGGATGGTGGGGTGCAGCGTCGCGGCGGTGGCCGCCGGCCTCCCCGGAGCGCGGGTGCAGCTCGTCGACGTCGACCCGGCGCGGACCGGGGTCGCCGCGGCCCTCGGCGTCGGATTCGCCCTGCCCGGCGACGCGGAGGGGGGCTGCGACCTGGTCGTCCACGCCAGTGCCACCGAGGCCGGGCTCGCCCGGGGCCTGGAACTGCTGGAGCCGGAGGGCACCTTGCTGGAGATGAGCTGGTACGGCGACCGGCGGGTCTCGCTGCCGCTCGGCGAGGCCTTCCACTCGCGCCGTCTGGTCGTCCGCAGCAGCCAGGTCGGCACGGTGTCGCCCAACCGGCGCACCCGGCGGAGTTACGCCGACCGGATGGCGGTGGCGCTGCGGCTGCTGGCCGATCCGGCCTTCGACGCGCTGATCACCGGGCAGAGCCCGTTCGACCGGCTGCCCGAGGTGATGAACCGTGTCGCCGGCGGTGAACCATCGGTCCTCTGCCACCGTATTGACTACCGACCGGCATAGATCAGCCCTGGAAGGTTCCACCGTGTTCAGTATCACCGTTCGCGACCACATCATGATCGCCCACAGCTTCCGCGGCGAGGTCTTCGGCCCCGCGCAGCGACTCCACGGCGCGACGTTCCTGGTGGACGCGACCTTTCGCCGTCCCGAACTCGACGACGACAACATCGTGGTCGACATCGGTCTGGCCACCCAGGAGCTCGGCAAGGTCGTCGCCGGCCTCAACTACCGCAACCTGGACGACGAGCCCGAATTCGCCGGCGTCAACACCTCGACGGAGTTCCTGGCCCGGTACATCGCCGACCGGCTCGCCGACCGGGTGAACGAGGGCGCACTCGGCGAGGGCGCGCGCGGACTCACCGGCATCGGCATCTCCCTGCACGAGTCCCATGTCGCCTGGGCGAGCTACGAGCGGACGCTGTGAGCGCCGCAGGCGCCGTCGCGCCGGACGTGCGCACCGTCCATGTCGTCCTGCCCGGCGACGTGGACGACACGGCCGTGCCGAGCGGCGGCAACATCTACGACCGACGGCTGAACCAGTCGCTGGCGGCGGGCGGTCGCACCGTCCGCGAGATCGCCGCGCCCGGCAACTGGCCGCGGCCCGACGACGCCGCCCGCGAACGCCTGGCCCGGTCGCTCGCGGACCTGCCCGACGGCGCCTGCGTCCTCCTCGACGGCCTGGTGGCCTGCGGCGTCCCCGACATCGTCGTCCCGCAGTCGGGCCGGCTGCGGGTGGCGGTCCTGGTCCACCTGCCGCTCGCCGACGAGACGGGACTGCCGGCCGAGGTCGCCGCCGAACTCGACTCCCGGGAACGGGAGACCCTGCACGGCGTGGGCGCCGTCGTCGCCACCAGCCCCTGGGCCGGGCGCCGGCTCGTGGAGCACCACCAACTGCCCGCGAGGCGCGTCCACGTCGTGCCCCCGGGCACGGACGCGGCGCCGCTGGCCCCGGGCACCGACGGGTCGTCACAGCTGCTGTGCGTCGCGTCCCTGACCCCCCGCAAGGGGCAGGACGTGCTCATCGAGGCCCTGGCGGACCTCGCCGACCTGCCCTGGAGCTGCGACCTGGTCGGGCCCCTGGAACGTGACGGCGGCTACACCGAACTGATGCGTGAACTGCTCGCGGCGACCGGGCTGACCGACCGGGTGCGGCTCACCGGCCCGCTCACCGGACAGGCCCTGGCCGGGGCGTACGCCGCCGCCGACCTCCTCGTGCTGCCGTCCCGCGCCGAGACGTTCGGAATGGTCGTGACCGAGGCGCTGATGCGCGGCATCCCGGTGCTCGCCTCGGACGTCGGCGGGGTGCCGGACGCCCTCGGGCAGGCCCCCGACGGCAGCCTCCCGGGCATCCTCGTGCCCCCCGGCGACAGGACGGCGCTGGCCGCGGGACTGCGCCGTTGGTTCGCCGAGGACACGCTGCGGCGCCGCCTGCGGACCTCGGCCCGGGACCGGCGCGACACCCTGCGGGGCTGGGAGGAGACATCGCGGCGCATGGACGCGGTGCTCCAGAAGATGGTGCGGGAGGGGTCATGACGAACAGTTCCGGGTCATCGGCGGGCGCGGCGGAGGCGCCCGCCTTCACTCCGCAGTGGCTGTCGCTGCGTGAGGGGGCCGACGCCGCCGCCCGCTCGGACGGACTGGTCCCACCGCTGCTGGACCGGCTGGCCGCGGAGCCGCCCCCGGACGGCACGCTCGTCGTGCGCGACCTCGGCTGCGGCACGGGATCGCTCGGCCGCTGGCTGGCCGACCGGCTGCCCGGCCCCCAGCACTGGATCCTCCACGACCGCGATCCCCGGCTGCTCGCGCTCGCCCGGGCGAGCCTGGACGGCCGGATCACCGCGGGGGGCGCGGTCACCGCCGCGACCCAGGAGGGCGACCTGACCCGGCTGCGCGCCGCGGACCTCGCCGGTACCTCGCTCGTCACCGCTTCGGCACTGCTCGATCTGCTCACCGCCGACGAGGTGGACGCCCTCGCCGCGGCGTGCGCCGAGGCCGGCTGCCCCGCCCTGCTGACGCTGTCCGTCGTCGGCCGGGTGACGCTCGACCCCGCCGATCCCCTCGACCACGAGATCGCCGCGGCCTTCGACGAGCACCAGCGGCGCGAGAGCGACGGCCGGAGCCTGCTCGGGCCCGACGCCGTCGCCGTCGCCACCGCGGCGTTCGAACGGTACGGCGCCACCGTGCTCAGCGGCCCGAGCCCCTGGCGGCTGGGCCCGGACGAGTCGGCCCTGACCGCGGAATGGCTGCGCGGCTGGGTCGGCGCGGCGGTCGAGCAGCGCCCCGGTCTCTCGGCCCGCGCCGAAGGCTACCTCCGCCGCCGGCTCGACACCTGCGCCGCCGGCGGACTGCGGGCCGAGATCGGCCACACCGATCTGCTCGTGCTCCCCGGGTCGGCGGGCGGTGACGTCCGATGACGTTCCTCAAGCGCGCGTGGCCCTGGCTCCGGCTCCTCCTGGGCGCCGGCATCCTGGCGGCGCTGGTGGCCCGGCTCGGCACGAGCGCGTTCCTCGACGGGCTCCACATGGTCAGCGGCGTGTCCGTGCTCGCCGCACTCGGCATCGGCCTGCTCACCACCGTCTTCAGCGCCTGGCGCTGGTGCATCGTGGCCCGCCGGCTCGGCCTGCGGCTGCGCATCGGGCGGGCCGTCGCCGACTACTACCGGGCGCTGCTGCTCAACGCGGTGCTCCCGGCAGGCGTCCTCGGGGACGTCCACCGCGCGGTCCAGCACGGGCGCACCGAGGGCGATGTCGGCCGCGGGGTGCGGGCCGTCGTCCTGGAACGGACCGGGGGACAGATCGTCGTCCTCGTGCTCGGCGCGGCCGTCCTGCTCAGCCGGCCCGCCCTGCTGGCCGACATGACGCGCGAACTCCTCCCCGCCGGCACCGGCGCCCTGGCGCTCACCGCGGCCGTGCTCGGCGCGGTCGCGGTCGCGGGACTGCTCACGGTGTGGGCGGTACGGCGCAGCCGGCGGACCGGCCAGGGTGCCGGGGCCCTCGCGGGCGGACTCGCCGACCTGCGTCGCGGCCTGCTGGCCCGGTCCACCTGGCCGGGCGTCGTCCTGCTCTCCGCGGCGGGCCTGGTCGGCCACGTCGCCCTCTTCGTCGTCGCGGCCCGCGCCGCCGGGTCGGCCGCCCCGGTCGCCCAGCTCGTGCCGCCGCTCACCCTGGCCCTCCTCGTGATGGGTCTGCCGATCAACATCGGCGGCTGGGGCCCCCGCGAGGCCGTCTCCACGCTCGCCTTCGGCGCGGCCGGTCTCGGCGCCGCGCAGGGTCTGTCCACCGCCGTCGTCTACGGCGTCCTCACCCTCGTCGCGAGCCTCCCCGGCGTCGCCGTGCTCGTCCTCTCCCGGCCCCCGCGCCCCACCAGGGCTCCGTCCCGCCCCGCACTCGCCGCCCGCGTCCGCGGGATCCGCGGTGTCCGCCGGCCCGTCCCGGTCGCCGTCGCCCCCGAGAGCTGATCGCCGCTGCGGCAGCCGGGAAGCCGCGTTCCGGTGGAAACCGGCCGTCACGCGGACGGTGGCAGGGGCTGCTCGGTCCAGATGGTCTTGCCGCGCAGGGTGTGGCGGGTGCCCCACCGCTCGGTGAGCTGGGCGACCAGGAGCAGGCCGCGGCCGCCCTCGTCGTAGACGCGGGCTCGGCGCAGATGGGGAGCGGTGCTGCTGGCGTCGGAGACCTCGCAGATGAGGCTGGTGTCGTTGATCAGCCGCAGCTGGATGGGCGCGCGGGCGTAGCGGATGGCGTTGGTGACGAGCTCGCTCACGACGAGTTCGGTGACGAACGTCATCTCCTGCAGCCCCCATTGCGCGAGCCGGTCCGTGGTGAGCCTGCGCGCGCGGGCCACCATGGCCGGGTCGGGCGGCAGGTCCCAGGTCGACACGCGCGACGCGTCCAGGCCGTTGGCGCCGGCGAGGAGCAGCGCGACGTCGTCGGCGGGGGCGTCGGGCAACAGGGTGCGCATCACGTGGTCGCACATGTCGTCCAGGGACGCCGACGGGCCGTCCGTGAGCGCCGCGGCCAGCCGCGCCGCGCCGGCGGCGAGGCCGCCCTCGGGCACGCGGTCGACTCTGCCCGCGCCGATAAGCCCGTCGGTGAACAGGGCGATCATGCTGCCGTCGGGCAGATCCAGCTCGGTGGACTCGAACGGCAGGCCGCCGAGTCCCAGGGGTGGCCCGGCGCGGACCTCGGGCACCTCGACCGTGCCGTCCGGGCGCATGACCACGGGCGCGGGGTGACCGGCGCGGGCGACGGTGCACTGCCGGGCGACCGGGTCGTAGACCGCGTACACGCACGTGGCGCCGATGTTCCCGGAGTCGGCGTGCTCGCCGGGGCCTTCCGGGTGCTCCTCGCGGTTGAGCCGCAGGACGAGGTCGTCCAGGTGCGTGAGGAGTTCGTCGGGCGGCATGTCGACGTCGGCGAGGGTGCGCACGGCCGTCCGCAGCCGGCCCATGGTGGCGGACGCCTCGATGCCCTGCCCGACCACGTCGCCCACCACCAGCGCCACACGCGTCCCGGACAGCGGGATCACGTCGAACCAGTCGCCGCCGACGCCCACCCGCGCGTCGGCCGGCAGATAGCGGGAGGCGACGGTGACCGCTGCCTGCCGGGGCGTGCGCTGCGGCAGCATGCTGCGCTGCAGGGTGAGGGCGGTGTGGCGTTCACGGGTGTAGCGCAGCGCGTTGTCGATGGAAAGCGCCGCCCGTGCGGTGATCTCCTCGGCCAGGATCAGGTCGTCGGGGTCGAACGGGTCGGGCGTGCGGTGCCGGACGAACTGGGCGAGCCCCAGCGTCGTGCCCCGGGCGCGCAGCGGGACCACGATGAGGGAGTGGATGCCGAACGCGTGCGAGGTGCGCGCGTGCGGCGGGTCCGCGCGCAGCCAGTCCTGGACGTCGTCGTCCTCGATCCAGAGGCGCGCCGCGTTCCCTGTGACCAGCGCCCGCGCCATGGGCGACTCCTCGGGATAGTGGTCCGACTCGCCGGGGCGCACGGAGGTCTCCGGCGCTCCGTCCAGAACGGAGCTCTGAGCCGCCCGGCGCAGGGTCACCGGCCCGGCCGCCCGCGGGCCGGCGTCCTCCGCCGCCTCGTCGAGGACGGCGTCCAGCAGGTCGACGCTCGCGAAGTCGGCGAACTGTCCCAGCACGACCTCCGTCAGCTCCTCGGCCGTGCGCACGACGTCCAGCGTGGTCCCGATCCGTACGCTGGTGGTGTTGACCAGGCTCAGCCGCTTGCGCGTCTTGTACTGCGACGTCGTGTCGAGCGCTGCCACGGACACGCCGCGCACCTGCCCGTCCGGGTCCTTGAGCGGGTAGAGGTAGACCGACCACGCGTGGGCGCGGGTCTCGCCGGGAGCCCGGGTGAACGTCTCGGCGGTCATCCGCTCGCCGGTCTCCATGACCCGGTCCATCAGCTCCTCGAGCCTCTCCGACCGGCGTCCGGGGGAGAACTCGACCACCCGCAGCCCGATGACCTCCTGCTCCGGGACCCCCATCACACGGCGGCCCTCCGCGCTGCTGCCGATCAGCCGTTTCTCGTGGTCGTACACGCCGAAGACCGCGGGCATCTGGTCGAGGGCCCACTCCGTGAGCGGTGCCCCCGGCTCCTGCGCCATGACCGCCCATGCGGCGCCCATCGGGGCGGCGTCGACCTCCGCCCGTACGGTGTGGCCCCGGCGGTGGCGCAGCAGCAGTCCGCCGCGCCACTCCTCCTGGCGCTTCAGACTCCGCAGCGCCGAGACGGGAAGCTGCCCGGCGAGCAGCGTCCGCGCCGCCCGCCCCACCACCTCGTCCCTCCGGTACCCCAGCAGCCGCGCGGCGCCGGGCGTCCATCCGGTGACGACGCCCTCGGTGTCCACGGCGGCCACGGCGGGCCCGGCAAGGGACTGCCCGTCGTCCATCGGATCTTGTACCGGCATCGCCGACGTCCTCGCCTGGTCGGTTCCGAGGCCCGGACCCCGCGCCATCCTTCCCAGCATCCCACCCGGGGCGAAACGTCTCAAACAGACGCAGTGGCCGGGAGACCGTCAGGGCGACGCGGGCGTCGCCGCCTCGGCGGCGTCCGGCCGGACGGGCCGCTCCGCGTCGGGCCGTTCCACTCCCAGGGCGTCCTGGTCGGAGACGAAGAACGCGGCGGCGGCGGAGACCAGCGCGAGGCCGGCGCACAGGACGAAGCCGGCGTGATAGGCGGTCAGGTTGGCGGCCGGCGTGCCGTCGGCGGTCAGCACGGTCGTGCCGACGGCCGCGAGCAGGGTGGCGATGATGGCCGTGCCGAAGGCGCCGCCGAGCTGCCGCTGCATGTTGAAGACGGTGGCGGCCCGCCCGGTCGAGGGGGCCGGGACGGTGGCGAACGCGGCGTTCTGCGCCGACATCATCACGTGCCCGATGCAGTAGCCCAGGACGAACAGCACGCCCCGCAGCGTCCACTCCGACGTGCCGGCGGTGAAGCCCGCCATGACGGCCACGCAGAGGGCCATGCCCGCCGAGCCGCCCACCATCAGCCAGCGCGGCCCGATCCGCCGGTACAGACGGGGCGCCACCAGCGCCGCCGCCATCACGCCCAGGGCCTCGGGGAAGGTGGCCATGCCGCTGCGCAGGGCGTCGAAGCCCAGTGCCTCCTGAAGGAACAGCGGGTACAGCCAGACCGTGCCGAGGAACACCGCGCTCAGCGGGAACATCACGATCGTGTTGGCCCGGAACAGCCGGTCCCTGAAGAGCTCCAGGTCCAGCATCGGCATCGCGATGCGCCGTTCCACCGCCACCATGGCGAGCAGCGCGGTGATGCCGAACACGAGGGGCACGATAATGCCGGCCGTCCCCCACCCCTGGTCGGGGCCCTCGGTGAGGGCATAAAGCGTCAGGGACAGACCGCCGCCCGCCAGCAGGAACCCGGTGAGGTCGAAACGGCCCGGGCTCTCGACCCGGTAGTCCGGCAGGAACATCAGGCCGAAGGCGACGGCCGCGGCGCCGATGGGCAGGTTGACCAGGAACACCCAGTGCCAGGACACCGCGTCGGACAGCCAGCCGCCCAGCACCGGGCCCACCGCGGGCGCGACCGCGGTGGGGACCATGAGCGCCCGCTGCGCCCTGATCCGCTTGGCCGGCGGATAGGCACGGAACAGCATGGTCTGGCCCACCGGCGTGAGCAGACCGCCGCCCGCGCCCTGGAGGATCCGGTACCCGGTGAGCTGGTCCATGGTGGTCGCCGTGGCGCACAGCGCGGAGGCGCCCGTGAAGACGACCAGCGCCGCGAGGAAGGTCCGCCGGGTGCCGTAGCGGTCGCCGAGCCAGCCGGCGACCGGGATGAACACCGCGAGGCTGACCAGATAGCCGATGTTGATGGCGCCGAGGCCGGAGGCCGGGACGCCGAAGTCGCGACCGATCGCGGGGACCGCCACATTGACGATCGTCGTGTCCATGATCGCCATGAAGAGCGCGGAGACGAACACGACGGCAACCGCGGTCGTCGGCGGGATCCTGCGGGCCACGGGAGATCTCCTCGCTCTCGCCGCCGTCCCCGCGCGGTCGCCCGCGCCCGGACGGCGCCTGCCGGCCGGGTCGCCCTCACGGACGGTGCCCAGCCGGTCACAGCCTCCAGTGGAACCCGCGCCGCCGCCGTCCGCACGCCGGGGGCACCCGGATGCGCGTCCACCCGCCCTGACGCGCTGGTACAAAAGAACAGGCGACCCGAACCCCGTCCGAGGAGGCCGTCTTGGCAGAGAAGCACGACGGCCTGTCCGGCGGCGCGGCCCGCTGGGTGGAACTGGCCGAGGTCGACAACATCCGCGACCTCGGCGGGCTGCCCGTGCACGGCGGCGGCAGGACCCGGCGGGGTGTGGTGTTCCGGGCGAGCACCCTCCAGGACGCCACCGCGGACGACGTCGAACTGCTCCTGGGGCGTTACCGGTTGCGGACGGTCGTCGACCTGCGCGGCCCGGACGAGGCGGCCCGCGAGGGGCACGGCCTGCTGGCGGGCACCGCCGTGCGCCGGGTCAGCCTGCCCGTCCGCCGCGTGCAGGCGGTCGTGACGGACGCCGTGCCGGCGGTGCGCGACGAAGCGGCCGACGACACGGCGGGCTTTTACGAGGGGCTGCTCGACGGCAGCGGCGCGTCCCTGGTCGACGCCGCGCGGATCGTCGCGGACACCGATCAGCACGCGGTGGTCTTCCACTGCGCCGTCGGCAAGGACCGCACGGGTGTCCTGGCCGCCCTGCTCCTCGACGCGGTCGGGGTGCCGGCCGGCGCCATCGCCGCCGACTACGCCCTCACCGCCCAGCGCGTCGCGCGCATCCGCGAGCGCCTCGCCCGGCTCCCCTCCTACCGCGACCTGCCTGCCGTCGAGCATCACTACATGGCCTCGAAGCCCCAGGTCATGCACCACTTCCTCGACACTCTCCGGACGCGCCACGGCGGCGCCGGCCGATGGCTGCGCGAGCGCGGCCTCACCGGCGCCGAACTCGGCCGGCTCAAGGGCGCGCTGGTGGCCGGGCCCGAGGGCTGAGGCCGCCCGCGCGGCCGGCCGTCACCCGAGACCCTTCAGGGCCGCCTCCTCCTTCTCCGGCGGCAGCCCCACCGTCGGACGGTCCGGGCGCTGCGGGGCGACCCCGCCCAGGGACCGCAGCCACGACCAGGTGTCGGCGACCGTCTCGGCGACCGGGCGGCAGCGCAGTCCGGCGGCGACGGCGCGGGAGACGTCGCCGGTGTGCAGGGCGTCGTAGAGCTCGCCCGGCGGCAGCCAGACGGGCAGTTCGGACCACGGCTCGATACCGGCGTCGAGCACCGCGGAGGGCTCGGCCCAGCGCAGGTCCGCCTCGCCGCCCGTCACGGCGACGCACGTGTCGAGCAGTTCGCCCATCGTGGTGTGCCCGGTCGGGCTGACGAGGTTGTAGGCGCCGCCCAGTCCCGCCGCGGCGGCGTCCAGCGTGAAAGCGGCGAGGTCGCGCGCGTCGACGTACTGCAGCGGCAGGTCGCGCGGCCCGGGAGCCAGCACGGGACCGCCGCGGGCGATGCGGGTGAGCCACCACGGCAGGCGGCCTATGTTCTCGTACGGGCCGAGGATCAGCCCCGCCCGGAGCAGCAGCGCGCGGTCGCCGAAGGCCCCGGTGGCGGCCAGTTCACCGCCCCGCTTGGCCCGCGCGTAGTCGACGTCCGCGCCGTCGTCGGGCGACGCGTCGACCACCGGTCCCTCCTCGTCGAGGCCGGCGGCCGCGGGGTAGGTGTACACCGAGCGGCTGGACACATAGGCGTAGCGCCCGGCCCGGCCGGTCAGCAGAGCGGCCGTGTCCCGCACCGCCGACGGCGCACCGGACCACGTGTCGACCACCACGTCCCACTCGCCGCGCGCGAGCTCCGCGAGGCCGCCTTCGGCGACCCGGTCCCCGTGCAGCGGGGTGACCCCCGGCGGCGGCGAGTGCCGTCCCCGGTGGAACACCGTGACCTTCTCGCCACGCGTCAGTGCCTCCTCCGCCACCGCGCGCCCCACGAACTCCGTACCACCCAGGATCAGTACATTCATGCGCTCACTGTGCCGTGCCGCCGGCCGCCGCGGGGGCGGTCATGCTCTGAGCGCAACCGCAGGGTGCCCACCGGCGTGCCGCGAACCCGAACTCCCTGTCGGCGCGTCCGCCGCGGGCCGCCCCTCCCGGGATCACCCCCGAACCGGCGTCGCCCGGCGGGCGGTGAGGTGCTCACGAAGGGCGGAAGGCAGGGAGGAGTTCCGCGGTGAGGGCCGCGAGGCGGCGCGGGAACTCCGGGTCGTGCGCCTCAGCCGATGCCCGCGCCTCCTTCTCGCCGTCGAAGTACCGGCCGGTGACGTCGGCCAGTTCGGGAGCCTCGATCAGGCGCCGGGTGGCCGCCACGCCCTGCTCCAGGGAGTCGACGACGTCCATACCGGACGCACGGGACATGGCCGTCGGCATGTAGGGCGCGGGATGGAGACTGTTGACGGTGACGCCGGTGCCGGACAATTCCTCGGCGAGGTCCAGGCCGTTGCCGATCAGTGCCAGTTTGGAGCGGCAACAGGCGGCGACATCGGTGTGGTCACGGGTGAGTTGCGGGTCGTCGAAGTCGATCGGCTGCTGGCCGACCGAGGCCACGTTGACGACCCGGGAGGGCGCCGAACGACGCAGAAGCGGGAGCAGTTCGCGGGTCAGGAGGACGGGCGCCAGATAGTTCACGGCCAGGCGCAGTTCGTGCCCGTCCCGGGAGGTCAGTCGGTCGGTGCCCGTGGCGTGGAAGCCGACTCCGGCGTTGTTGACGAGCACGTCGAGCTGGTCGTGCGCGGCGGAGACGTCGGCGGCGAGCCGCCGGACCCCGGCGAGCGAGTCCAGAACGGAGGGGGACCGCCCGAATGCCCCGGGTCGTCGTGTCCGCCGCGCCGCGCATGGCGTGTTCGGCGGGGCGGGTGTACAACGGCTGGTCCATGCCCGCCCCGAGCCCCCGATCTGGAGCGCGCCCCATGTCCCGAGCCCATGCCGACCTGGTGTTCACCGGCGGACCGGTCCACACCGTCGACGCCGTCCTCGGCCGAGCCACCGGTGTGGCCGTGACGGACGGCTGGATCACCGCCGTCGGCCACGACGAGGTCCGCGAACTCGTCGGCCCCGGCACCGAAGTGGTCGACCTGGCGGGCCGGCTGCTGCTGCCCGGCTTCCAGGACGCGCACGTCCATCCGCTCGGTGCGGGTCTGGAACTCGGACAGTGCCATCTCGCCGAGGCCCGCGAGGCGGGGGAGTACGTGCGGCTCGTCCGCGCCTATGCCGACGCGCACCCCGAGGCGGAGTGGATCACCGGTGGCGGCTGGTCGCTCGAGGCGTTCCCCGGCGGTAATCCCACCGCCGCCCTCCTGGACGCGGTCGTGCCCGGACGTCCGGTCTTCCTGCCCAACCGGGACCACCACGGTGCCTGGGTCAACTCCCGCGCCCTGGAACTCGCAGGCGTCACCCGGGAGACCCCGGACCCGGCTGACGGCCGGATCGAGCGCGACGCCGACGGCAACCCCACCGGCATGCTCCAGGAAGGCGCCCAGCACCTCGTCGGGCGCCTGCTGCCCGCCGTCACCCTCGCCGAGCAGAAGGCCGCGCTGCTGCGCGCCCAGTCGGTACTGCACGGGTTCGGCATCACCGCGTGGCAGGACGCCATCGTCGGCACGTACGCCAACATGACCGACCCCGTGGCCGCGTACCGCGCCGTCCTCGCGGAGGGGCTGCTCACCGCCCGCGTGGTCGGCGCCCTGTGGTGGGACCGGGACCGCGGCGCGGACCAGATCCCCGAACTCCTCGAACGGCGCGCGGCGGTGAGCCGCGGGCGGTTCCGTGCCACCACCGTCAAGGTCATGCAGGACGGCATCGCGGAGAACGGGACCGCCGCCCTGCTGGGCCCCTACCTCACCGCCTGCGGCTGCGTCTCCGGCAACAGCGGCATCAGCTTCGTCGACCCGGCCGGCCTCGCCAAGTACGTCGCCGAACTCGACTCCCATGGCTTCCAGGTGCACTTCCACGCCCTCGGGGACCGCGCCGTGCGCGAGGCCCTGGACGCGGTCCGGGCCGCACGCGCGGCCAACGGCTTCCGCGACACCCGGCACCACCTGGCCCATCTCCAGGTCGTCCACCCCGACGACGTCCCCCGCTTCCGGGCGCTCGGCGCCACCGCCACCGTCCAGGCCCTGTGGGCCGCCCACGAACCGCAGATGGACGAGCTCACGCTGCCCTTCCTCGGCCCCGAACGCGGCGCGTGGCAGTACCCGTTCGGCGATCTCCTGCGCTCAGGGGCGTCCCTCGCCGCCGGCAGTGACTGGCCCGTCAGCAGCCCCGATCCGCTCCAGGCCCTTCATGTCGCCGTCAACCGCCGCCTCCCCGGCGCCCCCGAGGGCACCCCCGCCTTCCTGCCCGGCCAGCGCCTCGACCTGGCCGCCGCCATCGCCGCCTACACCGCGGGCTCCGCCCATGTGAACCACCTCGACGACACCGGAACCGTCACCCCTGGCAAGCTCGCCGACCTCGTCGTCCTCGATCGCGATCCCTTCACCGGACCCCCGGAGGCCATCGCGGAGACCCGTGTGCTGCAGACCTTCGTCGACGGCCGCCGCGTGTACGCCGCCGCGGACGCGTGAAGCGCGCCGCTGCGCGCCGTGCCGTCGCGGGGCCGGACGGCGCGCCTTGCCCGCCTCTTGGTGTTACGTATAACGTTGGGCTATGCCCCGCATAGCCCTGATCACCCTCGTCGTCCCCGATCAAGACGAGGCCATCGCCTTCTACACCGGCCCGCTCGCCTTCGAACTGGTCGAGGACGAGCCGCGCCCCGGCGGCGGCCGGTGGGTGGTCGTGCGCCCGCGCGGCGCGGGCGAGGGGAGCGGCCTGCTGCTCGCGCGGGCGAAGAACGAGGCAGAGCTCGCCCGCGTCGGCGACCAGACCGGGGGACGGGTCGGCTTCTTCCTGCACACCGAGGACTTCGCCGGCGACCACGCGCGGATGCGCGCCGCCGGGGTGACCTTCCTCGAGGAGCCCCGCCACGAGACGTACGGCTCGGTCGTCGTCTTCCAGGACCCCTGGGGGAACCGCTGGGACCTCCTCCAGCCCGCCGCCCCCACGACCGCCGACCAGGAGCCCACCGCGTGACCACGGCCGCCCCCGCCCTCGACACCGCTCTCCTCCGCCGGCTGCCCAAGGCCGTGCTCCACGACCACCTCGACGGCGGCCTGCGCCCGGCGACACTCGTGGAACTGGCCGGTCGGATCGGGCACACACTGCCCGCCACCGACCCCGCCGCCCTGGCGGCCTGGTACTACGACGCCGCGAACTCCGGCGACCTGGTGCGCTACATCGCCACCTTCGAGCACACCATCGCCGTGATGGGCACCCGCGAGGGCCTGCTGCGCGTCTCCGAGGAGTACGTGCTCGACCTCGCGGCCGACGGCGTGGTCTACGGCGAGGTCCGCTACGCCCCCGAACTGCTCGTCCACAGCGGGCTGGCGCTCGCCGAGGTCGTGGAGACCGTCCAGGAGGGCCTGGCCGCGGGCATGGCCAAGGCCGCCGCGGCGGGAACCCCGGTCCGGGTGGGCACGCTGCTGTGCGCGATGCGGATGGCCGACCGCAGCCGCGAGGTGGCCGGTCTGGCCGTCGCCTACCGGGACGCGGGCGTGGTCGGCTTCGACATCGCCGGTGCCGAGGACGGCTTCCCGCCCGCCGACCACCTGGCCGCCTTCGCGTACCTGCGCGAGGAGAACGTGCCGTTCACCATCCACGCCGGCGAGGCCCACGGCCTGCCCAGCATCCACCAGGCCGTGCAGGTCTGCGGGGCACTGCGGATCGGCCACGGCGTCCGCCTGGCCGACGACATCGTGGACGGCAAGCTGGGCCGTCTCGCCCACTGGATACGCGACCGCCGTATCGCCCTGGAGGTCTGCCCCACCTCCAACCTGCAGACGGGCGCGGCGGTCTCCGTGGCCGGCCACCCCATCACGCTGCTGCGCGACCTGGGCTTCCGGGTGACCGTCAACACCGACAACCGCCTGGTGTCCGGCACGACGATGACACGCGAGATGGAATGCCTCGTCACGGAGGCCGGCTGGACGCTGGAGGACCTGCGGACGGCGACGGTGGACGCACTGAAGAGCGCGTTCATCCCCTTCGACGAGCGCAACGCGCTCATCCGCGACGTCGTCCTGCCGGGCTACGAGGCCGCCCTCGCCGGCGGCCGCTGACCGGTCCCGCCCCGGCCGGGGAGGGGACGGGGAGGGTTCCTGCGTTCTCGGGCGCTACGTCCGCGGTGTGCCCCTGGCGCACGCCGTACGGGCCGAGGACCTCGACCGCTCCGCCTGACCCGCGCAGTGCCCGGGGGCCGCGGGTCAGGTGCGGCCGGTGCCGCGGTAGAGGTCGAGTTCGCCGTCGAGTTCGAGCGCGAGCACGGTCGCGTGGGGGTCCACGTCCGTCGCGGACGGGGCGTCGATCCAGGTGACGCCGGGCACCTCGTGCAGCCCGCCGGTGATGTCGTGGCCCAGCTCGGTGCCGCTGCCGACCACCGACACGCGGCGGACGCGGTTGCGCAGGCCCCGTACCGACACGGCCTCCCGCGGGGCGTCGAAGCAGACCAGGTAGAGGGTGCGGCGGTCCGCGGACAGGGTGCTGGGGCCGTAGTGGTGACCCGGGGGCAGCCCGGCGACCGTGCCGTGGACGGCGTCGGAGTGCGCGCGGATCCAGGCCCCGAGGCCCTCCAGCCGCCCGGTCTGCTCGGGCGTGATGGTGCCGTCCTCGCGGGGGCCGACGTCCAGCAGCAGATTGCCGCCCGCGCCGATGGTCTCGGTGAAGTAGCGGACCAGCCGGGACACCGACTTGTGGTGGTGGTCGCCGTGCTGGAACCCCCAGGAGTCGTTCACGGTCAGGCACAGCTCCCAGGGCCCGGACGGCGGCTCGACCGGGATCCCCTGCTCGGGGGTGGCGTAGTCGCCGTGGCTCAGCATCCGGGCGTTGAGCACGGTGTCCGGGTTCCCGGCCAGGATCGTGGCGGCGAGCGCGTCCAGGCCCCACTGCTCCTCGCTGCGCTCCCACTCGCCGTCGAACCACAGCAGGTCGGGCCGGAACCGGTCGACGAGCTCGGCGACCTGGGCGTCCCGGTAGGCGAGATAGCGCCGCCAGGCCGCCGGGTCCTGGCGGCCGTCCGCGGGGACGACCCAGCGGCTGGTGGCCACGTCCGGCATGGGCGGGTCGGGGTGGACCACGCTGGCGTAGTCGGGGTGGTTCCAGTCCGAGTGCGAGTAGTACAGGCCGACCTTCAGGCCCTCCTCGCGCAGCGCCCGTGCGTACGGCGCGAGCAGGTCGCGGCCGGCCGGGGTGCGGCGTGCCACCGACAGCTCGCCCTCCGCCGTGTCCCACAGTGCGACGCCGTCGTGGTGGCGGGCGGTGAGGACGGCGTACCGGGCACCCGCGCGGGCGAACAGCCGGGCCCAGGAACCGGGGTCGTAACGGGCGGCGGTGAATCCGTCGAGCTGGCCCATGTACCGCTCGTGGCTGACCTGCCCGGTGTAGAACGACCACGACTCGGGGACGCCGTCGACCGCGTAGATCCCGTAGTGGACGAAGATGCCGAGCTTGGCGTCGGCGAACCAGGGCTGCATGGGCATGGGGGCGGGGTCCTTGCCGGTCGGGGACGCGCGGGCGGGCCGGGGCACCGCAGACGTCGGAGGGATCCGGCCTGCCGGGTCGACTCTAAAGTGGTATGGACCACCTGGCAAGCAAGTCCTCCGATGTCTCCGCCGCCCCGGCCGCCGGCCGTCGCCGTGCCGGGCGTCATTTCACCGAACCGGCCATGACCCCCTCCACGAAGTGCCGTTGGAAGGCGAAGAAGACCGCCAGCGGCACGATCAGCGACAGGAAGGCGCCCGGCGCCAGCACGTCGATGTTGGAGCCGAACTGCCGCATCTGCGACTGGAGGGCGACGGTGAGCGGCTGCGACCCGCTGTCGGCGAAGATCAGCGCGACGAGCATGTCGTTCCAGACCCACAGGAACTGGAAGATGGCCAGGCTCGCGATCGCCGGCTTGCCTACGGGGAGCACGAGTTTGCGGAAGATCGTCCACTCGGTGCCGCCGTCCATCCGCGCCGCTTCGAGCATCTCGCGCGGGATCTCGGCGAAGTAGTTGCGCAGCAGGAAGATCGCGAAGGGCAGTCCGTACGCGACGTGGAAGAGGACCACGCCGGCGGTCGTCCCGAACAGGCCGACCGCCCCGAAGAGCCGGGCGACCGGCAGCAGGCCGATCTGCACCGGCACCACCAGCATGCCGACGACGACCAGGAACACCCAGTCCCGGCCGGGGAACTCCAGCCAGGCGAAGGCGTATCCGGCGAGCGCGGCGAGCACCACGACCGCCGCGGTCGCGGGGACCGAGATCAGTACGGTGTTCCAGAAGGCCTGGGTGATGCTGCTGTCGCCCAGGATGGCCGTGTAGTTGCCGAAGCCCAGTGAACCGGGGTGCAGCAGTGCGGTCCACCAGCCGGACGCGGAGGTGTCGTCGGAGTCGCGCAGCGAGGAGACGAACAGCCCGGCCGTCGGCGTCAGCCAGATCAGCGCGACGACGGTCAGCAGCGCCTGGACCAGCCCGCCGCGCAGCCAGGCGCCGATCCGGCGGGCGGCCGAGGTCCGGCCGGCGCCGCCGCCGGACCGCGGGGCGGGAGTGCCGGGTGGGGCGGGCCGCGGCGCGGCGCTCTGCACGGTCATCGCGAACTCCTGCGGAAGCGTCGGATGTTGAGGGCCATCGCGGGGAGCACGAGCAGCAGCAGGACGACGCCGATCGCGCTGCCCAGGCCCTGGTTGTTGCCGCCGCCGAAGGAGACCAGCCACATCTGGAGTGCCAGCACGTTGGCGTCCTCCTGCACCGGCCCCGGCGCGATGATGTAGACGAGGTCGAAGACCTTCATCACGTTGATCACGAGGGTCACGAAGACCACGCCGAGGACGGGGGCGAGCAGCGGCACCGTGATGCGGCGGAAGATCTGCCACTCGTTCGCGCCGTCCACCCGGGCCGCCTCCAGGGTCTCGCGGGGCAGGGAGGACAGTCCGGCGCCGATCAGCACCATCGCGAAGCCGGTCCAGATCCACAGGTAGGCGCCGATGATCGCCGGGGTGATCAGCGTCGGGCCGAGCCAGGAGATGCCGCCGTACGGGGGCGCGAAGTTCTTCGCCGGGAGCCGGACCTCCCCGCCGCCGGCGGCGTCGGTGAAGCGGAAGGAGCCGTCGTCGGCGGTGGTGGTCGTCGCGACGACCCCGCCGTCCTTCATCAACTCGACCGCCATGTGCGGCAGGCCCTTCTCCTGCGGGTCGACCGCACCCGGCGTGCCGCCGCCGCCCGGAACGAAGTCCAGGTAGACCACGCCGGTCACCTCGCCGTCGCGCGCGGGGGCAGGGGCGGCCGGACGGGCCCCGCCGGGCAGGGACTGCGGCGGCAGGCCGACGAGCCCGAGCGTGACGGTCGTGCCGGGTTCCGCGGGCCGTACGGTCCGGAAGCCGCCGTCGGACGCCGTGAGCACGTCGTTGCCGCGCGGCCGGGCGCCCGGGTACGCCGAGGCGTCGGTGAAGGAGCCGTGGATCGCCACCGCCGCGGCGTTCAGCACGCCGCGCTGCGGATCCTGGTCGTACACGAGGCGGAAGGTGATGCCCGCGGCGAGGAAGGAGACCGCCATCGGCATGAAGATCAGCAGTTTGAACGCGGTGGCCCAGCGGATCTTCTCGGTGAGGACGGCCAGGATCAGGCCCACTCCGGTGAGCAGCGCCGGGGCGGCCACGACCCAGATCGCGGTGTTGCGGACGGCTTTGAGGGTGGCCGGGTCGGAGAACATCTCCTGGTAGTTGTCCAGCCCCACGAAGCGGTCGCCGCTCGCGTCGAAGAGGCTGCGGCCGACCGAGAAGAGGATGGGGTAGCCGACGAGGGCGCCGAGCAGTGCCAGTGCCGGCAGTGCGAAGGCGACCGCGGTGACCTTGGCCCGGCGTGAACGGCGCCGCACGGCCGGCGGGGCGGTGCCGCCCGCCGGGGCGGACGGCACCTTACGGTTGAGCGCGGAGGACATGACCGGACCTCAGCCCTGGTAGGCCTTGGCGGCCGCGGCCTCGAGCTTCGCCGCGGTGGCCTTGGGGTCCTTCGGGTCGGCCAGGAAGTCCTGGAGGATCTTCCACTCGCCCTTGCCGGGCGTGCCGCCGAAGGCGGGAGGGGTCTGGTCGGACATGTCGAAGCGCACCGTGTCCCCGGCGCCGACGAGGGACTTGGCCGTCTCGCGCGTCGTGTCGTCCGCGTAGGCCGCCGGGTCGAGCTTCTGGTTGGGGGAGAGATAGCCGCCCGCCTTGGCCCAGATCTGAGCGGCCTCGGGGGTCGCGAGGTACTCCAGGAGCTTCATCCCGGCCTTGGTGTTCTTGCCGGACTTCAGCGCCACCGCGGCGTCGCCGCCGCCGACCACCGGCGCGGGACCGCCGTCGACGGAGGGGAACGGGAAGAACTTGGCGTCCTCGCCGACCGTGCGACCGAGGTCGCCGGAGACGACCGCGCCGACGAAGTCGCCCTCGTAGACCATGCCGGCCTTCTGGGTCTTGCCGAAGACCTGGGCGACGGAGTCGGGGAAGCTGGTGGCCAGGGCGCCCTTGCGGCCGCCCGCGATGAGGTCGTCCTTGCCGAACAGCTTCGCCAGGGTGCCGAGCGCCTTGACGACGGTCGGGTCGGTCCAGGGGATCTGGTGCTGGGTCAGCTTGTCGTAGTTCTCCGGGCCTGCCTGTGAGAGGTAGACGTTCTCGAACCAGTCGGTGAGCGTCCAGCCGTCCGATCCGCCCACGGCGAAGGCGGGCAGGCCCGAGTCGGAGATCGCGCCGGCGGCGTCCAGCAGTTCCTGGAAGGTCTTCGGCGGCTGCACGCCCGCGGTGTCCAGCGCCTGGGGGCTGTACCAGACCGTCGACTTGTCGGAGGCCTTGAAGTACAGGCCGTAGTAGGTGCCGTCGACCGTGCCGAACTTCTGCCAGACCTTGGCGAAGTTCTGCTCCGCGGCGCTCTTCACGGCCGGGGACAGCGGCAGGAGCCAGCCCTTGCCCGCGAACTGCTGGACCACGCCGGGCTGCGGGGCCATGGCCACGTCGGGCGAGTCGCCGCCCTCGATCTTGCTGCCCAGGACGGTGGCGAAGTTGTCGCCCGTGGACACGTAGGCGACCTTCGCCCCGGTTTTCGCGGTGAAGCCGTCCAGCACTTTCTGGAAGTTCTTCTGCTCCGTGCCGGTCCAGACGGCGGCGACCGTCACCGTCTGGCCCTTGAGCTCCTGACCGCCGGAAGGTGCATTGGAGTCGGAGGCGGGTTTCGTGTCGCCGCCGCAGGCGGTGGTCGTGAGGGCCAGGCCGCACAGGGCGGTGGCCGCGACGAGCGTGCGCTTCATCGGGGAGGGTGTCCTTTCCTCGGCGGAGTGGTGCGTGAATGGACACGGCACACCGCGTCAACTGGCTCGTTATGCATGCATGTTAAGTAGCCGAGTCAGGACGGTGTCAATGGAGTTGCCGACAAGCAGTGTGTACTGGGGGTATTTGTCATGGTAGATGCAGAGGTAGAAGAGAGGTCGCGACGGACGTCCTACTTAACAAGTAAGTAGGAGGGGGGGTTCACCCGCCCCGCACGATCTCCCGCAGCTCGCGGTCCAGCCGCGCCACCGCCTGTCCCGGCGTCGCGTGCTGCGCCAGCGCGTCCCGGCTCACCGCCGCGACCGCCAGGCTCACCTGCTCGTACCGCGCGCTCTTCGGGCGCGGTTTGGCCGCCCGCACGCTCTGCTCCAGCACCGGCAGGTACGGATAGCGGCGCACCAGCACGGGGTCGCGGTACAGGTCCGCCCACACCGGCGGCAGCGAGCCCTCGGTGAGCACCTGGCGCTGCACGGGCTCACCCGTCATGTAGGCCAGCAGATCGGCCGCCGTGCGCGGATGCCGCGCGTGCGCGTTGACCGCCAGGTTGGATCCGCCGAGCACGCTGGAACCCGGCCCGTCGGGCCCGGGCAGCGGCACCGCGCCGAACCGCCCGGCCACCTTCGAGTCCGGCCCCGACGCCAGGTCGTACACGTACGGCCAGTTGCGCAGGAAGAGCAACTCGCCGTCCTGGAAGGCGCGCCGGGACTCCTCCTCCTTGAACCGCAGGGCCGCGCGCGGGATCCAGCCCTCGCGCACCCCCCGCACGAGGAAGCCCAGCCCCTCACGCGCCGCCGCCGAGTCGACGGTGACGCGGCTGCCCTCGCCGCCGAGGATGCCGCCGCCGGCCGACTGCACGGCCTCGGTGACATTGACCGTCAGCCCCTCGTACGGCAGGAACTGCCCGGCGTAGCCGCCGATCCGGTACTTCGGCGCGAGGGTGCTCGCCTCCCGCTCCAGCTGCGCCCAGGTGCGCGGCGGGTCCAGGTGCTCCCGGTCGAGGATGTCCTTGCGGTAGTACAGCAGCCCGGCGTTGGTCACGTACGGCACCGCGTACAGGCGCCCGCGGAAGGTCGCGGTGTCCACGACCGAGGGCAGCAGCCGGTCCAGCGGCAGCCCGCGCGGTTCGACCGGCGCGATCCAGCCCGCGCCCGCGAACTCCGAGGTCCACGCCACGTCGATGTTGAGCACGTCGAAGCGGTCGCTGCCGGACCGCAGACTGTCCACCATCTGCGCGCGCACCTCGTCGGCGGCCTCCGGCAGCTCCACCAGGGTGGCCCGCTCCAGGGGGTGGGCGCGGTTCCAGCCGTCCAGGACGTGCTGGAGGTAGCCCGTCAGATCGCGCCCGGTGGCCAGCGTGACCGGTCCCCGCCCGCCCTCGCCGGGCGGTCCGTCGGGGGCGCGGGCGCCCGCGCCCCCGTACCCGGTCGTCAGCAGCGCAGCGACGAGCAGCGTTCTTCCCGCGGCCCGCGCCCAGCGCATCCGATCCTCCAGGTCCCGCCCCGGCGCGACGTCGTCGTCGTCCGAAGGGCCATGTATACCTGTTGGACATGCGCGATACTAGCCATTGCGGCAAGATGGCCTGCTCGACGACGGGCCGGGGCAACGGGAGCCCCTAACACGCAGGTAGCCGGGGAGGAGGCGGGACGAGCGTGCGCCTTCCGCTCATGGCACTGCTCGCCAAGGGGCCGGCCCACGGCTACGAGCTCAAGACGGAGCTCGAGAAGCTGTTCGGCGCCGCCTATCCTCAGCCGAACATCGGCCAGATCTACGTGACACTGGCGCGCCTGGAGAAGTCGGGACTGATCCGGGGCGAGGACGTCACCCAGTCCGGCCGGCCCAACAAGCGGATCTACGAACTGACCGACGCCGGGCGCGAAGCGGTCTCCGCCTGGTTCGAGGAGCCCTCCAGCGAACCCCGGGTGCGCGACGAGTTCTTCATGAAGCTCGCCCTCGCCCCCGCCACCGGAATGGCCGACCAGGTCTCCCTGATCAACAAGCAGCGCCGCCACTACCTCAACCTGATGCGGGCCATGTCGCGGCTCGCCTCGGGGGAGGACCGGGACAACCGCATCGCGCAACTGCTCATCGAGGGCGCGACCCTGCATCTGCAGGCCGACCTCGACTGGCTGGAGCGCTGCCAGGAGGAGCTGGAATGAGACGGGCCGAACCGCCCCTCCCGCGGGAGCCGCACATGCTCCGGGTCGAAGGACTGGTCAAGACGCACCGCGTGGACGGCGGCGAGGTCCCGGCGGTGCGCGGGGTCGACCTGGAGGTCCGGCCCGGCGAGTTCGTCGCCGTCACCGGGCCGTCGGGCGCGGGCAAGTCCACCCTGCTGCATCTGCTCGGCGGGCTGGAGCGGCCCGACCGCGGCCGCATATGGCTGGACGGGCAGCGGGTCGACCAGCTGAGCGAGGCACGCTGGGCGGTGCTGCGGCGGCGCGGCGTCGGCATCGTCTTCCAGTTCTTCAACCTCGTCTCCACCCTCACCGTCGCCGACAACATCGAACTTCCCGCCCTGCTGGCCGGCCGCTCGCCGCGCCAGGTGCGCGCCGCCCGGCAGGAACTGCTGGCCGAGCTCGGCCTGGAGGGCAAGGAGGACAGCACCCCCGCCGACCTCTCCGGCGGGGAGCAGCAGCGCGTCGCCCTCGCCCGGGCCCTGGTCAACCGCCCGGCGCTGCTGCTGGCCGACGAGCCCACCGGCAGCCTGGACAGCAGGGGAAGCCGGGAGGTGCTGCGGCTGCTCGCCCGCTGCCACGAGCGGGGCCAGACCATCCTGCTGGTCACGCACGACGCCAAGGTGGCCAGCGCCGCGGACCGGGTGATCAGTCTCTTCGACGGCGAGATCGTCGACGATGTCGTCCTCGACGGCCCGTCGGCCGGCGCGCGTCCCTCCCGCGCCGCCGCCGACGTCGTGAAGCTGCAGGGCTGACCGCCGTGCGCGCCACCGTCCGCTGGGCTCTCGCCGATCTGCGCACGCACCGCGGGCAGGCCCTGTCCATCGTCCTGGCCACCGCGGGGATCACGGTGGCGCTGCTGCTGTCGGTCGCGCTGCTGGTCTACGCGGCCAACCCCTGGCAGCGGATGTTCGCCGCCACGCAGGGCGCGCACGTGTGGTTGCGCACCGACGGCACGGCCGCCGGCACCGCGGCGCTGTCCCGGCTCGACGGGGTCACCGGTGTCTCCGGCCCCTTCCGCACGCTCACCGTCACCGCCCAGCACGGCCGTGAGAAGGCCGCCCTCGACCTGCGCGCCTCCGGCGCGACCCCGCCGCAGGTGGGCCGGCCGCTGATGGACCGCGGCCGCTGGCTCGACGGCGGGGCCGGCGACGGTGTGGTCCTGGAACGGTCGGTGGCCACCGCGCTGTGGGCCGAGCCCGGTGACGAGATCACCGTCACCGGCGGCGGACGACGCAGCACCGTACGGGTGGTGGGCGTCGCGGACACCGCCGAGCCGCACTATGCACCGGGCGACGGGCCGGGGGCCGGCTGGGCCTCCTCCGCGCTGGTCGGTGCGCTCGGCCCGGGCGACGGACGCGCGGGGGAGACGGTCGGACTGCGGCTCGCGGACCCCGCCGACACGGCCTTCGTCGTGCAGCGGGCCGTCACCGCCGTGGGCTCGGACCGGGTGCTGACGGTCTCCACCTGGCGCGAGGCCCGCGCCGACGCCGAGGGGGACAACCACCTTCTCGGGCTACTGCTCGGGCTGTTCGGGCTGGCCGCGCTGCTGGCCGCGGCGATCGCGGTGACCGGCGGCATCGGCACGCGCGTGCTGGCGTACGTGCGCGACATAGCGGTGCTCAAGGCCGTCGGCTTCACCCCGGCGCAGGTCGTGCGGATGTTCCTGGTCCAGCACGCGGTGCTCGCCACCGCCGGGGTGCTGCTCGGCGCGGTGGCCGCGGAGACCCTGGCGCCGGGCATCCCCGGCCCGATGGGCGAGGCCATGGCGCTGTGGCGGGGGCTGCCGCAGCACACCTGGGCGCTGCCCGGCACGGCCGCCGCGACCGTGCTGGTGATCGCCCTGGCCACCGTGCTCGCCGCATGGCGCGCCGGTCAGGTGCCGCCGATTCCCGCCGCCCGGGGGGCCGTTCCGGGACGGCGGCGGATGTCGGGCGCGGCCAGGGCCGCGCTGCGGCTGCGCACCCCGCCCGCCCTCGTCCTGGGCTGCCGCGGGGTGCTGCACCGGCCGCTGCGGTCGGCGGTCGCGGTCGCCCGGCTGGCACTGCCGGTACTGATGATCACCGTCGCGCTGGGGACGTGGGCCACCCTGGACCGCTTCGAGCACCATCCCGAACAGGTCGGTCAGGCCGGGGCGTTGACCGCCCGGCCCAACGGGCTGACCGACCAGGCCGCGCGCCGGCTGCTGGCCGCGGATCCGTCGGTCGTCGCCGTCCACCCGGGCGCCGAACTCACCGCGCTGGCGCCCGGCCAGTCGCAGTCCGTCACCTTGCGCGGCATCGGCACCGTCGCGGACCCCTACCCGTTCGCCGTCGCCGAGGGCCGCCGCCCCACCGGGCCGGACGAGGCCGTCGCCGGGCAGGGACTGCTCGACGCGCTGCACGCCGGCGTCGGCCAGTGGGTGCGGGTGACCGTCGGCGGGACCCCGCACATCCTCCACATCGTCGGGCGCAGCATCGAGACCGGGCACGGCGGCCGGGTGATCTCGGCGCCGCTGGACGTGCTGCGCGCCCAGGACGACTCGATCCGCCCGGCGTACTACAGCCTGGTGCTGCAGCCGGACGCGGACCGGGCGTCCGTGCGCACACGGCTGTCGGAGGTCTCGGGCGGCGCGCTGGAGGTGCGCGAGGTGGCCGGGCCCGGCGCCGAACTCTCCCCGGTGCGCGGGGTCGTCATCGGCCTGGTGACCGTGCTCGCGCTGATCGCGCTGGCGGAGCTCTCCACGGCCATCGGCACCGGGATCCGCGACCACGCCCGTGACATGCGCGCCTACCGCGCGGTGGGCCTGACGCCCCAGCAGACCGTGGCGACCGTGGTGACGGGCATCGGGCTGACCGCGCTGACAGCCGCGGTCGCCGGCGTCACGGCCGGGGTGTACGCGTCGGACTGGCTGATCGATCTCCAGGGCCGGTCCAGCGGTGTCGGTGCGGGTATCGCCGAGTCGCCGCCGTGGCCGGCGCTTTTGCTGGTCGGCTTCGTGTGTGTGACGGTCGCTGTGACGGCTGCGCTCCTTCCGGCGGCGCGTGCGGCGGGCGACCGCGGTGCGCGGGCGCTGAGGCACACCGTCTGACGGGCGCCCCGGAGGCATCCCGCGCACCCGTCCGGGGGCCGAAACGGGAGCGGGGCCGGGAGCGGGGCGAACACCTCCGTCGTGCGGGGCTCGCCGGGAAGATCCCTGGTAAGAATGGACCCGGTCGGCCGGACCGTGCTGTTCTTGACCGCTCTGTCCGCAGTCGCCGATGCTTGCGGTGCGATATGCGTGGTGTGTGCCGCAACGAGAAACGTCCGTCCCAGGATCCGTACCAGCCGAGGAGTACCCCATGGCCCACCAGGTCCGTGCCGTCGTCGCCCGGGAGAAGGGTTCCCCCGTCAGCCTGGAAACGATCGTCGTGCCCGACCCGGGACCGGGAGAGGCGCTGGTCAGGATCCAGGCGTGCGGGGTGTGCCACACCGACCTGCACTACCGGGAGGGCGGCATCAACGACGACTTCCCCTTCCTCCTCGGCCACGAGGCGGCCGGTGTCGTGGAGTCCGTCGGCGAGGGCGTGACCGACGTGGCTCCCGGTGACTTCGTCATCCTCAACTGGCGCGCGGTGTGCGGCCAGTGCCGCGCCTGTCTGCGCGGCCGTCCCTGGTACTGCTTCAACACCCACAACGCGAAGCAGAAGATGACCCTGCTGGACGGCACCGAGCTCTCCCCGGCCCTGGGTATCGGCGCCTTCGCGGAGAAGACCCTCGTCCACGCGGGCCAGTGCACCAAGGTCGACCCCGCCGCCAGTCCGGCCGTCGCCGGGTTGCTCGGCTGCGGCGTCATGGCCGGCTTCGGTGCCGCCCTCAACACCGGCAGCGTCGGCCGCGGGGACAGCGTGGCCGTCATCGGTTGCGGCGGCGTCGGAGCTTCGGCCGTCATGGGGTCACAGCTGGCGGGAGCGTCGAAGATCATCGCCATCGACGTCGACGCGCGGAAGCTGGAGACGGCCAGGAAGCTCGGGGCCACCCACACCGTCAACTCCAAGGAGACCGACCCGGTCGAGGCGGTCCGCGAGCTGACCGGCGGCTTCGGCGCGGACGTCGTCATCGAGGCGGTCGGCCGCCCCGAGACGTACAAGCAGGCGTTCTACGCCCGCGACCTGGCCGGCACCGTCGTCCTGGTCGGCGTCCCCACCCCGGAGATGAAGCTGGAGCTCCCGCTGCTCGACGTCTTCGGCCGCGGCGGCGCCCTGAAGTCCTCCTGGTACGGCGACTGCCTGCCCTCCCGCGACTTCCCCATGCTCATCGACCTGTACCAGCAGGGCCGGCTCGATTTGGGGGCCTTCGTCACCGAGACCATCGCCCTGGACGAGGTGGAGAAGGCCTTCGAGCGCATGCACGGCGGCGACGTCCTGCGTTCGGTGGTGGTCTTCTGATGGCGGCCCGCGTGGACCACCTCGTCACCTCCGGCACCTTCTCCCTCGACGGCGGCACCTGGGACGTCGACAACAACGTCTGGATCGTCGGCGACGACAGCGAGGCGATCGTCATCGACGCCGCCCACGACGCCGAGGCCATCGCCCGCGCGCTCGGCGGGCGGCGCCTGCTCGCCATCGTCAGCACCCATGCCCACAACGACCACATCGACGCGGCACCCGCGCTCGCGTCGCTGACCGGGGCGCCGATCCTGCTGCACGGCGACGACCTGCCGCTGTGGAAGCACACCCACCCCGACCGCGCTCCCGACGGCGAGTTGACGGACGGTCAGGAGATCGCCGTGGCCGGCACCGCCCTCACCGTCCTGCACACCCCGGGCCACGCCCCGGGCGCCGTCTGCCTGTACGCGCCCGAGCTCGGCACGGTCTTCACCGGTGACACCCTCTTCCAGGGCGGCCCGGGCGCCACCGGGCGGTCCTTCTCGGACTTCCCCACCATCGTCGACTCGATCCGCGACCGCCTGCTGACGCTGCCGCCGGAGACGGTCGTCCGCACCGGGCACGGCGACGGTACGACGATCGGCGCCGAGGCGCCGCATCTCGACGAGTGGATCGCCCGCGGCCACTGAGCCGCACGGCGCCGGGGTAGGGCCGGCCGGTCCTTCCCCGGCGGCGGGTCACCACGACCGGGCGACGGTGTGACCGGCCTCGGTGGCCGCGGCCTCAGGACGTCAGCACCCGCAGCGGCGTCCCGTCGCGGAAGGCCGCGATGTCCTCGGCGGCCTGCCGGTAGAAGACGTCGTACGTGGCCTCCGTGACATAGCCGAGGTGCGGGGTGAGCAGCGTGTTCGGCAGGGTGCGCAGCTCGTCCCGCGGGGGCAGCGGCTCGGTGTCGTAGACGTCCAGCGCCGCGCCGGCGATCCGGCCCTCGCGCAGGGCGGCGACCAGGGCGGGCGTGTCGACGAGCGGACCGCGGGAGGTGTTCACCAGCAGCGCGGTCGGCTTCATCCGCGCCAGTTCCGCGGCGCCGACCAGGCCCGTGCTGCGCTCACTGAGCTTGTAGTGCACGGTGATGACGTCGGACGCCGAGAACAGTTCCTCCTTGTCCACGGCCAGCACTCCGTGTTCGGCCGCCCGCTCCGGGTCCAGGTGGGTGCTCCACGCCAGCACCCGCATGCCGAAGGCGGTACCGATGGCCGCGACACGCGCCCCGAGCCGGCCGAGACCCACCACACCGAGGGTGCGGCCGTTCAGGTCGCCGCCGATGCTGTGCTGCCACTCGCCGCGCCGCATTCCGGCCGCCTCCTGGTGGATGTGCCGGGCGAGCGACAGGATCAGCCCCCACGTCAGCTCCGCCGTGCCGTGCGGGGGGCTGTCGGTGCCGCAGACCGTCACGCCGTGCCGCCGGGCCGCCTCCAGGTCGATGGACGCGTTGGCCATGCCCGTCGTCACCAGCAGCCGCAGTGCGGGCAGTGCCGCGAAGCGCTCGGCGGTGAACGGGGTGCGCTCCCGCATGGCCACCACGACGTCGAAGCCGTCCAGCGCCGCGGCCAGCGACTCGGTGGTGCCGAGGTGGTCCTGGCGGAAGACGACCTCCGCGCCCAGGCCCTTCCAGTCGGCGAAGCGGTGGGCCGCCCTCTGGTAGTCGTCCAGCACTGCGATGCGCATCGCGCGGCTCCTTGGCTCGGGACCGGTGCTGCGCCGGCCGGTTCTTGATCGCTGCTCTTGAGCGTAATCCGCCGGGACACGCTCCCCTTCGACACCCCTCGCCGAGCGGGCGCCGGACCACCGAGCCGTCGGGAACCGGGCTCAGACGCCCGGCCCCGGGATCGCCTGCTCGGTCCAGATGCTCTTGCCGTACGGGGTGTAGCGGGTGCCCCACCGCTGGCACAGCGCGGCGACCAGCTGCAGTCCTCGGCCGCCCTCGTCGCTGGGGGGGGGCCGGGTGCCGGGCCTGCGCTCGGCGAGGCGCCAGCGCCGGCCCGGCTCGGCGGGTTCGGGGCGTCCGAGCCGGTCGCCCACCCAGGCCGCGATCCGTTCGAGCAGGTCCCACTGGCCGTCGGTGGGCGGCAGGCCGCCGGCCGTCACCCCGGACAGCGCGCCGAGCGGGCCCTCGGGACCGGGCAGCGGGACGGCCGCGACGCCGGAGCGCGGCGGGAAGGGGCCCGGGGTGACCGCGGTCGTGGGCAGCCACAGCCGGGTGTTCTCCGCGGTGGCCCGGCCGGGGGCGGTGCTGTCGTGGTCGGCGAGGTAGACCCAGGCCCGGGTGAGATTCCGGGGCAGTCCGATGCTCGTGGCGAGGCGCAGCGGGATGCCGCCGCGGGCCTGGCCACCGCGCAGGTGCACCAGGCCGCCCAGCCCTGCCAGGGCGCCCACCGCCTGTTGCAGCCCCAGCCGCAGCGCATCGCGTTCGCCCTGGTCGTCGCCCGTGGAGAGGAGCAGCCGCAGCCTGTCCTCTCCGGGCTGCTCCGATGGCGTTCGCGGTTCGTGGGCGGAGGATTCGTTCGGGATCATGCCCTCATTCCGTCGGATACTCCTCCGGAGGCCAACATAGCGCCGAGCGTGCGCGCCGTCAGTGCGAGCCGGTCGCGGCAGCCCGGGCGGCACTGACCAGGCACCCGGCCCCGCGAGCCGGGTGCGGGAGCGCGCAGCGCGAACGAGGGCGGCGGCGGGCATTCGGCCGTCTCCGGGCCGGGCCGTCTCCCGGGTGCACGACCGGCAGTTGCCGTGCCGGCCGTGCCGGCCGTGCCGGCCATGTCGCGGCCGTACCGCTCCGTCCCGGCGAGCGGCGATCGCGCGACGCAGGACGCCCTGCGGGAGCCGCCGCGACTCCCGTCCGCGGGTGGTGGGGCACGTGTGACGTGGGCCGCAGACGGCCCGTCCTAACTTGAATCCCAGATGCGTATTATCTAGCCTCGAGGTATGCGCCTCACCAAGTCCACCGACCTCGCGCTCCGCGCGGTGATGGCCCTCGCCGTCAAGGGCGAGCCGTCCACCGCCCGGGGCGTCGCCGACGCGGTGCGGGTCCCGTACTCGCACCTCGCCAAGGTCGTGGCCCGCCTTCAGCACCTCGGGATCGTCGAGACCCGGCGCGGCCGCGGCGGGGGCCTCGCCCTCACCGCCGCCGGGCGCACGGCATCGGTCGGCGTCCTGGTGCGGGAGCTGGAGGGGGCCGGGGACGTGGTGGACTGCGAGGGGGAGGTGCCGTGCCCGCTGGCCGGCGCCTGCCGGCTGCGCGGGGCGCTGCGCCGCGCGCAGGAGGCGTTCTACGCCTCCCTCGACCCGCTCACGGTCGAGGACCTGACGGCCGCGCCGACCGGGCCGCTCCTGTTGGGGCTCGTCGGGCGGGGTCCTGCGGGTCCCGGCGCCTGAGGCGGTCCCTTCCGCGATCCATTCCACCGCTGTGCCGAGGGCGGGCCTCCGTGCGCCCTTTAATGCGAATCTCATATACCTATTAAGGAGCCGTCCATGCTCAGCGAGAAGTCCGCCGTGACCGTCCGCGCCACCCTGCCCGCCGTCGGCGCGGCGATCTCCGAGATCTCCGAGCGCTTCTACGACCGGCTCTTCACCGCCCACCCGGAGCTGCTGCGCGACCTGTTCAACCGCGGCAACCAGGCGGACGGCACTCAGCGGCAGGCACTCGCGGCGGCCATCGCCCACTTCGCGACGGCCCTCGTCGAGCACCCCGAGCAGCGCCCGGACGCCATGCTGGCCCGCATCGCGCACAAGCACGCCTCCCTCGGCATCAGCCCCGCCCAGTACGAGGTCGTCCACACGCACCTGTTCGCCGGCATCGCCGATGTCCTGGGCGACGCCGTCACCGAGGAGGTGGGCGCGGCCTGGAACGAGGTCTACTGGCTCATGGCGAACGCCCTCGTCGCCATCGAAGAGCGCCTGTACGCCGAGAAGGGCGTCCTCGACGGCGACACCTGGCGCCCGTGGGAGGTCGTCGAACGCGTCCGCGAGACCGAGGACGTCGTCACCTTCCGGGTGCGCCCCGCCGACGGCCTTCCGCTGCCCGGCTTCGGTCCCGGCCAGTACGTGTCCGTGCGCGTCGAACTCCCCGACGGCGCCCGCCAGATCCGCCAGTACAGCCTGTCCGGGGCCCCGGGCGAGGCCACCCGCCGGTTCAGCGTCAAGCGGGTGCGCGGCAACGCGGGCGACCCGGCGGGCGAGGTCTCCGGGCACCTCCACGACCACGTGGCCGAAGGCGCGCGGATCGAACTGTCCGCCCCCTACGGCGATGTCGTCCTGCGCGAAGAGGGCGCCCCGCTGCTGCTGGCGTCCGCCGGCATCGGCTGCACCCCGATGCTCGCCATGCTCCACCAGCTGGCCGGCTCCGGCTACGAGGCCCCCGTCGCCGTCGTCCACGGCGACCGCTCGCCGGCGGAGCACGCACTGGCCGCCGACCACCGCGCCCTGACCGGCAAGCTGCCCCAGGGCAGCGCCCACTTCTGGTACGAGGATCTCCAGGGTGCCCTGTCCGGCGACCGGAGCGGCAGGGTGGACCTCGGCGACGTCCCGCTGCCCGACGGGCTCCAGGCGTACCTCTGCGGCCCGCTGCCGTTCCTGCGCGCCGTCCGCACCCAGCTGCTGGAGCGCGGAGTGCCCGCCTCCGCCGTGCACTACGAGGTCTTCGGCCCCGATCTGTGGCTGGGCCGGGACTGACCGGCCAGACTGGTCGGATGACAGCAGCGGAGACGACCGGCCGCAAGCCGGTCAAGCGCAGCGCGGGCATCCTGCTCTTCCGCGGCACCCCGGGCCCCTGGCCCGAGGTGCTGCTGGGCCACATGGGCGGGCCGTTCTGGGCGTCGAAGGACGCCGGTGGATGGACCATCCCCAAGGGCGAGTACGAGCCTGACGAGACCGCCGAGGCCGCCGCCCGGCGCGAGTTCCTGGAGGAACTGGGTCTGCCGGTCCCGGACGGCGAGCTGCTGCCGCTGGGGGAGAACACCCAGCCGAACGGCAAGATCGTCACCATCTGGGCCCTGCAGGGCGACCTCGACACCGCGCTCGTCGTGCCCGGTACCTTCACCATGGAGTGGCCCAGGGGCTCGGGGAACGTCCGTGAGTTCCCCGAGATCGACCGCGCCGAGTGGTTCCCCCTCGACGTGGCCGGTGAGCGGATCCTCCTGGCGCAGCGCACCTTCCTCGACCGCCTCCGCCGCCTGCTCACGCGCGCCGGCTAGCCCCCGGCCCGCCCACGCCGCCCCCTCGGGCGCCCCCGCCGCACCGCTCCGCGGGGCGGCCGCGTCCTGGGGGTCTGACTGCCGCTGCGAGACGCCCCCTCCGCCGTCCGGGCCCGGACCCCGCGGGGAGTTGGCTGTGTGGGCGGGGCATTGGGCGGGGGCCTGCCCGCCTGCGGGTCGGGGGCGACCGCGTGCCAGGGGCGCGTTGCGCAGGCAAGCGGCTCCTCACCCAACGCCGGAAGAACCCCTGCCGCTCGGGGCGATCGCGGTCCTAGGGATGCCCGGCCAGGCCCCCGCTGCCGCGCTGGGAGGAGTAGATCGACTCGATCTGCGCCGCGTACTCGCGCACGATCGCGTCCCGGCGCAGCTTCAACGACGGCGTCAGCAGTCCGTTGGCCACCGAGAACTCGTGCGGCAGCACGCGGAACGCGCGGATGGACTCGGCGCGCGAGACGACGGCGTTGGCGATCGACACCGCGCGCTGGAGTTCGGCCCGCAGGTCGCGCTCGGCCATACCCGCCCCGAACTGCATGGTGTCCGGGTCGAGCGTGATCAGCGCGGCGATGAACGGGCGGTTGTCGCCGACGACGACGCACTGCGAGACGAACGGGTGCGCCCGCAGGCGCTCCTCCAGCACCAGCGGGGCGACGCTCTTGCCGCTGCTGGTGATGATGATGTCCTTCTTGCGTCCGGTGATCGTGAGATAGCCGTCCGGGTCGAGCCGTCCCACGTCGCCGGTGGCCATCCAGCCGCCGAGCCGCCAGACGGCCTGGTTCGCCGCGGGGTTGGCGTGGTATCCGGCGAAGACGGTGCTCCCGCGCACCAGCACCTCGCCGTCCGGGGCGATGCGCACGGCGCAGCCCGGCAGAGCGCGGCCCACCGTGCCGAAGCGCACGTGGCCCCGCGGCTGGGCGGTGACGGCCGCCGTCGTCTCGGTCAGCCCGTAGCCGTCGTAGATCGTCAGCCCCGCGCCGGCGAACAGCAGCGCCAGTTCACGGCTGAGCGGGGAGCCGCCGGAGACGGTGTAGTTCACACGGCCGCCCAGGATGTCGCGGATACGGCCGTAGACCATGCGCTCGAAGGCCGAGTGCGCCGCTCGCAACAGCGGACCGGGGCCCGGCCCGCCTCCCACCGCGTGCCGCTCCGCGGCCTCGGCCCAGCGCACGGCGACGTCGGCGGCCCGGTCGAACAGCTGGGCCTTGCCGGCCCGTGCGGCGGCTTGGCGCGCCCCCTGGAGGATCTTCTCGTAGACGTACGGGACGGCCAGGACGATCGTCGGCCGGAAGGTCGCGAACGCCGGCAGCAACGCCCCGGGGGACAGCTCCGGCTGATGTCCCAGCAGCACACCGCCGCGAAGGGCGCAGACCGAGACCATCAGGCCGTAGACGTGCGACATGGGCAGGAACGCCAGGACCGACGGCCGCTGCCCGGCCGGCGCGAACAGGGCGCCGTAGCCGGCCAGCAGGGTGTCGCACTCGGCGGCCAGGTTGGCGTGCGTGATCAGGCAGCCCTTGGGCGGCCCGGTGGTGCCCGAGGTGTACGCCACGACCGCGACCGACTGCGGCTCCACCTCCCAGCGCCGCTGCTCCACCAGTACCGCCGGTACCGCCTGGCCGTGCGCACCGAGCCACCGCACACAGTCCGCGTCGAGCTGCCAGATACGGCGCAGCGCGGGCAGCGTGTCGATGACGGCGCCCACCGTCATGGCGTGGTCCTCGTGCTCCACCACGATCGCCACGGCACCGGAGTCGGCGAGGATCCAGCGGACCTGCTCGGCCGAGGAGGTCGGGTAGACCGGCACGATCCGTGCGCCCACCGACCAGAGGGCGTAGGCGAACAGCGTCCACTCGTACCGGGTCCTGGCCATCAACGCGACCGGGTCGCCGAAGCCGATCCCCTCGGCGACGAGCCCCTTCGCGAGTTCGACCACCTCGTCACGGAAGCCGACCGCCGAGACCTCGCGCCAGACCGCGCCGCCCGGTTCGTCGCGCCGGGCGAGGGCGGGCGTGCCGGGCCGCTTCCAGGCCGCCTCGTACACCGATTCCGCGAGTCCCCCCGACCGCAGCGGCTCCGCCAGGGGCGGAAGGCCGAATTCGCGCAAGGTCCCCCCTTCCCCGAGCCAGTGCCACGCCGCACCCGGATCCGGCGTTGACGGAAGATATCCGGCCAATGGGCCACCTGCCTAGAGGTGGGGCGGAAGCGGTGGTCCCGGTGCGAAGGGGAACCTCCGGTACGCCGGGGCGTGGCGTCCGCGGCCGGGGGCCCGGACGCCACCCCCCCGACGCCGTCTCAGGCGGGGAGCCCGGCCAGCCAGTCGGCCAGGATCGCGTTGACCTCGTCCGGCCGCTCCTGCTGGACCCAGTGGCCGCAGTCGTCGAGAAGCCGGTAGGACACCAGGCCCGGCAGGGTGTCGGGGAAGGCGCCGATGACGTCGGCCATCCACGCGACGGAGGCGTCCAGGGCACCGGCGACGAACAGCGACGGCTGGAGGAGGGGAGCGCCGTCGAAGGCGGCAAGGTCCTCCCAGTCGCGGTCCATGTTCCGGTAGCGGTTCAGCGCTCCGGTCATCCCGGTCCGCTCGAACTCCCCGGCGCAGACCTCGAGCCCGTCCTCACCGAGCCACGCGGGAAGCGGGCCGGTGGGGAAGCGGTCACGGAGCTTCCCGCCCCTGCCGGCGAAGTACGGGCTCGCGGCGCCCGGCGGCGGCATCGTGCCGGCGGACAGGGCCGCGTAGAACCCCGCCAGCCAGCCCCGCACATCGGGCTCGATCTCGGCCTCGGCGCGGCCGGGTTCCTGGAAGTACGAGACGTAGAACTCGTCCTCCGCGAAGTCCCCGCCCATCCGCGCGAAGACCTCACCGGGACGCGGTCCGCCGCGCGGCGCGTAGGGGACGCCGAGCATCCCCACCGCGCGGAAGACGTCCGGTTCGGCCAGGGCGGAGTTGGCGGCGATCGCCGAACCCCAGTCGTGGCCGACCACCACGGCCGTCTCCTCGCCCAAAGCGCGTACCACCGCGACGTTGTCGGCCACCAGGTCGAGCATCCGGTAGGCCTCCACGGCGTCCGGCCGGGAGGACCGGCCGTAACCGCGGACGTCGACGGCGACCGCGCGGTACCCGGCCGCCGCGAGGGCCGGCAACTGGTGGCGCCAGGAGTACCAGCCCTCCGGGAAGCCGTGCACGAGCAGCACCAGCGGCCCCTCGCCCTGTTCCACCAAATGGATACGGCCCGCCGGTGACGGGACCAGGCGATGCCTTGCCCGACCGTCCTGTTGTGTCATGCATCCTCCTCGACCACTGATCCGAATCGTCCCGGCACGGTGCCCTCCCGCCGTTCCGTACCCATGGCCGATCATGCGTGGAGTCCCTTGCGGCAGGCGAGTCTTCTTGCCGTTCCGGCAAGCCGGCGAGAGACGGGGGTGGCCGCTGCCCGGGGCATGCCCCGGCGTATGATGGGGGGTCGCCCTTGACCGGCAATAACGCAGGCAGGGAGCCGAGTCCGGGAGTATCGCGATGCTGCGCACCATGTTCAAGTCCAAGATCCACCGTGCCACGGTGACCGAGGCCGACCTCCACTATGTCGGATCCGTCACCATTGACGCCGAGTTGATGGAGGCCGCCGACCTCCTCCCCGGTGAGCTGGTGCACATCGTCGATGTCACTAACGGTGCACGGCTGGAAACCTACGTCATCGAGGGCCGGCGCGGTTCCGGGGTCATCGGCATCAACGGCGCCGCGGCCCATCTGGTGCACCCCGGCGACCTCGTGATCCTCATCAGTTATGCGCAGGTGGACGACGCTCAGGCCCGTGACCTGCGGCCGAAGGTCGTTCATGTCGACGCCGACAACCGCGTCGTGGCTTTTGGCGACGACCTCGCGGAGCCCGTTCCGGGAAGTGACACCATCGCGAGCCCACAGGTGGCGTATGGGGCCTGAGGGGGTCGTGTGAAGGCTGTGCTATTGTCCGCTCAACTTCGAGGTATCCGTCTCGGTACAGCCCGTGACCACGGGTGGTACACCGGTGGGGGACGCGGCCGGGGGCCGTACCCGCACAGCACGCCTCGGGCCTGACGTACCAGCAGCTTTTCCGTGTCCCGGCGAATCGGCTGGGCGGACACGGAATTCTCGTGCCCGGGCCCGGACACCGTCATCCGCGCGAGCGGGTGGCGGAGCACCGTTTTGTTCGGCCCGAAAGGAACTGAGTCCATGCACGCTGGCAGAGCTGCCAGACTGCGCACCGCGATATTCGTGGTCCTCACTCTCACCGCGTCGACCGCCGCCACCGGCTGCGGCGGCCAGTCCGGGAGCGACGGTGGCGCTGTCAAGGTGGGCATCGCCCTTCCCACCACGAAGCAGACGCGGTGGATCGAAGACGGCAAGAATATGGAAAAGAAGTTCAAGGCGAAGGGGTACGAGACCGACCTCCAATTCGCCGAGGACGACGTCGACCGGCAGGTCGACCAGATCCAGAAGATGGTCGACGAAGGTGACAAGGTCCTGATCATCGGCGCGGTCGACGGCTTCGAGCTGGGCGAGGTGCTCCAGAAGGCCCACCGTGCCGGCGTCAAGGTCATCGCGTACGACCGGCTGCTGCTCGGCACCAGCTATGTCGACTACTACGCCAGCTTCGACAACAAAAAGGTCGGTGAGCTCCAGGCCGAGTACATCGTCCAGAAGCTCGGCCTCGAGGCGAACCCGGACCGCACATACAACCTCGAGCTGTTCGCCGGCGACACCGACGACAACAACGCGCGCTACTTCTTTGACGGCGCGTGGGGCGTTCTCAAGGAATACATCAACAGCGGCCAGCTGGAGATCAAGAGCAAGCAGACCAGGATCAGCCAGGTCTCCACGCTCAAGTGGGACGCCGATATCGCCACCGAAACGATGACGACCCGGCTGCACAAATACTACGGCTCGGGCACCGTCGACGCCGTCCTCGCCCCCAACGACGGCATCGCGCGCGGTGTCATCACCGCTCTGAAGGATGACAAGTACGGGACGGACGCCAAGCCGATGCCGGTCATCACGGGCCAGGACGCCGAGGTGGACTCCGTCAAGGAGATCATCAGTGGCGAGCAGTCGATGACCGTGTACAAGGACACGCGAGAGCTCGCGGCCCGTGCCGTCTTGATGGCCGGCGCGGTCCTCTCCGGCACGAAGCCGGAGATCAACAACCACAAGGACTACGACAACGGCAACAAGTTTGTGCCCGCGTACCTGCTCCCCCCGGTCAGCGTCGACAAGACCAACTACAAGAAGGTGCTCGTCGACAGCGGCTACATCGAGACCTCCGACTTGAAGTGACCCACGACGCGGGGCCGGGCGGAACACAATGTTCCGCCCGGCCCTCGTTGTTTCTGTCGTGGGCGAGTGTCAGAAGATCACGTTGAGCAGACCGAAGTTCGAGAAGCCGCGGCCGTAGCCGAAGCCGCCGCCGAAGCCGCCGCCGTGGCCGCCGAACTTGTGGCCCTTGCCGCCGCCGTGGCCGCCGTGGCCGCCGTGGCCGCCGTGGCCGCCCTCGCCGAAGCCGCCGCCGCCGAAGCCGCGGCCGCCCTCGCCGAAGCCGCCGAAGCCGAAGCCACGGCCGAGGCCCAGACCGCCGAAGCCGAAGCCGAGGCCACGGCCGAGGCCCAGACCGCCGAAGCCGAAGCCGCGGCCCAGGCCGCCGCCACCGAAGCCGAACCCGCGGCCGAAGCCGTTGCCAAAGCCATAGTCGTCAATGCGGATCACGCTGTACCCGAAGCCGTTGTTCCTGCCGTGCCCACCACCCTTGCCGCCGCCGAAGCCGCCGCGACCGCCGAAGCCGCCGCCGAAGTTGCCGCTGCCGATGTTGCCGCGGCCGAAGTTGCCGCTGCCGATGTTGCCGCGGCCGAAGTTGCCGCTGCCGATGTTGCCGCCGCCGAAGCCGCCCTCGCCGCCGCCGAAGCCGCCGCCGCCGAAGCCGCCCTCGCCGCCGCCGAAGCCGCCGCCGCCGTTGCCGCCGCCGTTGCCGCCGCCGAAGCCGCCGCCGCCGTTGCCGCCGCCGAAGCCGCCGCCGCCGTTGCCGCCGCCGAAGCCGCCGCTGTTCGCGCCGCCGAAGCCCTCGCCGCCGCCGTTGCCGCCGCCGCCGAAGCCGCCGTCGTCGCCGCCGCCGAGGTCGCCGCCGTCACGGGCGCCGTTGTCGTCGCCGCCGTTGTCGGCGAAGTTGTCGTCGCCGCCGTTGTCCACCGCGTTGTCGGCGGGGTCGGCTGCCGGGTCGGCTGCCGGATCGGCGGCCGCGTTGTCGGCGGGGTCGAGGTTGGCGCCGTTGTCGGCCGCGTTGTCGGCGGGGTCGAGGTTGGCGCCGTTGTCGGCCGCGTTGTCGGCCGGGTCGGCGTTACCGCCGTTGTCGGCCGCGTTGTCGGCGGGGTCGACGTTCCCGCCGTTGTCAGCTGCGTTGTTGACGGCGTTGTCGGTCCCGCCGTTGTTGTCATCCTCGTCGAGCAGCCGCGTCTGGCTGCTGCTGTCGCGGAGCACCGTGTGGCCGGCGGCGGCGGCCGAGCCGGCGCTCGCGGCGATCAGGCCGGTGGCCAGGAGTCCGGTGGCGACACCGAGAGCGGTGCGGCGCGTCAGACTGGTTCGCATGAGGGTCCTCTCCTCGGACGCGTGGTCGGCGGCGATCGCCGCCTCTGCGATCAGTCGTACGTCCCCCCGCCGGAGCCCGCCCGTTGAGCGGAGCGTCCGGGCGACAACGTGGCCATGGAAGTGACGCACTGCCACGAAACGATCGGGGCCGTCCTGACTCGGCAACAGGCCGGCCGGGCCGTGGGCCCGCCCTGCCGGACGACCGCCTCGCGGATGGCCCTCCCGGTCCCCGCGAGGTACGGCGCCGGCATTGTTTCCACCGCGCGCCGCACGTCCCAACTGCTGCACGCACAGCCCGAGCCGGGCTTCCGTGACCGGCTGCGGGCCTGGGCGCCCACGAGGGCGACCGCCCCGCGCCGCGCGGGTCGCCCGGGGGTGCCTCCGACTCCCCCGTCCAGCCGTATGAGGGGTCGTCCGACGCGGTCAGCCCCGGCCCTTCGCGCCGCGCCGCAGGCGTCCGCCGATGGCGCGGGCCCGCCGGTGGACCCGGGCGGACATCCCCTGCGAGGAGGGGGCGGCGGCCACCAACTGCTCGGACAGCCACCGGGAGCGCTGCTCGAGGTCCAGCTCGTTCAGCAGCCGGTCGATATTGGCCAGCAGCGCCCCGTACAGGTCCCAGTTCTCCCAGCGCCGTTCGGTCTCCGCCCGCAGCAGCGCCGCGATCCGGTCGCGCTCCTCCCGGCCGCGCCGCAGGGCGTCCGCCAGCCGCGCCTCCGCCTGCTCGGCGCCGGCGGTCACCTGGGCCGCGATCAGCCGGCCGTAGCTGTCCACGGCGTCGGCCATGTCGGCGAAGAGCTCGTCCATCCCGTCCGCGAGCTCCTGGGGGAACAGCGGCTCCAGCGGTCCGCGCTCGCGCTCCATCTCGGTCAGCGACCGGCACAGCGTGCGCATCAGGACCGTCGAGACCTCCAGGGTGTCCAGGCCGCTGCGCAGGATCAGCCGGGCCATCGCGCCCTCGGCGGGTCTGACCCGCGGATTGAGCCGGGTGCCCTCCTCCGCCCGGCGCAGCGAGGCGTCGAAGCGGGCGATCTCGTTGTCCAGCCGCCGGGCCTCCATCAGCCATGTACGGGCCCGTTCGGCGGTCGCGCCGGCGCGCAGTTCGCCACCCATACGGACCATCAGCAGCCGCATGTGCTCGGCCAGCTCGCGCACCGCCTCACCGGCCGGCTCGACGAACGCCGGCGGAGGCACGACCACGTTCAGCAGCACGCCCACGGCCGCGCCGACCAGCGTCTCCATGACCCGGTCGACGGCCTCCCCGGACGGCGCGGGCACCGCCAGGATCAGCATCGCGCTGATCGCCACCTCGGCGACGAACTCGTCCACCCGGATGAAGTGCCCGGTCACCAGCGAGGCCAGGATGATCAGCCCGAGGCTCCACCACGTGAGCCCGATCAGCTCACTGAAGCCCACCGCGATGAGCACGCCCGCCACCACGCTCAGCACCCGGCGGATGCCCGTCGTCACTGTCGTGAAGAGGGTGACCTGGACGACCAGCAACGCCGTCAGCGGGGCCGTCAGCGGCGCCGGGTTGGGCAGCAGCCAGACGGCCACGGCGTACGACAGGACCGCGGCCACCGTCGAGCGCGCCGTCTGCACGGCGATCGGGTCGCTGTTGAGCCGCACGAGGTCGGCGAGGCGTGGGGGGAGGCCACCGGACACACAGCCACTATCCCCGGCCGCGCGGCCGGGGGAGCGGACCGCGGACGGTGCGCCAAGGCGTGTTGCGGGCACCGCCCTGCGGTGCCGCGTCCTAGCCCGCCGGTGTGAATCCCGCCCTCGACACGCCCCCGTAGCCGGCCCCGGGCCCTGGCACAGCGCTTCATGGTGCGGCGCGGAAGTTGTCCGGTCCTGGCGAGCGAGGTGTCCATGGCGCGAGTGGTACTCCCCGTGCGCGGGAGCGCAATCCCCGCCGCGGTGCGGGAGTTGTGTGCCGCGGGAGACCGGTGCGGGACCGGGGCGGCCCCTCGTGCCGCCGTGCGGTGAGGGTGGGTGTGCCGCCTCCGCTGCCCGGGCCGCTGGCCGGGCTGGCGCCGCTGCTGGACGACTACGGCTACCTGGCGGTCGGCGTGCTCGTACTCCTCGACAACTGCGGCATCCCTGTGCCGGGCCAGACGGTCCTGGTCGTCGCCGCCGCCTACGCCGGCACCGGGCGAATGGACCTCGCGGGTGTCGTCGCGGTCGCCACGACCGCGGCCGTGCTGGGCAACTGCCTGGGCTACCTCATCGGGCGCAGCGGCGGGCGGGCCTTCGTGCACCGCTGGGGCCGCTACGTGCTGCTGACTCCGGCACGCTTCGCCCGCGGGGAGGCGTTCTTCGCGCGCCGCGCCGACCTGGTGATCGTCTTCGCGCGCTTCGTGGACGTCCTGCGGCAGACGAACGGCATCATCGCCGGCACCGCGGGCATGCCCTGGTGGCGGTTCTTCGCCTGCACGACGCTGGGGGCCCTGTTGTGGGTCGGGGCCTGGGCGGCCGTCGGCTACGCGGCGGGCACCCGGCTCGGGTCGGTCTACTCCTGGGTCACCCGCTCGCAGGTGTACCTGCTGATCGCCCTCGGCGTGCTGCTCGCGGCGTTCGTGGCCCGCCACCTCTGGCGCCGCCGTCGCGACGGCGCCCGGTGAACCCCTTTCTTCCCGACGTGAGTCGCGCCCGCGCCACCCCGCTCCGCGGGCGCGCCCCAGCGCCCCAGCGCCCCAGCTCTCCCGCCCCGCGGGCTCAGACGACGCAGAACTCGTTGCCCTCGGGGTCCCGCATCACCACCCCGTAGTGGTCGATCCCCGCCGTGGAGAGCACCCGCAGCCGGGAGGCGCCCGCCGCGAGCAGCCGATCCACCTCGGCGTCGACGCGTTCCCTGCGGGTCGGCAGCGGTACGTCCTCCCGCCGGCCGCCCACCTGCACGTCCAGATGCAGACGGTTCTTGGCGGACTTGCCCTCGGGCACCTGCTGGAACCAGATGCGCGGGCCCGCCCCCTCCGGGTCCACGATGGAGTCGCAGCAGTCGGAGTCGCCCAGTTCCTCCTCGGGAACGCCGATGCTCAGCCAGTACTCCCGCCAGGTGGGGAAGCCGCCGGGGGCCTCCTCCGGCCGGTACCGCAGGGCCGCGGCCCAGAAGCGCACCTGCGCCGTCGGGTCCGCGCAGTCGATCGTCAGCTGGAACGCGACCATGGTCCAGTCCCTCCCGGGGATACGGCCGGCCCGAGGTGATGCCGGTACCCGCCATGCTTCCCCATGGGACTGACAACGGCCGCGGGCGGCCGCCGGCGCCGTCGCGTCAGTCGTCGTGGCCGCCGTCGGATCAGCCGGCGGACTCCAGGCGGAAACCGACCTTCAGCCCGACCTGGAAGTGCCCGACCTGACCGTTCTCGAAGTGGCCGCGGACCTGGGTCACCTCGAACCAGTCGAGATTGCGCAGGGTCTCCGACGCACGGGCGAGCCCATTGCGGATGGCCGCGTCGACGCTCTCGTCCGACGAGCCGACGATCTCGGTCACCCGGTAGGTGTGGTCGGTCATCTCGGTCTCCTTGGGGCCGTGGGGCGGATCGCTTCCTCCACCGTGCCTCACGGCCCGTCCCGCCGCGAGGGGAACGACCGCTCCCACCCGTTAGCCGGCGGCGCGGACGGGAAGGCGCCCCGCATGGCCAGGGCCAACGACGAGGTCGAAGCCCTGCTCCATGAGTACGCCGACCTTATCCGGATCACCGGCGGCGACGCTTTCAGGGCACGCGCCTACGAGAAGGCCGCCCGCGCCATCGGCGGCCACCACGAGGACGTCTCGAAGCTCGACGCCAAGGCGCTGCGCGATATCCCGGGCGTCGGCAGGTCCGTCGCCGAGAAGGTCACCGCATATCTGGACACCGGCGTGGTTCCGGCCGTCGAGGAGTTGCGCG
Organism: Streptomyces sp. RLA123; assembly: GCF_056270165.1. Taxonomy (NCBI): domain Bacteria; kingdom Bacillati; phylum Actinomycetota; class Actinomycetes; order Kitasatosporales; family Streptomycetaceae; genus Streptomyces; species Streptomyces sp. RLA123. The sequence goes on along the minus strand of NZ_JBWDOR010000003.1, from coordinate 1,278,587 downwards.
CCAGGATCCCGGCGGGTGTCCGGGAGATGACCGCGATCCCGATGCTCGGTCCCCGGCGCGCGATGATGCTCTACAAGGAACTGCACATCGCCTCCGTGCGGGAACTGGCCGTCGCCATCGAGCAGGAGCGGCTGCGCGACCTGCCCGGCTTCGGCCCCCGGACCGAGGAGAACATCCTGCACGGCATCGGCCTGATGCAGTCCTCCGGCGGCCGGGTCCCCCTGAACGTGGCCACCGAGGTCGCCGACGAGGTCGTCGCGGCCCTGTCGGAGGTCACCGGCTGCCGGCGGTGCGCCTACGCGGGCTCCCTGCGCCGGATGCGCGAGACGATCGGTGACGTCGACGTCCTCGTCGCCGCGGGGCGGTCCGCTCCGTTCATGGAGGCGTTCACCCGTCTGCCGTACGCCGCGGAGACCATCGCGCGCGGGGAGAAGAAGGCGTCGATCCGCACGGCCAAGGGCCTGCAGGTGGACCTGCGGGTAGTGCCGCCGGACTCCTGGGGTGCCGCGATGCAGTACTTCACCGGGTCCAAGGCGCACAACATCCGCACCCGCGAGCTGGCCGTCCGCCACGGGCTCAAGCTCTCCGAGTACGGCCTCTTCGACGCCGGGACCGGCGAGCTGATCGTCTCCCGCACCGAGGAGGAGGTCTACGCACGGCTCGGCCTCCCTGGATACCGCCGGCCCTGCGCGAGGACCGCGGGGAGATCCAGGAGGGGCTTGCGGGCGAGCTGCCGGAGCAGGTCACCGCCCACGACATCCGCGGCGACCTGCACACCCACACCGACCTCACCGACGGTCTTGCCGGCCTGGAGGAAATGGTCGAGGCCGCCGCGGGCCGCGGCTACGCCTACTACGCCGTCACCGACCACGCGCCCGACCTGTCCATGCAGCGGATGACGGACGAGAAGATCCTCGCCCAGCGCGAGCGCGTCCGGGCCCTGGACAGGGCCCACCGCGGCATGCGCGTCCTGCACGGCACCGAACTCAACATCGGCCCGGACGGCGGCCTGGACTGGCCCGACGACTTCCTGGCGGGCTTCGACCTGTGCGTCGCCTCGATCCACTCGCATTTCCGGCAGAGCCGCGCCGCTCTCACCCGTCGGCTGGTGCGGGCCGCGGAGAACCCCCACGTCAACATCATCGGCCACCCCACCACCCGGATGCTCGGCAGGCGCCCCGCCATCGACGCGGACTTCGACGAGGTCTTCGCCGCCTGCGCGCGTACCGGCACCGCGCTGGAGGTCAACGCCCAGCCCGACCGGCTGGACCTCGGTGACGAGCTCATCCTGCGCGCCCGCCGGCACGGCGTGCGGTTCGCCGTGGACAGCGACGCCCACTCCACGCTCCACCTGGACTTCATGCGCTACGGCGTCGGCACCGCCCAGCGCGGCCGGCTCACCAAGGACGACGTGATCAACACCTGGCCCCTCACCCGCCTGCGCCGTTTCCTGCGCAAGGACGGCGGTACGCATCCGTGACCCCGCTCGGGGTAGGCGAGGGGCAACGGACGAGAACCACGGCCAGGACATCGAGGAGAGCACGATGCTGCTGCTGGGACTTCTGCTCATGGGCGCGACAGCCGCCTTCACCGGGCTCCTGATCTCGGACAACCTCTCCGGAGGGCCCGACTACACGGTGACGATGTTCGGAACCGACATCGCCACCCTCAACACCCTCGGCGTCTTCCTCGCCGGCATCGCCCTCGGCCTGGTGTTCTGCCTGGCCGCGGGGATGGCGATGGCGGGCGCCGGACGCTCGCGCAGCCGCCATGCGGAACTGCGCGCCCTGCGCCGTCGCGCACGGGCGCACGAGGCCGCCGCCGCGACCCCGGACGGCACCACGGACGCCGGGACCGCCGACGCCGGCACCACCACAACCACCGGGAAGACCACCGCCACGGTCCCCTCGCGCCGCAGTCGCATGCACCTGTTCGGGCACTGAGCCGCCCGCGTGGTCCCCTGCGTACGGCGGACCCGTCGAAGATGCCCACCTGACCCGCTGCCCCCATCCTTGGAACGGGCGAGGATCAAGGAGGCCAGGACGTGTCCACCACGAAGATCTGCTGCGTGGCCGGCGCACCCTGCTGGGTCAGTCTGATGGCGCGCGACCTGGACGTGGCGAAGGCGTTCTACGGACCGCTGCTCGGGTGGACCTTCGAACCGGGTCCGTCGCGCTGGGGACGGTACGAACGGGCCATGATCGACGGCACCGAGGTCGCGGGCATCGGTGCCATAGCCCGCGACTGGGAGACCTCCGTCGCATGGACGACCTACTTCGGCGTGGAGAGCGCGGACGCGACCGCCTCCGACATCCGCGAGCGGGGCGGCACGGTCGCCGTCGGCCCGCTGGACTTCGACGCCGGGCGCCTGGCGCTCGTCGCCGACTCCATGGGTGCGGCCTTCGGTATCTGGGAAGGCGAACAGGGCCCGCCGCGCAAGCTGCGGATGCACGGGGCGCCCACCTGGATCGAGCTGCGCACCCGGGATTCCTTCGCGGCCGCCCTCTTTTACGGGGAGGTCTTCCACTGGGACCGGCGCGGTCCCCGCTACGTCGTGGAGTGGGAGAACGACCGCGTGGTGCTGTACGTGGACGGACACAGCGTGGCGGGCATCCGCGGCGGCGGGGTGGAGGCCGCGGCCGACCCGAAGGTGCGGCCGCGATGGCATGTCTTCTTCGCCGTCGACGACGTCGACGCGGCCGTCATGCATGCCAAGGAGCTGGGCGCCGAGATCACCGGCGAGCCCATCGACAGCGCCTACGGGCGCGTCGCCGGCATCCGCGATCCCGAGGGCGGGCTGCTGTCGCTGATCAGCGATCACCCCTGACCGGCCGGGAGCGCCATGGAGTGGTTCACGGCTCCCGAGTACTGGCTGAGCCGCGTCGTCATCCAGCGCGGCTTGGCCGTGCTGTACTTCGTCGCCTTCGCGGGCGCCGCGCACCAGTTCCGCGCCCTCATCGGCGAGCGCGGGCTGCTGCCCGTGCCCCGGTTCACCGCCCGGGTTCCCTTCTCACGGGCGCCCAGCCTCTTCCACTGGCGCTATTCCGACCGCCTCTTCGCCTCCGTCGCCTGGGGCGGCGCCGCGCTGTCCGCCGCCGTCGCCGCCGGGGCGGGCGACCTCGTGCCGCTCTGGGCGGCGATGCTGCTGTGGACCGTGCTGTGGCTGCTCTACCTGTCCATCGTCAACGTCGGCCAGACCTGGTACGCGTTCGGCTGGGAGTCCCTGCTGCTGGAGGCGGGCTTCCTCGCGGTCTTCCTCGGCAACGACGACACCGGGCCCCCCGTGCTGGTCCTGTGGCTGATGCGCTGGCTGCTCTTCCGCGTCGAGTTCGGCGCGGGTCTGATCAAGATGCGCGGCGACGCGTGCTGGCGCGACCTGACCTGCCTGGACTACCACCACGAGACACAGCCCATGCCCGGCCCGCTCAGCTGGTTCTTCCACCGGCTGCCCCGGCCGGTCCACCGCGTGGAGACGGCGGCCAACCACTTCGCGCAACTTGTCGTCCCGGTAGCGCTGTTCACACCGCAGCCGGTCGCGAGCGCCGCCGCCGCGATCGTCATCCTCACCCAGCTCTGGCTGGTCGTGTCCGGCAACTTCGCCTGGCTGAACTGGCTCACGATCGTGCTCGCCGTCTCCGCGTTCGACGGCTCCCTCCTCGCCGCGCCCCCGGCGCGCGCCGGCGTCCCGGCGCCCGGGTGGTACGAGGGCCTGGTGCTGGCCGCCACCGTGCTGGTCGTCCTGCTCAGCTGGTGGCCCGCCCGCAACCTGGTCTCGCGCGGCCAGATGATGAACGTCTCCTTCAACCGGCTGCACCTGGTGAACTCCTACGGTGCCTTCGGCAGCGTCAACCGCGTCCGCATGGAGGTCGTCGTCGAGGGCACCGACGCCGCGGAACTCGGACCCGGCACCGTCTGGAAGGAGTACGGCTTCAAGGGCAAACCCACCGACCTCCGCCGGATGCCCCGCCAGTTCGCCCCGTTCCACCTGCGCCTGGACTGGCTCATGTGGTTCGCGGGCATCTCCTCCTCCTACGCCTGGCCCTGGTTCCTGCCGTTCGTCGGCAAGCTCCTCGACAACGACCCCGTCACCCTGCGGCTGCTGCGCAGCAACCCGTTCCCGCACACGCCGCCCACGCACGTGCGGGCCCGCCTCTACCACTACCGCTTCACCGACTGGCACACCCTGCGCACCACCGGCGCCTGGTGGGAGCGCACCCTGGTGCGCGACTACCTCCCGCCGGTCGACCGCGACAGCCTGGGCAGCCACGGTTAGGGCAGCCCCGGGGTCCGGCGTCAGCGGATCCGGACGCCCGCGCGGAAGACGGCGCGTACGTCCCGGAGCGCGGCGAGCCCGGTGAGCCCGGTGAGGGGGTCACCGCCGATCACGAGGAAGTCGGCGTCGGCGCCGGCCCGGATGCGCCCCTTGCGGCCCTCGGCCCCGCACATGGCCGCCGCCTGGCTGGTGACGGCCATGAGAACCTCCAGCGGGGACATACCGAGTGCCGTCAGTTCCAGCGCGCCGCACGGCAGCGTGTCGTGCGGCCGGGCGGACGCCGCACCCCCGTCCGACCCCACGGCGATCCGGGCGCCGAGCCGGGCCAGCGCCCGGTACGCGGCGTGGACGCCGTCGGCGTGCACCCCCGCCGCCCGGACCGGCGTCATGCCGACGAACGTCCCGCTCCCCGCGACGAGGGCCTGCAGCCTCAGTTCCTCGACCGCCCCGTGGCCGCCCAGGAACGACGCGTGCTCCAGACTGTCCACTCCCGCGGCCAGCGCGTCCGCGATCGCCACCGTGGCGTGGGCGTGCGCCGCCACCGGGAGGCCGAGGCGATGGGCCTCGTCGACCACGGTTCGCAGTTCGTCGCGCGTGTACTGCGCACGGGACGGGTCCGAGCCGGGCGTGCGGGCGTCGCCGCTGGCCATGACCGTCACCAGGGAGCAGCCCCGCGCATGACGCTCTCGCACCGCGTCGACCAGCGCGCGCGTACCCACCGCCTCGCCGCCCAGGAAATGAGCGTGCCCCCCGGGTGTGGTGATCGGCGGGCCCGCGGCGAGGATCTCGGGGCCGCGGCTCGGATCGGCGGCGGTTTCGGCGGCGAGGGCCAGGGCGAGGAAGCCGCGATCTCCCGAGTCCCTGACCGTGGTGATCCCGGCCTGCAGCGCCGTGCGGGCCGCGACGCGCATGCGCGCGAGCAGCCGCCCGTCGTCCGCCGCGACGAGCGAGCCCACGGGGTCGGGCCCCGCGTCGAACGCCAGATGGGTGCGCACGTCGACCAGGCCGGGCAGGAGGCACGCGTCGTCGCCCAGGTCGACCAGCGGCACGCCGGGCGGCGGGAGCGAGCCCGTCCGGTCCACGGCGACGATCCGGCCGCGCCGGACGTGCACGGTCACCGCGCCGGACAGCGTGAAGCCGTCGAACATCCTTCCCGCACGGAGCGCGTAGGCGTCGGCGTCGGTGAACCGGGGCAGGGTCATGTCGCCCACTGCGTACGGTGATTCATGGGGTGGGGTGCCTCGTTTGCCTCGCGCGGGTGCTGATCGTGTTCGCGTGCCCTGTCGATGCTGACAGGGACGGGCACCCGCGGGCATCGGGAGGATGTCCGATCTTCCCGCCCGGATCCGGACGTCCGGCGCCGGGCTGCGGCTGGGGAGAAGTACCGACGGCCGGCGGCGACCGCACCGCGTCCGCCGCGCGGGAAATCCCCTGGAGCCCGCCGCCCGGATGGCCGAGGATGGCCCGGAAGGGCACCACCGGAAGACCAGGGAGGACGCGGTGACGACGGGTCCCGTCCTGGAGATCGCCTGCGACGAGTCCGGATCGGACGGCGAGAACCTCATCGGCGGCAACACCGACGTGTTCGCCCACGCGGGCGTACGGCTGGACCCCGCCGTGGCACACGCCTGCCTGCGCGAGATGCGCGACCGGATCCGCTCCCCTGCCCAGGAGTACAAGGCCAACCATCTGCTCCGCGAGAAGCACCGGCCGGTCCTGGAGTGGTTCCTCGGACCGTCAGGGCCGCTCCCGGCCGACGCCCGTGTCCACCTCACCGACAAGGCGTTCTTCGTCGTGCGCCGCGTCGCCGACGTGCTGCTCGACGACCGGTCCGAGGCCGCGCCGCTCTACCGCGAGGGCCGGAGCGCCCTGACGGCCCCGCAGTGGCGCGTCTTCCTGGAGTCGGCCAACGACCTCGTCCGCACCCGCAACCGGGAGGCCGGACCGGCGCCCGTCGACGCCTTCTTCCGCACGCTCGACGTCCTGCACGGCACCGCTCTCGCCGCGCGCCTGCGGCACACCCGGCCCCGCGCCGAGGCGTTCAGGGCCCGCGTCCTCGATGGGCCGCCGCCCTTGCCGGACCTGGACCCGCTGCTCCCGTCCCTGGCCCGCACCATCGCCCACTTCGGCCGGGACGGACACCCCGTCTCCGTCGTGCACGACCGGCAGAACACGCTCACCGCCGAACGCGTCCGCCGCCTGGAGGCGATCCTGCCGCCGCCGTCCCGGCTCGCGTCGCTCACGCTCGTCGAGTCCCGCTCCGACCCGCGGGTGCAGCTCGCGGACTTCCTCGCCGGTGTGGCGCGCAAGATCGCCTCCGACGCCCTCAACGGCCGCGCCGACGCCGCGCTCACCGGTCTGCTCCGCCCCCACGTGGAACCGCACTCCCTCTGGGCCGACGAGCACAGCCGGTCGCTGCTGCTCAGCCGCGCCACGGAGTCGGACGGATCTCGAAACCCGTGAGGCCCTCGGGCTCCTCCTCGTGGACGTGGACCCGGTCCACGATCGCCAGGGGAGAGCCCTGGTGGGCCCACTCCACCATCCGTCCGACCGCCTCGGCGGGGCCCTCGAAGACCGATTCCACCGTGCCGTCGGCCAGGTTGCGGACCCAGCCGCTCACGCCCTCCTCCAGCGCCGTCCGCCGGCAGGTGTCGCGGAAGAACACGCCCTGTACGTCACCGGAGACGACCACACTGCGCCGGATCACGACGGCTTCACCCCGGAGACCGCCGCGGTGAAGGCGTCGGCGTCCAGGACCGCCGCGCCGCCCGGGTCGTTGTTGAAGTAGACAAACACGTCGGAGTCCTCCGGCCAGGTGTCCGCGATGCGGTGGGCCCAGGTGGTGAGCGCCCGCGCCCCGTACCGCGGCCACGGGCGGGCGATGCCCTCATGGAACCGCACGTAGCCCCAGTCCGCCGTGCGCCACAGCGGCGTTGCCGGGCGTGCCCGCCGGTCGGCCCAGCACAGGGCGACGCCGCGCCGCTCGAGCAGGGCCCTGACCTCCGGCGTCCACCACGAGGGGTGGCGCGGTTCGAGTGCCACCCGCACCTCGCGCGGGAAGCAGCGCAGGCACCCGTCGAGCACCCGCACGTCCGCGCGCAGGTTCGGCGGGAGCTGGAGCAGCACGGGACCCAGCCGGTCGCCCAGCCCCTCGGCGTGCGTCAGCAGCCGCCGCACCGGCTCCTCGGGGTCGCGCAGCCGCTTCATGTGCGTCAGGTACCGGCTGGCCTTGACCGCCACGACGAACCCGTCGGGGGTGTGCTCGCGCCACGCCGCGAAGGTCTCCCGCGACGGCAGGCGGTAGAAGGCGTTGTTGCTCTCCACCGTAGGGAAGTGCCTGGTGTACTCCTCCAGCCACAGCCGCTGCGGCACCTCCGGCGGATACAGGACCTCTCGCCAGTCCTTGTACTGCCACCCGGACGTTCCGACGAGCACGGGCATCGCGCGGTCCCTGCCGTTTGCTTGCTGGACACTATTCAGGGTAGGCCGTAAGAAGTCCCGCATGTCCCGCTCGCGGGGGTGAACCATGCACTTCACAGATCGCGCGGATGCCGGACGGCAGCTGGCCGGGCGGCTGCGGCATCTGGAGGACCACAACCCGGTCGTGCTCGGCCTGCCACGCGGCGGCGTCGTCGTCGCCTACGAGGTGGCCCAGGCCCTGCACGCGCCACTCGACGTCATCGTCGTCCGCAAACTCGGCGTCCCCCACCACCGGGAACTCGGCTTCGGCGCCATCGGCGAAGGCGGTGCCCGGGTGCTCAGCGACGACATCGTGCAGATGAGCCATGTCTCCCCGGACGACATCGACACCGTCGAGAGGCACGAGGAGGCCGAGCTGTCCCGGCAGGCGCACCGCTTCCGCGACGGGCGGCCGAGCACCGAACTGGCCGGCCGCACGGTCGTCGTCGTGGACGACGGCGTCGCGACGGGCTCCACCGCGCTGGCCGCCTGCGCGGTGGCCCGCGCCCGGGGCGCCGCACGCGTCGTGCTGGCCGTGCCGGTCGCCGCGCCGCAGGCGATGCCCGCACTGCGGGCCGCGGCCGACGACGTGGTGTGCCTGTCGGTGCCGGCCGTGTTCTTCGCGGTGGGGGAGTGGTACCACGACTTCTCGCAGACCGCCGACGACGAGGTCTCAGGACTGCTCAAGCAGGCCGTGGCCAGAAGCCCCCGGACCACCGACGTCGAGGTGGAGACGGCCGGGGCGCGGCTGGCCGGCACGCTCACGATGCCCGCCGACGCCCGTGCCGTGGTGGTCTTCGCCCACGGAACGGGCAGCGGCCGCCGCAGCCCGCGCAACCGTGCCGTGGCCGCCGCGCTGAACCAGGCCGGCCTCGGCACGCTCCTGTTCGACCTGCTGACCCCCGCGGAGGAGACCGACCGGGCCAACGTCTTCGACGTGGAGCTGCTGGCCGGCCGCCTCGCCGGCGTCACCCGCTGGGCCCGCCGGGAGAACCTGCCGGTCGCCTACTTCGGCGCGAGCACCGGCGCCGCCGCCGCGCTGCGGGCCGCCGCCGACCCCGGGGCGGAGGTCTCCTCCGTGGTCTCCCGCGGCGGTCGGCCCGATCTCGCCGGACCCGGGCTCCGTACGGTGCGCGCGCCCACCCTGCTGATCGTGGGCGGCCGGGACGACATCGTTCTGGAGCTGAACCGACGCGCGCAGGCGGAGCTCACCTGCCCCAGCCTGCTGCACGTGGTACCGGGAGCCACGCACCTGTTCGAGGAACCCGGCGCACTCGACGAGGTCGCACACCTGGCGCGTGACTGGTTCTCCGGCCACCTTCCTGCGACGCCCGGCGCGTGACCGTACTCTGAGGTCAAGGGCTCGGACGGCACGGGAGGACGTTCATGAGCAGTACGGTGACCATGCTGGACTCATTGCCGCTGCACCACCGCAGGGTCTTCCTGGAGCACGCCAAGCGGGTGAGCTTCCCGCAGAGCTGGCGGATCTTCGACGAGGGCAGGTTCGCCGACCGCTTCTGGGTCGTGGAGTCCGGCGCCGTCTCCCTCGACATGGACGTGCCCGGCCGCGGCCCGGTCTCCGTGGACACCCTCGGCCCCGGCGAACTGGTCGGCTGGTCCTGGATGTTCCCGCCCTACCGCTGGCAGCTCGCCGCGCACGCGCTGGGCACGGTGGGCGCGTACGAGTTCGTCGCGGCCGAGGTCCGCGAACTGTTCAAGGACGACCCGGTGCTCGGGCAGGCCGTCGTGCTCGCCGCCGCGCAGACCATCGCGCAACGGCTGGGCGCCGCGCGCGCCCGGATGGTCGACCTCTACGGGCCCCGTCTGCAGGAGCATTCCTGAGCGCGTGCCGGCGGTCCGCGCCGGGGCCCTGAGGGCGCCGGCCGGCCCGCGCGGCGGTGCCGCGATACCGGGCCGGTGCCCCTTGGCGGCCTCGTCCGCGAAGTCCCGGGCGGGGCGCCGCCGTTCGCCGGCGGCGCGGCAGGAGGGGCGCCAGGGGCCGTCAAGAGCGATATTCCGGACGGGCGGGCCGCGCCTGGGCTGCATAGCCTGACAGCGTGAGCCGCCATGAGCCCCCCGTCTCCCGTCCCGTCCTCGGGCCGGCGCGGGGCTGGCTGTACGCCCTGGGCGTCGTCGTCGCCGGTTTCGCCGTCATGCTGGTCGTCGCCGCCCTCGGGCTGTGGCTCGCCGGGGCCTCGGAACTGCCGCAGGGCGCCTTCGTCCCCGTCATAGCGGCGACCGTGGTCATGGCGGTCGGCGGACGGGTCGCCCTGGACGGCGGCGCGGGCTTCATCGCCGAGACCCAGGCGGGCATCACCGCCGTCCCGCTGTCCGTGGCGCTGGCCGGGGCGCTGGTGACGGCCTACGCGTTCCTGCGGCCCCTGCGGTTCCACGCCGTGCTGTCGGGCGGCCACCTGCTGCGCATCGTCCTGCGGACCGCCCTGCTGTGGGTCGTCGCCCTCCTGCTGATCGCCTTCGGCGCCCGGCACAGCTTCACCCTCACCGCCGGCAACGAGTACCTCGACGAGATCGCCCAGTTGCTGGGCACCACCCCGACCGTCGGCTTCCACGCCCTGGTCGGCACCACCGTGGGCCTGGGCCTGCTCTGGCTGCTCGTCGTCCTCCTGCTCGCGCTCGCCGTGTCCCGGCGGGTCCCACTGGCGCCCCGGCTCGAGCCGCCGCACGCCACGGTGCGGCCCGCCGCCCGCGCGATGGTCGCGGTGCTGCTGGCGTACGTCGTCGCGGCGGGGATCGCCGCTCTGGTCACGGCCGACACCCGGACGGACGCCGGCGACACCCTCGCCGTCGTCTTCCTCGGATTGCCGAACCTCGCGTGGCTCGCCTTCGGCCTGGGCCTGGGCGCCACCTGGCACGGTCATGTGAAGGGCGCACTCGGACTACCGGTGCCCGAGCCGCTCGCGCGGGTCCTGCGCACCGGCGGCGACGGCGACGTCACCCTCGACCTCGCCTCCCTCGCCCGGCAGGACGGCCGTGCCTGGTGGCTCCTCGTGGCCGCCGCCGTCGCCATGCTCGCCGCCGGATGGGCCACGGCCCGCCGCGCCCCGCCGGGCGCCGGTCACGTCCGCAATGCCGTCCGCCTGGCGCTGGCCGCCGCGGCCGCCATGCTGCTGATCGGCCTCCTCACCTGGATCGACGCCCACTACGGCCTCTCCCTCTTCGGTATCGGCGACCCCTCGGACACCGGTGGCCTCGGCGGCTCCGTCGTCCTCGTCCCCGACCTTCCTGCAGCGGTCGGCCTCGCCGCGGCCTGGGGCGCCGTCACCGGCCTCCTCGGCAGTCTCGCCGCCCGGCCGCGCCGCCGCCGGGCCGGGCGGGACGGCACCTCCGGGGGGACTCAGCCGTCGGGGTGACGGGCCTACCTCCGCATGACGGCCGGCTCCTGCCGCCGCAACAGACACGCCACGATGTACGCCATGACGGCCGACAGGGCCGCCATCGCGCCCATGTCCAGCGCCCACACCCAGGGCTCGGGCCGGAACAGCGGGTCGGAGGTGATCCGTCCCGGTGCCAGGGCGCCCAGATCGAGAGTGGCCGCCATCGCGGCCAGGGCCCAGCGCGCCGGCACCAGCCAGGCGAACTGCTCCAGCCCCGGCACCCCGTGCAGTTTCAGCAGCGCGCCGCAGAAGACGACCTGCACGAGGGCGACGAGCACCAGCAGCGGCATGGTCACCTCCTCCTTGCGCACCACCGCCGAGACCACCAGCCCGAGCATCATCGAGGTGAAGGCCAGCAGCGCCGCGGCCAGGGTGATCTCCAGCAGCGCGCTGGTGAGGACCCCGCTGCCGCCGCCGGGTCTCAGCCGGACCCCGACGAGCGCGACCATCGTCAGGACGACCGCCTGGACGACCGTGATCGTGCCCAACACCGCGATCTTGGAGCAGAGGTAGGCCGACCGGGACAGGCCGACCGCACGTTCCCGACGGTAGATCACCCGCTCCTTGACCAGTTCGCGCACCGCGTTGGCGGCGCCCGTCAGCACCGAGCCGACGCAGAGGATCAGCAGCACATTGATCGTGTTCTGCTGCGTCAGCGCGCCCCCGGCCAGGGCGCGCGCCATGCCCCCCATGACGAACGGCAGCGCGACCATGATCACCAGGAACGTGCGGTCGGCCGCCAGGGACGCGGTGTAGCGGCGTACCAGCGTCCACCACTGGCCGCCCCAGCGCTGGGGCTTGGGCGGTGTCAGCGCCGGGCGCGGGGTGGGGCCGGGCGACTCCATCTGGTCCATCGCGTCGCTGATGTACTCGTCGTGCAGCGTGGAGGATTCGTACTGGCCGGCCCAGTCCCGCCGCCGCTCGTTCTCGAACGCCTCGAAGGCCTCCGGCCACTGCCGGAAGCCGAAGAACGGCAGCGTCTCGTCCGGCGGCCCGTAGTACGCCATGCGCCCGCCCGGCGCCATGACCAGCAGCCGGTCGCAGACCTCCAGGCTGAGCACGCTGTGGGTCACCACGACCACCGTGCGGCCGTCGTCGGCGAGCCCGCGCAGCATCGTCATCACCGAGCGGTCCATGCCCGGGTCCAGCCCCGAGGTGGGCTCGTCGAGGAAGAGCAGGGACGGCTTCGTCAGCAGTTCCAGCGCCACGCTCACGCGCTTGCGCTGGCCGCCGGAAAGGGTGTGGACGGGCTGGTCGGCGCGGGCCTGCAACCCGAGTTCGGCGATCACCTCATCGACCCGGGCCTCTCGTTCCGCCCTCGCGGTGTCACCGGGGAAGCGCAGCTCGGCGGCGTACAACAAGGCCCGGCGGACGGGGAGTTGGAGGTGCAGGATGTCGTCCTGCGGCACGAGGCCGATGCGCTGGCGCAGATCGGCGTACTCGCGGTAGAGGTCCCGGCCGTCGTACAGCACCGTGCCCTGGTCCGCCGGGCGCAGCCCGGTCAGCGCGTTGAGCAGGGTCGACTTGCCGGAACCGCTGGGGCCCACCACGGCGAGCAGGCTCTTCTCGCCGACGGGAAAGGAGATGTCGTCCAGCAGGGTCTTGCTGCCGCCGTCCACCGTCACCGACAGGTCGCGGACACACAGCGACACCTCGCCGGTGTCGGTGAACTGCTGGAGCTTGTCGCCGACCAGCCGGAAGACCGTGTGGCCGACGTCGATGATGTCGCCCTGGTGCACCGTCGCCCGCTCCACGGGCTGACCGTCCAGATAGGTGCCGTTGTGGCTGTGCAGGTCGACGATCTCGTAGCCGCCGCCGGCCAGCGCCCGCAGTTCCGCGTGGTGCTGGGAGACCAGCAGGTCCTCGACGACCAGGTCGTTGTCGGCCGCGCGCCCGATGTGGATCGTGTCGTCGGGCAGCGGCCGCACCGACGTCGGCTGCCGGAAGGTGCCGGTCGCCAGTGGCGAGGCGATCGGGGGCGGCCGGTAGACCGGTGTGGCCGAGGCCCGGGTCAGCCGGGCCCACGGGCCGGTCAGCGGATGGCCGAAACGGACGACGCTGCCCGCGCCCACACCCCACTGGCGGACGTTCCTGCCGTCCGCGAACGTGCCGTTGGTGCTCCCGGCGTCCTCCAGGACCCACTGCCCCGCGACCGTGCGAAGGACGGCGTGATGCCACGAGACACGGGGGTCGTCGAGGACGATCTCGCCGTCCGGGTCACGGCCGACGCGGTAGATCCTGCCCGGGACCAGGACCAGGGTGTCCCCGGCGGTCTCCAGCACGAGTTCGGGCGCGGACGGCGCGAGTCGGCGCTCAGCCACACCGTCGATCGTAGTCGCGCGCGGCCCGTCCCGCCCGGCCGCGCGGCCTCACCAGTCGGTCGGCGCGTAGTCCTTGAGGAAGACCCCGTGCAGGTCCTCGCCCAGTTCGCCGCGGACGACGGGGTCGTAGACCCGGGCCGCGCCGTCGATGAGGTCGAGCGGGGCGTGGAAGCCCTCGTCGGCGAGCCGGGACTTCTCCGGGTGCGGCCGCTCGTCGGTGATCCAGCCGGTGTCGACGCTGGTCATCAGGATGCCGTCGGTCTCCAGCATCTCCCGCGCGCTGGTGCGGGTCAGCATGTTCAGGGACGCCTTGGCCATGTTGGTGTGCGGGTGGCCGGGGCCCTTGTAGCCGCGGCTGAACTTGCCCTCCATGGCGGAGACGTTCACCACGTAGGTGCGGCGCGCGGGGGAGGCGGCCATGGCCGGGCGCAACCGGCTGACCAGGATGAACGGGGCGGTCTCGTTGCACAGCTGCACTTCGAGCATCTCGACCGGGTCGACCTCGCCGACCGCGCGGCTCCAGCTGTTCTCCGCGTCCAGGTCGGGGACCAGGCCGCCGGCATCGATCGCGGTACCCGCCTCGATCCGGGCGAGCGAGGCCGAACCGCTGACCAGCGCCAGCTCGGTGACCTCCCGGGCACGTGCCGCGCTGTCCCGGCGCGGGCCGGGCAGGGCCGGCTGGGCGCCGCTGCCGAAGGTGCCGAAGACCTCGGAGACGGGCAGTTCGCCGGCGGGCAGCGGCGCCGACTCGGCGGCCACCAACTCGGCGTACGCCTGCGGGGAGCGGCGCACGGTCTGCGCCGCGTTGTTGATCAGGACGTCGAGCGGGCCCTCGGCGGCGACCGAGTCGGCCAGCGCCACGACCTGCGCCGGGTCGCGCAGGTCGATGCCGACGACCTTGAGCCGACTGATCCACTCGTCGCTGTCGGGCATCGCCTTGAAGCGGCGGATCGCGTCGGCGGGGAACCGTGTGGTGATCGTCGTGTGGGCGCCGTCGCGCAGCAGACGCAGCGCGATGTACATGCCGATCTTCGCCCGGCCGCCGGTCAGCAGCGCGCGCCGGCCGGTCAGGTCGGTGCGGGCGTCGCGCCGGGCGCGGTTGAAGGCCGCGCACGACTGGCACAGCTGGTGGTAGAAGGCGTCCACCTCGACGTAGCGCTGCTTGCACACGTAGCAGGAGCGCGGCCGCTGCAGGACGCCGGCGATCTCGCCGAGCACCGACGAGGAGGGCAGCAGGCCCTGCGTCTCGTCGTCGATCCGCTCCGCCGAGCCGGTCGCGGTGGCCTCGGTGACGAACTTGTCGTTGGCCGTCTTGGATGCCCTCCGCTCCTGGCGGCGGCGCTGCTTCACGGTCCGGTAGATGCCCGCCGTGGCCTTGCGGACGGTGATCGCGTCCGGGTGGTCCACGGGCAGGTCGTCCAGCTCCCGGAGGACGTCGAGGCACAGCTCCAGGCGTGCCGGGTCGATGCCCGGGACGCCCTCCCATGCCGTTGCCGTGCCTTGCTCGTTCTCGGTCGCCGTCATGCCCGCAGTCGTCCCTGGTTCGTGTGTTCCCGCTGCTTCCTGGGGAACTGTACGAAACCTGGCGGCGGACGGCCAAAAAGTCGGCGTACCGGAGGACTTTGGTCCCGGTCTCCCGCTCCGGGCGGTCGCTCTGCGTGACCGCGACGTACCGTGACGCCGCCTGTGCGCGGCGGTCACTCGAGGGGTGCGGTGGCCTCGCTCTCGTACGCGTAGTTCCAGGGCTCGTCGGCCATGTGCTCCAGGCGCTTGTAGTAGGCCGCGC
This sequence comes from Streptomyces sp. RLA123, assembly GCF_056270165.1. Taxonomy (NCBI): domain Bacteria; kingdom Bacillati; phylum Actinomycetota; class Actinomycetes; order Kitasatosporales; family Streptomycetaceae; genus Streptomyces; species Streptomyces sp. RLA123. The sequence continues at coordinate 1,263,353 of NZ_JBWDOR010000003.1, read as the reverse complement.
TGTCCGGCCACGCCTGGTGCAGCCCGGCGTCCTGCACGGTGATCGCCATCGGGTCGTACAGGATGCCCTCGGGGGGCTGCCCCCCGGCTACCAGGGCGATCCCGAGTGTCAGACCGTCCCCGGGGCCGCCGTGGAGTCGGATCCTGGTGGTCATGGAGGTCACCTCCTGATCCCATGATCTCTCGTGATCGCCCGCGGGGGGAGGTTTGGTGAAGAAGCCCTGTCCCGACCGGCCTCGGCCGGACAGTGCGTGAGAGATCGGTAACGTTACGCTTCCGGCTCGCTCCAACCCCACGAGGAGCACGCGTGCGCGCCTTCAGTCTGCCCGCACTGGTGCACGCGACCCATGTCGGCGGGCTCGCCGACGTCGTGTTCGAGGACGCGGCGCGGGTGCCGGACGGGGTGCGGATGGGCCGCAAGGAGGACGGGCGCTGGCAGGACGTGACCGCCGCCACGTTCCGTGACGAGGTGATGGCGCTCGCCCGGGGGCTGCTGGCGCACGGTGTGCGCTTCGGGGACCGGATCGGGATCATGTCGCGGACCCGGTACGAGTGGACCCTCTTCGACTTCGCCCTGTGGACGATCGGGGCGCAGCCGGTGCCGGTCTACCCGACCTCCTCCGCCGGGCAACTGCGCTGGATCCTGCACGACACGGGCGCGGTCGGCTGCGTGCTGGAGCACGAGGAGCACGCCATGACCCTCGGCTCGGTGATCGAGCACCTCCCCGCCGTGACGCGCGTCTGGCAGCTGGACAACGGGGCCGTCGAGCAGCTCATGGCCGACGGCGAGCGGGTCGGCGAGGACGTGGTGCACCGGCACCGGCTGGCGGTCACCCCGGACGCGGTCGCCACGGTGATCTACACCTCCGGGACGACCGGCCGCCCGCGCGGTTGCGTGCTCACCCACGGCAACTTCATGGCCGAGTGCGACAACGTGATCGCCCAGTGGCGGACGATCTTCGAGACCGGCACCGCGGAGCCGCCGTCCGTGCTGCTCTTCCTGCCGCTGTCGCACGTCTTCGGCCGCATGATCCAGATCTGCGCGGTCCGGGCCGGGGCGCGCCTGGGCCACCAGCCGGACATGTCGGCCGCGGCGCTGCTGCCGGATCTCGCCGATTTCCGCCCGACCTTCATGCTGGCCGTCCCGTACGTCTTCGAGAAGGTCTTCAACGCCGCGCGCGCCAAGGCCGAGGAGAGCGGCAACCTCGGCGTCTTCGACCGGGCCGTCGACGTCGCCGTGCGCTTCGCCGAGGCCCGTGAGCGGCGCGCCTTCGGCACCGGCCCCGGGCCGAGCGCGGCGCTGCGGGTGCTGCACCGGATCTACGACCGGCTGGTGTACGCCAGGGTGCGCGAGGCACTGGGCGGCCGGGTCCGCAACGCGGTCAGCGGCGGCTCGACGATGGGGCGCCGGATGGGGCTGTTCTTCGAGGGCGCGGGCGTGACGGTCTACGAGGGGTACGGCCTGACCGAGTCCACCTCCGCCGCCACCGCCAACCCGCCCGGCAAGGTGCGCTACGGCACGGTCGGGCACCCCGTGCCCGGCACCTCGGTGCTGATCTCCGAGCAGGGCGAGATCCTGCTGCAGGGCGCGACGGTCTTCTCGGGTTACCTCGGCGACCCGCAGGGCACCGCCGAGGCGCTGCGTGAGGGCTGGCTCGCCACCGGCGACCTCGGGTTCCTGGACGAGCTCGGCTATCTGACCATCAGCGGCCGCAAGAAGGAGATCATCGTCACGACCAGCGGCAAGAACCTCTCGCCGGCGGTCCTGGAGGAACGCGTCCGCGAACACCCGCTGATCGAGCACTGCCTGGTCATAGGCAACGACCGGCCCTACGTCACCGCGCTGGTGACCCTTGACGGCGAGGCGGCGGCACGCTGGCTGCGGCTGCGCGGCAAGACCCCGGCCGGGCTGCGGGAGCTGGTGCGCGACCCGGAGGTGGAGGCGGAGGTCCGGCGCGCGGTGTCGGCGGCCAACACGCGGGTGTCGAAGGCGGAGTCGATCCGTGCCTTCCGCGTGCTGGCCGCCTGCCTCACCGAGGAGGAGGGGCTGGTCACCCCGTCGCGCAAGCTGATCCGCCGGGCCGTCGAGGAGGCCTACGCCGCCGAGATCGACGCGATGTACCAGCGCTGAGCGACGCCGGGGGCGTCACGGCTTGGGGAGCGTGCACCCTGCCAGGCCGAGGTCGAACTGGTTCCCGGTGGTCACGCACGCGCCGATCCCGTATGTCTCCTCGGCGTAGTTGATGCCCTGGCGGACCGTGACGGTGCCGTTCTGGTCCACCTCGCAGGGGTTGTTGACCGTGCACCGCCCGCCGTCCTCGTTGCCCGTGTTGTTGATCGCCACGACCTTGCCGGTGGAGGTGTCGATCACGGGTGAACCGGAGGTGCCGCCGATGGTGTTGCACGCGGAGGTGTAGCGGACCGAGTCCTTCCAGGTCCAGTCGCCCTCCTTGAGCCGGTACACGAAACCGTCGATGGCGCAGGTGTAGATGGTCTTCCAGTAGCCGGAGACCACCTTGATCGCGGCGCCCTGCACGGGATGGGCGGCGGAGAGCTCCAGCGCGGAGATCCCGTACGAGGACTGGATCTGCGCGTAGCTGCGGTTGAGCTGGTAGACCGAGATGTCGGTGTCGGTCATCGTCGCGTAGGCGAGCTTGGTGGCCCGCAGGGTGGCGACGTTGCGGCCCGAGGCGTTGAGCAGTCCGAAGGTGCGGGTCGAGGACTGGTTGAGCAGCACCTCGCCCGGGTCCAGGAAGCCGCTGGTGAGGCAGTGGCCGTTGGACAGCACCAGAGCCGGGTCGGTGGAGGCCGAGGCCGGGAGGCGGATGAGCGAGCCGGAGCAGTTGCTGAGCGACACCGTGCCGGCGAAGTTCACGGTGACCGCAGCGGGGGCGGTGTTCCGCACGCCGGTGGCGTCCCGGCTCGTGGCCGAGGCGGGCGCGGCGGACAAACCGAGGCAGGCGACTGCCGCGAGGGCGGTCAGAACGGCCGCCAAGGCACCTCTGAGAGGTCGTTTCATGTGGGGGGTCCTCTCGAGACCGAAGTTCTTTCGGTTTTGGCATGCACATTGTCATGACTCGAGAAGGCCCGTACAAGAGGGCATGGCGCAGCGGGGCCGCGGCGACGGACGTGCCGTCACCGCGGCCCCGACGCGGCGGTCAGCGGCAGGTGTTGGCGTGGGCGAAGTCGACGACGAACCGTTCGGGGCTGTGCAGCCGCTTCGTGGTCCAGGACGGCTTCGAGGTGAACGAGGTGCCGAAGGTGACGACACCCTCGAAGTCACCGGTCAGGGCAAGGCCCTTGAGCTTCGGCAGCTTCGGGCTCGTCAGCCGGGGGCCCCGGTAGACGTTCTTGCCGGCCGCGTCGTGGGCGGCGGCCGGGGACAGCTTGATCTCGACGAAGTACGTGCCGGGCAGCGGCACCTTCTTCCCCGAGGCGTCGTAGCGCAGTTGCGCGACGCGCCTGACGCCGGCGGGCGGCAGGGCGCCCTTGGCGTCGATCACAAGCCGGTCGTACGTGCAGTGCGTGGCCGTCCGGGCGTTCACGATCTGAGTCGTGGCCTTCGTGGCTCGGGCGGCCGTGGTGCCGGAAGCGGCCGGGGCCGCCCCCGCCGAGGCGGAGGCGGGCGCCGCGGCCATGGCACCGGTGAGCAGAGCGAGACCCGCGGCGGATGCCGCGAGGCGGTGGTTTCGGCGCATGGCGTCTCCCATGGGAGTGACGGGTCCGGGGACCGGATGTCACTAGGGGAGACTTGCGGCCGGCTCGCTCGGTTGCACGACGGGGGAGGGGATGACGACGGGTGCCGCCACCTCGACCACTTCGATCACCCCTGCCGGTGCGGGCCGCCGTGCGGCGGGCACCTCGGCGAAGTGGGCCGCCCGGTAGGCCGCGCGGGCGAACGCGCGCCGGTCGTGCCAGGTGCCCGCGGCGATCGGCGGGAGCGCCGCCACCTCCGCGGTCAGGCCGCGCCCCGACATCACCCGGTGCACCGAGCCGATCAGCGTGTCCTCCCCGACGAACGCCGGGGCGATGCTGCGCGTCCCGTCCGCCAGCCGGTAGTGGATCCGGAGGGGCTGCACGTCGGCACCCGCGTCCAACGCGGCCTGGAACAGGGCGTTGCGGTAGTGGCCCTCCTCGCGGCCGCACCAGGTGCTGCCCTCGGGGAAGGCGACGACCGTGGACCCCTCGCGCAGCGCCCCCGCCACCTCGGCGACGGTGTCCGGCAGCGTCCGGAACCGCTCGCGGTCGATGAAGATCGTCCGGCCGAGCACGCACAACGGGCCGAGCACCGGCCAGCCCCGGATGTCCGACTTGGCGACATTGCGGCCCGGGAAGACGGCGGCGATCAGCAGGATGTCCATCCAGGACACATGGTTGGCGACCACCAGCAGCCCCCGGCCGGGCTCGCGCACGGCGCGCGGGGCCGGCATCCGGACCCGCATGCCGAAGGCGGCCACCACCGACCGCATCCACGTACGGACCAGGAGGTCACGCAGTGCCGGAGGGCAGAGCACGGCCACCGGCACGGTCAGGACGAGCCCGATCAGCAGCACCACGACCACCGCGACGTAGCGCGCCATCCGGCGCAGGATGCCCACCAGGGGCCCCTCGCCGGTCACGCACTCCTGCGGGGTGCAGGGCGAGACCGGCGACCACCACGTCGCGGCCATCACGAGGACCCGAGTGAGCCGAGTGAGCCGAAGTGACGCAGGTAGCGCTCGTCCGTCCGCTCCAGGGAGAGCAGGATGAACAGGTCGGCGACACCGAACTCCGGGTCGTGGGCGGGCTCGCCGCAGACCCAGGCGCCCAGGCGCAGGTAGCCGCGGAGCAGCGCGGGCAGCGCGGCACGGGCCGGGCGGGCGAGGCCCGTCGGGTCCCAGGGGCGGTGCGGGGTGACCCGGTACTCCTCGGGGGCCATGTACTTGGCCGAGACCCGGTCCCAGACACCGGCCGCCGTCCCGCCGCCGTCGGCGAGCGGCACCGAGCAGCAGCCGGCCAGCCAGTTGTGGCCGGTGGTCGCCATGTAGCGGGTGATGCCGCCCCACATCAGCGCGACGACGGCACCGTCGCGGTGGTCGGGGCGCACACAGGAGCGGCCGACCTCGACGAGGTCGTGCTGGATCGGGGCGAGCCGGCCGAGGTCGAACTCGGACTCGGAGTAGGTGCGCCCCGCGCGGCGGGCGTTGGCGGGGGTCAGCAGCCGGTAGGTGCCCACGACGTCGCCGGTGTGGTCGTCCTTCACCAGCAGGTGGTCGCAGAAGGCGTCGAGGGCGTCGACGTCCAGGCCGGGTTCGGGCGTGTCCAGCACAGCCCCCATTTCCCCGGCGAACACCTGGTGCCGCAGACGCTGCGCGGCCCGCACCTCGGCCTCGTCCTGGGCGAGGCTCACCGAATAACGGGGACGGTCGCTTGCGTTGTCGACAACGGGCGCGAGTTCGTACGAAGCGGTCATGGCGCGATTCCCTGGTCAGGGGGACGGGGACACCCCTATCTGTCCCGTCGGCGCCTTGCCTTGGCATGTCCTTTGCGGAGCGTGGAGATGTGCGCTCGCTGAATCACTGGTGGTGCGGCACCGTTCGGTGCCCGCTTCACCCGGAAAGCGCGCCCAAGCGGCCTTCGAGCAGCAGCAGGAGTTCACCGAGGATTTCGGCCAGCTCATGGCGCCGGCCGTCCGGAAGTCCGGACAGCAACCCCTCCTCGTAAGCGAGCTGCTCGGGGAGCAGACGGTCCACGAGTGCCAGGCCGGCGGGGGTCAGCCGCAGGTGCGAGACCCGGCGGTCCCGGTCGTCCGGGCGGCGGCCGATCAGGCCGCGCTCCTCCAGCAGCTTGATCCGCTTGGTGATCGCCGCTCCCGACGCGAAGGTTTCACGTGCCAGACGTCCGGGCGTCAATTCCTCGCCGACGCGGCGCAGCGCGCAGAGGATGTCGTACTCCGGGCGGCTGAGGCCCTCGCGGTTCAGTGGCGCGTCGACGGCGAGTTGCAGGAGTGCGGTGCTCCGGTTCAGGCGCCCGATCACGGCGACGGGCGCGAAGTCCAGCTCCGGGTGCACGTCCTGCCACTGGCGCAGCACCGTCGCGACGGCGTCCTCCACGCGCGAAGTCCTTCCTCGGTACGCCGGCGGCTCCGGCGGCGTCCGCATGATCGTACGCGTCGTCAAGCCAGGGTGACGGACCGGGCGCCGCGGCAGCCCGCCAGCGCGAGGTGACCGCGCCGCTCCGCGTCGGTGATCCGTTCCTCGGGCAGGGGGCCGCTCCACCACTCGCCGGAGGCGGTGTCGGCGGCCTCGCGCAGTTCCAGCAGCGCGGCGGTGAGCCGGGGTTCCCCGGGCAGCGGGGCGGCGAGCTCGTCCTCCAGGCGGTCCAGAGCGGTGCCCACCCGCCGGCCGGCGCGCCGGTTCGGGACGGCGAAACACACCACGAGCCCGGCCACCGCGCCTACGACGGTGTCCAGCCAGCGGTCCGCCACCAGCCGGCCCGCCGGCTGCGTGCCGGCGAACTCGGTCATGATCATGGCCATCGGCGTCACGAAGACACTGGCCAGCCAGTAATTGCGGGCCATGGTGGCCTCCGCCGCGACATTGCAGGTCAGCGCGGTCACGATCAGGGCCGCCGCACCCATGGCCGTGAACGGCACGAGCACGGTGAACAGCAGCACCCCCAGCAGATTGCCCAGGACGCGCTGCAGCGCCCGCTGCCAGGACAGGGTGGTGTTGGAGGCCAGGACGGCTGCTGTCGTCACGACGGCCCAGTACGGACGGTCCACCCCGAGCGCCATCGACACCCAGCCCGCCACCGCGCTGCCGATGCCGACCCGCAGGCCGATCGGTACGAGGTGCCGCGCCGTGGGACCGTGGACCGGTGCCGGCCCCGTGCGAAAGTCCGCGCAGGTCGCCGCGCCCGCGGCGCCCATGTCCGGCAGAGTCCGCGCCGTGCGCAGCTCCCGGGCCCAGGCGGTCAGCCGGGAAGCGCCGGCAGGCCCGGTGGCGTCGGCGCGGGCGAGCAGCCGCTCCAGCCCCGTGCGGTGGGCGCTCGCTCCGGCGGCCCGCAGCGTGTGCCACGCGGCGTTCGCGGCCGCGGTCTCCTCGTGCCCGGCCCGCGCCGCGGTCCGGTCGCCGGCCAGGACCCGGGCCCGGGCCTCCAGGGCCCTGGCCACGGCGGCGCGCTCCGGCCCGTGCGGGCGCACCAGGGCCGGCGCCATGCCCACCAGCCACGCGACGGCCCCGCCCAGCACCATCAGCCCCACGTGCGCGGGCACCTGCGCCGGGGTCTGCGGCACGAACGCCGCGCTCGCTGCGACGAAGGTGAAGATCACGTTCCCTGGCGGCCCGATCCGCGTCGCGTCGCACACCACCTTGTGCGCCGCGGCGAGCGCCGCCGCGACCGCGACCCGCACCGCCGTGGCGTCGGTGAGCGCGGCGGTGGTCAGGGCCACCGCACCGCCGACCGCCATGCCCAGCACGATCAGCGCGAGCGTCCGCGCCCGGGCGGCGTAGGGCAGCCCGTGCGCGTACAGGGCGCACAGCGCGCCACCCGCCGCGTAGAGCACCAGATCCAGCCGTCCCAGGGTCAGCAGCACCCCCTCCACGATCCCCACGGCGACGACCACGCTGACTGCCCGTTGATGCCAGAGATCCTTGACGGCGCGCAGGCGGAGGGCGTCGCGGAGGGGGCGGAAGAGATTGGCCATACCCATAAGATTAACATGTGTTTTACTCGTGAAATACTCTGTGGGATGCGGCTCCGCACCGGCCGTGCACGCGCGAGGCGGAGGTCCGGTGCCGGGGGCACCGGACCTCCGCCTCGGGACGCGGGGATCAGGCCGGGAAGGCCAGGGAGAGGGCGAAGCGCGACTCGGGGTCGGTCCACCAGTGCTGGAGGGTGAGACCCGCGGCGGCGAGTTCGGCGCGGACGCCTTCCTCGCGGAACTTGGCGGAGACCTCGGTGCGCATCTCCTCGCCGCGCGCGAAGTCGACCGTGAAATCGAGCGCCGGCACCTTCACGGTGACGTTGCCGCGCGCCCGCAGCCGCATCTCGATCCACTCGTGCTCGCGGTCCCAGAGGGCCACGTGCTCGAAGTCGTCCGGGTCGAAATCGGCGCCGAGCTCCCGGTCGATGACGGACAGGACGTTCTTGTTGAACGCCGCGGTGATGCCCTGGGCGTCGTCGTAGGCGGCCACGAGGGTCGCCTCGTCCTTGACCAGGTCCGTGCCGAGCAGCAGCGCGTCGCCGCGGGAGAGCAGGGCGCGCACGGAGCCGAGGAAGCGGGCGCGCTCGTCGGGCAGGAGGTTGCCGATGGTGCCGCCGAGGAACGCCACGAGGCGCGGTCCCGGGGCGTCCGGCAGCGCGAGGCCGTGCTGGAAGTCGGCGACCAGGGCGTGGACGCTCAGGTCCGGGTGGTCGGCGAGCAGGGCCTGCCCGGCGCCGCGGAGCGCCGACTCGCTGACGTCGACGGGCACGTAGGTCAGGGGCGGGCCCAGGGCGTCGATGAGCAGGCGGGTCTTCTCCGACGAGCCGGAACCCAGTTCGACCAGGGTGCGGGCCGCGGTCGCCCGGGCGATCTCGGCCGCTCTGGCGGTCAGGATCTCCCGTTCGGCGCGGGTCGGGTAGTACTCCGGCAGCCGGGTGATCTCCTCGAACAGCTCGCTGCCGCGGGCGTCGTAGAACCACTTGGGCGGGAGTTGCTTGGGGCTGCGGTTCAGCCCGTACGCCACGTCGGAGCGCAGGGCGGCCGCCGTGGCGTCCGCGGGCAGGGTGCGAGTGAGAGTGAAGGGGCTCACAGGTGCGGCTCCTTGAGCGGGATCAGCAGGACCTCGGTGGGATCGCCGTACAGCAGATGGCGGTCGGGGACCTCGGTCCAGCGGGGACTGTCGTCGTACGGCTCGGAGGCCACGACGACGCTGCGGCCGGGTTCCGCCAGATACCAGAGGGTGTCGCCCCAGGCAGTGGCGGCGATGGAACGGCCGTCGCTGAGAAGGAAGTTGAGCCGGGAATCGGGGGTCAGGGCGGCGAGCCGGCCGACGGTGTCGGCCAGTGCCTCGTCGGGGGGCGCGCCGGCCTTCAGCCGGTGCAGGGTGAGGGCCCAGGCCAGCGCCGAGTCGCAGCGCGCCTCCAGGGTCAGCAGCTCCTCGGCCGGCAGCGAGCGGGCGGCCTCCGCCACCGAGTGCGGCCAGCCGCGCAGGGCGCCGTTGTGGCTGAACAGCCACGGGCCCGCCGTGTACGGGGCGGCGGCGGACTCGTCGGCGGCCGACCCCTCCGTGATGTCGCGGACCGCGCCGAGCATCGCGCCCGAGCGCGTCACCCGGCAGACGTCCGCGAACGAGGGATCGTCCCAGATCGGCCCGGAGTGCCGGTAGCGCGCCGGGACCGGGTCGTCCGGCGCGTACCAGCCGAGCCCGAAGCCGTCGGCGTTGACCGTGCCGTACTTCTGCCGGCGCGGCGCCCACGACTGGCGGTAGAGCGAGTGCGGGGGGTCGATCACGACGTCCCGCAACGCCACCGGCGGCCCGATGTAGGCGATGTGGCGGCACATCAGCGGACCGCCCCGTCCCCGGGGGCTGTCACGCCGACTCCGGACGCGCGTCGCGAGCCGTACGGAAGCCCGAGAAGATCTGCCGCCGGATCGGGTAGTCCCAGTTGCGGAAGGTGCCCCGGACGGCGACCGCGTCGACGGCGAACGAACCGCCGCGCAGCACCTTGTGGTCGGTGCCGAAGAACACCTCCGAGTACTCCTTGTACGGGAACGGCGCGAAGCCCGGGTACGGCAGGAAGTCGCTCGCCGTCCACTCCCACACGTCGCCGATCATCTGCCGCACACCGAGCGGCGAGGCGCCGGCCGGATAGCTGCCGACGGGGGCGGGCTGCAGGTGGCGCTGGCCCAGGTTGGCGAGCTCCGGCGCCGGATCCGCGTCGCCCCACGGGTAGCGGCGCGAGCGGCCGGTCGAGGGGTCGTGCCGGGCGGCCTTCTCCCATTCGGTCTCCGTGGGCAGGCGGCGCCCCGCCCAGCGGGCGTAGGCGTCCGCCTCGTACCAGCACACGTGCAGCACGGGCTCCGCGGCCGGCACCGGCTCGGTCACCCCGAAGCGGCGGCGCAGCCACGCCCCGCCCTCGCGGCGCCAGAACAGCGGCGCGGACAGGCCGTGCTCGCGCACGTGCGCCCAGCCGGCCGGGGTCCACCAGCGCTCGTCGTCGTAGCCGCCGTCCTCTATGAAGGCGGTGTACGCGCCGTTGCTCACCGGCACCGTGTCGATGAAGAACGGCGCCACGTCCCGCGTGTGCGCGGGACGTTCGTTGTCCAGCGCCCACGGCTCCGCGGAGGTGCCCATCGTGAACGGGCCGCCGGGGACCAGGACTTCGGCAGGCAGCAGCGCCGCGTCCGCGGGCGCCGGGGCCGGCGCCGGAGAGGTCAGCGCGGCGGGGCCGCGGCGCAACTGGTGGGTGATGAGCATGGTCTCGTCGTGCTGCTGCTCGTGCTGCGCGATCATGCCGAAGACGAACGCCGCGTCGGTCAGCCGGCTGCCGTGCAGCGGCGCGCGCTCCAGGATCTCCAGTACCCGCCCGCGTACGTCCGAGGCGTAGGCGTGCGCCTCCGCGGGCGGCAGCAGCGGCAGTGTGGGCCGCTCGGAACGGGGGTGCTCGAAGGCGTCGTAGATCGGGTCGATGTCGGGCCGCAGCGCCTCATGGCCGCCGACGGTCCGCAGCAGCCACTGCTCCTCCTGGTTGCCGATGTGGGCCAGGTCCCACACCAGCGGCGACATCAGGGGGGAGTGCTGCGCCGTGAGCTCGTGCTCGTCGACGCAGGTGGTCAGCCCGCGGGTGCGCTCACGGGCGGTGACGAGTGCGTCCAGCGCCCGCCGTCGCAGCGCCTCGGGGTCGAGAGCGGGTGCGGTCACGACTGGTTCTCCTTGCTCGGGAAGGCGTCGAGGAGGTCGTCGGCGGGACACCGGCCGCGCAGGACGAAACGCTCGGTGAAGTCGGCCACCACGGCCTGCACCGCGTCGCTCGCCCCGAGCCGGGGCAGGGCCTCGCGGGCCGCGGCGAAGCAGGTGACGGCGGTGGCGTGGAGCTCGGGGTCGGCCAGCGCATGGCGGGCGGCGCGCCGCCACAGCGGGTTGCGCGGCGCGGGACCGGGACCGGCCGCGTCGGCGAGGGGCTTGACCGCGCGGTAGGCGATCTCGGAGGCGGCGGCGTCGTCGAAGAGCGCCGTGGCGACGGCGAGCGGCACGATCCAGCCGTCCCGGCCGGACTGCGCGTCGATCATGCGCAGCTCCAGGTAGCCGCGCGGCCGCACCGGCGGGAACAGCGTCGACATGTGGTAGTCCAGGTCGGCGGTGGTGGGCGGCCGGTGCACCCTGCTGCGGATCCACTGCCGGAAGGTGAGCTCCTCCGGCACCGTCCACGGCCCCTCGTCACCGCGGATGCACAGCACCGGCGCGTCGAGGGCGTACGCGGTCCACGCGGCCCGCGGATCGGGACCCGCCTCGGGGGCCAGGGTGCGGCCCGGGTCGAGCGCGGCCCACACCGCCTGCCGAGTGGACTTCCAGCCCGTGGGACGCCCGCCGCTGAGCGGCGAATTGGCGAAGGCGGCGACAAGGACGGCGCCCAGCAGATGGGCCAGCAGCCAGCGTCTGCCCAGTCCGAAGGGGCCCGGTTCCGCCGTGCCGGAGTCCAGGCAGACCTGTACCGAGGCGGTCGAGCACATCATCGACCGGCCGGCGGGCCCGCCGCGGTCGAAGTACGTCTCCATGGCCGCGTACCGGGGCTCGTCCAGCAGGCGCCGCGGGCGCCGCCACGGGTCGTGGCCGTGTCCGGCCAGGGCGAGGCCGTCCTGCCGGAGCCGGTGGTGTACGGAGTCGAGGTCCGCCGCCGCGGCGTTCACGCACGCGGTCAGCGAGGTGGCGGGCAGCGAGCTGAGCTCCAGCTGTCCGCCTGGCTCTGTGGTGAGCCGGGAACGGAGGAAGAGGGTCCGCAGTCCGTCCACTGCGGCGTTGAGCCGAGCGGGGCTGACCGGGCGGGCCGGGTCGTGCGGGTCGTGAAGGAACCATTCCAGTTCCACGCCTATGCGGCGCGGAGGGCCCGTCTTGAAACAGATGCCCTGGATGTGGTCCTCCGCCGTCGTCTCGGTGATCGGTTCGGATGTTCCCATGTGGTGACTGGTGGCGGGCATGGCCTGTACCTCCCGTCGAAGGTGGTGGTGTGTACCACGCGTCTACCGCGTGTCCGTACCACCTAAGCCGTTCGGCGCACACCGCTCAAGAGGCGCCCCGACGAACGTCCGAGATACGTAAGGTCCGCCCGCGCCAGTGGGCGTTCCTGCGTTCCGGTCATCATCAAGGGTGGACCGGACCCCTGTTCCGCGCATCCGGAGCGGATGAACGCACAGGTCACAGCCTTGAAGCCGGGCCGGCGCCCAGGGTCCGCGGATATCGGCCCCAGCGGAGCCGGGATCCGGGGCGGCCACCGTGGTCGCACCTCGGCGGGGGCCGCGGTGCGGGCCGGCCCACTGGGGGAGTGCCGGGTTTTCCGTGGTCGGGGGCTCGTTCTCCCAGGCAACGGGGGCGAGATCCGGCCACGCGATCCCACCGGGTCCGGACAGGGCCCGGACAGTGCGACGGGGCCGGCGGCCGCCGGAGCGGTCGCCGGCCCCGTCGGGCCACGACTGGACGGCCATGCCGCGCCCCGGCGGGGTCGCCCATGGCTGACGCAGGGTCAGATGTCAGGACTTCGGAGCGGATTCACCTTCGGCGATGGACTTGCGGACCTCGTCCATGTCCAGCTCGCGGGCCTGCTTGATCAGGTCCTCCAGGGCCGGGGCCGGCAGCGCTCCCGGCTGGGCGAAGACCGCCACCTTGTCGCGGATGATCATCAGGGTCGGGATCGACTGGATCTGGAACGCGGCGGCCAGTTCCTGCTGGGCCTCCGTGTCGACCTTGCCGAAGACCAGGTCGGTGTTCTCCTTCGCCGCGGCCTCGTAGACCGGGGCGAACATCCGGCACGGGCCGCACCAGGACGCCCAGAAGTCGATCAGCACGAAGTCGTTGGCGGAGACGACCTCGTCGAAGTTGTCCTTGGTCAGCTCAACAGTGGCCATGCTTCCCTTACCTGCTTCCGAGGCACCGTCGGTCGGAACCCACTGACCCTAACGGAAGGGGTAGGACCGCTATTCCGTACGACTCGCCCGCCCGGGACGGAGGCCGGGACGGGTCCGCGCGCCGTCCGCCCTGGGCGCGGGCCAGGCGAGACGATGCGCGCCGCACGGGCCCACGAGCGCGGCGGCCCCACGCGCCCGCGCCACGAGGCCGCGCCACGAGCCGGACACCGGGGACGCGGCCTGGACCGGCAGCCTCGCCCCCGGCGGACGCGAGAGGACTCCCGTCATCCCTCGCACGAGATCTCCGGGGCCGTCGCCCGCTGCGCCGTGGACGATGCGGTCCACGCGTTGGTCCCCTTCACCCGTGACGGCGTCGCCGCCGCGCGGCACGTCATCGACGACCAGGCAGGAGGCAGAGGTGACAGCCGGACGGCTCGTGCCAGATGCTGCTCCTTCGTGCCGATTGCCCGGGAACCACGTCGCGCGTTCACACGTCACCGACGACGACACGCGGCGCCGCACAGCGCCGCACAGGCGAGGGACGCGGGCGTCAGGGCACGACCGTGACCGGCCAGCGGCCGGCCTTGACCAGGCGCACCGCCACCGATCCGATGATCCGGTGCCCGGCCTTCTCGGAGGCGCCGACCACGACCGCGTCGGCCTTGAGGTCGTCGGCCGCCTTCGACAGACCACTGAAGGCATCGCCCTGGAAGGTGTGGAACTCCCAGCGCACGGCGAAGACCCCGCGCAGCCTCTGCACGGCCTTCTCTATCTCCGCCTTCAGTTCGTCGGCGATCCCGGCGGTGGCCTCGGCGACCGGTGCGCCGAACGCCGCGCCCGTGGCCAGGACCGGCTGGACGTAGACGACGGCCAGCAGCGACCCCTGCCGCCGGGCCAGCCCCGCGGCGTACGCCGCCGCCCGCCACGACGACTCGCTCCCGTCCACCCCGGCCACGATCACTTTCGGGCCGTCGGTGCCCCGTTCGAAGGGCCCTTTGTCGCTCACGGTCCGAGCCTACTGGCGTGGCTGCCGCGCGCGGCGCACAGGGCGCGGGGAATCCGTGCGCGTGGCCAAATGTCCGGCCGTGCACCCCTGCGGTGATCTGCCGCCCGCGGGCGACGAGCGCAAGGCCGGCGTCGGCGGCCGGCGGGGGCAGGGATGCCGTTCGGTGAACCGGGCCCGCTCCCGCTCGTCCGCGGTGACACCATCGTGGTCTTGTCCTGCCGGAGGACCTCCGCAGGCTGAGCCGGCGTCATGAGGCCGGCCGGCGCGCGCAGGAGCACGGGGTGACCGCGCGGGCCGAGGCCGATCCGGCCGGGGGCGGTGGGCAGGCGGCTGGTGGGCGCGTGGCAGGAGTGCCGGAGCAGGCCGGTGAGATCGGGCACGGCGGACACAGCGGGCAGGGGAGACGCGTGGGGTCACGATCCCGGGTCCGGCCGGCCGTTCCCCGCCGGGATGGTTCGTGGCGCGGACGATCCTGCCGTTTGATCGTTCGGCACGGCCGCCGGCACGTCCCTACGATGAGCGGGCATGACGCATTCGCCCCGTCGGCATCAGGACGTTCCCGCGCGGCCTTCCCTCGAAGGGCTCGAGGCGACCTGGTCGCGGCGCTGGGACGAGACGGGCGTACACCGCTTCGACCAGTCGCGGCCCCGCGAGGAGATCTTCTCGATCGACACCCCGCCGCCCACGGCCAGCGGCACCCTGCACGTCGGCCACGTCTTCTCGTACACCCACACCGACACCGTCGCGCGCTACCGGCGCATGCGCGGGAAGACGGTCTTCTACCCGATGGGCTGGGACGACAACGGCTGTCGGCCGAGCGCCGGGTGCAGAACGTCCACGGCGTCAGCTGCGCCCCGTCCCTCCCTTAAGACCTCGGTTCCACCCCGCCGGAACGGCCCGGCACGCGCCAGGTCCCGGTCTCCCGGCGGAACTTCATCGAGCTGTGCGTACGGCTCACCGCCGAGGACGAGCGGGCCTTCGAGGAACTGTGGCGCAGGCTCGGCCTGTCGGTCGACTGGACGCTCATACCGCACCGTCGGCGACCGGGCTCGCGCCGCCTCCCAGCGCGCTTTCGTGCGCAACCTCGCGCGCGGCGAGGCGTACACCGCCGGGGCGCCCACGCTGCGGGACACCACCTTCCGCACCGCGGTCGCCCAGGCGGCACTGGAGGACCGCGAACGGCCCGGCGCCTACCACCGGCCGGCCTTCCACCGGCCGGACGGCGACCCCCTCGTCCTCGACACCGCGCGTGCGGTCCTCACCGCCGTCCGCAGGGCCAAGTCCGCGGCACGGCTGTGGATGCGGGCCGAGGTCGCGGGGCTCGTCATGACCGGACCGCCCGCCTCCCCCGCGCGCTTCGCGCTCGTCGCCGACGACGTCCGAGCGGCCGGGCGCGCAGGCTCGGTGGAACTCGGCCCGCCGTACGGCGACGCCCTCGGCGTGGAGGTGCGCTTCGGGCGCCGCCCTTCCCGTCACCCGCTCCGCCCGCACCCCTACGGCAGGGGGCGGGGCGGGCGGGGACCCACGTAGTGGCCGCTGGGGCGCATGCGGAGGGGACGTTCCTCGTACTCCTCCAGGGCGTGGGCGATCCAGCCGGCCGTGCGGGCCACGGAGAACACGGTCTCGCCGGCCTCGGGAGGCATGCCGCAGGAGACGGAGAGCACGGCCAGCGCGAGGTCGACGTTCGCGTGCAGCGGCGTGTCGCGGGACGCGGTGGCGACGACCTCGCGGGCGGCCCCAAGGGCCGGGGCGGCCTGCGGCACATCCTGGAGCAGGCGGAAGAGCATGACCGCGCGCGGGTCCTCGCGCGGGTAGAGCCGGTGCCCCAGCCCCGGCACACCCTGCCCGGCGCGCAGGTGGTCGGCGACGACCGCGGCCGCGCTGCCCCGCTCCAGCACCTCGCCGAGCATGCGGTGCGCCAGGCCGCTCGCGGCACCGTGCAGCGGGCCGTCGAGCGCGCCGAGGCCCGCGGACACCACGGCGTACGGGTGTGCGCGGGCGGAGGCGGCGACGCGTGCGGCGAGGGTGGAGGCGGCGAGGTCGTGGTCGATCAGCAGGACGAGGGCCGCGTCCAGCACCCGCAGTGTGGCCTCGTCGGCCGGCCGCGCGGTCAGCCGCGACCACAGCCGCCAGGCCGCCGGTCCCTCGCCGCGATGCTCCTGCCCCGCCGCGGGCAGTGCGTTGATCAGGACGGGGATCAGGGTGCGTCCCACCCCCACCACCGCCTCGGGGGCGAGGTCGAACCGCAGCGGGTCGGCCGCCGCCATGGCAATGGCGGCCACGCGCAGCCGGTCCATCGCGCCACTGTGGCCGGGAAGCGCTGCCACTGCCCGGCGGGCGGCGGCCAGGGCCTGCGCCGGGGCGGTGAAGCGCGTGCCCGGGGTCATGACCCCGGTCCACAGCCAGTCCGCGGCCTCCTCGAAGCGGTACCGCCCGGCGAGCGCCGTGGCGTCGACCCCGCGGAAGTAGCAGCGGTCGCCGTCGATGAGTGTGATGCCGGTCCGTACGGCGCCGACGCCGACGCCGGATCCCGTTCCGTTCCCGGCGTCGTCGCCGGCCGGCTGTTGCGCGGGGCGCCGTGTGCGGCGGAGCAGCGCGTCGACCTCACGGGCGTCGAAGGTGCTTCCCCGGCCGTCCGGTGCGCGGCGGCTGCCGAGCAGGCCGCGGCTGACGTAGGCGTACACCGTCTCGGGCTTCACGCCGAGCCGTTCGGCGGCCTGCCGGGTGGTGAGCCGTTCCTCGGTCGTCATGACTCCATCCCATCACATATTGATTCAATCAATATTGACGCGCATTGAATCAATGATGGATGGTCGAGTCACGTTCGAAGGAGGACACCACCGTGACCGTCATCCCCGTCATCCCCGTCACCCCCGACGTGCCCCGCGTACCCCGCGGACTCAAGGGCGTCGTCGTCACCGAGACCGCGCTCGGGGACGTCCGCGGTACCGAGGGCTTCTACCACTACCGTCAGTACTCGGCCGTCGAACTCGCCCGCAGCCGCACCTTCGAGGACGTCTGGCACCTGATGCTGCTGGGCACGCTCCCCGATGCCGCGGGGCGGGCCGACTTCGCAGCGCGCGTCGCGCCGCTGCGCCGGCTGCCGAGCGAGATCCGGGACGCGCTGCCCGCCATCGCCCGTTCCGGCGCGCTCAGCGGACCCCTCGCCGGGCTGCGCACCGCGCTCTCGCTGCTGGGCGCCGCCGCCGGTTTCCGCCCGCTGTACGACATCGATGCCGAACGGCGACTGGCCGACGCGCTGACCGCGAGCGCCGCCGTGCCGACTCTGCTCACCGCTCTGTACCGGCTCGGGCAGGGCCTGGAACCGGTCGAGCCCCGCGACGACCTGCCCTTCGCGGCCAACTACCTCCACATGCTCACCGGCGAGGAACCCGACCCGGTCCGCGCGCGGGCGATCGAGCGCTACCTGATCTCCACGGTCGACCACGGGTTCAACGCGTCCACCTTCACCGGCCGCGTCATCGCCTCCACCGGTGCCGACCTCGCCGCGTGTCTCGTCGGCGCCGTGGGCGCGCTGTCCGGTCCGCTGCACGGCGGCGCGCCGAGCCGCGCGCTGGACACGCTCGACGCGATCGGCACCCCCGGCCGCATCGACCCCTGGATCCGCGAACGCGTCCTGGCCGGGGACCGCATCATGGGCTTCGGCCACCCCGTCTACCGCACGGAGGACCCCCGCTCCCGCATGCTCCAGGAGATCGCCCGCGACTTCGGCGGCCCGCTGGTCGACTTCGCGCTCCAGGTCGAGGCCCGCGTCGAGGCGATCCTCGCCGAGCTCAAGCCGGGCCGCGAGCTGCACACCAATGTCGAGTTCTACGCGGGCGTCGTCATGGAACTGTGCGGGCTGCCGAGGGAGATGTTCACCCCGACCTTCGCCTGCGCCCGCGTCGTCGGCTGGTCGGCGAACATCCTGGAACAGGCGGAGGACAGCAAGATCATCCGTCCTGCGGCGCGCTACGTCGGCCCGGTGCCGCCGCAGCCCGTTCCCGCGGTGTAGCGCGCGGCGGTGCCTCGGCGGGCGCGCCCCGGGCACGCCGCCGCCCGGGGCGTGCGCGCGGGTCGTTCCCCGCCGCGGGCGCCGGGCGGGCTTACGGTGCGGCACATGGCTCTGAGCATCCGCAACCAGATCGCCGGCAAGGCCGAGTCGGTGGTCACCGGCGAGGTCATGGCCGTGGTCACCGTCCACCTCGACGGCGGCGGCCCCGCCTTCACCGCCGCGGTGACCGCCGAGGCCGTCCGTGAACTCGGCATCATCCCCGGCGGCGGGGTGACCGTCCTGATCAAGGCGACCGAGATCTCCCTCGCCACACCACCGCTTCCCGGCGGTCTGACCATCCGCAACCGCGTTCCCGGCACGGTGACCGCGGTGACGCAGGGCCAGGCGATGGCGACGGTGCGGCTGGCGTTCGCGGGCGGCCGCGAGCTCACCGCCGTGATCACCCGTGAGGCCCTCGACGAACTCCGTCTCGCCGAGGGCTCCGAGGTCGTCGCCCTGGTGAAGTCGACCGACGTCGCCCTGTCTACCTAGCTCCCCCCAGGGGGCCGGCCGGCCTGCGGTCGACCGGCGTGATCGGCATCATCGTCTCCTCCAGGGTGCGGCGCGGACCGGACCAGGGCGCCGGGACCGCGTCGAAGAGGTACGCGAAGCGATAGGCGAGGTCCTCGTAGTTGACGCGCCAGCCGCGGAAGTGCGGCCAGGCCTCCTCCGGGGTGCGCTCCAGCGGGTAGCCGTTCGCGGCGATGTGCGCGACGGCCGCCGCGAAGTCCTCGTACGTCAGCCGGATCGATGCCTCAGGGGAGGGGTCCTGGTCGTACGGGACCCGCCAGATGTCGGCGATGTCCCGCAGGCACACGTATCCCGCCCGCAGGGCCAGCCGCGCCTCGGCCTGCGGACGGCCGGGGTTGAGGGCGAGCTGCATGGCGGCGGCGTCCATCACCGCGAGGAGTGCGACCAGCCAGTTGCGGTTGGGCTGCGGCGAGCGGAAACGGCTCAGCACTATGTAACTGGTGTGGCTCTCGCTGACCTCGGCCGCCCAGCGCTCCCAGTTGCGGAACATCTCCGCCAGGCTGTCGGTCACGCCGATCTGGGCGTAGCGCGCCAGGATCTCCGGTCCCCAGGGCGGACTGCCCGCCCTGGCCTGCAGCAGTGTCACCTCGGCCTCGCGGCGGGAGTACGCGGCGTACAGCGTCGGCAGGTAACCGATCTGCAGACCGATGGTGATCGGCCCGGTCGCCGCGGCGCAGAAGTCGATGACGGTCAGGTCCACATGACGGCTGCTGGCGAAGCCGAGCGTGAACAGTGAGGAGCCGGCTTCCCGCAGTGCGTCCAGGGCGTCGAGATCGCTCACGGCCGCCTGGAGCAACGCGTACCCGGCCCAGAACGCGAACAGCCAGCTGACCAGGTTGAACAGGATCGACACCGCCGCCACCGGGGCGAGCACGCGGTCCTTGTTCTCCGGCGTGCGGCAGCGGTCGGCGACGAACTGGAAGGGGAAGTGCACCACGGCGTGCACCGCGCGGGTGATGCTGGATCTGGTCGGCCGGGGGATGACCAGCGTGCGCAGGACCGAGGAGAACGTCCCCCCGACGATCAGCGCACCGAGCAGGCCGTACAGGACACGCACTGGTCTTCCTTCCGGGAACGGGTCACAGCACCCGCCGGCGGACGAGGGCCGCGAGCACCAGCACACCGGGCAGCAACGGCAACCATACGGTGACGATCCGGTACGCGAGCACCGCGGAGGTCGCCGCCACTCCGGTCGCCCCGGCGGTGACCAGGGCGAGGGCCAGGGCGACGTCCAGCGAGCCGAGTCCGCCGGGTGTCGGCAGCAGCGCGGCGGCCGCGCTCCCCGCGAGATACGCCAGGGCCACATGCCCGGCCGGCACCGGCGCGTGCAGGGCCCGGACGACCGCGACGAGCACCGCCGCGTGCATCACGGGGAAGGCCAGGGAGCCCGTCCACAGTGCCGCCGCACGCGAGGAACTGCCGTGCACGGCGCGGACGTCGGAGACGACCGTGCCGAGGAAGGAGGAGACCAGGCGCCGGATCTGGCGGACCGACAGCAGGACCACGAGCACGGCGAACAGCGCCGCGCCGGCCGCCACGGCCAGCACGGAGTGGGCCCGCAGGGGGACCACCTTGTGCAGGTCGAGCGCGTGCGGGAAGACCGCCAGCAACGCCGCGAGCAATGCCACGCGCACCACGCAGGCCGCCAGCGCCCGCACCGCGAGCGCTGCCGCCGAACGGCTGGGGGACAGGCCGCAGCGCAGCAGGAAGCGCAGGTTGACGGCGTTGCCGCCGACGCCGGCCGGAAGGATGTGGTTGACCGCAGAGGCCGCGAACTGCGTGGCCAGCAGCCGTCCCGCAGGGAGCTGTTCGAGCACCGCGCCCTGCTGCGCGGCGGCCGAGCAGACCCAGGCCAGGAGCGTCGCCGCGCCCGCGGCGAGCAGCCACTCGCGGTCCGCGGAGCCCAGCCGGTCGGTGCCCGCGTCGACGGTCGGCCAGTGGCGCAGGACGACGACGGCGACCAGCAGCAGCGGCACCGCGGCGAGGATCTGACGCACTGGGATGCGCCGCACCATGCTCATCGCCTTTCCGGTTGGCGCGGTCGCCCGCGTCGCCGTGAGGCGCTCCCCTCGCCCTGCCCCGGCCGTACCTGTGCACGACCATACGTGGCCGGGACCCGCACTGCTCATCGGCCGGGCCGGTGATTCGCGGCGCGATGACGTGCGCGCACGGTCCTCGGCGCTACCTCGTGCGTTCGTCCACGACCCGGCGTATCTTTCCAACGGAGCGCTCCAGGGTCTCGGGATCGGTGATCTCCACGGCCACCGTGACGCCGACGGCCTCCTTCACGCCGCGCCCGATGGCCTCGGCCGCCGCCGCGCGCGCCTGTGCGCCGGCCTCCGGGCTGGCCTCGGCGCGGACGGTGAGTTCGTCGAGCCGTCCGTTGCGGGTCAGGCGCAGCTGGAAGTGCGGAGCGACGCCCTCGGTACGCAGCACGATCTCCTCGACCTGGGTGGGGAAGAGATTGACGCCCCGAAGGATGATCATGTCATCGCAGCGCCCGGTGATCTTCTCCATGCGCCGGAAGGCGGGTCGGGCCGTGCCCGGCAGCAGCCGGGTGAGGTCGCGGGTGCGGTAGCGGATGACCGGCATGGCCTCCTTGGTGAGCGAGGTGAAGACCAGTTCGCCGCTGTCACCGGCGGGCATGGCCTCGTCGGTGACGGGGTCCACGATCTCCGGGAGGAAGTGGTCCTCCCAGATGTGCAGGCCGTCCTTGGTCTCCACGCACTCCTGTGCGACGCCGGGACCGATCACCTCAGAAAGGCCGTAGATGTCCACCGCGTCGATGCCGGCCCGCTGCTCGATCTCCTCACGCATCGCCTCCGTCCACGGCTCGGCGCCGAAGATGCCGACGCGCAGCGAGGTGGAGCGCGGATCGACGCCCTGGCGCTCGAACTCGTCGAGCAGCGTGAGCATGTAGGACGGCGTCACCATGATGATCTCGGGGCGCAGGTCCTCGATGAGCCGCACCTGCCGCGCGGTCATACCGCCGGAGGCCGGGATGACGGTGCACCCGAGCCGCTCCGCCCCGTAGTGCGCCCCCAGCCCGCCGGTGAACAGGCCGTACCCGTAGGCGATGTGCACCTTGTCGCCGGTCCGGGCGCCGGCGGCTCGCAGGGACCGGGCCACCACGTCCGACCAGGTCTCCAGGTCCCGCTCGGTGTAACCGACGACGGTCGGCGCTCCGGTGGTGCCGCTGGACGCGTGGATGCGGCGGATGCGCGACTCCGGGACGGCGAACATGCCGTACGGGTGCTGGTCCCGCAGGTCGGCCTTCGTGGTGAAGGGGAAGCGGGCCAGGTCCGCCAGGGTGCGGCAGTCCTCGGGGCGGACGCCGGCCTTGTCGAAGGACGACCGGTAGAACGCCACGTTGTCGTACGCGTGCCGCAGGGTGCCCTGCAGGCGCCGCAGCTGCACGGCCTCCAGCTCCTGCCCCGGGTCATCCGTTCGGCCGCGTCCCGAAATCCTTCGCCCACGGTGTCCATGGCCCCCACCCTTCCCAACCGATCGTTCGGTAGCCTTTGGCGGGACCAGTAATCCATTATCCGACCTGCGCGTCAAGACACCTGCCGGACGCCTGTGGACAACCGGGCGGACGGCCCGTCGAGGCGCGGCTCCGGAGGGCCTGCGCGGCCTCTCCCGCCGTCCCGCCGCCCGCACATACCGACTGGTCGGTGTTACGGCTATCGTGATCCCGGACGACACGACGTACGGACGCAAGCGAAGGGAGTCGCGGTGCGCGCGATCCAGATCACCGAGTTCGGCGGGCCTGAGGTGCTGCGGCAGGTGGAGCTGCCCGACCCCGTGCCCGGACCCGGGCAGCTCCTGGTCGAGGTCGGCTCGGCGGGTGTCAACTACGCCGACACGCACATGGTCGAGAACTCCTACCTCTCCAAGGCCACCCTCCCGCTGGTCCCCGGGGCCGAGGTCGCCGGCCGCACCCCGGACGGCCGTCGCGTGGTCGCCCTGACCGACAACGGCGGCTACGCCCAGAAGGCCGTCGTCGAGGAGTACCTCGCCCACGACATCCCCGAGGGCGTCACCGACGGGCAGGCGCTCGCCCTGGTCGTCCAGGGGCTCACCGCCTGGCACCTGCTGCGCACCTCCGCCCGGATCGCCGAGGGCGAGTCCGTCGTCGTGCACGCCGCCGCGGGCGGCACCGGCTCGCTCGCCGTCCAGCTCGCCAAGGAGTTCGGCGCGGGCCGGGTCATCGCCACCGCGTCCTCCAAGGAGAAGCGCGACCTGGCCCTCGAACTGGGTGCCGACGTCGCCCTGGACGGTGCCGCCGAGGGCCTCAAGGAGCGCCTGACCGAGGCCAACGGCGGCAAGAAGGTCGACATCGTCCTGGAGATGACCGGCGGTCCGGTCTTCGACGCATCCCTCGCCGCACTGGCGCCCTTCGGCCGCCTGGTCACCTACGGCCTCGCCTCCCGGGTCCCGCCCACGCCCGTGCAGGCCGCCCAGCTCATGGGCCGGTCGCGTGCGGTCGTCGGCTTCTGGCTGATGCACTGCCTGGGCCGCCCCGGCATGTACCGCGAGCCCATGGCCGAGCTGCTGGCGATGACCGCCGAGGGACGGCTGCGGCCGCAGGAGGGCGGCGTCTACCCGCTCTCCGAGGTCGCCCGGGCGCACGAGGACCTGCGGGCCCGGCGCACTTACGGCAAGCTGACGCTCGACGCGGCACGCTGATCCCATACTTCGGCCGCGCCGTCGCGACCCCGCCGTTCGTGCCTCCGCGGAGGCACAATCGAAGCGGAGCACGACGCCGCGGCCGGCGTCCCGAGAACACGGGAGGGGCCATGGACAGGACCCGATTCGCCCCCGACAAGGGGCTGACCACACGCATGGTGGTCACCATGTTCATGATCGGTTTGCTGTACGTGGTCTTCGTCGGCGCCCTCCTGGCCCTGCTGCGTGGTGCCTGGCCGCTGATCCTGATCGTGGCCGGCGGCCTGTTCATCGCCCAGTTCTGGTTCAGCGACCGGATCGCCGCCTTCAGCATGGGCGCCCGAGAGGTGACCCCTGAGCAGGCTCCCGAGCTGCACGGCGTGGTGGACCGCATCTGCGCCCTTGCGGACATGCCCAAGCCGCGGGTCGCGATCGCCGACAGCGACGTGCCAAATGCCTTCGCCACCGGCCGCAACGAGAAGGCCGCCCTGGTGTGCGCCACCACCGGCCTGCTGCGCCGGCTGGAGCCCGACGAGCTGGAGGGCGTCATCGCCCATGAGCTCTCGCATGTGGCACACCGCGACGTCGCGGTGATGACCATCGCGTCGTTCCTGGGCGTACTCGCCGGCATGATCACCCGGATCGGGCTGTGGGGCGGCCTCGGCCGCAACAGCCGCGACCCCGGCACCACGATCATCGTCATCCTGATACCGCTGGTCAGCGCCATTGTGTACGCGGTCAGCTTCCTCCTCACGCGGATGCTGTCGCGCTACCGCGAGCTGTCCGCCGACCGCTCCGCCGCGATGCTCACCGGCCGCCCCTCCTCGCTCGCGTCCGCACTCACCAAGGTCACCGGCCAGATGGCGCGCATCCCGACGGAGGACCTGCGCAAGGCGGAGCCGTTCAATGCCTTCTACTTCGCCCCGGCCCTCGCCGGCGGTCAGAGCCTGGCGCAGCTGCTCTCCACGCACCCCACCCTGGAACAGCGGCTGGCCCAGCTGGGCCGGATCTCCGCCGAACTGGGGCGGCGCTGATGGGGCTGTTCGACGCGCTGCTCGGCCGCAGCAAGCCCGTCAAGCCCGACCTGGACCAGCTCTTCGGGCTGCCGTCGGCCGCTGTGACACTCGAGGCTGGCGCCGGGTTCCGGCCGACCGGGGTCGGCTCGGTGTGCTTCGCCGCCGTCGAGGGGGGCGCCTTCGCGGAGGTCCAGCAGGACGTCCGCGCACTGCTCGACCTCGACACCGGACAGGGCGGCGTCCCCGTCGAGTCCACACGTGACGCCTACGGCTACACCTGGCTCGTGGCACGCCATCCCGCGGACGACATGCCGACGCTGGTGGGCGATCTGCACGCGGTCAACTCGGCCCTGGAGAGCCACGGCTTCGGGCCGCAACTGCTCTGCTCGCTGGCCGGCTTCCGCGACGACTCCGGCCGTCCGCTGGCTCTGGTCTACCTCTACAAGCGCGGCACGTTCTATCCCCTGTGCGTCCGGCCCGGCGAGCAGAAACGCGACAACGCGCTGGAGTTGCAGGTGGCCGGCCTGCTCAAGAACGACCTGCGCGTGGAGGAGGACCTCACCCGCTGGTTCCCCCTGTGGGGCGCACCCGGCATGGCGGACTGAGTCCCGGCCGCACCGGTTTACCGGCCGCCACGGGCGGCCCGGGTCAGCCGGGGGTCATGAACACGCCGATGCCGTTGGCGACCGCGCGTTCGACGCCGCCGGTGGGGTGGTTGCGGACGGTGACGCGGGAGGCGCCGGGGGAGCGGGTGACCAGGGTGGACGAGCCGCCGCCGTCGAGGTTGACGGCGGAGTCGGTGCCCAGCGCGTACATCAGGCCGGCGAGTTCACGCACCGTCAGTCCCGCGCCGCTCTCGGCGTTGCCGTCCAGGGCCATCAGGTACAGCGTCTGCCCGCCGTTGCCGAAGCCCGCGGCCGTGCGGGTCGCCGCCGTGCCGTTCTCCAGTCCCGCCAGCGGGGTGCGGTCGCGCAGGATCGGGTAACCCCCGACGGCGAAGCGCAGGTCGCCGCGGTGGGAGACGGGCAGCAGCCGGCTCTGTACGGCCACGGGCCGGCCCGGAACGAGTGCGCGCAGGGCGCGCGCGCCGTCCTCGCGGCCGAGCAGGACGACCGTCCCCGGGGGGATGGCGCCGCGGCCCGGGGCGGCGCGCGCTGTGATGATTTGGCCGTTCCGCACGGTCACTTCGTAGGTGTTCCTGACGCACGGATCGGTCCGGCGGACGTCGCTGCCGCAGACCGCCCGCCGGCGGGAGGCGGTGCCCCAGTCGGAGGTGTACGCGCCCACACTGTTCTGCGGCAGCGCGTACTGGTTGAAGCCGCGCAGCGCGACCGTGCTCCGGCCGGAGCGCACGGTGCCCTGCAGGTGGAGCCGGTCGAGGCGGGCCCTGCGGTCGAAGCCGATGCCGAGGACGTTCTCGGTGGAGGTGCCGGGCGGCAGCGAGGGGCCGAAGCGCTGGCTCGACGGCACCGCGGCCTTGAGCTGCCGGCCGTGTGCGACCGCCGGGCCGACGGGGGCGCCCGTCGCCGGGACCCCCGGGTGCTGGGTCTCGCTCATGTGGAAGAAGTCCGCGTTGATCCCGCCCACGGCGTGCGCGGCGTCGGCCAGCCGGGACACCGTGCCGCGGCCCGCGACGGTACCCGGGTAGAGCAGGTCGACGGACACGTTCCGCCGGCGCAGATCCACCGTCAGCAAGTGGCCGTGGGCCGTGCCGTGGCCCCCGGTGTAGTCGAATCGCCGGTAGTCCACGCCCGGCGCGATCGTTGTGCGTGCCGCGTAGCGCACGCCCTTGCCGGTCGCCGCGACCGCGCCGCCGGCGCCCGCCAGGAGCGTGCCCAGCGCCAGGACCACGGTGATCGCCAGGCGTACCCGGCCCCAACGTCGGCTCATCTTCACCCCAGCTGGACGCCGTTCATCTGATATCTGATGGGAGGTCAATCGTTTCCCGCGGGCGGCGCGGCGCTGGTGCACCACGCCGCGCTCAGGTGAAATCCCGGCTCCGCACGGCGAAGACGGGTGAAGAACCGCCCCCCGTTCGCGACCGCCGGCGGCTCAGCCGGGGAACGCGTACACGGTGGTCGCGTGGGCCGCGGGCTCCTCGGAGCCCACCGGCGTCATCTCGACATCGATGAAGCCCAGTCGCCTGCCCAGCTTGGTGACGCGGGCGATGACGAGTACGTCCGCGCCCATGACGGCGCGCTGAAAGGTCGTCGACTGCTGGACGGTCGTCATGGGGCCGAAGCCGCCTCGTGCGGCGGACACGGCGATCACGGTCGCGGTGTCGGCGGCCGCCATCAACGCCTGGCCGGACAGGCCGCCGCCCTCGCGGGCGAGCCGGTCCGACCACGGAAGCCGGAGCATCGCGTGGCGTTCACCGGTCTCCTCGACCGTCAGGCCCAGATCCCGCACCCAGGGAGCGAAGTTGTCGGCCAGTACCTTGTCCGCCTCGGCGGTGGTGATCGTCACGCGCGCCATTCTCCCGTTCACATGACGTCACCACCAGAGCGAGTACGGTCGCCTCCCGCGCCCTGCGCGTTCTCTCGTGTGCACCGAAGCGGAGGTTTGCCGCTCCGGCTTACATGCCGTTGCAGGTATATAGCCGGTGGAGTATGTTCGAAGGGTGTCCCTTCCCTTTGACGTGCTCGCGGAACCGACCCGGCGGCGGATTCTGGACCTGCTGCTGGAGCGTCCCCGGCTGGTCGGCGAACTGACCGAGCAGCTGGGTCTGAGCCAGCCCGGCACCTCCAAGCATCTGAGGGTGCTGCGCGAGGCCGGTCTGGTGCGGGTGCGCGCCGAGGCCCAGCGCAGGTGGTACGAGCTGCGTCCCGGGCCGCTGCGCGAGGTCGACGCATGGCTCACCCCCTACCGCAGGCTCTGGGGCGACGGACTCGACGCTCTGGAGCGGCACTTGGACGCAATGCCCGACGAGACGGAGGAACCCCGATGACCAGCGAGACCGCCGGGACACTGACCACCGCCGCGGACGGCCGCACCGCCCTGCGGATGGTGCGCCGGCTCGCCCACCCGCCGGAGAAGGTCTGGCGGGCCCTGACCGAACCCGGGCACCTTGCACACTGGTTCCCCTCCGACGTGGAGCTGGAGCTGCGGCCCGGCGGCAAGGTGCGCTTCGTCTTCCGGCACGGCGAGATGCCCGATCTCGACGGCGAGGTCACCGAGGTCGACCCGCCCCGCGTGCTCGCCTACACCTGGGGCAGCGATCTGCTGCGCTGGGAGGTGGAGCCCGAGGCCGCCGGCTCCGTACTCACCCTCACCCACACCTTCGCCGACCGTCCGGGCGCGGCCAGCTTCGCCTCCGGCTGGGACACCTGCATCGCGGGCATCGACCCCGCCCTGGACGGCCGCCCAGCGCCCCCGCCCGGGGACATCAACGCCAAGCACGAGAGCTTCGTCTGTGCGTTCGGGCTGGACCGGGGCACCACTGAGACCGTCGCGAGCGCCGCGGGCGACGAGGAGGGCTGGCGGGTGCGCTTCGAACGGCAGCTCACCCAGCCCGCAGCGACGGTCTGGCGGACCCTGCTCGGCAAGGTCGTCGCGCCCGAGGTCGGCGGCACCGTGCCGGGCGGCTTCGCGGCGGGGGAGTTCGGCCACGGCCCGGTGGCAGAGGTGCGGGCCCCCGTCCTGCTGGCGTACGCCTGGGACCAGGACGGCCGGCACGGGGGCACGGTGCGCTGGGAGCTGACCGAGGGCACCGGCCACGGGGCCCGGCTGATCCTCACCCACACAGGCTCGGCCGCGTTCGCCGGCCGGCGCTCCGCCGCTCTCGACGCCTGGCACGACCACGTCGAGGATCTCGCCAGGAGGCTGGCGGAGATGCCACGCTGACGCCATGGTGGCGACGACGCACGGCAACACGGTCGACGGAGTCCTGCGGCGCAGCGCGCGCCGCGTTCCGGAGCGGACGGCGGTGCGCTTCGCCGACCGCGCCTGGACGTACCGCGAACTGGACGACGCGGTCTCCGCGGCCGCGGCCGTGCTCCTCGCCGAGGGACTGCGGCCGGGCGACCGCGTCGCCGCCTACGGCCACAATTCGGACGCCTACCTCGTCGCCTTCCTCGGCTGCGCGCGGGCCGGGCTGGTACACGTACCCGTCAACCACCACCTGGAGGGCGAGGACCTGCGCTACCTCGTCGAGCAGTCCGGCAGCGCCCTCGTCCTCGCCGACCCCGCGCTCGCCGGGCGGCTGCCGACGGGTGTGCGCACCCTCGCGTTGCGCGACACCGGGGAGAGCCTGCTCGCGCGGCTGCCGGCCGCCGCGCCCGTGGAAGGCCTGACGCCGCCCAGCGGTGAGGATCTGGCCCAACTGCTCTACACCTCGGGCACCACGGCCCTCCCCAAGGGCGCGATGATGACGCACCGCGCCCTGGTGCACGAATACGTCAGCGCCATCGTCGCGCTGGACCTGAAGGAGACCGACCGGCCCCTGCACTCGCTGCCCCTGTACCACTCGGCGCAGATGCACGTCTTCCTGCTGCCCTACCTGGCGGTCGGTGCGGAGAACACCATCATCGAGGGCCCCGACCCGGTCGCGGTCTTCGACGCGGTCGAGGCCGGACGCGCCGACAGCCTGTTCGCGCCGCCCACGGTGTGGATCGCGCTCGCCAACCACCCGCAGTTCACGGCGCGCGACCTCGGCGCGCTGCGCAAGGCGTACTACGGAGCGTCGATCATGCCCGTCCCGGTGCTGGAGCGGCTGCGCGGGCGGCTGCCGGGACTGGCCGTCTACAACTGCTTCGGACAGAGCGAGATCGGGCCGCTGGCCACCGTCCTCGGACCGGGCGAGCACGAGGGACGCATGGACTCCTGCGGCCGGCCGGTGCTCTTCGTGGAGGCGAAGGTCGTCGACGAGTCCGGCAAGGACGTCCCCGACGGCACCCCCGGCGAGGTCGTCTACCGCTCCCCGCAGTTGTGCGAGGGCTACTGGGACAAACCCGAGGAGACCGCCGACGCCTTCCGCGACGGCTGGTTCCATTCCGGGGACCTGGCGGTGCGTGACGCGCAGGGCTTCTTCACCGTCGTCGACCGGGTGAAGGACGTCATCAACTCGGGGGGTGTACTGGTGGCGTCACGGCAGGTGGAGGACGTCCTGTACCGCCATCCCGCGGTCGCCGAGGTCGCGGTCGTCGGGCTGCCGGACGAGCGGTGGATCGAGGCGATCACCGCGGTCGTCGTCGCACACGAGCAGATGGTCGTCACCGAGCAGGAGCTGATCGCCTTCGCCCGGGAACGGCTGGCCGGCTTCAAGACCCCCAAGCGCGTCGTGCTCGTGGACGGGCTGCCGCGCAACGCCAGCGGCAAGATCCTCAAGCGGGAACTGCGGGACCGCTATGCGGCCGAACCGGCCGGGGAGGCGTAGAGCGCCACGCCTCCGCGGCGGCGCGGTCCCGTTCCCACCGGACGCCCCGCACACACCCGGGCGCGACGCGACGGTCCGGCCGGGCGTGTGGGGCGTGGCTGTCCGCGGGGTGGTCGTGCCGGCCGTGGCGAGCCGGGGTTCCGGCAGGCGGACTGACGGCCCGCGGGCGGTCAGAGCCGGTCGCGGACGTCCTGGAGGAAGTCGCGGGTGGGTTCGGCGGGCAGGGCCTGGGCGCTCATGCGGTCCAGGGCCTCGCGGAACTGGGAGACGTCCTCGCGGTCGTCGAGATAGACGGCGCCGATCAGGCTCTCCGCGTACGCGATGTCCGGCAGTTCCGGAAGCGGGAAGCGGAAGATGTGGAAGGGCCCGTACATGGCCGGGTGCGGACCCGAGGCGAACGGCATGACCTGCAGGCGGACCTGGGGCATGCCGCAGACCTCGATCAGCCGGTCGACCTGGTCGCGCATCACCTCGGTGCCGCCGATGGGGCGGCGCAGCACGGTCTCGTCGATCACGACCCACAGCAGCGGCGGCTGGTCGCGGACCAGCAGCGCCTGCCGCTCCATGCGCAGCGCCACCCCGCGCTCGATGTCGTCCTGGCAGGCGTGCGGGCGCCCGGCCCGCAGTACCGCCTCGGCGTACTGAGGGGTCTGCAGCAGTCCGGGCACATAGTGCGGTTCGTAGGCGCGGATGAGCTCGGCCTCGCCCTCCAGACTGACGAAGGCGCTGAACCACTCGGGCAGCACGTCGCGGAAGCGGTGCCACCAGCCGGGGCGGTTGGCCTCCCGCGCCAGGTCCAAAAACTTGGCGATCTCCGCCGGGTCGGTCACACCGTAGGTCTGGAGCAGCTTCTCCACGTACGGGATGCGCAGACCGACTTCGGCCTTCTCGATGCGGCGGATCGTGGCGTGGGTGACATCAAGGGCGTGGGCGGCGTCCTCGTACGAGACGCCGGCCTTCTCGCGGAGGTCCTGGAGGCGCTTGCCGAGTACGACACGCAGCACGGTAGGTGCACTCGACGATCGCGCTTCGCTCACGAGAAATCCTCCAACCGTACTGATCCACGGGAAGTTTGGCATGGCGTCAGGACGTTGCAAAGCATGTCGGCACCGCTTTGCACATTGCAGATTGCACCTTGCCATGCATTCGGGCAGGCGCGCATAGTAGCGGAGTGGCATCCTCCCATGACGCGTTCCTCTTGGCCGCGCAAGGCGCCGCGGTCGCCGAGGCGCGACGGCGCGTCAGGGCGCGGCTGCGTGACTGGGGGGTCGCCGAGGAGATCTGTGACGATGTCGGCCTGGTGGTGTCCGAACTCTTCACCAATGCTGTGCGCCATTCCGGCGGCGAGAAGGTGGCCTGCGCCGTCCGGGTCGAACGCGGCGTCGTGCGCGTGGAAGTGGCCGACCAGGGCATGGGGCTGACCGCCCCTCAGGTACGGGTCGCTGACGTCGGCGAGGAGTGCGGACGCGGCCTGCTGCTGGTCGGAGCGGTGTCCCGGGCCTGGGGTGTGGTGACCGGCGCGGACGGCACGGGACGTGTGGTCTGGGCCGAGTTGGGGGCCGCGACGGATCTTCCATAGGATCCGCCAATGATCATACCCAAACGGATGGCGGCGGGAGTGTGCGCTGTCGCGGCCACACTGGCCACCGCGCTCTTCCCGGCCGCGGCACCGGCCGCCGCGGACGACGGGCCGGAGACGCCGCGCGAGGCCCCCAAGGTCGAGCTCGTCCTCGACGTGAGCGGTTCCATGCGCGCCAACGACATCGACGGAAGATCCCGCATGTCGGCCGCCAAGCAGGCCTTCAACGAGGTCATCGACGCGGTCCCGGAGGAAGTGCAGCTCGGCATCCGCACGCTCGGCGCCAACTACCCCGGCAAGGACAAGGGGGTCGGCTGCAAGGACACCGCGGCCCTCTACCCGGTCGGCACCGTCGACCGCACGGAGGCCAAGACCGCGGTCGCCACCCTCGCCCCCACAGGCTGGACGCCGATCGGCCCCGCCCTGCAGGCCGCGGGCAAGGACCTGGCCGGCGGCGACGCCACCCGCCGGATCGTCCTCATCACCGACGGCGAGGACACCTGCCAGCCCCTCGACCCCTGCGAGGTGGCGCGCCAACTCGCCGCCGAGGGCACCCACCTGGTGGTCGACACCCTCGGCCTGGTCCCCACCACCAAGATCCGTGAACAGCTGAGCTGCATCGCCGAGGCCACCGGTGGCACCTACACCGCCGTCGACCACGCCGATCAGCTCACCGACCGCATCAAACAGCTCGTCGACCGCGCGGCGGACAACAACGTCGTCGTCACCCCGACCGTCACCGAGGGCGCAGGCACCTGCACCGACGCGCCGCTGCTCGGCGCCGGCGTCTACACCGACCGCGAGGAGTTCGCGGAGCACCGCTGGTACCGGGTGAGCGTCACCGACGGCCAGGAACTGCGCACGTCCGTCAGCGTCGGCGCCGACCGCGCCGTCAACCGCGACTACGGCGTGCTCGTCCGCGCCGTCACCCGCGGCGGCCGCGAACTCGTCCGCGGCACCGACGCGGGCAGCGGCCGCACCGACGTCATCTCCGCCGGCCTGCGCTACGCGTGGCCCGAGCGTGACGACGCGGACGCCGCCACCGCGCGCACCGTCTGCCTGGAGATCAGCAACTCCTTCTCCGCGCCCGACGCCGTCAAGCGCACCCCGGGCCTGCCCGTCGAGCTGAGCATCGACCTCGTGTCCTCGCCCGACCAGCCCTCCGACGTCGCCTCCTTCGGTCTCGGCCGCGGCTGGTGGCTGCTCGCCCTGCTCGCCGTCACCGGCCTGGTGGCCGGCATCCTGTGGGGCTGGATCTCGCGCTGGCGCCTCGCCGTCTGGAGGACCAACTGATGCGTAGCACGCGTATGATCCGCATGGCCGCGGCCGGACTCCTGCTCGGTGGGGCACTGCTCGCGACCGGAGCGGGAACGGCCGTCGCCGACGACGCCACGCCCAGCCCGAGCGGGTCGGAGTCGTCGGGGACGGCGGAGACCGCGGCTCAGCCGGGTACGGGCTTCCGCACCGCGGGGCACATCGGGCAGGACGTGACCTCCACCCAGGCCGGCGCCTCGACGGGCGACTACCTGTACTGGGTCACCCCCGTCAAGGCGGGCCAGATCCTCACGGTCTCGGCGAATGTGCAGCTCCCCGAGTCCGCCTCCCGGCACGGCGCACAGACCTGGCAGCTGGACGTCTACGACGGACTCCGCCGCCACCAGGCGTGCACCGCGGGCAAGCCGACCGTCACCGCGGCCGCGGACGCGGCCACGGCGGAGCTCAGCTGCCGGCTGCGCACCGTTCGCGCCTGGTCGGAGGCCTGGGCCAACGACCCGCTGCCAGGCGCCTATTACATCCGGCTGACCGTGGTCCGCCTCGCCGACCAGGACCTCGGCCTGCCGGTGGAGGTCCAGCTCGGCACCGCGTCCAAGGACGCGGGCGGCTCGCAGGCCGTGGACGGCGAACTGGCCGCCCCGCTCACCCCGGTGGCCAAGGCGGGCGCCACCCTCGACCCCAACGCGCAGCCCTCACCGGCCGCGACCGAGGAGAGCGAGGAGGAGCCCGGTGACGGCGCCTCGCCCGTCGCGGCCGGTCTCACCGAGCCCGACGGCGGCTGGGGCGGCGGCTGGTGGTCCGACCGCTGGATCTGGACCGCCGTCGGCGGTGTGCTCGGCGCCCTCGCGGGCGTGGCCGGGTACAGCCTGACGCGCGGGCGGGGGCGCCGCCCGGTCGTGTGACCGACGACGCCGCCGACGCGCCGGCCCCGACCCCGTGAAGGGGTCGGGGACCGGCGCGTTCCGCATGCTCACTGCGGAGCCGGAGCCGGAGCCGGAGCCGGAGCCGGGCGACGGGCCACCGCCGCGGTCAGCAGCAGCGTCTCCGGATGCGGGCCCCGTTGCGCCCAGTCGAGCGCGGCGAGCCCCGCGCCGTGGTCCTCGCGCAGGGCGGGGTCGGCGCCGTGGGCGAGGAGCAGACGCACCGTCCCGGTGTGGCCCCAGCAGGCGGCGGCGCACAGAGGTGTGCCCTCGTCACCGCGGCCGCTCTCGGTGTCGGGCCGGGCTCCCGCGGTCAGCAGCACGGCCACGACGTCCGCCGCGCCCTGGACCGAGGCGGCGTACAGGGGTGTCGTGCCGTCCGCGTCGGGGAGTTCCGGCGGGGCCCCGCGCCGCAGGAGCCGGCCGGCCGTCCTGGCGTCACCCAGCATCGCGGCCGTGACCAGGGCACGGCTCAGCTTCTTGCGGCGTCTGCGGTTCACGGACGCGGATGACGAGCCGCCGCTCGCCTGGTCGTCGCCGCCCGCATCGCCGTCACCGTCCGCTTCACGACGCCGGACCGGGTTCCGCACCGCCACCCGGGACCGGTGCGCCTTCCGAGGCCGACAGTGCCTCGTCGGCACGGAGTTCCCGCCCCGGGGCCGAGGACGCCGCCACGGCGCGTTCCGCGGCCTCCGTGGCCCGGGGGGAGAGGCAGGTGCGGGCCAGACGGGCGGCGTGGGCGGCGAGAGGGCGGGCCCCGTCGGGGTCGCCGGAGAGGGCGCGTGCGAGGGCGGCGTGGGCGGTGTGGAGGGCGAGGTCGCGGCGGTGGGACGGGGGCAGGAGGGGCAGGGCCTTGTCCAGAGTGCGGGCGGCCTCCCCGGGGTGGCCGAGGTCGAGCAGCGCGAGGCCGCTGTGGGCGAGGAGTTCGGCCTCGGCGTCGTCCCGGACCGGATCCAGGAGGCCGGCGGCCTCCTCCAGCGCCCGGCGGGCGGCCGGTTCCCCGCCCAGCCCCGCGTGCGCGCGGGCGCGGCACATGGCGAGCGTCGCGCGGACGGCGGGCGGAAGGGCGGCGGGTGCGTCCTCGGCGGCAGCCACGCCCGCGAGCGCGTCGTCGTGACGTCCGTTGAGTACCGCCTGAAGGCTCAGTTCGGCCCACAGGCGGGCCGCCTGGGTCCCGTCGCCCGAGGCGTGCGCGAGCCGGAGCCCGGTGAGGAAGTACCGCTGGGCGGCGCCGTGCCGGCCGGTGTCGACGGCGGCACGGCCGCCCAGCCGGGTCAGCTCGGTGGCCGTGCGCAGGAGCCGGATGTCGTCGGCGTCCGCGAACGGCCCCTGGCGGATCAGTTCCAGGGCGATGCGCAGGTCGGCCTCGACGCGGTGCCGTACGGCTCCGCCGCCGAGCCGGCCGTCGAGCCGGAAGAGCCCGTGCAGGCCCCACTCCAGCCAGGCCGTGGTCTCCACGTCGAAGTCGTCGCCGCGCGGGGCCGGTTCGGGCGTGGTGGCGGGGCCCACGGGCGCCGCCCGTGACCACTCCCCGATCGCGACGCGGAACTCCGGCCCCTCCACGACCGGGTAGCCCCGCGGGTCGCGGCCGCCGCTGTCGAGAAGCGCCTCAAGGGCGCCGAGGGCGCCCGCGCGGTCCCAGCCCAGTCCCTCCGGCAGGCCTGCCGGTGCCGGCAGCCAGCCGGGCCACGGGCGCGCGTCCACCTCTCGCAAGGGCACGCCGAGCGCCCGGGCCAGTGCGCGCTGGCTGTCCCGTTCTGGCACCACGCCCCAGTGCTCCCAGCGCCAGACCTTCTCCCGCCGTGCCGCCATGGGCACGCCGAGGGCGCGCGCGTTCTCCGCGACGACCCGGGCGAGGTCCTGGTAGCTCCAGCCATGGCTCCGCCTGACGTACGCCAGGGGGTGCGATGGCGCGGGCGCGGCATCGTCCGCCACCGAATGACTCCTTCGTTCCCGCTTCGTACGTTCGAATATCAGGCGCACGCCACCTTGCGCAGCCTTTCCCGCCGAACCTGTCCGTTCCGTGCCCTGATGCCCCGTTAGCTCTGGTCGCGGGCGGTCGGCGGGGGCGCGTGGGACTACATCGAGACAACGGGGCCGGTCTTGAAGCGGACCTGCCTGTACCGGTTGGCTGTGCGTGATCAGCTGATCACCGGACGCCGAAGGGGAAGTCCCGACCCGGGCCGGACATGACGTGCGCGCCGTGGAGGCACCCCGAGGATGACTCCTCCACCCCCGTTCGGATTCCGTTCCCGGGACGAACTGCGGTTCGACCCCGCACTGGACGACGAACCGCTGGCCGCCGCCCGTGCCGCCTTCGCCCAGGGCCGCTGGTCCGAGGCCCGCACCCTGCTCGCCGAGACAGGGGACGCCTGGGACCGCCGCGGCCACCGCCTGGTCGTGCTCGGCGAGGGCCGGGCGAGCAGTACCTGGGCCCGTGAGTGGCAGCTCGCCGAACCGGACAGTCCCGACGCGGCCGCCCTGCTCGGCTGCGCCCTGGTCTTCCGCGCCGTCGCCGGCAAGGAGAGTCCCGAGAGCGCCCGCGAGGCATGCCTGACCGCCGCCGCCCTGGCCCCCGCCGATCCGACGCCCTGGCTGTGCCTGCTGATCCTGGCCCGCCACACCGGCACCGACGACGACCGGATGCGCGCCTTCGACCAGGTGCGCGGCCGCCACCGCGACCACCACCACGGCCACCAGTTGATGGCTGCCAGCCTGGCCGAGCGCCCCCAGTCCCCGGCGGACGGCGGCCAGTTCCACGAGGTGTACGAGTTCGCCGAGTGGGCCGCGGGCGACGCCCCCGAAGGATCCCCGCTGGCCGTCCTGCCGGTCGTCGCCCACGCCGAGCTCTACCGCGTGCTGGCCGCCGCCGGCGCCGAGCCCGCCGACCCGGCGGATTCGGAGCACTGGCGCGGCTGGCGCGCACGGCAGGCCCTCAAGCGGGCCTTCGACTGGTGGCTGGAGTGGGACGACCGCGACCATCCGCGGCTCTACCTCGACCTCAACTTCCTTGTCCACGCCCAATACCTGCAAGGCCGCACCGCCGAGGCGGCGGCCCTGTTCAACCGCATCGGGGGCCACGCCACCCGCATCCCGTGGGCGTACCCCGACCGCGACCCCGGCAAGGCCTTCCGCGCCGCGCGCGAGGCCGTGCTCGGCCCCGGATCCCCCTAGGGACCCCCCATCGACGCACAGCACACCCAGTCACCCACAAGGAAAGGACCCGCCATGCTGAGGGGCAATACCGGGATCAGCACGTTCAAGGGCGAGGAGAGAGCCCTGCGGGCCGACCGGCTCGGCCTGCCCGGCCTGCTGCTGTCCGTGGTCGCCGCCAACGCCCCGCTGATGGTCGTCGCGGGCGTCATGCCCACCGCGTACGGGGTCATGGGCATCGTCGGGCAGCCGCTGCTGTTCGTGATCCTCGGCGTCGTGCTCATCCTCTTCAGCGTCGGGTACGCCGAGATGAGCCGCCACGTCCACAACGCGGGTGCCTTCTACGCCTACATCGCGCGCGGCCTCGGCGGCACCGCAGGCGCCGGTGCGTCGATCCTCGCCCTCGTGTCGTACAGCGCCTTGCAGTTCGGCGTCTACGGCCTGTTCGGCTTCGAGATCTCCGGGCTGTTCGAGAGCTACCTCGACATCACGATCGCCTGGTGGATCCCGGCCCTGCTCGGTGTCCTCTTGGTCGGCGCACTCGGCTGGCTGAAGATCGACCTCAACGCCAAGGTCCTCGGCGTCCTCCTGCTGATCGAGATCTCCCTCGTCGTCATCTTCGACGTCGCCGCCATCGGTCACCCCTCCGCCAAGGAGGGGCTGTCGCTGCACGCCTTCGACCCGGCCACCCTCAGCGGCGCCGGGCTCGGCACCGCGCTGTGCCTGTGCATCGCCGCGTTCGTCGGCTTCGAGCAGCCCCCTGTCTACGCCGAGGAGACCAGCCGCCCGCACGTGCTCGTCGCCCGGGTCACCTTCCTCGCCGTCACCTTTGTGGCGGTCTTCTTCGCCGTCAGCTCCTGGGCGCTGAGCGTGGCCACCGGTCCCTCACAGATCGTCGGCCAGTCGCAGAAGCAGGGACCGGGGCTGCTGTTCGGTCTCAGTGAGTCGATCATCGGCAACACCTTCACCGACGTCCTGCACGTCCTGTACGTGACCGGTATGTTCGCCTGCCTGCTCAGCTTCCACAACGTCGTCGCCCGCTACGCCTTCGCCATGGGCCGCGAGGCCCTGCTGCCCGCGGCCTTCGGTCGCACCAACCCCAAGAGCGGTGCGCCCGCACACGGTTCGCTGCTGCAGACCGTCATCTCCCTCGTCTTCGTCGTCGCCTTCGCCGTCACCGACACCAGCGCCGCCGGCGACCACGACCCGACCGCGCCTGTGCTCAAGCTCTTCACCTGGGGCGGCAACGTCGGCGCGCTGGGCATCATCGTGCTGCTGGCGACCACGGCCTTCGCCATCATCGGCTACTTCGTCCGGCGTGGCGCGCTGCGCACCCAGGCGCCGAGGATCGCCGCCTCCGCGCTGGCGGGCGTCGCGCTGGTCGTCATCGCCGTCTACGCCGTCAAGGACTTCGACGTCCTGGTGGCGGGCGCGGGCTCCGCGGTCTCCTGGATCCTGCCCGGCATCATCGGCGTCACCGTCGTCGGCGGTCTCGTCTACGGCGTGGTCCTGCGCTCCACGCGCCCCGAGGTGCACGCCCGAATCGGGCTCGGCAACGAGGCGTTCCGGATCGAGCAGGCACGCGAGAACGCGGCCGGCCAGGAGCAGGCGGAGCCCGCCGCATCCTGACCCCGCCCGGCCCGCCGCGCCCCGAAAGGGGGCGGCGGGCCGGCCGCGTGCCCGCACCATCCCGTAGCGCAACGAATCACGCACATCGGAGAGTTGTCCCATGTCCTCCTGCTGCCACACCGACGCCGGCACCTCTCCCGCCGCGCCGCACCCCCTCGATCCGCTGACCGCGGACGAGATCGCCGCCGCCCGCCGCATCCTCACCGAGGAGGGCAGGGTCACCGACACGACCCGCTTCCCCCTGGTGCTGCTCGACGAGCCCGACCGGCACACCGCCGACGCCCACCGCGACGGCGACCCCGTCGTCCGCCGTCTGCGCGTCACCCTGCTGGACTCCGCGACCGGCGACGCCGCCGAGGCACTGGTGGACGTCACCGCGGGCGTCGTCGTCGCCCACCGCGCGCTCGACACCGCGCAGGAGGGCCAGCCGCCGGTCACCTTCGAGGAGTACGAGATCGTCGAGCAGGTCGTCAAGGCCGACCCGGGCTGGCGCAAGGCCATGGCCGAGCGCGGAGTCACCGACTTCGACCTGGCCATCGCGGCCCCCTGGGCGCCGGCCCGCTGCGCTTCGAGGACCGGCCGGGCGCCCGCCTCATGCGCTCCCTGACCTGGCTGCGCTGCGACGCCACGGACAGTCCTTGGGCGCACCCGGTGGCCGGGCTCGTCGCCGACGTCGATGTCATCGAGCGCAAGGTCGTCCGCCTCATCGACACCGGAGCCGTGCCGATCCCGGCCGAATGCGGCCGCTACGAGGCCGAGTTCAACGGTCCCGCCCGCACGGACCTGCGCCCGCTGGAGATCACCCAGCCCGAGGGGCCGTCCTTCACCCTCACCGGCCGGCTGATGACCTGGCAGAAGTGGCGCTTCCGCGTCGACTTCAACAGCCGCGAGGGCCTGGTCCTGCACCAGATCGGCCACGAGGACGGCGACCGCGTCCGCCCCGTCCTGCACCGCGCCTCACTCGCCGAGATGGCCGTCGCCTACGCCGAGCCCGGCGACGACCGCAACTGGGTCGCCTTCCTCGACGCGGGCGAGTATTTGCTCGGCCGCAACGCCAACGCCCTGAAGCTGGGCTGCGACTGCCTCGGTGAGATCGCCTACCTCGACGCCGTGCTCTGCGACGACCTCGGGAACCCCGAGACGCTGCCGAACGCGATCTGCATCCACGAGGAGGACTACGGTCTCCTGTGGAAGCACACCGACATCTTCAACGGCATGGCGGCCGACAGCCGCCGCTCCCGCCGCCTGGTCGTCTCCTACATCGCCACCGTGGGCAACTACGACTACGGCTTCTACTGGTACTTCTACCAGGACGGCACGATCGGCTTCGAGGCCAAGTCCACCGGCATCGTGCAGACCTCCGCCGTCGAGCCCGGCACCGCCGACGCGGTCGGCACCGAGATCGCCCCGGGCCTGCTGGCCCCGTTCCACCAGCACATGTTCTGCGTCCGCCTGGACGCTGCCGTCGACGGGCACGCCAACACCGTCGAGGAGGTGGACGTCGTCCCCGTCCCGCACGGACCGGACAACCCCAACGGGAACGTCTTCACCACCCGGGTGACCGCCCTCGCGGACAGCGCCGAGGGCGGCCGCCTCGCCGACCCGCTCGCCGGCCGGCGCTGGCGGATCACCAACCCCGGCTCGCTCAACCGCATGGGCACGCCGGTCGCGTACACCCTCGTCCCGCAGCCCGGCCCGGTCCTCCTGGCCCAACCGGACTCGGCCGTCGCCCGGCGTGCGGCCTACGGCACCAAGCACGTGTGGGTGACCCGCTACCGCCCCGAACGCCGCTTCCCCGCGGGCGACTACCCCAACCAGAACGCCGGCGGCGCCGGGCTGCCCCGCTGGACCGAGCCCGGCGAGACGCTGGAGAACACCGAGCTGACCGTCTGGCACACCTTCGGCCCCACCCACGTGCCCCGGCTGGAGGAGTGGCCGGTCATGCCGGTCGACCACAGCGGCTTCACGCTCAAGCCCACCGGGTTCTTCGACCGCAACCCCTCGCTCGACCTCCCCAGGGAGACCCCGGGCGGCGAAGGGGCGCACTGCCACGCCGAGTAGCCGGCTGCGGCCCCGCGGTCCGCACGGACCGCGGGGCCGGACCGGTCAGGGGCGGCGGACCGGAACGTTGTCGTGGACCCGCTTGGGGTCGGTGACGGCGACCGGTTCGAGGATCTCCTCGATCCGCGCCATCAGCTCCTTCTCCAGGACCACACCCGACGCCTTGACGTTCTCCGCGACCTGCTCCGGGCGGGAGGCGCCGACGATGGCCGCGGAGACATTGGAGTTCTGCAGGACCCACGCCACCGCCAGCTGGGCCAGCGAGAGCCCGGCCTCGGCGGCCAGCGGCTTCAGCTGCTGCACGGCCGCCAGCACGTCGTCGCCCATCCAGCGGGCGATCATGTTGGCGCCACCCTTGTCGTCGGTGGCCCGCGAGCCCTCCGGCGGCTGCTGGCCGGGCGCGTACTTGCCGGTCAGCACACCCTGCGCGATCGGCGAGAAGACCACCTGGCCGAGGCCCAGCTCCACACAGGTGGGGACGACCTCGTCCTCGATGACCCGCCACAGGGCGTTGTACTGCGGCTGGTTCGAGACCAGGGAGATGCGCAGCTCGCGCGCCAGCGCGTGGGCGCGGCGGATCTGCTCGGCGGGCCACTCGGAGACGCCGATGTACAGGGCCTTGCCGGAGTGGACGACGTCGGCGAACGCCTCCATCGTCTCCTCCAGCGGCGTCTCCACGTCATAGCGGTGCGCCTGGTACAGGTCGACGTAGTCGGTCTGCAGGCGGCGCAGCGAGCCGGTGATCGACTCCATGATGTGCTTGCGCGACAGACCGCGGTCGTTGCGGCCGGGACCGGTGGGCCAGTAGACCTTGGTGAGGATCTCTATGCCCTCGCGGCGCTCGCCCTTCAGCGCCTCGCCGAGCACCGACTCGGCCCGCGTCCCGGCGTAGACATCGGCGGTGTCGAAGGTGGTGATGCCGGCCTCGAGGGCGGCCTGGACGCACGCGGTGGCGGCGTCCGCCTCCACCTGCGAACCGTGGGTGAGCCAGTTCCCGTAGGCGATCTCGCTGATGAGCAGACCGCTGCGGCCGAGATGGCGGTATTCCATGGGAGCGATGCCTCCGTTGGCGTGTGCGGGGGTGCCGGACCGGCTCGGTACGGACGCACCGCGGCCCGCCGGCGGCTCGGCGCCCGGGCGGGCACCGGCTGCGAAACAGTTGTCCAAGGCAATGTTCTACGTCCTCCGATCATTACACGACCGCTCCCACGGCCCGTGAGCGGTCCCGGCGATCGCGCGCGACGGCGCTCCGCGGCGGGCTCACCGCTCTCAGCGGAAGTCCGGGGTCCACAGCCGCACCGCCGCGAACTCCGCGCCGGGGCGGGTGCGGGAGTACGCCGTGGTGCCGTCGGGCTCCAGGAACTCGACCGTGGGGCCGCCTCCGACGCGCGGGCCCGACACCTGGCCGCGGGCGCGGATCCGGATGCCGGAGGGCTGGCTGAGGTAGGCGCGGACGTCGCCGGCGCCGTCCACCTGCCGGTATTTGCGGGTGTCGGCGTCGAGCAGGTAGGCGCCGTTGGTGTCGGTGAACCACAGCGACCCGGGTTCGCCGTACACCGGTTGCAGATCCACGCCCTGCCCCTCGAAGTGGATCACGCTGTGCTCGGTCAGCATGGTCGCCGGGCCCCTGCCGGACAACGCGTAGCGCACCAGCCGCTCCTCGCCGATCGCCCACAACGCGGCGCGCTCCGGGTCGTAGAGCACGCCGTGCGCCCTGGGCAGCGGGAGCGTGAGGAAAGGTCCGGACTGCTCGGTGTCGGTGTACAGCCGCAGCCGCCCGGGTGCCCCGGACGCCACCGCGATCACCCCGCCCGGGATACGCTCGATGGCGCGCGGGGTGTCGGCGGGCGTGATCGTCTGCCAGACGATCGCCCCCGTGTCCTCGCGGACCATCGCCGCCCGGCCGCCGAGGGCGGTGACCAGCACGACCCGCCCGTACGCCTGGGTTCTGCGCAGGCGGACGTCCGACAGCTGCTGCCAGCTGGTGCCCGTCCCGCCGGGCGCCTTCCAGCGCCAAGCGACCGAGGTGTCCTGCGACCAGTCGGCGGCGCCAGGGCCGAAGACGAGGACGTCGTTCCCGGTCTGTTCCGCGGTGGCGATGGGATGGCTCGTTCGCGCGGCGTACCGCGTCATGTCCTGCCCCCGTGTCGTTGAGACGCCAACGAATAACCGGAGGATAGTCACGCGGCGCACTGGCACGATGGGCTCCGTGACCGTACCGCGACAGAACATCCACGCTTCGCCCGTATGGGAGATATC
Organism: Streptomyces sp. RLA123; assembly: GCF_056270165.1. Taxonomy (NCBI): domain Bacteria; kingdom Bacillati; phylum Actinomycetota; class Actinomycetes; order Kitasatosporales; family Streptomycetaceae; genus Streptomyces; species Streptomyces sp. RLA123. Next base: position 1,220,742 of record NZ_JBWDOR010000003.1, on the reverse strand, counting down.
GCCACTCTCCGTTGACGACCCCCTGTCGAGGGACCTGCTGTGGCGCTACTACGACGACATCGTCAGCCGCTACTACGGCAGGCCGATGACCCGGAAGGAAATCGACGACCTCCTCACCGAGGACACCAGTGACGACCTCGCCGGTCCCACCGGCCGCTTCCTCGTCGGCCGACACGGCGGACAACCCTCCGGCTGCGCGGGGGTGCGGCTGCTCGCGCCGGGCGTCGCCGAACTGCGCCGCGTCTGGGTCGCCCCCGCCGCCCGCCGTACCGGCGGCGCCGCGCTGCTGGTCATGGCGGCCGAACGTGCGGCCGTGGAACACCTGGGCGCGCGCGTCATCCGCCTCGACACCCGGGCCGACCTGGTCGAGGCGAGGTCGCTGTACAGCAAGCTCGGCTACCACGAGATCGACGACTACAACGGCGACCGCTACGCCGGCCACTGGTTCGAGAAGCCGCTGCCCCAGGACTCCGGCGCGGCTTCGCCCCCAGCCTCGCGGCTCGGCGGCCGGGCTCCGCAATAATGCAGCGGTAGTCCAGCCAGAAAGCAGGTCGCACATCGTGACGACAACGGTCTCGGTCGAGCGCAGGATCGCCGAGGAGCTCGGCGTACGGGAAGGGCAGGTCCAAGCGGCCGTCGATCTCCTCGACGGCGGTGCGACCGTGCCGTTCGTGGCCCGGTACCGCAAGGAGGCGACGGGCGCCCTCGACGACGCCCAGCTGCGCACGCTCGAGGAGCGGCTGCGCTACCTGCGGGAGCTCGACGAGCGGCGGGACGCGATCCTGGAGTCCATCGAGTCCCAGGGCAAGCTCGACGACGCCCTCAAGGCGCAGATCCTCGCGGCCGACTCCAAGGCGCGCCTGGAGGACATCTACCTGCCCTTCAAGCCCAAGCGCCGCACCAAGGCGCAGATCGCCCGCGAGGCCGGTCTCGAACCGCTCGCGGACCGGCTGCTGGACAACCCCGGGCTCGACCCGCAGGACGAGGCCGCCGGCTTCGTCGACGCCGACAAGGGCGTGGCGGACGCGGCGGCGGCCCTGGAGGGCGCCCGCGCGATCCTGACCGAGCGGTTCTCGGAGGACGCCGACCTCGTCGGCGAGCTGCGCACCCGGATGTGGGAGCGGGGCCGGCTGGTCTCCAAGGTGCGGGAGGGCAAGGAGGAGGCGGGCGCGAAGTTCGCCGACTACTTCGACTTCGCCGAGCCGTTCGGGAAGCTCCCCTCGCACCGCGTGCTCGCGATGTTCCGCGGTGAGAAGGAGGAGGTCCTCGACCTCACCCTGGAGCCCGAGGAGCCGGTCGAGGACGGCCCGTCCAGCTTCGAGCGCAAGATCGCCCACCACTTCGGCGTCACCGGCCGCGGCCGCCCGGCCGACAAGTGGCTTGCCGACACGGTGCGGTGGGCCTGGCGTACGCGCTTCCTCGTCCGGCTCGGCCTCGACCTGCGCGTACAGCTGCGCCAGAACGCCGAGGACGAGGCGGTGCGGGTCTTCGCCGCCAACCTGCGCGACCTGCTGCTCGCGGCCCCCGCCGGCACCCGCGCCACGATGGGCCTCGACCCGGGCTTCCGCACCGGCGTGAAGGTCGCGGTCGTCGACGCCACCGGCAAGGTCGTCGCGACCGACACGATCTTCCCGCACGTGCCCCGCAACCAGTGGGACGCCTCCATCGCCACGCTCGCCAAGCTCGCCGCGGCGCATCAGGTCGACCTCGTCGCGATCGGCAACGGCACCGCGTCCCGCGAGACCGACAAGCTCGCCGGCGACCTGATCAAGCGCCACCCGGAGCTGAATCTGACCAAGGCCGTCGTCTCCGAGGCCGGCGCCTCGGTCTACTCCGCCTCGGCCTACGCCTCCGCGGAACTGCCGGACATGGACGTCTCGCTGCGCGGCGCCGTCTCCATCGCCCGCCGCCTCCAGGACCCGCTGGCGGAGCTCGTGAAGATCGACCCCAAGTCGATCGGCGTCGGCCAGTACCAGCACGACCTGTCCGAGCTGAAGCTGTCGCGCTCGCTCGACGCGGTCGTCGAGGACTGCGTGAACGGTGTCGGTGTCGACGTCAACACCGCCTCGGTGCCGCTGCTGCGCCGCGTCTCCGGCATCACCGAGGGCCTGGCCGGCAACATCGTCGCCCACCGGGACACCAACGGCCCCTTCCGTACGCGCACGGCGCTGAAGGAAGTGGCCCGGCTCGGCCCGAAGGCGTACGAGCAGTGCGCGGGCTTCCTGCGCATCCCCGGCGGCGACGACCCGCTCGACGCCTCCAGCGTCCACCCCGAGTCGTACCCGGTGGTCCGCCGCATGAGCACCGCCGCCGGTACCGGCATCGGGGCGCTCATCGGCAACGGCGCCGTCCTGCGCGGGCTGAAGGCGGACGCGTTCGTCGACGACACCTTCGGCCTGCCGACGGTCACCGACATCCTTGCCGAGCTCGAGAAGCCGGGCCGCGACCCCCGTCCGGCCTTCAAGACCGCCGAGTTCAAGGAGGGCGTGGAGGAACTCAAGCACCTTGCGCCCGGCATGGTCCTGGAGGGCGTCGTCACCAATGTGGCGGCCTTCGGCGCCTTTGTGGACGTCGGCGTCCACCAGGACGGCCTGGTCCACGTCTCCGCGATGTCGAAGACCTTCGTCAGCGACCCGCGCGACGTCGTGAAGCCCGGTGACATCGTCCGCGTCAAGGTCCTCGATGTGGACATCCCCCGCAAGCGCATCTCCCTGACGCTCCGGCTCGACGACGAGGCCGGCGCGGCGGCGGGCGGCGGCGGTGCGGCGGGCGGCGGTGCGGGATCCGGCACCGCCAAGGGCAACGGCGGCGGTGGACGTCCCGAGCGGGGCTCCCGTCCCGAGCGGCGCGGCGGCACGCCCCGTCAGTCGCGTGGCGGCGGCGACCGTCCCGCGCCCTCCGGCGCCATGGCGGACGCCCTGCGCCGCGCCGGACTGGACAAGGGCCTGGGCGGCGGCGGGGGCGGGCGCCGCGGCTGACACCGGCCGATGACCGCGTGAACGCGCGCCGGGGAGGACGGGACGACGCCCGTCCTCCCCGGCGCGTGGTGTGTGCGGGGCGCGGGTCAGCGGCAGACCGTGCCCGTGGGCGGGAGGGTGCCCCGCAGGAGGAAGCGGTCGACGGCGCCGTCGACGCAACGGTTCCCCCGGTGGTAGCCGGTGTGGCCGTCGCCGACGCGGGTGAGCAGCCGCCCGGAGTCCAACTGCCCCGCCAGCGCCACGGACTGCGGGTACGGGGTGGCGGGGTCGCGGGTCGTGCCGATCACGAGGATCGGAGCGGCGCCCCGTGCGCGAATGGGGTGTACGGGCTGTTGCGACGGGACCGGCCAATGTGTGCACATCACCAGGGTGTCGGCGAATGCCCGGCCGAACTGGGGGACACGCTCAGGAATCGGGGCAGCGCGGCCGCGGCGCGGAGGGCACTGAGCCGCGGGCCGATCGAGGAGCTCAGGCAGCTGACCGCGGTCTGCGCCTGGTCGCCCTCCCTGCTGGTCTCCTGTCCGTCGGCGATGATCTCCTGGAGGTCGTGGGCGTCGCCCGTCCGCAACCCGCGCAGGGCGTCGCGCAGCCGGTCCCATGCGGGGAAGCGCAGGCCGTCGACGACCGCGGCGGTCAGGTCGTCGCCCGTGACCTCGTCGTCCTTGCCCTGCCGGAGCGGTGAAAGGTCCAGGGTGGCCCGCAGGGTGTCCAGCGCGCGGGCGGCCCCCGGCAGGCTGCGGCCGACCGGGCAGTCGGGGCGGGTCGCGCAGTCGGCGGCGAAGGCCTCCCAGGCGACCTGGTAGCCGCGGGCCTGGTGCAGCGTGGTGCCGAACGCGTCGAGGGCGGGATCGAGGGCGCCGTCCAGCACCAGGCGTCCCACTCGCGAGGGGAAGAGCTCCGCGTAGGTCGCGCCCAGGTAGGTGCCGTAGGAGAAGCCCGCGAAGTGCAGTCGCCGGTCGCCGAGGAGCGAACGCAGCATGTCCATGTCCCGGGCGGCGTCGGGCGTCCCGACGTACGGGAGCAGCCCTTTGACGTGCCGCTCGCACTCGCCGGCGGTCTTACGGAACATCGTGTCCCACGCGTCGATCTCCGCCTGGTCGGGCGTGGGGGGCACGGGCGACTGCATGAAGGCGACGGGCCGCCCCGTGCCGCAGTCGACCAGGGTGCTGTGGCCGACGCCCCTGGGGTCCATCGCGACGAGGTCGTAGGCGCCGCGCACCGAGGAGGAGTACGCCGTGGCTGCCTTCCACAGGTAGTCCATCGCGGACGCGCCGGGGCCGCCGGGATTGAGCTGGAGGGAGCCGAGCCGCCCGCCGCCGGTGGACCTCTTGCGGGTGGCCGAGACCAGGATGTCGCCGGCTTCGGGATGGGCGTAGTCCAGGGGCACGCGCATGGTGGTGCACTGGAATCCGTCGGCCCGGTCGCAGGGCCTCCACGCCAGTCTCTGCCCGTAGTAGGGGCCCAACTGCGATGCCACGGCTGCCGTGCCGTCCGTTGCCGGTTCGCTGCCGGAGGGTGCGGGGCGCGGTGCGGGGGAGGTCCGCGGCGGGGCGGCGCAGGCGGTGAGCAGCACGGCGCAGGCACCCAGTGCGGTGAAGAGGCGACGCGGCGTGCGGCGGGCGGCAGTGCCGGAAAAAAGGCCGGCGGAGGGGCCGGACGTGAGGCCGGTGGTGCGGGCAGCGATCATTGCCGGCGTTCCTTTCGCGCCCCGGCGCTCCCCGGGGCCAATCGGGATTCGGCTGCGGTCCCCGGGGCGTGTGCCACCCGTCGAGCCGTGGTCCGGGTCCGCCGCGAGGGATGGTTCTCCGGTCCACCCGTCGACCCGGCTGTGTGACCAGCTCATCACGGGGCGTGTTCGCCGGACAGTTCGGCTACGCCGAATGTGTCAACAGGACCGTGCGCCGCGGCCGCGCCGGGGAGGCCCTGCCGGCCGCCCTCGGCGGAGGAGGCCGTCCTCAAGGCCCCCTTCGGGGGCAAGAGTTGGCCGGGAACCTGTTTGGCATGGCATTGCCAAGCGTTGACGTCCGTGGGTGGCCCCCCTTTCGCGCATCCTCCGTGCCCGCGCCCGTGCGACGACCGTCGTCGCAGCGGTCGTCGCCGCCCTCGCCGCCGTCCTCCTCCCGGTGACGGCCGCGCACGCCGCCTCCGGCGGCACCGTGCGGGACGGGCTCAGCCGGCCCGACTACTCCTACGCCGACGCCATCCGCGAGGCCGTACGGGTCGACACGGGACGCGACAGTGACGGCGACGGCCGGACCGACCGGGTGGCCGCCGGCATCGTGCGTCCCCGGGAGGCCGCCGCCGCGGGCCGCGAAGTGCCGGTGATCATGGGCGCGAGCCCGTACTGCTCCTGCTGCTGGCGCGGCAACGAGGGCCGGACCCAGACGCGACCGCGTCGGCCTCCACCACGAGCGCGCATCTTTCGGCGGTCGTCGTCGACCTCGGCCGCGCCGCCGTCCGCGACTTCCCCGGCCCCAAGGAGGGCATCACCGACCTCACCACCCGCTCCTGCTGGGGCGCGAGCGCCCCCGGCGACAGCGCCTGCTTCCTCGACACCGCGGCGGACACCGCGGACGTGTCCCACACCGTGGTCAGCCGCGGCTGGGCCGACCTCGGGCACGCCGCCTCCGCCCGGCACGGCCGGCCCCTCGTCCCCGGGCGCGCCTGCACCACCACCATCACCCCCGGCCGCCACCGACCACGTCGTCCCGGCCGGGCACCGGCTCGCCCTGATCGTCGCGGGAACGGACGCCGGGCTCCTGGAGGCGCCCGACAGCGCCCGGGTGGTGACGATCGGCCTCGCCCGTTCGTCCGCACTGCTGCCGCGCGCCGGAACCCTGCCAGGGGCAGCGCATTTCGGGCGGGGACGGAGGCGGGTAGGGTCGGCGGGTCAGCGATAGTTGTACAAGGAAGCAAAAGGCCCCGTGGACAGCACCAAGAACACCGCCGGCAGCCCCATAGAGGACGCGGCCCGCGCCGCCGCCGACGAACCCTGTGAACCCGAGCGCCGCAACGGCATGCGGCACTGGCTCATGGACACCCGGCCCCTGCGGCACCCCGCCTACCGCCGCCTGTGGACCTCCACCACCGTGACCGCCGTGGGCAGTCAGCTCACGGCGGTCGCCGTGCCCAAGCAGATCTACGACATCACGGGCTCGTCCGCGTGGGTCGGCTACTCCAGCATCGCCGGACTCGTCCCGCTGGTCGTCTTCGCCCTGTGGGGCGGTGCCGTCGCCGACAGCGTGGACCGCCGCAAGCTGATGCTGGTGACCAACATCGGTGTCGCCGTCACCTCACTGCTGTTCTGGGTGCAGGCCTTCCTCGGTGCCGGCTCGGTGTGGCTGCTCATGGTCCTGCTCGCCGCGCAGCAGGCCTGCGTCGGTATGAACGCGCCCGCGCGCAGTGCCGCCGTCGCGCGGCTCGTGCCCCCGGAGGAACTGCCCGCGGCGGTGGCGCTCGGCTCGACCGTCATGCAGACCGGCCTCGTGGTGGGCCCGTTGCTCGCGGGCGCCCTCATCCCCGTCCTCGGCCTGCCGACCCTCTACCTCCTCGACGCCGTCGCGCTGACCGCGACCGTCTGGGCGGTCTTCCGGCTGCCCGCGCTGCCCCCGCTGGACCGGAGCGGTGCCGCGGTCGCCCGCCGCGGCGGCTGGCGCGAGGTCGGGGCCGGCTTCCGCTACATCACCGCGCAGCGCATCCTGCTCCTGTCGTTCGTGGCCGACATCATCGCGATGGTCTTCGGCATGCCGCGCGCGCTGTTCCCGCAGCTCGCCGCCACCACCTACGCGCCCTGGGGGGAGGGGCTGTCCCTCGGCCTGCTGTTCGCGGCGATCCCCGTCGGCGCGGTCGCCGGCGGTCTGTTCTCGGGCACCTTCTCGCGGTCCAAGCGGCACGGCCTCATGGTCGTCATCGCCGTGGCCGGCTGGGGTGTGGCGATCGCGGGCCTCGGGCTCAGCGGCAGCCTGTGGTGGGCGACGGCGTTCCTGGCGCTCGCCGGTTTCGCCGACATGGTGTCGATGGTGTTCCGCAGCGCGATCCTGCAGTCGGTGGCGACCGACGACATGCGCGGCCGCATGCAGGGCGTCTTCACCGTCGTCGTCGCGGGCGGCCCCCGCGTCGCCGACCTGCTGCACGGAACGGCCGGCTCGGCATTCGGGACGCGGACGGCGGTCACCGCGGGCGGTGTGCTGGTCGTCGTGGCGATGCTGGGCCTCGCGGCGGCGTTCCCGGTGTTCACCCGCTACCGGGGGGCGTGAGGCCCGCAGTTGCCGAGTGCCCCGGTCCCGCTGTGGCGGACCCCGGCGGCGACCCGGCCGCCCGCCCCGTCCGGGTCAGGACCACGGGGGCGGTGCACCACTGCGAACGTGATCGTCAGCGTGCCGCTCCCGAGGCTACCGGCTCGACCGAGCGATCCGGCGGCGGGGGGTGCGCGCGGCACCCGGATGGCCGCGGGATCCGTCAACCGGGGAACTCCCTGCGTACGGCTTCCGTGTGAGCACCGAGGGCCGGGACCTCCCGCATCGGGGTCTCGCGGCCCGCGACGCCCACCGGCGGCAGCAGTCCGCGCAGCGGTCCCGCGGGGGAGCCGAACTCCCGCCAGCGCGAGCGCGCGGCGAGCTGTGGATGGCCGGCGAACTCCGGGACGGTGCGCAGCCGGGCATTGGCGATCCCGGCCCGGTCCAGCAGCGCCATGGCGCCGTCCGCGGTGTGCCCGGCCAGGCACTTCTCCAGCTCCGCGGTGAGCTCCTCGTCGTGTGCCCGGCGCAGCGGGTTGCCGGCGAAGCGCGGGTCACGCGTCAGTTCGGGGCGGCGCAGGACCTGTTCGCACAGCGCCACCCACTCCCGGTCGTTCTGCACGCTGAGGAAGACCACCGCGTCGTCGCCGCAACGGTAGGGCCCGTACGGCGAGATCGACGGATGCCGGGCGCCGCTGCGGGCGACCGGCTCGCCGCCGTACGCCTGCGAGTAGAACGGGTGGCCCATCCACTCGGCGAGCGCGTCGAGCAGGGACACCTCCAGGGCCGTGCCCGCGCCGGTCCGCTCACGCTCGTACAGGGCGGTCAGGATCCCCGCGTACGCGTACATGCCGCCCGCGATGTCGGCGACGGAGATGCCCGGCCGCGCCGGTGCCTCCGGGCCGCCGGTGATCGACAACAGCCCCGTCTCGCACTGGACGAGCAGGTCGTACGCCTTCTTGTCCCGGTAGGGGCCGTCCGGCCCGTAGCCGGAGATGTCGCACGTGATCAGCCGGGGGTCGCGTTCACGCAGCGCCTCCGCGGAGAGCCCGAGGCGCCCGGCCGCGCCCGGCGCGAGGTTCTGCACGAAGACGTCGGCGCCGGCCACGATCCGGTCCAGCAGCGCGCGGTCGTCCGGCTGCTTGAGGTCGAGCACGACGCTCTCCTTGCCCCGGTTGCACCACACGAAGTACGCCGACAGCCCGCGGACCGTGCGGTCGTAGTGGCGTGCGAAGTCCCCGCCGGGCCGCTCCACCTTGATGACGCGGGCCCCGAGGTCGGCCAGGTGCCGCGTCGCGTACGGAGCGGCGACGGCCTGCTCCAGGGCCACGACCGTGATGCCCTCCAGAGGCTGCATGCGCGGTTCCTTCCGCGGGTGTTGGGTCGGCAGGGTGAACGCGTGCGTCGATCAGCCTAGTGAGCTGCGGGGTTGCGCGCCCGGCCCGGTAAGGAGGGAGGAGTACGCATCCGGAGGAGCAGCGCATGCCGCATACCGCAGGGCGACCTCCGGGCCGGTTCAGGCCCGCCGGCCGGCCGGTGCTGTTCGTGGTCCTGACGTGCCTGTTGCACGCGCTGTGCGTCCTGTGGGGGCCGGTTCCCGTGTCGTCGCCCGAGCGGACGGCGGCCGTGTCCGCCGTCACCGACGGGGCGGGCACGGAGACGCACCACCATCCGGCGCACGTCGCCCGGCGCGCCGCCCCGCACGCCGGCCCCCAGCACCGCGGCGCCGCACCCCAGCACCACTCCTCGGCCGCCCCCCATGACGCGGCCGCCGCGGACCCGGTCGCCGCCGCCTTTTCGGGGCCGGCCCGGCACACATCCCCCGCCGGACCCCCCGGCCACCTGCACGCCGTCCTGCGCTGCTGACAGCGCCCGGCCGCCGACCGCATCGCACCGCCCCGCAATGCGCCGCGCGCCCTGTCGCCATGCCCCGCACCAGGACGAACACCGCAGGAGAAGCACCATGCCCGTGGACATCTACGCCGCCCTGACCGCGCTCGTGCGCGCCGAGGCCACCCGCGACCACGAGCGGCGGGCCACCGCCTCCGCCTCCCCGTCCCCCGGGGATGCGCCGGACGGCGCCCGGACGGCCGACGCCGGACCGCAGCCGCCCCGTGAGGACTCCGGGACCAACGACAACTGACCCCGGCCCCGTAGCCGCCCAAGGCCCGGCCCGACCCGGCCCGGCGACGGGCGGGAACCGCCACGGCGCGTGCCGCGTTTATCCATGTGAGCGCGGCGCGTGCCGCGGACGGAGGCAGGGAAGATGTCCAATCGCGCGAAGTACGTCGTCGGCGGCCTGGCGGTCGGCCTCGTGGCGTTCTGGGTCCTTGCGGCGTTCCTCCCCAACTGGATCGCCCTGCTGATCGTCCTCGGCGTCCCCACGGCGGCCTACCTCACCCTCGACCCCTCCCAGCGCCGCCGCCTGCGCCGCGCGGGACGCAAGCAGATCGGCCGCTAGAGGCGCACCACGGTCGGGCGTTCGCCCGTTGAGGGGACGGAATGCGCGCCGAGGACCACACCGGGTGGGCCAGGACTTCCCGGTCACGTACTCGCTGGTCAAAGAGGACGAGGACGGCGTCGAGCGCCTGTGGGGGCGGTGCGCCGGTGCCGACGGATTCTTCGCCGACCGGGTGGCTCCGCCCCGCGAGATCCTGACACTGCGGGGTGGGGTGCCGCCCTGAAGGCCCGAGTCCCCGCGTTTCGAGCTGTACGCGAAGGGCCCCGCGGGAACCTGCCTCAGTGTGGACGGCCTGTTCGACGAGCGCTACGGTTCCCCGAGCGTGCCGATGCGACTCCTCGGGTGCGAGCCCGCTGAGCCGCTGCTCGCCGTTCTGCGCCGGCCGCAGAAGTTCCGGTGGACTTGGGTCGAGCTCTGGGCGCTGGACCGCGCTGACCGACGGCGGCTCGGACCGTCCACCCCTGCTCGCGCGTCCGGTCTGGGAGACCTGGTACCGCGGCATGCCGGCGTCCGCCAAGCAATGGGCCCACTAGGTCCTGGGCGTGGCCGACGTGTTCGGCAAGCTGCCAGCTGTTCTTGCGGGCCACCGGGGCGAACAGTCCGCGTACGTAGTCCCGCATGCGGCGGCGTGGTTCGACGCGGCTGAAGTGGTGCCCGATGGTGGTGAAGAGGTGGTCCAGGTCGCGGTCCCAGGTCTCGGCTGCCTGTTCGGTGATCACGACGCGAGGCTTCCCCGGCCCGGGACGACTTTGCCGTCGTGGGCACTCCTTCGAGGGGCGAGCGGGCAGAAGCCGTCCGTGACGGCATCCTGCCCGCTACACTCCCACCACTCGACGTTTCCCCAGGTCAAGCCACGAAGTACTGCTGGAGTACTAAGTCGTAGCCGACAATTCCGATACCCAGGGTGGGGCAGGGAACTCGGCGTCATGTGAAAGGCCCGTCACTATCTCTGTTCCGGAGTCAGGATGTGTCGGGTCCGGTCCCCGATCCAGGCCGCTTCGAGGATCGCGGTCAGACTGGCGGTGTCGGTCGGGCCTGGATGGTTCTGGATCAAGCGGGTGACGCCACTGGCCATCTCCGCGAAGCGCGGGAGGTCGGCGCGTGCCACGCCGATGTCCGCCAAGGTGGCAGGGATGCCGATGTCGGCAAGGAGCCCGTCGAGCCAGGTGAGGAACGTATCTGCGGCCTCGGCATCCGAGGCGTCGGTCACGTCGAGCCCGCACACCCCGGCGAGGATGGTCAACCGGTCGCCGATGGCATCCCTGGCCGCGTCCAGCGCGTAGGGCAGCAGCAGCCCGACGCCCAGGCCGTGCGGTGTGTGGGTGGCTGCGCCGATGGGGTACTGGAGGGCGTGCGGAGCCGCGTTGCCTGCGTGGGAAAATGCGATCCCGGCCAGCATGGACCCATAGGCCATGTCCGCGCGCGCGTCCTTGTCACCTCCGTCCCTGACGACATGGGGCAAGCTGCGGGCGATCCGCTTCGCGGCCAGGAGCGCGTAGTGATCGGTGATCGGGTTGCGGCCGAGGAAGACCTGCTCCACCGGGTCGCGCGGTCCGTGGGCCCGGGGTCGCGCGGTGTAGCTCTCCACCGCGTGACAAAACGCGTCGATGCCGGAGTGGGCAGTGACGGTCGCAGGGCAGGTGTAGGTGAGCTCGGGGTCGACGATGGCGAAGTCGGGCACGATGTGGACGCTGGAGACCCCCACCTTCAGCTCGCGGTCCGGGTCGGTCAACACCGAGACGGGCGTGAGCTCGGAGCCGGTGCCTGACGTCGTCGGGACCGCGACGAGAGGAATCGTCGGCCCCGGCACCTTCGACTCGCCGTAGAAGTCGCGCGGCGTCCCACCGTGGCGCCGGATGACGCCGACGATTTTGGCGAGGTCGATCACCGTGCCACCCCCGATGGCGAGGATTACGTCGGCGTCCACCTCTGCGGCGACCGAGACGGCCAGGGCGACATCGGCGAGTGGCACGTCCGGAGTCGCGTCGGCAAACACCCCGACGACTTCGACCTTCTCCCGCACGGCGGCCACGATCTCGGCCACGCCCGGCTGCCCCAGAAGAACCCGGTCGGTCACGATGAGGACTCGCGAGCCACACTCGGCCACCACTCGTGGGATGTTCTGCGCGACCCCTTCGCCCACTATCAGCTGGCGTGGTCCGCGGACGGTCTCAAGCATGTCAGTGCCTCTCTGGAACGTCGGCGGTGATGTGCTGGGCGGACGTCCAGTTCACCTGCGAGACCGGGACGACGTCGGCTGCCGGGTGGCGCAGGCGCGCGCCGGGCTCCCGGACTCGGTCGTGCCCGGGCGCCCTCGGGTCCATCGCGATGAAGACGTCGCCCCTGGCGGGCGGGTCAGTCGGGTCGAGGGTCCCGCGGACATCGTCGCCCAGGGCGGTACGAGTCGAGGTCGCGACCAGCACCTCGACCATGAGCCCGAGGGCGTAGCCTTCGGGACCACCGAAAGGGCTGATCGCCCCATCCACCGCCGCGGCCGCGTCTGTGGCGCGCACACCGGCGGAGTCGACGGCGTGCCCGGGTGCCAGCGGATTCGTGCCGGCCATGGCCCGGGTCCCGCCCCACGGGTGGAGGCCGGTCAGGTCATGTGTGCACAGGGCGCGGTGATCCTCGGCGGGCACCCGGAGCAGCAAACCGGTCACGGTAGGTCGATCGCCGCGTAGGTGACGTCGAGGTACTCAAGGATGCCCTCGTGCGACCCCTCCTTGCCGATCCCGGACTGCTTCACGCCTCCGAACGGAGCTGACGGGTCCGAGATCAGACCACGGTTGATGCCGACCATCCCCGTCTCTAACCCCTCGGTGAACCGGAGCGCCCGCTGGAGGTCACGGGTGAAGACGTATCCGACCAGGCCGTGCTCGGTGTCGTTGGCCTTCGCCATTACCTCGTCGTCGGACGTGAACGAGATGATCGGCGCCACCGGGCCGAAGATCTCCGCCTCCAGCATCCGCGCCTCTTCGGGCACGTCGACGAGGACCGTAGGCGGGTAGAAGTGGCCCGGCCCATCCGGACGCTCGCCGCCCACCAAGACACGGGCGCCGCGATTGACCGCGTCGGCGACGAGCTCGTCGATCTTGGTGACCGAGGCCTCGTCGATCAACGCCCCGACGTCCACGCCGTCGTCGAGACCATGGCCCACCGAGAGCGCGCTCATCCGCTTGGCGAAGCGCGCCGTGAACTCCTCGCGCACCGGCTCCTCGACGTAGATTCGGTTGGCCGCGATGCAGGACTGCCCGATGTTGCGCATCTTGGCCACCATGGCACCGTCCAGCGCGACGTCCAGGTCCGCGTCGGCACACACGATCAAGGCCGCGTTGCCGCCCAGTTCCATGGAGGTGCGGAGCACGTTGTCCGCCGCCTGTCGTAGCAGCACGCGCCCGACCTCGGTCGACCCGGTGAACGAAAGCTTGCGGGTCCGACGGTCGGCCAGCAGTGCTGAGACCACCTCGCCGGCACGCTTGGTTGTCACGACGTTGACGACGCCCGGGGGAACGCCGACCTCCTCCATGATGCGGGCCAGGAACAGCATGGTGAGTGGCGTCTGGGCTGCCGGCTTGGTGATCGTGGTGCAGCCCGCCGCCAGCGCAGGAGCGATCTTGCGGGCCCCCATGGCCAACGGAAAGTTCCAGGGCGTCACGAAGACGCACGGTCCGACCGGCTTCGGCACGGTGAGGATGCGATAACCACCGGCCGGAGCGGTGTTGTAGCGCCCCTCGACGCGCACCGCCTCCTCGGCGAACCAACGGAAGAACTCGGCGCCGTAGGCCACCTCTGCCCGAGCCTCGGCGAGCGGCTTGCCCATCTCGAGCGTTATCAGCCGGGCGATCTCCTCGGATCGCTCGGTCAGTGCCCGGTACGTCGCGGTCAGCAACTCCGACCGTTTGCGCGGCGGGGTCGCCGCCCACTCCGCCATTGCCTTGTTCGCCACGTCCAGAGCGGCGAGCCCGTCGACGACGTCGGCGTCCGCCACCTCGGCGATGGTCCTGCCGGTTGCCGGGTCCTCGACGACAAAGGTGGCTCCGCCGGCGGCGTCGCGCCAGGCGTCGCCAATCCGGAGGCGCCGGTGCTCGGGGTTCAGGACGTTCATCGGGTCACTCATTGGGTCGCCTCCTGTGATGTTCTGGGTGATGTCCGGCGTGACCTCAGCGATCGCGCCACGCGCGTCGACGAACGGGTTGCACGACCGGGTCGGGGTCGAGGTTGCCGAGCGGGTCGAACGTGGCCTTGGCCCTGGCTGCAGGGCGACGCCCCGCGCCACCGATCGCCTTCTCGGGCCATGGCCGCTTCAGCGTTGTCAGGCCGTGCTCACCGGTGACGGTCCGCCGAGGCTCGATTGCCACGTGCGGGCGCATGTTGACGTCGCCGCCCTGCGCGGTTACCCCCCGGCCTCGGACAGCGCCAGCCCGGTGCCCGCATCGAACAGGTGCGCACGGTCCAGGTCGACCGTGATAAGCAGCCGCTCGCCCGGCGTACCCGTGACGGTGGGTCGTGCCTTGACCTTGAGGATCTCCGTCCCCACTCGGACGTCGACCACCGTTCGGTCACCGAGCGGCTCAAGGCCGTAGAGCTCACCCGACAACGACGCGTCCCCACGCTGCTCGATGGACAGGTCCTCTGCCCGCAGGCCCAGCAGCAGCGGACGACCGTCCTCAGCCGTGGTCCAGCGGGGCCGCGGCAGCGTCCAGCCGTCCGCCCCGACCAGACGATCCCCCTCGGCGTGGCAGGGGAGGAGGCTGATCGGCGGGCTCCCGACGAAGCCTGCGACCCACCGGTTGGCTGGTCGCTCGTACACCTCGGTCGGCGTTCCGACCTGTTGCACCTTCCCCTCCTTGAGGACCGCGACCTGGTCGGCCATGGACAGGGCCTCGACCTGGTCGTTGGTCACGTGGACGAAGGTTCCCCCGAGACTCCGGTGGATGCGGGTGAGCTCGGTGCGCATCTCGACGCGGAGCTTGAGGTCGAGGTTCGTCAGCGGCTCGTCCATGAGAAACGCGCGCGGGCGACGGACCAGCGCCCGGGCCAGGGCGACACGCTGCATCTCACCGCCCGACATCTGCGCGGGACGCCGCTGCAGCAGACGTTCGATGTGCAGCAGGCTCGACATCTGCTCGACGGCAGCGGCGATCTCGCTCGAAGAACAGCGGCGTGCCCGCAGCGGCGAAGCGATGTTCTCGTACGCCGTGAGTCGCGGGTAGAGGGCGTAGCTCTGGAAGACCATGGCCAGGTCGCGTGCGGCCGGGGAGTCACCGGTCGCGTCCCTCCCGTCCAGATGCACCGACCCGGCGTCAAGCTGCTCAAGGCCGGCAATCGCTCGCAGGGTCGTCGTCTTGCCTGCCCCGGAGGGCCCGAGCACGACGAAGAACGAACCGTCCGGCACGTCCAGCGTCACCCCGTCCAGGGCCTGGACTTTGCCGAAGGACTTGCACAGCCCGTGCACTGCCACGGTTCCCATCAGGCCACCAGCTCTTCCGTGCTCACGTCGTAGACCGGCGGGGGCCCGCCGGTGTGCCGCAGCCCGACCGGCGCGTCAGCGGCGAAACGAACAGTCGGTGGCATCCGAACCCGTACGTCGCGCTGGCCGCCGTGGTCAACCACGTAGATGATTTCGTCTCCCAGCCACTCCGCCGAGACCACGCGGGCCGGGGCCGAACGCTCCGCCCCTGGTTCTGTGACTTCCAGTGCCTCCGGCCGGACGCCTGCGACCAGGCGACGGTCGCGCGGCAGGCTTGGCGGTGGCGGGAGGACCAGTCCGCCCTGACTGCGCAGCTTCCCGTCGGCCACCTCCACCTCAATCAGGTTCATCGGCGGTGAGCCGATGAATGCGGCACAGAAAAGACTCGCCGGACGGTCGTAGACCTCCAGCGGCGTGCCGATCTGCTCGACGCGGCCCTTGTTGAGGATGGCGATTCTGTGGCCGAGCGACATCGCCTCGACTTGGTCGTGGGTGACGTAAACCATCGTCGTCCCCAGTTCCCCCTGCAGGTGCTTGATCTCCGTGCGCATGTCCGCCCTCAGCTCCGCGTCCAGATTGGTGAGGGGTTCGTCCATGAGGAATGCGCGCGGTCGTCGCACCAGGGCGCGAGCAAGCGCGACGCGCTGCTGCTCCCCGCCGGACAGCCGGTGCGGTCGCCGGTCCAGGAGCGGACTGAGCCGCATCAGCCGGGCGGCCTCGTCGACCCGCTCGCGCACCTCCGCCTTGGGCAGTCCCTCGGCCCGCAGTGGGAACGCCAGGTTGTCGCGGGTTCTCAGATGCGGGTAGAGAGCGTAGAACTGGAACACCATGGCGATGTCGCGCTCGGCGGGCGGCAGGTCGTTGACCAGCGTGTAGCCGATGCGGATGTCGCCCGTCGTCTGCCTCTCCAGGCCGGCTATGGCTCGCAGCGTGGTCGTCTTGCCGCAGCCCGAAGGGCCGAGCATCACGAACAGCTCGCCGTCGCCGATGCACAGGTCCACGTGATCAACTGCGACCGTCCCGTCCGGGTAGCGCTTGTGCAGCGCGGTCACCTCGATGCCCGCCATCAGCGTCGCACCGCCCCGAGCGTCACACCGGCGACGAGGTGCTTGCGCACCAGGTAGGCGAAGACGAGCACCGGTAGGGCGAACACTACGGAGGCGGCGGCCACGAGACCCCAGTCCACCGTGGTTCCACCGATGAGGCCGGCGATGGCAGGCGGGGCCGTCCGCACGCTGTCGCTGGAGGTAAGGAAGATGGCGAACACGAACTCGTTCCACGAGAAGATGAGTGCGAAGACCGCCGTCGCGGCGATGCCGGGCAGGAGCAGGGGAAGGGTGAATCGCCGGAACGCCTGCAAGCGGGTGTAGCCGTCGAGCATGGCGGCATCCTCGTACTCTGCGGGCACCTCGTCGACGAACCCCTTCATCATCCAGATCGTGAACGGGACGTTGAACGCGGCGTAGATGAGGATCAGGCCGAGCTTGGTGTCGATGAGTCCGACTTGGCGGTACATGAGGAAGATCGGGATCACGACCACCACGGGCGGCATGAAGCGGGTGGACAGGATGAAGAACAGTTGGTCCTTCTTGGCCTTCACGGCGAAGCGTGAGTAGGCCCAGGCCGCCGGGACCCCCAGCACGGTGGCCAGCGCCGTGGAGACCCCAGAGACCACGACGGAGTTGAGGAACGAGACGGACAAGGCCGAGCGACCGCCGCCGGAGGCGACGAACACGTCCTTGAAATGGCCCATCGTGACCTTGAAGTCGAAGAACTTGGCCGGCACGGCGTAGACGTCCCGGTTCTCCTTGATGGACGTCTCGATCATCCACAGCACCGGAAAGAGCATCACGACGGCCAGCATGGTCAGCAGCGCGACCTCCAGCACGGAACGGCCCCGGCCGCGGAGGCGACGCGCGGGGGGTGTGTGATCCCGGACAGGATCTGTGGACGCGGCCTCGTCGACGGATACGGCCATCAGTCCTCCTTGAGCTTGTTCAAGTAGCGCAGGTAGAGCTGCGTGAGGACGATGACGACGAGGACCATGAGGATCCCGTACGCCGAGGCGGTTCCGGTGTTGAAGCCCAGGAACGCGACCTTGTAGACATGGAACGACAACGTCTCGGTGGAGACCCCCGGACCTCCGCTGGTGAGGATGTAGACGAGGTCGAACAGCCGGAAGGCCTCGATGGCCCTGAACAACACCGCAATGAGGAGCAGCGGCCACACCAGCGGAAGAGTGATGGTGCGGAACCGGAACCACTCGGACGCCCGATCGATCGAGGCGGCCTCGTACAGGTACTTGGGAACCGCGGTGAGGCCCGCAAGTGCGATGAGCATGATGAACGGCGTCCATTGCCAGGTGTCGACCACGATCAGGGACATCAGTGCCGTTCGCTGCTGGGTGAGCCACTCCACCTGCCCCAGGCCGAGCGAGCCGAGCAAGCTGTTGATCACGCCGAATTGCGCGTCGAGCATAAATCGCCAGAACAGCCCGACCACGACCGGCGACAGCATCATCGGAACCAGGAACAAAGTGGTCAGCAGTCCTCGCCCGTGCGTGCGCCGTGAGATCAGGTAGGCGATGGCGAAACCGAGCACCGTCTGCAGGGTGACCGCGCCGAACACGTAGATCAACGTCGTCAAGGCCCTCAGGTGGACCTGCGCCGACGTCAGGATGGCGGTGTAGTTCTCGAACCAGATGAAATGGGCCGGCCCCCCGCGGGTGGCCGAGTAGTCGGTGAACGACAGGTACAACGCCCACAGCAACGGGAACACCGACATGGCGAGCAACAGCAGCAGCGCCGGGGAGATGAAGGCCACGGCGAGCCCGCGGTCGCTCAAGCGGCGGGACCGACTTGGTGCAGGCGGCGCCGCGGACGCCACCTGCCGGCCGTGGTCGGTCGTCAGAGGAGTGGGGGCACTCACAGTCCGCCGCCGCCCTTGCGGCTGCCGGAGTCGAGCACGCTCTGCTGCTCCTTGGCGATGTCGTCGACCGCATCCTTCGGCTTTTTCGCGCCGTTGAGAGCCGCGTTCACGTTGGTGTTCTCGATGTCGACGAGGCGCGCGTACTCGGGCACGTTCCACATGTCCCGCATCCGCGGAACCGAGTCGGCGTACACCTGGTTGAACGGCCCGGCATTGAGGAACTCGGGCGACTGCAGGGCGTCCGTACGCGCGGGCACGCCACCAGCCGCGGCCCACTTCTTCTGGATGTCAGCCCGCTCGAACCACTTCATGAAGTTCAGGGCCTCCGCCTGTTTCGCTTTGGGGGAGTAGGCCGACACGTGCATCCCCATGCCGCCGAGAGGCACCAGGTTCGTCTTCTGGCTCGGCAGGGTGGCAAAACCGAGCTTGTCGAGGATCTGCTCCCGCGTGGTGCCGAGCGTCGACTGCTTCGGGTCAAGCAGGCCGCCGCTCGCGGCGATCCAGTTGAACGCGATGCATGCCTTGCCCTGGGCGACCGCCGCGTTCACCTCGTCGATGAACCAGTTGCCGGAGCCCTTGGCGGTCAGCGGCTTCATCTTGTTGACCAGGACGTCCATCGCCTCATGGCCCGCGGTGTCGTTGAGGACGCCGTCGATCTTGCGCGTCTTGGAGTCCCAGAGGTTGCCGCCGTAGACGCCGTTGACCGTGTTGTAGGTTACGGCCGCGGCGTCGGAGCCGTTGGCCTGATGGAAAGCCAGCCCGCTGACGCCGGGGTGGTCCGCCTGGCACTTCTCGGCGACTGAGATCATCTGGTCCCACGTCTGCGGTGGCTTGTCGCCGATCAGGTCCTTGCGGTAGATCATCGTCCAGGTGTCGCCGAGCAGCGGCAGTCCGTACATGCTGGCGTTTTCGTCGCGCTTGCCGGTCTCCGCCTGGGGGAACTGGCCGTAGGCCGCCAGGAGGTACGGGTTGTAGGCCTTGACGTCGATGTTCTTCTTGACGAAGTCGGTGATGTCGAGGATATTGCCGTTCGTCACGGCCTCGCCGATGTGTTGCGAGTCCAGGATCGGGATGTCGAAGTCGGTATGGTGCGCTGCGAACTGGGTGAACATCGCGTCGTGCCAGTTCGCGTTCGGCACGGTGTTGACCTTGATGGTCACGTTCCGCCGCTCCTTGGTGTACTCCGCGTTCGCGAAGGCTTCCAGCGCGTGGGCGGGGGGCCAGTCGAACCAGATGAAGCTGAGGGTCAGCGGGTCCTTGGTGAGCTCCGGGATGGTCGCCGGTGCCTTGGGGGCGCTCGCCTGCGTGTCGCCGCCGCAAGCCGCCACGGTCGTGGCCACCAACATGGCCGCCGTCGCCAGCTGCACCTTTCGACCGGGAACGGACAGTCGTCCTAATGGCTTGGGATACCGCATCCTCGTGCCTGCTTTCTGGGTCGGGGCTTCTGGAGCCTTGCTGCGTGCTTCACCGAGCAGTTGCTGGGTGCAGGCGTGTTGCCGGCTGTCGCAGGGGCTGACCCGCGGACCGGCATCACGAGTACGCCGCCACGTAATGGGCTTCAGGCGGTCGAGAGGTCCTTCGGCCCTTGTGCGGCCCGGCGGCGAACCGAGTAGGACGTCGAGCATGCTCAAGGGAGCTTGAGGTGGTCGAAGTAGGGCGCTGGCGGGCGGTTCCGCGATGGGTGAAGGATGGCTGGCGTCCGTCACCTTTCCTATACGATCCAAGCGGGCATCAACATCCCGCAGCATGCGACCGATGTCAACAGGTTCGCAAAGACGTAAGAAAGGACCTCACGTCACGATGGACGACGAAGCGATGATCGCGAGGGGCAGTGGGGCCATGACGGGCGGAACGCCGCCGGGAAGATCTCGTGGCCGGCTTGCCGACGAGGTGTACGACACACTGCTTGGACAGCTGATGTCGCTACGGATCGAGCCTGGCTCCCGCGTCACGATCGACGTCCTGGCGCGAGAGCTGGGGGTCTCGCAGACGCCGATCCGAGACGCTCTGAACCGGATGGAGGCCGAGGGCCTGGTCGTGCGTGTGCCCCATGCCGGCTATCACATTCCCCCCCAAATCACCCGTCAGCGATTCGAGGACATGCTTGAGCTCCGCCTGCTCCTCGAGCCGGCAGCGGCGCGCAGATCCGCCGAACGCGCATCCTTGCAGCAGGTGGCCGGTCTGCGACGAATGCTGGAGGAGATGGCGGAGCTGGAGGGGGGAAGCGGGCCCATGGCCTATGGCGCCTTCGGGCTCCGCGACGCCGCTTTTCACGATCTTGTCGCCCTGAGCGCGGAGAACCAGGTCATCCGCGAAGCGCTCGCTCGCCTGCACACGCACGTGCACCTGTTCCGTCTTCTCCACGACACCCAGGTCACTCACTTGGCCATGGCCGAGCACGAAGAAGTTGTGGCCGCGATCGCCTCGCGTGACCCCGACGCCGCCGCCTACGCCATGCGTCGGCACATTCTGCTGTCCGGTGAGCGGTTCCGACGATTGCTCGACGAGGCCAAGGGCGCGGACGGAATGGTGTAAAGGCTTGACGGGCGGGCTGGGCCGAGGAATGCTACGCAATCGGATCGGATCGGATCGGATCGGATCGATCTCACCCGCCTCAGATGCGAGGAGAAGCAGGTGGCCAGAGCGCTGCTCCTGACCGGCGACGCCGCCGAGGAGCTCGACACCATGTATCCCTACTATCGCGTGCAGGAGGGCGGCTGGGACGTTGACGTCTCGTCACGGACGATGCGCGACGTTCAGCTGGTCATCCACGAGTTCGACCCCAACTCCGACGCCTACGTGGAGAAGAACGGCCGAAAGCTGCCGGTCGACGTGCCCTGGGCCGAGGTCGACGTCGAGCGCTATGACGCCCTCATCATCCCTGGGGGACGTGCCCCCGAGTGGATCCGGGTCGACGCCGACGTCAGGCGCATCACCGAGCACTTCTTCGCGCGCAACCTCCCGATCGCGCTGGTGTGCCACGGCGCGCAGGTGCCGGCTGTGTACGGGCTGCTGAAGGGCCGGAAGACAGCGTGCTTCCCCCCCATCACCGGTGACATGGAGAACGCGGGCGCGACGGTCATCGACGCTCCCGACGTCGTGGACGGCAACCTCGTCTCCTGCCGGGGGTGGCCCGACATGCCGCAATTCGGCAAGGCGATGATGGAGCTCTTTTCGAAATCCATCAACTCCGCATCGCATGACCACACCTGACCTGCCCTGGTGAAGCCCGAGCCACTCTCCGACCTGTGCCACCGCCATCGTCATGCGCCGGTCGCCAGAGGCCAGGCCGCTGGCGATGTCGGCCACCCGGTGGCTCGATCCTGGCCAACCTGTTCAACCCGCGAGTGATCGTCAGCGGAGGCTATTTCGCCTCGCTGGCCCAGTGGCTGCTGCTCCACGCACAAGTCCAGCTGCAACGGCTCGTGGTGGCAGCTCCAGCCGCCCAGTGCCGATTCGTCGCCTCCACGCTCAGCTTCGGCGCCGCCTCCCGTGGCGCGGCGAGCATGGTGATCAACCACATCATCGACGACCCGACCGCGATCATGGATTTCCCCAGGCCGGCATCTTACTGACGGCCCCACAGACCTGGAGACGGCACCCTCCAGCAACCGCAATATGCGCTACCACCACGTGGCAATAAGCGCGACGGCGCGCGCCGTGCCCGACATCCCCCAGGCAGGAAGGGTTTTTCATGTCACCACGTCATCGAACGTGGGCAAGGCTGTTCGGTGCAGCCCTGCCAGAAAACGGACGACGCCCGAGACGTCGCACCGCGACCACGATGGCCTTAGCCCTCATAGCCCCTTTCCTCACGCTCCTCGCGACGCCGGTGAGCGCCGCGGCCCCCACGGCGGCTGAGCCCGCTGTCGTCGCTGCACCGGCGCCGCCGCAGCAGTCCCCGCCTGCCCCCAAGCCCGCACCACCAGACGCCCACTTCAAGGTGCTCGTGGTGCGCAGCACCCAGGACGCGGTGTCGTCGGCCGGCCTGGCCGCGATCCGGGATGCGGCCAGAACCGGTCATTTCACGGTCGTGGCGCCCGGGCCCGCTGACGTGGGCGACCATTTCACGGAGAAGAAGCTGGTGCAGTACCGCGCGGTCGTGTTCTTGGACACGGGTCTCGCGAGCCCGCTCACGGACGCGCAACGCGCGAACTTCGAGAGCTACTTCCGCGACGGCGGCGGCTTCGTCGGCGTCGGCTCGACGGTCGAGACCGACGAGTCCTGGTCGTTCCTGACTGACATCCTGGGGACGCGTGCGTCCGGCAGGACCGACGTGCAGTCGGGTGACGTGAAGGTCGCCGACCGCGTCCACGACGCGACCAAGGATCTGCCGCAGATCTGGTCGCGGACCGACACGTGG
Source organism: Streptomyces sp. RLA123 (assembly GCF_056270165.1). Classification (NCBI taxonomy): domain Bacteria; kingdom Bacillati; phylum Actinomycetota; class Actinomycetes; order Kitasatosporales; family Streptomycetaceae; genus Streptomyces; species Streptomyces sp. RLA123. The sequence continues at coordinate 1,198,307 of NZ_JBWDOR010000003.1, read as the reverse complement.
TACAACTTCAAGAAGAACGTCCGCGGTGTGTCACACATCCTCGACACCGTCGTCGAAGACCCGTTCGGGCCGCAGCCACAGGGCGCCGACCTCGACGGGATCGCCGGGGGCACGATGGGCGCCGATCACCCGGTCTCGTGGTGCAAGGACTTCCAGGGCGGCCGCTCGTTCTACACCGGCCTGGGCAACACGGCCGCGAGCTTCGACGCCGGCCTCACCAAGCACCTCAAGGGCGCGATCGGCTGGGCCGCGGGCCAGGCCGACCCGGCCTACAGCGATTGCGGCGCCACCGTGCTGGCCAACTACCAGCAGACGAAGATCGGCTCGCCGCCGAACCTGCAGGAGCCGATCGGCTTCGACCAGCTGCCGGACGGCCGCGTTCTGCAGACGGACCGCCTCGGCTCGCTGCGCATGCACGACTCGACCACGGGCGTCACCACGGTCGTCGCCAACTTCGCCGATTCGAGCCTGCCGATGACGCAGCAGATCTACTCCGCGGGCGAGGACGGGCTCTATGGCCCGGCGGTCGACGCCAACTTCGCGACCAACAAGTGGGTCTACCTCTACTACTCGCCGAAGGAGGTCACCGACGTCAAGCTGAGCGACGGATCAGTCGTCACCCAGATCACGCCGAACACCACCCCGCCGGACGTGGCGGCGTCCAAGACCGCGTGGGATCCGTACGTGGGCTATTTCCAGCTCAGCCGGTTCAAGTTCGTCGACGCCGCCGACAGCACGCCGGCGCACCTCGACATGGGCTCCGAGCAGCAGATCATGCGCGTGCCGGTCAACCGCCAGGAATGCTGCCACGTCGGGGGCGACATCGACTTCGACAAGCACGGCAACCTCTGGATGGTCACCGGCGATGACACGCCCGCGGGCGGCATCAACGCCGGCGGCTACGGGCCCTACAACTCGCAGAAGACCGACGAGCAGCAGACCGTGCGCGTCACCAACGCGACGGGCGGCACGTTCACGCTGACCTTCGAGGGCCAGACGACGGATCCGATCGCGTGGAACGCGGATCGCAATGCGATCGACGCGGCGCTCGAGGCGCTCTCGAACATCGAGGCGGATGAGATCCAGACCAGCGGCGGCGCGGTCAACACGTCGAACGTCAACGTGTTCTTCCGCCGCGGCAAGCAGCAGTCCGATCAGCCGCAGATCACCGCCGACGGCTCCGGCCTGACCGGCACCGCCACGCCGGCGATCGCCACCAACACGGCGCAGGCGGGCGGCTGGTATCAGCGGCTCACCGGTGACTCGCGCCGCAGCGCGCTGAACACCAACGACCTGCGCGGCAAGGTGCTGCGGATCAAGGTCAAGGACGGCAACATCTCCGCCGCCGACGCCAACAAGGTCCACTTCGGCCCCGGCACGGGCGCCTACTCGATCCCGCCGGGCAACCTGTTCCCGCTGGTCGCGGGCGCGCCGCGGGACAAGACGCGGCCGGAGGTCTACGCGATGGGGTTCCGCAACCCGTTCCGGATCCAGGTCGACGAGAACGACGTGGCCTACATCGGCGACTACTCGCCCGACGCCCAGACACCGCAGCGCTCGCACGGCCCGGCGGGCACCGGCCGCTACGAGATCGTACGCAAGCCGTCAAACTACGGCTGGCCGACGTGCTACAAGCGTGACCTCGCGCACTACCAGTGGAACTTCCACGAGTTCGCGCCCGGCACCACCACACCGGGCACGCCGCTGAACAACCCGCCTCAGAAGTTCGACTGCGACGGGCCGACGCAGCGCAACGACTCGCTGTGGAACATTGAGGGCGGTCCGACGGTCGAGCCGGGCCTGAGGGACGTCCCGCCGGTCACCGACCCGGACATCTGGTACTCCTACCGCGACAACAACACGAACACGCCGCTCGGCACCCCGTGCGAGGCCTACTACGCGCCGACCCCGGGCCCGATCGCGCCCGGCTCGACGACCGAATGCCCGCGGCTGTTCCCCGAGCTCTACACCGGCGGCGTCGGTCCGCACGGGGTCACGAAGTACCACTACGACCCGAAGAACCCGAACCCTCACAAGTTCCCGCCGTACTACGACGACTCGGTGATCATCAGCGAGTGGACGCAGGACACGCTGCGCGAGGTCAAGCTCGACAAGCGGACCAACCAGGTCCAGAAGATCAACAACTTCCTGGATTGCGGTAGCCGTGCGAGCGCCGGGGCAGGCACGTTCCGGTTCGAGTGCGACAACCCGATGGACTTGCAGTTCGGTGCTGACGGCGCGTTCTACCTGCTGACCTACGGCAACGGGTTCAACGTCATCAGCCCCGACGCGGGCATGTACAAGTGGGAGTACGTCAAGGGCAAGCGCGCGCCGAAGGCCGTGCTCACCACGGACCGCACCGACGGCTCAACGCCGCTGACCGTGAACTTCTCCAGCGCCGGCTCGCTGGATGAGGATCCCGGCGACTCGATCAGCTATGAGTGGAACTTCGGCGACGGCTCGGCGATCGAGACCGACCCGAACCCGGCACACACCTACACGCAGTCCGGCCGCTACACGGCCGTGCTGACCGTGCTCGACTCGTCCGGCAAGCAAACCTCGACCAGCACGGTGATCACCGTGGGCAACACGAGCCCGACGGTGGTCGTCGATACGCCGGTGGAGGGCGGGACGTTCGCGTTCGGCGACGACATCCCGTTCTCGGTCACGGTCACCGACCCCGAGGACGGGACGGTGAATTGCTCCGAGGTGCAGGTGACGTTCGTGCTCGGCCACGACGCGCACGGCCACGCCGAGGAGTCCGCCAACGGCTGCTCGGGCGTGCTCCACACGGTCGCCGACGACGTCTCACACGGCGGCAACGTCTCCGGCGTGGTCCAGGCGCGCTACACCGACCACGGCGGTCCGGGCGGCGTCCCGCAGCTGACCACGACCGGCCAGCACCAGATCCGCCAGAAGCACCAGGAGGTGGAGTTCGTCGTCAACCAGTCCGGCACCAACACGGCGACCAACACCGACGGCGGCGCCGGCGTGCACCGCGGCAGCCTTGGCTCGGGCGACTGGCTCCAGCTCAACGGCCCATTCAACCTGACCAACATCGATTCGATCATGTTCCGCGCGGCGGACGCGGCGAACGGCCGCACGCCCGGGTCGCCGCTGGCGGCAATCGAGGTCCGTCAGGACTCGATCACCGGGCCGATCCTGACCACGGCCAACCTCGTGTCCACCGGCGGGACGGGAACCTGGACGAGCCAGACGTTCCCGGTCTCGATGTCCGGGACGCATGAGCTGTTCCTGGTGTTCCGCCCGGTCACGGGTGGCGCCACGGGCGGCAACCTGTTCAACCTCAACTGGGCCGAGTTCGTCGGCACGGGCATCGGCACCTAGCGAACCCGCCCGTGCCGACGAACCCGAGTTCGTCGGCACGGGCATCCGCATCCAGCGAACCCCGCCCGTATAGCGGCAGGAGAGAAGACACTCATGCGGAGAAGATTTCACACATCGGCAGTGGCCGCCTTCCTGACGGCGGCCGCACTCATCCCCGCGACACCGTCGTGGGCACAGGAAACGACACCGCCGACGATCAACGTGGCGACGCTGTCGCCCTCTGCGCCGACCGGCCAGAACAACTGGTACAGCGGCCCGGTGACGCTGAACGTGTCGGCGACCGACGACGTCGGCATCGCCAAGTTCCAGTACTCGCTCAACGGCGGCGCCGCCTACGTCGACGTGCCCGTCGAGGGGGCGCCGACGTCGGCGACGGCGTCAGCGGTGATCACGCAGGAGGGCAACACCAGCGTCCGGTACCGCGCGGTCGACACGGCCGGAAACGTCGCGGCGTTCCGCTCGATCTCGGTCCGGATCGACACGCGCGCGCCGGCTGCATCGTACCCGGCGATCACCGACGGTCACGTCGGTCACGCCGCCACGCTTATCCCGACGCGCACGGACCCCGCCCCCGGCTCGGGCGGAGTGGCTGTGCTGAACATGTACCTCGACGGCAAGCTGGTCCCGCCGTTGCCGGTGCAGACCTCCGACCTGTCGCTCGGCGTGCACACGCTCGCGGTGCATCTCTCTGACGCTGCTTCCAGCAGCGCGAAGTACACGCAGACGTTCATCGTGACGACCTCGTTCGCGGACGTCGGTACGCTGATCACCCGGTTCGTGACCGCCGGCAGCGTCTCGGCGGAGGTCGGCGAGGCGCTCCAAGCCAAGGTCGACCAGGCGAAGGCGCTCGCCGACGCCGGTTCGGCCAAGCGCGCGAGCCAGGTCCTGAACGGGTTCGTTTCGATCGCCGGCCGGATCGCGCCCGGCTCGGCCCGCAGCACACTCGTGGGCGATGCTCGTTACCTGATCGACCAGCTCGAAGGCCGGCTCGCGCCGGAGCCCGCGACGGGCCTCACGTCTGAGCCCGCGGCGGGCCCGAAGTTCATCCCGGACCCGGTGCTCGCCCCGCTCCCGCACAACCCGGACGCCGACTACAACGTCCTGATCTTTTCCAAGACGACGGGCTTCCGGCACGACCACATCCCGCACACCGTGGCCGCGATCCAGAAGCTCGGCATCGCGCACAACTTCAACGTCGACGTCTACGACCCGCAACTCACGACGGTCACGCTGCCCACGAGCCCGTTCCTGAGCCTCGACACGCTCAAGAGGTACGACACGATCGTCTTCGAGTCCAACGTCGGGCACCCGGGCCCGCTCAATCCGACCACCGAGCAGCCGAACTTCGAGGCCTACATGAAGCAGGGCGGCGGCTATGTCGGCATCCACGGCGCCGCCGACTCGTTCGAGATCGGCACCTGGCCGTGGTACGGCGACCTCGCCGGTGGGTTCTTCACCGACCATCCGAACGGCCAGAACGGGTTCGGCCAGTGCGGCAGCTGCATCCACGCCGAGGTGGTGACCGAGGACAAGACGCACCCGGCGACCGCGCATCTCCCTGCCCGGTGGATGATTGTCGACGAACTCTACAACTTCGACCGCAACATGCGGGCCGACGTGCACACGCTGCTGAGCCTCAACGAGGACAGCTACCAGCGCAGCCTCAACAGCGGCAACGCGGCCACCAACCCGCTGCGGCTGATGAACGGCGACCACCCGATCGCGTGGTGCCAGAACTGGAACGGTGGCAAAGCGTTCTCGAACATCCTCGGCCACTTCCGGACGCAGTACTACGACGACGCGTTCATGCAGATCATCCTCGGCGGGATCGAGACGACCGCCGACCGCACGGACGCCAACTGCTCGTCCTACCGCGAGACCAGCCTGCTGATCAAGGCTGACCGAGCCGCCGGGCTGCTGACCGCGGACGCCGCGGACGCCGCCGGTGCCGCCCTGGACATCGCGCGGGACAGCTACCTGGCAACCAACTACACCACCGCCATCCCGGCGCTGAACTCGATCGTCGCCCTGGCGAACGACAAGGCCTCCGGCGACGCTGCGGCGCGTTCCGAGCTCGCGCGGCAGGCGGGCGAGCTTCGGGAGTGGATGCAGAACCTCAACCGCTGACCCGTTCACGCGGCGGGGGCGGCGAATCGCCGCCCCCGCCGCGCTGACGCTGGAGCGCGCACCACTATCGCGGATTTATGCACGACCTTCTCATGATCATCGACGAAACATCGGTAGGTGCCGCACGGACGAGTACGCCGCGCCGTACTGGGTCTTCAGTCAGTCGAGAAGTCCTTCGGTCCTTGTGTGGCCCGATGGCGAACCGAGCAGGACGTCGAGCATGCTCAGGGGAGCTTCAGGTGGTCGAAGCAGGGCGCTGGCGGGCGGTTCCGCGATGGGTGAAGGATGGCTGGCATCCGTCACTTTTCCTATACGATCCGAATGGTCGTCACCATGCAGCAGCGTTGCGACCGATGTCAATAGGTTCGCGAAGACGCTGGAAGGTACCTCACGTCACGATGGACGACGAAGCGACGATCGCGTGGGGCAGTGGGGCCATGACGGGCGGAACGCCGCCGGGAAGATCTCGTGGCCGGCTTGCCGACGAGGTGTACGACACGCTGCTCGGACAGCTGGCTGATGTCGCTACGGATCGAGCCTGGCTCTCGGGCTCCGCGACGCCGCTTTTCACGATCTTGTCGCCCTGAGCGCGGAGAACCAGGTCATCCGCGAAGCGCTCGCTCGCCTGCACACGCACGTGCACCTGTTCCGGCTTCTCCACGACACCCAGGTCACTCACTTGGCCATGGCCGAGCACGAAGAAGTTGTGGCCGCGATCGCCTCGCGTGACCCCGACGCCGCCGCCTACGCCATGCGTCGGCACATTCTGCTGTCCGGTGAGCGGTTCCGACGATTGCTCGACGAGGCCAAGGGCGCGGACGGAATGGTGTAAAGGCTTGACGGGCGGGCTGGGCCGAGGAATGCTACGCAATCGGATCGGATCGGATCGATCTCACCCGCCTCAGATGCGAGGAGAAGCAGGTGGCCAGAGCGCTGCTCCTGACCGGCGACGCCGCCGAGGAGCTCGACACCATGTATCCCTACTATCGCGTGCAGGAGGGCGGCTGGGACGTTGACGTCTCGTCACGGACGATGCGCGACGTTCAGCTGGTCATCCACGAGTTCGACCCCAACTCCGACGCCTACGTGGAGAAGAACGGCCGAAAGCTGCCGGTCGACGTGCCCTGGGCCGAGGTCGACGTCGAGCGCTATGACGCCCTCATCATCCCTGGGGGACGTGCCCCCGAGTGGATCCGGGTCGACGCCGACGTCAGGCGCATCACCGAGCACTTCTTCGCGCGCAACCTCCCGATCGCGCTGGTGTGCCACGGCGCGCAGGTGCCGGCTGTGTACGGGCTGCTGAAGGGCCGGAAGACAGCGTGCTTCCCCCCCATCACCGGTGACATGGAGAACGCGGGCGCGACGGTCATCGACGCTCCCGACGTCGTGGACGGCAACCTCGTCTCCTGCCGGGGGTGGCCCGACATGCCGCAATTCGGCAAGGCGATGATGGAGCTCTTTTCGAAGTCCATCAACTCCGCATCGGCATGAGCACACCTGGCCTGTCCCAGTGACGGCACTTCGGACCATCACAGTCGACGGCTCCCCCGTCCACGTCATGGAGAGCGGCACCGGGCCCGCGGTGCTGATGCTGCACGGCTCCGGACCCGGTACGACCGGATCCGGCGCCTGGGCAACGACGGCACAGGCGCTGGGCACGTCCTGGCACCTGTTGGCTCCTGACCAGGCGGGGTTCGGCCGTACACCAATCCCGGCGGGCTCCAGGGGTGGGCTCCGGCTGTGGGCGGAGCAGGCCGCGGGCCTGATGGATGCTCTCGGTGTCGAGCACTACGCCGTGGTGGGCCACTCCATGGGCGGTGCCGTGGCGCTGGCGTTGGCGGCCGCGCGTCCCCAGCAGGTCACCCGTGTCGTGGCGGTCTCGACGATGGGCGCCCCCGGGGCGCCGCTGTCCGCCGAGCTCGACGCGGTCTGGGCCGCCCCCGCCGACCCGCTCGGGGCACGAGACATGTTGAGTCGCCTCGTCCTCGACCAAGCGCTCGTGACCGAGTCGGCCGTCGCTGCCCGTGCAGCTGCGATGCGAGCGGGGGCGGCCGCATTCGCGTCGTTGTTCCCTCCACCTAGGGCGCGTTGGGCCGACGAGCTCACCCTCTCGGCGCAAACGCTGGCAGGGGTCCGCGCGCCCGTGCTGCTCGTCCACGGCGCCGAGGACCGAGTCACCCCGCTCGGGACGGCAGCCCTGCCCCTGCTCGAACACCTGGCCGATGTCCGTCTGTACGTGCTCGGCCGATGCGGGCACGTGCCGGCGCTCGAGCACCCGCACGACTTCAGGCGACTCCTGTCGTGCTTCCTCGGCCGGGAACGAGGTCACTAGACATGCAGGTCCGGTGATGCTGCGTAGCCACAGCATCGTGCCGCACAAGTGAATTCCGGCCAGGTAGCTTTCGGGAGTCTTGTCGTAGCGGGTGGCGGTCCCGCGCCAGTTGCGCTGCCGGTTGATGCACCGCTCGACGGTGTTGCGGTCCTTGTACAGCTCGGCGTCGTGGCTGACGGGGCGGCCTCCGCGCGAGCCCTTCTTTTACGGTTGGCCGCTTGGTCCGCCTTCTCCGGGATCACCGCCCGGATTTTGCGTTTGCGCAGGTAGGTGCGGTTGCTGCGGGAGGAGCACGCCTTGTCGCCGGCGACCGTTGCCCGAACCGTGATCTGAACTCCGTACAGGACCTACGGCAGCGACGGTAGGGACGCGTGGCTGCGGCTCACCCTCGGCGGCTGTGTCGGCCGGAGCGGGGCGGACCGCTCCGGCGGGGTGCACCACCTGGACGGGCGGTATGTGACCGACGTTCCGGGACTGCACTGTGCGATGGCGGAGGCGATCGTCGGACCGGGTCGGTACTACGGCTGGGGAGGAGACGCCTTCGACGACTGCCTGGCCGGCGGTTTCGGTGTGAAGCCACCGTTCACGCTGGTCTGGCACGACGCCGCCGTCGCCCGGGAGGCGCTGGCGGACGTCGTGTCCGGCGGAGGGCTCGGTTACTTCGAGGAGATTGTGCGGCTCCTGCGCGAGCGCGGGGTGACCGTCGTCCTCGACTGAAGACCCCGGCGTCAGGTCACCGAGCCGGCCGCGGCGCCCGTCGCGAGGTCGGGGCCCCAGCGGTCGAGGGCGGCCTGGAGGTCGAGGGGGCGGGGGCGGATGGCCTCCTGGGTGGTGGGCCAGTCCTCGCGGGGGACGCGCCACATGACCTCGAACTCGTTGCCGTCGGGGTCCTTCGCGTACAAGGACTTGGAGACCACGTGGTCGCTGGCGCCGACGAGCGCGCCGCGTTCGGTGAGCGCGCGGGCGGTGTCGGCGAGTTCGCCGAGCGTGCCCACCTCCCAGGCGAGGTGGTAGAGGCCGACCCGGCCCTGCTCGGGGCCCGGCGCGTCCGGGCCGATGGCGAACAGCCCCAGGTCGTGGTCGTTGAGGGTGTCCTCGGCGCTCAGGAAGGCGGCGCGGCCGGGGATCTCCACGTCGACCGTGAAGCCGAACACCTTGCGGTAGAACTCGACGGACCGGGCGACGTCGCGGATGTAGAGCACGGCGTGATTGAGACGGCGAACAGGCATGGACCCAGCGTAGGGAAAACTTCTTGAAGTCTCAATGAATAATTCGGCTAGGCTGATTCTCCAGCAGCCTGGACGAGGGGAGCGTGTTCCGTGACCGCCACCGTCACCGCCGTCAGCCGCGACGAGGGACACCACTTCAGCAAGCCGACGCGCCAGAGCATCCGCCTGCTGGCCGGCCTCGGGGTCGAGGGCGACGCGCATCTCGGGGTGACGGTGCAGCACCGGTCGCGCGTGGCGCAGGACCCGACGCAGCCGAACCTGCGTCAGGTCCACCTGATCCACGGCGAACTGTTCGACGAGCTGCGCGCGGCGGGTTACGAGGTCGCCCCGGGTGAGCTCGGCGAGAACGTCACCACCCGCGGCGTCGACCTCCTCGGCCTGCCCGTCGGCACCCGGCTGCGGCTGGGTGCCGAGGCGGTCGTCGAGGTGACCGGGCTGCGCAATCCGTGTCTGCAGATCGACGCCTTCCGCAGCGGGCTGCTCAAGCAGGTCGTCGGCCGCGACGAGCAGGGCGCGATCGTCCGCAAGGGCGGCATCATGGGCGTTGTGCTGACCGGCGGCGAGGTGCGGCCCGGGGACCGGGTCGGCGTCGAGCTGCCCCAGGAGCCGCACCGCCGCCTGGAACGGGTCTGATCAGCCGAGCGCGCAGGAGTTGACCACGTCGCCGTCCGCCGGACGCGGCACCGTGCGGTCGCCGGGCGGCGTACGCCCGTCCTCCACCCAGGCTGTCAGCGCGCCCAGCGCCTCCCGGTAGCAGGGCAGGACCGGCCGCAGCCGGTCGGGATAGGTGTCGTACAGGCCGTCCACGTGATTCCCGCCCGCCACCCGGTAGTAGCGGTGCAGACGGCCGCGTCCGGCGCCGTCGACCATGCGGTCGTACACGTCGGAGTCGGTGGCGATCGGCAGGAGCGTGTCCAGGGTGCCGTGGAGCGTGATCATCGGCTTGCCGATCCGGCCGGTGAGCGCGACCCGGGCGACGGCGCGGTGCACCGCCGCGGGCCGTGCGGCGTAGTCGTAGTCCGCGTCCGAGGCGCAGGGCGCCAGGATCTCGGGGACAGTCGCGCCGGCGCTCGCCCCCGGGCAGGCGGGGTCGTAGGAGGGGTCGAACAACGCGCGGTAGGTCTTCTGCGTGATGCCCCAGTACGCCTGCTGGTGGTACGGCCACAGGAATTGCGAGCCCGGCGCGAACCCGGCCGCGAGCAGGTCCGCATCGGTCGCCCGGCCCTGGGCGCGGGCCACCGTCACGGGCAGCGACGTCAGCAGGCTGGGCCCGTCCGCCGTCCAGAGGGTGCCCTCCCAGTCCACACCGCCGTCGTAGAGCGCCGGATGGTTCTCCAGCTGCCAGCGGGTGAGGTAACCGCCGTTGGAGATTCCCGTCATGTAGGTGCGCCGCGGCGCATGGCCGTACCGATGGGCGACAGCGGCCTTGGCGGCCACGGTGAGCTGGGTCGTGCGCCGGTTCCACTCGGCGATCGCGTCCCCGGGACGGCGGCCGTCGGTGTAGAAGTCCGGGCCGCTGTTGCCCTTGTCGGTCGCGGCGAAGGCGTAGCCCTGCGCGACCGCCCAGTCCGAGATGAGCACGTCGAGCGCGTACTGCTTGCGGGTGCCCGGAGCTCCCGTGACGATCAGGCCGCCGTTCCAGCGGTCCGGCATGCGCAGCACGAACTGCGCGTCGTGGTTCCAGCCGTGCGTGGTGTTGAAGCCCGAGCCGTCCGGGAAGTAGCCGTCGACCTGGACGCCGGGTACGCCCGAGGGGCGCACGGTGCCCGCGGCGGACAGCCCCGCCTGGTCGGCGGCGTCGGTGTACGGGGTGCCGGCCAGGCCGGTGGTCGTCAGGTCGGGCAGGCACGCGCGCTGCGCGAGCGCGGCGCCGGGCACCACCACCTGGTCCAGCCGCGCGCAGTGGCCGGCGGTCGCGGCCTGCGCCCCCGCGGGCACCGCGGCGGCGCCCAGTACGAGGGCCGCGGCGGCGAGCAGGGGGACGCTCTTCGGGACACCTCTGGTGAGGCCTCTCCAGGGGCGCATGGTGCCTCCAGGGCACGTCGGGGTCGGTTGCCGCCACATCGTGGCCGCCACCGCGCGCCCGGACCATGGCGCCGTCCCACGTTCGCGGGCGCAGGGGCATGGGCCCGGGTGACATGGGTCACGGAGCAACGTCGCCCGCGGCAGTACCCTTGGCCCATGGTTCTGCTCGTGCGCCGCCGACACGTGGACTTCGTCCGCGTCACGAGCATGTCCTGTCGCCGCAGCGGCTGAGCCCCGGCACCCCGCTTCTTCCTCCCTCTCCACCACCCGGCCCCGCGCCGCCGCCCCAACAGGGCCCCGCGCGGAGCGCTCGGCCATCGCCGCCGCTGCCGGGACACACCCTGCGGAAAGACACATGACACTCCAGCTCCCCGTGATCGACCTGTCGGCCGCCGACCGCGGCCCCGAGGCCCGCGCCCGGTTCCACCGCGACCTGCACGCCGCCGCCCACGACGTCGGCTTCTTCCAGCTGACCGGCCACGGCGTCACCACCGAGGAGACCGCCGCGCTGATGCGCGTGATCCGCGCGTTCTTCGCTTTCCCGGAGGCCGACCGGCTCGCCCTCGGCAACCTCAACTCCCCGCACTTCCGCGGCTACACACGGATCGGCGACGAGCGCACCGGCGGCAGCCAGGACTGGCGCGACCAACTCGACGTCGGCGCAGAGCGGCCCCGGCACGTCCCCGCCCCGGGCGAACCTCCGTACTGGTGGCTCGAAGGCCCCAACCAGTGGCCCGCCGGCCTCCCCGAGCTGCGCGAGCGCTCCCTGCGCTGGATCGACCGGCTCAGCGGCATCGCGCACCGCCTGCTGCACGAACTGCTGGCCTCCATCGGCGCCCCCGAGGCCTTCTACGACGAGGCCTTCGCCGACGAGCCGCATCTGCACCTGAAGCTGGTGCGCTACCCCGGCACCGCCCCCACCGGCGACGGCCAGGGCGTCGGCGCGCACAAGGACTACGGGTTCCTGACCCTGCTGCTCCAGGACGAGGTAGGCGGCCTCCAGGTGGAGCGCTCCGACGGCCGCTTCCACGACGTCCCGGCGCTGCCCGGCGCCTTTGTCGTCAACCTCGGAGAACTCCTGGAGGTCGCCACCGACGGCTGGCTCAAGGCCACCAACCACCGCGTCGTCAGCCCGCCCGGAGCACGCGAGCGCTTCTCCGTTCCGTTCTTCTACAACCCGCGGCTCGACGCGCGGATCGCCCCGCTGCCCTTCGCGCACGCCCACCACGCCCCGGGCGCCACCAGGGACCCGGCCAACCCCCTGTTCGCCGAGTACGGACGCAACGAGCTCAAGGGATGGCTGCGCGCCCACCCCGAGGTCGCCCGGCGCCACCACCCGGAGCTCGTCGTGTCCACGGCGGCGGCCGCCCGCTGACCCGGCGGCCGCGGCCGCAGGCGGTTACCGTGCCTTCATGGGGACGGTTCCCGCCGAGGACGGCACACTGCAGATCGCCCCGCTGCCCCGGTGGCTGCGCCTGCTGCCGGTCGTCCTGCTGGCCGCTCTGGTCGTGGCGCAGGGCGTCACGCCCGGCGACGTGGAACTGGGCGCGTACTACGCGGCGGTATCGCCGCTGGCCGCCCTCACCTACGGGGTCCTGGGCACGGCCGTCATCGCGGTCGCCGTGGTCGTCGTGATGATGCTTCCGGTCGTCGGCTCGGGCAGCCTCGCCGGCGGCGAAGTGGGCGCCGTCGTGCTGATCGGTGTCCTCAGCGTCCTGATCGCGGGAGTGGGCCAGCGGTCCCGGGGCCGCCTGGTGGAGGCCGGCTCGGTCGCCGAGGCCGCCCAGCACGCCGTACTGGCGCCCGTGCCGCCCCGGGTCGGTTCCGTGCGCTGCGCGGCGCTGTACCGGGCGGCGCAGCGGGGCACTCTGGTGGGCGGCGACCTGTTCGACGTACGGGACGGGCCCCACGGCGTACGGGCGCTGATCGCCGATGTGCAGGGCCACGGGCTCGCCGCGGTGTCGACCGTCGCGTCCCTTCTCGGCGCCTTCCGGGAGGCCGCGCTCGACCAGCCGGACCTGAGGAGCCTCGCCGGACGGCTGGAGCGGCGTCTGCTGCTGGACGCGGACGCCAACGGCGAGCTGTTCGCGACGGCGTTGCTGCTGGAGTTCCCCAAGGACGGATCGGTGGTGCGGCTGGCCTGCCACGGCCACCCTCCGGCCCTGCTGCTGCGCGACGGCGCGGTGCTGGAACTGACGGCAGACCCCGCGCCACCGCTGGGCACGGGACTGCCCGGCCTGCCGCGGCCCGTGACCACGGAAGTGGAGCTGCTGCGGGGCGACATGATCCTGGCCTACACCGACGGCGTGACGGAGGCCAGGAACGCGTCCGGGGTCTTCTATCCGCTCGCCGGCCGGCTGACCGCGCTGCTGGCCCGCGACGCGAACCCCTCGCCGCGCACCGTGCTCGACGCGGTCTGGGAGGACCTGAGCCGCTACGCGGGCGTCGTCGGCGACGACGTCGCGCTGCTGGCGCTGACGTCCGGCCGGCCCCAGCCGTGAGGTCCGGTCAGCCCTTGCGCGCCTGTGGCCGCCCCTGGAGCCGGGCGGCCTCGGCGCGGATCGCCGGCAGGGCGGCGTACAGGGCGTTGCCGGGGCAGTCGGTCATGAAGGCGTCCCGGTGGCCCGCGATGACGTGGAAGACCGCGTGCTTCCCCTTGCGGAACCGGCTCTTGTCGTTGCTGGACACCAGGGTGACCTTGGCCCGGGGGTCGATGCCGGAGATCCCGAGCTTCCAGGCCGCGAGCCGGGCGATCCCCTCGGTCATCGCGTGCGTCACGCTGCCGGGGGCGTCGAAGGTGCCGACCGCCGCGACGCCGATGGTGTCCTGGTTGAAGCCGACCGCGTGCGCACCGGTCACCGGCTTGGCCAGGCCGCCGGCCCGGCCCTCGTAGATGGTGCCGCACTTGTCGACGAAGAAGTTGTAGGCCACGTCGTCCCAGTGCTTCCCGCGCACGTGACCGGTGTAGATGTTCCGGATGATGCGCGGCACGTCCTTGCAGGCGTAGCCGTTGCCGCTGTCGGTGTGGTGCAGGAAGACCGCCTCCACCACGTGACCGTAGTGCGGTGCCTCATGGCGCAGCTTCTCGTCCGCTCCCCAGGAGGCACGGGTGACGATGCGCGGCTCGGAGGCGGGGTAGGCCGGGACCCGGTGCATCGTGACGCGGTCGGCGAGGTTGGGGAACGGCTGTGCCTGCGGGGTCGGCGCCGGCCGCGCGTACAGGACGGGCGTGGGGGAGTGGACGACGGCACGGTGCACGCCCCACGCCGTCAGGGCGACGAAACCCACCGCTCCGGTGCCGACGACCAGGACGGTCGCCGTACGGCGTGAACGCCGTACGGCCCGGTGCGCGCCCTTGAGGTGGCGGTGCGGCCCGTCCGACTCCTGGCGCGAGCCGCGGGTTCCATGGTGCGAGCCCGTGGCCGCATGCCTTGACTGCATAAAGGAACATCAGCCCATATGCCTGAACCGGTCGGCGAGGACACGCCGCGCAGCGCCACCGCCTCACCCGGATGCCGCCCGCGGAGCCCGCGGCGCTTGCGCCGCCCCCTCGCCGTCGGTAGTAACGGCGCATCAACTCCCCGGCCCATGCCGGTTCCACGACCTCGCCCCGCGGGCCGAACCCGGTCGTCCAGGGCTTGACGTCGAGCACCGGAGTGCCGTCCACGGCGTCGAGGCCCCTCACATGGACGTCCAGCCCCTCGACTCGCAGCAGCTCGCAGCGCGGGACGCCCAGCCGGTTGGGCCACTCCTTGCCGCGCTGGGCGAAGCTGCCCGCGAGCGGCCACGCGGTGTTGCGCGCGGGTGGCGCGCCGCGGTCTGCTTCCGCTCCTCCGGGTCGCGGTCGAAGCGGTGGACGACCTCCAGGTGCGAGAAGGCGTCGAGTCCGCACAGCGCCTCGGGCCCAAAACATCCGCCGTCCAGCCGATCACCGCCTCCACGCCGCCCAGTCGTCGTCCTCGAGGGCGGTGCGGCCTCCGCTCACCCTGTCGACGGGACGCACCTCGATCACGGACCTGCGCGCTCCCCTTTCGTCCACCGTGTGAGACACGAGGTATCATCTGATGGACTACGTGTCTAATGTGAGCGCATGCCGAGGGAATGGGACGCGACCACCTACGACGCACTTCCGCTGCCGCACGAACAGTGGGGGAGGCGGACGCTCGGCCGGCTCGCCGCATCCGGCCCACGCGGTGACGAGCGCGTGCTCGACCTGGGCTGCGGCACCGGCCGCGACACCGCCGCGCTGCTGGACCTCCTCCCGGACGGGCACGTCGTGGCCGTCGACGGCTCGCTGCGCATGCTCGACCGGCTTCGGCGGCGCCTTGCCGGGCGCATGGACCGGGTCGAGGCCGTCCACGCCGACATCACGCGCGGGCTGCCCCTGAGCGAGCCGGTGGACGCCGTCGTCAGCGTCGCCACTCTTCACTGGATCCCCGGCCACGCCGCGCTCTTCGGAGAGATCGCCCGCGTCCTGCGCCCCGGCGGCACCTTTGTCGCGGAATGCGGCGGCCTCGGCAACATCGCCCGCGTCTCCGCGGCCGTCGACGACGTCCTTGGTGCGCAACCGGCCGTCTGGCACTTCGCCGGCGTGGCCGAGACCGAACAGCGCTTGCGCGATGCCGGGTTCACCGACGTCGAGGTCGCTCTCGTGCCCGACCCCGCGCGCCTGGCGGCCGGGGACCAACTGCTCTCCTACCTGGCCGTCGTCGTCCTCGGCGGGCAACTGGAACGCCTTCCCGAAGGCGAGCACGAGGCTTTCGTCCGGGCCGTGGCGCAGCGCCTGCGGGAGCCGGTCGTGGACTATGTGCGGCTCACGATCTCCGCGACACGCGGCCGTTCCGCCGCACCAGGGGCGTAATTCACTTGCGGCACCGGGAGGCGGCGGGGACGATCACCACTGCGCCGCCCGGTACGGGCGCCGCCGCCACCGGCCACGGCCGGCGTCCGGAAGAACTCCCGAGAAGAAGTCGGCGCCCTGTACACGCACTTCGACCACCTTCCTTTCCCGGCCCGGATGCGGGCCATCGCGGAACACGGCCGCTCCCTTGACGAGGACGGCTATCGCGCCGCCCGCGCCGCCCTCGCGGACGGGAGCCCCGACGAGCGGCACCTCGCGCTCTTCCTCGCCGTCGTCCGCCGCGACATCGAGGCCGTTGCCGCCGCGCTCGAGGATCCTCGGCTGCGCCGCCGCGCCCTGGCGGCCGCCGTCCGGCTCCCCGTTCCCGACGCCGCGGTGGAGCGGCTCGCGCTGAGCGGCATTCGCGGCGTACGACGCGACGTCTACCGCGTCCTGCGGCTGTGCCGGCGCCGTGAACTCGCCGCACGGCTGCTGCCGGAGGTCCGCGAGCGGTACGGGGACGCCGAGGCGGCACAACTGCTGCCGGCCTGCCCGCCGGGCACGGTGGAGGAGTGGCTGCCCCAGCTCGACGCGCCTGCCGGCGTCCTGGCGTCGCTCGTCCGCACCGCACCGCGGGCGGTCGCTGAACACCTGGTCCGGGCCGCCGCACGGGCCGAGGGCACCTCCGCGTGGTACCGGCTCTTCCACAGCCACCTGGACCTGGTGGGGACCGTGGCCCGACGGGACCCCGCAGCCGCGCTGCTCCTCGCCGAGAAGGCGCCCGGCCTCATGACCGGCGAGGCCGTGGTGGCCGCTCTGCGCCGGCCCCGGGACCTGCTCGCCGTCGTCCGCCGTGCGGGGATCACGGAACTGCCGCTGGCCAAGGGCCCGTTGCCCAAGGCTGTACGTCGGGCACTGCGTGAATTGGCCCCGGAGGAACTCGCCGCCCTTGCCACGGTGTGCCGTACCCAGGACGACGAGTACCGGGACCTGGCGGAGCCCGTCACCGCGGACGCCCTGCTGGCGCTCGTGCCGCCCGGTCTGCGCGTCCGCCTGGTGCGGGCACGCGTGCCCGACGGGAACCGGCACAAGGTGCCGGTCAGCGCCGTCGCCGCGCTGGAGCCCCAGGATCGCGCCGAGTTCGTCCGGGACCTTCCGGACGGTCCTGGGCGCGAGCGAGACGTCCGGCTGCGCTTCGGCGTGCTCCTTCCGCCGGCCGAGGCCGAACCCCTTTACCGCGGCCTGGCCGACGACTTCACCGTCCACCGGCGGCGCTCCGCCTGGCCCGGACTCCTCGCTGCAGCGGCCCAGCACGGCGACCCCGCAGAGTACGCCCGCGTCTTCACCACGTGTGAACGCGCCTGGCACGACCAGTGCATCGTGCGCCAGGCGGCCTTGGAGCAGGCGGCCGCCGCGCCAGCCCGGTTGCTCGCGGCCGTCCCGTACGCGGCCTTGCGGGACATGGCCCTGACGACCGTCCAGTCCCACGACTCGACCGCGTACACCCTCAAGGCCGCCGAACGGCTCCTGCGGCGGGTGGCCGTGGCGGCCGCCTCGCGTCGTGACCACGAACGCGCGGCAGCCGTCGTGCTGTTGCTCGCCCAGGTTCTCGCCGACCCCCGGTTCCCGGACCGCGGGACGCCGCTGGACGTCGGCCGGTCCGCCGCCCGGGAGATCTGGGCCGTGGGCAGCCGGGGCGACGGCGCCCGGAACGCGCTCGGCATCGCGGCACTTCTGGAGCGTCACGTCGCCGCATTGCCCGGCTGTGACGGCTTCCTCGCTCGAACGGCACTGGAGAGCGACGATCCCGCCGTCGCCGCACGCGCCGCCGGGGTCTGGCTCGCCGACCCCGCGACTCGGGAGGAACGAGCCGGGGAACTCCTCACATCCGGAAGGGTGTTCGCTGCGGTGCCGCGCCTGGAGGAGACGCTGACGCGGCGCCGTACCGATCTGCTGGAGGGTCTGCCGGCCGCTGCCGCACAGCCGTGGGTACCGCGGCTGCCACAGACCGCCGAAGGACGCTGGCTGCCCGCGCAGCGGGCACTGATAGCCCGGCACTTGGAAAGGGTCGCCGCCGATGAGGACGTGCCGCTGAGGCAACGTACCCGCGCGGCCCACCAACTGCGCGATGCGGCGGGCCTGCGGCGGCTCGTTCAAGGAGAGGTTCCGCAGCCCGTCGTGGCCGCCGCCCTGTCCTCGCTCGGCCGGATGGCCGACCGCACCGCGCTGGGCCCGTTGCTGGAGCACGCCGGCACGGGCGGTGTGCGCGGTCGGGCCGCGATGGCGGCGCTGCGCCGCCTCCTCGACGGAATTCCCGACGCGGAGGCGGTCGAATGGCTCGGCCGGATCGCGTGCGACCCGCGG
The DNA here is from genome assembly GCF_056270165.1 of Streptomyces sp. RLA123. Classification (NCBI taxonomy): domain Bacteria; kingdom Bacillati; phylum Actinomycetota; class Actinomycetes; order Kitasatosporales; family Streptomycetaceae; genus Streptomyces; species Streptomyces sp. RLA123. Next base: position 1,180,042 of record NZ_JBWDOR010000003.1, on the reverse strand, counting down.
GCGCCGGTGGGCTCGCGGAAGGAGGCGGCGCGGGCGCTGGGCGAACGCTCAGGCAGGCAGGCGTTCGGTGTCCTGCTGGCCGCGTGGGACGTGCCGGGTCAGCACCACGACGTGCTCGCCGTGCTGGCCGTGCCGCTGACCGCGGCCCTGGACCGGCCCGGGGTCGCCGCCCGGCTGCGGGACCGGATGGGGCAGGCGGCGGTGCGCCGGGCCGTCATCGACAGCCGGCGCGACGCCGTTCCTGCGGCCGCTGAGGCCCACGCGCACTTCCTGGCCGCCCTGGTGCGTGAGGGAGGCGACACCGACGTCGTGGCGGCCGTCTGCGGTGCGCTGGGCACGGCCGTCAGCGGCCACGGCGCGGACGGGGTGGTCGCCGCAGCGCTGGCGGCCGCGCTGTCCGACCCGGCACGCCCGCACGACGAGCGGTACGCCGCCGGATACGCGCTCTCCGGCGCGGCGGCGCGTTCCGAGGTGGCCGTCACCGCGCTTCGCGACGGGCTCCGCACTCTGGTGGGCGGCCGGGCGGAACTGCGCCTTCTCGACCGTCTCGCCGCGAACCAGCACCGGTATTCGGCGGCGTTGGACGGCGCGTACGCCGAGGCACTGGAACGCGCGGGACTGGGACGCGCCGCCGCCCGCGCGGCCTTCCGTGCCGCGGTCGCGGGATTGCGCGAGGGGGACGCCGGCATGGAGCGGTGGGAGCGCTGCCTCCGGCTCGTCGAGGGGCACCCGTACGTCCTGTCCTTCGGCGACCGGCCCTCCGTGGTGGTCGGCGACGGCCGGCCGCTCCAAGCCGTCCTGGACGTGGCCCGCGCTCTGGGCAGGCGTCCCGGCACACCGGCCGGTCTTGTCGCGGTGCTCCTCGTTCGCGCGGGCGGGGAGGCCACCGGGTGGACGGGACCGTGGGCTGCCGAACTGGAGGCACTCAAGGCGCACACCGACCCGGACGTCGCGGAAGCGGGGCTCGTCGCGGAACTCAGGCGTCCGCTCCAGCCACGCGGGGAGGGGCGGCGCGGTGCCTAGTCCGGTGGCAGGGGTACCGCCGGCGCCTGCGGCGACTGAAGCAGCACCTTGTGCACGTAGTCCTCGACCGTGGCGTCCAGCCCGACGTCCCGCTGTGCCTGCTCCGACATGAGCCAGCGGTGCTCCAGCAGCTCGTGGTAGACCTGCGCGGTGTCCATGCCGCGGCGCAGCTCGCGCGGGACGGCGCGGACGGTGGGCCGGAAGACGTCGCGGACCCATCGGTGGGCCAGCACCTCGGGACGGGCGCCGAGCGGGTCGCCGGGGGCGTAGTCGTCCTGGGTGGCCATCCAGGTCTCCAGGTCGTTGAGGAGACTGCGGGCCTGGTTCTCCTCGGCGTCGAGACCGGTGAGGCGGAGCAACTGGCGCTGGTGGTGGCCGGCGTCGACGACCTTGGGCAGGAAGGTGACATGGTCCCCGTCCGGCGACTTCTGGATCTGCATCTCGGCCACGTCGAAGCCGAGTTCGTTCAGCCGGCGGATGCGCCGGTCGATGTAGTGCCGCTTGCCCACCGGGTAGACCGACTCGCGGGTGAGCTCGTGCCACAGTTCGTCGTAGCGGTCGGCGATGGCCTGGCCGAAGGTGATCGGGTCCACAGAGGGGTGCAGGGAGCCGCCCGCCTCCAGGTCCATCAGCTCGCCCGCGATGTTCACCCGGGCCACCTCGATGTCGTACTCGCGCTGGCCGCGCGAGAGGCCGGCCTGGATCTGGCCCGTCTCGGCGTCCACCAGGTACGCCGCGTAAGCGCCCGCGTCGCGCCGGAACAGGGTGTTGGACAGCGAGCAGTCACCCCAGGCGAAGCCCGCCAGGTGCAGCCGGACCAGCAGTACGGCGAGTGCGTCGAGCAGGCGGTTGACGGTACCCGGCCGCATCGTCGTCTCGAACATGGAACGGTACGGCTGGGAGCCGCCCAGGTGCCGGGTGATCAGCACGGGCTCCAGTGGCGCGCCACGCTCGTCCTTGCGGCCGGTGACCACGGCCAGCGGGTCCACCGCGGGGATGCCGATCCGGTCCAGGTCCCGCAGCAGCCCGTACTCGCGGACGGCCGCCCACTCGCCGACCTCCTTGACCGCCACGACCTCGTCCCCGGCGAGCGCGAAGCGCACCACGTGCCGCGAGATGCCGCGGGGCAGGGCCACCAGGTACTCCTCGGGCCACTCCTCCAGCGGCACGTTCCAGGGCAGGTCGAGGAGGGCGGCCGGATGCTCCGGGGAGGTCGCGGTGATCTGGAGGTCCATGACGCACAAGTGTGCGCCACGGGGGTGGCCGCGCACGATACCGGGGGTGGGCGCATACGCTGCGGTCATGACGGAACGGCTGGTGGTCATCGGGGGCGACGCGGCGGGCATGTCGGCCGCGTCCCAGGCACGCAGGCGGAGGGACCCGGACGATCTGGAGATCATCGCCTTCGAACGCGGCCGCCGTACCTCCTACTCGGCGTGCGGCATCCCCTACTGGATCGCCGGGGACACGGAGGGGCCCGGCGAGCTGATCGCCCGCTCGCCCGAGGAGCACCAGGCCCGCCACATCGACGTGCGGCTCGGCACCGAGGTCCTCGGCATCGACCTGGACGCGCGCCGTGTGCGCACCCGCGACATGTCCGGCGCGGAGGACTGGACCGGGTTCGACCAGCTGGTCATCGCCACCGGCGCCGTTCCCAAGCGGCCCGGTATCCCGGGGATCGACGCCGAGGGGGTGCACGGGGTGCAGACTCTCGACGACGGCGAGGAGATCCTCCGCGCGCTCGACGACACTCCGGCGCGAGACGCGGTCGTGGTCGGCGGCGGGTACATCGGCGTCGAGATGGCAGAGGCCATGCTGCGGCACGGTCTGCGCGTCACCCTGCTCGAACGGGCCGAGGAGCCCATGTCCACCCTCGACCCGGACATGGGGCACCTGGTGCGCAAGGCCATGGAGGGGCTCGGGGTCACCGTGGTCACCGGCTCCGCCGTCCGCGAGGTGCTGACCGGGGCCGGCGGGCGGGTCCGGGCGGTGGCGACCGACCAGGGCGAGTACCCGGCCGACGTCGTCGTGCTCGGCCTCGGCGTGGCACCCAACACGGGCCTGGCACGGGAGGCAGGACTGCCCCTCGGGGAGCACGGCGGGCTGCTCACGGACCGCGCGATGCGCGTACGCGGCGCCGACGGCATCTGGGCGGCGGGCGACTGTGTGGAGGTCCTCAACCTGGTGTCCGGGGGGATGCAGCACATCCCGCTCGGGACCCACGCCAACAAGCAGGGCCGGGTCGTCGGCACGAACGTCGGCGGCGGCTACGCCACCTTCCCCGGTGTCGTCGGCACGGCGGTCAGCAAGGTCTGCGACCTGGAGATCGCCCGCACCGGGCTCAAGGCGTCGCAGGCCGACGCGGCCGGCCTGCAGTACGTCACCGCTGTGGTGGAGTCCACCAGCCGGGCCCGCTACTACCCGGGCGCGGCCCCGATGACGGTCAAGGCGATCGCCGAACGCGGCACCGGGCGGATGCTCGGGCTGCAGATCGTGGGACGCGAGGGCGCGGCCAAGCGGGTCGACATCGGCGCGGTGGCCCTGACCGCGGGCATGACGGCCGAGCAGGTGACCGCCCTCGATCTCGGCTACGCCCCGCCGTTCTCGCCGGTGTGGGACCCGGTGCTGGTGGCGGCGCGCAAGGTCGCCGAGAAGGTGCACGACGATCCGCGGGAGGACCCGCGGGCGCGCTGAGCCAGGGCCCGGGGCCTGGGGTCGGGGGCCCAGGGTCGGGGGTCGGGGCCCGGGGGCAGGCGGGCTCAGCTGGGCCGGACGGCCAGCTTCTCAAGGGCCTGCAGCAACCCCGGCAGCTCGGGTCCGCGGCCGACCGGGAGCACCTCGCCCGGTTCCTCGTCGAGCAGCACGAAGGCGACGTCGTCGGTGCGGGCCACCAGGCTCCAGTCCGCGCCGTCCACGCGCAGCGTGCGGACACCCTCTCCGGCCGCCGTCGACCGTATGCGGCCGGGCGGCGGAGGGGTGTTCACGTACTCCTGGGCGGCGGTCAACGCGCGGCGGACGCCGGGATGGAGACCGCTGCCCCTGCCTGTGCCCGGCTCCGTCCCCTGATCCTCGCCCGCCTGATGTTCCGTGGCCTGCTCCCCGCCGGTTTCGCCGGAGCCCGCGGGCCGACCCAGCTGTTCACGCCACGTGCGCCACTGGAGGGCGATCTCGTCGGCGCCCATGCGCCGCTGCGCCGGCCCCCAGCGATCGCTGTCCGGCGGCGAGAGCGGGCGTCCCGCCTCCTTCTCGTCGGGGTCGTGGGGTGCGGCGACCCCCGGGGCGGCGACGGCCACCGGCAGCGGCCAGCCGGGCAGGGCGGCGATCACCGAGTGGTCGTCGGGGGACAGGTCGTACTCGAGCCCGCAGTCCCAGGCGGCCAGGGCGCAGGCCACGAGGGCCGTGTCGTTGACCGCCACGGTCCACCGGGCGCCGGCCCCGTCCTGCCCGAAGATCAGGCCGTAGCCGTCGGTGACCGCTTCGAGGCCGAGCTCGGCGCATGCCGCCGGATAGTCGTCGGCCAGGACGCTCGGGAACTGCGCGGGCGTCAGCATCGCCGCCGTGAGCACGAACAGCGCGTCGTCGTCTGTCGCGGACACGGGCATCCCCTTCCGAGTGGTTCTCCGTGGTGGGCGCACCCTAACCAGCCGGTGAGACCCGCGTCGAGAGCGGGGCCGCGCCTGTGGAAAACCCTTCACCGACCGCGACGCGGGCTCGCGCCCTGCCGCCGTGGCCAACTTCGGCGCTCCGCAAGGCGGCTGCCTGCACGGATGCGGTACCGGTGCCTCCGGTTCGCGGACGGGCGGAGCGCCGCCCGCGCCAGGTCCTAGGGAGCCTGGGCGCCGAGGTCCGCCAGCGTGCCGCGCAGCCACGTCAGCTCTGCCTTCGTGGTGGCCCGCGCGATGGCCAGCACTCCGCGCCGGAATGGGTCGTCGACCTCCTCGGCGCGCAGCGGCCGGTCGCCCTCGTAGAAGAACCCGGACGGCTCCTCGAGGAAGGCCATGCGGCGGCCCAGCACCGCGGCCTGGGCGGCCGGGTCGTCCAGGTGCCGGAGGAAGGCCAGCACGGTGAACCAGCGGTTCTCGTCCGAGATGTCGAGGGCGGAGGGTTCGGCGAGCCGTCGGCGGAGTTCGGTACGGCCCTCGTCGGTGAGCGTGAGCTCGTGGCGCGGGGCGGCGACCGCCCCCGGCCGGGTCTCCCGTTGGAGCAGGCCGGCCTTCTCCATCCGCTTGATGGCCGGGTAGAGCGTGCTCTCCGCAACGGGCTTGACGTGCCCGGTGAGCGCGGCGATGCGCTTGCGCAGTTCGTAACCGTGCAAGGCGTCGTCAAACAGGAATCCCAGGATCGCGAGCTCCAGCATGCGGCCATTCTCCACCACCCGCGGGGTACATCGGTTGGGGGATACATCGGTGTCGATGTATAGTCGCGGCCATGCAGCAGACAGAGTTCACCGAGGACGGCGCGCACATCCGATGGACGGAGTCTGCAGGCGAGGACCCCGCGCGGGTCTACCTGCACGGACTGGGAGCGGCATCCACCGTCTACTTCGCCCACATTGCGGGGCATCCCGCGCTGTGCCGGCGCCGGTCCCTCCTGGTCGATCTGCCCGGCTTCGGCATCAGCGACCGTCCGGCGGACTTCGGCTACCGCCTGGAGGACCACGCGGACGCGGTCGCCGCCGCCCTCGACGCCGCCGGTGTGACCGGCGCGGAGGTGGTCGGCCACAGCATGGGCGGGGCCGTCGCCATTGTGCTGGCGGCACGCCGGCCGGACCTTGTCGCGCGCCTGGTGCTGGCGGAGGCGAATCTGGATCCCCGCCCGCCGGTGACAGCGGGCAGCAGCGGCATCGCCGCCTTCACGGAGAAGGAGTTCGTGCACGGCGGGGGCTTCGTCCGCGTCCTGGACCGCGTCGGACCGAAGTGGGGAGCGACGATGCGGCTCGCGGACCCGGTGGCGCTGCATCGCAGCGCCATGGGCCTGATGCGCGGAACCGAACCCACGATGCGTGCGCTACTGGTCTCCATGGCCATTCCGCGCACTTACCTGATCGGCGAGCTCAGCGGGGAACTCGCAGGGCACCAGGACCTGGTGGCGGCCGGGGTGTCGGTGGTCCCGGTCCCCGGGGCCGGTCACAACATCATGTTCGACAACGCTTATGCCTTCGTCGAGGCCATCGCCAGGAACCGGTCGTCGGTGTCCGTGTAGCCGGTCATGGACCAGCCCGATCCGTCGAGCAGGGGCCGCAGATTGGGCTCGGCGCGCAGGTCGTCGGGTGTGAGCCGGCGGCCCTGCCGGGCGGCCAGGGCGGCCCGGCCGACGGGGTGGAAGAGGGCCAGCAGTCCGCCGGGCCGGGTGACCCGGGCCAGTTCACGAAGGCACGCACCGGGGTCCGGCAGGTGGCCGATGAGCCCGGCCGCGAAGACGGCGTCCACGACGTGGTCGCGCAGTGGAAGGCGGCCGCAGTCGGCCAGCACCAGGGCGCCGTCCGCCCCGCGGCCCGCCCGGACCGCGGCAGTCAGCATCTCGGGGGTCAGGTCGGCGCCCATGACCGCCCCCGTCGGGCCGACCGCGTGCCGGAGGAACGGCAGCGCACGTCCAGTGCCGCATCCGGCGTCGAGCACGGTCTGCCCTGGGTTCAGGCCGAGTTGTTCCACGGCCACCTGGTACGCGGGACCGTCGTCGGGGAAGCGGGTGTCCCAGTCGGCGGCCCGGGCGGCGAAGAACTCACGCACATGAGCGGGGTCGGAATGCATGTCGGACACCTCTGGTGGGAGCCGCGGTCGGGGCAGCGTGGAGCGCGAGGCATCATGGTCGCATGCTCACGCTGCGTTCGGTCGCCCTCTTCGTGCTCGCCGCGCTCCTCGAGATCGGCGGCGCTTGGCTGGTGTGGCAGGGCCTGCGCGAACACCGCGGCTGGGCCTGGGTCGGAACCGGGGTGATCGCGCTGGGCCTGTACGGATGCGTGGCCTCCTTGCAGCCGGACGCCGAATTCGGCCGCATTCTGGCCGCCTATGGCGGCGTATTCATCGTGGGCTCGCTCGCCTGGGGGATAGTTGCGGACGGTTACCGGCCCGACCGCTTCGACGTCATCGGGGCATTGGTGTGCCTCGTGGGCGTGGGCGTCATCATGTATGCGCCACGTGGCTCCTGAAACGCCATCACCCTGTGCAGGTTCGGCCTCTGCGTGATCGTTCCCCACCGCATGGGGAAAGCACCTTGTCAATTAACGCAGGGTTCCGTCATGGCCGAGGCCCGCTGCCGCCCCCGCACTAGCGTCCGGTGGCCATGGGACACATGGACCACGCCGCCTTCGGCTGGCTGACGCCGCTGCTCTCGTACGCGATGGCGTGCGTCGGCGCGGCCCTCGGACTGCGCTGCACCGGCCGCGCCTTGGCCGCCACCGGCCGCTCCCGCCGCAACTGGCTGCTCACGGCCACGAGCGCGCTCGCCACCGGCATCTGGACGATGCACTTCGTCGCGATGCTCGGCTTCCGCGTCAGCGGTACCGAGATCCGCTACAACGTGCCGCTGACCGTGCTGAGCCTGCTGGTCGCCCTCCTTGTCGTCGGTTTGGGCGTCTTCGCCGTCGGCTACGGCAAGGGGCGGTTCGTGGCGCTGGTGGCCGGCGGGCTCACCACCGGCCTGGGCGTCGCGAGCATGCACTATCTCGGGATGGCGGCGATGCGCCTGCACGGCGAGGTCTCCTACGACCCGTGGGAGGTGGCCCTGTCGGTGTCCGTCGCGGTGGCCGCCGCGACCGTGGCCCTGTGGGCGGTGCTCACCGTGCATCGGCCCGTGGTCGTCATGGGGGCGTCGCTCCTCATGGGTGTCGCGGTGAGCAGCATGCACTACACCGGGATGCTCGCCGTGCGGGTGGACGTGCGGCCCTCGGCCGCCGTACTGGGCGGGGCCGGGGCAACCGCCTTCCTCTTCCCGCTCATTGTCGGTCTGGGTTCGTACCTCTTCCTCACCTCGGCCTTCGTCGCGCTCTCCCCGACGGTGCGGGAACGCGGGGCCTCGGCGGCCGCCACGCGGTTCGGGGAGGGCGCCGCATGACGCCACAGCACGGCCGCCGCGCGCACGCAGGTCTCCCCGCCGATGAGCGGCCGCGGCGGACTTCCCTGCCGGGCCTGCGGCCCAGAACCGTCCGCGCGAAGATCGTCTGCCTCCTGATGGTGCCCGTCGTCTCTCTGATGGCGTTGTGGGCCTTCGCGGCCGTGACCACGGCGCAGGACATATCCCGTCAGATCCGTGCACAGCGCGTTGCAGAAACGATCCGCGAACCGGTCATCACCACCATCACCGCATTGGAGGCCGAACGCCGCGCCGCGGGCCACTCCTTGGCTGATCCAGGGTCCGCGACCGCGACGGAGCTGAGGCGCCGTGTCGAGGCGACCGGCCGCGCCGTGGCCAGGCTCCGCCTCGGCAAGGATCACACTGTGGCGGACGGCACCGGTCTGCCCCGTGAAGTCGCCGACCGCGTACGCGTCTTTGTCGGGGCCGTTGACGGTCTCGACGCGCTGCGCCCCGGCGGCACCGGGGCACGCGCCGACTGGGGCCGGGTCTACCAGGCCTACACGGACGCGATCACGGACGCCTTCGCCATCGCCGACGCCATCGCCGACTCGCCGCGGTCCCGCGTCGCCCTGGACATCGGACGCGCGGCGGAACAGCTCGCCTGTGAGGACGCCCTGCTCTCCACCGCCGCCCTCGACCACGACCTGCCCATCGTGCGCTACGGGGACGTCAGCGGGGCCATCCGTGCCCGCCGGCTGCTGCTTGACGCGGCCGCTCCCGGACTGACCGGCGACACCCGCCGTGCCTGGGACCGGCTCAGCGGTTCCGAGGAGTACGCGGACCTGGCGGTGGTCGAGGACGCCGTGCTGGCCGCAGGCCCCGGCAAGGCCGCTGCCGACGCGGCTCCGCCCGCCGTCTGGAGCCGGGCCGCCGTCCCGGTGGCGAGCGGCCTGGCGGCGATCGCGGTGGGAACGGCTCCCACACAGCGGCCCGTTCTGTACAGCCTGCTCAGCCGGTCGGGCGTGGCCGTGCTGCTCGGACTGATCGCCGTCGTCGCCTCGTTGCTCATTTCCGTGCGCATCGGCCGCGGCCTGGTCGTCGAACTGGTCGGGCTGCGCAATACCGCGTTCGACCTGGCCCGGCGCAAACTGCCGCGCGCCATGCGGCGCCTGCGCGCGGGGGAGACGATCGACCTCGAGTCCGAGGCCCCGCTCGAACGTCATGGGAGTGACGAGATCGGGCAGGTCGCCGAGGCGCTGGCCACCGTGCAGCGCTCGGCCCTGCGGGCCGCCGCCGAGCGCGCGGAACTCCTGAGCGGCGTCTCCGGGGTCTTCGTGAACCTCGCCCGTCGCAGCCAGGTGCTGGTGCACCGTCAGCTTGCCCTGCTCGACTCCATGGAGCGGCGCACGGAGGACCCGGGGGAGCTGGAGGACCTGTTCCGGCTCGACCACCTCAGCACCCGGATGCGGCGCCACGCGGAGGGCCTGATCATCCTCTCCGGGGCAGCACCCGGCCGCGCCTGGCGCAAGCCCGTACCGCTCGCCAATGTGGTGCGCGCCGCGGTCGCCGAGGTCGAGGACTACGCACGCGTCGAGGTCCGGCGACTGCCCCGGACGGCCGTGGTGGGCGCCGCGGTCGCCGACCTCACCCACCTGGTGGCCGAACTCGTCGAGAACGCCACCCAGTTCTCGCCTCCCCACACAAAGGTGCGTGTGTACGGCGAGCAGGTCGGCAACGGCTTCGTCCTGGAGGTCGAGGACCGCGGGCTCGGCATGGGCGCGGAAGCCATGGCGGAGGCCAACCGCCGTATCGGCCAGTCACAGGCGCTCGATCTCTTCGACAGCGACCGGCTCGGCCTGTTCGTCGTGAGCCGGCTCGCCGCCCGGCACGACGTCAAGGTCGCGTTGCGCCCCTCGCCGTACGGGGGCACCACCGCTGTCGTCCTGCTGCCCAGCGCGCTGCTGGAGACCGGCGCGCAGGAAGCCGACGCCACCAAAGCGCTCGGAACGAGGAGCGCGGCGCCCACGGTCCACGGGAACGGCACCCTGGCCGAGGAGCCCGTGCCCGCGGTGGCGACGTCACAGCACGGCTCCGGCGACGGACCGTCGCGTCACTCCGTGCCCCGCCCGGTGCCGGAACGCGGGCCGGCCCCCACACCGGCGGTTCCGACCGGTCCGGCCCCCGCCCCTGCCTCCGCGGCGCCCGGGCCGGCGCCCGCCGGGGACGGCCCGCTCCCGCGCCGGGTACGGCGGGCCAGCCTCGCCCCGCAACTGCTCGAACGGCCCGCTGCGGAGGGAACTTCGACCACAGGGCCGGAACGGGGGACGCCCGAGCGCTCCCCCGAACAGGCCCGCGCGACTCTGGCGGCCTACCGCAGCGGCTGGATCCGCGGTGGGGGCACCCTGCCACGCGACGGCGACGGCGACCCGGAGAGGGCCGCCCGGCGTCCCCTGCGCGCCGCCCCGCCGCCCGAGCCCGGCCACGACGGCGCCCGCGGCCACGGCGGCCCGCGCACGGCCCCCGAGAACGGCGACACCGACACCGGCCGTACCCCCGGCAGGGCATCCCGCGAAGGAGAGCACGGATGATCGACGCATCGAACCGGTCCGGTGAGCTGGACTGGCTCCTGGACGACCTCACCGACCGGGTCGCCCAGGTCCGCCACGCGGTGGTGCTGTCAGGTGACGGGCTCGCGGTGGGGGCCTCGCGCGGACTCAGCCGCGAGGACGCCGAGCACCTGGCGGCCGTTGCCTCGGGATTCCACAGCCTCGCCAAGGGCGCCGGCCGGCACTTCGAGGCCGGTACGGTCCGGCAGACCATGGTCGAACTCGACCACGGCTTCCTGTTCGTGGCCGCCGCGGGCGAGGGCTCCTGCCTCGCGGTGTTCACCACGGCCGGTGCCGACGTCGGCATGATCGCCTACGAGATGGCCAGGCTCGTCAAGCGCGTCGGCGAGCATCTGAGCACACCGCCGCGTCTCGGGGCCGCCGGCCCGGTCGCCGGCTGACTGGGCCGGCGGGTGATGAACGGCGGGTACACGCGTCGTCCGGGCGACCACTGGTACGACGACGAAGCCGGGCCCATGGTGCGGCCGTACGCCCTGACCGGCGGCCGGACCCGGCCCGGCACGGCCGGCGCGGGACTGGACCTGATCGCCCAGGTGATCGCCGAGCCCGGTGCGGCCGACGACCCGTCGCTCACTCATGAGCACGCCGCCATGCTCGCGCTGTGCCGGCGCACCGCCCAGTCGGTCGCGGAGCTCGCGGCCGAATCCGACCTGCCGGTGGGCGTCGTGCGCGTCCTGCTCGGCGACCTGCTGGCGCTCGGCTGTGTACGGGTCCGCGGCCCGGTGCCACCGGCGCAACTCCCTGACGTGAGCATTCTGCGAGAGGTGATCAATGGACTCCGGGCACTCTGACACACCGCCCATGGCACTGAAGATCCTGGTCGCCGGTGGCTTCGGGGTCGGCAAGACCACGCTGGTGGGGGCCGTGAGCGAGATCCGGCCGCTACGCACCGAGGAAACGCTCACCGAGGCCGGGCGGTGGGTCGACGACACCGGCGGCGTGGAGCGCAAGACGACCACCACCGTGGCGATGGACTTCGGCCGCATCACCATCAGGGCCGGCCTGTCGCTGTACCTGTTCGGCACGCCCGGGCAGGACCGCTTCTGGTTCCTCTGGGACGAACTGGCGCAGGGCGCGCTCGGCGCGGTCGTGCTGGCGGACACCCGCCGCCTGGAGGACTGCTTCCCCGCGGTGGACTTCTTCGAGCACCGGCGTATCCCCTTCGCGGTGGCGGTCAACCGCTTCCCCGGCGCGCGCGAGCACGGTCCCAAGGACATCGCCCGGGCGCTCGATCTGGAGGACGGCATCCCTGTACTGACGTGCGACGCGCGGGAGAGGGCCTCGAGCAGGGACGTGCTGGTCGCTCTGGTGGAGCACGCGGGGCGGATGCACACGGCCCGCCTGCTGGACTCCGTGAGCTGACGGCCTGTCGGCGGGCGGGCACCTTAGCAGAACGGCGCTGCGAAAAATGAATAACACCGTGCATTGAGAGGCTTCCGGGCGGGGTGCGTACGGGTGGGCAGGCGGGGCGCACGGCCCCCGAGCCTCTATTGCGCTAGGAGTTCAGATGCACAAGCGGATCGGTGCCGCAGTCGCCGGAACGGCCGCTGCCCTTCTCCTCGTCACCGCCTGCGGCAGCGGGTCGTCGTCCGGTTACGACCAGGCGAGCAACGTGGCCCCCGCGGCCCAGCAGCAGAACGCGGCCGAGTCGGCCCAGCCCGGTGCCTCCACCTCGGGTGCCTACGGCTACGACGACCCGTCGACGGCGAGTCCCTCCGCGAGCTCCGGCGACGGTTACGGCTACGGCGACGACGGCAACGGCTCCGGGGACAGCGCGGAAGCGGCCTCGGACAAGAAGTGGCCGATTCTGTCGGTCGTCAACGACGCCAAGCTGGCCGACATCCTGGTCGACTCCAAGGGACGTACGCTCTACCGCTTCGACAAGGACACCGACTGGCCCATGGTGTCGAACTGCACGGGCGACTGCCTGAAGAAGTGGCCGCCGGCCAAGCCCGTCTCCAAGGCGGAGGCCGAGGCCGCGGGCCTCAACCCCAAGCTCGTCAGCACCTACACGCGGTCGGACGGCACCAAGCAGCTGTCCTACAACTGCTGGCCGGTGTACTGGTACAGCGGCGACACCAAGGCCGGCGACACCAACGGTCATGGAGTCGGCGGCACTTGGTGGGCGGTCGCCGCGAACGGCAAGAAGGCCAACGGCGGCAAGCCGGTCAGCTGAGCCGGCGTGGCCGGCCCGCCCCTGGCGTCAGCCGGCCACATCGGCCTCGGCGAGCACCTTGTCGATCCGTACCCGCACCAGCAGCTCGCCGGGCACCGCGTTGCGGTGCCCGTACTCCCCGGCCCGGTCTTCCCCCATGTAGCGGGCCGCGATCCGGGTGGCCCACTCCAGCAGTGGGCCGGGCTCCTCGCTCACCTCGGCACGACCCTCCAGCACCACGAACGAGAACGGCGGCCGGTCGTCGTCCACGCACAGGGCGATCCGGCCGTCGCGCGTGATGTTGCGCCCCTTGGCGGTTCCCGCACCGGTGTTGAAAACCAGGTCGTCCCCGTCCAGCAAGAACCAGATGGGGGCGATGTGCGGCCGCCCGTCCGCGCGGACCGTCGCCAGCTTGCCCGTCCGCGTCCCGGCGGACACGAAGGCCCGCCACTCTTCCTCGGTCATCCTGTGTCCCATGCCCCCATCCTGCCCCGGCAGGGCGCCGAAGGGGCGTCCAGGAGCCGCTGGACGGGTGCGGTACCGCGGCCTCCTTGTGGAGCGGCGCAGCTCTTGCCGCCCCTCGCTGGTTCCCACCGTCCGGTGTGCGACGCGGGCGTTTCCACGGCACCGCCGAATCGTTAGCGTGGCGTGAACGCACGTCCGGCGGATTCGACGGGATTCGACGGCCGGCGGCCGCCCCGGGCTGTGACTTGTCACAGTCGCCGCCTGTCAGAGGGCCTCCTTCGGCCAGACTGTGCCCTTCCGTATCGAACCCATGGTCGACCGAGGACCTGACGCATGCGCCTGCGCCCCCGCACCATCCGCACGCAACTCGTGGCACTGATCTTGGTGCCGCTCCTGTCGCTGGCGGGTCTGTGGACGTACAGCACCTACACCTCGGTACGCGGAGCCTTCGCCCTCATCCGGATCGCCGAGACCTACCGCTACTACGGCACCCCGGCCGACGATCTGGCTCGCTCGCTGCAGGTGGAACGACGCCTCGCCGTCACCTATGTCGCCTCCGGGGGCGCGCAGGGCGGCACGGAGCTCGCCCGGAGCGAGCGGTACACCGACCGGCAGCTCGCCGTCGTGCGCGAGCACGCGCGCGAGCAGGCCCGCGGGGAGCCGCTGAACCTCGTGCAGAAGCAACGGCTGACCGAAATCATCACCGCTGCCGAGGATTTGCGCCCGCTGCGCGCCGAGCTGCGGCAGCCCGGCTTCGGCTGGTCCATGGCGCTGCACCGCTACTCGTCGGTGATCGATCCCACGTTCCGGTTGCGCGGCGCGCTGGCGTCCCTGCAGAGCGGTGAGGTGGCCCACCAGGGCGGCCTGGTCATCGAACTCGTACGCGCAAGGGAGCTGCTGTCCCGCGAGGACGCCATGATCAGCGCCGTGCTGGCGGGGCAACCCATGACGATCAGTCAGTACCGCGAGTTCATCAGCACCGTGGACGGCCGGAAACTGCTGTATTCGATCGTCGACCCGGAACTGAGCAAGGCGGCCAAGGAGCGCCTCGACCAGTTCGGCGGCGGCAGCGTCGCTTGGTCGCTGGACTCCATAGAGACCGCCGTGCGATCGGCGGGTGCGGAGGGCGTCGGCGGCGTCGTCCTGCGCGCCTGGCGGCTCAACGCCGACCGTGCCCTCTCCCAGCTCAGCATCATCAATCTGGAGGCCGCCCGCGAAATCGGCGATCAGGCGCGCGACGACGGCATGAGCGTCCTCCTCAGGACCGGGGCGGTCAGCCTCGCTGGCCTGCTCGCGGTCGCTCTGACCGTCGTCGTCTCCCTCCTGATCGGCCGCGGCATCGCCCGGCGGCTCACCCTGCTGCGCAACGAGGCACTGGAGCTGTCAGGGACCCGGCTCCCCGAGGTGCTGCACCGGTTGCGGTCCGGTGAGGAGCTCGACGACGCCGCCGTGGCCCGTGCCGCCCCCGAACTGCGCCTTGGCGCCGACGAGATCGGACAGGTGGGCAGGGCCTTCAGCACCGCGCAGCGCGCCGCGGTGCAGGCGGCAGTCGACCAGGAGCGGATGCGTCGCGGGGTGGCGGCGGTCTTCACTAACCTCGCCCGCCGCAGCCAGGTACTGCTGCACCGTCAGCTCACCCTCCTCGACGGCATGGAACGCCGCTCCGAGGACCCGGCAGAGCTGGACGACCTGTTCCGCGTCGACCACATCGCGGTCCGCATGAGGCGGCACGCCGAGGGCCTGCTCATCCTCTCGGGCAACGCCCCGGGCCGGGCCTGGCGACGCCCGGTCCGGCTCGCCGAGGTGGCGAGGGCGGCGGTCGGTGAGGTGGAGGACTACCAGCGTGTGGTCGTTCGGCGTATGCCCAGGGTGGCGCTCGTCGGCTCCGCCGTCGCCGACGTGCTCCACCTGCTCGCCGAACTCATCGACAATGCCACCGCGTTCTCCCCGCCCGAGAGCAGGGTCGAGGTGCGGGGCGAGGTGGTCGGCGGCGGCTACGTCCTGGAGATCGAGGACCGCGGACTCGGTATGAGCGCCGACCGCCTCGCCGAGGCGAACAGCGAGATGGGCGAGGCCGCCGCCGGCACCGAACTGCCGGAGACCGACCGCCTCGGGCTGTTCACCGTCGGACGGCTCGCGGCCCGCCAAGGGGTACGGGTCGCGTTGCGTCGCGGCCGGTACGACGGCACCGTGGCCGTGGTGATGATTCCGCAGGCCGTGCTGGTCGACGGTTCGGCGGACGACGCCGAGACCGGGGAGTATGTGTTGCGGCCCCGGTCGGCGGCGGAGCCGCCCGGTGGCGACCGCGCCGACAAGGCCCCGCGTACGCCGCGGACCCGTCGTGGCCCCTCGCGGCCCAAGGAGGACGGGCGCACCGGGTCGGGCTTGCCGAAGCGGGTGCGACAGGCCAGTCTCGTAGCGCAGCTCAGGGAGGACGCCGTGCACGACAGCCCGGCCGAGCCGCCGGCCGGCGGACAGGAAAGGGAACGATCTCCGGAAGAGGCTCGTTCCACCATGACGGCGTTCACGCGCGGCCTCGCCCGCGGCAGGGACGCTGCGACACCGCACGGGACTGCGGAGAACGGGGGCAGCGGGGGATGACCGTGAGCAACGGACTCACATGGCTGATGGACGACCTGACGGAACGGGTGCCGCACGTCCGGCACGCGCTCGTGCTGTCCGGCGACGGTCTGGTGACCGGCGCGAGCACCAGTCTGGATCGCCCGACGGCCGAGCATCTGGCCGCCGTCTCTTCCGGGTTCCACAGTCTCGCCAAGGGCGCCGGCCGCCACTTCGAGGCAGGTGGAGTGCGGCAGACGATGGTCGAGTTCGACGACGGCTTTCTCTTCGTCACGGCCGCGGGCGAGGGCAGTTGTCTGTCGGTGCTGAGCGGGGTCCAGGCGGATGTCGGCCAGATCGCCTATGAGATGACCCTCATGGTTCACCGGGTCGGTGAGCACCTCGGTGTCGCACCGCGCCGGCACGACGCGGCGGCTCCCGGGGAGTGATGAAGCATGACGCCGAGCCCGCCGGAGGACGAGGGCGCGCTCTGGTTTGACGACGAGGCCGGTCCGATGGTGCGCGCCTACACCATCACCGGTGGCCGTACCCGGCCGGACTCGGACGGCGACGTCGACCTGATCGCTGTCATGATCGCTGCCAACACCGCCCGCACATCCCACACTTCCCATACCACCGCGGCCACCGCTTCCGAGGACGGCCTCGACGACGAGCACCTCACACTGCTCGACCTGTGCCGCGACGGCCCGTTGTCGGTCGCCGACCTGGCGTCGGAGGCCGACCTCGCCCTGGGCGTGGTCCGGGTGCTCCTCGGCGACCTGCTGCGCGAGGGCCACTTGCGGGCGATCCGCCCCGTGCCCCCGGCCGAGCTGCCGGACGTCGGGGTGCTGCAGGACGTCATCAACGGACTACGGGCCCTGTGATGTGGCCGTCCGCGGCCGGATGTCGGTGCCCGTACGTACCGTGATGCCATGTCCGAGATCACGTATGTCCGGGGCGACGCGACCACCCCGGAAGGCGACGGAGTGAAGCTGATCGCCCATGTCTGCAATGACACCGGCGGGTGGGGGAAGGGCTTCGTGCTCGCGGTGTCGGCCCGCTGGCCGGAGCCCGAGGCGGCCTACCGGCGCTGGCACCGCGAACGCGCCACGAACGGCTTCGCGCTGGGCGCCGTCCAGTTCGTCGAAGTCGGGCCATGGCTCTGGGTGGCCAACATGATCGGCCAGCACGGGATCCGGCGGGGCAGCAAGGGTGTGCCGGTCCGGTACGAGGCGATCGACGCGGCACTGTCGGCGGTGGCGGACCGGGCTGCCGGGCTCGGGGCGTCGGTGCACATGCCGCGGATCGGCTGCGGTCTGGCGGGCGGCAGTTGGCACCGCGTGGAGCCGATGATCGAGGAGCGGCTGGTGCGCCGTGGAACGTCCGTGACCGTCTACGACCACGGGGTGTGACGGAGTTATCCACAGGCCCCTGCGGGGTGTCGGTCCCATGTTCTACATTCGTGACTGTCAGTGACGAATGGTCGCGGAAGGAACGGGGATCGGCATGGGCGTGCAGGAGCTTGTCGTCGCGGAAGCGCTCGGTGTGCGACGGGCGCGGGAGGAACTGGGTCTGGAACCTGACGAGTTCGATGTCGCGCTGCGGGTGGGGGAGATCCGCACGACACCCGCCGCCGGCGGTCGGCGGCGGGTGGTGCGCAAGGACGTGGAACGGCTGCGGGCCGAAGAGGGCTTCCCGGAAACCCTCAGGGAACGGCTCAGGCTGGTGGGGAGCGTGGAAGGCGGAGAGCTCATCGGCATCACGCGCGACCGTTTCACCAGACTCACCAAGGGGGGCCTCATCCGCCCCGTGCGGTGGTACGTGAACCGGTACCGGACCGTCGTCTGGCTCTATCTGGCCTCAGAGGTGCGGCAACTGACGGTCGTCCAGCCGGCCTTGCTCGCGGGCCGTCTTCCCGCCGCACTGCGGGACGCGCTGGACGAGGGCGAGGACCACCGCCCCCGTGGCTGGCGGGCCCGGCGAGTGGAGGAGATGGTGCGGGATGCCGCGGACGCCTGGGGTGAGGCGGCCGCCTGGGCCGCCTTGCTGGGCCCGGAAGCGGCAGCGGGGGCCGTGCCCGATCCGCACGAGCGGGCGTATCTGCGCCGCCTGCGGCCGGGACTGTCACCCGGGAACACCGGCTCGTACGCCGTGCGGGAGCTGATCGACGCACACATCGTGGCGGACCATCCCGACGAGGTCGCCTTCGCCCAGGTCTCGCTGGCGGACGCGTTGTTGCGGGCGCGCTCCGTCCGGCCCGCTCCCCGGCCGGGGAGCGAACGGGAGCCAGATCGCGGGGTGTTGGCGGAGTCTTCGGAGCCCGCACCGTCACCCCATGCCGTCGAGCCTCCCCCGCGGGCCGTCAGGAGCCACTGGCGCCGGCTCCTGGGCCTCGGCGCCGGATGACCCCCGATGAGCGGGCTGAGCGGCATGGGGTGACGGCGCGTGCGTCACACCTGACGGTTCTCGGCGCTGACCATCCAAGCGTGCTCTTCCAGGGTGTCGATGACCGAATGGAGGATGTCAGCGGTGGACGGGTCCTCCGCGTCCACGCCGTCGTGCAGGCGCCGCATCGTCGCCGTCGCCGCGTGCAGGCGCGTGGTGATGAGATCCACCACGGCTGCGACGGTCAGCTCCCCTTCGGGGAACTTGGGCAGCGTCGTGGTGGCCACGACCGTGTCGGAGCGCCCGTCCGGCACGGCGTGGAGGCTCCTCATGCGCTCGGCAATCGTGTCGCTGGCTTCACGAGCGTCGTCAACGATGTGGTCCAGCTGCTTGTGCAGGTCCCGGAAGTTGTGGCCCACCAGATTCCAGTGGGCCTGCTTGCCCTGGAGGTGCAGTTCGACCAGCTCCACAAGAATTGCTTGAAGAGCCTCGGACAACTGCCGGGATGCCGTGAACCCCACGGCAGCCTCGTGCTCGGAGAGACGCGCAGTCGGTGGGACGGTGTGCGACGTCATGTGTCTCTGCTCCTCGGCTAGAAATGTCTTTCTCAGACATCGACCACAGGGGAAACGCGGGGGTGTCGTGATCGATGTGCAGTGAACTCGCGCCCGCCGGCTCATGCGCCGGTGTCCACGTGCGCCTCAGCGATGGACGATCATCCTCGCCGCCCCTGGACAGGCCCTACCGGCCGTCCTTTTGAAAGGCACCCCTGGGAGGAGGAGGCACAGCCCGACATCACCCTCACGCCACCATCATGTGCACAGCACCAAGGGATACGCCATTCGGGCGAGGAGTGGCCTTCGCCGGGGACGGTCCGCGCCGCCTCCACGACGCGCCGCGGACCGCTGTATGCGGCCACGCGACAGGTCAGTCCTCGTGCTTCCGGAACAGCCCCTCCTGGACCACCGAGACCAGCAGCCTGCCCTGGCGGTCGTAGATGCGTCCACGGGCCAGCCCACGGGCGCCGGTGGCGACCGGGGACTCCTGGTCGTAGAGGAACCACTCGTCGGTCCGGAACGGCCGGTGGAACCACATCGCGTGGTCCAGCGATGCCATGTCGAAGCCGCGCGGCCCCCACAACGGCTCGATGGGCACCCGTACGGCGTCCAGCAGCATCATGTCGCTGGCGTACGCGAGAGCGCAGGTGTGCACGAGCGGGTCGTCGCCGAGTGGGCCCACGGCGCGCATCCACACCGCGCTGCGCGGCTCCGCGCCCACGATCTCCTCCGGGGTCCAGCGCAGCCGCTCCACATAGCGGATGTCGAACGGCTGCCGGCGCGCCATGCGCTCCAACTGCTCCGGCAGGCCGCCCAGGTGTTCCCGGATCTCGTCCCCGAGACTCGGCAGGCTCTCCGGGTCAGGGACCTCACGCATCGGCAGCTGGTGCTCGAAGCCGGGCTCCGGCAGATGGAAGGAGGCGGTCAGTGTGAAGATCGTCCTGCCCTGCTGCACCGCGACCACACGGCGGGTGGTGAAGGACTTCCCGTCGCGCACGCGTTCCACCTCGTACACGATGGGCACACCCGGGCGGCCCGGCCGCAGGAAGTACGCGTGCAGGGAGTGCACCGGCCGGGTGCCGTCCGTCGTGCGGCCGGCGGCGACCAGCGCCTGGCCCGCGACCTGCCCGCCGAAGACCCGCTGGATCCGCTCCTCGGGGCTCTGCCCGCGGAAGATGTTCTCCTCGATCTTCTCGAGGTTGAGCAGGTCCACCAGGCGCTCGGCGGGATTGGTCATCGGGCGTGCTCCTTCCGTGCCTTCGTGGCGGAGGCGCGGGTCCGCGCGGTCGTGCGTATCCCGGGCACCGCGGTCACAGCGCGCCGACCGCCGTCACCTTGACCACCGCGCGTCCCTCCTCGTCGGAGGCGGTCAGGTCGACGTCCGCCGAGATGCCCCAGTCGTGGTCTCCGTTGGGGTCCGCGAAGGTCTGCCGCACCTTCCACAGGGCCTCCTCGGGGCGCTCCTCGATCTGCAGCAGCTTCGGGCCGCGTGCGTCCGGACCGGTCCACAGATCCTCGTACTCGTCCCAGTAGGCGTCCATGGCGTCGGCCCACTTGTCCGCGTCCCAGCCGGACTCGGCGTCGAGTTCGGCCAGTTCCGCGTAGTGCTCCAGGGCGGCCAGCTCCACCCGGCGGAACATCGCGTTGCGCACCAGCACCCGGAAGGCCCGGGCGTTGGCGGTGACCGGCTTGACCTGGTCGGCGCGCTCCTGTGCCTCCTCGGCGGTCATCTCCGCGGGGTTGGCGAGCTGCTCCCACTCGTCGAGCAGGCTGGAGTCGACCTGGCGGACCAGCTCGCCCAGCCAGGCGATGAGGTCCTGAAGGTCCTCGGACTTCAGGTCGTCGGGGACGGTGTGCTCCAGCGCCTTGTAGGCGCTCGCCAGGTAGCGCAGCACGATGCCCTCGGTCCTGGCCAGCTCGTAGTGCGAGACGAACTCGGTGAAGGTCATGGCGCGTTCGTACATGTCGCGCACGACGGACTTCGGCGAGAGCGGGTGGTCGCCCACCCAGGGGTGGCTCTTGCGGTAGACGCCGTAGGCGTGGGAGAGCACCTCCTCCAGCGGCTTGGCGTAGGAGATCTCCTGCAGGCGCTCCATCCGCTCCTCGTACTCGATCCCGTCGGCCTTCATCGCGGCCACCGCGGTGCCACGCGCCTTGTTCTCCTGGGCGGCCAGGATCTGGCGGGGATCGTCGAGGGTCGACTCGACGACCGACACCATGTCGAGCGCGTAGGAGGGCGATTCGGGCTCCAGCAGCTCGAAGGCGGCGAGCGCGAAGGTGGACAGCGGCTGGTTGAGCGCGAAGTGCTGCTGGAGGTCCATGGTCAGCCGGACGATGCGGCCCTCCTCGTCCGGCTCGTCCAGGCGCTCCACCACTCCGCCCGCCAGCAGCGACCGGTAGATCGCGATGGCCCGCCGGATGTGGCGCAGCTGGGACCTGCGGTCCTCGTGGTTGTCCTCCAGCAGCCGGCGCATGGCCTCGAAGGCATTGCCGGGGCGCGCGATCACGGACAGCAGCATTGCGTGGGTCACCCGGAAGCGGGAGGTCAGCGGCTCCGGATCGGAGGCGATCAGCTTCTCGAAGGTGGTGTCGGACCAGCCGACGAAGCCCTCCGGCGCCTTCTTGCGGACGACCTTGCGGCGCTTCTTCGGGTCGTCCCCGGCCTTGGCCAGCGACTTCTCGTTCTCGATGACGTGCTCGGGCGCCTGGGCCACCACGAGCCCCGCGGTGTCGAAGCCGGCCCGGCCGGCCCGGCCTGCGATCTGGTGGAACTCCCGGGAGCGCAGCACCCGCACCCGGTTGCCGTCGTACTTGGTGAGTGCTGTGAACAGCACCGTGCGGATCGGCACGTTGACCCCGACGCCGAGGGTGTCGGTGCCGCAGATGACCTTCAACAGGCCGGCCTGGGCGAGCTTCTCCACCAGGCGCCGGTACTTGGGCAGCATGCCCGCGTGGTGCACGCCGATTCCGTGCCGGACGTAACGGGAGAGGTTGCGCCCGAACTTGGTGGTGAAGCGGAAGTTCCCGATGAGCTCGGCGATGGCGTCCTTCTCGGCCCGCGTGCACATGTTGATGCTCATGAGCGCCTGCGCCCGCTCCACGGCGGCCGCCTGCGTGAAGTGCACGATGTAGACCGGTGCCTGCCGGGTCTCCAGCAGCTCCGTGAGCGTCTCGGTGAGCGGGGTCAGCCGGTACTCGTACGACAGCGGCACCGGACGGGTCGCCGAGCGCACCACCGACGTGGGCCGCCCGGTGCGCCGGGTGAGGTCCTTCTCGAAGCGGCTGACGTCACCGAGGGTCGCCGACATCAGCAGGAACTGAGCCTGGGGCAGTTCCAGCAGCGGGATCTGCCATGCCCAGCCGCGGTCGGCCTCGGCATAGAAGTGGAACTCGTCCATGACGACCTGGCCGATGTCCGCGTTCTTGCCGTCGCGCAGCGCTATCGACGCGAGCACCTCCGCCGTGCAGCAGATGACGGGTGCGTCCGGGTTGACGGAGGCGTCGCCCGTGAGCATGCCGACGTTCTCGGTGCCGAAGAGCTTGCACAGGTCGAAGAACTTCTCCGACACCAGCGCCTTGATCGGCGCGGTGTAGAAGGTGACCTCGTCACGCGCCAGGGCGGCGAAGTGCGCACCCGCCGCGACCAGGCTCTTTCCCGAGCCGGTCGGCGTCGAGAGGATGACGTTCGCCCCCGAGACGACCTCGATCAGCGCCTCCTCCTGGGCGGGATAGAGCGAGATGCCCTGGCCCTCCACCCAGGTGGCGAAAGCTTCGAAAAGGGCGTCGGGGTCGGCCTCGGCAGGGAGCTGATCGATAAGGGTCACACCCCCATCTTGCCTGCCGCGGGGTCCGGGGGATGAACCGGCGGTACAAGCGAAGATCGCCCGACGGTATGGTGTGCCGTCAATTGGACGTCAACTCCGCTTCAGGGCGGGTCGAAAGGGGCGGGACACGCCATGATGGGACCGGCACATTCTGTCTCCGGAGCGGCAGCTTGGCTGGCAGTAGGTGCGGTTGCCGCGGGGCTCGATCATCCGATGCCCTGGCCGACCCTCGTGGTCGGTGCGCTGATCTGTGCCGGTGCGGCTCTCGCTCCTGATCTGGATCACAAGGCAGCCACGATTTCCCGGGCATTCGGCCCGATTTCCCGGTGGCTGTGCTCGGTCATCGACAAGCTGTCGTACGCCGCTTACCGGAAGACCCGGAAGCCCGGCGACCCGATACGGGAGGGCGGGCACCGTACCCTGACCCACACCTGGCTCTGGGCGGTCATGATGGGCGCCGGCGCCTCCGGCCTGGCATGGGTCGGCGGCCGGTGGGCCGTGGTCTTCATCCTCTTCGTGCACGCCGTTCTGGCGGTCGAAGGACTGCTGTGGCGGCAGGCCAGGATGTCCAGCGACATCCTGGTCTGGCTGCTCGGTGCCACCAGCGCCTGGGTGCTCGCCGACACCCTGGACAGCACCCAGAGCGGCAAGGGCTGGCTGCTGACCGAGCCCGGTCAGCAGTACCTGTGGATCGGCATCCCGATCGTGCTCGGCTCCATCGTGCACTGTCTCGGCGACGCGCTGACCGTATCGGGCTGCCCGGTGCTGTGGCCCATCCCCATCGGGCGCCGGCGCTGGTACCCGCTGGGCACGCCCAAGCCCATGCGGTTCCGTGCGGGCAGCAAGGTCGAGATCAAGGTGCTCACACCGGTCTTCTTCGTGATCGGTGGCGTGGGCGCGGTGGGGGCGCTGGTCTTCGGCGCCTGAGCACCCCCACCGCGGCTCGGCGCGCGGCGCCGTGGCGGCCGGCTATCCGTGCCAGGACCGCCACAGCGCCGCGTAGGCGCCGTCCGCCTCCACCAGTTGGTGGTGGCTGCCCAGCTCGCTGATCCGGCCGTCCTCGACGACCGCGATCAGGTCCGCGTCGTGCGCGGTGTGCAGCCGGTGCGCGATGGCCACCACCGTGCGGCCGTCCAGGACTCGGGCCAGCGACCGTTCGAGGTGCCGTGCCGCCCGCGGGTCGAGCAGCGAGGTGGCCTCGTCCAGCACCAGGGTGTGCGGGTCGGCCAGGACCAGGCGGGCGAGCGCCACCTGCTGCGCCTGAGCCGGGGTGAGCGCGGCGCCGCCGGAACCCACCTCGGTGTCCAGACCGGCGTCCAGCGCCCGCGCCCAGCCCTCGGCGTCCACCGCGGTCAGGGCCGCCCACAGCTCGGTGTCGTCCGCCCCCGCGCGGGCGAGCAGCAGGTTGTCGCGCAGTGTCCCGACGAAGACGTGGTGCTCCTGGTTGACCAGGGCCACGTGCTCGCGGACCCGCTCCGCGGGCATCCTGGACAGCTGGGCACCGCCGAGGGTGATCTCACCGGTACGGGGGGCGTAGATCCCCGCCAGCAGCCGACCCAGCGTCGACTTCCCGGCGCCGGAGGGCCCGACGAGGGCCACCCGCGTGCCGGGGCGCACCCGCAGGGTGACGCCGTGCAGTACGTCGCTGCCCGCGCGGTAGCCGAAGCGCACCTCGTCGGCGTGGACGTCACGGCCGTCGGGCGTCACCTCGTGATCGCCGGCGCCCGGCTCGATCTCCCGCACGCCCACCAGACGGGCAAGGGAGACCTGGGCCACCTGGAGCTCGTCGTACCAGCGCAGGATGAGATTGATCGGGTCGACCAGCATCTGCGCGTACAGCGCGCCCGTGGTCAGTTCGCCGACCGATGCCCAGCCGTGCAGGACCAGCGTCCCGCCGATGAGCAGTACGGCCGCCAGGATCAGGGTGTACGTCGCGTTGATCACCGGGAAGAGCACGCTGCGCAGCCACATCGTGTAGCGCTCCCAGGCCACCCACTGCCGGATGCGCAGGCGGGACAGCTCCTCGCGCCGCTCCTCCAGCCGATGGGCCTCGATGGTGCGTCCGGCGTCGACCGACTCGGCGAGCACGGCCGAGACGGCCGCGTAGCCGGCCGCCTCGGAGCGGTAGCCGTGCGGCGCACGGCGGAAGTACCAGCGGCAGCCGAGCAGGAGCACGGGCAGCGCCACGAGCACGGCGAGCGCCAGCGGCGGCGAGGTGACCGTCAGGGCGCCGAGCAGCAGCCCGCCCCAGACCACGGCGATCGCCAGTTGGGGCACCGCCTCGCGCATCGCGTTGGCCAGCCGGTCGATGTCCGTGGTGATCCGGGACAGCAGGTCTCCGGTGCCGGCCCGCTCCAGCACGCCCGGCGGCAGCGCGACCGACCGTACGAGGAAGTCCTCGCGCAGGTCGGCGAGCATCCGCTCGCCCAGGATCGCGCCGCGCAGCCGTACCTCGCGCACGAAGACCGTCTGCACGGCGAGAGCGGCGGCGAAGAACGCCATCGTGCGGCCGAGGTGCAGATCCCGGTCGCCCACCGAGAGGCTCTCGACCAGGTGCCCCAGCAGGTAGGGGCCGACCATCGAGGCGAGGACGGCCACCGCGTTCAGCGCGATGAGGGCGACGAAGGCACGCCGGTGGCGGCCGACCAGTTCCCTGACGTAACCGCGCACCGTGGTGGGCGAACCCACCGGCAGGGTGCTGGCCTGCTGCGGCGCGGCCGGATCGTACTCCGGCGGTGGCACGCCGATCATGCGGGTTCCTCGGCTTTCCGTAGTGACTCGAATGGATGGAGTTCGGGTTCGGTCTCCCGGGTGACCACTGCGCGGTAGCCGGGGTCGGTGAGGAGCAGTTCGCGGTGCGTCCCGGAGCCCCGCACCGAGCCCTCCTCGATGAAGACGACCCGGTCGGCCAGGTCCAGCAGCAGCGGGCTGGAGGTGAGGACCACCGTGGTCCGCTCGGCGCGCAGCGCCCGCAGGCCGTGCGCGATCCTCGCCTCGGTGTGCGTGTCGACGGCGCTGGTCGGCTCGTCGAGCACCAGCACCTGCGGGTCGGTCATCAGCGAGCGGGCCAGCGCGAGGCGCTGCCGCTGCCCTCCCGACAGCGACCGTCCCCGCTCGGTGATCCGTGTGCGCATCGGGTCGCCCGACTCGTCCACGGAGGCCTGGGCCAGCGCCTCCAGCACGTCGCCGCACTGGGCCGCGGCCAGGGCGTCCGCGGGGGCGACGGCGCCTGAGCGGGGCACGTCGAGCAGCTCGGCGAGTGTGCCAGAAAGCAGCACCGGGTCCTTGTCCTGCACGAGCACCAGCGCCCGTGCGGCGGCCAGCGGAAGCTCGTCCAGCGCCGTGTCGCCCAGCAGCACCGAGGGATCGCCCTCGGCCCGTTCCGGGCTGTGCCCGCCGAGCCGGTCGGCCAGCGCGCCCGCCGCGTCCGGATCGCCGCACACGACGGCGGTCAGCTTCCTCGCGGGCGCCAGCAAGCCGGTGGCAGGGTCGTACAGGTCTCCCGACGCCCCTGTCGCCCCCGATGGCCCTGACGGTGAGGCTCCGGTGGTGCCGGCGCCCGCCCGCCCCGCCGTGTCCCGCCGCAGCGACAGCACCCGTGCCGCGCGCTTGGCCGACGGCCGGGAGAAGGAGTACGCCATCGCGATCTCCTCGAAGCCCCGCAGTGGGAAGAGCAGGAAGACCACGGCGCCGTAGACGGTGACCAGTTCGCCGACCGAGATCCGGCCGTCCAGCGCCAGCCGCGCTCCGTACCAGGTCACCGCGAGCAGCAGCAGTCCGGGCAGTGCCACCTGGAGCGCGCTGATCAGTGACCACATTCGGGCGCTGCGCACGGCGGCCTCCCGGACCTCCTGGGAGGCGCGCCGGTAGCGGGTGAGGAACAGTTCCTCGCCACCGATGCCGCGCAGCACCCGCAGTCCGGCCACGGTGTCGGAGGCGAGTTCGGTGGCCTTTCCGGCCTTGGTCCGCTGCTCGTCCGCCCGCCGGGTCGCGTGCGGCAGCAGCGGAAGCACCGCGAGCGCCAGGACGGGGACACAGGCCGCCACGATCAGACCGAGTTCGGGCCGGTAGACGACGAGGGCGACCGTCATACCGACGGTCGCCAGCAAGCAGGAGGCGAAGCGGGCGAGCGCCTCGACGAACCAGCCGATCTTCTCGACGTCACCGGTGCTGACGGCCACGACCTCGCCGGCCGCGACCCGCCGGGTGAGCACCGAGCCCAGTTCGGCCGTCTTGCGGGCCAGCAACTGCTGCACCCGGGCGGCGGCGGTGATCCAGTTGGTGACGGCGGTGCGGTGCAGCATGACGTCGCCCACCGCCGAGACCAGTCCGAGAGCGAGGATCAGGCCGGCCGCGAGGGCGAGTCTGCCGCCCGAGCGGTCGACGGCCGCCTGGACGGCCAGGCCGACCGCCGCGGGCACGCCCGCGAACGCCGCCATGTTGAGCGTGCCCCAGAACGTGGCCGCCGCCTGGGCGCGGATCTGGCGTTTCTCGAGCCAGAGCAGGAATCGGAAGCCGGACCGGGTGTCGGGGACACCCGGATCGGCATGGGGGAGAGAACGAAGCGACATGGCGTCCCGGCATCGGAGATGGGGGTGGGTGAGGACGTGCCAGGGTCGCGTTCCCGGCGGGGTGAATTCAACCGGTTTTTTCCCAGTACGGGGAACGTGGCACGGTCGTGACTCCTGTTGTCGCTGACGGTCACTCAGATACCGCTGACAGCACCCGGGTTGCCATCCGCAACCGCAATGCAGATTGTTTCCGCAAGAGGTTGAAAGTTTTTCCACGCGATGTATTGACGGTGTCCACGCACGGGGCCAGTCTCCTGTCCGGAGCTCCCACGGGCGGGAACTCCGCCCCCCACTCGATGGCCTGGCGCGTGGCTGTCTTCGGGGCACCTTTGTGCCCGAAAACGAAGGAGCCGCACCATGAGATCGCGTTTCGTGCGCGCGGGACTGGCGGCGCTGCTCGCCACGGCCGGCCTCGCCGTCGTGTCGCAGGAGCCGGCCCAGGCCGCACCGCCCGGGAGCAAGGACGTCACCGCGACGCTCTTCGAATGGAAATTCGCCTCCGTCGCCAAGGAGTGCACCAGCGCCCTCGGCCCCGCGGGCTACGGCTACGTGGAGGTCTCGCCGCCCCAGGAGCACATCCAGGGCTCGCAGTGGTGGACCTCGTACCAGCCCGTCAGCTACCGCATCGCGGGACGGCTGGGGGACAGTACGGCCTTCAGGAACATGGTGGACACCTGTCACGCGGCGGGCGTCAAGGTGATCGCGGACGCGGTCGTCAACCACATGAGCGCGGGTTCGGGAACGGGCACCGGAGGGACGTCGTACACGAAGTACAACTACCCGGGCTACTACCAGGACCAGGACTTCCACTCCTGCCGGTCCAGCATCACGGACTACGCCAACCGCGACAATGTGCAGAACTGCGAACTCGTCGGGCTCGCGGACCTGAACACCGGGAGCGAATACGTCCGTTCCACCATCGCCGCCTATCTGAGCAACCTGATCTCCCTCGGCGTCGACGGATTCCGGATCGACGCGGCCAAGCACATCGCCTCCGGCGACCTCGCCGCCATCAAGGCCAAGCTCAGCAAACCCTCGGTCTTCTGGGCACAGGAGGTCATCTACGGCGCGGGTGAGGCCGTCCAGCCCGGCGAGTACACCGGGACGGGCGACGTCGACGCCTTCCAGGGCGCCTACGACCTCAAGCGGATCTTCAGCAACGAGAAGCTGGCCTACCTGAGCAACTGGGGTGCCTCCTGGGGTGCCGGATA
Source organism: Streptomyces sp. RLA123 (assembly GCF_056270165.1). Lineage (NCBI taxonomy): Bacteria > Bacillati > Actinomycetota > Actinomycetes > Kitasatosporales > Streptomycetaceae > Streptomyces > Streptomyces sp. RLA123. The sequence continues at coordinate 1,151,651 of NZ_JBWDOR010000003.1, read as the reverse complement.
CCTGCCGAGCGGGCAGGCGCGCACCTTTGTGGACAACTGGGACACCGAGCGCAACGGCTCGACCCTGAACTACAAGGCCGGCGCGACCTACACGCTGGCCAACGTCTACATGCTGGCGTGGCCCTACGGCTCGCCCAATGTGTACTCGGGCTACGAGTTCTCCGACAACGACTCCGGCCCGCCCAACGGCGGCACCGTCAACGCCTGCTACAGCGAAGGCTGGAAGTGCCAGCACGCCTGGCCGCAGATCGCGGGCATGGTCGGATTCCGCAACGCCGTCGCCGGCACGGCCGTGACCAACTGGTGGTCCAACGGCAGCAACGCCATCGCCTTCGGGCGCGGCAGCAAGGGTTTCGTGGCGATCAACCACGAGAGCGGATCCATCAGCCAGACCTTCACCACCTCGCTGCCCGCCGGGACCTACTGCGACGTCCAGCACAGCGGCGCCACCTACGCCGTCGCCTCGAACGGCACCTTCGCCGCGACCATCGGCGCCAACGACGCGGTCGCGCTCTACGCGGGCGCCCCGTGCAACGGCGGCGGCACGGCCCCGGCGAGCGGCGCTTCCTTCTCGGTGAACGCCACCACTGTGTGGGGTCAGAACGTCTATGTGATCGGCAGCGATGCGGTGCTCGGCAGCTGGAACACCGCCGGGGCGGCGCTGTTGTCCTCGGCCGCCTACCCGGTGTGGAAGCTGGACGTCTCCATGAGCGCGGGCACGTCCTTCGAGTACAAGTACATCAAGAAGGACGCGAACGGGAACGTCACCTGGGAGTCCGGTGCGAACCGTACGGCGACCGTCCCCGCCAGTGGCAAGGTGTCGCTCTCAGACACCTGGCGCGCCTGACCCCCGCCCAGACGGGCTCGCGCCGTGTGCGGCGTACAGGGCCCCGCGAGTGCCGGCTTCTCAGCAGTGGCCCGGCGTGGTGTCCAGGGCGGCGAGCAACGCCGTCAGGGCATCGCGCTGGGCCGCGTCCAGTGGTGCCAGCATCTCTTCCGCGGCCGCCCGCCGGGCCTGCCGCAGCCGCCGCAGCGCGCCCTCGCCCTCCGCCGTCATCTCGATCCGCACCACGCGGCGGTTGGCCGGATCCGGCACGCGGCGCACGAAGCCCCGTTCCTCGAGGGCGTCGGTGAGGGTGGTCACCGCGCGCGGTACGACCTCCAGGCGCTGGGCCAGATCGGCCATCCGCGGTGCCTCCTCGCTGTGCGCGACACTGCGCAGCATGCGTGACTGGGCCGGGGTGATGCCGAGCGGCTCCAGGTGACGCCGCTGGACGCGGTGCAGCCGGCGGGTCAGCCGCAGCAGTTGTTCGGCGAGGCTGCTCGACCCGTCGGCGTCGGTGGCGGGGATGCGCGGTTTCATGCCCCGAGATTATCAGGATGCGGTTCATTGTGAGTATAGGTAACAATGAACTACGCTCCCATCATCCTGCCGTACCCCGCCCTCGGAGGCCTTTTGCACCCCGGTGAATCCCCGCAGTGGACCCCACCGCCCAAGAACCCCGACCGGCGCACCGAAGTGCGACGTGTCCTGGGCCTTTTCCGCCCCTACCGCGGCCGCCTCGCCCTCGTCGGGCTGCTGGTCGGCGCCGCCTCCCTCGTCTCGGTCGCCTCGCCCTTCCTGCTGCGCGCGATCCTCGACACCGCGATCCCGCAGGGCCGCACCGGGCTGCTGAGCCTGCTGGCCCTCGGCATGATCGCCACCGCCGTTCTCAACAGCGTCTTCGGGGTCCTCCAGACGCTCATATCCACCACCGTCGGCCAGCGCGTCATGCACGACCTGCGCACCGCCGTCTACGAGCGCCTGCAACGCATGTCGCTCGCCTTCTTCACCCGGACCCGCACCGGCGAGGTGCAGTCCCGCATCGCCAACGACATCGGAGGCATGCAGGCTACCGTCACGTCCACCGCGACCTCGCTGGTCTCCAACCTCACCAGCGTCATCGCCAGTGTCGTCGCCATGCTCGCCCTGGACTGGCGCCTGACGATCGTCTCCCTGGTGCTGCTTCCGGTCTTCGTGTGGATCAGCCGCCGGGTGGGCACGGAACGAAAGAGGATCACCACCCAGCGGCAGCGGCAGATGGCCGCGATGTCCGCCATTGTGACGGAATCCCTGTCGGTCAGCGGCATCCTGCTCGGCCGCACCATGGGGCGCTCCGCGTCACTGACCCGTTCCTTCGCCGACGAGTCCGAGCGTCTGGTCGACCTCGAAGTGCGCTCCAACATGGCCGGACGGTGGCGCATGTCCACCATCGGCATCGTCATGGCCGCGATGCCGGCCCTGATCTACTGGGCCGCCGGAGTCGTCGTCCACGGCGCGGGCACCCTCGTGTCCATCGGCACCCTGGTCGCCTTCGTCTCGCTGCAGCAAGGCCTGTTCCGGCCCACGGTGAGCCTGCTGTCGACCGGCGTGCAGGTGCAGACCTCGCTCGCGCTCTTCCAGCGCATCTTCGAATACCTCGACCTGCCGGTCGACATCACCGAGCGGCCCGACCCCGTACGGCTCGAACGCGCCCGCGGCGACGTGCGCTTCGAAGGCGTGGGATTCTCCTACGACCCCACCTCGCCCGAGCGCACCCTGGACGGCATCGACCTGGAGGTGCCCGCCGGCACGAGTCTCGCGGTCGTCGGCGCCACGGGATCCGGCAAGAGCACGCTGAGCTATCTGGTGCCCCGCCTGTACGACGTCACCGAGGGTCGCGTCACGCTCGACGGCACCGATGTGCGCGATTTCGCCTTCGACACCCTCGCCGCGGCCGTGGGCGTGGTCTCGCAGGAGACCTACCTCTTCCACGCCTCCGTCGCCGAGAACCTGCGCTTCGCCAAGCCGGACGCCACCGACGAGGAGATCGTCGACGCGGCGCGCGCCGCGCAGATCCACGACCACATCGCGGCCCTGCCCGACGGGTACGACACCGTCGTCGGCGAACGCGGCTACCGCTTCTCCGGGGGCGAGAAGCAGCGCCTGGCCATCGCCCGCACCATTCTGCGCGATCCACCGGTGCTCATCCTCGACGAGGCCACCAGCGCCCTGGACACCCGCACCGAGCTCGCCGTCCAAGAAGCCATCGACTCCCTCTCCGCGGGCCGGACCACCATCACCATCGCGCACCGGCTGTCCACGGTCCGCGACGCCGACCAGATCGTCGTGCTGGACCGCGGGCGGATCACCGAACGCGGCACGCACGACCAACTGCTGGCCCTCGACGGCCGGTACGCGGCCCTGGTGCGCCGTGACACCCAACTCGCCCCTACGGCATGATCCTTGCCCATGGGACCACTCGACGGCGCGGACCTGCCGGGCTACCGGCAGGTCGCCGAGCACGCCTGGACCGATGACCACGGCGATGTGGTCAGCCTGCACTTCTTCGACCTGCCGCCGGACATACCAGCGCCCCTGGAGGAACCGGACCGGCTCCGGCAGGCGCTTGCCCACTTCACTGCCGACGCCGGCGGCGGCCTCATCGAAGCCGACGTCGTCCGGGTCGCCGGCCTGCCGGCGCTGCGCCAGGTGCTCAAAGTGCCGCTGCCGGACCGGCCGAGCGGCCAGGCGTTCCTCGGCACGTACACCCTGCCGCGCGCGGCCTGCAGCGCGGTGGCGAAGGTACAGGCCTTTGAAGACGGCCCCACAGGGATACGCGAGGCCATGGTGCTCGCCGAACTCGGGCCCGAGCACTACTTCCTGGAACATCCCTTCGCGCCGGGGCTGCGCGGCGGGCTCCCCTTCCACCGTGCCGACGCCCCGGAGTACGACGCGCGCTTCCCCGGCCACCCGCTCACCCGGGTCCGGACGGCGCTCGATCATCTCGCCCGGACCCTGAGCGCCGAACCGGATTTCGCGCAGCTCCCGCCGTTCACCGGCCCGGCCCGGCCCAACCCGCCCCCGCTTCCCTGGACGGGTGAGCAAGCGCACACGCCGGGACCGGTGATCCGCCACGCGGTACCCGGGGCCGCCGCTAACGTGAGCCGCGGCGCCGACATCCGCAGGAGGTCCCTAATGGCAGAGTCAGGCCGTTCCGATCGTTCCGCCAGGCTGCTGGCCCGGCTGCTCGCCACCGCCGGCACCGCGCACTTCGTGGTGCCCGGGCCCTTCGACGCGATCGTCCCGAAGATCCTGCCCGGCAACGCCCGCACCTGGACGTATGCCGGCGGCGCGGTGGAACTCGCCCTCGCCGCGGGTATCGCGCTGCCGCGCACCCGCCGTGCCGGTGCGCTGCTGGCGGCCGGCTTCTTCGCCGGGGTGTTCCCGGCGAACGTGAAGATGGCCCGCGACTGGCGCGACCGCCCCGCGCCGCTGCGCAAAGCCGCCTTCGCGCGGCTGCCGCTCCAGGTGCCGCTCGTGCTGTGGGCGCTGAAGGTGAGCCGCGACGCCGACGGCTGACGGCCCTGCCGGGGCGTTGTCAGTGCCCCGCCCTACGCTCGGAGTGTGACCTCGCCGAGGAGCCTTTCCGTCGCCGTCGTCGCCGATCCACTGGGGACCGGCGGGCGGCTCCAAGCGCTGCGCGAGGACGGGTCCCCTGCGGGGCCGCCGGAGAGCGTCGGCGATCTCGCCGCGGCCGTAGCCGACCGCGAGAGGCGTCAGGCGCCCCGCTGGGTCTGGGCCGCCACGGACGAGATCTACCCGCTTCTGCTGGACCGGCTGCCGGTACGCCCGGCGCGGTGTCACGACCTCAAGCTCGTCGAGGCCCTCCTGCTCGGCTCCGAGGAGCGCTTCGGCCTGCCGCGTGCCCTGGGCGCGGCCTGGGCGCGTCTGCGCGGGCTGCCGGTCCCCGAGGACGCGCCCGAGGGCGGGGCCGACGACCAGCCGGTGCTCTTCGCCGCCGACCGCCATCGCCTTCCGCCCGGCACCGATCCCCTGGACGCCGTGGTCGCCGTCCACGCCGAACAGCAGCGCCGGATCGCCCTGTCGGAGCACCCCGACCGCATGCGCCTGCTGTGCGCCGCCGAGTCCGCCGGGGCGCTCGCCGCGGCGGAGATGTCCCACGACGGCCTGCCCTGGAGCGCCGCCGCCCACGACGAGGTGCTGATCGGCCTGCTCGGCCCGCGGCCGCCCGGAAGCGCGCGGCCCAAGGTGCTCAACGACCTCTCCACGGCCATCCAGGAAGCCCTGGGCCGCCCGGTCAACCCGGACTCGCCCGCCCAGCTGCTGCCCGCCTTCGAGCGGGTGGGCGTGCACATCACCTCGACCCGCTCCCATGTCCTGAAGGAGGTGGAGCACCCCGCCGCGGGCCTCCTGCTGCGCTACAAGGAGCTCTCCCGGATCCACAGCGCCCACGGCTGGGCCTGGCGTGAACACTGGGCGCCCGCCGGGCGGTTCCGCCCGGAGTACGTCGTCGGCGGTGTCGTGTCCGGACGCTGGGCCACTCGCGGCGGCGGCGCACTGCAGATCCCGCGGCAGCTGCGGGCGGCCGTGGTCGCCGACCCCGGGCACCGGCTGGTCGTGGCGGACGCGGGGCAGCTGGAGCCGCGGGTGCTCGCCGCCCTGTCCGGTGATCCCGGGCTGGCGGCCGCCGCGGCCGAGGGCGACCTCTACGCGGCCCTGGCCCGTACGGCCTTCGGCGGCGACCGCGCACGGGCCAAACTCGGCCTGCTGGGCGCCATGTACGGGCAGACCACAGGCGAGGTGGGACCCCTGCTGGAGGTCCTGCGGCGCCGCTTCCCGGACGCCATGAGGCTGGTGGAGTCCGCCGCGCGAACCGGCGAGGCAGGGGGTGTGGTCCGTTCCCACCTCGGCCGTACGTCGCCGCCGCCCGCGGCCGACCGTCAGGACCTCAGCGACGCCCAGGCGCGGGCGTGGGGCCGCTTCACGCGCAACTTCGTCATCCAGGCCACCGCCGCCGAATGGGCGCTGGCCGTGCTGGCGTCGCTGCGCCGGCGGCTGGCCGCGCTCGACGGGCCCCGGCTCGTGTTCTTCCTGCACGACGAGGTCATCGTGCACACCCCCGAGGAACTCGCCCCCGAGGCCGGGAACGCCGTCGCGGAGGCGGCGGACGAGGCCCGCCGCCTGCTGTTCGGGCCGACGCCGGTGTCCTTCCCACTGGAGACCCATGTCGTGCGGTCCTACGCGGAGGCGAAGTGAGCCCCCGCGCAGGACTGCAGGACGGTCACGGCGTGACGAGCACGACCTCCAGGGTGCGCGGGCCGTGCACACCCTCCACCCGGTCCAGCTCGATGTCGCTCGTCGCCGAGGGCCCGGAGATCCACGTCAGCGGACGGGCCGGGTCCAGCCGCTCCAGGGCCTGCGGCACCGAATCGACGACCTGCTCCGGCACCCGCACCACCACCACATGGTGGTCCGGGACCAGCGTGATCCTGCGCCGCCCCTGGTCCGGCCCGGCGTCCAGCACGATGGTGCCCGTCTCGGCGATCGCCACGGCGCAGCCGGTGACGACGCTGTCGACGGCATCGAGCTCGTACGCGGTCAACGCAACCGTGTCCGCGACCTGTTCGACGTCCTTCGCCTCGGCGAGCCAGCCGTCGGGCAGCCCGGGGGGCACCACCACGCTGCGCGCCCCGCGGGCGGACAGCAGGGCCGCGAGAAGCAAGGGCAACTCGCCTGCGGTCGTACGGTGCACGATGGCGCGGTAGTCGGCGAGGTTCCCGGCGAGCAGATCCGCGCTCTGCGCGGGGTTGCGTTCGCCGTGCACGCGCAGATAGCCGGGTTCGGCCGGCCCCCCGCCCGGCGCCTCCTCGCGCGGCACGTCGGCCAGGGCGCGGCGGATGCGGCCCAGGATCTGTTCGCGGGTGCTCACTTGCTGCCCTCCGAGCCCTCGGTGCCCCGGGTGCGCCGCCACCAGTCGCGGAAGGACTCCGCCGGTACGGCCGGGATGTCACGTGTGTCCGTCCAGGCGCGGCCGGGGCCCGGCAGCCTGCGCGGGTGCAGGCCGCGTGTGCGTGACGCCAGCCGCTGTCCGGCGCGCAGCGCCCCGGGATGGTCAAGCGTCCAGCGCGCCGCGCGCATCGCGGCACGCTCCGCGGCGTGCCCCTTGGCGGGCTTCAGGACGGCCTTGCTGCCGCCGCGCGTCACCTCGCCGCCCTGGACGACCCGCTCGCGCAGGTGGACCAGCACCTCGGGGATGTCGATGGCGACCGGGCACACCTCGTAGCAGGCGCCGCAGAGGGACGAGGCGTAGGGGAGCGAGGCGTCCAGCGCGGTGTCCGTGCCGCGCAGCTGCGGGGTCAGGATGGCCCCGATCGGGCCGGGGTAGGCAGAACCGTAGGCGTGGCCGCCGGCCCGTTCGTACACCGGGCAGACGTTGAGGCACGCCGAGCAGCGGATGCAGCGCAGTGCCTGGCGGCCGACCTCGTCCGCCAGGGTGTCGCTGCGCCCGTTGTCGACCAGCACCAGGTGGAAGGCGCGGGGACCGTCCTCGTCGGTCGTGCCCGTCCAGGTGCTGGTGTAGGGGTTCATGCGCTCGGCGGTGGAGGAACGCGGCAGCAACTGGAGGAAGACCTCCAGGTCCTGCCAGGCCGGCAGCACCTTCTCGATGCCGACCACAGAGATCAGCGTCTCGGGCAGGGTCAGGCACATCCGGCCGTTGCCCTCGGACTCCACCACGACCAGCGTCCCGGTCTCGGCGATCATGAAGTTGGCACCCGAGATGCCCACTTTGGCGCGCAGGAACTTCTCCCGCAGGTGCAGGCGGGCCGCCTCTGCCAGTTCGGCCGGGGTGTCGGTCAGGTCCTCGGGCGCGGGGCGGCCCCAGCGCGCCATCGCGCTGTTGAAGATGTCGCGGATCTCGGTGCGGTTGCGGTGGATCGCCGGCACCAGGATGTGGCTGGGCAGGTCGTCGCCGAGCTGCACGATGAGTTCGGCCAGGTCCGTCTCGTAGGCGGTGATCCCGGCCCCGGCGAGGGCCTCGTTGAGCCCGATCTCCTGCGTCGCCATCGACTTGACCTTGACGACCTCGGTCTCGCCGGTGGCCTGGACCAGTTCCGTCACGATCCGGTTGGCCTCGTCGGCGTCGGCGGCCCAGTGCACGGTGCCCCCGGCGGCGGTGACCGTCCGCTCCATGCGCTCCAAGTAGTGGTCGAGGTGGCGCAGGACGTCGTCCTTGATGCGCTTGCCCGCCGCGCGCAACTGCTGCCAGTCGGAGAGTTCGGCCACCGCCTTGGCGCGCTTGTCGCGGATGGTGTGCGTGGCGTGCCGCAGATTGCCGCGCAGGGTCTCGTCGTGCACGGCCTTCTCGGCGGCCACCGGGAAGGCGGGCATGCCCAGATAGGTGCCGCTCATCGGATGCCTCCGTAGGGACGGTCCTCGGTGGAGGCCAGGATCTCGGCGAGGTGGACCGGACGCACCGTGGAGCCGAGCCGCGCCAGGGTGCCGCCGATGTGCATCAGGCACGAGTTGTCGACGGTGCACACGGCCGCCGCGCCGGTGCCGGTGATGTGGCCGGCCTTGTCGGCGCCCATGGCGGCGGAGACGGCGGCGTTCTTCACGGCGAAGGTGCCGCCGAAGCCGCAGCACTCCTCGGCGCCCGGCAGTTCCGCCAGTTCCAGGCCCTTGACGTGGTTCAGCAGCTCCAGGGGGCGGCGGCCCAGTCCGAGCATGCGCAGGCCGTGACAGGTCGGATGATAGGTGACCTTGTGCGGGAAGTAGGCCCCTACATCGGTCACCTTGAGGACATCGGTGAGGAACTCGGTGAGTTCGTACGTGCGCGGCACGACCGACCCGGCGATCGCGGCCAGTTCGCCGCCGCGTCCCTCGGCGCGGGCCCGATCGCCCATGCGGGGGTAGTTGTCCCGCACCATGGCAGCGCAGGAGCCGGAGGGGGTGACGATGTGGTCGTACCCCTCGAAGGCGCGTGCGTAGCGCCTCATCAGCGGTTCGGTCTCGTGCCGGTAGCCGGTGTTGAACTGCGGCTGGCCGCAGCAGGTCTGGGCGGCGGGGAAGTCCACGGTCACCCCCAGCCGCTCCAGCAGCGTGACGACCGCCTTGCCCGTCTCCGGGTACAGCGTGTCGTTCACGCAGGTCACGAAGAGCGCTACGCGCATCTGGCCTCCTCCCGGTCCATGCGGCCGCCCGCAGGCTCCTCATACTGCCGCAGCTGCCGATCGCTGTGAAGCAGAGATCGGATGTCTGCGCGTGCGGGCGCAGCACATTGACGAGCCATATCGGGGTGTCCTAACGTCCCTGGCATCTCATTGAAACCTTTCATATCAGATTCGGGAAGGCCGGGACCGAGCGTGGAGCGTGTCTGTTTTCTCTTGAAGGTCCGTGCGGACCGGCTGACGGAGTACAAGGAGCGGCACGCCTTCGTGTGGCCCGAGATGCGCGAGGCGCTGTCCGCCACCGGCTGGCACAACTACTCCCTCTTCCTCCGGGAGGACGGGCTGCTCGTGGGCTACCTGGAGACGGAGGACTTCGCGGCCGCGCAGGCGGCCATGGCGCGGACGGACGTCAACGCGCGCTGGCAGGCGGAGATGGGGGAGTTCTTCGAGGCGCTGGACGGCGCCCGACCCGACGAGGCGATGCGGCCCCTGACCGAGGTCTTCCATCTGGCGTGAGAGGGTGCCGGGGCTCCGCTCGCCCAGTGGGCCGTCCGCCGTCACGAACGGCGTCAGGACACGGGCGGCAGGGCGGCGCGTAACCCCGGCGACAGGTGTCCGACCACGGTGGGCGCCGATATCGTCACCTGTTTTCTCCCGGAAGGCCCTGGCCTTCAGGCCGATCGTGCAAGCGCTGGCGGACCGCCGGTCCCCAGCCAACGTGAGCCAGGAATCCCCGCCCGTCAGGGCGGGGAGGATGTCAAACATGCGTAGCATGAATCCGCGACCCGCGGCGGGTCGCGGAAGGCGGTAGGGCGGAACCCGTGACACGCATGGTGGGGATCAAGGATGTCGCTCGGCATGCGGGCGTCTCGGTCGGCACGGTGTCGAACGTCATCAACCGGCCCGACATGGTCTCCGAGGACACGCGTGCGCGTGTGCTGTCGGTCATCGAGCAACTCGGCTATGTCCGCAGTGAGTCGGCACGCCAGCTGCGGGCCGGGCACAGCCGCATCATCGCACTGCTCGTCCTGGACATGGCCAACCCCTTCTTCGTGGACGTCGCCTCCGGCGCGGAGCGCGCCGCGCGGGAGACCGGGCTCGGGGTGATGCTCTGCAACAGCGCGGAGAGCCCGGCGGAGGAGTCCGAGTACCTGGGACTGTTCGCGGAGCAGCGGGTCCGCGGGGTGCTCGTGACGCCCGCGGACACCACCGGCCGGAACATCGAGTCGTTCCGGCGGCACGGCATCCCCTTCGTGTTCGTGGACCGTGTGGTGCCGAGCGCGGAGGCGTGCTCGGTGTCCGTCGACGACATCGAGGGCGGCCGGCTGGCCGTCGACCACCTCATCGAGCGCGGCCACGAGCGCATCGTCTACGTGAGCGGCCCGATGCACCTGGCCCAGTGTCAGGACCGGCGTACAGGCGCCTTGGCGGCGCTCACCGCGGCGGGGCTGCCGGAGGACGCGCTCGCGCACATCGAGGCCGACCGGCTCGACGTCGCCTCCGGGCGGGACGCGGGCGCGCGGCTGCTGGGCATGGCGAAGCGGCCCACGGCGGTCTTCTGCGCGAACGACCTACTGGCGCTCGGCGTGCTCCAGGCGCTGTACGCGGCGGGGATCGCCGTGCCCGAGGAGATCGCGCTGGTCGGGTACGACGACATCGAGTTCGCCGCCGCGGCCGCGGTGCCGCTGACCTCCGTGCGGCAGCCCGCGTACCGGATGGGCCGGGCGGCCGCCGACCTGCTCATAGAGGAGACCGGCGACCTCGCCGAGGAGCACGAGCACCGGCGCATCGTCTTCCAGCCGGAGTTGGTGGTCCGCGGCTCCACGCTGGGCAAAGGGCGCGCGGGTCGCTGACCCGGGCGGATCAGCCCGCGACGGCCACCTCGGCGGCGCCCGCGCGCAGATGTGCCCGGATCTCCCGGACGGCACTGCGGCCCGCGCGGTTGGCGCCGATGGTGCTCGCGGAGGGGCCGTAGCCGACGAGGTGGACGCGCGGGTCGACGGCCGCCTGGGTGAGCCCTTGGAGGCGGATGCCGCCGCCCGGCTCGCGCAGGTGCAGCGGGGCCAGGTGGTCCAGTGCCGCCCGGAAGCCCGTGGCCCACAAGATGGCGTCGGCCCGTTCATGGTGTCCGTCGGCCCAGGTGACGCCGTCCGGTGTGACACGGTCGAACATGGGGTGCCGCGCGAGGATGCCGCGCTCCTGGGCGCGTTGCATCGCCTCTGTCATGGGCAGCCCGGTCACGCTGACGACGCTCTGCGGCGGCAGGCCCTGCTTGACGCGGTCCTCGACGAGCGCGACGGCCGCTCGGCCCTGCTCCTCGCCGAAAGGGCCGGAATGGAAGACCGGCGGCCGCCGGGTGACCCAGGTCGTGGCGGCCGCGCCGCCCGGCTCCCGGAGTTCCATCAGCAGCTGCACCGCGGAGGTCCCGCCGCCGACCACGATCACGTGCTCGCCGGCGAACTCCTCGCGGCCGCGGTAGCCGGCGGTGTGCAGCTGGCGCCCGCGGAAGGTCTCCTGGCCCAGGTAGCGGGGAACGAAGGGCCGGTCCCAGGTGCCCGTGGCGTTGATCAGGGCACGGGTGGACCAGATGCCGGCGTCGGTCTCGACCAGGAGCCGGCCGTCGCCCGCATCCCGTACCGCCGAGACGTCGACCGGGCGGTGGACGCGGAGGTCGAAGGTGCGCTCGTAGCGGTCGAAGTACTCCGCGACGACCTCCGAGGAGGGCCGCCCGGGATCGGCGCCCTCGAGTTCCATTCCGGGCAGGGAGTGCACGCCGTGCGCCCTGCCGTAGGTGAGGGTGGGCCAGCGGAACTGCCAGGCGCCGCCCGGCCCGGGGGAGTGGTCCAGGACCACGAAGTCCTGGTCCGGGAGCATGCCCGAGTGGCGCAGGAAGTACGCCCCCGACAGCCCGGCCTGACCGGCGCCGATGACGGCTACTTCGACGCGCCTGACGTCGGTGGCGTCCATATCGTTCACGCTTCCACCAACTACGACGGCGTCGGGAAGCTTCCCGACGCCGTCTCGCGCCGCAGCCGCGCCACCCGCGCCGCCGCCTCCTCCAGCCGGGACAGGGGCAGGTCACCGTCGGCCACGGCGCGTGCGGCGGCGGTGCGGATGGCGTCCTGGACGCCCGCGTCGCAGCCGGGGCCCAGCTGGAGCAGGTCGACACCGGAGAGCCACGCCAGCACGGCGGCGCCCGGCACGCCCCACCCCTCGACGACCTCCGCGGTGTCCAGCGGCTCGCTGATCACGACGGCGCCGTGCCCGGCCTCGTCGCGGAGCAGCTCCGTCACCACGGGACCGCCGCTGAGCGCCGCGGGGACGCCTATGGTGACCGCGGCCGCCCGCTCAAGGCCGCGCCGGAGCCACTCCGGTGGCCGCCGAGTGCGCGGGACGGGCAGCAGGCAGGCGTCGACGAGGGCGGCGATGCGGCGCGGTGCGTACACGTGGGTTCCCCTTCGGCGCACGGATGGGCAACGGGACACTATCCCGGTTCGGGGAAGTGGTCCAGACCAATAGGGTACGGCTGCCGCGTGAGCGGCAGTACCCGGCCATCGTCGCGGGCACTCCCGGCAGGGGATTCGCGGGCGGCCGCTCCGATGGCGCCCGCGCGCCGCGAGGTCGGGCAGCCACCCCTCCCGGGCCTTCACGTCCTCCATGTGCGGGTTCCCCGGTGAGGACGGCGACCGGGGCGATGTCCCGGCCCGCCGTGCGACTCCGGGGCCCGGCCCAGGGATTCGGCGGGATCTCGAGCACATCGCGCGAACCACTGTGCGGCGCAGGCGTCCTGTGCCGTTCGGGCGGTGCGGGGAGCGTCAACGGCGCCCCGACCCGCCCTCGGAACGCACTTCCGCGCCGCCTGCGCCACCATGGACGCATGGCCGACGCTTTCACCACCCGCATCATCGACGTGACCACCGGCGGCATGGAGACCGTCCACGATCTGACCGCCGCCTGCGCCCAGTTCCTCCGGGAGGTGGCACCCGGCCGGGACGGGCTGCTCAATGTGTTCGTCCCGCATGCCACCGCAGGTGTCGCGGTCATCGAGACCGGTTCCGGCAGCGACGACGACCTGCTCGCGGTGCTCCACGACCTCCTCCCGGCCGACGACCGCTGGCGGCACCGCCACGGCAGCCCCGGCCACGGCCGCGACCATGTGCTGCCCGCGCTCGTCCCACCGCACGCGACCCTCCCCGTGGTCGGTGGCTCGCTGGAACTCGGCACCTGGCAGTCCGTGGTGCTGGTGGACACGAACCGGGACAACCCCGACCGCCAGGTGCGGTTGAGCTTCCTGGGATGAGTACGGCCGCCGGTAGCGGTGGCCGGAACCGCTGTCTTCCCGTGCGTCAGCCGGAGACGCCGAACGGTGTGATCGCGATCTTCCCCCGGCAGGGGGAGATGTCGAGGGGCGTGAGGGTCAGCGGCGAGGAGTCGCCGGGGACGAAGACGTGTGCGCCGTGCGGCGGGTCGTAGTAGTCCTCGCCGTTGCAGACCGTCTGGGTCGTGGACTTCCAGACGACGCTGAACGTGGTGCTCTGCCCGGACGCGAGGTCGACGGCCGCCGGGCGGCCGGGCCCGTAGCGTGTCACCGTCAGCGGGCGAGGTGAGTTGGCGTCGACGAGCTCGCCGCACCCCGTCGCGATGGAACCGACCATGCAGGTCATGACGATGTTCTCGCCGTAGAAGGTGATGCCCGGCCAGCCGCGCAGCAGGCAGGCGGCCCCGGAGCGGTTGCGCAGCAGTATGTCGATCGCGATCTCACCGGGCTCGCCCAGGACGGCCTTGCGCGGCATGTTCCCGGACAGGATCAGATCGCCCGCGGCGCAGTCCGGTTCGGCATGCGCGGCGTGGTCATCGCCCTGGGCGCCCAGGGTCGACGCGGCCTCCCGCGGTGGTGAAGGCACGGGAGGCGCCGCGTGCCGCTCGGGGTCTCCCGTGGAGGTGCCGGGGGCCACCGCGGTCGCGCTCGCGGTGGCCGCGTACGGCTGCGGCGCCGAGACGGGGTCGATATCGGGCGGGGTGACCGTGCAGCCCGCGGCAACGGCCGCCAGCAGCAGGCCGGCGGCAAGGGCCGCGGCGCCCCTGGCATTTCTCACTGCGGACACGATAGGGCCGCCGGCCTGCGGCCGGATCCGTCCCGGGAGCGGTTCCGACGATCTTCATCGAGCGTTCACCGGTGCACTCAGGCACGCACCCCGTCGCACTCGATCCGCAGGTGGCGCGGGCCGCGCAGCACCGGGCTGGGCCGGTACGGCGGCGGGTCCTCGGCGAGACGGGGGTTGTCCAGCCGGCGGATCATCGCGGTGAGCGCGATCTGCGTCTCCAGGCGGGCCAGCGGCGCGCCGAAGCAGCTGTGGATGCCGCTGCCGAAGCCGAAGTGCTGGTTGTCGGTGCGAGCCGGGTCGAAGTGGTCGGGATCGGTGAAACGGCCCGGGTCCCGGTTGCCCGCGGCAAGGACGAGGATCAGCGGCGAGCCCTTGGGCACCGTGACGCCCGCGATCTCGATGTCGGTCAGCGGCGTGCGCTGCGGCAGCATGTGCACCGGCGGCTCGAAGCGCAGCAGCTCCTCCACTGCCGTCGGCATCAACTCCGGTTCCCGGCGGAGCCGTTCCATGGCCTCCGGGTAGCGCAGCAGCGTGAGCATGCCGTTGGTGATGAGATTGACGGTGGTCTCGTGACCCGCGATGAAGAGCAGCACCATGCTGCCGATGAGCTCGATCGGCGCCATCTGCCCGTCCGGGCCGTTGTCGTGGATCAGGCCGGACATCAGGTCCTCGGTGGGGCTGGCGCGGCGCTCCTCCAGCAGCCCCGCCATGTAGACGCCCATCTCGGTGATGGCTTCCTTGCGGGCCTGTTCGTCGTCCTCGCTGAAGGTGCTGCCGCGGGTGCGCACCCCGGTGGAGGACACGATGCGGTCCGCCCAGGCGCGGAACCGGTGCTCGTCCTCGCGCGGCACGCCCAGCAGCCGGCAGATGACGCTGACCGGCAGCGGGTAGGCGAAGTCCTCGACGATGTCGATGCGGTTCTGCCCCTCCATGGAGTTGAGCAGCCCCTCGGTCACCCGCGCGATCTCGTCGTGCAGACCCGCGATCCGGTCCGGGGTGTGCGGCGGCCCGAAAGGGCGCATGGCCTGACGGCGCACCCGGTCGTGGTCCGGCGGGTCCATCCGGATGAAGGACGGCGGCTGCCCCTCGGCCTGGGCGGCCTGCGGGTCGCCGGGCAGACGGTGGCTCAGGTCGGAGCTGATGCGCGGGTCGTGCAGCAGCGCCTTGATCTCGCGGTACGTGCTGACCAGGTACGCGCCGTCGTCCTGGCGTGCCACAGGGGTGCGGCGCAACTCCGCGTAGAGCGGGTACGGGTCGGCCCGGTTGGCGAAGTCGTTGATCCGCTTCAGCATCGTCTCGTTGGTCATGCGCGGGCCTCCAGGACGGTCGGGGGGACGCGGACCACGCGGCGCTCGTCCGGCAGGTGCCCGGTGACCGCGACCGTGGGGCCGTGCGAGAGCTGGGACGGATCGGGCACGTCGGCGGCCTGCACCAGGACCTCGTCCGGCCGGTCGAAGGTGCCGGGGTCGGGCGGGAAGGGGGCGGCGGCCTCGATCAGGGTGCAGTAGTAGTCCAGCCAGCGGCTCTGGTTGAAGGAGACCGCGGCGGTGATGCGGCCCCGGTACCCGTAGACGGCGACGAAGGAACGCTGGTCCACCGACCCCTGGACGATCGCGACCTCGTCGGCGAACGACGGCACCCCGACCGACTTGATGTTCACCCCGAACTGGCTGGACCAGAAGGCCGGGACCGCCAGGTGCGGGCGGCGCCGGGGGCCGCAGTTGACCATGTTGTGCGCCGCCACCTCGGCCTGCGCCACCGCGTTGCCCCAGTGCTCCAGGGCCAGCAACTGGTACTCGTACAGCGGGTGGGGGGTACGCGCCACATCGCCGGCCACGAACACGTCGTCGGTCACGACCCCGTTGATGTCGAACGCCCGGCAGCCCGCGTCGCTCGCGAGTCCCCGCGGCCCGGCTCCGAGACCGGAGTCGTGCAGCCACTCGGTGTTGCGGACCGCGCCCAGCGCCACGACCGCCACGTCGCAGTCGAGGGTCGAGCCGTCCGACAGGCGCGCCGATCGCAGCCGGCCGCCGTCGTCCCCCACCAGCTCGGTGACCGTGACCCCGCACCGCAGGTCGACGCCGTGCTCGCGCTGCAGGTCCGCGGCGACGGCGGCGATCACGCCGCCGAGCGCCCCGACCAGGGGCGCGGGCCCGCGTTCGGCCACCGTCACCTGGAGACCGCGTTCACGGCACACCGAGGCGATCTCCGAGCCGGTGAAGCCGGCGCCGATCACCAGCACCCGGCGCGGCCCGGCGTCCAGACGTCCTACCAGCTGCCGGGCGTCCTCCATGGTGCGCAGCGTGAACACCCCCTCCAGGGACGCCTGCGCGGCGTCCGGCCAGGGCCTGGCGCGGACGCCCGTCGCGATCAGCACGCGGTCGTACTCCACATGGCTGCCGTCGCGCAGCAGCACCCGCCGGGCGGCCAGGTCCAGGCCGGTGGCAGGCACACCGAGGCGCCAGTGGGCGTCCACCTCGCGCCGGGCGGGCAGCGCGGCGTGCTCGGGGGGCATGCGGCCGAGGAGCACCGCCTTGGACATCGGCGGGCGGTCGTAGGGCCGTTCGGTCTCCTCGCCGATGATGGTCAGCGATCCGCTGAAGCCCTCGTCGCGCAGGACCTCGGCGGCCCGCAGCCCGGCGAGCGAGGCGCCGACGATCACGATGCGCTCCGGCGCCGCGGGCCAGTCCGTCCGCTGGTCAGTCATGGGAACCCACCCCCGCGGCCACCGGGGCCGGCCCTTCGACGAGGATCGCCTGAACGGGGCAGGCGGCCGCGGCGCGGGACACACGGTCGTACTCCTCGTCCGAGGCGCCGGCGTCGTAGAGCAGCGCCTCCTCGCCGTGGAGCTCGAACACGTCGGGCGCGAGGAACGCGCACTGCGCGTATCCCTGGCACCGGTTGAGGTCGACGACAATCTTCACCGTTCCGCCTCCTCCTGCTGCGGGCCGTGGCGGGCGGGGACGGCGACGGGCGGGGTCCCCACACCACGAATAAGGCCGGCGGACCGCACGCGCCATTCGAGCGGCGGCGCGTGCCGGCGACGGCGCGCCGCTCGGGGCCCGCGTCCACGACGAGCCGGAGCCGATCGCGCTCGCCGCGTGCCGCTGGGCAACCGAGTTCCGACGCCGCAGGGCTGCCCCCGCATGCCGTTGAGGATCGCCTCGGCCAGGGCCGGCCTGCCGTCGGGCTCCTCGGCGAACCGGCCGCCGCCCGAGGCACCCGCCGTCATGGTGCGGGGCGCCCGGCTACGTGCTCACGAGGTCAGCCAGGCGTGCACGACGCGCGCGTCGAAGGCGTGCTGCCCGCCGCGGACCAGCAGTCCCGCCGTCGCGAAGGCGGGGTCGTCCACCTGCGCCGGCAGGTAGGGGACCGCGATGCACCGCATGCCCGCGCGGTGCGCCGCCTCCGCCCCGGGCGGGGCGTCCTCGACGACGACGCAGTCGGCCGGGTCGACCCCGAGGCGCGCCGCCGCCTCCAGGAACACGTCGGGCTTCGGCTTGCCGTGCGCGACCTCCTCCGCCGAGACGACGGTGGTCAGCACCGAGCCCAGCCCGGTGCCGGCCAGCACCGCCCGGATCGCCTCCCGCGAGGACCCCGAGGCGACCGCCATCGGGTGACCCTCGGCGTGCAGGAGATCGACGAACGCGCGCATCCCGGGGAAGACATGGGTCGCCTCGCGTGCCAGCCGCAGGTAGAGCCGGTTCTTCGCGTCCAGCAGTTCCTGGACGGAGGCGCTGAGCCGGTACTCGGCGCGCAGGGTCTCCAGCGTCTCGCGGGTGCCGATGCCGATGAAGCGCGCGTGCTGGTCCCAGGTGAAGTCGTCGACCCCGTGGGTGGCCAGCAGCCGGCGGCCGGCCTCGAAATAGTTGGGCTCGCTGTCGACCAGCGTGCCGTCCAGGTCGAAGATCACCGCGGGGAGTGTCATACCTCCAGCATGCCAAGCCCGCGATCAGGGCGTACGGGCGGCCGCCGCCCTGCCGACCTCCTCGACCAGGGGGAGCATGCGCTGCGGTACCCGCTCCCGCAGCGCCACTTCGGTGCGTGTGCGGACGACGCCGGGCAGCTGGATCAGCCGCTGGATGACGCCCTCCAGGTGCGCGGCGTCGCGTGCCACGACACGCGTCAGCAGGTCGCCGCCACCGGTGATGGAGAAGGCCTCGATGATCTCGGGCACGGCGGCCAGCGCCTTGCCGGTGTCGTCCAGATGTCCCTGGGTCACCTCCAGGTGCACGAAGGCCAGCACGCGGTACCCCAGGGCCTCGGGTGACAGGCGCGGACGGTAGTCCGTGATCACCCCGTCCCGTTCCATCCGGTCCAGCCGGGCCTGCAGCGTGCCGCGCGCCACCCCCAGGATGCGGGCACACTCGCGCACACTGGTGCGCGGCCGCTCCAGCAGCAGCACCAGGATGCGGGCGTCCAGCTCGTCGGCGGGCACGGGCCGGCCTCAGAGCAGGGCGTCGAGCGTGATCGGCAGTCGGTTGAAGCGCTTTCCGGTGGCATGGAAGACGGCGTTGGCGATCGCTGCCGCGATGCCGACCAGGCCGACCTCGCCTATACCCTTGGTGCCGGTCGCGGTGCCGCGGTCGGGCTCGCCGACGAACACCACGTCCAGCTCCGGGATGTCGGCGTTCACGGCGACCAGGTAGTCGGCGAACGTGCCGTTGGCGATGCGGCCGGTGCGCGGGTCCGTGACGGTGTCCTCGAACAGGGCCATGCCGATGCCGCCGACCGTCCCGCCGATGATCTGGCTCCTGGCCGTCTTCGCGTTCAGGATGCGGCCGCCGTCGATCGCGGACACCACGCGCGCCACCCGGACGAGGCCGAGGTCGGCGTCGACCCGGACCTCCGCGAACTTCGCGCCGTAGGCGCCGGCCGGGGACATGCCCAGCTCCTCCGCGACGGGCGGGGTACTGCTCCCGGTCGCCGTGAGCTGGGGCAGCCCGTGCCGGGCGAGGATGTCGATGTACGACTCCCCGCGGTCCGGCCGGCCGGCGAGGAAGACCCGGCCGTCGCCGCACTCCACGGCGTCCGGGTTCACGCCCTTCAGGGGCGACTCGGCGTCCTCGCGGGCGAGTTCCGCGAACGAGCGCAGCAGCCGCCGGCAGGCGTCGTGCACCGCGTTGCCGAGCGCTCCGGTCAGGCCGGAGCCGCCCGCCATCATCGAGTCGGGCATGTCGGAGTCGCCGAGGTCGAAGCGGACCTTCTCCAGGGGCAGTCCCAGTTCCTCGGCGGACAGCTGGGCCATCACGGTGTACGTGCCGGTGCCGATGTCGGTCGCCGCGCTGCGCACGAAGGCGCTGCCGTCGCGGTTGACGGTCGCCTCGGCCATGCACGGGGTGGCGAAGTACGGGAACATCGCGCTGGCCATGCCGTAGCCGATGAGCCAGTTCCCGTCGCGCATGGAGCGCGGCTCGGGATTCCGTTCGGACCAGCCGAAGCGCTGCGCGCCGGCCTCGTAGCACTCCAGGATCGCCTTGCCGGACCAGGGCAGCCCGTTGCGCGGGTCGACGGCGGTGTGGTTGCGCACCCGCAGCTCCACGGGGTCCATGCCCAGGGTGTACGCCAGTTCGTCGAGGGCCGACTCCATCGCGAAGTTGCCCTGGGCCTCGGCCGGGGCGCGCATGGACGTCGGCGCGCAGATGTTCATCCTGGCCTGCCGGTCCTGGGTGATCACGTTGGGACACCGGTAGGCGGAGGCGGTTCCGTGGGTGAAGGGCTCAAAGTCGTTGTCCTCCATGCTCAAGGAGGTCAGGCTGCGGTGGTCCAGGGCGACCAGATCGCCGTCGCGTGTCGCGCCGAGGCTGAGCCACTGCACGCCATGGGGGCGGTGCCCGACGGAGGTGAACATCTGCGGCCGGGTCAGGACCAGTTTGACCGGGCGCTTGAGCACGCGGGCGGCCATGGCGGTGAGGACGACGTGCGGCCATGCGCGCAGCCCGGCGCCGAAGCCCCCGCCGACATAGGGCACCAGGACCCGTACCGAGCTCTCGGGAATGCCGAAGACCATGGCGAGGGTCGTACGCACCATGGAGGGCCACTGGCTCGTGTCGTGGACGGTGAGGGTGTCGCCCTCCCACGAGGCCAGCGTGGCGAACAGCCCGAGCGGGTTGTTGGTGTTGTCCGGGGTGGTGTACGTGGCCCGCACGACCACCTCGGCGCTCTCCAGGGCCGCGGCGGTGTCGCCGCGCGAGGTGTCCATCCCCCATGGGTCGGTCACCAGCTCGGCGCGGGGGTCCTGGAGGTCGAGCAACGGCTCCGCTGCCTCGTAGTCGGCCCGCACCAGGCGCGCCGCCGCGGTGGCCTGTTCCGGGGTCTCGGCCACCACGAAGGCGATGTGCTGCCCCTGGTGGACGATCCGGTCGTTCCGCAGCGGGGCCGGCGGCGACGCGCCGAGCACCGTCACCGGTCCTGTCCCGACCTCGGGGGCGTTCTCGTGCGTGAGCACGCCGATCACCCCGGGGGCGGTCTCGGCCGCCTCGGTGTGCATGCGCACGATCCGGCCCGCGGCGATCGTGCTCTGCACCAGGGCGCCGTAGAGCTGCCCCGGGACGCTGAAGTCCATCGGGTAGGGGGCCGTGCCGGTGACCTTGCGCGGACCGTCGACCCGGTTGATGCCCGTACCGACCAGCGGCCTGCTCTCGACGGTGCTCATGCCGTCACTCCTGACACTGTCTGCAGTTCGCGGACGAGGGTGCGCCGGGCGAGCGGCACCTTGAACGCCGTGCCCGGGAGGGTCCAGGCGTCGCCCATCGTCGCCTCGGCCGCGTCCCGGAAGGCGGCCGTCGTGGCCGGCGCTCCGGTCAGCACGTGCTCGGCCTCGTAGGCCCGCCAGGGTTTCGACCCCACGCCGCCCAGCCCGACGCGGGCCTGGCGGATCGTGCCGCCG
This sequence comes from Streptomyces sp. RLA123, assembly GCF_056270165.1. NCBI lineage: Bacteria > Bacillati > Actinomycetota > Actinomycetes > Kitasatosporales > Streptomycetaceae > Streptomyces > Streptomyces sp. RLA123. The sequence goes on along the minus strand of NZ_JBWDOR010000003.1, from coordinate 1,130,666 downwards.
TCGAGGACCAGGAGCACCGCGGCCGAGGTGAGGGCGAACTCGTACGACATCCGGTCGCGCACCTTGAGGTAGCCCGACAGGGCGGCCGGTGGCGGCAGCGGGATCTCGATCTCGGTGATCAGCTCGGCGTGCTCCAGGACGTTCTCGCGCTCGGGGCTCTCGTCGGCGGTGAAGTAGAACTCCGTCAGCGGCACAGTGCGACGCTCCGACGGCCCCTGAATGTGTACGACCGCGTCGAGCGCCACCAGGGCGACGGCGAGGTCGGAGGCGTGCAGCGCGACGCACCGCTCGCTCGCTCCGAGCACGGCGTGCATACGCGCCGCGCCCTGCACCGCGGCGCAACCCGATCCCGGCGAGCGCTTGTTGCACTCGAAGACCCCGGAATCGCGGAAATACCGGCACCTTGTGCGCTGCAGCAGGTTGCCGCCGATGGTGGCCATGTTCCGCAACTGCACCGACGCGCCGAGCAACAGGGCCTCGCGCACCATGGGCAGCCGCTCGGCCACCGTGGCGTCGGCGGCCAGTTCCTCCATGGTGGCCAGCGCTCCTACGTGCAGGGTGTCGCCGCGGCGCTCGATTCCGTGCAGCGGGAGTCTGGTGATGTCGATCAGCCGCGGCGGCTCCAGGACCCCGTCCTTCATCAGGTCGAGCTGCGTCGTGCCGCCCGCCAGGCAGGACGCCGCCGGGTCGTCGGCCAGCATCCGGACCGCTTCCTGGGTGGCCGTGGCCCGCACGTACTCAAAGGTGCGCATCGTGACCTCCCTCGGACGCCGCCTCGCGTATCGCGGCGACGATGTTGGGATAGGCGCCGCAGCGGCACAGGTTGCCGCTCATGAACTCGCGGATCTCCTCGTCGGAGCCGGTCCGGCCCTCGGCCGTCAGCGCCACCGCGGACATGATCTGTCCCGGGGTGCAGAAGCCGCACTGGAAACCGTCGTGCTCCATGAAGGCCCGCTGCACCGGATGCGGCCCGTCGGCGCCGGAAAGGCCCTCGATGGTGGTGACGGCCCGGCCCTCCGCCTGAGCGGCGAGGGTCAGGCAGGCCAGCACCCTCCTGCCGTCCAGATGCACCGTGCACGCGCCGCAGGCGCCCTGGTCGCAGCCCTTCTTGGTGCCGACCAGTCCCAGCCGGTCCCGCAGGGCGTCCAGCAGCGTCACCCGGGTGTCCAGGCGCAGGGTGTACGACCGTCCGTTCACATCGAGCGTTACGACCCGCTCGATCATCGCGGGACGGTCGTCCACGTCCCGCTCGCTCGCCACGTCCCTCATCGCGTCCTCCTCCGGACGGGCCGGATACGACTCGAGCCCCTTCAGGGGCGGATCCGGTGAGTTGGTTCGTCAGGCGCCGTGAAAGGCGGGGACCAACCGTTAGGTCTCGATATGCCCGCCTTTATCGCCAATATACGCCGTATGGGTGTTCCGGCATGGACCACTGGCCCGGGGTCGAGCCGGCGGGCGCCCGATGCCGGTGGGCCAATGGCACAGGGAAACGGGCGCCGCTTGAGCCATGGACCCGGAGGATGCTTCGCTGGGGCGGACGATGGCGTTGCGGGAGACCGGTGTCCCCGCAGCGCCTTTGCCATGGACGGACGGTCGCACAGTGCGGACAGGGGGCGGGACGGCACCCGTGGTGAAGCGCATGTTCCACGCACCGGACCCGGGACGGGCACGGCTGCGCGCCGCCTGTCGGGCCGTGCTCGGCATCGGCTCGGGTGTCGCCTCGGTCGCGGCGGCGGGACTGCCGCTCCCCGCCGTGGTCGCCGGCGGCCTCGCGGCGCTGCTCGCGCTGTTCGTCGTGGCGGACCCGGGACCGGCCCGCCAGGCCGTGACGACCGCGCTCATGCCGCTCGCCGGCTTTCCCGTGCTCGCACTGGCCGCGTGCCTGCACGCCGTCCCCGGCGCCCGGGACGCGGCATTCCTGGCCGTCGTCTTCGCCGGGGTCTACGCCCGCCGCTGGGGGCCGCGTGGCCACGCCCTGGGCGTCTTCGCCTTCATGATGTTCTTCGTCGCCCAGTTCCTGCGCGCCGGTCCTGAGCTGCTGCCGGAGCTGTACGGGGCCGTGGGGCTCGGACTGGGCTGCGCCGCCGTCGTCCGCTTCGGCGTGTGGTGCTACGAGCGCGGTGCCGTCCCCGGCCCCGTGCACGCGCTGCCCCAGGAGCGCGGGCTGCGCCGTCCGACCACGCGGCAGGCCTTCCAGGTGCTGCTGGCGGCAGCGATCGCCGTGGCGGCCGGTCAGGCGCTGTCGCAGGACCGCTGGTACTGGGCGGTCGGCACCGCCTGGTGGATCTTCGTCAACACGGCGTCGCGCGGCGAGACGCTCGTCCGTGGCTTCCGCCGGGTGCTCGGTACCGTCGCGGGCATCGCGGGCGGCCTCATGATCGCGCCGCCCCTGCACGGCGCACCCGTGCCGACCGCCGTGCTGGTCGCCGTGTGCGTCTTCGGGATCTTCTGGACCGCACCGGTCTCGTACAGCTGGATGATGTTCTTCGTCACCGTCATGGCGGGGCTGCTCTACGGACTGCTCGGCATCCTTCACCCCGGGCTGCTCGCGCTCCGGCTGGGGGAGACCGCCGTCGGCGCCCTGGGCGCGGCCGTGGCGGTCCTGACGGTGCTGCCGATGACGACGCACGCGGCCACGGACGCGTGGATCCGGCGCGCGCTGCACGCCGTGCGCGACTTCACCGGCGAGGCCGCCCGGCACCTGGCCGGCGGCCCGGCCGACGACCTCGCCCGCCATGTCGCCGAACTGGACGCCCTGCTCGCGCGGGTGCGGCAGTCCGTGGCGCCGCTCGTCCATCCCCTCAGCCCCCTGCGGTCCCGCAAGGCGCGCGCCCGCGCCGTCCTCACCCTCCTGGACGAGTGCGCCCGTCAGGTCGGCGGTCTTGCCGCGGTCGTCGCCGACCCCCGTGCGTGCCACGACGAACGCCTCACCGCCGCTTGCCGGCGCGTCGAGACCGCCGTGCAACGTCTTCTGGTGCCGCCGTCATCCGTGTCCCCGCTCCCGGTCGCCTCCGGCGCCGGCGGCTCCCATCCGCACGCCGAGCGCGCCCTCGCCCATCTTCACGACCTCGAAGCGGCCCTGACCGGTCTGGCCGTCCCGCTCGGTGCCGAGCCGCGCACCACCGTCCCGGTCTGACCCGTCAGCCGCAGGCGTATCGACACGCACTGCTGTCGGTGGGTGACGCAAAGCAATCACCGGCGGCCCCACACATAGACAATCGGCGCGGTTTCGCGTCGTATTCACCCCCGGAAGACGGGATGGATCGTTCCGCCGACGCAGTAGACCGGTTCCATCTCGCGTCCGAATACGCGGGCCGTCACGGGACACGGCCCGGGTGGAACCGTCTTGGGGGGTACGTGGCGTGCTGAGGTTTCTGCGCCGTGCAGGAGGAACGAATCAGCGGACGTCGGCGGGGGCTGGCCGCGCCCCCGCCGATGTCCAGCACATACGCATGGAGGAACCGGAACCGGAACCGGTGACGAGGTGCCCGGCCGGGCACCCGGTGCCGCAGGAGGCGCCGGCCGCCGGGGAGTGGCCGGAGGCAGGGCAGGACCGGCAGGACCAGGCGGGCGAAGCGGAGAAGGAGCCCGGCATGCGGGCCCTGGCGGCTGACTTCGTGCGGCAGTTCCACACGGAGTTCCCCGCGGCGGGGGACCCGGGGCGCAGGCTGGCCGCGGTCCTCGCCGAGATCGAGGCGACGGGCACGTACCGGCACACGCGCGAGGAACTGGTCTTTGGCGCCCGCGTGGCCTGGCGCAACAACACCCGCTGCATCGGCCGGCTGTACTGGAACTCCCTTCAGGTGCGCGACCGCCGGCACGTCACGACCGCAGAAGGCGTCGCGCTGGAGGCCGTGGCCCATCTGCGGGCCGCCACCAACGGGGGCCGGATCCGCCCCGTCATCACCGTCCTCGCCCCCGACACCCCGGAGCGGCAGGGCCCGCGGATCTGGAACGAGCAGCTGATCCGCTACGCGGGCCACCGCGCGCCGGACGGCACCGTGGTCGGCGATCCGGTCAACACCGGTATCACCGAGGCGGCCGTGCGCCTCGGCTGGTCGGGCGGCGCCGGTACGCCCTTCGACGTACTGCCGCTCATCGTCCAGGGGGCCGGGGGCGGGCAGCCGCGCTGCTTCCGGCTGCCGGACGAGGCCGTGCTCGAGGTCCCGATCGTCCACCCGGAGTTCGACTGGCTCGCCGAGTGGGGGCTGCGCTGGCACGCCGTCCCGGCGATCTCCTGCATGTGCCTGGAGATCGGCGGGGTCTGTTATCCCGCCGCACCTTTCAACGGCTGGTACATGGGCACCGAGATCGGTGCCCGCAACTTCGCCGACACCGACCGCTACGACCTGCTCCCGCGCGTCGCCGAGGCGCTCGGCCTGGACACGGCCCAGGACCGCACGCTCTGGCGCGATCGCGCCCTGGTCGAGCTGAACCGCGCGGTCCTGCACTCCTTCGACCGCGCGGGCGCCACCGTCACCGATCACCACACCGAGTCCCGCCGCTTCCTCGCCCACATCGACCGCGAGGAGCGCAGGGGCCGTACCGTGCCCGCCGACTGGTCGTGGATCGTGCCGCCGATGTCGGGCTCGGCGACCGGGGTGTTCCACCGCTACTACGAGACCGGGGAACGGACCCCGGCGTACGTCCACCATCCGCAGGCGCTCGCCCTCGCCCGCGGCGAAACGATGGTGTGACGGGGGCAGCGGGAGCGGATTCCGGCCACTGCGTTACTCTCAGCCGCCGTACGTACAACCAGTGGAAGAGGTACGGCAGTGGCCGGGCACGTTTACATCGGGTCGTTCACCTCGGCGGGCGGCAAGGGGCTGACCACCGCGGCCGTCGACCCCGACTCGGGTGCGCTGACGGCGCTGCATGCCGACGCCGCGGTGGACGACCCGTCCTTCCTCGTCCTCTCGCAGGACCGCACGCGCCTCTACACGGTGGCCGAGCACCCGCAGAACGGCGGCGCGGCCGCGTTCTCGCTGAGCGACCCCTCGCGCCCCGAACTCCTCGGCGCCGCTGTCCCGGTGAACGGCGGCTCACCCACCCATCTGTGCCTGCACCAGGGACATCTGCTGACCGCCAACTACGGCAGCGGCACGATCAGCGTGCTGCCCGTCGACGGCGAGGGGAGGCTCGGCGCGACCCGGCACGTGATGGAGCACGAGGGCGACGGCCCCGACCCGGACCGGCAGACCGGCCCGCACGCGCACATGGTGCTGCCGGACCCGGCCGGCCGCTGGGTGCTGACCGTGGACCTCGGCACCGACTCGGTGCGGGTGTGCGAACTCGACGCCGCCACGGGCGAGCTGGAGATCGAGCGGGAGATGGGCCTGCGGTCCGGCAGCGGCCCGCGTCATCTGACCTTCCACCCGCGCGGCGACCGCGCCTACATCATGAACGAGCTGGCCTCGGTCGTGACCGTCTGTCACTGGGACGCCGAGGTGGGACGACTGAAGCCGGTCGCCGAGGTCTCTGTGCTGCCCGAGGACGCGACGGGCCCCAACTACCCCTCCGAGCTGGTCGTCTCGCCCGACGGACGGTTCGCGTGGGCCGCCAACCGGGGTCACAACAGCATCGCCGTGCTCTCCGTCGACGCCGAAGGCGACACGCTCGAGCTGCTGGAGACGGTGGACTGCGGGGGCGACTGGCCCCGCCACCTGACCCTCGACCCGGCGGGCACGAGGCTGTACGCCGCCAACGAGCGCTCGGGCGATGTCAGCTGGTTCGACGTGGACCCGGCCACCGGCACGCCCGAGCTCGCCGGCTCGCTGGCCGTTCCCGCGGCCTCCTGCGTCGTGTTCGGCTGACGCTCTCTCGGCTTTCCGCACCACGAACAACGGCGTGGTGGTGCCGCCCCGGACCTCCGGGACGGCACCACCACGCCGTCGTCGTACGCGTGCGTACGGTCGTGCGGGTGTGCCGTCAGGGCATCGGGACGCCCTCCGGCGACTGGGGAATGCCCAGGGCCGTCGTGTACTTGGCCACCACGAGCCTGCCGATCGCCGGGTACGGGCCGAGCGCATCGGCGGTCGAGCAGCCGGCCTCCTTGCCCGCGTCGTGCAGCACCTCGGGGGCGACCTCCGGGCCGACCACGTACGGCGCCAGGGCCAGGGTCAGCGAGCCGGAGGAACGCAGCTGGTCGGCGGCCTCGGCGATCGAGCCCTCGATGTCCAGCGCGGCGGGCAGCACCGGCACGGCGAGCCGCGCGGCCAGCAGCAGACCGGTCACACCGGCGGCCTGGACCGCCTCCTCGCCGCCCACGGTGGCCAGGATGATGCCGTCGGCCGCCGTGGCGACCGTGAACAGGCGGGCACGGTCGGCACGCGCGAGACCGGCCTCCGACAGCCGCACGTGCAGCGCCTCGGCGAGCAGCGGGTGCGGGCCCAGCACATCGGTGACCTCGGCCGCGGAGCGGCTGTCCATCACGGCCTGCCGCAGTCGGCGCATCACCGACGCCTCGGGCCCGGCCAGCAGCGGCACCACGATCGCCGCGGGGGAGTCGTCACCGCGCTCGGCGGCCGCCTGGGTCAGCACGGACTCCAGCGAGGGGTACTCCTCGCCGTCACCGTCGACGTAACCGACACGGGGGTCGAGACCGGCCAGCTCGATGCGCGCGATGCTGACGATCTCCTCAGCCAGGCTGCGTATCGCGGGGGAAGGCGTACCGGGCACGGCAAGGACCAGCACGGGGGCGCCCTCGGGCGTGGTCAGCGTTTCCGGTCGGCGGTGCCGCCCGGGCTGGCGGGGGCGCGGCATTCGAACGGGCAGGCCGGGTGCGGGGCCTTCGGCAGTGCTCATGGCGAGGCATGCTAGTGCCTTTGCGTGCGCTGTTGTTCGGGCGGGTCCTTCCCAGGGGTTACCTGTCCGGTTCTGTCCCGGTACGGTGCCGGGTCCACGAGGCCCGGCACCGTACCGCGAGCGCCGGTCAGCCCAGTCCGCGCGAGTCCTGCTTCAGGGCGGTGTCGACGGTGAGCGCCGAGGCGACGACCATGCTGAGCAGCGGTTCCTCCAGTCGGCGGTGGATCTGCAGCACGTAGTTGTCGGCCGTCGTGAACATCGTCTTCGCCAGGCCCTCCCACGTCTTGGTGATACGGGCCACCTCGGTCCCGGCGTGGTCGACGATCGCGAAGTTCCAGGCCCGCCAGTTCTCCGCCTTGATGGCGCCGATCTTCTGGCCGTTCACCTCGAACGCGAAGTTGATCTTGCCGATCGCGTTCTGCTGGACTATCTCACCGAGCGTCGTGCCGTCCGGGCGCTGAACGACGACCTTCGACTTGATGAACTTCGCGGGCCGGGTGAGCAGCAACTGCGGCTGCCCGTGGGCGTCGCGCACCTCCAGGCGGACCGACAGGAACTGGTCCACGCTGGAGACGAAGCGCAGCACCTTGCGCGCGGTGCTCTGGCCGACCTGGCTCACCGAGCCGATGTGGCCGCCGTTCTGGTCGAACACGCTGTACTCGTTGTTCAGCTCGATGAGCTTGGCCTTCTGGTTCACCACGAGGACCGGCTCGCTGAACAGCGTGCCACCGCCCGCGGCTCCCGGCGCGAGGCCCGCCTGCTGCTGCACCTGCCGCTGGATGCGCGAGGGATCGTGGCCGCCGTCGACGCCCAGCTCCCAGGGGTTCTCCTTGGTGGGCGCCGGGGGCTGCTGGCCCGCGTGCGTGTGCTCCGTCCACTGGGATCCGTCCCAGTAGCGCAGCAGATTCTGAGTGCCGTGCGGGTCCGTGTACCAGCCCGCCGGGGTGTTCGATTGCGTCGTCACCCGGGCAGAGTAACGGCTGTCACCGACAGGGCACTTGCCGGTGTCCGGCCCCCGCCACCCGGACGCGCCCCGGCGGCTCGCGGACGCGGTCCACATGGCCCACATCGACCAACCCGGTGCATGGCTGGCGGCCTTGGGGGCGTTCCTCGCGAAGAGTGACAGGACGTCCGGACTGTGGCGGGTGGGCCTCGAGCGGACGAGGATCCTGACGTCCCCTCACCCGTGCTGGAAACACAAGGGCACAGCCAGGGTTCATTGGCCGATCGTGAAGATGTAATGTGCACGATTCACTGGATCTCTCTCATCGGAACCGCACCCATCACTGGTGTGGGTGTAACGGAGGTTCTGCCTCCGTGTCCTCTTCCGACCCGAGGTTTCCATGACATCGATGGTCTTGAACCGTCGGCTTGCAAGGCCACTGCTCGTGGTGCTCGCCACGGCGACCGCGCTGGCGGCCGCACCTGCCATGGCGTATGCGGACAGTAGCCGGCCCGCACCCGTTACCGGTGGCATCCCGCTGATCAACACGTCCGAGAAGATCGGTCCGGGGATCGGCCTCCAGCACGTTCAGGCGCTCGACCAGAGCGGCTGGTACGACGCGCGGTTCCTGACCGTCGACCTGTCCAACAGCGCCGTCGGCACGGACCTGCTGACCGCCGGACCCGTCGCCTCCGGCGGGGCGCTCAGCACGGCCGCCAACAAGGCCGGTGCCGTCGCGGGCGTGAACGGCGACTTCTACGACCTGGGCAACTCCACCGCGGCGCACGGTGCCGAGATCCAGAACGGGCAACTGCTCAAGACCGCCAACCTCGGCGGCCCGGAAGCCGCCGCGGTGCAGCCGCACGTCGGCGTGAGCAAGGACGGCATCGCCCAGCTCGTCAACGTCATGGTCAACGCGTCCGCGAACTTCGCGGGCACGGACCACAAGCTCCTGTCGGTCAACGCCGCGGACCCCGAGCCCCACCCGGTGCCCGCCGGCGGCATGGTGGCGTTCACGTCCGCGTGGGGCACTTACAGCCGCAATCGGCCGTTCATCGGTGTGGACCAGGACCTCGCCGAGGTTTTGGTCCGCAACGGCAAGGTCGTGTCGGTCACCCCCAACGGTCCCGCGGGCTCGGGAACGATCCCGGACGACGGGTTCTACCTGGTCGGCACAGGCGCCTCTGCGGCCGCGATCCGCGCGCTGCAGCCCGGCGACCCGGCGACGCTCGACTGGGAACTGGCTGACAACGTTGCCAAGAACATGCAGTTCGCGCTCGGCCACGGCGGCACCGGCGAGGGCATCATCGTCTCCGACGGCAAGGCCCGCGCCAACCTGGACAACTCGGCGATCTCCCCGCGCACGTCGTTCGGATTCAAGGACGGCGGCCACACTCTCGTGCTCGGCGAGTGGAACGGCCCGGGCGGCACCGGCAAGGGCGGCGTCACCGTCGCCAAGGTGGGCCACGACATGGTCGCGATGGGCGTGCAGACCGCGGTCATCCTCGACAGCGGCGGTTCCAGCGAGATGGTCGCCCGCCCGCTGGGCGAGGACCAGGTGACCATTCGCAACACCCCGTCCGACGGCCAGGAGCGCAGTAACACCAACGGTGTCGGTGTGTTCGTCGCCAAGGGCGACGGCAAGCTGCGCCAGCTCCTCGTGAAGCCGGCGCCCGGTGCGGCGTCGGCCGACGGCGACGTGAAGGTCTTCCCCGGTCTGCACCGCACGTTGACCGCGGTGGGCGTGGACAGCCACCAGACGCCGGTGACGGTCGACCCGAACTCCGTGCAGTGGTCCTCCCGTGAGGCGTCGGTCCAGGGTGACGTGCTGACGGCGCCGCAGGCGCACGGCCCGGTCACCGTCGACGCGACCGCGGACGGTGTGCAGGGGCACGGGACGGTCTCCGTCCTGGGCCCGCTGGCCAGTGTGGAGCCGTCCTCCAAGCTCCTGTCGATCGCCGCCCCGACGCCCGAGGACGCGACCACCGTCTCGGTGACGGGCCGCGACGGCGAGGGTTACACCGCTCCGGTCGACCCGCAGGACCTGTCGCTGGACTACGACCACGACGTCGTGGACATCAAGGCCGTGGGCGGCAAGCTGCGGATCACCCCGCTGGCCGACGACAGCACGATCCTGAAGATCTCGGTCGGCGGTGTGTCGGCCCAGCTGCCGATCACGATCGGTGTGCAGACCAAGACGGTCTACGACTTCGACGACGATGTGCTGGCCCGCTGGCGGAACAACAGCACCGCGGCCACGACGTTCTCCACCGCCCCTGAGGGCCTGCGGATCGACTTCAACGCGATGCGCAACGTCGGTGTCACCTCGGCTTCGTCGGCCCAGCGCGTGCAGGTGCCCGGCCAGCCGCTGCGTCTGCGGGTGCGGCTCAAGTCCAGCATCAGCGTGCCCAGCGGTCTGAGCTACCTCGCCTACACCGACTCCAGCGGCAAGAGCAACGGCATCTACGGCACGGGGCTTTCGGCGAGCAGTGACTGGCAGTACGCCACCTTCCCGGTCCCGGCGGACACGAAGTTCCCGATCGCGATCTCGGGTTTCCAGGGCATCAACACCAGCGTCGCCCAGCAGAAGGCGGGCACGTTCGTCCTGGACCGCATCGAGGCCGACATCCCCAGCGCCATCGACCTGCTTAGCGCAGGCGGACCTGAAGCCGGACGCGCTGGTCTCCGACGACGGCTCGCTGCTCAAGGGCAGCAGCACCTGGAATTTCGCGACGCTGTCGGACGTGCAGTTCACCGCGGACAGCCCGGTGCTGACGCAGGTCGCCACCACGGCGATCCAGCGGATCCGCACCACCCACCCCGACCTGCTGGTCCTCAACGGTGACATCACCGACCGCGGTCTGCCGCAGGACCTCACCCTGGCCCGCAAGGTCCTCACCGACGCCGGCTGCGACCTGATCCCGGTCGGCCAGGAGCCCGCGGCCGACAGCACCCCGGACCCGGCGGCCGGCTCGATCCCGTGCTACTACGTGCCGGGCAACCACGAGTCCTACGGCCTGAACAACGTCCAGCAGGACCTGACGAACTTCACCGCCGAGTTCGGCAAGCCCTACCGCACGTTCGACCACAAGGGCACCCGCTTCATCCTGCTCGCCAGCTCCGTCGGTTCGCTGCGCTCCACCGCGTGGGAGCAGCTGCCGATGCTGCAGCAGGCACTGGCCGACGCCAAGAACGACAAGTCGATCGACAACGTCGCGGTGTTCGCCCACCACCCGGTGGACGACCCGGCGGAGACCAAGTCCAGCCAGCTCGGCGACCGCGACGAGGCCGCGCTGGTGGAGAACCTGCTGACCGACTTCCGTGACGACTCGGGCAAGGGCGCCGTCATGGTCGGCTCGCACGCCCAGATCGCCGACGTCCACCACCTGGAGGGCGTCCCCTACATGGTGCTGCCGTCCTCGGGCAAGGACCCCTACGGCACGCCGGACCGCGGTGGCTTCACCGGCTGGGTCGACTGGTCGGTGGACTCGCACCGCAACGCGCGTCAGCAGTGGCTCCAGGCCGATGTGCGTGCCTTCGCGCAGTCGATCACGCTGAACACGCCCGAGTCGGTCGAGGCCGGCAGCACCGCGCAGTTGTCCGGCAGCATCGTGCAGCCGCAGGGTGTGGCCACGGGTTCGCGTGTGGTGCCGCTGCGGTACCCGATGTCGGTCCACTGGACCGGTTCGTCGAACCTGGCGATCGGTACCGGTCAGGACGCCGTCGATGACGCCCGCCGCAAGGGCAAGGTCGCGATCCTCGACCCGCAGACCCGGATCCTGACCGCGCTGAAGGCGGGCTCGGTGACGGTGTCGGTGACGAACGACTCGATGCGCGCCTACACCGACGCCGCCTCGCTCGCACCGGTCACGACCTCCAGGACCATCCAGGTCCTCCCGGCCGCACAGGGCTGAGAATGACCACGTGACACACCACGTCACATGACCGAGGGCGAGCACACACCACGTGCTCGCCCTCGGTGCTGTCTGTCTCGGTGCTCTCGCGGCTGGTGGGAGTGCGGCCGTGTGGGCCGGTAGGGTGACGGCTGTGGCAGCACGACCATTGAGTGAACTTGTCGAACCCCGCTGGGCCGAGGCCCTTGCGCCGGTGGCCGAACGCATCGCGGGGATGGGTGACTTCCTGCGGGCGGAGATCGCGGCGGGCAGGACCTATCTGCCGGCGGGGCAGCATGTGCTGCGGGCGTTCCAGCAGCCCTTCGACGAGGTCAGGGTGCTGATCGTCGGGCAGGACCCCTACCCGACGCCGGGGATGGCCATCGGGCACAGCTTCGCCGTTGCCGCGGACGTGCGTTCACTGCCCGGGAGCCTGGAGAACATCTACCGGGAACTGCAGTCGGACCTCGGCCTGCCCCGGCCGTCGAACGGCGATCTGACGCCGTGGACCCGGCAGGGAGTGCTGCTGCTCAACAGGGCGTTGACCACGGCACCCCGCAGCCCCGCCGCGCATCGCGGCAAGGGCTGGGAGGAAGTGACCGAGCAGGCCATTCGCGCCCTGGCCGCGCGCGGCAAGCCGTTGGTGTCGATCCTCTGGGGCCGCGACGCCCGCAACGCGCGTCCCTTGCTCGGCGACCTGCCGGCGATCGAGTCGGCGCATCCCTCCCCGATGTCGGCGGATCGCGGGTTCTTCGGCTCGCGGCCCTTCAGCCGGGCCAATGACCTCCTGCTCCAGCAGGGCGCGCAGCCGGTCGACTGGCAGCTGCCCTAGAAGCGCGGGCAGTGCCGCGGGAGCCCGCATCCGGTGGCACGCTCATCACTGGCCGGCCGGTAGCGTGCCCGGCTCGGGGGCCTCGCCGTCCGCCGAAGCCCGGCCGCGCGGCGGGTGGTTGAAGAGCAGGTTGAGCGCGACCGCCGTGACGCATCCCGCGCTGATACCGCTGTCCATGATCGTCCGGAACCAGTCGGGGAACCTCGCGTACACCGTGGGCACGCCCACCGGCAGCAGGCCCACCGCCACGGACACCGCGACGATCATCAGGTTGGCGGGGCCGTGGAAGTCCACGGTGGCCAGTGTGCGCAGTCCGCTCGCCGCCACCGTGCCGAACATGACCAGTCCCGCGCCGCCCAGCACCGGTGCCGGGATCGCGGCGACCAGCGCGCCGAGCTTCGGCAGCAGCCCCAGCAGGACCAGGATGCCGCCTGCCGTGGCCACCACCCACCGGCTGCGCACGCGGGTCAGCCCCACCAGGCCCACATTCTGCGCGTAGGCGGTGTACGGGAAGGTGTTGAAGATCCCGCCCAGCACCGTGGACACGCCATCGGCGCGGAGCCCGTCCGCGAGCCGGTCCGGCTCCGCCTTGCGGCCGGTCAGTTCACCGACGGCGATGATGTCACCGGTCGTCTCGGTCATCGTCACCAGCGCAACGACGAGCATCGAGACCACAGCGGCACTTTGGAAGGTGGGGGTGCCGAAGTGGAAGGGCGTGCTGATGCCGAGCCAGTCCGCGTCGCCGACCGCGCCGAAGTCGGTGAAGCCGAGCGGCACGGCCACCGCCGTCCCCGCGACGATGCCGACGAGCACGGCGATCCGGGCGAGGACGTCCGGTGCGAAACGCTGGACGAGCAGGATCACGAGCAGCACGGCGGCCGCGAGACCGATGTTGCGCGGCGCCCCGAAGTCGGCCGAACCGACACCGCCCGCCACCCAGTTGCCCGCCACCGGCAGCAGGCTCAGCCCGATGACCAGAATCACGGTGCCCGTGACCACGGGCGGGAAGTAGTGGAGCAGCCGCCCGAAGACGGGGGCCAGCAGGATCATCGCCAGGCCCGCGACGATCACCGAGCCGTAGATCGCGGGCAGTCCGCCGTCCTGGCCGATCAGCACCATGGGGGAGACCGCGGCGAAGGTGCAGCCCTGCATGATCGGCAGCCGTACACCGAAGCGCCACCAGCCGACGCACTGAAGCAGCGTGGCGATGCCGCACAGCAGCAGATCCGCCGTGATCAGGTACGCGAGGTCGGCCGGCGACAGCTTCAGGGCGCCGCCCACGATCAGCGGCACCGCGACAGCGCCCGCGTACATCGCCAGCACGTGCTGCAGGCCGAACGCCGCGAGCCGGGCGGGCGGCAGGACTTCGTCGACGGGATGGACCGGCGGGCGGGACGTCGTCGCCATGGGGACTCCTCGAACGCGGCGCGAATGAGCGGCTGTGCCGGGTGAACGGCTGCCCGAGACCCTAGGGACCGTGCACAGTCTGTTGACGTCCGCTGTGCTGTCGCACCGTCACCCGGGGCTCCCGGTCGCGGCCTCCAACAGGCCCGCCCAGTCCGGGATCTTGACCGTCGCCCGGTCCAGGGACCGGCCGAGCGCCGCCTCCGCGGCTTCGATGGCCTCCCAGCCCGTCCACTCGACGGGATGCCGGCCCGCCGCGCGCAGCCCTTCCAGCGGGTCCGCCGGCAGCTCGCCGCGCGACAGCAGCGCACCGGCGTCCGCGAGCAGGGCCGAGGCGGTCTCCTTGGCGCACGGCCGGTTGGTGCCGATCACGCCGGTCGGCCCGCGCTTGATCCATCCGGCGACGTACTCGCCGGGCGACCGCCTGCCGTCCCGCAGGACCCGGCCCTGCTCGTTGGGGACGATGCCCAGCGCCTCGTCGAAGGGCAGCCCTTCCATGGCCACACCGCGGTAGCCGACCGAGCGCAGCACCAGCTGCGCGTCGATGTCCTCGAGTTCGCCGCTGCCGCGCACGCCGCCCTGCCCGTCCGGCACCGTCCGCTCGAAACGCACGCCCGCCACCCTGTCCTCGCCCAGCAGTGCGGCAGGTCGCAGGAAGAAGCGCAGATGGATGCGGCGCCGGTGCCCGGCTGGCGGGCGCCCGGCCCAGTCGCGCAGCACCTCGACATTGCGCCGGGCCACCGCCGGCAGGGACTGCGGATCCGCGTACGCGGGATCGAGCGCGAGCTCGTCCTCCCGGACGAGCACGTCCGCGTCGGCGAGTGCGCCCAGTTCGCGCAGCTCCTTGGTGGTGAACTTCGCCTGTGAGGGGCCGCGCCTGCCGACCATGTGGACGTCGGTGACCCGGCTGTTCTCCAGTGCGCGCAGGGCCGCTTCCGGGACGTCGGTGCGACGCAGTTCGGACGCGCCGCGCGCGAGGATGCGGGCGACGTCCACGGCGACGTTGCCGACCCCGACGACGACGGCGGACCGCGCGCTGAGCAGGAACTCGTCCGGTGCCTCGTCCGGGTGCGCGCTGTACCAGGACACGAAGCGTGTCGCCGAGAAGCTGCCCGGCAGATCCTCGCCGGGGACACCGAGGTGGCGGTCGGTGGCGGCGCCCACGCAGTAGACCACCGCGTGGTACAGCTCCAGCAGGCGCTCGGGGGGCAGGCCGGGGGCGCCGGCCGTGACATTGCCCAGGAAGCGGATCCGCGGGTCCTCCAGGACGCGCCGCAGATTGCCCTGCAGGGACTTGATCTTCTCGTGGTCGGGTGCCACACCGTACCTGACCAGGCCGTACGGGCAGGGGAGCCGGTCCAGCACGTCCACCGCGACCTGGGGTACCGCCTCCTGGCGGGCCAGGGCCTCCGCCGTGTACACCCCGCTGGGACCTGATCCGACGACGGCGATGCGAAGCACAGGCGCCTCCTCCTCGTCGAGGCGACGGCCGGAGCGGCCGGGCATATCCAGCATCGCACCGGGCATCGGCCCGGGCAGGCCGGCGCAGGCGTGTCGCGGCGCGGGATGTCCGGCGCAGGCGTGTCGCGGCGCGGGATGTCAGGTCAAGGACCGCATTCGGCCGATCTCGGCGGTCTGCTGCGCGATCACCTCGCTCGCCCACTCGCCCACCTGGACGTTGCGCCCCTCGGACAGCTCCCCTGCCGCCATGGTGACCGCGCCCTCGTGGTGGCTGATCATCAGCCGGAGGAAGAGCCGGTCGAATGCCGTGCCCCGGGCGGCGCGCAGCTCGGCCAGCTGTGCGGGGGAGGCCATGCCCGGCATCGACGCGTGGTCGTGACCGTGATCGTCGCCGGTACCTGGTGACGCGCCGCCGTTCTCCTGGAGCCAGGCGGTCATGGTCCTGATCTCCGGGCCCTGGGCGGCTTCGATCCGCGCGGCCAGGGCGCGCACCTTGGTGCCGGACGCGCGGGTGTCCGCGTACGCGGACATGGCCAGCGCCTGCTCGTGGTGGGCGATCATGTTCGCCGTGTAGGTCAGGTCGGCGGTGTTGGGGGAGTCGTCGGGCCTTGCCTCGGCGGCCTCGTCCGCGGACAAGGTGGCGGCGTCCTCCCCGGGCCGGCCCGGGGCGATGACCGACGGAGCGGCGGCCTTGGCGTCGCCGGCGCCCCCGTCGCATCCGGTCAGCGTGAGCATCGAGGCGGCAAGGGACAGGGGAAGCAGCGCTAATACTGCACAGCGGGTAACGAGCACTGCCTCATTGTGCATCTTTTGACGCGAGCATGAAAAGAGCATACTTCGGCTTGGTCGTTTCATCGTTTCATCTTGACCGAACACCTTGGAGGACGCGGTGACGCGTTTAGGTACTTCCCCCGCCCGCCCCAGACGCCTTGCGGCCCTCGTGGCCGCGGCGGTCATGCTGTTCGGCCTCGCGGCCACGGCGCCCGCGACCGCCGACGGCGCGATACCCGGTGTTGACGAGGTCGTCACCAGCGCCAACGTCGACCACCTGGTGAACATCCCCAAGCAGTCCCTGGCCGGCTTCAACACCGACCTCGCCTTCCAGGGCAAGTACGCCTTCGCCGGCAACTACGACGGCTTCGTCGTCTACGACATCAGCCGGCCCACCAGCCCGAAGGTCGTCAGCCAGGTCCTGTGCCCCGGCTCGCAGAACGACATCTCGGTGTCCGGCAACCTGCTGGTGCTGTCCACCGACTCCTCCCGCTCGGACGACTCCTGCGCGAGCGCGACCCAGCCCGCCAGTCAGAAGTCCTCCTGGGAGGGCATCAAGGTCTTCGACATCAGCGACAAGGCCAACCCGCGCTACGTCGCCGCCGTCGAGACCAACTGCGGTTCCCACACCCACACCCTGGTGCCGGGCAAGCGCGATGTGTTCGTATACGTCTCCTCGTACGCGCCCAGTGCGTCCTTCCCGGACTGCCAGCCCCCGCACGACGGCATCTCCGTCGTGAAGATCCCCCGCTCGCACCCCGAGAACGCCGCCCTCGCCGGCTTCCCCGTCCTCTTCCCGGACGGAGGCAACCCGGGCATCCCGCCCAGCGACACCCAGGGGCGGGTGAGCGAGACGACCGGCTGCCACGACATCACGGTCTTCCCCAAGCTCCGGCTCGCCGCGGGCGCCTGCATGGGTGACGGCATCCTGATGGACATCTCCGACCCCGCGCGCCCGAAGGTGATCGACCGGGTCCAGGACAACGTCAACTTCTCGTTCTGGCACTCGGCCACCTTCAACGAGCGCGGCACCAAGGTCGTCTTCACCGACGAGCTCGGCGGTGGCGGCGGCGCCGAGTGCAACGCGCTGATCGGTCCGCAGCGCGGCGCCGACGGCATCTACGACATCGTGCGCAAGCACGGCCACCTCAAGCTCGTCTTCCGCAGCTACTACAAGATCCCGCGCCAGCAGGCGGACACCGAGAACTGCGTCGCCCACAACGGCTCGCTGATCCCGGCCAAGGGCCGCGACATCATGGTCCAGGCCTGGTACCAGGGCGGAGTCTCCGTCTGGGACTTCACCGACTCCTCGCGTCCCCGCGAGATCGGCTTCTTCGAGCGCGGCCCGCTGTCCGCCGACGCGCTCGTGCTCGGCGGCTCGTGGAGCGCCTACTACTACAACGGCTACATCTACTCGAACGACATCGCCAAGGGCTTCGACGTCCTGCGGATCTCCGACCGGCGCACCGACAGCGCCCGCGGCATCCGGCTCGCCGAGCTCAACGTGCAGTCCCAGCCCGACTACCGCTGAGCGGGGTCAGGCAGTGGCGTGCCGCCGGGTGGCAGTCCTTCGGGGCCGCCCGGCGGCACGCCGAGCTCCCAGCCCAGCGCGTAGCGCCGGAAGAGGTCGCGCCGCAGATGGGGCAGCGGCATCGCAGCCCCCGGGATCAGCTGGGCGAAGACCCCGCCCATCAACTGCGCACGCAGCATACGGTAGTCGTGCTCCGGGTCGGGGGAGCCCCACGCCTCGACGGCACCGCGCAGTAACTCCGCCAGGCGGTGCCGCTCCGCGCACTCGCTGAAACCGGCCGTCTGCAGGATGCCGGCCATGTGCGCGCGCATCAGCACGGGGAACCGCCCCGGCAGCCCCAGCACGCTGTCGATCGCCCGGGCCAGCAACTCGCTTCCGTCGGCGGAGGCCGGCGGCCGTTCCAGCGCCGCGGACAGCTCGGTGTGCATCAGGCGGTGGGCGGCCGACTGCAGCAACTGGCGCTTGCCCGGGAAGTAGTACGAGACCAGCCCGCGCGCCGTACCGGCCCGGTCGGCGATGTCGCCGAGGGTCGTGGACTCGTAGCCGCGCTCTTCGACCAGCTCGACGGTCGCCCGTAACAGCCGCTCCCGCGAGCGGCGCCGCATCTCTTCGTTGACCGACGGTCGCCGAGGGGACATGCTTTACTCCTGCGTTGACTGGCTCCGGGCCAATGTACCGGGAGTCCGACTCGCGCGAGCCCTGTGCTCGGGCGGGAACGCGGGGTTCGAGCCGTGACCCGGCGGCGCGGGGGACCGCCGGGTCACGGCCGGAACCACATCAGCCGGTCAGTTCCAGTACCGGCAGCAGCCCTGCCGGGCGCCGGTCCGCGGGCAGATGATCCACCAGATGCACCCGGCAACCCAGTGCCGCGGCGCCGCCGTCCGCCCGCCGGTCGTCGCCCACCATGGCGACGCTCTCCGGCGGCAGCCCCAACGCCTCGCAGGCGATCCCGAACAGCCGCGGGTCCGGCTTCTGCACCCCGTGCTCGTAGCTCAGCACGAAGGCGTCCACGAGGCCGTCCAGTCCGTGCGCGCGGAAGACCGGCCGCAGGTCCCACCCGATGTTGCTCACCACGGCCACCGGCACCCCGCGCCGCCGCAGCTCACCGAGCACCTCCGCGGTGTCCGGGTACGGCGCCCACGCCTCCGGCCGCATGTGCCGCTCGTACAGGGCGTCGTAAATCCCTTCCCACGGCAGCTCCGCCTCCCGTGCGAGGCCCGTGTACGCGGCCCTGTGGTGATCGGCGGACAGGTCCCGCTCGCCCCAGACCGTGGCCAGATGCGCGGGCACGCGTTCCGGCGCGACACCGCCGGGCAGCGCGCCGACCCGCTCCAGGCGCTCCACGTACGCCGTCAACTCCCTTTCCTCCAGCGGGATGCCGCGCTCCGCGACGACGGCACGCAGCCAGCTCTCCGTGGGCTCCACGCGCAGCAGCGTCCCGGAGAAGTCGAACATGAATCCCTTGATGGTCATGCCCGGCATCCTCCCCGACCCGCCTCGCGGGGACGTCACGGGGCGGTCGAGCGGGGCCGAACCGCGGCTTTCCGGCCGGTGGCGCCGCGCCGCGCGGGGTCAGTCGGCGATGCCGAGCTGCCGCAGCATCCCGAGCTCGTCGCTGCTGCCCCAGCGTTCGATCATCTTGCCGTCCTCGACACGGCTGATCTGCATGCCCCGGTAGCTCACCGTCCGACCGGTCGGCGGGTGCCCCATCAACTCGCCGAGGTGGGTCCCCGTGATGGTGTAGGCGAAGGCGATCTCGTTGTCCGTGGCCAGGACGTGTTCGACGTCGATGTGCAGATCGGGGAAGGCCGTCCGCATCGCGGCGAACATCTCCTCGTAACCCTCCGGGCCCGGGACCTGGCCGGGCGCCGGGTCGTGGTCGACGGAACCGGGTGCCACATAGGAGTCGAACTCCTCGAGCCGGCCGCCGTTCACCGCCGAGCCGATGTGCTCAAGGATGGAGAGGTTGGATTCGCGCGACATGTGGTGCTCCCTGACGTCGGGACCGCGGGCGCACACGTACCGAGGGCCGTGTGCCCGCCCCTTCCACTCTCCACGGTAGGCGTGAAGGACGCCGCGCGCCGCGTCAGATGTCCCGGCCGCCGGTCGCCGCCGCCGGCGGGCGCCAGGGTTCGCAGAGCGCCGCGGTCCCCGTGAGCACGGCCGCCCCGAGGAGCCAGCCGCCGAGGACGTCGCTGGGCCAGTGGACACCCAGATAGATCCGGGTGAGGCCGACACCGATCACCGAGACCCAGGCGAGCAGCCAGGCGGCGACGCGCCGGCGGGTCCCGGCCCCGGGGCGGCGCAGAAGGAACAGCCACAGCAGGGCGCCGCAGCTGATGGCGGCCGTCATGGCATGGCCCGACGGGAAGGCCGCGAAGCCCGCCGTGGCGAGCGGGTCCGGCCAATGGGGACGGGGGCGTCCCACGGCGGCCTTGACGGCTTGCTGGAGGACCCAGCCCAGGAGGCCGCAGACGGCGAGCCACAGCGCCTGACGCCTGGCCCCGCGCCACAGGAGCCACAGGAGGCAGACGGCGAGCAGGGCGCGCATGGTGGAGGGGTCCCAGAATCCGTCCGACAGCACGCGGTTGACCCGCGTCCAGCCGGGGTGAAGGACCCCGAAGGAGTGGAACGCGACGGCGATGCGCCGGTCGGTGTCCGTCAGCGGGGCCCACCGGCCCGCCACGAACGCGAGCAGCAGCAGGAAGACGGCACCCGTCGCGGCGCAGTACCGCAGGCACACGGCGCGCGGGCCGGCGCCCCGGCTGACGGAGGAGGCGGGTGGGGCGTGCATGCGCCCGAGATTACGTGAGGGCGCGGAGCCCGGGGCCGAACGCGACGAGCAGGGGCACGAACGGGATCAGCAGGGCGCACGCGGAGGCCTGGGCGCGGCCGAGCCGGGTCAGCCGCGGCGCCGGGTCCAGCAGCCGGCTGACGCGGCCGGGCAGATGGCCGTGCGGGGCGGAGCCGGGGCCGAACACCCCGCGGTCCTCGTTGAGTTCGACCAGCGCGAGGGCCGTCGTGAGCCCGCCGAAGCGGCGCGAGGCGATGTCGTCGGCGGCCAGTTCGATCAGGTGGTGCACCTGGTGGCGGAAGCCCGCGAAGACCGGGACCTGCGGGAATCCGGCCGCCAGCGCGCCCGCGCAGTGCAGGAGCACGTCGTGCCGGGCCCGGGCGTGTCCCTGCTCGTGCGCGAGGACCGCGTCGAGCTGGCGTCCCTTCAGGCGGCGCAGCGCGGCCGTGGTGATGACCAGTTGCGGCCGTTGCCCGGCCAGCCACCATGCCTCCGGCCGCTGGTCCTCCAGAACGACCAGCCGTTCACCGGACGCCGCCGCTTCGCCCGGCAGCCGCGGCGAACGTACGCGCAGTTCGGCGCGCCGCCGGCGCTGCCGGGTGCGCGCCGTACGGATCTCGCGGGCGAGCATGGCGCCCGTCCAGGCGCCGCCGCAGGCCAGCAGAATGGCCAGATATCCCGCCCAGGAGCCATGGCCCGAGAGCCCGTACGCCTCCACGACCCCGCGTGGCGCGAACGCGAACAGCCCACCGCGCAGCCACTCCCACGCGGCGCACGCGCTCAGCGCCATCGCCAGGAAGCAGCACAGGAGCACCGCGCCGACCACGCACTGCCACACCCACAGGGCCAGCACGGGTTCGCGTTCCGGCCATCCGACCCGGGTCAGCAGTCGCGGCGCCATGGCCGCCGCGGTCGCACCGAGCAGCAGCAGGACCAGCGGGACCGTCATGGCGCCACACTATGAGGGCGGCGCGGCCGCCCGGTACGCTGCCGCGCCCTAAGTGACGTACGCCTCACGGGCGTCACAGCGTCAGGAGCATGGCGAACATCCCGATCGCCATCGACACGCGGCACGCCGACGCCAGCCCGGGCGCGTGCCGCACCGCGATCTGCCCCGCCGGCCCCGCTGCCGCTGCCGCGGTCGACGTGACCGGGACGGACACCAGGCGCACCCCTCCGGCCAGCACATAGACCGCGAAGTACACCAGCAGCAGTCCGGTCAGCACAGGCGCGCCCATCGCCCCGTGCCCGGCGTGCGCCGACCCGCCGACACCCTCCATAGCGGCGGTCATGTAGACCATCGCGACCGCGCCGACCGCGTGGTGCAGATGGTGCGCGCTCCGCCGGACCAGCAGCAGCGACCGCACCGCCGCGCCACCGAAGACCAGCGCGAGCACCGCGCCCGCCCACGGCGGCTGGTCCAGGACCGACACGGGCACCGCCATCACCGCCATGCCGGCGCCCATCAGCGCCTCGGCCCGCGCCACGCTCTGTTCCTCACGTTCCTCGCGTGTCGTACCCGGGCAGCGGGGCCGCGTGCGCGCCAGGCAGTAGGCGGCCGTCGCCGCTCCCAGCGCCACGAGCAGCCAGGCCACCAGCGGTGGTCCGTGCATGACCCGACCCCCTTCGGCTCCTCACCGGAGGATGCCCCCGCCCGGCGGCGCGAACCCCCGCGCATGGGGGCATAGGGGGGCGCGGCTGGGGATCAGGTACGGGCCCGCTGCGTCACGGCGACGCACACGAGGACCGCCACCGCGGCCGGCGCGGTCAGCGCGCCCAGGTCCTCGCCCAGCAGCGCGGCCGCCCACACGAGCGTCAGCAGCGGCTGCGCCAACTGCAGTTGGCTCGCGCGGGCGACGCCGATCGCGGCCATCCCGCGGTACCAGACCACGAGCCCGAGGAACTGCGACACCAGCGACACCCAGATCAGTCCGGCGACGGCCTGGGCGCCCGCGTGCACCGGTTCGGTGGCCAGCGAGACCACCGCCGCGGGCACGGTCAGCGGCAGCGCCCCCACGAGCGCCCAGCCGATCACCTCCCGGCCGGGCATCACGGAGGCCAGCCGGCCGCCCTCCACATAGCCCGCCGCGCACACCACCAGCGACGCGATGAGGAAGAGGTCGCCGGTCGTCGGTACGCCCCCGCCCTGCCACAGCGCGAACCCCACCACGACCGCTCCGCCCGCGACCGCCGCGGTCCAGAACAGCGGCGAGGGCCGCGTCCCCATGCGTACCGCGGCGAGTGCGGCGGTGACCAGCGGCAGCGCGCCGACGACGACGGCGGCGTGCGAAGTGCCCGTGGTGCGCAGTGCCAGCGTCGTCAGCAGCGGGAAACCGAGCACGACCCCGGCCGCCACGACGGCGAGCCCCGCCCAGTGCCGCCGCTCCGGCAACGGCACGCGCGCCACCGCCAGGCACACGCCGGCGACGGCGGCCGCGAGGACGGCCCGGACGGTTGCCGCCGTCCAGGGGCCGAAGCCGGTCAGCGCCCAGTGCGTGGCCGGGAAGGTGAGGGAGAAGGCGGCGACGCCGAGGCCGGCCAGGGCCGTGCCGCCGGGGACCGTTCCGCCGCGCATCGCACCCGGCGTCGCTCCGCGACCGGCGACCGCTATCCGCGTGCGTTCGGTAGCGCTATTCTGTTCTGTCATGAATGACGGTAGCAGTTCGAGGAATCTCGCAGATATCCTGCGCAGCGAGCTGCACCGCTACTCCCCGGGCGAGAAGCTGCCCTCCAGCCGTGTCCTGGTCGAACGGTTCGGCGTCTCCCCGGTCACCGTCTCCCGCGCCCTCGCCGCCCTCGCCGCGGAAGGGCTCGTCGTCACCCGCCCCGGCGCCGGTGCGTATCGCGCGCACCAAGGGGCCGGGGACGCCCGGGCCGTCGACACCTCCTGGCAGCAGGTGGCCCTCACGGCCGAGGAGCAGCACGGCGAGCCCGCGCCGCGGGTCGTCGACGCCTCCGGGGTCACCACGAGCCTCGCGGTGCCGCCGCCCGGCGTCATCGCCTTCAACGGCGGCTATCTGCACCCCTCCCTCCAGCCCGAGCAGGCACTCGGCGCCGCCCTCGCCCGCGCGGCCCGCCGCCCCGGCGCCTGGGAGCGGCCCCCGCTGGAGGGACTGACCGCGCTGCGCACCTGGTTCGCCCGCGAGGCGGCCGGCCCGGGCGGAGACCTCGGCCCCGCCCATGTCCTGGTCACCGCGGGCGGGCAGGCTGCGCTCACCACCGCCCTGCGGGCCCTCGCGCCGCCCGGCGCCCCGGTGCTCATGGAGTCGCCCACCTACCCCGGTGCCCTGGCGGTCGCCCGCGCCGCGGGACTGCGTCCCGTGCCGGTGCCCATGGACGACGACGGCGTACGGCCCGACCTTCTGGCCGAGGCCTTCGCCGCGACCGGCGCCCGGGTCTTCTTCTGCCAGCCGCTGTTCCAGAACCCGACCGGCACCGTGCTCGCCGCCGGCCGGCGCCGCCGCGTCACCGAGATCGCGCACGCCGCCGGCGCGTTCGTCATCGAGGACGACTTCGCGCGCCGCCTCGGCCACGGCGGGCCGCTCCCGCCGCCGCTCGTCGCCGACGACCCCAACGGCGCGGTCGTCCACGTCACCTCGCTGACCAAACCGACCGCGCCCAGCCTGCGGGTCGGTGCCCTCGTCGCCCGCGGGCCGGTCATGGAACGGCTGCGCGCGATCCAGGTCGTCGACAGCTTCTTCGTGCCCCGGCCCTTGCAGGAAGCCACCCTCGAACTCGTCGGAGCCCCCGCCTGGCCGCGCCACCTGCGCGCGGTCTCCGCCGGGCTGCGCGAGCGCCGCGACGCGATGCTCGCCGCACTCCAGCGCCACCTGCCCGGCCTCGCCGCCACGGTGCGGGCGCCCAGCGGTGGCTACCAGTTCTGGGTGCGCCTCCCCGACGGCACCGACGAGACCGCTCTCGCCGCCGCCGCACTGCGCGCGGGCACCGCCGTCGCCCCCGGCCGCCCCTATTTCGCCGCCGAGGCCCCGGCCCCGTACGTCCGCCTCAGCTTCGCGGACACCACGGGCACCGACGAGATCGCCGACGGCGTCCGCCGCTTCGCCGCCGCCTGCGCGGAGACGGGCGTCACGGCAGGCGGCTGAGCGGACCGCGGGGGCGGGGGGTCAGCTCAGCGCCACCTCGCCCGCGCGGACGGCACGCAGGGCGCGCTCGACGGTCTCCTCGCTCTCGCCGACCGGAGCCACGTAGCCGATGACGTCCCGTACGGCGTCCTCCCCGACCATGCGGCCGATCACCCATGTGGCGAGATACTGCGACGCCAGGCAGCCGCCGGCCGTGGCGATGTTCCCCTCCACGTGGAACGGCGTGTCCAGCACGGTGACATCGAGGGCTTCGACGAAGGGCCGGGTCTTCGAGTCCGTGCACACGGGCATGTCCCCCAGCAGACCGAGCCGCGCGAGTACCAGTGCGCCCGAGCACTGCGCACCGACGAGCTGCCGTGAGGGGTCGAGTGGCAGCATGGAAGGGAGGCGTTCGTCGGCTGCCACGTCACGTGCCTTGACGCCGCTGCCGATCAGCACGACATCGGCCTCGGTCACGAACCCCATGGGTCGCTGGCCGGTCACCTCGACGCCGTTCATCGACGTGACGACCGGCGTCGGCGTCGTGATGAAGGCCTCCAGGCCGTCCTTGCGGCACCGGTTGATCAATGCGGAGGCGATGAAACTGTCGAGCTCATTGAACCCGTCGAAGGTGACCACGGCTACCTGCATCACAACTCCTTCAGTACGGCAGATGTTCAGTCTCCCCGGCGCGCCGGGCCGGGTCGAGAGCCAATCGGCGGCCGGTGGCCCCGTACGTCACCGGGCGGAATACCGGCTGTACGAGAATTCACGCCGGGCAGCGGAATCCCCGGAGGGAATATCCGCTCCCGGAATTGATTCAAGGAAAGTCCCGCCGGGTAAATTCCGAAGTGGTGTGACCGCTTCGGTCATGTCGCCGTTTCCGGTTCGATAATTCCGTCGCACTGCCGCCCGCATTAGCGTTGTGTGTGAGACGAGAAAAAGCGCGGAGCGAAACCAGGAGACGGTGGCGGAATCCCGCCGACCTCACGTTCGCCCTGCGGAGCCGGTATTCGACCATCTGAAGGAGGACGGGTGATGACACGCCCCTTCCGTACCGCCGCCGTGATCGGCGCGGGCACCATCGGTCTGTCCTGGACAGCACTGTTCGCCGCACATGGCCTCACCGTTCATGTCAGCGATCCCCGCCCCGACCTGAAGGAGGCGACCGACGAGGCGCTTGCCGAATTCGTCCCGCAGCTGGCGGCCCAAGGCCTGGAAACCGACGGCCTGGCCGACCGCGTGCACCTCGCCGCCGATATCACAGAAGCCGTCCGGGACGCCGATGTCGTGCAGGAGAACGGGCCCGAGCGCGTCGAATTCAAGAAGGACCTGTTCGCCCGCCTGATCCGGGAGACCCCCGGACACGCGCTGCTCCTGAGTTCGTCGTCGGCGATCCCGGCGACCGCGTTCACCGCGGACCTCGAGGACGCCGGCCGCATCCTCATCGGACACCCCTTCAACCCGCCCCACTTGGTGCCGCTCGTCGAGGTCGTACCCGGCGAACGCACCACAGAAGAGGCCGTACAGGCCGCCGTCGCCTTCTACACCTCCGTCGGCCGTACCCCCGTCGTCGAACGCCGGGAGATCCCCGGCTTCGTGGGCAACCGGCTCCAGAGCGCGCTCAGCCGCGAGGCCGTCCACCTCGTGCAGCAGGGCGTGGTGTCCCCCGAGGAACTGGACACCGTCGTCACCCACTCGCTCGGCCTCCGCTGGGCCACGGTCGGGCCGTTCCTCGGCTCACACCTGGGCGGCGGCCCCGGCGGCTACCGCCACATGAGCGCGCACATCGGTCAGTCCATGCAGCAACTGGCCCTGGGACAGCCCTCGCAGGACCCGCAGGACCGGGAGTACGTCATCCAGGCGGTGGAGAAGGCCTACGCCGCCACGCCGTACACCGAGCTCGCCGAAGCCCGCGACCGCAGGCAACTGGCCGTCCTGTCCGCCCTGGAGGACGTACGCCGCACCGAGCACAGCAAGGAGAACTGAGATGACCGCCACCGCCACCCCCCTCACCGAGGCGGACGACCAGCTGGCCGCCGACTTCTACCTCTACCAGTCGCTGCTGTCGGCGGACGAGCTCGACATCCTGCTCACGGCGCGCGCTTTCCTGAGCAAGGAGATCAAGCCGCTGGTCAACGAGTACTGGGCCAAGGCCGAATTCCCCGTCGAGTACATCGAGAAGTTCCGCGGCAGCGGACTGGCCGCCCTGGCCTACGAGGGCTACGGAGCGCACAAGCCGGCGGTCAGCCACCTCCTCAGCGGCATGCTCGCCGTGGAACTCGGCCGGGTCGACGCCTCGACCGCCACCTTCTTCGGCGTCCACAACGGCCTCGGCTTCTACTCCATCTACTACGGCGGCGACCAGGAGCAGCGCGACCGGTTCCTGCCCGCCATGGCCACGATGGAGAAGATCGGCGCGTTCGCCCTGACCGAGCCGCTCGGCGGCTCCGACGTCTCCGGCGGCATGCGCACCACCGCCAAGCGCGAGGGCGACACCTGGATCCTCAACGGGGCCAAGAAGTGGATCGGCAACGCCACGTTCGCCGACTACGTCGTGGTCTTCGCCCGGGACGTCGACGACAACAAGGTCAAGGCCTTCGTCGTGGAGAAGGGCACCCCCGGCTTCGCGCCGGTGAAGATCGAGGGCAAGATCGCACTGCGGATCGTGCAGAACGCCGAGATCACCCTCACCGACGTCCATGTGCCGGAGGCGAACCGGCTGCACAACATGAGGGGCTTCCGGGACGTCGGCGAAATCCTGCGCCGGACCCGGGGCGGAGTGGCGTGGCAGTCGCTCGGCGTCATGATCGGCGCCTACGAGCTCGCGCTCGACTACGCCAAGGAGCGCATCGCGTTCGGCCGTCCGATCGCCGGTTTCCAGCTGGTGCAGGACCTCCTGGTCAAGAGCCTGGGCAACATCACCGCCTGCTGGGGCATGCTGATCCAGCTCGCCCGCCTCCAGGACCAGGGCGTCTTCCGCGACGAGCAGTCCGCGCTCGCCAAGGAGTACGTCGCGGCCCGTATGCGCGAGGTCGTTTCCTGGTGCCGCGAGATCTTCGGCGGCAACGGCATCGTCCTCGAGTACGACATCGCCCGGTTCTTCTCCGACGCCGAGGCGCTCTACTCCTACGAGGGCACGCACCAGATGCAGACCCTCATCGTCGGCAAGTCCATCACCGGCCACAGCGCCTTCGTGGGGTGACGGCCGTGACCACCGAATCCGTCTTCAGCGGACTGAAGGTCCTCGACGCGGCCACCTACATCGCGGGACCGGCCGCGGCCGCCGTGCTCTCCGACTTCGGAGCGGACGTCATCAAGATCGAACCTCCGGGCCGGGGTGACCCCCAGCGGCTCTTGAGTTCCGTGCCGCCCAGCCCCGTCGCACAGGCCAACTACGGCTGGCACCTCGCCAACCGCAACAAGCGCGGCATGGTGATCGACCTGAAGTCCCCCGCGACCGTCGAGGTGCTCAAGCGCCTCGTCGAGTGGGCCGACGTGGTGATCACCAACTTTCCGCACGGCACACGGGAGAAGCTGCACCTGGGCTACGACGAGGTCTCGGGCTGGAACCCGAGGGTCGTCTACGCCGACCTCACCGGCTTCGGGGACGCCGGCCCCGACGCCAGGCAGCCGGGCTTCGACCTGACCGCCTTCTGGTCGCGCAGCGGACTGCTGGCCTCCACCCGGGACGCGGGAGCTCCGCCGACAGTGCCGGTCTGGGGCAGCGGCGACTACTCGTCGGCGATCGCCGTCTACGCCGCGATCGCGACCGCCCTGTACCGCCGCGAGCGGACGGGGCAAGGGGCCGATGTCGGGACGTCGCTGCTCGCCACGGGCGTCTGGGCCACGGGAACGCTCGTGGCCGGCGCCCTTGCCGGCGGCACACCGTTCGAGCTGCACGACCGCACCGCGCCGGCGAACGCGCTGACCAACCCCTACGAGACCGCGGACGGCCGCTGGCTCATGCTGGCCACCTCCTCCGTGCACTGGCCGGCGCTGTCGCGGGCCATCGGGCGCCCCGAACTGGCCGAGGATCCCCGTTTCACGGACCTCGAAGGCTTCGCCAAGAACGCTGCCGCGCTCAGCGAAGTGCTCGACGCCGAGTTCCGCTCGCGGCCCTTCGCCCACTGGAAGGACGCCCTGGCGCGGGAGCGCGTCAACTACAGCCTCATCCAGACACCGGAAGAGGCCGCGCGGGACCCGCAGTTGCGCGTGAACGACATCGTCGTCCCGCTCGAAGGGGTCAGTGGGCTGGAATACACCATCAGCAGCCCCGTCAATCTGCGCGGGGTGCCGAAGGTGACGGCGAAGCGGGCGCCCGACCTGGGTGAGCACAATGAGGAGATCCTCGCCGAGCTGGGATTCGGCCCCGCGGAGATCACCGGGCTCCGCGAGGGGGGAGCGATCCCCGTGACGGCGGAAACGCAGCCGACGCGATGAGCGCCACCCGGTGTCCGACGGACACCGGGGACCCAGGGGGCCGCCGTGAGCCGGCGCACCGCGGGCGGGGAGGATGCCGGCGGACAGCGGATCAGGACGACACCGATCCCAGAATCACGTCCCCGTCCATTGCGGGGGGCGGCGCTCGGCGAAGGCCGTCATGCCCTCGCGTACGTCGGCCGAGGCCATCAGCGTGGCCATTGTCTCGCGCTGCACGGCGAACGCTTCGGCCTCCGGTACACCGTTGGCGGCCCGCGTGAGGCTCTTCACCGCGGCCAGCGCGAGCGGGGCGTTTCGCGCGATGCGTTCGGCGAGTTCGAGGGCGACGGTCACGGCCTCCCCGGGCGCGGTGACCCGGTTGGCCAGGCCGAGTTCGCCCGCGCGGTTCCCGCTCACCGGTTCGCCGGTGAGCAGCAGCTCCATGGCCAGGTGGTACGGGATGCGCGCGGGCAGCCGGATCACACCGCCGCCCGCGGCGATGAGCCCGCGCGTGACCTCGGGCAGGCCGAACTTCGCGTCCTCGGCGGCGACGATGAGGTCGCAGGCCAGGGCGAGTTCGAATCCGCCGCCGAGGGCGTAGCCCTCCACCGCGGCGATGAGCGGCTTGGTGAGTGATGCCTCCGTCAGGCCGCCGAAGCCGCGGCCCGGGATCGTGGGCGACTGGCCCTTCAGAGCGGCCTTCAGGTCCATTCCGGCGCTGAAAGTGCCCCCTGCTCCGGTCAGTACCCCCACCCTCAGCCCCGTGTCGGCCTCCAGTTCGTCCAGCGCGGCGGCCAGCGCGGCGGCCACGGCGGCGTCCACCGAGTTGCGTGCCTTCGCCCGGTCGATGGTGATCAGCAGGGTCGAGCCGACCCGCTGGACGGGTACTTCGCTGGTGGACATGGTTTCTCCTCCGTTTTTCGGCCCAGCGGGCGGCTGCCGCCGGCCCGGCCGGGATCTCCGCGGTGTCCTGGCCGGGAACCGGCGCCGGACGGCGGATCGAGCCGCGTGCCGGAGAACCCGACCGGCGACCCGGTGACGCGCCCCGGGCCCCCGGCCGAATGTGTGAGCGCCGTCGAGAGATCGGGAGCGTGAACAGGACAGTGGAATTGTCGATTGCCGCTGCCGGTACGACCGCGGGGGTCGCGCCGTCGTCGGCTCAGACATGGAGCGGTTCTGCGAATACCTCCCGGGCCGCGTCGACGAGTTCGTCCAGGTCGCCGTCGGAGGCCCGGTCGCGACGCCAGATCAGGGCAGTGTCCAGTCGGCGCTCGAAGTCCGTGAACGGCAGGACCCGCGTGTTCTTCCTCGCGTAGCCGTGCAGAGGGCTCTCGGGGTCGAGCAGGGAGAAGTAGAAGGCCATTCCGCTCGAGACGATCTCGGCGATTCCGGAATAATCGGTGTCGGTCAGGTCGATGCGTTTTCTGACGCCCCGCTCGAACAATTCCCGGTCGAGCTCGTCGAAGTACGCGGGTCTGCCTTCCTTGGGGGCGACGATGAAGCTGAGGTCCGCCAGTTCGGTCAGTGCCACGGAGTCCCGCCCGGCGAACTGGTCGGCGGGCACCAGCGCTCCCAGTGTTTCCGACATGACGGGCAGCAGTTCCAGGGCCGGGTCGCTCAGTGGCATCCGCACCAGGGCGAGCGCGAGTCTGCCCTCGCTCACCCCGGAGATCAGCGCCCTGGAGGACCCTGGCCAGCACCTCAGCTCGTACATCTCGCCGACCCGCTCGCAGAGCGCGTCGGCGAGGTCCCGCAGCCGGGGATGCACCCCGAGAGGTATGCCCACGAACATCGTGCTGCGCCCCGGCGAAGTGGCTACGCGCAGCCGCCACGGAACGGAATTGATCCGCTCCAGCACGTCCCGCGCGATCGGCAGCAGCGCCTCGCCGGCCGGTGTGAGCGTGACGCTGTGGGTGTCGCGTTCGAACAGCCGGTGGTCTATCTCGTGCTCGAGGTCCTTGATCCGCTGGCTCAGGGGCGACGTGGCCATATGCAGCCGACGCGCGGCCGCCGAGAAGTTCAGCTCCTCCGCGACCGCGACGAAGTACCTCAAATGGAATATCTCCACCCTTTTACGTTAACCCGCTTCGCCCGTCGGTTCCGGGCGCGGGCCCAGTGCGGGGGCCAGTACAGGGGCCCGGTGCGGGCCCGTCGCCCGGAGTCCGTGAGGGGAGCGCGGCCGTATCCGCGGATATCCGGACCGGGGCGAGCGGGGGTGGGGGCGACCGGTGCGGGGCAGGGGGAGGGTGTACGTGAATCGGCGTGCGAACGGCTTCGGCGCGAGGGACTGCCGCAAGGCCCCGCCCTCCGCCGTGGGAGGTTTCCCGCGTGCAACCGGTCCGGGACAACAGAAGCTTCGCCATTCTCCTTCTGAGCGTTGTGCTGATCTCAGCTGTGAGGGTGGGGCTGGCTGCCGGCGGGCTGCACGTCATGGGAATCGCCGAGTACGCGGTGCTGATCCCCGTTGTGGCGAGCGCACTGCTGTCGGTGCGACGGACGATGATCGTGGGCCTGTTCAACCTGGCCGCAGGCGTCGCCGTCTACGGGGTCCTCCTCCATGACATGGGGCCCACCAGTAAGATCACGACGCTGACGGCGCTGGCCGCCGCGCTGTGCATCAGCCTGGTCGTCTGCCGGATCCGTGTCGCGGGGGAGAGACGCTTCAGACGTCTTGTGATCGCCCGCGAGCGCCTCGAACTGCTCAGCGCGGCCAGCGCACAGGTCGGCAGCACCCTCGACGCCGCCAGAACCGCCGAGGAACTGGCCGACGTCGCGGTGTGCCGCTTCGCGGACCACGCCAGCGTGGACCTCTTCGACTCCGTACTCCAGGGCGAGGAACCCGGTGGCGGACCCGGGACGGACGACATCACCCTTCGCCGCACCGCCCAGGCGGGTTCGGCCGCGCCCCTGGGGGGCGTACGGACCGGCGACGTCGTCGCCCACCGCGAAGGAGCGGAGGCGACCCCCGGTCTGATGACGGGCGACCCCGTGATGACGGAGATCACCGGTACCGCCGATGCGGCCTGCCGGGCCGCCGGTCCGGACGACGCCGGGACGAACGCTCCCCACTCCGCGCTGGTGGTCCCCCTGCGCGCGCGGGGTGTGACCCTCGGTGCCGCCTTGTTCACGCGTTCCCCGAACCGGGAGCCCTTCGACGCCGACGACCTGCTCCTGGCACAGGAGATCGGGGCACGGGCCGCCGTGTGCGTGGACAACGCACGCCGCTACACCCGCGAGCGCAACACCTCCCTGGCTCTTCAGCGCAGTCTCCTGCCGCAGGTGGTGGCGGAGCAGTCGGCGGTGGAGGCGGCGACCCGCTATGTGCCCGCGGGCCTTCGCGCGGGAGTGGGCGGCGACTGGTACGACGTCATCCCGCTCTCGGGGGCCCGGGTCGCCTTGGTGGTGGGCGACGTGGTCGGGCACGGTGTGCAGGCCTCGGCGACGATGGGGCGGCTGCGTGCCGCGGTACGCACGCTCGCGGACGTGGACCTGCCGCCCGACGAGCTGCTCACCCACCTGGACGACGTCGTCACCCGTTTCCGGGAGGAGACGGACCGGACCCAGGACGGGAGCCGCGATCCGCAATCGGACACCGGCGGGATCGTGGCGACCTGCCTGTACATGATCTACGACCCGGTCTCACGCCAGTGCGTGGCCGCTCGGGCCGGCCACCCGCCACCCGCCGTGGTGGGTCCGGGATCGGACGTCCAGTACCTCGACATCCCCGCCGGTCCTCCGCTGGGCGTGGGCGGGCTCCCCTTTGAAACCGCCGAACTGCAACTGCCCGAAGGCAGCCTCCTCGCCCTGTACACCGACGGCCTCATCGAGTCTGCCGGGCGCAGTATGGACGAGGGACTCGAGCGCCTCCAGAAAGCCCTCTCCGAGCCGGTGCCCTCCCTGGAGGACATGTGCGACCACGTCCTGAGCACCCAGGTCGACGGGTACGCGCGGGACGACGTCGCCCTCGTCATCGCCCGCACCCGGGAATTCGACGCGACGCACGCCGCCGCCTGGGACCTGACGGTGGACCTCGCCGAGGTCGCGCACGCCCGCGACCTCGCCACGTCCCGGCTGGCGGGCTGGGAGCTCGACGAGCTGGCGTTCACCGCGGAAATGGTGGTCAGCGAGCTGGTCACCAATGCCATCCGCTACGGAGCGTGTCCCGTGCAACTGCGCCTCATCCGGCAGGACACCTTGATCTGCGAGGTGTCCGACGGCAGCAACACCGCCCCCCACCTCCGCCGGGCCCGGATGCTCGACGAGGGCGGGCGCGGGCTGCTCATCGTGTCGCAGCTCGCGGAGCGCTGGGGCACCCGTCAGCGGCCCGACGGAAAGACCATCTGGGCCGAGATCGCCCTCCCGCGTCCACCTGCGCGGACCCCGGCGGCGCGCCCCACTTCCGGCTAGGGCCGATACCTGATCGGATGGTCCTCCGGCACCTCCACCACGCAGATGCGTACGCTGTCGGGGTCCTCGATCCACATCTCCACGAGCCCCCACGGCTCCTGTCGCGGCTCCCGCACCACACGCACGCCGCGCCCGGTCAGCATGAGGTGAGTCCCCGTCACATCAGGTACCTGGAGCCAGAGTTGCAGACCCGGCGCGGGTGGCCCGTCGGCGTGCCCCGAGACCTCCAGGAATCCGCCACCGAGGAAGAACACCGTGCCGCGGGTCTCGCGGGGACCGAACTCCCGGTAGATCGCGAGCCCGAGGTCGTCACGGTAGAAGGCGCGCGAACGCTCCAGATCGGTGGGCCGCAGGAGGATCCGGCTGCTCAGTACGTTCAGCATGCGCGCGAAACTACCCACGAGGCGACGGGAAAACCGCCTGACACGTCGGACCGCCTCGGGCACGCTGACCCGTATGACCCACGGTCCCGGTTCGATCGCCCCGCTGTACCGGACGTGCCTCCGCTGCGGTGCCGAGGCCCGCTACGAGGCGGGCGGGATCGTCATCGACGGCGTCGTCCACTGGAGCGTGGAGGGCGCCTGCGCGGCGTGCGGGGACGGAAGCGCGGAGTGCGGACACGGTGAGGTCCCGTGGTACGTGCGGGAGGCGCTGATCGCCACCCACGGCGAGGTGCTGCTGCGCGCGGAGCCGCGGCCCGGCGGTGCGTGGGCCGCCGGGCTCAAGGCCGTCCGAGAGCTGTTCGGCGTGCCGCTCTCCGAGGTCCGCTCCCGCCTGCGCGCCCTCGCGGAGGACGGCGTCAAGGGCACCGAGCCGGAGTCGAGGCTGCCGGCCGCCCGCCTGGAGGACGCAGGGTTCACCGTGCCCCTGCGGATCCCCGAACCACCCGCGCGGAACGACCGCCTTCCGGCACACCCCGGCGTCGACGGCCACACCCGTTGGCCCGCCAACGCGGCCGCCCAGGGCCGGCCCGTCATCACCCGTGCCCCGTTCCGGGCGGGCGAGGCCGAGGTACTCGGCATGTTCGAGGGGAGCGAGATGACGGACCTGCCCGAGGTGGAACTGGTACCCGGCAGCCTCCCGGAGGAACTGCGCGATCCGCTCGCGCGCTACCTGGCCGGGGGCAGCGTCGTCGTCATCGCGGCGGGCTGTGCGGCGGACCCCCTGGCGCAGGACCCGTACGACAAGGTTCAGCCCGGTATGGCCACCGACGGCACCTGGACCTGGGACCTGCCGTGGGAGCACTGGGTGCGGGTGCACGGCTGCGCGCCGCCCGCGGAGTTCGTCGGGCACGCACAGGCGAGGGGTTTCGCACCGCCGCCCGCGGTGACCGGCTAGCCTCGGGACGACCCCGCCGCACCCGAGAGGACCCCGCCATGGAGAGCGCAACGCCCGTCGTCAGCCCCGTGTTCCGCACCGCCACCCCCGCCGACGTGCCGGTGCTCGTCGCGCTCGTCGAATCGGCGTACCGCGGCGACGCGAGCCGGGCCGGCTGGACGACCGAGGCGGACCTCCTCGAGGGCCGGCGGACCGACTCCGAGGGCGTCGCGGCCGTCGTCGACGGCGAACGCAGCCGGATGCTGGTGGTCGAGTCGGACGGCGCGATCGTGGCCTGCTGCCAGCTGGAGAACCGGGACGGGCACGCCTACTTCGGCATGTTCGCCGTCCGTCCGGGCCTGCAGGGCGCGGGTCTCGGCAGGACCGTGCTGGCCGAGGCGGAGCGCTTCGCGCGTGAGGAGTGGGGCGCCGACGCGATGCACATGACCGTGATCACCCAGCGCGAGGAACTGATCGCCTGGTACGTACGCCGCGGTTACGAGCGCACCGGCTCGACCAGCCCGTTCCCGTACGGCGACGCCCGCTTCGGCCTGCCCACCCGTGATGACCTGGCCTTCGAGCTGCTGGTGAAGAAGCTCGGCTGACCGGCTGACCGGCTGACCGGCTGACCGGCTGACCGGGCAGCGGCGGCGGGGCGCCGGCTACCAGTCCGTGAGGCCGTTCTCGACCGCGCGCTTGACCTCGGGGACGTCGGTGACCGCGCCGTCCAGGCCGAGGGCGTGGGCGAGGGCGAGCTCGCGCGGGGTGTTGACCGTCCAGGCGATCACCGAGATGCCGGCGCGGTGGCACTCCTGCACCAGGGCGAGGCTGATGCGCCGCAGGCTGAGGCTGACGAGGCGGGCGCCGACGGCCTGGGCGCGGGGGATGATCTCGGAGCCCATCGGGCCCTCGGCGACCAGGACGGTGCGGGCCTGTGGGAGGCGCTCGCGGATCTCGGCGAGGGCGGCGTCGTGGAACGACAGCACGTCGACGCGCTCGACCAGGTCGCGCTCGCGCAGCACGTCCGCGAGGACGCGTGCGGCGGCGACGTCCTTGATCTCCGCCTGGATGGGCTTCGCGACCGCATCGACGACCTCCTCGAAGACCGGCACGCGCTCGCCGCGGCCCGCGTCGAGGCCGCGCAGCTCGGCAAGAGTGAGATCGCAGACGAATCCGGAGCCGTCGGTGGTGCGGTCGACCTTCTCGTCGTGCATGACGATCAGGGCGCCGTCCTTGCTCAGGTGCAGGTCGAGCTCGATCTGGTCCAGTCCCTCGCGCTCGGCGCGGACGAAGGAGCGGAGGGTGTTCTCGGGCTCGACGCCCATGACACCGCGGTGACCGACGGTGAAGAAGCTCAAGATCGGGTCGCTTCCGGTGCGGGTGCTTGCGCATGGTCGAGGGACATCGCGCAGCCTAGCGGGCCCTTGCGGCGCCGGGCCGAACACCGGGTGAACGGCGCGCCTGCCTACAGGAAGAATCGCGGCGAGGGGGGCCTTGTGCGGAAGATTTTCCTCCGTCTCCACTTGAACGGAAGAAGCAGCGCTATATACGGTGGCCATACAAGAGGTTCTTCTGCGAAGGAGGGGTCATGACGGAAATCCTGTCGCCGGCGACGGTGTCGCACGACAGCACGGGCACCAGCGGGACCGGTGCGTCCGGCGGCGGTGTTGTCCGGCACCCGGCCTGGGCGGTCCTGAAACGGGCGGTGGAGGAGATCCGCCCCTGGCAGCTGGGGGACGGCTCCATCGACTTCTCCGCGCAGGACGCGCCGCAGCGCGCCGTCGTCGACAACGCGCTGGACCGCGTGGTCCGCGCCGTGGAGGACCTCTCCCCGCTGCTCCCGCACGACACCGCCTACCACCAGGCCCTGGTCAAGGACCTGCGGCGCTGGTCGGACGGCGGCTACGCGGTCCCCGACTTCCTGGACTCCCTGCTGTCCTTCCACCCCGCCGCCGACCGCACGGACGGCGCGGAGCACCTCGTGGTGTTCCCGATGTACACCCAGAACGGCAACCCGGACCGCAACCTGGAGGCCGTCGCGCTGCGCGTGGTGTGGCCGCAGTGGCTGTCGGAGCTGGAGCGCACTCGCTACGACAACCCGCTGTTCGTGCCGATCACCTTCGAGGACTTCACGCCCGGGTACGACACGAACTCCGCGGTGCTCTTCCCCGAGACCGTCGCCGTCCGCGAGGCCCCCGAGCGCTTCACCTGGGGCGGCATCTTCTGCGACCGCGAGGCGGCCCGCTTCCGCGCCGTGAGCCGCGCCGCCGTGGACACCCTCGGTGTGGCGCTGCCCGAGGACGCCGAGGAGCTGCTGGCGGACCAGGAGCTCAGCCAGCAGACCTTCGTGCTGTGGGACATGATCCACGACCGCACCCACAGCCACGGCGACCTGCCCTTCGACCCCTTCATGATCAAGCAGCGCCAGCCGTTCTGGATGTACGGCCTGGAGGAGCTGCGCTGCGACCTGACGACCTTCAAGGAGGCCGTGAAGCTGGAGGCCGAGGGCCACGGCATGGGCCGCTACCTCCAGTACGCGATCCTCTTCGACCGCCTCTTCCGCTTCCCGGTCACCGGTGACCGCGTCCGCAACTACGACGGTCTCGGCGGCCAGCTGCTCTTCTCCTACCTGCACAAGCACGACGCCGTGCGCTGGACCGACAACAAACTCCGCATCGACTGGGAGCGTGCCCCGCAGGTGACCAACCAGCTCTGCGGCGAGATCGAGAAGCTGTACCGGGACGGTATCGACCGCCCCAAGCTCGTGCACTGGTTCGCCGCCTACGACCTGGTCTCCGGCTACCTCTCCCCGCACCCCGGCTCGGTGTGGGCCAAGGGCCCGGACGCGCTGGACCTCGGCCTGCCGCCGCGCAAGCTCGTCGACGAGGTGCTCCCGGACGAGTTTCCGCTCAGCATGTTCTACGAGGCCCTGGCCAAGAAGCTGCGTGATGTGATCGCTTCGACCAAGGGCATCACGGCCCACGGCACGGGGCAGGTGGCCGCGTGACCGATGCAGCGAAGGAGGCGGCGGAGATGACGGAAGCAGGCGGGACGGCCGGGGGAAGCCTGGCCGGAGCCGTGATCGCGGTGGCGGGGGCCGGCGGACCCGCCGGACGCGCCACCCTCCAGCGGCTCGCCCGCGCGGGTGCCCGCGTGGTCGGCGCGGACGCCAACGCGGAACGGCTCGCCGAGGCCGTCGACCTCGCGCGATTCGACGCGGGTGGCGCCGTCATCACCGGGGACGTCGTCGATCTGCTGGACCTGTCCGCGACGAAGGAGTGGGCCGGCCGGATCGAGAAGGAGCACGGGCGCATCGACGGGATGGTCCACTTGGTGGGCGGCTGGCGCGGCTCGGCGTCCTTCCCGGAGACGGACCTCGCGGACTGGGACTTCCTGGAGAAGCTGCTCATCCGCACCGTCCAGCACACCTCGCTCGCCTTCCACGACGCCCTGCAGGCCGCGCCCGCCGGACGGTACGTGCTGATCAGCGCGGCGGGCGCAACCAAGCCCACGGCCGGCAACGCGGCGTACGCCGCCGCCAAGGCCGCCGCCGAGGCGTGGACGCTGGCGCTCGGCGACTCCTTCCGCAAGGCGGCGGGGGAGCAGCCCCTGACCGCCGCCGCCACCGTCCTGGTGATCAAGGCGCTCGTGCACGACGCGATGCGCGAGGAGCGCCCGAACGCCAAGTTCGCGGGCTACACCGATGTGACCGACCTGGCCGACGCCGTCGCTGACGTGTGGAGCCGGCCCGCCGAGGAAGTGAACGGAACCCGCCAGTGGCTGACACCCCGCCCGTGACCGAGGCCCCGACGGACGCCGTCCGCCACCACGACCCGAGGACGCGCGGTTTCGCGAGCGACAACTACGCGGGCGTCCACCCCGAGGTGCTGGCGGCGATCGCCCTCGCCAACGGCGGCCACCAGGTCGCCTACGGCGAGGACGAGTACACCCTCCACCTCCAGGATGTCTTCCGCGCCCACTTCGGCCCGCGCGCGCAGGTGTTCCCGGTCTTCAACGGCACCGGTGCCAACGTCGTCTCGCTCCAGGCGCTCACCGAGCGCTGGGGCGCGGTGATCTGCGCGGCCTCCGCCCACATCCACGTGGACGAGGGCGGCGCGCCGGAGCGCATGGGCGGGCTGAAGCTGCTCACCGTGCCCACCCCGGACGGCAAGCTCACCCCTGAGCTGATCGACCGGGAGGCCTGGGGCTTCGAGGACGAGCACCGCGCCCAGCCGCAGGTCGTCTCGATCACCCAGACCACGGAACTGGGCACCTGCTACACGCCCGAGGAGATCCGGGCGATCTGCGACCACGCGCACGAGCGGGGTCTCGCCGTCCATCTGGACGGCTCGCGGATCGCCAACGCGGCGGCCACGCTCGGCGTGCCGCTGCGGGAGTTCACCACCGACGCGGGCGTGGACGTGCTCTCCTTCGGCGGCACCAAGAACGGGCTGCTGCTGGGCGAGTGCGTCGTGGTGCTGAACCCGGAGCGGGTCCGGGCGATG
This sequence comes from Streptomyces sp. RLA123, assembly GCF_056270165.1. Lineage (NCBI taxonomy): Bacteria > Bacillati > Actinomycetota > Actinomycetes > Kitasatosporales > Streptomycetaceae > Streptomyces > Streptomyces sp. RLA123. Next base: position 1,091,500 of record NZ_JBWDOR010000003.1, on the reverse strand, counting down.
AAGCACCTGCGCAAGCTGTCCATGCAGCTGGCCTCGAAGATGCGCTTCGTCTCGGTGCAGTTCGAGGCGCTGCTCACGGGGGACCTGTGGCTGCGCAGCGCCCGCCACGCCAATGCGATGGCCCGCCGCCTGGAGGCGGCCGTGCGCGACGTGGACGGGGTGACGGTCGTCCGCCCCGTCCAGGCGAACGCCGTCTTCGCGCTGCTCCCGCGCGAGGTCAGCGAGCGGCTGCAGAAGCGGTACCGCTTCTACTTCTGGGACGAGTCCACCGGCGAGGTGCGCTGGATGTGCGCGTTCGACACCTCCGAGGAGGACGTGGACTCCTTCGCGGCCGCGCTGGCCGAGGAAATGGCCGCCCAGTCCGCTTGAGCGGACGCCGCTGGGAACACGCCGAGGGGCGTACCGGACGATTCCGGTACGCCCCTCGCGCCGTTCCGATGGTGTCAGCGGTTGACGCAGACGTTGCCGGCCACCGGGTTGAGCAGCGCCACGGCGTTGATGCCGTTGCCACAGATGTTGATCGGGATGTTGACCGGCACCTGGACGACGTTGCCGCTCAGGATGCCGGGCGAGCCGATGGCGGCGGCCCGCGCGTTGGCACCGCCGCCGCGGCCGCCGAAACCGCCGCCGTGACCGCCGGCGACGGCGCCGGTGGCGACACCGAGCACGGTCACACCGGCGACGGCGGACAGGGCCGCGGCCTTCGCGATGCGCTTCATGGCGTTCTCCTTCGAAATTCGTTGGTGACCCCGGCCGACGACGTGCGACGCCACCCGATTGTGTGCGCCCGCCGGTCCGGTCACGAGGTGAGCCGGGCGAAGGTCAGGGTCTCGTACGGAGAACTCGTTCCCGTCTCGTAGAGCAGCCCCACCATGCCGCCGCCCAAGTCCACCAGGTCGGAGTACGCGGCCGGGTGACTGTCCGTCAGCCAGGCGGGCTCCCAGTAGATGCCGCCGTCGTCGCTGGACCGGATCTCCATGGCGGCCCGCGCCCCCGGATCGGACGGTCCGGAGTACAGCAGCGTCCCGCTCGGCAGTTGCAGGACGCTGCCCTGGACCTCGGGCCCCTCGATGGCCTCCTGGGGCTCGAAGCTGCCCTCCACGCTCTCTCCGCCGTCGGTGCTGTAGGCGTTGGCCCGTGAGGCGTTGGAGAAGCCGCCGTCGTCGCGGCTGTTGATGTAGATCCGGCCGTCCGGCAGCTCGGCCATGCTGGTCTCGTTGAGATTGATCCAGCCGCCCGGGACCTCCTCGACGAAGCCGATGTGCCAGGTCCTGCCGTGGTCGTCGCTGTAGAGGGAGTGGGCGCCGTGCACCACCTCGCCGTCGACGACGGCGGTGTGGTTGGCCGGGACGAGCAGGCGTCCGGCGTGGGGGCCTTTGCTCAGCGCGATGGCGTGGCCGGGTCCGGTGGCGTACCAGCGCCAGTTGTCGGGTTTGACGCTCTTGGTGATCTGCCGGGGCGCGGACCACTTGCCCCCGCCGGAGTCGCTGTGCAGTTCCCAGACCTGCCGGGCGTCGTAGACCGCCTTGGAGCTGCCACCCAGTTGACTTTTCGTCAGATTTCCGACGGTGCGGCAGATCAGCAGCACGATGCGGCCGGTCTTCGGGTCGGCCACCGGGGTGGGGTTGCCGAAGGCCTGGCCTGCGCCGCGGGCGATGACGCGCATGGCCTGCCAGGTGCAGCCGCCGTCCAGCGAGCGGCGCAGGACCACGTCGATGTCGCCCTCGTCCGCGGCCGAATTGCGGCGGCCCTCGGCGAAGGCCAGCACGGTGCTCTTGCCGATCCGCAGGACCGCTGGGATACGGAAGGTGTGGTAACCGCCGGTGCCGGAGCGGAACGGCACGGACGTGGCGCATTGCGCGGTGGTTGCCACGGCCGCCTCTCCGGCCGGCGCCTGCCAGCCCGCCGCCCCGGTGAACAGGACGGCCAGACCGGCCAGTGTGCGCGTGCTTCTGACGGCACCGAGTGTCATCAGGCTTCCTCCGGAGCGGCGTCGACATGGCCAGAAGCGCAAGATTCTCATCCGCCATGCGGGGTGCGTGGATGACACTCCGTTCGCGTTTTTTCCGGTAAGTCAATATGAGTAATGCGCGCGAAACGGTGCCGATATCCTTGACACTTTTTTGGCGTGTCCTTGGCTGCATTCGATGGTATCGGCCGACGAACATGCTCCAATGTGCCGGGAATGAAGGTCGAGAGGCGTGCGCGGGACGACAGTTGACCGTCCGCCGTCCATGCTCAGGACAGGGGGGACCGCCCATGACACGACTCGCCCCACGTCGCGCGGTGCTCGCCGCCGCCATCGCGGCCGCGGCCACCGCGACCGCTCCGCGGGCCTTCGCCGCCGGCGGCGGTAACCGCCCCTGTGCCCCCGGACGGCCGGGCGGCGGGCCCGGCCGGCACCCGTACGGCGATCACGACGAGGCCGCTGTGGACCACCACGCATGGACCCGCTGGTCCGACTGGCACAGCGGCGACGGCAGCGGCATCTGTGTCGTACCCGGTCCCCGCCCCGGCATCGCCATCGGCAGGCCCTCGGGTGTCCTGGAGTACGCCGACCCGCACACCGGGATCACCGAGACGTGGGAGACCGCCACGTGGATCTCGCCGGTGCACACCCCGCGCAGCCCCGCGACCGAGATCGTCGCCTCCTGGAACGCCCGGACCCCCGCGGGCACCTGGATCCAGGTGGAGCTGTGCGCCACCTACACCGACGGCAGCATGTCCCCCTGGTACGTCATGGGCCGCTGGGCCTCCGGCGACGCCGACATCCGGCGCACCTCCGTGGACGGCCAGACCGACGCCAAGAGCAGCGTCTCGACCGACACCCTCGCCATCGCCGACCCCGCGTCCGGCGTCCGTCTGGCCTGGTACCGCCTGCGCCTCACCCTCCTGCGCCGCCCCGGCAGCCACGCGACCCCCACCGTCTGGCGGGTCGCCGCGCTGGCCTCCGACATCCCCGACCGCTTCACCGTGCCCGCCTCGGAGCCCGGCGTGGGACGCGGCGTCGAACTGCCCGTCCCGCGCTACTCCCAGGAGATCCACAAGGGCCAGTACCCCGAGTACGACAACGGCGGCGAGGCCTGGTGCAGCCCCACGTCCTCGCAGATGGTCATCGAGTACTGGGGCCGGGAACCGGACGAGGACGACCTCGCCTGGGTCGACCCCTCCTACGAGGATCCCCAGGTCGACCACGCCGCCCGCTTCACCTACGACTACCAGTACGAGGGCTGTGGCAACTGGCCCTTCAACACCGCCTACACCGCCACCTACCGCGACCTCGTCGCGACCGTGACACGGCTGCACAGCCTGAACGACGTGGAGCGGCTGATCAGGGCCGGTATCCCGGTGATGACGTCCCAGTCCTTCCTGGCCACCGAGCTGGACGGGGCCGGCTACGGCACCTCCGGTCATCTGATGTGCGTCATCGGATTCACCCTTGAGGGTGATGTGATCGTCAACGACCCCGCGAGCCCGGACGACGAGGCCGTGCGCCGCGTCTACCCGCGGTCGCAGTTCGAGAACAACTGGCTGAGGACGAAGCGCTACGCCGCCGACGGCCAGGTCCGCAGCGGTACCGGCGGCGTCTGCTACCTCTCCTGGCCGCTGTGGCCGTCCCCGGCCCAGAGCCGGGTGCTGCACCGGCTCGGGGTGCGCTGAGCAGCGGCCCGGAAACTGAGGGGACCTTGCTCTCCGGTCATTCGCGCAGGGGCAGCCGTACCAGTGGGGCGAGTTCGGCGTCGGTCGCCGGCCGGAGGGTCGACAGGACGCGGCGGGCCGCCGGGAGGCCGGTCCCGGCGCCCGGGCCGTGCGCGTACAGGGTCACCGTGCAGACCAGGCCGTCGCGGCGCAGCAGCAGCTCGCGTCGTTCGTAGGCGCCCTCGTACGTGATGAGTCGGCGGCCCCCGCCGTCGTCGGTGCAGCGGATCGTCTCACCGAAGGGGACGGGGCAGCCGCGGGCGTCCACGCGCCGGGTGTCGTGGCCGCTGCGTTCGACGGCCAGGTGCATGGCCGTGGTGCCGGGGCGTTCGTAGTCGGCGCCGAAGCCGTCCTCGCCCGCGCCCAGCACGCGCAGCGTCCAGCCCGGCGGCGGGTCGCCCACGCGCAGCAGGGCCCGGTCCACACCGTTGGCGCGGAGCCATGTGTCCAGGGTGGGCAGCCGCCCGGCGTCCCAGGCGGTCCAGGCCCCGCCGGTCGCGAAGAGGGCGGCCGCCGCGACGGCGGCGATCCGCGTCCGCGCGCCGGGAAGGAAGAGCGCAGCGGCGAGGGCGTAACAGAGTCCTCCCGAGACGCAGAGCACGAACCCGTTGCGCAGGCCGTCGACGTGCAGGCGCACCGCCACGGCGATCAGGACGCCGGCCGTGCCCGCCCCGAACACTCCGGCGGCCCACCCCCACACCCCGCCGCGCCGCTCCGTCACCGGTATCAGCCGGCGCGCCGCGAACCCCGGCGCCGCGAGGAGCGCCACAGCGACCGGTGCCCAGCACGCGGCCGCGACCACCCCCGCCGCCGGCCCGCCGCTGAACAGCCCGATCAGCACCGCCTCGAACCCGATCGCGGTGAGCGCGCAACCCATGAACCACACCGCGGTGAGGTGTACGAGCGCCGGCGCTGCCCTGTTCTTCGGGATCATGTCATGTGATCACGCACGCTCCGCGGCCCCGGTTCCCGCCGGTGCGACGGACGTTCTACGGTGGCGGCGTGGACGAGCGAGTGCGTCGCTATCGCTACGTGGGGCCGGCGGACCTCAGGGCCACCGCACGGCCCGAAGGGGCGGGGTGGCCGGTCCGCCGCACGGACGACTTCGCCGCCTGGGCCGCGGAGCAGACGTCGGCGGACCTGGCGGAGCCCTTCACCTATGTCGTCGACGTCGCCGGGGTGCTGCGTCTGGCGCCGCGCCGCAGTGAACACGTGGCCTGTGCCGGCGGTGGCGAGGTCCTGGGCGCCGGGGAGATCGCCTTCCGTGAAACGTCCGGGCAGTGGACGGCCGTCGAGGTCAGCAACCTCTCGACCGGTTACTGCCCGGACATCGTGTCGTGGCCCTCGGTCGCCCGTGCCCTGGACCGCGCCGGGCTGGGCCGTCCGCCCGCCTTCACGTACGCCGTGGTCTTCCGCCGCTGCGCCGGGTGCGGGGAGCGCGGCATCGTGCGCGAGGACGACTTCGTGTGCGTCTTCTGCGGGAGCGTGCTGCCCGGTGAGTGGAACGTGGACCCGTCCGACGGGGACGGCACGCCCTCGCCCCGGTCATGACGGCAGGTCAGGAGACGCCGACGCGGGCGTAGCGGCCCACGACGCGCAGGTCCTCCTCGATGCGGGCGGCGGCCTCACGGAGCGGGGGGAGGAGGTCGGCGCGGGACTGCTCGACGGTGCGGCGGCTGGCGTGCATCGAGACGTTGACGGCCGCGACGACGCGGCCGGAGCCGTCGCGCACGGGCACCGCGATCGACCGCAGGCCCTCCTCCAGTTCCTCGCTGACCAGCGCGTGGCCGTCGGTGGCGGCGGCGTCCAGGACGTCGTTCAGGGCTTGCGCGTCGGTGACGGTGTGCGGGGTGAGGGCGGCGCGGTCGGCGCCGGCGAGGAGGCGGGCGCGCTCACCGGCGGGCAGGCCCGCGAGCAGGACCCGGCCCATGGCGGTGGCGTAGGCGGGGAACCGGGTGCCGACGGTGATGTTGACGCTCATGATGCGGACGGTGGGGACCCTGGCCACGTACTGGATGTCCGTGCCCGACAGCACGGCCATGGAGGCGGAGTCGTGCACGTGCTCCACGAGGCCGACCAGGTGCGGCCCGGCGATCTGGGACAGGGTCAGCCGGGACAGATGGGCGCAGCCGAGCTCCATCACGTGCGGGGTGAGCCGGAAGAGCCGGTCGTCGGCGGCGACGTAGCCCAGGTGCTCCAGGGTGATCAGTGAGCGGCGCGCGGTGGCCCGGGCCAGGCCGGTGGCCTCGGCGACGGCGGTCAGCGGCAGTTCGGAGCGGCCCTCGCCGAACGCGGTGAGGACGGCGAGACCGCGCGCCAGCGATTCCACGAACTCGGGCCCGAGCTCCTGCTTGGAGGCCCGTGTCCAGGCCGCCGGAGTGGGGCCGGCCGGCGTGGCGGCGGGCGGGCCAGCGGGGGCGGCGAGCGCCCCCTCCATCGCGGCGACCGTCCCGCGCAGCCGCGGCAGCACCGCCGCCCGCAGCGAGCCGGCGCTGTGCCTGCTGGTGTGGCTGACCACGCTCACCGCGCACACCGCGGCGCCGGCCGGGTCGCGCACCGGTACGGCGACGGCGATCAGGCCGGGCTCGATGAGCTGGTCGTCCGCCGACCAGCCGTGCTCATGGGCGGTCCGGACGCGCTCCTCGAAGGAGGCGGCGCCCTCGTCGTGCCCGTCCGGCAGCGCGGGGAAGCCCGCGCCGTGGGGGTCGGCCGCCCGGCGCCGCCGCCAGCGGTCCCACTCCGCCTCGCCCCACCCGCAGGCGAACAGCGCGCCGGGCGCGCCCCGTTCCGCGGGCAGCAGATCCCCCAGCCGGAAGGTCAGCGACATGGCGCGGCGCCGGGTGACCTGGTGGACGAAGCGCACGCCGTCCCCGTCGGGGACCGCGATGGACACCGACTCGTCCAGGCCGTCCGCCAGCGCGTCCGCGAGCGGTCCCAGCAGTTCGGGCAGCCGGCTGGCGGCCAGATAGGCGTTGCCCAGCTCCATCAGCCGGGGGGCGAGGACCGCGTCCCGGCCTTCCAGCCGCAGATAGCCGGTGCGGGTGAGGGTGCTGACCACCCGGTCCACGGTCGAGCGGGCGAGTCCGGTGTCCCGTACGAGGTCGCCCACCGAGCGCCGTCCGTCGGCCGCCGAGAGCCCGCGCAGTACGGCGAGCCCCCGGAGGAGCGGGCCCACGGCCTCCTGCGGCGGGGGAGCGGTGGCGGGTGCGGGGGATGTCATGGGCGCTCCAGCATGGAGATGGGTCGTCGAAACCGTACCGCCCCGAGACGTTGACAGAGCGGGCGCCGGAGGATCACACTCGGGCACGAATCATTGTGAACTTAAGTTCACTGGACGAACAAGGGTGGCACAGGATGGACAAGGTGGTCGCCTCGGCCGCCGAGGCCGTGGCGGACGTCCATGACGGGGCGTCGCTGGCCGTCGGCGGTTTCGGACTGGGCGGCGTGCCCAACACGCTCATCCAGGCCGTCCATGACGCGGGGACCGGCGGCCTCGCGGTGGTCTCCAACAACTGCGGCGCGCTGGACTCCGGCCTCGCCGTCCTGCTCGCCGCGGGGCGCATCGCCCGGGTGACCGGCAGCTACATCGGCGCCAACAAGGAATTCGCCCGCCAGTACCTGGCCGGCGAGCTGGAGCTCGAACTCATCCCGCAGGGCACCCTCGCCGAGCGCCTGCGCGCCGGGGGCTGCGGCATCCCCGCCTTCTACACGCCCGCCGGTGTCGGCACACAGGTCGCCGACGGCGGCCTGCCCTGGCGGTACGACGGCGACGGCGGGGTGGTCCTCGCGTCCCCGCCCAAGGAGGTCCGCGCGTTCGACGGCGTCGAGTACGTCCTGGAGCGCGGCATCACCACCGACTTCGCCCTCGTCCGCGCCGCCAAGGGCGACCGGCACGGCAACCTGGTCTTCGCCAAGTCCTCCCGCAACTTCAACCCGCTCGCGGCCATGGCCGGCCGGATCACCGTCGCCGAGGTCGAGGAGCTGGTCGAGCCCGGTGAGCTCGACCCCGACCAGGTCCACCTGCCGGGCATCTTCGTCCAGCGGGTGGTGGCCCTCACCCCCGGGCAGGCCGCCGACAAGAAGATCGAGTTCCGTACGGTCACCGCGAGGGAGGTGTCGGCCTGATGGCCTGGACACGCGACGAGATGGCCGCCCGCGCGGCGCTGGAACTGCGCGACGGCGAGTACGTCAACCTCGGCATCGGCCTGCCGACGCTGATCCCCAACCACCTTCCCGCGGGCATCGAGGTCGTCCTGGAGTCGGAGAACGGCATCCTGGGCACCGGCCCCTTCCCGTACGAGGACGAGGTCGACCCCGATCTGATCAACGCGGGCAAGGAGACGGTCACCGTCCTGCCCGGTGCCGCGTTCTTCGACTCCGCACTGTCCTTCGGCATGATCCGCGGCGGCCACATCGACACGGCCGTACTCGGCGCCATGCAGGTCTCCGCCCGCGGGGACCTGGCCAACTGGGCCGTCCCCGGCAAACTGGTCACCGGCATCGGCGGTGCCATGGACCTCGTGCACGGCGCCCGGCGCGTGATCGTCACCATGACCCACACCGCCAAGGACGGAAGCCCCAAGATCGTCCAGGAGTGCTCCCTGCCGCTCACCGGCAAGGCGTGCGTCGACCGGATCATCACCGACCTGGGCGTCCTCGACGTCACCGACGACGGACTCGTCCTCGTCGAGACCGCTCCAGGCGTCGCCGTGGAGGAGATCCTGGAGAAGACCGCCGCCCCGGTCCGCACCCCCCAGGGCGCCGGCAACGCCGCCGTCGCCGCCACCGGCCAAGGAGGCCAGTCATGAGCCAGCAGTTGCGCGAGGTCTACATCGTCGACGCCGTCCGCACCCCGGTCGGCAAGTACGGCGGCGCCCTGTCCGGCGTGCGCCCGGACGACCTCGCCGCGCACGTCGTCGGCTCGCTCATGGCCCGCACCCCCGACCTCGACCCGGCCCGTGTCGACGACGTGTTCTTCGGCGACGCCAACGGCGCCGGCGAGGACAACCGTGACGTCGCGCGGATGGCCGTCCTGCTGGCGGGACTGCCCGTCACCGTCCCCGGCACCACCGTCAACCGGCTCTGCGGGTCCGGCCTGGAAGCCGTCATCCAGGCCGCCCGCGCGGTCGCCGTCGGCGATGTCTCCGTCGCCATAGCCGGCGGCGTGGAGTCCATGAGCCGCGCTCCCTGGGTGCTGCCCAAGCCCGAGCGCGCCTTCCCCGCGGGGCACCAGGAGATGTACTCCACCACCCTGGGCTGGCGCATGGTCAACCCGCGGATGAACCCGCAGTGGACCATCCCGCTCGGCGAGAGCGCCGAGCTGATCGCCGACCGGCACGGCATCACCCGCGAGCAGCAGGACGCCTGGGCCGTGGCCAGCCACGAGAAGGCCGCCCGCGCCTGGAAGGACGGCCTGTACGAGGGCGAGGTCGTCCCCCTCGACGGCGTGGACCTCACCCGCGACGAGACCATCCGCGACACCACCTCCATGGAGGCGCTCGCCCGCCTCAAGCCCGCCTTCCGCAAGGACGGCGGCACGGTCACCGCGGGCAACTCCTCGCCGCTGAACGACGGTGCGGCCGCCCTGCTGATCGTCGACGAGGAGGGACTGCGGGCCACCGGCCGCGAGCCGCTCGCCCGCATCCGCGCCTCCGCGGTTACCGGCATCGAGCCCGACTACTTCGGCCTCGCCCCTGTCGAGGCCGTGCGCAAGGCGCTGGCGAAGTCCGGCAAGGGCTTCGGCGACCTCAGCACCGTCGAGCTCAACGAGGCCTTCGCGGCCCAGGTGCTGGGCTGCCTGGCCGGCTGGCCGGAACTGGACCCGGCGCTCGTCAACCCGCGCGGCGGCGCCATCGCCGTCGGCCACCCGCTCGGCGCGTCCGGCGCCCGGATCGCCGGTGCCGTCGCCCACCAGCTCGCCGCCCGGGGCTCCGGCACCGGCCTGGCGGCCCTGTGCATCGGCGTCGGGCAGGGTCTCGCCCTGGTCCTGGAGAGGTAGGAGCGCCCGCATGGCCACCCCGCTCACGCAGGACGAGATCTCCCGCGAGATCGCGGAGGCACACGAGGCGTACGCCGGGCGCCTCGCGGACGGGGCGGCCGCCGAGCACCACCCCAGGCGTGGCTACGCCCCCTACCGCAGCAGCGTGCTGCGGCATCCCAAGCGGCCGCTGGTCGCCGCCGGTACGGCCGGCGGCGACCCCGAGGCCTTGGAACTCTCGGGACCCGTCTTCGGCGTCACCGACGTCACCGCCCTGGACCACGACCTCACCCGGCAGCACCAGGTCGAGCCGCTCGGCGAGCGGATACGGGTCACCGGGCGCGTCCTGGACCGGCGCGGCCGGCCCGTGCGCGGACAGCTCGTCGAGATCTGGCAGGCCAACGCCTCCGGCCGCTACGCCCACCAGCGCGACGACCACCCCGCCCCGCTCGACCCCGGCTTCACCGGGGTCGGGCGCACCCTGACCGGGGAGGACGGCGCGTACGAGTTCGTCACGATCAAGCCCGGCGCCTACCCCTGGCGCAACCACGTCAACGCCTGGCGCCCGGCCCACATCCACTTCTCGCTCTTCGGTACGGCGTTCGCGCAGCGCCTGGTCACGCAGATGTACTTCCCCGGCGACCCGCTCTTCGCCGGCGACCCCATCCTCCAGTCGGTCACCGACGACCGCGCACGGCGGCGCCTGGTCGCGGCCTACGACCACGACCTGTCCACCCCGGAATGGTCGCTGGGCTACCGCTGGGACATCGTCCTGGACGGACCGGCCGCCACCTGGGCCGAGGAGGGCCGATGACGCCGCCTCCCGCACCCCCCGGTCCCACGCCCTCGCAGACCGTCGGCCCCTTCTACGGCTACGCGCTGCCCTTCGCCAAGGGCGGCGAGCTGGCGCCCGCCGGGCACCCCGGTGCGATCACGGTCCACGGGTACGTCCACGACGGCGCGGGGCAGCCCGTCCCCGACGCGATGATCGAGGTCTGGCAGCCCGCCCCCGACGGCTCCCGGCACGGCGCCCCCGGCTCCCTGCGCCGCGACCCCGTGGACGGCGCGGTCATCGGCCGCGACGGACCGGCCTTCACCGGTTTCGGCCGCGTGCCCACCGACGCCGACGGGCACTACGCCTTCCGCACGCTGCCGCCCGGCGGCGTCCCGTATCTGTCGATGATCGTCTTCGCCCGCGGCCTGCTGCACCATCTGCACACCCGCGCCTATCTCGAGGACGCGGCCGGCGATCCGCTGCTCGGCTCGCTGGAGCCGGAACGGCGTGCCACGCTGGTCGCCACTTCGGACGGCGACGGCGTCCACCGCTTCGACATCCGCCTGCAGTACGACGGAGTGCATGAGGAGACGGTCTTCCTTGCCTTCGACTGAGCCCTTCGCCGACACCGGCCTGCTCTCCCCGGGCCGGGCCGGCACGCCTGTGGAGGAGGCGACGGGCGACGCCGCGTTCGTCCGCGGCATGCTCGACGCCGAAGCCGCGCTGACCCGCGCGCAGGCCGCGCTCGGTCTCGCACCGGCCTCCGCGGCGGCCGCGGTGACGGCGGCCGCGGCCGACACCGGCGGATTCGACGCGCGCGACCTCGCGCTGCGCGCCCGGCCGGGCGGCAACCCCGTCATCCCGCTGGTGGCCGACCTGACGGCGGCCGTGGGGGAGCGGGACGAGGCGGCCGCACCCTTTGTCCACCGCGGGGCCACCAGCCAGGACATCCTCGACACCGCGGCCATGCTGGTGGCCTCCCGGGCGCTGACGCCCCTGCTCGGCGATCTCGCCCGCGCCGCCCGCGCGCTCGGGCGGCTGGCCCGCGAGCACCGCGAGACGCCCATGGCCGGGCGCACTCTCACCCAGCACGCCGTCCCCACCACCTTCGGGCTCAAGGCGGCCGGCTGGCGCGCCCTCGTCCTGGACGCCCACGACCGCCTGACGGCCGTCCGCACCGCCCTGCCCGCGCAACTGGGCGGCGCGGCGGGCACCCTCGCGGCGTTCCACGCCTTCGCCGAGGCGAGCGCGGCGAGCGCGGTGAGCGCGGCGAGCGAGGCGGGCAGGGCGGGCGGCGCGGAGGGGGAGGAGGTTCCCGACCTCGGGGAGCGGCTGACGGCCGCGTACGCCGCCGAGACCGGGCTCGCCGAACCCGGGCTGCCCTGGCACACCCTGCGCACCCCCGTCGCCGACCTCGGCGCGGCGCTCGCGTTCACGGCGGGCGCGCTGGGCAAGATCGCGGCCGATGTCCTCGTACTGACCCGGACCGAGATCGGCGAGGTAGCCGAGGGCACCGGCGGGGACTCCTCCGCCATGCCCCACAAGGCCAATCCCGTGCGCGCCGCCCTCATCGCCGCCGCGGCCCGCCAAGTACCCGCGCTCGCCGCCGTGCTGCACGGCTCCCTGGCCGCCGAGGACGAACGGCCGGCCGGCGCCTGGCACGCCGAGTGGCAGCCGCTGCGCGAGGCCCTGCGCCTCGCCGGCGGCGCGGCGCAGGGCGCCGCCGAACTGGCCGAGGGACTGCGCGTCCACCCGCACCGCATGCGCGACAACCTCGACGCTACCGGCGGTCTCCTCGTCACCGAGCGCCTGGCCGCGGCCCTCGCCGCCGTGATCGGCCGCGGTGAGGCGAAGGAAGCGCTCGCCCGGGCCTCCCGCCGGACCGTCGAGGAGGGCATCGACCTCGGCGACGTCCTCGCCGAGGACCCCGCCCTCGCGGCCCTCCTCCCCAAGGACCGCCTGCGCGATCTCACCGATCCCACCCGCTGCACCGGCTCCGCGGCCGCCCTCGTCGACCGGGCCCTGCGCCGCCCCGACCCCCCGCCGGCGCCGGGCGGGTCCCGCTGGACCGAGACGTCCGCACGTCCGCAGGCCCGCACACGAGGAGGACGCATGAGCGGCAGCACATCGGCCGGCGCCGGGGAGCCACGGCTGCTGCACCACCGGGTGGACGGGGCGGCCGGGCGCCCGGCGTTGCTGCTGGGGCCGAGCCTGGGCACGTCGCTGGCGGTGTGGGACGCCCAAGTGCCCGCGCTCGCCCGCGACCACCGGGTGATCCGCTGGGACCTGCCGGGGCACGGCGGCACACCGGCCGGGCTGCTCCCGCCGGACCCCACGACGGCGGACCTGGGGCGGATGGTGCTGGAACTCGCCGACGCGCTCGGCGTCGGGCGGTTCGGGTACGCCGGCATCTCGCTGGGCGGCGCGGTCGGGACATGGCTGGCGATCCACCACCCGGAGCGGGTGACCTCGCTGGCCGTCCTGTGCGCCGCGGCCCGCTTCGGGACGCCGGAGGGCTGGCGTGACCGGGCCGCGCTGGTGCGGGCGAAGGGCACCGGGCCGGTCGCCGACACCACCGCGGCCCGCTGGTTCACCTCCGCCTCTGTCCCGGGCTCCGCGGCCGAGGCCCTCGTGGACGATCTGCGGGCCGCCGACCCGGAGGCGTACGCGCGGCTGTGCGAGGTGCTCGCCACGCATGACGTGCGGTCCGGCCTGGCCGCGATCACCGCGCCGACGCTCGTCGTCGCCGGCCGCGAGGACCCCGCGGCAACGGTGGCCGACGCAAGGGAACTCGCGGACGGCATCCCCGGCGCGAGCCTCACCGAGGTCGCGCACGCCGCGCACCTGGCCAACGTCGAGCGCCCGGGACCCGTACTGGCCGCGCTGCTCGGGCACCTGACGCCCGGTCCCGCCACCGACGACGGCTCCCGCCACGCCGCGGGCACGGCGGTCCGCCGCGCTGTGCTCGGCGACGCCCACGTGGACCGGGCGGTCGCCCGGACGACGGCTTTCACCGCGCCGTTCCAGGACTTCATCACCCGCTACGCGTGGGGCGAGATCTGGACCCGGCCCGGCCTCGACCTCAGGACCCGCAGCTGTGTCACGCTCACCGCGCTGGTGGCGCACGGTCACCTCGACGAGCTGGCCCTGCACGTCCGGGCCGCCCGGCGCAACGGCCTGACCCGGGAGGAGATCCAGGAGGTCCTGCTCCAGTCGGCCGTCTACTGTGGCGTGCCCGCCGGGAACGCGGCGTTCGCCGTCGCGAACCGCGTCCTCGAAGAGGAAGAACCAGAAGGTCCCGGAGAAGTACCGGAAGAGGGGGAGTAGCCCACCCATGCAGCCCCACCCCACCGTCGGCATCGTCGGCGGCGGCCCCGCCGGCCTGCTGCTCGCCCGGCTCCTGCACCGCTCGGGCATCGACTGCGTGGTCCTGGAGGGCCGGGAACGCGCCTATGTCGAGCACCGCCAGCGCGCCGGAATCCTCGAACAGAGCACGGTCGACGTACTGCGCTCCTCCGGCGCGGCCGGCCGGCTGGACCGGGAGGCCCTGGTCCACGACGGCATCGAACTGCGCTGGAACCGGCGCACCCACCGCCTGGACTTCCCCGCGCTCACCGGCGGCCGCCGCGTGTGGGTGTACGCGCAGACCGAGGTCGTCAAGGACCTCGTCGCCCTGCAGACCGAGGACGGCGCCCCGCTGGTGTTCGGCGCCACGGTGCGTGCGGTCGAGGGGGCCGACACGGACCGTCCGGTGGTCCACTACACCCACGAGGACCGCGACAAGATCCTGACCTGCGACTACGTCGTGGGCTGCGACGGCTTCCACGGTGTGACCCGCCGGGCGCTCCCGCACGGGGCGAGCCGGACGTACGAACGGGTCTACCCGTACTCGTGGTTCGGCATCCTCGCCGACGTCCCGCCGTCCAGTGACGAGTTGATCTACGCGCACTCGCCGCGCGGCTTCGCCCTGCACAGCATGCGCTCGCCCCAGGTCAGCCGGCTCTATCTCCAGGTGCCCAACGGCACCGACACCGACGACTGGTCCGACGAGCGGATCTGGGACGAGCTGGACGCCCGCTTCGCGATCGACGGCGACTGGAAGCTGGACCGGGGACCCATCACCTCCAAGGCGGTGCTGCCGATGCGCAGCTCCGTCACCGAACCCATGCGCTGGGGGCGGGTGCTGCTCGCCGGGGACGCCGCGCACATCGTGCCGCCCACCGGCGCCAAGGGACTCAACCTGGCCGCCGCCGATGTGGTCGTCCTGGCCAGGGCGTTCGCGCACCTGCGGGAGACCGGGTCGGAGGAACTGCTGGACGCCTACTCCGACACGTGCCTGCGCCGGGTGTGGCGGGCCGAGCAGTTCTCCTGGTTCATGACCACGACCCTGCACACCGACCCCGCGCACAGCGACTTCGACACCCGGCTCCAGATCAGCCAGCTCGACCGCATCGCCGCCTCCCGGCACGCGGCGGCCGAGCTGGCGGAGAACTACGCGGGTCTGGAGATCGGCTGACCGACCTATTACGCCTTGCTTACGGGGTGACCGGGCATTCTGTATCCGGCATTCCCGGGATTACGGTGAGGGACATGGAGAGCAAGGGCACGCCGGTCGGCCGACGCGTAGTGCTCGGCATGATCGGGCTGGGTGCGCTCGGCGTGGCGTTGGGCAGCCGGGCGCAGGACGGCCTGGACTCGGCGCTGTCGCAGGTGACGAGCAAGGACCCCACCGGTCTGACGGGACTGCTGCCGGGCGGCGGAGGATTCCGCTTCTACAACGTGACCAGCTCGATCCCGCACCGCGACGCCACGGACTACCGGCTGACCGTCTCCGGGCTCGTCGAGCGCCAGGCCGGGTACACCCTCGCCGATCTGCGGGCCATGCCGCAGACGCACATGGTGCGCGATGTCCAGTGCGTCACCGGGTGGCGGGTGGACGACACCGCCTTCGAAGGAGTGCGGCTGTCCCATCTGCTCGACCTCGCGGGCGTGCGGGACGGGGCCGGCGCCGTCCGCTTCACCTGCTTCGACGGTGCCTACACGGAGAGCCTGACCCTCGAACAGGCCCGCCGGGACGACGTGCTGGTCGCCCTGAGTATGCAGGGCAAGCCGGTGACGTCGGCCCACGGCGGCCCGGTGCGGCTGTACGTGGCGCCGATGTACTTCTACAAGTCGGCCAAGTGGCTCTCGGGCATCGAGGTCACCAAGGACGTGCAGCCCGGCTACTGGGAGCACTACGGCTATGACGTCGACGCCTGGGTCGGCCGCTCGAACGGACGCCACGATGCCCCGACTTCCTGAGTCCGTACGCCGTTTCACCCGGGCCGAGCGCTGGGTGCACCGCAGCACGGCGACGCTGATGACGATCTGCCTCTTCACCGCGGCGTCCCTCTATCTGCCGCCGCTCGCCGAGATCGTGGGCCGCAGGCGCCTGGTCGTCACCGTTCACGAGTGGTCCGGTATCGCGCTGCCGCTGCCCGCGCTCGCCGGTCTCGCCTCCCGCGCGTTCCGGCACGACCTGCGGCGGCTCAACCGCTTCATGTCCTATGACAAGACCTGGCTGAGGGCCGCCGTGCGCGGCCGGCTCTACCAGGGCCGCCCGGCGGGCAAGTTCAACGCGGGGCAGAAGCTCTACGCGGCCTTCGCGGCCGGGGCCGTGCTGGTGATGCTCGGCACCGGGCTGCTGATGATGTTCCCGCACCTGACGGCGGTGGTGTGGCGTACGGGGGCGACCTTCGTCCACGACTGGCTGGCGCTGGCCGTCGCGTTCGCGGTGGCGGGCCACTGGTGGATGGCGGCCCACGACGCCGAGGCGCGGCACGGCCTGCGTACGGGGTTCGTCACGCCGAATTGGGCGCGGCTTCACCACCCGCACTGGGACCATGCCAAGGATGCCGCGGACGCCGGAGGCACTTCGGACCAGCCGGCCGCGTCCGCCTCCGCCCCGTCCTCCGGTTTCGGCGGCCCGCCGGGCGCCCAGGGCTCCTGATCCCACGGGCCGGGAGGCCGTTCCCCCCGCTCCTGAACCGTTGGTGATGCGCCGTCGACGACTGACGTCGGCGGCGCTTCGGCATGTTCATGCGGATTTTGCCGTCTCGCGTCTACTCGCATAGACCCTCCCGGCGCGATCCTGATCCGGCACTTCCGCACCACCCGTGAGATTCCGCATCCGGTGCCACCCCCGTACCCGCGTGCCGCCGCGCGCCCGTCTCTGGAGACCCCATGCGCCGAATCACCACCGGCTTCGCCGCCACCGTGGCCGCCGTTGTCGCCACCGTCGTTCTGACCACGCCCGCCAACGCCGCTCCCGCCGACAAGACCCAGGTGCTGTCGAGCTGGACCCAGACCAGCGCCTCCAGCTACAACGCCTGGTGGGCCGCGCGTCAGAACCAGGCGGCCTGGTCCGCCTACGCCTTCGACTGGTCCACCGACTACTGCAGCACCTCCCCGGACAACCCCTTCGGTTTCCCCTTCGCGAACTCCTGCGCCCGGCACGACTTCGGTTACCGCAACTACAAGGCCGCCGGCGCCTTCTCGGCCAACAAGAGCAGGCTGGACAGCGCCTTCTACGAGGACCTGAAGCGCATCTGCGCCGGCTACAGCGGCGCCACCGCGACCGCGTGCAACGGCACCGCGTGGACCTACTACCAGGCGGTCAAGGCCTTCGGCTGACCGGTGCCCCGGCCCTTCCCCGTTCCGCCGCGCGCCCGGTCCTCCGTCACGGAGGACCGGGCGCCGCGCGTTCTCCCCGGCGCCCCTGTCAACTGCGGTTGACGTGTGCGGCTTGTCAACGTAAATTGACAGACATGACCGAGGCAACCGATCTCGCCGAACGCGCGGGAGACCGTGACCCGCGGATCGGGCTGCGGGCCGTCGCCGCACTGCGGCGGCTGCTGGAGCAGCTCGAGGCCGTGCAAGTCAGGAGCGCGCGCGCCAAGGGGTGGTCCTGGCAGGAGATCGCCCATGAACTGGGCGTCAGCAGGCAGGCCGTGCACAAGAAGTACGGGAGGAACTGAGGATGTTCGAGAGGTTCACCAAGAGCGCGCGCGACGTGGTGGAGGGCGCGCTCGGGCACGCCGGGAAGGCCCGGGACGAGGCGATCGCCGAGGAGCACCTGCTCTTCGCGCTGCTCGACGCGGAGGGCACCCGGGCCTCCGGCGTCCTTGCCGCACTGGGCGTGGACCGGCGCCGCGAGGCGCTGGAGGAGGCGATCGCGCAGACCCGCCGCCGCGGCGGGGTCTCACGGGCGGACGCCGAGGCGCTGGCCGGGCTCGGCATCGACGTCGCCGAGATCGTCGCCCGCGTCGAGGACGCCCACGGCGCCGGGGCGCTGTCCGTCGCACGCAGGCCCCGGCGGTGGCGTCCGGCCGGGCGCCCGCCGCTGACCCGGGGCGCGAAGACCGTACTGGAGCGCTCTCTGCGCGCCGCGACAGCCCGCAGGGATCGGCACATCGGTGACGAGCACATGCTGTTGGCGCTCGCCACCGGCCCGGGCGTGGTGGCCGACGTGCTCGCGGAGTTCGGCGCCTCGTGGGCCGACATCGAGCGCGTGCTCGGGGAGGACGACGAGGGCCGGGCCAGGGCGAGCTGACGGGCCGGCGACGCGTCGTGACCCACGTCACCGCGCCCACGGCCGCCCGCGGAGCCGTGTCCGTCCGGAGGGGGTGGCGACGGGCGGGTCGACGCGGCCGGCGTACGTGAACCGCTGTGGGGCGTCGATGCCTTCGCGGGGAACGTGCCGGGCTTCGGCCCCGAAACCGTGCCGGACGTCACGATGGACGCCGACGTCGATCCGGCGGCCCCGGTGCTCGTCCCCGAGGACGTGGGGGAGCGTGGCGGGCCGTTCGACCCGGTGCCGCGCTGCGCCCGGCGGGTGCGGGGTCCTCTGGAGTGCAGTGCGGTGGGCTTTCCGGCTTGCGGGCCGGGTGCGTGCCGAGGTCCTGCCGGGCCGGCGGGGGCGGCGGTTCGGTGGCTTCGCCGCACGGGACGCGGCGGCACGTCCGCCTCGTGGCACCGGGCGGTACGCGCTGCGCCCGGCGGGTGCGGGGTCCTCTGGAGGGCAGTGCGGTGGGCTTTCCGGCTTGCGGGCCGGGTGCGTGCCGAGGTCCTGCCGGGCCGGCGGGGGCGGCGGTTCGGTGGCTTCGCCGCACGGGACGCGGCGGCACGTCCGCCTCGTGGCACCGGGCGGTACGCGCTGCGCCCGGCCCTTGCCGGACCGGCTGCGCATCCGTCTCGTCCACCTGTGCCTCCGCCCGCCCCCGGCGGGGAGCGCGCCGGTCAGTGGCCGGGGAAGTACTCCCGCAGGTAGTCGTTGCGGAACGTGCCCGAGGGGTCCCTGCGGGCGGCGAGGGCGCGGAAGTCGTCGTAGCGCGGGTAGAGGGCCGGCAGGTCGGCGGCCGGAGTGGTGAAGAGCTTGCCCCAGTGGGGGCGGGCGGAGAACGGCCGCAGGGCCTGCTCGATCGCCTTGAGCGCGGGCAGGACGGCCGCCGTGTCGGGGATCCACGTGAAGTGGAAGGCGACGCTGTCGCGCCCGTACGCGGGGCTCAGCCACAGTCCGTCGGCCGCGATGCTGCGGATCTCGCCGATCTGCACGGCGGGCGCGAAGTGCTCGCGCACCTCCCACAGGGCGTCGAACGCCGCCGCGGCGTCCGCGCGGTCCACGAAGTACTCCGACTGGATCTCCTCGCCGCTGCTGGGCGTGAACTCCATGCGGAAGTGCGGCAGCCGCTCGAACCACGCGCCGACGTCGCCGTTCTGCGGCGTGCAGTGCGCGGCGGGCATGCCCGGGACGGGGTGCCGGGGCCCGTCGGCCAGGACGGCGCCGTACCACTCGCGCGGCGCCGGGGCCGGGGGCGCGGAGGGGTCCTCGACGCGCTCCTTGAGCCACACCTGCTCCAGCACGGGGTCCTGCCAGCGCGTGAACGCCGAGACGCTGTAGCCGGCGGACATCACCTCGGTGAAGTTCCGCCCCAGTTCCTCGCGCGGCATGTCGTCGTAGACCCACTGGCGTACGGAGAACGCGGGAAGCAGGTCCAGTGTCAGATGCGTCACGACGCCGAGCGCGCCGAGCGCCACCACGGAGCCTTCGAAGTCCGGGTCGCCGCGGCGGATCCCGACGTGCTCACCGTCGGCGGTGACCACGTCCAGCGCGCGGACGGCCCCGGCGAGGGACGCGTTCGTGGTCCCCGAGCCGTGGGTGCCGGTGGCGCACGCGCCGGCCACGGAGATGTGCGGGAGGGAGCCAAGGTTGTGCAGGGCGAAACCGGCGCGGTCGATCGTCCCGGCGATCTCGCCGAAGCGCAGGCCCGAGCTCACGGTCGCGGTGCGCGCGTCGGCGTCGATGTCGACGACGGGGGGCAGCGCCGCGGTGGAGACGTGGTCGCCGTCGGTGTCGGCGACGGTGCTGAAGGAGTGCCGGGTGCCCAGCGGCCGGATCCGCTCGGAGCGGGCCACGATGTCCTGCAGCGCGCCGACGGACTCCGGGGTGTGGAGCCGCCGTGCGTGGAAGGCGATGTTGCCGCCCCAGTTCTTCTCCGCGGACATCCGGGTCGTTCCTTTCCTTCGTGCGGCGCCCGGCGTACCGCGAGGCGGCCGGGGCTGTTCGGCGCCGTCCCGTTCAGCGGTGGCCGCGTGAGCGGCCCTGCCAGGAGTGATGGCGCCGATGGGAAATCGTACGCCGCTCCCGGTCGCCGCACCGGGGCGGGCGCCCGGCACCGGAGGCCGCACGGGGCGGCCCGGGTGCCGGGCGGCGGGACGTGGGTCAGGCGACCGTGCCGGACTTCGCGATCTCGATGCGGGCGTTGGTGCTGCCGCTGCGCGAGCCGAGCGACTCGATCTTCTTGACGATGTCCAGGCCCTCGACGACCTCGCCGAAGACGACGTGCTTGTTGTCCAGCCAGTCGGTGACGATGGTCGTGATGAAGAACTGCGAGCCGTTGGTGTTCGGGCCCGCGTTGGCCATCGACAGCAGGCCCGGCTTGGTGTGCTTGAGCTGGAAGTTCTCGTCGGCGAACTTCGCGCCGTAGATGCTCTTGCCGCCGGTGCCGTTGCCGGCGGTGAAGTCACCGCCCTGGAGCATGAAGTCCGGGATCACGCGGTGGAAGTGCGAGCCCTCGTAGCCGAAGCCGTTCTCGCCGGTGGCGAGCTCGCGGAAGTTCCGCGCGGTCTTGGGCACCACGTCGTCGAAGAGGGTGAAGACGATCCGTCCGGCGGGCTCGCCGTCGATCGTGATGTCGAAGTACACGTCGTTGTTGCTCATGCCGACATTTTCACATCCCCGGTCACCACTCCCGACCGCGCCCCGCGCGGGACACGCAGTTGACCAGCCGCGCGGCGGTGCGCATAGCATCCGGGGCATGCCGGAAACCGTGACCTTGCAGGGCCGACACGTCCGCCTGGAGCCGCTGACCGCGGACCACGCGGACGGGTTGCTGCGCGCCGCCCAGGAGTCCCGCGACAGCTACGGATTCACCTTGGTGCCGGACGAGCTGCCCGCCATGCTGCGGTACGTCCGGGACGCCCTGGCGGACCAGGCCACCGGCGCCGCACTCCCGTTCGCCGTGGTCGGCACCGCGCGCGGCACGCTGATCGGCTCGACGCGCTTCCTGGACCTCGACTACTGGACCGCCACCCCGGCCTGGCCCGCCGGCCGCGCCGCACCGCGCCCGGACGGCGTGCCCACGGTCGCGGAGATCGGCAGCACCTGGCTGTCCGCCTCCGCCCAGCGCACACCGTGCAACACCGAGGCCAAGCTCCTGCTGCTCACCCACGCCTTCGAGACCTGGGGCGTGCTGCGCGTCACCCTGAAGACCGATGCCCGCAACGCTCGCTCGCGCGCCGCGATCGAGCGCGTCGGCGGGCGCTTCGAGGGCATCCGCCGTGCCCACGTCCGTGCGACGGACGGCACCGTCCGCGACAGCGCCTACTACTCCGTCCTCCGGGGCGAGTGGCCCGGCGTGCGGGCCGCGCTGGAGGGCCGCCTCCAGGGGTCCTGACGGACGGGACCCCTGGGCGGCGACGCCCTGGCGGGACTACGGGATCTCGACGCCGCCCTGCGCCGACAGGCGGTCGATCTCGGTGAGTTCGGCCTCGCTGAGGGGCGCGGCGTCGAGTGCGGCGAGGTTCTGGTCGAGCTGCGCCACGCTGCTCGCGCCGATGAGGACCGAGACCACGCGCGGGTCGCGCAGGACCCAGGTGAGGGCAAGCTGCGCGAGGGTCTGGCCGCGTTCCCCGGCGATCTTGTTCAGGGCGTGGAGCAGGGTGAGCTTCTCGTCGGTGAGGGTGTCGCGCTTGAGGAAGTGGCCGAGGGCCATGCGGGAGTCCGCGGGGACACCGTCGAGGTAACGGTCGGTCAGCTGGCCCTGGGCGAGCGGCGAGTAGGCGATGAGGGCGGTCTCCGTCTCGCCGACGGCGTCGAGGACGCCCGCCTCGGGGCCGCGCTGCAGGAGGCTGTAGGCCGCCTGGTGGATCAGCAGCGGGGTGCCGAGTTCGCGGAGGATCTCGGTGGCCCGGCGGTGGGCGTCCGCGGGGTAGTTGGAGATGCCGGCGTACAGCGCCTTGCCCTGGCGGACCGCGGTGTCCAGGGCGCCCATGGTCTCCTCCAGGGGCGTGTCCGGGTCGAAGCGGTGGGAGTAGAAGACGTCGACGTAGTCCAGGCCCATGCGGCCGAGCGACTGGTCCAGCGAGGCCAGCATGTACTTGCGGCTGCCCCACTCGCCGTACGGGCCGGGCCACATGTCGTAGCCGGCCTTGCTGGCGATGAACAGCTCGTCGCGGTACGGGCGCAGGTCCTGGGCGAAGAGGGTGCCGAAGTTGGCCTCGGCCGAGCCGGCGGGCGGCCCGTAGTTGTTGGCGAGGTCGAGGTGGACGACCCCGCGGTCCACGGCGCGGCGCAGGACCGCGCGCTGGGTCTCCAGCGGCGAGGTGTCGCCGAAGTTGTGCCACAGGCCCAAGGAGACGGCGGGGAGCAGGACCCCGCTGCGGCCGGTGCGGCGGTACTGCATCGAGGCATAGCGGTCTTCGGCGGCGAGGTAGGGCACGCGGGGGCTCCCGGTCGGTGTGGCGATGTAAGAAAATGTTCGGGATTGGGAGGCTACCCCTGGCGGTTCTGCCGTGTCACCCGGGTTCCCGGCCGTCCCGCGCGCTGCCCGTGGCCCAGGTCACGGCGCCCGGCAGATACCGCCGTCACGCGGGGTCGGCGCAGGCTTCGGGTGTGGCCGGGCGTGGAGGGGGTGGGGTGCGCGGGGCGAGGGGGTCGCCCTCCTTCACGCGCAGCACGCCCGGCTGCATGTCCGAGTGCCGGGTGGAGCGCGCCCCCGGGCAGTCCCCTTACCAGACCCGGCCGTACTCGGTGCCCCCGCGCGTCGAGCACCTCGCCGCGGGTCGGCAGGAAGACCGCGGCCGCGCCGCCGGTCAGGCCCGCGGTGAGCGCCGCCGGGTCCTCGGTCGCCTCGACGGTGCAGCGGTGCTCCCGTCCGCGTTACCGGAGGGCGGCGACGCCGTCGGGAATCGACGGGTGCCGGTCATCGGTTGCCCCACTGGACACGACGACGTGTGCGGGCTCCATGAAGCCGTCGTGGAAGGCGGGTTGGGACGCCCCATGTCATGCCTTATCCGGCATCAAAGGTCGTAAGCGGACATATGCATCCACAGTGCATGCGTAGGCAATAGGCACGTGATGGGTGTCACGCGGCGAACACGCTGCGGCAGGTTTCGGCAACCCAACGTCGATTTAAGTTCCCCATATTCACCACCCGTGTACGGCCGTTTGCCCGGGGTCATTATTTCGCCTACGCAGAGCGGACGCCTCTCACGTAACGTCACAGAATTTATTGATCGACTTGCCGGTCGGCGATTGCTGTGATTTCGGACCTTGCCGGGGCGCGATGGCGTCGTTTAGCTTCCAAGTCCCGCAGGCCGGATGCCCGCGGGAATTCTTCCGAGTGGAACGCCTAATCCTGCCGCCACTCGTAAACCGGATGACAAGACCGCACGGCAGGAGCGGGGGACCCAGGTAGGTGCCGTTCCGTGTCACGGAACGGCTTGGGGTGAAGTCGCAGCGACGTGCCTTTGGTTGGCATGCCTCAACGCGGCCGGGCAGCTCCAGCCCGAACCCGACAGCTCACCTCGTAGGCGTCGGAGAGGAATTCCTCATGCCCGCAAAGGGAAAGCACCGTCGTCAGCGGACCAACCGTTTCGTCCGCATCGGCGCATTCGCCGGCACCACGAGTGCCGCGATCGCCCTTCCGGTCGTCGGCGCCACCGGTGCCCACGCCGCCCCGGTGAGCGTCTGGGACAAGGTCGCCAGCTGCGAAAGCACCAACAACTGGTCCATCAACACCGGTAACGGTTTCTACGGCGGCCTCCAGTTCACCCAGAGCACCTGGGCCGGATTCGGCGGCACCAAGTACGCCGCGCGTGCGGACCTCGCCACCAAGTCCGAGCAGATCGCCGTCGCCGAGAAGGTCCTGGCCGTCCAGGGCCCGCAGGCCTGGCCGGTGTGCGGCCCCAAGGCCGGTCTGACCAAGGCGATGGCCGACACCTCGGCCACCCCCGAGAGCGTCGCCGGCACCACCACCCCCAAGCCCGCCACCCCCGTGAAGGACACCGGGGCCGGCAAGCCCGCCGACTCCGCCTCCAAGCCGGCCACCGGCGACAGCTACAAGGTCGTCGGCGGCGACACCCTCTCCTCGATCGCGGACGCCCAGGACGTGACCGGCGGCTGGCACGAGTTGTACGCCGCCAACAGGTCCGTCATCGGCGCCGACCCCAACCTGATCCGCCCGGGCCAGGTCCTGGCGCTGAGCGGCGAGGTCAAGGTCGCCCTCCCGGACAAGCCCGCCGAGAGCACCCCCGCGCCGGCGAAGCCCGCCTCCTCGTCCGCCTCCGGCTACACGGCCCCGCTGGACCACGTCACGCTGGGCACCCCCTACCACCAGTCCGGTTCCATGTGGTCGAAGGGCTACCACACCGGTGTCGACTTCATCGCCTCCACCGGCACCAAGGTGAAGTCGATCGCGTCCGGCACCGTGGTCTCCGCCGGCTGGGGCGGCTCGTACGGCAACCAGGTCGTCATCAAGCACGCCGACGGCAAGTACTCGCAGTACGCCCACATGTCCTCGCTGTCGGTCTCGGCCGGCCAGACCGTCTCCGAGGGCCAGCAGCTGGGCCTGTCGGGCGCCACGGGCAATGTCACCGGCCCGCACCTGCACTTCGAGGTGCGCACCACCGCGTCGTTCGGTTCCGACGTCGACCCGCTCGCCTACCTCCGCGCGCACGGCGTCAGCGTCTGAGCGATCTGACTGCCCGTCATCCGGCGGTGACAAGTGCCCTGTTTCCCGCGCCGCGGGGGCAGGGCACTTGCCGTTGGCGAGTGACCGAAAACGGATCGAATATTTCCATTTCTGGTTTCTCTCGATCGAACGATCAGTAGCCTCTGAGCCACGCGGCCGTCCACACGGACGGGTGCCCTGATCCCGACGAGCTGGAGTCGTTGATGGAGCGTCCCGCCTGGGCCCCCCACGGCATCGACCTGTCCGTGCCGAGCGTGTCCCGCATCTACGACTACTACCTGGGCGGCTCGCACAACTTCGAGGTCGACCGGGAGGCCGGGCGGCGGGCGATCGAGGCCTTCCCGGGCCTGCCCAAGATCATGCAGGCCAACCGGGCCCTGATGCGCAGGGCCGTGCGCTTCGCGGTGGACGAGGGCATCACCCAGTTCCTCGACATCGGTTCCGGCATCCCCACCTTCGGCAACGTCCACGAGGTCGCCCAAGCCGCGAACCCCGCCTCCCGCGTGGTGTATGTCGACCACGACCCGGTCGCGGTCGCCCACAGCCGCGCGGTGCTGGACGGCCACGAGAACGCCGTGATCGTCGCCGCCGACCTGCGCTCCCCGCGCGACATCCTGGACAGCGAGGAGACCGGCCGGCTGCTGGACCTCGACCGCCCGGTGGCCCTGCTGCTGGTCGCCGTCCTGCACTTCATCGAGGACGCCGACGACCCCGCCAAGGCCGTCGCCGAACTGCGCGACGCGCTCGCCCCGGGCAGCCTGCTCGTTCTCACCCATGCCTCCGTGGAAGGCGGCCCGCGCCGGCCCGAGGAGGGCGAGCGGGTGGAGAACGTCTACCGCCGTGCCAGTTCACCGCTGATCATGCGCTCGCGGGACGCGGTGGAGGCGTTCTTCGACGGGTTCGAACTCGTCGAACCGGGCCTGGTCTCGCCGCCGCTGTGGCGCCCGGACGGCTCGGACGACGACGAACTCGATCCGGTCGTCTTCAGCGGGTTCGCGGGCGTCGGCCGCAAGGCGTGACCGTGACCACGGAATGCGACCCCGACCCCGAACCGGAGCCCGCCGACAGCCTGCGGCGCTTCGCGATCATCTGGAGCCGGGCGATCTACCCGGCCACCGCCACCTCCATGACCCGCGGCGAGTTCGAGGAGTACCTGCTCCCGCTCGCCGCGCGGCTGGAGGCGGCCCTGCACGCCCAGCCCTTCGACCCGCGCGCCGGCGCGGAGATCGGCTCAGCGCTGGTGGCCGCGCACTGCACCGACCCCGAGGCGCTGCCCCGCATCCTCGGCGTCGTGGACGCCTACCTGCTGCTGTACTCCCCGCTGGACCCGGCCCTGCCGACGGACGAGGGCCGTACCCGCTCCGGCCGGCTCCAGCACTGGATCGCCTACGGGTACGCGGGCGCGCTGCGGGAACGGACCAGGACCGAGCAGGAGGCCCTGTCCCGGGCCGCGCTCGCCGCCCGCACCGCCGTCGAACAGGCCCTGCACGAGAGCGAGGTGCGGTTCCGAGCCATCTTCCAGGGTGCCTCCATAGGTATCGGCATCGCCGACATGGAGGGCCGGATCCTCGACGTCAACGACGCCCTCACCGCCATGTTCGGCGGCCTGGAGCGCCGCATCCTCAGCAGGAACGTCTACGACTGGGTGCACCCGGAGGACGCCCCCGAGGTCTGGGAGATGCAGCGCCAGCTCAACCGGGGCGAACGCGACCGCTACAGCGTGGAGAAGGCGTACTACCGCCCCGACGGCACCGCCCTGTGGACCAATCTGACGGTCTCCCTGCTCCGCGACCACGCGGACGTCCCGCAGTACATGCTGGCGCTGATGGAGGACATCACCGAGGAGCGCCTGCTCAGCGAGCGGCTGCGGTACGAGGCCACGCACGACGCGCTCACCGGGCTGGCCAACCGGAACCTGTTCTTCGAACGCCTCGAGCAGGTGCTCGGCGGCCCCGAGGGCTCCCGCGTCGGGGTCTGCTACCTGGACCTCGACGGCTTCAAGGACGTCAACGACAGCCTCGGCCACGCGGTCGGCGACCGGCTGCTGGTGGCCGTCGCCGAGCGGCTGAAGGCCTGCGTCACCTCGGCCGACCAGCTCGTCGCCCGGATCGGCGGTGACGAGTTCGCCGCGCTCGTCGTCAACCCGGCGAGCCGTACGGACGTCACCGGCCTCGCCGGCCTCATCCTCGCCGCGCTCTCCGACCCCGTCCGGATCGACGACCGCGAACTGTCCGTGCGGTGCAGCATCGGCATTGTGGAGGGCCAGGCCGGCAGCATCGGCCCGGCCGAGGTGCTGCGCAGCGCCGACATCACCATGTACCGCGCCAAGGCCGCCGGCGGGAACCGCTTCGAGCTCGCCGATCCCGACTCCGACGCCCGCGCCATCACCCGGCACGGGCTCACCAACCAGCTGCCCATCGCCCTGGAACGCGGCGAGTTCTTCATCGAGTACCAGCCCCTGGTCCGGCTCGCCGACGGCAGCGTGCGCGGTGCCGAGGCCCTGGTGCGCTGGTGCCACCCGGTGCACGGGGTGCTCGGTCCCGACCGGTTCATCGCGCTGGCGGAGAGCACCGGGCTGATCGTGCCGCTCGGTCACTGGGTGCTCCAGCAGGCCGCGTGGCAGGCCCGTGACTGGCAGTTCCCGCGCAGCGACGGCCACCCGCTGCGCATCAACGTCAACCTGTCCCCGGCGCAGCTCGGCCATCACGGACTGGTCCCGGAGACCCTCGCCGTCATCAAGGACGCGGGGCTGGAGCCGGCCGCCCTGTGCCTGGAGGTCACCGAGAGCGCCTTCATCGGCGCCGACGAGGAACTGCTGCGCCCGCTCCGGGAGTTCGCCGACCTCGGCATGGCCATCGCGCTGGACGACTTCGGCACCGGCTACTCCAACCTGGCGTCGCTGCGCCGGCTGCCGATCACCGCGTTGAAGCTGGACCGCTCCTTCACGCGCGGCATGCAGCAGCACCCGGCGGACCCGGTCGACCTGAAGATCGTGGAGGTCATCGTCGACCTCGCCCACACGCTCGGACTGTCGGTGACCGTCGAGGGCGTCGAGACCGGCACCCAGGCGGAGTACCTGCGGGCCCTGGGCTGCGACACCGCCCAGGGCTGGTACTACGCCCGGCCGGGCCCGCCCGACCGGCTCCACTCGCTCTCGCTCGTGGACGCGACGGCCTGAGCGTCGGGGCGGCCGGGCCCGCGCGCGACGCCGACAGCGCCGAACCTGTCGCAACGCGTCGCGGGCCGGGGCGGATTCGCTCCTATTCGTCCAACCCGTCGAGAAATTCCCGCAGTACGCCCTCGAAGACCTCGGGCCGTTCCAGGTTGGGCAGATGCCCGGCACCCTCCACCACCGCCAGCCGCGACCCGGCCACAGCGCGGTGCATGGCCTCGGCCTCGGCGACGGGGGTGAACACGTCGTCCCGGCCGACGACGATCAGGGTGGGCACGCGGACGGCGGCGAGCACGGGGCCGTAGTCCGGGCGCCGGGCGCGCCCGCGCAGCGCGGCGGCGGCGCCCTCGGGGGAGGTACCGCGCATCATCCGCAGCACATGGGCGGCCACGTCGGGCCGCCCGGTGACGTTGTACGGTGCGATCATCCGGTCCAGCACCTCGTCGGCCCAGCCCGCCATGCCCTCGCCGAGCAGACGCCCGGCCATCGCCTCGCGGGCCCTCCTGCCGTCCTCGGTGTCGGCGCCGGGGAAGGTGTCGGCGAGGACGAGCGCGGCGACCCGCCCGGGGAAGCGCCGCTGGAACTCCATCACGATCTGGCCGCCCATCGACAGCCCGCCGAGCACCACCCGGGCGACGCCCAGATGGTCCAGCAGGGCGGCGAGGTCCTGCGCGAAGGTGCCGAGCGGCGTGATCCCCGGGACGACCTCGCTGGCTCCGTAGCCGCGCAGGTCGGGGGCGATCACCCGGCGCCCGGACGCGGCGACCGATGCCACCTGGGGCGCCCACATGGAGCGGTCGAAGGGGTGGCCGTGGACGAGCAGCAGGGGGAGGGGAGCCGTGCCGCCGTCCCTCTCCCCGCCCCCGTTCCCGTCCGCGCCCTCGTCGTCGTACGCGACGGTGATGCCGTTGACCCGCGTGGTCGCCACGAGCCTTCCCCCTTTCCCCGAAAATCCCCAAACGCCCCACGGTGTCGGGGTGTTGTTCGTGATGCTAGGTGCCCTCTCCGGCTCGGTGCAATAAGATCTTTGCTCTCGGTGCAATATGGGCTTCGCTCTGGAGGGGACATGCCGACGGAGGACTACCGCGCGGTCGCCGACGCCGTGGCGGCCGACATCGCCGCGGGACGGCTGCGCCCCGGCGACCGGCTCGCGCCGCAGCGCGTCTTCGCGCGGCAGCGCGGCATCGCCAACTCCACGGCCATCCGCGTCTACGCCGAACTCGCGCGCCGTGGCCTGGCCGTCGGCGAGGTGGGCCGCGGCACCTTCGTCCGAGCCGCGGCGCCGGCGGCGGGCCCCGCGCTCGCCGAGCCCGCGCGGCAGCGTGTCGATCTGGAGCTCAACTACCCGGTCACGGAAGGGCAGGCGGAACTGCTGGCCGCCGGCCTCGCCCCGCTGCTGCGCCCGGACGTCCTCGGGGCGGCCCTGCGTCCGCTCACCGCCGACGGGACCCCGGCGGGGCGGGAGGCGGTCGCCGCGCTGCTGTCCGGTCCGGCATGGCGCCCGGACCCGCGCCGCCTGCTGTTCGCCGGCAACGGCCGCCAGGCCATCGCCGCCGCCGTCGCCGCCCTGGTCCCGCCGGGCGGCCGGCTCGGCGTCGAGCCGCTGACGTACCCTGTGATCGCCTCCGTCGCGGCGCGACGGGGAGTCAGCCTCGTCCCCGTTCCGTGCGACGAGGACGGCATCCGGCCCGACGCGCTCGCCGAACTCCACGCCGGAGCCCCGCTGCACGCCCTCTACCTGCAGCCCACCCTCCACAACCCGCTCGGCGTCACCATGTCCGGCGCCCGCCGCGCCGAACTGGCCCGCACACTGGGCCGGCTGGGCCTGCACGCGGTGGAGGACGCCGTCTGGGCCTTCCTGCGGCCGGACGCGCCGCCCCCGCTCGCCGCGTACGCGCCCGGGCACGTGATCCTCACCGACAGCCTCTCCAAGCGGCTCGCGCCCGGACTCACCGTGGGCTTCGCCCTCGCCCCCGAGGCGCTCGCCGCGCCGGTCGCCGCCGCGCTGCGCTCCGCCGGCAGCCTCGCCACGGGCTTCGCCCTGGAAGCCGCCACGCGCTGGATCGGCGACGGGACGCTGGAGGCCGTGGTGGCGGCCAAACGGCGCGACGCGGCCGCCCGTGCGGGCCTGGCCGCCGAGCGGCTGGCCGGCTTCGCCGTGTCCGCCGACCCCCACGCCTACTTCTGCTGGTTGCGGTTGCCCGGACAGTGGCGGGCCGACACCTTCGTCGCCGCGGCCGCCCGGCACGGCATCGCCGTCACCCCCGCCGCCGCCTTCGCCGCCGGGCGCGGGAGCGCCCCGCACGCCGTGCGCATCGGCCTCGCCTCACCGTCTACGCAGGTCCTGGGGCATGCGCTGGACACGCTCGCGGTGATCGCCAAGGGGACGCCTGAAGACAATTCCGCCGAGTGAGCGCAAGCGGTTCGGAATCCTAGCGAGTCCGTCGCACGTGCCAACGGAAAATGCCGTAACTCACCTGATTCGCGTACGGCTTGAGTAACGTTCCGTGCTGTTCCGTATACCAGACGTGGCGGCGAAGGGGTGCGCGTGCCCGGCATCGACGAATGCCTTTCCGAGGCGTTGGCCATACCCGGCGTGCTCGGGGCGAGTGTGGTCGACTGGAGCAGCGGCCTGATCCTCGGGGCGGTCGGGCAGGAACCGGGACACGGCCACGAGTCCGCGGCCGCGGACACCACGGAGGCCGCCCGGGCGGTCGTGGAGGGCGCCACCTTCACGGCGAAGGAACCGGGGCGCATCCCGGTGGAGGACATCATCATCACCGCGCCGGGGAGCTATCACCTGATCCGCTTCCTGGACACGTCCTTCGACAGCGACGTCATCCTGTACATCTGGCTGGACCGGGCGATCGCCAACCTGGCCGTCGCCCGGATCGGGCTCCAGTCCATCGCCGACCGGCTGGTGCTCGTATGACCGGGGCCGAGGCCGCGCGGCCTCCGCTCGCGCTGCGTTCGCTGCCCCGCCGGACGCCCTCCCGGGGCGTCCCGGCTCCCGCCCCCGTCGCCGGCGGCCCCGGCCGGTTCGGGGCGTACGCCTTCGGCGCCGCGCTCGCCCGGCTCGCCGACGCCGGCGCCAGCGGGGCGCTGTACGGATCGGCGGGCGCGGTCTACCTGCGCGACGGTGCCGTCGTGCACGCCGAGAGCCCGTGCGCCCCGGACCTCGGGGTGCGGCTGATGGCGTGCGGCCGCCTGACTCCCGACCAGTGGCGTGAGGCGGTCACCACCGCGGACGTCGGCCGCGGCGTGGGCCGGCACCTGGTGGACACCGGCCGGGTGGCCCGCGGTGAACTCGAACTGTGCCATCTGCTGGCGCTGTTCGACGCCGCGTACTTCACCCTGCTGCCCGACTCGGAGCCCGACCGGTTCCAGCCGGGCGCCACCTCGCGGCTCGGCCCGATCTCCCGGCCGGTCCCGGCGCAGCGGATCGCCCAGGAGGCACAGCGCCGGCGCACCCAGCTGGAGCGCGCCTGGCCGTGGGACGACACCGACGCGGGTCCCGTCGTCCCACGTCCCGGCGAGGAGTTCCGCGGCGGGCGGGCCCGCGCCCCCACCCGAGGCCAGTTGGCCGTGCTCGCGGCGGCGGACGGCCGCCGCACGCCGGTCCAGATCGCGTGGCATCTGGGCCGCTCCGCCTTCGCCACGCTGCTGGACGTCCGGCGGCTCGCCGCCGGGGGCCGGATCGCCACCGCGGCCCGGGCCGAGCCGTCCGCACCCGCCCCACCCCCGGCGGTCGGCGGGCCGCAGCCCGCGGCACCGATGTCCACGGATCCCTCCGTCGCCCTCTTGCTCCGACTACGTGCCGCCCTGGAGGCCCGCCTGTGAGCGCCCTGCCGACCCGCCCGGCGCCTGCCGACCGACCGTGGAGGAAGGCTCTGCGGCAGCTCGCCGGAAGGAGACAGCTCGTGGCACTCGAAGCCGATGTGCTGGCCGAACTCCGGAGTCTGCGGACGAGGGTGCCGCACCTGACGGGCGGGCTCGTCGCCAGCGCCGACGGCCTGGTCGTGGCGCACGACCTCAGCGGGCCGGAACCGGAGGGCGTCGCCGCGCTCACCGCAGCGGCGCTGGGCGTGGCGGCCAGGATCACCGAGGCGACGGAGCGAGGCGCTTTCCGGGAGCTCATCGTCCGGGGGGACAGCGGATATGTCGCGGCGTACGCGGCAGGCAGCGCGATGGCCCTCGCCCTCGTCGCGGGCCCCGGCTCGAACGTGGGCCGGCTGCACCTGGAAGCCCGCCGATCCAGTCGACGGATCGAGGATCTCGTCGACCTCGCGCTCCAACGTCAGGAGCGGAAATGACCGTACGACCACCTTCACCAGCTGACAAGCCGTCGGGCACCGGACGCGGCCGCGCCGCCACGGGTCCCAGGCATTCATCACGCAACAGCACTCAACGACAAGGAAGCGAGACCGTCATGGCCAACACCGAGACCGCGCTGAAGGATGTAATGACGTCGATCGAGGGCGTCCTGGGCGTCGCTCTCGTGGACTACGGCAGCGGCATGGCCCTGGGCACCCTCGGCGGTTCCAAGGACCTCGACCTGACCGTCGCGGCCGCCGGCAACACCGACGTCGTCCGCGCCAAGATGCGCACGATGGAGATGCTCAACCTCAAGGAGCACATCGAGGACATCCTGATCACGCTCAACACCCAGATCCACATGATCAGGCTGCTGACCGGGCGTTCGGGCAAGGGCCTCTTCCTCTACGTCGCGCTGGACAAGGACCGCGCGAACCTGGCGATGGCCCGCCACCAGCTCAAGCGCATCGAGGCCGACCTGGAGATCTGACCCGCCCGACCCGATCACCCGCGGCCGGTGACGGCCCGGCACACCAAGTGACGCCGCCGTGTGCCGGGCCGGTCCCCTGCGGAGGGGGATCAGCCCTTCGCCGAGGCCGAGGGGGCCGAGGCCCCCGGGTGGGAGGCGTGCCCCCCGTGGTGCTGCCCCTCCTCGACAGTGCCGCCGAGCTCCTTGCGGACCGGCTCCAGGGCGCTGGGGTCGGCCTCGACCACCCAGCGTTCGCCCACCAAATACGAACCGCCGTACGGCTGCGCCTCCTCCAGCCAGGCCTTCTGCCCCGCGGCACTGGCGAAGGTGACCATCACGTACGCTCCGCGCGCCGTCGTGCACGCTCCCTGGCGCAGCTCGTCGACGTCGGTCTGCACCTGCGGGGTGCAGCCGATCGCCCGGCCGATCCGTTCCAGTGCCACCGGGCCGCCCGGCGTTCCGGAGTCCTGGCCGCCACAGGCCGTCCCGAGCAGCGCCACCGCCACGGCGGCGGCCGCCCGCGGACCCCACGTACGGATCACGGACACCCGCATCACCCTTCCCCAGCTCTGTGCCGGCCGCACGGATCGCACAGCCGTCCACGCGCACCGCGCGCCCGCAGACGGTATCCCGGACCCCGCGGAACCCGTACGGCCTTGCGAAAGCCACGCCCCACGCACGTCCGATATGACAAAATCCGCCGCTCCCCCTTACAGGGCCGGGCAACCCGTGACGACGGCACCTCCGATCGGGCATACTCCATCGCGCCGAAGCCGCAGGTCGGACCATGCCGTGACCCGGCGGGAGACCATGGGCGGAGGGTACGTATACCGGTAGCGCCGCCACATCCTGAGCGGACGCCGCCGCCGCGCCCGACAGGGAGGAGAGCGCCGCCATGACCCACGACGGCCCCCAGCCGGTGGAACGCCAACTGCCCACCGAGGAGGCCCGCGACCTGCTCACGCTCGTGCGTGAGCTGGCCCAGCGGGAGATCAGGCCCAAGGCGGCCGGGGAAGAGGACGCGGGGATCTTCCCGCGTGACACCTTCCGCCTGATCGGCGAGGCGGGCCTGCTCGGCCTGCCCTACCCGGAGGAGTACGGCGGCGGAGGCCAGCCGTACGAGGTGTACCTCCAAGTGCTCGAGGAACTGGCCGCCGCCCGGCTCACGGTCGGCCTCGGCGTCAGCGTGCACACCCTGGCCAGCCACGCGGTCGCCCACTTCGGCGCCAAGGAGCAGCGCGCCGAGTACCTGCCCGCGATGCTGGGGGGTTCGCTGCTGGGCGCCTACGGTCTGTCCGAGCCGGCCGCCGGATCCGACGCGGCCGCCCTGCGCACCCGGGCCACCCGGGTGGACGAGGGGTGGCGCCTCGACGGCACGAAGGCGTGGATCACCCACGGCGGCGTCGCCGACTTCTACACCGTGCTCGCCCGCAGCGGCGTCGACGGCCCGCGCGGCATCACCGCATACCTCGTCCCGGGGGACGCCGAGGGCCTGTCGGCGGCGCCGCCGGAGAAGAAGATGGGCATGAAGGGCTCGCCCACCGCCCAGCTGCACCTCGACCAGGTCACCGTTCCCGACACCCGCCGGATCGGCGAGGAGGGACAGGGCTTCACGATCGCGCTGGCCGCCCTGGACTCCGGGCGCCTCGGCATCGCCGCGTGCGCGATCGGCGTCGCGCAGGCGGCCCTTGACGAGGCGCTCGCCTACGGCATGACCCGGCAGCAGTTCGGCCGGCCCGTGGTGGACTTCCAGGGCCTGCGCTTCATGCTCGCCGACATGGCGACCCGGATCGAGGCCGGCCGGGCCCTGTACCTCGCGGCGGCCCGGCTGCGCGACGCCGGCCGGCCGTTCTCCCGGCAGGCAGCCATGGCCAAGCTGTTCTGCACCGACACCGCGATGCAGGTGACCACGGACGCGGTCCAGCTGCTCGGCGGCTACGGCTACACCGCCGACTTCCCCGTCGAGCGGTACATGCGCGAGGCCAAGGTCCTGCAGATCGTCGAGGGCACCAACCAGATCCAGCGGATGGTCATCGCCCGCAGCCTCGCCGGGCCGGAGAGCAAGGCCCCGTAGCCGGGTCCGCGTGTTGCCCCGGTGCCGTGCCGCTCCTCAACAGGCGGCGCGGCACCGCGGCTGCGCGAGGTCAGGCGGCGCGCTGGAACGGCACCCGGATCGGCTGCGACCCCGGGCCCCCGACGTGGGAGAAGGGCTGCGTACGCCAGTCGAGGCCGTCCGGCAGCGTGAGCAGCTGCCCCCAGTCCTGGTCGTCGGCCGCGTCCTCCCCGTCGGCCGGCGTCGCGTCCGCGGCGGGCCGGCCCGAGCCGGGGCAGACCGTCAGCCCGAAGGGATTCCACGGCGAGGAGCACAGCGCGTGCTCCGGCAGCACGTCCTCGTCGGCGAGCAGGGCGATCGGCCGGGCACAGTCGGGGCAGTGCACGCGGAAGATCTCGTAGGCCTCGTCGTCGAAGGCGTCGAAGGCGTCATCCGTGGAGTCCGGAGCGGCGTCGGAGTCGGAGTCGTCCGCAGTCAGGAGCACGAGCACCTCAGTGCGTTCGTGCTCCTCCCCGAGCGCGGCTGTCGTGCCTTCGCCGCGGCTGTGTCGTGCGTGGGTACGCATGGGTGCATCTCCCCCTCAGAAGAACGCCCATCAGTGGGGCCGGCCAGGGCTCTCGGCCGCGGCCATAGCGAGCATTTCCCGCCACCCGGGCGTGGTAATCACCGCCACTCCGACGACCGTTGACATCGGGTGTGGCCTTCGTCACACGATGCGCCCGGAGGGCCTTCCGTGCCCACTGCGGCGCTGCCGTGCGCCCGCTGTGCGCCCTCCCCGCGGCCACCGCCCGCTCAGCCGCCCTCCGGACCTGTGGTGTCCCGGGGCGGGGCGGTGCTCTTCCTGACGACCAGTCGGACACCGAGTTCCACGCGCATGGTGCCGAGATCCCCTGCGTCCCCGGAGTGGGCCATGCGCAGCAGCATCTGCGTCGCCTCCTCGGCCATTTCGAGCAGCGGCTGATTGACGGTGGTGAGCGCCGGGCTCGCCCACTGCGCCAGCGGGATGTCGTCGTACCCGACGACGGACAGGTCGCGGGGCACCTGGAGCCCCTTGACCCGGGCGGCCTCCAGGACGCCGAGCGCCTGCAGGTCGCTGCCCGCGAAGATCGCGGTCGGCGGGTCGGGCCGCTCCAGCAGCTCGAACGCGCCGTCGTGGCCGCCCTGCACATGGAAGTCCCCGTACTGGATGAGTCCGGGGTCGACGGTGAGCCCGGCCATGCTCATGGCCGAGCGGAAGCCGTCGAGGCGGGCGAGGGAGCAGAGCATGTCGTCCGGGCCGGTGATGATCCCGATGCGACGGTGCCCGAGCTCGATCAGGTGCCGGGTGGCGGCCACCCCGCCGGCCCAGTTGGCCGAGCCCACGGAGGGCACGTCGGGCTCCGGGTCGCCGGCCGGGTCGATGATGACGAAGTTGATGGCCCGCGACCGGAGTTTGCGCTTCAGGTCGTCCGGGAGCGTGGAGAACACCAGGACGACGCCGAGCGGCCGGCGGCGCAGCACCCCCTCGATCCACTCCGGGCCGGGGGCGTGCCGGGTGCCGCTCTCGGTGAGTACCACGCTCATGGTGCGGCTCTTGGCGACGTTCTCCACGCCGCGGATGAGCTCCATCGCCCAGATGCTCTCGAGTTCGTGGAAGACGATCTCGATCAGCCGGGACTCGGGCTGGGTGGGCGCCGGACGCTGGTAGCCGTTGGCCTCCAGCAGCCGTTCCACCTTGCTCCGGGTCGGGGCGGCGACATCGGGACGGCCGTTGAGGACTTTCGAAACTGTCGAAAGTGACACGCCGGCTTTCGACGCCACGTCGGCCAGAGTGATCCGGCCGCCCTCGATCTCATCTTCATGCATGGCGCACAGGATAGAGCACCGGTCCCACCACCGTTCGATAACGGTTTGGTCGCGGGGATTCCACCCTGTTGACCCCGGGCTGAGGGAAGCCTACGGTCCGTCGTCAGGCGAATTTCGGCAATGTAGCCGAAACTTTCGAGAGGTCGATGATGAAGAAGCGTGCGTGGTTTCCCCGTGCCGTCGCCGGCGGCGCGGCACTGGCACTGGGCCTGACCCTGACGGCCTGCGGTGGTGACGACTCCTCCGCGGGCGGCGGCTCCGGGACGATTCACGTCCTGGTGTACGGCGACTCCGCGAACAAGGTGGAGAGGGCGCTCGTCGCCGAGTTCAACAAGACCTCGAAGGTCAAGGCGGTCCTCGACACGATCCCCGGTGCGGACTACCAGCAGAAGCTGCAGACCGTCATCAACACCAAGCAGGCCCCCGACGTCTTCTTCAACTGGGGTGGCGGCAGCATCCAGCCGTTCGTCAAGGCCGGTCTGCTGCTCCCGCTCGACGACTTCATCCAGAAGGACCCGGGCCTGAAGGACAACTTCCTGCCCTCGGTCTTCAACACCGCGGTGATCGACGGCAAGGCCTACGGCGTGCCGATGCGCGGCACCCAGCCGGTGCTGATGTTCAACAACAAGAAGGTCCTCGCCGACGCCGGCGTCCAGCCGCCCAAGACCTGGGACGAGCTCGTCGACGCGGTCAAGAAGCTCAAGGCCAAGGGCGTCACCCCGATCGCGCTCGGCGGCGGCGACAGGTGGCCGACCCTGATGTGGTTCGAGTACCTCTACGACCGCGTCGCGGGCCCGGAGCTGTTCTCGAAGGCGCTCAGCGGCGACAAGAGCGCCTGGGAGGGCGAGGACAGCAAGAAGGCGCTGAGCATGCTCAAGGAGCTCATCGACGCCGGCGCCTTCGGCACCAACTACGACTCGGTGAAGTTCACCGACGGCGGCTCGCCCCAGCTCCTCGCTTCCGGCAAGGCCGGCTTCGAGCTCATGGGCTCGTGGGAGTACTCCACGCAGCAGGACGCCAGCCCGGACTTCGTCAAGAACGACTTCGGCTACGCCAGCTTCCCGACGATCCCCGGCGGCAAGGGCGACCCGGCGAACGTCGTCGGCAACACCAACAACTTCTACTCGGTGCTGAAGAAGACCGAGCACCCGGAAGCGGCCGCGGAGTTCCTCAAGCTCATGTACTCCGACGACTTCGTCAAGCAGCAACTGGCGATCGGCAACCTGCCGACCACCACGAACACCGCCAAGTTCCTCGACACGACCGACCACCCCGACTACCTGAAGTACCAGTTCGACCTGGTCCAGAAGGCGCCCTCGTTCCAGCTGTCGTGGGACCAGGCCTACCCGCCGGCGGCCGGCACGCCGATCCAGCAGGCCGTGCAGCAGTTCTTCAACGGCCAGCTCGACGCCGACGGTTTCATCAAGGCCATGCAGGCCCTGCCCGCCTCCTGAAAGCGACGTCCCCCGCATGGCTTCCCTCGCCGCCACCGTGACGGGCAAGCGACAGACCCAGCGCCCGGCCGGCCGCACCGTCGGCCGGCCGGGCCTGGCCTGGGCGCTCCCCGCCACCGTGTTCTTCGCCCTGTTCGCCCTCGTTCCCCTGGTGATGGTCGCGGTGCTGTCCTTCACCGCCTGGAACGGCCTCGGCTCGCCGGAGTACGCCGGCTTCGACAACTGGGTCCGGCTCTTCCAGGACCCGGTGATGATCAAGAGCCTGTGGCTGAGCGTCCTGCTCACCGTGCTCGGCGTCGTTGTCCAGACCCCGCTGAGCATCCTGCTCGGGGTCTGGGCGGCGGGCCCCGAGCGCAACCGGGCCGTGCTGTCCGCGATCTTCTTCGTGCCGCTGCTGCTGTCGGCCACCGCGGTCTCGGTGCTCTGGCGGGCCCTGCTCGACCCGAACTTCGGCGTGCCCTCGCAGGCGCGCTGGCTGTTCGGCGACGGCAATCTCTTCGGCACGCAGACCGCCGCCATCGGGGTACTGGTCTTCGTCAGCACCTGGCAGTTCACGCCGTTCCACGCCCTGATCTACCAGGGTGCCGCCCGGGCCATCCCGCAGGTGCTCTACCAGGCCGCGGAGATCGACGGGGCGGGCACCGTACGGAAGTTCTTCCACATCACGCTGCCGCAGCTGCGCAACTCGATCATCACCTCGGTGATCCTGATGGTCGTCGGCGGTCTCACCACCTTCGACACCGTGCTGATCCTCACCCAGGGCGGCCCCGGCACCGACACCACCATCAGCGCCTACTACATGTACGACAAGGCCTTCAAGGGATTCGACTTCGGCGCGGGCGCGGCCATCGCGCTGATGCTCGTCGTCGTCGCCACCGTGATCTCGCTCGTCGTGGTCAAGGTCTCCGGCTACGACAAGATGGCCGGCACCAAGGAAGGGCTCTGATGAGGCGCCGCCCCAACTACCTCGCGGGCCTCGGCGCCCTGGTGTGGCTCGGACTGGTCGGC
This sequence comes from Streptomyces sp. RLA123, assembly GCF_056270165.1. NCBI lineage: Bacteria > Bacillati > Actinomycetota > Actinomycetes > Kitasatosporales > Streptomycetaceae > Streptomyces > Streptomyces sp. RLA123. Next base: position 1,052,443 of record NZ_JBWDOR010000003.1, on the reverse strand, counting down.
CTGCCGCTGTACGTGATGCTCGGCGCGACCGTGCAGTCGCGCTCGGCGTACAGCGCCAACGGCCCGCTGTCCTTCCCCAAGTCCTTCACCCTGGACAACTACGTCCAGGACTTCACCAACGGCTTCGGCCAGTACTTCCTCAACACCGTGGTCGTCACCGTCAGCGTCGTCGCCATCGTGGTGCTGCTCGTGCCGCCGCTGGCGTTCACGATCGTCCGCAACCGGGGACGCGGCACCTCCGGGGTGTTCCGGCTCTTCCTGCTCGGCCTGGCCATCCCCGCCCAGGCGGTGATCGTCCCGATGTTCTACGTCATCAGCAAGGCCGGGCTCTACGACAACCTCCTCGGCGTCATCCTGCCCACGGCCGCCTTCTGCCTGCCGGTCTGCACGCTGATCCTCACCGGAACCATGCGCGACATCACCACCGAACTCTTCGAGGCGATGGCCGTGGACGGCGCCTCCGTGAGCCGCACCTTCTTCCAGCTGGTGGTGCCGCTGTCCAAGAGCGGGCTGTCGACGATCGTCGTCTTCGCCGCGCTCCAGGCCTGGAACGGCTTCCTCTTCCCCCTGGTGCTCACCCAGTCCGAGGAGACCAAGGTGATCACGCTCGGCCTGTACAACTTCCGGACCCAGTACGGCATCAACATCCCCGGCCTGCTGGCCGCCGTGGTCCTGTCGACCATCCCCGTCCTGCTCGTCTACCTGTTCGCCCGCCGTGCCCTCGTCCAAGGGCTGATGGGTGTCGGAGGAAAGTGAACGACAACGTGACCGCCGACTCCCGCGTCGAAGTGCTGATCCGCGACATGACCCTGGACGAGAAGATCGCCCAGCTGTACGGCGTCTGGGTCGGCGCATCCAACGAGGGCGCCGAAGTCGCCCCGCACCAGCACGACATGGACCAGCCCCCGAGCCTCGACGACCTCCTGCCGTCGGGACTCGGCCAGCTCACCCGGCCCTTCGGTACCGCCCCCGTCGACCCCGCCCTCGGCGCGCTGTCCCTGATGCGCACCCAGGAGCGGATCGCCGCCGCCAACCGCTTCGGCATCCCCGCCATGGCACATGAGGAGTGCCTCGCCGGCTTCGCCGCCTGGGGCGCCACCACCTATCCCGTACCGCTGTCGTGGGGCGCCTCCTTCGACCCCGACCTCGTCCGGGTCATGGCCGCCGCCATCGGCCGCGACATGCGCTCGGTCGGCATCCACCAGGGGCTGGCCCCCGTCCTGGACGTCGTGCGCGACGCCCGGTGGGGCCGCGTGGAGGAGACCATCGGCGAGGACCCGTACCTGGTGGGCACCATCGCCACCGCGTACATCCAGGGACTGGAGTCGGCCGGCATCGTCGCCACCCTGAAGCACTTCGCCGGCTACTCGGCCTCCCGCGCCGGACGCAACCTCGCGCCGGTGAGCATGGGACCGCGCGAGCGCGCCGACGTTGTCCTGCCGCCGTTCGAGATGGCGGTCCGCGAGAGTGGCGTCCGCTCGGTGATGCACGCCTACACCGACACCGACGGCGTGCCCTCGGCCGCCGACGAGGAACTGCTGACCGGACTGCTCCGCGACACCTGGGGCTTCGACGGCACCGTGGTCGCCGACTACTTCGGCATCGCCTTCCTCAAGACCCTGCACGGCGTCGCCGCCGACTGGGCCGATGCCGCCGGCACCGCGCTCACCGCCGGCGTCGACATCGAGCTGCCGACCGTCAAGACCTTCGGGGAGCCGCTGCGCGAGGCCGTCGCCGCCGGCCGGATCGACGAGAAGCTGATCGACCGGGCGCTGCGCCGGGTCCTGGCGCAGAAGGCGGAACTGGGCCTGCTCGACCCCGAGTGGAGCCCTGTGCCGCCCGCCCTCGCCGGGGCCGACCTCACCGACCCGGAGAGCCTGCGCGGCACCGTCGACCTGGACTCCGCGGCCCATCGCGAGCTGTCCCGCCGGCTCGCCGAGCGGTCGGTGATCCTGCTGAGCAACGACGGCACCCTGCCGCTGGACCGGCCCGCCAGGATCGCGCTCGTCGGACCCCAGGCCGAGACCCCGGCCGCCGTCCTCGGCTGCTACTCCTTCCCCGTCCACGTCGGATCGCAGCACCCGGGCACCCCGGCCGGCATCGACCTGCCGACGCTGCGCCAGGCCCTCGTCGCGGAGTTCCCCGGCGCCGAGATCGTCACCGTCGCCGGCTGCGGCGTCGACGATGCCGACACCAAGGGCTTCGCGGCGGCCGTGCGCGCGGCGCGGGACGCGGACGTCGTCATCGCCGCGCTCGGCGACCGGGCCGGCCTCTTCGGACGCGGCACCAGCGGCGAGGGCTGCGACGCGGAGTCGCTCACCCTCCCCGGAGTGCAGCAGCAACTCCTCGACGCCCTTCTCGACTCGGGCACCCCCGTGGTGCTCACCCTGCTCGCCGGGCGGCCCTACGCCCTGGGCCGGGCCGCCACCGAGGCCGCCGCGATCGTGCAGTCCTTCTTCCCGGGGCAGGAGGGCACCCCGGCGCTCGCCGGCGTCCTCGGCGGGCGGATCGCTCCCTCCGGGCGCCTGCCGGTCAGTGTGCCCGCGCACCCTGCCGTGCAGCCGTCCACCTATCTGGCCGCACCGCTCGCCCGCGCCAGCGAGGTCTCCAACATCGACCCGGCCGCCGCGTTCGCGTTCGGCCACGGGCTGACGTACACGGCCTTCGAATGGGGCGATCTCGACGTCGCGGGCGCCGGCCCGGACGGCCGCGCCGTCACCGGTACCGACGGCGAGGTCGATGTGTCCTTCACCGTCCGCAACACCGGTGCCCGGGCGGGCAGCGAGGTCGTCCAGGTCTATCTGCACGACCCGGTCGCCTCGGTCGTGCAGCCCGTGCAGCGGCTCGTCGGGTACCTGCGGGTCCCGCTGGAGGCGGGCGAGGTCTCCAGGGTCCGGGTGACCGTGCCCGCCGACGTGGCGGCGTTCACCGGCCGCGACGGCCGGCGCGTCGTGGAGCCGGGCGGGCTGGAACTGCGGCTGGCCGCCTCCAGCGCCGACGTCCGGCTCACGGTGCCGGCCGAACTCACCGGCCCGGCACGGCAGGTGGACCACACCCGCAGGCTGCACGCCCGGGTCACCGCCGCCGGGGCCGGCGCGTGAATCCGTCCGACGGTACGGGGGCGGCGGACGCGCACCGCGCGTCCGCCGCCCCCGTTCTGCCGGGCTGCCACCCCGACCCGAGCATCTGCCGGGTCGGCGACGACCACTACCTGATCACCTCGACCTTCGAGTACTTCCCCGGCATCCCCGTCTTCCACAGCCGCGATCTGCTGCACTGGCGGCCGGTCGGACACGTCCTGGACCGCCCCTCGCAGGTGGACCTCGGCTCGGTCGCGTCGTCCGAGGGGATCTTCGCCGCGACGATCCGCCACCACGAAGGCCGCTTCTGGGTCATCACCACCCTGGTCGGCGGCACCGGCGGGACCGGCCGGACCGGTACCTTCGTCGTCACGTCCACCGACCCCGCGGGTCCGTGGAGCGACCCGGTGTGGCTCGACGACGCCCCCGGTATCGATCCCTCCCTCTTCTTCGACGACGACGGCCGCGCCTGGTGCACGGGGACACGGCTCGCCGAATCGGGGGAGTGGGACGGCCAGACCGACGTCTGGCTGCGGGAGTTCGACCCCACCGCGCTCGCCCTCACCGGCCCCGAGCACCTGCTGTGGCGCGGCGCCCTGCACGGCGCGGTGTGGGCGGAGGGGCCCCATCTCTACAAGGCCGACGGCCGCTACTACCTGCTCGCCGCGGAGGGCGGCACCGAGCACGGGCACGCCGTCAGCGTCGCCCGCGCCGACCACGTCACGGGGCCCTGGACGGGCAACCCCGCCAACCCGGTGTTCACCCACCGGCACTTGGGCCGCGACTTCCCCGTCGTCGGCGTCGGCCACGCCGACCTCGTGCACACCGCCGCGGGGGAGTGGTGGGCGGTGCTCCTCGGCAGCCGCCCCTACGGGGGTTACCACCCCAACCTCGGACGGGAGACCTTCCTCGTCCCCGTGGTGTGGGAGGACGGCTGGCCGGTCTTCGCGCCGGGCGTCGGCACCACCCTCGGACCCTTCCCGCGGCCGGGGACCGCCGGCCCCGCCGGCGAGCCGTACCGGGAACCGGTCCGCGACCACTTCGACGACCCCGTGCCGCGCCTGTCCTGGAACCAGGTCCGCACCGGCGAGCCGTTCTGGTCGCTGACCGCCCGGCCCGGCTTCCTGCGGCTGCCGCTCGGTCCGGCAACGCTCGCCGACACCGCCACGCCCTGCTTCCTCGGACGGCGGCAGCAGCACCAAAGCGTCAGCGTCTCGGCGCTGTTCGACGTGGAGCCGCAGACGCCCGGGGAGTGGGCGGGACTGGCCGTCCGGCAGTCCGAGGCCGACCACCTCGTGCTGGCCGTCGCGGGCGACGGCCGCGGCGGGCGCCGTGTCCTCGCCGCCCTCCGCGAGCACGGCGTGCAACGGATCGTCGCCGAGGCACCCCTGCCCGCCGGCCCGGTGGTCCTGCGCATCCACGCGGAAGGCCAGCGCTACGGGCTGCGGTACGCCCCGGCGGGCGGCCCCGAGCCGCGGGAGACCGAACTGACCGCCGTGGACGGCGGCTTCCTCAGCTCGCCGCGCGCCGGGGGCTTCCTCGGCGTGTGGCTCGGCCCCTACGCCACCGCGCACGGCGCCGCGTCGGCCACCGTCGCCGACATCGACTGGTTCGACTACCGGCCCCTCACTCCCTGACCACCCTGGAGCCGCACCCTTGTTCACCGACCTGCCCGAGCCGGAACTGCGGGCCCACCGCAGTACCCAGACCGCCCCGGACGACTTCGACGACTTCTGGGACGCCACGCTCGCGGCGGCGCGCGCCGCCGCGGCACCCGGCGCCGTCACGGTCGAGCCGGTCGACACCGGCCTGCGCACCCTGCGCGTCTTCGACGTCACCTTCCCCGGGTTCGGCGGCGAGCCCGTACGGGCCTGGCTGCGGCTCCCGCACGGCGCCGAGGGCCCGCTGCCCGCGATCGTGACCTACGTCGGCTACGGCGGCGGCCGCGGACACGCCCTGGAGTCGCTGCTGTGGGCGTCCGCGGGCTTCGCCCACCTCCACATGGACACCCGTGGCCAGGGCTCCGGTTGGAGCCGCGGTGCGACCCCCGACTCCGGCCCGTCCGGCCCCCAGGCCCCCGGCATGATGACCCGCGGCATCGAGGACCCCCACCAGTACTACTATCGGCGGCTGTTCACGGACGCCGTGCGCGCCGTCGACGCGGTGCGCACGCTGCCCTCCGTCGACGCCGGCCGCGTGGCGGTCCTCGGAGCCAGCCAGGGCGGCGGCACGGCGCTCGCGGTCGCGGCCCTCGTCCCCGACGTCGCGGCCCTGGTCGCGCACGTGCCGTTCCTGTGCGACTTCCCGCGCGCCGTCGTCGTCACGGACGCCGACCCGTACCGCGAGATCGGCCGCTACCTCGCCGTGCACCGCGGCAGCGCCGCTCGCGTCCACCGCACCCTCGCCTACTTCGACGGCGTCAACTTCGCCGCCCGCGCCCGCGTCCCCGCCCGCTTCTCGGCGGCCCTGATGGACGAGATCACCCCGCCCTCGACGGTCTTCGCCGCGTACAACGCCTACGCGGGCCCCAAGGCCATCGACGTCTGGCCCTACAACGGCCACGAGGGCGGCGCCATCGACGACGACGAGGCGGCGCTCGCGTTCCTGCGCTCCCGGCTGGGGGCGTAGACCCCGCAATTACTGCTTTGACGCTGCTTGTTCGCCTTGCCGCACCGTCATTGGGCCCGGGCCGCGGTAGCTTCCTGAGGTCCGCAGCTGGCGAGCTGTAGTTCACTTCTTGAGGAGAAGCCGGTGGAAAGACAACCCATTTCTGGTCCGTTCACACCTGTCCTGCAGGTGCTGACGGGTCTCTTGGGCGCTCTGTCTTTTGGGACCGGGGTGCTCGCGGTCTTCGTGACGCAGAACGGGACCGGTGCAGCCGTGTTGCTGATATTCGGCGGCGTGCTGCTGGTGTTCGGGCTTCTCGGTAATCGCATCGAGAGCTTCGAGGTCGGAGGTGCCACCCTCAGGCTGCGCGCCGCGGCAGCGGAGAGACTGTGGTTGGCCGAAGAGTCAGAGCAACGCGGCGACACTACGGAGGCTGCGCAACTGCGCTCGGAAGCCCAGGCGTTGTTGGAGGCGGCCGGTCCCATTGCTGCCAATTACCGTTCCGTCCGAAGTTCGATGAACGCCGGCCGGGAGCGCACGCGTGCGATGGAAGATGTGATGAGTCAGGCTCGGCGACTTGCCGGGGAGCGGGAGTTCGAGCCCGCCCAGGTGCTCCGCTGGCTCCAGGAAGGAAGCGACGAGGAGCGCATCACGGCATTGGCCATGATGCAGGCCAGGCGGGAGCTGCGGAACTTTGACGCAGTACTTGGGGCCATCGAGGACTCGCACAGTGCGTTCGAGGAGTATCACGCGATGCGGCTGGCCAAGGAGATGGCCGACAACCTCGGCGCTGCACAGCTGCGGCGGCTCGCGGAAGTCATCAGGGCCGGGCAGAGGACGCGCCACGTCCGCGACAGCGATCGGTGGCGACTCGGCGAAGACATCCTTCGCCGCGCGGACGTACACGCAGACTTCCGTTGATGTGTTCCGCGCTGGCAACATCGTGCTTCCGCAGCGCGGGAGTCCGCTGAACCCCGTAGTCCGGCGACCATCGAGGAGCTTGGTTTCGAGTTGAATACCTGCCACGTGTGTGGATGTCCTCGCTGATCTTCGAGCCTGCGTCCCGGGGTGACCGTCGTGCGTGTGCGGCGGTCACCCCCGGACGACCCGTCCCACGGTGTGGCCGCGTCTAGCGCGGCTCCGCCAGCGTCTCGCCCGTCTCCAGCAGGGTCTTGAGGCCCGAGACGAGGGCGGGCCAGCCGTGCCGGACCATGTCGAGCACGGTGCCGCCGGGGTCGTGGCCTCGTGGACCACGGTCAGCGTGACCGTGTCGCCGAGCGGTTCGATCTCGAAGGTCACCTGGGAGCGCCGCTCCCGGACCAGTCGGGCCGGCACGTCCGCGTCCCCGCCGGCGTTCCCCGCCCATCGCGGGGTGAAGGTGCGCCAGGTGTACGACAGCCTCCGGTACGGCTCGGACTCCAGGACGACCTGCTCCGGATCGGCGGTGCGTGCGCCCTTCTCCTCCCAGACCATGGGCGACCCCGGCCGCCAAGCGGTCCCGAAGGCCACGCCCCAGTAGCGACGTGTGAAGGCCGGATCCGTCAGCGCCTGCCAGCGGCGTTCCGGCGTCGTGCGGATGTAGGTCGTGCGGACGAACGCGCTCTCGCTCATCGCCGGCAGCTCCAATGCCCTGTGCAGGTGCGCGAGAGTGCGGGCGCTCTCGCGGGCGTACTGGTCGATCCACCGCTCGGCGGCGGCGTTGACGGGGGCGGCGTCGAGGAAGCGCAGCTTCTCGCGGCCGCGGCGGGCTGTTGTCACCAGGTGCGCCGCCTCCAGGACGGCGAGGTGATCGCTGACCGACTGCCGGGCCATTCCAGCCCGGCGCACAGCTTCCGCAGGGTCTGCCCGCCGCGGGCGTTGAGGCTGTCGAGCAGCCTGCGCCGGCCGGCGTCCGCCAGTGCCTTGGAGATCGCGTCGTCCATGCCCCGCCGTCCAGAAAAGGCAGCCATTCGGCTGCCTGTCAGCGCGGGGCTCGGCCGTCCGCGCGAAAGGGGGAGGCCGTCCGGCCGGGCACGATGCCCACATCACGCCCCGCGCAGCCGTCGAGGGAGCCCGCGGACCCGGCTTGCCGCGCCCGCCGCGCGTGAGCGGTTGGTAGGGTCGCCGGGGGCGGCGAAAGGTGGCGAGGTGCGGAACGAGGCTTCCCACACCGGGCCGTTCGTGCATCCGGCGTTGTTCTACCGGAGTATGCGCGAGTACATGGAGGGCACGGTCCCCTTCGTGCTGGAGGGGCTGTACAGCGGCGAACCGGTCGCCGTCGCCGTGCCCGGTGCCCGACTGGAGCTGCTGCGGGCCCAGCTGGGAGCGCGGGCGGACCAGGTCCGCTGGCTCGACATGCAGCAGGCCGGCCGCAATCCGGGCCGCATCATCCCCGGCGTGCTCGGCGCCTTCGCCGACGAGCACCCGGGCGCCCGCGTCCGGATCGTCGGCGAGCCCGTCTGGCCGGGACGCTCCGCCACCGAGTACCCCGCCTGCGCCCAGCACGAGGCCCTGATCAACCTGGCCTTCGCCGGCCGCCCCGTGACGATCCTCTGCCCCTACGACGCCGCGCGCCTGGACACCACCGCGCTTGCCGACGCCCGTGCCACGCACCCTGTCATCGTCGACGGCGGACGCCTGTCGCGCAGCGCGACGTACGCGCCGGACCGCGTGGTCGCCGCGTACAACTGCCTCCCGCCCCCGCCGCCTGGCTCCGCCCCCGATCCCTTCGACGCGGAGCGCCTCACCGACGCCCGGCACGCCGCGACCGACCGGGCCCGCGGACTCGGTCTGACGGGGGAGCGGCTCGGCGACTTCTCGCTGGCCGCGGGGGAGCTGATCACCAACAGCGTGGTGCACGGGGGCGGTTCCGGGACCGTGGAGGTGTGGGCAGAGGACGGGGACGTGGTGTGCGAGGTCGCCGACGCCGGCCGACTGGACGACCCGCTCGCGGGGCGCCGCCCCGCGGTCCGCGGCCTGCCCAACGGGCGCGGACTGCTGTTGGTGCATCACCTCGCCGATCTGGTCCGCACACGGACCGGCGCGGACGGCACCAGCGTCCGCTTCTATCTGCGGACCGCCCGCGCGTAGCCTCCGGCGGCGGACGCGGGCCGGCGACGCGCCGTCGCGCGTCGCCGGCCCATGGCGCCGTACGGTCGCCGGGCCGCCTCACGGGTCGAGCGTGTCCTTCGACTTCTCGACGACCTGCTTCGCGTCACCCTTGACCTGGTCGGCCTTGCCCTTCATCTTCAGCCGGTCATTGCCGGTGGCCTTGCCCGCGGTCTCCTCGACCTGGCCTTTTATCTTCTGACCGGTGTTCTTGGTCTTCTTCTCGGCGCCCATGGGGGTCTCCTTCCGAGGCGTCGGCAGCTTCGTTCTCGTCCTTCGCCTGCCCTCCGGAATGAGGGGAAAACCTCTCATTCGGCCCGGATAGGTGCCGGCCCAGCAGACACGCCCCGAAGACGACGTACCCGACGCCGATCAGCCACGACTGGACGATCAGCACCGTGCCGACCGCGCCGTAGGAGACGGCGTTCGTCACGATCAGCGGGGAGAACACCAGCGACGAGAAGATCCGCAGGCCCACCAGGCCCGCCACGGTGAGGATGGCCCCCGGAAGCAGCACTCCCCAGCTGATCCGCCCGGCCAGCAGGAAGTGCTGCGCCCACCAGAAGAACAGGACGCCGAGCACGAGCGTCAGTGCCACCCGCACGACTGCGGCCGGCAGGCCCTCCCTCAGTACCGTGCCGCTCTGCGCCTCCGCGAACAGGTACGCGGTCAGCGCCACCAGCCACACCGCACGGCGCCACAACTGGTGCCACGGTGCCGGCGGCAGCTCCCAGATCCGCAGGTATCCCACTTCGACGGCGGCCGCGAAGGACAGACCGAACAGACCCAGCAGCACAAGGCTCAGCACGCTGGTACTGCTCAACACCCTGCGCGGCGCGGCGAAGAGCTTGCGCACCGCCTCCGACGGGGTCGGCGACAGCCCCATCCCGTCGACGATCCACTGCGCGAACCCGGCCTGCTGGAACGGTACGGCGGCCGCCACCACGATCAGCAGCGGCACCAGGGTCACCATGCCCAGCGCAGCGAATCCCATGGCCCGGTGCAGCAGTTCCAGTTCGCCGCCCTGGCGCATCACCCGGTGCCCCGTGGAGCGGCGCCATGCCCGGAGCGGATGCCGCAGCGTCCACCACACCCCGGGTCGGGCCATCACACACCTCGGCGATCAGCGGAAGGCGGCGACGGCCGCGTGGCGACGCACGACCTCCACCGTGTCGGCCTGCTCACGGGCCCGCTCCAGCAAGCCCTTCAGCTGTGCTTCGTCCAGGGCCCGGTGCGGCGTGAGGGACAGCAGCGTACGCCAGAGCAGCGTCTTGCCCTCGATGCCGAGCCGGAGCGTCTCCAGTTCGATCACCGTACTCAGCCCGGAACGGCGCGTCACGCGCCCGTTGAGCTTCAGCAGGCGGCCCTTCTCGGCGGCCCATCCGGCGTACACCTTGTGACGGTGCGCCGGCACGCCCAGGTCGTCCATCAGGCCGAGAAGGGCCTGCCGGTCCTCCGTGATCTCGTCGGCGACGCGGCTCAGCTCGCCGCCGTACGGCGAGGAGCGGTGGTGTTCGGCGAGATGGCGGGCGAGGTTCCTGCCCGCGGTCGAGCCCGCCAGATGGTCGTTCAGATAGATCCCCAGGACGTCCCGGCGCATGACGGGCCTCCCTTGCTCAGGTCCGCGCGAGGCGGACGTCGACGGCACGGCGGACCGCGCCCGGTCCGCGCGCTTCACCGGGGCCGTGCGGCACCTGCCGGCCGCGGCCCGGAGCCGGGGCATCGCACGTGCCCGGGGCGCGCCTGACGAGCCTCATGGGGAGCGGCTTTCCTCTCCGGCCCCGGACAAACCCGGCACCCGGCAGGCATGTGCCCGCAGGCCGGGCAAGGGCGCGCCCTCCGTCTGGGCGGCGAGCATGTCGACAGCCGCGGTGGGGCCGGACGGTGCGGTGGCACGGCGTTGGCGGGCAGCACCGGTGCCATGGCGGTGGAGGGCGCCGAGGGCGCCACGGACGAAGGGAAGGTCGCCGGTGGCTTCCAGGGCGGGCGCCAGGCGTGCCAGGAGACGGTCCAGCAGCGCACGGGCCGGGACGCGGGTCTCGTGCAGCGGGTCGACGGCGGGGCCCTCGAGGCCGAAGCGCGCCGCGGTCCACAGGGCGGCGGAGGCGAGCTGCGGAGGTACCGGAGGCGCTTCGCGCCCCGCCGCGAGGTCGGCGAGGGCGGTCGAGACCAGGGCCCGGGTGAGGGCCGCCTGCAGTGCCGTCTCCCACGTCGTGCCGAGCGCGTCGGCGACCCGGACCTCGACCGTCGGCAGATGGGGCGACGGCCGGGCGAGCCAGAAGGTCATCGCGGGGTCCACGAGGACGCCGCACTCGACGAGCCGCGCCACCTCCGCGTCGTGCTCGGCCGCGGAGCCGAACCGGGGCGGGATCCCCGACCCGGGGAAGCGCGCCTGGTCCATGACCCGCCAGCTCGCGTACCCCGAGTCCCGGCCCCGGTCCCAGGGGGAGTTCGCGGACAGGGCGAGCAGCGTGGGCAGCCACGGCCGCAGCCAGTTGACCACCGCGACCGCCGTCTCCGGGTCGGGCACCCCGACGTGCACATGGCAGCCGCAGGCCAGATATCCGGCGGCCTGGTGCTCGTAGAGCCGGGCGATCGCGGCGTAGCGCTCGCCGCCGCTCACGGGGGCCGTCCCGTCGAGCACGGGCAGGCCCGTCGACACCAGGCGACCGCCTTCGGCCCGGGCGGCGGCGGCCAGGGTGCGGCGCGCGGTGTCGAGCTGCCGGACCAGTTCCCGCAGGTCCGTCGTCACACCCGTGGCCGCCTCGATCTGCGCCGCGGACAGCTCCCGCTGGAGTACGGCGTCGGCTGCGGGCGGAGGCGTCCTCCGGGCCCGTTCGATCACCGCGCCGGCCAGGCCCGCGATCCGTCGGCTACCGGCGTCCACGAGCAGGAACTCCTCCTCGACCCCGAGGGTCCTGCCGGGCTCCGGAGCCGTCGCGGGGCGCGGCGGGGGCGCGTTCTCGTCGGGGGTGGTCATGGCCGTGCGTCTACCCGCCGGAGCCGGGGCCGGGGCCGGGGCCCGCTCCGGGGCCGGCGAGTTCCGCCGTCAGCTCGCCGACGCGGGCCGACGCGGCGGCCGCCTGACCGGCGGCGGCACACGCCGCCTTCTCGGCGTCCGCGACCCGGCCCAGCGCCCGCTCGCGGTCGGCGGCGCCGCGCTGCCGGTCCTCCTCCGCGCGCCGCACGGCGTCGCCGAGCTCGCCGAGCCGGGACTCCGCGGCGTCCAGTGCCGTACGGGCGGCCGCGAGGTCCGTGTCGCGGGCGAGGGCCTCGTTGCGGGCGCGCTCGGCATGGCGACGGGCCTCGTCCAGCCGGCGGCGCTTGGCCGCCTCGTGCGGCCGCGACCGCAGGGGAACGACGGTGTCCCCGGCCCCCACCCCGTCCATGTGCCCGTCCATCTGCCCGGCCGGCGCTCCCGCCCCCGGAACGGCGCCGCCGACCGCCTGGTCGAAGTCGACGGTGCCGCTGAGGGGCCGCACGAGGCGCCCGGTCGCCCAGGCCCGCGCGGCGCCGGGGTCGGCGAGGGCGGCGTGCAGGGTGCCGCGGACCTCGTCCAGGGTGGCCTCCGCCAGCGGCCGCCCGGCGTCTGCCGCGAGCCGGGCGGCCTGCTGGCCCAGGGCGTCGACCAGTGCCCGCTGCTGCCGGCCGAGCGCCCGCAACTGCCCGCCGTCGAGTTCGCGATGAGCCCGCCGCAGGGACTCGCCGAGACCGAGCAGCGCCGCGACATCGTCGGCGTGCTCACGGACGAGCAGATTCCCGGCCCATGCCGCGAGAGAGGGCCGGCGCAGCGCCGCGACGCGGGCGGCCAGGGCACGGTCCCCGGCGCGGCGGGCGTTCCTGACGCGCTCGTCGCGGGCGGCGGTGAACTCCTCCGGCGCCAGCGCGTACAGCTCGTCCGCCACCGCGTCCAGGTCCGTCATGGCGCCACGGTCGCACCGTCATCCGCCCGGCGCTACCCGGCCGCGCCAGCCGCCGGACTCGCTGCCGCGTTCCTCGATGTAGTCCTTGAAGCGCCGCAGGTCGCCGCGGGTGCGCCGGTCCAGCACCCCGAGCGCGTCGGCGGCCATCTCCGCGAGCCCTGAGGTCTCGACCTCCATGGCGAGGTTGACGCGCGTGCGCGTCCGGTCGAGCCGCTGGAACGTGACGACGCCGCGCTGCCTGACGTCGCCGGACAGGGTGCGCCATGCCACGCGCTCGTCGGGGAGCTGGTCGACGATCTCGGTGTCGAATTCCCGGCGGGAGCCCGCGACATTCGTGACCCAGTGGTTGTGGCGGTTGTCGACCTGGGTCACCTGCTCCACGCCCTCCATGAATTGCGGGAATTCCTCGAATTGCGTCCACTGGTTGTACGCCGTGTGCAGCGGGACGTCGACGTCGACGAATTCGCTGATGGTGCCCATGTGGTCTCTCCTTTCGGGGAATCGTCGGTGGTTCGGCTTCCCGGAGGAGATGCTTCCAACCCCTCTCGTTCCGGGCCGCCGCCCGGTACGGGCATGTGCGCATCCCCCCGGTGCGCAAGGGCCGAACGAGCGGCGGCCCCCGGGGGGACCGGGCTGTGCGGTGCTCGCAAGGTGAGCCACGACGCACACGGCTCCGCGTTCGGTGGCCGGCAGGAGCCGCGTACCGCCGCCGAGCAGCAGCGGACGATCCCCGGCCGGGACGCGGTGGAGCGGGCCAGGGGCGTGCTCATGGAGCGCCTGGGAATGCCGCCGCGCAGGCGTGCTCGGCGGGGGGCAGCCGGTCGACGTGCCCTTCCGTATCCGCACTCCGCACGGCACCCGCCATCTGCGCTTCGTCGCCGAGGCCGTGGTCGGCGCCCTGGGCCGGCCGGTCGCGGTCCACGGCTTCTACCAGGACCTGACCGCACAGCGGCACGAGCAGATCGCCCTCGACGAGGCGCAGCGCGCGTTCAGCACCCAGCAGCGCAGCCTGAACGCCGAGCATGTGCTGGCCCGCCGTCCGCAGAACGCGCTGCTGCCGGTGCCCGACCATTCCTTCGACCTGCCCGGACTCAACTGCGTCGTGTCCTACCTGCCCGCCGAGACCTCGATCCCGATCGGCGGCGACTGGTTCACCGCCGTCGAGCTCCCCGACGGCTCGGCCCTGCTGGGCGTGGGGGACGTGGCGGGCCACGGCATCGAGGCCGTCGCCACCATGGCCGAACTGCGCTACGGCGCCGAGGCCATGGCGCTGAGCGGCACACCCCCGCAGCGCGTCCTGGAACGTCTGAACCGCGTGCTGATGAGCACGGGCACCGCCACCGCGACGATGCTCCTGGCCCATTACCGGCCCGCCACCGGCATCCTCACCAGGGCCCGCGCCGGGCATCTCCCGATCCTCCACCTGCGCGGCGGTCACGCGGTCTTCCTGGCCCAGCCCGACGGGCGCATCCTCGGGGCGAGTCACGACAGTGCCTACGGGCAGTCGACGGCGGAGCTGCGCGGTGGCGACCGCCTCTTCCTGTTCACCGACGGGGCTGGTCGAACGGCGCGGCCAGGACCTTGACGAGGGCTGGAACGCCTGAGCCGTACGGCCGAGGCGGTAGCCGGCACCGACTGCGCCACGGTGGCCCTGAGCCTGACCCAGGCGCTCGGCCTGGCCGATCCGGGTGACGACACCTGCCTGCTCTGCGTGCGCATCACGGCGTGACAGGTCAGCGGCCGTCGCCTTCCTCGCCGCGGAGCCGTTGGTCGCGGAGCCGTTCGCGGCGAGCCCGGAGCATACGGAGCACGGCGGGCCGACCGGCGTGCTCGTGCTCGTAGCGCAGCAGCTCGTCCAGTTCCACGGCGGCGGGGGAGCCGCCCCGGTCCTCCCGCACGTCCGGCACCCCCGGGCCCTGCCGGGAGGACGCGTCGCCGGCACCTGGTGGCCTTCCCTGACGTTCCGGCATCGCCATCACCTCCGTGGACGTCCGGCTCCGGATCAGGTTCCCCGTCACGGATGCCGGAAACAGGAGGTTCGCGGGAATTGCCCGTGAAACGGTCCGCCCGGGACGTACGGCGGGGAACCGGGCCGGATGTCGCGGACGACCATGGACCCTGTAGGTTCTTGCGTCGTGGAGGAGCTGGACCGGCAAATCGTGGAACTTCTCGTGGCCGACGGGCGCATGAGCTACACCGACCTGGGCAAGGCCACCGGCCTGTCCACCTCGGCCGTGCACCAGAGGGTCCGCCGCCTGGAGCAGCGCGGGGTGATCCGCGGGTACGCCGCGATCGTCGACCCCGAAGCGGTGGGCCTGTCGCTGACCGCCTTCATCTCGGTCAAGCCCTTCGATCCCAGTGCTCCGGACGACATCGCCGACCGGCTCGCCGAGGTCCCGGAGATCGAGGCCTGCCACAGCGTGGCCGGCGAGGAGAACTACATCCTCAAGGTCCGGGTGGCCACCCCGATCGAGCTGGAGCACCTGCTGGCGCGGATCCGCACCCTGGCCGGGGTCTCCACCCGGACCACGGTCGTGCTCTCCACCCCCTACGAGGCCCGGCCGCCACGCGTCTGAGCCCGGCCCCACCGAAGCACTCCCACACCGCACCACCCCGCGAGGCGAAACCAGTGCCGCACACCACGAACGAGCCGACCACCCCCCGTACCGTGCTGCTGCGCGGCGGCAACGTCTACAGCCCCGCCGACCCCTTCGCCACCGCCATGGTGGTCGACGGCGGCACGGTCGCCTGGCTCGGCTCAGAGGGCGCCGCGGACTCCTTCGCGGAAGGCGTGGACGAGGTCGTCGACCTGGCCGGCGCGCTGGTCACCCCGGCGTTCACCGATGCCCATGTGCACAGCACCGCGACCGGCCTGGCCCTGACCGGTCTTGATCTCGCCGGGTCCGGCACCCTCAAAGAGGCACTGGACCGGGTGGGCGCGCACGCGCGGGCCCACCCGGGCCACCGCGTGCTGCTCGGCCACGGCTGGGACGAGTCCCGCTGGCCCGAGCAGCGCCCGCCGAACCGCGCCGAGCTCGACGCCGCGACCGGCGGCCGCGCCCTGTACCTGACCCGCGCTGACGTGCACTCCGCGGCCGTGACCACCGCACTCCTGGCACTGGTGCCCGGCGTCGAGGCGATGGCAGGCCACCACCCGGCCGGGCCGCTCACCCGCGACGCGCACCACGCGGTGCGCCGCGCCGCGTACGCCGCCGTCACCCCTGAGCAGCGCACCGCCGCCCAGCGTGCCGCGCTCACGCACGCCGCCTCGCTGGGCATCGGCTCCCTCCACGAGTGCGCGGGGCCCGAGATCTCCTCCGAGGACGACCTGACCGCGCTGCTGCGCCTCGCGGCCGAGGAGCCGGGCCCGTATGTCCTCGGCTACTGGGCCGAGGCCGTCACCGGCCCCAAGGACCTGGAGCGCCTCCGGGACCTGGGGGCGATCGGGGCGGGCGGCGATCTGTTCGTGGACGGCTCGATCGGTTCCAGGACCGCCTGCCTCCACGCCTCGTACGCCGACGCTCCCGGCACCGGCGGGACCGGGTACCTCGACGCCGCCGCCGTCGCGGAGCACGTCGCCCTGTGCACCGCGGCGGGCGTGCAGGCCGGTTTCCACGCCATCGGCGACGCCGCGGTCGCCGCTGTGGCCGAGGGCGTGCGCGAGGCCGCCGGGCGCGTCGGGCTCGACCGGGTGCGCGCGCTGCGCCACCGGGTCGAGCACGCCGAGATGATGACCGAGGACACCATCGCCGCCTTCGCGGAACTGGGGCTCGTCGCCTCGGTGCAGCCCGCCTTCGACGCGGCGTGGGGCGGCGAGGACGGCATGTACGCCCGGCGCCTCGGCGCGGACCGGGCCCGCACGCTGAACCCCTTCGCGGCGATGACCCGCGCCGGGGTGCCGCTGGCGCTCGGCTCCGACAGCCCCGTCACGCCGCTCGACCCCTGGGGAACGGTCCGCGCCGCCGCGTTCCACCGCACCCTGGACCACCGCATCTCCGCGCGGGGCGCCTTCAACGCCCACACCCGCGGCGGATGGCGCGCCGCCGGCCGTGACGACGCGGGCGTCCTCGTCCCTGGCGCGCCCGCCGACTACGTCATCTGGCAGGCAGGCGACCTCGTCGTCCAGGCACCCGACGACCGCGTCGCCAACTGGTCCACCGACCCGCGCTCCGGCACCCCGGGCCTGCCCGACCTCAGCCCGGACCTGCCTCTGCCCACCGCACTGCGGACGGTCGTCGGCGGTCGCACGGTCTTCGCACGGCCGAACGAGTGACGCGACCCCGCGCGATGCGGCCGAACGGTTCTCCCTGGGCATGGCATGGCACGGTCCACGGCCCGCGCTTGACCTGCTGATTTGGTCAATCCGCGCAGGTCAAACGGCTGTTGACAGGCGACGGTCGGGGGCGAGTAGGTTCGGCCGGGTCCACCACCGGACGTCCGACCGGAGGCCTCCACGCGTCCGGCGACCGCCGCTGGGCCACGGGGCGTCGTGCCGCACCGGCACCCGCCACTGGAAGCCAGGTCCAGCGCCCGCGGTACGGAACGGGCTCGCCCGGCCGGCAGGTGTGACCGGGAGGGGCCCGGACGCCCAGTAGACAACGGCCTTGTCGCCGATCCGCAGCCAGCGGGTCCCAGGTCGGCCCGAAGGGCGCTCCGGGCCCCGAGCCCTCCTCCCCCTCCCGAGCCCTCCTCCCCCTCCCGGGCCGCCGGGAGGCCGCCGCTCCGCTTTCGGCGTCTCCTGCCGCTCCGTCACGGGCCCGGTCCCGCCGCCCGCTTTGCCTGCCCGGGGTCCGCGGGGGCCGCCATCCGGGGTACCGTCACTTCACACAGTGCCCACCTGCAGGAAGGCCGCGAACGTGCGATCGCGTTCCGACGCCGCGACGGCGACCGCCGAGCCGACGGCGACGACCGATGAGGCCCTCCCGGCGGCGGCCGCCGGTGCGCCCGGGCGGCTGGTCCGCATGCGGCGTTCCGTGCGCCGGCACGCGCGGCGGTCGGCGCTCGCGGCGGTGTGCGGCCTGGCGCTCGCGGCGGCCTTCCCGCCGTACGGGCTCTGGCCGTTGTCGATCGCGGCGGTGTCCGGCCTGGCGCTGCTGACCCGGGGCCGTACCGGCCGCCAGGGGGCGTGGCTCGGGTTCGCCTTCGGACTGCCGTTCTTCCTGTGGCTGCTGTTGTGGCTGCGGGTGATCGGCTACGACGCCGTCGTCGGCCTCTCGGTGATCGAGGCCGCCTTCGTCGCGCTGCTGGGCGCCGGCCTGGCTGTGACGTCACGGCTGCGGGCCTGGCCGCTGTGGGGCGCCTGCCTGTGGGTGACCGAGGAACTGGCCAGGGACCGGCTGCCGTTCGGGGGTTTCCCGTGGGGCCGGCTGGCTTTCGCCAACACCTCCTCGCCGTTCACACCCCTGGCGGCACTCGGCGGGGCCCCGCTGGTGACCTTCGCCGTGGCGCTGTGCGGCTCCCTGCTGGCCGCGGCCGCCGTCGCCGTGTGGCGGCTGCGCACCGGCCCGGTCGTCTTCGGCCGGCGCCGGTTCCTGCCCGTGGCCGGGTCGGCCGTGGCGGCGGTCGCCGTCTTCGCGGCGGGCTGGGCCGTACCGGTCCCGACGAAGGCGGACGACAGCGTCCGGGTCGCCATCGTGCAGGGCAACGTCCAGCAGCCGGGTCTGCACTTCCTCGGCCGTCCGCTGAAGATCCTCAACAACCACGTCGAGGCGACGCTCAAGCTCGCCGCGGACGTCAAGGCGGGGCGCACCCCCAAGCCGGACCTGGTGATCTGGCCGGAGAACTCCTCCGACATGGACCCGTTCGCCGATCCGCAGGCCTACGCGCTGATCACCAAGGCCGTCCAGGCCGTCGGCGTCCCCGTGCTGGTCGGCGCGCTGGTCGACGGCCCGGACGCCACGCACGTGCAGAACGAGGGCATCGTCTGGGACCCGGTGACCGGTCCCGGCGCCTCGTACACCAAGCAGCACCCCGTCCCCTTCGGCGAGTACGTGCCCTTCCGGCAGGAGCTGACGAAGGTCATCAAGCGCCTGGACCAGATCCCGCGCGACTTCTACCCCGGCAAGCACTCCGGGGTGCTGCGGATCGGCCCGGCCCGGCTCGGCGACGTGATCTGCTTCGAGGTGGCCTACGACGGCATCGTGCACGACACCGTCGCCGCCGGCGCCCGCGCGCTGATCATCCAGACCAACAACGCGACCTACGGGCGCACCGGCCAGCCCGAGCAGCAGCTGGCCATGTCGCAGCTGCGGGCGGTGGAGCACGGCCGTGCCGTCGTCACGGCCGCCACGAGCGGCATCACCGCCGTGGTCGCCCCCGACGGCCGGATCGAGCAGCGGACACAGGAGTTCACGCAGGACGTGCTGAGCGCCCGGCTGCCGCTGCGGGACGAACTGACCGTCGCCGACCACGTCGGCGACGCTCCCGAATGGGCGCTCGCTATGGTGGGGCTCCTGTCGTGCGTCGCCGTGTTCGTGCTGGGCAGGCGAGGCAGCAAGGAAATGGAGGAGCAGCAGTGAGCGTTGGCGGTGGGGTCACCCGTGGTACGGCCCCGGGGAGCGCCTACGGGCCGCTCGGCACGGTCCTCGTGATCATTCCGACGTACAACGAGGCCGACAACATCAAGCCGATCGTGAGCCGGGTCAGGGCTGCCGTACCGGAGGCGCACGTCCTTGTCGCCGACGACAACAGCCCCGACGGCACGGGCAAGCTCGCGGACGAGCTGGCCGTCGTCGACGACCACGTGCACGTGCTGCACCGCAAGGGCAAGGAGGGCCTCGGCGCCGCCTACCTCGCGGGCTTCCGCTGGGGCATCGACCAGGGCTACGGCGTACTGGTCGAGATGGACGCCGACGGCTCCCACCAGCCCGAGGAGCTGCCGCGGCTGCTGACCGCCCTCAAGGGCGCCGATGTCGTGCTCGGTTCACGGTGGATTCCCGGCGGCCGGGTGGTCAACTGGCCCAAGTCCCGCGAGTACCTGTCCCGCGGCGGCAGCACGTACTCCCGCTTCCTGCTCGACGTGCCGCTGCGCGACGTGACCGGCGGCTACCGTGCCTTCCGCAAGGAGACGCTGCTCGGCCTCGGCATGGACGAGGTCGCCTCGCAGGGGTACTGCTTCCAGGTCGATCTGGCCTGGCGCGCGGTGAAGGCCGGCTTCCACGTCGTCGAGGTGCCGATCACCTTTGTCGAGCGCGAGCGCGGCGACAGCAAGATGAGCCGGGACATCGTGGTGGAGGCCCTGTGGCGGGTCACCGCCTGGGGTGTGGGGTCCCGCGTGCGGCGGTACACGGAGGCCCGGCGGAAGAGCTGACCGGGATCCTCCGGGCGTTCGGCGGCGACCAGGCACAATGGGGCGTATGACGATCAGCACCCCGCCGCCCGGCGGGTCCGGTGGACCGCAGCAGCAGCGACAGCAGGGGCGTTCCCGCGGCCGACGGCTGATTCCCCTGGCCGTGGCCGCGTACGCCCTGCTGGAGATCTGGCTGCTGATCCTGGTCGGCAGGGCGGCCGGCGGCTTCACGGTCCTGCTGCTGCTCGTCGCGGGACTGGTCCTCGGCGGGCTGGCGATACGCAATGCGGGCCGCAGCGCCTGGCGGTCGCTGAGCGAGGCGGTGCGCGCGGCGACGCCGCCCGGCCAGGACGCGAACGCGGCCCGGCCCGACGACGCCGGGCAGGCCGGGGGCACCGGGAACTCCAAGGGCGGCACGGCCGGCAAGGGGAAGGGCGGCGCGGGTGCGCTGCTGACCGGTGGCCTGCTGCTGATGGTGCCCGGTCTGATCTCGGACGTGGCGGGTCTGCTCTTCCTCTTCCCGCCCACCCGCTCGCTGCTGACCCGCATCGGCGGGCGCGCGCTGGAGCGCCGGGTCGCCGCCCGGTCCCAGGAGCAGGGTTCGCTCGGCGACCTGTTCCAGCAGGCCCGCGACGCGGAGACGCAGATCCGCATCCACCGCCCGGACGGCAAGGTCATCCAGGGCGAGGTCGTGGACCGCGGACCGGGTGAGGACAACGAAAACCCCGGGACGCGGCTCTGAGGCCACGTTCGCCCGGGGCGCACGTCGGACCGGGCCCGCCCCTCACGGGCCCGCTACCTTCTGTCAGGCGCTCTTGCGGCTGTCGCGCGGATGAACGGCGATGTTCATCGCGCCCGAGCGGAGAACGGCCAGCCGTTCGGCCAGAACTTCCTCCAGCTCCTCCACCGTACGCCGCTCCATGAGCATGTCCCAGTGCGTACGCGTGGGCTTGCTCGTCTTCTCCTCCGGGCTCTCTCCGTCGACCAGAAGTGCCACTTGGCCACAGGCCCGGCACTCCCACTCCGGCGGAATCTCGGCCTCCACCGAGAACGGCATCTCGAATCGATGGCCGTTCCGGCATGCGTACTCAACGGTCTGGCGAGGCGCCAGATCGATGCCGCGGTCGGTCTCGTAGCTTGTCGCCCCGAGTCGCGTGCCGCGGAGAGCTCGCTCACTCATGAATCGTGCCTCCCGGGCTGTGTCGCCCACAGGACAGGTGTCGCTGTCGTCGTCATCCGGTCAACGTCCGGTCGGCGGTGAAGATTCCCGTATCGGGAGGTGCGTCGGCCGTCGTGCCGCCCCTTTTTGTACCCATCGGCGCCCGTTTTGTCACATCTCACGAAAGATGTCACCCTGCGTTCTGATATCTTTAGCGCGCAGTAACGGTCCATCCGTCGAACCAACGGCGTACACTACCGCGTCGCACTCCGAGGGACTAAATCGTCTCGGGGACCGGATTACCGGCGGCCGTCACCGCCCGGCGCATCGGCACCCGCAGCAGCAGCACGAAGCCGATCGCGAAGAAGACCACCAGCGAGATGATCGCGTCCCGGTAGCTGCCGCTGAGCTGGTAGGTCAGCCCGAACAGCAGCGGCCCGAGCCAGCTCGTCCCGCGGTCGCTCACCTCGTACACGGAGTAGTACTCGGCCTCCTTGCCGCGCGGCACGAGGTGGGAGAAGAGGGACCGTGACAGCGCCTGACTGCCGCCCAGCACCATGCCGATAGCCGCCGCCAGGAGGAAGAAGCCCACCGGCCGGCCGGCGGGCAGGAAGAAGCCGGCCGCGAGGGTGATCGTCCATGCCACCAGTGAGCCGAGCACCGTGCGGTGGGTCCCGTACCGCGCGGCGAGCCGGCCGAGCAGCAGGGCGCCGAAGACGGCCAGCACCTGCACCAGCAGGATCGCCGCGATCAGCGTGGTCTGGTCCAGGTCCAGTTCCTCGGAGCCGTAGACGGACGCCTGGGAGATCACGGTCTGGATGCCGTCGTTGTAGATGAGGTACGCCAGCAGGAAGCCGAGCGTGAGCGGATAGCGGCGCATGTCCCGCACGGTGTCGGCGAGCTGGCGCCAGCCCTGGCGCAGCGCCCCGGACCGGGCCTTGACGGTTCCGGCCGCGGCCACCGTTGCCGCCCCGGCCGCCCCGTCGACGCGATCGCGCAGCCGCAGCAGCGGCACGATCGTGAAGCCCGCCCACCACAGCCCCGCTGACGCGAGGCAGATCCGCACAGCCATGCCCTTGGTGACGCCGACCGCGTCGTGGCCGAGGAAGAGCGCCAGGTTGGCGACGAGCATCAGTGCGCCGGCGGCATAGCCGAACGCCCAGCCGCGCGACGACACGGCGTCGCGTTCGTGGGGCTCGGCGATCTGCGGCAGGAACGCGTTGTAGAGGACGACCGAGGCCGCGAAGGCGACGTTGGCGACGATCAGCAGTGCGCCGCCCAGGAGATAGCGGTCACCGCCCACGAAGAACATGGCGGTGGTCGCGGCGGCCCCTGTGTAGGCGAAGACCCCCATCAGCGCCTTCTTGCGGCCGGTACGGTCCGCGATCGCCCCGGCCAGCGGCATCACCAGCACCGACAGCAGTACGGAGGCGGAGACGACGTACGCGAAGTAGGCGCCGGCGCGCACGGGTATCCCGAGCGGGCGGACGAAACCGTCGGGGTCGGCGGCGGCCTCGGCGATGTCGGTGAGATAGGGGCCGAGGAAGACCGTGATGACGCTGGTGGAGAAGACCGAATTGGCCCAGTCGTAGAAGTACCAGCCGCGTTGCTCGCGGCGCCGTTCGCCCGCGGCCGCCACGGCGCCGACATCCGCCGTCGTGCCCCGCGCCTCGTCCGTGCTCACCACTTGTGCCCGCCGTTCCGTGTCCGTGCGCCGTGCCGATGTGATCGGCATGATGCCATCCGCGGGGCGGCGAGTGAGAGCCAGGACACACGTCTGCCCCCGGGCGCCACTGGGGCGGCCCGGGGGCAGGGCGGTATGCCCGGATCGCGGAGGTCCGCGATGATCAGGCCTTGCCGCCGTTGGTACGGCGACGGCGCAGCACCCAGAAGGTGGCACCGGCACCCGTGGCCAGCAGCGCGCCGCCCACGATGGTTTCGGGGGTGTTCATGCCGATCGAACCGCCGAGACCGGTGTTCGGGGCGCCGATCGGGCCGCCACCACCGATACCGCCGCCGCCGATGCCACCACCGATGCCGCCGCCGCCACCGCCACCCCAGCAGCCGCCGCGACCGCCGCCGCGACCACCGCCGTAACCGCCGTCGCCGCCGCGGCCACCCTCGCCGCCGCGACCACCGAAGTCACCGCGGTCGTCGCCGCCGCGGCCACCCTCGCCGCCGCGGCCACCGCCGTTGTCGTCCATGTTGCGGCCGTCGGCCAGATCCGTGCCCGCGCCCTGGGCGGCGAGGTTGTCGTTCAGGCCCTGGCTGCCGGAGTTGTTGAAGCCGGCGCCGGAGCTGTTGCCGTTGTCGCCGCGGCCGCCGTTGTCGCCGCGGCCGCCGCCGTCGCCGCGCCCACCGTCGTCGCCGCGGCCGCCGCCGTCGCCGCGCCCACCGTCGTCGCCGCGGCCGCCGCCGTCACCACGCCCACCGCCGTCACCACGGTCGTCCCCGCGGCCGCCGCCGTAACCGCCGTCGCCGCCCCGGCCGCCCTCGCCGCCGCGGCCGTAGCCGTCACGGCCACCGCCCCACCACGAGTCGCAGTTGTCGCCGTAGCCGCCGCGGCCGTGTCCGTAACCGCCGTGCCCGCCACGCCCGTAGCCCCGGTCGCCGTGGTCACGGCCCCGGTCGTCGCCGCGGTCACCGTGGTCGTCGCCGCGGTCGCGGTCGTCGCCGCGGCCCTCACCCCGGTCGTCGCCGCGGTCGTCGCCACGGCCACCGTTGTCGCCCCGGCTGTCGCCGTTGCCGTTGCCGTTGGCGCCGCCCGGGCCGTTGGCGTTGCCGTCGATGGCGCGAACGGTCAGCTGCACGACGCTCGGGCCGGTGTCCTGGCCGGTCGGCTCGGTGCAGTCGACGGTCACGTTGTACGTGCCCGGGGGCGTGGCCGACGGGACGGTGAAGCTGGCGCCGCCGCCGGTCCCGCTGACCGCCACGGTGGGACGCTCGGGGATGCTGGTGGTGATGACGGTGTCGCTCACGCAGTTGGCGACGGTGACCGTGACGAGGTCACCGGGGGAGACCCGGTAGCTGGAGAGCCCGACGCCAGGGGCCGCGATAGCGCTTGTTGGCAGGACGACAGCGGCTACGGTCATCGCCGCCCCGGCCATGATGCGTGAAGCACGCATAGGGAGAACCTCCTTGCGGACGGGGCAGGTGGGACTGGCTTCCCGTGACACGAACTGCGACCGCGTCCTTGCTCCCATGGCACGAGGACCGGGATGCGGCCGCACCTTGGCACGGTCTGCCGCGTTGCTCCGGACGGGGCATCAGGCCTGTCGGCCGATCGCGGTTGCCGCAGGTCAGCGACATGTCTGGAGCCGTGTCAGAAAAATGTGAAGAGATCGTCAAACGGGTGACCCCCTGTCAGAGGATCTTGTCCCGATGTGCGGCCGACCGGCCGTCAGCCGATGTGCCGTCAGAAGCCCGCACGCACGCAGGCCGCGCGGACGACTCGTCAGAAACGTCCTGCTACGGCGGTGGAGAGCGTCCGCGCATACAGCCGTGCGCCTTCGGGGCGCGGATGGATGCGGTCCCCCCACAGCAGCTGAGGGTGCCCGGCGATCACGGCCCGCCACGGGACCAGCGCGGATCCAGGGTGTTGGCGTACCGCCTTCCGCAGCGCGCTGTTCACCCGGGCCTCCCAGGACCGGGGCGCCTGGACGTCCACGAACGCGACCCGCCGTCCGGGACCGGCGATGCGCACCACCCGGTCGAGAACCTCCGGGGTGACGTCCCCGTTCGTCCCGAGCCCGACGACCACCACACGACGCAGTCGCCCGGCGTCCCGCAGCCGCTGCAAGACCGCAGGGGCGGAGCTCATCTGACGGCCCACCACGGCGTCCACGGCGATCCCGGGAAGCAGTTCCTGCAGCGCATCCGCCGAGGCCAGCATCACCGAGTCGCCCACCGCCGTGATGTCGGCGCCGGTCACGTCCGGAACGCCGCTCGTGGTGCCCGGCCCGTCATCCCGCCGCTCCGGGCGCATCGCACTCAGCGGCTCGGCAGGCCGTGCCGCAGGCGCGGACGCCGCCGCGACCACCCGCTCGCCCGACGCGATCTGCGACTGCAGGCCGCCGCCGGACGGAGCCCGGAGCACGCCGACGTACGCCACGCCCGCCGCCGCGACGACCGCGGCCGCCGCTCCCAGCACCAGCCGGGGACGGGCGCCCCACGCCCGGCGCAGGAACGTGCTGCACAACTCGGCGTACCCGCGCAGGCCGAGTCGCAGCAAGGGCTCCTCCAGCACGCGGTACGACGCTGCCGCGAGGGCCACCGGCAGCGTGAGCGCGGCACACCGTGCCCAGGGCGAACTCAGCGCTTCCGGTGCTGCGTTGACCAGGCAGGCGAGGACCGGCCAGTGCCACAGGTAGATTCCGTACGAGCGGCGCCCGGTCCAGGCCAGCGGCCGCCACGCGAGCAGCCGGGCGACCCTTCCCGGCCCGCCCGCCGCCACCGTGAGCGCGGCCGCCGCCAGGCACACCGGCACCAGGCCTCCCCGGTACACGAAGGCCGAGGTCCCGGACACCAGCACTGCCGCCGCGGCCAGTACGGCCAGGCCCGCCACGCCCAGCCCGTCGATGGCCCGCACGTATCCGGCCCGGCGCATCGTCCCGGCCCGGGACAGCGGGAGCACGAGCGCGACCGCCGCGCCGAGCAGCAGACCGCCGCCGTGCGTGTCCGTGCCGTAGTACACCCGGGAGGGGTCGGTGCCCGGCACGTAGAGCGCCGCCATGGCCGCGAACGACGCGGCGGCCGGCACCGCCGCGATCGCCGCCTGCGCCCACTGCCGGCGCACGACCGCCATCAGTGCCCAGAGCAGCAGCGGCCACGCCACGTAGAACTGCTCCTCCACCGCCAGCGACCACAGATGCCGCAGTGGCGGTTCGGCGCCGAACTGCGCGAAGTACATGTCGTGCCGTCCGAGCTGCCACCAGTTGCTGCGGTAGGTGAGCGCGGCCGCCACCGCCCCCCGCAGGTCGCGCCGGCCGTCCCCGCCGACCAGCGTCGCCGCGCACGCGGTGACCGCCAGGACCAGCCACAGCACGGGCAGCAGCCGCAGGGCGCGCCGCCGCCAGAAGGCGACGAGCCGAAGGCGTCCGCCCCGCCAGTGGCCGGCGGCGAGCAGACTGGTGATCAGGTAGCCGGAGAGCACGAAGAAGAGGTCCACGCCGAGGAAGCCGCCCGGCAGCCACGGTGCGTGCACGTGGTACACGACGACCGCCGTCACGGCCAGCGCACGCAAGCCGTCGAGACCCTGTGCGCGCGGGTGCTGAGTGTTCATCAGGCCACGGTCGGCACCCCGGGGCCGCTCCGCATCCCGGCGGCACCGGATTGCACCCGCTGCCTCACCCGCTCTACCCGATCGGGTGAGGTGCGGATTGCCCCGTTCGCACTCCTCCGAATGCGGCCCGCGCGCATTCGTCCTACGGTCATGTATGACGGGCCGTCATGTGCCGTCACGGACCTGGCTGCCGGAGCTGAAGGACTGTGATGCATCACTATCCCGGGGAGCACACCACTCCCGTGCCGTGGTACGGACATCCCGACGCCTGGTACGGGCAGCCCGACCCCTGGTTCGGCCAGCCGCTCCCGGCCACCTGGGAGGACGAGACGCCGCGTCCGCCCGCGCGCCCCCGCCCGGCCCCGAAGGCGCCGTCCCGCGCCGCGCGGCAGCGCGGCAAGCCGGAACCGGCGCCGCGCCCCCGGCAGAAGGCGAAGGCCGGCCGCCCGTCCGGGCAAGCGCCGAAGCCGGGCGCCCAGAACGTGCCCGACGCCAAGGCCCGTCCCGAGGCGAAGGCCCGTCCCGACGCCAAGGCCCGTCCCGAGGCGAAGGCCCGTCCCGAGGTGAAGGGCCGCTCCGAGGCGAAAGCGCGCCCCGACGTGAAGGCCCGCCTCGAGGCGAAGGCCCGCCCCGCGACCCCTCGCGCCCACGCCGTCACGCCGAAGGCACTCGCCTGGCAGGGGAACCCGCCGCGCCCCGCCGCTCGCGAGACCGCGACCCGGCGCCCGCCGGCCGGTGCCGCCGCCCGGCCCGCCGCCCGCCGTCGTCAGCAGCCGCCGCCGTTGCGTCTGACGCGGCGCGGCCGGCGGGTCGCCGGGGTGGCGGTGGGTGCGGTCGTCGTGACCGGACTCGTGCTGACCTTCGACGGCTTCCTGGGATCGGGCGGCCCGCCCCAGCCCTCGGCCGGCTCCGCGGCCCTGGCCGGCGGCGGGAGCGGTGCGACCTCCGGCATCAAGGCGCCGCCTCCGCTGCCGCCGGCCCAGCCGACGCGTGTGCGCATCCCGTCGATCGGTGTGGACGCCCCGCTGATGAACGTGGGCCTGGACAAGGACGGCGTCATCGAGACGCCGCCGCCCGAGGAGAAGAACGAGGCCGCCTGGTTCAAGGACTCGGTGAGCCCCGGGGCGCGCGGCGCCTCGGTGATCGTGGGCCACGTCGACAACATGAGCGGCCCCGCCGTCTTCTACAGCCTCGGCGCCCTGAAGAAGGGCTCGACCATCGAGGTCGCCCGGGACGACGGCACCACCGCGGTCTTCACCATCTTCGGCATCGAGGTCTTCAACAGGACCGGCTTCCCGGCCCACCGGGTCTACGGCGACACGAAGGACCCCGAGCTGCGGGTCATCACCTGCGGCGGCACGTACAGCAGTGCCAGCGGCTACTCCGGCAATGTCGTGGTCTTCGCCCGGATGTCGAAGACCAAGTCGGCAGCCGACGAGAAGGCGGAGCAGGCGGAAAAAGCGGAGAAGGCCGAGAGGGAACAGAAGGCGGGCAGCGCCGACAAGTCCGCCGGGACCACCAAGAGCGACAAGGCCGACAAGGAGGGCAAGACCGGCAAGGCGAGCCCGGCCGCGACCCCCGGCAAGGAGGAGAAGACCGACCCGAAGTGACGGAACGTCAGCCGGTCAGGTCCAGACGCCGCGTTCGGTGAACACCGAGCGCAGCATCTCCAGCCGGTCGGTCATGATGGCGTCCACACCGAGGTCCAGCAGGGCGTGCACGCGCTGCTCGTCGTTCACCGTCCACACGTGCACCTGGAGGCCCAGGCGGTGCGCGGTCCGCAGGAACGCGGCGTCGACCACACGGATGCCGTACGCGCGCTCGGGCACCTGCACGCAGACCGCGCCCCGCCGCACCGCCGTGTCGAGCAGGAAGCGCTCGGCGAGCCTGCCGCCCACCGACAGCAGGCGCAGGTCCGCCACGCCGCGGGTGCCGAGGGAACTCGCCATGCGCGGCCCGCCCAGCGCGCGCGCCCTGACCAGCCGTGCCTCGGAGAAGGAGCCCACGCACACCCGGTCCCAGGCGTCCGCGCGGCGGATCGCCTCGATCAAGGGGGCCACGGCCTCGTCCGCCTTGGCGTCGACGTTCCAGCGGGCCTCGGGAAAGGCCTCGAGCAGGTCGTCGAAGAGCGGCACCGGCTCCTTGGCCGCCACCCGGGCCTCGCGGACCTCGGCCCAGGTCAGCTCGGCGATCCGCCCGCGCGTGTCGGTGACACGGTCCAGGGAGCTGTCGTGGAAGGCCACCAGCACCCCGTCGGACGTGAGGTGGACGTCCGTCTCCAGGTAGCGGTAGCCGCCGTCGACGGCGGTCCGGAAGGCGGCCATGGTGTTCTCCAGGCCGTCGGCGTCACCGCCCCGGTGTGCGAAGGCGAGCGGTGCCGGGCTGTCGAGGTACGGGTGGCGTATCGCAGTCACTCGTGCAGTATCGCGTGTCCCCCGGTGGGCTCCGCCACCGGCTGAGCTCCCCGGACCACGATCTGCGGCTCCTGCTCCGCCGCAGGCGCCGGGAACGCGAGAACGCGCAGGAAGAACTGGGCGAGCGGGCCGATCGACAGCGCGTACAGCACCGTGCCGACGCCCACGCTGCCGCCCAGGACGAAGCCCACGGCCAGCACTGTCACCTCGATCCCGGTGCGCACCAGCCGGATCGAGCACCCCGTGCGCCGGTGCAGCCCGGTCATGAGGCCGTCGCGCGGGCCCGGCCCGTAGCCGGCGGTGATGTACAGCCCGGTCGCCACGCCACCCAGCACGATGCCGGCCACCAGGAGCGGGATGCGGACACCGAGGGAGTGCGGCTGGGGGAGCAGGCTCAGCGTCGCGTCCATCGACAGGCCGACGACGAAGACATTGGAGACCGTTCCCAGGCCGGGCCGCTGGCGCAGCGGCCACCACAGCAGCAGGACGAGCGCGCCGACGGCCACCGACACCAGGCCGATGCTGACTCCGGTGTGCCGCGCGATGCCCTGGTGCAGCACGTCCCAGGGATCCAGACCGAGCGCCGCGCGCACCTGGAGGGCGGCGCTCGCGCCGTACAGGGTCAGTCCCGCATAGAGGTGCACCAGTCTGCGGGCGGTGCGTGCGCCGGTGTGTGATTGGCCCTCCACGGGACCCCCCTCTGGCCGCGATGACGCTGTACGGGAGAGTATGTGGCATGGTCGTGGTCGTATTCCATGGCCAATATGCGGAAGGTGGACCGGTAACCATGTCGCAGTGGACCGCAACTGTGGGTGTCACCCATCTCGCCCGGTTGCTCGAACCCCGCCCCCAGCGCTCCACGGGACGCCGCGTCCCGGCCTACCGGGGCCTCGCCGACGGCATCCGGGTCCTGGTCCTGGAGGGCCGCGTCCCCGTGGCCGCCCGGCTTCCCGCGGAACGCGAACTGGCCCTCGCCCTCACCGTCAGCCGGACGACGGTCGCCGCCGCATACGAGGCGCTGCGCGCCGAGGGCTTCGCGCGCTCCCGGCGCGGCGCCGGCACCTGGACCGCGGTCCCCGAAGGCCACGCCCTGCCCACGCGCGGCCTGGAACCGCTGCCGCCGGACGCCGCAGGCACCGTCATCGACCTCGGCTGCGCCGCCCTGCCCGCGCCCGAGCCATGGCTGTCCCGCGCGGTCGGCGGCGCGCTGGCGGACCTGCCGTCCTACTCCGCCACACACGGCGACTTCCCCGCCGGGCTGCCCGTCCTGCGCGAGGCCATCGCCGAGCGCTACACCGCGCGCGGCATCCCCACCCTCCCCGAGCAGATCATGGTCACCACCGGTGCCATGGGGGCCATCGCCGCCGCGGTCCGGCGGCTGGTGGCGCCCGGCGAACGGGTGGCCGTGGAGTCCCCCAGTTACGCCAACGTCCTGGAACTGCTGCGGGAGAACGGCTCCCGGCTGGTCCCGGTCGCGCTGCGCGAAGGGCTCGCGGGCTGGGACCTCGACCACTGGAAGCGCGTCCTGCGCGACGCTGCGCCGCGCATGGCCTACGTCATGCCCGACTTCCACAACCCGACCGGCACCCTCGTCCCCGACGAGCAGCGCCGCGGGCTGGTCGAGGCGGCCCGCGCCGCCGGTACCGTGCTGATCGCCGACGAGACGATGGCCGAGCTGACCCTGGACGCCGGTGGCGGGCCCGCGCCGCGCCCGCTGGCCGCCTTCGACCGCGGCGGCACCGTCGTCACCGTCGGCTCGGCCAGCAAGGCGATCTGGGCGGGTCTGCGCATCGGCTGGGTCCGCGCGACCCCGGACGTCGTGCGCCGGCTGGTCAGCGCCCGCGCCTACCTCGACCTCGGCTCGCCCGTCGTCGACCAGCTCGCGGTCGCGTGGCTGCTGCGCAACGAGGTCTGGGACGACGCCGTGGCCGCCCGGCGCGAACGTGCCCGCTCCCACCGCGACGACCTGGTCGCCGCCCTGCGGGACCGGCTGCCCGAGTGGGAGTTCGCCGTGCCCTCCGGCGGGATGACCATGTGGGTGCGCACCGCGGAGGTCTCCGGCTCCCGCCTCGCGATGGCGGGCGAGCGCCTGGGCGTGCGCGTCCCGTCCGGTCCGCGCTTCGGCATCGACGGGGCCTTCGAGTCCTACATCCGGCTGCCCTTCACCGTCGGCGGCAGCGTGGCCCGCGACGCCGTCGAGCGGCTCGCCGCCGCCGCGCAGGCCGTCCGCGACGGCGGCGGGGCGGAGACCGAGGGCACCACGGGCCTGTTCGTGGCGTGAGAGGACCCCCGGAGCGGCGGCTCCGGAGGCCCTCCGGCACGGGGTGAGCGGGTGGGACGGGCGGCTCGGCGGTCTCAGCGGTCGGAGATCTCCGTCAGGCGGACGCGGAGCTCGACCTCCTGGTCACCGGAGACGCTGCCCTGCTCCTCCAGTTCGAAGCAGTCGCCGAGCACCTTCTTGACCTCGCGGACGTGCCGCGGGCCGCCGGACAGGTCGGCGGTGAGCGTGCCGTCGAGGTGGACCGGCCCCAGCTCGTGGCCGTGGCTGCGCGTGTCGACGGAGGCCGCCCACACGGTCGGGTGCGTGGCGCCGGGCCGTGGCTCCACGGCCTCGGTCAGGCTCTCGCCGGGGCGCGTGGGGAAGGCGGCTTCCAGCGCGCCCAGTACGGCTCCTGCGTCCTGCTTGGCGCAATCGGTGAGCATGACGTCGACGTGGGAGTCATGGGAGTCGGTGTGGTACGTGGTCATCGGCGATTCTCCTCTCGCGGGATGCCCCGTCGGGGTGCGGCGATGCGGCGACCGCGGTCCGCGCCCCTCTCAGCGTAGGTCGGTGCCCGCCGGGCCGCAGCGGGCCACGGTCACGCGCCGGTGCCCAGCGACTCCAGTGCCGTGACCAGGGGCGCGAGTTCGGGATGCG
Source organism: Streptomyces sp. RLA123 (assembly GCF_056270165.1). Classification (NCBI taxonomy): domain Bacteria; kingdom Bacillati; phylum Actinomycetota; class Actinomycetes; order Kitasatosporales; family Streptomycetaceae; genus Streptomyces; species Streptomyces sp. RLA123. Next base: position 1,020,687 of record NZ_JBWDOR010000003.1, on the reverse strand, counting down.
CGGCGGCCTCGGAGAGCGCCTGGCGCAGTGCCTCGTCGTGGGTCGGACGGGCCTGCGCGAGCAGGGCGAGGCCGGCCTCGCCGACGTCGGTGTAGATGCCGCGGCGGTCGGTCGCGCACAGGTAGCGCGTGAGCAGTCCGCGGTCCTCCAGCCGCGTCACCAGCCGTGTGGTGGCGCTCTGGCTCAGCACCACGGCGTCGGCCACCTGCGCCATCCGCAGATGGCCGCCCTCGCCCGTGTGCTGGCGGCTGAGGACGTCGAGCAGGGAGAACTCGCGCACGCTCAGCCCGTGCCCGGCCTCGAGCGCGCGCTCGACGTGGGCCTCGATCCGGTCGTGGAGCAGGGACAAGGCGCACCAGCTCTGCGTGAGCCGGGTGGGTGCGGAGTCCGTGGTGGCGACCATACGGCCATGATAAGTCGCGCCGCCGATAATCGGCGCGTGCAAATGTTTCGCCCGACGAGCCGGGTTCCGGGTGGACCCGGCTCGTCGGCGGGGGCCGGAACGGTCAGAAGGTCAGCTTCCAGCTGTTGATGTAACCCGTGTCCTGCGCCGCCACGTCACGGACGCGGAGCTTCCAGGTTCCGGCCGCGACTTCGGCGGACGCGTTGACGGCGTACGTCGTGATGACGTTGTCGGCCGAGTCGCCGCTGCTGGAGTTCTTCAGCCGGTACGCGGTCCCGTCCGGGGCGACCAGGTCGACGACGAGGTCACCGCGCCAGGTGTGGCGGATGTCGACGCCGACGGCGAGGGCGGAGGGCGCGTTGCCGGAGATGCCGCTGACGGTGACGGGGGACTCCGCGGCCGTGCCCGCGTCGGGGATGGTCACGTCGGCGGTGTTCTCGAACACCGTGCCCGGCGGGGGAGCCGTGGCGGTGGCGAGTGTCCAGATCGCGTTGGCGATGGCGTCGGTGTTGTTGTCCAGCGCGGTGTCGTTGATGTTGGACGCCGTGTCGCAGGAGGAGTGGTAGCAGCGGTCGAAGGCCAGCCCCGAGGTGCCGCCCCACTTCTGCGCCTGCGCCGCCGTCTTGATGTAGTCGGCGCCACTGAACAGGCCGCCGACGGGCACGCCCGCGTTCTTGAAGGGCGCGTGGTCGGATCGGCCGGTCGCCCTCGGTCTCGATCTCGGTAGCGATCCCCTTGGCGGTGAACCAGTCCTTGAAGACCTTCTCCAGCGCGGTGTTGTCGTCGTAGACGAAGTAGCCGGGGTTCGGCGAGGCGATCATGTCGAAGTTCAGATAGCCGTCGATTTTGCCGCGGTCCGCGGTGGACAGGCTGTTCACGTACGCCTTGGAGCCGATCATGCCGAGTTCCTCGGCCCCCCACCATCCGAACCGCAGGTGCTTGGTGGGCTGGAGGTTCTCGCGGGCGACCGCGAGGGCGGTCTCCAGGACGGCGGCGGAACCGGAGCCGTTGTCGTTGATGCCGGGACCCGCGGTCACGGAGTCGAGGTGCGAGCCCGCCATGATCACGTGGTTGGTGTCGCCACCGGGCCAGTCGGCTATGACGTTCCAGCCGGTGGCGCCGCCCGACGTGAACGGCTGGAGCGTGGTGGTGTATCCGGCCGCGTCCAGCTGGGCCTTCACATAGTCGGCGGACGCCCGGTAGCCGGTCCGGCCGTGGGCGCGGTTGCCGCCGTTGGCGGTGGCGATCGACTGCAGCCGGCTGAGGTGCGCCTTGACGTTGGCGACCGGGATGTCGGGCGCGGCGGCGAGGGCCGGCCGGGCCGAGGCGGGCGTGGCGGAAACGGGCGTGGCGGAAACGGGCGTGGCGGAGGCGGTCAGAAGGGCCGCGGCCAAGGCGCCGGCGGCGCCGGCCGCGACGAGTCTGATTGCGGGCACAGGTCACTCCGGTGTGTGGGGGGATGGAGTCGCGCTGGGAGGGGACGCTCTTGAGCGAACTTTGACGCGTACATGCCTGTGCAGATCCTGTGTACCGCGGGGGCTTCCGTCAAGGGCGCATACCGGACGCCGCGTTCCGCGAAGCGGGCGCGCTAGGGTCGGACCATGGCTGACGACGAGGGCCCGGTGCGGGTCGACGCCTGGATCTGGTCCGTCCGGCTCACGAAGACGCGTTCGATGGCCGCCACCGCGTGCCGGGCCGGTCACGTGCGCGTCAACGGCGAGCGCGTGAAGCCCGCGCACGCCGTCCGCCCGGGCGACGAGGTACGGCTCCGCGGCGCCGGGCAGGAGCGGGTCGTCGTCGTGTCCCGGCTGGTCCGCAAGCGTGTCGGGGCGACGGTGGCCGCCGAGTGCTTTGTCGACAACAGCCCGCCGCCGCCCACTCCGGAGGAGGTAGCGGCGCCCGTGGTCCGCGATCGCGGCACCGGCCGCCCCACCAAACGCGACCGGCGCGACATGGAGCGCCTGCGCGGCGCCCGCTGACGGCCCGGTGGGCCGGCTGTCCCGGTCCTCGGGCCCGGCGTTGCCTCCCGGTGGTGCGCTACGGCGGGCCGGAGGTGCCGCGCGTCCTCGGCCTCGGATGGCCTGGCGGCGGGCGGCGGGCGGCAGGCGGTCCCTGGTCCGCGGTCGCGTGGCGCTCGCTGGGAGGCGAGGCGGACAGGCTGCGGTGCCGGTGCTGGTGCCGGACGGAAGGGGCGGGAGTCCGGATCGCGGCCTTGGCCAAAACGCTCGGCTACAGGAGTCCTGGGCGGGCAGCCCAGGGCGTTGGGCCGGGCCGGGGCCGGTCGGGCTCGACGCCCCGGTGGGCCGGGAGGCGGTGTCCTTGGGGGCCGGGACGCGTGGCCTCGGGCGTCCTGGGCGGGTAGGCAGAGGGCGTCGAGGCGGGCCGGCAGTTCTCGTGGTGCCGGTCCCGGGGCCGGTCGAGCATGCGTGACGAGCCGTTGACGGCCACGACGTGCCCGTCCGGGAGGAGGTCCAGCAGCAGCCGGGACGTCGGCGCCGGCCCGCCGAGCACCCACCCGCGACGCACGCCCCCCCTTGTCCGGCGCCCCCCCCGCGGCAGGATGACGTGCGGGCGGCTCCCTGGGAAGTGGCCCCCGGCCGCCGCCCTACCCCGGTTCCAAAGCCGCACCGCGGCCTGGAATGGTGTACGCGTGCATGCGAACGAGGGTGACAGTCCCGGGCCGTTGACGACGTGCTGGAACTACTGGATGGCCGTACCCACGGGTGACCAGGGCGGACTCATGGAACTCCTCGGCCTCGTCCACTCCAGGCCGGTGCGCTTCGCCGAAGCTGCCGCCGTGCTCGATGCCGACACTCACGGCGGCGTCGGCGAGGACGCGGTCTTCGGTGCGCGGGTCTACGTGTCCCCCGAGCTCGACGGCTGGACCTTGATCGTCGGCGACTGGTGCAACCCCTGCGACGAGGAGCGCAGGGAGGAAGTCCTTCAGATCTGCACCATGCTCAGTGCCCACTACGGCCAGGCGCAGGCCTACTACTACGGCGCTCAACGTGACGGATCGGCATGGCTGGTGGCCGAGGGCGGCGATGTCGTCCGGCGATACTGCGAGACGGGCGAGGGCGAGGACGAACTGCTCACCCTCGGGGATCCGCTGCCCTACGAGCGGGCCCGCCGAGCGGAACTGGGCCTGTCACCGGAGTGGGACGCCGCCGGGGAGAGCGACGAGGACGAGGACGAGTGGAGGGCGGCCGCCTTGGACATGGCGCCCGACATCGCCGCCACGTTCGGCCCCACCCCTTTGACCCTCACTCCGCACACCCCGGTGCGAGGCGCGGGGGTGCTCGCGCTGACGCCGCACGGAGTGGCACGCGGCGTCGCACCGGGAGTGGACGGCGTGCGGCTCTGACCTCGTGTCGGGGGCCCAGGAGGGAGCAGGACCGGCGCGTACGGGTCCGTTCGCCACCGCTCAGGGCAGCGGCGCCACGTACACCCAGGCCCCGTCGTGGCGGACGAAGCGGCTCTGCTCCTCCATGGCGTCACGGTCGCCGTGCAGCGCGTAGTGCGCCCGGAAGGTGACGGTGCCCTCGGTGTGGAAGGCGCTGCCGTCGGTCGTGCCGAGGATCTCCAGGCGCTCCCAGCGCAGATGGGGGTCGAGGGCGAGCTCGGCGGGGCGGGTGTCAGGGTGCCAGGTGTGCAGGACGTAGGCGGCGTCGTGGACCGCGTACGCGGTGAAGCGGGAGCGCATCAGGGCCTCGGCGGTGGGCGCGGCGGCGTGGCCCGCGTGGTAGCGGCCGCAGCAGTCGGCGTACCCGGCGGGGAGGCCGCAGGGGCAGGGGGCTGCGGGGGAGTGGAGGACCGGCCGGGTGTGCGGGCGGGGGGCGGAACGGCGGCCGGGGCGCGACTTCGACATGGCGCAATTGTGCCGTGCGGGAGGCTCCCGACCGGCGCCGACCCGGCCCGGATACGCTGCCGGGGTCACGGCAGCCGACCCGGAGGAGTTCCCGTGCCGCGCAGCACGAGCCGTACGAGCGGTCCGAGGATCGCGCTGGTGACGTGCGCACCGCGCCAGGGCACCAGCACCGACCGCGACCTGCCGTTCCTGCGGGAGGCCGTCGCGGTCGCCGGCGCCGAGGCCGTCGTCGTCCACTGGGACGACCCCGCCGTGGACTGGGCCTCCCTCGACCTGGCGGTCATACGCTCCACCTGGGACTACACCTGGCGGACCGCGGAGTTCCTGCCGTGGGCCGACCGCTGCGGGGCGGCGACCACGCTGGCGAACCCGCCGGCCGTCGTCCGCTGGAACTCCGACAAGCGCTACCTCGGCGAGCTGTCCGCGCGGGGCGTCCCCGCCGTCGCCACCCGCTATCTGCCGCCGGGATCCGAGCCGGACGGCCTCCCCGACGACCGTGAGTACGTGGTGAAGCCGGCCGCCGGAGCAGGCGCCCGCTACGCCGGCCGCTACCGCGCGGGCGGCCACCTCGCCGCGCGGGCGCACATCGCGCGCATGCACGCCGAGGGCCTCACCGCCATGGTCCAGCCCTACATGCCGGCCATCGACTCCAGCGGGGAACGGGCCCTGGTCTTCATCGGCGGCCGTTTCCTGCACGCCGTCGCCAAGAACGCCGTCCTCTCCCACGGAACGGCCTACGACGCGACCAAGGTGGCTCACCCGGGCGTGCGCCCGTGGACCCCGACCGCGGCCGAACTCGCCACTGCCGAAGCTGCGTTGGCAGTGGTCCCCGCTGCCTCCTCCGAGCTGCTCTACGCGCGCGTCGACCTGGTCGACGACGAGGACGGCGCGCCGCGCGTCATGGAGCTGGAGTTGATCGAGCCCAACCTCTTCCTCGGCCTCCACCCGGCCTCGCTGCCCGTCGTCGCCGAAGCGATCGTCACCGCCGCCCGGCGCTGATCCACGGGCCGGGGGCCGCGCGCCTCACACTTCGGGCCGCAGCCCGGCGTACGCGGCGCCGCGTGCCAGGACCTCGCGGAGCATCGCCGGGGTGAGCCGTCCCGTGAAGGTGTTCTGCTGGCTGACGTGGTAGCAGCCCAGCAGGTGCAACGGCGGCTCCGAGCCGCCGGCGCCGGGCAGTTCGACGTGCGCGCCGTGCCCGAAGCGGGGGAGCGGGCGCGGCAGGCGGCGGCCGGAGTCGGCGAGCACCGGCAGCAGGGCCTGCCAGCCGAAGGCGCCGAGCACGACGACGGCACGCAGGGTGGGCCGCAGCAGCTCCAGTTCGCGCACCAGCCAGGGGCGGCAGGTCAGCCGCTCGTCCGTGGTGGGCTTGTTGGCGGGCGGCGCGCAGTGCACCGGAGCGGTCACCCGCACCCCGTACAGCTCCAGGCCGTCGCCGCGCGCGGTGGACGTCGGCTGGGAGGCCAGCCCCTCCGCGTGCATCGCGGCGAACAGCACGTCGCCGGAGCGGTCGCCGGTGAACATCCGGCCGGTCCGGTTGCCGCCGTGGGCCGCGGGGGCCAGCCCGACGATGGCCAGGGCGGCGTCCGACGGGCCGAGGCCCGGCACGGGCCGGGCCCAGTACTCCTCGTCCGCGTACGCCCGGCGCCGCACCCGGGCGGTCTCCTCGCGCCAGGCCACCAGCCGCGGGCAGGCACGGCATCCGGTGAGCGCCTCGTCCAGGGCCGCCAGACCCGTTGCCCGCGCGGCGGCGTGGACCGGGAACTGCGGCGACTCCTCCGGTGCTGCCATCGGTGGCCCCCTTCGCGGTCGTCCGGCTGCGGCACCACCACGCTACCGGGTGTATTTGCACCGGGCTTCAGCCTGGTGGTGAGGCGAATCCGGGAACTGTTCTGACGTGGGCTGTGGGCATGGGTCCGTGTGGTTCACCTCGGCAGGGGTCAGAGCGGCGGGTTCTGCTGCTCGATGTACTGCTTCACGGTGCCGAGTGGCGCGCCGCTGACCGACCCGGCGGAGTACGAGCCGGAACTCGGAACACAGACGCTGTGCCCGCCAGCAGTGGCGGACGAGGTCGGGGAGCTCCTGGCGGACCTCCCCCTAGGGGGAGGGGATGTCCATGAGGCCCCCGCGCGGTCGCAGCGAGGCCCTCGCCGGGCGGCGGCGTCAGACGCGCACGGGCCGGAGCAGGTCGTCCCCGCCCTGCCGGTCCCCGTGGTCCTCGAAGCCGTCCGGGCCGGGCCCCTGGTGGCTGCCGGTGCCCGTGTCCGGCACCCGCAGCCCCTCGCCCTCGACGTCCACGTTCGGCAGGAGGCGGTCCAGCCACTTCGGCAGCCACCACGCCCGCTTGCCGAGCAGGGCGAGCACCGCCGGGACGATGGCCATGCGCACGATGAACGCGTCGAAGAAGACCGCGATCGCGAGGCCGAAGCCGATCGACTTGATCATCGACTCGCCGGACCCGATGAAGCCGGCGAACACGGCGATCATGATGACCGCGGCGGCGGTGACCACCCGGGCGCCGTGCCGGAAGCCGGTCACGATCGCCTGGCCGGGCCGCTCCCCGTGCACATACGCCTCCCGGATCCGGGTCACCAGGAACACCTCGTAGTCCATCGCCAGGCCGAAGACCACGCCCACCAGGAAGATCGGCATCATCGACATGATCGGGCCGGTCTGCTCCACCCCGAGCAGCGAGGCGAACCAGCCCCACTGGAAGACCGCGACGACGGCGCCGAGGGCGGCCATCACCGAGAGCAGGAAGCCCAGGGCCGCCTTCAGGGGCACGAGCACCGAGCGGAAGACGACGATCAGCAGGAGGAATGCCAGTCCGACGACGAGCCCCAGATAGGGCAGCAGGGCGTCGGTGAGCTTCTGCGAGGTGTCGATGTTCAGCGCGGTGGTGCCGGTGACGGAGATCCTCGCCCCGGTGTCCGCGGTGATCTCCCCGCCGGTGGCGCGGATCGCCTTGACCAGCCCCTCGGTCTCGGTGCTGCTCGGTTTGGAGTCCGGCACCACGTTCATGACCGCGGTGTCCCCGGCCCCGTTGAAGGTCGCCCGGGTGACGGCGGCGACGTCGTCGAGGCCCTTGAGGCTCTTGGCGACCTCCGTGACCGCGTCCTTCGGGTCGGCGGCGCCCCGGGCGTCGGTGACGACGACCAGCGGTCCGTTGAAGCCGGGGCCGAAGCCGTCGGAGAGCAGGTCGTAGGCGCGGCGCTGCGTGGTCGAGGAGGGCTGGGAGCCGTCGTCGCCGAGGCCGAGCTCGATCGATGCGGCGGGCACCGCGACCGCGCCGAGCGCGGCGGCGCAGAGCAGGAGGACGGCGACGGGCCGCCGGATGACGAAGCGCGCCCAGCGGGTGCCCATGTTCGGCCGTTCGGTGCCCCGCGCGGCCAGGTTCCGCGCCTTGCGGTGGGCGTGCTGTTCGGCCGTCCTCGCGCGGCGGCGGAGCAGGCCGCCGCGCGCGTCGGCGGGCCGGATGCGGCGCCGGGCGAAGCCGATGAGCGCCGGGATCAAGGTGAGCGCGATGAGCACGGCGATGACGACGGTGCCCGCGGCCGCGATGCCCATCTTCGTCAGCATGGGGATGTCGACGACGGACAGGCCGACGAGCGCGATCACCACGGTGAGGCCGGCGAAGACCACGGCGGAGCCCGCCGTGCCGACGGCCCGGCCCACGGCCTCCTCGCCCTCGCGGCCCTCGGCGAGTTCGGCGCGGTAGCGGGAGACGATGAACAGCGCGTAGTCGATCCCGACCGCGAGGCCGATCATCATGGCGAGGGTGGAGGTGGTCGAGCCGAGGTCGAGCGCGCTGGCCAGGGCGGTGATCGAGCTGACGCCGATGCCGACGCCGACGAGGGCGGTGAGCAGCGGCAGACCGGCGGAGACGAGCGAGCCGAACGTGATCACGAGGACGACGGCGGCGATCGCGATGCCGATGACCTCCGTGGCGCCCGTCTCGGGTGCGGCCTGGAGTGCGTCACCGCCGATCTCGACGGTCAGCCCGTCCGCGCGGGCGTGCTCGGCCGCCTTCTCCAGCGCGTCGCGAGAGGAGTCCTTCAGCTGCATGCCGGGGACGTCGTAGGCGACCCGGGCGTATGCGGTCGTGTGATCCGTGCTGACTGCCTTGGCCGTGAACGGGTTGTCCACGGAGGCGACTTCGGAGCCCCGGCGCAGTTCCGCGACGGTCGTCCCGACGGCCTTCTTGTTGGCGGGGTCGGTCATCTTCTCGCCGGCGGGGGCCTTGAAGACCACGCGGGCGGTCGCCCCGTCGGAGCTGGACCCGGGGAAGCGCTGGTCCAGCAGGTCGAACGCCTTCTGGGACTCCGTCCCGGGGACGGAGAAGGACGAACTCCCCGCGGCGGGCGCGTTGGCGGCGCCGACACCCGCGAGCGCGAGCAGCGCCACCCAGATCAGGACGGCGAAGTTCCGTCGCCGGTAGGCGAGTCTGCCGATGCGGTAGAGGAAAGTGGCCACGAGGACGTACTCCCGGTCGGGTCGTGGAAGGGCGGGGCGGGGGTGTGCGGCCGCGCCGGGCTAGCCGGCGGGCGCACCGTCACCGACGGGGGCGACACCGAGCGCGGGCAGGATCACGGCGTCCAGATAGGCGGTCAGGTAGGCCACCGTCGGGGGCCGGTCCTCGATCACGGCGCGGGTGGCGAAGGCGCCCACGAGCATGTGCATGAGGTAGTCGAGCGCGGGGTTGTCGGCGCGGACCTCGCCGCGGTCGACGGCCCGCCTCAGTACGGCGTTCAGACCGCTGCGCTCCGGTTCGACCATCAGCTCGCGGAAGGCGCGCAGCAGGTCGGGGTTGGCGTGCATCGCCATCGCCAGCCCGCGCATGAGCGCGAAGTCGCGCGCCAGCCGGCTGTCGTCCTCGACGGTGAGCATCGCGTGGAAGTCCCCGCGCAGGCTCCCGGTGTCGATGTCGGCGGCGTGCACCGGTTTCTGGTGCCGCAGCGCCCTTGCCACCAGTTGGGCCTTGCCGCCCCACTGGCGGTAGAGGGTCGCCTTGCTGCAGCGCGAGCGGGTGGCGAGCGAGTCCATGGTGAGGGCCTCGTAGCCGACCTCGCGGAGCAGGTCCAGCGTGCTGGTGTACAGCTCCTCCTCCCGCTCGGGCGTGAGGCGGGAGCGGCGCTCCACGGAGGCTTCGGACATGGTGTCCCACCGATCTAAACGAAACGGTTTCGTACTCATCTGAGCCTAGGGCAGTGCACACCGAAACGAAACCGTTTCGTACGTGTCCTGTGTCACGCCTCCGGCGGGAACTCGCGGTCCGGGGAGCGGGGCGAGTGGGACGGCACGCGGGAGGGGGAAGCCGGGGGAGACGGAGGTGCGGCGGACGAGGGGACGCGTGACCATGCCGAGGAGCAGGCCGGCGGGCAGGCCGCAGAGGTTGTCGGCGATGTCCTGGGCGTCGGCGGCACGCATCAGCCGCACGACCTCGTACCGCACGGTCTCGATGGCGAGGGGCAGGACGCAGCCGGCGGCCGCCAGGCCCAGGGCCCGCCGGGCCGGACGGGCGCGGGCGACGGCCGGGCCCAGCGGCTCGAACAGCAGCACGTTGGTGAATCCCGCCCGGGGCCCGGGCCGCGGCCTCAGGGACGGCGGTCCGGCGGACCCGGTGCCGCGCCGGCGCGTGCCCGCGTCAGGCGGCTCTCGGCGCTGTCGAGGAACATCTCCAGTGCGGTGGGGTAGGCGCTGCGGTTCATACGGGCGACCAGCAGGCCGGCGGTGGCGGCGATGTGCGGATGGGTGCGGGCGGGGAGACGGGCATAGGTGGCGCCCCATACGGCGTGGTCGGCCTCGCGGGCGGCCGCGGGGAGGGCGAGGGTGGCCGCGTCGAGGGCGGCGAAGGCCAGGGCCTGGTCGATGAAGGCCTGGTAGACGGCGACCGCGTCGGGGTCGGGGAACCCGGCCGTGCGGAGGATGCCGAGGATGGTCTCGTCCGCGGCGGTCTCATGGGGGCGGCCAGAGACACGGCCGGCGGTCAGCACGGCCGCCTGGGGGTGGGCCTGGTACGCGGAGTGGACGCGCAGGCCCAGGTCGCGCAGGTCGGCGCGCCAGGCGCCGGTGCCCTGCCAGCCGTCGACGGCGCGGCCCATGAGGTCGTCGGCGATGGCCAGGATCAGGTCGTCCATGCCCCGGAAGTAGCGGTAGAGGGCGCTGGGGTCCGCGCCGAGAGCCGTGCCGAGCCGCCGCGCGGTCAGACCCGCGCTGCCGTGCTCGCGGAGCACGCGCAGCGCGGTGTCGACGATCAGCCGGTGCGACAGGACGGCTCCGCCGCGGGTGGGGCGGCGGCGCCTGCGGTCCGCTTCCGGGACCGGTTTCTTCGGCACGGCCGCCTCCCTCGCACGCTGTCCGGACGCTGTGGCGACCTTATGCCAACGCCATTGACCGTAGGAACGGGCAGGGCGTTCGATCGGGTCCATCGGGTCACCCCTGTCAGAGGCGGCACCGCCTCGGGAACGGAGACTGGTCAGCCATGCGAGTACTGCTTGTGGGAGCCGGCGGCGTGGGCACCGCGATCACCCGGATCGCGGCCCGGCGGGAGTTCTTCGAGGCGATGGTGGTCGCCGACCGCGACCTGGCACGCGCGGAGGCCGCCGTCGCCGCCGTGTCCGCCGGCGGTGACACCCGGTTCACCGCCGCCCGGGCCGACGCGTCCGACGAGGCCGCAGTGACCGCGCTGCTCGCCGCGCACCGCTGCGACGTGCTGCTCAACGCCACCGACCCGCGGTTCGTGATGCCGCTGTTCGGCGCGGCGCTCGCGGCGGGCGCCGACTATCTCGACATGGCGATGTCGCTGTCCCGCCCGCACCCGGAGCGCCCGTACGAGGAGTGCGGCGTCAAGCTCGGCGACGAGCAGTTCGAGCGGGCCGCGGAGTGGGAGAGGGCCGGGCGGCTGGCGCTGGTCGGCATGGGCGTCGAGCCGGGGCTGTCGGACGTCTTCGCCCGTTACGCGGCCGACGAACTCTTCGACACCATCGACGAACTAGGGGTGCGGGACGGCGCGAACCTCACCGTCGACGGCTACGACTTCGCGCCCTCGTTCAGCATCTGGACCACGATCGAGGAGTGCCTGAACCCTCCGGTGGTCTACGAGGAGGGCCGCGGCTGGTTCACCACGGCGCCCTTCAGTGAGCCGGAGGTCTTCGACTTCCCCGAGGGCATCGGCCCGGTCAGCTGTGTCAACGTCGAGCACGAAGAGGTGCTGCTGATGCCGCGCTGGGTGGACGCCCGGCGGGTGACCTTCAAGTACGGGCTGGGCGAGGAGTTCATCGGCACCCTCAGGACCCTCCACCAACTGGGCCTGGACCGCACAGGGCCCGTCACGGTGGCGGGCCGGGACGGCCAGGTCCGGGTCAGCCCGCGCGATGTCGTGGCCGCCTGCCTGCCCGACCCCGCCGCGCTGGGCGAGCGCATGCACGGCAAGACGTGCGCCGGGACGTGGGTCACCGGGACACGGGACGGCCGGCCGCGCGAGGTGTACCTGTACCACGTGGTCGACAACCAGTGGTCGATGCGCGAGTACGGCTCCCAGGCCGTCGTCTGGCAGACCGCCGTCAACCCCGTGGTGGCAATGGAGTTGATGGCCTCCGGAGCCTGGGCCGGATCCGGGGTGCTCGGGCCCGAGGCGTTCGCGCCGCGGCCCTTCCTGGACCTGCTGACCGGCTACGGGTCCCCTTGGGGCATCCGGGAGTCCTGACACGATGTCATGACGGTCCGTCAGGCGCGCGTCCCGGTCAGCCCGTGTCGGGCGCCAGCCAGCCCGAGATCGCGTCCGTGATCGGCAGCCCGGTCGCCAGCTCGACGAAGCCGAACTGGCCGCCCTGGTTGCACTCCAGGAACCACCAGGTGCCGTCGTCGTCCTCGGCGAAGTCGAAGGCACCGTAAGCCAGTTGGGCGGCGTCCATGAACGCGCGCACGGCGCGCGCGATCCGGGCGGGTGCCGCGACGGGTTCCCACCGCGCGTCGTCCGGGCTGCCGAAGCGCCCGTCGACCTGGTCGGGGCCGGACTTCTTGCGGGCGGTGAACAGCCGGTTCCCCACGCAGGTCAGACGGACGTCGGCGGCCTTGCGGATGTACTCCTGCAGCAGGGTGGGGCCCGCCGCGACCGCGGAGAAGTCGGCATCGGGGGCGACCAGGGTGGTCGGCAGGGCCAGCGGCGGATTGCCCGGGTGCGTGCCGGAGACGGACTTGACCACCAGGTGCGGATGCTGCTCGGCGAACTCCCTTGCCGCCTGCGGGAAGGTGGTGATCAAGGTGGCCGGGACCGCGAACCCCGCGTGGTGCGCGGTGAACAACTGCCAGGGCTTGTAACGGGCCTGCTCCGCGGCGGAGGGATGGTTCATCCATCGCGCCCGCACGCAGCGCAGGGCCCCGTACAGCGCCCGTCCGGTCTCCGCGGACAGCCACTCGGACTGCTCGACGGCTCCGGAGCCGGGCGTGCCGGGCCTGCGGATCCAGATGGAGCGCAGGCTGCTCATGCTGACCAGGCGCTCGTGGACGGACAGGTAGCCGTGCACGTCGCCGCGCACGTACTCGGCCGACATGGAGACCTCGCCGGGCAGTTCGGCGGGGTCCAGGCGCACGACGGGTGCCCCGCGGTCGTGCAGCGCGGCGACCACCAGGTCGGCTGTCACGTCTTCGGGGGAGGTGAGGATCAGGACGGTCATGGGCGGCGGGTGGGCAGGGGCGGTCAGTCGTCGAAGTGCGTCTTGGAGCCCGCGGTGGAGACGGTGGCGCCGGTGGCGAGCAGCAGCCCCCGGTCGCTGATGACGGGACGTCCGTCGGGCAGGACGTTCAACTGAAGCGCGGAGTCGTAGGTGTAGTTGGGTATGAACGTTTCCGGTGTAGCCGGCCGGGCATGAATCAGCGCGAACGGTCGCATGGCTTCTCCTCACTGTCTCTCCGGGCCGGGCGGGTTCCGGGCCCTGCGCCCAACTGCGGCTCTACGTATGAGACTCGCTCGGGAGTCCGAACCGTTCCCTGTTACCGGTGTGACGCAGGTAACTATACGTGCCTGGAGTGCATTGAGTTCGCTACTCTCCGTAATAATTCGACTCTGATGGGTACATGACGCCGCGGCGCATCCCCCTTCGCGTACCCGCTGCGCGGCGAAGGTTGCACACCGTCACAGGTGTGTCCCGTGATGGTCCGTCACGGGGGTCCGTCGCCGCGCCCGGCCTCCCGCGCCAGCACGTCGGGAAGGTCGCCGAGCCGGTCAAGCCCGCGAACTGCCTGCGCAGTGCGGTGATTTGCCGCCAGCCGGGTGCGGTGCCGGTGCAGGAAGGACCAGTAGCCGGTGGTGTACGGGCAGGCGCGCTCCCCGGTCCGTTCCGTGGGGCGGTAGACGCAGCCGTCGCACAGGTCGCTCATGCGGTGGATGTAGGCGCCGCCGGAGGTGTACGGCTTGGTCGTCATCAGGCCGCCGTCCGCGAACTGTGACATGCCGGTCACATTCGGGGCCATGACCCAGTCGTAGCCGTCGACGAAGCAGCGGTGGAACCAGTCGGTGAGTTGCTCCGGGTCCCAGCCGCGCTGGAGCGCGTGGCTGCCCAGCACCATCAGCCGCGGGATGTGGTGCGTCCAGCCGGTGTCCCGGACCTGGGCCAGCACCGTCGCCAGACAGCGGGCCTGCACCGCGTCCGCGTCCAGATCGAGGAACCAGCCGGGCAGCGGGGTGTGGTGGCGCAGCGCGTTGCGGTGCCGGTAGTCCGGGCCGAAGTGCCAGTACAGGTGCCAGACGTACTCCCGCCAGCCGGCGATCTGCCGGACGAAGCCCTCCACGCTGTTCAGCGGCGCCTCCCCGGACCGCAGCGCCCGCTCCGCCCGGTCCAGGCACTCGGCGGGATGGATCAGTCCCAGGTTCAGCGGCGCGGAGAGCAGGCTGTGGCCCATGACCGGGTCGCCGGCCAGCATCGCGTCCTCGTGGCGGCCGAAGTCCGGCAGCCGGTGGGCGGTGAAGCGGCGCAGCGCGGCGAGCGCCTCCCGGCGGGTGGCCGCGAAGCGCCGCGGCCCGTCGCGGCCGACGAAGCGGACCAGGCCGTCGCGTTCCCAGCGGTCCAGGTCGTGCCGCACCTCCTCGTCGACGGCGTCCTCGCGGGGCAGCCACGGCTCCGGGGTGCCGAGTGCGCCGCCGTGGCAGTCGCGCGGCGGGGGCTCCCGGTTGTCCTGGTCCAGGTTCCAGCGGCCGCCCACCGGCCGGTCGCCGTCCATGAGCAGGTCGTGCGAGCGGCGCACCCAGCGGTAGAAGTCCTCGAGCCGCAGCCGCCCGCCCTCCCGGCCGTCCACCCACGCGGCGAAGTCGGCGGCCGGCACCAGGAAACCGCGGTCGGGCAGCACCGCGACCCCGTCCAGCGCCGTCACCAGACCGAGCGCGGCGCGCGAGGTCGGACGGCAGACGGTCACCGGTCCCTTGCCGACCGCCTTCCGCAGTCCCTCGCCGTAGGTCTCGGCCCGCACATAGTGGACCCGGTCGCCGAGTTCCGCGGCGCGATGACGCATCGCCGAGAGCACCAGATGGGCCTTCGCCCGGTGGAAGCGGCGGCGCGCGAGGACCGAGCGGGCCTCGATCATCACCACGGGCGCTCCGGGATCCGGTCCGCCGCCGGCGGAGTCGAGGAAGTGCGGTCCCAGTTGGTCGCCGAACAGCCAGTGCGGGCGGGGCGTGCGGGGAGTCATCGGGCTGCGCTCCCGGAAGGTGGCCTGAGAATCGGGACAAACCATGGTGTACCGACCGGTCCGCCGACCGCGCGCCGCACCGCCCGAACGTGTGCCCGGGAGTACAACGGAGGGAGGGACCGAGGGCCGGTCCGAACGAGGAGCGTGCCGTGCCCGCGCCGCAGGAGTCCGTCCGGGAGTACCCGCGACCGCCGGCCGTCCAGGCCGTCGCGGAGCGCCTGTGTGCCGAGTGGGCGGGGCCGCGTGGTGGCCGGCACCCGGCTCGCCGTCCGCGTGCGGGAGGCCGGCATCCCGCCGGTCCGCCGCCTCCCGCCGGACGCCGTGTCCGCGGGACTGCCGCGGCCCTCCGCCGTGCGCACGCCGGGCGAGTGGAAGGGGCAGGCCGCCCACGGGGACGACGTCGTCGGCGAACGGGTCTCCCGCGAGGCCGCCTGGAGCCGTCCGCGAGGCGGAGGGCGAGGAACCCCGCGATCTCCCTCCTCCCGCGCGGACCGCTGCCTGGTGGACGGCGAGGCGGTCGTCCCGAAGCCGGGCGGTCCCTGCCTCGGCTGGATCACCTCACGCGTCACCGGCCCTTGCAGGGGCGCCGCGGGAACGGCCCGCCGGTGACACGGCACGGCAGGGCGCGGTATGCCGCGACCGGGAGCCGCTCAGCGGTCGAGCCCGAACAGCCGGGCCGCGTTGTCGTGCAGCACGCCGCGCACCCATGCGTCGCCGAGCCCCAGCCGGGCCACCGCCTCCACGGCCTCCAGGTACGCGTGGGGGATGTTGGGGAAGTCGCTGCCGAACAGCACGCGGTCGCCGAGGTCGGCGAGCGGGCCGCGCAGCCCGGCCGGGAACGGGGCGTCGGCCTCGGCGAAGGCGGTGAAGGCCATCGTCGTGTCAAGGTGCACACCGGGGTGACGGGCCGCCAGGCCGAGGAAGTCGCCGTACTCGGGCATGCCCATGTGCGCGACGACCAGGCGCAGCCGCGGGTGCCGGGCCAGCAGCCTGCGGATCGGCTCAGGGCCTGTGTGGCGGCCGGGCACCGGGCCCGACCCGCAGTGCGTGACGACGGGGACGCCGGCCTCGGCGAGCAGCCCCCACACGTCGTCCAGCAGCGGATCGTTGGGGTCGAACCCGCCCACCTGGACGTGGCACTTGAAGACCCGTGCGCCGGACTCCAGCGCCTGCCGCACGTAGCCCGCCGCCTCCGGCTCAGGGAAGAAGGTCGCGGTGTGCAGGCAGTCCGGCGTGCGCGCGGCGAAGTCCGCCGCCCAGGCGTTGAGCCAGGCCGCCATGGCGGGCTTGTGCGGGTAGAGCATCGAGGTGAAGGCCCGGACGCCGAACGAGCGCAGCGCGGCGACGCGCTCCTCCTCGTCCTCCCGGTACGCGATGGGCCACGGCCGGCCGGTCAGCGGGCCCACGCCGTCGAAGTACGCCCACACCTTGGCCAGCACACGTTCCGGCATGAAGTGCGTGTGCACGTCCACGATCCCCGGCAGCCCCAGCTCCCGCCAGAGGTCCTTCACCCGTACGTCGTCATCCGGCCGTGCCACGTCGGCCACCCCTTGTCACCCGCTCCGGGTCTCCATAGCATCTTCAGTGTTACACCATTACTGTCATGTCCCGCCGAAGAGGCCGGAGGAACGATGGCCGAGGGACGCCCGGACCCGCTCGGACCGGACCCGCGCGCGCCCGCGACGGATGCCCTCCCGGCGGCGGGCGGCCCGCTCGCCGGGGTGCGCGTCGTGGAACTCGCCGGGATCGGTCCGGCGCCCTTCGCCGCCATGCTCCTCGCCGACCTCGGCGCCGACGTCGTCCGCGTGGACCGGCCCGGCGGCGCGCGGCTGGGCGTGGACCCGGACCACGACGTCACCAACCGCAACAAGCGCTCGGTCGTGGTCGACCTCAAGGACGAGGGCGGTGCCGCGCTCGTCCTCGGCCTCGCCGAGCGGGCCGACATCCTGCTGGAGGGGAACCGCCCCGGCGTCGCCGAACGCCTCGGCGTCGGCCCGGCCGACTGCCACGCCCGCAACCCCCGCCTCGTCTACGGCCGGATGACCGGCTGGGGCCAGGACGGCCCGCTGGCCCTGAACGCGGGTCACGACATCGGCTACATCGCCACCGCCGGCACCCTCGGCATGATCGGGCCCGCGGGCGGCCCGCCCGCCGTCCCGGCCAACCTGCTCGGCGACTACGCCGGCGGCTCCCTCTACCTGGTGACCGGGGTGCTGGCCGCGCTCCACCACGCCCGTGCCACCGGGACGGGCCAGGTCGTCGACGCCGCCATCGTGGACGGCGCCGCCCACCTCGGTGCGATGATCTGGGGCATGCTGGCCGCGGGCGCCTGGCAGGACCGCCGCGCCGCCAACCTGCTGGACGGGGGCTGCCCCTACTACGCCGTCTACGCGACCGCCGATGGTGCCTGGATGACGGTCGGCGCCCTGGAGCCCGCCTTCTACGCCGAGTTCGCCCGGCTGCTCGGGCTTCCCGACGACGCGCCCGACCGCGGCGATCTCGCCCGCTGGGGCGAACTGCGGTCGCTGATCGCGGAGCGCTTCGCCACGCGTACGCGCAAGGAGTGGACCGAGGTGTTCGAGGGCAGCGACGCCTGTGTCGCGCCGGTACTGTCGTTGTACGAGGCGGCCGAGCACCCGCACCTGGCCGCCCGCGGCACCTTCGTCACGGCCGGCGGCATCACCCAGCCCGCCCCGGCCCCCCGCTTCTCCGCCACCCCCGCGAGCCTGCGCCGGCCCCCGGCCCGGCCCGGAGCCCACACCGCCGAGGTCGCCCGCGACTGGGACGTCCCGGCACTGACCCCCGAGGCCGGCCGGCGTACCCGGCCCTGACCGCGACGTCCCTCCCCGAAGGCAGGCAGCATGCAGCGCGAGCTCTTCTCGGCCGAGCACGAGGCGTTCCGGGCGACGGTGCGGACGTTCCTCGCCAAGGAGGTCCTGCCGCACCACGACCGGTGGGAGAAGGCGGGCATCGTCGACCGTGAGGCATGGCTCGCGGCCGGCCGCCAGGGGCTGCTGGGCATCGCCGTCCCCGAGGAGCACGGCGGCGGGGGCACCGGGGACTTCCGCTACGCGGTCGTCCTGGCCGAGGAGTTCGCCTGCGCCGGGGCCCACGGCCTCGCCCTCGGCCTGCACAACGACATCGTCGGCCCGTATCTGACGGGGCTCGCCACCGAGGAGCAGAAACGCCGCTGGCTGCCCGGCTTCTGCAGCGGCGAGATCATCACCGCCATCGCCATGACCGAACCGGGCGCCGGCTCGGATCTCCAGGGCATCCGCACGACCGCCGTGGACGGGGGCGACCACTGGGTCCTGAACGGCGCCAAGACCTTCATCTCCAACGGCATCCTCGCCGACCTCGTCGTGGTGGTCGCCCGCACCACCCCCGAGGGCGGGGCACGGGGCCTGAGCCTGCTGGTCGTCGAGCGCGGCATGGCCGGCTTCGACCGCGGACGCAACCTCGACAAGATCGGGCAGAAGGCGCAGGACACGGCGGAGCTCTTCTTCACCGATGTGCGGGTGCCCAAGGAGAACCTGCTCGGCGCCGAGAACCAGGCGTTCTTCCACCTGATGGCCAACCTCGCCCAGGAACGCCTGGGCATCGCCGTCGCGGCGGCGGCCGCCGCCGAGCACCTGCTGGAGATCACCACCCGGTACGTCAAGGAGCGCGAGGCCTTCGGCCGCCCGCTCGCCCGGCTCCAGCACATCCGCTTCGAGATAGCCGAGATGGCGACCGAGTGCGCGGTCACCCGTGCCTTCACCGACCGCTGCGTGACCGAGCACAGCGCCGGCCGGCTCGACGCGGTGCACGCCTCGATGGCCAAGTGGTGGGCCACCGAACTGCAGAAGCGGGTGGCCGACCGCTGCCTCCAACTGCACGGGGGTTACGGCTACATGGCCGAGTTCCCGGTGGCGAGGGCGTTCATCGACGGCCGCATCCAGACCATCTACGGAGGCACCACGGAGATCATGAAGGAGATCATCGGCCGCTCGCTGCTGGACTGACCCGTACGACCCCCCCACCACCCTCACCGAAAGGCATCCGACGTTGAGCACCGACGCCTACGTCTACGAGGCCATCCGCACCCCGCGCGGGCGCGGAAAGGCCAACGGCTCCCTGCACGGCACCAAGCCCGTCGACCTGGTCACCGGGCTCATCGACGAGCTGCGGCGCCGGCTGCCCGGCCTCGACCCGGCCGCCATCGACGACGTCGTGCTCGGCGTCGTGACCCCGCTCGGCGACCAGGGTTCCGACATCGCCAAGACCGCGGCGATCCTCGCCGGTCTGCCCGAGACCGTGGCCGGCGTTCAGGAGAATCGCTTCTGCGCCTCCGGCCTGGAGGCCGTGAACATGGCCGCCGCCAAGATCCGCTCCGGCTGGGAGGACCTGGTCCTGGCCGGCGGCGTGGAGTCCATGTCCCGCGTCCCCATGGGCTCCGACGGCGGCGCCTGGGCCATGGACCCGATGACCAGCTACACCACCGGTTTCGTCCCCCAGGGCGTCGGTGCCGACCTCATCGCCACCATCGAGGGCCTCAGCCGCCACGACGTGGACACCTACGCCGCCGAGTCCCAGGCCCGGGCCACCGAGGCGTGGAAGGAGGGCCGCTTCGACCGTTCCGTCGTCCCCGTCCTGGACCGCAACGGGCTGGTCGTCCTCGACCGCGACGAGCACATCCGCCCCGGCACCACCGCCGAGAGCCTGGCCGGCCTCAAGCCGTCCTTCGCCACGATCGGCGAGGCCGGCGGCTTTGACGCCGTCGCCCTGCAGAAGTACCACTGGGTCGAGAGGATCGACCACGTCCACCACGCGGGCAACTCCTCCGGCATCGTCGACGGCGCCGCCCTGGTCGCCATCGGCAACCGCGAGATCGGCGAGCGCTACGGACTGACCCCGCGCGCCCGCATCGTCTCCGCCGCGGTCTCCGGCTCCGACCCCACCATCATGCTCACCGGACCGGCCCCCGCCAGCCGCAAGGCGCTCGCCAAGGCCGGGCTCACCATCGACGACATCGACCTCGTCGAGATCAACGAGGCCTTCGCCGCCGTCGTCCTGCGCTTCATGCGGGAGATGGGCCTGAGCCACGACAAGGTCAACGTCAACGGCGGCGCCATCGCGCTCGGCCACCCCCTCGGCGCCACCGGCGCCATGATCCTGGGCACCCTGATCGACGAACTGGAGCGCCGCGACCAGCGGTACGGACTCGCCACGCTGTGCGTCGGCGGCGGTATGGGCATCGCCACCGTCGTCGAACGCCTCTGACCTCCTGTCCCGCACCCCGCAACGGAGCCGACCGAACATGACCGCTCTTCCGACGAACACCACCATCCGCTGGGAGCAGGACGAGACCGGCGTGGTCACCCTCGTCCTCGACGACCCGAACCAGTCCGCGAACACGATGAACCAGGCCTTCAGGGAGTCCCTGCGGGCCGTCGCCGACCGCCTGGAGGCGGAACGCGAGAGCGTGCGCGGCGTCATCGTCACCTCCGCCAAGAAGACCTTCTTCGCCGGCGGCGACCTCAAGGACATGATCAAGGCCGGGCCCGGGGACGCCCCGCAGATCTTCGCGGCCGGCATGGCGATCAAGCGCGACCTGCGCCGCATCGAGACCCTCGGCAAGCCCGTCGTCGCCGCCGTCAACGGCGCCGCGCTCGGCGGCGGTTACGAGATCGCGCTGGCCTGCCACCACCGGGTCGCGCTCGACGCGCCCGGCTCGAGGATCGGCCTTCCCGAGGCGACCCTCGGCCTGCTCCCCGGAGGCGGCGGCGTCGTCCGCACCGTCCGGCTGCTCGGCATCACCGACGCGCTCCTCAAGGTGCTGCTCCAGGGCACGCAGTACGACCCGCAGCGCGCCCTGGACAACGGCCTGATCCACGAGGTGGCCGCCGACCGCGAGGACATGCTCGCCAAGGCGCGTGCCTTCATCGACGCGCACCCCGAGTCGGCGCAGCCCTGGGACACCAAGGGATACCGCATCCCGGGCGGCACCCCCAGCACCCCCGCCTTCGCCGCCAACCTGCCCGCCTTCCCGGCCAACTTGAGGAAGCAGCTCGCCGGCGCGCCCTACCCGGCCCAGCGCAACATCCTCGCCACCGCCGTGGAGAGCGCCCAGGTCGACATCGACACCGCCTTCACCATCGAGACCCGCTACTTCACCGAGCTGGTCACCGGCCCCATCGCGAAGAACATGATCCAGGCGTTCTTCTTCGACATGCAGGCCGTCAACTCCGGCGCCAGCCGCCCCAAGGGCGTCCCGGCCCGCCCCGTCACCAAGGTCGCCGTCCTCGGCGCCGGGATGATGGGCGCGGGCATCGCCTACTCCTGCGCCAAGGCCGGCATCGAGGTCGTCCTCAAGGACGTCTCCGCCGAGGCCGCCGGGCGCGGCAAGGCGTACTCCGCCGGACTCCTCGACAAGGCCCTGGCCAAGGGCCGTACGACCCAGGAGAAGCGCGACGCGCTGCTCGCCCGGATCCACCCCACCGCCGACCCGCAGGACCTGGCGGGCTGCGACGCCGTCATCGAGGCGGTCTTCGAGGACCCGGCACTGAAGCACAAGGTCTTCCAGGAGATCGAGAGCGTCATCGCCCCCGACGCCCTGCTGTGCTCCAACACCTCCACGCTGCCCATCACCCTGCTCGCCGAAGGGGTGCAGCGCCGCGAGGACTTCATCGGCCTGCACTTCTTCTCGCCGGTCGACAAGATGCCGCTGGTGGAGATCATCAAGGGCGCCCGCAGCGGCGACGAGGCGCTGGCCCGCGCCTTCGATCTGGTGCGGCAGATCCGCAAGACCCCGATCGTCGTCAACGACTCGCGCGGCTTCTTCACCTCGCGCGTCATCGGGCACTTCATCAACGAGGGCGTCGCCATGGTCGGCGAGGGCGTCGACCCCGCCACCGTCGAGCAGGCCGCCGCCCAGGCCGGCTACCCGGCCAAGGTCCTCTCGCTGATGGACGAACTGACCCTCACCCTGCCCCGCAAGATCCGCAACGAGTCGCGGCGCGCGGTGGAGGAGGCCGGCGGCAGCTGGCAGCCGCACCCGGCCGACGCGGTCATCGACCGGATGGTCGAGGAGTTCGACCGTCCGGGACGCAGCGGCGGAGCCGGGTTCTACGAGTATGCCGACGGCAAGCGGGCGGGCCTGTGGCCCGGGTTGCGCGAGCACTTCACCGAGCCCGGGGCGGCGGACGTCCCC
This sequence comes from Streptomyces sp. RLA123, assembly GCF_056270165.1. Lineage (NCBI taxonomy): Bacteria > Bacillati > Actinomycetota > Actinomycetes > Kitasatosporales > Streptomycetaceae > Streptomyces > Streptomyces sp. RLA123. The sequence continues at coordinate 998,541 of NZ_JBWDOR010000003.1, read as the reverse complement.
TTCGAGGACCTCAAGGAGCGCATGCTCTTCGTCGAGGCCCTGGACTCGGTGCGCTGCCTGGAGGAGAACGTCCTCGTCTCCGTCGCCGACGCCAACATCGGATCCATCCTCGGCATCGGCTTCCCCGCCTGGACCGGCGGCGTCCTGCAGTACATCAACGGCTACCCCGGCGGCCCGGCGGGCTTCCTCGCGCGCGCCGGAGAACTGCGGGCCGCCTACGGCGAGCGCTTCGCGGCACCTGAGCTGCTGGTACGGAAGGCCGAACGCGGCGAGACCTTCACCGACGGCTGACCGGCACGCCCCGGGGGCCGCGTCCGCGGCCCTCGGGGCTCACATCTCCGTGCCGTCCAGCCCCGCGGCCGTCACCCGCAGCTCCTCCGCCAGCGACCGCTGGAAGGCGGTGACCAGGGCCTGCACGACCATCGGCTGGAGGTCCTCGGTGAGGCCGCGCATCCGCGCCCGGTCCTCCCGGTCGGGCTCCCCTGCCATGTACGGCTGCCACACCTCGCGCTGGAAGAGCCGGTGCAGCTCGTGCGCGACCGCGCGGGCGTGCTTGAGCACGATCTCCCGGGTGGCCAGCACCGTCTCCAAGGGGATCGGCACGTCCAGCAGACGCACCCCCAGGTGCAGCATCGCCGGGTTGACCAGCAGGACCTCCGGGTCGACGGTGGCGTGCAGCACCCCCATCGCGGCCAGCCGGTCCAGGTCGTGGCCGCTCAGTTCCCGTCCGGCCCGCTGCTCCAGCCGGGCGCGCGGGAGTTCCTCCGCGGTGTCCGGCATCCAGGTGGCCACCAGCGCCCGGTGCAGGGCCAGGTCCTGCGGGGTGATGTCGCCCGGCAGCTGGTCGAGGTAGCGGCCGATGGCGGCCAGGGTCAGGCCCTGGTGCTGCAACTCCTCGATCAGCGCCAGCCGCGCGAGGTGGTCCGGCCCGTAGAGCCCGACGCGGCGCGAGCCCAGTTCCGGCGGCGGCAGCAGGCCCTTGGCGCTGTAGAAGCGGACGGTGCGGACGGTCGTCCCCGCGCGGGCCGCGAACTCGTCGACCGTCAAGCGCGGTTCGTCCGCCGCGGGTCCCTCCTGGCGTGCGGCGCGGGACTGCGTCATGCGCGGGGTCTCGCTCTCTCGCTCGCCGCCCTGGTCATGACACCAGTATGACCGCTCGCTCGCGCGGGCCGGCCGGCCGGTCCCGCGGACCTCCCGGTCCCTGGCTCAGTCCCAGTCCAGGCACAGGACGAGTGCGTCGTCCTCGGCGTCGGGCACCGCTCGGTAGCCGGGAAGCTCGCGCAGCACGGCCCGCGGCACATCGGCCGGCGGCACCAGCCGGGTGGCCAGCATCGCCCGCGCCAGGGCCTGTTCGCCGTACGTCTCACCGGACGCGGAAGCGGTCCCGTACACCCCGTCGCTGACGACGACGAGCCGGTCGCCGGAGCGCACCTCGAACCGCTGGACGACGTAGGGGGTGTCCTCGAACATGCCCAGCGGCAACTGCGGCTCGAACGGGACGGCCTCCACCGCACCGTCGCGCAGCCGGTACACCCGCGGCGACCCGGCGTCGACCACGTCGACGGTGCCGGTGGCCGGCTCGAAGCGCATCAGCAGCACCGACAGATATCTCTCACCCCGGTACTGGGCGAAGACCGCCTGGTCGGCCAGGACGGCCTGGTCGGCGAGCGGAACACCGGCACGCCGGGCGTTGCGCAGCGCACTGACGGCGAGACTGGTCAGCAGGGCCGCGTCGATCCCCTGGCCCATGCCGTTGGTGACGGTCAGCGTGAGGTCCTCCTCGGACGCGGACCAGTCGAAGTTGTCGCCGTGGATGTCGTAGGCGGGCTCCAGCTGGGCGCCGAGCGCGTACCCGGGACGGGCGAGGGAGTGCCCCGGCAGCAGCTGCCACTGGATCTCGGCGGCGAGCGTGAGGCGGTCGAGGCGGCGGGCCCGCAGATACCGGTCGGTGTCACGGTCGGCGACCAGGATGTGGTGGCCCAGCATCTCGGCGATCTCGCCGAGGTCCGCGACCGCCTCGGCGTCATCGGCGTCATCGGGGGCGGGCCCGGCCGCGAGCCCGACGCTGAGCACGCCGAGGCGGTCGCCGCGCACGCTCACCGGCAGGTGCAGCAGCACACCGCCGGCGACGGCCTCGGTGACCGGTTCCTGAGCCCCGAACGCCCGGCCGGCCGGACTGGCGGCGATCCGGACGACGCCGTCGGCGCCGGGCTGTGCACCCACCGTCTGGAGCACGGTCTGGCCGTAGTCGGCCAGCAGGACGTCCACCGAACGCGCGCCGTAGTGCTGCCGCAGAATCCGGCGGACGGCGTCGGGGAGGGCATGGGGGGCGGAAGCGCGCAGGGCGCGCTCGGCGGAGTGGAGATCGGAGGTGTTCACCGTTCGCTGGGGTCCTTCTGGGTGGAGGGGAGGGTCGGTTACGGTGGCAGGGCCGAGGGGAGCCGTGATGTGTACCCCTATATCCGTTTCCTGCCCGCTCCGGGCCCGAGACATGACGCCCAGGAGATGACCTTGTCCGCGAGTCGCTCGCCCGACCGGGACGTTGTCGCCGAGGCGTCGTCGATGGTCGAGGCGCTGGAAGTGCTCTGGGGCCGGGGCCGGGACGCGGGGGACCCGCCCGTCCCGCCCTCGCAGCTGCGCCTGCTGTTCGCGCTGGAGGGGAACGAGGGCGCCAATCTGCGCACCCTGTGCGAGCTGCTCGGCGCGGCGCCGCCGGCGATGAGCCGGCTCTGCGACCGGCTGCAGGCTGTGGGATACCTCACCCGGGACATCAGTCCGACGTCGCGCCGCGAGGTGCGCCTGTGGCTCACCCCCCGCGGGGCCGCGCTCCTCACCGAACTGCGCGAACGCCGTGAGCGGGAGCTCGCCACCGTGGTCGCCGCGATGCCCGAGCGCGCCCGGCGCGCCCTGCTGGAGGGGCTGGCGGCCTTCCGGAGCGCGGCGGCCTCCACAGGGCTGTCCGCCGTCCCCGCCGTGACGGAGGGGCGGAGCCGCAGCGCATAGGTGCGCACGGCATCCTCACTTCTTGAACGGGCTGTTCCCGACCCGGGTGTGCTCCGTGTATCCGTTGCAGGGTATTACTGTTGCCCGACGGCAATGATCGATGAGGGTCCGCAGTGTCGCAAAGGCTGCCCGGCCAGGGCTTCCTTCGCGTACGATCCCATCGCTCCGCAAGGGGCACCGCTGGGGTGGGGAGACGACGTGGAAGGCAACACCCTTACTCCGTCTGGGGGGCTGATCCCCAGACCGGGCGACAGCACGAGCCGGCGGCTCGCCGTGCTCCTGGTCGAGGACGACGCCGGCGACGCACTTTTGGTCGAGGAACTGGTGGCCGACAGCGGCGTGCCGGTCGAGCTGCGGTGGGTGCGCTCCCTCGCCGAGGCCGGCGACGCCCTCGGCGCCCGCCCCGCCGACTGCGTCCTGCTGGACCTGCACCTCCCGGACGGCCAGGGGCTGGCCGCCCTCGGCCGGGCGCTGGCCCTCACCCAGCGGGCGGCGGTCGTCGTGCTCACCGGCCTGGCCGAGGAGCGCACGGGGCTCGCGGCGGTGTCCGCCGGCGCCCAGGACTATCTCGTCAAGGGGCGCGTGGATCCGGAGCTGCTCGGCCGGGCACTGAGGTACGCCGTGGAGCGCAAGCAGTCGGAACGGGCCGCCATCGCGCTGCACGCCAGCCAGATGCGGGCCGAGGAGAACGCCCGGCTCGAACGCGGTCTGCTTCCGCTGCCGATGCTGCGCACCAAGGACGTCACCGTCACCGCGCGCTACCGTCCCGGCCGCGCCGACGCCCTGCTGGGCGGAGACTTCTTCGATGTCGTGGAGACCGCGGAGGGTGTCGTCCACGCGGTCATCGGCGACGTCTCCGGCCATGGCCCCGACGAGGCCGCGCTCGGCGTGGGCCTGCGCATCGCCTGGCGCACCCTCGTCCTCAGCGGTGTCACGGGCGAACGCCAGCTGTCCCTGCTGGAAGAGGTGCTGGTCGCCGAACGCGCGGCACCCGAGATCTTCGCCACCGCCACCGTGCTCACCCTCAGCCCGGACCGCCGCGGCGCGTCTGTGTGGCGGGCCGGCCACCACGGCCTGCTCCGCAGCACGCCGGAAGGCGGCGTCGAGTACGCCGAGCCCCCCGGCGGCCCGGCCCTCGGCATGATCCCCGGCGCCGGGAGCTGGCCCGAGGGCCGGCTCGACCTGCTCCCCGGACAGGCCCTCACCCTCTTCACCGACGGACTGTTCGAGGGCCGGGCCGGCAGCGGGCGGCTCGGGGAGGACGGGCTGCTCACGCTGGCCAGGGAGCACGCCGCGCTGGCGGCGCCGGAGTTCGTCGACACCCTGATCGACCGCGCCGAGTCGCTGGCCGCCGGACACGGCGGCTTCGACGACGACGTCGCGGTCGTCCGACTCGACTGGGACATCACGTCATGACCATCACGCGGCTCACCCATGCGGGCCGGATCGTCCTCGCGCCCGCCGCCCTGGTCGTGGTGGTGGGCGCGGTCGCGGGCGTCGCCGCCCCCCAGCCCTCGCACACCGCGGCCGCGAGCCGGCCGGCCGGGTACACCCTCGGCGCCGGCGGCCCCGGCTCGCCACCGGCCCTGATCCGCCCGGCCGCGCTCCACGAGGCCGCCCCCGGCCCCGGCCGCGTGCCCGGGTCCGCCGTCCCGCCGCGCACCTCGGCCGCCGCCCAGGACGACCGCTCCGGGCTCACCCTGCCGTACTGGGCCGTCGCGGCCGTTCTGGGCCTCCTCCTGCTCGCCGCGGCGGGGCTGGCCCTGCTCGTGCACCGCAGGGCCCTGCGGCAGCTCGCCCCCTTGCGTGAGGCCCTGCGCGAACTGGAGGGGTCCCGGCAGTCCTCCGACGCCGAACTGGCGCAGTCCCGGCAGCGGGAGGAGCAGCTGCGGGGCGCCGGCAGCGAGCTCCAGCAGTTCGCCTACGTCGCCTCGCACGACCTGCGGGAACCGCTGCGCAAGGTCATCTCCTTCTGCCAGCTGCTGGAGAAGCGCTACGGCGACCGCCTCGACGAGCGCGGCCTGCAGTACATCGCGTACGCGGTCGACGGCGCCAAGCGCATGCAGGTACTCCTGGGCGACCTGCTGGCCTTCGCCCGCTCGGGCCGGCCCGACGAAGGCGACGTCGTGGTCGCGCTGGACGAATCGCTGGATCAGGCGCTGGCCAACCTCGCCGTGCCGATCGAGGAGTGCGGTGCCGCGGTCGAGCGGCCGAAGTCCCTGCCCCGCACCATCGGCGACCCGACGCTCCTGACGATGCTCTGGCAGAGCCTGCTCGGCAACGCCGTCGCCTTCCGTTCGCCGGAGCGCGCGCCGCGGATCGGCATCACCTCGGACGGCCCGGACGAGGACGGCCTGCTCGGCTTCGCCGTCACCGACAACGGCGTCGGCGTGCCCCGGGCCTACGCGGAGAAGGTCTTCGGCGTCGTGCCGCGCCCGCGCGAGGGGGAGCCCGGGGGCGACGGCAGCGGCATCGGTCTGGCCCTCTGCAAGAAGATCGTGGAGCATCACGGCGGCCGGATCTGGCTCGACCCCGCGCCACGCGCGGGCACCCGTATCCGTTTCACCCTGCCCGCCGCCGCGCGGCCCGCCCCATTGGAGGACTGACGCCTTGACCGTGCCGCCCCAGCCGGAACCGATCGTCGTCCTCCTGGTCGAGGACGACGCGGGCGACGAGCTGATGACCCGTGAGGCATTCGAGGAGCACAAGATCCGCAACGTCCTGCACGTCGTGCGCGACGGCGAGGAGGCGCTGGACTTCCTCCACCGCCGCGGGCAGCACGCGGACGCCCCCCGGCCGGGTCTGATCCTGCTCGACCTCAACCTGCCGCGCTACGACGGCCGCGAGGTGCTGGCCGACGTCAAGGCCGACGCCTCGCTGTGCGACATCCCGGTCGTCGTCCTCACCACCTCCGAGGCGGAGGAGGACATCGTGCGCAGCTACAGGCTGCACGCCAACGCCTATGTCACCAAGCCCGTCGACTTCGAGCGGTTCATCGAGGTCGTCCGGCAGATCGACGAGTTCTTCGTCACCGTGGTGAAGCTGCCGGGGCGCTGACCCGCCGGCGGCCGGCGCCGGCCGTCCCTCAGACGTCGCGCCAGCGCGCCATCGCGCCGGAGAAGAGACCGAACAGGACCAGCCCCACGGCGACCGCCGCAAGGAGCCAGGGCCCGGCGGGGGTCTCGCGGAACGTCCGCAGGGTGTCGTCCAGTCCCTTGGCCTGGCCGGGGTCGAAGCGCACCGCGGCGATGACGGCGAAGCAGCCCGCGGCGGCGAACACCACCCCGCGGCTCGTGCCCCCGCCCACGCCCAAGGCCTCGACCACCTTGCGGGTACGCGGCGACATGGCGCCGGTACGCAGGTGCTTGCGGAATCGGCGCAGAATCGCCCGCACGGCGATCCAGCCGCCCGCCCCCACCAGGACCAGCCCGGCCGCGCCGACCAGCCAGCGGCCCATCGGCCATCCCAGCACCTCGGCCGTGACGTCCTTGGAGGTCTGGTCGCTCGACCCCCCGGCCCCGCCGCCGGAACCGCCCGATCCTCCGGATCCGCCGCCGGATCCGCCGTTCACCGCGAAGGTCGCCACCGAGTAGGTGACGAAGCCGTAGAAGACCGCGCGGGCCCCCGACTGCAACCGCTTGGACGCCTTGCCGCCGTCCGGCCCTGCTGCTCCGAAAGCGGCCTCCGACAGCCGCCACAGCGCCATCCCGGCCAGTCCCACCGTCAGGGCCCATACCAGGACGCCGCCGAGGGGCTGAGCCGCCAGCTCGGACACCGCGCCCCCGCGGTCGGCCTGCTGCGAGGAACCGTCGAAGGCGATCCGCAGGGCGAGTACGCCGGTCAGTGTGTAGATGACCCCACGGGCCGTCAGCCCCGCGCGTGCGCCGGCCCGGATCGCGCGCCGCCCCCCGCTTCCGGGCCGCACCGCGGCGGCTGTTCCCGACGTCTCCATGCCGGCCTCCCTGAGCTGGGCCTGTGTACCTGAATCCCCCCGGCCGTCGGCTGCCCCGTACCGGGCCGGTGAAACAGCGGGGCCCGGTGATCGGGACGCCGGCCCGCGTGGACCCGCCGGTCCGGGGTATCCGGGTGGAGGCAGACAGACATTCGAACGCGGGGACGCGAGAGTTGGGGTAGGGATGGAGATGTCGAGCATCATCAGTGCGATCGTGATCGGCCTGGTCATCGGTCTGCTGGGACGCCTGCTGGCGCCCGGCCGGCAGCCGATCGGCCTGGTGTGGACGATCGTCGTGGGTATCGTCGCCGCGTTCCTCGGCAGCGCCATCGCCGCGGGACTCGGGGTCGCGGACACCGATGGTGTCGACTGGATCGAGTGGCTCATCCAGATCGCCCTGGCGGCTGTCGGTGTCACGGCGCTGGCCAGGACCCGGCTGGGGCGCTGACGGCAACGACGGTCCGGCCGCCCCGAACGGGGCGGCCGGACCGTCGTGCGCGGACCCGCTCAGAGCACGTCGAGCAGGCTCGGGTCGTAGAGCGAGCGGTTGCTGAGCCCCTGGCCCACCGCGACCGGGGCGACCGGGGCGTCCTTGTCGGGGAAGCCGCCGACACCACCGACGCCGCCGCCGATCCCGCCGCCGCCGATCCCGCCGCCGCCGCCGCCCCCGCCGCCGTAGTTGCCGCCGCCTCCGCCGTAGTTGCCGCCTCCGCCGTGGCCGCCGCCGTGGTGGCGGCCGCACTTGCAGTGGTGCCGGCCGTGGTCGCCGCGACCGCGGCCGTCGTCGCAGCGGCCGTCACGTCCGCCGCCGCGCCGGTCGCCGCGGTCGTCGCCGCGTCCGCCGCGGTCGTCCCCGCGTCCGCCGTCACGCCCGTCACGCCCGTCGCGTCCGCCGCGGTCGTCGTCGCAGCGGCCGTCGCGCCCGCCGCGTCCGTCGCCGCGGTCGTCCCCGCGTCCGCCGTCGCGCCCGCCGCGTCCGTCGCCGCGGTCGTCCCCGCGTCCGCCGTCACGTCCGCCGCGTCCGTCGCCGCGGTCGTCCCCGCGTCCGCCGTCACGTCCGCCGCGTCCGTCGCCGCGGTCGTCCCCGCGTCCGCCGTCACGTCCGCCGCGGTCGTCCCCGCGGTCGCCCCGGTCGTCGCCGCGTCCGTCGCCCCGGTCGTCGTCGCGGCCGAAGTCGCCGCGGTTGAAGTCGCCCCGGTCGTTGCCGAAGCGGTTGTCGTCGTCACCCCGATCCCGGCCGTCGCCACTACCGTTTCCGTCGTCCTGCGCGACGGAGGGGACCGCCGCCGGGCGGGCCGGGGTGGTGGCGGCCTGGGCCGAGGCCGGCCACGCGAGTGCCGCGGCCGCCAGGCAGGCGGCGGCGGTGCCGCGGAGAAGGTACGTCTTCGCCATCGGTCGTCCCAATCTGATGAGATGTTACATAGCTTAGCGAAACGCATATTAAGCACATATCGCTCCGAGCCGCGCGCAGAGGAACCGGGAGGGAACGATGACCGACACCTCGGAAGGACACGAGGAACGGGGCCGGGACGAGACGGAGGACGAACGCGCGGACCGGATGTGGGGTGAGCTGATCCAGGAGGTACGGGTAGCCCAGACCGGCGTGCAGATCCTCTTCGGCTTCCTGCTCACCGTGGTCTTCACCCCGAACTACCAGCGGCTGGACACGGTGGACCACACCATCTACATCGTCACCGTCGTGCTCGGTGCGGCGGCCACCGGGGCGCTCATCGGCCCGGTCTCCTTCCATCGGATCGTCGCCGGCCGGCGGATCAAGCCGGAGAGCGTGCGTTGGGCCTCGCGGCTGACGTTTGCCGGACTTCTGCTCCTGCTGGCCACGATGGCCTGCGCGGTGCTGCTCGTCCTGCGGGTGGCGACGCACGGCGCCTATGTCCCCTACGTCGTGGCCGGGGTGGTCCTCTGGTACCTGGCCTGCTGGTACGGGCTGCCGCTGTGGGCCCGTACCCGTCACGGCAGCCGGGACTGACGGCGTGGGAGGTAGTGGGCACGAGGAAAGCCGCCGCGATGCGCGGCGGCTTTCCTCCGTACGGGTGGTGCGGCGTCAGACGTGCAGGACCCGGTCCACCAGCTCGCGGTATCCCTGAAGGGCCACCCGCAGCTTCTCGGTGTCGGTCTCGTCCCGGCCGCCGTCCCAGCCCGCGCGCAGTGCGTGGCGCCGGCCCTTCAGCTCCTGGACGAGCCGTTCGGTGGCCTCCTCCAGGACGTGGTCGGCCTCCTCCACCGCGTGCCGCGGCTCGTCGACGAAGCCGCCGACAGCCTGCTGGAGCCGGCGCTGGAGCTTGTCGGCGTCCTCCGCCGTCGCCTTGGGGGCACCCGGCTCCCGCGGGGTGTGCGGGGCCCGCACCGGGTGCTCCGGCTCGGCGGTGGGAACGCGCCGCGCCTGCTCCGCGGGCTCCCGCGGGTCGCTGGACTCGTGCGGGTCGGCGGTCCGATCAGGTGTCACGGGACCGTGCGCGGCCTCGGATTCGCTCACCCGTCCGGACGGAGAGGGCTGTGAGGGCCGCGAGCGCTGCCCGGGCCGCTGGGTGGCGCGCTCGGTGCCGGGCGTGACGTCATTGCTCTTGACGTCGATCCGCTCGTCGGTCCCGGGCTCGGTCGTCCTGTCGTCGTGGCCGGACTCGTTCATGGGGTTCATCGGTTACTCCCGGAGGGCAGATGCGAACGGCGGGAGCCGCGGCGTCCGGTGGCGGTGGTGTCGCCATCGGTGCCGGTCCCGCTCTCGGTCTCGGTCTCGCTGTCACCGGCGGGGGCGTCGGCCCGCCCGTCGGTGTCGTGCCGGTTTCGGGCGGCGTGCCGCGGCTCCTTGCCCCCCGCGACGAGGTCGTCGAAGAGCGTGCGGGCCTTCAGCAGGCGGGCGCGCAGGTCCTCGGTCTCGGTTGTGGGGCGGTCACCGTTGTGCTCCCCGGGGCGGGCGGCGGCGCCGCGCAGATCGCGGTACGCCTGGAGGTGGCGCGGGCGGTGCACCGACAGCGCGTCGATCTGTTCGCCGGAGTCGGCCGCCGGGAAGCCGCGCTCGCGGGCCAGCCGGTCGAGCAGGCCGGCCGCCTCGCGGACGGACTGGGCGGGGGAGTCCACGAACCGCTCCTGGAGGGCCGCCCATTCGGCCCGGTACTCCTCGCTCCTGCGGGCCTCCAGCGGGCGCTGCGTCAGATGCCCGTGGCGGTCGACGCGTTCCTGCAACTCCTTGTGGGCGGCGGCTGTGTCGCCGTCGTGCCGGGCGAGCGTACGTTCGTATTCGGGGCCGAAACGCCGCCTCAGATGTCCCGGCCCCTGCCCGCGGCGCGTCAGGTACAGCGCCGCGGCGGCGATCAGGACTACCAGGACGACCGCCCCGATGATGATGCCCGTGGTCATGGTGTGCCTCCTGGGGACCCATGGGGGTCCCGGAATGGGATCTGACCTTGTTTCGGGTCCCTTGTCGTGTCTACGGTGCGTGTATCCGCGATCCGTCTCTCCACGCACATGTCTCCCGGACGAGGCGCCCCGGGAAGGGAGGTGGCGCGGAGCAGCGCGCGCTCAGCGCGGCAGTACGACCTGGATGACCTTGCCGCCCCGGGCGAGCAGGGTCACCCTGATGTCCCGTGCCAGCCGGCGCACCAGGCGCCAGCCGTAGCCCCCGGGCAGGAAGCCGCCGTCCGCCGGCGGCGTGGCGGGCAGCCGGGAACTGTGGTCGCCGACCGAGACGCGGATGCCGTCCGGCCCGGGCAGGACCTCGAAGCCGGCGATCCCCTCGCCGTAGCGGAACGCGTTGGTGACGAGTTCGGAGACCACCAGAAGGCAGTCCTCGACCCGTTCCGGATCGATCCCGGTCAGGCGGGCACGGGCCATGTCACGCGCCTCGCCGATGGACGCGGGGAGGCCCCCGCCACTGTGTGCGGCGGTGGGCACCTGTCCTTCGTCATCCGTTTGAAGGCTGTACACGTACGATCACCCCGTAGGCCTCACTGGTCCCTGTGTGTCTGCCCGGCCGTGCCGGTCCTACGCGGCCCGGTGGACAGATTTACGTCACCCCGGAATTGGGGGGCATGCCCGGTGCGGGACCGGGTACCCGAACGGCAGTACACGCGTACACGTCGCTGGACGGGTTGAGGAGGAACTGTGATCGCGGACGTCAGGAAGACGATGGTCGGGTCCGGGGTGGAGAAGGCCGTCGTGGACGGACTGCCGCAGATCAGCGACCCGCGCAGTGTCGCACCCTCGGACGCGCGGGCCCTGTCAAAGCTCTTCCTCGAGCGGCTGACGGTTCTCGAGGAGGGCACGCCCGACCACCAGTACGCGCGGAACACCCTCATCGAGATGAACATGTCCCTGGTCCGGTTCGCGGCGCGGCGCTTCCGTGACCGCGGCGACGACATGGACGACATCGTGCAGGTCGGCACGATCGGTCTGATCAAGGCCATCGACCGCTTCGACATCTCGCGCGAGGTCGAGTTCACCACCTTCGCCGTGCCGTACATCGTCGGGGAGATCAAGCGCTTCTTCCGCGACACCACCTGGGCCGTGCACGTGCCGCGCCGGCTCCAGGAGCGCCGGGTCGAACTGGCGCGCGCCCGGGACGAGCTGTCCTCCCGGCTCGGCCGGGCCCCGAAGGTCGCCGAACTGGCCGCGCTGATGGACATCGGCGAACACGAGGTCGTCGAGGCGCAGGTCGCGTCCAACGGCTACACCGCCTCCTCCCTCGACGCGGCGCTGACCACGGACGACGGCGACGGCGACGAGACCGTGCTCGCCGACTTCATCGGCGCCCCCGATCCGGGCATGGAACTCATAGAGGACCTGCGCTCCCTGGCCCCGCTGATGACCGAGCTGAGCGAGCGCGACCGGCGACTGCTCCACCTGAGGTACGTGGAGGAGCTGACGCAGGCCCAGATCGGCGAGATCATGGGCTGCACCCAGATGCATGTCTCCCGTCTGCTGTCGCGGACCATCGCGCGACTGCGCGCCGGAATGCTCCAGGACGGTTGCGCCGGCTGACGCCGCCCCCTCGGTGCCCGCGCCCCCACCGGGGGGCGCGGGCCCTCTTGTGCGCGGCCCGCGACGCGCGTCCTACGATGCGCGGATGACCGATCACGATCACGCGCCGCCGGGCTGGCACTACCGTCCCCTGGTGCGGATGACCCCACGGGACCCGCGGGAGGTGCACCGGGTCTCCACTCCGCTGGAACTGCTGTTCGACCTGTGCTTCGTGGTGGCCGTGGCGCAGGCCGGCGTCCGGCTCGTGCACGCCGTCGCCGAGGGCCACTTCGGGCACGGGGTCGCCGGGTACTGCTTCGTCTTCTTCGCGATCTGGCTGGCCTGGGTCAACTTCACCTGGTTCGCCTCGGCCTACGACACCGACGACGTCCCCTACCGAATCGCGACGTTCGTGCAGATCGTCGGCGTCCTGGTGCTGGCGGCCGGTGTGCCCCGCGCCTTCGACCAGAACGACTTCACCGTCGCCGTCGCCGGCTACGTCATCATGCGGATCGCCCTGACCTGCCAGTGGCTGCGCGCGGCGCGCAACACGACGGCGGCGGCGCGGACCACGGCGCTGCGCTATGCCGTGGGCCTGGTGGTCGTCGAGACGGGATGGATCCTGCTGCTGCTGGTCCCCGGTGGGGTGTTCACCTGGGGATTCGTGGCCATGGCCGTCGCGGACCTGTCGGTGCCGGTCATCGCGGAACACGCGCAGCGGACCACCTGGCACGCCCACCACATCGCCGAACGCTACGGGCTGTTCACCATCATCGTGCTCGGCGAGTCCGTCGCCGCCGCGACGGTGGCCGTGCAGTCCGCGGTGGACGAGTTCTCCGCGCTCGGCGAGCTGCTGCCCATCGCCTTCGGCGGACTGCTCATCGTCTTCGCGGCGTACTGGATCTACTTCTCCACCCCCGTCACCGAACACCTCGCCAGCGGCATCCGGTCGTTCGTGTGGGGTTACGGCCACTACTTCGTCTTCGGCTCGGCCGCCGCCGTCGGAGCGGGGCTCGAGGTGGTGGTCGAGCAGGCCGTGCACAAGGCGCACATCTCGCAGACGGCCGCCGCCTTCGCGGTGACGCTGCCGGCCGCGCTGTTCCTGCTGACGGTCTGGCTCATCCACTCCCGGCGGGCCAAGCGCGGCCTGGCCGAGCACGCGGTTCTGCCGGTCTGCGCCGTGCTGGTGCTGGCCAGTACGTTCTGCGGGCACTGGGCGGTGCCGGTGGCCGGGGTGGCGATGGCGGCGGCGGCCGCCGTGGGGGAGGCCCTGAACTCCCGTCGCCGGCGGGCCGCCTGAGACGGACGGGGTGCCCCGCCGGCGGGCGGGACACCCCTGCGTGCCGGATGTGCCTCAGGCGTGCGTCATGCGAGGGTCAGGGGAACGAGACGACGTTGGACGGCACCGTCGAGGTTCCCGAGGTCGCGCCACCGGTGCTGTTGATGACGTGGTCGTACTGGCCCATGCCGCCGAGGGACACCACCAGGACGTCGTGCATCTTGACCCCGGCCTTCACCGGGACCTCGAAGCCGTGGTCCATCCGGATGGTCGGATCAGTGGTGAAGTTGCAGTAACTGCCCACGCCCCAGGCCTCATGGGTGGTGACGGAGTCGTCCACCTTGTAGGCGGCCCAGCCCTTCGTGGCGCCGTTCTGGATGGCGGCCTGGTTGGGGGCGTCGTAGGCGATCTCGTTCTGGTAGAAGATCGTCCTGCCGTCCTGGCCGCTCCACTGGACGTCGTACTTCTTGAAGTGCTCGACGAACAGGCCGGTGGCCAGGACGTCGTCGCCGTTCACGCGCAGGCCGTAGTCGGCCGCGTTGGTGTCCCAGCCCACCCCGGCCCCGTGGTCGGCGCGCCAGATCCAGGTGTGGTCGATGATGGTGTCGTCGCTGTTGACCTCCACGCTGGTGGTCGCCTTGCCCGGGCCGGCGCCGCCGATCCGGATGAAGACGTCCTGCACGGTGGTCGGGTTGGCGGCGTGGTCGGCGGCCGCGCCCTGCGGGCCGACCTGGAGCAGCACCTGGGAGTTGACCGCACCGGCGTCGATCAGGAAGCCGGCCAGCTTCACGCCGTCGACGTCCGCGACCTTCATGGCGGTGACGCCGTTGTCGGGGATGATCGTCGCGAGGCCGAGGCCGAGCACGACCGTGTTGGCGCGGTTGACGTTGATGGTCTGGTCGACGTGGTAAATGCCCGGGGTGAACAGCAGGTTGAGGCCCTGGGCGAGCGCGGCGTTGATGGTCGCGGCGGTGGCGCCCGGCTTGACCACGTAGAACTGGCTCAGCGGGATCGAGGAGCCCTGCGGCGCGCCGGCGCCCCAGGTCGTGCCGCGCGCGTTGGTGCGCTTGGCGGGCACAAAGACCTTGTAGTCGTTGCCGTCGAGGTACAGGAAGGGCTTCTCGCGGGAGACGGGGGTGGTGTCGAGTGTGGTGTACGGCGGGTTGGGGAAGCTCTGCGCGGGAGCGCCCTGGACGCCGGAGAAGACCATGTTCCACACGCCGTTGGTCCAGCCGCCGACCGAGCTGTCACGGGTGTACCACTGCTGCTGCGAGTACGGGCCCACGGTGCCGTCGATCTTGCTGTCGGCGATGTAGCCGCCGCTGGCCCAGCCGTACCCGTTGGGCGCGAGGTTGAGGCCGCCCTTGACGTGCATGCGGCGGAAGGGCGCGGCCTGGGCGACGGCCCAGCGATCGGTGCCGCTCACCGGGTTGAGAGCGAGGTTCTCCGCCGAGCGCCAGAAGTTCTGGGTGGCGTTGCCGTTGAACCAGCCTGCGTCCACGGTGACGTCGCCGTTGAAGGTCGTGTCGTCGGGGGAGAGGCCGAGCCCGGCGATCGAGGTGTAGAAGCCGATGTTGGCGTTGATGTTGTTGTACGTGCCGGGCTTGAAGAGCAGCGCGTAGCGGCCGGTGCCGAACTGCGCCGCCTCCTGCTGCTGGAAGACCTGGTCCAGTTTGGCCTGGATGCCCGCGGTCGTGGGGTCGAAGACCAGGACGTTCGGGCCGAGGTCGCCGCCGCCCGGGATCACCGGTCCGGTGCCGCCGTCGGTGGTGTGCACGGCGAACTCCCAGAGCGAGTAGCCGTACTGGGTGTGCCGGGCCGTGCCGTTCATGCGTACGTAGCGGCCGGTGCCGCTGACGGCGCGGGTCTCGGTGCCGCCGGCGCCGGTCGTGGTGGAGGCGGCGGTGGTCCAGTCGGTGCCGTTGGACGAGATCTGGATCTGGTATGAACTGGCGTAGGCGGCTTCCCAGGTGAGCACGACCTCGCAGAGGGTCTGCGAACTGCCGAGGTCGACCTGGAGCCACTGCGGGTCGCTGAAGGCGCTGGACCAGCGGGTGCCCGCGTTGCCGTCGACCGCGTTGGCAGCGGCGGTGCCGGCGTTCTCGGTGGAGGAGGCGGTGGCGGTCTTGCCCTGGGCCGCGTTGGTGGTGCCGCAGGCCGCGGCGTGGGCCCTGGTCAGAGGGCCGGCGGGGACGGCGATCAGGGCGAGCAGGACGGACAGCAGGGCTATCAGCCCTAAGTGTCTGCGGTGGGCGTCGTTGACGTGGGGTCTCATCGGAACTCCTGTCTCGGCCGCGCGACTTAATTCAGGGCGTGAGTTAAGACGTGAGAGAAGTGGCGGTCAAGTGGTCCGGCAGGAACTGTTTCGGACGGAGTCGCGGGCCGTCGGCGCGTGAGAACCTCGAACGGTCGGTGACCTGCGGGGAGTCCGTTTCCTTCGCTTGTTGAACGCGAAGCGGGTTCCGCGAGCCGCGGGGACGTCCCCGTCTCGGCCCTGGCGTGAAGTCTTGACGGCGAACGCGGTGCCGGCTCGGCTGCCGCCCCGGCGAAGGGAACCGCTGCCGGAACCGGCGCCCTCGAACTAATGATCTTCACACGTTACACTCCGCGGGTGTCCGAACTCCGCACACTCGCCCTGGAACTCCGGCAGGCGATCCTGGACTGCCCCGACGCCGGCCTGGTCTCCCTGGAGCGCTTCCCCTACGGCTCCTGCGGTGACGCGTCGGTCCTGCTCGGCGAGTACCTCCACGAGAACGGGATGGGCGTGTGGAGGTACGTCAGCGCCTGGGAGAACGGCGCCTCCCACGCGTGGATCGAGAAGAACGGCCTGCGCGTCGACATCACCGCCGACCAGTTCGACGGTGTCGACACCCCCGTGATCATCGCCTCGGGGGGCGGCTGGCACGACCGCTTCACCGTCGACCACGCCGCCTCCCACGGCGCCCTCATCGCCGTCCGGGACGCGTACACCCGCGCCGAACTGCGTGCCGCCTACGACCGGCTGACCTCCTTCATCCGGCAGCGGACGCCGCGAGTCGACGCATGACGACGGGGTCCAGCGCCGGGTTCGCCGCCGCGTGATGGGCCAACTCCTCGTCGTCGAGGAGCTCCGCCAGCCGGGCGGGAGGCAGGTTCGGGTGGCGTGCCGCGGCGGCCCGCACCCGCGGATCGGGGTCGCGGGCGAGCCCCTCCACGGTCTCCGCGGCGGTCTGCGGGTCCCGGCAGGCCAGCACCCGCACCGCCGGGTCCTCGTGGCCGGCGTACCGGGCCAGCCCGGCGGTGGGGAAGTCCGCTCGGCTGGTGAGGTGTTCGCGCTCGGGACCGGTGTACTCCAGGAAGCTGCGCAGCAGCAGGGCCGCCGGCGCCCCCGGGTGGTTCTGCGCGAGCAGGACACGGACGCCGAGGTCCTCGTCGGCGGCCAGGCGCTCCACCAGGTCGGGCGGCAGGAAGCGGTTCCGGGCGGCCCGGCGGCGCAGCATCGGATGGCCGGACAGGGCATTGCGGCGCAACTCGGCCGGGTCACCGGGCACCCGTGGCTGCGGCCACGGGACGAACGGCTCGTCCATCGGGACCTCGAAGTCGATGGCGGCACGTTCGGCGTCGGTCAGCGCGGGGTGCATGGACGCGGCGAGCCGCACGCGGGGATCGGTGTCGGTGGCGAACGCCCGCAGTTCGTCACGTTCCAGGTCGCGGCGGTGGGCGGCGCTCCGCCGCACCAGCGGGTCGGGATCCGCTCCGAGGGCCCGGCGCCGCTCCTGCGAGAGCCGGGGATGGCGGGCGATCCCCCGGCGGACCTCGGCGTCCGCATCGGCGGAGAGCAGCGCCACCACGTCCGCGGGAAGGGTGGGGTTGCTCGCGATCGTGGCGCGTTCGTCCTCGGCGGCCGGCGCGGTGAGCACGCTCTCGACGACATTCCGGCTGAGGGCTCCGTAGATGAGCATGCCGGTGCGGGCGTGGCAGCTCCGTGCCGGCAGCTCCCGCTCCACGCACTCCGGGTCCTCGTGCCGCAGACGGTCGCGCACCGCCTCCCGGACCCCTTCGTCGGGATCCGCGAGCAGCGCCTCCCTGACGTCGTCCGGCACGCCGCGCCACTTGATGCCCATGAGCCGCACCTTGGGGTCCGGATGGGAGTGCGCCGACCGCATGAGGCCGGAGGAGACCTGGCGGGATGGCATGCCGCCCAGGATGTCGTCCTCGTAGGTACGGATCATGTGGAGGACGGCCCAGTCCGGCAGCGGTGCGGCGGTCGCGTACCGCGGCAGCGCGGGACCGTCGGCCAGCAGGGCCCGCACGGACCACTCCGGGTCATCGATCAGCCGTATCCGCCGGACCGGGTCGACGTGCGGATTGCGCGCGAAGCGGCCGCGTACGGACCGGTCCGGGTGGGCGATCACGGCCTCGGCGACGGTGTCCGGCAGCGGCCGGTCCTCGCACAGTGTCATTTGGGCCACCTTCGGCCCTTCGGCCAGCAGGCGCAGCAACACGTCCTCGGGGGCGGCGGGATTGAGTGCGAGTCCGGCGAGCCTGCGTTCGCCGAGGTCGGTGGTGGCGGCGATCCGGTGTGACGCGATCATGCGGTGGACGGCCTTTCGTGCCGGGTCGGGTACCGTTTCTGCGCACCCCTCAGGGGTAGACGCGAACGAGGGAGGGAGGCAGTCATGGGTGGTTGGTCCACGACAGTGTTGGTTGTCGCGGGGGTTGCGGTCGCGGCCATGCTCGTGGTCGCTGTGGTGCTGGTGGTAAAGATGGCACGGGTCCGGACCCTGCTGCGCAGCGCCGACGTCCCGCGCTCGGGCAAGCTGGCCTTCTGGGCCGCGGTGATCTATCTGGTGTGCCCGGTGGACCTGCTGCCCGACCCGATCCTGATCGACGACATCGGGGTGCTGCTGCTGGCCCTGCGGTCGCTCAAGAGCGCCGCGGACCAGCAACTGCCCACCACCGGCTTCGGGAAGTCGCGGAAGACGCTCGGCTGACCGCCGGCCGCCGGTTCAGCCCGGGATCGAGGCGTCGCCCGGGTGGCTCAGGGCGACCGGCAGGCACACGGTGAAGCGCGTGTCGCCCGGGGTGGACTCGACGCGGATGTCGCCGTGGTGCTTGTTGACCACGATGCGGTAGGAGATGTCGAGGCCGAGCCCGGTGCCCTCGCCGACCGGTTTCGTGGTGAAGAACGGCTCGAAGATCCGCGGCCGGATCTCGTCGGGGACACCAGTCCCCGTGTCGCCGATCTGGACCAGCAGCCGTTCCGTGCCGTCCCACTCGGTGCGGATGCTGAGGGTGCCGGAACCACCCATCGCGTCCAGCGAGTTGACGATGAGATTCGTCCACACCTGGTTGAGCTCCGCGCCGTAGGCCTGGATCTGCGGCAGGGTGCGGTCGTACTCCTTGACCACCTGCACCCCGCCGGGGATCTTCGCGTGAAGCATCGTCAGCGTGGCGTCCAGCAGCGCGTGCACGTCCACGGTCTGCTGCGGCGCGCGGTCCAGCTGCGAGTACTGCTTCGCCGCGCCGACCAGACCGGAGATCCGGGTGACGGCGTCGTCGATCTCGCCCATGAGCAGTTCGGTGTCGAGGGTGTACGACAGCCAGCGCACGGACGCCTCGAGGCGGTCCTCGCCGACCGTCTCCACCACGGTGCCGAGCCACTCGATGTCCACCCCGCCCGCGATCAGTGTCGGGGCCAGTTCCCAGGAGCCGTTGACGCCGTGGTCCTCGAGCCAGTCCGTCAGCTCGTCCTCCGCGTCCGACGCCTGCAGCGCCGACAGCTCCGGTGCCGAGGCGAGGCGCTTGATCGCGGCGTCCTGGAGCTCGACCAGCTCGTGCAGCTGCCGGGTGTCGAGCCGGCCGTCCGCGATGAGGGCGAGCTTGTGCCGCATGCCGGCGACCCGGTCGCGCAGCGCGGAGGTCGCCCGCACCGCCGCCGCGGCGGGGTTGTTGAGTTCATGCGTCAGCCCCGCGGACAGCGAGCCCAGAGCCAGTAGGCGTTCGCGCTCACCCATGATCGTGTTCTGCTGCCGTACCCCGAAGAACAGCCCCTCCAGCAGGTGCACCGCCATCGGGAACCACCGGTGCATCGCCCCAGCGAACTCGTCGGCCGGGACCACGAAGAACTCGCAGTCGGTGATCGCCCGCAGCGAGTTGGGGTACGTCTGCTCCACCCGGTCCCCGAGGTACGCCTGCGTCGCGCCCGCGTACACCCCGCGCTGGTCCGTGCGGTTGACTTCCACTTGGTCGCCGTGGAGCAGCCTGGTCATCGCCACGGTGCCGCTCAGCAGGATGTAGAAGCAGGTCGCGGGCTCGCCCTCGCAGTAGACGTCGTCGCCGCCCGCCGTCCGCTCCACAACGCCCTGCTCGGCGAGCCAGTCCAGTTGCCCGTCCCCGAGCGACTCGAACAGGAACAGGGTCTTCAGCTGCTCCGGCACGAGCCGGTCCGACATGGTCACTGCGCCTCCAGATAACGGTGCACGAGCGATACGGCCATCGCGCCCTCGCCGACGGCCGACGCCACCCGCTTGACCGACTCCGCGCGGACGTCGCCCGCCGCGAAGACCCCGGGCACGCTGGCCTCCAGGTGGTACGGGTCGCGGGGGAGCGGCCAGCGCCCCGGCCGCCGCCCGCCGGTCAGCAGATCGGGGCCGGTCAGGACGAAGCCCCGCGCGTCGCGCTCCACGACGCCTTCCAGCCAGTCCGTCCGCGGCTCCGCGCCGATGAAGATGAACAGCCACTCCGCGTCCACGGTCGTCACGGCGCCCGTCTTCGCGTCACGCAGCATGAGCTGCTCCAGGTGGTCGCCGCCCTTGCCGCCGACGACCTCGGTGCACGGGTGCAGCTCGATGGTGTCGATCGCGGAGATCTGGTCGATCAGATAGCGCGACATGGAACGGCCCAGGTCGGCGCCGCGGATCAGCAGATGCACGCGGTGGGCGTTGCGCGAGAAGTACACGGCGGCCTGCCCCGCCGAGTTGGCGCCGCCCACGATGTAGACGTCCTGGCCTGCGCAGTTCATGGCCTCGGTCATGGCGGAGCCGTAGAACACCCCTGCCCCGGTGAACTCGGCGAGTCCCGGCGCCTCCAGCCTGCGGTACGACACGCCGGTGGCGAGCACCACGGTGTGCGCCGTGATCGCCGAGCCGTCGCCGAAGGACAGCACCCTTCCGGCGCCCGCCGCCTCCAGGCCCATGACCTCGCGGGTGCTCAGGATCTCCGCGCCGAACTTCAGCGCCTGCCGGCGCGCCCGGTCGGTGAGCTGGGCGCCGGAGACACCGTCCGGGAAGCCCAGGTAGTTCTCGATCCGGCTGCTCTGGCCGGCCTGGCCGCCCGTCGCCCTGCGTTCGACCAGCACCGTGCGCAGGCCCTCGGAGGCGCCGTACACGGCCGCGCCGAGGCCGGCGGGGCCGCCGCCGACCACCACCAGGTCGTAGAAGTCGGCGGACGGCATGGTGCTGAGACCGACGTGCGCGGCGAGCTCGGCCTCGCTCGGCCGCACCAGCGTCGAGCCGTCGTCGGTGACCACCAGCGGCACGTCGTCCGGGGTGAGACCGGCAGCGGTGAGCAGCTGGACGGCCTCCGGGTCCTCCGAGGGCAGCCAGCGGTAGGGCACCAGGTTGCGGGTGAGGAAGTCGCGCACCTTGAACGAGGGCGCCGACCAGCGGTGCCCGACGACCCGGGTCTCACTGGCGGTCGGGTCGGGCGTGGACAGCCACGATTCGAGCAGCGTGTCGATCACCGGGTAGAGGTTCTCCTCCGGCGGGCTCCACGGCTTGAGCAAGTAGTGGTCCAGATCGATGATGTTGATCGCGTCGATGGCGGCCGCGGTGTCCGCGTAGGCGGTCAGCAGTACGCGCCGGGCCAGCGGGAACAGGTCCATCGCGGCTTCGAGGAACTCGACGCCGTTCATCTGCGGCATGCGGTAGTCCGCCAGCATCACCGCCAGCTGCTCGCCGCGCAGCTTGATCTCGCGCAGCGCGCTCAGGGCCTCGTCGCCGGAGGTCGCGCGCACCACCCGGTACCGGTCCCCGTACCGGCGGCGAATGTCGCGGGCCACCGCCCGGGAGACTGCCGGATCGTCGTCGACGGTGAGGATGGTCGGATTCGCCATGTGACCATCATTGCTCCCGAAAGCCCGCGGCGCGCCTCAAAACGAACACTCGTGCCTGGTGGGGCGAGGCATTACGAAACGTCACACTGTATGGCGCATCGTGACGGCCGTGCGGGTGCTGAAAGCGGTGGCCGGCGCCGCCCGGGCGAGGGCGCCGGCCGCGACGGGCCGGCAGGTCAGGCGCCGTCCGTGACCGTGATCTCGGCGATCGTGTCGTAGAACGACAGGTGGTCCTTGATCTCCGGCACGGTGGCGATCGGCTCCGGGTACGCCCAGGCCACGTCGGTGTGGTCGCCGTACGACCAGTAGGAGGCCAGGCCCTTGAACGGGCAGGTGGTGTGGGTCTCGGTCGGCTGGAACCGCGCCAGGTCGACGTCCTGCGGCGGTATGTAGTAGCGCACGGGCAGACCGGTCTCGTGGACCAGGAGCGGGCGCCGGGTGTCGGCCACCATCTGTCCGTCGATCTCGACCCTCACGTGCTGCGTACCGGGCACCGCCGTGACGGTGTGGCCCCGCGTGCTGTGGGTGGATGCCATGAGGCTCCCCTTTTCACTCGGCTCTGGTCGTGCAACCTCACGGAACGGGAGCGCATTCCCCGGGGCGGTGTCCCCCGCATGCACGTATCCGCGTGACCGAAACCGCGTTCGCCCGTTGGCCCTGCAAGATCGCAGCCAAGGAGGAGCGTGAGATGAGCACCCGACGTCACCAAAAGGGCCGCAAGCACCGCACGGTCAACCGCACCCCCCGCCCTGTCGCGGCCACCGCCCCGGTCGACGGACGGCCCGCCTCCCGCCCGGCCTCGCCCGCCACCGCCCTCGCGGCGGCTCCCGCGGGCGTCCCGGCGCCGGTGGTGGCCCCCGCGCCCGCGGCTCCCGCGCCCGTGGCCCCCGCACCGCGCTCGGAGCAGAGCCCGGAACGGGGGCCCGGGGCGCGGCCGGAGCCAGCGGCGGAACGCCGGCCGGAACCCGCCCTGCCCCGCACGGCGCTCAAGACCCTGGAGCAGTTGCGTGCCGCGGGCGGTGACGGCACGACCGTCGACGACCTGAGCGCCGTCGTGGGCTACCAGCCGGCCACCATCGTGCGCCACATCGACACCCTGGTCGCCGCCGAACTCGTCCACCAGCGCGACGGCCGCTGGTACGCGGTGTCCGTGGGCTGAGGCGGCCGCCGTCGCTCAGCAGGTGCGGAAGACGTGCCCGCGTTCCCCGGCGGGCACGACGTCCCGGTCCCGCAGCACCACCGAGAGGCGGTCGCGCCAGCGGCGGCAGGTCCGGCCGAAGTCGGCCGCGGTGTAGGCGACGACCAGGACGCGGTCGGCGTACGCGACGGCGTAGTCGCCGCACTCTGCGAACTCCCCGCACTCCTCGGCCACGGCGAAGTCGAAGCCGACGTCCGCGTGCCGGGGGAGGAGCTCGGCGGTGTTCTTCTGCGCGACGGCCAGTCCCGCCGCGTGCGCCCGTGTCACCAGGAGCCGGGCGTACGCGGCGTTCTGATCAGGCGTCAGCAGACCCTGGGAGCGGTCGAAGGAGTCGAGGTTGTCCGGCTCGACGGCCTGGAACCCCCGCGCGGCGCAGTCGCCGATCCAGCGGCCGACGACCGCGGCCAGCGCGGAGCGCCGGGCGGCCGTCGAGACGTCGAACAGCACCTCGTCCCACTCCTCGTCGACGACGGGGGCACCCCGCCGGTCGCGCAGGAGCAGCTCCGGGTGGTGCCGTCGCCACCACGGCGACGCGCCGGGCTGGGCCTGGAAGGCATTGACGTAGCAGACGGAGTAGACACCCGGGGCGGGCCGGTCGGAGCGGTCGCGGGAGACCACGCTGACGCCCTTCGCGGGCGGGTAGCCGCCGCCGATCTGGTAGTCGAAGCGCGCGCCGGCCGCCGGCGGGGTCACCGGGACGTCTCGGGAGGGGCGTTGGCCGGTGCCGCACCCCACAGTCGGCAGCAGCGCGGCCAGCAGCACCGCGGTCAGGAGGGCAGCCGCGCTGTGCGACGACGGGACGGCGGGGGTGGGCACACGGGCTCCAGGGGGACCGGTCAGAGGATGCCGCCGCCGCCGCTCCAGTGCGGGCCGGTCATCCAGAGCAGGGCGACCAGGGTGTCGATCGCGCCCAGGACCACGGCGATGAGCGGAAGCAGCGGCTTGGCGCCCCGCCACGTACGGCCCATGGCGAGCCAGCCGCAGATCACGGCGGCCGGGCCGAGCAGGATGCCGAGGACGAAGAAGCCGGCGCCGGCGCATATCAGACCGATGACGCCGAGCGTGCCGCGGTCGGTGCCGGTGTTCGTCCGGGGGCTGTGGGGCATGGTTCGCTTCCTCCGTGGTCGGCGCTCGACGCGATGAGCGCGCGGTCGTACGGAAGCCGGTTACCCCGCTTGGCGGCCGCTCAGTGCTTGTCAGGCCATCGGCTGTGCGCGGGGGCGGGGCCGGTGGGGGAGGGGCTACCGGGCCACAGCAGCAGGGCGAAGCCGAGGGCGAAGGCCAGCATGGTGAACACCCCCCGGGGCCAGAAGATGTGACTGTCCCGGAAGGACCAGCACGCGGCGAGCAGGACGGCCGTCCCGGGCACGGCCCGCAGTCCGTCCCGGCTGCCGCCGCGCAGCAGCAGCGTCGCTCCCGTCGCGAGCACGGCTCCGGCGAGGGCCCAGACGCCGGCCCGGCCGAGAGCGTCCCCGGTGGCGAACAGGCGGTTCAGCAGGGCCTCCTGGCCGGGCGCGCCGTACGCGCGCACCGTTCCCCCCGCGATGCCGGCGACCGCGTCCAGTCCGGTGTAGAGGACCGCGTAGCCGTACGCGCCCGCCCAGGCCAGCGTCGCGGCCAGGCCCGCGGCGTCGCGCCGGTGGCGACCCCGCAGGGGGACGGCCAGGCCCAGCGGCAGGAGGGGGAACAACGGCAGCAGCCACACATGCAGTACGGCCCAGTGGTGTGCCGTCCCGGCGGTCAGCGTGTGGGGGTGCACCAGGAGACCGGCGGCCGCGAGGGCCAGGGGAGCGGCGGTGACCAGGGCGAGCCTGGCCGGCAGGGAGGCGGGCATGCCCGCGAGCGTACGAGTGCGCCCGCGGGCCCGCCCAGCCCCACCGGACGGGGGTAAGAATTCCGCAACAACCCGCCGCGGTTCAGCCGCCGAACAACTGCTTGAGCTTGAGGGCCAGTTCGTAGACGCCGTAGGCGAGGGGGGCCCCCACCCACAGCCATGCGAGCGCCGTCAGGGGACGCCGGTCCCGCGCTCCCGTAGGGGCCGGCGCGGTCGCGGTCGCCGCCGGTCCCCGGGTGGGTGCGGGCGGTGTGGAGGGGTCGGTCATCGGACGGCTCCTTCCGACTCGGGGCCGGCCGCCTCGACGGCGGGTGCGGCCGACGGGCCGTCGTGGTGGCGGGCGTTGACGGGGCGTACGAGTTCGTTGGCGACGAAGCCGATGACCAGCAGGACCATCATGATGACGAAGGACGTGGTGTAGAGGTCCGGGCCGGTGCGCCCGGCCGCCTTCTCGTGGTCGGCGATCGCGTTCACGATCAGCGGCCCCAGCACGCCGGCGGTGGACCACGCGGTCAGCAGCCGCCCGTGGATGGCGCCGACCTCGTAGGTGCCGAACAGGTCCTTCAAGTACGCCGGAACCGTGGCGAATCCGCCGCCGTAGAAGGACAGGATGACGGCGGCCGCCAGGATGAACAGCGGCTTGGAGGAGTCGCCCACGAGCGCGATCAGCAGGTAGAGCAGGGCACCCACGCCGAGGTACACGCGGTAGATGTTCTTGCGCCCGACCAGGTCGGAGGTGGCCGACCAGGTGATCCGCCCCAGCATGTTGCCGAGCGACAGGACGCCGACGAAGCCCGCGGCGGCCGTGGCCGCGACCGGAGTGGAGGTGTCCGCGAAGAAGTCGGTGATCATCGGCGCGGCCTTCTCCAGGATGCCGATGCCCGCCGTCACGTTCATGCAGAGCACCACCCACAGGCACCAGAACTGCGGTGTGCGCAGTGCCGTGCGGGCCGACACCTGGGCGGTCGTGACCAGGGGACGCACCGCGTCCTCGGCGGGCGTCCACCCCGCGGGCTTCCAGTCGTCGGCCGGTACGCGTACCAGCAGCACGCCGAACGTCATGAAGACCGCGTAGACCAGGCCCATCACCAGGAAGGTCTGGGAGATGCCCGAGCTGTCGGTGCCGAAGGACGACAGCATCTGGGTCGACCAGGGCGAGGCGATGAGGGCGCCGCCGCCGAAGCCCATGATGGCGATGCCGGTGGCCAGCCCGGGGCGGTCGGGGAACCACTTGATGAGGGTCGAGACCGGGGAGATGTAGCCGATGCCGAGGCCGATCCCGCCCACGAAGCCGTACCCGAGCACGATCAGCCAGTACTGGCTGGTCGCGGCGCCGAGCGCGGAGATGAGGAAGCCGGCGGAGAAGCAGAGCGCGGACACGCACATCGCCCAGCGCGGACCGTTGCGCTCGACGAGGGTGCCGCCGAAGGCCGCGGACAATCCCAGCATGACGATCGCGAGTTGGAAGGGGAGCGCCGACTGGGTGCCGCTGAGGTGGAGGGAGCCCTCCAGCGGCGGCTTGAACACGCTCCAGGCGTAGGCCTGTCCGATCGCGAGGTGGATGGAGAGCGCCGCGGGCGGTACGAGCCACCGGCTCCAGCCGGGTGGGGCTACGGTGCGGGCTCGGCTGAGCACAGCGGGTACGGCGGGTATTGTTGGCGGGGCCATGACATACCTCCCTGGCGATACGTGGCCCCGTGGACCGTACAACTTTCACCCATCCATGGGTAGGGACTTTTCCGAAGTGCCGTGCTCCGGTGCGGAGTTGGCGGGTGATGAGGCCGGGACGGGATGACCCGGCAGCCGGAGGCCCTGGCACGCGCCGCAACCCGGTCGGCGGCAGGCCCGCGTCCTGTGGGCGCACCAGGCCCCGCCGCGCCCAGACGCCGAGCTCGTTCGAACCGCTCACGCGTTCCACCGGAGGCGGCCACCCGTCCCGCGACCTGGCCCTGCCGCTACCAGGACGTACGCCACCGGACAGGACGCTCACCGGGCACCGCCACGCGACCGGTGTTCACTCGCTCGCGCGTTTCATCCATTTGCCCCCTTCCGGATTTGGACCGCGAGGAGTCTTCCTACGATGTCCGCAGGTGGGGTTTCCGGTGAATCGTCCTTCCGGTTCCGGTATGCCCCACAGGATGTGCGGATGTGACCGCGCCGCGAGCCGCCCGCTGCAGTGACCGACGGCAGCCCGAATGTCAGGACGAGCCATGACACACGCATCCACCCCCGGCGAGGCGGCGGCCGCCGTCGCCGAGGGGAGACCGGAGTTCCGCACGGACCCGCACCCGGTCTACGCGGCGCTGCGGCAAGCGGCGCCGGTGTGCCCGATGCGGCCCCCGCACGGTGTGGAGACATACCTGATCACGCGCTACGACGACGCCCGCGCCGCGCTGGCGGACCCGCGGCTGAGCAAGGACATGTACGGCGCGATGGACGCCTACCAGCGGATCTTCGGGGACTCCTCCGTCGCGCTCGACGACAACATGCTCTTCTCCGACCCGCCCAAGCACACCCGGCTGCGCCGGATCGTCAACAGTGCCTTCACCCCGCGCCGCGTGGAGGCGCTGCGCCCGCGCATCCAGCGCGTGGCCGACGAGCTGCTGGACCGGTGCCCGACGCGTGAGCCCGTCGACCTGCTGCCCCGGTTCGCCTTCCCGCTCCCGCTCAACGTGATCTGCGAACTCCTCGGCGTCCCGGAGTCCGAGCGCGAGCAGGCCCGGCACTGGTCCGCCACCGTCGCGCAGACCGGCTTCGGCCCCGAGGCCAGGAAGGCGCTGGAGGAGGCCGAGGGGGCGCTGCGCGACTATCTGGTGGAGCTTGTCGCGCGCAAGCGCGCGCACCCGGGCGACGACATGATGAGCGCGCTGGTCAGGGCCCAGGACGAGGGCGGGGCCATGACCGACCACGAGCTGATCTCGACGGCCTGGGTGCTGCTCTTCGCCGGCCACAAGACGACGGCCTATCTGATCGGGAACGCCGTCCACCATCTGCTCGCCCACCCGGACCAGCTGGCCGCGGTCATGGGCGACCCGGAGCTCCTGCCACGGGCCGTCGAGGAAGTGCTGCGCTTCGAGGGCTCGGTGGAGAACGCCACGTTCCGCTACGCCGCCGAGGACGTGAAGATCCGCGACACCCTCATCCCCAAGGGGGCGCTGGTGCAGATCGCCATCGCCTCCGCGAACCGCGACCCCGCGGCCTTCCAGGACCCCGACCGCTTCGCCGTCACCCGCGGGGACGCCGGCTCCCACGTGGCGTTCGGGCACGGGCCGCACTACTGCGTCGGGGCGCCGCTGGCCCGGCTGGAGACGCGGATCGCCCTGGCCACGCTGTTCGGCCGCTTCCCGCACGTCGCCCTCGGTACGCCGCCCGAGCGGGCGCGCTGGCTCGCCGTCCCCTTCCCCGCGTTCCGCGGACTGGCGGAACTCCCCGTGACGCTCGACCCCTCACCGCTCCCCAACGACAGGAACAGCTGTGATTGAGCTCGCCGACGTCGACGAGACGTCCCCTTACCCCAAGCAGCTGCTGGAGGAGACCGGGCCGGTGGTCCTGGTCAACACCATCGTGGCGCCGGACGGCAAGGTGGCGGAGGTGCTGGCCGCCTGGACGGAGGACTCCGCCTACTTCAAGCGCCAGCCCGGCTTCATCTCCGCCCAGATGCACAAGGGCGTCGGGAGCAGCCGCGCGCTGATGAACATCGCGGTCTGGGAGTCCGCCGGGCATCTGCACGCGGCGCTCACCAGCCCCGAGTTCAGCGGCGCCGCCGAGCGCTACCCCGACGGAACGGTGGCCCACCCGCACCTGTACGAGCGGCTCGCGGTCCAGGGCGTCTGCGTCGCCTGACGCCGCGGGCCCGCCGCGGGCTCCCGCGCGGACCGGGCCGGCTCCCTCGCACGGGGGGCCGGCCCGGTCCTGTGGTGCGGGGGGATCACTGGCTGATGGTGTAGCTGTCCCCGTAGACCTTCCACTTCAGCGGAGGGGTGAGGTCGAAGTTGCCGTTGTTGAGGAAGACCCGCTGCTCGGTGTCGACGCGGGAGGTGTCGCTGTGCGCCTCCTCGGTCTTCATGGCCGCCTTGCGGGCGTCGAGGAAGGCGTTGATGTACGCCTTCTCGTCGCCGCCCTGCGCCGGGCTCTTGGCCTTGGACAGGGCGGTCTTGCGGATGCCGCCGAAGCTGACCTTGTCGTCGCCGGGGCCGTGCATCACTATCGCGTCGTAGTACGCGAACTGGCCGAGCGCGCGCAGCCCGTCGGCCTTGGCCTGCTGGACCGAGGGGTTGAAGTACACCCGGTCGCGCTCGTCGTTCTGGGCCTGCTGGAAGGCCGTGTCGGCGGCGGCGGTCCGCCAGGCGCTCACGAAGCCGGAGCCGAGGCCGCTGTGCGAGTCGGTGCCGTTGACGTTGCGGAGCGCCGGGAGGTAGCGGGCGAGCACATTGCCCGGCTTGCGGTCGGTGTAGAGCTGGACGAGGTCGAGCATGTCACCGGTGCCGGAGCAGAAGCCGATGATGCCGGCCGTGTAGCCGCGGCCGTCGCCGATGTCCTCGATGTACTTGTACTGGGCCTTCCAGTCCAGCGAGGAGTTCTCGGCGCTGGACACCAGCTGCATCGCGATGTCCTTCTTGTGCGCGTCGTCCAGGCCGGTCGCGGCGGCCTTGGCCGCCACGGCGGCGTGTGCGGTCGCTGGAGCGACCGCGGGGGCGGGAGCGGCGGACGCGAGCGAGCCGACGCCCACGACGAGCACGCCGGCCGAGAGGACGGCGGTCGCGCAGAGCGCCACGCGCTTGCCGTTGACGGTACGTGCATGGCGGGGTGGGGGGATCAGCACGGGAGTCTCCGGTGGTCAGAAGTTAGGAAACCTTCCTAACAGCGCCACATTGAAGCATCGCTTCGTTCGAACGCCAAGGGATGGAACAAAAACGCGGTACTCCATCTGTGCGACGCCACAAGGCAGTTGAGCCCCCGACCGCGTGACCGCGGTACGCGGGCCGCCGGGGTCCGCGCCGGTCGGACCGCCCCCCGCATGCGCGGAGCGTCGCCCGGATGCAGGCTGGACCGATGGAGCCGGAGGAGGTGGTCCCCGTGCCCGACGGGATGCCTCCCGGCCTGCCGTACCCGGACGACGGGGGGACGGCCGGCGGCGCGCTGCTCTCCCTCGCCCTGGCCTCGATGATGGACGACGTCCACGCCCACGCCGGCGCGGTCTACCTGCTCGCGCCCGACGAACCGGTCCTGGAGATGGCCGTCACCGCGGGGCTGCCGCGTGCCTTCGCCGCTCCGTGGGAACGTATCGGGCTCGCCACGCGGCTCCCCGTGGCCGACGCCCTGCGCGAGCGCCGCCTGGTCTGGGTCGGCAGCGAGAACGACATGGCGCGCCTCTATCCGCGGATCGCGCTGGTGCTGCCGTACCCGTACACCATGGCGGCGCTGCCGGTCGTCACCGACGAGACCGCCTATGGCGCGGTCTTCGTCGTCCTGGCCGCCGCGCACCCGCCGGAACTCGGCGACCTGGAACGCGACCTGCTG
The DNA here is from genome assembly GCF_056270165.1 of Streptomyces sp. RLA123. Lineage (NCBI taxonomy): Bacteria > Bacillati > Actinomycetota > Actinomycetes > Kitasatosporales > Streptomycetaceae > Streptomyces > Streptomyces sp. RLA123. Next base: position 968,686 of record NZ_JBWDOR010000003.1, on the reverse strand, counting down.
TCCTCCGCCTGCCGGCGGCTGGCCCTGCGCCTGGAACGCGAGGCCGTGGCCGGCCGGCCGGTGCGCCGCGAGCCCGGCACCCCGGACGCCGGCGAGGCCTCACCGCGGACCGCCGCGACGCTCCCCGTCCAGGCCGAGCACATGGTCGCCCGGCTGCCGGAGGGGCTCTGCGCCCTCGACCTGCACGGCCGTGTCACCTTCGCCAACGCCGCCGCGGCGGCCCTCCTCGGCGTCCCCGTCAAGGCACTGACCGGTGCCCAGCTGTGGACCGCGATGCCCTGGCTCAACGACCCGGCGTACGAGGACCGCTTCCGCGGGGCGCTGATCAGCCAGCGGTCCATGTCGTTCGTCGCGCTCCGCCCGCCGAACGACTGGCTGGGCTTCTGCCTCCACCCCGGCACCGACGGTGTGACCCTGCGGATCACGCCGGCCCCGACCAGCTCGTCCGGCATCCCCGGGGAGCACGAGGAGCACAGTGATCACGGTGACGGCAGGGACGGAAGGGACGGAAGGGACGACGCGGAGTCCGGCGGCCCCGGGCAGCGCGGCCCGGGGCGGCTGGTGACCATCTCCCATGTGCTGAACCTGGCGGTCGCGCTGACCGAGGCGGCCGGGGTGCAGGACGTCGTGGACCTGCTGGCCGGCGAGATCGTGCCCGCCATCGGCGGCCGCACGGTGGCCCTGCTCGCCTCGGAGGGCGGACGGATGCGGGTGCTGGGGCACCGCGGCTACCCGGACCCGCGGATGCTGGACCACTTCGAGGGGCTGCCGGTGACCGCGCCCACCGCGAGTGTGCAGGTGCTGGTGCGCGGGGCGCCGTCCTTCGTGGAGTCCCCGGAGCGCCTGGCGCAGCTCTACCCGGACCGGCCGGCCGTCAGCGACGGCATGGCCTCCTGGGCGTTCCTGCCGCTGATCGCCTCGGGGCGGGCGGTGGGCAGCTGCGTGCTCGGCTACCCCGAGCCGCACACCTTCTCCGCCGACGAGCGCGCCGTGCTGACCGCCCTCGGGGGCCTGATCGCGCAGGCGGCGGAGCGCGCGCGGCTGTACGACATCAAGCACCGGCTGGCCCACGGGCTGCAGGCGGCCCTGCTGCCGCACACCCTCCCGTCGCCGCGCGGCCTGGAGGTCGCGGCCCGCTACCTGCCGGGCACCGAGGGCATGGACATCGGGGGCGACTTCTACGACATGACCCGCGTCGGTGACCGGGTGACCGCGGTCGTGGGCGACGTCGAGGGCCACAACGTCAAGGCCGCCGGGCTGATGGGCCAGGTCCGCACGGCGGTGCGGGCCTACAGCGCGGCCGGGCAGTCGCCCGGTCAGGTCATGGAGTCCACCAACCGGCTGCTGGTCGACCTGGACGCCGGGCTGTTCGCCAGCTGTGTGCACCTCCACCTGGATCTGCCGCGGCGGCGCGCCCTCGTCGCCCGCGCCGGTCACCCGCACCCGCTGCTGCGCGAACCGGACGGGCGGGTCAGGGTGCTCGAGCTCGCCGGCGGCCCGCTGCTGGGCGTGGAGGGGGACGCGTGCTACCCCACCACCGAGGTCCGCTTCCCGCCGGGCTCGGTGCTCGCCCTCTACACCGACGGCCTGGTCGAGGCCCCGGGTACGGACATGGACGACGCGCTCGCCGACTTCGCCGAGCACCTCGCGCTCACCGGGCACCTGTCCCTGGAAGAGGTCGCCGACGGCCTGCTCGCGCACACCGCCGGGCGGCGCGGCCGCACGGACGACGTCGTCCTGCTCCTGCTGCGCGCGCGAGCCCCCGTGTCGTGACCCGCCGGGACGCGGACCCGCCCGGACGCGCGGACGGGCGCCGCACCGTCATGTGACGGCTCGGCGCCCGTTCCCGGAGCGGCGGCTCAGCCCTGGCGGGCCTTGAACCGCGGGTCCCTCTTGTTGATCACGAACACCCGCCCGCGTCGGCGGACGATCTGCGAGCCGGGCGCCTTCTTCAGGGAGCGCAGTGAAGCACGTACCTTCACGATGACTCCTTCCGTTTGTCGCGATGGCGGCGGATCCACCGGATCCACCCGATCCGCTCATGACAACGCACCCAGGGGCCCGCTTCTTCCCGGTCCCGTACCCCGTACCCCGTACCCCGTGCGTCGACGGCGACGGCTGCCGGGGCAGGATGTGCCCATGACGTCCCACCGCGCCGGCCCGACGCCGCATGTGATCAGCCCCCTGCGGCACGAGCAGGCCCTCTTCGCCCGCGGCCGCGGCCTCCAGGACCGGGTCGCGGACGTGATCACCCGGTTCGCCGGGTCGATGGGCTTCGTGTACGTGCACATCGTCTGGTTCACGGGCTGGATCCTGGCCAACGAGGGCGTGTTCGGCCAGGGCGCCGTCTTCGACCGGTTCCCCTTCGGGCTGCTGACGATGGTCGTCAGCCTGGAGGCGATCTTCCTGTCGACGTTCGTCATGGTGAGCCAGAACCGGCAGGCCGCGCGCGACACCATCCGGGCGGACCTGGACTTCGAGACCAACGTGCGCTCGGAGGTCTGGTCGGCGCACATAGGGCAGGCGCTCGGGCTGGACCCCGTCGAGATCGAGCGGGACGCCCTGCGGGTCATCGCCGAGTGCCGGGCCAAGATGGCCGAAGAAGCCTCAAGGCCCCCCGCCTGAGGCGCCGTTGTCCCTGTGGCCGGCGTCCTTGTCGTCCTCGCCGCGTTTGTCGTGCTCCGTGTCCTGGCCGTCGCCGCCCAGCGGGCCGGGACTGCTGAAGTCGGGGCTGGAGAAGTCGGGGCTGGAGAAGCCGGGCGACTCGAAGCCCGGGGACTCGAACGCGGCCGACGCGAAGCCGGGGCCGTCCGCGTTCGGCAGTTCGGGCTCCGGCACCTCGTACTCGGGGACCGGCGGGGCCGGCGGCACGCGGCCCGCCTCCTCCCCGCCGGTGGACGTGGAGAATCCGGGGCTGGAGAAGCCCGGCCGGTGCGGGCCGTCCTTCTCGGGCGCGGGCTCCTCGCGGTGGTCGGTCATCGTGCCCTCCCCTCCGCTGTCCCGCGGGCTCAGCGCCGCCGGCCGCGGTAGCCGGACCAGCGGGCACTGGTACCCAGGCCGCCGAGGTGCGCGGCGACCAGCGCGAGCCCGACCAGGAGCAGGCTCGTCGGCGTGAACACCGCGTCGGTGTGGGTCCCGGTGGCGTTGATGACGAAAGCGATCGCGAAGACGACGGTCGCGATGATGGCCAACATGGCTGACTCCCCAGGGGTTTCCGGGCGCCACGTCGCGCCCTGTCCTCCACCGGCTTCCCCCTGAGGACGTCTCCAGTCGGCCGGGACCGGACAGCCGGTGCTCCGCACCGTGACCGTGGGAGCGCGCACAGCCTAAGATCCCGCGTTGACCGGACGATGAGCCAGTGCCGTCTCATCCCCCGCGCCCACGTGCTCCCGGAGTTCCCGCATGGCGTCGCCGCACGGCCCGCTCGACCACCGCTACCGCGGTGAACACCCGATCCGCACCCTCGCCTACCTCTTCCGCCACGACCGCGGCCGGCTGACCGTGGCGGTCCTGGCCTTCATGGTCAAGCACACGCCGATCTGGCTGACGCCGCTGGTCACCGCGCAGGTCATCGACGTCATCGTGCAGCACCGGCCGCTGTCGGGGATGATGCTCGGCGCCGCGGTCCTGCTGCTGATGCTCCTGCTCAACTACCCCTTCCACCTGCTCTATGTGCGGTGCTGGTACGGCAGCGCGCGGCGGACCGGCATGCGGCTGCGCTCGGCGCTGTGCCAGCGGATGCAGCAGCTGTCCATCGGCTACCACTCGCGGGTCAACTCCGCGGTCCTGCAGACCAAGGTGATACGGGACGTCGAGGCGATCGAGCAGGCCGTGCAGCAGACCGGTGACATGGGCCTGTCGGCCTTCGCCACCCTCAGCGGGGCGCTCGTGGTCATCGCCGTGCAGACCCCGTCCTTCCTGCCGGTCTTCCTGGTCGTGGTGCCCGCGACCTCCGCGCTGGTGATGTGGCTGCGCGGCCGGCTGCGCGAGTCCAACGAGTCGTTCCGCCAGGAGGTCGAGCAACTGTCCTCCCGGGTCACGGAGATGACGGCCCTGATCCCGATCACGCGCGCGCACGGGCTGGAGTCCACGGCGCTGCGGCGGGTCGACGGCACGCTCAGCCAGGTGCTCACCGCCGGACTGCGCCTGGACCGGCTCAACGGCCGCTTCGGTTCACTCGCCTGGATCATCCTCAACGTCCTGGGCACGTGCTGCCTGCTCGGCTCCGCCCTGGCCGCGTACAACGGCTGGCTCGGCGTGACCCCCGGGGACGTCGTCATGCTCACCACGTACTTCTCCTCGCTCACGGCCGCCGTGACCACGTTGCTCAGCCTCACCCCGGTGGTCAGCAAGGGCCTGGAGTCGGTGCGTTCGGCCGGCGAGGTGCTCCAGGCACCCGACCTGGAGCAGAACGCGGGCAAGACCGAGGTGGAGGCGGTCCGCGGCCGGATCGACTTCCAGGGCGTCGGCCTCGTCTACGAGGACGCCGGGCGGCACTCCGTACGGGACTTCACGCTTTCCGTGCGAGCCGGGGAGACCATCGCGCTGGTGGGCGCCTCGGGCGCGGGAAAGTCGACGGTGCTCAACCTCGTGATCGGCTTCCTGCGGCCCACCGAGGGCCGCATCCTGCTGGACGGGGCCGACATGGAGAGCCTGGACCTGCGCAGCTACCGCCGTTTCGTGTCCGTGGTTCCGCAGGAGTCGATCCTCTTCGAGGGCACCATCCGCGACAACGTCGCCTACGGCATGCCCGGCGTGGCCGAGGAGGCCGTGCGCGAGGCGCTGCGCGCCGCGAACGCGATGGAGTTCGTGGAACGCCTGCCGGCCGGCCTGGACACGGTCGTCGGCGAGCGCGGAGCCCGCCTCTCGGGTGGGCAGAAGCAACGGCTGGCGATCGCCCGCGCCCTCATCAGGAACCCCCGTGTCCTCGTGCTGGACGAGGCGACGTCGGCACTGGACTCGCGGTCCGAGGCGCTGGTGCAGCAGGCACTGGAGCGGCTGGTGCGCAACCGGACGGTCTTCGTCGTCGCGCACCGGCTGTCCACGATCAGGAACGCCGACCGGATCGTCGTCATGGAGGACGGCCGGATCACCGAGACCGGGACGCACGACCAACTGCTGCGCTCCGGCGGCTCGTACGCGGCGCTGCGCACCGCCCAGACGGCCTGAGGCGGCGGCGGGCACCAGCCAGGTGCCTGCCGCCGCCTCAAGAGCGTGCCGCCGGGGGTCAGCGGCGGTGGTGCTTGGCGAACGGGTGGTGGCGGTGGCTGTCGCGGTGGCTGGCGCGGTGGTGCCGGTGACCGTGCCACTTCGGCAGGTGGCGGCTGTGGTGACGGGTGTGGTTCCCGTGGCGGCCGTGGTCGTCGTGCGCGGCATGCGCGTCGTGAGCGGCGTGCGCGGAGTGGCCCGCGTGGGTGCCGACCAGCTCGGGGGTGGCGGCGCCGGCGCCGGCGGCACCACCCAGGACGACGGCGACGGCCACACCGACCGCGGTCGCGAAGCGGGGAAGACGCATGGTGACCTCCTGTCTCGGCGGGTGCCGGGGCACCCGCGGGGTTGGACAGGGCAAGCGTCGGCCCCCGCGACCCGTCGGCGGGAGCGGCACGCCCGTCATGACACTCAATTTGCTGGAATAAGGCCATTTCGGGAACCGGCGGCCGTCGGCCGTCCGTGCCCTCCGCCCTGCCGGCGGCCCGTCCACGTTTCCGCAGGTGGGCGGTGTATCGAAGGGTGGGGGAGCGGTTGCGCCCGGATGCCGGCCGGGCCGGGGAGCTGTTTCCGGCCCGCAGAGCGGGGCAGGCGCGACCTTGGCGGGCGGTGCCCTCCGGCCAGGCGTTCGCATCCGTGGGCGCCCCGACTCCGCCGGGAATCCGGCGATGTGTGACACCTCGCTGACAGCCCCTCACGCAGCGTGCCCGTACGGGGTGGAGGTTGTTCGTGCATGTACTATTTAAGTGGGTATGTCGACATTTGAGAGGAATCGAGGAGGCACCGGACCGTGGACAACAGGAACGGCCACCCCATCAGTACCCGAATACCGCGTGACCAGCAGATACGTACCTGCAGGCCGGCCGTTGTGAAGACGGGCAAGCGCGCCGACAAGCCGGAGCGGGACCAGGACAACAGCACGGACTGGAACATCGTCCGGGGCGAGGACTGACCCTCGGCCCACTGAGCCGGCTGCTTCCGCCTACGCAGCCGACCAGGCAATGCGCGGTGGCCGCACGGCGGCGCACAGAGGACGCCCGCCGCCGTCGGTGAGCCCGAGGGTGCCCACCAGCACCCCGGACCGGGCCGACCGGGCGAGCACGTCCCGGTCGACCGCGTCCAACATCAGCTTGGCCCGGCGGAACATCGTGAAGCCGCCGGCACCGTCCACGGCACCCCACGACAGGTAGACGAACCGGCCGCCCGGCGCGCCCTGCACATAGGGGCCCGTGATGTCGGTGCCCTCGGGGGTGTCCGTGGCGACGCACTCCAGCGTCCAGACGACCGTCGCGGCGTCCGCCGGCTGGAGGTCCAGCAGCTCCGCGGGGCGATTGCGGCGCTGGACCGCGACATGGACGTCGGTGTACGCGGAGTCCTCCGGGCCGCACAACTGTGTGCGCCCGGGCAGGTCGTGGCCCTCGATCCGGATCCGCACGACCGCCCTAACCCGCCGCCGGCCGGAGAACAGGCGGGGCGTCGGCATGCTGTGGACGCGGGACCGCATCGTTTCTCGCCTCCTGTGCGGGGGTGGGCCGGGGCCGGCGACCCGGCAAGGGCACCGGCCGGTCATCCTACGGCCGCGGCCGTACGTCACCTCCGCCACCCGCGCGGCGAGCCCGAGCGCCGGCCGGCACGGCGGGGAACGCGGGGCCGCCGCGGGTTGTCCGCGCACAGCCGCAGCCGGCCGGCCCGGTCACCGAGCAGCCCGGCGGAGAGCAGTCCCGCGAGCTCGCCCCCCGCACCTCCCTGGTCCGCCGGTTCCGCCGGTGGCACACGTCGGCGGTGGACGCTCCACGGCCGTTCGGGCAACTTCGGGCATCCTGTGCCCGTTCCGGCCCGCCCGAGATGTGTGCCGCCGCGGGGCGTGGGCCGGTCAGCCCGTACAAGGGGAGACTCCGCCCGTATCCGGCCGTTTCCCGGTACGGTGAATCCCAGCTCAGAGGGTGTCCGGCGGCATCGAGCAGTGAGTTTGCCGGTTTTTCTGCGTGTGACTCTTCGCCGGAAACCTTGGCCGGACGAACGGAGCGGCGGAACGATGACCACCTGGCGGCACACCCTGGACCGGGCCGGCATCGCCGACCCGGCGCTGCGCGACGCCTACACCGCCCAGCGACGCCTGGTCACCCGCTTCGACCGCGCCACCTTTCTCGGTGTCCGGCTCCTGCTGCCGGCGGAGCTCGTCCCCGACGTCGTCGCCGCCACCGCGTTCATGCACCACACCGACAACCTGCTCGACCAGGACACCGACGGCCGAGCGGCACGCACGGCCTTCACGGCGTGGGAGCGCCGCGTGCAGGAGGCCCTGGCGGACGGCAACGGCAAGGGCGAAGGCAACGCCAGTGACGGTGACGGCGACCGGCTGCTGCGGGCCCTCGCCCACACCGTCGCCCGGCGGCCTGTGCTCGGCGACGTCGTGGCCGAGTACCTCGTCGCCGCCCCGGCCGATGCCGGCTGGCGGGGCTTCGCCGCCGAGGCCGACTTCCAGGCTTACGTGGACGCGTACTCCCTGCCCGCCTTCCTCCTCGTCGCCTCCCTGCTCGCCCCGTCCGACGGATGGGCCGGCTACCGCGCCGCCTGCCGTACGTTCGTCGAGGCCGCCCAGCGCCTGGACTTCCTGGAGGACGTCGCCGAGGACCTGCGCGCCGGCCGCCTCGGCATCCCCGAGGACGCCCTCGCCCGCCACGGGCTGACCCGCGCCGCCCTCGAACGCGGCGCGCCGGCGGGCGACTTCGCGGGTCTCGTGCACGAGGTCGCCGCGACCACCCGCCGCGGCCTCGCCGATGCCCGCCGGCTGATCGACATCGTCCCCCCGCCCTACCGGCCCATGACGCGCGCCCTGGTCGACCTCCAGGTCCACCGGCTGCGCGCGGCGGAACGCGGCGGCGTCGCACTGCTCGAAGGGCCCGCCCGGCGCCCGGTCGCCGCCGCGCTGGGCACCCTCGCCGGCGCGTACGCGGGCACGCTCCGCCGTTCCTCGGGAGCCTGAAGGGCCCCACCTCTTGCGGTGGGCCGCCCGGTGATCCATTCCGGCCGCCGGCCGGCGCATTTCCCGAGGAAGAATTACCCGTATGGGAACGGTGTGTTTCCGGTGCCGTGGGCGTGCGACACCTTCCGGGACTTAATATAAGGTTCAAGCATCGGTGGTCGGGCGATGGGGGAATCGCCGTGGCCGTGCCCCGTGGAACGGCAAGGGCGCCGCCGCGGGAGCCCCGATTCCGAATTGCGGTCGGTACACCGGCGAGGCTTGTGGGCACAGGTGCCGGTCGATCGGCGACCCGCACTGCCCCTTTCCGTTCCCGGTGGAGCGCGTACCGTCCATGGCAGGTGGGGAGTTTCCTTCGTGGGGCAGCATCAGCATCTCTATTCGCATTCCCTGTATCCCGTGCTCGCCTACCTCATGGCGGCCGTGGGCTCCGGACTCGGACTCGCCTGCGCGGCCCGTTTCCACGCCCGCGGGCTCGCCCAGGGCTGGTCGTGGCTCGCCGCAGGAGCGCTGACCCTCGGGTCGGGCATCTGGGGCATGCACTTCATCGCCATGCTCGGCTTCGCCGTCGACGGCGTGGAGTTCCGCTACGACGTACCGCTGACCATCGTCAGCCTGCTGGTCGCCATCGTGATCGTGGGCCTCGGGATGTTGGTCGCCGGGGTGCGGCGATCGTGGTCCGGGCTGCTCACCGGCGGTGTCGGCGCCGGCATCGGGGTCGCCGCGATGCACTACATGGGCATGCGGGCCCTGCTGTTCCCGGGGGCGGTCGTCTACACGACATGGCTCGTGGTGCTCTCCGTGGTGATCGCCGTCGTGGCCGCCACCGTCGCGCTGTGGTTCACCCTGCGGGTGAAGGGGACCTGGGCGACGTTCGGCGCCGCACTGGTGATGGCCGTCGCGATCAGCGGTATGCACTACACCGGAATGGCGGCCGTGAACGTGCGGGATGTGTCGGGTGTCCACAGCGACAGCGGTGTCACCGGCCTGGTTCTCGTCGCGCCGCTCATCATCGGCCTCGGCCTCGAGCTGATGCTGATCACTTTCGCCGTACTCATGAGTCCCGTCGCGGAGGCCCGGAACGGCACTGCGGCCGCGGCGGAGGAATTCCGGGGCACGCGGTGGAATGGCGCCCCCGTTTCACCGGATGCCGCGTCGGCGCCGGCGTATCGCGAGCCCGTTTCCGGCCCGGCCGCTCACGGCTCATTCGGCGGCGCGCAGGGCGATGATCCGCACCGTGCATCGCGGGAATTCGGGGGCTGAACGCGGACGACCGCGCGACCGGCGGAAACACCTGGGTGACGGGTAGCCAATTCCGTTGGTCGCGCCTTTCTTTGGGTCCGCGCCGCCGTCCACCGCGCGCCTGTGGCGGTGGACGGCGGCGCGGGGTCCGATCAGCTCCCGGGCACGGTGTCGGTGAAGGACGTGCCCGCCGAGCGGTAGGCGGCCACCCTGGCGGCGACCTGCGCCGGGGTCAGGACCTGGTCCTTGACGAAATAGACCCAGTCGACCTGCTGGTCGTACGAGCGCGAAGTGCTGCCGGTCTGGCCGGTGAGGTCGATCAGCCAGTGGTTGAAGTCGATCCACTGGCTGGTCTCGGGCAGGTACGGCTCGCCGTGCGTGCCGAAGACCTGGCCGTCGATGGAGTAGGTGATGGCGCTGTTGTCGATGGTGACCTGGAGGTCGTGCCAGCCGTCGTAGCTCGCGCGGTTCTCCGAGTGCGTGTTGACGGCGTTCCAGGGGTCCGGGTTGTAGGTCTCCCAGGACGTCGTGTACATGATGTTGCTCGGCTCGCCCCAGCCGCCGTTGGGCAGGTACTCGAAGTCCTGCTCGCTGTAGTCGGGGTCCATGGGCGCGTTCAGCGGGGTGAAGGCGAAGAACGTCTGGACGATGTGGTCCCCGTCCGGGCCGCCGGCCGCGCTGTCGTCGAAGCGGACCCGCGCCGCGTAGGTGCCGTTGCGGAACTTGCGGGCGCTGGTCTGGATCTCGGTCTCCTTCGTGCCGGCGGCGGTGCCGTCGGTGGTGAGGCGGAGATTCATGACCTTGTCACCGCCCGTGCCCGCGACGAAGGTGACGTCCTGCGGGGACCATGTGGCGCCGGGCACGCCCGGGCCGCCCTGGCCGGACTTGACGGTCCAGCCGTGGCTCTGCAGGGCCGGGTCGCCGCTGGAGGCGTAGCGGAAGTCGTCGAAGAGCGCGGGCGCGTTCGGGTCGGTCGGCGGTGTGGTCGGCGGGTCGGTGGGGGGATCGGTGGGGTTGTTGCCGGCCGGGGCGGTGCCCCAGACGACGGAGCCGCCGCGCTGGAGGGTGACCTTGTTCCAGTCGGCGTAGGCGGTCTGGGTGCCGCTGAAGGAGTAGTCGTCGGACTGCGTGAGCCGCTGCCAGTCCGCGCGGTAGAAGCGCAGCTGCATGTCACCGGTGTTCTGGCTCGGGGCGAGCGTGCCGGCGCCGGAGGTGAAGCCGATCTCCAGATAACGGTCGGCGGTCGCCGTGGGGTTGGCGAGTGTGCCGAAGGTGCCGGTGATGTTGGCGCAGCCCTTGACCGCCCAGGAGCAGGCGAAGCGGTACGCCGTCGTGGAGCTGTCGGCCTTGAAGTAGTAGCGCAGCGTCACCTCGCTGAGCGGGACGCCGGTACTCCCGGTGTTGGTGATCTCGAACCAGGGTTCGGCCTGGTCGGCGGTCGCCCCCGGAGCGCTTGTGCGGTACTGGGCGCTGAGCGTGCCCACCGCGGCGGACGCGGGCAGGGCGGTCAGCCCGGCACAGGCCAGACCAGCCGCGGCGCAGACGGCCATGGCCGTGCGGACCCGGGCGGATCTGCGGCCCGGGTCGGTGGTGCGGGACGTTCCTGACATGGTGATCCCTTCCAGTCGGTGGAGCGCGTGGGGCTTACCACTTGGCAACTGGTCTTCCACTGGTAAGGGAAAATGGCATAGACCTGATGGGCGGTCAAGAGGCCGGGACGCAAGGGAATAGGGGCTCGTCGTCGATCCGTTGGGCCGTGACCACTGGTGAACTGGTCAGCAACTGGCTAGCCTCGCACCGTACGGCGCCGCGCCGTACGCCCGGGTACCGGGTACCGGGTACCGAACGGGGGGGCTGATCCATGACGGGCGAGGCGCCGCGGTCGCCGCTGAAGCGGGAGAAGGTCCGCGACCATCTGCTGGAGCTCGTCGAGTCCCAGGCGCCCGGCACGCCGATTCCGTCCGAACGCGCGCTGTGCGAGCGGCTGGACGTCTCGCGCCCCACGGTGCGTTCCGCCGTCGACGAGCTCGTCAACACCGGCCTGCTCGTCCGCCGGCACGGCAGCGGCATGTTCGTCGCCCCCGCGAAGATCACCCAGGAACTCGCCCAGGGCGCCAGCGTCTTCACCCTTCCGCAGGCCGGGGGCGACTGGCTCAGCCGCGTGCTGGAGTTCGCCACCGTACGGGCGGGCGCGCGCGTCGGCCGCAAGCTGCGGATCTCGCCCGCCGCCGAGATCGTCTACATCGCCCGGCTGCGGCTGGTCGACGGCGAGCCCATGGCGGTGGAGTACCTGCACGTTCCCGCCGGCCTGGTACCGGGACTGCGCGCCGCCGACATGGAGTCCGGGGACTTCTACGCCTTCCTGCGCGACCGGCACGGAGTCCAGGTGCACGAGGCCGTCCAGTCCATCGAGCCCACGGTCGCCAACGAGGAGGAGGCGCGGCTGCTCGCGGTACCCGTGCTCTCCCCGGCGCTGCTCTTCGACCGCCTCACCTGCGACGCGCAGGGGCAGCCGGTGGAGTACGTCCACTCGCTCTACCGCGGCGACCGCTACCGCATCGTGTCCCGGCTCGCGCTGGCCGGCACGGTGCCGCAGGGGTCCGCGCCGGCCGGGCACCACCCCGGCATGCCCCCGGACGAGCGCGCCGCACCGGCCGGCACGCTCGCCTCCTTCGTCGGGGACGTCCAGCCCCGGTCTAGCTGAACGGGTCCAGGGTGATGTAGGCCTGCTGCGGATCGCCGTCGTTGACCAGCGACTCGTGGTTGCCGACGTCGTCGAAGGCGAAGGCGTACGCCCTGCCGTCGGCCATCCGGTCGTGGAGGGCGCGGGCGTAGTGGTTGGTGACGGCGTCCTGGTAGAAGTTCGCCGCGCTCGTGTCCGGCTGGCTGGGGTTGACCAGCAGGGTCGAACGGTTGAATCCGGCGCACAGCGTGCGGGAGATCGGGCCGCGCACCAGGTCGTTGGGGGCGTCCAGCAGCTTGTAGCAGCCGAAGACGCTGTCGCTGTCGGGCTTCTGGAAGGAGGTGACCACCGCCCCCGAGGAGTTGGTGAAGTTCATGACGTCGCCCGAGACGCGCCCGAAGTACCTGGTGCCGGGCTGGTCCCCGAACGGGGTCACGGTCAGGGTGGAGGCCGTGTACTTCTGCCAGACGCGGTTGATGTAGTCGTCCATGGCCGTGCGCGGCAGCGCCCCGGTCTCGATGCCGTGGCCGGGCGACAGGGCGCGCAGCACGGTGCCGTCCGAACGCGTCTGGATCAGGCCTGCCCAGCCGCCGGGCCGGGCGCGCAGGGCGTCGAAGAAGCCGGTGTACCCGCCCGGCTTGAAGTGCCCGGTGGTCTTCACGGAGCCGTCGGCGAGCCTGACGCCGACCGCGTACGGGGCCGAGACCATGTCCACCTGGGTGCTGTTGATCCACAGTCCTGCGTCATTGAGCGTGTACTCGGTCCAGTTGAACAGGATGTCGCGGTTGGGGTCGCTCGGGTTCTGGACGGCGGGCTGCACCAGGCCGCCCGTCGTCACCTTGAAGACCAGTTTCTGGCCGTACGAGAAGTAGAGCCGGCCCGAGAACTTGGGCATGCGGATCGTGACCGACTGACCGTTCGCGGGCCCCGCGATCGAGGCGTCCGGCGCCGGTGTCGGCGGATTGCCTCCGGTCGGCCAGGCGTGGAACGCGCCGTTCGCGTCGGCCCAGCCCTGCTGTCCGCTCGACAGCTGGGTGCCGAGGTCGTACAGGTACACCGGCCCCGGCCGACCGGAGTTGTTGGTGATGGTCAGCGGGATGGTGGCCGGTACCGCGGCGTCGGCCCGGGACGTGGTGCCGAGGGCCGTCAGGCCCACGGCCACCAGAATCGCGGCGAACAGCACCGCGAGGAATCTGCGTTGTGCGACTCGGGCGTGCATGTGGTTCCTCCTTGTGTGGGGGGTGGAGGATGCGGACGCTCCTATGAGAGCGCTCTCAAATCTCCGCGCCACAGCGCGCACTGTCAATCCGCTGCTCCCAAGTCGTTTGCGCGGGGCCGGTGTTCACGCACGCGGAGGTTCCTGCGGTGGCGGGCACGCGAGGCCCGGCCGCTCTGGAGGCCGGGCGTCCGGGTCAGTGCGTGACCGCCGCCGCAGCTTGGCGCCGTCGAGCCAGGACGAGGCATGCCCGCGGCCGAGCGCCGCCGCGAAGGGACGGTCGGTGACGGGCCGGTACGTCCCCCGTGTCCCAGACGATCACGGTCCCCCCGCCGTACTCGCCCTGCCCGATGACGCCCTCGAAGTCCGCGTACTCCAGCGATGGTCCTCGGTGGGCACCGCCAGGCGCTTGTCGTGGGATGCGCCGGACGGGCGTTTCGGGACGGCCCGGCTCTTGAGCACGCCGTCGACCGCGAGGCGGACGTCGAAGTGCCGTGTGCCGGCGTCGTGGATCCGGACGACGAACCGGGGCTCGCCGTCCGGATCCCGTCCGCCGCGGCCCTCCGGCTCTGGGGTCCTGGCGAAGTCCCGCTTGCGGTGATACTCCGTCAGGGTTTTGCCGGTGGCCACCGGCGTTCTGCCTCCCGCGGTCAGGTGGCGGGCGCGGGACGCGGACCGGGGTCGGGCAAGGGCCCCGGTTCCGGTCCTGGACCGGGCGGCGTCGGGTCCGGCGGCACCGGGTCGGGACCGGGCCGCGGCGGCTCCGGCGGTACGGGGTCGGGGCCGAGGGGCGGGGGCACGGGGCCGGGCGAAGGGCCCGGGCCGGGGCCCGTGGGACCCGGCGAGGGGACGGGGCTGGGGGGCACGGGGTCGGTCATGACCTGGTCCTCCTCGGAAGTGGATCGAGGCTTGTCCACGGTCGGCTACCCGGTGCCGCGGCGGTGACACGGCCCGTTCCGGCGACGCTTCACGCGGCGGCGGCGAAGAGGTCCTCCGTGCCGGAGAGCGACAGCAGCCGCCCCACCTGCCCGCTGACCGCGCGGAGCGTGACGGTGCGGCCGCTGTCCAGGGCGTGCAACCGGACCTGCAGCAGGGCGTTCAGCCCGGCGCAGTCGCAGAAAGAGACGTCGCGCAGGTCGACGTCGAGACCGCCGGGGCCGTCCGTGCCGTCGCCCAGCGCGGACTCAAGGGCGTGCCGCAGATCATCGGCGCCGTCCTGGTCGATCTCACCGGCGACGATGGCCAGCGGCCGGTCCTCGGCTCCGCCGAAGCGGACCGTGAGCCGGTGGGCGGCCCGTGCCGGACGGGGGGAGGGGAGGGGTGGCACGTGGAGCTCCCAGTGGGGTGGAACGCTCGATCCTTTTCAGGGTCGGGCCACCCGCCGGTCCCGTCAAGTGATGCAGGGCGCGGACCGGCCCTTTCACGACACCGCCACGCCGTGCCGACCGGTCGTCCTCAAGATCCGCCGGAACTCCTGCCCGACTGCGACTGCGACTGCGACTGCGACTGCGAGTCCGACTCCGAGTCCGCTCCCGTCCCCGGCAGCATGCGGCGGGCGGCGCGCAGCGCGGCTTCCACGTCCGGTGTCCCGGTGGCCGCGCACAGGGCGGCGGCGAGGTCGTCCCTGTGGCGGCCGGTCTCGCCGCCGCCCTCGCCCGCCGGCCGCGCGCACAGCGACTCGTACCTCTCGACGAGCATGTACAGCACCACGGGATGCGCCATCAGCATGATCGGACTCCTTCCGTCGTCAGCCGGGTACGGGGGCCGACGAGCGACCGTAGGACGGCCACCGGAACTCGGCTACCCGCCATCCCCGCGCCCATTCGGGGTAGATGACAGGTACGGGTGGCGAGCCGCGGAGGTGCCGGCAATGGAGAGCTCGGAACTGTCCGACCGGGAGAGGCGCACGCTGGCGGGGATGGAGCGTCTGCTGAGTGCCGACGCCGTTCTCGAACGACGTTTGCGCACCATGCACCTGACGCCCCGTGACCGGGCGCTGGACGCGCTCCGGGACCGGCGGACGGGGAGGCCCGGGCCGCGGGTGCTGCTCGTCGCGGTGCTCGTGGCCGCCTCGCTCGCCCTGCTGGTCGCGACCGTGATGACCTGGCAGCCGGGCGTCGCGGCGGCCTTCGGGGTGAGCTGGCTGCTCGCCCTCACGGTGGCCTTCCGGCGGCCGGGAACGGCCCGTCCGGGGATGTTCGCCCCGCGCACCGGGTGACCGCCCGCCGGCCCCAGGAGGTCAGCGGGCCGCCGGCCGGCGCTCCCTGCGGGGGGACGACGGTGACCGTGGCGCGTGCGAACGGTGCCGCGCCCGGCGGTGCCTGATTGCCCGTCGGTCGTCCTCGGTCGTACCGCCCCAGATTCCCGGGTTCTGCCCGCTGTCCAGGGCCCACTGCAGGCATTGCTCCTCCACCGGGCACCGCGAGCTTCTCTGGGGTGCTGACCTGCGTGGTGTGTTGTTGCAAGAGGGGGCTAAGTTGATCCACTGAGACTCGTTCTTGGGGGTTGTGGCTCTGTGGCGGGTTGTTGCATCAGCTGTCAGATCATGGAGTTGCATGTGCGGGCTTTTCCTGTGGAGTTGCCTTCTGGGGTGCGGTACTGGACCGTCGTGGACGACGACCTCCGGGTGGTGCCGGTCGCTGACCAGTGGCTGAGGTTCTTGAGGTTCGGCCGAAGTCGAGCCGAGCTGACCACGAAGGCGTACGCCGGTGGCGTGGCCCTCTACCTGCTGTGGTGCAGGCGGACGGGGCGGCAGTGGAGGCATGCGGCCCGGGACATGGGCCTGTTCATGGTCTGGCTGAAGTACACGCCGTCGACGCCGGATGGCGAACCGGCCCCCGTGGTGCTGGGGCCCGGGGCCGATCCGGCCCGGAAGGAACGGCGAATGAACGGGGTGCTGACCGCGGTGCGCGGGCTCCTCTCGTACGCCGTGTCGGTGGGCGAGGCGCCCCGGTCGGTGCTGGGTCAGATCTATGAGTTGGCCGACAGCCGGGACCTGCCGCTGGAGGCTCAGGGCGAGGACTCGGGGCTGTCCTACCGGCTGCGGGCACGGCATCGGGTGAAGGAACCGGAGGCGGAGGTGGACAGGGCCACCGACGAGGAGCTGGTGGCGATGTTCCTCGAGTGCCGCAACGCGCGGGACCGGTTGATCGTGCTGCTGCACGGGCGGGTCGGCCTTCGCCGCGGACAGGTGGCCGGCCTTCGC
Organism: Streptomyces sp. RLA123; assembly: GCF_056270165.1. NCBI lineage: Bacteria > Bacillati > Actinomycetota > Actinomycetes > Kitasatosporales > Streptomycetaceae > Streptomyces > Streptomyces sp. RLA123. Next base: position 952,149 of record NZ_JBWDOR010000003.1, on the reverse strand, counting down.
CGCAGTGATTGCCATCTGCTGCCCGATTCGAAGGCGTTGGGCTGCGATTACGAAGGGCCCCACCTGCACGTGCGTCGGCGGGACAACAGCAATGACGCCTGGTCGAAGTCGAAGAAGGCATGGGCACAGCCGGTGGACTTCCTCGTGGTCCAGGCCTTCGACCAGTACATCGACGAGCGCCGGGAGATCGTCGGGTCCGGCGGCAGTGACTTCCTGCTGGTGAACCTGTTCCGTGAGCCGCTGGGTGCTCCCATGACGCCCGATGCGATGGGCGAGCTGTTCGAGCGCCTGGGTGAGCGGGCGAAGCTGTTGCGGAAGGTGGGGCCTCACATGGCCCGCCGCGCGTTCGGCAGCAACGTCTCGGACGCCGGCGGCACGCTGGACGAGGTGCAGGCCCTGCTCGGACAGGAACATCCGGGGTCAGTGCGGCCCTATCTGATCCCTGACCGGTCGAGACTGCGGGAGGCCATCGAGCGTGTCCCCTCCCCGCGGGCACCGCACGGCCTGGAGGAGAGCTGATGGCGACGCCTCTGCCTCTGGCCCGTGAACTGCAGGATCTGCGGACCACCGAGATCATCAGTGCGCTGGACGCCGGTTTCCTGAGTCTTCTCAGCTGGGACTGGGACGTGCGGGTGGCCCGCTATCCCAACAGCCATCCGGTGCTGGGCATGCCGGACTGTGAGATCTCGGGCTGTGTGAAGGGCACTCCGCTCGGTGAGCCGATGTGTGTTGGCTGTATGAACCGCTGGAGGCAGTCCGGGCTGTCCCTGGAGGAGTTCAAGGCCCGGGGCAGAACGGGTCGGCTCCGCTGTATCGGGCAGAAGCTCTGCGAGGTGCCGCAGTGCGAACGTCCACGCAGGTCGGTCGCCGCCAGACTGTGTCCCGCGCACCAGTATCACTGGGACAGATCGACCGATCTGACCATGGAGGACTTCCTCAGCCGCCCGAATTTGCATCCGCTGCCCGCCATTGGCCCCTGCCACGTCGCTTCCTGCTACCGGACCCGTGGCAGAGAGGGAAACCCCTACTGCGACGTGCACGCCACACGACTCAGCCTCGAGCGGAAGCGGGGAACCTTCGACGGTGACGAAGACAAGTGGCGTCGCACGACACCCGCGGTGGCCGTGGACCGCGAGATCAGCCTGCGCGGTCTGCCCGACCGGCTCGTTGCCGAGCTGCTCTACAGCCTCCAAGTCCGCACCGCGCGCGAGGTAAAGACGCGAGACCATCGGTTCCGCACGGTCTGCGACCGAGTCCGCATCCTGCAGATTCCGAGTCTGGAAGCACTCGACGACGCGGACCTGGATCGTCTGGGCATGATCGACGACCTCGGAATGATCATCCGAGGTGCCCGGACGGCCTTGCGCCGCTTGGGGACGACTCCGGAGACCGAACGTCTCAAGGACACGTGGGACCTGGTCGTCTTCGGCCACAGCGGCACGGTCAACTTCACCAAGATCCACCAGAAGGGCTTCCGCGAAGCGGCCAAGGTCTGGGCCTACGACGAATTGCCGCGGCGGCGAGGCCAGCACGTCGCCTCCTCCCTGCAGAACATGATCCGAGGCATGGAGAGGCTGTCGGAGTCCCTGCGGCTGCAGCGCGATGACGAGGGCCATCAGCCAACGCTCCTCAGCCGCGCGGACATGGACAACTTCTGCAACCGGATGGCCTTCCTCGCCGAGACCGGCGTGTTCGGGGCCTATCACCGGGTCCACGTGATCCGAGGCGTCCGACAGGTCCTGAACAGGATCCGTGTCCTGGGCCTGACCGCTCACGGCGAGGTACTCGACGGACTTCCCGTGAGCTTTGCGCTGTCCGTGGAGGACATCCCGGACGAGCCCGAGGACACCGAGGCCGGCAAGGATCTTCCGGACGAGGTGATGCGCGAACTCTGCGACAACCTCGACCTTTTGGAGAAGACCAGCTACCGCGAGGTCCGTGTCGCCACCGAGCTGCTGATCGACACTGGTCGACGACCCGACGAGATCGCGAAACTGCCATGGGACTGTCTGGCCAAGGACCCCGACGGCTCCCTCGTCCTGCTCTACGACAACCACAAGAACTACCGACTGGGCCGGCGGCTGCCGATCGCGAAGGCTACCGCCGCGATCATCACCGAACAGCAGAAACGAGTACGCGAAAGGTACCCCGACACCCCGACCGGCATGCTGAAACTCCTGCCGAGCCCCGTGGCCAACCCCGAAGGGAAGAAGTCCATCGGCACGATCGGGGACCAGCACCGCGCGTGGGTCGACGCACTTCCCGACATCATGATCCCGATCGTGGTCGAGATCGACGGGAAGCAGGTCACGCAGCATCTGCCGTTCGACAAGTCCAAGATCTTCCCCTACGCCTACCGGCACAGCTATGCGCAACGGCACGCCGACGCCGGCGTCGCGCCCGATGTCCTCAAGGATTTGATGGACCATCGCGAACTCTCCACCACACAGTCGTACTACCGGGTCAGCCAGGAACGACGGCGCGAAGCCGTCGACCGCGTTACCGCCCTGCAGTTCGACCGGCGTGGCACCCGTGTCTGGCGCAAGGCCCAGGGGCTGCTCGACTCCGAGCACGTGCGAAGGGCCATCGGAGAGGTCGCCACGGCCTACGGCATCTGCCTGGAGCCCCACAATGTCGCAGCCGGCGGGCAGAGCTGCCCGATCCGCTTCCGCTGTGTCGGCTGCGACCACTTCCGCACCGACGTCTCCTACCTTCCCGATCTGGAGCGATACCTCGATGACCTTCTCCGCAGCCGGGAAAGGCTGATGTCGGCCTTCGAGGCCGACGACTGGGCCCGCAGCGAGGCGATGCCCTCCGAGGAGGAGATTCGCAGGGTCCGGCGACTGATCAACCGTGTCAAGGCCGACCTCGACGACCTCTCGTCCGAGGAACGCTCCCAGATCGAGGAAGCCGTCGCGGTGGTTCGCCGCGGCCGCACGGTCATGCTCGGCATGCCGCGCATCGCCCAGCCCATGCCCGACGTCCGTCCCTGGAGACTGCCGTGACCCCCACCATGCGAGACGGCCGCCAGGCCAACTCCGAGCGGCGCCGTCAGCGGGTGGTCACCGCGATCAAGAACGCCCGCAAGAACGGCACCCCGATCAATGTCTCGGTCATCGCTCGGCAAGCCGGAGTGGACCGCACGTTCCTGTACCGCCACCGCGACCTGCTCGGACTGGTCCACGCCGCTGAAATCGAACCCGCAGGTCAGGACCCGGCCGCTGCTTCGCCGGTCAGCCGGGCCTCTCTTCAGGCCGATCTCGCCCACGCCCAGAACCGCAATACCCGACTGGCGGCCCGCGTCCAGCAACTGGAGAAGCGGCTGTCGCAGACGCTGGGAACTCAGGCATGGCAGGAATCAGGGCTGGGTGCCCCGACCGACATCGAAGAACTTCAGCGAAAGATCACCAGGCTGGAGCAGGAAAACGTTGAGTTGACTGCCCAGTTGGAAGAGACCCGGTCCGACCTTGATGCCGCCCGATCGGCCAACCGGGACCTCACCAGATCTCTCAACCAACGCGGCTGAATCCCATCGGCTGGCCGCGCGACTGGTCTCGAGTACGCCTGCGGCTATAGTCAGGCCGCCTGAAAGGGCGTCGCCGTAGGGCGATGAGTATCTGGCCGGACGAGCCAGATGGTGTGCCGACGGTGCGGGGCAGTGTCGCCCACTGGTTTTGCGTCAAGAGCAGGGAGATGTAGCCGGAGTGTCCGAGATCGAAGAAGTGCAGGCGGCCTGGGCCCGGATCGTGCACTGGCTCCGGGTCAACTCGCCGTCCACAGCGTTGGCACTGCGCGGTCCTGCGACGGACGAGGACATCGCGAATCTGCGCGACGCGCTGGGATTCGAGGTACCCGACGTGCTTGAGGTCCTGCTGCGGGCGAACAACGGCAGCTGCGCGAAGAACACCACGCAGACTCTCCCTAATGGGCGTGTTGTGCCGCTCAAGCACCTGGATTCGGTGATCTTTCCGTTCAGCAAGGTGTACCTGGGATGCGACGAGATCATCGCGGAACGCGCCTGGCTGCTGGATTTGGCCCAGGAAGCTGAGGGCTACTGGCAACCCCACCTGATCCCGGTCATCTGGGACTTCGAAGGAGCCTACTACGGTTATGTCCTTGATGCTTCTGGGTCTTCCGAAATCTATGTGCTTCACTATGCCGAGGTAGGCCCGAATGAAACCCATCCGAAGGCTTCTCTGGGCGAGCTGCTGATGTCGTTCGCCGACGGAATGGAACGTGGCAACTGGGATGTGCAGCGCCCGCAGGTGGTGAACGGGTCTCTCAGGTGGCAGGAAGAGTGACTTCGCTCCATCCGGGTGGCCTGACACCGCGGAAACACCGCGACGAGCGCGCTCAAAGCAGGCCACAGCGTTCCCTTCATTTAAGTAGATCGTCTCGGCCTGTGGATCGGGGCAGGGGCTGATCAAGTTCCCTGAGCGTCCCGGGCGTTGGTAGTTTCCTTTTCGTCGTGGATGGTTCGGGTGGTTTGGTGATGTTGTGCTCTGCTATTCACCACAACCCGTCACAACTCAACCAGCCCGTACATCCCAGGAAATTGCAACCGCCGCGCCTGCGGCGGCCAGTCGTGATCAGGTAGGCGGTGGGTACGACGGCGGTCAACAAGCCGGTGGCATAGCCCGACCACTCGAGAACGGAACGTGAGCGGAGTGACTATGCGTGCGGCGGGAGACGTGCGGCGGGCCTTTCAAGCTGTAGCGGACGAGCTCCGGCAACGCGGCTGGGCCCGCTGGGCGCCGTACGCTCGATCGCAGTCCGAGGGACGAGGCGCTACGCCTCTGGGCTCGCGCGAACGGTTACTTGGCAACGACCACGGCCGTATTCCTACATCCATCCGCGAGGCGTACGAAGCGTCACTGTGAGCACTGGATCTCGCCATCCATTGTCCAGAGTTCCTCTGAGTGCGACGCTGACCTGAGCTAACTTCGATCTTTCGTGACGGCCTGCCAAAGAACTGGCGGGCCGTCACGAAAGATCGAAGTTAGCAGATTAGCTGCTCGGTCTTTTCTTTGTATTCCTGCATTTCGCCGGCCTCGTATCCCGCTTCCTTCAGGCTTCGCATCAGCGGCGCCGTGTCGTCGCATAGGTGGGGACGCTGCTGATCAAGGTAGGACTTGACGCCTTCAGCGGTTAGTCCTTCCCAGGCCCGTTTGATCTCGTCGTTCTTCTCGTGTGTATAAGAAAATTCCACCCATTCTTTTTCTCGGCCCGTCAGGTGGGACGTGTCGACGGGCGTGCTGCTTCCCCCACACGAGGCGGCCATGAAAGTACACACCACTACGGCGAGACATATGCGCGTTTTATTCACAATGCTCTCTCCTGTGTAGATCGCCAGGGTGCATTGTATTCGCAGGATGATTTCAAAGTCGAATTAGGGTCAGGGTGCTCGTGGTGGGTGCGCGGCGACGCCCGATTTGATCTGTATTGACTCTAATTCGCGAATTGAGATTTCCGGGCCGTATCGGATTGCGCCACAGTCGTAGTGCGAGTACCGCGTGGGTCTGGATGGAGCGCCAGGCCCGAACAACAGGTCAGCGCGGAGCACTGTCAGCGGGATTAAGTTGCTATTGATCCGAAACGCTTTGGGTTCAGGCTCGTTGATCGTGGGTGAGCGATCTGGTGGGGGATGCGCGGACGTGGTCGCCGGACGCGCAGGAGGCTGTACGGCTGCTGGCGGTGTTCGCGCTGGTGGAGGGGCGGGGCAGGGCGGAGGTCGCCGCCTTGTTCAGGGTGTCGGTCAGGGCCGTGGCAGGCGAGTGGCCGGGACGCGCTGCTGTCCCGGCCGCGAGGCCGCCGCGCAGGCGAACACCAGGTGCTGTCCGAGGCCGAGCAGGCCGCCGTGCGGCAGGCGGTCCTCGCTCACATTCCCTGCGACCTGGGGCTTTCCGGGCAACTGTGGACGCGGAGGCTGATAGGCGAGCTGATCTTCAAGTTGTACCGAGTCCAGTTCACCGAGCCCGGCGTGGGCAAGTACCTCAAGCGCTGGTGCCTGACCTTCCAGCGGCCGGACAAGCGGGCAGTCGAACAGGACCCGGAGGCCGTCCGTACCTGGTGCGAGGAAACCTGGCCGGCGATCCGGGCCAGGGCGAACGCGGAAGGTGCTGAAGTTTTCTTCGGTGACCAGGTCGGGATCCGCTCGGATCAGGTCACCGGTCGCACCTGGGGCGAGCAGGGGCGGACGCCGATCGTCCGCCGCACGGGGAACCGGTTCTCGGTGAACGCGATGTCCGCGATCAGCACGAAGGGCCGGATGCACTTCATGGTCTTCACCGAGACCTTCGACGCGAAGGTCATGTGCCGTTTCCTGGACCGGCTGGTCGGCCACTTCGACCGGAAGCTGCATCTGATCGTGGACCGGCACTCGGCCCACCGCTCAATGGCTGTACGGACCTGGCTCGCCGACCACAAGGACAAAATCGAGCTGCACTTCCTGCCCTCGTACTCACCCGAGCTGAACCCGGACGAGCTGGTCAACGCCGACCTCAAACGCAGCCTGCCCCTCACCCACCGGACCAGGAACCAGAACGAACTCGCCACCGAAACCCGCAGGTTCCTCCACCGCCGACAGCGTCAGCCCCTCGTCGTTACGGGCTACTTCATAGCCCCGCACGTCCGCTACGTCCTCGACGAGTGTGACTGAGCGGTCCATCTGGCGGGGCCGACCAAAGGGACCGCACAGCTGGAACCGGAGCCCCGGGGTCAGCCCTGATCTTGGGCGTATTGAGCCGCATGCCAGGTGGAGTCGATGGCGGGATTGCGCAGGGTCCCCCAGAAGCGGTCATCAGGGATGGATGGCAGTGGCGGACTGCCCAGGTCCTCGTGCAGATCCGTACGCCAGTCGACAGTGAGGTGGCCGCGGATGCTCACGCTCTCGCAAACGGACCTGTAGGGCGAGCCCCAGATCCCGTGCACCATCTTCTCCGCAGCCCACCTACGAGGAGCGTCTCGGTGGGTGTTCGCCTGCGCGATCACCGTGCGCAGTCGCAGGGCCAGCGGGTTGGCCTGTTCCGGGTTTGGTGGGGCTTCGCCCCGGTCCAGCGCGTCCAGGACCGATCTGACCTCCGGGTACTTGTTCAGGCCCGTTTCCACAGCCACTCTGCGCAGCTGCTTCCGCGCAGCCGTGGCCACCTGTTCACGAGGCAGGATGGCGAGCAGCGCACCGAGTTCCTCAAGCCCGTCGAGGAGGCCGACATGTAGAACATCGGTGGGGCTGCAGGACAGGTCCAGCTCCGGCAGTTGCTCGTCCAGTTGGGGAAGGGGGTCGTCGGCGCTGCCCCAGTCCGGTCCGAGAGGCCCGGCCCGCTCCCAGAGCAGTCGGCCGTTGAACGTGATGGCACCCCCGTCCCGGCCGCGTTCAAGCTGGTCGGCCAGCTCTGCCAGATACGCACCCAGCGAGTCGGCTCGTCCGAAGTCGGTGCCGGTCTCATCGAAGAAGCGTCCGATCGCACCGTAGGAGTCCTGCCCCCGGCGGCAGTCGATCGTGAGGCCGTCGGCCGTCGCCTCGTAGGAACCGAACTTCAGGTAGGTGTCGATCCAGTAGTACTCGGCCTCCTCCTCGTCCAGGCCCTCGGCGATGTCGCGCATGAACCTGGTGTCCTCGACGATCTCGCTCACCGAGAGCAGCCGGTCATGCGTGCTGAACCGGAAGGCTTCCGCGCCGCCCAGAGCTCCGTTGTGCCGGAGCAGTGACGCGACCAGATCAGGAGGGAAGGTGACGTCCAGTCCCGCCTCCGCTGCTGCTATCTCCCCATGTTCCGCGGGCGGCCCAAGCGTGGCGAAGGTGCGAGGCGCGTTCTCGCGCAGCCACTCGTCGATGCGGTCCCACGACTCCCGGACCAGGTCTTTTCTCATGAGCTGAGCCTAGAGACAGACACTGACAGCTTGATCGCCGCCTGCCGGCCACGGTAGCGGGGCCACCGCTGGCCCCGTTCGGTGCCGTGCCCACCAGGTCTGTCGCTGGGCTCGCCAACTCGAAGGCTCAATCGCCAGGCGCTCCCTTCGAAGGTCATGGTTCGCCGGGTGCTGGCCCGCGGCGACGGCGACGCTTGGACCGGGCGCTCGTCGACCGCCGACCGTAGACCTCGGGGCTTCGCCTCCGGCCGTGGATGGCAAGGGCCCGCGCGGCGCTCCATGCTGCTCCGGTTCAGAACGGCGAGGACAGGACCACCGTGGGCAGTAGTCCCTTCTCGATCTGCCGGCGTGGCAGCGACAGGCCGAGATGCTCGCCCACCGCCCCGAACAACCGTCTCGCCAACTCTTCTTCTTCAGCCCAGGGGTCGTCGGGGTCCTCAACGCCGGGGAAGGTGTCCCACACCGCCCCGGCCTCGCGCAGGGACGCATCTAGTGCGGCGAACGCCCCGAACCGATCCTCAAGCGGGAATTCGGCCACCAGCAGGCTGTCGCCGGGCTCGATAGCCCTCATTTCGCCGGCCACGTCGCCGTAGCACACCCACGGGGTCTCCTGCACGAACCGATCCAGGCAGACGAATTCCTCACCCTGCCGCACCAAGGTGTTCTTGTGGTCCGCCCGGTCGAGGATGAGGTGCTGATACGTGGACCACTCGGTCTCCAGAACGTACGCCCACTCGCCGCTGCGGCCGAACATCGCCACGCTGTCGCTCGCGCCCACGCTCAGCCTGTCGAAGTCCGCGAACAACGTGGCCCGTTCAGCCATGCGGCGGTCGGCACCGAGACGGACCACGAAGTCCACCGGGTCCACGCCCCGCACCGCCGTGAGGCAGATGTCCGAGATCATCCCGTCCTTGACGATCGCACCGCTGTACCAGTGCTCGCCGATCCACGCCAAGCCGTCCGTCATCGCGTCGGCCCCCTCTCCTCGATCTTCGCGCACACGCTACCGAGCCTCGGGCTGAGTGGCGGCGGTGCAGCCATGCCCGGCGCACAGACGAGCTTGTACGCCTGGCAGTCACCGGGGAAAGGAGGCGACTGGGTTCCGTGTTTTGTACGGGAGTTGTGCCACACATGTTGCACGCGATAGTGTCGACAACACCGGCGCTGAGCTGCACAAAGTAGTCACCACTCGCCTCGTGCCACATGGTCACCCCCAGAGAAGACGGCAGACCGCCTTGGCCCGCTCCGCCTGAGCGGCCCCCGGCCCTGACGCACCGACCGGGAAGAACAGGTCGGGATCCTCGTCGGAACAAGCGGCGTTTCGCCACCAGCTCATGGCAACTCCTTTCGGAGAACACGTACGGAGTGCTGCGGACGCAATCGTGAGACGTCGCGTACCCGATCGCCGCGGGCCCATGCGACGGCGGACCGCGTCCGCGGGGAGAGGGCCGCCGGATTCCTCGCCGCTCTCGTCCGGCCCGGCGCCGAACGACCGTGGCAGGCGCGGCGTGTGAGGGGCTTCCGCGCGACGGGAACTCGGATGCGGGTGTCGCACGGCCGTCCTATGCTGCCCTCGCGGGGAGGCACCGTGTCGACCGTCGACGGAGCGGAGATGCAGAGGCCATGACCAGTCGACTGTTCGCGATCTGCTTCCACGCGACCCGGCCGACGGACCTGGCGCGGTTCTGGTCCGGGCTCCTGGGCCGGGAGTTGGCCGACGGCCCGGACGACATCGCGATCCTGCCCCCTGACCCCGCCGGGTTCCGCATCCGTTTCCTTCCGAGCCAGGAGCCGAAGACCGGGCAGAACCGGGCGCACTTCGATCTGACGAGCGCCTCCCCGGAGGATCAGCAGCGGACGGTGGCCCGGGCGCTGGCCCTCGGTGGCGCACACATCGACGTGGGGCAACTCCCGGAAGAGGGACATGTGGTGCTCGCCGATCCGGACGGCAACGAGTTCTGCGTCTGCGAGGCGGACAACACGTTCCTCGCCGGGACCGGTTTCATCGGAGCCCTGTCCTGCGACGGTACCCAGAAGGTCGGTTACTTCTGGAGCGAGGCCCTGAGCTGGCCGCTCGTCTGGGATCAGGACGAGGAGACCGCGATCCAGTCGCCGAACGGCGGCATGAAGATCACCTGGGGTGGTCCTCCGGTGGCGCCGAAGACGGGCGCGAACAGGCTGTTCCTCGAGCTGGAGATCCCCGCCCACGACGACGGGCAGGAAGAGGTCGATCGCCTGATCTCGCTCGGCGCGACCCGCACCGGCGAGGGGGACGGGGGCAGGCTGCTGATGCTCGACCCGGACGGCAACGAGTTCTCCGTGCGCGGGTCCCGGTAGCCGGGCCTCACCGACCCGCAGGGGGCGGCCAGCCGGAGGGCAGCGTGTAGTGCCAGCCCGGGCGCCACGCCGGGGGCGCTTCGAGGAGTTCTTCCAGCGGCGTGCCGGCGAGCAGGTGATCCAGCGCCCACCGGTTGGCCGAGTGCGCGATCACCAGGATGCGCGTGTTGTCCCATCCGGTGGCCAGGTCGTGGAGGAAGGCGCTGGTGGCCGCGGTGACCTGACGGTAGCTCTGGCCGCCGGGAAAGGGCTCGTCCAGGCGCTGGGCCCGCTGGGCGGCGACGAGCGAGTACGCGCCCCCGTTGAGGGCGCCGTAGTCGCACTCGCGCAGCCGGATGTCCTGGTGGACCGGTGGGCGGCCGTCGGGGAACGCGATCCGGGCCGTCCGGACGGCCCGGTGCAGGTCGGAGGTGAACACGGCCGCGAATCCGCCGCCCGACCGGCGCTCACCCAGTTCACGGGCCTGGCGGCAGCCTGGTTCGGACAGTTCGCCCGGGAGCCGACCGGTGGCGATGCCCGCCTCGTTGTCGGTGGTCGTGGCATGGGTCTCGTAGACGATCTCCACTGCCATCGGGGCTCCCGGATGTGCTCGACAGGCCGTGCCGCATCGGACAGGACATTGTTGCGCACCGCGTCAGCCCCGCACCGGGAAGGACGCCTGGAAGGCGAGGCGCCGCCCCGCGTGCTCGCCGATCCGGCTCAGGACGTCGTCGAGCGCGAGGAACTCCTCCCAGCGCGGAGTGCCGTTCGCCTCGGCCAGCCGTGTCACGAGGCGGTCCTCCAGATCCGGGACCCGCTTGTTCTTCCACACCTTGTCGGCCGTGCTGACCAGCAATTCCTCAACCGTCACCGCCGCTTGTGCCCAGGACGCGTGGGTCCCGGCGAAGCGGGCGAGCCCCGGGGAGAAACCGTGCGCCAGCAGCAGTTTTCGGCCCGCCTCCTCGTGCGCCGAACTCGGGCCGGACAGCTCGGCCTCGTGGACGGTCTTGCCGATGTCGTGCGTCGCCGCGCCGAAGAGCACCGCCTCACGGTCCAGCGGGAGGCCCGGGCAGTGCTCCCGCGTCCAGCCGGCCAGCTCGTGGGCGACGTCGTGGACGGCCCGCAGGTGCGCCGCCAGGCGGGGCGGGGCCTGCAGGCGCAGCAGGAGGGCGGCGACCGCGGGAGGCAGCGGGCGCATCGGCGGGTCGCCGGGGTCAGTGAGGGCGCGGTCCAGCGGGGTCGGCGGCGTCATCGCGGGCAGCAGCGTAGGGGACGTTCCCCCGAACGTCCGCCCGGACGGGCGTGCGGTCCGTGATTCCGGGCCGCTTCCTGTGAGAATTGCGTTCCCACCGTTGGAGGACCACGCATGCCCAGTCAAGCGCACGGCGCGACGCACCCGGACGCGCCGCCGATCACCTGTGACGAACCGGGCTCCTTCGCCTGGAACGTCTTCCAGGTCCGCCACCCGGTGCTGATCGGACGGATCCTGGAGGCCGTCCCCTACGGCGGAGCGCAGCGCCAGGCGTGCGCCGCGCTCCTGGAGGAGTCCCGCCGCGGCACCGTCGCCCCACTGCCGGCGGACGTGCCGGACGCGGCCGTGTGGGAGCGGTGGGGGCAGGGGGGCTACGGCAGAGCCTGGCCCGAACTGCCGTTCCTGTGGGCGGAGTCGTACTTCTACCGCAGACTGCTCGAGGCCACGGGGTACTTCGCCGACGGGCCCTGGCACGGTCTGGACTTCTTCGCGCCGTTCAAGGACGCCGAGCTGGAGGGCCGCGGCTTCGCCGGCGACCTCGCGGCCCTGGACGACCTGGCCGCGCTCACCCAGGAGGAGCGGGAGCACCGGCTGCTGACGGCGGCCGTCTGGGGGAACCAGGCCGACCTGGGCTTCACCATCGCGGGCGAGCAGGGAAGCGCCCCCGAGCCGTCCGGGACGTACGTGGCCGACGAGTCCGACCGCCTGTGGCCGCTCCTGGACGGCGGGCAGGTCGTCGTGGTCGCCGACAACAGCGCCCGCGAGATCCTGGCCGACCTCGCCCTGATCGACCACCTGCTGGCCACGGGACGCGCCGGGCGGGTCGAGCTCATGCTCAAGCCGCGCCCCTACTTCGTCTCCGACGCCACCCCCCGCGACGTGCTGATGTGCCTGCGCCGTATGACGCACGCACCCGGCGCCGCCGGGTCGATCGGGCACCGGCTCGCCGACGCCCTGCGCGCTGACCGCCTGACGCTGTCCACGCACCCGTTCGCCTGCGCGCCGCTGCCCTACGACGCCCTGCCCGTCGACCTGCGCGAACGCTTCGCGGCTGCGGCCGTCACCATCATGAAGGGCGACCTCAACTACCGCCGCCTGGTCGGCGACCGGCAGTGGGCCGCCACCGTGCCGTTCGCGGAGGTCACCGCTTACTTCCCCGGCCCGGTCGCGGCCCTGCGCACCCTCAAGTCGGACACCCTCACCGGCGTCGACGCGCGGACCGTCGCCCGTCTGGACGCCACCGGCACGCCCTGGCGCACCACGGGCACCCACGCGCTGATCCAGGTGGGGACCGCCTAGGGTTCCGGAACGGCCCTCAGCGTCCCGCGGACGCCGAGGCGAGCCCGGGCGGCGCCGCGGCCAGGGCCGAACGGATCGCCTCCACCAGCGCGAGCGCGGCCTCCTCGGTGAGCTCCACGGCCACCCGCGCCGAGGGGCCGAGCTCCGGGTTCATGAAGTCGATGTTGACGGTGTGCTCGAAGGGCGCGTGCTGCGGATGGTCGACGTAGACCATCGCGTCGGTGAGCGGGAAGTAGCCCTGCGCACCCTTGCCGCTGCCCTCGATGCGGATCTTCTCCGTGAGGTACGTGCACATCAGAGGTGCTCCCCGAAGAACGTGAGGATCCGGGACCAGCCGTCGACGGCCGCCTGCGGCCGGTAGCTCGGCCGGTCGACGGCGAAGAAGGCATGGCCCGCGTTCTCGTAGGTGTGGAACTCGTACGGCTTGCCGTGCGCCTTGAGCTCGGCCTCCAGCTCGGCGACGTGCTCGGGCGAGGGGTAGCTGTCCTCCGCGCCGAACAGCCCGAGCAACGGCGCCCGCAGCTCCTTCGTCAGGTGCAGGAGCGGCTCGACCTGGAGCGGAAAGCCCTCCGGCGGCCGGCCCGCGACGAAGGCGCCGTAGCAGTCGACGGCCGCCTGCACGTCGAGCGAGGCGTCCACGAGGAACGCCTGCCGCCCGCCGGAGCAGTAACCGATGACACCCACACGGCCGTTGGACGAGGGCAGCCCGCGCAGGTACGCGGCCGCACCCGCCACGTCCCCGAGCAGCCGCTCGTCGGGTACGCCGCCCCGGGCCCGCGCCGTCGCGGCCGCGTCGTCCGGGGAGGCGCCGGGGGCCTCGCGGCTGTAGAGGTTCGGGCAGACGGCCGCATAGCCCTCCGCGGCGAAGCGGCGGGTGATCTCCTTCGACGGGCCGTCGTAGCCCGGCATGTGATGGATCACCACCACGCCGCCCAGGGGACCGGGCGTCATCGGGCGCGCCGCGTACGCCTCGATCGGGTCGGCGCCGTGGCCGCTGACGGTGATCGTCTCGGCCAGGATTGCGTCGTACATGAAGGGGGTTTCCTTCCGAGGTGACGGATGATCGACACGATAGTCCGCCGTTCCGGAAGGCTCTCTCAGGCTCCCGGGCCTCAGCCAGGCAGCCGGGTGTGTCCCTGCCGAGCGGTCTCCTGGCCCGGACCGCTGACGGCGTACGACAGGAACGCTTCGAGCGTGGCCGGCGACCGGGCGTCGTTGCCCTTGGCGCACACGAGCGGGAGTCGACCCTGGCGAGGGGGGTACGCGCCCTCGGCGTGGGTGGCCGGGTCGAGCACGAGGGACGCGGGGGACGGGTCGCCCAGGCCGGCCGCCGTGGTGTTCGCGGCGCTCGTCGCCGTCACCGGCCTCGACGCCCCGGTCTCCCGCCGCAGTGCAGGAGGTGTTCCCGCACCCGGCGCCCCTGGGGAACATGCCGGAACATCCCCGCCCCGTCCCGCCCCGCCCCGCGACGTGGCGAAGCGGCGGCGCGCCACGCGTCACAGTGCGGCGTCATCGCCATCCGCCCCGTCCGCCCCGTCCGGGCGGTCGGTGAGTGGCTGTTCGGCCCAGATGGTCTTGCCGCGCACTTCGTAGCGGGTGCCCCACAGCTTCGCGACCTGGGCGACCAGGAAGAGACCGCGGCCACCCTCGTCGGTCTCCAGCGCACGGCGGGCGCGGGGCGAGGTGTTGCTGCCGTCGGAGACCTCGAGGATGAGGGTGCGCTCGTGGATGAGGCGCAGGCGCAGTGGGGGCCGTCCGTACCGGATCGCGTTGGTGACCAGTTCGCTGACCAGCAGTTCGGTGGTGAACTCCAGTTCTCTCAGTCCCCATTCGGCCAGCTTCGCCACGGTGAGCGCCCGCGCCCGTGCGACGGCCTCCGGTTCCGCGGGCAGCTCCCAGGTGACGTGCCGGTCGGGTTCCAGCCCGTGCACGCGCGCGAGCAGCAGCACGTCGATGTTCTCGGGGGAGCCGGGCGAGCCGGAGTGCATGCGGCTCAGGACGGCGTCGCCCGCGTCACCGAGCGAGTCGGGCCCGCCGCCGGCGCGCAGGACCGCCGCGATGCCGGGGTCGGACAGGGCCTCGCGCAGCCGTGCCGACCCCGCGCCGCGGTCCCGGTCGCCCGGCTCGCCGATCCGGCTGCCGGTGTACAGGGCCAGTACGTCGCCGTCGGCGAGGGTCACCTCGCCCGACTCGTACGGGACCGCGCCGACGCCGAGCGGGGCGCCGACGGGGACGTCCACGAACGAGGCCTGCCCGCTCGCCCCCACGTGCACCGGCAGCGGGTGGCCCGCGGCGGCGAAGCGGCACTTGCGGGAGATCGGGTCGAAGACCGCGAAGAGGCAGGACCGGGCGGTGTCCTTGGGCCGTGCCACCGGCTCGGGACGGTCGTTGAGGGTGCGCTTGACCTGGTCGTCGAGATGGGTCAGGAGTTCCTCGGGTGACAGGTCCAGATCCGCGAGGGTGCGTACCGCCGTCCGCAGCCGCCCCATCGACACCGCCGCGTAGAGTCCCTCGCCGCCGGCGTCGCCGATCACCATCGCGACCCGGGCGCCGGAGAGCGGGATCACGTCGAACCAGCCACCGCCGAGCACCGCCTGCTCACCGGACGGCAGACAGCGCGACACGCTCTCCACGCACGGCAGTTCCGGCATGCTTCGCGGCAGCAGGTTGCGTTGCAGCGTCAGCGCCGTGGTCCGCTCCCGGGTGTAGCGGCTGGCGTTGTCGATGCACACGGCGGCGCGGGTCACCATCTCCGTGGCCAGCGGCACGTCGTCGTCCTCGAAGGGGTGCGCGCGGGTGATGCGGACGAAGACCACGGAGCCGAGCGGCGCGCCGCGGGCGAACATCGGGACCAGCAGCCAGGAGTGGACGCCGTACCGAACGGCCAGCGCCGCGCGCGCCGGATCGGATGCCGCCAGCTCGCTCCTGACCTCCTCGCCGGTCAGCCTCACCGGCTTCCCGTCGGCGAGGGCCCGCCGGGTGCGGGAGTCGGGCGCGGAGGCGAACGCGTCCACATCACCGGTGGCGACGATCGATTGCTCCAGGTCGCCGGTGTCCATGGTGCTCGCCGCCCGCCGCAGCACGACCGTGTCGCGCGGCGGACCGGTCACCGGCTCGGCCCCGCCGAAGACCGGGTCCAGCAGATTGACGTAGGCGAGGTCGGCGAAGCGCGGCACGGCGACGTCGGTGAGCTCCTGCGCGGTGGTCAGGACGTCCAGCCGGCTGCCGATGCGGGCGCTCGCCTCGTTGACGAGGTCGAGCCGCTCGCGGGCGCGGGACTCCTCGGTGGTGTCGGTCACCATGTGCGCGAGCGCCACCACGTCACCGCCGGTGCCGCGCAGCGGCAGGATGGTCTCCTGCCAGACGGTGTCCCGGTCCGGGTCGCGCGGGTCCCGGCCGCGTACCTCGGTGCCGATCAGCGCCTTCCCCGTGGCCAGGACCTGCCGCTGCCTGCTCTCCAGGCCGTCCATGTCGAGCAGGCCCGGCGGCGCGGCCTCCCGCATCGTCCGCCCGACGACCTCCCCGAATCCGGACACGCGTTTCCGCGAGTCGTTCTGGGCCAGGAAGCGCAGGTCCCGGTCGAAGACGTCGATGATGAACGGCGACTCGGTGAACACGCCTTGCAGCACAGCGTCACGCAGGTCGCTCCGCCGCACCGTCTCGGCGTCCTCGACCTGCAGCAGCCAGTACTGCCGCCCCGCCAGGGCGAGCGGATGCGCCCACAGCGCCACGTCGACGCGGTGGCCGTCGAGATGGCGCAGCCCCGCCACGCCGAGTACGACCGACCGGTCGTCGCGGCGGCGCTCCAGGATCCGGGCGGCGTCGGCGGCCGAGTGCAGCAGGCGGGCGGCGGGTGTGCCCAGCACGCGGGCAGCGGTGTGCCCGAGCAGCCGCTGCGCGCCGGGACTCCAGCTCACGATGGCGCCGCGGTCGTCGAGCACGGCGTACGCGTCACCCCTCACGGGCGAGTCGTCCGGAGCGTCAGGGAGCACCGCGCCGCCCGCGTCCGCGCGGCCGGTCCGGGCGGCGGTGCCTCCTGCCAAGGACCTCCACAGGTCAATACTGCCTTCAGGCAAGATCTGCAGCACCCGGTGGCCGCGCCCCGCCGCGGCCACGGCCTGCGCCACGGCCTTGCACCGATGAGTTCAGGGCGCCGCCGCGGTCCTACCGGGCAGGTACACCGACACCCAGGGGACTCCCATGACGCAGCAGCTCCACGGTCCCGGCACCGCCGGGCGGCCCGACCTCCGTCCCGCCGCCCTCGGCGTCGCCGCGGTGCTGGAGCGGATCGACGACGACCGGCTCGGCGCTCCCACCCCGTGCCCCGACTACACCGTGGGCGTTCTGATCGGCCATGTCGCGGGGCTGTGCGCGGCCTTCCGCGACGCGGCCCGCAAGGACCTCGGGCCCACCACCGACAGCGATCCGGGCAGCGCCCTCCCGCCGGAGCCGCCGCCGCGGTGGCGCGCCGGCCTGCCGGGTCTGCTGACGGACATGGCGGATGCCTGGCTCAGTCCCCTCGCGTGGGAGGGCCGCACCCGCGTCGGAGGGATCGACCTGCCGGCCGGCGCGGCCGGGGGCTTCGCCCTCAACGAGCTCCTGGTGCACGGCTGGGACCTGGCCCGCGCCACGGGCCAGGACTACCGGCCGGACCCGGCGGGCCTGGAGGCGGCGCTCGCCCTGCTCACCCCGCTCACCGCGGAATCGGACGGCTCCGGGCCCTTCGGCCGCCCGGTCCCCGTCCCTCCCGAGGCGCCGCTGCTGGACCGGGTCGTCGCCCTCACCGGGCGGAATCCGGGGTGGCGTCCGTCGCGCTGAGCGGCCGGCGTCCCCACGCCGAGATCATCGGGGAGGTGGCGAGGTCGAGGGCGCCGGTGGCGACATGGGCCAGATGACGGTCGATCTCCTCGTCCGTGGCCAGTCCCGCCGCCACCAGGCGGCCGCGGATCTGCCGCACCGTGGCCGCTTCCAGCACCGTGCAGGCGGGTGAGGTGAGCGGGAAGTACGCGTCGGCGCGCACGTCCTCCAGATCCGCCTCGCGCAGCAGTCTGGGCAGCGTCCTGCCGTACGCGAGATCGGCGCCGCGCTCCGCCATGAGCGTCCGGAATCCGGACCTGAGGCGATTGGCGAGCTGCTGCGCGGGCCCCGACTCGTCCGGGCAGAGCAGCGGCTGGAGGCCCGGGTCGGCGTCCTCCAGCAGCAGGACGCCACCCGGGCGCAGCGCCGCGACCATCCGCCGCAAGGCCTCGGCGCGGTCGGGGACGTGCACCAGCACCAGCCGCGCGTGGACCAGGTCGAAGCCGCCGCCGTCCGGCGGCGGGTCGGCGGCCACGTCGTGGCGCCTCACGTCGATCACGCCGCCGGCCGCCTGCCGCGCCCACGACACGTCGATGTCGGTGGCGACCACCGTCCCGCCGGGCCCGACACGCCGGGCCAGTCCGAGCGGCACGGACGGGCCGCCCGCACCCACTTCCCAGCAGCGCATCCCCGAGCCGATCCCCAGGGCGTCGACGTGGCGGAACGTCACGGGATCGAAGAGATCGGCAAGAGCCCCCAAGCGGACACCCGCCTCGGACTGCCGGTTGTCGAGGAGGTAGCCGCTGCCGGGCTCGTGTGTGGCCATGACGCGATGTTCGCAGGTGGGGCCGTTACAAAGGCCCTCGGGCCCGCGCGTCAACGCCGCGCATGGGGCTCTTACCCCTATGGGTGACATGTCGTCGCGTGGATGACGTGCGCCGGCCGGGTCGATGTATCAGGCAATGACATGGAGTGTCCTATGACATTGACAGATGTCGCCTACAGGTGAGGGTTACGGATATGTCCGCATTCCGTAACGTGAAGCGGATCTTCCGGATTTTGCCGTCGCGGCAGGTCAGAGTTGGGTCATCGGCCAACCGCCGAGGTATCCACACCGCGTCACCGGAACACTGGAGTTCCGGGACGCACCCTGATGAGGGGGCATCATGTCTGCTTCGTTCAACGCCCGTCGCGTCATCGCCACCGTCCTCGCCTCCGGCGCCGTCGTGGCGGCCGCCGCCATGCCGGCCTCCGCCGACAACGGCCGCGGCCACGGGCACGGGCACGGCCCGGCCCCCCGCTCCGCGGTGTCGATCGGCGACGTCCGGCACGACGAGGGCGGCCGCGGCGTCCGCTCGAACCGCGCGCTCAACACCGAGTGGGTCGAGGTGGTCAACAGGGGCCGCGACGGAGTGAACCTGCGCGGCTGGACGCTGACCGACAGCGACGGCAACCGCTACCGCTTCGACTTCCTGCGCCTCCCCGGCCACTCCAAGGTCCGTGTGCACACCGGTCAGGGCCGCGACAGCCGGTTCGACGTCTTCCAGGACCGCCGCAAGGGCGTCTGGGACAACCGTGACAGCGCCACCCTGCGCAACGACCACGGCCGCTTCGTGGACAGCAAGGAGTGGGGCGGCCGCCGCCACCGCTGAGCCCAGGCCCGACAGGGCCCGATGAACGAGCGGCGTGCCGCGACATCCAGTCGCGGCACGCCGCCTTTGCGTGCGCCTTGCTCCCGGCCGGGGCTACCCGGCTACCGCCTACGGGTTGCGGGTGATGGTGAAGGTGGACGTCGTGTTCTTGATGTCCTGGAAGTTGTCGTTGAACTGCAGGTTGTTGAAGGTGACCGAGCCGACCGCGGGACCCTGGCCGGACTCCGGCATCTCGTTGGCCCACAGGCCGAAGCCGGACTTGGCGTCGAAGGCGTCACCGCTGCGGTGGGCGCCGCTGATGGTCACGTTGGTGAGGATCGTGTCCTTGATCGGGTTCTGCGGCTGCCCGCCGACGTAGTTGGTCTGGAACATGATCCCGCTGTACGTCGGGTCCACGATGTCCACGTCGGTGACGCGGATGCCCTGGAAGACCTTCGAGGCGGAGAAGAGCCAGATGCCCGGGAAGGTCTGACCGCCCCAGAAGTGTCCGCCGGCGCGGACGATGGAGACGTTCTGGACGTTGGTCGGCTCGGTCCCGAAGCCGTTCATCGGGTAGCCGAAGTCCAGGGAGCTGATCGTGACGCCGGAGTACACCAGCGTGTCCGCGATGAGGATGTTGCGGAACGTGTTGGCGTAGCCGCCGTAGACCGCGACGCCCGCGGCACGCCAGGTCAGCAGGGACGTCAGGTTCTCGAAGAGGTTGTTCTTCTCGTCCGCGCCGCCCGCGTCGATCGCGGAGAAGAGCGCGAAGCTGTCGTCACCCGTGGCACGGGCCTCGATGTTGTCGAGGTGGTTGTCCGTGCTGCCGTTGGTCATGTTGATGCCGTCGGCGAAGGTGTCGCGGATACGGGAGTTGGTGATGGTGACGTTGTCGGTGTTGGCGCCCCAGTAGAGGCAGACCGTGTGCTCGTTCCAGACGTTGTCGATGGTGATGTTGGCGACGCCGGCGAAGTCGAAGACCTTGCCGGGACCGTCGATGCGGGAGGTGTAGTTGCCGAAGAACGCGAAGCCCGAGAAGGACGAACCGTTGGCCGTGGAGTCGGCACGGAAGCCCGCGTCGGTGTTGCTCTGGCTCGACGGGGTGTGGAAGCGGGTGTACCAGGGCCCGGCGCCGATGATCTTGACGGCCTTGCCGTAGACCTGGAACTTGCTGGAGGTGTCGTAGTCGCCCGGCGGCAGGTAGACGCCCTTGACCGTGCCGGTGGTGTCCATCCGCGCCTTGTCCAGGGCGTTCTGGACGTCCTGCTGGCTGAAGCCGGTGGGCGCGGTGTACGCGGCGGGGTCGGGGTTGGCGATCGGCGCGACCTGCTCGGTGTTGACGAAGTCGATCGCGTAGGTGGTGCCGTTGGCGGCGTCCTTCTGCAGCTTGATCTTGGCCCCGGCCGGCACGTTGGTGCCGAGCAGCATGTTGGCCTCGTCGTAGATGTGGCGCGGGCTGCCGTCGCCGGGGCTGTTGCCCGGGGCGGTCTCGTTGCCGTAGAGCCACGCGTACTTGGAGGTCAGGTCGATGGCCTTGAGGAAGGTGCCGTTGACGTAGACGTTCAGCGTGGAGTCGATGCCCCCGCCGCCCGCGGAGTCCGGGATGGAGTAGCGCACGACCAGGGTGTTGGTGCTGGCCTTGGTGGTGAACTCCACCGAGCTCCCGGTGCTGTTCAGCGTGACGGCCTTGCGGCCGGACGCCTCGCCCGCGAGGTCGCCTACGGTGCGGTTCGGGCCGACGACCTGAGCGCCGCCGCCCAGGACGCCGTCCTCGGCCTCGTACATGTCGTACGGCATGTTGGCGCCGCGTCCGACGAACAGGGACTGGGTGCTGGTGTTGTTCTGCTGCTTGACCGCCAGCTCGTTGGCGTCCGTGGCGAGCACCGTCCTGACGGTGTACTTGCCGTTGACCGCCGTCCAGGTGCCGAGGTTGACCGGGCTGCTGGTGCTGCCCGCCGCGATGGCACCGCTGTAGGAACCGGTGAGTGTCTTCACGACACTCCCGGAGGCGGTGTCGGTGACCGTCACCGTGATGCCGTGGGCGCCGCCCGCGGAGGCCACGGTGCCCTGGTTCTTGATCGCGACCGAGAAGGTCACGGTGTTGCCCTTGCCCGGGTTGCCCGGCGTCCAGCTGGACGGCGCGGCGACCAGGTCGGAGCTGTCGACCGGCTTGACGACCAGCGGACTCGGGTTGCTGTACGCGTTGTTGGTGTCGTTCTGCTCGATGACGGTGTTCGACTCGTCGACCTGCGCGCTCAGCGGGTAGCTGCCCGCGTCACGGGTGCCGATGTTCGCCGTCACGGTGGCCGAGCCGCCCGCGGCCAGCGCGCCGACCGCGGCGGTGCCGACCTTGGTGGTGCCCAGGTAGAAGTTGACGTTGGTGGCGCCCGACGCCAGATCGCCGATGTTCCGGACGGTGGCGGACAGCGTGACCGCGTCGGTCTCGACCGGCGCGCTCGGGGACACGGACATGGCGGAGACCGTCAGGTCCGGGTTCGGCGCCGGGGTGCCGATCACCTGGAACTCGGCGACCTGCCCGCCGCCCGCCCCGCTGTTGGCGGTGAACGTCAGCCGTACGTCGGCGACGCGCGCGCTGACCGGGATGGTCACGGTGTTGCCCGAGGCCGGGTTGAACGTGTAGTCCGCCGCGGCCTTGAGGCTGGTGAAGCCGGTCGCGCCCTGATCGCGGCCGAGCACCTGGATGGTCTGGGTGCGGGTGCCCCAGGCGCTGTCGGGGTTGAGCTTGAGGACCAGCGAGGTCACGTCGGCGTTGGCGCCGAGGGAGACGGTCAGCGTGTGGGGGTAGCTGCCGCCCGCGCCCTCCCAGTACGTCGTCACGCTGTTGTCGTTGGCGTTGGCCGCGACGAAGTTCTGGGTGGTGGAGGAGGCCGTGATCGCCTTGCCGACCGCCATGTTCGAACCCGGGCCGGTGGTCGATCCGTTGCGGATCACGGTGGCGCTGGCGACGCTGCGGTTGCCGGCCGCGTCCTTGGCCTTGACGTAGTACGCGACGGTCGCCGAGTCCGACTGCGTGTCGGTGTACGTCAGAGTGGTGCCGGAGACCGTGGCGCGCAGCTGGTCGTTGGCGTACACCTCGTAGCCGGTGACGCCGACGTTGTCCGACGAGGCGGTCCAGGTCAGCTTGACCTGGCCGGACGCGGGCTGCGTCCAGGCGAGGTTGCCGGGCTGCGAGGGCGCCTGCGTGTCGCCGCCGGTGTCGCCGGTGCGGGTGACGGTGTTGCTGTTGCCCGACTGGTTGCCGGCCGCGTCCTTGGCCCGCACGGAGTACGTGACCGTGGCGGTGTCGGGCTGGCTGTCGGTGAAGGTCGTCACGTTGCCGGCGACGCTCGTGCGCAGCATGCCGTTGGCGTAGATGTCGTAGCCGGTGACGCCGACGTTGTCGGTGGACGCGTTCCAGGTCAGCCGGATCTGGCCGGACGCGGGCTGCGTGTACGCCAGCCCGGTGGGCGCGGAGGGCGCGACGGTGTCACCGGTGGCCGGGCCGTAGATCTCCAGCTCGGACAGCTGGGCGGCGCCCCAGCCGGTGTTGGCCGTGACGTTCACCCGCAGGTAGCGCACGGTCGCCGAGGTCAGGTTGACGGTCACCGTGTTGTTGCTCCCGGGGCTGAACGCGTAGTCGTGGGACGCCACCAGGTCGCTGAAGTTCGATCCGTCCGTGCTGCCGCGCAGCGACAGCGTCTGCGTCCTTGCCTCCCAGGCCGGCGGCAGCTTCAGCACGACCTTGCTGACCCCCACCGAGGAGCCGAGGTCGGCCTGGAGCCACTGCGGGAAGGCGTTGTCGGCGCTCTCCCAGTACGTGGCCTGGTTGCCGTCGTTGGCGTTGGCCGGAGTGTAGGGCGCGTTGCTCGCGCTCGCGGTCAGCGTCCGGCCCTGGGCCAGGTTGTCCGACGAGGAGGCGGCACCGTGCACCTCGAGCTCGGAGACCTGGGCGGCGGACCAGCCGGTGTTGGCGGTGATGTTCAGCCGCACGTACCGGGTCGTGACGGCGGAGAAGCCGATCGTCACCGTGTTGCCCGCCCCGGGCGCGAAGGTGTGCGCCGCGGAGCCGGAGAAGGTGGAGAAGGTGTTGCCGTCCGTGCTGCCCTGCACCGCGAATGTCTCGTCGCGCGCGCCCCACGCCGCGGGCAGCTTCACTACCACCTCGTCGACGTTCGTACCGCTGCCCAGGTCGACCTGGACCCATTGCGGTAACGAGCTTCCCGCGCTCTGCCAGTACGTGTCCTGGCTGCCGTCGGTGAGGTTCGCGACCCCGTATTCCGCGTGCGAACTGCTCGCGGTGGCCGTTCTGCCGGCCGCGAGGTTCGGCCCCCCGGCGGCCGAGGCGGGCGGCGCCGACAGGCCGAGTACGACCATGCCCGCCGCGATCACCCCCGCCACCAGTCGCTGGACCATGTGCTTCCTTCGCATGTCGTCCCTGTGCCTCTCGTGTGTTGATGACCGAGAAGTTGCGTTGATCGCTCATGAAATTGCGTTAACCGTGGCGATAGTTGCAGAGCCAATTACGGGCGTCCATGCCTACGGCGGGGTCTCTTGATATGCACGCGACAGGCTTGCGCTGCCGTGCGGTGCATCCGACACGTACTTGCGCGTGCATGCAAGAATTTGCGCAATTCGCCATTGCCCTTGCCGCGGGGGGTCGCCTTCACTACGCTCCCTGACCCTTCCGGTACCGCCTCGTCCGCTTGTTCGGACGTCGGCGTTCCGGGTGCCCCGGCGGCTCGCGGGCTACGCCCGGCGCGCTCCGGCGGCCCGCAGCGCCTGGCGGACGGACCAGAGGACGGACACGAGGGGGACGGCGACGACCGCGCCGATGACGCCGGCCGCGATGGCGCCGCCGATGACGCTGAGGGCGACGACGACGGGGTGGAGGCGGACGGCCCAGCTCATCACGAGGGGGTGCAGGATGTGGCCCTCGATCTGGCCGATGATGACGATGAGGGCGACGACGACGAGTGCGACCAGCGGGCCCTTGGAGGCCAGGGCCACCACGGCGGCCACGGCGAGCGCGATCGGTGAGCCGATCAGCGGCACGAAGGCGGCGAAGAACTCCAGCAGGGCCAGGGGGAGGGCGAGCGGCACGCCGAGCGCGTAGAGGGCGAGGCCCACGAGGATGGCGTTGGTGGCGGCCACGAGCACGATGCCGTGCGTGTACCCGGTGAAGGTGCGCCACGCCGCCGTGCCCCCGGCCGCCACCCGGTCCCGCACCGACAGCGGCAACTGCCGGCAGAACCAGGTCCACTGACGGTCGCCGGCGTGCAGGAAGAAGACCGAGCAGAACAGGGCGAGCGCGAAGACCGTGAGCACCTCGATCAGCCGCCCGGCGCCGCTGAGCGCGGTGCTGATGAGCGTCGAGCGGTGGCTGGACAGCCAGTCGCCGATCGTGGACTGGAGGTCGGTGAGGGCCTTCGGGTCGAGCCGGAGGGGCGGCGCCTCCAGCCAGCGCTCGATTCTGGTCAGTCCGGCCCCGAACTCCTTCTGCAGTCCCTGCTGTTCCTGGGCGACCGCCTCGCCGACCAGGGCCAGCACGCCCAGCACCAGGACGATGCTGCCGATCAGCGACACCGCGACCGCGAGCGGCCGCGGAATCCACCGCGCCAGCCGGTCCGCCACCGGACGGAGCATCGCCGTGCCGACGAGCCCGAGGAAGACCGCGACCGCGATCTCGTGGAAGCGTCCCAGGACCGAGAAGATCCCCCAGACGACCACGCCGACGACGATGAGCCGCCAGCTGTACGCGGCCGCAGTGTTGAGCGCGG
Organism: Streptomyces sp. RLA123; assembly: GCF_056270165.1. Classification (NCBI taxonomy): domain Bacteria; kingdom Bacillati; phylum Actinomycetota; class Actinomycetes; order Kitasatosporales; family Streptomycetaceae; genus Streptomyces; species Streptomyces sp. RLA123. The sequence continues at coordinate 927,208 of NZ_JBWDOR010000003.1, read as the reverse complement.
GCAGCACCCGGGGCCCGGTCCCGAGGGGAGTACGGCCGGCCGCCGCGCGACGGCTGCTGCGGATGCGGTCCCGGCGGCCCGCCGGCGGCGTGCCCGGTCCCGGGCCGCCCTGCGTGTGCGCTCGCCTGGGCATGGGCCCGCCACCACCTCCCGTACGCCTGGGCTCGTACCACCGCTCCGGGTCCGTGCAACGCGCGGCGGGCGTCATTCGCCCGAAGGCACCCATCGCCGACGGACGGCGCCGGCTGCCCGGCGGGGAAGACGCAGCAGCCGTTCTTGTCCGTGCCCGCGCCGGCGACGTCGTTGCGGAACTCGGTTTAGGTGTACTGGCCCGCTTCCTTGAGGGTCGCGGCGGCCCGCTCCGGGACGGGGTGCGGGCGGAGCGCGGTCGCTCCGGACGCCGGTCCGCGGGCGCGTGGCTCCGCGTGTCCTCGATGATGCTCTCCCCCCAGGGCGTGAGCCGGCACGTTGGTGATCTTTTCGGCTCATAGGGGTGGTTCGGTACGGCTTGGCCGGTACCGCGAAGGGCGTGCGGGAGCGCATGGCGTCCCCCGGGGCGCGCCCAGTAGCCTCACCTGGGCGTTTCAGCGTCCGTACCGCGTCCGTTCCGCATCCCGCAGGAGGAGACCGCCGTGGCTTCGCCGTTCAGGCATTCCGAACCGTACGCACAGGGGCAGCTCGATGTCGGCGACGGCCAGCTGATCCACTGGGAGGTCAGCGGCAATCCGGAGGGCAAGCCCGCGGTGTGCGTGCACGGCGGCCCCGGCGGCGGTGGCAAGCGCGGCGCCCGCAACGGCTTCGACCCCGAGCTCTACCGGGTTGTCATGTTCGACCAGAGGGGCTGCGGGGAGAGCCTGCCGCACGCCTCCGACCCGGGCGTGAGCCTCGCGGAGAACACCACCGAGCACCTGATCGCCGACATGGAGCGGCTGCGCGAGCACCTGGGCATCGAGCGCTGGCTGCTCTACGGCGGCTCCTGGGGGTCGACCCTGATCCTCGCGTACGCCGAGCGCCACCCCGAGCGGGTCACCGAGATCATCATCGTCGGGGTCACGACGACCCGGCCCGAGGAGACCGACTGGCTCTACCGCGGCGTGGGCCGCCTGCTGCCCGGCCCCTGGGAGACCTTCCGCGACGCGCTGCCGCCCGAGGACCGCGCCGGCGACCTGGTCGCCGCCTACAGCCGGCTGCTGAACAGCACCGACGAGGCCGTGCGCGCCAAGGCGGCGCGGGACTGGTGCACATGGGAGGACGCGGTCATCGCCCACGAGAGCCTTGGGAAGCCGGGTGCGTACAGCGACCGGGCGGACGACGCGCTGATCGCGTTCGCGCGGATCTGCGCGCACTACTTCTCGCACGACGCCTGGCTGGAGGACGGGCAGTTGCTGCGCGACGCCCACCGGCTGGCGGGCATCCCCGGGGTGCTGATCCACGGCCGGCTCGACCTCGGCAGCCCGCTGACGACCGCGTGGGAGCTGGCCAAGGTGTGGCCGGACGCGGAGTTGGAGGTCATCGACGACTCGGGGCACACCGGCAGCCCCGCGATGGGGCAGGCCGTACTGCGGGCTGTCGAGCGCTTCTCGGGGCGCGGGCGCTGATCCGTGCCCGCGGTGTCACCTCGGTGTGCGGTGCTGCCACCACATGACGTGCCCGCGCGGTACCCGGCCCTCCGATGTGGCGGAGGGCGCCGTGTCCTCGGCCGGGGTGTCCGTGGCCGAGGGCTTCGGCGCCGGTGTCGCCGTGTCCGTCGGATCGGGGCTCGCCGGCGGGGTGCTGGGTGCGGGCGGGGTGGCCGGGGGCGTGTGCGACGGGTGGGTGACCACCGGTGACGGGGTGACGGCGGGGTGCGTGGGGTGGGTCGTGTGCGGCGCGCTCGAGGCCGGGTGGCGGGTCGGCGCGGCGGACTTCGTGGGTGCGGCGGGCTTGGTGGGTTTGGCGGGCTTGGGCGTCGCCTTTGCGGAGGTGGACGCCGATGCCTTCGGGGACGGCGCTTCGTGGGCGGGCTCGGCACTCTTGCCGGCGCCGGTCTTCTTCCCGGTCGCCTTCTTCGCCTTCTTCTCGCCGTGGACCGCCGGGTCGAGCCCCTTGCCGGGTGCGGCGTCGGGGCTGGGGGCGGTGCGGTGGGACGCGGGCGCCGGCGAGACGGCGGCCGGCCGGGGCTTGCCGGCGGCCTCCGCGGGTTCCTGGAAGGACTGCTGCAGTGCCCAGGCGGTGCCGCCGAGCGCGGCGGCCGCTGCGACGCCGGCCGTCGTGACCTTCCACAGCAGGGATCGACCGCGGCGGTGCTTTGCCTGGTTGCTGCGTGGGAAAACCATGGGAGGACAAGGACCCTTTCGAACGTGCCCCCCGCCCGGTTGCCCCATCGCCGCGTAAGCGAACGAGGCCGGATATGTGTGGACTCTGCGACAGGGTGCGCGCGGAGCGCAAGGCCCCCGGGTCGGCCTCTGGCGGTCCCACCAGGTGTGATTCCGTGAACGTGCAGGTCAGGGCCGTGATCGTCATGCCTGGCGGTGCGGTGTGAGGTGCCCCACGCCGCCCGGGCCGGCCCCTCGGCCCCACGGAGCCTTTTATTCCGCCGCCGGGGAGCGTCGGGCTGAGGTCATGGTCACAGGAGCATAATGATTGATATAGATCAACCGTCGTGTACGTTCAATTTCGCCCCGGACCTGTGAGGACGGGGTGAAGGTCCTGCGCTCTGTGAGGGAGGCGCAGGAGGCCGCGCCCGTGGGGACGGTAAGTGCGGCTGACAGGACACGGCTGTCGCCCTGTCCGCCAGGGCGGGTGGCCCGTCATCGCGCGTGGGGACGCTCGGATGTGACGGCCGCCCGCCCTTCGCGCGCATCCCGGAAGCCGTAGCGTCCGGAGGCCGTACCGTCCGGGGCGCCGGGGCCGGCCGTTCAGGCCTCGTCGAACGGGGAGACGGCCGGGGACGCCCTGACCCGGGCCAGGAGGCCGCGCAGCGTGGTGATCTCCTCGGGGGCGAGATCGGCGAAGAGCTCGCCCTCCACCTCGTGGAGGGCCTTCTCGACCCGCGTCAGCGTGTCGACGCCCGCCTCGGTGATGGCGACGATGTGCCGCCGGCGGTCGGCCGGGTCGCGGCGGCGTTCCACGAGGCGGCAGGACTCCAGGTCGTTGAGGATGCCGACCATGATGCTGGGGTCGACGCCGAGTTCGCCGGCGAGCGTCTGCTGGCTCATGTGGCCCGACCTGCCGAGCAGCATCAGCGTGGTGCCCTGACGGGGTGCCAGTCCGCAGACGGCGAACGCATGGTGCACGCGGCCTTTGGCGACGGCTCCGTGACGGGCCAACAGGAAGCCGAGCCGGTCCAGCGGATCGGATGCGGGGTCCCGGTTCGCGTTCTCGTGTCCTGTCACGCCGATCACCGTATCAAGCGGGAAACCATCCGCCGGTGCGGATCGTTGCCGCACTTCAATGATAGGTCGTGGCGGTGGCCTCAGGCGGCCGCCGGCGGGCCGCCGTGCCGGGCGATCGCCGCGAGTTCACCGGCCGCGCCGGCGGGAGGGCTGGTCCGTGGGTGGACCAGCCGCAGGGCGCGCGTGAGATCGAGGTCACGCACCGGTACGGCGACCACGGTGCCGTTGGCCAGCTCCGCGGCGAGCGCGAGCGAGCTGAGGACCGCGGGGGCGACCCCGTCGGCGACGGCGGTCTTGATCGCGGTCGTCGACGGGAGTTCGAGCAGAGGCGCGGTGAGGGGCACCGCGCCCACCCCGTCGAGGGCCCGTTCCAGATAACGGCGGGTGCCGGAGCCGCGTTCACGGCTGACCAGCGGCGTGGCGGCCAGCTCGCCCGCGGTGATCCCCGAACGGCGTGCCCAGGGGTGGGCCGGGGCCACGATCACCGTGAGCTCGTCGCGTCCCACGGTGCGGGCGGTCAGCCCGCGCGGGACATCGGGGGCCTCGACGAATCCGAGGTGTGCCCTGCCCTCCCGCACGGCGGCCGCGACCTCGTCGGAGTTGCCCGCGGTCAGGGCGACCGAGGTCTGCGGCGCGCGGGCCCGCAGGACCGCAAGCCACTGGGGGAGGAGGTACTCGGCCACCGTCATGCTGGCCGCCACCTGGAGCCGGCTCTCCGTGGTGCCCAGCAGCGAGGTCACGCCCGCGTCCAGCGAGGCCGCCGCGTCCACCGCGGTGCGGGCCCAGTCGGCGACCAGCGCGCCCTGCTCGGTGAGCCGCGAGCCTCGGGGCGACCGCTCCAGGAGGTGCAGCCCGAGCCGGCGCTCCAGATGGCGGAGCCGGGAACTCGCGGACGGCTGGCTGATGCCGTGCGCGCGGGCGGCCGCGCCCACACTGCCCAGGCGGGCGACGGACAGCAGCAGGTCGTACGCCGCCAGGTCGCTCACACGCTCGGGCAGGGGCATAGCCCGAGTCTATGACCCCATCGCGGAATGATCCCTACCGCGGCCTCGGGGGCGGGGGGAGGCTGTGCCCATGCACAGCTCGCTCACCGCCCCGCCCAGGACCGGCGCCCACCCGCGCACCGGTCTGCTGCGGGAGCTGGACCACCCCTCCCAGCTCTTCCGCGACCTCGGTCCCAACTGGTACGCCTCCGTCATGGGCACCGGCATCGTCGCCGTCGCCGCGGCCGGCCTCCCCGTGCACGTGCCGGGGCTGCGGACGTTCGCCACCGTCGTATGGGCCCTGGCAGCCGCCTGGCTCGTCGTACTCACCGCCGCCTGGTCCGTGCACTGGACGCGCCACCCGGAACGGGGCCGCGCGCACGCCGGCAATCCGGTCATGGCGCATTTCTGGGGCGCCCCCGCGATGGCGCTGATGACGGTCGGCACCGGCACCCTGACGCTGGGCTCCGCGTGGATCGGGGAGCGCCCGGCGCTCGTCGTGGACGTGGTGCTCTGGTCGGCGGGCACCCTGCTGGGTCTGGCGACCTGGGTGTGGATCCCGTACCGGGCCATGACCGACCACCGCGTCACCGAGGACGCGGCCTTCGGCGGATGGCTGATGCCCGTCGTGCCCCCGATGGTCTCGGCCGCCACCGGCGCCGCCCTGATCCCGCACCTCGCGCCCGGGCAGGGACGACTCACGCTGCTGCTGGCGTGCTACGCGATGTTCGGCATGAGCCTGATCGCGAGCCTGGTGATCATCACCCAGGTGTGGAGCCGGCTCGTGCACCACAAGACGGGCCCGGCCGCGATGGTGCCGACGCTCTGGATCGTGCTGGGACCGCTGGGCCAGTCCGTGACCGCCGCCAACCTGCTCGGCGGGGTGGCCCCCTCGGTGCTGCCGCGCCCCTACGCCACCGGCGCCGAGGTGTTCGGCTTCGTGTACGGCGTGCCCGTCTGGGGCTTCGCGATGATGTGGCTCGTCCTGGCGGCGGCCCTCACGGTGCGCACCGCGCGCCGCGGCCTGCCCTTCTCGCTGACCTGGTGGAGTTTCACCTTCCCTGTGGGCACCTGCGTCACCGGCACGAGCGCGCTCGCGCTGCGTCTGCACGCGACGGCCTTCCAGGGCGCGGCGGTCGTGCTCGGCACCCTGCTGCTCGTGGCGTGGGTCACGGTCGCGACGCGCACGGCGCGGGCCGCGGCGCGCGGGAGCATCTTCCTTCCGGCGCCCGCACGTTAAGGCGTGATGTTCTGGTTGAGGTGGAAGAGGTTGCCCGGGTCGTAGGCCCTCTTCACCTCCACCAGGCGGTCGTAGTTGCCGCGGTAGTTGGCCCGGATGCGGTTCTGGTCGTCACCGGCCATGAAGTTGATGTAACCGCCCTCCTGCGCGTGCGGCGCGATCGCGTCGTAGCAGCCGCGCACCCAGGCGATGTTGGCGTCGTTGGCCGCGGCGTCGGGCCACATTCCGGCGATGACCGCCGCGAACGAGGCGTCGCGGTAGGCGAAGGCGGTCGCGTCCGCGGCCACCCGGTGGCAGGCGCCGTCGATCGGGTAGAGATGGACGGCCGAGTTGACCGCGGGCAGCCCGGGGGCGTGGGCGGCGAGGGCCGCGATGGCCTCGTCGGTCAGCTCGGTGGCGAACGCGGCCTTCCAGTAGTGCTGGAGGCCGGGCGGCGCGATCGCGTCGAAGAGGCGGTTCATCGCCGGATAGGACATCGGGCCGACGTGCTCGGCGGCCACCGGGGCCGCGTCGCGGAACGGCCGCAGCGCGCGCTCACCCTCTCCCGGCGGTCCGGCCCAGCACGCCACGAGGACGGCGAACAGGTCCCCGTGCCGGTCCTCGGGGATGAACGGCAGCGGTGGCGCGATGTGGAACGCCGGGAAGACGCAGAGCCGTTCCGGGGCGGCGGCGATGGCCTCGCGGTAGGCGCGCAGCACCATGGCGGCGTCGTCCGGCTCGAAGAGCATCAGGCCGCCGTAGACGTCCGTCAGCGGCGCCAGCCGGAACACGAACGAGGTCACGGCCCCGAAGTTGCCGCCCCCGCCGCGCAGTGCCCAGAACAGGTCGTCGTGCTCCTTGCCGCTCGCGACGACCAGCTCCCCGTCCGCGGTCACCACGTCCGCGGAGACGAGGTTGTCGCAGCTCAGGCCGAGCGCCCGGCTCAGGTATCCGATGCCCCCGCCGAGGGTCAGCCCGGAGACACCGGTGCTGGAGATGATGCCGCCGGTCGTGGCCAGTCCGAAGGCGTGCGTCGCGGTGTTGAAGTCGTCCCAGGTGGCTCCGCCCTCGGCGCGGGCCGTCCGCGTCGCCGGGTCCACCCGCACCGCGCGCATCGGCGACAGGTCGGCGACGACACCGCCGTCGCATGTGCCGAAGCCGGGCACGCTGTGCCCGCCGCCGCGCACGGCGAGATCGACGTCGTTGTCCCGCGCGAAGTCCACGACGGCCCTGACGTCATCCGTGCCGGCGCAGCGCACAACGGCCGCGGGGCGTCTGTCGATCATGGCGTTGCGGACGGTACGTGCCTGGTCGTAGTCGTCGTTGCCGGGGGTGATCACCGGGCCGCGGACGCGCTCACGCAGCCGGTCGGTCGAGGGGTTGCCCATCGCCCACGCTCCTCGTAGCGCTGAGGCCCCCCGTTGCCGCCGTCCCCCGTGGTGCTTCCCCCCTCGTCCCACGCTACGCCGCCGGGGCGCGGCCTCAAGCGGAACGCGGGTTGGTCTAGACCTTGACAGGCCTAGGTCAATCCCATTGCTCAGTGCGCAACACAACTCTCCCCACGCAAGGAGCAGTTACGGTCACGCGACGCACTCTGGCACTCCTCACCACCCTCGCCTCCGCCGCCACCCGCGCGGCCGCGTGGAGCGCATCCTCGGTCTACACGAACGGGATGACGGCCTCCTACAGCGGCCACAACTGGCAGGCCAAGTGGTGGACGCAGAACGAGACGCCCGGCACTGGACGGGCACGTCCCCGTCCACCGTCGGCGTCTCGGCGAAGCCGACGGGCACAGTGAAGGCCATCGTCATCGCGGAGGACTCCGCCACGTAGGTGCGGCCCTCGTGGATGCCCTCGATCACCGCGTGCCGGCTCAGGCCGTCTGCCTATGCCACGGTCCGCGGCAGGCGACCCGCGGTGTGCCGCGGCCGCTTCGGACAGGCTCAGCTCAGCAGGCCGCGCACCCGGTCCATCCGGGGCCGCGCACGGTCCGCGTCCCGCCGCTCGGCGGCGGCCCGCGCGTCCTCCGGCGACTTCCACACCGCGTGCAGGGCCTGCCAGAAGTCCGTCCACGCTTCCGACTCGGTCATGCCGTGCCCGACCGCGCCCGTGTCCCGGCACGCGACGCGATAGCCCTCACCGGTCATCTCGACCGACACCTGGCGCTCCACGTCCCACCACCGCCTTCGTGGCACCGTTCCTCTGCCAGCCTCCCCGCGTGTCCGCACCGCTCGCAACCCGGGCCGCGAAAACGCGTCCGGGCACCGGCACGTGGCCGGCGCCCGGACGCCGAGGAACGCGGGAACCTCAGGAGGCGACCAGCGGGCCCTGGGTGGCCATGCGATGTTGCATGGCGGTGAGTCGCCGGACGAAGAGGATCGCCAGCACGGCGGCGGCGACGTCCAGCGTGGTCGCCACGGCCATGTCGAGTGCGGAGTCCTGCACGGCGTCGGGCACCTCGGCGCCGGAGTACACCTGGGAGGCCACCCGGTCGACGATCAGGCTGAGGATCCACACGAACCACCACGCGGTGATGATGCCCGTCCGGGCCGGGCGCCACGAGCCGTCCGGGGCGCGCTGCGTACTGGCGGTCCAGATGTCACGGGCGATGCGGTACGGGATGGCGAGGTTGCCGATGGGGACGAACCATCCGCCGATGGCCCAGCCGCGCCCCTTGTCGAACCCGTTGGGCGAGAAGACCTCGCCGTTGGCGCGCACCCGGTGGAACCAGATGATGAAGACGACCGCCGTGGCCAGGAGGCCGATGGCCTGCATGAGCGAGGCGGCGGACACGAGCACGTCGGCGGGGCCGGCCTCGCTGACCGAGGCGAGGTCGTCCGGCGCCCACGTCCCGGCTGTGGAGTAGAGATTGATGTCCGCGACGATCGCGAACACGTCCAGCGCGATCACCAGCGCCAGCAGCGTGGTGACCGCGTTCGCCAGGCCGAGCGGCGACCGGAGCACGCCGGCCGGGGCCGGAGGAGGCGTGGGTGACAGGCCGGCCCCGGAGTAGGGGGCAGTGCCCGGCGGACCGGCAGGGTTGAGCGACACGATGGGATCCCCCCAAGGGATGGTGGACGAGTGGTGGGCCCGCCGCGAGCGGGCACGCAGGAACTTATGTCACCAGGTCACCGGACGTCCACGCGGGTCGGGGCGCCCGGCCCCGCCGTGTCACCCACCGCCGTTCCTGCGGGCGAGCAGGAACGCGTGCGGCGTCCGCTCGCCGACGCCGGCCGCCCGCACCAGGCGTGCGGTCTCGGGGAATCCAGCCTCGGCCGGCAGCCCGGCGACGCGGTCCGGAGGGTACTGGTGGACGTCCAGTGCGGCCGGGTGGCCGTAGGCGTGCTCCAGCCGGACACGCGCGTCGCCCGCTGTGAACGCGATGAGCAGGGCCGCCGGGCGCCGGCACGCGGTGGAACTCGGCGAGGACGGCCGGGAGCTCCCGTGGCGGCGTGTGGACGGTGGAGTGCCAGGACAGGACGCCGCCGAGGCCCGCGTCGGGCAGGTCCAGCGCCGGCATCGTGCCCACCTCGAACCGCAGCACGGGGTAGGTGCGCCGGGCCACCTCCACCATGCCGGGGGAGAGGTCGGCGCCGAACACGTCGAGCCCCGGCGAGGCGAGGTGCGTCGTCACCCGGTCCGGCCGCAGCCGAGGTCGGCGACGCGGTGGGAGCCGTCGGCGCGGACACGGCCGACGAACGCGGGCCGCCATCGCGCGGTCCAGGGCGGGTTCGGCGAGTCTGCCGCCGAGGAGCCGGGCGTGGTCGACGGCGACGGTGTCCTACGAGGCGCGGACGGCATCGAGGTGGGAGGTCTCGGCCATGGGTGGCGACGATGGACGGCCGGACTGGCAGTGCCTCCCGACGCCGTGGCCGGCCGACGGGCGATCGGCGGGCCGAAGCGCGACGATGGAGCGGAGGCGACCCCCGGAGGCACGGATGAGCAGCGAGCCGCACCGCGTCCGCGAGTACGACGGCGGCCGCGAGGTCGTGCCATGACCGGGGCGCCCGGTGTTCCCGGCACCCTCGGTCCGCCGGGCCTCGCCGGGCAGACCGTCGTGGTGATCGGCGCCAGTGCGGGCATGGGGCTGGAGACCGCCCGCCAGGCGCGCGCGCGGCGCCCGGCTGATCCTCGTCGGCCGCGACCCGGAACGGCTGGAGCGGGCCGCGCTCGAACTCCGGCCGCTGAGCACGGCGTCGTTCGACGCCACCGACACCGACCGGCTCCAGCGGTTCTTCGAGGAGTTGGAGGGGCCGGTCGACCACGTGATGGTCACCGCCGGCGGTCCCGCCTACATGCCCCTCGACGACATGGACCTCGTCGTGGCCCGCAGGCAGTTCAGTGACCGCCTGGCGATGACGCTCGCGGTCGCCCTCTACGGCCGCGAGAAGGTCAGGGCCGGGGGAACGCTGCTGTTCATCGGCGGCACCGGCGCCCGGCGACCGGGCGTCGGCCTGTCCGTCGTGAGCGCCATGACGGCGGCGCTGCCCGCGCTGGTCGCCAATCTCGCGCTGGAGATCGCACCGGTCCGGGTCAACCTCATCGCGGCCGGATTCGTCGACACGCCTCTGTCGGCCTCGCTGCTGGGTGATCAACTCGACGCGCGACGCGAGGAGTTGCGCTCCACGCTGCCCATCCGGCGGGTCGTCGGCCCGGGCGACATCGCCGCTCTGGCGCTGCACATCATGGTCAACGACGCACTCACCGGTGCGACGTACGACATCGACGGCGGCCAGCAGCTTCTCCCGCACTGACCGGCCGCTGACCGGCGGGGGAAGGAACCGCCCGGGCGGTCAGACCAGCGGGTGCCCGCCGGACAGCTGGGGATACAGAGCCTCGGGTCCCGCCGCCAGCGCCGCCTCGACCTGCCGGCTGACGTCGTCGGCGAGCACCTCGTCCAGTCCGGCGTCGACCCCGTCGACGGCCGCGCGGGCCACCGCGGCGGGATCGGCCTTGGGGCCCGGTATCCGTGCGGCCATCTCCGTCGCGAGGTAACTGACGTGCACGGCGGTGACCTGTGTGCCCTGTTCCGCGAGCGCCACCCGCAGGGCGTTGGTCACGGACCACTCGGCGGACTTGGCCGCGGCGTATCCGGCGCTGGCCGGGATCGACACCCAGGACAGCACGGACAGCACATTGACGATCGTGCCGCCGCCGTTGCGCCCGAGAACCGGCGCGAAGGCCCGGCTCATGGCGAGGGTCCCGAGGACGTGCGTCTCGAACTCCTTGCGGAACGAGTCCAAGTCGGAGGTGAGCACATGGGCCCGGGTCGTCGAACCCGCGTTGTTGACGAGGAGCGTCACGTCCTGGGCCTGTTCGGCCACCGCGCGCACGGATTCCTGGTCGGTGATGTCCACGGCGAGCGGGATCGTCCCCGGCACGGTGACCTTTCCCGGATCGCGCGCCCCCGCGTAGACCTTGGCCGCTCCCGCGTCGAGGAGCGCCCGCACGAACTGCTCACCGAGCCCGCGGTTCGCTCCGGTGACCAGAGCGACAGACCCTTGGATTCTCATGGGAGCACCTCACCGGCGATGGACTGCAGGGCCGTGGACCGGCGTCGCGATGGCGTACGAGCGTACGGCGCCGCTCCCACGTCAAACGTATGCCGCACGGGTCCCCGCCACCACCCGGACCGCGGGTCCCCGGCGACGACCGCGGCCCGCCCGCGTCAACCGGCGGGGCGGACGGCCGCGTTCAGCCCTCACCGCCCGGGACCGGGCCCGGGGCTCGGACTCATCGCTGCGGCGGCCCTCGGGACGGGGGTAGTTACAGCCAATTGATTAAGCTACTGTAATTAATTATGGACGAGACGACGCCGGCGGCGGACGACCCCACGGAGGTCGGAGCGGCACTCCGGCTGGCCGTGGGCCGGATCGCGCGCCGACTGCGACAGGCACACGCGGTGGGGGACGTGACGCTCTCCGAGGTGTCCGTACTGGCGCGGCTGGACGGCGAGGGACCGGATTCCCCCGGGTCGCTCGCCGAATCGGAGCGGGTGCGCCCGCAGGCCATGGCGACGACGCTGGCGGGGCTGGAGGAACGGGGGCTGGTCAGCCGCCGCCCCGATGCCGCCGATGGACGCCGTGCGGTGGTGACGGTGACGGACGCGGGCCGCAAGGTGCTCGCCGACCGGCGCTCGGAGTCCGTGCAGCGGCTGGGCGCGATCATCCGGACGGAGTTCACCGACGACGAACGGCACCGATTGCTGGCGGTGCTGCCGCTGCTGGACCGGCTCTCGGAGCGGCTGTGAGCGCCGCACCGGCGGGCACGACGGCCCGCCCCGAAGGCAACGGCCGGCCGGAGGACGACGGCCGGTACAAGTGGGTCGCGCTCTCCAACACGACGCTGGGCGTCCTGATCGCGACCATCGACGGCTCGATCGTGATCATCTCGCTCCCCGCGATCTTCCGCGGCATCGGCCTCGACCCGCTGGCGCCCGGCAACATCGGCTATCTGCTCTGGATGATCCTGGGCTACCTGCTGGTCTCCGCGGTCCTCGTGGTCGCGCTCGGCCGGCTCGGGGACATGTTCGGCCGTGTCCGCATGTACAACATGGGCTTCGCGATCTTCGCCGCCGCCTCGCTCGCGCTGTCGCTGGACCCGTTCAAGGGCGGCTCGGGCGCACTCTGGCTGATCGGCTTCCGCGTCGTGCAGGCCGTGGGCGGTGCGATGCTCACGGCCAACTCCGCGGCCATCCTCACCGACGCGTTCCCGTCCGGACAGCGCGGGATGGCGCTCGGCATCAACCAGATCACCGCCCTGGCGGGACAGTTCCTCGGGTTGCTCGCCGGCGGCCTGCTGGCCACGATCGACTGGCGCGCGGTGTTCTGGATCAGTGTCCCGATCGGCATCGTCGGCACCATCTGGTCCTACCGCAGCCTCCGTGAGACCGGCGTACGCAAACCGGGCCGGATCGACTGGATCGGCAACATCACCTTCACCGCCGGGGCGGGCGGACTGCTCGCCGCGATCACCTACGGGATCCAGCCCTACGGCGGTCACCCCACCGGCTGGACCAACCCCTGGGTGTTCGGCGGCCTGGCGGCCGGCGTCGCGCTGCTGCTGGTGTTCTGCGTCGTCGAGACCCGCATCGCCGAACCGATGTTCCGCCTCGGCCTCTTCCGTATCCGCGCCTTCGCCGCCGGCAACCTGGCCGCGCTGCTCATCTCCGTCGCCCGCGGCGGCCTGCAGTTCATGCTGATCATCTGGTTGCAGGGCATCTGGCTGCCGCTGCACGGCTACGCCTTCGAGGACACCCCGCTGTGGGCGGGCATCTTCATGCTGCCGCTCACCGTAGGTTTCCTCATCGCGGGCCCCGCCTCCGGCTACCTCTCGGACCGCTTCGGCGCGCGGCTGTTCTCCACGACCGGACTGGTGCTGGTGGCCGCCGGCTTCGTCGGGCTGCTCATGCTGCCCGTGAACTTCCCCTATCCCGCCTTCGCGGGGCTGCTGCTGCTCAGCGGCATCGGGCAGGGCATGTTCTCGGCGCCCAACACCTCCGCGATCATGGGCAGTGTCGCGCCGGACCAGCGGGGTGTGGCCTCCGGCATGCGCTCGACGTTCCAGAACTCGGGCACCGCCCTGTCCATCGGGCTGTCCTTCTCGCTCATGATCTCCGGTCTGGCCGGCTCGCTCCCCGGCGCGCTGGAAAGCGGGCTGCGGGGCCAGGGCGTGCCCGCGGGCACGGCGGGCCAGGTGGCAGGACTGCCCCCGGTCAGCACGCTGTTCGCCACCTTCCTCGGCAACAACCCCATCAGCCACCTGCTCGGGCCCAGCGGTGTCCTGCACTCCCTCCCCCAGCACAACGTCGACGTCCTGACCGGAAACGGGTTCTTCCCCGCGCTGGTCTCCGGACCCTTCCACCACGGGCTCGTCACGGTCTTCACCGCCGCCACGGCGATGTCCCTGATCGCCGCGGTCGCCTCGGTGTTCCGCGGCCGGCACCACAAGGCCGGACCGGGCACACCGGCCGGCACGAACGAAGGACAGGAAACAGAAGCATGGCGCACAGCGCACTCCTCGTGATGGACGTCCAGCGGGGGATCGTCGACCGCTTCGCCCCCGACACCGACTACCTGCCGCGCCTGCGCGGGGCCGTCAACGCGGCCCACGCCTCCGGCATCCCCGTCCTCTACGTCGTCATCGGCTTCCGTGACGGGCACCCCGAAGTCAGCACCCGCAACAAGACCTTCAGCGCCCTCGCCGGCAGCGGAGCCTTCGCCGAGAGCGACCCCGGTGCGCAGATCCACCCCGACATCGCCCCCGAGCCCGGCGACCTGGTCGTCACCAAGAAGCGCGTCAGCGCCTTCGCCGGCAGCGACCTCGACATGATCCTGCGCGCCCGCGGCATCGACAGCCTCGTCCTGACCGGCATCGCCACCAGCGGGGTCGTGCTGTCCACCCTCCGCCAGGCCGCCGACCTGGACTTCGGCCTCACGGTGCTGGCCGACGGCTGCCTCGACGCGGACCCGGAGGTGCACCGCGTGCTGACGGAGAAGGTCTTCCCCCGGCAGGCGGCCGTCATCTCCGTCGACGAATGGGTGCTGGCCGTCAAGAACTGACCGCCGGGCGTCACGGGCGCGGGACCGGCGCGACGAGGTGCCGTCCTCCCCGCCGAACCGGGCGGCCGCTACGCCGGGTTGCCGGGCCGCGTGACGGCCCGGAGACCGCGAGGTGTCAGGGCGCTCGCGGCCTCCGGGCGTTCGTGGGGCGCCCCCGGTCAGGGGCCCTCGCCCTCCGGCACGCGTACGAGGTGCACCGCGGTGCTCGCCCAGTCCCGCGCGGGGAGGCCGAGTGGGATCCCGTAGCCGGTCAGCACCGTGGTGTGGTGGACGGCGCCGGTGCGGGCGTCGCGGTAGCGGGCGCCGGGGGTGAGACCGGCGAGGCGGACGGGGCGCTGGGGGGTGCCGTGGGGGAGCGGGGGGCGCCAGGCCAGCAGCAGCGTCTCCACGCCGTCCGGGGAGACGTACTGGACGACGGTGGCGCCGTCGTCGTCCGGGCCTGCCAGGCGGTGCAGGACGCCGTGCTGGACGAGATGACGGACCGTCTTGTACTCCGCGACCAGCTCCGCCGCCTCGGCCAGTTCCTCCTCCGGCCAGCGGCTCAGGTCGCCGCCGATCCCGAGCAGCCCGGCCATCGCCACGTGGAAGCGGAAGCGCAGCGGCACCGTGCGGCCGGTGAGCTGGTTCGGGACGTCGGTGACCCAGGCGGCCATGGTGCGGGCGGGGTAGATCTGGGTGTGGCCGTGCTGGATGCCGGTGCGGTCGGCCGCGTCGGTGTTGTCCGAGGTCCAGGCCTGGTCGGTGCGGGCCAGGATACCGAGGTCGACGCGGCCGCCGCCGCCGCTGCACGCCTCGATGCGCAGGTCCGGGTGGTCGGCCCGGAGCCGGTCGAGGACGCCGTAGAGGTGGTGCACGTACCCGGTCCACAGCCGGTCGGCGCCGCCGGTGCGTTCGGGCCATCCCGCCTCGCTGAAGGCGCGGTTCATGTCCCACTTGAGGAAGTCGATGCCGTGGTCGGCGACCAGGCGCGTCAGCCAGCCGTACGCCCAGTCGGCGACGTCGCGGCGGGCGAAGTTCAGCACCAGCTGATGGCGCAGCTCGGTGCGGGTGCGGCCGGGGACGTGCAGGACCCAGTCGGGGTGCTCGCGGTACAGGTCGCTGTCGGCGTTGACCATCTCGGGTTCCACCCAGAGGCCGAACTTCATGCCGAGCCGGTGGACTTCGCGGACGAGCGGACCGAGCCCGTCCGGGAAGCGGTCCGGTGAGGGCGTCCAGTCGCCCAGTCCGGCGCGGTCGTGGCGGCGGCCGCCGAACCAGCCGTCGTCGACCACGTACAGCTCGACGCCGAGGGCCGCGGCGCGCGCCGCGAGCGCGGCCTGGGCGGCCGGCTCGACGTCGAAGCCCGTCGCCTCCCAGGAGTTGTAGAGCACGGACGCCGTCTCGCGCGGCCGGGGCAGGACGTGCGCCAGGGTGTACGCGTGCCAGGCGCGGCTTGCCGCGCCGAAACCGCCGTCGCTGAAGAGCCCGGCCATGACGGGCGTGGTGAACTCCTCGCCGGGGGCGAGCCGCAGGCTCACGCCGTCATGGCCCGCGCCGCCGGTGAGGCCCGCCCGGCCGTCGGGGGTGCGCTGCGCGGTGATGCGCCAACTGCCGCTCCACGCGAGGGCGGCGCTCCACACCCGGCCCTGCTCCTCCGTGGCGTCGCCCGCGTCGAGCATGACCCACGGGTTCGCGTGGTGGCTGGTGACGCCGCGCCGGCTGGTGAGGACAATCTCGCCGGCCGGGAGCCGCTCGCGGTGCAGCCTGTTCTCCGCGGACCACTGCCCGGTGACGTGGCTGAGCCGGTAGCCGGACAGCGCGGGCAGCGTCCAGGCGGCGGAGTCGGCGCGCGGCAGCGACAGCTCCTGGTCGCCGGCGTTGCGCAGGACGGTCCAGCGCTCGACGGCATCGGTGTCCGCGTGGACCCGGTAGTGGAGCGTCACCTCCAGCGGGTACCCGCGGTCGCGGTAGGCGAGCGCCAACTCGGCGGAACCGGGGCTCGCCTCGTCGACCCGGTGGCCGGCGGGCTCCCACTCGAAGGCACGCGAGCCGTCCGCGAAGCGGACCTGGAGCGACGGCACTCCGTAGCGCGCCCCGCCGTCGACGGGGAGCTCCTCGCCCACCGCCGGGCGCCCTTCGAAGCTGCTGGCCGGCGGAGCCAGGGGGACGGCCAGCTCCGCCGCCTCCGCGAGAGTCAGCCGCGGCCCCCAGGCGACGTGACAGGGGGCCCCGGTCTCGTCGGTCCGCAGCGCGTACGACGTGCGCGCGGTGGACAGCAGCCAGACCCCGGTGTGCGGGGCGAAGGAGATCAGGGCCATGGGTCCTCACGATCGGTCGACGCCACGAGGCAGTAGGCGAAAGCCAAGCGTGACCTTTGATCAGATGTCAACCTTCGCCTGCGGCAACACTTTACAAACCATGGCTGGTTCAAAACCGCAGCTTCCGCCCAACCTTGTTTCTTTCATTGACAGCAGAAAAGAACAGACCTAGGTTCCCGGCCATGCGCTCGACCCCACCCGGCGAGGCGATGCCGGCTCACACCCCGGCCGCCTCGCAGATCTTCACCATCGTGCTGTCGCACGGGCCCCTGACCCGGGCCGACATCGCCCGGCGCGCCGGGCTGTCCGCCGCCGCGGTCACCAAGGCGGTCCGGCCCCTCATCGAGGCCGGCTACCTGGTGGACGAGGCGGACGGGGCGGCCCGTCCCGCACTCGGACGGCCCGCCAACCATGTCCGTGTGGACGCCGGGCGGGCGCTGTTCATCGGCCTCAAGGTGACCGGGGACGAGATCATCGGCGTCCTCACCGACCTGTGCTGCCGGATCCGGGTCGCCCGGCACGTGCCGCTGACGAGCCGTGAGCCGGGCCCGGTGCTCGCCGAACTCGGCGACCTGGTCCAGGAACTGCGTGCCGAGGCCGACGGCTTCGGCGTCCCGGTCCGCGGACTGGGCCTGGCCGTCTCGGGCGACGTCGACCGGGCCGCCGGGGTCGTGCGCTGGTCGCCGTTCCTGGAGTGGCGCGACGTCGCCCTGGCCGAGATCGTGGCGATGACGACCGGCCTGCCGGTCACCGTCGAGAACGACGTACGGGCCCTCACCGTCGCCGAGCAGTGGTTCGGGGCCGGCGTCGGGCTGGGCGGCTTCGCCGTCGTCACCGTGGGCGCCGGCATCGGCTGCGGCCTGGTCGTCCACGGCAATGTGGTCTCCGGGGCCTACGGTGTGGCAGGCGAGATCGGGCACCTGGCCATCGACCCCGCCGGCCCGCTCTGCCACTGCGGCAACCGCGGCTGCGTGGAGGCCATCGCCGCCGACCCCGCCATCGTCCGGGACGTACGGGCGGCGACCGGCGTCGCGGTGGCCGACGCCGCCGAAGCCCTGGAACTCGCCCACCGGGGCGACCCCGGGGCCCGCGCGGTGTACGCGCGGGCAGGCGAGGCGATCGGCCGGGCCATCGGCGCCGTGGCCAACCTGCTGGGCCCGGAACGCGTGATCATCTCCGGCGAGGGGCTGGCGGCCTACGACCTGTTCGCCGACCAGATCCGCGACGGGTTCACCGCCTCCGCCTTCGGTACGGCCGCGCAGTGCGACCTGCAGACCCGGCCGCTGCCCTTCGACGAGTGGGCGCGCGGGGCCGCGGCCACCGCGATCCAGTCCTTCATCCGATCAGACACGCCAAAGGAGTAGCGATGACACTGCAGAGCCGCACTTCCCCGACCGCCTCCCAGCCGGACCGCCGCCGCGTGGTCGGCGGCATGCTCGGCCTCGGGGCGGCCGCCCTGGCCGCGCCGCTGCTCACCGCCTGCGGCGGGGGAGCGGGCGCCGACCCCAAGACGGTGACCTTCGGGTCCAACGGCGCCGACGCCACGCCCAAGTCCGCCTACGCGGCGGTGACCAAGGCCTTCACCAAGGACAGCGGTCTGGCGGTGAAGACGAACACCGTGGACCACGACAGCTTCCAGAAGAGCATCTCCACCTACCTGCAGGGCACCCCGGACGACGTCTTCACCTGGTTCGCCGGATACCGCATGCAGTACTTCGCCAAGAAGGGCCTGTGCACGCCGCTGGACGACGTGTGGGAGAAGATAGGCGACGGCTTCAGCGACGCGACCAAGCAGCTGTCGCGCGGCGAGGACGGCAAGTACTACTTCGTGCCGCTGTACAACTACCCGTGGGCCGTCTTCTACCGCAAGAGCCTGTTCCAGGAGCGCGGTTACACCGCCCCCCGCACCTGGTCGGAGTTCACCGCGCTGGCCAAGCGCATGAAGAAGGACGGCCTGTCGCCCATCGCCTCCGGCTACGGCGGCGGCGACGCGTGGAGCATCCTGGGCGCCTTCGACTACCTCGATCTGCGGGCCAACGGCTACGACTTCCACATGCAGCTGATGCGCGGCGAGGTCTCCTGGACCGACCGCCGTACCGTCGCCGTCCTCGACCTGTGGCGCGAGATCGCCCCGTACTACCAGCAGGGGGCCGCGGGCCGCTCCTGGCAGGACGCGGCGCAGTCGCTGCTGGACAAGAAGTCCGGCATGGCGATCATCGGTCTCTTCGTCGGGCAGCAGATCTCCGACGAGAAGCTCCGCGACGACATCGACTTCTTCCCGTTCCCCGAGATCGACCCGGCGCAGGGCCAGGACGCCGTCGAGGCGCCCACCGACGGCTTCATGCTCAGCCGCCGGCCCAAGAACGAGGCCGGCGCGAAGAAGCTCCTGGAGTTCCTCGGCAGCGCCGGCGCGGAGAACCTCTACATGGGTGTGGACCCGAGCAATGTGGCCGTCCACGCGAAGGCGGACACCGGCTCCTACAACCCGCTCCAGAAGAAGTCGGCCGAACTCATCGCCTCCGCCAAGCACATCACGCAGTTCGCGGACCGCGACAGCGACCCCGGTTTTGTCTCCACGGTCGTGCTGCCCGGGCTCACGCAGTGGCTGGGCCACCCCGACGACGGCTCGTCCCTGCTGAAGCAGATCGAGTCGCAGCGGTCCCGCTTCTTCACCGCCTGACCCGGACCGGGAAGGAACACCGTGCCGTCCGCTCCCCCCTCAGCGCCGCCCCGCTCGCGTCCCCCCGCACGCCACCGGTCCCGTCCGCGCCGGCTGGGGCCCGGCGACCGCCTCTTCCTGACCGTCGTCCTGGGCATCCCGCTGCTCGCGCTGCTGGTCCTCGTCTGGCTGCCCGCGCTGGCCTCCATGGGCCTGTCGTTCACCAGTTGGGACGGCATCGCGCTGTCCGACATCCACTGGACCGGGCTGGAGAACTACCGGCAGATCTTCACCAACTACCCGCCGTTCTGGCCCGCGGTGCGGCACAACGTGACCTGGCTGCTGTTCACGGCGCTGCTGCCGACCCCGTTCGGCATCTTCCTCGCCTACCAGCTGGACCGGAAACTGCGCTTCACCCGGGTCTACCAGACCGCGATCTTCCTGCCCATGGTGCTCTCCCTGGCCGTGGTCGGCCTGATCTGGGAGATCATCTACAACCCCGACAGCGGGCTGCTGGACGGGATCATCAACGCCGCCGCCCCCGGCCACCACATCGACTGGCTGGGCGACCCGGACCTCAACCTCTGGTCCGTGCTGGTCGCCTCGGCCTGGCGGCACACCGGCTACATCATGATCCTCTACCTGGCCGGCCTGAAGGGCTTCGACCCTGCCCTGAAGGAGGCCGCGGCCCTCGACGGCGCCAACGGCCGGCAGACCTTCCTCAAGGTGGTCTTCCCGGCGCTGCGGCCGGTCAACGTCATCATCCTGGTCGTCACCGTCATGGAGTCGCTGCGCGCCTTCGACGTGGTGTACGTGCTCGGCGGCGGCGTCGGCAGCAAACCCGGGATGGAGCTGCTGTCCCTCCTGATCACCGACAACATCATCGGCGAGTCCAGCCACATCGGCTACGGCTCCGCCCTGGCCGTCGTGCTGCTCATCGTCTCCCTGGCCGCCATCGGGACCTTCCTCGTACAGAACTTCCGCAAGGAGGCCCAGTGACCAGCACCGCCACCGAGCAGGCCCCCTCCCGGGAGCGCGCCGAGCGCGGGCCGGGGCCGTACGCCGGCGTCTCGCGCCCGCGGCGCCAGACGGGCCGTCATCTGATGCTCGGCGGCATCGCCCTGCTGTGGCTGGTGCCGCTGCTGTGGGCGGTGTACACGTCGCTGCGTCCGTACGCGGACACCAGCAAGCACGGCTATCTGTCGTGGCCGCACGGGATCAGCCTGAGCAACTACACCGACGCCTGGACCCAGTCGGGCATGCCGCACTTCTTCTGGAACTCGGTGCTCATCACCGTGCCCTCGGTGCTGGGGACCCTGCTGTTCTCCGCGGCGGTCGCGTTCTTCGTCTCGCGCTTCGACTTCCGGTGGAACATCGTCCTGCTCATGCTCTTCACCGCGGGCAACCTGCTCCCCGCCCAGGTGCTCATCACGCCGCTCTACCGGCTCTACCTGCTGATCCCGCTGCCCGCCTGGATGAGCGACTCGCTGCTGCTCTACAACTCCGTGTGGGGCATCATCGCCATCCACATCGCGTACCAGTGCGGGTTCTGCACCTTCGTGCTCAGCAACTACATGAAGACGATCCCGCAGGAGATCTCCGAGGCGGCGCTCGTCGACGGCGCCCAGGTGTGGCGGCAGTTCTTCCAGATCATCCTGCCGCTGTGCAGGCCGGCCTTCGCCGCACTGGCCACGCTGGAGTCGATCTGGATCTACAACGACTTCTTCTGGCCGCTCGCGCTGATCGAGACGGGCGACAAACGCCCCATCACCTCGGCCCTGGCCAATCTGCAGGGCCAGTACTTCACCAATCCCAACCTGATCGCCGCCGGCGCCCTGATGACGGCGGTTCCCACGCTGCTGGTCTACTTCGCCCTCCAGCGGCAGTTCATCAGCGGTCTGACCATCGGCTCCGGCAAGGGCTGACGCCCCCACAGCATCCGCCCCCGCAGTCCCCCCAACCCCAGGAGGCCGACCCATGCGGTCACCCTCGTATTCCGTCCTGCCCGCGAGCGCTGCCCGGACCCTGCTCGTCCTGGCCCTCACCGCAGGCGTGTCCACCGCCGTGCCCGCGGCCCGGGCCGTCGCGCCGGAGGCGCCGGCCGCCACCGCGGCACCGGTCGCGGCCACGCCGTACATGGGCTGGTCGAGCTGGAGCATGCAGTCCTCCAAGTACCCCGGGCTCAACCCGGACGGCGACTACAGCTGGCTCACCGAGCAGAAGGTGCTCCAGCAGACCGACGCGATGGCCGCCAAGCTCAAGAAGTACGGCTACAGCTACGTCAACATCGACGCCGGCTGGTGGCGCGACAAGGACTGGAAGCCGGAGTTCGACGCCAACGGCCGGCAGACCGCGGACCCGGTGCGCTTCCCCCGCGGCATGAAGCCGGTCGCCGACCACATCCACGCCAAGGGCCTGAAGGCCGGCATCTACCTGCCCGTCGGGCTGGAGAAGGAGGGCTACGGCGACGGCAAGGTCCCGGTCTGGAACGCCCCGGGCTGCACCACCGGGGACATCGTCTACGGCGACCTGCGCACCACCAACGGCTGGGACAGCTCCTACAAGATCGACTTCTCCCGGCCCTGCGCACAGAAGTACATCGACTCGCAGGCGCGGCTGATCGCCGGCTGGGGCTACGACTTCCTCAAGATCGACGGCGTGGGCCCGGGCTCCTTCAAGAACGGCGACAACTACGACAACGTCGCCGACATCGCCGCCTGGCAGAAGGCCATCGCCGCCACCGGCCGCCCCATCCATCTGGAACTGTCGTGGTCGCTCGACATCGGCCACATCGCGGACTGGAAGAAGTACTCCAACGGCTGGCGGATCGACACCGATGTCGAGTGCTACTGCGACACCCTGGTCAGCTGGGAGAACTCGGTCGACGACCGGTTCACCGACGCCGCGGCCTGGAGCCGGCACGGCGGCCCCGGCGGCTGGAACGACCTGGACTCGCTCGACGTCGGCAACGGCGACATGGACGGTCTCACCAAGGCCGAGCGGCAGACCTACATGACGCTGTGGGCCATCGCCAAGTCCCCGCTGTTCACCGGTGACGACCTCACCCGGCTCGACGCCTACGGCACCTCGCTGCTGACCAACCGCGAGGTCATCGCGGTCGACCGGTCGAGCACCCCGCCGGCCCGCCCGGTCACCGCGGCCGGCGACCGGCAGGTGTGGGCCGCCGAGAACCCCGACGGCAGCCGGACCGTCGCCCTGTTCAACCTCGGTGACACCCCCGCCGCCGTCACCGCCGACTGGGCCGCCCTCGGCTTCTCCGGCCGCGGTTCGGTGCGCGACCTGTGGAACCACCAGGACCTCGGCAGCCGCAAGGACAAGATCACCGAGACCCTGCCCGCGCACGGCTCGCGCCTGTTCACCGTCACCCCGCACGGCCCGGCGCAGGCGACGACCGGGTACGAGGCCGAGGCCGCGGGCAACACCCTGGGCGGCAGCGCCTCGGTCGCCGACTGCGGCGTCTGCTCCGGCTCCCACAAGGTCGGCAACCTCTACCTCGGCGGCTCACTGCGCTTCAACGACGTGGTCGTCCCCAGGGCCGGCATCTACTCGGTGAAGGTCGCCTACGTCAGCGGCGACCCCCGCCCGGCGGAGGTCTCCGTCAACGACGGCGGTGCCACCACATACGCGTTCGCGTCCACCGGCGACTGGGGGACGGCCGAGACCGTGAGCATCCCCCTCAGCCTCAAGGCCGGCGCCAACACCATCACCTTCGACAGCGGCTCCGGGTACGCCCCCGACATCGACCGGATCGACGTCCCGAAGGGCGTGTGACCCCCGCGGGGCCCGGCGTTTCGCCGGGCCCCGCGCCCCGCACGGGCGATCCGCACGGCGGCCGGACGGACGGGCCCGGACTCCTCCAACGGGCGGAGGCCGTCCGCGCGAGGTAGACATCAAAGGGTGAGCGGCAGGTCCGGATCCGGCGGGGGACCGGGCGGGAAGATCGACTACGAGTCGGTGTTCCTGGCCTTTCCCGTTCCCGTGCTGCTGCTCACCCCGGACCTCGTCATCGCGGACGCCAACGACATGTTCCTGCGGACCTTCGGGCTCGACCGGGCGGGCCTGCGCGGCATGCGGGCGGTCGAGGCGTTCCCCGTCGAACCGGACAACGACGTGGACCGCATGAGCGCCTCGGCGCAGCGAGCCGTGGACACCCGTGAGCAGGACGTCATCGGCCCGGTCCGGTACGACGCCGCGCGGCGCGACCCCGGCGACGACGGCGTGCGCTACTGGAGCCCCGTCCACATCCCCGTCGTCGGGCCCGACGGCGAGGTCAGCATGGTCATCGCACGCCTGGACGACGTCACCGCCCTGGTCCGCGCCGGCCGCGGTGTGGAAGCGGAAGGCGCCCGGCTGAGCAGCGACGTGCTCGCGACCGCCGGGCTGCTGGTGCGGGCGCAGGAACTGGAGGAGCTCAACGAGCGGCTGCGGGAGGCGCACGCGCGCGAGCGTGCCATCGCGGTCACGCTGCAACGCGCGATGCTGCCCACCGTCGTCCACGACCAGTACGATTTCGCGGCCGTCCGCTACCGGCCGGCCACCGGTTCCCTGAACGTGTGCGGCGACTGGTACGACCTGACGCGGCTGGAACGCGACCGGCTCGCGGTCGCCGTCGGCGACGTCGTCGGGCACGGGCTGGAGGCCGCGGGCGTCATGGGTCAGCTGCGCAGCGCGCTCAGCGCCGCCGTCCGCGCCTTCGGCCAGCCCGGGCCCGCCCTGAAGACCCTGGCCCGGTACGCCATCACCGTCGAGGGAGCGCTGGCCACCACCGCCGTCCAGACCGTCATCGACCGCGCCCGCGGCACCATCACCTACAGCAGGGCCGGTCATCCGCCGCCCGCCCTGCTCGACGCCGGCAGCGACCACGCGGTCTTCCTGGACGAGATCGCCGACCCCCCGCTCGGCGCCTGGACCTACGAGGCGAACCGGTCGCAGGCGACCGTCGGCTACTCACCCGGGGCCATCCTCGTCCTGTACACCGACGGCCTGGTCGAGCGCCGGGGCGAGGACATCGACGTCGGGCTGCGGCGGCTCACCGACAGCATCGCCCGGCACCGCCGGCTCGGCCCGGAGGACCTCGCCGACGCCCTGCTGCACGACCTGCGGGCCGAGGACGGCACGGACACCGACGACGACGTCGCCCTGGTCACCCTGCGGCTGTGACGGGCGCGGCGCGCCGTGTCCGTACGCCACCGAGGGCGCACGTAGGGTGATCGGCACCGTGCGACGCGGGGTCCGTCCTGCGGCGGCGGTCGTGGAGAGGGCGGCGATCGATGGCTCGCGAGCACGGTGGCCGGTGTGACGTGATCGTGGTCGGTGCCGGGGCCGCCGGACTGGCGTGCGCGGCCGACTTGAGCGCGGCGGGCCTCGCGGTGCGGGTCCTGGAGGCCTCCGACCGCGTCGGCGGCCGGATGCGGACCGACCGTCACCTCGGCTTCCTGCTGGACCACGGCTTCCAGGTCTTCAACACCTCCTACCCGCAGGTGCGGCGCCGGCTGCGGCTGCGCGACCTGCGGCTGCGGGCGTTCACGCCCGGCGTGGCGGTGCACACCGACCGGGGGCGGCTGCTGTTCACCGACCCGACCCGCCGCCCGCGGGAGGCCGCCGACCTGCTGCCGGGCCGCCTGGCCTCGGCGCGCGACCTGGCCGCGCTCGGCGTCCTGAGCGCCCGCGACATGCTGCTGCCCGCCCGCGTCCTGCGCCGCGGCCAGGACACCACGACGCTCACCGCGCTCGCCGCGGCCGGGCTGTCCGGGGACATCGTCGAGTCCTTCTTCCGGCCGTTCCTGTCCGGCGTCTTCCTGGAGGACGAGCTGGAGACCTCCAGCCGCTTCTTCCACCTGGTGTGGCGCAGCATGCTGCGCGGCACCCTCTGCCTCCCGGCCGAGGGGATCGGCGCCGTGCCCGCCCGGCTCGCCGGGCTGCTGCCCGAGGGTGTCGTCCGCACCGACGCGCCAGTGCGCGAACTGACCGCGTACGGCGTCCTGCTGGACGACGGAACGGAGACGGCGGCGCCGTCCGTGGTCGTGGCCACCGGCCCGGCGGCCGCCGCGCGCCTGCTCCCGGGGCTCACCGTGCCGGACACACGCACCGTGACGACGCTCTACCACGCGGCCGACCGCTCGCCGCTCTCGGAGCCCACGCTCCTGGTCGACGCGCGGCGGCGGTTCCTCAACACCGTGGTCCTCACCGAGGTCCAGCCCGGGCTGTCCTCGGACGGCCGCGCGCTGGTGTCGACCTCCGTCCTCGGCGTCCCCGGAACGGACGAGGAGGCCGCGGTGCGGGAGGCGCTGGCCGAGGTGTACGGGACCGACACGGGCGCCTGGGAGCCGCTGCGCACCTGCACGGTGCCCGGCGCCCTCCCCGCGATGCCACCGCCGCACCCGCTGAGCCGCACCAGCCGCGTCACTCCGGGCCGCTACGTGTGCGGCGACCACCGCGCCACCGGTTCCCTTCAGGGAGCACTGGCCTCGGGCGCACGGGCCGCGCGGGAACTGCTGGCGGACCACCGCCGCACGGCCTGACCGGTCACGGCGCCCGCCGCGCGTCCGGGCCGAGCGCGGCGTCGAGCAGGGACGTGGCGATCGAACGGGCGACGGCGCCGCTGCCGGGAGCGTTGAGCGCCGTACTGCGGGCGACGGCGCCGTCGTACAGCAGGGCGAACTGCTCGCCGAGCAGGTCCGGATCACGGGCGCCCGCGCGCCGTGCGAGGCCGGCCAGCCGCCGGGTGAACTCGGTCTTGAAGGACGCGGCGAGGCGGTGGACCGGGTGCTCGGGGTCGGGGACCTCGACCGCGGCGTTGAGGAACGGGCAGCCGCGCAGCGGCGCCGAGGGCTCCTGAGGGGGCCAGGAGAGGACGGCGAGCAGCAGCTCCCGGGCGTCCTGCGCGGTCATCTCCGGCGGGACCTGCGGGGGCAGCAGCCCGTCCTCCATCTCCCGCAGGCAGGCGTGGACGAGCTCGTCCTTGCCGCTGAAGTGCTGGTAAAGCGTGCGCTTGGACACTTCGGCGGCCGTCGTGAGCTGTTCCATCCCGGTGGCGTTGATGCCCTGGGCGGTGAACAGGTCGGTCGCCGCCTTGAGGATCCGCTCCCGGGCGCCGCGGCCGCGGCGACGGCGTACGGGCGAAGCGTCGGTGATGCTCATGCCCCTATGGTACCGATCGTTTTACTTAAGCAGAAACCATTGCTACGGTCGTACTTAAGTACACCGATCGGTTTCCTTCAGTGGGTCGCCGGCCGAACCCCCCCCGGTACGACCCCAGGTCATGGCGGGACCCGGCCTGCGGCACCGCGCCCGATCGGGACGTCCCCCGCACTCTGTTGGAGACCTCGTCCATGAGCCCC
Organism: Streptomyces sp. RLA123; assembly: GCF_056270165.1. Taxonomy (NCBI): domain Bacteria; kingdom Bacillati; phylum Actinomycetota; class Actinomycetes; order Kitasatosporales; family Streptomycetaceae; genus Streptomyces; species Streptomyces sp. RLA123. Next base: position 900,754 of record NZ_JBWDOR010000003.1, on the reverse strand, counting down.
TCACCCCCGAATGTGACGCCCTCCGGCCGCGCCGCCCCGGCACAGGCGTCCCTTCCCGGCGCCCGGCCCCCCTCACGTCCGGTGCACCCGGGCGTCATCCTCGCCGTCCTGGCCACCTCGGTGTTCCTGTCCGGGCTGGACGCCTTCGTCGTCAACGTGGCGCTCGCGCCCATCGGCCAGGGCGTGGGCGAGACCTCGCTGTCGAAGCTGAGCTGGATACTCAACGGCTACGCGATCGTGTACGCCGCCCTCCTGGTCCCCGCCGGCCGGCTGACGGACCGCTTCGGCGGCAGGACCGGATTCCTGCTCGGCCTGAGCGTGTTCACCGCGGCCAGCCTGGGCGCCGCGGCCAGTGGCGACCTGTGGGTCCTGGTGGCCTTCCGCTTCCTGCAGGCGGCCGGCGCCGCCGTGCTCACCCCGGCCAGCCTGGGACTGGTCCTGACCACGGCCCCGCCCGCCAAGCTCACCCGGTACATCCAGACCTGGGCGGCCAGCGGCTCGCTGGCCGCCGCCGCCGGCCCCATGGTCGGCGGACTGCTCGTACAGGTCGCCTGGCAGTGGATCTTCCTGCTCAACCTGCCGATCGGCATCGCGGCGCTGCTCCTCGCCGCCCGGATGCTGCCCCGCGGCCGGCAGACCGGCGGCGCCCGAATGCCCGACCTGCCGGGCGGCGCCCTGCTGGCCGTCGCGATCGGGGCGCTGGCGCTGGGACTGGTGCAGGCACCGGTGTGGGGCTGGGGCGCGGCGCCGACGGCCGCCAGTTTCGCGGTGGCCGCCGTGGCACTCGTGCTGTGCCTGCTGCGCTCCGCGCGGCACCCCGTCCCCGCCGTCGACCTGCGACTGCTGCGGAACCCGGTGTTCGCCTGGGCCGGCGTCGCGACGCTGCTGTTCTACGCCGCCTTCGCCGTCGAACTGCTCGGCGTCACCCTGTGGTTGCAGCAGGAATGGCACTGGTCGGCCATCAAGACCGGCCTGGGCGTCGCCCCCGGCCCCGCCATGGTGTTCGTCGCCTCCGCCGCCGGACGGCGCCTCGCCCGGCGCCTGCCGGTCGGCGTGGTGGCGGCGCTGGGCTCGGTGCTCGTCGCCGTGGGCACCGCGTGGCTCGCGCTTGCGGCGGACGGGCAGCTCCACTACGCCACCGACATCCTGCCCGGCTGGATCGTCGTGGGCGTCGGCGTGGGCCTCGCCCTTCCGACCCTGATCTCCTCGGCCACCGCCGAACTCCCCAAGGACAAGGCCGCCACCGGCAGCGCCGTCGTCACCATGGCGGGCCAGGTCGGGAACGTGATCGGCGTCAGCGTCCTCGTGATCCTCCTCTCGGCCGGAGCCCCCGGCCAGGCCGCGCACACCTTCTCCCACATCTGGTGGACATCCGCCGCGGTCGTCGCCCTCAGTGCGCTCGCCGCGCTCGGCATCACACCGCGACGCCGGGCAGGCTCCGCGGCGCCCGGCGTCGCGGCCGGCTGAGCATCGCGAACGTCCCCGGACCTTCCCGGACATCACCGGATCCTCCACCCATACCCAAGGAGCTCTTCATGCGTTACACGACCTTCGGGCACCGCACCGGACTGCGCGTCTCCGAGTACGCCCTCGGCACCGGCAACTTCGGCACCGGCTGGGGTGCCGGAGCGGACTTCGAGGAGTCCCGTCGTATGTTCGACAGGTTCGCCGAGGCCGGCGGCACCTTCATCGACACCGCCGACACCTACCAGTTCGGCGAGTCCGAGCAACTGCTGGGGAGCTTCCTCGCCGCGGACCGCGACCACTTCGTCCTGGCCAGCAAGTTCAGCAACGGGTACGCGCCGGCGAAGGACATCTCCAAGACCGGCAACAGCCGCAAGAACATGATCCATTCGGTGGAGGCCAGCCTCAAGCGCCTCGGCACCGACTACATCGACCTGTACTGGGTCCACTTCCCGGACGACCTGACGCCGATCGAGGAGATCCTGCGCGGCATCGACGACCTGGTGCGGTCGGGCAAGATCCTGTACGCGGGGCTCTCCAACTTCCCGGCGTGGCGGGTCGCCCGCGCCGCGACCCTCGCGGACGCGGCCAACTGGGCTCCGGTCGCCGGCGTCCAGCTCGAGTACAGCCTCGTCGAGCGCAGCGCCGACCGTGAGCTGCTGCCGATGGCCGAGGGCCTGGGCCTGGCCGCCGCGCTGTGGTCGCCGCTGGGCGGCGGGTTGCTGACGGGCAAGTACCGCGGTGGCGCACAGGGCCGGCTGACCGACCTCAAGACCCTGATACACACCGAGAGTTCCGGCCAGAAAACCGCCGTCGTCGACACGGTGCTCGACATCGCGCGGGAGACCGGTGCGACGCCCGCGCAGGTGTCCGTGGCCTGGGTCCGAGAGCGCGCGGCGCGGGCGGCGACGTCGTTCCTGCCCATCATCGGCCCGCGCAACACCGCCCAGCTCGAGGACTACCTGGGCGCGCTGGAGGTCGGACTGACCCCGGAGCAGTACGCCCGTCTGACGGACGTCAGCGCCGTCCCGCTCGGCGTGCCGCACGAGGCGGTCCTCGGCGTCCGCGACACCGTACGCGGCGGGGACGCCTCCCGCGTCGACGCCCCGGTCCGGCCGGTGGCCTGACCCGGAAGACCCGCAGGTGCCCCGCGCCGTCGCGTGACGTGGGCCACCTGCGGGAAGGGATCCACCCCGCCGAAACGTAATGATAGGGTAAAACGCGCTGGTGGACCGGCCTGCCGCAGTGGTGCCCGTGCCGTGGGGTCCGAACGGTCGAGTGCTGTGCCACCCGCCCGACCACGAATCCACGCACCCCTGGCGTGGACCCACCCCCTGGGAGGCAAGAGTGGGCACTCGGCGGACGTCACTTCCCGGCGTCGGAACGCAGTACGACGTCACCACCCGCGCAGGCCGGCACCTCTCGGTGGTGGTGCACCAGGACGGCCGGCGTTTCCTGGGCTTCTACGGCGCCGAAGACCCCGATTCCTGCCAGTTGTCGATACCGCTGGAGGGCGACGAGGCCGCCGTGCTGGCCCGTCTCCTGGACCCCACCCCGCTGGAGGCGGTGCACACCGAGGGGATCGGTCTGGTCACGGAGCAGATCCCCGTCAACTCCCGCTCCCCGTACGCCGGGCGGCTGCTCGGTGACACCCGCGCGCGGACCCGCACCGGCGCCTCCATCGTCGCCGTCATGCGCAGGACGAGCGCCCACCCCTCCCCGGGGCCGGAGTTCCGGCTGGCGATCGGCGACACGCTGGTCGTCGTCGGCACCCGTGAGGGCGTGGACGCGCTCGCCGCGATCGTGGCGGGGGAGTGAGGATGCACGACACGACCGAACTGCTCATCGAACTCGGCGCCGTCATCCTCGGACTGGGGCTGATCGGGCGCTTCGCCGGCCGCCTCGGGCTGTCGCCCATACCCCTCTACCTGCTGGCGGGGCTCGCCTTCGGGCACGGCGGCCTGCTGCCGCTGGACGCCAGCGAGGACTTCACCGCCGTGGGCGCGGAGATCGGGGTGATCCTGCTCCTGTTGCTGCTCGGACTGGAGTACAGCGCCTCCGAGCTGGTCACCAGCCTGCGCACGCAGTACCCCTCGGGCCTGGTGGACTTCGCCCTCAACGCCGTGCCCGGTGCCGCCGCGGCGTTGCTGCTGGGCTGGGGCCCGGTGGCCGCCGTCGCGCTCGCCGGCGTCACCTGGATCTCCTCCTCGGGCGTCATCGCCAAGGTGCTGACCGACCTGGGACGGCTCGGCAACCGCGAGACCCCGGTGATCCTCGGCGTCCTGGTCATCGAGGACCTGGCCATGGCGATCTACCTCCCGCTGCTCACCACCCTCCTCGCGGGCATCGGCCTGGCGGCCGGCGGACTGGCCCTCGCCATCGCGATGGGCACCGTGGGCGCGGTGCTCTTCCTGGCGCTACGCCACGGACGCCTGCTGAGCAAGGCGGTCTCCTCGGAGAACCCGGAGATGCTGCTGCTCGTCGTCTTCGGCCTGGCCCTGGTCGTCGCGGGGTTCGCGCAGAAACTCCAGGTCTCCGCGGCCGTCGGCGCGTTCCTCGTGGGTATCGCGCTGTCCGGTGAGGCGGCCGAAGGCGCGAGCCGGCTGCTCATGCCGCTGCGGGACCTGTTCGCCGCCGTCTTCTTCGTGTTCTTCGGCCTGTCCACCGACCCGTCCGCGATCCCGCCCGTGCTGCTGCCGGCACTCGCACTGGCCGCCGTGACCACGGTCACCAAGATCATGACGGGCTGGTACGCGGCACGCCGGGCCGGTGTCCACACACGCGGCCGCCTGCGGGCCGGCGGCACTCTCGTGGCCCGCGGCGAGTTCTCGATCGTCATCGCGGGCCTCGCCGTCGCCAGTCAGCCGCGGATCGGCCCGCTGGCCACCGCGTACGTCCTGATCCTGGTCATCGCCGGTCCGCTGGCCGCCCGCTGGACCGAGCCCGCCGTCAGCGCGCTGCGTGCCGTGGTCCGCCGCGTCCCGTCCACCGGGGCCGGGGCCAGGGCCGAGGCTGACCGGGCGATGGCGGTCGAGGAGCTTCCGGACGCGACCTCGGCGGGAGCCTCACGCTCGTCGGGCTGACGAGATCCCGTGCGCGAGTCGCGCGGCCTCGGTGGTGAGCGGTCCGCCGCCGAACCGGGCTGCCGTCGTGCGCCGTCCGGGCCGCCGTCCCCTCGTGCCACCGCCGTGTCGCGCGGCCCGGCCGGGCCCGGCCGGGTCGCGACCCGCGCGGGTCCGGCCCCGGAACGTGTGTGGCCGAGAAACGACGGTGCGGTGAGCGGGCCGTCGACGTGTCGCACGTCGAACGACCCGCTGCGGCGCAGGAGTCGGGTCCGGGATGGGCGAAGTCGTCGCCTGCGGCCGCCCGTCGGAGGCGAACCGCAGGTGGAAGGGGGGAACGCACCGCCAGGACCGCGAGTCGGCCGGCGCCTTCGGGGTGTTCGGCGGCGGAGTGGACGGCGCTGTCCGGGATGCCGGCGGGCCCGGGGCGCCCCGTGCCCGACGAGCATCGATTTTCGGCCACAACGGCTACAGCGGTGACGCAACCCAACGGCGCGGCGCCCTCCGGCCGGACGTCCGCGCGGTCCCTCGCCGACGAGCCCTTCGCGCCCTACCCCTTGACAGCGGCCCCGGGGGATTACAGCCTATGGCAACGTTGTCAGATGGCAACGTTGTCAGGCGGCCCGAGCGGACCGGGTCGTCTACCCACCCGTCAACGGGTGCCCGGATTGGACCATTTGCGTATGTCGACTCACGCGTCCCACCCCACCCGCCGGTCGGTCGTCGCCACCGGCACCACACTCCTCGCGAGCCTGGGCATCGGCGTCGCGCTCCCCGGCACCGCCCGTGCCGCAGCGCAGGCCCCGACGGGCGGCGGCACCGCCACCGGCGATCTGGCGGCCCACCGCCCGGTCGCGGTGTCGTCAACCGACTACGCCCCGACGCCGGGCGAGTTCGCGGTGGACCGCCTGAACGCGGTCGGCGTACGAGGCAGCGGCTGGCGCGCGGCGGACGGCGACCCCCAGTGGATCTCGGTCGACCTGGAGGGCGACTGCGAGGTCACCGCCATCCGGCTGACCTTCGAGGCCACGGCCGGCGACCCGCCCTTCGTCCCGTCCAGCAGCGGCAACCCGCGCGACAGCACCACCGGCCAGGAAGTCCTGTCCAGTTGTGCCGTGGACTTCGTCGTCGAGACCTCCCGCGACCACCGCACGTGGACGGCCGTCCACCGGACGGACTCCGGCACCGGCGGCGTCGTCGACATCGCCCTCGCCGGGCCGGTCACCGCCCGCTGGGTCCGCCTGACCGTGCACAAGCGCTCCAACGCCAACCCCCTCGGCCTCAACGGCTTCGAGGTGCACGGCCGGGCCCGCGGCCACCGCCCGGAAGCCACCGGCTGGTCCGACTGGGGCGTCCACGACCACAAGGCGCCCGCGCTGGAGGCCGCCGCCGACGGGACCGTGCCGCTGGAGTCCGGCTGGACGCTCACCATGGACGACTGGGCCGGCGCCGAGGGCGCCGACCTGTCCCGCGCCGACGTCGACACCAGCCGCTGGCTGCCCGCCACCGTGCCCGGCACGGTCCTGGGTTCGCTGGTCGAGCAGGGCAAGCTGCCCGACCCGGTCACCGGGTTCAACAACCTGCACGTCCCTGAGGCGCTGTCCCGGCACGGCTGGTGGTACCGGCGTGAGTTCCGCCTGCCGCGGTCGCTGCGCACAGGTGCCGGCCGGCACATCTGGCTGGAGTTCGACGGCATCAACCACAAGGCCGACATCTGGCTCAACGGCGCCTCGGTGGCGAGCATGGAGTTCCCCTTCGCCCGGTCCGCCACCGACATCACCGCCCACCTGGCGGCCGGCGGCGAGCAGGCGCTCGCCGTGCGCATCACGCCGATGCCCTTCCCCGGCAGCCCCGGTGACAAGGGCCAGGCGGGCCTGGCCTTCGTGGACGCCGGCGCCACCATGATGAATCGCAACTCGCCCACGTACCTGGCCTCCTCGGGCTGGGACTGGATGCCCGCCGTCCGCGACCGGGCCGCCGGCATCTGGAACCACGTACGCCTGCGCTCGACGGGACACGCCGTCCTCGGCGACCCCCGGGTCGACACCGTCCTCCCCGGCCTGCCCGACACCCGGACCGCCGAGCTGACGATCACCGTTCCGGTGCGCAACGCCGACACCGCCGACCGGAGCGTCACCGTCAGCGCCTCGCTCTGCGGCGTGCGGGTGTCCAGGACCGTCACGGTGCCCGCCGGCGGGAGCACCGATGTCGTGTTCACCCCCGCCACCGACGCCCGGCTGCGCCTGCGCGACCCGGAGCTGTGGTGGCCCAACGGCTACGGCAGCCCCGCACTGCACGACCTGACCCTGGTCGCGACGGTCGGCGGCGCGGAGAGCGACCGCCGCAGCACCCGCTTCGGCATACGCCAGTTCGGCTACGACTACGACATCCCGCTGCGCTTCACCTCCGGCAGCGACTCCTACACGCAGCCCGTCGACCTCGGCCGCCGCAAGGCCCGCCACGTGCGGGTTCGGTGCCTGACCCGCGCGACCGGCTGGGGCTCGTCGCTGTGGGCCCTGTCCGTCGTCGACAGCTCCGTCCCCGACGCCGACCTCGCGCTGCACAAGGACGCCTCCGCCTCCTCCGTGGACAACACCGCCAACGCGGCCTCGAACGTCACCGACGGCGACGCCGGCACCCGGTGGTCCTCGTCCTTCGAGGACGACCAGTGGATCCAGGTGGACCTGGGCTCCTCGGTCTCCTTCGACCGGGTCGACCTGACGTGGGAGCGGGCCTACGCCAAGTCCTTCGTGGTCCAGCTCTCCGACGACGGCGACACCTGGACCGACGCGAAGTCCGTCGACAACGGCGCGGTCCCGCTCCCGTTCCAGAGCGGCGCCGCCAGCCTGCAGAACGTCGACTTCGACGCCCTCACCGCACGCTATGTGCGCCTCAAGTGCGGTGCGCGCGCGACCAGCTGGGGCAACTCGCTGTGGACGCTGTCCGTGGTCGACAGCTCGGCGCCGGGCACCGACCTGGCTTACCGCAAGACGACCACCGCCTCCACCGAGGAGTCCTCGAACCCGGCCTCCAACGCCACCGACGGCGACCCCGGCACCCGCTGGGCCTCGGCCTACGAGGACAATCAGTGGATCCGGGTGGACCTGGGCTCCTCGGTCTCCTTCGACCGGGTCACCGCCGTATGGGAGACGGCCTACCCGAAGACCTACACCGTCCAGGTCTCCGACGACGGCGACACCTGGACCGACGTGAAGTCCGTGGACAACACCCCGGTCCCGCTGAAGATCAGTGTGAACGGCGTCCGGATCTTCTGCCGCGGCGGCAACTGGGGCTGGGACGAACTGCTGCGCCGCATGCCCGCCGAGCGCATGGACGCGGCGCTGCGCATGCACCGCGACATGAACTTCACCATGATCCGCAACTGGGTCGCCAGCAGCAACCGCGAGGAGTTCTACGCCGGTTGCGACGAGCACGGCCTGCTGGTCTGGAACGACTTCCCCAACGCCTGGGCGATGGACCCGCCGAACCACGAGGCGTTCAACTCCCTCGCCCGTGACACGGTGCTGCGCTACCGCATCCACCCCAGTGTCGTCGTCTGGTGCGGTGCCAACGAGGGCAACCCGCCCGGGCCGATCGACGACGGCATGCGCGACGCCGTCCACGACGAGGCGCCCGGCATCCTCTACCAGAACAACTCCGCGGGCGGCATCGTCACCGGCGGCGGCCCCTACGGCTGGGTCGACCCGGACCGCTACTTCTCGGCGTCCACCTACGGCAGCGGCAACTTCGGCTTCCACACCGAGATCGGCATGCCCGTGGTGTCCACCGCCGAGAGCATGCGCAACCTCGTCGGCTCCGAGCCCGAGTGGCCGGTCGGCGGCGCCTGGTACTACCACGACTGGAGCACCCGGGGGAACCAGGCCCCGCAGAACTACCAGGCCGCCATCGAGGCCCGCCTCGACACGGCACGCGACCTCGACGACTTCACACGCAAGGCGCAGTTCGTCAACTACGAGAACACCCGCGCGATGTTCGAGGCGTGGAACGCCAACCTCTGGGACGACGCCAGCGGCCTGTTGCTGTGGATGTCGCACCCCGCGTGGCACAGCACCGTGTGGCAGACCTACGACTACGACTTCGACGTCAACGGCACCTACTACGGCGCCCGTTCGGCGTGCGAGGCGGTCCACGTCCAGGCCGTGCCGGGCTCCTGGCAGGTCATCGCGGTCAACCACACGCCGCGCGCGCTGAAGGGCGTCACGGTCACGGCCCGTCTGCTCGACCTCGAGGGCCGCCAGCTGGGGAAGACCGTGCGCACGACCCTCGACGTCGCCTCGTCGGGCACGACCGAGGCGTTCACGGCGGGCTGGGAGGACGGACTGCCGGACTTCCACCTCCTGCGCCTGCGGATGGAGCGCGGGGGCACCGTGCTGTCGGAGAACACCTACTGGCGCTACCGCGAGCCGTCCGCCATGCGGGCGCTCAACTCGGCGCACACCACCAGGGTCACCGCCACCGCCGGCAAGGTCACCCGGTCCGGCGAGCGCCGAGAGCTGACCGCCACGGTCACCAACCGGGGCGCGTCGGTGGCCGCCATGGTGCGGCTGTCGCTCCTGGACTCCGGCAGCGGCGAGCGCGTGCTGCCGACCCTGTACGGCGACAACTACCTGTGGCTGCTGCCCGGTGAGTCGCGCACCCTCACCCTGTCCTGGCCGGAGCACGCCCTGCCCTCGGGCCGGGCCGCCCTGCGGGTGGACGGCTACAACGTGCCGCGGACCACGGTGCGGGCCGCCTCGGGCGGCTGACCGCCGTGCGCGGGCGGGGCTCCGGCCCCGCCCGCGGAGGGTGGTACTGCCGTTCCCAGGCACAGCGAGGCCGGCGCGAAGGCGATGGTCCGCGGCCCTCGTGCTGTTGAACTGGACATCGAGCGGCCCGGAGCGGCCCCCCCGCGGACACGAGACCAAGGAGCCCAGTGCCCATGCTTGCCACCCTCGCATCGAAGGACCGGGCCGGGACGGCCGCGCACGGCGACCGGTGGCTCGTGGGCTTCCGCTTCAGCACGCCGCACGGTGCCGCAGGCTGCCACTACTACGTCGTCGGTGAGGCGGGCGACGCCCAGGACGCCGTGCAGATCGCGTCGAGCCGGGCCACGGCGGCGTGCGAGTGCGCGGCGCGCGCGAACGCCGCGATCGACGGCGTCGAGGTGCACCGGCTGCGCTGGAACCCGCTGGGGTGGGCCTATCTCGACAGCCCCGCCGCGCCCGAGGGCCCGAGCGCCCCCGTTCGCCTCCCCCATCCGCTGGCACGGGCGTCCTGATGGCCCCCGCCCCTGGCCGCGCGGCCGCGGCGAGGGCCGGGCGGCCCGCCCAGGATGGGTCCGAGGGATCTTGGTGCTATGCGAACGTATGGCGGAATGACCGCCGGCCGACACGGCCCTCGGTGCGGACCGCCGCGATCAGCGGGGCTGCGCCTGCTGCGGGGGCGCGGGCTGCCAGGCGCGGGTGGGCACGACCAGCGGTCCGCCGGTGACGGGGTCGGGGACGACGACGGAGGCGAGGCCGAAGACGTCCTGGACCAGTTCGGCGGTGACGATGTCCTGCGGCGGGCCCTGGGCGACGATGCGGCCGGCCTTCATGGCGACGAGGTGGTCGGCGTAGCGGGCGGCCTGGTTGAGGTCGTGGAGCACCGCGACGACGGTCCGGCCGCGTTCGTGGTTGAGGCGGCGGAGCAGGTCGAGCACCTCGACCTGGTGGGCGATGTCCAGGTAGGTCGTGGGTTCGTCGAGGAGCAGCAGGTCGGTGTCCTGGGCCAGGGCCATGGCGATCCACACCCGCTGCCGCTGGCCGCCGGAGAGCTCGTCCACCGGGCGGTCGGCGAGGTCGGCGGTGTCGGTGCGCTCCAGGGCGTCGGTGACGGCCTGTTCGTCGGCCTCCGACCACTGCTGCCACCACCTCTGGTGCGGCTGGCGGCCGCGGGCCACGAGGTCGGCGACCGTGATGCCGTCCGGCGGGGTGGGGGACTGCGGCAGGACGCCGATGGTCCGCGCGATCTGCCGGCCGGGGACGCGGGCGAGTTCGGTGCCGTCCAGCAGCACCACGCCGCGGCGCGGTTTGAGGAGCCGGCCCAGGGCCCGTAGGAGGGTGGACTTGCCGCAGGCGTTGGGCCCGACGACGACCGTGACCCGGCCGTCCGGGATCTCCAGGTCCAGGCCCTCGACGACGGTGCGGTCCTCGTACGCCAGCGTGAGGTCCTGCGCCGAGAGGCGGCTGGTGGGCGTACGTCTCATGAGGTGGTGCCTCCGGTGCGGCTGCGGGTGCGGACGATGAGCCACATCAGGTACGGAGCGCCCACCGCGGCGGTGAGCACGCCGACCGGCAGCTCGATCGGGGAGAACAGACGGCGGGCCAGCAGGTCCGCGACCACGACCACCAGGGCGCCGGTCAGCGCCGAGGACAGCAGCGGGACCTGGGCCGTGCGGGTGAGCCGGCGGGCGATCTGCGGGGCGAGCAGCGCGACGAAGTCGACCGGTCCTGCCGCCCCGGTCGCCACCGACGCCAGGACGACGCCGAGCGCGGTCAGACCGAGGCGGACCCGGTCCAGGCGCACGCCGAGCGCGGTCGCGGTGTCGTCGTCGAAGGACGCGCCGCGCTGGGCACGCGCCGCCCACAGCGCCGCCGGGACGCCGATCAGCAGGACGAGCGCGAGTGGCCGGGCCTCCTCGTAGCCACGGCCGTTGAGGGAGCCGGTCAGCCAGACCTTGGCCTGCTGGGCCACCAGGTAGTCGCCCTTGGTGAGGAACAGTTGCGTCAGCGAGCCGAGTGCCACCGACACCCCGATGCCCACCAGCACGAAGCGCGAGGAGTGCATGCCGCGCCGCCACGCGAAGACATAGACGATCAGCGCCGCCGACAGGCCGCCCGCGACGGAGACGTACGGCAGCGCGTCGTACGCGACGGCGTTGAAGCTCATGGCGGCGACAGTGGCCGCGCCCGCGCCGTGTGTCACGCCGATGACGTCGGGGCTGGCCAGCGGATTGCGCGCGACGGTCTGCACCAGCGCGCCCGCCACGCCGAACGCGGCCCCGGCCAGGAGACCGACGACCAGCCGCGGCAGGCGCAACGTGCCCACCACCAGCTCGTCGGGGCTGGGCCGGCCGAGCAGTACGCGGACGACCTGTGCGGGGGAGACGAACGACTCGCCCACGCACAGATACGCCACCACCGCGCACGCCAGCAGCACCGCGAGCACCGACGCGACGGCGACCGCCCGGCGGTGCACGAGAAGACTGGCGCGTCCACCGCGCAGGACGGCGTGCCCGGCCGGGCGGACGGAAGGACGGGCCGCCGGGGTGGTCTTGAGGGTCATGCGGCCACCACAGCCCTGCGCCGCACGAGCGCGATCAGGAACGGCACGCCGATCAGAGCGGTCATGACGGCCACCGGCACCTCCGAGGGCGGGAAGACGATGCGGCCGATCACGTCGGAGCCGAGGATCATCACCGGCCCGAGCAGCGCGGCCAGCGGCAGCACCCAGCGGTGCGCGGTGCCGACCAGGGCGCGGGCGATGTGCGGAACGGCGAGGCCGGTGAACGCGATCGGGCCGACGGCGGCCACCGCCGCACCCGTCAGCACCGTCGCCCCCAAAGCGCCGAGTACGCGCAGCAGGCCGACGTTGTGGCCGAGGCCCTTGGCGGCGTCGTCGCCGAGCGCGAGGGCGTCGAGACCGCGCGCCATGGCCGCCACCAGCACCAGACCGGCCAGCAGGAAGGGCCAGATCTGGCCGATGATCTCGCTGCCGCGACCGCTGATGGAGCCGACCTGCCAGAAGCGGAACTCGTCCAGGGCCCGGGCGTCGGTCGTGGTGATCCCGGAGACGAGCGAGGCGAGGAAGGCGTTCATCGCGGCGCCGGCGAGGGCGAGTTTGAGCGGCGAGGCGCCGCCGCGCCCCCCGCTGGCGACGGCGTACACGCCCACCGCCGCCAGTGCCGCGCCCGCGAACGCGAACCACACGTAGCCGCCCAGCGTGTGCACGCCGCAGAACGCGATCGCGCACACCACACCCACCGAGGCGCCCTGACTGACGCCCAGGATGCCCGGCTCGGCGATCGGGTTGCGGGTGATGCCCTGCATCACCGCCCCGGCGAGTGCGAGCGCGGCGCCCGCCAGAACGCCGATGACCGTGCGGGGCAGCCGCAACGACCGCACCACTTGGGCGTCGTTGCTCGTGCCGCCGTGCACCAGGGCCTGGATCACCTCGCCGGGCGCGATCTGGCGGCTGCCGACGGCGAGGCTCAGCAGGACGGCGGTCAGCAGCATCAGCGCGCCGGCCAGCAGCCAGGCGACACGGCGGCGGGTGGGTGGCGACATGCGCCGCGCTCACTCTCTCTTCGTCGGACCGTCGACCGTCAGGCCGTCAGGTACTTCTGGAGGTCGTCCAGCACCGCGTTGGCGGCGGTGACGCCGAGCCCCAGGTACCAGGTCTCGTCCGGCACGTCGAAGGCGTGGCCGTCCTTGACCGCCTTGAGGTTCTTCCACAGCGGGTTGCCCTGGGCCTTGGTCTTGTCGGTGGCCTTCGGGTCGCCGTAGACACCGCTGAAGATCCAGTCGGCGTCCGCCTGGTCGATGTTCTCGGCGCTGATCTCGGCCGCCAGGTCCTCGATGTCCTGGTTCTTCGGGCGCGGGATGCCGACGTCCCCCAGGATCGTGCCGATGAAGGAGTCGTTCGCGTACAGCCGGATCGTGCCCTCGGGCATGTAACGGACCATCGAGACGGTCGGCTTGTCCGCGCCGAGCTTCGCGCCGAGGTCCTTGGCGCGCTTCTCGTAGGCGGCGAGGTTCGCCTCGGCCTGCGCGGTCTTGTCGAGCGCGGCCGCGTTGAGAAGGTAGTTCTGCTTCCAGGTGAAGCCCGGACGGATCGAGAAGACGGTCGGCGCGATCTTCGACAGCTCGTCGTACGAGGCGGCGGCGCGCAGTTGGCTGCCCAGGATCAGGTCCGGCTTCAGCGCGGCGATCGCCTCCAGGTTGAGGCTGTTGATGGTGCCGATGTTCTTCGGCGTGCCCGCGTCCTTCTTCAGGTACGACGGCAGTTCCGGCGACCCCTCGGTGGGAGCGAGACCGACCGGCTTGATCCCGAGGGAGACAACGTTATCGAGCTCGCCCACGTCGAGCACGACCACCCGCTTGGGCTGCGCGGCGAGCTCGGTGCTGCCCATCGCGTGCTTGATCGTGCGCGGCCACTGGCCGGGCTTGGCGTCGGTGCCGAGCGCGGCGGTCTTCTCGGCGGCGTCCGCGAAGTCCTGACCGCCCTGCGCGACGGACTTCGAGTCCTTCGACCCCGAACCGGCCGTCGCGGACGCGGCGGCGCTGCCCTCCTTCCCGTTCGAGGAGGAATCGCTGCCGCACGCCGCGAGGGAGAGCGCGGCGGCGACGGCCAGGGCGACTGCGGCGGTGCCGCGGTGCCGAAGAGACATGGGGAAGCTCCTGTAGCTGTGGTGCGCCTGTGAATCGTTAGGCGAGCCTTACCTTACGTGGGGCCGGTATCCGGGGGGCAAGCGGGGGTCCCGGCGATGCGCTGCGCTTCGCTGTGCCGGGTTTTTCCCCGCCCGCCCGTGTGCCCCAGGAGGTCTGGTCGCCCCAGCGCAGGTTGTCCGGGGGGTCGGGTTCGGGGCCTCCGGGGCCGGCCATTCTGGACAGCCGGTCGGCCGGGTCCCCCGCGAACGGCCCGGCCTCGACGAGGGGTTCGGGCAGCCACGGCCCGAGGTACAGCTCGCGGCGGACCCGCGCGGAGCGCAGGGTGTCCAGCGCGACCCGCGCCACGGCCACGGTCGACCAGGCCTCCACGTCCTCCACGCGGGTGCGGGCGTCGGCGGCGACCAGCCGCAGCCAGCAGTCGGAGACAGCGTCCTCGGCCTCTGCCCGGCTGCCGAGCACCGCGTACGCCACCCGCACCAGCCGCGGCCGGGCCGCGCTGTACGCGACGGACAGCTCCGCCGTCCGCCCGTTCATCGGCCCCGGGCCCCGGCGTCCGGCGTGGTGAGCCATTCGGCGAAGGTCTGCCGGCCCCGGGGACCGTCCGCGGTGGGCAGCAGCGCCCCTTCGGTGAGCGCCCGGCCCGTGGCCCCCGGCAGTCGGACGGGGACGAGGAGCCGTCGCTCCCCGCGGGCGCGGGCCAGCCGGCGCACCATGTCGTCCATCTCCAGCACTTCCGGTCCCGCCAGGTCGGGGGCCAGTCCCGCGGGGGCGGCGCCCGCCAGCCGTACCAGCGCGCCGGCGACCTCGCGTGCGGCGACCGGCTGACTGCGCATCCGCGGCGCCATCACCGGGCCACGGCGCGCCAGCATCTGCGCGGCGAACTCGTGGAACTGCGTGGCCCTCAGGACCGTGTTCGGCACGGAACCCGACAGGACCAGTTCCTCCTGCCGCCGCTTGCCCATGTAGTAGCCGAGCCCCACCCGGTCGCAGCCGACGATCGACAGCGCGATGTGGTGGCGGACGCCGGCGCGGGCGCCCGCGGTCAGCAAGCGGGTCGTGGCGGCGTCGAAGAAGGCCACCGACTTCCGCTTGCCGGTCGTCGCCACGTTGCTGACGTCGATCACCGTCGCGCAGCCGTGCAGCGCCTCGTCCAGCCCGGTCCCGGTGGTCAGGTCCACGCCCACCGAGCGCGCCAGCACCACGGGCACGTCCCCCGCTGCCCGTACGGCCTCCACGACCATCCGGCCGACCCAGCCGGTCCCGCCTGCCACCGCGATGCGCATGTCCTCGCCCTTCCCGCGTTTTTCCCCTTGTGGGGGTCCGCGGCATCCGGCCGCGGAGGTCTTGTCCGGTAGGACGGAACAGCCGCACCGTGGTGTGACATCGGGGGCGGCCGGGCCGCGCTGTCGGTGGCGGCGGACCGTGTCCGGGCCCTGGGCGGTGCGGCCAGGGCGACCTGCCGGCGCGGGCCGCATGGGTGGCCAGGGCGGTGCGGGGCGACGCCTACCGGGCCGACTTCACCGGGAACTTCCGAGGATGCCCCGGCCTTCAGGCCGGGGAGGAATCGGACCCCTGCGGCGCAGGGCAGGGAACGGGGTTTCGCCGTCAGGGCGAAAGACCGCCCACACGGTCGGGTGAAGTGATCGCCGTGCGTTGCGAGAACCAAGCAGCGCGTACACCGTGCTGATCGAGAGCCAAGACAGCGCATGCACCTCCTGGATTTGTTTCATCAAACCGGGCTGGTCTCAACCCGGCTGGTGCTGATCGTGTAAGAGCTGACGGACCGCAGGTCTCCAGCCCACGTGAGCCAGAAATCCCCCTGCTTTAGCTCAAGGCCGTGAAGTTAGGGGCTGATCGTTGGCGTCAAGATGTTGATGCTGAGGGTTGCTTTGTAGGTGCGTCGGTCGACGCGGAGGCTTTTGTATGCGTATCGGGACAGGGGGCGTTTCACGGCGCGGGGGCTGATGCGGAGGCGGCGGGCGGGCATGAGGTGGTCCAGGACAGCCCGGCCGATCGCCCCGACGAGGTCGATCGTGGTGTCTGCGATGATGCCCGCGGCCTGGATGACCTGGTCGCGGGCCGTTTGAAGAGCGATGCTGAAGCTGGCCCGGTCCGGATCGACGCCGGGCGTGGCCTCGGTGGCGTCGGCGATCGCGATTCGCAGGATCTGGTAGGCGCTGAGCAGGGCGTAGACCTCCTGGGCGATGCCGGCCCAGGTCCTGGAGCGCAGGACCCTGCGGCTGAGCATCGATTTCTTGATTGCGAAATAGGCGGACTCGATCTCCCACCGCTCGTGGTAGAGGCTGACCAGGCTGGATGCTGGGTAGCGGTGGTGGTCGAGGAGGTTGGTGGCCAGTCGGTAGAGACCGGTTTGGCGACCCTGGCTGGTGGTGATGGTGATCTCGCACTCGATGATGCGGACCTCGGTGCTGCCGAAGCGGGAGAGGTAGGAGCCGTCGTCGAAGTGGTCGAGGACCGGCGGCTTGCGGGCTGCCGTGACGCGGGCGAGGAAAGCGGCCTCTGTGGCGGCAACGGCGGCCAGGAACGTGTTTCCCGAGAAGCCTCGGTCGAGCAGGACGATCATTCCGGCGTGGAGGGAGCGCATCAGCCGTTTGCCGTGGACGGTCTCGCCGCTGGAGCGGGGGCCGAAGGCGGCGTCCAGGACCGCGCGGGTTCCACACGCCACGAGCGTGGCCAGGCAGATCTGCGGGTAGCCGGAGGTCGCGTACTGATTCGTGGTCTTGTCCAGGCGGGCCCGGTGCAACGGGCTGTCGGGGACGTCGAGGTAGGTTCCGTCGATCGCGACGGTCAGCAGGCCCTTGAAGCGGGCACCGTCGGTGCGAATCGCCGTGGCCGGCCCCCGCAGGAGGTCGAACAGGGCCCGCATCGGACGGACCCCCAGACGGGTCCTGGCGTCCCAGAGCGCCGTGCCTGTGACCTTCGCGACCGGTATCGCCTCCAGCGCGGCGGTGAGCTTGCGCCAAACAGCCAGATACCCGCAGTCCTCGAACAGGGCTGCGGCCAGCAACAGATAGACCACCACCCGGGCGGGGATCTTCCGCAGTCGTTGCTGGACGGCGCCGGTCTCCTCCAAGGCCTCGTCGACCATCTCGAACGGGACGATCTGGGTGAGTTCTCCGAGGTGTCCGGGCGCGAACAGGCCCTTGGCTACCGTGATTTCACGCGTGATGACACACTGATCGGACAGCGGAGCCTCCGGTCCTGTGAACGGCTGTCTTGGTCGACTGCCAGTTCTACCGGGGCTCCGCTTCTCACATCCCGAGTAACCACAGATCAGGGCACACTTGTCAGCGCTCTCAAAGACGTAACTTCACGGCCTTGTGCTTTAGCTGGGGGAGGATTCAATCCCGCGGGTCTGATCGAGGCCGAGCGGTTCATGGCCGAGCACAGCGACCGGGGCACCACCGCCGCGGGCGGCCGCCTCGCGGAGCGTCCCGGGGCGATGCTCTTCGCCCTGGGCGGCTGCGTCGGCGAGTCCGTCCGCCGCGCCGCCGGGGGCGTGTGGACGGCCGACGGCGACGATCCCCAGGGCGAGTCGAACGTCGGGCCCCGGCTGCCGGACGGCTCGGTCGTCCGGCCGGTCCGGCCTGTCGTCCGGCGCTTCGTCAACGGTCCCGAGGACAGCCTCGTCACGTGCGCCGCCGGGCTCGGGCTCCGCGTTCCGGCGCGCGGGGCCCGTTCGCGGCGTTGGTCGCGGCTGGGCCGGATCATCCGGCGGCCGTGACCTCCGGCTTGCGCACGCGGAAGGCGAACTGCCCGCAGAACGTGAGCTTGCGCAGGTTCACCAGGGCCGTGCGGCGCTTGGTCTTCTTGGCCCAGGTGTCGATCTCACTGTTGAGCGGCGACGACTCGTCCCAGTACCGCGCGTACTCCGGCGGACGGCCGTGGTACGTCCGCATGATCAGCGCGACCCCGTCCAGCGAGGGCCGGATCTCCTCGAGGGCGAGCCCGGCCTCCTCGACCAGCACGCGGAAGCCGTACGGCGTGTAGTTCCACAGGCTGAACGAGTGGTACGGCTCGAACTGCGAGGTGCTGCCGATGAACACCGCGCCCGGCCGCAGCACCCGGCTGATCTCGGTGAGCAGTTCCCGGGGGTGCGAGACGTGCTCGAAGACCTGGTGCGAGTAGACCAGCGGGATCGTGCCCGAGCGGAACGGGAGCCGGACGCCGTCGTAGTAGACGATCGGGTCCCGTCCCGCGGCGCGCTGCAGCGCCTCGGGCGAGTCGCGGATGTCGACGCCCACCCACCGCACCTTCGGGGCGTGCCGCCGGAACAGGCCGGCCGAGGCGCCGCGCCCGCAGCCGAGGTCCACCACCCGGTCCGGCGCGCCCCTGGCGGTCATGGCCTCGTCGAGGTAGTACCGCGAGGTGACCTGCCGGGCGTGGTCGTCGGGAATGCAGTCGCTCATGAGCTCCCAGAGGGTCGCCATGCGTCGATGCTACGGACGGTGAGGGCCCAGGCGCAGCTACTCGGGCCCACCGAGTGTCGCCGGGACGCGCGAGCAGGCGGCCAGCAGCCGATCGGTGGTGTCGCGGGCGAACAGCTCGGCCGCCGCGGCTCCCCGGCCGCGGGGGCGGCCCGGATCGGTGGCCCGGTCCAGGGCGTCGACGAGGGACCAGGGATCGGGGGCCCAGCGGGTCAGCCCGAGCGCGGCCATCTTCCGCACGCCCGCCTTGCCGTGACCCGGGATGGGGCGGTGGCCGATCACCGGCAGCCCCGTGGCCAGGGCCTCCAGCGCCGTCTGCCCGGCCGCGTTGTCCACCAGCGCGTCGGCCGCGGCCATCAGGCCGGGAACGTCGTCCTCCCAGCCGAGGGCGACCGCGCCCGCGATCCTCGCCAGCCGGTCCCGCAGCCGCGCGTTGCCCCCGCACATCGCCACCGGCAGGTAGCCGGCCCCCGCCAGCAGCCGTGCGGTGCCGGCCAGTTGCGTGCCCACCCCCCAGGCGCCCGCCGACAGCAGCACGACCGGCCGGCCGGGCGCCCTGGAGGCGAAGGAGCGCCGCCACCGCTCCGCACCGGGCGCCGGGGCCAGGAAACGGGAGGCCACCAGGGCGCCGGTCGCGGCGGCGGGCCGTCCGGTGGCCTCTCGCACGCGGCGTGCGGCGTCCTCGGTGAGGCAGCAGTAGAGGTCGTTGCCGGGGTGCAGCCACTGCCGGTGGACGTCGAAGTCGGTGACGACCACCGCGCTGGGCACGCGCAGCGTGCCTTTCGCCCGCATCGCCCCGGTGAGCTGCGCCGCGAGGTGGAAGACGGGGACGACGAGGTCCGGCCGCTCGCGCTCGACCACCTCCGCCAGGCGCCCCTCGGCGAGCGCCGCCAGCCCGCCCGGGCCCGGCAGCTGCCCCGCGCCGGAACGCAGGAACGCCGTGTAGATCCCCGCGTAGAGCAGCGGCAGATGCAGGATCGAGGCGCGGTAGAAGGAGCGCAGTGCCGGGCCCGCGGGCGCCGGCAGCAGGTCGAGGACGTCGGTACGTACCGTGTGCGCGCCGCGGTCCGCGAGGCGGGCGCCGAGTTCGCGGGCGACCGCATCGTGGCCCGCGCCCATGGACGCGCTGAGGACGAGGATCCGAGGGCGCGCCGGGTCCTCGTGGGCTCGGTGCGTCACGTCGGCGTCGGTCACCGGTTCACCTCCGCGGAACTGCGGATTTCTTCGATGTATCGGAGTATCCGATGTGCCGCCGCGGCAAACACCGCCCCGCCGGCGAACCGTCGCAGAGCCGGGGCGGCGTTCGGGCGTTTTACTGAAACCGGAGGGAAATATTCCGGGGAAGTGAAGCGACGCCTGCCCCCGCGTCCGCGGCAGCGACAGAAAGCGACGCCCATGACAACTCATCCGTCCAAAGCGATCAGCGCCGGGCGCGCTCTGTCCGGCAGGCCGGTACCGCCCGGCGCGCCGGCCCCCGTCGCGCTGGTGACCGGGGCGTCGTCGGGCATCGGTGCCGCCGTGGCCGACCGCCTCGCGGCCGACGGATGGCGCCTGCTGGTCAGCGGCCGCGACCGGGAGCGGCTCGGTGCCGTCGCGGAGCGCACCGCGGCCACCGCCCTGCGGGCCGACCTGGAGGACCCCGGCAGCCCCGAGCGGCTGGTGCGCGACGCCCTGCTCGCCACCGGCCATGTCGACCTCCTCGTGATCGGCGCCGGTATCGGCTGGGCCGGACCGTTCGTGTCGATGCCGCGGACGGCGGTCGAGCGGGTCTTCCACGTGGACGTGCTGGCCGCCATGGAACTCGTACGGCGCGCGCTGCCCGGCATGCTGGCGCGGCGCAGCGGGCACATCGTGATCATCGGCTCCTTCGCCGGCACCGTCGGCGTGCGCGAGGAGGCGGTCTACTCGGCGGCCAAGTCGGCCCTCGGCACGTTCGCCGAGTCACTGCGGTACGAACTCGCGGGCAGCGGCGTGCGGGTCACCCACGTGATCCCGGGCGTGGTGGACACGCCGTTCTTCGCCCACCGGGGCGTGGCCTACAAGCGGTCCCGGCCGCGGCCGGTGCCCGCCGAGCGCGTCGCGGCCGCGGTCAGCGACGCGCTGCGTCGGGGCCGGGCCGAGGTGTACGTGCCCGGCTGGCTGCGCGTGCCGGTGATGGTGCGCGGCCTGCTGCCCGGGGTCTACCGCCGGATGGCCGGCAAGTACGGATGAGACGGTGGACGCGCACGTCCTGACGATCGTGCTGGCCCTGCTGGCGGCCTGCGCGAACGGCGCGGCCTCGGTGCTCCAGCGCAAGGCCAACCTGCAGCAGGACGCACAGGGGCGGGACGGCAGGCGCGGTCGCGGCGGCCGGGGACCGGCCGGGATCGTACGGTCCGCGCTGCGGCTGGTGGGACGGCCCCTGTGGGTGGCCGGGATGGCCGCGCTCGCGCTCTCCGGCGCGCTCCAGGCGACCGCGCTCGCGGTGGGCCGGCTGTCGGTCGTCCAGCCGCTGATGGCGACCGAGCTGCTGTTCACCCTGATGGCGGGCAGCGTCGTCTTCTCCCACCGCCCGGACGGCCGTACCTGGCTGTGGTTCCTCGCCCTGGCCGCCGGACTCGCCGTCTTCCTGATCGCCGCGGCACCCTCCGAGGGGCAGCCCACCGCTGTCGCGGACGGCTGGCTGCGCGCCGGACCGCCGCTCGCCGCGCTGGTGGCCGCCTTGTGGCTCGCCGGGCGCGCGCTGCGCGGGGCGTCGACACGGGCGGGGGTGCTCGGCTGCGCCACGGCGACCGGTTTCGCCTGCACCGCGGCGCTGATCAAGGACGTCACCGGACGCATTCCCGACGGCCTCGGCGCGCTCGTCAGCGCCTGGCAGCTGTACGCCGCCGCCGCGGTCGGCCTGCTCAGCCTGGTCATGCTCCAGGCCACCCTGCGGGCGGGCACCCTGGCCGCCTCGCAGCCCGCCCTGACCCTCGGGGACGCGCTGCTGAGCGTCGCCCTGGGGTGGGTGCTCTTCGGCGAGCGGATCGCGCTCGGCTCCCACCTGGGCCCGGAACTCGCGGGTGCCGCCCTCATGGCGGCCGGGGTGGTCGGGCTGTCCCGCTCGCCCGCGCTCAGCGGGGGCTGGGACACGTCCGAGCACGAGCGGACGCCGCCCCCGGTGCGGACGGCGCGCCGTGACTAGCCCGGCAGCCGGCCGGGTCGGCGCGGCCACGCTGCTGCTCACGGCCACCCATATCGTCCCGGCCGCCACCTGGCTGCCCGGGCTGCGCCGCCGTGCCTTCCCGGCCCTGGCCGGGCTCGGGCGCGCCGACCATGTCGCGCTCACCTTCGACGACGGCCCCGACCCGCGCTCCACGCCGCGCTTCCTCGACGCACTGGACGAACTGTCGGTCCGCGCCACCTTCTTCGTGCTCGGCGCGAGCGTGCTGCGCCATCCCGCGGTCGCCCGCGAGACGGTGCGCCGCGGCCACGAACTCGCCGTCCACGGCTGGACGCACACCCGTCCCTGGCTGCCCGCCCCGGGGCGGGACCGCGCCGCACTGCTGCGGGCCGCGGCGGCGGTCCATGACACCACCGGCAGCGCACCGCGCTGGTACCGGCCCCCGTACGGCATCCTCACCGGGGGCCGCCTGGCCGCCGCCGCGCGGGCGGGCCTGACCCCGGTGCTGTGGACGGCGTGGGG
This sequence comes from Streptomyces sp. RLA123, assembly GCF_056270165.1. Lineage (NCBI taxonomy): Bacteria > Bacillati > Actinomycetota > Actinomycetes > Kitasatosporales > Streptomycetaceae > Streptomyces > Streptomyces sp. RLA123. The sequence continues at coordinate 878,682 of NZ_JBWDOR010000003.1, read as the reverse complement.
CCGCGACTGGACGGCCGAGGCCACCGCGGACACCGTGCTGCGGACGCTGCGTGCCGACCTCGGCCCCGGAGGCACCGTGCTCCTCCACGACTCCGACCGCGCCTCCGCCCCCGGCAGCTGGCGTGCGGCACTCGCCGCTCTGCCGGGCCTCGTCGCCGAGTGCCGTGCCGCGGGTCTGACGGTCGGTCCGCTCGCCGACCACGAGGTGCGCGGTGCGGCCGCACGCCGGTCGCACCGGGCGATCGGGCGGGTACGCACGGTCATCGGCGGCGACGGGATCTGAGGGAGGGCCAAAGCCCGTGAAACGGCAGGTCATCGGGGTGCCGACGCGGGTGTGAGGGGGCCGGGTTGCGAGCCGCCGCCCCCTGTAGGACCGTGAGTTCGCAGTGGTACGACTGCCGCCCGAGGAGGCCGTCACACCCGTCACGCCCCCTCGCGAACGCACCACCGGCGGCGGGACCCGCCGCCGACCTTCGCACCCGACTGCTACCGCACCAGGCAGCGGCCAGGAAGGCAGACCGCCATGCCACTCCTCCGCACCCTCGCGTTCACGGCCGCCGCCACCGGCCTCACCACCGCGATGGCACTCGCCCCCACGCAGGCCTCCGCCGCCGTTCCGCGGAACACCCCCGGCGCGGCGACGTACGCCACCGTCCTCGTCAACTGCTTCGGACAGCCGCGCGTCATCCCGGGCGACGTCCTGCTCGCCTGCGGCGACGGCAACGACCGCCTCGGAGGGCTCTACTGGACGAGCTGGGACCGCGACTCGGCCGTCGGCTCGGGGTACGAGGAGGTCAACGACTGCGATCCGTACTGCGCGGCCGGAACCTTCCACACGTTCGCGGTCACGGTGCGGCTCTCCGGCAACGTGGCCTGGCCCGGCGATCCGCATCTGCGGCGCTACACGACGCTGACGATCAGCTATCTCAACCGGCAGCCGTGGTGGTCGCACTCCTCGACCTACGAACTGTGGGACGGCCCGCTCACCCGCTGACCCGGCGCCTGCGCCGTCCCCTCCGTGACCGCCCGCGCCTCAGCCGCCCGTTGTCCCGTCGAGCCTTTCCCGCAGCAGCTCCGCGTGGCCGTTGCGGCGTGCGCACTCCTCGGTCAAGTGCGTGAGGAGGCAGCGCAGGCTGAACGTCTCGTCGCGCCATCGCACGGTCGTGTCCAGCGACGACGCGGCGGCCACGACGGAGCGGAGTGCGCGCACTCCCGCTGCCACGCCGCCAACGCCTCGCGGTGGTCGGCGGATTCGACGTCGAACCCGGCGTACACGCCGTTCTGCGTCGGCCCCCAGTGGGGTGCGATGTCCGCGCCGCCCATACGGGCCGGAACCGGATCAGCTCCGCCTCGACGGCGCGCCGCATCGGTCCGGGCGGCGAGAGGCCCGAGGGCGGCACGCGACGAAGGAGACAACCGGTCGCAGGGAACGAGGTGTTGATGATGGGTGCGTGCCTGGGACCGGTACGTCCTACGCGGCGCGGCCGCGGGCGTAGTGGCGGCGGGCCTTCATGCGGTTGCCGCAGGTGGCCATGGAGCACCAGCGGGCCTGGTTCGCGCGGCTGCGGTCGACGAGGAACAGCCGGCAGTCGGGGTTGGCGCACGCCCGCAGGCGCCCGGGGGCCGTGCGCCGCAGTTCGTCCCAGGCGAGGACGCTGTGCACCGCGAGGCGGGCGTCGTCGGGGACGACGAGGTCCCAGTCGAGAGCGTCGGGGCCGAACGCGGGCACCTGGTGGACCCCGCGCAGCACCTCGGCGAGGACCTGGGCGGTGCTCTCCCCGCGCACGACCTCGTCGAGCAGCTGTCTGGCCCGTCGGACCCCGGCGAGTTCCGCCGCGGTCCCGGTGCCGCCCCGGGCGCGCAACCAGGCCGCACCGGGGTCGTCCCCGGCCAGGGCGTCCTGCTGCTCGCCGTGCACGAGCGGCCGGCTGTTGAGGAGGGCGAGCAGGAACTCGCTGTCGGCCATCCCGGTCTCCCTTCCGCCCCCCGCACTGCGCGGGAACTCTCACCAGCTTAATGCGTCGTCCAGGTTGGACCCACCGGCTGGTCCGAGGCGCCGAAGCGGGCCGACCGGGTGCGTTGGGGTCGGAGGTCGAGCCGCATAACCCCTTCACTCGAATTGACAGGTTAGCGTGCGGGCGTGTGGCTGGCGGACTGGCCGACCGCGTACGGGCGTTGGCGCCCGGGGGAGCGGACGTGGTGATGGACGCCGCCGACCGCGGGACCCTCGTGGCGACGGCCGGTGCCGCCCGGCCCGGCGCGCGGGTGGTGTCCGAGGCGGAGGGCCGGGCTGCCCGGCGTGCCCGGCGTGCCCGCCTACTTCTGCCGGCTGGACCACGCGGACTTCACCGCCCTGGCGGCCAGGGCCGCTGGAGCGCGCGGCCGACGCGCAACGCGCCCTGGCGGCCGGAGGCGTCCCGGGCAGGGTGGTGGTCGGGATCGCGTGCGGCGCGGCCGCCCCGCGGGCCCCGGTGGGTGCGCGTAGCCTGGGAAGTCACCGGTGCCCCGGGCCCGGGGCGGGCCGTCGACCTTGTGAGACGTGGGTGGCGAGCATGGACTGTGCCGAACTCGACGCGGCGCCGGCGGAGACGACGCCCCTGCCGCCCACGGACGGCTGCGCCGAGTGCCTGGCGCACGGCAGGAACGACTGGGTGCACCTGCGGCTCTGCCTGACCTGCGGACGCATCGGCTGCTGCGACAGCTCGCCCGGCAAGCACGCCACCGCGCACTACGCGGCGACCGGGCACCCGGTGATCCGCTCGTTCCAGCCGGGCGAGGCGTGGCGATGGTGCTACGTGCACGGCGCGACGGGCTGACGCTGACGCCCGGCGTTCAGGACCCTGCCGGTGCGGCGCCGGTGTGCCCGAGGCCGATGAACACGGTCCGGTGGAGCGATCCCACATGGTGCCGGGCCACGGCGGCCGCCGTGTCGGCGTCACTCTCCGCCCGCGCGTGACGGCGCGGGCCCGGTCGCGGGACGGACGAAGGCGTCCCGCGACCGGACCCGGATCTCAACCGCGCGGGTCAGGCGCGCTGTTGAGGGCCGTGAGGAGGGCCAGCGGGGTGGCGGCGGCCCAGGCCTGGGGAGAGCAGGAGTGGGGGTAGGGGACGGGGACCGGGTGGTCGGCGCTGCCGTAGCCCGCCATGACCTCCGGGAGGCGCCAGTCGTGCAGGGACGCGGCCCGCACGAGGCCGTGGGCGACCCGTGAGGCCTCCTCCGGGAGACCGCTGAGGGCGAGTCCGAGCACGATGACGGCGTTGTCGTGCGGCCAGATGCTCCCGCGGTGGTACGACAGCGGGTGGTACGGCGTCTGGCCCGCGGCGAGCGTCCGGATGCCCCATCCGGAGAAGAAGTCCGGCTGCAGCAGGCGGCGGCCGACGGTGCGGGCGTCCTGCGGATCGAGGATGCCGGACCACAGCAGGTGCCCGGCGTCGGAGGCCAGGGCGTCGACCTGGCGGCCCCGGCCGTCCAGAGCGAGCGCGGGGAAGCCGGCGTCCGCCATCCAGAAGTCCCGGCGGAAGCGGTCCCGAAGATCGGCCGCGGCCTTCTCCAGTCGGTCGGCCTCCTCGGCGTCCTCCCACACGGTGCGGGCCAGCCGGGCCGTGCGGACCAGCGCGTCGTAGGCGTAGCCCTGCACTTCCGAGACGGCGAGGGCGCCCTCGGGACGCCGGCCGTCGGCGTGGCAGATCGCGCCCTCGGAGTCCTTCCAGTTCTGGTGGGCGAGTCCGCCGCGATCGGCGTCGGAGGTGTAGCGCAGGTAGTCGCCCGCGCCGAGCCCGCCGGGGCCGAACATCCAGTCGACGGCCGCCCTGGCCTGGGGGCGCAGCCGGCGGGCGAGCGTGTGGTCGCCGGTGGCCGCGGTGTATGCCTCCAGGAGGACGAGGAAGAGCGGGGTGGCGTCGACGCTGCCGTAGTAGCGGCCGTAGGGCACCTGCCGGAAGTGCGCGAGTTCGCCGTGGCGGACCTCGTGCACGATCCTGCCCGGCTGCTCGAGCCTGCTGTCGTCGTCGCGCGTGCCCTGGGTCGCGGCCAGCGCGAGCAGGGTGCCGGCGGCGAGTTCTGGCCGGTAGGGCAGCGCGAACAGGGAGGTGAGCAGCGAGTCGCGGCCGAAGAGCGTCAGGAACCAGGGAATGCCGGCGGCGGGCACGAGCAGCGCCTCCCCGGACGGTCCGGTGGCCGGCACCCGCAGCCGGGCCAGGTCGGCCAGCCCCACGGCGCAGGCGCGGGCGAGTTCGTCCCACGAGGTCAGCGCACGCGGGCGGGGCCGTGCCTGCACGAAGGCGTCCACTTCGGCCGCGTGCTGGTTGCGCACCGCGGCGGGCGACGGGGGAGCGGTCTGCGCCTCGGCGCCCTGGGGCTCCGCGGTCACCGTGAGGGCGAGTTCGGCGGTGCCGTGGGCGGGCAGCTCGAACCGCCAGGTGAGCCTGCGCGCCGTGCCGCCGTCGCGCGCGTCGAGTGGGTGAATCCCCAGCGGCGCGGGGGATGCGGCGACCGTGGTGCGCGAGGCCCAGTCGTCGCCGCGGCGGTAGTGGAAGACGACGCCGGCCGGCCCCTCCTCCGCGGTCCTCACGGCGCCGGACTTGTCGTACCTGCGGTGGTCGGACCGCAGCTCGAACAGGTCGGCGAAGTCGGCGTCCGCCTCCAGTCCGATCTCCACGACGGTGGGTTCCGCCCGGTTGCCGACCACCCGGATGCGCTCGGTGAGCGCGCCCGCCACGACCGCCTGGAGGCGGAAGAGGGAGTACCCGGGCGGTTCGTCGCGGCCGCCCGCGGGAGTGAGCACCACGCCCTCGTCGGACGAGGTCAGCACCGTGGGCTCGGCGCCGTTCGCGGTGAGCCGCCAGCGGCTGAGGTGCCGGGCGTCGCGCAGGAACAGCCCGTCGGGGCTGTCGCCGCGGCGCCCGGTGATGTCACCGGACGGGCTGGTGGCCGCGAAGGTGCCGCGGTGGACCAGCAGACGATCGACGGTCATCGGCGGGGCTCTCCTTCTTCGTGGCGACGTGCCGTACGACCAGGGCCGCCGGGCTGCCGCAGCAGGTCCAGCGCGAGCGCAGCCGTCCAGCTGAAGCGGCGGATGCCGCGGCCCTGGCCGCTCCAGGGTTCGACGTACTCGGCGAAGCCGGTGGCGCCGGCGTCGTCGAGGACCTGGGCGCGCAGCCGGGCGGCGGCCTCGGTCTCTCCGTGCAGTGCCAGGCCGTGGTGGACCAGCCATGCGGTGTTGAACCAACTGGGCCCTCGCCAGTACCGGTTGGCGTCGAAGACGGGGCCGGTCAGGTCGTAGCTGGGCACCATGTGCGCCCGGCCCAGCCCGAAGTGCTCACCGTGCGCCGTGCCGACCAGCGCCCGCACGACCTCGTCGGGCAGTCCGGGCACGATCAGCGCGATCAGGCCCGAGACGCTGTACTCGCGCACCGCCTCGCCCGTGACGAGGTCCCGGGCGAGGAAGACGCCCGCCTCGGGGCTCCACAACCGCCCGACGAGCGCGGCGGTCGCCGCCGCGGCCCGGGTGCGGTGCGGCGCCGGATCGGCGCCGGCCTCCTCGGCGATGCCGGCCAAGGCGTGCTCGGAGGCGATGAGCAGGGCGTTGAACCCGGGGTCCTCCAGCGCGAATTTGTGCGGGGTGACCGCGTCGTCGTACCCGTGGTCGCGGTACGTCGCGGCCAGCCGGACGTAGCGCCCGTAGTCGAGGTCGGTGGGCCGGTCGGCGGCCGCGCTGTGGTCGAGGTCGGCACGCCGGAACGACTCCGGCGGCGCCGGCTCGACGCGGGCCAGCGCCGCGTCCCACACGGGACTGTTGTCGAGCCCCGGCTCCCAGGGGTGCACGATCGCGGCCAGCCCGCCGCCACCGAGGTCACGGGAGGCGGCGAGCCAGCGGTGCCACGCGGCGAGCCGGGGGTACATCCGCCGCAGGAAGCCGCGGCGGCGCGACTCGTCCGGGTCGGCGAGATGGACCTGCCAGGCGGCCAGCGCGTGCACGGGAGGCTGCACGATGCCGGACGTCTCGATGTCCGCCGGGGCGCCGGAGGCGGCGCCCGCGGAGGACGAGCGCCAGAAGTCGGGGCTGGGGAAGTAGGCGTCCAGCGGCACCGCGCGGTTGAACACGATGTGCGGGATACGGCCGTCGCGCCACTGCGCGCCGAGCAGCGTCTCCAGCTCGCGCTGGGCCCGGCGCGGCGACAGGTGCCGCAGCCCGATCGCGATGAACGCCGAGTCCCAGCTCCACTGGTGCGGGTACAGGGTCCGCGAGGGCACGGTGGCCGCGCCCGTCCAGTTGGAGAACAGGACGTGCGCGGCGTCGCGGCGCAGCGCTGCGTACACCGCGTCCGGGTCGGCGGCGGAGGAACGGACGGCCGGTTCGAGGACGGAGGTCATCCCGCGGCCCGGTGGAGGAAGGCCGGGACGGAGCGCACGGCCTCGACCGGGTCGCCGGTCAGCCGGCACTCGGCGGCCAGGTAGCCGTCGTACCCGGCCGCGTCCAGCGCCCCGAGCCAGGCGGGCCAGTCCAGGTGGCCCGCGCCTGCCTGGAAGCGGTTGGAGTCGCTGACCTGGGCGTGGCCGATGAGCGGCGCGACGGCGAGGATGGCGGCTGCGGGGTCGGCCTCCTCGATGTTCATGTGGTAGCTGTCGATGCCGATGCGCACCGAGTCCAGGCCGACGGCGCGGATCAGGTCGGCGGCCTGCTCCAGCCGGTTGACCATGTGGTCCTCGTATCGGTTGAGGGGCTCCAGGAAGAGCGTGACCCCCTCGGAGCGGGCGTGCTCGCCGAGTTCGGCCAGGCCTTCCAGCAGGACCTCGCGGTCCTCCTCCTCGCCGCGCGGGGGCTCGAAGGGCGGCAGCCGGCGGGAGAACATGCCGTACGAGGCGGGGGTCTGGGCGCCCAGGCCGCCGAGTTCGCCGATGACGGACAGCTGCGACTTCATCTGCTCCAGGGCGTCACGGCGCAGCCCGGCGTCGAAGGCGCCGAAGAAGTGCAGCATGTCGACGCACACGGTCGGCATGACGACGCCGTCGGCCTGGGCCTTGCGGAGCTCGGGCAGGCGGTCGCGGAAGTGGAAGTCGCCCTTGCCGCGCAGTTCGATGGCGTCGTAGCCCGCGCTCCGGGCGAACTCCCACTTCTGCTGGAGGGTGTCGCCGGGCAGCAGCTGTTCCTGGCAGGCGGTCTTGAACATGATCGGGTGGCCTCTCAGAACTCTCGGACTCTCGGAACTCTCGGACTCTCAGAACTCCAGGACGACCTGGAGCGCGTCGGCGGGACGCTCGTCCAGCAGGACATAGGCATCGGCCGCGTCGGCGACCGGAACGACATGGCTGACCAGGGACTCCACATCGACCTGGCCCTCGGCGACCAGCCGCAGGAACGTCTGCTGGAGGCGTTCCACGGTCCAGCGCCCTGCGAGCTGCGGCGGAACTCCGCCGATCTGCGAGCAGATGAGCTGCACGCGGTTGTGGTGGAACTCGTCGCCGAGCCGCAGGCCCGTGCCGTCGCCCTGGTAGAAGCCGGAGGCGACGACCCGGCCGCCGACGACGACCGAGCGCAGCGCCTCGTGCAGCGCGGGGTAGGCGCCGCTGATCTCGATGGCGACATCGGCGCCGCGGCCGTCGGTGGCCTCGCGGATCCGCTCGGCGACGGCGTCGGTGCGGGCGTTGAGGGTGCTGCTCGCGCCGTACTCCGCGGCCTTGGCCAGACGGCTGTCCAGGGCGTCGACGGCGGTCACCCGGGCGCCGCTGAGCTGGGCGAGCCGGGTGGTGAGCAGTCCGATGACACCCTGGCCGAAGACGGCGACGTCCTCGCCGAGGTGGAGGTCGCTGCCGAGGACGGCGTTGTAGGCGATCGCGCCGACCCGGGCGAAGGCGCCCGCCAGCGGCTCCAGGCCGGCCGGGAGCCGGTGTCCGACCATGCGCTCGGCGGGCACGATGCCCTCGCTGCGGTGGCCCCAGATGCCCCAGACGAGGTCGCCGACGGCGGGCATGCCCGGTACCTCGACGAGTTCGGGTGAGACCTCGGTCACTTCGCCGACCTCGGAGTAGCCCCAGCCCGCGACGGGGTACTCGATGCCGGCCGCACCGTCCCTGAACAGCCGGGCCTCGGCGTCCCAGGTGCGGGTCAGGTACGGGTTGGTGCCGCGGTAGGCGGTGAGCTCGGTGCCCGCGGAGATGCCGGAGTAGCGGGTGCGCACGCGCAGGTGGCCGGGGGGCAGGGCGGCTGACTCGCTGGGGGCGACCTCCACCTGACGGGGGCCGGTGAACTGGACGACGCGTTCCACAAGAGGCTCCGGAGAGTTCGGTTATGCAGACCGTTCAGCCCTCACGAGCTGACTTACGTCGAAGATATCCGAGACTTAAGTCTTGTCAACAAGCAAAAGTGATGTTCTGATGCAACGCATACGTAACGCAGGGCTGACGTGAGGACGGTTGATGGGGATGTGGTCCCGACGGTCGAGAGCGCTGGCGAGCGGCTTGGCCGCCGCATTGGGGATCGGGGTGATGGCCGGATGCGCCGCTCAGGACACCGGTAAACCCGACAACAAGATCACCGTCTGGAGTCTGGAGAACCTCACCGACCGCATGGCGGCGACGAAGAAGAACGTCGCGGCCTTCGAGAAGCAGTCCGGGGTCAAGGTGGACCTGGTCGGCGTCGACGAGGGCCAGCTCCCGCAGCTGATCATGTCGGCTGCGGCGGCCGGCACCCTGCCCGACGTCATCGGCGGCATACCCCTGGCCCCGGTCTGGCAGATGTACACCAACGGCCTGCTCAACACCGACGCCACCGCGAAGGTCGTCGACGACCTCGGCGCCGGCACCTTCAACGCCAACGCCCTCAAGCTCACCGCGGACGGAGGCAAGCGGCTCGGCGTCCCCAGCGACGCCTGGATGCAGATCCTGGTGTACCGCAAGGACCTCTTCGCCAAGGCCGGCCTCGCCGCCCCCGACACCTACGACGCCATGCTCAAGGCGGCGCAGAAGCTCAACACCGGCGGCGTCGACGGGATGTCGCTGTCCACCGACCCCGGGGACGTCTTCACCCAGCAGAGCTTCGAGGACATCGCCCTCGCCAACGGCTGCGAACTCGCCGGCAGCGACGGCAAGGTCACCCTCGACAGCCCGCAGTGCGAGCGCGCCTTCTCCCTGTACGACCGCCTCGGCGGCGACTTCGGCGCCCCCGGCACCCAGACCGTCGACACCACCCGGGCGACCTACTTCGCCGGGCAGTCCTCGATGATCGTCTGGTCCACCTTCCTCCTGGACGAGCTGGCGGGCCTGCGCAACGACGCCCTGCCCAGCTGCCCCGAGTGCAAGAAGGACCACCAGTACCTCTCCGACAACAGCGGGATCGTCACGGCGCTGCGCGGCCCCGACGCCCCGGCCCCCGCCCAGTTCGGTGAGATCTCCTCGTGGGTGGTCACCAAGACCGCCGAGACCGCGGCCTCGGAGAAGTTCATCCGCTACATGATGAGTGACGGCTACCCCGGCTGGTTCGGCATGGCCCCCGAGGGCAAGATCCCGGTCCGCGACGGCACCGCGGAGGAACCCGACACGTACCTCAAGGCCTGGCGCGCCAGCGACATCGGCGTGGACACCAAGAAGCCCCTGCAGTCGGTCTTCTCACCGCAACTGCTGGACGAGCTCACCGCCGGCGTCAGCAACATGAAGCGCTGGGGCATCACCCAGGGCCAGGGCGCCCTGGTGGGCGCCACCATCGGCGAGCTGCCCATCCCCAAGGCCGTCGGGGAGATGACCACAGGCCAGACGCCTCCGCGCGAGGCCATGAGGCAGGCCGACGAGGAAGTCGCGGCACTGCAGAAGTCCCTCCAGTGACCCGCCACCGGCCTCGTCCTTCAAGGAAGCAGTGATGAGCACCGCACAGACCACGCAGCAGCGCAGTACCCCGGCCGCAGGCACCCCGCAGGGCCCCCGCCGGCCCCTGACCCTGGCCCAGCGCGAGAACCGGACGGGCCTGGCCTTTGTGTCGCCCACCCTGCTCGTCGTCCTGGTCGTCGTGATCCTCCCGATCGCCTGGACCGTGCTGCTGGCCTTCCAGCACGCCCGGCTGGTCGACATCCAGGGCATGGACTTCCTGTCCAACTGGACCTGGAAGAACTTCACCGCGGTCTTCACCTCGCCGGGCTTTTGGACCTCGCTGTGGACCACGCTCGCCTACACGGTCGGCGCCACCGTCGGTTCCATCCTCCTCGGACTCGTCGCGGCGCTCGCGCTGCGCCGCCCCTTCCGGGGCCGCGCACTTCTCCGCGGCACCATGCTGCTGCCCTACGTGGCGCCCGTGGTGGCCGTGACCTTCGTCTGGGAGATCGCCCTCAGCCCGCAGTTCGGCATCGTCAACGAGGTCGGCACCAACCTGCTGGGCTGGGACAAGCCCATCGCCTTCCTGTCGACGAGGTCGCAGGAGATCTCCCTGCTCGGCTGGCACGTCCACGTGCCGCTGGCCCTGCTCACCGTGATCGCCTTCGAGATCTGGCGCTACTTCCCCTTCGCCTTCCTCTTCCTCCTCGCCCGCCTCCAGGCGGTACCGGACGGGCTCGAGGAGGCCGCGGTCGTGGACGGCGCGACCATCACTCAGCGCTTCCGGCACATCCTGCTGCCCCAGCTGATGCCGGTCATCGCCCTGCTGTCGGTCCTCCGATTCATCATGACGTTCAACAAGTTCGACGACGTCTACCTGCTGACCGGCGGCGGCTCCGGCACCGACGTGGTCGCCGTGCGCGTCTACGACTTCCTCACCGCCCGCTACGACGTGGGCGCCGCCGCGGCGCAGGCCCTGGTCCTCGCGGCGATCCTCGCCGTGCTGCTCGGCATCTACTTCAAGTTCTTCGCCAAGAAGGTTCAGGAGGAGGCGTGATGGCCAGTCGCGCGCAGATCGAGGACCGGACCTTCGCGGTCCTGCGCTGGGTCGTGATCGCCGGCCTCGCCGTCGCCACGATCTTCCCCTTCTACTACATGGTGCTGCTGTCGCTGAAGCCGATCGACGAGCTCCTGCTCGACCCCGGCAAGCTCTGGGTCAGCACCTCCGAGATCACCTTCGACACCTACCGGACCGTCCTGCAGTCCGTCGACGACGGAGGCCAGGGCTTCCTGCGGATGCTCGGCAACTCCGCCCTCGTGGCGCTCGGCACGGTGGTGCTGACCCTGCTGGTGTCCGTCCCGGGCGCCTACGCGGTGAGCCGGCTGAAGTTCTTCGGCGGCCGCCATGTCAGCGCCCTGTTCCTCGCGGTGTACCTCTTCCCGGCCACGCTGCTGGCCGTGCCGCTGTTCGTGGTCTTCGCCCGGATCGGCCTCCAGGGCAGCCTGTTCGGTCTCGCGATCGTCTACATCGCGCAGACCGTCCCGGTCTCGATCTACATGCTGAAGAACTACTTCATCACCATCCCGGAGAGCATCGAGGAGGCCGCGGCGCTCGACGGCTGCTCTCGGCTGCAGACCGTGCGGCGGGTCGTCCTCCCGCTCGCCGCGCCGTCGTTGATGGCCACCGGCCTGTATGTCTTCATGATCGCCTGGAACGAGTTCCTGTTCGCCCTGCTGTTCCTCGCGGCCAAGCCGGACAAGTGGACGGTCTCGCTGGGCCTTCAGCAACTGGCCAACGGCATCGAGGTTCCCAAGACCGTACTCATGGCCGGCTCGGTGGTGCTCACGATTCCCGTGGTAATCCTTTTCTACGCGGCCGAACGGCTCCTCACCGAGGGCCTGACCAGCGGCGCGGACAAGAGCTGAGCGCAGTGGCCCGACACGAGGGGGAACGAGCACGCATGGCAACGCCCTGGAGCACGGCAGGACATCTGCTGGAACTGATCCGCACCGGGCAGGCCTCCACCCGCGGCGAACTCCAGCGTGTCACCGGTCTGTCCCGTTCGACCGTCGGGCAGCGCCTGGACCAGCTGTTCGCCGCGGGCTGGGTGGATGCGGTGCCGGGTGGTCAGTCCACCGGTGGCCGGCCCTCCCTCCATCTGCGGTTCGACCCGGCGCACGCCGCCGTGCTCGCCGCGGACCTGGACACCGCCCACGCCCACGCCGCCGTACTGGACCTGTCCGGCCGGGTGCTCGCCGAGCACACCGGGGAACTCCTCCTCGACGACGGGCCCGAGCAGGTCCTGGACGAACTCGCCCGCCGGTTCGCGGGACTGCTCACCGCGGCCGGGATCGCCCCGGCCGCGGTGTGCGGCGTCGGCCTGTCGGTCCCCGGGCCCGTCGACCAGTCGACGGGCGTGGTCGTCCGCCCGCCGATCATGCCCGGCTGGGACGGCTACCCCGTCCCGGCCCGCATGCAGGAGGCCCTCGCCCGCTACGCGGATCTGCCCGCCGAGGTACCGGTGCTCGTCGACAACGACGCCAACCTCATGGCCCTGGGCGAGCAGCGCGACGCGCACCGGGACTGCTCGGCCTTCGTCCTGGTGAAGGTCTCGACCGGCATCGGCGCCGGTGTCGTCATCGACGGCCGGCCCTTCCGCGGCATCGACGGCGGCGCGGGCGACCTCGGGCACATCCGCCTGCACGACGCGCCGGACGCCCGCTGCATGTGCGGTTCCTACGGCTGCCTCGCCGCCGTCGCCAGCGGCCGGGCGCTGGCGGGACAACTCACTGATCTCGGCGTCGCCGCCGCGTCCGCCGCGGACTTTCGTGCCCACCTGGACGCGGGCCATCCCGACGCGGTGCGGCTGGCCCGCGAGGCCGGCCGGCGCTGCGGCGAGGTCCTGGTCACCGTCGTCACCCTGCTCAACCCCGGCGTACTGATGATCGCCGGGGACCTCGCGGAGACCCATTTCGTCACGGGCGTCCGCGAACTGCTCTACCAGCGCGCCCTTCCCCGCGCCACGCGCCATCTCGAGGTCGTCACCTCACGCCTCGGCGACCGCTCCGCGCTCGCCGGTGCCACCGCCATGGTCGTGGAGCACCTGTACGCGCCGGACCAGGCCAACGCCCGCCTGACGGCCGCGGACCCGAACCGCCTCTTGGAGCAAATCCAATGAACAACCCCCCCTCCGCCCCCGTACGGGTCGGCCTCATCGGCGCCGGGCCGTGGGCCCGTGCCATGCACGCCCGGATGCTCGCCGCCGGTCCCGAGACCCGGCTCACCGCGGTGTGGGCCCGCCGGCCCGAGGCGGCCCAGGAGATCGCCGGCGCCCACGGCGCGGTCGCCGCCGGCAGCCCGGAGGAGCTCTTCGACCACTGTGAGGCGGTCGCCTTCGCCGTGCCCCCGGCCGTGCAGGCCGAACTCGCCGTGCGCGCCGCCAAGGCGGGCAAGGCCGTACTCCTGGAGAAGCCGCTCGGGCCGGACCTGGCCGCGGCACGGGCGGTCGCCGACGCGGTCGCCGAGGCCGGTGTCGTCTCGCAGATGGTGCTGACCAAGCGCTACCACCCGGTGACCCGGGACTTCCTGCGCCGGGCCCGCGGCACCGAGGTCGTCGGCGCGCGCTCCTGCTACCTCCACGGGGCCTTCCTCGGCGGGGAGTTCGCCACCGGCTGGCGGCTGGAGCAGGGCGCCCTGCTCGACCTCGGACCGCACCTGATCGACCTGCTCGACGCCGCGATCGGCCCGATCACCGCGATCCGCGCCACCGGCGATCCCCGCCGCTGGGTCGAGCTGACCTGCGAGCACGAGAACGGGGCGGTCAGCCAGGCCTCGCTCTCCGGGAGCGTGAGCCTGCCCAAGGCCCGTACCCGGATCGAACTCCTGGGGCCGGGCGCCGAGCTGACCTACGACACCGCCGGCATCGACCACGAGGAGTGCTGGCCCGTCCTGCGCGCGGAGTTCGCCGAGGCCGTGCGCACCGGCCGCTCCGGCGAACTGGACGCCGCGCGCGGATTGCGCCTCCAGGAGCTGATCGAGGCCGCCGTCCGCTGACGCGGAGCGGCCGGTCACGGCCGGGTGTGCGGCGGGTCGAGCGCGAACACCGTCAGCCACTCGGACTCGGCCGTGCGGTAGCCGAGGTCGGCCAGTGCCGGGGCCACGGCGCGCATGTGCTCGGCGCCGTAGACGATGCCGATCGTGAACGGCTCCTTGCGGTCGCCACGGGCGCGGTGGAACTCCTTCACCGCGTCCAGCAGGAGGCGGTCCCGCCGGTGCAGGATCACGTCCTCCATCCCCGTCATGACATCGGCTGCGGCCTCCTCCGCGTCGGTGAGCAGGTCCTCGGTGCGCAGGTGCCGGGCCATGAACCGCCGTGTGCCGAGCAGTCGCATCCCCGTCGAGTAGACGGGCACGAGGGCGGCCACCGCGGCCCGCTCCCTGAGCGGCACGCGCCGCCATCTGCTCTCGAACTCCTCGCCGGTCATGTCCGGGCACACCACCGGCACGCCCAGTGCGCCGTAGTCGATGTCCTGCACGACCAGGCCGAGCCGCTCGTTGCCGTCCAGCCGGCGGTACGACTGCGTGAGCGCCGCCGCGGTCGGTGCCTCGCCTCTGATCCCCTCGGCGATCACCAGGTCGCACAGGGTGCGCAGACGGGCGGTGACCTGGTCGTAGAAGGACCGTTCCCCCAGGTGCACCATGGGGAAGATCACGAAGGACAGTCCGCTGCCGCGCCTGCGGAAGCGGACGACCGCGGAACGCACCCCCGCCAGCTCGGTCACCTCGATGAACTGCATGCGGCCCCCCACACGGCTCCTCACCGGGAAGGACGCACTCGGGGAAGCGGTCGGTTGCGGGCGGGGGGCGGTCAGTTCGTGAACCGGGCCAGCAGGAGCGCGAGCCGGTCGGCGTGGCGCTCGCGGGGGAGGCGTCCGCCGCGGGTGAGGGTCACCAGGCCGTGCAGCGCGGCCCAGAACGTCTCCGTCAGCGTGCCGAGATCGTCCTCCTCGCTGGCGTGCGGACGGACGGCCTCGGCGAGTTCACCGAAGGAGTCGCGGAGGGCGGCCGGGGCCTGAGGTGTGGCGAACGGCAGGTCGACGGCCCGGCCGAACATCGCGTCGTACAGCGCCGGTCGGCGCTCGGCGAAGCCGGCGTAGGCCGCGCTCACGCCGGCGAGCACGTGGCGTGCCCCGGACGCCGCCGCGCGGGCCGTGCGCAACTCCTCGGCCAGGTCGGCGAATCCCTCCACCGCCACGGCGGCCATGATGGCGTCCTTGCCCTTGAAGTGGCTGTACAGGACCGGCTGGCTGTACTCGACGCGCTCGGCGAGCCGACGGGTCGTCACCGCGTCCCAGCCCTCGTCCTCGGCGAGTTCGCGGGCCGCGGTGATGATCAGCGCTTCCCGCTCGGCACGTTCGCGCTCTCGGCGCGTCTGGATCGTCATAGCCAGATTCTAGCAGCGCTAGAATTCATGTCGGCGCTCTGCTAGCTTCGTTCTTGTTCCTAGCAACGCTAGCCAGGGGGAAGACATGCTCAGCACCATTGCCTGCACGCTCGCCGTCGTACTCAACCTCTTCGTCCTCTTCATCGGGGGCCGCTTCCTCTTCGCGCCCCGCGCTGCGGCCGCCGGCTACGGGGTCCCGGCCAAGGAGAACGGCGACGGCGCCTACCTGACCGTCAAGGGCCTGCGCGACGGTGCGTACGGCCTGCTCGGCCTGGCACTTCTGGCCTTCGCGGGCGTGCAGGCCGAGGCGTGGTACATGCTGGTCGTCGCTCTGCTGCCGCTCGGCGACACCTTGATAGTGCTCCGCAACGGCGGTACCAAGGCCGTCGCGTTCGGGATCCACTTCGCGACCGCCGTGGTCGTACTGATCAGCGCCGCCCTGCTCTTCGCCGTCTGACCGCCGCCGCGCTCCGCCGTTCTCCGCCGTTCCGCACCGACTCCCGCCGAAAGGATCCGGCCGTGTCCCTGATCGTTCCCGGTTTCACCGAGTCCGTGGTCGTCCGCACCGCCGACGCCGAGGTCATCGGCCACGCCCCCACGACCATCAGGCTGCTGGCCGACAGCAGCGCCACCGGCGGCGCGCTGTCCACCCAGCGCGTCACACTCACCGACGGCGCCAACGGGGCCAATCCGCATCACCACGCCAACTCCGCCGAGCTGTTCTACCTCCTCGACGGCACCGCCCAACTGCTGTCCGGCGAGCAGGTCGTGACCGCGGAACGCGGTGACCTCGTGATCGTCCCGCCCGGCCTCGCCCACGCCTTCGCCGCCGCCCCCGGCCACGACGCCGACATCCTCATCGTCATCACCCCGGGTGTGGAACGCTTCGAGTACTTCCGCCACTTGGAGCGCATCGCCTACGGCAAGCAGCCGCCGGAGTCCCTGCTGGACGTCCAGAAGCTCTACGACACGTACTTCGAGAACAGCGCCCCCTGGAAGGAGGCGCGTTCCTGACGGAGCCGTGCCGGCCGGGGGCGCCGCCCCTCGGCCGGCCCGGGCCCGTCGCGGCGCGGATGCCCGGCGGCCCGAAGCGGTCTCCGGCGGCCGTTCCGGCACCGCGGCCGAGCGGGATAATCGAGGTATGAGTCAGCGCAGTGCTTCGAACCCCACCCTGGGCGACTTCCTTCGGCCCTGCCGTGCGCGGGTGCATCCCGTCGAAGCGGGCCTGCCCGACGACGGGCGTCACCGCAGGGTGCCGGGGCTGCGGCGCGAGGAGCTGGCGCAGCTGGCGAACGTCAGCGTCGACTACGTGGTGCGTCTGGAGCAGGGCCGTACGGCCCATGTGTCGACCGCGGTGCTGGAGTCGCTGGCGCGGGCACTGCGGCTGCGGCCCGACGAGCGGGACCGGGCTGGGGGCTGTACTGCGCGACCAAGTTCTCCGTCGAGGCCGTCACCGAGGCCCTGCGGCTGGAACTCGCTCCGCTGGGCATCCAGGCGACCGCCATCGAGCCGGGGCCGTTCCGCACCGACTTCCTCGACTCCTCCTCGCTGCACCGCGCCGAGCAAGTCATCGGTGACTACGAGGAGAGCTCCGGCGGCATGCGTGCCTGGGCCGACGACAGCAACCACGCCCAGGACGGCGACCCGGTGAAGGCGGCCGCGGCCATCATCGCCATCGCCGGTGCGGAGCGGATGCCGGCCCGCGTGCCGCTGGGCAAGGCCGGCGTCGCCGACGTCGAGAACAAGCTCGCCGAGGTGGCGCGCGACATCGGCGTCTGGCGCGAGGTGGCCCTGTCCACGGACTTCGCCCCCTTTGCCGGGTCGCCGGCATCGCGCGTTCCCGGGCCCCGGCCGCCGCCGCGGCCGGGGCCCCGCGCGTCGCGCGTGCGTTCTGCCGCGCGATGTACCGTCATGTCACACTGTGGCCGCGACAATTGCTGAAATAAATTGGCCTCGCATGACCGGAGTTGAATACTTCCGCCCGGGAACCCGTATCAGACGGCGACGTCAACCGCGGGGATTGAGCGGAAGAGAGGCACGGATGAAGCTTGATGTGGCAGCGCAGGCGTGGGTGGAGAACTGGGGCGCCCAGGCCGTTTGCCGCGTGTCCGACCCGGACGAGCTGTTCGTACAGGGTTCCGCGCAGAACAGGGTCAAGGCCCTGTGCGCCGGGTGCCCGGTCCGTACCGAATGCCTCGCCGACGCGCTGGACAACAAGATCGAATTCGGCATCTGGGGCGGTATGACCGAGCGCGAGCGCCGCTCCCTCCTGCGTCGCCGTCCGGCCGTCACCTCCTGGCGCGACCTGCTGAGCACGGCCCGCTCCGCCTACGAGGGTGCCCCCGTCGAGGCCGCGGGCTGAGGACGGTTCGCAGGCGCAGGCGCAGGCGCAGGCGCAGGCGCAGGCGCGGTCCCGGTCGCGGTCGCGGTCGTGATGCGGGCTGGGGGCGGCGGGGCCGTGTGACGGTGCCGCGCCGGGGGAGTCCGGCGAGGTGGCTGTCCCTGGAGCCCGCGCTCCCGCCCCGCACAGCCGCGGGAGTCCGTGCCGCTGACTCCGCGGGCTCCCTGCCGGAACCGCCCGCCGCCTTCTGCCCGGATCCGGCGTGGCTCCGGACCGGCCGGGCCCGGAAGCAGCCGTGCTCCCGGCGAGCCGGTTCGGCTACCAGAGAGGGCCGGTGCACATGTGCTGGATGGTGGACGCCAGCGCACGCTTCAGTACGTCGGGATCCGCCCCGGCGATCGCGTCGAAGGCCAGCAGGTAGCGACCCACGTGCAGGCCCAGGAGATGGCCGGCGACCAGGGAGGCGCGGAGCTCGGCCCGCTCGGGGGCGAGGGCCGCCACGATCGGATCCACCACGCACGTGGTGAACAACTCCCGCATCAGCGAGGCCGCTTCCGGACGCTCGCACGCCGCGTGCAGCAGGGTGAGAGCGGTACGGGGCCGGCCGTCCTGCTCCCAGGTCTCCAGGAACACGTCGGCGAGACGCTCGCCGATGTGATCGGGTCCCATGGCCAGTACCTCGCGGACGACCGTGTCGGGGTCGAAGGGCCATTCGACGGTGGCGCCGGCGACGAGGGTGTTGTCGCGCTGCCCGGCGACGACCGCACGCGGACCCTCGCGATTGCCGCAGGACTCGGAGCGGCCTGCTCCTCGTGGTCCCGCGCCGCCGTCGCCCCGGCGCGGTCGCCGCTCCGCAAGGGCGTGGGTTTCCCGGCCGCGGTGACCCACGAGACGGCGTCCACCCATCCCGTGATCGAACGGCTGAGGCGGACCGCACGCCCGCGCCACCGGTCCGCCCACGGGCCGGCCCTCAGCCCAGCAGCGTGTTCAGGACGCCGGCTTCCAGGCCGTAGTACGCCACCGCGCAGGCCGGCATCAGCACCAGGGGCAGCCACGGACGCGGCCCGGTCTCCCGCGCCCGGTACCAGGTGAGCACCACCGTCAGCACGGCCCCGAGTCCGAGGAACGCAGCCGCCTCGCCCCAGTAGCTCAACTCCAGCCCCAGATAGAGCCCTTCGCCCGCCACCACCGCGCCGGTCAGTGCGGCCCCCAGATGCCGCCGGGGCCCTGTCTCCCGTCGGACGGCCCATCCTGCCGCGCCCAGCAGTGGCCCCCCGACGACCCCCGCGGCCGCCCACACCAGCGCCGTGGGAATGCCCCCGCTCCCGAACGTCCCGTTCATGGACGATGTCGCGTAGTACCCCAGGCACGTCGCGATCATCATCAGCGCCCCGCACGCGGCCGCCGTCCGGACGCGCGGGACGAGCGCGCCGGCCAGTGCCGTCCACACGATCCAGGACGACGAGGAGTTCGTCGCCCGCTCGAACACCGGCGACACCCCGTGGAGCAGGTACGTCGCGGCACCGAGCACCAGCCCGAAAAGGACGCACGCCAGTGGCCCGGTGACGGCGGGGCGCGAACGAAGGGCAAGGGGTACGGTCACGGCCGCGACTATACATGCCGGGTATACATGCGATGTATACCCCGTCGGGGTGGGCAGCGGCCCCAAGGGGGGACCGGTGCTCCCCGAGTCGGTGATGCCTTCATCGGCGCGACGCCGGCAACGAACCTGGTGGTGAGCGGTTCCGGGGTCCGTCCGGGCCCGCCGGCAAGCTGGCCTACCACGAGGACGACCGCCCCTGGCTGAGCCGCCGCTTCGTCGCCGACCTGCGCGCGGTCTACTCCCGGCACGGCACGGACTCGCAGGCCGGCGCCCTCGTCGACTCACTGATCGCGCAGAGCCCGGAGTTCCACGGCCTGTGGCAGGCACACGAGATCGGTGTGCGCTGCGGCGAGGTCAAACGCATCGTCCATCCGGAGCTGGGGGTGCTCGAACTGCAGTGCCAGGTGCTGTACGCCGCCGACCAGACCCAGTCGCTCCTGGTCTGCACCGCATCACCCGGGTCGGAGAGCTACGAGAAGGCAACTGCTCCCCGTACTCGGCGAGCGGTTGCCCGGCACCTGACGCGCGGGCGGGCACCCCGGAACGCCGAAGGTGCCGGTCCCCGCTGCGGGGACCGGCACCTCGGGACGGAACGGCGGGCGGTCAGCCGAGCCCGGTGGCCCGGACGACCGTCTGCGTCACGGTGTTCCCGCGTGTGTCCGAGGCCCGGACCCGCAGGGACAGGAACGCGGCGCCGCGCGGGGCGTCGAGCCGGACGCGGGCGGCACCGGAGCCGGCGGCCCGGAGCGAGGCCTTGCGCCAGGTGCGCCCGTCGTCGTAGGACACCTCGACGGAGTCCGTGCGCAGCGGTGCGCGGGACACGCCCGGCAACTGCGAGGGCGTCACCACGAGTTCGGCGTCACGGCGCGCCGTGCCGTCCGCCCGTGTCGCGATCCCGTAGTCGAGCTGCAGCAGCGGGAGCGTCCGCGCGCCCTCCCCGTGCGGCGTGGCCGAGGTGAAGGCCCACTCGGTGCGGGTGGCCGTCGAGTACGAGTAGCCCTCGGTCCGCCCGGTGGTGGTCACCAGGCGGTAGCGGGCCGCGGCGCCCGGCAGGTCGGTGCCCAGCCAGGTGCCGTCGGTGCTGGTGACCAGGCTGCCGTCCCGGTAGAGCGCGTTGGCCTCGGACGTGGTGCCCGGCCCCGCGACGCCCGTGTGGTCGCGGCCGCCGTCGCCCCAGCCCGGCACGGTCACCTCCAGCCAGTCGCCGCTGCGCTGCGGCAGCTGCTGGCTCTCGTTGATCCGCGGGTGCTCGACGGGACCGAACCACTGGACGTCCGTGGTGCGGCCTGCCGGATAGCCGACCCGCCCGGAGAACTGGATGGACCGGATGCCGTTGGAGGCCTCCTCCATCCAGGTGGCCTCGCCGGCCGGGGTGACCCAGTCCGTGCGCTCCGCACCGGCGGTCGACAGCCGCTGGCCGCCCACCTTCACGCCCAGGTACGGCTGGATGTCGTAGCGGAACTCGTCGACCTCCGTGCCGGGTTCGTTCCGGAAGCCGACATCGACCCTGGCCAGCCGGTTCTCGGCGGGTGCGTAGCGCTGGGTCGCCGGGATGCCGCCGCGCCAGGTGTGCACCAGGTCGTACAGGTAGTCCGTCTCGGCGTGCCCGGCGACCCGCATCGGCACGGAGCCGGTGCGGCTGCCCTGGATGCGGCCGATCAGGGTCTCGCCCTCGGTGTGCGAGACGCCGGCGATGACGAGGCCCGTGCGGCGCACCGGTTCGCGCAGCCGGCCGCCCAGGTCGTTCACCACCACCAGCAGGGCGACGCCCGCCTTCTGCGCGGCGGTGTACTGGTCGTCGGTCGCGGCGGTGGCCGTGGACCGGTCGTCGTCGTCGGCGGGTTGCACGTACCGGACGACGGCGACCTTGCCCTTGGCGCCCGCGGCCGCGTACTCCGCCGGGGTGCCGTTGCCCGCGAACACGGCGGGCAGGGTGCGGGTGCCGTCCGCGGGCCGGCCGGAGCCGGGCTGCAGCCACAGGTCGTCGAACTCCTGCGGACCGGAGGAGAGGGCCAGCAGGGGCTGCTGCATGCGCCAGCGGACGGTGTACGCCAGGTCGCCGGAGGACGGCTTGGCGGTGGGCAGTGCCCACACGCTGTCGAAGCCGTCGCCGACGGTCACCGTGTCGGTGATGGCGGGCGTGCCGTCCTTGAAGGACTGGCTGAGGTCCATGCGGATGTCGCTGGCCGTGGACGTCCGCGGGGTGACGACCTCGGTCCTGCGCAGCTTCGTGCCGTCGAGAACGGCGTCGGTGTCGGCGCCGCGCATCTCGACGCCGGTCCTGGCCAGCAGGGCCCTGCCGAACGACGACTCGCCGTGGACGCCGCGGACGGCGATCCAGCTCCACACCGTGTACGTACCCGAGGGCACGACCGCGTCGAGGGTGCCGTCGAGGTCGCTGTAGGCGGCCTGGGCGTACTCGTCGCCCTTGCGCTGGTACATCACGAGGTCCGAGACGGGGTCGCCGGCGCGGTCGGTGACGTGGACCCGCAGGTGGTGCATCTCCTCGCGGGTGCTGACGGCGAGCAGGGTGCGTGTGACGACCTTGCCGTCCACGGCCGCCTCGACGTGGCCGGTCCAGCGGCCCCCGGCCGGTGCGCGGTCCAGCGCGGTGGTCACGGTGGTGGCGGCCGTGCCGTGCGCGGGTACGGTGAGTTGACGGTCCGTCAGGGCGAAGAGTCCCTCCGGGGCGTCCGGTGCGTCGACGCGTGCGGTGAGGGTGAGCGGAGTGTCCCCGGGGTTGGTCCACTGGACCGCGCGGGTCACGGTCTCGCCGGGCGCGCCGCCGAGGGAGTGGATGCCGGCGTCGGCGACTCCGGTGGCCACCAGGGCGCTCCCGGTGGCGGCGACCGCGTCGACCCGGCCGTTGCCGCCCGCGTCGGCGGGATTGGCGGGCGTCGGCTCGGCGGTGCTGACCAGGGCGTTCTTGATCGTGGCGCCGGACCAGTCCGGGTGCCGGGCGGCGACGAGGGCCGCGACGCCCGCCACGTGCGGGGTGGCCATCGAGGTGCCGCTCAGCGTGGCGTACGGGCCGGATCCGAAGGTCGCGTACTGCGAGCGGGCGGCCAGGATGTCCACGCCGGGGGCGGTGACCTCCGGCTTGAGCGCGTCGTCCCGGAAGCGGGGGCCGCGGCTGGAGAAGTCGGCGACGGTGTCGGAGGCGTCGACGGCGCCGACCGTGAGGGCCGCGTCCGCCGCGCCGGGAGCGGCGACGGTGGCCTCGCCCGGGCCGGCGTTGCCTGCCGCGATGGTGAACAACGCGCCGGTCGCGGCACTGAGTTGGTTCACGGCCTGGCTCATCGGGTCCGTGCCGTCGGACGGCCGGTCGCTGCCGAGGCTCAGGCTGACCACGCGCGCCTTGGCGTCGCGGGCGGCCCACTCCATGCCGCTGATGATCCACGAGTCGGAGCCGCTGCCGGCGTTGTTGAGGACCTTGCCCACGTGCAGCCGCACGCCGGGGGCGACGCCCTTCTCCTTGCCGCCGGAGGCCGCGCCGTTGCCCGCGATGGTCGAGGCCACGTGGGTGCCGTGCCCGTGGTGGTCGGTGACGTCCTCGCCGGGGACGAAGCTGCGGGAGTCGGCGACCACGCCGTCGAGGTCGGGGTGGCCGGTGTCGTAACCGGTGTCGAGGACGGCCACGTCCACGCCCTGCCCGGTGTCGCCGCCGGCCCACACCTCGGGGGCGCCGATCTGGGCGACGCTGTCCGCGAGGTCGGCCTCGACCTTGCCGTCCAGCCACACCTTGCGGACGTCGCCGGTCAGCGCCGGGCGGTCCGCCGCGGCGTCGGCGGCCTCGGCGAGTTTCGCGGTGCCCTTTGCGGTGGACCGCGCGGACGGCTGCCGGGTGAGGTCCGCCCAGAAGTCCGCGGCCCGGTCGTGGTTCTCGGTGAGGGCCGTGCCGCCGATGCTGGTCAGCGCCCGCGCGCCGGTGGCGCCCTCGGGGAGTGCCGGGGCCGCGAGCCGGCGGCGGGCGTCGGTGGCGTAGGTGAGGATGACGGGCAGACCCTGGGAGCGGGCGTCGTCGTAGCCGTCGGCTATCAGCCGGGTGACGTTGAACAGGTCGGTGTCGAGGAGGCCTGCGGCCACGTAGCGCTCGGCCGCGGCCGGGTAGACGTAGGTGTCGCCGTCCCGCGTGGTGATGCGGGCGTCGGCGCGCCCCCCGTCCGGTCCCTCCACGGTGAGGGCGGCGGGGCCGGAGCCGCCGGGAGTGAGGGTCACCCGGTCGCCGGTGAGCAGGGTGACGGTCCGTGAGGGCGAGCCGCCTGGGGCCGACCCGGCGGTCGCGGTGCGGAGCGTGGGGAGGGGCGTCGAAGCGGTCGGGTGGTCACTGGCCGATGCCGGCGGGATCGCCATCAGCACGGCCGCGACGCCCGCGGCGCCCGCGATGACCTGCAGGCCTGATCGGCTCCGGAAGAGCGGTCTCACATGGGTCCTTCACGCTAGATCCGTCCAATGTCCGCCGCATGCTAGCTACTTGAACGATTCAATCGGCGGGAAATCCCGGATGGACCGGCGGCGACTTCATGACGGCTGTCCGGATCCCGTCAGGCGTGTGCGGCGAGCAGGAGCACCAGGAACGGGACCGGGATCAGCAGCCCCGCGACGGCCCAGGGGCGGACGGGGCGCCCCTGGGAGCGGGGGAGCGCGACGTCGACCAGGAGGACCAGGGCCAGGACGAAGAGTCCGGAGAGCACGAGCGCGACCGTCACGGGACCGGCGTGGTCGAGCACGTGGTAGTCGCACGTACCGGAGAAGCCGGGCGCGGAGACGTCGGAGACGTCGTGGCAGTCCATCGGCAGGTACGCGGTCAGCAGCCACCAGGCGCAGTACAGCGGCACGGCGGCCGGCACCCCGAGGGCGAGATTGGCCAGGATCCGCGCCACGCCCCGCGCGACCGCCCGGACCTGTCCCGCCGCCGTGGGCTGTGCTCGTGGCGCCTGTTGCGGCACCGGCCTACTCCCCGTCGGCCAGGCGCGTGACGAGGTCGTGCCAGGCGGCGGTCAACCGCTCCACGGACATCGCGCGGCTGCTGATCAGGTAGTCGTCGAGCGTGGTGTTGAGGTAGCCGAGCAGCGTGTGCGCGACCAGTTCGATGTCGCCCGGCGCCCCCGACTCCCGCAGCAGCAGGGCGATGTGGGTGTGTTTGAGGTGGTACGACGGGTTGAAGCGGCGGCGCGGGTGTGCCGCCACCGCCACGTAGAGGTCGCGGAACGTGTGCTCGTGGCGGATCACCGCCGGTCCGAACGCGCGCAGGCGGTCGAGGGGCGGGGCGCCCGGCCCCAGCGGCGGGGGGCCCGTCAGGAAGGCCCCCTGGATCTGCTGCTCGTGGTGGTCCAGGAGCGCCACCATCAGCCCCGCGCGGTCGCCGAACCTCCGGAAGACCGTCCCTTTGCCGACGCCCGCGGCGATGGCCAGCGCCTCCATGGTCACGTTGGCGGCCCCGTGCTCGGCGGAGAGCTCCGCGGCCACGTCGAGCAGGCGCTGCCGGTTGCGCGCGGCGTCGGCCCGCAGCGGGGGCTGCTCGCCCGTCGCGGTCAGCGTGATCTCCGTGCCGGTGTCGAGGGCGGTTCGGACGGCCGGGGGTGGCTCGGTCATGGCCATAGCGTAGCGGCGGGAATGAAAGTGGACCGCAGTCCGCTTGGGTGCTACAAAGGAGAAGCGGACCACGGTCCGCTTACCCCACTGCTATCCGGGAGTTCCTCACATGTCCGTCCGCATCCTCGCGCTCGTCGGCAGCCTCCGCGCCGGCTCCCACAACCGCCAGCTCGCCGAGGTCGCCCTCAAGCACGCCCCGGCAGGCGTCGAGATCGAGCTCTACGAGGGCCTGGCCGAGATCCCGTTCTACAACGAGGACCTCGACGTCGAGGGCACGCTGCCGGAGGCCGCCGCCCGCCTGCGCGCCGCCGTCCACGGGGTCGACGCCCTCCTCCTCATCTCGCCCGAGTACAACGGCACCATCCCGGCGGTGCTGAAGAACGCGATCGACTGGCTGTCCCGTCCGTACGGCCAGGGCGCGCTGACCGGCAAGTCGGTCGCCGTCGTGGGCACCTCCTACGGCCAGTACGGCGGCGTGTGGGCGCAGGACGAGGCCCGCAAGGCGGCCCGCATCGCCGGCGCCGCGGTCCTGGAGGACGTCAAGCTCTCCATCCCCGGCTCGGTCGTCCGTTTCGCCGACACCCACCCCATCGACGACGCCGAGGTGGTCGCCGGCCTGACCGAGGTCATCGAGCGCCTCAGCTCCACAGCTGCCGCCGCGCTTCTCCCGCCGCCGCGCTTCTCCCGTCCCCCGCGTCGGAGTGCGGAAGCCGTCGCACGTGCTGCTACAAAGGGACAAAATGCCCACGCCGTACGTACGGGAGCGAGGCCCTGCGTGGAGTACGCGCTCTCTCTCGGCGCGGGCCTGGCGGTGGGAGCCATGTACGGGCTCCTGCGGGTCAGGACGCCCGCGCCGCCGTTGGTCTGCCTGGTGGGCCTGGCAGGGATGCTGATCGGCTACGGACTGCTGGAGTCGTTCGCATGAGGAACCTGGCCGGCCGCTCCGCCGTGTCCTTCGGGGCGGGACTTCTCGCGGGCGCCCTCTACTGGCTGATGGGCGTCCGGTCGCCCGCCCCGCCGTGGATCTCCCTCGTGGGCCTGCTGGGCATCCTCGTCGGCGATTACGCCACCCGGATGCTGCGGGCCCGATGGAGGCGCCGCGCCACCCCTACGACGACGGGCTGAACGGGCTCCGGGAGGTCTGCGGCTTCGGCGGCTGAGGTGTCCACGGCCACCGCTCCCTGGAGGGCACGTTCCTCGGCGGCGGCTGCCTCTTCTCCGGCCGCCGGGCGGGCCGCGCGGCGGCCGCCGCCACGGCGACATGACCTCCGTCTGCGGTGGACCGCCGGCCGGTCCGGCCCCGACCGCCGGCGGGCCGGAGCACTCCCTGCCCCGGCCCGCGGGACGGTCCGCTCGTCCCCGCCGAAATCCCGTTGCGGCGGGAGCGCGCAGGAGTCCACCATCCCCAGGTGCCGATGACCTCTGAACCCGACGGCCGCGCCGGGATCGACGCCTCCCTTGTGAGGCGGCTCGTGAGCGCCCAGTTCCCCCAGTGGCGGGACCTGTCCGTGACCCCCGTCGAGAAGGACGGCTGGGACAACCGCACCTACCGTCTCGGCGACGCCATGACGGTCCGGCTGCCGACCGCCGCCGGCTACGTTCCCGCCGTGGCCAAGGAGGACCGGTGGCTCCCCCGGCTCGCGCCCGGCCTGCCCGTCCCCGTTCCGCCGGTCCTGGCGATGGGCGCTCCCGGCGAGGGCTACCCCTTCCCGTGGTCCGTGCGCGGCTGGCTGTCCGGGGAGACCGCCGACCGCGCACGGATCGACGACCAGCCCCGGTTCGCCGCCTCCGTGGCCGGATTCCTCCACGCCCTTCAGCGCTGCGACGCATCCGGCGGACCTCTCGCCGGCGAGCACAGCTGGTACCGGGGAGCGTCGCCCGCCCACTACGACGACGAGACCCGCCGCTGCCTCGCCGTCCTCGACGGGCGCGTGGACACCGCCCGCGCCGCCGCCGTCTGGGACGCCGCCCTCGCCGCGGAATGGCGGGGCGAACCCGTCTGGTTCCACGGGGACATCGCCTCCGGGAACCTCCTGGTGGCCGACGGCGACCTCGCGGCCGTCATCGACTTCGGCACCTCCGGTGTCGGGGACCCCGCCTGCGACCTGGTCATCGCCTGGACCTTCTTCTCCGGCGCGGGCCGTGAGGCGTTCCGCCGTGCCGTCGCCATGGACGACGCTACCTGGGCGCGGGCGCGCGGGTGGGCGCTGTGGAAGGCGCTGCTGGTGCTCACCGGCGTCATCGACGACGATCCGGCGCGCGCCGCCGTCGACCAGCGCGTGATCCGCGAGGTCCTGGACGACCACGACCGGCACGCCTGGGCAACCCAACACGCTGTGGGCTCACGGTGATGTCGTACAGAACATCGCTGCTGCTCAGCGCCTCGTCTCGTACCTGGTCAGGACCACGCCGCCGGGAATCGTCCGCGTCTCCACCAGGTTCAGGTTCACCCAGCCGTCCAGCGCGGTGAAGAACGGCGTGCCGCCGCCCACCAGGACCGGATGGGCGGCGATCACGTACTCGTCGATCAGCCCGGCGCGCATGGCCGCCCCGGCGAGCGTCGCGCCGCCGATGTTCATGGGGCCGCCGTCCTCGGCCTTGAGCCGGCTGATCTCGGCGATCGCGTCGCCGGTGACCAGGCGGGTGTTCCAGTCGACCTTGTCGACCGTCGAGGAGAACACGACCTTCGGCGTGTCCCGCCAGTTCCGCGCGAACTCGATCTCCGCCGCGGTGGCGTTGGGCTGCTGGTCGCCGGTCGGCCAGTAGGAGCTCATCGACTCCCACAGCTTGCGCCCGTACAACGACAGGCTGCTCGCCTGCTCGTGGTCGAGCCACCACTGGAACAGCTCGTGGCTCGGCGGTCCGCTCCAGCCGATGTCGTCGCCGACCGCGGCGATGTAGCCGTCCAGGGTCAGATTCATGCCGTAGATCAGTTTCCGCATGGCCCAACCTTTCGTCCGTGGGTGTCCGGCGTACAGACCAGCGCGGCGCGGGAAACTCATCGGTGCGCGATCGGGGCTCGCCGGTAGTCCTCGTGCTCGGGGCTCAGCGTGGTGTGCCCGGCCGGCAAGGGCAAGCCGCCTGATCTCGACCTCGCCCTGGCCCTCGCGGAGAAATGCCACGGATTGAGACTGATCATGGGTGACAAGGTCGTGAGACAGCCAAGAACGCACAGGTCACGCAAGATCGGCAGGTCACGAGCGGCGAGACCCCGCATCCATCGGGTCGCGGACCCGCGCGGGTTCGGGGCCCGGTGGAACTGTGGAGATGACGCGTGCGCAACAGACGGATGCCGATGAGGAGTTCATTGCTCCGTTCCTGCCGATCGGGGAGTTCGGTCCGTATCCGGAGAATCCTCGGGCCCAGCTCGAGGTGTGTGCGGGAGTCCGGTCGGGTGCCCAGTGGCGGGAGACGGGCCGGTTCGAAATCGTGGCAGACGGTGGTGACCGGTTCCGGTACTGGCGGAAGGCCGGCGTGTTCACGACCCTCCTCGAGGGTGTGATCGCCGAGGCCGCGCGGCAGGGCGAGACGGATGTGCCGCCGGCCGGCGTGGACTCGGCCACGGCCCGCCCGCATCACGATGCGTCCGGACCGCCCGTCGACGCGGAAGTCCTGGAGGTACTGGGGAAAGAGGCGGCCGAAAGAGGGGCCGAGGCGAAGAACAAGACTGGCACACCGACCCGGCCGGCGAGGAACGCCGGCGGTCAAGGCACCGCCGCAGGGCCCGCCCGGCCGCCGCTGACCTGGGACGGCCAGCGCCTCTGGCACGGCTGCGTTACCGGGCCGCACCAAGGTCGGCCGGACAGTCACGCGAGCGATGGCCACCGATCGGCGGCCCACTCCAGCCATCCTGACCACCCAGGAGGTGGACCTCCAACCTCAAGTCCATCGAGTTCCGTGGCGTCGGGCTCCTCGAACAGCGTCCTCCAGTGCACGAGGTCCCTCTCGCTCATCGCGAAGGTCTGATCAGGGGTGGTCGACTGGCGATGGGCAATCCGAGCACGTTGGGTCTCATGGTCCACCGGCACGTACACAAGGTGACAGGACGCGCCCACGGCCATCACCAACCAGCGGATCGCGGACCTCTCGTCACGAGACCAGCACCCGAAATCCAGGATTACGTTCGTTCCGAGCTTCAGCGCCTCCAGAGCGAGCCAGAGCAGCCGTCCTTCCACCACATCGCGCTTCCCTTCCGGTTGCGGATCGCCGAACAGCGGGATCATCCACTCATCCGGCGTCAGCCGCAGCGCGTTGTGCTCCTCGGCCAGTTGCCGTGCTTTCGTGGTCTTTCCGGCCCCTGGCAGGCCGACCGTCAGGAACAACATGGTCACGCCCGGATCTTGTCACGAAGGCAAAGTGATCACGGCTTGTCGAGCACGGCCAGGTGGGCCGGCGGGGTCCCCACCCGCTCCGCGAGGTGGCCCATGGACATCTTCCGCCGGGCCGCCATCACGTCGATGCCCACGACGATCGGCATCAGATCACCTCTGCCAGCTCGCCCCGCAGCCATGCCGCCTCGACGTCGCGCGCGACGGCCTGGGCGAGCAGGATGCGCAGGACGAGCACGACGAGCGCGACACCCATGACCGCCACGGCACACCCGCAGATCAGAAGGACGATGCCCGGGGGGACCGCCTCGCCCGGCGCCAGGAGCACGGCGAGCGTGAAGACCAGGAGGGCGGCCGCGACGAACGCGCCGATGACGACGTGCACATACCGGAAGGCGGCGAGGGAGAACACGGTTCCGTGCCGGACCATCGTCACCAGCCGCCACACGCAGACCAGGACGACCTGGGCCGCCACGACGCCAAGCACCGTGATCGCGAGGAACGGCACGCGCAGATAGGCGTGGTCCGCGTCGAGCTGTCTCATGTCGACCGCCACCAGCGGCAGCATCACGGCCTGCACGAACACCGAGCCCGCGAGCAGCACCAAGAGCACAGCGCGCAGCGCGAACACCGTCAGCTTTCCCATTGACCCCTCCAGCCATCGGGCAACGATGGAAAGCTATCGATAAACGATAGCTCTGGCAAGATAGGTGTCCACGGCGGGTGGCGCACGCCGGATGCCGGCCGTACGGCCCGATGCGCGGGAAGTCGGCAGGATCGTGCAAGAGGCCGCGCTGATCGGCCTACCGGCCCGGACCCGCCCCGCGCTTCGATGGTCAGGACGAAATCGCAGACCGTCTCGACACCCACGGGAGCATGTCCATGCCGCCTCGACCACTACGTCACCCTCGGCCGCTCGGGGCTGCGGGTCAGCCCGTTCGCCCTCGGCGCGATGACCTTCGGGGAGGATCCCGGCGGCGCCGGGTGCAGCGTCGAGGAGTCCGAGAAGATCCTCGCGACCTACCTCGAACTGGGCGGGAACTTCATCGACACCGCCAACTTCTACACCAACGGCCATGCGGAGAGCATTCTCGGCGACTTCTTCGCCGCACGGCCGGGGCGGCGCGAACACGTGGTGCTGGCGTCGAAGTTCTTCACCAACCTCCACCCCGGCGACCCCAACGGCGGCGGGGCGGGCCGCAGGTCGGTGATCGCGCAGCTCGACGGGACCCTGCGCCGGCTGCGGACCGACTGGATCGACCTGTACTGGTTGCACAATTGGGACCGGAACACGCCGATCGAGGAGACGATGCGCACGCTCGACGACCTGGTCCGGGCCGGCAAGATCCGCTACATCGGCTTCTCCAACACCCCCGCCTGGGTCACCGCTCAGGCCCAGACGACCGCACTGCTCAAGGGCTGGACCCCGCTGATCGCGCTGCAGGTGGAGTACTCACTGCTGGCCCGTACCGTCGAGGGCGAACTCGCGCCGCTCGCCCGCGACCAGGGCATGGCGCTGGTGCCGTGGAGCCCGCTGAAGAACGGCTTCCTCTCGGGCAAGTACCGGCGCGGCACGCGCACCGCCGACTCGGCCCGTACATCCTTCGTCGGAGAGCCCACCGACGAGGATTTCGTGGTCATCGACGCGGTCGCCGAGATCGCCGACGACCTCGGGACCACCGCCGCGGCCGTCTCCCTCGCCTGGCTGCGCGCCCGCGAGGGGACCGTTGTGCCCATCGTCGGTGCCCGCCGCCTGGAGCACCTGGAGGGCAATCTCGCCGGGCTGGAGGTCGCCCTCACCCCCGGCCACCTGCGGCGGCTGGACGAGGTGTCGGCTCCGGTCCTGGACTACCCGGCGCCACTGCACGGCGCCCAGCGGGCGATGCTGCAGTTCGGCGGCACCACGGTCGACGGCGAGTCGTCCACGGTGTATCCGCCGCTGCTCCAGAGCGACGTCCGTTACTGAGACCGTTGCTGGCGGCGTGTCAGTCCTTGCGCTCCGCCGCGCTGCGCTCGACGCAGAATTCATTGCCCTCCGGGTCGGCGAGGACCACCCAGCCGGTGCCGTCCGGGTTCCTGCGGTCGTCGACCAGTGCGGCGCCGAGGGCGAGCAGTCGCTCGACCTCCTCGTCCCGGGTGCGGTCCTGCGGCTGCACGTCCAGGTGGATCCGGTTCTTGACGCTCTTCGGCTCCGGCACGGTGACGAAGAGCAGCCCGGCCCCCTCGGTCTCCACCAGCGCCATCGGGTCCCCGGGCTCGTCCTCCTCGTGCAGCGGACGGTCCAGAACCAGGGACCAGAAGGTCGCCAGCCGGTGGGCGTCGGCGCAGTCGATCGTCACATGGCGAATCGCGGAAGTCATGCGCCGAGTCTCGTTGACCATGCCGCGCTCCCGCAACGGGGAGATCGCCGGCCCGTGTCCGGCCGCGGGCGTCAGTCCGTCCGGCCGGTGGCCGCGACCGTGACGCCGAGGCCGATCATGGCGAGGCCGCCCGCGCCGCCGAGCAGCGACAGGCGGCGGTCCGAGCGGCCGAGCCAGGCGCGGGCGGCGGAGGCGGTGAGGCCCCAGCAGGTGTCGGTGACCAGTCCGATGCCGATGGGGATGACGCCGAGGAGGAGCATCTGGCCGGGCAGGTGGCCGGCCGCGGGATCGACGAACTGGGGAAGGACGGCGGCGAAGAAGACGATGCCCTTGGGGTTGGTGGCGCCGACGGTGAAGCCGTCGGCCACCGTCCGCAGGTCCCCGCGCGGGGCCGGGGCATCGGCCGCGGTGTCCGTCGCGCCGACCGCCATCTCCCCGCGGTGCCGGAAGGCGCGCACGCCGAGGTGCACCAGGTAGGCGGCGCCCGCCAGTTTGACGGCGAGGAAGAGCGGCAGGGAGCGCTCGAACAGCGAGCCCAGGCCGAGTGCGACGGCCACCACGAGCAGGTACGACCCCAGGAAGTTCCCCAGGACCGAGGCCATCGCGGTGCGGCGGCCGTGCGCGAGCGCCCTGCCGATCACGAAGAGCACGCTGGGCCCGGGGATCACGATGACGATCAGGGACACGGCCGCAAACGCGAGCAGCCGATCGGTGGACACCAATGTCCTCACCTCCGCGGGTCATTGAAGCAGCAGCGGGACCCCTTGGGTCAGCGTCGAGCAGCGTCGTGTCGAGGCCCGGCCGGACGGGCCCATGCCCCTCTCGACTCGCCAACTGACATGCTCGGCACACGAGAACAGTCCGGTCCGACCAGGATCGATGTGGGCGCCCAGGTGGAGGCAACATTGACATCCTCCCTGCCCTGAGGGGACGGGGATTCCTGGCTCACGTGGGCTGGGGACCGGCGGTCCGCCAGCGCTTGCACGATCGGCACCAGCCGGGTTGAGACCAGCCCGGACGAGCATCACGCGGGCGGAGTTCTTGTCCCTGGGGGACACGACTCCGCACACGGTGCAGGTGTCGGTAC
Source organism: Streptomyces sp. RLA123 (assembly GCF_056270165.1). Taxonomy (NCBI): domain Bacteria; kingdom Bacillati; phylum Actinomycetota; class Actinomycetes; order Kitasatosporales; family Streptomycetaceae; genus Streptomyces; species Streptomyces sp. RLA123. Next base: position 846,125 of record NZ_JBWDOR010000003.1, on the reverse strand, counting down.
GTTCCGAAAGGGGAAGTGCGTGCTTGGTTCTCGCTCCGCACGCCGCGCAGTCCATCGTGGTGTGCGCGGGATGCACCAGGAGGACGTCCCGCCCGTGCTTGCGGCCCATCTCGATCAGGGCCGTCTTCGTGGCGCCGATCGCCGCGTCCGCCGCCTTGCGGGCCATCGTGGACTTCGCAAGGAACTTGGGCCGGAGGTCCTCGACCGCGATCGCGTCGTGGTCACGGACGACGCGCTTGGCCCACGTGCGGCCCGGGTCCTGCCGCTGCCGGGCGATCTTCTTCGACACCTTCGACGCGGCCCGGCGGGCCTTGCGGTAACCGGCGGTGTCCGGCGCGTTCCTCGGGGTGCGGCGGCGGGCCATCATCTTCTGGTACCGGGCCAGCTTCGCCGCGGCGGTCCTGCCGTGCTGGGCGTGGGGCAGGTCGTGGAGGTCGCAGGACGTCGTGGCGGTCTCGCGTACGCCCCAGTCGATGCCGATCACTGCGCCGGTGGCGGGGAGCGGCTGCATCTGGACGGCCACGACGAACGAGGCGTACCAGTGGCCGACGCTGTCCCGGTACACGCGTACCGACGTCGGGTCGGCGGGCAGGTCACGGGACCACACCACCGTCAGCACGATGCCGCCCGCCAGGTGCAGGCGCCCGTCCTTGAGCCTGAAACCCCGGGTGGTGTAGTTCAGCGACGGAGCCGCCTCGCGCTTGCGCTTGATCCGGGGCATCCCCGCGCGCTGCCGCACCGGCAGCCGCGCCGTGATGTCCTTCAGGGCCTTGGCGCGGGACTTCGCGAAGTCCCGGACGGTCTGCTGCTGCGCAACCGAGCTTCCTTCCCGCAGCCATGCCATCGACCGCCTGGCCTGGGTCAGCATCCTGTCCAGTTGCGCCGGACCGCACGTGGTCTTCTGCTCGGCGGCCCTGTTCAGGGCGTGGACCTTGCGCGACACGGCCACGCACTCGTTCCACACCCACCGGCAACGCGCCCACTCCGCCTCCAGACCGGCACGAGCCGTCGACGACACACGCAGCCGGAAGAGGTACCGGGCATGCCCGGTACCCTCCTCCGCCATCGCAGTCGTCGTCATGCTCGGGAACCTCACAGCCCCCACTGACAATGAATGAGAGTGCAGGTCAGAACAGATGCGCAGCCAACTCCGCCGCTTCGCGGCTCCGACCCAAGGACCCATTCCTCCCCGGCCTGAAGGCCCCGGCCTCCTGGGAGAAAACAGGTGAACGTCCCCGACATGTCGCGCAACGCACGTCTTGCGGCCCACAGCGATGTCTCGACATCCCTCGCCACGTACGGTGATCGCGCCCTGCAGGAGCTGGTGGAGACGGCCGCGCCGATCGGATCCGGCATCGGCGGGAAGTCGGCCCTGCTGGAGGTCGCCGGCACTCCGGTCTTCGTGAAGCGGGTGCCACTCACCGACCTGGAGAGGCGACCTGAGCATGTCCGCTCCACGGCGAACCTCTTCGATATGCCCGTCTTCTGCCAGTACGGCATCGGCCAGTACGGCATCGGTAGTCCGGGCTTCGGGGCCTGGAGAGAGCTCGCCGTGCACACGACGACGACGAACTGGGTGCGCGCGGGGGAATACGAGGGCTTCCCCCTGATGTACCACTGGCGGGTGCTGCCGGACTCGACGCCCCTGCCCGAGGAACTGGCCGACATCGAAAGGGCTGTTGCCTGCTGGGGTGGTGTACCTCAGGTGCGCGGCCGGATCCAGGCTCTCGAGCGGTCCTCGGCGAGTGTCGCGCTGTTCCTGGAGTACATCCCGCAGAACCTGCACCAGTGGCTGGGCACTCAGGTCGGGATCGGAAGGGGGGACGAGATCGCCAACCGGGCCTGCGCCATGGTGGAGAGGGAGCTGGCGGCCGGCACCTCGTTCATGAACAGCCGCGGACTCCTGCACTTCGACGCGCACTTCGAGAACATCCTGACCGACGGACAGCGCCTCTACTACGCGGACTACGGCCTCGCCATCTCCTCCCGGTTCGAGCTGTCGGAGGATGAGGCCGACTTCTTCGACCGGCATCAGAGCTACGACCGCTGTTACACCGCCACAAATCTGGTGAACTGGCTGGTCACCGCGCTGTACGGTTATCAGATAGGGGACCGGGACGGCCGCCTCGCCCAGGTGCGCGCCTTCACGGAGGGCGAGCGCCCCACAGGAATCCCGGAGAAGGCCGCGGAGATCCTCACCCGGTATGCGCCGATCGCCGCGGTGATGTCGGACTTCACCGGCAGGCTCCGGCGCGGGAGCAGGCAGACCCCGTACCCGCTGGAGGAGATCAGGCGGATCGGCGAGATCCACAGCCCGTCCGCCGGCTGACGCACCAGAGGCGGTGCCTTGGGAATGGTCACGACCTCCGCGGCCCGGACGTGTCGGCGCCGCAGTACGCTGAGGGTCCGGGCCGTCAGGCTCCGGACTTTGTGATCAGGGAGGGAACGATGAGCGCCGACCCCCACTCCCAGGTCCCGCGGTCCTCGCGCGACGAAGAGGCCGAGGCCGCCGTGGACGCCGCTCTGCGGGAAGCCCGTTTCGGCAGGCTGCCCGAGCGTGTCCCGCTGGAGAAGACCGTCGAGAGCCGGCCCGCCGCCGCCCCGAACGATCCCGGTTTCGGCCGGAACCCGGACACGGACTGGCTCATCCGCTACTGCGCGTGACCCGCCGGAGACGGCCGGATCGGCGGTTGGCCGGAAGGCCCGTCGGGTTCAGACGACGATGAGGTCCCAGGCCGTCATCGCGTCCGCCTGCCGCAGGTGGGGCGCGGCTTCCGTGGTGCGTCCCAGGCGTTCCAGGGAGCGGCCCAGCAGCAGGTGCGCGTGAGGGTCGTTCGGCTCGGTGCCCAGGATGTGCCGGAGTTCCTTCTCCGCCTTCGTGAACTGGGCGGAGTAGTAGTAGGAGCGCGCCAGGAGCATGCGAACCGCCAGGTTGCGGGGTGCCACGTCCACGATGCCGCTCAGGACCCTCGCGGCCGCCCTGTAGTGCTGGCCGTTGAAGTAGAGCATCGCTCGTTTGAACGTCTCCGCAGTCGAGCTGTTCATGCGGGGCACCTCTCCTTTTCCGACGTCGCTGTCGTGACAGCGCCCCTCCGGGTGGTGGGTGGTCACCGGTTGCGCGACCAATAGGGGTGCCAACCGTCCGGAGTGTCCGTTTGTTCCGCCCTTGGGCGTGAAATGTGCTCCCGGGGGTGGTGCGTGTCACACCATGTGCGGCCGGAGGCGGGGTCGCGACGGAGTTCCCCCGGCCCCGGCCGCCCGCGACCCCGGCGTCCGGCCTCCCGCGCGATCAGCGACTCGCGGGAACTCCGGGGTAGAAGTTCGAGAGGTCGCCGGAGAGCGCGGCGCGCGCGGCGCGGCTCCTGTCGTCGGCCACCACTTCGAGGGCGCGTGCCTCGATGCCGTCCAGGGCGAGCGCGGCCACCTTGGCGGGGTCGGTCTTGTCGGACTCGGGCACGTAGTCGGCCATGTCGGTGTTCATGTAGCCGACGTGGAGCGCGGTGACGTCGATGCCGGACGGCGCCAGCTCCTGCCGGGTGACGTTGGTCATGGCCAGCTCGGCCGCCTTGGCGGCGCTGTAGCCGCCGTAGTCCGGGTAGTGCACCCAGCTGAGCACGGACAGCACGTTGAGCACGGCCCCGCCGCCGTTGGCGGTCAGCACGGGGGCGAAGGCCCGGGTCATGTTGAGGGCGCCGAAGTAGTGGGTCTCCATCTCCAGGCGGATGTCGGCCATGTCGCCGCCGACGAGACCGACGTGCAGGCTGACGCCCGCGTTGTTGATCAGCAGCGTCGCGTCCGAGGCGGCCGCGGCCGCCCGCGCCACGGAGCCGGGGTCGGTGATGTCCAGTTCGAGCGGCACGACCCCGGGCAGATCGACCGACGACGGCGTGCGCGCTCCCGCGTAGACCTTCGCGGCGCCGCGCTCGAGCAGCTGGGCGGCGAAGTGCCGGCCGAGGCCGCGGTTCGCGCCGGTCACGACGGCCACTGCGTTCCTGATGTCCATGAATGTCTCATCTCGGGGGGATGCTGAGTTGGTATGGCCAACCTAGATGCTCTGGGTGGGGTTATGCAACTCAGGGTATGCTGGGGTCATGACTCCCGCCAAGGCCATGCGGAAGCACCGCGACCCCGAAGAGACGTGCTCGATCGCCCGCGCCCTGGCGGTCGTGGGGGACCGGTGGACGCTGCTGATCCTCCGCGACGCGTCCCTGATGGGCGCGACGCGATTCGCGGACTTCCGCGACCGCCTCGGCATCGCCGCCGACGTGCTCGCGCTGCGCCTCGGCACGCTGGTCGACGAGGGCATCATGGAGAAGCGGCCCTATCGCGAGCCCGGCACGCGCACCCGCTTCAGCTACCACCTGACGCCGAGCGGTGAGCAGCTCCTCCTGGTCCTGGCCGCGCTCCAGCAATGGGGCGACGACAACCGTCCGCCCTCCGTGGGGCCGAGCGTCCTGCGGCGCTCCGCGGACGAGGGCCGCGTGGTGCGTGTGGCGTTCGTCGACGACGCCGGCGCGGTGGTCCCCGCGAACGGCGTCCGGTTCCTTGCGGTGCCCGAACCCGAGGACTGAGAGCGGACCGTCCCGTCGGTGCGGAGCGCCTACGCCCCGATCCGTCACCGTCGCCCGCCCGCACGCCAGTTGACGTTGCACCATGAGGTCCTCGCGGCCCGGAGGGGGGTTGTGCTGATCGGGGACGAGGTCGTCGCCGTCGGCCGCGCGGTCGCCGACACGGGCCGGGCGGGGGTGTTCGGCATGGGCACCCTGCCCGTGGCAGAGGTGTTGCCGGCCGTAGGTATCTCCAGGTGGAACGGGACAACATCGCGGCCGTGCGGCTCTATGCGCGGGCCGGGTTCGGCGAAGTGTCCGCCTGTCACTACCGCGTGGCGGGCTGATCCGCCCCGGATGGCCCCGGCACGTCCCAGTCCTCCAGGTCGGCCCAGAATCCGTTCTCCGCGGTGCGCAGCCGCGCGGAGAGTCCCGCGTCGTCGAAGGCCCGGGCGATGTCGGCGCGGTCCTCGGTGAAGTGGGCCCAGCTGTCGCAGTGCGCGGGGACCACGAGCGGCGAGCCCAGGACGGAGGCGGCCGCGCTCGCCCGCTCCGCGGTCAGGGTCAGCGGGCGGTTGCGGCTCCGTACGGGCACCCGCGCGCCGCCCATGAACAGCACGGCGATGTCGATGGGCGGCATGCGCCGGGCGATCCCGGCGACGACGCCGACGGAGGCGTTGTCGCCGCTGATGTACACCGTGGGCAGTCCCGTGCCGCTCAGCACGAAGCCGGTGACCTCGCAGTTCACGTGGCCCTGTTCGTCCCGCTCGCCGTCGTCGGGACCGTGCTGCGCGGGTACGGCGTGGACGGCGACGGTGTCCCCGCCCGGGCGGGGCAACTCCACGCTCTCCCATGCCGCGAGTCCGCGGGCGGGCAGCCCGAGCCGGCGTGCGGACGCGGGCCCGGTGAGCACCAGCGAGGACGCCAGGGCGAGGGCCCGCCCGCGTACGTCGAGATTGTCGGGGTGGAGGTCGTGACTGACCAGGACGGCGTCCACGGGGCCGAGTTCGTCCTCGTGGGCGGCCGGGGCCGCGGTCTTGGTGAGGTACCCGTGCTCCCCGGCCTCGTCGAAGGTGGGGTCGGTCACCAGGCGCAGCCCCCCGATGTCGAGGACGACGGTGGGGCCGCCGACGACGCAGACCGCGCATGCCCGGCGCTCGGGACTGATGCGAGGGGCCACGGCGGCACCCGCCTCTCGTTCGGCTGGACTCGGCGGCACTCGTACTCGGTGGTGCTCTGCGGGGCGACGCGACCGGTTAGGCGTAGGTCGAGAAGTCGGCCATCATCGCCATGTCCTCGTGCTCCAGGTTGTGGCAGTGGAGCATGAAGTGGCCGGTGTAGTCGGTGAAGCGGACGGCCACGTCGACCGTCTCGCCTGGCCCCATGGCGATCGTGTCCTTCCAGCCGTGGTCGAACGGCCCCGGTGCCTTGCCGTTGCGGGACACCACACGGAAGGGGTCCAGGTGCACGTGGATCGAGTGGAAGAAGACCGACTTGAAGCGCCAGATCTCGGTGGTCCCCAGCTTCGCGCGGGCCAGTGAGCGGCCCGGCAGGTAGGGCTTGCCGTTGATCGTCCAGCCGCTGCGGCCCGAGTGCCGGAACTCGAAGGTGCGGGTGGCGACGGCCTTCGCGGGGTCGAGGACGGTCTCGGCACGCCGCGCCAGCCGGTCGGGGATACGGGCGTCGTCGTGGACGGCCCGGGTGGACGGCGAGACGTCGAAGCGCATGACGTCCGCGGTGGTCCGGCTGCCGAAGAGGTTCGCCACGCGGACCTTGGTGCCGGGCCGGTAGCGGGAGAAGTCCACGACGACGTCGAAGCGTTCACCGGGTGCCAGCCGCAGGCTGTCGTGGGCCAGGGGGCGCTCCAGGAGGCCGCCGTCGCTGCCGATCTGCACCAGGCCCTTGCCGCCGGGGGGCGGTGGGTCCAGGACGAGCTTGTAGTAGCGGACGTTGGAGGCGTTGAGCAACCGGAGCCGGTAGCGCCCCCGTTGGACCCGGTGCACGGGCCAGGGGGCACCGTTGACCAGGATGACGTCGCCCTGGACGCCGGCGGTGTGGTTGCGCGAGACGCCCGGGGCGTGCATGTTCGGGTCGCCCGGGTACATCAGCGAACCGTCCGCCTCGAAGGACCGGTCGGCGATCATGAGGGGGATGTCCCGCTCGCCGCGGGGGAGGGCGAGGGCGCCGTCCTCGTCGTCGGTGAGCAGGTGGAAGCCCGCCATGCCGTGCCAGACGGCCGTGCCGGTGTAGCCCATGCGGTGGTCGTGGTACCACATGGTGGACGCGCGCTGCTGCATGGGATACGTGTGCGTGCGCTCGCCGTAGGCGATGTTGCCGTGCGTCTCGCCCATGTCGTCCATGCCGGCCATCGCGTCCTCGACGGACAGGCGGCTGTTGACGGGCATCGTCAGGTCGATCGGGTACCCGTCGCTCTCCGACGGGGTGTGCCCGCCGTGCAGATGGACGACGGTCGGCTGCGGCAGTTCGTTGCGGTGCCGCACGATGGTGCGCCGCCCGGCACGGGAGATGATCGTGGGCCCGGGGAAGGTGCCGTTGTACGTCCAGCAGCTGGTGCGCAGACCCGGCAGGATCTCCAGCTTCGCCTCGCGCTGCACGATCCGGAAGGTGTCGGTGCCGCCGGCGGTCTGGAGCGGGCGCGGCACCGGGGGGATCGGCAGCGGCAGCTGGTAGGGGCGGGGAAGCGGGGCCTTGCTCCGCATGACGCCGCCCGGTGGCACGTCGGCGGGGGACAGGGCCGTGGCCCGGGCTGCCACCCCCGCCCCGATGACCGCCGCCGCACCTGTGGCGAGAAAGCGGCGCCGGTCGATACCTCGGATCACGTTGGCTCCCATCCACGCCGAATTGATCGTTTTGCGGCTTTCGTCAGCATAGGGCTGCACCGTACACACGAAAGGGTGGGACACGCGTGCCGGGGCGACACCCATCAGACCCGAGAAAAAGACATATCAACGCACTAAGCGCCCCTGGTTCGTGCTCCGCTCGCGCGGGAACCCGGACCAGGGGCGTTCGCCGTACGGTGCCTCAGGCCGACGGCGCGCGCACCCCGGTGGCCGGGGCGACGGCCGGGGCCAGCAGGTCCGGCAGCCCGAGGCGCTGGTAGAAGCGCTCGCGGACGTGGTCGGCGACGACCGAGACGACCTCCGACCCGTCGTCGACGGGGTCGATGTGGGTACGGAAGGGGCGGCTGCCCGCGGGCAGGCCGACCACGCGGACAATCTCCCGCGCCACGTCGGCGACATCGGCGTCCTCGGGGGACATGGCCGCCAGCGCCCTGCCGACCTGGTCCGTCATCCCCGCGTACCGCGCCTCGTACGCCTCCGCGACGGCACGGTCGGCGGCGTGCCCCGCGTGGGCGAAGTGGTCGGTGCCGCTGGTGAAGACGCCGGGGACGACGATCGTCGACTCGATCCCGAAACGGGCGAGTTCGGCGGCGTAGCTCACGGCGAGCGCGTCCATGGCGGCCTTCGCCGCGAAGTAGGGGGCGAGGTACGGCGGGGTGCCGCCGCGGGTGCTGGAGGAGCCGATCCACAGCAGCAGTCCGTGGCCCTGCTCGCGTAGATGGGGCAGGGCGGCGCGGTTGACGCGCTGGGTGCCCAGCACATTGGTGTCGTAGACGTTGGCCAACTGCTCCGGGGTGAAGGCCTCGGCGGGGCCCAGCACCATGTGGCCGGCGTTGTGGACCAGCACGTCGAGCCGGCCCGCCTCCGCCAGGACGCGGGCCACGGCACGGTCGGCGCTGTCCTGGTCGAGCACATCGAGCTCGACCACGCGCAGGTCGATGCCCTCGCGGGTGGCGCGGTCGCGGGCTTCGGCCGCGCGGGCTGCGTTGCGGCCGTCGATGTCGCGCATGCTCGCGTAGACGGTGTGGCCGGCGGCGGCCAGGGCGTGGGCGGCCAGGGCGCCGAATCCGGAACCGGCGCCGGTGATGAGGACGGTGGAGGGCATGGTGGAACGACCTCTCGGTGCGGGTGGGGCCCGGCCCGGCGGCGTGGCGCCGGGCCGGGGCCGGTGGGCAAGGGGGGGCGGATCGGCGGAGGCGGGTGCGGCGGCGCGTGCCGTCAGATGGCCCCGCCGTTGGTGTAGATGACCTGGCCGTTGACCCAGCGGGCGGGTCCGGCGAGGAACGAGACCACCTCGGCGGCGTCCTCGGGAGTCCCCAGGCGCCCGAAGGTGGAGATCGAGGAGAGGCGGTCGATGGTGGCCTGGTCCTTGCCCTCCAGGAACAGCGGGCTGGAGGTCGGGCCGGGAGCGACGGCGTTGGCGGTGATGTCGCGACCGCGCAACTCACGGGCGAGGATCAGCGTCATGGCGTCCACCGCGCCCTTGGTGGCGGCGTAGGCGGTGTAGCCCGGCAGGGCGAGCTTGGTGACGCTGGTCGAGAAGTTGATGATGGCGCCGCCCGCGCGCACCCGCCGTGCGGCCTGCTGGCTGACGACGAAGGTGCCGCGCACATTGGTGCGGTGCATCCGGTCGAAGTCGGCGAAGTCCAGCTCCAGCAGCGGGCTCAGCAGCATGACCCCGGCGGTGTTCACCACCACGTCGACGCCGCCGTAGGCCTGCTCGGCCTGGTCGAACAGGGCGGCGACCTCGTCCTCGTCCGCCACGTCGGCCCGGACGGCCATCGCGGTGCCGCCGGCGGCGACCACGGCGTCGACGGCCTCCTTGGCACGTCCGGGGCCGCCCGCGTAACCGATGACGATCTTCATGCCGTCGGCGGCGAGGCGCTCGGCCGCCGCCCGGCCGATGCCGCCGGAGCCGCCGGTGACGATCGCGACCCGGCCGGTGGTGGAGGTGACGGCCGCGGAGGTGTCGGGGGTGCTCATGGCGAGGGGTCCTTCCGATGTCGGACTTCCGTGGCGGGGTGGCCGCGGAAGCACTTAATGGACGCTGAGTCCATATAAGCATGGATGTAGACGCCGCGTCCATATAAAATGTTCCCGAGACCTCCGACCGAGGAAGAGGACCGTCATGACAGCAGCACCGGAACCCGTTCGCCGCGGCCGCGGCCGCAGGCCGGCCGACGAGGTGCGCGCCGACATCCTGAAGGCCGCGGGCGAGTTGCTGCTCGCGGACGGCATGGCCGCCTTCACCATCGAGCGCGTCGCCAACGCGGCGGGCGCCAGCAAGATGACCATCTACAAGTGGTGGCCCTCCAAGGGCGCGCTCGCGCTGGACGGCTACTTCGCCGCGGTCCGCGACACGCTCGCCTTCCCCGACACCGGCGACATCGCAGCGGACCTCACCAGCCAGCTGCGCGCCTTCGCGCGTCTGATGACGCGCACCCGCGCCGGGCACGTCGTCGTGGAACTGGTCGGGCAGGCCCAGACCGACCCGGACCTGTCCGCGGCCTTCCGGGAGCACTACTCGGGCCCCCGGCGCGCCCTCGCCGCCGAGGCGATCGGCCGGGCGCAGCGGCGCGGCCAGATCCGCCCCGAGGTCGACCCCCAGGTGCTCGTCGACCAGTTGTGGGGCGCCTGCTACCACCGCCTGCTGATCCCCGACGAGCCCCTCACCGAGGAGTTCGCGGTCGCCCTGGTGGCCAACCTGATGACCGGGATCGGAACCCGGGGCCGCGACGCCTAGCGGCCCCGTCCCCGCCCCTACGCTGATTCCCGCACCGCCACTGGACTGGACCGCCGCGAGCACCGGGAGCCGACATGCCGCTGTACTTCGAGGACTTCCACGCGGGCCAGGAGTTCACGACCCAGGGCCGCACCCTCACCGAGTCCGACGTGGCCTCCTTCGCCGCGTGGAGCTGGGACACCAACCCCGTCCACACCGACGCCTCCTTCGCCGCGGGCACGCGTTTCGGCGAGCGCATCGCCCACGGGCTGCTCGGGGTCTCCGTGGCCATGGGGCTCGCCTCGCGCCTCGGCGTCTTCGAGGGCAGCTCCATCGCCCTCCTCGGCATCGACGACTGGCGCTTCCGCAGGCCCCTGCTGGTCGGCGACACCGTGCGCTGCCGCGTCGTGATCCTGTCCACCCGCCTGACCGGCCGGGGCGACGCGGGCATCCTGATCCGCAGGTTCGAACTGCTCGACCAGCGCGACGAGGTCGCCCAGGAAGGGAACATCGACCTCATGGTCGCCCTGCGCCCCTGCGTGGAGGGGAAGGCCTGACGTCGGCGTCGGCGTCGTCCTCGCGGTGCGGCAGCAGGGCCCGCGCCTGCAGCAGCAGCCCGCACGCGAGCAGCCCGGCGCCGAAGCCGGTCAGCGTGCCCCAGCCGCCCAGGTGGTAGGCGACGGAGCCGAGTTGGGAGCCCAGCGCACCGCCCACGAAGAAGACCGCGATGTACGCGCTGTTCAGCCGGGCGCGGGCGGTGGGGGCGAGCTGGTAGACCGTGTGCTGGCCCAGTACGAGGGAGGTCTGGACGGCCATGTCGATCAGCACGGCGGCCAGTGCGAGCAGCAGGATCTGGTGCCGTCCGAGACCGGCCAGCACGAACGCGAGCGCGCCGGTGCCGAAGGCGGCGGCCGTCATCGGCCGGGTCAGGCCGCGGTCTGCCCAGTGGCCGGCCAGCGGCGCCACCGCCGCGCCCCCCGCCCCGGCCAGGGCGAACAGGGCCACGCCGATCTGCGAGTAGTGGAAGGGCGGCCCGGTGAGCACATAGGAGATGGTCGTCCAGAAGGCGCTGAACCCGCCGAACATCAGCGACTGGTACGCCGCTCGCCGGCGCAGGACCCCGTGCCGGCGCAGCAGCCCCGCGGTGGAGCGCAGCAGCCGCCCGTACCGCAGGGCGGCCGGCGGCGGGCGGTCGGGGAGGGCCCTGTGCAGCGCCACCGCGAGGACGGCCATGAGCCCCGCCGAGGCCAGGTACACCACACGCCATCCGGCGGCCTCCGTGATCAGGCTGCTCAGCGTCCGGGAGACCAGGATGCCGGTGAGCAGCCCGCTCATCACCCGGCCCTCGACGCGTCCGCGCAGATGGTCCGGGGCGAGTCCGGCGGCGAAGGGCACCTGGATCTGTGCGACGACGGACACGGCGCCGGCGACCAGCAGTGCCGCGGCCAGTACCCCGAAACCTGGTGCCGTCCCGGCGGCCAGGCACGCCGCCGTGGCGACGGCCAGCAGGATCGTGGTCAGCCGCCGGTTCTCGACGCGGTCACCGAGCGGAACCAGGAAGATCATGCCGGCCGCGTAGCCGGCCTGGCCGACGGTGATCAGCGTGCCGGCCGTCGGCTCGCTGATGTGGAGGGACTGCCGCAGCACGGCCAGCAGCGGCTGGGCGTAGTAGAGATTGGCTACCGTCAGCCCGCAGGCGACGGCCAGCAGGAGCACCAGCCGCCCGGGCGGGGCCTGGGTGGCTTGGTCGCTTGGGCCGCGGTGGCAGGGGCGGCCGGGTCGCTGGGGTCCGTCGGGTGGCTCGGGCTTGCCGGATCGGTAGGTGAGGGGCATCGGGGCGGTGAGGGGACGGGGAATATGGGTGTAACAACCACATTTCCGCGGAACTGCCCCGTTACCCGTCCCCGGCGATGATGGGGGAGCGGGTGCTCCTGTCGCTCACCTGATCCCGCAGTTCAGGCCGCGGCCCCGCGCTCATGGCCCGTCCCCGGAAAGGTGCCCCGATGCCCGAGTTGCAGGTGATCGCCCGCTACACCGTCTCCGAGGGCAACGAGGACGAGGTGTTCGCCCTGCTCCCCAGACTGGCCGAGGCGAGCCGCGCGGAACCGGGCAACCTCTCCTTCGAGGTCTTCCACGCGCTCGGCGACGCGCGGGACGTCGTGCTCCTGGAGCGCTACGCCTCCCCGCGGGCCTTCGCGGCGCACCGCGAGTCGCTCCACTTCAAGGACCTGGTCCTCAGGAGGATCGCCCCGCTGCTGGACAGCCGGGTGGTCGCGACCTACGAGGCCGATGAGTAGCCCGGCTCGCTGTCGCGTCGCGTCCGTCGCGTCCGTCGCGTCCGTCATGTCTGGAACTGGTTGATCCCGCCGTCCACGTAGATCTCGCCGCCGGTGGTGAAGGAGCCGCGGTCGCACGCGAGGAAGAGCACCGCATCCGCCGCCTCCTCGGGACGGCCGAGTCGTCGCAGCAGCGGGTGGCGCGGACCGGCGACCGCGGCGGCGGGGGCGTCAGGGGCGGACCGGGCCGGGGTCCGCCGCACGACGACGGTGGCGGGCCGCCTTGGCGCTGTTGCCGCACCGCTCCATGGAGCACCACTTGCGCGGCCTGCCGGTGCCGGGGCCGGTGTCGAGGTAGACCATGCGGCAGACTTCCGCGTCGCAGGTGCGCAGCAGGGCGCGGGTGCCCGGATCGGTCATCACGGCGATCAGGTCCCGGGCCACCGTGGACAGCACTTCGGCGGACGTCAGCGGCGGGACGGATCGGTGCGCGAGCCGCCCCTGCGCGTCGGTCCGCAGCCGGGGTGCGGGCGGTGCGGTCAGGGCCAGCGCGTTGAGCAGGTCCACGGAGCCCGGTCGCGGAGCCCGGTCGCCCAGGTGGGCCGCGACGACGTCGTAGGCGGCGTCGCGCAGTTCGCGCAGCGCGGCCAGGAGCGCGGCCGGGTCCTCCTCGTCCCGCGGGGCGAGGCCCACGCCCGCGCACCACTCGCGCAGGCGCCCGGGCCCGTCGAGGCGTTCGATGGGAGTGCTGGGCCTGCGGCCGAGGGTGGCGACGAGATTGAGCGAGAGCGAGCCGGCGTCGAACCGCAGGGACCGGGCCTTGGCCGTGATCCGGGTCCGCGGGGTGGGCGGGGCTTCCTCGCTCATGAGACGATAGTAACCAGAAAAACGGTTACCAAGGACAGGATGATGCGACCCTGGATGCGCGCGGCCTCGGCGATGTTCGTCGTCGGCTGGGGCGCGAACCAGTTCTCGCCGCTGCTCCTGGTCTACCGCGCCGACAGCGGGGTGCCCGGGAGCGTGGTCACCACCGCGTTCGCGGCCTATGCCGTGGGGCTGATCCCGGCGCTGCTGCTGGCGGCGCGCTTCGCGCAGCGCTACGGGCGACGGCAGGTGATGTGTGCCGCACTGCTCCTGTCGGCCGTCGCCTCGGCCGTCCTCCTGGCGGGCGGCGACCGGTTCTGGGCGCTGATGCTCGGGCGGCTGGTCGCCGGTGTCGCGTCCGGCGCGGCCTTCGGGCCGGGCACGGCATGGATCAAGGACCTGTCGGTGGACGCGGGCCCCGGCGCGGGCGCGCGGCGCGCCGCCGTCGCCCTGTCGGCCGGATTCGGCGGCGGCCCGCTGGTGGCGGGCGTATTGGCCCAGTGGCTGGCGGCGCCCGAGGCGCTGCCGTATCTCGTGCACCTGTGCCTGACGGCGGCCGTGACACCCCTGGTGTGGAACGCGCCGGATCCCACCGCACCAGAACCCGTCGGACCCGCTCCCGGCGGCCCCTCGCGGGCGCGCCCCCGGCTGCGGGCCGCCCTGCTGCAGCGGGAGTTCCGCTGGGAGGTGGCCCCCTCCGCGCCGCTCGTCTTCGGCGCGCCCACCACGAGTTTCGCCGTGCTGCCCGCGCTGGTGCCGCTGCACGGCCCGGACATCGCGGCCGGCGGTGGCATCGCCGGACTCACCCTCCTCACCGGCCTGCTCGTCCAGCCGCCGGCCCGGCGGCTGTCCCGGCGCGGCAGCCATGTCACCCGGCACTGGGGACTCGCCGCCGCGGTCGCCGGATTCCTGCTCGCCGCGGCGGCCGTCCGGCTGGCGGAACCTGCCCTCCTGATCCCCGCGGCGGTGGCCCTCGGGGCCTGCTACGGGCTGCTCCTGGTGGCCGGGCTCAGCCAGCTGGAGGCGTGGGCGGCACCCCGCGAGCTCGCGGGCGCCGCGGCGGTCTTCTACTGCCTTGCCTACCTCGGATTCGTCACCCCGCTCGTCGTGACCGCGCTGCGCGGCGTCCTGCCGCCCGTGCCCCTGTTCGTCTGCGCCGCCGCCACGGCGGCGCTCCTCGTACCGGCGACCGCCCTGCTGCACCGGGCATCGTCCGGACACCCCCGTCATACCGGCTGAACCGGAAGGAAGGCACGTCATGCGCATCGTGGTTGTGGGAGCGGGCGGCGTCGGAGGCTACTTCGGCGCCCGGCTGGCGGAAGCGGGTCACGAGGTCACCTTCGTGGCGCGCGGGCGGCACTTGGCGGCCATCAGGGAACGGGGGGCGCTGCTGGTGCGCAGCCCGCTGGGGGACGTCCGGGTCGGCGCCGGGCACTTCGTCGAATCCGCGGCCGACGTGCGCGAGGCCGATGTCGTCCTGATCGCGGTGAAGCTGTGGGACACCGAGGACGTCGCGGCCGGCCTGCGGCATCTCACCGACCGCGGCGCCCGGGTGATCTCCCTCCAGAACGGTGTGCAGAAGGACACCGTGCTGCGCCGCCATCTGCCGGACGACGCCGTGTGGGGCGGGGTCTGCTACATCGCGGCAGTCATCGAGGAGCCCGGCGTCGTCGTGCACCGCTCGCAGTTGCAGCGGCTCGTCCTCGGCGCCTACGAGGAGCGGCCGGTGGACGGCGTCGCCGAGTTCCACGAGGCGTGCGTGAAGGCCGGTATCGACGCGGAGGTCAGCGCGGACATCGCGCGGACGGTCTGGGAGAAGTACGTGTTCCTCACGGGATTGTCCGCGACGACGACCGCGGTGCGGCAGCCGATCGGCGTCATCCGCGGCAACCCCGCGGCGCGGGAGCTGCTGCGCGAGATCATGGCCGAGGCGGTCGCCGTCGGGCGTGCCTCGGGTGTGCATCTCGACGAGGCTTTCGCCGATGAGCAGATGGCCGCCGTCGACTCCCTCCCGGCCGCCCAGACCTCGTCCATGGCCCACGACCTGGAGCGCGGAAACCGGCTCGAAGTGCCGTGGCTCAGCGGCGGAGTCGTCTCCCTCGGACGGGAACTGGGCGTGCCCACGCCCCGCAACAGGACCGTGGCCGACATCCTCGCCCCGTACGAATTCGGCCGGCCGGCCCCGCAGGCCTGACCGGCGGGCGCCGCGCGCGGAAAGTGTTCCCGCGCGCGGCGCCCGTACCGGGTTGTCAGCCGGCGATCCGGACGGGGAGTTCGTACAGGTCGTTCTGGGTCACGACGGGCTTGTTGCGCAGTGCCGAGGCCGGGACCGCCAGGGCCAGGCCGGGGAAGCGCGCGAACAGGGCCGGGAGCGCCACGCCCGCTTCCAGGCGCGACAGGGCGGCGCCGGGGCACACGTGCGGGCCGTGGCCGAAGGCGATGTGCCGGATCGGCTCGCGCGTGATGTCGAACTCGCCCGCGGTCGGCCCGTGCTGCGTCTCGTCGTCGCCGATGGCCGCGTAGGAGACGATCAGCGCCTCGCCCTTGGCGATGACCTTGTCACCGACCGGGACGTCCTCGGTGGCGAAGCGGATCAGCACGTGCGAGGTCGGCGTCGAGTGGCGCAGCGTCTCCTCCACCACGGCCTCCCACGCCACCTTGCCCTCCAGCACCAGGGCGAGCTGGTCCGGGTGGGTCAGCAGGTTGACCACCGCGTTGACGATCAGCGAGATCGTGGTCTCGTGACCGGCGGCGATCATCAGCTGCAGGGTGCTCTGGATCTCCGCGTCGGTGAGGTGGTCGCCGTCCTCGGAGGCCGCGATCAGGGCACTCGTCAGGTCGTCGCCCGGCTCGGCGCGGCGGGCCGCGACGGTGCCGCCCATCATCTCCGCGAGCTCGCCGAGGGTGGCGAGCACCTCCTCGGGCGGGGTCTGGGTCGAGAAGAACTTCTCGAACAGCACCTTCAGCCGCGGCAGATGGGCCTCGTCGATACCCATCAGCTCCTGCACCACGTACATCGGCAGCGGGTACGCGAACTCGGCCTTCAGGTCGATCACTTCGGCGTCCTGCGCGGCCTTGGCCACCCGGTCCAGCAGGCCCGCGGTCAGCTCCTCGATGCGCTCGCGCATCCGCTCCACCCGGCGGGGCGTGAGTGCCTGGGCGACCAGCGCGCGCAGCCGGCGGTGGTCCGCGCCGTCCACCGTGAGCATCGAACGGCCCGGGTTGGCCAGGCCGATCAGCGCCCAGTCGGCCGGTATCTCACCGCGGGTGAACGCGTCCCAGTGGGCGATGTCCTTCACCAGTCGCGGGTCGGTGAGCAGCGCACGGGCCTCGGCGTGGTGCGTGACGGCCCACACGGGTACGCCGCCGGGCAGTTCGACCGCCGCGAGCGGGCCCGCGTCGCGCAGCGACGCGCTCTCCGCGGCGAGGTCCTGGACCAGGGGGTCGAGCACGATGCGCGCGCCGTCGAGGGCGCTCGCTCCGGTGACGGGGCATTTCATCGACGTTCTCCAAGAGCCGGAGTGGGAGTGAAGCGCACGGGGAGTTCGGTCATTCCCCGCAGCCAGGGGGACGCACGCCGCACCAGGGTCTCCGGCGCGACGGCGAGATCGATGTCGGGCAGCCGGTCGAGCAGCACCTCGATCCCGGTACGGGCGATCACCTCGGCGATCTCCTGGGCCGGGAAAGGGCAGCGGTGCTCGCCGTGCCCGAAGGAGAAGAAGGCGTTGTTCCCATGGGTGGGGCCGCCTCCCTCCAGATGCACCTGGGGGTCGGCGTTGGCCGCGGCGAACCCGAGGATCAGCAGGTCGCCGGTGCGGATCTGGCGGCCGCCCACCCGGGTGTCGCGCGAGGCCCACCGTCCGGCGATGTTCTGCGTGGGCGTGTCCTCCCACAGCACCTCGTTCATCGCCTGGCCCACGCTGTGCCGGCCGCCGGAGAACGACGCGGCGAAGCGGTCGTCGGTCAGCATCAGCCGCAGTGAGTTGCCGATCCAGTCCGCGGTCGGCTGGTGGCCCGCGACGGTCATCACCATCATGTCCTGCACGATCTCCTCGTCGGAGAAGTCGTACCGGTCGGCGAGCATGCGGGAGACGACGTCGGGGCCGGGCCGCTCCTTCTTCAGCTCCAGCAGCCCGGTCATCGCGGTGAAGACATGGGTCTGCCCGGCGATGGCGTCCTCGGTGCTGTCGACCAGGTCGTTGATCGCCTTGACCAGCGCCGGGCCCTGCTCGTCGGTGAAGCCGTAGATGCGGGCCAGCACGCGCACCGGCAGCAGCGTGGCGAACTCGGCCAGCAGATCGGCCCTGCCGCGTCCGCAGAAGGAGTCGATGAGCCGGTCGGCGTAGCGCTCGGCGGTGCGCCGCAGCTCGAACGGGTCGACCGCCTCCATGGCGTGGCTCATCATCGCGGCCCGCTGCCGGTGGCGTTCGCCGACCGTGTAGAGGATCGACGGCTGCTTGCGGCCGATCATCGGCAGCAGCGGCCAGTCGCCCGGGATGCGGTCCCACTGGTTCCACAGGTCGGAGTCCCGGCTGAACAGCACCGGGTCGTTGGTGACGTGCAGCATCTCCCGGTAGCCCAGCACCAGCCAGGCGGGCACGTCGCCGTCGAGCAGGACGGGGGCGATCGCGCCGTGGTCGCGCCGCATCTCCCGGTAGAGCCCGGCGGGTTCGACGTGGAAGCGCGGGCCGCTGAAGGGTACGGCGCCCGCGAACGCGTCCTCGGTGGTCGATGGCTCGGTGGTCACGGTGCGGTCGTCTCCCGGGCACGCGGACTGGCGGCGGACAGGGTGTGCAGATGCCGGACGAGCGTGATCAGCACGTCCTTGGAGGACTGGCGCGAGCGCGCGTCGCACTCGATCAGCGGGATGCCGTCCGCGAGTGACAGCGCGTCCCGCACCTGCTCCTCGGTGTGCCGGGGACCGCCGAAGTCGTTGCGGGCCACCACGAAGGGCGTCCCGTGGTGCTCCAGGCGGTCGATGGCGTACCAGGAGTCGTCCAGCCTGCGGGTGTCGACGAGCACGACGGCGCCGAGGGTGCCGCTGAACAGCCGGTCCCACAGGAACCAGAAGCGCTGCTGCCCGGGCGCGCCGAACAGGTACAGGACGTTGCGGCGGTCCAGGCTGATCCGCCCGAAGTCGAAGGCCACGGTCGTCGAGGTCTTCGCCTGGACACCGGCGAGGTCGTCCACGCTCTCGCCCGCCTGCGTCATCGTCTCCTCGGTGTTCAGCGGGCGGATCTCGCTGACCGAGCGGACCATGGTCGTCTTGCCCACGCCGAACCCGCCCGTGATCACGATCTTCAGCCCGTTGTCGGCGGTGGCGCTGAGCGGCCGCCGGAACGGCGGACTGGGGTCAGAGATTGCGTAGTCCAACGAGCACCTGCTCCAGGATCTCGGGGTCCGGCAGTCGGGCCCCGGTACGGGCGGTTCGGGGGTGGCGGGCGCTGATCCTGCCGGTCTCCAGAAGGTCGCCGAGCAGGACCTTGGTGATGCCGACCGGCAGCGCGAGGTCGGCGGCGAGTTCCACCACCGCCGTCGGCTGCCGGCAGACGCGCAGGATCAGCTGGTGCTCCGACTGCATCCCGGGCGCGGGATCGCACTCGGCGACCACCAGGGTCACCAGGTCGAACACGTCCGACTCGGGCCGGCTGCGTCCTCCGGTGAGGGTGTAGAGCCGGTCCGGATGGTCGTCCCGGCCCGGGCGAGGTGTCATCCGCTGTCGCCGTCCGCGCCGCCGGCCTCGCGGGGCGGCGCGCTCAGGTGCTCCCCGAGCTGCTCGACCAGCTCGCTCATGTTGTGGCCGATCACGCCCACGTCGGAGTCCTCGCGGGCGACGACGGCCAGGTGGGCGCCGTCGCCGGCCTCCACGATGAACAGGATGCCGCCGTAGAACTCGGCCATGGCCTGCCGGACGCCGCCGCTGCCGTCGCCGAACTCGACGGACGCGCCCTGCGACAGGCTCTGGATGCCGGCGGAGATCGCGGCGAGCTGGTCCGCCTGGTCCACGGAGAGTTCGGGGGTACGGCACAGCTTGAGGCCGTCACGGGACAGGACCAGGGCGTGGCGGGCGCCGGGCGTCCGCTCGAGCAGGTTCTCCAGCAGCCAGTTGAGTCTCTCGTCGGTGCTGGTGCTGCTGCCGTGGATGCTGCCGGCTGCGGGTGCGGTCATCAGGAGTCGCTTTCTGGGTCCGTCGCGGTCTGCTGGTGGGGGGCCGCGGAGGGGTCTGGTGCCGGGGAGGGCTTGCGCTTGAGGGCTCCCCGGAAGGTGCTGAAGCGGGCGGCGCGTGCCGCCGGCGTGTCGTCGTGGGTGGCCGACCGCCTGGTACCGGCGCCCGGCTCGGCGTGGCGTGCGGCGGCCAGGGTGCGGCCGCGACGGCGCTTGGGCAGGCCGCTCTCCCCGAACTCGGTGGACCCGGCCGCCGTCTCGCCGTCCACCGCGGGCCTCGGCGAAGCCTCGCCCGCCGCCGGGCGCGACGGCACGGCCGCCGGGTCCGGGCGGGGCGCGACGGGCAGCGGGTCGGGGAGCAGGATCTCGGCGGACTCGGCGTCCGCGGTTCCGCCGGGGCGCGGACGGGTGATCAGTTCCTGGGGGACCATCACCACCACGCCGGTGCCGCCGCGCGCCGAGGGCCGGAACGACACCTTCAGTCCGTGCTTGCGGGCGAGCCGGCCGACCACCACGAGCCCGAGGCGGGTGCCGGACAGGCCCATGAGGTCCCAGCCGTTGGCCGCGACCGCGCTCTCGGCGCGGCGCAGTGCCGCCTCGCCCATGACCAGTCCGCTGTCCTCGATGGTGATGACCGCGCCCGCGGGCACCTCCTCGACGTACACGTGGACCTCGGCGGTCGGCGGCGAGAAGTTGGCCGCGTTGTCCATGAGTTCGGCCAGGGCGTGCATCACGCCCTCGGCCGCGTGCCCGACGATCGCCACTTCGCTGGTGGAGTGCAGCCGCACACGCTGGTAGCCGCTGATGCGGCCCATCGCGCCACGCAGGATCGACTCCATGCGGATCGGCTTGGCCCAGCGGCGTCCCGAACGCGCCCCTGCGAGCACGGCGATGCTGTCGGCGAGCCGGCCGGACTGCGCCGTGCGGTGGTCGAGATGGAGGAGGTCGCCGAGGACCGCCGGGTCGCTGTGCCGGTGCTCCATCTCCCGCAGGTCGGCCAGCATGCTGGTGGTGAGTGCCTGCATGCGCCCGGCGGCGTTGGAGCCCGCCGACATGGCCGCGGCGCGGCGGGCCTCGCTGGCGGCCAGCTCCTCGGCGACCAGGGCCAGTACCCGGCGCCGGGTGTCGTCGAGGGTGACGTCCACCGCGGCGAGGGCGGAGGCGGCGGAGTCGCCGTGCGTCAGCCGGTCGATCAGGGCGGGCAGCACCTCGTCGGCGAACCGGGCGGTGTCCGCTTCCTCTTGGGCGAGGTGTTCCCCCAGACGGCGGGCGCGCCACGAGGCCGTCGCCGCCACGACGGCGGCCGCGGCGAGGAGTACGACCCCGGCTGTGGCGCCGACCGCGGCGGGCACGCGCGCACCGTCGGCGGCCGACACCAGCCAGACTCCCGCCGATCCGGTGACGGCCACCGGGGCGGCGACGGTCCGGGCCAGGTACGGGAGCGGCGGACGCGGCGGTTCTGGCACTGCTGCGGCTCGCGAACGCCCGGACCACAGGCGGGTGGGCGCGGTGTGCGCTGTCATGGATCGGTGACCTCGGGGCCGTGCGGACGGACGGTGCGGACGGGTGCGTAAGGGGCGCGAGAGGAGGTGACGTCGCAAAAGAACACGCGTCCCGTCCGGCGGAGGCCGGGGGCGCGTGAACTCCGGGTCACTATATGCGAGTTCCTGACCGCGGTTGATCGTTACTGCGGTTACTTCTGTTCGCTGATGAGGTTTCGCGAGGGCGTCAGCCCCGTGACCGGCCGCGATGCGGCACGGGAGGTGGTATCCGGGGCCGGTTCCGCCCGGCGGCCGGCGCGACACCGGTGTCCGCGGTCGTTCCCCATGTCCGGGGTGCTCCGAGATGTCCGGCGCGACCGCGCCGCGGCGGTTGCGTGTCACCCCGGTATTGGCAAGGCCTTTCCTGGAGCGCGGTCGAGGGCTCGCCTTTTTGTTAATAGTTCGGACATCCGGGTCGACACGCGTAGATGAATGAGGCGAAATGGTGCATACGGCTTCCCGGAAAGTTTGTTGACCCGTTGCGGT
This sequence comes from Streptomyces sp. RLA123, assembly GCF_056270165.1. Classification (NCBI taxonomy): domain Bacteria; kingdom Bacillati; phylum Actinomycetota; class Actinomycetes; order Kitasatosporales; family Streptomycetaceae; genus Streptomyces; species Streptomyces sp. RLA123. The sequence continues at coordinate 824,663 of NZ_JBWDOR010000003.1, read as the reverse complement.
CCTCTTGTGAGGGGTCTGTGGGCGGTGGTACGTTCGCCGACGTCAGCGGGGAGTGTGGGCGGAAATGCATAAAAGGCAATCTGTCGACCATGTTCAAGAAAAGTCTGACGGACCCGGACCGGGTGCGTCATTCGATTCGGATGGATTCAGTCCGAGGTTCCTCATGCTGGGGCCGGTGCGGATAGCGGACGGCGGCGACGTCATCGCACTTCAGCCGTCCAAACCCGCCAACCTCCTCGCCGCCCTCCTTTTACATCCCAATTCCACGGTCTCCGTGGAATTTTTGCAGCGGGTGGTCTGGGGCGAGGAGCGGTCGGTCACCGCGAAATCCGCGCTCCACACATGCGTACAGCGACTGCGGCAGTTGTTCGCCCGTTACGGCGTCGCGAGCCGGCTCATCGAGGCCGTCCCCGGCGGCTACCGCATCACCGCGGACGCCACGACGCTCGACCTCATCGCCTTCCGCGAGCTGCTGCGCAGCGCCGATGCCGCGGACGACCCGGAGCAGGAGCTGCGCACCCTGAGGGCCGCGCTCGCCCTGTGGCAGGGGCCGCTGCTGGCCAACATCCACTCGGAGATCCTCCGGCGCGAGGTCGTGCCACGGCTCACGGAGGAGCGACTGCGCGCCATGGAACGGGTCTTCGACCTCGAGGTGGCCCTCGGGCGCAGCCGCCAGGTGCTCGCCGAGCTGTGGCCCGCCGCCCGCTCCCACCCCGCTCATGAGCCCTTCTGGGTGCAGCTCGTGACAGCTCTGCACCGTACCGGCCGGCGCGCCGACGCGCTGAGCGAGTACGGGGTGGTGAAGCGCTACCTGCGCACCGAGCTCGGGGTCGACCCCGGTCCCGCGCTGCAACGGCTGGAGCTCGCGGTCCTGCGCGGCGACGATCTCGAGGCCGGCGCGCCCTCCGGCCGCGCCCTCCCGATGTCCCGTGCCAATGGTCGAGACCATTTCCCGGCTCGTCCCGAATCCGGCGCCAAGGCCGGGCACGAGGGAAAATCCTTTCTGGCCGGGGGTGCTGCGCAGGTCCTCGAAACGCTCGTCGGCGCGGGGCTGCTGGAAGAGGGTCCCGAAGGCCAGTACCGAATGCACGACTCGCTGCGCATCCTCGCCAGGGGTGCGCTGGAAATGCGTTCCGACCCCGGCGGCCCCGATATGTCCCCCGGTACGACCTGAACGGTTTCCCGGCGGTTCGCACGACCGGCCCGGGAATCCGTGTGTCCTCCGACCGCGCCCCTGTAAGGGAGTAATACGGCATGACCGCTGCGTACGAGGAAGTCGCGCACTCGTATCCCCGTATCCGTCGTGATGTGCTATTCACCGAGACGCCCGCCGGAGTGGTATTCCACAATGCCCACGGAGGATTCAATCTCCAGGGCAGATCGGCATACCGGTTCGCCTCGCTGATCGTGCCGCACCTCGACGGGACGCACCGCGTCGAGGAGATGTGCGCCGGTCTGGGCGACCAGCAGCGGGCCATGGTCGGCGAGCTGGTGGGCGCCCTGTACGGACGGGGCTTCGCCCGTGACGTGACGCCCGGCAGCGACGGCTTGGACCAGCTGACACCCGAGGTCGCGCGGCGCTTCGCGCCCCAGATCGACTACATCGACCACTACGTGGGCGAGGCGGGCGGCCGCTTCCGCCGCTTCCGCGAGACCCGGGTCGCCGTGCTCGGCGACGATTCCGTGGCCCAGTGGTGCGCATTGAGCCTCGTCCGCAACGGCTGCGCCGCGATCGCCGTCCCCACGGCCACGGGTGACGACCCGTTCGCCGATGTCCTCGACGAGGCGGGCGCCCTGGCAGGCGACGGATGCCCGGCCGAGGTCGCCCGCCCGGACTTCGGCACCGGCACCGACGCGGGGTGGGCGGACCTCGCCGGGTACGACGTGGTCGTCACCACCGGCGGTCCGCGGACCGTCCTCGGCCTGCTGGAGGCGGGCGTCCCCGAGGGCGTACGGCTGCTGCCCGCCTGGACGTTCGGCGGCCAGGCGGTGGCCGGCCCCGTCATGACCTCGGCCACGGCGGGCTGCTGGGCGTGCGCGGCGCTGCGCCTGGGCGCCAACGGCGAGCCCGGCGCCGCGGCCGACCTCTGGAGCGGCGCGAGCCTGGGCGAGAGCGGACGGTCCGCCACGGCCGGTGTGTCCGGGCCGCCCGCGGCCATGCTCGGCAACCTCCTCGCGTACGAGGTGTTCCGGCAGATCACCGGGGTCCTCGCGCCGGAGACCGAGGGCCGCGTCGTCCTCCAGGACCTCGACTCCCTCGACGTCGTCTCCGAGCCGCTGCTGCCGCACCCGCGCTGCCCCTTCTGCCGGGACGACGGGGACGACAGAGACGGCCAGGGTGCCGAGGTCCTGGAGGAGAGCCGGGCGGAACTCACCTCCACGGCCGTCGATATGACGGAACCCCGGGACGAGGCGCCCGGCGAGGTCGCTCCCGAGGCGGACGCCGACGCGGCCATGGCCGCTCTGGACGCCCGGTCGGTGCTCACCCACCCCAGGGCCGGCGTGCTCGCCGCCTTCACCGACGACGCGTGGGAGCAGACGCCACTCAAGGTCGGCACGGTGCGGCTCGGCATAGGCCACCGCGGGCCGCGCGAGATCACCGCCTTCGACGTGCACCACGTCGCGGGGGCCCGGCTTCGGGCCCTGTACCGGGCCGCCGAGACCTACGCCGAACACGTGGTTCCGCCAGCCGGCGTCGTGCGCGGCGCCGCCCTGGAGACCGTGCGGGAGAAGTGGCCGCTGCTCGACCCGGACACCCTGGACGTGGCCTCCGGCACGGGCGCCGGCGCCGGGCAGGTCCGCGTCTGGCTGCCCGCCACCTCGCTGGCCTCGGGACGCACCGCCCTGGTCCCGGCCGGCGCGGTGCGCACTTTCGGCGCCGACAACCACGACCGGATGTTCCTGCCCACCTCCGCCGGTTCGGCCGCCGCCGCGTCCCCGTCCGCGGCCGCCGTGAGCGGCCTGTACTCGGCGCTGGCGCTGCACACCCTGACGCTCGCGGTGCGCGGCCGGACGGCGGTCACCCTGCTCCCGGCGGGCTGGGAGGGCGAGGACCGCGAACTGGTCTTCCTCCGACGGTCGGCCGTGAACCTGGGCCTGGCCGCCGAACTCCTGGACCTCGGCGGTCCCGACGGGGCCGCCCCGGTGCTGCTCGCCCGAGCGGAGGACCCGCACACCGGACGGACGTTCTGGGCGACCGGCGCCGGAGCCGCCCGCCGCCGGGCCGCCGTCACCGCACTGCGCGACCTCCTCGGGCAGATCCAGCTGGGCCGTGAGACCGCGCTCGCCACGCTCCCCGACATCGGGGACCCGCTGCTCGGCGACCTCGACCCGATGACCCTGGCCGTCACAGGGGAGGCCGGGCCCGTCACCGAGCAGGACCCGGACACCGGCATCCTCGCCCGGCTCGCCGCCCACGGCCTTGACGCCCTGGTGGTGCCCACCGGTTCGGCCGACCTGCGGGCCGGCGGCGTCCACGTCGCCCGTGTCCTGCTCGCGCACGGGGCCGTGGATGCGTGACGACACGGAGACTCCGCGGGCCGCCTCGCCGGCGGTGCGGGGCGAGGGGGTGGCGCCTGGGTTGCCTGTGGTGCCGGGCGGGCTGAGCGTTCCGGGTGCGGGTGCGGGTGCGGGTGCGGGTGCGGGTGCGGGTGCGGGTGCGGGTGCGGGTGCGGGGGCTGGGGCTGGGGCTGGGTCCGGGCGGCAGTCCGTGCCGGGCGTGGAGGTGGCGTCCGGGGCGGATGCCGTGCCGGGCGGGCTGAGCGTTCCGGGTGCGGGGGCTGGGTCCGGGCCGCAGTCCGTGCTGGGCGTGGCGGTGGGGTCGAGTTCGGAGGGCGTGCCCGGTTCCGGGCCGGTTCCGGGTGGGGCTGGGTCCCGGCGGCAGTCCGTGCCGGGCGTGGAGGTGGCGCCTGGGTTGCCTGTGGTGCCGGGCGGGCGGAGCGTTCCGGGTGGGGCTGTGGCCGGTCCGCGGACCGTGCCGGGTGCGGACAGCGCGCCGCCGGGCGCCGACTTCGCCGCCCCGACGGTGGAGGCGCTGCTCACCCGCAGCCTGCGCCGCCACCTCGGCGGCGGCGCGCAGGTGCGCGTCGCGGTGCTCGGTCTGCGCGACGAGCAGGCCGCGGCCACCGGTCCCGCAGACGCGGCACCCACCGAGGGGGCCGTCCCCGTCCACCTCTACGGGCACCACGCCCTTGTAGGCCCCGCTCTTGCGGACCGGCGGGCGGCGCACTCGCCGTGCCCGCGTTGCCTGGCCCGCCGCTGGCAGGCCGTACGGCCCGGCACCCTGCGCGACGCCCTTGAACTGGGCTCCGGCACCAGGGCGGCGGGGAAGTGGCCCTTCACCACCGCCTTCGCCGTCGACGCCGTCGCCGCCCTCGCCGCGGCCGCCCGCGAACGCGCCCCCGAGCGGGGGCCGTTCGGTGCCGTCCATCTCCTGGACCTGGAGAGCCTCCAGGTCAACCGGGCCGTCCTCGTCCCCGACGCGGAGTGCCCGCACTGCGACCGCCGGGTCCCCGACACGGCCGACGCGGCCACCGTCACCGTGGGCAGCGTCCCCAAGGCGGACCCGGCGGGCTTCCGCGGCCGGCACATCGACGACTACGACCTTCCGCTGGCCGCCTTCGTCAATCCGGTCACCGGCATGCTCGGCCCCTCCGTCGCCCCGGACCTCACCTCGGCGTCGACCGCCTCCACCGTGGGCTCCTTCACCCTGCGGTCGGGAAGCTATCTGCGCGAGTCCTACTGGGGCGGCCACACGGGCAGTTACGGACGCAGTGTCCGCGTCGGACTGCTGGAGGGCATGGAACGCTTCGCCGGCATGCGCGCCCGCGGCAAGCGCACCGCCGTCGTCGCCTCGCTGACCGAACTCGGCGACGACGCCCTGGACCCCCGCACCTGCGGCGTGTACTCCGACGCCTTCTACCGTCACCAGGACCAGGTCCGGCCCTTCGACCCGGACCGGCCCCACCCCTGGGTCTGGGGCTACTCGCTGCGCGACCGGCGGCCGCTGCTCGTCCCCGAGGTCCTTGCGTACTACCACGCGCCCGGGGGACTGGAGAACCGATTCGTCCAGGAGAGCTCCAACGGCTGCGCCTCGGGCGGAAGGCTGGAGGAGGCCGTCCTCTTCGGGCTCATGGAGGCCGTCGAACGCGACGCCTTCCTCATCGCCTGGTACGCCGGCCTCCCGCTGCCCGAGATCGACCCCGCCACCAGCACCCGGCCCGCGACCCGGCACATGGTCGACCGGCTGGCGATGTACGGCTACCGGGCCCGGTTCTTCGACACCCGCGTCACCTTCCCGGTCCCGGTCGTCACCGCCGTCGCCCAGCGCGTCGACGGCGGCACGGGCACCTTGTGCTTCGGCGCGGGAGCCTCCTGGGACCCCGAGGCGGCGCTGGCCGCCGGACTCGCGGAGATCGCCACCGACGCCGTCAAGCTCCAACGGCGCACCAAGCGGGAGCAGGCGCGACTGGAGGGGATGGCCGCCGACTTCGGTGCCGTCCACGTCCTGCACGACCATCCACTGCTGTACGGGCTGCCCGGCATGGCCCGGTACGCGGACTTCCTGCTGGACCGGGAGGACGGGCCCGCGGAGCCGCTCCGCCCCGTCGCCGGACTCGGCACGGGCCGCCCGCCCGCCGCCGATCTGCGCGAGGACCTCGACGCCGCCGTGGAGGCCGTCACCGCGCACGGCTTCGACGTCGTCGTGGTGGATCAGACGATGCCCGAGCAGCGCTACGCCGGGCTGCACACGGCCGCCGTCCTGGTGCCCGGCCTGATCCCCATCGACTTCGGCTGGCACCGCCAGCGCGCGCTGCACATGCCCCGGCTGCGCACCGCCCCGCGCGCCGCCGGCCTCACCGGCCACGACCTGCGGGACGGGGAACTCAACCTCGCCCCGCACCCCTTCCCGTGAACCAGCCGCCCACCCACCGCAGCGGACGCCGCGGCAGACAGAGAGGAACGGACATGGGGGACACCCATGAGTACGCGACCGCGGTGATGCGGCGCGGCCGGGTCGCGATGGAGCCCGCCGACTTCGTCCCCGACTGGGCGGACCGTCCCCGGAAGGAGAAGTTCTACCCCGGGGCCGAGCGCTTCCCGCTGCCCGACGGGGACTTCCCCGAGGACGCCGGCGTCGGCCGCGGCCTGACCGGGCCGCACGGCGACGCCCCCTTCACGCTGCCGCTGCTCGGCGGCATGCTCCGTGACTCCTACGGGCTGGTCGGCCGCCGCCTCGCCGTGCAGGCCAACACCGACCTGGGCACGCTGCCGATGTACACGCAGGCCAACTGGTCGCGCGGCACGGCCTCGGGCGGCGGCCTCTACCCCGTGGGCGTCCACTGGGTGTCCGGTGCCTCGGGCCCGCTGACGCCGGGCGTCCACCACTACTCGCCGCAGCACCACGCCGTGCAGCGGCTGCTCACCGGGGACGTCACCGGCGAGGTCATGGCGGCGGTCGGCGACGCCCGACTGCACCGGGACGCCGACCAGTTCCTCGTCCTCGGCGTCAAGTTCTGGCAGAACACGTTCAAGTACAACAGCTTTGGCTACCACGTGGTGACGATGGACCTCGGTGCGCTGCTCCAGACCTGGAGCATGTGGGCGCGGGCCAGGGGCCTGCGGATCGACCCCGTCCTGTGGTTCGACGAGCCGCGCCTCGGCCGGCTGCTCGGCGCGGACCCGGACGACGAGGGCGTCTTCGCGGTCGTGCCGCTGCGCTGGGAGGGCGCCGTCCCGGCCGGGGACACCGCCCCGTCCGCCGCCCGCACCTCCGGTGTCCAGCGCACCGAGCAGGAACGGTCCCGCCGTGTCATCGCCTTCGACACCGTGCGCACGGTGCACCGCGCCACCACCCGGAACGCGGCGCAGCGCCCCGCGCCCGGCGCGCTGGAGAGCGCAGCAGCCGCCGCGGTGCCCTCCGGCGGCGAACGCGTGCCCCTGCCGCCCGCCGCGCCCATGGACCTGAGCGTCCGCCGGGCCCTGCGCTCCCGCCGCAGCAGTTTCGGGCGGTTCACGGGCCTGCGGCCCCTGTCGGCCGCCCACCTCACCGCCGCCCTGCGGGCCGCCGCCGCCGGGACGGAACTCACCACCGACGCCACCCCGCCCGGCGGACCCCGGCTCGCCTCGCTGTACGTCTTCGTCAACCACGTCGAGGGCGTGCCCCAGGGCACGTACGCCTTCGACCCCGCCACGGACGAACTGCGCCTGATCAAGCAGGGCGCTCCCGGGCCCTTCCTCCAGGCGCACTACTTCCTCAACAACTACAACCTGGAGCAGGCCGCCGCCGTCATCGTCCCCGCGATCCGCACGCACCAGGTACTCGACGCCGTCGGCGAGCGCGGCTACCGGCTCGTCAGCGCCGCCATCGGCGCGGCCGCGCAGGCCGTCTACACCGCCGCGGCCGCCTCGGACACCGCGTGCGGCGTGGCGCTGGGCTTCGACAGCGTGGCCTTCGCCGAGGAACTGGGACTGGACGGGACGGGTGAACTGCCCCTGCTGCTCATGCTGGTCGGCAACGAGCGGCCCCGGCCGGCCGACTTCCACTACGACCTCGCGTACGCGCCCGCGCGGGCGACCCAGGAGGACGAGGACCGGTGACCACCTCCCTCACCCCGCCGGGACTCGCACCCGCCGCCGGCCCCGCCACGGCGCTCTCCCCGCGCTTCATGATGCGTCTGGCCGGCCTGCCCGTGGAGGCGGCCGAGGCGCTGCGCAGCCCCGCCGCCCGCGGCTGGGCCGACGAGGTCATCGCCGAGGAGGCCCGCCTGCGTGAGCTCGGCGCACGCCTCAGCGACCCGCTCGCCGCGGTCGTCGACGGCAACGATGACGAGGGCATGCGCAGGGACGTGCTGCGCCTGCGCCGCGCCGTGTTCAACAACCGGCTCCCGCAGGACGTGCCTGCCGCGCTCGAACTCGCCGCCCGCCTCGAAGGCCCGGCCGGCCCCGATCTCGCCACCTGGCTGCACGAGCGCCACAAGCTGGCCGAACTGCACGGCCGGGGACCCGGGTTGCTGGCCGACGAGTTCGGCCGCGGCCGTGCCGCGCTGCGCGGCCTCGCCGGGACGGACCAGCTGCGCCTGGGCCTGCTGCTGGCCTCCCCCACGCTCGACGGGCAGCTCGACGCGTACATCCGGGGCGACGCGTCCGCGTCCGGCAAGCGCGGCCGCAAGATCGAGCGGTCGCTGCTCGCGTACCTGTACCGCACGGCCTGCAAGACCAGCCCCTTCAGCACCTTCACCGGGGTCGCGCTCGGCGCGTTCCGGCCGGACACCGCCCCGGCGGGCGCCGTCGAGGTCGCCGAGAGCTGGTCCGGGCACGCCCGCCTCAACGTCGTCGTGCTGCGCCGCATCGCCGAGGCCGTCGCCGCGGACCCCGAACGGCGCGGCGACCTGCTCGTCGGCCCGGCCTCGGGCTGGGAACTGGACGACGAACGGGTGCGCTTCGTCCGCCGTTCGGTGACCGCGGGCGACGACAGCGCCCCGGTCAGCTTCGACGCCGCCCGCGACCGGCTGTTCTTCCTGCGCCGCAGCGGCGCGCTCGAAGGGCTGCTGACCCTGCTGCGCGAGCGGCCCCGGCTGCGCCACCGGGATCTCACGTCCTGGCTGACCACCGAGCGCGACGCCAGTCAGGAGGATGCGGAACGCTACCTGTCGGCGCTGCTGCAACTGGGCATGGTGCAGCTCGACGGCCTGTACCCCGATGTGCACAGCCCGGACCCGGTCCGGGCGTTCCAGGCCGCGCTGCGCGAGGTCGGCCGGCCCTGGGCGCTGGAGGTCGCCGCGCGCCTGGACGACGTGGCCGCCGCCGTGGACGCCTACGCCACGGCGCCGCTCGCCCGCCGCCGCGAGCTGCTGACCGGTCTGGGGCGCGACCTGCCCGCGCTGGTCGAGTCCCTCGGCGCCTCCGGCACGACCCTGCCGCGGACCCTGCTCTACGAGGACGCGCGGGCCGCCGCGGAACCCGTCGCCGCGGATGCGCACACCTGGACGGAGCTGGCCGCCGGCCCCCTGCGGTCGCTGGCGCGGATCCTCCCCGCCTTCGACGTGTCCCTGGCGCAGCGGCTCACGTTCAAGGGCTTCTTCCTGGCCCGCTACGGCAGCGGCGGCCGCTGCGACGACCTGCTGCGGCTCGTCCACGACTTCCACGAGGACCTCTTCGAGCAGTATCTGCTGTTCACCTCGCAGCGCGGCCCCCACGACCCCGCCGAGGGACACGCCCCGGAGGAGAACTGGCTCGGGCTGCCGCAGATCACCGCCCTCGACCGGGCCCGTGCCGCGTTCGTGCGACGTATGCGCGAACTGTGGCGGGACCGGCCGCGGGATACGGAGGAACTGCGGCTGGACGAGGGGTTCGTGGCGGAGGTCGCCGGTGAACTGGTACCGCTCGCGGAGGGATTCGCCGCGCAGAGCCACTTCCTCCAGCTGGCCGCCCGCGAGGAGGACCCCCTCGTCGTCCTCAACGGCTCCTACGGTGGCCTGTGCTTCCCCTTCACCCGCTTCACCCACTGCTTCGACACCGCGGGCGACGACCCGGGACTGTCGGCGGCGCTCCTCGCCGACCTGCGCGCGGCGCAGCCGGAGGGCGCGGTCTTCGCGGAGATCACCGCGGGCTCGGCGACCACGAACCTCAACCTCCACGGACGCATGACGGACTATCAGATTCTGTGTCCCGGTGAGACCGGCTCCGCCCCGCCCGAGCAGCGCCTCCACCTGGACGACCTGTACGTGGAGCACGACGCCGCCCAGGACCGCCTGGTCGTGCGCTCCCGGCGACTGGGCAAGGAGGTCATCCCGCTCTACCTGGGCTACCTGGTGCCCATGGTGCTCCCCGAGATCCCCCGCACCCTGCTCCTGCTCTCCCCGACCTCCAAGACCGCTCTGGACGTGTGGACCGGTGTGCCCGAGGCTCCCGCCACCGGCGGGGTCACCGCCCGGCCCCGCGTACGGCACGGGTCCGTGGTGCTGAGCCGGCGCAGCTGGACCGCCGACGCCGCCGCCCTGCCCGTGCGGCCCGCCGGACAGGACGACGCCGGCTGGTTCCTGGCCTGGCAGCGCTGGCGGCGCGAACACGGCGTCCCAGTCCGGGCCTTCGCCACCGTGCACGCCCCGCGAGGCGCCGCGGGCGGCTGGGCGGGCGGCGGCTCCAAACCGCACTACGTCGACTTCGACAGCCCCTTGTGCCTGGTCGCCCTGGAGGGACTGCTCAAGGAGCGCGCCGGGCGGGTCGTCCTGGAGGAGATGCTGCCGGCCGAGGACGACCTCCACGTCCGTACCGGCCGCGGCCGGCACGTCGCCGAACTCGCGGTCGAGATCCTCCCCGCCGCACCGGCACACCCCGCACCCGACGAGGAAGGACACGGTGAGCGGTCATGACCTCACCCGCGCAGGCAGGCACCGCCCCCACCGGCGCCGCTCCCGGCGAGTGGAAGGCGCTGCACGTCTTCTACGCGGCCAGCCCGCGGCCGCTGCTCCTGGACTGCGTCCGGCCGCTGGTCGCCGAACTCCACTCCGAGGGGCTGCTGTCAGGCCACTTCTTCATCAACTACTGGCTCCAGGGGCCGCACGTCCGCCTGCGCCTGAAGCCCTCCTCGGCGGACGTCGCCGACGAGGTCGGCGAGCGCGCGCTGCGGGCCGTGCGGGGCTTCCTCGCCACCCGCCCGGCCCTGTACGAGGTCAAGGCGGGCTTCCTCGCGGACCTGTACAACCAGCTGTTCGAGCTGGAGTACCCGCAGGAGCAGCGCGACCGGCTGGTCGGCCCGGACGGGCGCATGCTGCTGCGGGACAACAACTCCGTCAGCATCGAGCCCTACGAGCCGGAGTACGGCAAGTACGGCGGCCCGGCCGGCGTCGCGCTCGCCGAATGGCACTTCCAGCGCTCCAGTGACCTGGTCGTCGAGGCCCTGCGCACGATGAACCTGCACGTGCGCACCGTCCTGCTGGGCACCGCCGCGCAGCTGATGATGGTCATGTCGGCCTCCTTCCTGGACGACGACGAGCAGCTGGCGCACTTCCTGGAGCGCTACCACGCCTTCTGGGACGGCGCCTTCTCCCGGACCGAATTCACCGCCCGCAAGGGCTACGACCGCGCCTTCGGCGACATGGGCGCCGAACTCGGCCGCCGGTTCACCGGGATCCGGGCCGCCGTCGCCGCCGGGGCCGACGACGAACTCCCCGGCTTCCTGCGCGGCTGGGCGCAACACTGTCGCGAACTGGCGGGCCGGGTACGGGAACTGGCCGTCGCCGAGGAGCTGGTCTTCCGGTCCTGGAGCGGCGACGAGGAGTTCGAGGTCACCGAGCCCGGCCGGGCCCTGGCGATGCTCATGTCCCCGTACATGCACATGACCAACAACCGGCTCTCGGTGACCATCCGGGACGAGGCGTTCCTCGCCTACGTCCTGGCCCGCGCCCTGCGCGAGGGCACCGGCGCGCCCGAGGGGGAGCGGTGACCGCACCGCCCGGCCTGCTCGGGCTGCGGCCGCGCCGCCGGCCCGACCTGCTGATCGGGCCGTCCGTGCTGCGCGGCACGACACCCGTCCACCCCCTCAAGGACCCGGTCTGCGGCCGCCGGTTCGAGCTGCGGCCCAAGGAGTTCTTCGTCCTGTCCCGGCTCGACGGCGAACAGACCCTCGGCGCCATCGGCGACGCCTACGCCCGCGAGTTCGGCGCCCGCCTCGACGACGCCCGCTGGCAGCAACTCCTCGGCCTCTTCGGGACGCGCCGGCTGCTCGACGGCGGCCCGCTCCCCGGGCCTGCCGCACCGGCCCCCGCGCCGCGCGTGCAGGACGGCAGATCCACCCTGCTCAACGGCCATGTGCGGATGTCCTCCGACGCCGGGGCGCTCATCGAGACCCTGCACCGGCGTACCGCCTTCGCCCGCACCCCGGTCTTCCTGGGCGCGCTGCTGGTACTGGTCCTCGGCATGCTCGCCCACCTGGCCGCGCGCCTGGGCACCCTGGTCCACGACGTGTCCCAACTGGCCCAGCGCCCTGTGCTGCTGATGGCCGTCGGCGTCGTGCTGTGGGTGAGCCTGGCCCTGCACGAGCTCGCGCACGGACTGGTCGGCCGGGCCTACGGCGGCACCGTCGCGGAGATCGGGCTGCGCTGGCGGCTGCCCGTCACCTACCTCTACTGCCTCGTGCAGGACGTGGCGTTCTTCGCCCGGCGCCGCCACCAGATCGCCACCGCGGCGGCCGGACCCGCGGCGAACCTCGTCTTCCTGCTGCCGTTCTGGCCGCTGTGGGCCTGGGCGCCGGACGACGGCCCGGTCCACTACGCCCTCGGCGGGACGCTGCTGCTCGGCGTCGCGGTGGCACTGGCCAACCTCGTCCCGCTGCCCCCGCTGGACGGCTACAAGCTGCTCGGCTACGCCGTCGGCATCGGCCAACTGGCCGCCGGCAGCCGCACCTTCCTCGGCCAGGCCGTGGCCGGGCGGTTCGGCCGCGGTCCGGGCACGCGCGCGTACCCGCGCCGGGCCCGGGTGGCCTACGCGCTGTACGGACTGCTGGCCGGCGCCCTCACCACGGGGACGGCCGCTGCCGTCCTGGCCGCCGCCGGCTGGTGGCTGGCCGACCGGTACGGTGCCCTCGCCGGCGCGGCCCCCGTGCTTGTCCTCGTGGCCGCCGCCGTGCTCCGGCGGCTCGGCCTGGCCGCCCGTGCCAGGCGCACCGAGCACACCCCCCAGGACGGGGAGCGGACGGCACCGGACGCCGTGCCGTCTCCCGGCACCACCCCCTCCGGCCCGCCGCGCGCCTCGCGCGACCGGTCCGGCGACGACCCCCACACAGCAAGGGAACGGCAGATGACGGCAGTGGACACGGCCCCCGAGGCCGTGGTGATCGACGACGTGCGCAAACGCTACGGCCCGGTCCAGGCCGTGGACGGGGTGTCGTTCACCGTGCGCCGCGGCGAGTTCTTCGGCATCCTCGGGCCCAACGGCGCGGGCAAGACCACCCTCATCGAGATGGTCGAGGGACTGCGCCGGGCCGACAGCGGCAGCGTCTCCGTCCTCGGCTCCTCCCCGTGGCCGCGCAACACCGCGCTCCTGCGCCGCCTCGGCGTCCAGACCCAGGCCTCGGCGTTCTTCACCCGGCTGACCGCCCTGGAGCACCTGGAGACCGTCGCCGTCCTCTACGGCCTCGGCCCCGAGGCCGCCGTCCGCGCCCTGGACCTGGTGGGCCTGTCGGCGCAGCCCCGCACCCGCGTCGACAACCTCTCCGGGGGCCAGCGCCAGCGGCTGGCCATCGCCACCGCACTCGTCCACGACCCCGAACTCATCCTGCTGGACGAGCCCACCGCCGCCCTCGACCCCGAGGCACGGCGCTCACTGTGGAAGGTGCTGCGCGATCTGAGGCGCCAGGGACGCACCATCGTCCACACCACCCACCACCTGGACGAGGCCGAGGCCCTCTGCGACCGCGTCGCGATCATGTCGGCGGGCAAGGTCATCGCGCTCGACACGCCCGCCAACCTGGTCCGCTCCCTCAAGGCCCCCACACGGGTCCTGGTCCCCGCCGACCGCATCACTCTCGAACGCGCCCGCGCCATCGAGGGCGTGGACAGCGCCCAGGTCGAGGGCGGCGAGGTCGTCATGGAGACCCGCGTGGCCGGAGCGGTCATCGTCGCCGTGAACGAGATCGCGGGCCCGGACGCGGTGCAGACCCGTACCGCGACCCTGGAGGACGCCTACCTCGCCCTGACCGGATCGGAGCACTGACCGTGAGCGCGTACACAGCACTGACCAGGGCCAACTACCGCGCCTACGTCAGGGACCAGACCACCGTCTTCTTCACCTTCGCCTTCCCGCTGCTCTTCCTCGTCGTGTTCGGGCTGATCTTCAAGGGCCAGACCGTCGAGGACGGCGGCCCCCCGTACATCAACTACATCGCGCCCGGCGTGCTGTCCTGGGGCGTCGGCAACGCCGCCATGTTCGGCGTGGCGTTCACGATGATGCACTGGCGCCGCGACGACATCCTCCGGCTGATCTGGCGCACGCCCACCTCGCTGCCGTCCGTGCTGGCCTCCCGCTACGCCATCGCCATCGGCGTAGGGCTGGTGCAGGCCGCCCTGTTCATCGGCGTCGCCCTGCTGCCGCTGTTCGGGCTGAAGCTCGCCTCCGGCTGGCCGCTGGTGATCCCGGTACTGGTCCTCGGCATCACCACGTTCATGGCGCTGGGGCTCGTCGTCGGCAGCCTGGCCAACACGCCGGAGGCCGTCGCCGCGATCGCCAACTGCATCATGGTGCCGATGGCGTTCCTGTCCGGGTCGTTCTATCCCAGCGACCTGATGCCCGGCTGGCTGCGGGACGTCGCGCTCGCCCTGCCGCTGCGCTACTTCAACGACGGCATCCTGGGGGTGCTCTCGCAGACGCACCACGGAAGCGCCTCCGACCTCGCCGTCGCCTGCGCCGGACTCGTCGGCTTCGCGGCCCTGTTCGCGCTCGTCGCGGCCCGGACCTTCCACTGGAGCAACCGGGGATGACCGCCGAATCCGCCGCGCCCGCGGCCGTGCCGCCCGAAGTGCACGCGACAGCCACCGACAGCGCGGCCCGCGCCCTGCGGGACGCCCTCGCCGCGCGCCTGCCCGCGGCCCCTGACGTGGTGCCGCTCGGCGCCGTCGACACCCTCAACACCGGCCGCGACCCCCACGCGGACCGCCGCCCCGGCGCCCGTGTCCAGCTCGCCCACGACGCCGTCCTCATCGGCCCGTTCGGGGGCACCGACCCCGACGAGGACGCCTGCGGCCAGTGCCTGGCGATGCGCTGGCAGCGCCTGCGCACGCGCTCCGAGCGCGAGGCCTGGGAGACCGGCACCTCCGCGAGCGCGGCCGGGCGGTGGCCGGTGCTGCCGGAGTACGTCGTCGACGCCGTGGCGTCCGTGTACGCCGCCGCGCTCGCCCGCCGCGCCGACGGACCGCTGCCCCGCGTCGTCCGGCTCGACCTGGCCACGCTCCAGGTCGCCGGCGTGCCGCTGCTGCGCGAGCCGCTGTGCCCGCACTGCGCCCCGTCCGACGAGGCGGCGGTCCCGCCGATGGGGACGGGGACCGTCCCACGCCCCAAGCCCGCGCCGGACGCCTACCGGCTCCGCTCCCCGCGCTCGTACGAGCTGCCCACCCAGGCCCTCGCCAATCCGGTCTGCGGCGTGCTCGGCGCCGCCACCTGGACCGACGTGAAGTCCCCGACCACCGCGCCGGTCGCGGGCAGCGTCTTCATGCGCGGCTACGCGGGCCTGACCGACGTCACCTGGAGCGGCCAGGCCAACTCCTTCCGGGCCAGCCGCGACCTGGCCTTCCTGGAGGGTCTGGAACGCTACGCGGGCACCCACCGCCGGCGCCGCGCGCCGCTGCTGACCGCGGCCTGGGACAGCCTCGGGGACCGCGCCCTCGACCCGCGCGACTGCGGCGTGTACGGGCCGCAGACCTACCGCGACGACCCCCTGCTCAGCCCCTTCGCCCCCGGCCGGCCGATCCCCTGGGTGGAGGGCTGGTCGCTGCGCGACGAACGCCCCGTCCTCGTCCCCGCCCGCCTGGTGCACTACAGCGCGGGCCTGGCCGCCGACAACTTCGTCTTCGAGTGCTCCAACGGCTGCGCCATCGGCAGCTGCCTGGAGGAGGCGGTCCTCTTCGGCCTGCTCGAACTCATCGAGCGCGACGCCTTCCTGCTCGGCTGGTACGGCAACGCGCCCCTGACCGAGATCGACCTCGGCTCGCTCGACCGCGGCACCACCCGCGCCATGGTCGACCGGGCCGCTCTCCAGGGCTACGACGTCCACGTCTTCGACAACCGCGTCGACCTGCCGGTGCCGGTCGCCACCGGACTCGCGGTCCGCCGCGACGGCGGTCCCGGCACCCTCGCGTTCGCCGCGGGCGCCGCCTTCGACCCCGAGACGGCTGTCGAGTCCGCCGTCGCCGAGATCCTCACCTACATCCCGCACCTGCCCGGCCAGGTCCGCGAACGCCCGGACGAACTGGCCGCCATGGCCGCTGACTTCGGCCTGGTGCGGCGGCTGCCCGACCACGCTGCGCTGTTCGGGCTGCCCGGGATGGCCGGGCACGCGGCGAGCTACCTCGAACCGGCCGCCGTACGGCCGTTGCGGGAACTGCACGCGGGCTGGGAACGGCTGCGCCCGCGCACCGGCGACCTCCGCGACGACCTCGCGCTGTGCCGGGACCTGCTCGCCGGGGCGGGCTTCGACGTCATCGCCGTCGACCAGACCACACCGGAACAGGAGCGCATGGGCCTTCGGACGGTGTGCACGCTGGTCCCCGGCCTGCTGCCGATCGACTTCGGCTGGTCCCGGCAACGCGCGATGGACATGCCCCGGTTGCGTTCGGCCTTCCGGCGCGCCGGGCTGCGGGAGACCGACCTCTCCGACGCCGAACTGCGCCGGGTGCCGCACCCGTTCCCCTGATCGCCGGGGGCGGGCACGGCGAAGCCCCCTGTCCGGCGGCGCGAACCGCCGGGCAGGGGGCCGAGGGCCGGGTCAGGCCGTGCAGCTGGTGGTGCTGGTGGTGCTGCTGCAAGTGCTGGTGCTGCTGCAGCTGGTGGACGAGCCCAGCATGACCTCGCTGGCGTCGGAGTAGTCGGTGATCTCGAAGGTCTCGGACTCGAGCTCCAGGATCTCGTCGGCAAGCGACGCGAGGGACTTCGGCTGCGGCGACATGGTGGTCCTCCTCAACGTGAACGTGGCGGGAGCGGCGGCCCAGGCCCGGGCGGATCGAGCGAACACCCGTGCGCTGTACCGGAGTCATTTCTAACCAACCCCACTGGCAGATCGGCCCACGTCCCGCTGTCACCTCGCTGTCAGGTCCTCTTCGCCCCCGCCCTTCCCCCGTACGCAAGGAGCCCGGCGTGCATCCCACCGCCCCCACCCCCGCCGCGGTCCTCGACGGCCTGCCCGGCGTCCTGCGCCCGGCCGTCGAGGACCATCTCGACCTCCACCGCCATCCCGAGCTCTCCGGCGCCGAGGAGCGCACGGCGGCCCGCGTCGCCGCCCGGCTGACCGCCGCCGGCTACGAGACCGCCCGCGGCCTGGGCGGACACGGTGTGGCCGGCCTGCTGCGCAACGGCCCCGGGCCCGTGGTCATGCTCCGCGCCGAACTCGACGCGCTGCCCGTGCAGGAGACCACCGGCCTGTCGTGGGCCAGCGAGCGGGCCGGCGTCATGCACGCCTGCGGTCACGACCTGCACCTCGCCTGTCTGACGGGCACGGCGCACCTGCTGGCGGGAGCGGCCGATCACTGGTCGGGCACGCTCATGGTCGTCGCCCAGCCCGCCGAGGAGACCCTGAGCGGCGCCCGCGCCCTGCTGGAGGACGGCCTGTACGAGCGGTTCGCCACTCCCGGCACCGTGCTCGCCCAGCATGCCGCGCCCCTGCCGGCCGGAATGGTCGCCCACGCCCCTGCGCACGGGCCGGTGCTGGCGGGCAGCCGCCTGCTGGAGGTGGTCGTCCACGGCTCGGGCGGGCACGCGGCCGCCCCGCATCTGGCGGTGGACCCGGTCGTCGCCGCCGCGGCGATCGTGCTGCGGCTGCAGACCGTGGTGTCGCGGGAGACCGCCCCGGCCGAGCAGGTCGTGCTCACCGTCGGCTCCCTGCACGCCGGTGTCCGGGGCAACATCGTCCCCGGCCGCGCCACGCTGGAGGTCTCGGTGCGGGCCTTCACCGACGCCGCCCTCGACCGCGTGGAGGCCGCCGTGCGGCGCATCGCCGCCGCCGAGTGCGCGGCCTCGCGGTGCCCGCGCGAACCGTCGGTCCGGGTGCTCGCGCAGTCACCGCCCACCGTCCCGGACGCCGGGGCCGCGGAGTCGGTGCGCCGCGCCCACGAACAGGCCCTCGGCGAAGGGCGCGTCGCGCTCTGGCCCGCGTCGACGGCCACCGAGGACTTCCCGCTGTTCGGCCCCGCCGGGGCGCATCTGCACGGCGCCCCCGGCATCCGGACCGCCTACTGGATGTTCGGCTGCACCGGCCCCCGCCAGTGGGCCGGGACCCCCGGGGGCAGCGCCGCCGAGAAGATGGCGGCACTGCCCCCGAACCACGCCCCGGACTTCCGTACCGACCCGCGGCTGGCCGTCCCTGCGGGCATCACCGCCCTGACGGCGGCCGCCCTGGTGTTCCTCGGGCCCGGGATCACGCCGCGCTGATGGTCTTCTGCTCGACGTACTGGCCGAGGCCCGCGGCACCGAACTCGCGGCCGATGCCGCTGGTCTTGTAGCCGCCGAAGGGGCCGTCGAAGCCGCCGAAGCCCCCGTTGACGGAGAACGTCCCGGTGCGGATGCGCCGCGCCACCGCGAGCCCGCGCTCGGTGTCCGCCGTCCACACACCGCCGCTCAGGCCGTACGGGGAGTCGTTGGCGATGCGCACCGCGTCGTCCTCGTCCTCGAAGGGGATGACGACCAGCACGGGGCCGAAGATCTCCTCCTGGGCGATGCGCATGGAGTTGTCGACGTCCGCGAAGAGCGTGGGCCGCACGTAGTAGCCGCCCTCCAGGCCCTCCGGCACGTCCGGGCCGCCGGTCACCAGGCGGGCGCCCTCCGCGATCCCGACGTCGATGTAGGACCGTACGCGGGCCTGCTGGTCGGCACGGACCATCGGGCCGAGGTAGGTGGCCGGGTCGGAGGGGTCGCCGACGGTGATGCCCTGCATCATCGACGCCACCGCCGCGACGACCTCCTCGTACCGCGAGCGCGGCGCGAGGATGCGGGTGTGGGCGACGCAGGCCTCGCCGTTGTTGCCCAGCGCCGCGGACTTCAGGCCCTCGGCCACCGCGACCGGATCGGCGTCCTCCAGGACGACGGCCGCGGACTTGCCGCCCAGCTCCAGGCTGACGCGCTTGAGCTGCTCGCCCGCGACGGAGGCGATCGTGCGGCCGGCGGCGGTGGAGCCGGTGAACGCGATCTTGTCGACACCGGGGTGCGCGACCAGGTACGCGCTGGTCTCGCGCCCCGCGGGCAGGATGCTCAGGACGCCCTCGGGCAGCCCGGCCTCCGTGAACAGCTCGCCGAGCACCAGGGCGTCCACCGCGGTCTCGGGCGCGGCCTTGAGGATCACCGTGCAGCCCGCGAGCAGGGCCGGGACGACCTTCGCAAGCGCCGACTGGTGCGGTGCGTTCCACGGGATGACCGCGGCGACGACGCCGACCGCCTCGCGCCGCACAAGGGTGCGGCCGGCGCCCGCGGAGGGCAGCTCCTCCTCCCAGCCGAACCCCTCGGAGGCGCGCAGGTACGCGGCCGTCTGCTCCGCGATCCCGCCGTTGTGCAGCCAGTGGGTGAACCACAGGGGCGAGCCGTTCTCGGCGGTGACGAGTGCGGCCAGCTCCTCGCCGCGGGCGGTGTGCAGCGCGTTGAAGCGGCTGATCACCGCGCGGCGCTCGGCGGGTGTCGTCAGCGGCCAGGGTCCGTGGTCGAAGGCCTCACGGGCGGCGGTCACGGCCCGGTCGACGTCGGCGGGAACGGCCTCCGGGACGACGCCGACCAGGTGCCGGTCGTGCGGCGAGCGGACCTCGATGGTGCTCGCGCCGGCGGGGGCGACCCAGCGGCCCCCGATGAACAGCCGGTCGAAGGAGGTGACACCAGGGGCGACGGAGGGGGTGGCGGTCATGGGAATTCTCTCCTGAGGGACAGGCCGTGCCAGCCGTCCCCGAAATAAGGGGACGCTGGGCTCTTATGCTCTCCAAGTTAACAGACCACTGGACCGTTAATAAGGATCCGGTGGTCCGTTATGATGTAACGGCGGACACACTCGAGGCATGGGGGACCGGAACCGTGAGCCAGGAGCAGGACACCGCCGCCTTCCAGCGCGCCCGCCGCCCCGAACAGCGCGAGCAGCGCCGCGAGGAGATCCTCGACGCCGCCGCGACGCTGCTCCGCGAGATGCCCGCTGCCGAGGTCAGCCTGCGCGAGCTCAGCCGCCGCGTCGGGCTCTCCAAGTCCAATGTCGTGCGCTACTTCGAGACCCGCGAGGCGGTCTTCCTCGAACTCCTCGACCGCTCGATCGAGGAGTGGCTCGACGCCCTGGAGGACGAGCTGCCGCCCGTGCCGGGACCGGAAGGCCCGCCCGTCGCGTCCCGCGCGCTCGCCGGGGCCTGGGCCCGCTCGCTGGCCCGCCGGCCGCTGCTGTGCGAGCTGTGGAGCATCCTGGCCGCGGTCCTGGAGCGCAACGTCTCGGTCGGGTCCGTCCGTGCGTTCAAGCTGCGGGAGGCGGAGCACCGGGCCCGGCTGGCCCGCATGGCGGGCGACCGCCTGCCGGGCCTGGGGGAGCCCGCGGCCGTGGAGCTGACCCGGATCTCGGTCGTGCTGACCGCGGGGCTGTGGCCGTTCGCCAACCCCTCGCCCGCGGTCGTCGAGGCCACCGGGGACCCCTGCCTCGCCGAGGCCCGCGTCAACTTCGCCGAATCGCTCGGCACCATGCTGCACGCGGCCCTCGCAGGGCTCCTGTGCGAGCGCGCCACGCCCTGACGGGCAGTCCGGGCCGGGCCGTTGGGAGCCCGCGCACCTTAGCCGGATTCGTCACCGTGGGTGGCGGCTTCGCCCCGGTTGCCCGTGCCGGCGTCCGTCGCCGTACCGTGGGCACATGGCCGTCCCCGACCTCATCCGCATCGTCTCCCGGTCCTCGCCCATGGCCCTCGCCCAGGTCGAGCGGGTCCGCACCGAACTGACCGCGCTCCATCCGGGCATCGCCTTCGAGGTCGTGCCCGTCACCACCTCGGGCGACCGCTGGATGGGCGACCTCGCCCGGCTCGGCGGCAAGGGCGCGTTCACCAAGGAGGTGGACGCCGCCCTCCTGGAGGGCCGGGCCGACCTCGCCGTGCACTGTGTCAAGGACATCCCCGCCGACCGCCCGCTGCCGGCCGGCACCGTCTTCGCCGCGTTCCTCAAGCGCGACGACATCCGCGACGCCCTCGTGCACCCCGGCGGCCTCGCCCTGGACGCGCTCCCCGACGGGACCCGCATCGGCACCTCCTCCGTCCGGCGCGTCGCGCAGCTCGCGGCCTCGCACCCGCAGTTGACCTGCGTACCGCTGCGCGGCAACGCCAACCGCCGCCTGGAGAAGCTCGAGCAGGGCGCGGCCGACGCCCTCCTGCTCGCCGTCGCCGGGCTCGAACGCATCGGCCGGACCGACGTCATCAGTGAGGTCCTGCCGGTCGAGACGATGATCCCGCCCATCGGCGCCGGCGTCCTGGCCCTTCAGTGCCGCGAGGACGACTCCGCCACCATCGACGCCGTCAGCGACCTCGGCGACCCCGCCACCCACCGCGAGACCACCGCGGAACGGATGTTCCTCCACGTCCTCCAAGGCCACTGCAACAGCCCCATCGCCGGCTATGCCCGCGCCGAACGCGACGGCCGCCTCTCCCTGCGCGCCCGGGTCTTCTCACCCGACGGCAAGACGGTCCTGGACGCACACGAATGGGCCGGCCCTCTGGACCCCGCCACGCTCGGCACCTCGGTCGCGGTGGCGCTGCTGCGGCAGGGAGCGCGCGAACTGATCGACAGCATCGCGCACTGACGTACCGTCAAACAGCGGCGAGGGGCAGCCGGTAGCGGGTGGCGGGACGGCCGTTCACGGTCACGTCCGCCACCGCGATGAAACCGCTGCGCGTCAGCACCGCCCGCGAGGCGGGGTTGTCCAGCGCGGCCACCGCGATCAGGGTCCGCAACCCGTACGTGGTGGCCGCCGGCCGGCACACCGCCGCGACCGCCGCCGTCGCCACCCCGCGGCCCGCCGCGCTCTCCCCGACCCGGTAACCGAGTTCGGCGGCGCCGTCCGCCACGTCCACCAGATTGACCCGGCCCACCAGTTCGCCCCGCTCGTCGAGCACGACGTGGAAGTGGCACGTCCCCGCGTCCTGCTCCGCCAGCAACGCCCGGTGCTGCGCGGCGAATCCGGCGAAATACGCGTCCCCCCGGTCGGGCACGGACCGCGCGAACCACTCCCGGTTCGCCCGCTCGAACGCGAGCAGCGCGCCCGCGTGACCTGCCGTGAGCCGCTCCAGCCTGACCATGGGCGGCAGCATATCGACACGTCGCGCACGGGTGACGAGCCGCGTCGGCGCGCTGCTCCCCTCACGTCGGCCCGGGCCACCGCGGCGAACTCCCCGTCGGCGGCCCCGAACCGCTCCACGGCAGGCGAGCGGTTGCGTGTGCCGGGCCGAGGGCTGCTCACCGCGGTGGCGGGCACCCGGTGAGGGGTCGGTGGACGTCGCCGGCTACATCGCCACCACTCGGGCGATCAGCCCGACGGCGATGAGAACCGCCACGGCGAAGATCAGGAAGAGGGAGACGACCTCCCACGCCGTCCGCACCTCCGGCGGCTCGGTGTAGGAGATACCGGCCGTGGTGCTGCTCTCGCACGGGGGAGTGGGCGTGGGCGGCACCCCTTCACGGTGCGGCCGGAGTTGCGGGGCGAGCTTGGGGCCGCTGTTCGTGGTCGGCATGGGTATCACTCCCGGTGTACTCCCGATGTGCGGATGACCGCGGCACCTCGGGCCCGCCCGGGGACGACGGCCCCTGCCGCGCTCTGCCCTGTCCTTCGATGGTAGGCCGCGCAACGGCGCCGCGCCCGTCGCGACGGCGATGACCTGCAGGTTCCACCGGCTGATCACCCCGCACGTACGCCGTGCAGACCCGCGGCCGGGGCGGCACCGCCGTCTGCCGAGGGGTCAGCCGCACGCGGGAACGGGGTTGTCGGCCCGCGCCGGGTCCGGACGCGGATGCGGCGCGGACGAGTGGTCACGCAACGGGCGTATTCCGCGCAGGCTGCTCCGATGATCAGGAAACCCATGAGCCGGGCATCTCGGCTGTGGACAGGAGTCAACCTATGGGGCGCCTGAGAAGCGTGTGGTGCGGCAGAGTACTCTGCGCGCCAATGGCATCG
This sequence comes from Streptomyces sp. RLA123, assembly GCF_056270165.1. Classification (NCBI taxonomy): domain Bacteria; kingdom Bacillati; phylum Actinomycetota; class Actinomycetes; order Kitasatosporales; family Streptomycetaceae; genus Streptomyces; species Streptomyces sp. RLA123. The sequence goes on along the minus strand of NZ_JBWDOR010000003.1, from coordinate 801,796 downwards.
GATAACGACAGCCTGGAGATCCAGTGACCCTATCCCCCCGAATCCGGCCGCGCCCCGGCGTGCTCATAGCGGCCGCAGCTACCAGCATCATCGGGCTCGGCCTCTGCGCCGCGCCCGCCTCGGCGCACACTCCCAAGTGGGACGTGAACTGCTCCGAGGTGACGTTCGTCAACCTCACGGCCTACAACGGCCGTGTGGAGAACACGGTGACCATCACCGTGGACGGCAAGGACCTGCTCCCGACCGAGACCTTCGGCTCGGAGTTGCACAAGGAGCACCTGACCCTGCCCCCGCACACCAGCGCGGTCGAGGTCAGCATCGTCGTCAAGGCCGGCGACGGCCAGCAGTTCTCGTTCAGCGACACGAAGTCCGCTCCCGCCTGCGAGGGCGCGCCCCCGCAGACGCCGGAGTCCCCGGTGCAGAGCGAGACCCCGTCGGCCACCCCGACCACCGAGTCGCCCGCGCCCAGCGAGTCCCCGACCGTTGACGCGAGCAGCAGTGCCTCCGACGCGGCACCCTCCCCGGCCGGTGGCGAGTCCTCGCCCGCCGCCGATCTCGCCGAGACGGGTGCCTCCAGCTCCACCCCGCTCCTCGCCGGTGGCGCCGCTGTCGCGCTGCTCGCCGGTGGCGGTCTGCTCTTCGCGAACCGCAAGCGTCGCGCCGCCCGTCACTGACGAGCCCTGCGACACACCTCGTTCATCGGCCCGGGTGCCGGCTCCTCCTCGCGGAGGGCCGGCACCCGGCTGCTGTTCCGGCCACCCCGTCCCGTCTCGCCCCGTCCCGGAAGGACCCGAAGGACACCGTGACCACCCCGACCCAGGCAGCCCCCGCCTCAGGAACGGCACTCGACGAACACACCGACACCGTCACGCCCTCCTCGTGGGCGGTGCTGCTGTGGAACGACCCGGTCAACCTCATGGGATACGTGGTCCGTGTCCTCGTCCGTGTCCTGTCGGTCAGCGAGGACGAGGCGCACCGGCTCATGCTGCTCGCCCACTCCAAGGGCCGGACGGCCGTCTTCAACGGCGACCGCGACGCCTGCGAGGTCGTCGCCGCACGCCTGATGGCCGCGAGCCTGTGGGTGACGGTGCGCCATGGGTGACAGCGTCTTCACATGCGACGGCGACACGATCCTCGTCGCCCTGCGGCAGCCGCTGCCGCAGAGGCTTATCCGCCTGGCCGACCGTGTCGCCGCCGCGCCGGGGCCGGTCGACGCGCCGGACCACCTCGTCGAACTGACCCAGGACGCGGCCGATGACCCCCTGCGGCGCTGGGAGGCCGACGCCGCCGCGGAGTCCCTCCGCGGCCGGCTGGCCGACCGCGTGGCGGACTCCGACCGGTCCGTCGTGGACGCTCTCGCGGCACCGGGCCCCCTGGTGCGCGCCCGCCTCGACGACGAGGCGGCGGACCTGTGGCTGGAATGGCTCAACCGCCTCTACGTCGCCGTCCGGGCGGCCGAACTCGACGGCATCGCGGTCGGCGGCGGCCAGCCGCTCGACGTCCGGGGCAGCTATCTGCGCGAGCCCGACGTCGTGGCGCCCGCCGGCTTCGGCCCCGAGGGCCTGCTCGTCGGATCGCTGATGGCGCAGTTCCTCGACGCCCTCGACGAACGCGACGCCGGACGCGGGTAGTTGGTCGCGGCCATCGGGACCCGGTGGTAAATCCTCGGCCCGTCGGTGCGCTCCCGTGTCAGAGTGAGCGCACCGAGGGGTGTAGCTCAGCCCGGCCAGAGCAGCGGACTCCAAACCCGCACGCCGCAGGTTCACATCCTGCCGCCCCTGCCGGAAGCGGCGATGCCGATGCCCGCTGACCTGCGGTGATTCGGGAGTCGCCAATGATGGGGTGCGGGATCCGGCCCCATGAAGATCGTCTGCTCGCCCGCTGCTCGCCCGAAGTGTCACGACGCCTCCTGCGGCAGGAAAATAAGGGCACGCTTCCGGGGCCTCTTGGACATACAGTTCTGGACCCCTTCCGGACCGTGACGCGGTCGCCATCGAGGCGTGGGATCAGGCGTACTCAGAGCCGGCCTGCTGGGCGTATCGGAACGGGTTGAGGTGAACACGCGGAGCCGGGGGAGCGGCTTGCAGGTGAGGGGGGGAGCTCTCGAAGTCGCCCGCTGGGTTGCGTCTGGCGATCTGTGGGCCGCCCTGGGCGCTGGGTCCGGTCAAAAGGGGGCATCTGGCGAAGGCCCCGGCTCTTGGCCGGGGCCGTTTCCGCTTCGGACGTGATCGCGCGCTCCGTCGACGGCGGGGGCCGGCTCGCCCCGGCGCCGTTCAGGCACCGTCACGGTTGAGCATTTGATTAGCCGTGCGACCGGACGGGCATCCGCCGGCGTGCGAGCGAAGCGGTCCGCCCGGCTGGGTCAAGGCCCAAAATCGGCTATCCCCTCGGACCAGTCCTCGATCTGCGCGACCGTCAGCGATTCATCACACAGTCAGTCCAGCGACCAAGACGACAACCTGTCACGCCACATGCGGTTGCAGTACCAAGGCTCTCTCGAGGTCATTCGAAGGCAATGACCAGGCGACCGAGGACGTCGCCGCGCCCCAGGGCCTCCAGGTTGTCGTTGATGTCCTCGAGCCTGACCTTGGTGACGTTGTGCTTGACGAGGCCGGCCTCGGTGAGCGAGAGAACCTCGACGAGGTCCAGATGGTTGCCCCAGAACGAGCCGAGATAGGACAGCTCCGTGCCGACGAAGGGGAACTGCCGGTGCTCGACATGCTGGCTCATCAGGCCGACGGCTGCCAGTGCGCCCTCCGGGCCCAGCAGGTCGAAGCCCATGGAGATGGACTCCGTGCTGCCGACGCAGTCCAGGATGGCGTCGATCGTCCGCCGACCGGTCAGCTGCTCCAGCTCGTCCTGGATGGCCTGCACGGGCTTGTCCTTGACGTTGATCCCGTAGTCCGCGCCGTTCTCCTTCGCCACGTCCAGCTTGCCGTCCTGGCGGGCCAGCGCCACCACGGTCGCGCCGCTGCCAAGCAGTTTCGCGTACTGGACCGCGTAGCTCCCCAGCCCGCCGATGCCCGTGACCGCGACGGTGCGGCCGGGTCCAAGCTTGCCCGCGTCGCGGAGCTTCCTCATCCCGCGGTAGGGGGTCATGCCCGCGTCGGTCATCGGGGCCAGGAGCTCGGGGTTTTTCGCGGCCTCCTCCGAGACCGGGATTGCGTGGCGGTACTCCACGGCCATGTACTCGGCGAAGCCCCCGGGCGGGCCGAAGCCCACCCAGCGGCCGTTGCCGCTGCACAACTGCTCGTTGCCCTCGCGGCACTGCCGGCAGGTGCCGTCTCCCCAGCTGGGGTTGACCACGACCATGTCCCCCTCGGAGTAGCCCGCCGTCTTCGGTACGCCGCTGCCCAGTCCCGCGACGCGGCCGGTGACCTCATGACCGGGGATGTAGGGGAGTTCGACGGGGAACGGGGCCTCGAAGTAGCCGTCGAGGAGCTGGTAGTCGCTGCGGCACATGCCTGTCGCCGCGACCTTCAGCAGGATCTCGTCCGGCGCCGGATCGGGCACGGGGACGTCTTCGATTCGCAGGGGCTCTTTGTAGCCGTGCATCCGGGCTGCTCGCATCTGCATGGGAGTGCCTCGCTTTCGCGGCCAAGCAGCGGGCGGGCCGGTACGTGGCCACCGCTCCGCTTCGGATATTTCCAGAATGATGCGCTTGCTGATGCAGCGCATCATGAGCACGCATGCGACGCGCAGTGCACGACAGTTCGCCTTCTGTTGCGTTAAGGCGCGGATTTTATCAATTATCGCGTGCTTAATGAATCATTGTTCAAAATGTCCGTCCCATGTCCGGAGCCGCCCCGGCCGGTGCACGTGAGACTTGTTCGTGCCGCTGGTTCTGGGCCGGGCGAGGCACGTCCCTTGGAGGACCCCTTGTCCAGCTGCGGTTGCAGCCGCCGGAGCACCTGCTCGGTCACCGCGGACCCTGACGTCACGGTAGACGGCAACGGATCGGCCGGCGTCCCCGTATGTCATCTCGTCCACCAGCGGCGGTGAGACCACCGTCATCCAGGCCGTCGACACCTCCTCGGTCGACGTCATCATGACGGGCACCGGCACCGTCGGGGACCCGTACCTGGTGGGCGCGGCCGTCGAGCTCGACCCGGCCCCGCCCGGCGGCGGGACGAGACCCACCACCATGCCATCGAAGACGGGTAGCGCATCCACATCCGCATCCACATCCGCGGCCTCGGCCGCGTCGCGTGCCGCGACTGCGCCGGCCAAGCCCGCGTGTCGCCCGCGCTGGGAGCAGCCCCCCGGCCTCTTCTCGAAGAGGTTCGCGCTGACGCGCCCGCATCGGGGCGGTTTGTTCGCGGGTCAACCCGCTGAGGGCCGCTGAGCAGGCATTTGGTCGAAATGGGCCCGTGGTTGCAGGGTGTCACCGCACACTGGCTGTGGTGGCTCCGTCGTTTCTCCCCCGTCGCGACGGGGTCACCGTCGTGCGCCGACCATGAGGAGTCCTGGGTATGCGGGTGGATGACTGGCACCTCACCGAAGACGTCGACGGCTTCCTCGCCGGTGCCGGGGACTTCCTGTACTCCCGCCCCGCCCTGCACACCCTGCTGTTGACGGTGACGGAGGTCCTGCGCGCGCGGTGGAGCGGGCGCGTACGGCGCCGAGGCTCCCGTCTTCGGACGACTGGAAGAAGCGGGCGACGTGTCCGCCGCCTTCTTCCGCACGCCGCCCCGCCGGCTGAACCTCACCGCGCTGACCGCCGACCAGGCCGAAGCGCTCGCCGCCCGCCTGGCCGGCTTGGGTCACCAACTGCCCGGTGTCACCGCGGTCCATGACACGGCCGTCGCATTCGCTGAGGCCTGGGGGCGTCACACCGGCACCGTGCCGGTACTCGGCCAGCAGCGACGCCTCTACCGCCTCGGCACGCTCACCCCGCCCGAGCCCGCACCGGACGGCCGCAGCCGCATCGCGGGCGGCCAGGACAAGGAGCGCCTGGCCGAGTGGAACGACGACTTCGCGGCGGCCATCGGAGAGGCGCCCTCTGTCGGTACCGGCCTGTCGGCCGGCTACAGGCGGTTCACGTTCTGGGAGACCCCGGACGGCACGCCTGTGTCCATGGCGGGCGTGACACCGATGGTCGCGGGCCAGGTCCGCGTGGGTCCCGTCTACACCCCGGCCGAGCTGCGCGGTCACGGCTACGCGGGTGCGGTGACGGCGGAGGTGAGCCGCGCCGCACAGGCCGAAGGCGCGGCGGAGGTCGTACTGTTCACGGACCTGGCGAACCCCACGAGCAACGCGATCTACCAGCGCATCGGGTACCGCCCGGTCGCCGACTTCGCCTCGTTCGACTTCGCCTGAGCCTGGGAGCCTGGCCCGGCGTCAACACGACGGCCTCCGCTATGAGCTAGCGAAGACGAACGGGCGGGCACGCGCATGGAGACCGCGCGACGCCTGGCCGCTGCGCTGCAGGTGCCCACCACCGTTCTCCTCGTCGAACACCAGGAGGATGGCGCCCGCGAGGACAAGGTCACCGAACTGAGCAATGTGCTGCCGGTCCCGCTCAGTGATGCCCACGCGCTCGTGGACATCGCCTCGGAAGGCCGCCGGGTGCGCGGTCGGCTCATGCAACTGCCCGGTTGGCCGATGACCCAGATCCGCCGGTTCGAGGCTGCCGACGTCGCGCTGACCCGCGCCACCGACGACGCTGCTGATCGCCTCGACGGAGCGGCCGCGCTCCGTCGACGGCGGCACCGCGTGAGGGATGAGTGCGCGAGCCGTGCATCCGCTTCGCGTCCTACGTGGCCCAGTGAACTTGCGATGGCCATTGGGTACGCCGGAGGATCTCCGCGGCAATCTCGTTCGCGGGCCGGTCGTCGGTGCCCACGTGCAGATCACCGAGCCCGTCCAAGGCGTCGAGGTTCCGTGCCGCCTGATCGGAGATCTCGCGTAGTCGGGCCTGCGGTTGGCCGATCAGTCGGTCGCCGGCGAGCCCCGGGGCCGGAGTGATGCCTCGGCCCCGGAGCGTGGCTCGGTCGGCCAGTGTTCTTCGGCTGGCGTGCAGCCGGCACAGGGTGATCGTGGCGGCAGGCAGTGCTGCGGTGTACGCCCTCATGTCCTCGGGCCGGTCGAGTGGGCCGACAGCGATCAGGCATCCTGCTCCGTTGGCCCGAAACGTGCTCCAGACCGCGGCCAGGTTGGCGGCCTTGAGCCGGTGGTTGCCCGGGTCGCCGGTCGGGATGGGGCGGTGGAAGCCGATCTGGTCGAGGTCAACGAATGCGGCGTGCGCACCGGCCCGGCGGACCTGCTGGTACACCTGCCAGCCGACGGTGGACTTGCCGACGGCGGCGGGCCCGCAGAGCAAGAGAATGCTTCCCGGTGTGCGGTCCGGTTCCCGTCGCATCATGCTCGGTTCTTCCACCCGTGCCTGCGGATAGGGCCAGCCGGTGCGCGTGCGGACGCGCTCGGCGACCTCGGCGACGGTCAGGCCGGTCGTGTCGATGCACAGATCGGCCGGAAAGGCACGGTCGAGGTCGTCGGCGTACGCGAGCAGCTCCGCGAGATCGTCGCTCGGGCGACCGCGGGCAGCCAGTCGTCGGCGCAGCTCCGCCGGCTCTGCTCGCAGTCGGCAGGCAGTCACCGCAGCCTGCGGTGCGAGGTCGGCATCCACACCGCGATCAGGGTCGGTGACGCCCGGAACGACCAAGGACCGCGCACCCGCGTCACGGAAGTTGGCCACGACCGCGTCGAGCGTGCGCGCTTTGAGCCGATGGCGGCCCGGATCTGTGTCCGGCTCGGGCGCCCAGTGGCGTGGCGTCGGCGGCGCGTAGCACATCCCGATCTGGTCGATGTCCACATATCCGGTGGGCGCGCCCATCCTGGCGAGCTGGACGAACACCTCCCAGGCCACGGTGGTCTTCCCGACCCCGGAGGCGCCATACAGCCACAGCACCGGCAGCGCGATCACGGTGATGAGTATCGGGACCGGCGAGCGCCCGGTCCAGTGATATGTGTCGCTTGGGCGGAAAGGGCAATGGTCAATTCCGGTGGATTGCCGGGCCGGGGCAACGGGTCGGTGGCGTCAGCGTCAGGTCGACCGCTGGTACGGCGCCCGCTGTATTGGCCCAGTCGCTGAGGGTTGTTGCCGGTTGCCGGTGTCACAGATCAGCGGGCTGCACGGTCGTGCGAAAGGCCCCGGATGTACTCGCTTGACAGGTGCGGGCGGGCCACCCGCTCAGTACGCCGCGCATACCGCTGTGACGGCAAATAGCATGGTGATTCAAAGGTGGAGGCCACTCATGTGCGCCGGTAGTGACGCAGACCCCCTTGAGCAGGCAACAAGGGACTTCATGGCCATGCGGCCTCAACTGTTCGGTATCGCGTACCGCGTACTCGGCAGTTGCGTGGAGGCCGAAGACATCGTCCAGGATGCGTGGCTGCGCTGGCAGGCCATCGACCACGCCGATATCCGACGTCCGGCGGCGTTCCTGACGACGGTCACCACTCGCCTGGCGATCAACGCGGCCCAGTCCGCCAGGATGCGGCGTGAATCGTACGTCGGGCCGTGGCTTCCGGAGCCGGTCGATACCACTGCGGATCCCCAGCTGGGTGCGGAACGGGCAGAGGTGCTCGACATGGCGGTTCTCTTCCTTCTGGAGAAGCTGAACCCCGTGGAAAGGGCTGCTTACGTCCTGAGGGAAGCCTTCGATTATCCCTACAAAGAGATCGCGGACATCCTGGAGACGAGCGAAGGCAATACGCGCCAACTGGTGAGCCGCTCCCGGAAACATCTGACCGCGGAACGCAGGGAGCCGGTCAGCAATCACGCTCACGAGCGCCTGCTCAAGGCGTTCATCGCTGCGGCACAATCCGGTAATATGTCCGCGCTCGAGGAGGTTCTCTCGGCGGACGTCGTGAGTTATGCCGACGGCGGAGGGGTGCGGGGAGCAGCCAAGATCCCGGTCGTCGGACGTCCGCACGTCGCCAAGACCTTTGTCGCCTACGCCCCACGATTCTGGCCTGGTACGGACATCCGCTGGGTCGAGGCCAACGGCCGGCCCGCCGCCCTCGTCTCGAACGATGGAGGGCCGGTGGCCCTGGTGCTTGCCGACGTTTCGGAGCGGGGCATCGAACGCGTTATGTGGGTGGTGAGCCCGGCCAAACTGGCTCCATACGTAGCTTCACTGAACAACTGAAGCCGCCCTGCACGCCTCCTGTCTGCTCAGGATTCGGTGCCGTCGAGGTCGCTCGGCCGGCGGGTGTGCCAGGACATTGTGCGGTGCCCCGGCGGAGGGGTGGTCAGGGGACCGGGACATGCTGCTGGAGAACAAGACCGCCGTCGTCTACGGTGCGGGCGGGGCGGTCGGGCAGACGGTGGCCCGAACGTTCGGCCGCGAGGGCGCGCGCGCCTTCCTCAGCAGCTCTACACGTTCCCGGGCTACCCCGACAGTTCGGCTCCCTGGAGTACGCCGACGCCTTCCTCCCCGACAAGGGCGAGAGCGCCAACGATCTGGCGGGCACGTTCCCGGGCAGCGTCATCGGCAAGGTTCTCCGTCCCGTCCCGTCCCGTCCCGATCACCGATCCGGACGGCTCCAAGGACGTCGACCTCTCCATGGACCCGGCCGAGTTCCACCAGGCGTTCGGTGCCGATGTCCCCGCCGGTACCGCCGACCTGATGGCGGTCACCCAGCGTCCCGGGACGCGTACGGCCCTCAACGAGCGTTCCGGCGAGCCGGCCTGGAAGGCCATCCCTTCCTGGGCCCCGGTGGGCACCAACGACCGGATCATCCCCCCGAAGCTCCAGGTCTGCATGGCCAAGCGTGCCCACGCCCGTATCGAGACGGTCCGGTCCTCCCATGCCGTGACCGTGTCCCACCCGGACGCCGTCCCGCCCGCGAGGCGCCGGCTCACCACCACGAGGTGGGATAGACCTCTCGTTGCAGCCGGGAGGAGGCCATCTGCACCAGGACCAGCAGTGCCAGTCCGGCGGCCAGCAGGGGCACGAAGAGATGGGCCGGCGGGTCGGTGAGCATGACCATGACTGCGGTCGCCATCGCGGGCGGATGGGCCGTCTTGAGCACGAGTACGAGCGCGCAGGCCATGCCGCAGGCCGCGGCGGCGACCCAGGGACCGCGCCAGCCGAAGGCGAGCACCACGAAGCAGACGAGGCACGACAGCAGGTGGCCGCCGAAGACGTGGCGCGGCTGCGCGAGAGGTGAGCCGGGGGTCGCCGTGACGATCGCCGTCGTGGCCGCGAGCGGCGGTATCAGCACCGTCTGGTGGATGAGTGCGCCCAGGGCCACCACGACGGCGAGCCCCACCGAGGTGGTCACGGCCGCCGACACGACGGTGCGCCGCGCCGGCCGCGGTTCCGTGGTTCTCCACCGCCGGGCCGGAGGCCGATGAGCCGCGGGGGCCGACACGTGCGCGGTCACCGATGTCTCGGGTGGGCTAGTCGCCATGACGGCGCCCTTCCCGGCCGCGGCCCGCCGTCGGGGAAGGGCGGGACATGGCGCATGGGAGAGGAATGCGCGGAATCAGCACGGAAGCACCTCGGATTCGCCCTCGACTCCCGCACACGGCGGCTTCGTCGTCCGTGAAGACGGGTCATGCCGAAAATCCTGATGTCCCGGTCCACCGCATGTCCAAATGCGGCTTTCTATCGCTTGATCGACCCCGCTTATCGAGGCACTTCCGCCCAGTTGCGGGCGACGCGAAGGGACGTGACGGCGGCTGGACGTTCCGGCGCCTCAGGGGCGGTTGGGCAGCTCGATGCCTACGTCCCGGGGGTCGATCCGGTGGGCGGCCACGTGCGCGCGGGTGCGGATGGGGTTTCCCGGTCCGCGCGGAAGGTGCGTTCGGTGGGCTCCGCGAGAAGCACGCGTATGCGGTCCCGGTGGTTTTCTGAAACCGCCCGGAATCGGCGACCCGGCGCGTCCGCGCCTTCGTGGATTTCGCTCCCCGGGAGTTTCCTGACCAGGAGGAAATCCTCCGCCCGGGAGCCCGAATGCGACCGCGGAAGTCACCCCACGAAGCGCCCGTCGACCCCTGCGCGTCGTCCCCGCCCGGTCCGGCCCCGGTGCGCCTGCGCCTACGCCTACGCCTACGACGAAGCCGCCCCCCGCGACGAGGCCATCCCGCTGTCGAGCCCCGCCCCGCCGGGCGCACCCGCCTCGAAGGTGACCGGCAGCCACGACGGCCCGCGCAGTCCGCCCATCCGCCAGCGGACCTCCTCCGGCGGCACGGCCAGGGCCAGCCCGGGGAGGCGGCGCAAGGCGGTGCCGATCGCGATCTGGCCCTCCAGGCGGGCCAGCGGGGCGCCCAGGCAGTAGTGGATGCCGTGCCCGAACGCCAGATGGGCGCTGTCGCCACGGGTGATGTCGAGCCGGTCCGGGTCGGGGAAGCGCTGCGGGTCGCGGTCGGCGATGGCGGAGGCGATCAAGACGGTCGCGCCGCACGGAACGGCGGTCCCCGCGATCTCGATGTCCTCCCGGGCGAAGCGCACGATGCCGGGGCTGACGGGTCCGTCCCAGCGCAGGAACTCCTCGATCGCGCCGGGCAGCAGTTCCGGGTCGTCCCGCAGCGTGCGCAGCTGTTCCGGGTGGGCGAGCAGCGCCGCGACGCCGCCGCCGATCAGGTTGACCGTGGTGATGTAGCCGGCCACCAGCAGCAGGAAGCACATCGCGGTCAGCTCGTCCTCGTCGAGCCGGTTCTCCTCGTCCCGGGCGGTGATGAGCGCGCTGAGCAGGTCGTCGCCGGGCCGTGCGCGCTTGTCGTCCAGGAGGCCGACCAGGTAGGCGCGCATCTGCCGCCAGGCCGCGTCGACCTTCACCGGGTCCGGCGGTTCCGCCCCGCGCAGGATCATCTCGTCGGTCCACCGCTGGAAGTCGCCCTGGTCGGTGGACGGCACCCCGATCAGCTCGCTGATCACGGTGACGGGCAGCGGGAGCGCGAAGTCGGCGACCAGATCGGCGCGCCCCGCGGGCAGGATCGCGTCCAGCAGGCGGTCGGTGACCTCCTGGATCCGCGGCCGCAGCTCGGCGATCCGGCGGGCGGTGAACGCCTTCGAGACCAGCCGGCGCAGCCGGGTGTGGTCGGGAGGGTCGGAGCGCAGCATGGTGCGCAGCATCGACTCACGCTCCGTGACGGGCAGCATCTGCATCAGCCGGGGGTCGGACGCGTCGCGGACGTCGCTGCTCAGCCGTGGGTCGGAGAGGGCCGCGAGACCGTCCTCGAAGCGCGTCACCAGCCAGGCCTCGATACCGCCGGCGATGACGGCCCTCCGGACGGGGCCCTCCTGGCTCAGTTGCCGGTACAACGGGAAGGGGTCCGCCACGAAGGCCGGGTCGCCGTAGGGGAGAAGGACCGGTTGCCGGCTCATCGTGCCTCCGGAACGTGGGGGTGCGCGTCAGGACCGGCGCGCGGAGATGTGATCACTTTAAGCATATTATGTACCGATATGGCGGTGTCTGTGCTGCCGGAGGGGCAGGGCGCGAATGGAACGGACCACGTGCTGTGTGGTGGGCGGCGGCCCCGCCGGGATGGTGCTCGCCCTGCTGCTCGCCCGCGCCGGGATCGCGGTCACCGTGCTGGAGAAGCACGGCGACTTCCTGCGCGACTTCCGCGGCGACACCGTGCACCCTTCGACCCTCGCCCTGCTGGACGACCTCGGCCTCGCCGAACGCTTCGCGGCACTGCCCCAGCGCCGGGTCCGCACCCTCCAGCTGCCCGTCGGGGAGAGCGGTTCGCTGGTCACCGTCGCCGACCTCGGAGTGCTGCGCGGCCCGTACAACTACGTGGCGATGGTGCCCCAGTGGGACCTGCTCGGACTCCTCGTGGACGAGGCGCGGCGCGAGCCGTCCTTCCGGTTGCGGATGAACACCGAGGCGACCTCCTTCCTCATCGAACGCGGGCGCGTGACCGGGGTGCGCTACCGCACCTCCGACGGACGCACCGGCGAGCTGCGCGCGGACCTCACCGTCGCCTGTGACGGCCGTGGATCACTGGCCCGATCCCGGCCGGAACTGGGCCTGCGCCGATACGCCTGCCCCATGGACGCCTGGTGGTTCCGGCTGCCCCGGCACGAGGGCGACCCGCACGGGCTCGTCGGCGGCTCCGGCGACCGCTTCCTCACCGCGATGATCGACCGCGGCGACTACTGGCAGTGTGCCGCGCTCATTCCCAAGGGCACCGATACCGAGCGCCGCGCCGCAGGACTCGACCGCTTCCTCGCCGACTACGCCGCCGCCGTGCCGTGGATCGAGGACCGCACCCACGCCCTGCGCTCCTGGGACGAGGTCAAGCTCCTGGACGTACGCCTGGAGCGCCTGCGCCGCTGGCACCGCCCCGGGCTGCTGTGCATCGGCGACGCCGCGCACGCGATGTCCCCGGTCTTCGGCATCGGCATCAACCTCGCCGTCGAGGACGCCGTGGCCTCCGCCCGCTACCTGGTCGAACCCCTGCGCCTCGGCGGCGTGGGCCTGCGCGATGTGCGTGCCGTCCAGCGCCGCAGGCGGCCCACCACGGCCGCCACCCAGACCCTCCAGCGGATCGCCCACACCCGGGTCATCGCCCCCGTGCTGCGGGGGGAGCCGCCGTTCGGCAGCGCCGCGCGGGGCATGCGCGTGGCGAACGCGCTCGCAGGCTCACGCCGACTGCGGCGGCTCCCGGCCTACTTCTTCGGATACGGCGCGCTGCGCGAGCGCCCCCCGGCCGCGTCCGTACGGTGAACTCCCCGGCGGAGCGGGAGCTTTCGCCCCGGAGGCCGCTGCGACACCGGGGCCGTCCGGCGCAGGCGTCGCGCGGTCAGGGCTCGTCCGCCGGCCACAGCGGCGGCCCACCCACCGAGCTGTCATGGACGGTCGGATTCCCCGGAACAGGGTGCAGCCGGAACGCCGTCCTGGCGAAACCCGCCAATTCCGGGAACGCCTCCGTGACATCCAGCGGGCGCGGCGGTGTCGTACGTGTCATGTCCTCTCCCTCTCAGGCCGTGGCCGAATCGAAGCACACGGCACGGACTTCCGGCGGACGCGCGACACACCGGGCCGCTTCCCACGGCATGATCGCGACGGACTTTATCGGCTGATAAAGTCCGTCGTTACGCGGGGAAACCGGCCGGCACGACCGGACATCCCGCCCCGGTCGGAGTCGGAGTCGGAGTCGGAGGAGCACATGCTTGCGGTCGACGTCCGGCAGTCGCTGCGCGACGGCCGGACCGTGGCGGAGGGTGCGGGGCGCGGCTGGCGCTTCGCGGCGCGCACCATCGCCACCCACGGCGACTTCCTGCTCGCCTTCGTCGACGGCGGAGTGTGCGTCGGCGCCTACGAGATCCGCGGGAGCCGCTCCGACGACGCGGCGGACGGCCGCTATGTCTTCGACCTCGCCCCGGCCCGGCGCTTCCAGTGGGCGCTCGGCCAGCGGCTGCCGCTGCCCCCGGGGCGCAACCCCGCGCGCATCCTCACCGGTCTGCACCTGCGTGAGTTCCTCGAATCCGCGCCACGCGGCGTCCCCCGTTCCGTGGAGGCCTGAGGCAGTGCAGGAGCCCCAGCGCCCCGAGGCCGCCGCCGCGCCCGATCCCGTCGACGCCCTCCTGCGGTCCGGACCCCGCCGCACCCAGCTTCCCGAGCCGGCCGAACGCTCCCGGCTGCGCACCGCGTACGGGCTCACCCAGGCCGAGATCGCCGAGGCGCTCCAGGTCACCCGCACCACGGTCGCCGGCTGGGAGGCCGGCCGCAGCGAACCCCAGGGCGCCACGCGGGCCGCGTACGCCAAACTCCTGGACGGCATCGCCGGTCAACTCGTGCCCGAGGCCCCGGAACCGGCCCCGGAATCGCGGAGGACCGCCCCCGCCGCCCCCGCCCGGCCCGTGGTGTCCGCTCCTCCGGCGCGGGCGCCGCAGGCAGGACGCCGGCAGGCCGAACAGGACGCGCCCGACGCCCGGTTCACGAACGGCCCGCTGGCGGTGCTCGACGGCGACGGATCGGCGTACGGCGCCGGCGGCCTGGTGCTGGAGTGCCCGGCGGAGGACATCCCCTCCCTGGTGGAGTGGACGCTCGCGGAGGCACGCCTCGGCGCGGCACGGCTGCACCGCAACGGCAAGGACGCCGACCCGCTGATCGTGCTGACCGAGCAGGCGGCCGAACGGCTGGGGCTACCGGCGGAGTTGGAGGACCGGCGCGGCCTGAGGCTGCCCGCGGACCACGCGGTCGTCCGCCGGATCACGCGTGCCGGCTGGCAGCTGACCCAGCGCGGCTTCGGCCCGTGGGCCCGGGTGTTCCGGCCGGCTGAAGGCGGCAGGCGTCAGTGCGTGCAGTTGGCCGTCCTGCCGTGGGGGGCGCTGGACACGCGGTCCTGGGGCGGTGCCGCAGGCCTGCCGGCGCCCGAACTCGCCCGGACCCTTGCCGCGTACGCGTCCCGCGTGCTGACCCCCCGCGGCTCGACGGCCGTGTCGGGGCTGGAGCTGATGACGGCCCTGCGCCCGCCGACCCGGGCGGTGAAGGACCCGGCGACCGGGGCATGGGTGTCCGGGCCGAACCCCGGCGCGCTCACCCGCCCCGCCGACCCGGCACCGCCCGAGGCCCCCGACGAGCACCCCGTCGTGGCCGTGCTCCACCCCCGCGGTCACCAGCGCACCCCGGACCAAGTGCTGGACGAGGAGGCCTACGACTGGATCCGTGACCCGGAACTCCTCACCGACACCGAGTGCGCGCAGGCGTACGCCGTCGGCGTCGACGTCAACATGGCCTTCGCCGCCGCCGCGAACCGGCTCACCGTCGGGCTCGGCGAGCCCGTGCACGTGAAGGCACCGGCTTTCGACAAGGCGCTGCCCGGCTGCTGGCTGGTCGACCTGTCCGGCGTCGACCTGGACCCGCGGCTGCCGAGCCCCTTCACCCCGCACGGCGGCCGCCCCGAGGGCCCCGCCTGGTACGCCACGCCGACTGTCGCCTACGCCGCCGAACTCGGCCACGACGTCGCTCCCTTGGAAGGGTACGTAAGGCCTGAGCACGGGCCGTACCTGGACGCCTGGTACGCCCGTCTGCGTGACGCCTATCTGGCCACCATGGGCGAGCTGGGCGTGGTCCCCGGCCTGCCGGAAGCCGAGTTCCTCGCCGCGATGGAGCGCCACAAGCGGAACGACCCGGCGCGGGTCGCGCTGCTGTCGGCGATCAAGGCGACCGTCAAGGGCGGCATCGGCAAGCTCCGCGAACGCCCCCAGGGCGCCGGCTACCGGCCCGGCGAACGCTGGCCCGCCCTCGAACGCCCCACCTGGCGCCCGGACATCAGGGCCGCCGTCATCGCCACCGCCCGCGTCAACATGCACCGCAAGATGCTGCGGCTCGCGGCCGTGGACCTGCACCCGGTCGCGGTACTCTCCGACTGCGCCGTCTACCTGTCCGACGGCCCCGGCCCCCTGGACTTCCTGCCGTACACCCCGGACGGCAAGCCCCTGGCAGGCGGCTTCCGCCTCGGGGTCTCGCCGGGCATGGTCAAGCACGAGGGCACCCAGACCCTGATGTGGGCGGCCGAACTCCTGGAGGACGGCCACAATCCCGCCCGTCACATCAAGGGCACCGACGCCGCCGCCGACGGCGAGTAGGGAGCACACCCATGGGCGTACTCGGCGACAGCCTCGACAAGGCCACCGCGGCGACCTTCACCCGCCCCCTGCCCAAGTCGGCCCAGTCCCGCATGCGCTTCCTCGTCAAGCACGAGAAGGGCACCCGCGCCGTCGCCGCCCTCCTCGGCGTCTCCCAGCGCACCGTCGAGCGCTACCTCACGGGCCAGTTGAAGCACCCCCGCACGGACCTCGCCGCCCGCCTCGAGACGGCGGTCCGCGACCGCTGGCAGCCCCGCGTCCGCGGCCGCGCGAAGAGGCGCGCCGCCACGACCGGCGGCATCGTCATCGAGACCCGCGCCCGCTTCGGCTTCACCGCCGCCCCCGGCTCCACCGACGACAGCCGCCTCCGTCTCATCACCCAGTCCCTCCCGCCGGCCTACGCCGCCCGCCTCTTCGCCGCCCAGGACGCCGGCGCCACCGAGCAGCAACTGCGCGCCATCGCCGCCGAGGGCCTCCAGGAGATCTACTTCAAGGACCGCGGCCGCCGCGCCCAGGGGCTGAACGTCGACTTCACCGACATCGACTACGTCGAGCTGGAGTTCTGAGCGGGTCCGGAAGAGCGGCTCACGGGGCGAGGCCGGTGAGCCGAAGCACGGTAGTTGTCACACAGGCAGGCTTGGTGTCACTGCCAGATTTGGGCCTGGTGACGCTGGGGTTGTTCGGCCTACGCGGTGAGGCGGTCAGACTACCGACGGGGCTTGGCCACGACTGCCTGTTGCAACGCGGCTTCCAGCCGGTCGCGGGCCTCGGTCTGGGCGGCGATCCGTTGGTTGAGGACCGCCAGACGTGCCAGTGCGACGTGCAGGCCCCTGTCCGAGGGCGGTGCCGCAGCTATATCGCCGTCCAGGCACGGCAGGAACACCCGCACGTCGTCCAGGGTGAGCCCGGCGGCCAGCAGGTAGCGGATGTTGCCGACTCGCACCACGGCCCGCTCGTCGTAGACGCGGTAGCCGTTGGGGGCCCGTTCGGAGGAGATCAGTCCGGCCTGCTCGTAGTGCCGCAGCGCACGAGCGGTCGTCCCGGTTGCCGTGGCCAGCTCACCGATCCGCACTCGTCCCACCTCCAGGGCCACTCCTATCACGCCACGACCGCTCCGCCGTCGACCGGGAATATCACTCCGGTGACGAAGGAGGCGGCCGGGGCGGCAAGCTTGGTGATCGCCCAGGCCACCTCCTCGGGGCGGCCGATCCGGGCCAGCGGGGTGTGCGCCAGCTGCCACTCCCGCACTGCGGCCGTCTGCTCCGGCGTCAGACCCTGATGCTCCCCGATGGGAGTGTCGATCGCGCCGGGCGCGACTGCCACCACCCGGATCCCGCGGGGTGCCAGCTCGACCGCCCAGCTGCGGGTCAGCAGTTCCAGAGCGGTTTTCGTCGCCGCATAGACCGAGCTGCCCGGCCATGCCCGCTGTCCTACCGATGTACTGACATTGATGATCACCCCACGCGACGCCTCCAGGAGCGGCAGTGCGGCCTGAGCCAGCAGTACAGGAGCGACGAGGTTGGTGGCGAGCTGAGCCTCGATCATCTCGGGCGTCAGCGCGCCCAGAGCGCCGCTGCGCACGATGCCGGCGTTGTTGACGAGCACGTCCAGCCGGCCGTGTGTCTCCAGTACGGCCCGGAGAATCCGATGGGGCTCGCCCTCGGCAGTGATGTCGGCGGTCAGCGGTGTGATCCTGCCGTCCCCGGCAGCGGTCTCTTCGAGCGGTTCGACTCGCCGCCCGATCGCCACCACGTGGGCGTCCTCGGCGGCGAAGGCACGGGCAGTGGCCCGGCCGATCCCGGTACCGGCTCCGGTGACGGCGACGATCCTGCTGGTGCGCGGTGCGGTGCTGTTCATGCCGGTCATCGTCCAACCCTGCCCCCAGCGGCAAGGTCAAGCATCGTCTGCTGGGACGTAGCCTCGGTAGCGAGACCCGCCACACGTTGGGAGAGGACAGGCGAACAGACCTGGCGCGAAGAACAGGTGCAGTTCGTGCGCGGATGACCAGCAGCCCGGTCTTGCGACGGATGACAAAAAGGCTGCTGCATGAGCGTTCGTGACAAGCCGCGTGCCTCGCCGGCGACAACCAGGCTGCTTCGAACGTCCCTGTTCGCCAGCTCGGCCGGTCCTGCTGGTGACAACTACCCGTGCTTCGGCTCAGCCGCTCAGACGGCGAAGCCTCGGAAGGTGCCCTGGGGGTCCTCCTCGGCGGCATCCTTGAATTCGCCGAAGGACAGGTTGGCGATCATCAGGTTCGCGTGTATCTCGTGGACTCCGGCAGGGACGGTGCGGAACTCGCCGCCGTCCGCTTCGAACTCCTCGTCGCTGTCGCATTCTTCCCGGGTCAGCACGGCCACTGCCACCAAGGTGACGGGGTAGTCACGCATCGAGTCGCGGTCGGCGAGGAACACTACGGACAGTTCCTCGTCGACCGACGCCGCGGAGTGAATCTGAGCCGAGGTGCACCCCGTCCACTGGGGATCATCGGCGATGTGGAGGTACGGATCGAAGTCTCCGTCTCCACAGGACTTCATCAGCTCCGCTTTCACCGCCGTCCATGCCTGTTCGTCGCTGTAGTCGGTCCTGATGATCAGTGCCGCGTCCCGATCGCGCCCCGCCAGCCACTTCGTACGGTCACTCATGCCACTGCCCACCCATCCACGCAGGTCACAGCCCGCGCACTTCGTACGCACGCTACGCGGTACCGCTGACGCGGCCGTGAGCGGCTCAGTCGGCGACAGCGCCCGGCTGTGATCGGGGCACGCGGTCAGCCGTCGGCGACCGCGGCGGCGGGACGGGCGTGCGGCTGCTCCGCCCGGTCGGATCCCTGCGCGGTGAGCAGGCTGATGAAGGCCAGTACCGCGAGGACCGTACGGACGGTGTGCAGGGCCAGCCAGCGGTCGCGGACGGCGGCGAAGTCGGCCGGCGGATCGCTGGGACTCCAGCCGTCGACAAGCCGGTTGAGCGGTTCCATCTGCGTCACCGTCAGCACGATCGTGGCGAGCACCAGCACCGCGGCGGCCAGGCTGAGGCAGAACACCACCCGGCCCTGCCCGTAGGAGAGCGCGCATGTCGCGACGAGCAGCGCGAGGCAGGTGAGGAGGAACCGCGGCATCGCGCGGCCGTGGTCGGCGTTGAGTGGCTTCCCGTACGGCACGTACACGGGTCCTGGAAGCCGCCCGATCGACGGCGCGATCACGGCGAAGAACACGCCGCCCGCGTAGAGGCCGAGCAGCGTCGCCGCTCCTCCACGAACGATCTCCAGTGCGACGGTGCGCATGGGCCCCACCTTTGATTGGTCAGAGATCTTACTGTTCATGAGAGGCGTACCTGAACGCACACCGGCGGCACCGGTCCTCGAATCCCCGGCGCTGGGGCACCCGCCGGTGCCTACTGCCAGCGCCAGCCGTGGTCGGGGAAGCGGGTCAGGAACTCCGTGAGGGAGGCCGCTTGACGCAGGCCCTCGGACCAGGCGGCGGCCGCGGTGTCGACCAGGAGGAGCGGGGGAGGCTGCTGCCGCAAGTCGTAGACCAGCAGTTCACGGCTGCCGTCGCCACCGATGACCAGCGCGCCGGGGAGGCGGCCGGCCGGGCCCGCCGCGTCGTTGAGCCCGAGGAGATCGCCGACCGGACAGAGCGTCAGGAAGTGACCGGCGGGGAGGAAGTGCCGGGCCACGGATCCCGGGTCGGAGAGGAAGGAGCGGTAGTCCTCGGGGAAGGCGACGCCGAGCGCCCGCTCGGCCCGCTGGATCGCGGCGTCTGGTGCGCCCATGGCACGTCCCTCCCCTGGGCGTTCCGGCACCGCACGCCGAGGCCCCTCCCGGGGCGCACCATACCGCGGTCGGACCCCCGTCCGCTCAGCCCTCCCGCGGTACGGGTGAGGAAAGACCGGTGGTGCCGATTACCCTCGTCCCGCGCGGAGTTGGCGGCAGGCCCGGGGTACGGCCGCGGTGCCGGACCGCCCAGGGACGAGCGCCGCGGGGGCGCATGCCCCTGAGATATGGTGATTGTCGTATCCAGGGCAGGAGGGAACATGCCGGACGCCGAAGGCCACCCCGAGACCGGGGAAATGGATCTGGGCTCCCTCTTCACCGCCCTGGCGGACCCGCTGCGCCGCAAGGTCGTCGAGGACCTGTGCCGGGAGTCCGAGGGCACCGAGCGGACCTGCGCGTCCTTCGGCCTCGCGATCTCCAAGTCGACGATGACCCACCACTTCCGGGTCCTGCGCGAGGCAGGGCTGATCCGCCAGGTCAACTACGGCAACAGCCGCAAGGTCACGCTGCGCCGCGACGACCTCCAGGAACGTTTCCCCGGCCTGCTCGACCTCGTCGCCGGCGGGTCGCTCCCCACGTCCGTGTGACGGGGGAGGGGACTTCGGGTACCGCGGGTCAGCGCGACCGGTTCGCCTGCTCCTCGCGCTCCGCGTCCCGCTCCTTCAGACGCGCCGCCTCCTTGCGCACCTCGGCCTGCGTGGCGCGTTCCTTGTCCAGCCACTCCGGGGCGTCCTGCTTCAGCGCGTCGATCTGCTCGGTCGTGAGCGGCTCGGTGACACCGCCGCGCGCCAGGCCCGAGATGGAGACACCCAGCTTGGCCGCGACGACGGGGCGGGGGTGCGGCCCGTTGCGCCGCAGTTCCTGGAGCCACTCCGGCGGATCGGCCTGGAGCGCGTTGAGCTCGTCGCGTGACACGACGCCTTCCCTGAACTCGGCGGGAGTGCCCTCGAGGTACACACCCAGTTTCTTGGCCGCGGTGGCGGGCTTCATGGTCTGGGGGCTGTGGTGCGACGTCATGGGTCAAGGATATCGATCCCGCGGGCCCGTCCCGACCGCGTGGACGGGCCGCCCCCGCCCCGGCCCGGGTAGCCTGTCCTGGTGACAGGCTCGGAAGCATCCCCCCAGTTCAAGCTCGCGTACGTTCCGGGCGTGACACCCGCCAAATGGGTGAGGATCTGGCAGGAGCGGTTCCCCGGCATCCCGCTGGAACTGGTCGCGGTCCCCTCCGGCGAGGCGACGGCACTGCTGCGCGGCCGCGGCGCCGACGCGGGCTTCGTACGGCTGCCGGTGGACGGCGCGGACCTCAGCGCGATCCCCCTCTACACCGAGACGACGGTGGTCGTGGTCCCGAAGGACCACGTCGTCGCGGCGGTCGAGGAGGTGAGCATCGCCGACCTGGCCGACGAGGTGGTCTTCCACGCGCTCGACGACACCATCGACTGGGAGCGGCCCCCCGGCAGGCCCGCGATCGAGCGCCCCGCCACGACCGCGGACGCCGTCGAGCTCGTGGCGGCGGGGGTGGGGCTGCTGGTCGTCCCGCAGTCGCTGGCCCGGCTCCACCACCGCAGGGACCTCACCTACCGTCCGCTCGTGGACGCCCCGCAGTCGCGTATCGCGCTGTCGTGGCCCGAGGACGCGACGACGGACATGGTCGAGGACTTCATCGGCGTCGTCCGCGGCCGGACCGTCAACAGCACGCGGGGCCGGCGCACCGACGACGCGCCCGCCCAGGCGAAGGACCAGCGCTCCGAGGCCGGCGCGGCGCGGCGCAAGCCCGCCGGCGGGAAGGCGGCGGGCTCGGGGGGCGGCGGCCGGGCCGGCGGCAGGAACCCGCGCGGCTCCTCCGGAGGCACCAAGGGCGGCACGGGCCGGGGCGGCAAACAGGGCAAGCCCCGCCGCCGTTCCTGACGCGGAGGCACGGGATCAGGCACCCGGGCCGCCCTGCCGGTCCCCCGGATGGGCTTGCTGCGGTGGCCGTCAGGGCTCCGGGAGCGATTTGTTGTGAGGTGTTCCCTGACGTCCAGGCTCACTGGAGCATCGCATGGATTCCGGTCCCTCCCCGCACGACTGCCCCTTCGACTTCGCCGTGGCCCTCGACTTCGACCCCCAGTTGAAGCACCTGCTGGAGAACGAACCGATCTCGCGCATCAAGCTGCCCCACGGGGAGGGCGAGGCGTGGCTCGTCACGCGCTACGAGGACGTCCGGACGGTGACGACCGACCGGCGCTTCAGCCGCAGGGGCGTCGTCGGCAAGGACTTCCCCCGCATGACCCCGGAGCCGATCGTGCAGGACGAGGCGATCAACGTGATGGACCCGCCGGACAGCAGCCGGCTGCGCTCCCTGGTCTCCAAGGGCTTCACCCCGCGCCAGGTCGAGCGCATGCGCCCGCACATCGAGCGGGTCGTCACCGAGCTCCTCGACACGATGGCCGCGGAGGGTTCCCCGGCCGACCTCGTGGAGCACCTGGCCGCACCGCTGCCGCTCACCGCCATCTGCGAGGTCCTCGACATCCCCGAGGACGATCGCTGGCGGCTGCGCGCCCACGCCCGCACGCTGATGGACTTCAGCCCCGACAACCGCGACGACGCCGTGCGCTCCAAGGCCGACCTGCGCGCGTACTTCGCGGACCTGACCGCGCGGCGGCGCGCGCATCCCGGCGACGACCTGATCAGCGTGCTGGCGACGGCCCGCGACGGCGACGAGATCCTGAACGACAAGGAACTCACCGTCATGGCCATGGTGCTGCTGATCACCGGCCAGGACACGACCTCGAACGAGATCGGCAACATCGCCTACACGCTGCTGACCCGGCCCCGCGAGCTCGCGACGCTGCGCGCGCACCCCGAGAAGATCCCGCAGGCCATCGAGGAGATGCTGCGCCACATCCCGTTCCGCAAGGGCGTCGGCATCCCGCGGGTGGCCATCGAGGACGTGGAACTCGGCGGCGTGCTGATCCGCGCCGGCGACATTGTGCACGTCTCGTACCTGACCGCCAACCGCGACGCCGCGAAGTTCGAGCGCCCCGACGAACTGGACCTGGAGCGCACCGGCGCCCCGCACATGACCTTCGGCTGGGGCGGTCACCACTGCCTCGGGGCGCCCCTGGCGACGATGGAGCTCCAGGTCGCCTTCACCGAGCTCCTGCGCCGCTTCCCTGAGCTGCGGCTGGCCAAGCCGGCCGAGGAGGTGCGGTGGAGCGCCACGTCGATCTGGCGCTACCCGGTCGCGCTGCACGTGGGCTGGTAGAGACCGCCCCGAGTGCCCCGGCGCCGGTTCTGCCCGTACGGGGCGGGGCCGGCGCCGTGCCGCGGTGCCCGTGCGGCGCGGGGCGCGACCACCTCCGACGTGCGCTCCCGGTCCGGCTGCCGTACTTTTTGTTGGGCGGACCAGAAACCGAATGGGCCACAAAGCCATATGGCGGTGGCCGGTCCGAATGTGTCATCCGACTCCGTTTGGGCCCACGTGCAGAAACGGCGCCATTGGGGCGCCGCAGGTGAAATTCCCGTACCTCCCTATCGCCTTTCCGTGAAATTCTTGAAAGGTACGGGTCTGCCCCGGGAGAAATGCACCGGGGCGGTGCACCACGTGGACCATTGCCCGCCAGAGGGACAGAAATGGAGCCAATCATGGCAGTTCTGTGCAAGCCGGTGATCGCGGTTCCCGACAACGTTATCACCTGCGAACAAACGCTCGAGCTGGCACGACGGCTGCACAAAGACCACCCGCAACTCGGCCTGACCCTCAGGCTCATCGAGAACACCGGCGTACGGAAACGGCACCTGATACGGCCGATCGACGAGGTGCTGGAACACCCGGGTTTCGATGTGCGCAGCGAGATCTACGAGCAGGAGTCCAAGGCGCGCGTGCCCGCGGTGGTGAGCCAGGCGCTGGACGAGGCGGAGCTGACCGCCGCCGACATCGACCTCATCATCTACGTGTCGTGCACGGGCTTCATGATGCCGTCGCTGACGGCGTGGCTCATCAACACGATGGGCTTCCGGCACGACACCCGGCAGATGCCCATCGCCCAGCTCGGCTGCGCCGCGGGCGGCGCGGCCATCAACCGGGCGCACGACTTCTGTACGGCGTACCCCGAGGCCAACGCGCTCATCGTCGCCTGCGAGTTCTGCTCGCTGTGCTACCAGCCGGCCGACCTGAGCGTCGGAACGCTGCTGTCCAACGGGCTGTTCGGCGACGGCGTCGCCGCCGCGGTCGTCCGGGGCAACGGCGGCACCGGGATGCGGCTGGAGCGCAACTCCTCCTACCTCATCCCCAACACCGAGGCCTGGATCTCCTACGCGGTGCGCCAGACCGGCTTCCACTTCCAGCTCGACAAGCGCGTGCCCGGCACGATGGAGCCGCTGGCGCCCGTGCTGCGCCGGGTGGCCGAGGAGCACCAGTGGAACGCGTCGGACCTGGACTTCTACATCATCCACGCGGGAGGCCCGCGCATCCTGGACGACCTGAGCCACTTCCTCGGCGTCGCCCCTGAGGCGTTCCGCTTCAGCCGCGCCACGCTCACCGAGTACGGCAACATCGCCAGCTGCGTCGTGCTCGACGCCCTGGCCCGGATGTTCGACGAGGGAACGGCGCTGGACGGCCACCGCGGTCTGCTGGCCGGGTTCGGCCCGGGCATCACGGCCGAGATGGTGCTCGGCACCTGGGTCAAGGCCGACTACGACGCGGATGTGCTGCCGCAGCACAACTACGGCACGCTCGACGACGGCCGCCGCGATCCCGCGGCTCCGTGAGGCGGGGCAGGGGGACCGGGGCGACCCGGGGCGGCTCGCCGCCCCGGGTCGCCGGCGTTCCGGCTGCCGAGGAGCCTTCCATAAGTTCTTGCTTATATAAGTGAGCCCTGGCATAGTGCTCCCCGTGCACGCATTCGACGTCCTCGGGGATCCGGTGCGCCGCCGGATACTGGAGTTGCTCGCCGCCGGTGAGCAGCCCTCCGGTGCCATCAGCGACGCGATCCGGGCGGAGTTCGGGATCTCGCAGCCCGCGGTGTCGCAGCACCTGAGGGTGCTGCGGGAGCACGGCTTCGCCGTCGTCCGGGCGGAGGGGACCCGGCGGCTCTACGCCGTGGAAGCGGACCCGCTGCGCGAGGTCGACGTCTGGCTGGAGCGCTTCCGCGGTTTCTGGGAGCAGCGGCTGGACGCGCTGGGCACGGAACTGGCGCGCGGACGCCGGGAGCGGCGGATCGCCGGGGAACGGCAGCAGGGGCCACGGCCGGAACCGGGGCACACCCCCCGCCCCGGGAGGGAACAGGAAGAGACACCATGAGCGACATCGTCGACCAGATCAACCAGGCCCACCGGCAGGTCGGTTCCCGCGACGTCTCCGGCGAGGAGGCACGCACGGTCCTGCTCCGCCGCGCCTACGACGCGGACATCGCGGACGTCTGGGACGCCTGCACCAGCGCCGAGCGCATCCAGCGCTGGTTCCTCCCGGTCACCGGTGAGCTGCGTCTCGGCGGCCACTACCAGCTGGAGGGCAACGCGGGCGGGGAGATCCTCCAGTGCGAGGCCCCCCGGCTGCTGCGCGTCAGCTGGGTGATGGGCGAGGCCCCCGGCTTCAGCGAGGTGACCGTGCGGCTCTCCGAGCAGGACGAGCGGACCGTCCTCGAACTCGAGCATGCCGCGGTCGTCCCGCCCGGGATGTGGGACCAGTTCGGGCCCGGCGCCGTCGGCGTCGGCTGGGACCTCGCGCTCCTCGGCTTCGTGCGCTATCTGGCCGGCGACTTCGTCACCCCCGAGCAGGCCGCCGAGTTCGCGGAGTCCGACGAGGTCCGCGCGGGCATGATCCGCAGCAGCGAGGCATGGGGCGAGGCGTACGCGGCTTCGGGTGCGCCCCAGGACGTCGCCGCCGCCGCGGTCGCCGCGACGACCGCCTTCTACGTCCCGCCGCGCGAGGCGTAGCCGGGCCCCGCGGTCACGCGGGGTTCTGCGCTGCCGCCGCGCGGCGCTGCCGCTTGCCGAGCGGGGCCTGGGAGAGGTCCTCGGCCTGGGCGCGGAGGTTCTTGAAGCCGTAGCCGCCTGCGGTCAGCCACGCCCGGGCAGCCTCCTCGGCGCGCTCGGTGGCCTCCAGGATGTCCTCCTCGGCCTCGCCGGAGTCCTGGAAGCGGAAGGTGAACGCGGGGCGGGCGGCGATGTCGTACGTGAGGTGGCCCTCGGGGGTGAAAGCCGCGCGCAGCACATCGTGCTCCCCGGCGCGGGCCAGGAGTTCGGCGCGCTGCTCGGGGCTGAGGCCGTCGAAGACGCCACGGACGGTGATGCGGAAGACGCGGGTGCTCATGCCCCGACGATAGGCGGCGCTGCCGCTTCCGTTCCACGCGTTTTCTGCGGCCCGGCGGCGGGCGGTCGCCGGCACGGCGGGAACGCACTCGACGTCCTGCGGGGCCGGCCTCGGCCGGGAGAGGCGTCACGGGGACGACGACACGCCGGCCGTACGACATGGGACGTGCAGCCGCCACGGCACCGGCGGGCGCTCTTGCCCGGGCCCCGAGACGCGCGGTATGTCGCTTAACGCATTGCCTGAAAGGATTTCAGAACTCCTCCTGTCAACAGTATTTTCATAAGCGGAATGGGAAAACCACAGTTCGGTGCCGGGTACTGCCCATACGATGGAGATCCGCGATCAACCCCTGCGTTCGGGTCGCGGGGAGGACTGTGAGGGGCCGGATGAGCCAGGAACGTGAGCCGCTGCCGACCGCGATCGACACCGGGACGCCCAGCGTCGCGCGGATGTACGACTTCCTGCTCGGCGGCAAGGACAACTACGCGGTCGACCGCGAGGCTTCCGAGGAACTGCTCAAGGTCGTGCCCAGCACGAAGGAACTCGCCGTGAACAACCGGCGGTTCCTCCAGCGCGTCGTGGGCGTGCTGGCGCAGGAGTACGGCATCCGGCAGTTCCTCGACCACGGATCCGGCCTGCCGACGCAGGACAATGTGCACCAGGTCGCCCAGCGCATCGACCCCTCCTCGCGCGTGGTCTACGTCGACAACGACCCGATCGTCCTCGCGCACGGCCGGGCGCTGCTGGAGGAGAACGAGAACACCGCGGTCATCCAGGCCGACTTCCGTGACACCGAGGGCATCTTCGGGCACCCGGAGGTCGAGCGGCTGATCGACTTCAGCGAGCCGGTCGCCGCGCTGTTCGTGTCCGTCATGCACTGCATCACCGACGAGGACGACCCGGCGGGTCTGGTGCGAGGGGTCGCGGAGCGTCTGGCACCGGGCAGCTTCCTGGTGGTGTGCCAACTGGTCAGCGAGGACAAGTCGGTGCGCGACTTCGTCACCGAGTTCATGGACGCCAGCACGCAGGGCAACTGGGGCCGGGTGCGCCAGGAGCACGACGTGGCGGACTTCCTCGACGGACTGCGGATTCTGGAGCCGGGCCTGGTGGAGGTCTCCACCTGGCGCCCCGACAGCGACCTGGCGCCTCGTCAGGCCACCCAGGAGTGGATCGAGTTCGGCGGCGTCGGCCGCAAGGCCTGACGGATCGCAGGACCGATCGCGCCGATCCCGGTCCCGGTTCCGGGGTTCACCGCCCGGGACCGGGTGACGTCCGTGGTCAGATCAGCTGCTTCACGATGTCGTTGAGGATGCCCGGTGTCCGCGCCGGCGGTTCGGCCTCGGCGCTGAGGCGGTCCATGACGGCCAGGTAGTTGTCGACGTCTTCCTGCTTGTCCAGGTACAGCGAGCTGGTCAACTGCTCCAGGTAGACGATGTCCGGCAGGTCCGGCTCCAGGAAACGCAGGATCGTGACCGGGCCGCCGGCCGTGGCGAGGCCGCCGACGTGGAAGGGCGCGATCTGCAGCGTCACATTCGGCAGCGAGGCCGCCTCGATGAGACGTTCCAGCTGGCGGCGCATCGCCTCCCGGCTGCCCAGCGTCCGGCGCAGGGCCGCCTCGTCCACGACCGCCCACAGCCTCGGCGCGCCCGGCGCGGTCAGCAACCGCTGACGGGCCATGCGCAGCGCGACCCGGCGTTCGAGTTCGACACCGGACGCCCGCGGGTGGCCGAGGCGGATCACGGAACGGGCGTACTCCTCGGTCTGCAGCAGGCCGGGAATGAACTGCACCTCGTAGGTACGGATGATGGAGGCGGCCTCTTCCAGGCCGACCAGCGTCTCGAACCAGCCGGGGAGGACATCGCCGTACCGGTGCCACCAGCCGGGCGTGCTGGCCTGCCGCGCGAGGTTCAGGAAGTCGGCGCGCTCGGCCTCGTCGGTCACCCCGTACAGGGTGAGCAGATCGGCCACGTCGCGTTCCTTGTAGCCCACGCGGCCCAGCTCCAGGCGGCTGATCTTCGCGTGGGAGCCGCGGATCGCCTCGCCGGCGTCCTCGCGGGTGATGTGGGACGCCTCCCGCAGCCTGCGCAACTGGGTGCCCAGCACGATACGCAGGACCGTGGGACCACCTCGGGGGTGCTCCAGGTACTGCTTTATCGACGGTTCGTTGCTCGGCCGCGTCGCGGTCATGCCGACTCCCGTGAGTGACTGGGCAGACAACCAGTCTCCCACCGATGGGCGTGCGAATACAGCCATATCCCCGGGCGCGCCGTACGCGTGGGCGTACGGCGCGCCGTCGGGGCCGCGCTTCGAAGCGGCGGAGGGCGGGTCATCGCTGGTGAGGGTCCGTCAGCCCGCCATGTCGTCGAAGTCGCCGTCCTTGACGCCGCCGAGAAATGCCTGGATCTCCGCGCGGGTGTAGATGAGGGCGGGGCCCCCGGGGTGGCGGGAGTTGCGCAGGGCGAAGCCGCCGCCCGGCAGCGGGGCGAGCTCCACGCAGTTGCCGCTGGGGTTGCTGCGGCGGCTCTTACGCCAGACAGCGCCGTCGATGTCGGTGGCCGGGACGCCGTTTTCGAACTCCCGCATGGGTACGCCTCCTTGGCGTTCTGCACGTGCATCTGCACGTGCAGACGTACTTACATTTGCACTTACGACTGTAATTGCAGATGTGCTTGCACCGGTAGGGATCCGACGGGGATAGTGGAGTCCGTAGACACGGCGCCCCCCTCGACGCTCCGCGGAGTACTCGATGACGACTCACCCGGCGACCCCTCTCGACTTCGACCTGTCTGAGGGTCCCGGGACGCGTTTCGCCGCCTGCGGGCTGAGCGGGGACCTCCACGCGGCGGGCGCCGCACGGCAGTTCACCCGGTCCACCCTGAGCGACTGGGGCATGCTGAGAGTCGTCGACAACGCGTCGACAGTCGTCTCGGAGATGCTGACCAACGCCGTTCGCTACGGGCTGGAGGACGCGACGTGCGCGCTCTCCGACCGGCCGCTGTGGCTGGGGCTGCTGCTGCGTGAGACATCCGTGCTGTGCACGGTCGCCGATCCCGGCACCGGGATTCCCGTGCTGAAGGAGCCCGACTGGTTCGCCGAGTCGGGACGGGGACTCCACATCATCGACTCGCTCAGTGACTCCTGGGGCTGGACGCCGCCCGACGACGCGGGGAAATCCGTCTGGGCGCTGGTCTCCGCGCGCGTCTGATCCGGCACGGCTCACGCGCCGCCGTCGCTGCCCCGTCGCCCTCGTCCGGTCACCCGGACGGACGTCCGCGCATCGGGCGGCGGCATCTGCGCGCGACCGTGCGTGCCGGCTCCCGCTCTGGTCGGCGCTCCGATGCCTTCGCAGGTCAGAGGTGCTTCAGGGACCCTTCCGTCCCGGGTCGCGGACCCCGGGTGACCGTCGCGTGGAGCGTTTGACGAATGACACGTGCCGACGGAGACTCGGACATATAGGTGCTTAATACACGTCACTCCCCGTGATGGTGGTCCCGGCGCGGAGTCGCCAGGCAGGACCCCGGGCCGCGGTGCGACGGAACACAGAGGCACCGCAGAGCCGGAGGCGGACGCATGTGCGGAATCGCGGGATGGGTCTCGTTCGGGCGGGATCTGCGGAACGAGCAGGCCACAGTGGACGCGATGACCGAGACGATGGCCTGCCGCGGGCCGGACGCCCGCGGCACCTGGGTACGGGGACCGGCCGCGCTCGGACACCGGCGGCTCGCCATCATCGACCTGCCCGGCGGCCGGCAGCCCATGGCGGCCGATGACCCCGACGGCGGAACGGCGGTCATGGTCTACTCCGGCGAGGCGTACAACTTCACCGAGCTGCGCAAGGAACTCGCCGCACGCGGTCACCGCTTCACCACCACCTCGGACACCGAAGTGGTGCTCCACGGCTACCTGGAGTGGGGCGAGGGGATCGCCGAACGGCTGAACGGCATGTACGCCTTCGCCATCTGGGACAGCCGCGACCAGAAGCTGGTCATGATCCGTGACCGCATGGGCATCAAGCCCTTCTACTACTACCCGACCGACGACGGGGTGCTGTTCGGCTCCGAGCCCAAGGCGATCCTCGCCAACCCGCTCGCCGCGCGCCATGTCACCCTCGACGGCCTGCGCGAGCTGTTCGCGTTCGTCAAGACACCCGGCCACGCGGTGTGGGACGGCATGCGCGAGGTCGAGCCCGGCACGGTGGTGACCGTCGACCGGGGCGGGCTGCGCACCCATGTGTACTGGTCGCTGCAGACCAGGCGGCACACCGACGACAAGGAGACGTCGATCGCCCGCGTGCGCGAGCTGCTCGACGACATCGTCCGCCGCCAGCTGGTCGCCGACGTCCCCCGCTGCACCCTGCTCTCCGGCGGCCTGGACTCCTCGGCGATGACCGCGCTGGCCGCGCAGCAACTGGCCGCCGTGGGCGAGACCGTGCGCAGCTTCGCCGTCGACTTCGTCGGCCAGACCGAGCACTTCGTCCCGGACGAACTGCGGGCCACCCCCGACACGCCCTTCGTCCACGACGTGGCCGCCCTGGCCGGCACGGAGCACCAGGACATCGTGCTCGACTCCCAGCAGCTCGCCGACCCTGAGGTGCGCGCCCGGGTCATCGGCGCCCGGGACATCCCCGCGGGGCTCGGGGACATGGACACCTCGCTCTACCTGCTGTTCAAGGCGATCCGGCAGCACTCGACCGTCGCCCTGTCGGGTGAGTCCGCGGACGAGGTCTTCGGCGGGTACCAGCAGTTCTTCGACGAGGAGGCCCGCAGGGCCGACACCTTCCCCTGGCTGGTGCACTTCGCCCAGCAGTTCGGGGACGACGGCAACGTCCTGACCGAGCCGCTGTCCAAGGCCCTCGATCTGGAGGGCTATGTCCACGACGGCTACCGCGAGGCGATGACCGGGGTCCAACGGCTGGACGGGGAGAGCGACTTCGAGTTCCGGATGCGGGGCATCAGCTATCTCCACCTCACCCGCTTCGTGCGCATCCTCCTGGACCGCAAGGACCGGGCCAGCATGGCGGTCGGCCTGGAGGTCCGTGTGCCGTTCTGCGACCACCGGCTGGTGGAGTACGTCTACAACACCCCCTGGGCGCTGAAGTCCTTCGACGGCAGGGAGAAGAGCCTGCTGCGCGAGGCGACCGCGGACCTGCTGCCGCGGTCCGTGTACGACCGCGTCAAGAGCCCCTACCCCTCCACCCAGGACCCGGGGTACGCCGTGGCGCTGCGGGAGAACGGCAGGGAACTGCTGGCCAGGCCCTCGCACGCGGTCTTCGACCTGGTCAGCAAGGGGTGGCTGGAACGCGCGGTCAAGGACGACGCCCCGCAGATCACCCACGCCGCGCGGCACGGCCTGGAGCGTGTCCTCGACCTCGCGCTGTGGATGGACCTCTACGCGCCGACCGTCGACGTGGCCTGACCCGTCGACGTGGCCCGACCCGGCCGCCACCGGTGGCGGCCGGTGGCGGCCGGGTCGGGCCGATCGGGCCGGGGCGTCACTCGGCGCGGCTGTGCGTGGAGCTGCTGCGGTAGTCCGTGTACTGGTAGGGATTGTCGAGGATTTTGGTCGCGGGGACGTCGGGGTTCATACCCCGGGCCCAGCCCTCCTCGCCGAGCTGCGAGCGCAGGTGCTCCACCGTCCGCTCGACCTCGCGGCGCGCGGCCGCGAGGTCGGCGCCGACCAGGCGGTGCTCGTGCTTGACGACCCGGCCGTCGACCAGGACGGTGTGCACGTCGCCGCGTTGGGCCTGGAAGGCCACGTGGCCGTAGGGGTTGAGCAGCGGGAACGACACGGGGGAGTGCTCGTTCTTGATCAGGACGAGGTCGGCCTTCTTGCCGGTCTCTATGCTGCCGAGCTCATGGTCGCGGCCGAGGGTGCGGGCGCCGCCGCGGGTGGCCCAGTCCACGACCTGGTCGGCGCGCAGGCTGCAGTGCGTCACGGTCTCGCCCTTGGCGTGCGCCTCGTGGTGCTCGCGGGCGCGGTCGGCGCCGAGGGTCGTGCGCATCGCCGAGAACAGGTCGCCGCTCCACCACACGCTGGTGTCCATGGACAGCGACACCGGGATGCCGTGGGAGCGGACGGCCCAGGTGGGAGGGTAGCCCTGGCCGGCGCTCTGCTCGCTCTCGGTGGAGACCGAGATGGAGCCGCCGGTGGCGGCGATGCGGTGGTAGGAGTCCGCGGACAGCGAGGCGGCGTGGACGTAGACGGTGCGGTCGGTCATGAAGCCGTGCTCGTGCATCAGCCGGATGCCGTCGTCGCCGGTGGCACCCCACACCCCGGCGTGCGTGGTGACCGGCACGCCGAGCTCCCGGGCGACCTCGAAGGCGGGTTTCTCCGGGAAGGCGGGGTCGCCGGTCACGTCGAAGGCGATCTGGAAGCCGAGCATGTCGTCCCCGGTGATCCGGCGGTTCACGAAGTCGCGGAACTCCGGGGCGGCGGTCCACTCGGCCGGGGGCTGCTGGATGTTGCCGTAGGCGAGCACGAAGCGGCCCGGTACGGACCGCAGCGCGTCCACGGCCGCGTCGGCGTGGTCGACGGTCTGCAGGCCGTGCGACCAGTCCACGACGGTGGTGACGCCGGCGTCGACGGCCTCGAGGGCGGCCAGCAGGTTGCCCGCGTGGATGTCCTCGGGCCGGAAGAGCCGGCCGGACTCCAGGTAGTACCAGACGAAGTACTGGGTCAGCGTCCAGTCGGCACCGTAACCGCGCATGGCGGTCTGCCACATGTGGCGGTGGGTGTCGATCATGCCGGGCATGACGATGCCGCCGGTGGCGTCGACGACGACCGCGCCGTCCGGGGCGGCGAGGTCGGGCCCCACCGCGGCGATCCGGTCACGGAGGACCAGGACGTCGGCGTTGTGGAGCACCTGCCGCCGGTCGTCCATCGGCAGGACCGTGCCGCCGCGCAGCAGGACGGGCCGTCCGGGCAGGAACTCTTGCTCGTTCATCGTCGAACTCCACTCCTCGCCATGGGTGCGGCATGGCAGGCAGCCGTCCGTGGCCGATCAACGGACGGTCGTCCGGCAAGCGGTCACTTGGAATTTCTGTCACTGTGAGGTCGTGTGCCGACGGTGTCAAGGAATCTGTCAGCACCTGTTGCGCGGCTTCGGTGCCCGCCGTTTTCCGCCGCCTTGCGCAATGTGTCCGCCTGCCGGATGCTTCGCTGAGGTGGACGGACAGACGCGCAACCGAGCGTGACTCCTGGTCCGCCGGCCGGGGCGGGTCGCCGCCCTGAACTGGTGGAACGGCGAAGGTGTGGCCCGCTCCCGGCGTGGCCGCGGACCCGAACCTGCGTCCGCCTGCCGGACGTTACCCTGGGTCGTTCCCGTCGACCGCACACCGATCCGTACGTCAGCTGGAGGCGACATGCCACGCGAGGGCACCGGACCCGACTTCATCGAGGCGCTCGCGCGCGGCCTGGAGGTGATCACGGCCTTCGCGCCGCACCGGCCGGCGATGTCACTGAGCGAGGTGGCCACCGCGACCGGGCTGGCGCGGCCGACGGCCCGCCGCATCCTGCTCACCCTCCAGGAACTCGGCTATGTGCGCACCGCGTCGGGCGGGGGCGGCTTCGTGCTCACGCCCCGGGTGCTCGAACTGGGTGTGGCCTATGTGCGGTCGATGGGCCTGTGGGATGTGGCCCGCCCGCACATGGAGGAACTGTCGGGGCGCACCGGGGAGTCCTGCTCCATCGCGCAGCTGGACGGCCCGGACATCGTCTACGTGGCCCGGGTGGCCGTGCCGAAGATCGTGACCTTGGCGGTGCAGATCGGGACGCGCTTCCCGGCCCTGCAGACCTCGCTGGGCAAGGTGCTGCTGGCGGCGCTGGCGCCCGGGGAGATCGGCGCAGTCCTCGCGGAGCCCAGCCGGTCCGGGCTGGAGCCGCGCTGGCGGCCGGGTCCCGAGGAGCGTGACGCGGAACTGCGCCAGGTGCGGGCCCGCGGCTGGGCGCTGACGGACGAGCAACTCGCCCGCGGCATCCGGTCGGTCGCGGTGCCGCTGCGGGACGGGACCGGCCGGGTCGTCGCCGCCCTGAACGTCAACACGCACGCCGCCGAGACGTCCGTGGAGCACCTGCTCGACCACCACCTCGCGCTGCTGCTGCAGGCCGCGGGGGAGATCAGTGCCGATTTCGCCCGGCTGGAGACCGTTCCGCACGTGACGCGCGCCGCGCTGCCGCGCGGGTGAGCGGGGCGCCGGGGGGAGGCCGCGGGATTCCGGGACCGAACGGTCTTGACGTCGGCGGGCGACGTGCCAGAATCGCTGTGGCGGACATCCGTCCGTTCTGCGGACATGGAGGCACCCCCCGATGCCGAACACCCACCTGCCACCCGAGCCGTCGCCGCAGGCAGGGCCCCTGGCCGGTGTGCTGGTCGCCGACTTCTCGCGGATCCTGGCCGGGCCCTACGCCTCCATGCTTCTGGCGGACATGGGCGCCGACGTCGTCAAGGTGGAGAGCCCCCAGGGCGACGACACCCGGTCGTGGATGCCTCCGGTGCGCGGCGACGTCTCGACCTACTATCTGGGTGTCAACCGCGGCAAGCGCTCCATCGCCCTGGACCTGAGGAACGCGGACGACGCCGCGGCCGCCCGGGAACTCGCCCGCCGCGCCGACGTGGTGATCGAGAACTTCCGGCCCGGCGGCCTGGAGCGCTTCGGCCTGGACTTCGACTCGGTGTCCGCCGCCAACCCCGGCGTCGTCTACGCCTCCATCAGCGGCTTCGGCACCGGCCCCGGGCGGAACGTGCCGGGTTACGACCTGATGGTCCAGGCGATCTCCGGCCTGATGAGCCTGACCGGCGACCCCGGCGGACCGCCCTACCGCGCCGGCATCTCCGTGTTCGACGTCATGGCCGGCAACCACGCGGCCATCGGCATCCTCGCGGCGCTGCGCCACCGCGACGCCACAGGGAACGGCCAGCACGTCGAGGTCAATCTGCTGTCCTCGGCGCTCACCGGGCTGGTCAACCACAGCTCCGCCTACGCCGCCGGAGGCGTGGTCCCCTTCCGGATGGGCAACGCCCACCCCAGCGTGTTCCCTTACGAGCCGCTGCCCACCGCCGACAACGACCTCATCGTGGCCGCCGCCAACGACGGCCAGTTCCGCAGGCTCTGCGAGGTCCTCGGCATCCCCGAGGTCGCCGACGACCCGCGCTTCGCCCGCAACGCCGACCGCACGCGGCGGCGTGAGGAACTGCGCCCCCTGCTGGTCGGCGAGCTCACCAAGCGCGGCGCGGACGAGTGGTTCGAGCTGCTGGTCGAGGCCGGCATCCCCTGCGGGCCGATCAACACCATCGACGGCGGGTTCGCCATGGCCGAACGCTTCGGGCTGGACCCGGTGGTCGAGGTCGGCGAGGGCGATCGCGCGGTGCCCACCACCCGGCACCCGATCCGCTTCTCGCACACCCCGGCCGGCTACCGCCTGCCACCGCCCGAACTGGACGAGCACGGCGTCGAGTTGCGCGCCTGGCTGAACGGCCCCAACGACGTCGCCGCCTCCGGGCAGGAGCGGTGACCGGGCCCGCCGAGCAGCCGGAGCGGGCCGACCGGCCCACCCGGCCCTCGTACCCCACCGCCCTCGGGGCCTCGTCCGCGGAGTCCATCACCCTTCTCGGCCACGACCTGGCCGAGGACGTGATGGGCGAGGTCGGCTTCGGTGAACTCGCCTTCTGGCTCGCCACCCAGCGCCGTCCCACCGCCGGGGAGACCCGGGTCTTCGAGGCGGTGCTCGCGGCCCTGGCCGACCACGGCTTCACCCCCACCGCGATCGTCACCCGGCTGACGTACCTGTCGGCCCCCGACTCGGTGCAGGGCGCCCTCGCCGCGGGACTGCTCGGCGGCGGCTCCCGCTTCCTCGGCGTCACCGAGGACTGCGGCCGCTTCCTGCACGACGTCCTCGACGCCCTGCACGGCCCCCGGCCCACCGACGACGCCGGCTGGGACGCGCTGGCGCTCACCACCGTCCGGGCCCGGCGCGCCGAGGGGCGCTTCGTTCCCGGCCTCGGCCACCACGTGCACAAGAACGGCGACCCCCGCACCCCCCGGCTCTTCCGCATCGCCGAGGAGGAAGGGCTGATCGGCCCGCACCTGTCGCTGTTCGCCGCCATCGGCCGGGTCCACCCCGAGGTGCTGGGCAGGACCCTGCCGCTCAACGGCGCGGGGGTGTGCGGTGCCGCGCTCGCCGACCTCGGGCTGCCCCTGCAACTGCTGCGCGGCTTCGCCCTGCTCGCCCGCACCGCGGGGCTCATCGGGCAGCTCGCGGAGGAACTGCGCCACCCCGTCGCAGGCGAGATCTTCCTGTCCGTGGACCTGAACAACCGGTCCGTGGACCCCGATCCCCACTCACCCGCCGACGAGACCAACGGAGGTCCGCATGGCTGAGCTGGTCGCGGTCATCGCGTCCACCCACCACCCGTTCTACTACCGGGCGAGCAACGCGACCGGGGAGGACCGTCCCCCCTTCGCGGACGAATGGGTGCGCAAGGTGGAGGCGTTCCGCAGGACGCTGACCGCCGCCCGGCCCGACGTGCTGGTCATGGTCGGCTCCGACCACTTCCACCAGTTGTGGCTGGACAACATGCCGCAGTTCCTCGTGGGCAAGGCGCCCTTCTACGACGCGAACTTCTACAACGAGGAACGCGAGTTCGGCCTGCCCCGGATGCTGCTGACGGGGCACGAGGACCTCTCCTCGCACGTGCTGCGCGGCGGCCTCGACCTCGGTTTCGACCTCGCCTTCTCCAACGAGATGCGCATCGACCACTCCATCACGTGCCCGATCATCACGCTGCGGCCGGAGAACGACCTGCCGATCGTGCCGATCTACACCAACATCTTCGCGCCGCCGCTGCCGCAGCCCAAGCGCTTCGTGCAGCTCGGACGGGCGATACGCGAACTCATCGAGTCCTGGCCGGCCGACCGGCGCGTCGCCGTCATCGGCACCGGCCACCTGTCGCTGGAGCTCGGCGGACCGCGCCAGTTCGGGCCGCACGGCCCCGACCCGGAGTTCGACCGCAGGGCCGTCGAGTGGATCGCGTCCGGGGATATCGAGGGCTGCCTCGCCGAGGTCACCCTCGACAGCCTGCACCTGCCGGGGAACGCCACCCACGGCTTCATGGACTTCATGCTGATGATGGGCGTCGCCGGTGAGGGCCGGAAGGCCGACTACACCGACACCTTCGACCTGTTCCACACCATGGAGGCCTACTTCACCTGGTACCCGCGCGGAGGCCGCTCGTGAGCAAGTACCTGCTGAACAAGTTCCTCTACACCGTCGACCGCGACCCGGAACTGCTGGAGCGCTACCGGGAGGAGCCGGCGGCCACGGTGCGCAGGTGGGAGGACGAGTACGCCAACCGCATCCTCAACTGCCCGCACGGCGAGGCCTCGACGTGGCTGAGCTTCGACGACACCGAACGCGAGGCCCTGTCCACCCACCACTACCCGGGACTGTTCGAGCTGGGGGCCCACCCCTTCCTCACGATCACCCTGTTCATCGGGCTGTTCGAACGCGACCACGGGCCCCTGGAGTTCCAGAAGGAGTACGCCCGGCGGCTGTCGCACATGACGCTGCCCTACCCCGACATCACCACATGAGGATGCGGGCGGCGGAGATCACCGAGCCCGGCGGGCCACCCCGGGTGGCCGACCGGGAGCCGCCCCGGCCGGGGGAGGGCGAGGTCCTGGTCGAGGTGCACGCAGCGCCGCTGACGCCGCTGGACCTGCTGTGCGCGAGCGGCATCTCGTACTTCGGCCGGCCGCGCACCCCGTACGTGCCCGGCGTCCAGGGTGTTGGCCTGCACGCCGGGCGCACGGTCTGGTTCCCGACAGGGGCGGGCATGGCGCCCGGCGACGGCAGCATGGCCCAGTTCGCCGCGGTCCTGGAGGAGGCGCTGGTCGAACTGCCGCCCGGCGCCGACCCGGTGGCCGTCGCGGCCCTGGGGCTGTCCGCGGTCGCCGCGCACATGGCACTGACGTGGCACGGCGAACTGGCCGCTGGGGAGCAGGTGGTCGTCCTCGGCGCCGGGGGCACGGTCGGGCAGGCCGCGGTGCAGCTGGCCCGCGCCGCAGGTGCCCGGCGCGTCGTGGCCGCCGCCCGCTCCGCGGCCGCGCGGCAGCGGGCCCACGCCGCGGGCGCCGACGCCGTCGTCCCCTCGACACCGATGACGTCGGCGAACTGGCCGCCCGTATCGCCGCCGCGGCGGACGGACCCGTGGACCTGGTCATCGACCCCCTCTTCGGCCCCCCGGCCGCGGCGGCGGCCCGTACCCTCCGCGCCGGCGGACGCCTGGTCAATCTCGGCAGCTCCGCCGCCGAGACCTGCCCGCTCGACTCCGGCACGCTGCGCAGCCGCTCCCTGCGCGTCCTCGGCTACACCAACAACGAACTCACGCCGGCCCGCCGGGCCGCCTCGCTGGTCGAGATCGCCCGCCGCTCGGCCGAGGGCGGGCTCACCGTCGCCCATGAACGCGTCCCGCTCGACGGCCTCCCCGCCGCATGGCACCGCCAGGCGACGGGCACCACGAACGGCCGCGCCGTCCTGCTCCCGCACGCGCCGAGGCCGCCCCACGCCTGACCGCGCCCGGTCCGGAACCGGGAACAGGACCGGGGCGTCAAAGCGCCATGAATACCCGAATCCCGTGTCTCGTCCTCGTCGCGGCACTGTCCGCCGCGGTACTCACCGGCTGCACCAGTGGCGACGAACGGCCGCGCCGTACCGCCGTCCCGGAACCGACGGCCACGGCGACCGGCGGAACCGTGCCGCGGGCCATGCCGTTCGAGCTCTACACCCACTGCGGGATCGACGACGTCCGCATCGGCTCTGCGTACTTCGAGGCCGAACGCCCGCTCTCGGACGGCTCGGGCAACCCGCCCGCGGGCTGGGACAATCCCATGCACCGGGGCACGATGACCCTGGTCTCGCCGTCCGAGGCCGTGTTCACCGACGACGCGGGGCACACCGTGCGGTTCCGGGCGCGGCCGGGTGCGACGGGCCCCAAGCACGTCTGCGAATGAGCGGGGCCGGCGCGTCCCCCTCGTGGACGGCGCCCCGGGCGGGGCGCCGACCACGAGCACGGATCAGGCGTTGGGGTCGAAGGGGATGCCCGACGGCTTGGAGTTGGCGAGGGTGGAGTTGAACCGGGCATCGTTGATCTTGATGGTGGCCGAGCCGAAGTCCGCGTTCATGAGCTTGTCGCGGAAGCCCGCCGGGTAGCCCGCCCAGCCGACGAGACGGGGGTAGAACCAGCCGCCGGTGGCGTTCTCCGCGGGCTCGTCGTTGGTGTTGGCGAAGCGGAAACAGTGGGTCGAGGCGCCGTCCTTGTGGTACACGATCTTGGGGTGGGTGCCGTCGAAGCGGATCGCGGAGCGGGCGGCGATCTGGTACCCGGAGTGCTGCGACGCCGAGACGTACTCGACCTGGTTGTTGTGGATCCAGACCACGACGTGCTCCCAGTCGTGGGTGTGGCCGATGGCCGCGGGGCCCAGTGTGGCCTGGTCCTTCTCGAAGTAGCTGGCGTACACGACGGCGCACCAGTCGTTGTTGCACTTCTCCCGCGAGTACGTGTTGGCGTTGGCCAGCTGCGCGTAGTCGTGGCAGTGCCCGTTGACGTCCCCGCCCAGCTTCAGGCCGGGGTTGAGGGTGCCGTCGGCGCCGATGGCGGCGGTGGCGTAGCAGCCGTCCCCGTCGTAGTCGTAGGCCGGGGAGAAGGACTGCTCCAGGCCGTCGGCGTTCTGGGGCAGGAGCTGGAGAACGGAGGCGTTCGCCTCGGCGGGGAAGGCAAGGACCGCCATCGCGCCCAGGGCGGTCGCGACGGCCCCCAGACGGCGACGGCCGGGGCGCCGGGTACGGGGCGCCGTTTCAGCGGGATTGTTTTTCGCCGACCTCAGGCTGCGCACGAGAACTCCTCGACATGAAAGGGGGCAAGGGTTCTTTTCAGAATTCCCTGCCCGAGGACTGACGGTTTCGCGCGACGAAGGTTTCCGGCCGTGCCGGAGCGGCCGGAGCTGTCATCTCCGGCCTGAACTCCGCCTGTTGATGCGACGACAAGTTATCCGAGGCCGATCCGGTGGCGCAAGCACGCATTTCTGGAACGGCATTCCCGACATGTCCCGGCATTTACTGGGGGACGGTGGGCGGAAGAGGCCGGGAAATTAAATACGGCTGTTAATCAACCCACCGTCCGGGGTGTTATGAGTGCGCCGCCTGGAAAGCCCGGCCCGCGGCCGTGGCCGACGTGCCGCTGGTGAACAGGCCGCTGCTCGGCGCGGAGGCGTCGGCCCCGAGTCCGAACCACGCGTAGCGCCGGAGCCAGGGCAGGCCCTCGAGCGCCTTGGTGGAGGCCGTGACGAAGGACGCCTGCTGGCCGGGGGAGGGGAAGCGGGTGCCGTGGGAGAAGTCGATCAGGGCGTACTCGGTGAGCCAGATCGGCTTGTTGTACCGCTGGTGCACCGCGTTCAGGTAGGACGTCAGCTGCCCGACCGCCTCCGCGGTGCGGAAGTCGCCGCCGTACCAGTGGAGGGTGATGAAGTCGACGCGGTAGCCCTTCGCCTTCGCCCCCGACATGAAGCGGTCCAGCCAGCCGCCGGGGGTGTCGCCGCCGTAGGCGACCGCGGGACTGCCGAGCACCTTGCCCGCGTCCATGAGCTGCGGCCACAGGGAGAGGGCCTGCTCCACCGTCATGTTCGACTGCTGTGCCATGTCCGGCTCGTTGAAGCCCAGCAGGTACGGGCCCTGGGACTTCGCCTGGGACAGGTTCTGCGGCGTGACGGAGTCGCGGCCCCAGATCATCGGGACGAATCCGGCCGAGGGCGGGCTCGTCACCTCCGAGTGCGCCGTGGACCAGGTGTAGTACCAGCTCGCGCCGGACGCGGCCAGCGCCTTGCTCACCCCCGGGAAGGTCCAGACCCCCACGCCCTTCTTGGCCGTCGAGGCGACGTCCACCGCGGGCGGAGCGGCGGGCGCCTTGTGCGCGGGCGTGGGCGTGGCCTTCTTCTTCGCCGGTGACGTCGACGTGCCGGCGGACGGGGAGGGGCTCGCGGAGTGTGCCGAGGGGGCCGGTGAGACGGTGGCCGTGGCGGCGGGCGCGGGCCGGGCGGGGAGCGCGGCTTTCGGCGGGGTGTCCGAAGAGCCCGCGGTGAGTCCGGCGGCCACCAGCGCCACGGTGACCACGGCCGCGACCGCGGCCCCCGAGACGGCCGGCGCGCTGAACACGCGCGACGCCGACCGCGCGGCCCGGTGCGCATGCCGCGCGCGGCCGGCCGCCCGGTGCCCGGCGGCGTTTCCGGAACCACCGGAGGACCCCGGTCCGCCCGGCCCCGCGGCCGTCGCCGCCTCGCGCGCGACAGCCGCGACCACCCGCGCCGGGTCGAGCGCCGTAGGCACCGCCAGCAGCGGCAGCCCGCTCAGCAGGCGGTCCATGGGGAACAGCCCCTCCTCCATCCCGCCGCACACCGGGCACCCGCGCACGTGCCGCGCGAAGCGCTTGCGCCACAGTGGGCTCGGCATGCCGTCCCAGTTGTCGGCGGGCGCCTGGAGACCGCCGCACCGGGGTGCGGCGTTCAGGGCCCGCACCACCACGCGCGCGGCCTCCATCTGCTTCTTCATGCGCTGCACCCGCACGGCGGCGTGCCGGTCGGACAGGCCCAGCGCGGAGGCGAGTTCGGGCCGGTCCAGCTCGCCGCTCTCCTCGAGCCACCACAGCGACAGCAGCTCCCGGTCGTCCTCGTCCAGCCACCGGGTCGCCTCGGCGACCTCGCGGCGCTGTTCGGTCAGGCCGAGGCGCAGGATCGTCAGCCCGGCGAAGTCGAGGCCGGGGTCGGGTATCTGCTCGGCGGCCGCCAGGTCGGCGCTGCGGTCCCGGGCCGTCGCGCGCAGCCGCACGTGATCGCGGACCTGCCGGATCGTGATCGCCACCAGCCAGGAGCGGAACGCCCCCGGGTCCCGCAGCTCCGTCAGCCCCCGCACCATGCGCAACAGCGTCTCCTGTACGACGTCGTCCACGTCGGCGTGGCCGTTCAGCGCCCGGCCGACGATGTTGTAGACGAGCGGCAGGCACTCGGCCACCAGTTGGTCCAGCGCCTGCCGGTCGCCCGCGCGTGCCGCCATCACCACCCCGGCGCCGGGTCCGCTCCGGTGGGTCTTGCGCATGTGACTCCACTCTTCCCTTCGTACCGGCGCCCCGTGGCGCGGCACTTGGTCTCGCTGCCCTGACCCGTCCGGCCCGTGCGCGGGGCGGGCGGGGATGTCCGCACGTAGAGGAGACGGCCGCCGGCGGTCCTGACAACACAAATCCGCTGGATCGCCGCACGAAATTTGTGTTGTCGAACGCCCCCCGACGCGGTCCCCGATACGTGCGCACGCACCCGGTGAGGACGAGGAAGGCACAAGGATGGCACGAGGCGGTCGGCACGGTGCGAGGTCCCGGCAGGGGCGACGGTGGGTGGTCGCGGCGGCAGCGGTCGCGGTGACGGTTACGGCGGTGTACGGGGCCCTCACCCTGTTCGGCACGGGGGACGCCCCGGTGACGCGGGCGGCCGGACGGGACGCGGTGGCGGTCGCGCCCTCCTCGCCGGGGGCGCCCGGGGCGCCGGGGACGACCGCGGCGGCCCGGCCCTCGGTATCCCCCTCGGCGAGCCACCGGCCCTCCGGTTCGCCCAGTCCCTCGTCGAAGGGCGGCAAACGGCCGCCCGCGACTGCCGGGACGACGCCCGGGTCACGCACGTCGCGGCCGGCGGCCCCGGCCGGCAGCCGGGCGATCACCGTCGTCAACCGTACGCAGGAGACGATCTGGGCCGTCGTCACCGACTCCCCGGCCTACCCCGACGGCCGCAGGCTCGCCCCGGGGCAGAGCACCTCGCTGACCGTGGGGAACAAGTGGGGCGGGCGGATCTGGGGCCGCACGGGCTGCGCGACGACCGCCGCGAGCGCCTGCCGCACCGGCGACTGCACCACCGTGTGCACGGGTCCCAACCCGCCCACCACCCTCGGTGAGTTCACCTTCGACGCGTACGCCGGCCTGGACTTCTACGACGTGAGCATGGTCGACGGCTCCAACCTGCCCATGTTCATCAACATCTCCCACACCACCAGCAGCGATCCGGTCAGCGCCTCCGGCTGCTACCGGGGCACGTGCACGAGCCCCGTGGACTGCCCCAGTGCCATGCGGGCCGAGGCCGGTGGCCAGGTCATCGGCTGCAAGCCGCCCTGCGCGGCCTTCGGCGGCGACGTCTACTGCTGCCGGGGGGCGTGGGCGGGCCGTACCGACTGTGTGCCCTCGAAGTGGCCGGTCGACTACACCCGGGTCTTCAAGAAGGCCGCGCCCTACGCCTACTCCTACGCCTTCGACGACTCGGCGACCATGTCCTGCAAGGGGGCCTGCTACTACCGCGTCACCTTCGGCACCACCGGATAGCGCACTCCCGGCCCGGGGCCGGTCAGGCGAGCAGGGCGGCCGTGAACGTCTCGCGGTGGCTCACGAGCCAGTCCTGTACGCGGTCCCAGCGCTGTACGCCGCCGCGCTTCGCCAGCAGCCGTACGAAGCCGGGGTCGCCGTCGGCAGCGCGGCCGAGGGCGAAGGCGCGGCAGGACGCGGTGGCCGCTTCGACCACAGCGGGCAGTCCGGCGCGCTCCTGTGCGGTGAGGCCGTAGCCGTCGGCGAGCACGCGCAGCCGCCCCGGGGCGTCCGTCCCGGCCGGGTACTGGGCCGCCGCGGACTCGGGATCGAGCATGGGCACCCAGTAGCGGGCGGCCATGGCCAGGTCCCACAGGGGCCTGCCGGGGGCGGCCAGGTCGAAATCGATCAGGGCCGCGGCACGGCCGTCGCGGAAGACGACGTTCTCCGGGCACACGTCGTTGTGGCACAGCATCGTCCCCCCTTCCGGGTCGGCCAGGGCCCGCGGCCACTCGGCGCGGGAGTCGACGGGGATGTCCGCGCTCGCGTCGTGCAGACGCCGCAGCAGGCTCCCCACGGACCGCAGCGCGGTCCCGGTCGTCGCCCAGCCGGGAAACGGCGGCAGGGCGACGTCACCGGGGATCCAGGTCAGCTGCTCGCGGCCGTCATCGGTGAGACGGACGGGCCTCGGGGCCGAGCCGAAGCCGCGTTCCGCGAGCGCGAGGAGGTGGGCGTGGAGGGCCCGCGCGGTGTGCGGCGCCGGCCGGTCCACCAGGGCCCCGCGACGGAAGACGGCGCCCGCGTTCATCACCCCGCCCGCCAGTGCCTCGCCGTCCGCCGCCTCGCCCCCGGTCGTCATGCCGGCCACGCTACCGCCCGTTCGGCCACCGGCTACCGGGGTCGGCGACCCGCCACGAGCACCGAGCCGCCGCGGACGGTCGGGAACCGCCGTACGTCCTGGAGACCGCTGGCGGTCAGTACGGCCGCCATCCGGTCGGCCCCGCCCGCTTCGGGCACGGTGGCCAGGTGCTCGCCGGTGCCGGCCGATGTGACGTCGATGGTGCGGCGGCCGGACGGCGTGGTCCACCGGCCCCCGACGAACAGACGGTTCTCGTGTGCGTTGATGACAAAGGACTTCATGTCCGAGCACTTCTTCCGGCGGCGGCCGGGAGTGCCGCCCCCTGCGTGATCCCGTGCCGTGGCCGCGGTCGCTCCTCCGTAGCGGCCCTGAGAGCGTGCGCGACGGTGGTCCGGCGCGTGGCGACGGCGCGGCCGGCGTACGGGCGACGCCGAGCGGCGATGGGCGCTGCGCCGTGGAAGCCGCCCCGAGGCCGGTAAGCCCTCACCGGCGGCGATGTGGGCGGTTTGTGTGGGTGTGCACCGCAATGTCGTCGAGGCGACACCCATCTGGGGGCACGTGACCTCAGATGCCCGGCGTAATTTCCTGGCGAATCGTCAGATCCAGCCGCGCCGGGTGGCCTCCATGGCGATCTGGAAGCGGGTCTGCGCGCCGAAGCGCTGCATGAGCTTGGTGACGTGCCGCTGCACGGTCCGCTCGCTCCACCCCATCGCACGCCCGGCGGCCTTGTCCGTGGCGCCCGCCGCCAGCA
Source organism: Streptomyces sp. RLA123 (assembly GCF_056270165.1). Lineage (NCBI taxonomy): Bacteria > Bacillati > Actinomycetota > Actinomycetes > Kitasatosporales > Streptomycetaceae > Streptomyces > Streptomyces sp. RLA123. Next base: position 757,182 of record NZ_JBWDOR010000003.1, on the reverse strand, counting down.
ACGTCAGCAGCCGTGCCTCCTGCGGCGACAACTCCTCCTGGCCGCCCTCCGTCGTGACCCCCTCATGCGCCCGGACGTGCACACTGCGTTCCCACAGCGCCTCGAAGAGGGCGATCAGGGCGTCCAGCAGGGGGGAGGGGTGGATGAGGTAGGAGGCGGTCACGACATTGTCGCCGGGGCGCAGCAGGGGGATGATGGCCAGCCGGTCGTCCGACACGGCCAGTTTCATGGGCAGGCCGGGGGCGATGCGGGCCTGTTCGCCGTGGCGTATGCCGACGGTGACGTCGTCGAGCCAGCCGGGGAGCGCCAGGACGCTGCTGTCGTAGATGACGCGATAGGCCACCCCGCGGCCCAGGAGTGCGAGCTCGTCCGGGTTCGGTTCGGTGTGGGCCTCCACCGCGGCGTACGGGGGCCGGTCCAAGCCGCGTACCTGGGTGCGGGTGCTCTGCTGCATGTGCGCCCAGCGGCGGTTGACGTCCTCGCGCCCGGAGACGACCTCCACGAGGTCGTCGGGGTTCTCGAAGCGGGTGGCGGCGCGGTAGACGTCCATCAGGCCCGCGACCTGTGCGCGCACGTCGTTCAGCGAGCGTTCCCGTTCCCGCAGCACCGCCTCCAGCCCGGTGTCCGGGGAGACCGCGACGTAGGTGACGGGACGTCCGGGGGAGCGGATCGCGAGGCCGAGCGTCACCAGCGACTGCACCGAGCGCCGGGCCACCGCGGCGCTGAGATGGCCGTCGTGGGCGAGGTCGGCGACGGTGGCCCGGGTCCTGCGGATCAGGACCTCGTAGACCGCCTCGTCCTGCCGGCTCAGGCCGATCGATTCGAGCATGATCCTTCTCCGTGCGCCGGGAGCATGAACGCGCGTCGTTCTCACGACACTTGGCGGGAAGCCGCCGCCCGGTTCATCCTGTCAGGACGATCAAGCCGATGGCGGCGTTCCGGCATTTCCGCCGGCTGCCCGGTCCGCCGGGGACCGCGCCGCCCGCCTTGCGCGTGATCGCCTATCGTCGTGCCGACGGGGATCGATCGTGCCGCCACGGCGGCATCCGCGGGAGGACGACTGTGCGTACGAGGGAACTGGGACGCAGCGGGCTCCAGGTGTCCGAGATCGGCTACGGAGCCTGGGGCATCGGGGAGTCGGCGTGGGTGGGCGCGACCGAGGACGAGTCGGTGCGGGCGCTGGACCGGGCTGTCGATCTCGGGGTGAACTTCATCGACACCGCCCGCGGCTACGGCGAGAGCGAGCGCATCGTCGGGCGGTTCGTCCGCCGGCGGGCCGGTGCGGGCGACGGCATCCTCGTGGCGACGAAGGTTCCCCCGATGAACCGCCGGTGGCCCGCGCCCGACGGTGTCGACCCCGCGGAGGCGTTCCCGGGCGCGCACATCCGGGAGAGCCTGGAGACCAGCCTGCGGGCGAGCGGCCTCGACCACTTCGACGTCCTCCAGTTCCATGTGTGGAGCGACGAGTGGGTGGGCCGCGGCGACTGGCTGGAGACGATCGCCGACCTGAAGCGGGAGGGCAAGATCCGCCTCTTCGGTGTCTCCGTCAACGACCACGAGCCCGCAAACGCGCTCGCCCTCGTGCGCAGCGGGGTGGTCGACACCGTGCAGGTCATCTACAACATCTTCGACCAGGCTCCCGCGGACGCGCTCTTCCCGGCCTGCCAGGAGCACGGCGTCGGTGTCATCGTCAGGGTGGCGCTCGACGAGGGCGGACTGACCGGCCGCGTCACGGCCGGGGCCACCTTCCCGGAGGGCGACTTCCGCAACCGCTACTTCCGCGGCGACCGCCCCGCCCAGGTCGAGCGGCACGTCGACGCCATCGTGGCCGACCTCGGCATCGGCCGGGACGAGCTCGCCGCGACGGCGCTGCGCTTCGTCCTGAGCTCCCCGGCGGTCTCCACCGTGATCCCCGGCATGCGCTCCGTGCGCAATGTCGAGCGGAACGCCGCCGTGAGCGACGGCCGCGCCCTGGCCCAGGAGCAGCTCGGCGTACTGGCCCGGCACCGCTGGCAGCGCAACTTCTACAGCGCCTGAGCGGGCGCGCACCCACGCCCGGCAGCCGGTGCGCACCCCAGCCCACCTGGGGCGATGCCGGGAAGCCCGGCCCGAGGGAGCTCGCTGGACGGAATGTCTTTCCGGACCGAATCCAACATATTGGCGCATATGTCCCTTAATGGTGCAAACATGGGATGTATGCGTACTTCGTGGCTGACTCATCCGCAGGGCACTCTCGCCGCGCGGCCCCGCACGCGCGAGATCGTGGACCGTCCCTGGCACATGCTGATCGGCGGGGAACTGACCGAAGCGGTCTCGGGGGGCACGCTCGACGTGATCAATCCGGCGGACGAGACGGTGGTGGCCCGCATGCCCCTCGGGGGCAGTACGGATGTGGACGCCGCGGTCGACGCGGCCCGCGACGCGGCACCGTCGTGGGCCGCGACGTCGATCGCCGACCGGGCCGCCGTGCTGACCGTGCTGGCCGACGCCGTGGAGGCGCACGGCGAGGAACTGGCCTGGATCGACACGATCGACAACGGCAGCCCCATCGGGGTGATGCGGAACGACTTCCGCGTTGCGGCGGCCCAGTTGCGCTACTTCGCGGGCCTGGCGCTCCAACTGCGCGGCGAGACCGTCCCCATGGCCGACCACGACGCGTTCGACTACACCCTGCGCGACCCCTTCGGCGTGGTCGGGCGGATCGTCCCGTGGAACCACCCGCTGATGTTCGCGGCGGCCCGTGTCGCCGCGCCGCTGCTGGCCGGCAACACCGTCGTCCTGAAGCCCGCCGAGGTGACCTCCCTGTCGGCGCTCCGCCTCGGCGAGATCGCCGCCCGCATCGTGCCGCCGGGGGTGCTCAACATCGTGCCGGGCCTCGGTTCCGTGGCGGGCGAACGGCTCGTGACCCACCCCGACGTCCCCCGCATAGCCTTCACCGGCTCGTCGGCCACGGGACGGCGCGTCCAGGCGCGCGCGGCGAGCGCCGCCGTCAAGACGGTCACCCTCGAACTCGGCGGGAAGAACCCGATCATCGTCTTCCGCGACGCCGACGTTCCCGCCGCGATCAACGGCGTGATGGCCGGAATGAACTTCACATGGCAGGGCCAGAGCTGTGGCTCCACCTCGCGTCTGCTCGTCCACCACTCGCTGTACGAGCGCGTGGTCGGGGAGGTGGGCCGGCGCATGGACGCCCTGCGGATCGGCGACCCCTCCGAGACCGGTACCGACATCGGCCCCCTGGTCTCGGCGGCCCACTACAGCAAGGTCTCCTCCTACGTCCGGGCCGGCCTCGCCGACCCGGCCCTCGACCTCGTCGCCGGCGGTACGTTCCCCGATCGCCCGGGCTACTACGTCCGCCCCACCCTCTTCTCCGCACCCGCGGGACCCGGTGGCCCCCTCTTCACGGACGAGATCTTCGGGCCGGTCCTGGTGGCGGCCCCCTTCGACAGCTACGAGGAGGCCGTCACCGAGGCCAACGCCCTGCCCTACGGCCTCACCGCCAGCGTGTGGACCACGGACCTGCACACCGCGCTGTCCGCCGCCCGAGACCTGCGCACGGGTTACATCTGGGTCAACTCCAGCTCCGCCCACCTCCCCGGCACCGCGTTCGGCGGCGTGAAGAACTCCGGTGTCGGACGCGAGGAGGGCATCGAGGAACTGGCGGAGTACACCCAGCCGAAGAACGTCTACGTGCGCTTCTGAGCCCGCACACCTCGGCCCGGGTGCGCCGCTCGTACGGCACGGAGGAGGTCAGGCCCAGCCCATCTCCGTGTACAGCCGGCCCTGCCGGATGCCGTCGATGGCGGCGCGGGTGTAGGGGACGGTGGGCTCCGGGAGGCGGTCGGCGGGCCACCAGTCCCAGCTGACGCACTTGTCGGGTTCGAGGAGTCGCGGCTCGCCCTTCCACTGCCGGGCGCGGAAGACCAGTTGCATGCGGGGCCGGGTGCCGGGCGTGTGGAGCATGTGGACGGCGTGCACGAACTCGACGTCGCCGGGGTCGATGACCAGGCCCGCCTCCTCGCGCGCCTCGCGTACGAGGCAGGCGACGGCGGACTCCTGCTCGCAGTGGCCGGCCAGGAAGTGGTGCTGCAGCGGCGCGAAGCGCGAGTCCGGATGGCGCAGGCCGAGCAGGACCGCACCGTCGCGTTCGAGGTACAGGTGGGCGCCGACGTCGTTCGGAGCGATCCGTCCGCCCGGGCCTGCGCCGGGCGGCGGCACGGTGCCGCCGGCAGTGGGCCCGCCGGAGCCGGCGGGCCCCGGGCGCTCACATGTGGTGGACCGTGCCGTCCTTGCGCGCGTAGTGCGTGGCCGCCAGGACGGCGGCCATGAGCTCCGCGTCCAGGGCCGAGGTGTCGGCGAGGCGGGTCGGGGCCGCATAGGAGTTGAGCAGGGTCTTGGTCACGCGCAGAGCGCTTTCGGGGCGCCGGACGACGGGCCGCGCCCATGCGGCGATGGCGTCGTCGAGCCGGTCTTCGGGGACCACCTTCTGCAGGACGGACAGGGACAGCGCCTCGTGGGCGTCGAAGGACCTTCCGGTGAGGACGAGTTCGCGCACGCGCGCGGCGCCGATCTCGTTGAGGAGCCGGGGGAGGAGGCCGCCCCAGGCGGTGGGGAGGCCGAGGGCGAGTTCGGGGAGGCGGAAGGAGGCGGTGTCGGAGCCCACGCGCAGGTCGCAGGCGAGGGCCAGGCCGAGCCCCGCGCCGATCGCCTTGCCGTGGACCTTGGCGATGGTGACCGCGGAGTTGCCGCTCAGTGCCTCGCAGACGAGGCGGCCCTTGGTGGCCGACGTGCGGATGCCGCCGCCGGTGGGGTCGTGGTCGAGGAAGTCGGTGTACTCGGTCCGGTCGCCGCCCAGGCAGAAGTCGTCACCGGAGCCGGAGAGCACGATGACCCGCACCTCCGGCTCGGCGGTGCCGAGGACCGCGAGCAGCTCGTCCAGCATGGCCTCGGTGACGGCGTTGCCCCGCTCGGGGTCGTGCAGCTCGATGTCCAGGACCGGGCCCCGCCGGCCGGTCCTGAGCGTTCTGAGGGGCCCGGGTGCGGGCGCGTTCGGGTAGGGGAGGGGCTGCGGGGCGTTCATGCGGTCACCTTCATGGAGGTCACACGGCGGAAGACCATGCGGGGCGCGTACGAGGGCGCGGAGGCGAGGCGGAGTGTGGGGAATCGTTTCAGCAAGGCGGTCAGCAACGTACGGGCCTCGAGCCGTGCCAGCGCCGCCCCCAGGCAGTAGTGGGCGCCGCCGCCGAAGGTGAGATGCGTGCCCTTGCGCAGGATGTCGTAGCCGTGCGGATCGGGGTTGCGCCGCGGATCGTGGTTCGCCGCCCCGTACATCACGTGCACCATGGTGTCCTTGGCGATCGGGACACCCGCCAGAACCGTGTCGTCGGCGGCGACGCGGCTGTTGAGGTGGATGGGCGGGTCGTAGCGCAGGGCCTCCTCGATGGCGTCGTCGACGTGCTCGGGGTGGTGCCGCAGCCAGTCCCAGCGAGCCGGCTTGTCGAGCAGCAGCCACACGGCGACCGACAGCAAGGTGGCCGTGGTCTCCAGGGAGGCGATCGTGAGGAACATGACCAATTGGTAGATCATCCGGTCGGCCGCCTCGCGGTCGCCGGGCAGTTGCTCGTCCCAGTGACGAATCCAGCCGGACAGGACATCGTTGCCAGGCCGGGCGCGCCGGCCGGCCACCAGGTCGGTGAAGAAGGCCCGCATGTCGGCGGTGGCTTCCTCCGATATCGCCAACTCCGATTTGGTGGGCAGCAGTTCCTGTGCGTACACCTGGCGGTGCGTGAAGTCGAGGATGCGTGCGTAGTCCGTGGCCGGGATGTCCAGCCAGCGGCCGATCGTGACGATCGGCAGTTGCTCGCTGACGGTGCCGACGAAGTCGGCGGTGCCGTCGGCGAGCAGCCTGTCCTCCAGCGAGTCGAGCAGCCCGGCGACATGCCGCTCGACCTCCGGCACCATGTCGGCGACGGTGCTGCGGTCGAAGGGGTTCCCGAGGCTGCGGCGCTGGTGGGTGTGGGCCGGCGCGTTCAGCCGGGACAGCGTCCGGCTCATCTCCCGGGTGGCCGGGGCGTGCCACCGTTCGGTGTCCCGCTGCCGCTCCTGCCAGGCGAAGTCGGGGACGGTCCAGTTCCTGCCGCGCAGGACCTGGTCGCAGGCGTCGAATCCGGTGATGAAGTACCCGCCCCAGGGGGCGGGCACGACATCACCCATGGTCTGCAGTTCCTCGTAGAGGGGGAAGGGATCGGCCTGCCCCTGTGCGGTGCGAAGGCGCCGAAGGACGGATATGACGGCTCGACGGTCAATGACTGTGCCGCTTATGTCACCGACTGCGGTCACGCAGAGCTCCTCAGGCTGGGTGTCCGGACCGGCGGAACCTACCCCTCCCCCACCTGCGGTCATGCGGTCCTTGGGTGTTGCTCCTGTCACATGCCGCTCGTCAGACGCGGAAGAGGTCCAGGAAGGTGCTCCAGAATCCCTTCTTCGCCTCCGGCCGGGCCGCGAGGGACGGCTGTGCCTCCGCCGCCGCGGGACCGGCCGCCGCGGGCACCTGGGCCCGCGGGAGCGGCTCGGCGAACCGGGTGGCCGGGATGGGGCTGAAGCTCACCGGCAGCGCCACCAGGGCCCGGTGGAACGGGCCCGGACGCCACTGCAGCTTCTCGGGGTCCTCGGCGAGCGTCAGGTCGTGGAGGGTGTTGAGGATCTTCTCCACCGCCGTCAGGGCGATCAGCTGGGCCGGGGACTTCGCCGGGCAGGCGTGCGGTCCCGCGCCCCAGGCGAGGTGGGCGCCCTTGCTCAGCGTCTCGCGCTCGGCGGTGAGCGCAGGGTCGCTGTTGGCGGCCGCGAAGCTGATGACCAGCGGGGTGCCGGCCGCAACCTCCACGCCGTCGAGGTCCACGTCCTGAAGCGGGAAGTGGGTGGCGTAGTTGGCGATGGGAGGGTTGTTCCACAGCACGTCGTCCATGGCCTCCTCGATCAGCATGCCCGACCGGCGGCCCGAGCGGTCCTCGGACAGCAGCAGGAGCAGGGTGTTGCCGATGAGGTTGCGCTCGGGCTCCACACCGGCGCCCATGAGCATGACGAGCTGGTCCTTCAGCTCCTCGTCGTTGAGGCCCGCGGGGTGCGCGATCAGCCAGGAGGTGATGTCCTCGCCGGCTGTGCGCCGCTTGAGGGCGATCAGCTCCATCAGGCAGGCGGTGAGCTCCTCGTTGGCCCGCAGGGCGTCCTCGCCGTCGAAGATGGCGGCCATCGAGGTGGTCAGGCGGTCGCCGATGTCGGCGGGGCAGCCGAAGAGCTTGTTGAACAGCAGCAGCGGCAGCAGCTTGGCGTAGTCGTTCAGCAGGTCGGCGCGGCCGCGCTCGCTGAACTGGCTGATCAGGTAGTCGGCTATCTGCTCCACGTCGCGGGCCAGCCGGCTGACGTTCAGCTTGTCGAGGCTCTCGGTGACCGCCTTGCGCAGCCGCAGGTGCACCGTGCCGTCGGTGAACAGGCAGTTGGGCCGGTAGGCCATCATCGGCAGGACCGGGTTGTCCAGCGCGATGCGGCCCTCGTTGAGCGCGGCCCAGCGGCGGGAGTCGCGGGCGAAGAGGGTGGGGTTCTGCAGGACGCGGCGCGCGGTGTGGTGCTCGGTCACCAAGGTGGCGTCGACACCGGGGGACAGTTCGACGGGTGCGGCGGGGCCGAACTCGCGCAGCTGGTCGTAGATCCGCCCGGGGTCGGCCGCGAAGTCGTGGCCGTGCATCGGGCATCTGGCGGGGGCGTCGGGGGCGGGGGCGGAGTGCTGGGATTCCATGGGGGTTCCTTGAGGGGGCCGGAGCCTTCCCGCCCGGGCGGGCGGTGAAGGGGTCCGGTGGTCAGGCGGCGTGGGTGAGCAGGTGCTGGACGAGGGAGATCAGCGCCTGTGCCGAGGAGGACTCGTCACGGGCGTCGCAGTACACGACGGGGGTGTGCGGGAAGAGGTCGAGCGCCTCCCGTATCTCGTCCTCCTGGTAGCGGTGCTCGGTGTCGAAGTTGTTGACGGCGATGGCGTACTCCAGGCCGTACTTCTCGATGAGATCGATGACGGGGAACGACTCGGCGAGCCGGGCGGGATCCACCAGCAGCAGTGCCCCGAGGGCGCCGCGGGACATGTCCTCCCACAACTGCATGAACCGCTGCTGCCCGGGGGTGCCGAAGAGGTAGAGCACCAGCTCCTCGCTCAGCGTCAGGCGGCCGAAGTCCAGCGCGACCGTGGTGGTCCGCTTGTCCGGCGCGCCCGCCAGGTCGTCCACGTGGAGCGACGCCTGCGTCATCTTCTCTTCGGTGCGCAGCGGGGCGATCTCCGAGAGTGTGCCGATCAACGTCGTCTTGCCCACGGCGAAGTGCCCCACCACGAGGATCTTCGCGGCGGTGGTCACCCCCTCCGACACATATGCGCTGTCAGGCAAAACGCCTTTGGAGTCCATGCAACACCTCTTCGAGGATTCTCTTGTCGACGGCCTGGGCGGGGGGCGGGGCTTCACGGCGCAGCAGATGCCCATGCTCGGTTAAGTCGGTCAGCAGCAACCTCGCGACGCCCACGGGGAGTTCCAGGTGTGCGGCCACCTCGGCCACCGACAGGTACCCCCCCAAGCACAGCTCCCAGATGGCGCGGACCTCGGGACCCGACCCCAGGGGCAGTTCCCGGTCGGGGGCGATGGTGACCAGGGTGAGCAGGGACAGCCGGTCCGCGGCCGGGAGTTGACGGCCGCCGGTGATGACGTAGGAGCGGACGAAGTCGCTCGAGACCGGTTCTTCCTTGCCGGAGGACGTCATGCTTCGGCACCGGCGCTCTGGCGGGGCGGTGTGGTCATCGCCTTGCCCAGCGCGCCGACCTGTTGCTGCATCCGGAAACTCATGGCCTCCATGTCCACGTCCGGGGCCGCAGAAGCGGCGAGGTACGCGCCGTCGCCAGCGGCGATCAGGAAGATCCAGCCGTGCTCGTACTCCAGCAGCGTCTGCCTCCACGGACTGCCGCCGCCGCCGGTGAACGGGGCGACGGCCCGGGACAGCGACTGCATCGAACTCATCGCCGCCGCGTTGGTCTCCGCGTCGTCACGGCCGATCTCGCTGGACTTGTCCAGCAGCAGACCGTCGGCCGAGACGAGGATCGCGTGCCGGGCGCCGCGCACCTGGAGTACGTCGTTCAGCACCCACGACAGATCGGGGTTCATTGGTCCTGGAGTCCTTCCGTGTTCGTCATGTCCCGACCGGACAGAGTGCCGCGCTGGAACGCCCCGATGCGCGAGGCCCTCGTACCGCTGGCCTGCTCGGTCGCCGGCGCGGGCGTGCCGCCGGAGTCGGACGCCGCCTCGGCGGTGGCGGGCTGCGGCAGCACCGTCACTCTCTGGCGGCGGCGCTTGGGCAGGCCGCCCGCCGTGGTGCCGGTGGCGGCCATGGGAACGGGAGCGCTCACGGGCGCCAGGCGCTTGGGGGGCGCCGGCTCGGTGCGGGCGTGGTCGTGGACGGCCTCGGGCTGCGGTGCAGGGACTTCGTTGCTCAGAAGGTCCTCCGGCAGAAGGATTACCGCCCGCACGCCGCCGTACGGGGAGACGGAGTCGACGGACACCTCGAACCCGTAACGGGCGGCGAGCATGCCCGCGACGGCGAAGCCGAACTTCGGGGGGTTGCCGAGTGTGGTGATCCCCACCGGAGCGGACGGAGACAGCAGGAGCGCGGCGCGGTCCTTCTCCTCCTGGCTCATGCCGAGGCCGGCGTCGTCGACGATCACGCAGACGCCCTTGGGGACGGAGCGGATGTTGATCTCGACCGGGGTGTCGGGCGCGCTGTAGTTGGTGGCGTTGGCCAGCAGCTCGGCGAGCACGACGGCCACCGGTTCGACGGCCCGGCTGGTGACCGTGAAGTGCACCTGGGCGTGGATCTGCACGCGGTCGAACCGCCGGATGCGGCCCTGCGCGCTGCGCGCCACGTCGTACACCGAGGCGATGGCCTCACGGCGGCCGAGCCAGCCGCCGCAGAGCACGGCGATTCCCTGGGCACGGCGGCCGAACTGGCTGTTGGCGTGGTCGATCGCCATCAGGTCGGCGAGGATCTGGGGGTCGTCGCCGTACTTCTTCTGCACCCGGTCGATGACGACCTGCTGCTCGTCGGCGAGCACCTGGAGCGTGCGCATCGCCGACTTCAGAACGGTCTTGGTGTCCTCCTCCGCGTCCTTGCGTACCTCCGCCACTTCGTCGGCGTGCTGTTCCCGCTGTTCGGCATGGGCCGCGCGGACATGGTCCCGCTCCTGCTGCAGCGCGTTGCGCTCACCTTGGAGCCGGGCGTTGTTGCCGCGCAGGATCATGTTGGTCCTGCGGGCGCGCAGGATGATCAAGACGGCAACGCAGAATACAACTATCGAGATCCACAGGAGTGGATCATCCCAAATCGATGTCATGAGGCTCTCTTCAAGTCGCATCACGACGGAAGCGACGATCCGGGCCGCGGCGTCGGGCCATGGGCGAACACCGCGACAGGGCGTGTGCCGTCAAGCCGAGCCAAGAGCCGCTCCTCCGCGATGGGGCCCTGGAGACTGTCCCCCGCGCGCATGACGCGCCATCAGCCTTCTGGAAACCCGATCACCCTAGCAGGAGTGGATCACCAACTGACCACACGGTTGGGGCACTTGCAGATCTTCACATGGTCACCGCAATCCTCCAGGTCAGCGGCCCGTCCGGGGTGGGTGCGGGCGGTGTTCCCGGTTGTCCGCCATGCCCGGATCGGGCCACTGCCGGGGGGACGGGGCGGGAAGCCCGGGAGGACGGGAGGCCACCGGACGGCCGGGCCGCGGGGGTCACTCCGGTGCGCACTGGCCTCGCCCATGACCCGGGCCGAGGTGACCGCGCTCGTCGACCGTTCCGTCCGCGGCCCCGGCCTGATCCACGCGATCCGGATACCGGGTTCTTCGGCGAGGTCCGTACCCGCACCGTGCGCCGGCCGCCGGCGTGGCCCCGCCCTGGGCGATGGCGACCCGCATGGTGCGACCGGGCAGGCTCGTCGTGTCCGTCCCCGGTGACGGCGGCTTCCTCTTCAGCGCCCAGGAACTGGAGACCGCCACGCGCCTCGGCCCGCACTTCGCCCATGTGATCCTGCGCGACGACAGCTACGACAGCTACGACATGGTGGGATTCCAGGCGGAGCCGGAGTACGGCCGGACCTTCGGGGTGCGACTCGGCGACTACGGCATCGCCACGACGCCGCCGACTTCGGCGCCCACGGCTACCGGGTCCGCACCGACGGGCAGTTCGCCGAGGTCCTCGGCGGGTCACTGTCCCGTCAGGCCCGGGTGCGGCCGGGTGCCACGGTCATCGACGTCCCCGTCGACTGCGGCCACAACACCGAGGTGTTCGCCCAACTCCACGAAGGCGTAGTGGAGCAGGGGAGCGGCTCCGGGCGGGGAAAGAGTCCCGTTACGCGGAGACGTTGGCGGTGAGCCGCCGCAGGATCCTCTTCGCCTGGTCGAACTCGGCGGGCGTCAGAGCCATGGCGTCCCCGATGGCCGAGGGGACGCAGGCGGCACGTTCGCGTAGCGCGGCACCTTCCTCGGTGAGGCTGACCTGCACGGTGCGTTCGTCGTCGGGACGGCGTTCGCGACGTACCAGACCCGCCGTCTCCAGGCGTTTGACCAGGGGGGTGAGCGTGCCGTAGTCGAGGTGCAGGGCCGTGCCGATGTCGCCGACGGGGGTCGGCCCGCGCTCCCAGAGCACCAGCAGGGCCAGGTACTGCGGATAGGTGAGGCCCAGTTCGTCCAGCAGCGGCCGGTAGCGGCTGGTGACCGCGCGGGACGCGGCGTACAGGGCAAAGCACAGCTGGTCGTCCAGGAGCGTGGAGAACTCCTGCTCGCCGTCGGCCGCGGAAGCGCCGGCTCGGTCCATGACGCGTCCTTCTCTCGCTCGCGCGTGTTCGGCGCACCCTAGCCCACTGAGGGCGCGATTTCAACGTCACCAATTAGCTTGTGTGCGAGGTAGTCGCGGACTAGGTTTCTCTTCGTGAGCCGGACGCAACGGTCCGGTGACTGCTCTCGAAGGAGTCGGCCATGTCCGCGTACGTGCCCACTGCCCCTGTCCTGGAGCCTGCCGCGGCGGATTTCGCGGCGGCGACGGCGAAGCCGCCGTTCCTGTTCGACCTGGCCCCGGCCGAGGGCCGCAAGGCCGTGGACGAGGTCCAGTCCGGTGACATTGAAAAGCCGGACGTCGACGAGGAGTGGATCACCGTCGAGGGCGGCCCGACCGGCAGCGTCCGTGCCCGGATCGTCCGCCCCGCCGGTGCCACCGACACCCTGCCGGTGATCCTCTACCTCCACGGCGCCGGCTGGGTCTTCGGCAACGCCCACACGCACGACCGCCTGGTCCGCGAACTCGCCACCGGCGCCCGCGCCGCCGTCGTCTTCCCCGAGTACCACCTGTCGCCCGAGGCCCGGTACCCCGTTGCCATCGAGCAGAACTACGCCGTCGCCCGCTGGATCGTCACCGACGGCGCCGCCAAGAACCTCGACGCCACCCGCATCGCGGTCGCCGGGGACTCGGTCGGCGGCAACATGACCGCCGCGCTGACGCTGATGGCCAAGGAGCGCGGGGACGTACCCCTGGTGCAGCAGGTGCTCTTCTATCCGGTCACCGACGCGGCCTTCGACACCGGCTCGTACCACCAGTTCGCCGAGGGCTACTTCCTGCGCCGCGACGGCATGCAATGGTTCTGGGACCAGTACACCACCGACCCCGCCCAGCGCGCCGAGATCACCGCCTCCCCGCTGCGCGCCACGGTCGAGCAGCTCACCGGCCTGCCCCCGGCCCTGGTCATCACCGGCGAGGCCGACGTCCTGCGCGACGAGGGCGAGGCCTACGCCAACAAGCTCCGCGAGGCCGGCGTCCCCGTCACCGCCGTCCGCTACCAGGGCGTCATCCACGACTTCGTGATGCTCAACGCCCTGCGCTCCACCCACGCCGCCGAGGCCGCCATCACCCAGGCGCAGACCGTCCTGCGCGAGGCACTGGGTACCGTCTGAGTCACGGGACCCTTCAACGGTCCTCCGGCCACCTTTGCGAGGCGATCCATGAGCAGCGAACCGTACTGCGGCATCCCGGTGCCGGTCTCCGTGGACTGGACGGCGGCTCCCGGGGAGCCGGTCGCCGAGTGCACCCTGTGCCGGGAGCCCACCGAGTACAAGGCGCAGATCCCGGGCACCCCGCTCTGCCCGCGCTGCGAGTGGCAGGAAGCCCAGCGCACCGCCTGCTCCGGCTGAGCCCGCACCTGCCCACCCGCCGGACGGCGCGCCCAGTGCGTGTCCACCGGCGTGCGCTGCCGCCGGGCGACCGCGCACGGCCGCCCGGATCATCCGGCGGAGGCCCGGCGCAGCGGCGCCAGCGCGTTGCTCCATGCGGTGACCTGATCCAGGACGACACCCAGCTCCGCGGCCCGGCGGGGGCCGGGCTCGAAGCGGCTCATGTCGGCGAAGTCGCGGAACAGCGACAGCGCCACCTGCGCACGGACCGTCGCGACCTGGACCTCCGCCATCACCAGCCGCAGATGCTCCACCGCGCGCGTGCCACCCGCACTGCCGTAACCCACGAACCCCGCCGCCTTGTTGTTCCACTCCGCGTACAGGAAGTCGATGGCGTTCTTCAGTGCCCCCGGGATCGAGTGGTTGTACTCGGCGGTCACGAAGACGAACCCGTCGAACGACGCGACCTTCTCCGCCCACGCGTGCGTGTGCGGGCGGCTGTAGTGGCCCATCGACGGCGGTGCCTGCTCGTCCAGCAGCGGCAGCCCGAGGTCGGCGACGTCCACCAACTCGTATTCCGCGTCGTCCCGTCCGGCGGCGTTGTCGTACACCCACTCCGCCACCGCCGCCCCGTTGCGGCCGGGCCGCGTGCTACCGAGAATGATGGCGATCCTCGTCATGGCGCTGCTCCTGGGCGGTCGTCCGGGCCGGCGGTGTGCCCGGGACTCGTTCCGCGCCCGCGCGTCCGGCAACCGGCCCCGCCCGGGGTTTCGCCCGATCGCCGGGCGGGCGCTGCGCCGGGCGGGTGAGGACGGAGCGGGACGGCGGCGGTCCTGTACTGGCGTCGGACAACGCGGTGCGACATGGGGGATGAGCGGCTTGCGATCAGGTGGGAATCGTGGAGCGGTCGTGGCCGCCGTGCTCGGCGCGCTCCTGGTGCTGTTCCTCGGCGCGTGCGGGTCCCGGGTGGCCGGCCGGGACGGCGGTGTGACCTCCTCGTCGACGGCCGGCGGGCCGATCCCCTGGACCCTTGCCGCCCCGATCTCGGTCACCGGAGCGCGGCTGGGCGGCGACCACCGCACGCTCGTGCTCGACGCGCAGGTACCGCACGGTCCGCACGCGTGCGTCCGAGGTCTGAGGGCCGTGGTCACCGACAGCGTGCCGCAGCACACATGGGTGCAGATCACCTACTCCTCACCCTCGGGCGACCGGCGGTCGGGGTGCACCGGGGTGACGACGGTCACCGCCCGGGTCCGGCTGCCCCAGCCCCTGGGCGACCGCGACCTGATCGTGGACCACTACACGGTCTTCACCGCCGACGGCGCGCACCCGCCTGCGTTGCGGCTGTGCGGGCGACTGGGCTGCCATCCGCCGGTTACGGGCTGCACCACCGCCTCCTACGAGCAGGCACTGATCGCCGTCGGCGCCCCCGCGCACACATACCGCGACGCGGAGGTCTGCGACGGGAAGTGGCTCGTGCTGGACTTCTCCTGGCGCACGGGACCGGCGTGCGCCGGCGAGAACGCCCCCGGCTGCTCCTCCCGGGCGGGCGACCGATGGTTCTTCCGGGCCAAGCCTTCCGGCTGGGTGCCGATCGTCCACGGGCCGGGCGGCGGATGCCGGAACGCGCAGCGTGAGGAGCCCGCCTTCCCGACCTCGATGTGCGTGCACCTGGCGCCGCTGCCCGGGGCGCTGTACCCGGAGCGCCCGCCGTCGGCGACGGCCTCGTCGGGGACGTCCTGACCGTCCGTCAGTACGCCTGCGGCTCCGTCGGCTGCCTGTCCACCGCATCGGCCCGGCGCCGCAGGTCGGCGGCGATGTCGTCCCACTCCGGCCCGTGGAGGTAGAGGCTGTCGGCCGCCTCGCGCAGCAGCGCAGGATCGTGGGGGCGCTGGAGGAGGGCGAGCCGGTAGGCGAGGTTGCGGATCCACACCGGCAGCAGCCCGTCGACGACGTGCGGGCTGAGGTCGTGCAGCATCGCGACGATCGAGTCGGCGTCGGCGAAGGTCAGTTCCCCGACGAAGTGATGCTCCTGGTGGACGAGCACGCAATCGCGCGTGGGCCGGTACTCGTCTCCGTACAGGCACCGGGCGTACTCCGTCAGGGTCGTGTGCATGACGCGCAGCTTAAGGGAACTTGATCAATCAGTGGAGGGGTTCGTGACGGCAGTCGCGCAGGTCGTGCCGGGGATGGTAGCCTCCGCGGCCCGCTGTGGATCACCATGGCGACACGCCGGGCCACGGTCGCGCGGCGGGGCGCGGGGACGCGCGGGGATACTGCGGCTCATGCGCGCCGACTTCGATCCCCAGGCGATGGGCAGTGCCGCCTTCTACCGGTTCATGACCTCCGTGGTCGTCCCTCGGCCGATCGCGTGGATCTCCACCGTCACACCGGACGGGCGGACCGAGAACCTCGCGCCGCACTCGTTCTTCAGCATCGCGAGCACCGATCCGCCGATCGTCCAGTTCACCTCGATCGGCCGGAAGGACTCGCTGCGCAACGTCGAGGACACCGGCGAGTTCGTGGTCAACTTCGCCTCCGAGGCGCTGCTGCGCCTGATCAACGCGACGGCCACCGACTTCCCGCGCAACGTCAGCGAGTTCGACTACGCGGGCATCGAACGCGAACCCAGCCTGCGGGTGCGCCCGCCCCGGGTGGCCGCCTCGCCGGTCGCCCTGGAATGCCGCTCGCACACCACCGTGCGGATGGGCAATTCCACCCTCGTCTTCGGGCGGGTGCTCCACGCCGTCGCCGACGAGGAGGTTCTCGCCGACGGCCGTCCCGGCTCCCCGCTGCTGCGCCCGCTCACCAAGCTCGGCGGCGACGAGTGGGGCACCCTCGGTGACGTCCTCCACCTCAACCGCATTCCCTACGAGGAGCCCCGCTCCGAGGGCTGACGCCGGGTACCGGGGTCCAGGCGGGGCCCGCCGTCCGCCGCCGTCGCGGGGCCCGGACTCCGCCGGAGGCGATCGCCGTGGACGGGGGTGAGGCTGCGCAGCGCGGTATCGATGCGGTCGGGCGCGGCGTGTGCCGGTGACGGGTCTTGGGGCCGGGCATCGGCAGGGGGCGACGGGGGCCCGGGTGGCGGCAGCCGGGACACGGAGCGCGGCAAGGACGCCGACAGGGTGGGTGTACTCGGCCACCTCCACCGCCGTGGCTCCGCCGCACCGGGGGACATGCCCGCGGCCGACCGGCAGCAACCCGCATCGAATGCGCCGCCGTCGCGGTGGCCGTGGCCGTTCCCGGGCCGGGCGCGATCGCGGCGGGCGCGGTGGCCGTGGCCGTGCTGGCCGCCCAGTCGACCGCCGTGCGACCCCCGCTGAACCGGCGTACGGCCCGGGTCCTCGCGGGGGAACAGGTGCCGCGCAGCCGCACGCACCTGGTGTACGTCGCGCTGGAGGTCGTCAAGGTGCTCGCCCTCGCCGTCTGCGGTTCCGCCCTCGTCCTGGGGCGGATGTGACCCCGGCCGGCGGCGGCCGGGCGGCCCGGGACCTGGCCGGCCGCTCCGACGTCGAGGCCCTGGTCACGGCCTTCTACCGCCAGGCGTTCGCCGACCCCCTGATCGGCCCGGTCTTCACCGACGTGGCCAAGATGGACCTGGCCGCGCACCTGCCCGTCATGTGCGACTTCTGGGAGTCCGCGCTCTTCGCGGCCGGCCTCTACCGGCGCAACGCGCTCCGCCCGCACGTCGCCCTGCACCGGCTCGCCCCGCTCGGCCCCGGCCACTTCGCCCGCTGGCTGGAACTGTGGACCGGCACCGTCGACTCGCTCTACCGAGGCCCGAAGGCCGACCTCGCCAAGACCCAGGCACAGCGCATCGCCGGGTCCCTGCTGCGCCGCCTGAACGGCGGTGACGCGAGCGAGTTCGTGACCATCCGCCGGCGGCTCCCGGGTCCCGCTCCCGAGCGGTGAGCCGGGGCGGCGGGGCGGCGGGGCGGAGCCGCGCAGGCGTGTCGGAACCCGCCTCCGCGAAGCCCGCCACCGAAATCCGCTTGCGGCCCCGCGCCATCCGGGCCAACGTCTTCCGACACCTCACGAAGGCAGGGACGATGACCGGGCGACTCCACGACGTCGATCACGAGCTCATCCGGGCGGCGGCCGACATAGCGCGCACTCGCTGCCAGGGCGACAACCACACCGTGGCGGCCGCGGGCCGGGCCGGCGACGGCCGCATCGTCACCGCCGTGAACGCCTACCACTTCACCGGCGGCCCCTGCGCCGAACTGGTCCTGATCGGGGCGGCAGCGGCCGAGGGCGCCTATGACCTGCGCACCATCGTCGCCGTGGGCGACCGCGACCGCGGGGTGCTCCCTCCGTGCGGCCGGTGCCGCCAGGTCCTTCTCGACTACTTCCCGGCCATCGACGTCATCGTCGGCGCAGGCGACCGCCTCCGGACCGTCTCCATCGCCGACCTGCTGCCCGAGAGCTACGTCTGGGCCGACCACCAACTCGACACCGATGCGGCCGCACCATTCGGCACGAACTGACCCCGCGTCGGACGTCCGGGCAGGACGTCAGCGCGGGGACGCCGTCTCGTCGAAACTGGATCGGTTCGCGCAGATCTGGTCGTGGTGAGTGCCTGCCCAGTCGATCAGTATGGTGACGGCGTCGCGCAGCGTGGCGCCCCGATCGGTCAGTGCGTACTCCACCCGCGGGGGCACCTCGGGGTAGGCGGTGCGGGTGACGAGACCGTCGCGCTGCAACTGGCGCAGGGTGTGTGTGAGCATGCGCTGGACAGGTCGGCACGTCGGGCCGGGCCTCGATGGCGCGCTGGTCGGACGGGCCCGCCGGGTACGCGTCGCGCAGGAGCAGGGTGCCGCCGCGGACCGATACGGGGTTCGCGGGGTCGTGCACGAAGCCGGTCGCGGGCTCGTCCGGGCCGGGCGGGTCGGGGGAGAGCACACCGGAGCCGCGCAGGAAGCACGTCGCCTCGTTGGACGGGGGCGGCCAGCGGTCGGGCCGCCGTCACATGTCGGCGCCCGTCACCAACCGCGTACGGCCTGTGCCGCCTGGGTCGTCCCGAACTCGCCGCGGGCATCCTGCGCCGGGCGCACCGCGCGACCTCCGGCGCCCTGTGGGGCCAGGCGATGGAGGTGACCCCGGACGGCACCTATCGGGTCGCCGAACGCGGTGTCTCCAACCGCGAGAGCGTGGCCGCGGTCGCCGTCACCGAGGCCGTGCTCGCGGGCCTCTTCGGCATTGCCGCGGACGTGCTCCAGCCCGGTGTGCCACCCCTGGAGAACGCCTTCGGACGGCTCACCGGCGTCCGCGGGCCCGGAGCCTGACCCTCGCAGAACCTTCGGGAAGGGACACCCTCCGTTTCCCTTCCCGAAGGCGAACCACCGGTCCGCCGACCGTCACCCGGCCGCGCCGGCGGCCGGCCCCGGGGGCACCTCCAGAACGAACAGCAGGAAGCTCAGCTTGCGGTGGTGGAACTCGTCCGGGAACAGCTCGCGGGCGGCCGGATCGACCGTCGGCTCGCTCAGGACGGCCAAGCGGAAGCCGGCCGCGGTGAAGGCGCCGGTCATCGCCTGCAGCGACCTGCGCCAAAAGCGCATCGGAGCGGGCCGTCCCACCAGATAGCTCCATTCGTCGCTGTAGTCGGTGGTCGCGAAGTAGTCGGGCCTGGGATCCTGCACCATGTAGTCCACGAACGGGTGCTGGACCGACGCGATCAGCCGGCCGCCGGGCCGGAGCACGCGCCGCATCTCGGTCAGCGTCGGCCCCCAGTCCTCCAGGTAGTGCAGCACCAAAGACGCGACGGCATCGTCGAACGCACCGTCGGCGAACGGCAGCGGGTCGCTCAGGTCGCCCACGTGCAGGTCCGCCTCGGCGCCCAGCCGGCGCCGCGCCAGCTCCAGCATCCCGGCGCTGGAGTCGAGACCGGTGACGAGGGCACCCCGATCACGCAGCGCGGCGGACAGGGGCCCTGCCCCGCAGCCGGCGTCGAGGATCCGGCGGCCGGCCACGTCACCGGCCAGGGACAGCATCGCGGGCCGCTCGATCCAGGCGTTCACGAGACTGGTCTCGTTCTGGGCCGCGTACGACTCGGCGAAGCTGTCGTAGTCGTTCACCCGGGACGAGGGTGCGGGCTGCGCATGGTGCTCGGCTGGGGGCATGCTGCGGTCTCCGTCCGGTGGTCCCGGCAGGTCGCCGGGGCGTCGTGGCGTCGTTCTGGAGATCGACGCCGCTTCGGCGCACCCCGGTTCCGGGTGCCGTGCCCTTCCTGCCCTCGTGGCCGGTCCTGCTACGGTGACCGGCATGTTCCTCTCCCGTGCGTAGGACGTCGCGCCGACCGGGCCCGGTGGGTGCCGGTCATTCGATGTCCCCGCACGCCCGCGGCGCGCGCTCGCGCGCTGCCCATTCGAGGAACCTTCTGTGCACTCGTCCTCTCGCACACCGTCGTACTCCGCCGTGCTGCGGACCCACCATGCCTGCCGGACGTTCGGCGCGGCTCTGCTGGGCCGGCTCTCGTACGGGATGGTCTCCCTGGCGCTGATGCTCGCGATCAAGGGATCCACCGGTTCGTACGGGACCGCCGGCGCCGTCATGGCCCTGTTCGGCCTGACCAGTGTCTTTCTCTCCCCCGTGAGGGCCGCTCTGGTCGACCGGCACGGGCCGCGCCGGGCACTCACCCCGATGGCCTGCGCCTATGCGCTGTTCCTGGGCATGCTGGCCGGGGCCACCTGGAGGCCGGGCGCTCCCGGGCCGCTCCTGGCGCTCATGGCCGTCCTCGCCGGCAGTTGCACGCCGCCGCTGGGTCCCGTGATGCGCTCCGTGTGGAGCGCACTGATGCCCGATCAACAGTTGCGGCAACGGGCCTTCAGCCTGGACGCCGTGGCGGAGGAGATGCTGTTCGTCACCGGGCCCCTGCTGGTGGGCCTGCTGGTGGCACTGGCCACGCCCGCGGTCGCCGTCGCGGTCAGCGCCGCCCTGGTGCTCACCGGCACGCTCGCGTTCGTCTCGTCCCCCGCGGTCCGGACCGCGGGCGGACCGGTCGAGGAGCCGGGGGACAGCCCCGCGGCGAAAGCGTCGCGGTGGTGGGAGCCCGGTCCCGAGCTGGGTCGGGCGGCGGCGCTCGCGGCCGGTGCCGGCGTGTGCCTGGGAGCCCTGGACCTGCTGGTCGTGGCCGTCACCGAACGGCAGCACCAACCCGGAGCGGTCTCCTGGATCCTGGCGGCGCTCTCCGCGGGCAGCGCGGTCGGCGGGCTGGCCTATGGTGCGCGCTCCTGGCGCACCCCTGCCCGGAAGCGGTTGCCGATCCTCAGCGTGGGCATGGCACTGCCCATCGCCGCGGCCGGAATCTCCCCCGATCCGTGGGTCCTCGCGGCCGTGGTGACACTCGCGGGACTGTTCGTGGCACCGGCCCTGAGCACGGCCTATCTGATCGCCGACGAGTCCGCCGCCGCCGGAGCGCGCACCCAGGCCGGCGCCTGGGTGAACACGGCGATCAACGCCGGATCCGCGAGCGGGACAGCCGCGGTCGGCCTCGTGATCGGCCGGCTTCCCCTGGCACTGTGTTTCGTGCTCGCCGTGACGCCTGCCCTGGCGGCGGCGGCCACGGTGTGGAACCGGGTGCGCCGGCCGGCGGCGTACGCGTCCACCGCGCAGCCGCCGGTCCGCACACCCACGTCTGCCACCGAGTGACGGCCCGGCCCGGTCGCCGCGCGCGGTCTCCAAGGCGTACCGCTACGGCGGCCGTTGCGGCTTGATACCGCCTGTGTGCACGCGGGGGCCGGGGAGCGCGTGGTGCGCGTTGCGGCGACGCTCTTGCCCGGTGACCGGGCCGGCCGGTGGGAAGTGTGGACCGGCCCGTGCGGGCGCCGGTCAGACGAGGGGCTGCCCACCGTCGACGGGCAGGGAGACGCCGGTCATGAAGGTATTGGTCATCAAGAAGACCGCCGCCTGGGCGACGTCCTCGGTGGTGCCGATACGCCCGACGGGATTGGCGGCGGACAGACGGGCGAAGAAGTCGCTCTTCTTCCGGTCGCCCAGCGCGTCCCACGCGCCGGTGTCGACGGTGCCGGGGGAGATGGCGTTGACGCGGATCGGGGCGAGTTCGACCGCCAGGGAACGGGTGATGGTGTCGACCGCGCCGTTGGTCGCGGCGACCCCGATGAAGCCGGGGTCGGGCTCCAGGGCGGCGACACCGGAGAGCAGGACGAACGAGCCGTCCGCCGGCATCCGGGACGCGAAGTGCTTGGCCAGCATGATCGGCCCGACGGCCTTGGTGCGGAAGGACAGCACGATCGCCTCGGGGCTCAGCTCGCCGACCAGGCCGCGGGCGCGCGCCGAGGCCGCGGAGACGATGTGATCGACGGCTCCGAGGTCCTCGGCCAGGGCCGCGATCGACGCCTCGTCGGTGAGGTCGACGTGCCGCACCGTCACGCCGGAGTCGCGGTAGGCCTCTTCGAGGCCGGTCACGCTACGGCCGGCGGCCACGACACGTGCGCCCTCGGCGAGTGCCGCGTCGGCGATCGCCCGGGCGATCCCGCTGCCGCGGCCGACCACGAGCACCGTCCGGTCCTTGAGGGATGTGGGCATGGGGATCTCCTTCGACGGTGACGCCCGGCAGCGGAGCGGGCGGACGGGACGGACGGGGGCGAGTCGCCGGGGTCAGGCGCCGCGCACCTCGGTGGCGTCCAGGCCGCGGTCGACCCCGTGGGGGATGACCTGCTGGCCGGGTTCGAGGGCGAGCCGCTTGCCGTCGAGCAGCACCTCGACCTGGTCCGGTTCGAACGAGACAAGCCCGCTGACCCGTCCGACCTGCGCGTAGGCGTCGCGGTACGACCACGCGGCCTTCCGTGAGCCGTCGATGTCGTAGTAGTCGGCGAGGCCCTTGTAGGGGCAGAACGTCTGTCCCTCGACGGGGGTCAGCGCCGTCTCGTCGATGTCGGCGCGCGGGACGTACCAGCGGGGCGCGAACCCGGATTCGTACAGCGCCACCGGATGCTCCGAGCGGGCCACGACGCGGCCCCCGGAGCGCACCTCCAGGGTGCGGGAGGTGTCGCGGATGTCGATGCGGTGGTAGGCGTCGGCGGCGTGCCCGAGGATGCGTTCGTCCTCCTCGTAGAAGGCGTCCATCGCCCGCCAGGCGAAGGCGACGCGCCCCTTGAGCTCGCTCGCGTGCTGGGGGAGGGCGGTCAGTTCCCATGCGGCGCGCTCGGTCTGCCGGTCGCCGGCCCGGACCGTGAACCAGGAGGTCTCGCCGAGGTCCTGGTGCCGGGTGGTGCGGTCGGTGGGGAGCAGCGCGTCATCCCGGACGTCGGCCCGCGGGAAGTAGGCCACCGGATAGCGGCCGGGCTCGTGGAGCAGGACCACGTCCTCGCTGTCGGCGATCCACTCGTCCGCGTACCGGACCCTCATGCGGCGGCGGAGCCGTTCGGCGAACAGCATCCGCTCGGGCAGGGGCTCCGGGACCAGGAAGCGTCCGATCCTGGCGGTGGAGAGCGGTCCTTGCTGCCATGACAGTCCCATGGCGGTCCCTCTTCCATGCTCGATGACTAATGTCTCAATCGACCGTAGTTCCATTAGCCTATGAGGGCAACACTTCGCGATCTGATGCGAATGTGTGCTGTCTGGACCTCGCCGCGGCTAATGGGTAGCATCAATATGTGAGCATTCAAGTAAGCCTCGAGGAGCTTCAGGCCGCGGGCTTCCCCATGGGGGGCGAGCCCCTGGTCGCCGTGGATCTCGCCGACACTTTGATGACGGTCGCCGAGCCGCCTGTCGACCTCATCGAGCCTTCCGCGGCCGCGGCCGCCTGGTGGGACATCCAGTCGCGCCGGCTTCCCCCGGGCCCGGCCCCGGCCCCGATGGCGACGCGCAGACTCCGCGCCGCGATCCGGGAGGCGCTGGACGCCCACCTGGAGGACCGGCCCGCGGACGCCGCCGCCGTGGACGACATCAACGCCGCGGCCTCGTCGGTGCCCGCCAGCCCGCGCCTGGTCGTCACCGGCGACGGGCCGCGCGCCGCCACCCGCCGGCACACCGAGCACGGCGGGAACGCCGCACTCGCCGCGATCGCCGGCGAGGCCATCGCGCTGCTGGGCAGCCCCGACCGGCTCCGGTTGCTGCGGCGCTGCGCCAACCCCGAGTGCTCGATGCTGTTCCTCGCCGAGAACCCGCGACGCAAGTGGTGCACGAGCAACATCTGCGGCAACCGCGCCCGCGTTGCGCGCCACTACGCGCGCACCCACGTGGGGTGACCCTTGTCCGGCGCCCCGGCAGGCGGTGATCATGAGGCACCACGCGACCACCGCAGGCGAAGGGTTGACCCATGGTGAGCACAATCATCATCGGAAGCGAGCGCAGCGAGACCGGTCTGCCGGCCGGGATGGAGGTCCTGCGGAGGGGCGGCTCCGCGCTGGACGCCGTCGAAGCGGCGATGCGCCGCTGTGAGGACGACCCCGCCGACCACTACGTCGGCACCGGCGGACTCCCCAACGCGCAGGGCGTCGTCGAGCTCGACGCGTCGGTGATGCTCGGCTCCGACCGCCGCTTCGGCGCGGTCGGCGCGCTGCGGGGATACCCGAACGCGATATCGGTGGCCCGTGCGGTGCTGGAACGGCTGCCGCAGCACTGCCTGCTGGTCGGCGACGGTGCCGCGCTCTTCGCCCGGGAGAACGGGTTCGCCCCCGCCGAACTGCTGACGGACGAGGCCCGCGCCCTGTGGCGTGAGCAACTGCTCACGGCCGTCGACTCGGTGGAGGGGGAGAACACCGCGGCGGCGGACGGCGACCACCGCTACCGGCGCGCGGCGCTGGACCTGGTGCGCCGGATGGCCCCGCACGAGGGACCGTGGGGGACGGTCAACATCATCGCGCTGGACGGGCACGGCGAGCTGTGTGTCGGGGTCTCCACCTCGGGCTATCCGTTCAAGTACCCCGGAAGGGTCGGCGACTCCGCCGTCCCCGGCGCGGGCAACTGGTGCGATCTGCGGGGCGGCGGGGCCGCCTGCACCGGGCGCGGCGAACTGAGCATGCGCGGCGGCACCGCGCGGACCGTCGTGGACCTGCTGGCCGTGGGCAAGGAGCCCTCCGACGCCTGCCGCATCGCGCTTCAGGAGACCGCGGACCTGCCCGACGACTACCGCGCCGAGCTGCGGGCCCTGGCCCTCACGCCCGACGGCCGGCACGGCGGCGCGGCCGGCCAGGACGGCAGCGTCTACGCGGTGATGACCGACAGCTCGACCGGCCCGGAACTGCGCCCCCGCCGCGTGGCATGAGGCCGTCCGGGGAGCCCGCCCCACGTGCCGTGGGCCATGCCGGTGATGTCCCGGGCCACCCCGACTGGCCTGTTCCGCGCCCATGTGCAGGGCCGGTGTCGTCCCCTCCGGGACGCCCGCGGCCGCCGGCCGGCGGCCGCCGTTTCCGGGCGTACCGGCGCGTGCCGCCACCCCGATGGCGGTGCGGTGCGCGGTGGCGGACCGCGGGGGCACCTCCGAAGCTTTTGTTCTGCGTCGTGGTGTCTGGTGGTGTCGTGTGCGGTTCCTGCCGTTGTCGGATCGTCGTGGGCGAGTGTCGCTGCTATGGGTGAGGTGAGTGGCGCCGGGCGGGACGCCGGCGAAATGGGCCGCGCGTGGTTCCCGCTGGATCCGGGCCTGGAACGGATCTCGTCGGAGCTGAACGACCTGGCGCGGGCCCAGCGCAGACTGCAGCTGCTGATGGCGGCGATGCTGGCGATCAGCCGCGAGCTCGACCTGGAAGTCGTGCTGTCCCGCATCGTGTCGGCCGCGGTGGACGTGGTCGGAGCGCGCTACGGGGCGCTCGGCGTGCTCGATGCCAAGCGCGAGGGCCTGGCCGAGTTCCTGACCGTCGGCCTGGACGACGTCGAGAAGGAACGCCTGGCCGGTACCGAACTTCCGCGCGGCCGCGGTCTGCTCGGCTATCTGATCCACCACCCCGAACCGCTGCGCGTGGCCGACATCGCCCGGCACGCGGAGTCGGTCGGCTTCCCGCCGGGCCACCCGAAGATGCGGACGCTGCTCGGAGTGGCCATCAGCGTGCACCAGCAGGTCTACGGCAACCTCTACCTGTCCGAGCGCCTCGACGGCGGCCCCTTCGACGAGTCCGACGAGGCGATGCTGGTGGCACTGGCCGGTACGGCCGGCGTCGCCATCGAGAACGCCCGCCTCTTCGAGCGCGTCCGCGATCGCAACGAGGAGTTCCAGCGACTCTTCCTGCCCGGGCTGCCCGACCTGCGTCCGGTCGAGGCGGCCGCCGTCTACCGTCCCCCCGTGCAGCCGGAGCACATCGGCGGCGACTGGTACGACGCCGTCCTGCTGCCCGACGGCTCCTGCGCCGCCGTCGTCGGCGACGTCGCCGGGCACGACCTGCGGGCCGCCGCCGCGATGGCCCAGACGCGCAGCATGCTGCGTGCGCTGCTCTACGAACTGCGCACGCCGCCCAGCGCCGTCCTCTCCCGCCTGGACAGCACGCAGGACGCCTTCGACGAGCAGAGCGTGACCACCGCCTGCCTGGTCCGCATCGAGACCAGGGGCCCGGACGCGTGGACCCTGCACTGGAGCACGGCCGGCCACCCGCCGCCGCTGCTCGTCACCCCGGACGGCCACGCCCGCTACCTGGCCCCCGAGCCGGACCTTCCCCTCGGCGTGGACATCTCCCAGCGCCGGCACGACCACGCGCACCGCCTCGAACCCGGCTCCACGGTCGTGCTGTACACCGACGGGCTGGTCGAGCACCGCGACGTACCCGTCGACATCGGCCTGAGGGCCCTCGCGCAACTCGCCTCGGCCAACTTCCACCTGCCGGTCGACCGGTTCTGCGCGGTCGTCGCCGACCAGCACCCGAGCGACGGCCACGACGACCTGGCCGTCCTGGCCCTGCGCACCCCGACGGACTGACGCGATCCGCTTCCCCGGCGTCGCGTGCGACCGGTGTGTCCCGCGTGTCCCGCGCGTCTGCACCCGTGTGCCCCGGGAGGCCGGTCGCGGCACGGCCGTTCATGGCCCAGCCTTCGACCGCCCGCGGTAGCTGGTGGGGGAGGCCATCAGGCCCCTTCGCGGCCTTGTCGCCTCGCAGCCTCGCCGCCACAGTCGCGCGGGCGCACCGCCGGTCGCGGCATGGACGGCGGCCCGAGCACCGGAGCCCGGTGGCCACCGGTACTTCGCACCTGTGCAATTGCGCGTACTCCTAACGGATCTTCTCTTGTCATGTGCGCGTGAGGCGACGAAGGTCGTGGACGAGCCGCGGGCGCGATGGTGCGCCGAGCATCGGATGTCCCACTACCGGGCCCGGGGTCGTGCCGGGCCGTCGGAGGCACGTTTTCCATGTCATCTCGTACACGGCGCAGGCCCGTTCACAGACCCGGCCGCGCCGGCCTGGCCGCTCTGCTCGCCGTCACCACGGCGCTGGGTGTGGCCGGCCTGACGTCTCCCGTACACGCCGCGGAAGCGGGACCGGCCGCCCCGGCCGGCTCGGAGCCGACTCCCGATACGGCGACTCCCGCGCTGGTCGAGGGGCTTGACGACGCGGTGGACGCGTCGGCCCCGGCCGCGGAGGCCGCCCGGTCGCATCTTGCCGGGCACCAGGAGCGGTACCGGATTCCCGCACCGGACCGGGACCTGGTCACGGACTCGGTGACGACGGAGGCCGACGGCACGGAGACCGTGCGGCTGGGCCAGAAGTTCCGCGGCGTGCCGGTACTCGGCGCGCAGTACGTGGTGCGCATGACGCACCGGGACGGGAAGCGGACCGTCACCGGCACCTCCGGTGCCTACTTCACCTCCCTGGACGTCGACACCGCCCGGCCCGCCCTCCCGGCGGCCACCGCCGTCGAGCGCGCCGTCCGGGAGATCCGGTCCGGGCTCGCCCGCGGCGGATACCGCCCCGCCCACTCCCGGTCCGCCGCGGACGACCTGGCCGGCACCGACCGCGGTCTGACCGTCCTGCCGGTCGGCAAGGGCGTCCTCGCCCGCCACATCACCGTGCGCGGCACCGACCCCGCCAGCCGCACACCGCTCGTCCAGGAGGTGTACGTCGACGCCGCCACCGGCGTCACGCTCTTCGAGTCCGGCGGCCTCCCCACCTTCGCTGCACCGGCCCGGGCCGCCGCCGTCCACACCGAGGGCACGTCGATGCGGCCCGGCAAGCCGGCCACGCCCGGCGCCGGTTCGGGGAGCGTGACCGGCAGCGGCACCCTCCTGGGCGGCAGCACCGTGCCGCTGTACCTGACCAAGGACGCCGCCACGGGCCAGTACCTGCTGCGCGACACCGCGCACATGGCGGGCAGCAAGCAGCACGGCGTCATCCAGACCTGGGACGCCTCCAGCCTCTGGTACCAGGACGTCTCCGGCGCATGGCCGGAGGGCGTCGTCCCGTTCGCCTCGCCCACGCCGAAGGTGGGCCCCGAGTTCACCGCGACCGGAGCGGTGGACGCGCACTGGGCGGCGGGGCAGGTGTACGACTTCTACCGCGACACCTTCAAGCGCGACAGCCTCGACGGCAAGGGCATGACCATCAACTCCCTCGTCGGCGTGACGGACTTCGGCTCCCCGTTCGTCAACGCCTTCTGGGACCACACGAAGATGGTCTACGGCACCGGCGACGACGAGTACCGCTCGCTCGCCTCCGATCTCGACGTGGTCGGCCACGAGATGACCCACGGCGTGGTCGAGCACACCGCCGACCTCGTCTACGCGGGCCAGTCCGGCGCGATGAACGAGGCGATCGCCGACTACTTCGGCAACACCATCGACGTCACCGTCAACCACACCCCGATGACCGACCCCGACGCGGGCCTCATCGGCGGCGACCTCTGCCGTACCCGCACGCCGAGGCAATGCGCGTTCCGCGACCTCAACGACGGTGCCACCACGGCCAAGTTCCTCGGCCTGCCGCTCGGCTCCGCGTCCGACAACGGTGGCGTGCACGTGAACTCCACCATCTTCAGCGGCGCCCTGTGGGACATCCGCGAGCGCCTGGGCGGCGCGCTCGCCGACCGCATCGTCTACCGCGCACTGACCTCCTACATCGCCCCGCTCGACGGGTTCGACGAGGGCCGGGACGCGGTCGTCGCCGCGGCCCGGTCGCTCGGCGTCAAGGGCAGCCAACTGGCCGTCGTCAAGGGCGCCTTCGACGCCCACGGCATCGTCCCCGGTTGGGAGAAGTCCCTCGGCCTCGACAGCGACGTCCTCATGGGCCGGGTCGGCACCCTGATGTCGTACACCGGCAGCGGCAACAACCCCAGCGCGGGCAACGGCTGGTGGGCGGCGCCGAAGTCCAGCGCCGACAGCCTGGCCCCGTACGCCGTCTGGGTCGGCCGCACCGACGGCTCCGGCAAGCCCCGCCAGGTCTCCCCGAACGACGGCCGCTCCCACCTCAGCCCCGTCACCGACGGCAAGCGCGTGGTCTGGGTGGCCGTCGGTGACCTCGTCTCCCCTGACGATCCCTACACCCGCACCTACGACATCCTGGCCGCGCCCGTCACCGGCGGTAAGCCGAAGACACTCTTCAGCACCACGTCCGAGATCGGCGGCCTCAGCGTCGACGGCGACACGGTGGCGTGGTCGTACCGCGAGCAGTCGTCCGGTCGCCTGCGGGTCTTCTACCTCAAGGGCGGCGCCACCGTCCCGCGGCAGGTCCCGCTCGGCCGCCAGGAGAACCAGGCCTCCGAGCCGGCGGTGCACGACGGCCGCATCGCGTACATCCAGGACGGCCTGTTCGACGGCGTCTACGGTGTCGCCGTCGAGGTGTACGACATCGCGGCAGGCACCACCACGATGCTGGGCGCACCCTCGCAGCCGGAGTGGATCAGCACGCCGGTCGTCACCTCCTCCGGGGTCTACTGGATCATCGACACCGACTACACCGACGACGACCTGACCACGCTGCGCCGGGCCGACTTCGACGGCTCCCATGTCACCGACCTGATCCCGGAGAAGAGCGCGCACCCGGTCCGGGCCTTCGGCCTGACCGCCTCGGACTCCGCGGTCACCCTCACGGTGTACGCGTCCTGGGGCCAGGTCTTCGACGACTACAACGACTCCCTGGCCAAGCTCTACCAGTTCACCCCGCGGGGCGCCCCGCTCGGCCGGGTCTCGTGCAGCCACGGCCAGCAGGCCAACGCGGCGGCCGACACCGGCAAGCGCGTCGTGTGGCTGGACACCACGACCACCGACACCGATCTCGTGACCCGCAACCGTCCGGCGGGCATCTGCTCCTGACCGTCCCCACTCCACCGGGCCCCCGCAGCGACACGTCGCTGCGGGGGCCCGGTGCTGTGCTCCGTCAACGGCTCCATGGGAGCCGGAGCGCGCGTCCCTGCGCGCGTCCCGCCTCAGCGGCCGGCCGGCGCGTGGAGGGGTCCAGCGGGTTCGCGCCGATCGCCGCGAGCGACGCCTCGTCCGGCTCGACGACCGCGACCCTGGCGCCGCCGGCGCGCAGATCGCGGACGGCCTGCTCCAGGGGCACCTCGGTGGGGAACAGGTCGGTGCTTCCCAACGGCACCAGCACCAGGACGCGGGAGGCGCCCTCCGCGTAGTCGGCGTTGGCGGCGGACCGCACGCCGCCGTCGATGTAGCGGCGCCCGTCGATCGTGGCGGGCGGCCAGACGCCGGGCACGGCGCAGCTCGCCGTGACGGCGTCGACCAGGCTCACCTCCGACGTACCGTCGAAGACGTACGGCTCCCCGGTCAGGGCCTCCACGGCGACGATCCTGAGCGCGCGGCCGGGCCACGCGTGCGACGGCAGGCGGGACTCGATGACCTCGCGGCGTACCTCCTCCGCCACGGTCCCGGCGCCCAGCGCGAACCTGCCTGCCGCGCGCCGCATGTCGGCGATGCCGGTGGCACCCCGCAGCGCCCCGCCGATCCGCTCGCCGAGGGTCGCCAGGTCCACGTCGACCATGATCTCCGCGGCCTGCAGCCCCGGTTCGGTCTGCCGGGCGTAGAGCTCCTCCAGGGGGAGCCCGCTGCCCAGTTGCGCGGCGACGGTCGCACCCGCCGACGTCCCCACGATCACATCGGCCCCGGAGACGTCCTGACCCGCGTCCGCGAGCCCGGCCAGCAGTCCGGTGAGCCATGCGATCCCGGCGACGCCACCGCCGCCGAGTACCAGCGCCTCGGTCATGTCCCGCCCTCTCGTCGTGTCGGGGTGTCGAGAAACCCCGACCCATCCTCCACCCATGGCCCGCGGCCGGTGCGGGGCAGGGGGCCGGGCGGCGGGGAACGGCTTATCGAAAATGAAAACCATTTGTGTATAGTCCTCGCCAGAGCCCGCCACGGAACGCGCCTTGGCCGGGCCGCCACCCCTTTCCAGCACGTCGGAGGAATCCATGTCCCTGCCCAAGTCCCCGTCCCGGCCCCTTGTTCTGAGCGCCGGACTCTGCCTCGCGGCCCTCGTCGCCGGGTGCGGCACCACGTCGGGCACCGCATCGCCGGCGGTCCCGTCCCCGGACTCGGCGTCGTCCGTGAACGTGCCCGTGGTCGCCACCACGAACGTCTACGGGGACATCGCCCACCGCATCGGCGCCGGGCGGGTCACCGTCACCTCGATCATCAGCAGCCCCGACCAGGACCCGCACTCCTACGAGGCGGGCACGCAGAACCAGTTGGCCCTGTCGAAGGCCAAGGTCGTGATCGAGAACGGCGGCGGCTACGACGACTTCGTCGACCGGATGCTGCGCAGCGCCGGCAACGGCTCCGCCCATGTGATCAACGCGGTGAAGGTGTCGGGGAAGACCGCGCCGCCCGGCGGCGAGCTCAACGAGCACGTCTGGTACGACTTCCCCTCGGTCGCCGGGATCGCCGACGAGATAGCCGGGGCGCTCGCCGAGGCCGACCCGGCGGGCGCGAGCGGCTACACGGCCAACGCCGAGGCGTTCAAGGCGCAGTTGAAGCCGCTGATGGCGAAGGAGGCCGGCATCAAGGCCGCGCACGGCGGCGAGGCGGTGGCCATCACCGAGCCGGTGCCGCTGTACCTGATCGAGGCGAGCGGCCTGCGCAATGCGACACCCCCGGACTTCAGCGAGGCCGTCGAGGAGGGCGACGACGTATCCCCGCGGACGCTTCAGGAGACGCTGGCCCTGTTCACCGGGAAGAAGGTGAAGGCGCTGGTCTACAACGAGCAGACCTCGGGCCCGCAGACCCAGAAGGTCCAGGAGGCGGCGCAGGCCGCCGGGATTCCCGTCGTCCCCGTCACCGAGACGCTGCCGCGGGGCAAGGACTACCTCGGCTGGATGACCGCCAACGTCGACGCCCTCGCCGACGCGCTGGGCGCATGAGCGGCCCGGCCGCGGCCCGCATCCCCCCGGCCCGCCTGGGCCGTGCCCCGAGTGGTGACAGCGGCGGCGACTCCGGCGCGGCACCGGTGATCAGCCTGCGCGGTGGCGCACTCGCCTACGGCTCCCGTGTGCTGTGGGAGGGGCTGGACCTCGACGTGCGCCCCGGTGAGTTCCTGGCCGTCCTCGGCCCCAACGGAGCCGGCAAGACCAGTCTGGTACGGGCGCTGCTGGGCCAACGGGCTTTGTCCGCCGGGACGTTGACGATCCTCGGCGAACCCCCGCGCAGCGGCAGCCGGCACATCGGCTACATCCCGCAGCAGGCCGCGTTGTCCGCGCAGACCATGCTGCGGGCCCGGGACCTGGTGCGGCTCGGCATCGACGGCCACGTCTTCGGGCCGCGCCGGGGCCGCGCGGTGCGCCGCCACGTGGACGAGGTGCTGCGCTCCGTCGGGGCGGACGCCTACGCGGACGAGCCGGTCGGTCTGCTCTCGGGCGGCGAGCGGCAGCGCGTACGGGTCGCCCAGGCGCTGGCCGGCGATCCGCGGATCCTGCTGTGCGACGAGCCGCTGCTCTCCCTGGACCTGCACCACCAGCGGGCGGTGACCGGGCTCGTCGACGCCCGGCGCCGTTCGCACGGCACCGCGGTGGTGTTCGTGACCCACGAGATCAACCCGGTGCTGGGCGCGGCCGACCGCGTCCTCTACCTCGCCCGCGGCGGCCACCGCGCCGGGCCCCCGGACGAGGTGCTGACCTCGGACTCGCTGTCCCGGCTGTACGGGACCCGGGTCGACGTCGTCCGCGTCGGCGGCCGCGTCACGGTCGTCGGCGCCCCCGACGAGGCGGCCGGCCCTCCCCATCACGCCGAACTGCCCGAAGAGACACGGAGATGACCGACATGACAGGCGTGACACTCGCCGACGGCCTGTGGCAGCAGGTCTTCGTCTTCGACCACTACGGCGAACTCCTGCCGCTGGTCCGCAACTCCCTGGTCGCCGGGGCCGTGATCGGCCTGGTCGGCGGCCTGGTGGGGGTCTTCGTCATCATGCGGGACCTGCCGTTCGCCGTGCACGGGATCAGCGAACTGTCCTTCGCCGGGGCCTCGGGCGCCCTGCTGCTGGGAGTGAACGTGGTGGCGGGCTCGATCGTGGGCTCCCTGGCGGCGGCCGGCGCGATCGGCGTGCTCGGCGCGCGGGCCCGGGAGCGCAACTCGGCGATCGGCATCATCATGCCCTTCGGGCTCGGCCTGGGGGTGCTCTTCCTCGCGCTCTACAAGGGCCGGGCGGCCAACAAGTTCGGCCTGCTCACCGGGCAGATCGTGGCCGTCGACACCCCGCAGACGACCTGGCTGACCGTCGCGTCCGCGCTCGTCCTGGTCGCCCTGGCGCTCATGTGGCGGCCGCTGACGTTCGCCAGCGCGGACCCGGAGGTGGCGGCCGCCCGGGGCGTGCCGCTGCGCGGGCTCTCCCTCGCCTTCATGCTCGCCCTGGGGGTGGCGGTCGCGCTGTCGGTGCAGATCATCGGGGCGCTGCTGGTCCTCACCCTTGTTGTCACCCCCGCGGCCGCGGCGGCTCGTGTGACCGCCTCGCCGGTCCTGCTGGCGGTGCTGAGCGCGGGATTCGCGATCCTCTCGATCGAGGGCGGCATCCTCCTCGCGCTGGGCAGCACCATTCCCATCAGCCCCTATGTCACGACGATCTCGTTCACGATCTACGGGTGCTGCCGTCTGGCGGGCCGTCGGCGCCCGCGGCGGGCAGTCCGTCCCAGAACGCTGTGAGGGCGGCCGCGGTGGCAGCCGGCTGCTGGAGGTTGGGCGAGTGCTCCGCGTCCGCCACGACGGTCCGGTGGGCGCCGAGCCGGCGGGCCATGTCCGCGAGGAGGTCCGGCGCCCAGGCATCGTCCCGGTCCCCGTACAGGACGTGCACCGGCAGCGCCGTGACGGTGGCCAGCTCTGCCGTCCGGTCGGGCTCATCGAGCAGCCGGGCACCGGCGACGCGGAGTTGCACCGGGCTGTTGCGCAGCCAGCGCTGCCGCAGGAGCCCGGTGTCGGCCGGTGACGCGACCGCCGGCTTGAGCTGCTGCATCACATCCCAGATCTGCTGCATCGTCATGGTCGCCAGGGCGTCGATGAGCAGCTTCAGCAGCGACCCGCGCTCCTCGCCGACCTCCGCGGGCCCGGACGACATCAGCGTGAGGGAGAGGAACGGACGGCGGTCGGTGAGGACGGCGGCGCGGGCGACCTGTCCGCCCATCGAGTGGCCGAGCAGGTGCACGGGCGTGGCCAGGGCCTCCGCCTGCGCCAGGACGTCGGCCACCAGGGCCTCCCGCGCGTACGCGGACTCCTCGTCCGGGCCGGTCGTCCCGTCCTGGCCGCGGCCGTCGACGGCGACCGCGCGGTAACCGGCGTCCACCACGGCGCGCAGCAGGGGTATGAACTCGTCCTTGCTGCCGGTGTAGCCGGGCAGCAGCAGGACGGTTCCGCGTACCGGGGTCTCGGGAGCGGCCTCCAGGGCGGCGAACTCACCCCGCCGGGTCGGCAGCGTCGTACGGCGGGCCCCGTGCGGCAGGGCGAAGACGGACAGCGTTGTTTCGTCGTGCATCCGCGAAGCCTATGCGCCCGGTTTCGCGCCGTTCGTACGGGCCGTGCCCCCGCGGATGCCGGTGTGCCGGTCGCGGCGGCACCGGCATCCGCGGGCGCCGACACGGCCGGCGCCGGTGCGCTCGTCAGCCAGCGGGCCGGCCGTAGGCGAATGCGCAGGTCCACGACAGCCCGGACCGGCGAGTACGATGATCACGGGTACGGGTCATCTCCCGCGGAGATGACCTGCCAGGGCCCGGGACGCGCGAAGACGGTGGTGGGCGCGGATGGATCTGCGGCAGATGGAAGTGGCCGTCGCCGTGGCCGAGGAGGGCGGGTTCACCGCGGCGGCACGGCGGCTGCACGTGGTGCAGTCCGCCGTGTCCAGCACGGTGCGCGCCCTGGAGAAGGAGCTCGGCAGCCCGCTCTTCGACCGCACGACGCACCGCGTCTCGCTCACACCGGCCGGTGAGGCCTTCGTGCCCGCGGCGCGGACGGCGCTGCGGGCCGCGGCCGACGCACGGGCGGCGGTCGACGCGCTGCGGGGCGAGCTGCGGGGCCTGGTCACCGTCGGCACGATGCAGGGGGTGTGGGCCGGACTGCACCATGCCCTCGCCAGCCTGCGCAGGGACCATCCCGGTGTCAGCGTCCGGCTGCGGCAGGCGGCCGTGGCCGACATCCGGCAGGCGCTGCGGGCAGGGACCGTCGACCTGGCCGTCGTCGCGCTCGCCCGCGAACAGCAGCGGGGACTGGTGACCCGCCTGCTGTCGCGTGAGGACATGCTGCTCGTGTCCTCGCCCGCGCGCGCCTTCGCCGACGAGGACGAGGTGTCCCACGCCGAGGTGGCCCGGCTGCCGTTCGTCGACTTCTCGCCGGGGTGGGCGGTCCGCTATGCGGTCGACCGCTCGTTCCGCGCCGCCGGCGTGGAACGAGCGACCGCCTACGAGGTGAACGACATCGTCGCCGCCTCCGAGCTGGTCCGCCACGACCTGGGCGTCAGCATCATGCCCGCGTCGATCGCCGCCCGGTTCCCCGGCCTGGCGCTGCGGCGGTTCACCCACCACATCCCGGCCTGGAAGGTGATGGTGGTCCGGCCGCAGGGTGAGCCGTCCCCGGCCGTCGAGGCACTGCTGCGGCACATCGCGCCCACCGCCGCGGCGGAGAGCGCCGGGCGGGGATGACACGGGCGCGCCCCCACCGCGGTCCGGCGGGGGCACGCCGCGTGCGGCGGCTCCGGTGCGTCAGCCCGCGGCGCGCGGCCGCGGCCGCCGGAGTTCGGTGACCCAGTAGGCCAGCGCGAGGAGTGGCAGGACGGCACCGAACGCGCTCACGGCTGTCCAGCCGGCCGCGTGGTAGGCGAGGGAGCCGAGCTGGGACCCCAGGGCGCCGCCGGTGAAGAAGATCGCGATGTAGGCGCTGTTGAGCCGGGCCCGTGCGCCGGCGTCGAGCTGGTACACGGTGTGCTGGCCCAGGATCATCGTCGTCTGCACAGCCATGTCGATCAGGACCGCGGCCAGGGCGAGCAGGACGATGTGATGCCCGCCGAAGCCCGCCACGGCGAAGCCCGCCGCGGCCGCACCGAACGCCGCAGCCGTCATGGGGCGCGCCAGTCCGCGGTCGGCCCAGCGCCCGGCCAGCGGGGCCACGGCGGCACCGGCGGCCCCGACGAGCGCGAAGAGGGCCACGCCGATGGGGGAGTAGTGGAACCGGGGCCCGGTCAGCACGAACGAGACGGTGGTCCAGAAGGCGCTGAACCCACCGAACATCGCCGCCTGGTACAGGCCCCGGCGCCGCAGCGCGGGGTGCGTGCGCACCAGCCGCGCCGTCGACCGCAGTACCTGGCCGTACGGCAGGGAGATCGTGGGCGAGTGCTGCGGCAGGGCCCTGTGCAGGGCCACGGCGAGCAGGGCCATCAGGACGGCCGAGCCCAGGTAGACGTAGCGCCAGCCGGCGACGTCGGAGACCAGGCTGCTGATGGTGCGCGACAGCAGAATGCCGGTGAGCAGCCCGCTCATGACGCGGCCGACGACCCGGCCCCGCGCGTGGTCGGGCGCCAGGCTCGCGGCGAACGGGACGAGGATCTGCGCGACCACCGACGTGGCGCCGCTCACCAGGGACGCCAGCAGCAGCACGGGGAAACTCGTCGCCACGCCGGCCACGGCGAGTGCCACCGTGGTGACGGTCAGCAGCACGGTGATGAGCCGGCGCTTCTCCAGCCGGTCGCCCAGCGGTACCAGGAACAGCATGCCGATCACGTAGCCGACCTGGGTGAGCGTGATCAGCGCTCCGGCGGCGGTGGTGCCGAGGTGGAAGACCTGGCTGAGCGAGGACAGCAGCGGCTGGGCGTAATAGAGGTTGGCGACCGTCATACCGGTGGCGACGGCGAGGAGCGCGACCAGCCGGCCCGGAACACCGTGTGCGTCCTTGCCGGGTGCGGATCGGCGTAGGGCCTTCTGAGCGGTTGCTGCGAACACGGGTGCTGTCTCTCCTCGAACGGGAACCGCGGCGCGCGGTCCGATGGGGGCTCTCGTCCGGGCGGGGCCGTTCGCCGGCATCCGCCCTTCCAGGTGGTCCAGCGTCGGGGGGCCACTGGCGCTTCCCATGTCGTGGAGATGAATGATGATGTCAGTTATCTCGAATAAAGATGTCTGTGCCTCCCCGGCACCGGCCGCCGCAGCCGTGGGGCGCGACACGTGAGGGTTCACGCTTCGGGACGGGCGTCCGCGGCTTTGTGAATCGCGATCCTGGTTGCGTCACGTCATGTCGTCATGTCATCACGTTCCGTCACGTATTGGCTGCCCACAACGGGGGAGTTCGGGGCGCGGCCCGGCCGTCGAGGTGCCGGGACGGAGGGCCAACTCACCGCAGAATGGGCGGACTTGATGGGTAGCTGAACCGCGTGCCCGGCGGTGCGGCGCACGGGGCACCTTTATGGACATCGTTCACGCACGGTAAGTGATCAACTTGCCACGCAGAGTGGCGAATGTGGCGAGAGCCCAGTCCTCAGGCCTCACTTTGCCCCCTCCTGCCTATCTTTTGACTCTGGGACCCCCTCGTGGCACGGTCATATCTGGGCGTTTTTAGTGGCTTTGGCCACATAGGTCACGTCTGTAACGGCGGGACCACGTCTCCGGACGAAGCGCCCACGTCGTACCGGTGCACCACGTAAGCGCCGGTGCGGCAGCGGTCGCCCCACGCGGACCGCGATCCGACGTTCCCGTCTCGAAGGGGAATCCAATGCGCGCGAACATCACTGCTCGTCGAGTCGCCGCGGCCGCCCTGGCGGCACCGCTTCTCGCACTCGCCGGCGCCGGCGCTGCCAGCGCCGCCACCCCGCAGGTCGCCCATGCCTCCGTGACGTCCGCCCACTTCGGTGGCGGCGGCTGGGGTGGCGGCTGGGGTGGCGGCTGGGGCCGCGGCTGGGGCGGCTACGGCGGTTACCGTGGCTTCGGCGGCTACGGAGGTTATGGCGGCTATGGCGGCTACGGCGGCTATGGGGGTTACGGCGGCTTC
Organism: Streptomyces sp. RLA123; assembly: GCF_056270165.1. Classification (NCBI taxonomy): domain Bacteria; kingdom Bacillati; phylum Actinomycetota; class Actinomycetes; order Kitasatosporales; family Streptomycetaceae; genus Streptomyces; species Streptomyces sp. RLA123. Next base: position 719,614 of record NZ_JBWDOR010000003.1, on the reverse strand, counting down.
GGCGGCTTCGGTGGCTACGGCTTCCGGTGATCGCTGAGCAGCACGCGGCCCGTGCCCGGACCTGCCAGGTCCGGGCACGGGCAGCCCCGTGTCAGGTGGCGGCGCGGGCCGACGCCCCCGGGCGCGTGGCCGCCTGGCGGGGCGTCAGTGGTCCGTCGCCGTCCGTGCAGACGACGACGGTCTCCACCGGTGCGCCGCACTCGCGGTGCACCACCTCCAGGGGCGGCCCGTCGGGATCCGCGGTGTAGCGGTCGCCCCATTGTTTGAGGGCGATCATCGCGGGCCACAGGTCCCAGCCCTTGCGGGTGAGCCGGTACTCGTGCCGGGTGCGGCTGCCCGGCTCGCGGTACGGGACCGTGTCGAGGATCCCGGCGGCGACGAGCTTGCGCAGCCGGTCCGCGAGCACCGCCTCGGACAGTCCCATGTGCCGGCGGATGTCGTCGAAGCGGCGTACGCCGTTCATCGCCTCGCGCAGCACCAGCAGCGACCATTTCTCGCCGATCAGGTCGAGGGTGCGTTGCACCGTGCAGTTCTCGGTGCTGGTCTCCAGCCAGGTCATGCCTGCCATCGTAAGCTGGCTTCGTCATTGACAGCCAGATGTGCGACCCTCTAACTTCGGATGTCGAAGTCAGCTGGAGAGAGGGCGGCCATGATCCGGTCACGTACGTTCGAGTGGAAGGACCCGAGCGTCTCCGCGGCCGCCGTCGGGCAGCGCAGCGGATTGGACTTCCTCCACGACATCGTGGCCGGGCGTCTGCCCGCCCCGCCCATCGCCGCGACACTCGGATTCACGCTGGAGCAGGCCGAGTTCGGCGGTGCCGTCTTCACCATGGAACCGGGGGAGGAGCACTACAACCCCATCGGCAGCGTCCACGGCGGCGTGTACGCCACGCTCCTGGACTCGGCCGCCGGCTGCGCCGTGCAGTCCGTCCTCCCGGCCGGCATGGGGTACACCTCGCTGGACCTGAGCCTGAAGTTCCTGCGTCCGATGAACGTGGACACCGGCAAGGTGCGTGCCGTCGGCAGCGTCCTCAACCAGGGCCGCCGCACCGCCCTCGCCCAGGCCGAACTGTTCGACGCCCGGGACCGGTTGCTCGCCCATGCGACGAGCAGTTGCATGCTCTTCCCGCTCGAGCCGCGCTGACGGAAAGGGCTGCGTCCGCTCCGTCCGCGCGTGGCACAATGCGGGCCGTGCGAGGGGACACGTGGAGAGCGCTGCCGAGGATTCCGTGCGCCGTTGCGTTGGCCTGCCTGCTCGTCGACCTGGGCGTCGCGTGGTTCCTCGGCTCCCAACTGCTCGCGGCCGAACGGATCGACGGGTCCCCGGTACGGGTGCGGGGTGCGGTGGAACGCATCACGACGGGCAAGGGCCGCGAGGTTCGGGTCGGCTACGAGGCCGCCGGACGTCATTTCTCCGATGACTGGCTGCCCAGCGCGGCGATGTCCGCGGACCTCGCCGTGGGCGACTCCCTGTGCCTGGAAGCCGCCGCGCGTCACCCCGGCACGGTGCGGCTCTGCGGTCAGCGCTACCCGGCGGGCGACGACGCGCCGGCCACGGCGATCCTCGCGATGGTCGCCGCCACCGCCGGTACGTTGTGCGCCGCCGGGTTCGCCGTCTCCGGACTCCGCGCCGGCCGGCAGGCGGGCCGGCCGGAGCCTCTCGCGGCGGCGTCCCGGTAAGCCCGCGCCTTCCCGCCCCTCCGCGCCGGGAGCACGCGAAGGGGCGGCGTCCTCACGGACACCGCCCCCTGGGGACCCGTGCGGGTCAGTGCCGGCCCGTCTCCGGGAGCACCTGGATCGTGTCGCCGACCGCGCGCTCACCCGTCGCGTCGGAGGGGACGTTGACGAGGGCGCCCTTGACCGTCATGGCCGAGGAGCCCCCGCCGTCGAGGTTGAGGGCCTGGACCGCGCCGAGCGACCGCATGAAGCGGGCGGCCTCGCCGAGCGTGAAGCCCTCGCTGACGCCGGGCCGGCGTCCGTCCACGGTGACGAGGAGCAGACGCCCGTGCCGGTCGATGCCCGCGAGGGTACGGGGCTGGCGGACGTTGGACCAGGCGAAGCCGAAGGACAGGTCGAGGGGGTCGAGGGTGCCCTCGGTGGTGGCGTCGATGTGGACGCGGCCGTTCTGGAGCAGAGTCGGCGCCGCGCTGACGATGCTGTCGTCGGGGCCGAGCCGGACCTGCCGCCCGGAGGAGTCCCGGACGACCTCGCTCAGCGACAGTCGCCCGCCGGGGTGCGCGTGACCGTTCAGCCAGGCCGCCGCCGCGCCGGTGCCCTGGAGGACGGAGCCGTCCGTCGGCGCCGCACCGCCGCGCTCACCCGCGGAGACGACGACCCCCCGCTTGTCCAGGACCACTTGGGTGCCCGCGCCCGTGGGAAGCGCGGCCTGGAAGGCCGGGGTGAACTTCACCAGGTCGTCCGCCAGCGTGCAGGTGGTGTCGTGCCGAGGCTGCTGGGTGGGAACGGCGCCGGGACGCCCGCAGTTGCGGATCTTGCCCGGGACGCGGTTGATGCCCTGCACCGCGTACGAGGCGCTGCCGGACCGCACCGTCACGGTGGTGGACAGGTCGGCGATGCGCGGCCGCCGGCCCCCGTCGCCGAGGATCAGCGCCGCGCGCGAACCGACGGCCATGGACTCCAGCTCGCCGTGCACGGCGGACAGGCCGGCCATCGTGCCCTGGACGCCGTCGGCGTCAGAGGTGATGAAGAAGCCGCCGTTGACGCCGATCAGCGAACCGAGCCGGGTGGCCACCGTGGAGGTCTTCTCCCGGTCGGCCGTGTTGCCGCCGTCGCTCACCGCGATCGTCCCGCGCACGCGCCTCGGGTCGAGAACGGCGACGTGGATGCGCTCCCCGTCGGCCGCCTGCCGGCCGTCGTAGCCGGTCCACTCGACGGCGGTGCGCAGACCGGCGCCCGTCACCGCGGAGTTGGCGGTGGCCGCCGCGGCCTGCGTGGCGAACCGGCCGACCCTGACCTGCCAGCCCATCGTGCCGCGCGGGGTGTCGGTGTAGTCGTCCCACACGACGCGCTCCAGCCGGGGCTCGAGACCGGCGTCCCGCAGGCGCGCGGCGGTGGTGTCGGCCCAGGTGCGGTCCCCGAGCGGGGCCCACGCGGCGGCGCCGGTCAGGCGGTTGACGGCGGGCGCCTGCACGGTGACCGTCCACACCCCGGCGGCGTCGGCGTCCTGGAGGACCCCGCTGCGCACCTGGATGCCGGGGGCCACGCTCTGCGTCGTCCACACGATCCCGTGCGCGGCGGACGTGGCGGTGGACACGGTGGACGTGACGGACGCTGCGGATGCGGTCGGCGAGGCCCCCGCCGTCGCGGGCGGGACCAGGGCCACCAGGGTGAGGGCGGCGCCCAGGCCGACCCCTGTCCAGGCACCGTGCCGTACCCGGCTTCCGCGGCGTGTCTTCTCGGCTGTGACGGACATGCCTCTCCTGACGAACGGTCCTCCGCGGTGCCGGTCCTCCGGGCACCGCGATCGAACGCCATCACAGCCCCGCGCGGAGACGTGCACATCAACCGCCAAGGGCTCGCGGGAGAAACCTCGGTGACAAGCACAGGTCGGCCGGCCGGCGCCCGCCGTATGGTGACGGCACATCAGGTGCCCAGGTGAACTGCCATGACGGGCCCGGGCCGCCGCTGGGCCATGGTTTCTGGCCACCCGGTCCGCAAGGGCGGTCCCACGATGCGCCCGCCCGCCCGCCCGCCCGTCGTCGTCCGGGCGATCTTCTTCCGGCGCACCTTCCGGGACCGGTCCCGGGTCGCGGTGACCGCGCGCGGCATTCTGCCGCGCGTGTTCATTTGTGGGCGGCATTGATCCCTTGGAGCGCGTATGTGAACGACATCGCCCAACAAAAAGAGAGGAAGCGGGTCAGCCGGGTCGAGGCAGGCCGTCGCATTGCGACGCGCCAGGACGGCGGAACGGCCGGAGCCCGGTGCCGCCGCACGTTGGTGCGGGCGGCCCACCTGCGATGTCGGCCTCCTGGCGCACCGCGCGGAGCCCTTGCGAGATGCGTCACATCGGGCGGATGGTAACGATTTCTCGGGCAAGGGATCCGGGACGATCTGTTGTGATCACCTCACAGTTCGGCGTACTAATCTGTCATCCGGCGTGCGGGTGTTCATCCGTTGTGGCTTTTACCTGCCACGACGGATATCAGGAACGCCGGAACGTGCCATATTGGAAGCTGCCGGCCGGTCGAGGACGAGAGGACACCTGGACTCAATGACGCACACCCCCCGGGACATTGAGGCCACGGCAGAAGCCCTCAGGGACGAGGCGGAGCGGCTCCAGGCCCAGAAGCAGGGGCTCGAGCGTGAGTTGGCGGCCGTCGCGGCGCATCTGTGCTCCGTACACAAGGCACTGGACGCCCTCCGGAAGCTCATGCCGTCGGCCGTCCCCGACGCGGCCACGATCGGGCGCCCCAGGACCGCCGACTCGTGGCCCCTCGTGGGCCGGTACCCCGACCTCACGCCCGTGACCGCGTCCGAGGCGGTCCCGGTGGCACCGGACACGGAGCCCGTGGAGCCCGGCCCGGAGAGCGACGACGCCCACGCTTTCGCACAACCGGGCTACGGCAGGCTCACCGAGCAGATCCTGGAGTACCTGGCCACCACCGACGGCGCCGAGGTCCGCGCCCGCGACGTCGCCGCCGCCCTGGGCCGGGACGCCAACGCGGGCAGCATCAACGCCGTGCGCAGCACCCTCGACCGGCTGGTCGGCGCGTCCCGCGCCCAGCGCGCCGGCCGTGGCCTCTACCGCGCCGCGACCTGACGGTCCCGCGCGCCCGTTCCGGAGCCACCGGCCGGCTGCCGCGCCGGCAGGCAAGGCGCCCCGTACCGCTCACCCGATGCGCGGTGAAATCGTTCGTGCCGTTGTCCCCCTGCCGCAGCCGTCCGGTGCGGTTGCCGGATCACCGCATGCCCGCGGTCCTTCGGGTGGAGAAACACACCGCCGAGCGCCATGGCTGTGGATCGATCTTACAACGTGGTCCCGGCGGGCCGGGTTCCGTGGCCCTTGGGTCACGTCCGCGCAGAACTCTCGGGTCCGCGTGCTTCTCGCGCGTTGAACAGGGGTTTGCGAAGACCCTCCGATGCGTTGAGGGTGTCGCCGCCCCGGCCCCGGCGTTGCTGGCAACGCCTCCGTCAGCCGCACACGGTGTGCAGAACGAGTGAAGGTGTGAGCCTCGCGTTCCATGGCCCGAGTGCGAGGGGAAGCGTGTACAGGGTTCGACCTTGTCCCGCCCGCGGTGGTGAACCGGTCGGCCGGAGGCACCGAGGGCGCGCGGCCGGAGCCGCGGCGCCCGACAGCGTTTCCCGTCGCGCCCGCCGCCCGCGTCAGCGGACGACCAGCCGGGCAGGACCCGCGGGCACCAGTTCGCCGACGACCGGCGCCCCCGGCACCTCGCCGGCGACCAGGAGCCCGCCGGAGGTCTGCGCGTCGGCGAGGAGGAGCCGGGTGAGCTCGTCGGTGCCGCCGAAGTCGGTGTGGGGCGCGACCCAGTCGAGGTTGCGGCGCGTGCCGCCGCTGATGTGGCCCGCGCGGGCGGCGTCCCACGCGCCGTCGAGGAAGGGCACGGCGGAGGCGTCGAGCATCGCCGTCACGCCGGAGGCGCGCGCCAGTTTGTACAGGTGCCCGAGGAGGCCAAAACCGGTGACGTCGGTCGCGCAGACCGCGCCCGCCGCCAACGCGGCCTCCGATGCCGCCCGGTTGAGTGTCGCCATGGTCTCCACGGCCTGCGGGAAGACCTCGCCGGTCGTCTTGTGGCGGTTGTTGAGCACGCCCAGGCCCAACGGCTTGGTGAGCGACAGCGGCATCCCGGGCCGCCCGGCGTCGTTGCGCAGCAGGCGGGAAGGGTCGGCGGTACCGGTCACCGCCATGCCGTACTTGGGCTCCGGGTCGTCGACGCTGTGGCCGCCCGCCACGAAGCAGCCCGCCTGCGTGGCGACGTCCAGGCCGCCACGGAGCACTTCCCGGGCCAGCTCGAAGGGCAGCACCTCACGGGGCCAGCAGAGCAGGTTGACGGCGACAAGGGGCGTGCCGCCCATGGCGTAGACGTCGGACAGCGCGTTGGCGGCGGCGATGCGGCCCCAGTCGTAGGGGTCGTCGACGACGGGCGTGAAGAAGTCCGCGGTGGCGACCACGGCATGCGAACCGGATCCGCCCGGCAGCCGGACGACGGCGGCGTCGTCGCCGCTGTCGAGCCCGACGAGCAGCCCGGCCGCGGTGCCGTTCGTCCCTGCCCCGGAGGTCAGCCCGGCCACGATCTCCTCCAGCTCGCCGGGAGGGATCTTGCAGGCGCAGCCGCCGCCGTGGGCGTACTGCGTCAGTCGCACGCTGTCCTGGCGGACGTCGGTTCCCGTCATCGGTGCGTCGTTCCTTTCGCGGGAGGGGGCGCCGTGTGGCGCGTTGACAGGCCCATGGGCCGCGGGTTCGATGGGCGCGTGGCCGGAACGGCGCCGTGGTGACGGTGCTGACAGCCCGGCAGGGAGACGTAAAGGCGCCTGGTGGCCCTCCCGGTCTTCAAAACCGAGGTGTCCGAGCAACTCGGGCAGGCGGGTTCGATTCCCGTCCGTCTCCGCCGGTGCGTCGCCCCAGGACGGCTCACCCCGCATCGGGGCCGCCCGGTTCCTCCGGCGGGCCCGCCGCGGGGCAGCGGCGGAGCGCTCCGTCCAGCCGCAGGGTGCGGCCGTGCCGGTCGAGGTACTCCAGCAGCGGGATGGCGACCCGCCGGGTGGTGTCGAGGGCGCGGCGTGCCTCGCTCGCGGTGAACGGCTGTTCCAGCCGCGCCAGGACGTCCGCCGCCCGCTCGTCCGCGCTCGGCAGGAGCACGATGCCCTCCGCGATCCGCAGCAGCGCCCCCGCGGCCTCGGCGGCCGCGAGCAGCTTCGGGGTCAGCCCGAGGTGCGCCAGCCGGTCGGCCTCGGGGGCGCGGAACGGCGTACGCGCCAGGTCGGCGCGCACCGCGTCCACGGCGGCCGCCACCGGGGGCGGGAGCGCGGGGCGGCCCCGGCTGCCGTAGAGCCGCCCGTCGCGGTGACGCAGCCCGGGCCCGGCCGTCAGCAGCGCCTCGACCAGAGCGCGGTCCGGCAGACCCAGCGCCTGACGTGCCGCCTCCAGAGGCAGGCCCGGCTCCAAGGGGTGACGTTCGGCGTGGTCGTCGACGGCCCGGCACAACCGCACCCGCAGGTCCGCCCAGTGGGCCGGGTCCGCCAGCCAGTCCCCGGCCACGGGGCCGGCCGGCGGGAGCACCCCCATGGCGAGCAGCTCCGGGCGGCGCACCAGGCCGCGGCGGCGCAGCTCCGCCGCCCCGTCGGCGGGCCCGGACGCCGCCCGCAGGTCCGCATCCCGGGCCGCCGCCGCCCCCCGGCGGGTCAGGCGCGGCGGACGCACGTCGAGGACGGTGATTCCCGCGGCCACGCGATGCCGCCCGGGATCGCGCAGCAGCGCGATGTCGGCGACGCGCAGCGGCAGGGGCGCGGCCAGCCGCAGGCGGGCCGTGTCCGCGCCCAGCGGACGGACCGTCACCGGGACCGCCGCCGAACCCGCGTGCAGCGTGAGCTCGCGGGGCAGGTCCCCGGCGGCGTCGCCGCGCAGCCGCACGTCCACCTGATCGGTCGTCAGCCAGCGGTCGGGGGTGAGCAGCGCGTCACCGCGGCGCAGGTCACCGGAGCCGGGACCGGTCACGTCGACCGCGACCCGCGCGACCGCCCCGACCTGCTCCCGAGGCTCCTTGAGGGACTCGAGGCCGCGCACCCGTACGGGGCGTCCGTCGCGCGCGCGGCGGAGGTGGTCGCCGACCGCGACGGTGCCCGCTCCGAGAGTGCCGGTGACCACGGTGCCGCGGCCCCGCACCGTGAACGCCCGGTCGATCCACAGCCGGACGTCGGCGGCGCGATCGGGGACGGGCAGGTCGTGAGCCAGGGCGGTCAGGGCCGTCCGCAGCTCATCGAGCCCCTTGCCCGTCACGGGACTTGCGGCCACGCTCGGCACCTCGCCGAGCGAGGACTCCGCGATCCTGGCCAGGGCCTGCTTCCGTGCCGCACCGGGGTCGGCGAGGTCGCAGCGGGAGACGACGAGGACGCCGTGCCGCACTCCGAGGGCGTCCAGGACGGCCAGATGCTCCTCGGACTGCGGCTGCCACCCCTGGTCGGCGGCCACCACGAAGAGGACGGCGGGCACGGGCCCGACCCCGGCCAGCATGTTGCCCACCAGCCGTTCGTGGCCGGGTACGTCGACGAAGGCGATGTCCCCGGCGCCCGGCAGCCGCGTCCACACGAACCCCAGGTCCAGCGTCATGCCGCGCCGCCGCTCCTCCGCCCAGCGGTCGGGCTCCATCCCGGTCAGGGCCCGCAACAGCGCGGACTTGCCGTGGTCGACATGGCCCGCGGTGGCGACGACGTGCATCCTCAGGTCTCCCCGTCCAGCCGGGGCCCGGCACGCAGCACGACGGCCGCCAGCACCCCGTCCGCATCCTCCGGCAGTGCCCGCAGGTCCAGCAGGCACCTGCCGTCCTCGACGCGGGCCATCACGGCGGGGTCGGCCCGCCGCAGCCGGGCCGCGTAGGCGGCGGGCAGGGAGACGGCGGCGCTGGGCAGAGTGACACCCGGTGCCCCGCCGCCGCCGACCACCGCCTCCGTGCCGACCGCCCCGCAGTCGAAGCCCTGCGCGCGCAACTGCTCCGCCAGCCGTTCGGCGCGCTGCCGCAGCCGCGCGGGGTCGGCGTGCAGCGCCGTACGGGTCGGGGTGGCGGGCCCGCGGACCGTCGCCTCCAGCGCCGCGAGGGTCAGCTTGTCCACGCGCAGCGCGCGGGCCAGCGGGTGACGCGCCATCCGCTCGACCAGGTCGGCGCGGCCGAGCACCAGCCCGCACTGCGGCCCGCCGAGCAGTTTGTCGCCGCTCGCGGTGACGAGGGACGCGCCCGCGCGCAACCGGCTTGCCGCGTCGGGCTCCTCGGGCAGCACCGGCTCCGGGGCGAGGAGGCCGGAGCCGATGTCGGCCACCACGGGCACACCGAGCCGGGCCAGTTCCGCGACGGGGACCTCGCGCGTGAAGCCCGTGATGCGGAAGTTGGAGGGATGCACCTTGAGGACGAAGCCGGTGTCGGGCCCCACGGCCGCCGCGTAATCCGCAGGCGTGGTGCGGTTGGTGGTGCCGACCTCCCGCAGCCGGGCGCCGGTGGAGACGAGCAGGTCGGGCAGACGGAAGCCGTCGCCGATCTCCACGAGTTCGCCGCGGCTGACGACGATCTCCCGCCCCTGGGCGAGCGCGGTCGCGGCCAGCGCCAGCGCCGCCGCGCCGTTGTTGACCACGAGGGCGGCCTCCGCGTCCGGCACACACCGCACGAGGGCCTCCAGCGCGGACCGCCCCCGGCGGGAGCGTTCGCCGGTGGCCAGGTCCAGTTCCACGTCCGTGGTCCCGGCCGCGGCCATGACGGCCTCGCGGGCGGCGGCCGACAGCGGGGCCCGGCCGAGGTTGGTGTGCAGCAGCACCCCGGTGGCGTTGAGCACCGGCCGTAGTCCGGCCGCGGTGGCCGGCAGCGCGGCCACCGCGTGCTCGGCGACATCGGCGACCGGCACCTCGCCCGCCCGCGCCCGCTCCTGGACTCGGGCGACCACGTCCTTCACCAGGCCCCGTCCCAGCCGTTCCGCCGCCGCGGCGAGCCGGGGGTCCGCCAACAGCGTGTCGGTGCGCGGCAGTCGTCGCCGCACGTCGGGAGGCGCGGCGGAGGCGTGATCGCGGTCCATCTCGTGCACCTTCGTTCCGGTCCCCCTGAAACCCCGTCAGGCTACGGCGGCCGCGACACGGGGTGCCCGCGCCACACCGGGGACGCCGGGCGGGACCGCGGTCGGGCCGGCGACCGGCTGAGCCCGAGCGCGGGCCACCGCCCCGTGCGGGTGGCGGGGCGTCGCCGTCCTCGGTGGCCGAGGTCCCGTGCGGCACGCCGCACGGCGTGATGCTGGTCCGCGCTGGTCTCGACCCGGCTGGTGCCGATCGTGCGAGCGCCGGCGGACCGCTGGTCCCCAGCCCGCGTGCGCCGGGAATCCCCGTCCTTCAGGGCGGGGAGGATGTCAATCGCCGTCGTGCCCCTCGCGTCGCGCGTCGAGGCGCTCGCGCTGCGGCTTGACCACGTAGGCGGGATCCTTCGTGGACGTCACGCCCGCCTCGAAGGTGCCGAAGCGCTGCAGGGCGCTGCCGGCGAGCAGCGCCAGCCCGCTCACGGCGGCGGCCGGGCGGCTGCGGCGGGCGAGGGTCAGCGCGGTGAGCGCGCCGCCCAGGGTGAGGTACTCCGACGCCTTGCGCAGGTGGTGCGGGCGGCCGGTGGTCCAGGCCTCCGTCACCAGGCCCGGTCGCCGGTCGATCAGCCGGGAGGCGACGATCTCGGCCGCCGCGCCGATCACGGCGATGCGCCGTGCGGGACCCGCCTCCGCCACCGGCGCCACCAGCATGCCCAGGCCGCCTCCGCTGGCCGCGGCGGAGCCGGTGAACACGAACGGCAGTTCCTGGCGGGCGCCGTGCCAGGCCGGTACCGCCGTCTGGGAGAGCAGCGCCGCCGTGTACGACGCGACCCCGGGGGCGAGGAGGGCCGCGGACAGGCCGGCCGGGCGCGCCGCCGCCCGCAGCAGCCGGCCGGGCAGAGTGGCGCGCACGGAGGCCGGCAGTACCTCGGCGGCGGCCGCCAGCGCGCTGCCGGGACCGTAGGCGACGAGGACCCAGGTGCCCACGGACATCGGGGAGGTGGGTTTGGCGACCCGCAGCATGTGGTGGAAGCGTTCGGGCCGCCCGAGGTCCGCGACCAGCAGGTACATGCTCACGAGCAGCGCGCCGAAGCCACCGATGCGGCTCGCCCGGCGCAGCTCGGGGCGTCCCGTCAGATCGGCGCCGGCGCCCATCAGGGCCGCACCGGCCGACAGTCCGCCGGTGAAGAGGTACGCAGGGATCTTCCATTCCCACACCGGCGGCTTCAGCACCGGCCGCCCGTAGTAGGAGCGGAAGTCGGCGCGCGGCACCATGGGCTGCTCGCGGCTCCCGTCGTCGTCGCGGCCCCGGCCGCCCCGGCCGCCGCCGTGGCCCTTGGCGCCGGGTCCGCGTCCGTCGCGCGGTGCCCCCTCGTCGCCGCTCATCGCCGCACCCCGCGCAGGAAGACGGCGGCCGAGGCGACCAGCATCGCCGAGGCGGCCGCGCCCACGAACTTCCAGGTCGACACCAGGTCACGGGTGGGCACGATCGGGTCCGGCGGGAAGCCGTAGACCTCCGGATCGTCCAGCAGGAGGAAGAACGCGCCGTCGCCGCCGACGCCGTCGTCGGGATCGCGGCCGTACAGCTGGGCATCGGCGACCCCGGCCTCCTGCAGTTGCGCCAGCCGCCGGTCGGCCCGCTCGCGCAGCTCGTCGAGCGGGCCGAACTGGATGGAGTCCGTCGGACAGGCCTTGGCGCAGGCCGGCTCCAGGCCGTCGCGCAGCCGGTCGTAGCACATGGTGCACTTCCAGGCGCGCCCGTCGTCCGGCCGCCGGTCGATGACGCCATAGGGGCAGCCGGACACGCAGTAGCCGCAGCCGTTGCAGATGTCGGGCTGCACCACGACGGTCCCGAACTCGGTGCGGAACAGGGCCCCGGTGGGGCACACGTCCAGGCACCCGGCGTGCGTGCAGTGCTTGCACACGTCCGAGGACATCAGCCACCGGAACTGGGTGCGGTTCTCGACGCCGCCGCCGGACCCGGGCAGGTCGAAGGAGGGGAACCCCAGGTCCACCGGCGCGGTGCCGAGGTCGCCGCCGCCGCGCTTGGCGGCCTCCAGCGCGTCGGCCACCACCTCGGTCGTTCCGTCGACGCTGCTGGGGCCGACGGGCAGTCCGGACAGTCCCGCGTCCTGCTGCCCCAACGGGCGCTGCTGCTCGATGAACGCGACATGCCGCCACGAACTGGCGCCCAGCATCCCGGTGTTGTCGAACGACATGCCCAGCAGGTCGATGCCGTCCTCGGGGACCGCGTTCCACTCCTTGCAGGCCACCTCGCAGGCCTTGCAGCCGATGCACACGGAGGTGTCGGTGAAGAAGCCCACCCGGGGCGGGTGGTCGCGGTGGCCGGCGTCCCCGGCGGGGTCCGCGAGCGGTCCGTACAGGCTCTGCTCGTGCGTCATGACGGCTCCTCCGGCGGATCCGGTTCGGTGTGGGCCCGCGAGGTGTGGCCACCCGTTGTCGCTATGCGGGTGCCGGTCTCGGCGGTGATGCCGGCCCGGCGGCGATAGTCGGCGACGTAGTCGAGCAGGGCGGGGCCCCGCGGTCGGCGCCCAGGCCTTACGTCGCAGGTCAGCACCTTGCTCTCCTGGATGAACACGTTCGGGTCGCACACCACGCCGATCAGGTCGTTGACCACGTCGCCCTTGGTGAGCCCCGTCGAGCCCCAGTGGTACGGCATCCAGACCTGGTGGATGACGCGTCCGTCGAGGCGCAGCGGGGCCATCCGGTCGGTGACGACCACGCGGGCGTCGACCGCGGTCCGGCTGGTGATCACGTGCGCCCAGTCCAGGTGCCGCAGGCCGCGTTCGGCAGCGAGCTCCGGCGACACCTCCACGAACAGCTCCGGCTGGAGCTCCGCCAGGTAGGGCAGTTGCCGGCTCATGGCGCCCGCGGTGTGGTGCTCGGTCAGCCGCGCCGCGGTGAACACGAAGGGGAACACCGTGCTGTGGGCCTCGGGGGGCGCCGGATTGGACGGGTTGTCCGGGCGCCCGTAGACCTTGCGGACCGGGTTGCCCTGCTGGCCGTAGAGCAGATTGCGCACGGGCGACTCGTGCGGCTCGTAGTGCGTGGGGAGGGGACCGTCAGCCAGCCCCGCCGGGGCGAACAGCCAGGCCTTCCCGTCGCGCATCATGATGAACGCGTCGCTGCCGCCGAGCGCCTCCGGGCCCGACGCCCCTTCGGGGGGCCGGTAGTCCGGCGGCTTGTTCTTCTCGAAGTCGGGCGTGTCGTTTCCGGTCCACTCACCCGCCTCCTCGTCCCACCACACGAGCTTCTTGCGCTCGCTCCAGGGCCGCCCCTGCGGGTCGGCCGAGGCGCGGTTGTACAGGACGCGGCGGTTCAGGGGCCAGGTCCAGCCCCACTCCGGGTCGTACGGTCCGGTCTCGAGGTGCGACGTGCGGCGCCGGGCCTGGTTGGTCTCACCGGCGTACACCCCGCTGTAGATCCAGCAGCCGCACGCCGTGCTGCCGTCCGCCGTGAGGTCGAGGTAGCTGTCGACCGTGCGGCCGGTGCGCAGGTCGATGCCGTTGATGTGGCGCAGCACGTCCGACGGGGACGCCTCGTCGCCCTCGGTCTCGTAGTCCCAGGCCAGATCGAGGATCGGGCGGTCGCGCTCATCGGTCGAACCCGCCAGGCGCTCCTTCAGGCGCAGGCCGAGCTGGTGGAAGAACCACAGCTCGGAGCGCTGGTCCCCGGACGGGGCGACGGCCTGGTCGCGCCACTGCAGCATCCGCTGCGTCTGGGTGAAGGTGCCGGCCTTCTCCACGTGCGACGCGGCGGGGAAGAAGAACACCTCCGTACGGCACTGGTCGGTGACGATCTCACCCGTCTCGATCTCCGGCGCGTCCTTCCAGAAGGTGGCGCTCTCGATCATGGTGATGTCGCGGACGACCAGCCAGTCCAGGTTCGCCATGCCGAGGCGTTGCAGGCGGCCGTGGGCCGAGCCGACCGCGGGGTTCTGGCCGAGCAGGAAATAGCCGAAGACCTTGTTCCCGTCGACCATGTCCATGACGGTGCGGTAGGTGCCGTGGTCGCCGTTGACGCGTGGCATGTAGTCGAAGCAGTAGTCGTTCTCCGCCGTCGCCGCGTCGCCCCAGTACTCCTTCAGCAGCGAGACCATGTAGGCGTCGGCGTCGCCCCAGAAGCCCTTCTGCTCCGGGCCGCGGACGCCGTCCAGGTAGTCGGACAGGGTCTCGTGCGCGACATCGGGCATCGGCAGGTAGCCGGGCAGCAGGTTGAACAGGGTGGGCACGTCCGTCGAGCCCTGGATGCTCGCGTGACCGCGCAGTGCGTAGATCCCCGCTCCGGGACGGCCGATGTTGCCCAGCAGGAGCTGGACGATCGACCCTGCCCGGATGTACTGGGCGCCGACGGAGTGCTGGGTCCAGCCCACGCTGTACACCAGCGCGGTGGTGCGCTCCCGGCCGGAGTTGTCGGTCCAGGCCCGGCACACGTCCAGGAACAGGTCCTGGGGCACGCCGCAGATCCGCTCCACCATCTCCGGGGTGTAGCGGGAGAAGTGCCGCTTGAGCACCTGGAACACGCACCGCGGATGCTCCAGGGTGGGATCGGCCTCGATCTCCCCGGGGGCGTGCTCGACGAACGGCCCCTTGGCGCCGTGCTGGTAGGGCTCGGAGGTCTCCTTCGCGTGGCCGCCCGGCCGTTCTTCCGCCGGCGTGCCCGCGTACGACCAGCTCGACGCGTCGTACGCGGCGCTGTGCGGGTCGTAGCCGCTGAACAGCCCGTCCAGGTCCTCGGTGTCCTGGTACTGCTCGTTCAGCAGGAACGGCGCGTTGGTGTACGCCGTCACGTACTCCCGGAAGTCCAGGTTGTTGGTGAGGATGTGGTTGATCACGGCGCCGAGGAACGCGATGTCCGTGCCGGCGCGCACCGTGATGTGCTGGTCGGCGTGGGCGCTGGTCCGCGTGAACCGCGGGTCGATGTGGATGACCCGGGCGCCGCGCGCCTTGGCCTCGGTCACCCACTGGAAGCCGACCGGGTGGGCCTCGGCCATGTTCGAGCCCATGATGATGATGCAGTCGGTGTTGACCAGATCCTGCAGGTAGTCGGTGGCGCCGCCGCGCCCGAGCGAGGCTCCCAGACCGGGAACCGTGGCGGAGTGTCAAATACGGGCCTGGTTCTCGATCTGCAGTGCGCCCATGGCGGTGAACAACTTCTTGATGAGGTAGTTCTCCTCGTTGTCCAGCGTGGCGCCGCCGAGGCTCGCCAGGCCCATGGTCCGGCGCAGCGTCCTGCCCTGCTCGTCGGTGTCCTGCCAGCCCCGGCGCCTGGCGTCCAGAACCCTGTCGGTGATCATGTCCATGGCCGCGTCCAGGTCCAGCTCCTGCCACGCGGTGCCGTAGGGCGGCCGGTAGAGCACCCGCTGCTCACGGTGGGGGCCGGTGACCAGCTGCTTGCTGGCGGCCCCCTTCGGGCACAGCCGGCCGCGGGAGATCGGGCTGTCGGGGTTGCCCTCGATCTGGATGACCTTCTCGTCCTTGACGAAGACGCGCTGCGCGCAGCCGACCGCGCAGTACGGGCACACGGAGTCGACGACACGGTCCGCGCTCTCGGTACGGGACCCGAGTCCGGCGGAGCGCTTCGACCGGGTCGCCATGCCGCGCCCCAGCGGGTCCGTCCCGGTCAGCTGCCGGTACACCGGCCAGGCCTCGATCAACCGTTTCCAGCCCATCCGCCTGCTCCTTCGTGCGGTGGCCCTGCGTCCTCTCGACGCTACCGGCCGGGAGGCCGCTCGCAAGTCCGGGCGGGCGCGGACTCAGGCGGGGCCGGCCGTCCCGGGGGAGCGGACCGCGGCGACGAGCAGGCCGGCGGCCCGGTCGACGTCGGCACCGGTCGTCCAGCGTCCGGCCGACATCCGTACCGCGGCCAGGGCGCGGGCGTCGTCCAGGCCCATCGCCCGCAGGACGGGGGAGGCCGTGCGGGCGCCGCTGTGGCAGGCCGAACCGGTGGAGGCCGCGAGCAGCGGCACGGAGGCGAGCAGCTTGTGGGCCGCCGTGCCGTCGATGCTGACGTTGAGGGTGCCGGGCAGGCGGTGCCGGGCGGAGCCGTTGAGGCGGACCCGCCCGGGAAGCGCCTCGGCGAGGCTGCCGTGCAGTCGGTCGCGCAGCGCGGCGGTCCGCCGGTCGCCGCCGTCGGCGAGCTCCGCGGCGGCCAGTTCGGCGGCGGCCCCCAGGGCGACGGCGAAGGCGACGTTCTCGGTGCCCGCCCGGAGCCCGCCCTCCTGCCCGCCGCCGTGCACCAGGGGCTCCAGCCCGACCCCCCGCCGTACGTACAGCGCGGCGACCCCCTTCGGGGCGTACATCTTGTGGCCCACGACGGTCAGCAGGTCCACCCCGAGCCCCCGAACGTCCAGCACGACCTTGCCGGCCGCCTGGGCGGCGTCGCAGTGGAAGAGCGCGCCGTGCGCCCGGGCCAGCCTGGCCAGTTCGGCGACGGGCTGGACTGTGCCGGTCTCGTTGTTGGCGGCCATGACGGAGACCACGGCGGTCCGGTCGTCGAGCGCGGCGGCCAGGCGGGCGGGATCCACCAGGCCCTCGCCGTCCACCGGCAGGCAGACCACCTCCACCCCGTGCAGCCGCTCCAGCGCGCGGCAGGTCTCCAGCACGGCCGGGTGCTCGGTGATCTGGGTGATCACCCGCGACCGGCCGGCCGGGGCCGCCAGCACCGCGCCGCGCAGCGCGAGCGTGTCCGCCTCGGAGCCGGAGCCGGTGAGCACGATCTCGTCCGCTCCGGCCCCGATGAGCGCGGCGACCTGCTCACGGGCGTGCGCGAGGGCCGCCCTCGGCCGCGCCGCGACGGCGTGCCCGCTGGACGGATTGCCGAACCAGCGCTCCAGCCAGGGCCGCGCCGCCTCCACGACCCGCGGGTCGACGGGTGTGGTGGCGTTGTAGTCCAGGTACACCGGACCGCCGTCGAGGCCGGGATGCGTCGGCACGTTCATGGGGAGCCCTGCACATCCATTCGGTCGGTCGGTGACGGAGACGTCGCCGCCGCCTTGCGTCCGGGACCGGACGGCGGCGGGGGACCGCGCGTGGCCCGGTCCGGCGGGCATTATTTACCATTTGCCGGGAATTGGCGATTCATGGATGTCATTTTTCCCGTGTCGGCGTACCCGCCGCTCGCCCGCGGCTTCTTCGGCCTGGGCACCGGTTACCTGATCTGGGGCCCGCAGGAGCTGTTCGGCTGGCCCCGACGCGACGAGCGCGTGGACCGCGCGCTGGGCACCTGGGGGATCTGGCTTCCGGGCCTCTGCCAGTTGCTGGCCGGTCTGATCCTCTTCGTCGGCCTCACGTGGTTCGAGGTGTTCGAGGCGCCGACCCTCTACATGGCGGCGCTCGCCTTCTCCGCTTACGGCATCCACTGGTTCGCGCTGGGCTGGGACCGCTACCGGGGCAACGACCCGCGCGTGAACGCCGGGGTCTCGGTGGCCTACATGGTCCTGTCGGCCCTGGGCGCGACGGTGTTCTTCGCGGTGAAGGACTGGCCCGTCGGGATCGTCTTCATCGGCCTCTTCTTCGTCTACGCCGCCAAGCTCGCCATGTCCGTCGGCGTCCCGGTCACCGAGCGGGCGATGGGCCTGTTCCGCATCCTCACCGCCTGCTGGCTCATGTACCTGACCTTCGCCGTCGTGGTGGACTTCGCCCTCGGGTACCACTGGCCCGCGTAGTCACCGCGGTCGCATCAGGGCGAGGTCCTGACCCCACGCGTCCGGCGCCGCGCCGCGTCCCGCGCGCCGTCCCGCCGCCTCGACGCGGGCGAAGAGGCGCCGCTGCACGCGTACGTCGCCCGTGCGCGCGATGGTCCCGACCGCCGCCGGCAGCGGGGCGGAGCCCCGGCCCGGCAACGGATGCCGGCGCGTTCCCGCTCCAGGTACGTGTTGCACGGGCGGGGGCGGCGGTCGAGGGAGAAGTGCGGCTCCAGCGGGAATCCGGCGCTGTCGGCGGCGTCCAGGGGGCGGCGAGGCCATGGCCGTCGTCGTCGTTCTTGACCGACCCGTAGAGCGAGTTGGCATTGTCCAGTCACCGGCCGGAGTCGCGGAACGCTCCGTCGGCGTCGGGGCGCGCCTTGGCGGCCGGGATCCGGGCGATGTCCCCGTCGAGCCGGTCGAGCCGGTCGAGCACCGCACAGGCGCGGGCGGGGGCGTAGCGACCGAAGCCGGGCATCCCGGCCGCGCGGAAGCCGGCCAGGGTGACGACGACGAGGTCCAGTCCCGGGACGCCGGGACACACGGAATTCCCGGAACCTGGCCGCATTTCTGATTGCCCGGTGCACGGTTCTCTTTCCGTCGAGACCGGATTCTTGTCCTCGGCCGCTCCCGTGGCAACCCGGGACCCGGGGAGAGAATGTGCGCCTGCACAAGTGGGAAGCATCGGCTCCGGGAATTCCACGTCACCGCACACGAAACGTCAGGCGGTCTGCCCGACTTCATGGCACCTGATGCGGATTCGCCATGAAGGGAGAACCGTTCACCAGGTCATACCTCCTCATGGCCTGAACGGCATCCCGTTTCCCGCCGGGCGGTGAACCGGTTTTTGGGAACGTTTTACCCGTGGCCTGAATCATGCGCAGCAAGATGGCGGCGACATGTGATGGCAACAAACCAGGTATTGACACATGGTCAATGCAGGTCCGGTAATGGTTCGTCGGCGGATCCGTGAATCCGCCGTCACCGGCCCCGAATTCGGGGTCCTGTCCGGATTGGTTGATTGTGTCGATATCCCCCTCCGCGAGAAGCGCCTCACCGGCCTTCCGCGTGCTCGGCCGCGGTGCGGCCGTCCTGGGCGTCGCGGCCCTGGCGGTGCTGGGCCTTCAGCCGGCCGCGCAGGCCCGGCCGACCGCACCGGTCGCCCGCGCAGCCGCCCCTGCCGCCCCCGCCGCCCATTCCGCGCCCACAGCGCGTGCGCACGAGACCGCGCCCGACCTCGAGCCCGTCTGCGACACCCCTGGCAAGGGCCGCGCCGCCTGCTACGCGCTGCGCGCCACCGGTCAGCCGCCGCTCCTGCGGCTCAGCGCCTCGGCGACCCCTGCCGGCCTGGGCCCGCAGGACATCCAGAGCGCCTACAGCCTGCCCGCCGACGGCGGCGCGGGGCAGACGATCGCGATCGTCGACGCCTACGACAATCCCAACGCCGAGGCCGACCTCGCCGTCTACCGGCAGCAGTACGGTCTGCCGCCCTGCACCACCGCCAACGGCTGCTTCCAGAAGGTCGACCAGCGCGGAGGCACCTCCTACCCGCAGCCGAGTGGAGCATGGGCGGGGGAGGTCGCCCTGGACCTGGACATGGTGTCCGCGGCGGCCCCGGGCGCGCACATCCTGCTCGTGGTGACCGACAACGACGGCCTGGACAACCTCGCCGCAGGCGTGGACGAGGCCGTGGCCCTCGGCGCGAAGTACGTCTCCAACTCCTATGGCCGGCTCGGTGACCTCGCCGGTGACCTCGCGACCTACGGCGCCTCATACGACCACCCGGGCGTCGCCGTGGTGGCGGCCAGTGGCGACGACAAGTACGGGGTCTCCTTCCCCTCGACCCTGCCGACCGTGACCGCCGTCGGCGGCACCACCCTCACCGCCGACCCGGGCTCCGCCCGCGGCTGGTCCGAGACGGTCTGGGCCCGGGACCACTACGGACCCGGCTCCGGCTGCGCGCAGAACCAGGCCAAGCCTTCCTTCCAGAAGGACACCGGCTGCACCGGGCGGAGCGTCGCGGACGTCGCCGCCGTGGCCGACAACGTCGCCGTGTACCTGACGTACGGCGCCCAGGGGACCGGCTGGCAGCGCTACGGAGGCACCAGCGTCGCGACCCCGGTGATCGCCTCCCTCTACGCCCTCGCCGGCCCCCCGCGCCCGGGCACGTACCCCAACGCCTACCCCTACGCGGCCGGCGGCGCGGGCCTCAACGACGTCACGACCGGATCCAACGGCACGTGCGACACCGCCTACTTGTGCACCGGGGGCCCCGGCTACGACGGCCCCACGGGCCTCGGCACGCCCGCGGGCCTCGCCGCCTTCCGCAGCGGCCCGCACGGCACCCTGTCCGGCACGGTGAAGGACTCCGCCAGTGGCAAGCCGGTCGCCCACGCGACCGTCGGCTCCGGACTGGACGTCGCCTCGACCGACGCCAAGGGCGCGTACACCCTCGACCTGCCCGCCGGCACCGTGAAGGACCTGACGGTGAAGGCCTTCGGCTACACGGCCACCGCCCCCGCCACGCTCACCATCGCCGACGGCCAGTCCCTGACGCGTGACGTGGCGCTCGCCCCGATCCCGCGCAAGCCCGTCCGCGGGAAGGTCACGGACGGCTCCGGCCACGGCTGGCCGCTCTACGCCGAGGTGACGGTCGCCGGCTCGCCCGAGACCCCGGTGTGGACCGATCCGGCCACCGGCGCGTACCGGCTGGACCTGCCCCAGGGCGCCGCGTACACCCTGGACGTCACCAGCAGCCTGCCCGGCTACCGTCCCGGAGGAGGGCAGGTCGCCGTCGGCGAGCGCCAGGTCACCGCGGACTTCGCGCTGACCGCCGACCCCGACGCGGCGACGGCCGTCGGCTACACCCTCGAACGCGAGGGCGGCACCGAGACGTTCGACTCCACCACCGGCGCGCCGCAGGGCTGGACCGTCGTCGACGCCCCCGGCACCGACAGCGGCTGGGTGTTCGACGACCCGATCCAGCGGGGCAACCTCACGGGCGGCAGCGGGGCCTTCGCCGTCGCCGAGAGCGACAACGGACCGATCGGCCCGCACCAGGACAGCCAACTCATCGGCCCGGTCCTCGACTTCTCCGCCGGGCAGTCGGCCGAGCTGTCCTTCAGGACCGAGTACGGGTACAACCCGAACAACCAGCAGATGAGCGTGGACGTCACCACCGACGGCGGCGCCACCTGGACCAGCGCCTGGTCCTCGCCGAAAACCAGCGACACCGTCCAGAACCGCACCGTTCACGTGGGCCTCGGCGCCTTCGCCGGGCACAAGGCCGTCCGGCTGCGCTTCCACTTCGTCGCCAACTGGGGCTACCACTGGGCGATCGACGACGTCTTCGTCGCGACGCGCACCCTGGTGCCCGCCCCCGGCGGCCTGACCTTCGGCACCGTCCGCGACGCCAACACCCGGGCGGGTCTGGTCGGCGCCACCGTCACCGACCTCGGCTCGGAACCCGTCACCACGACCACCACCGTCGCAACCCCTGACGACCCGGCCGTCGGTGACGGCTTCTACACCCTGTTCGCCGCGGGCCCCGGCCGCCACACCCTCAGCGCGACGGCGTCCGGCTACACCACGGTCACGCAGAGGACCGCGGTGCACGCCGACCGGGTGACCCGCACGGACCTCGCCGTCGGCGCCGGACGTGTCACCGCGAACCCGGGCACGATCAGCGGCACCGTCGTCCAGGGCCGGCACACGACCGCGCGGCTGCGCCTCGCGAACACCGGCACCGCACCGGTGACCGTCCATCTGGCCCAGCCCTCCGGCACCGGCTGGCTGACGTCGGGTGTCTCCCAGGTGACGCTGGAGCCGGGCCGGCGCACCACGGTCACCGTCGTCCTGGACTCCGCGTCCCCGGACGTCACCGCGCCGGGCGACTACCGCACGCAGATCACGCTCAGCGGCGACACACCCTACGCCATCAGCCCGGTTCCGGTGACCCTGCACGTCACCGCTGCCCACGGCCACGGCGTCTGATCACCCGTCATCCGCTCGGCCGTCCCCGGCCGGAACCCGGCGACCGCGCCGGGGTCCGGCCGGGGACAACGCGTCCGGGGGCGGTGTGGCCCACCGCGCGGAGGCGACCGGAGGGGTCAGAATCGGGAGGAAACGGACTCATCAGGGACGGAAGGCGGACGGACGTGCAGCACTACGACCTCGTGGTTCTGGGAATGGGCAGCGGCAACATGCTGTTCAGCGACGAATTCGCCCATCTGCGCTCCGCGGCCGTCGACCCAGGACGGTTCGGCGGGACGTGCCTCAACCGGGGCTGCATCCCCAGCAAGATGCTGGTCGTCACCGCCGACGCGGTGGTGGAGGCGCGGGAGGCCGCACGGCTCGGCGTCCGCGCGACGGTGGAACCCGTGGAGTGGCGGGCCGTCCGCGACCGGGTGTTCGGGCGGATCGACCCGCTCCACGAAAGCGCGGTGCGCTTCCGCCGGGACAGCGGCGTCGACGTGTACGCCGAAGCGGCCCGCTTCGTCGCGCCGAAGGTGCTGCAGGTCGGCGCCGAGCAGATCAGCGGGGAGACGATCGTCGTGGCGGTCGGGTCGCGCCCGGTGATCCCCGACATCCCCGGGCTCGACACCGTGCCCTACCACACCTCGGACACCATCATGCGGATCGACGAGGTGCCCGCGTCCCTGGTCGTCATCGGCGGAGGGTTCATCGCGGCCGAGTTCGGCCACGTCCTCGACGCGTTCGGGGCGGACGTCACGATCGTGCAGCACCGGGAGCGGCTGCTGATGTCCGAGGACGAGCAGGTGTCGGCGCGGTTCACCGAACTCGCCTCGCGACGGCACCGGGTCCTGCTCGACACCGAGGTCGCCTCCGTGGCACGGCGGGGCGACGGCGTCGCGGTCACCGTGCGGGGACCGCGGGGCGAACAGGTCGTCGAAGCGGACGCGATGCTGGTGTGCGTCGGCCGCCGGCCCAACACCGACCGGCTGGACGCCGTGGCCGGAGGGCTGGAACTGGACTCCGACGGCCACATCGCCACCGACGCCGCGTGCCGCGCCTCGGTACCGGGCGTCTGGGCGCTGGGCGACGTCGCGAACCACTTCCAGCTCAAGCACCGGGCGAACGCCGAGGTGCGCCTCGTCAGTCACAACCTGCTCCACCCCGACGACATCAGGACCCTCGGCACCTCGGTCGTGCCGCACGCGGTGTTCACGCATCCGCAGATCGCGGGCGTCGGCCTGACCGGGCAGGAGGCCCGCCGCCGCGGCATCGAGTATCTCGTCAGCGTCCGCGACTACTCCGGGACCGCGTACGGATGGGCGCTGGAGGACACCACCAGTTTCGTGAAGATCCTCGCGAACCCCGCGGACCGCACGCTCCTGGGCGCCCACATCATCGGCCCCCAGGCCGCGACGCTCATCCAGCCCCTGATCCAGGCCATGGCCCTGGGGCAGAGCGTGGACCACGTCGCCAAGGACGTGCTCTACATCCACCCCGCGCTCACCGAGGTCGTCGAGCAGGCGCTGCTGGACCTGTGACGCCTCGCGCCGCGTCAGGAGACGCCCGTGACGCCGACCGTCGCCCGGCCGCCCCCCGAACGCAGCACGATGTCGAAGAGGAAGGCGTCGCCCGCCCGCGGACCCAGCACCTCCCAGGCGCCGGCGGGCAGGGTGCGGGAGACGGTCTCGTGACGTTCACCCGGTGCCGATCCGCTGACCGCCACGAGCCGCACCGGCGTCCGCCCCACGTTCTTGAGCGTGACGGAGCGGGTCCGGGGGCAGGGGGCGGTGCCCGTGCCGGAGCAGTGCCGGCGGACGTCCCCGAAGTGCGTCAGCCCGCACGAGACCTCGGTCGCGAAGGCGAAGTCGGACGAGCAGGTGGCCCCGACGCGCAGTCCGTCAGCGGCCTCCGCCGGGTCGCCGGATGGGGATCCGGATCCGGATCCGCGCGCATGCGCGACGGCGACGGCGGCGGTGACGAGTACGGCGGCGGTGGCAAGTACGGCGGGCAGGAGTGCTTTCCGCACGTGTGGCTCCCAAGGTCGTGCTGTGGAACGGTCGTTCAGGTCGCCGGGGCCGTTGTCCGGAGGGCGGGCCGTCCCGGTGACGTCGTCGGCGTGGACCGCGTCCCACCTCGCTGTCGAGCCATGGGGAACGTAGCAGGCGGTGTTGAGCCCCGGTAGCGCCGGTCCAGGGTGTGAGAGGACTGCGGGAGCAGGGATTTCATCTCGTTCGGGAGGGTATTGGTGGCCCTGGGGGCGCTTCACGGAGCAGAGAAGCGCCAGGCGCACACGGAATCTCCATCACACCGTTTGACACTGTTGACGCGCCGGCGGGCTCGCGGCCTGCGCTGCCGACCCCGGACGAGGGGGAGTCAGAAGTGGGTCGCGATGCCGAACGCGCGCCGGAGCTGGGCCATGTCGTGGCGGTCGTGGTCGGCCGGCTCGTAGCCCTGGTGGAAGTGGACCTGCTGCGCGGCGGAGAGACAGCGGACCACCGTTCCCTCGATCGTGCCGGTGGTGAAGCTCGAGGCGGGATAGCGGAAAGGGCGGTCCGGGTCCGGGGAGGACTGCACGGCGGAGCCGTCCGCCGCGAACGACAGGGGGTGGAGATCGAGCTCGTGCCCGCGCGGGTCCGTCACGACGAACCGCACCGGCCGCCGGTCCAGGGTCTCCGCGAACCCCGCGCCCGCCAGCGCCGTGACGACGGCCGGCTCCTGCTCCGCACGGTGCATCAGGTCCAGATCGCGGTGCGGACGCGTCTGCTCGCCGACCAGGGCGTCGACGCCCCAGCCACCGCCGATCCAGACGTCCGCGTCCGCCCGCCGCAGCACGGCGAGCACGGACAGGACGTCGGACGCCGTCATCATCGCGCGGCCGCCGGTGCTCCGGTCGCGCCGGTCACGTCGGCCGGGCGGGCCGGGACCTCGAAGACGAGTTCGCGGCCGTCCTCGTCGTCCCACTGCTCGCCGACCTCGGCGAAGCCGAAGCCCGCGATCGTGGCCAGGGACGCCTTGTTGTCCGGGGCGATCGAGGCCCGCACGGTCGTGACCGAGGGTTCCGCCGCCGCCCGGCGCAGCAACTCGGACAGGGCGGCGCGGGCGTATCCCCGGCGGCGGAAGCGGGGAGCGACGGAGTACCCGATCTCGACCATGCCGTTCTCGTCGGGCGGACCGTGGAAACCGGCGTGCCCGACGACCAGGCCCTCGTCCGCCACGAGCGCCTGCCGCACCATCCACCGCGCACGGCCGGGATCGACGGCCATCTGGCCGAGCCGGTACCGCCACAGCCACCGTGCGCGGGCGGTCAGGAAGTACTCGGTCAGGCAAACGCCCGCCACCGTGCTGGCTGCGGACAGGTCTCCGTCGAGCAGCGCGGACATCGCCGCGCCGGACAGCTCCACAAAGCCGACGCGCGGCGCGCTCCGCGTCAGCGGTTCCCGGTCACCGGCTTCGTCCGTCACCCGGGGATGGTCGCCGACCGGGCCGCGGCGCGTCCAGCGATTTCCCGCGCGTCAGCCCCGTCCGCCGCGTTCGAAGGGGATCTTCTCGCCTGCCTCGACCGCCACCGGGAGCCTGTTCCCGGCGGGCGGAAGGGGGCAGGTGGCGAGATCGGTATAGGCGCAGGGCAGGTTGGCCGCGCGGTTGAAATCGAGGCGGACGCGGCCGTCCGGGCCGGGTGCGTCGATCTGGAGCGAGCGGTTGGCTGCGTAGGTGGTCACGCCGGAGGTGGCGTCCGTGAAGAGTGCCATCAGGCTGCCGGGCCGGACGCCGTTGAACACGGTGAGCCGGTACGTCGTTCCGTCCAGCTCGAATTCCACCTGGCCGGGGGAGTCGTAGACGTGCTCCAGACCCTCGACGGTGGCGCCCACGGTCACGGCGCGCGGGGTGTCGAACGGCACGAAGCGGGCCTCGCTGGCCCAGCGCAGGTCGGGGGCGTAGGCGGGGGTGCCGGCGAAGGCGGTGCGCAGGGCGTTGCCGGGGTGGCGGGGGCGCACGATGTTGTGCCCGCCGCGCTTGGCGACCTCGATCACCGCGTCACCGTGGCCCGCGTACACGCTGTCCCGCTCACGGATGACCCCGAAGTCGTGCCGCCCGTGCACCGCAGTGCCGTCGACGGTCAGCTCCTCGCCCTCGGCGAGGTCGACCACCACGCGGTCGCCGACGGCCGACCAGGCTCCGGGGGCGTCGTCGAAGCGCTCGGGTTCAGGGCCGAGCCAGCGCAGGCTGGTGATGGCCAGGAAGCCGTGCGGTCCGGCGAGCGTGTCCTCATGGGCACGGTGCCACCGTTCCCACTCCTCGGCGAACGCCGCCGGGTCGGCGGGTTCCGTCGATACCGTCGATTCCGTCCGCTCGGCCCGGTCGGTGTCCTGCACGGTCATGTCCGCTCCTTCGCCCGGTGATGTGGGCTGTCCCACTCGGTACAACCCCGCCCGTCAGGCGCGTCATCCCGGAACGACGGGAAATCCCTGCGGCCCCGGAATAGCGTCGCGCCCGCCACGGGTTGCAGGGGTCACGGGAGGGCGCGAGCGACGCCCTCCACCGGCGCGGTGACGCCGCGACGACGTGACGCCGTGACCAAGGGAGGGCAGTCAGTGCGACGAGGTGAGCTGGCCCGGTTCCTGCGCAGCCGTCGTGATGCCCTCCAGCCCGAGGACGTGGGGCTTCCCCGCACCCGGCGGCGGCGTGCCGAGGGGCTGCGCCGCGAGGAGGTCGCCGTCCTCAGCCATGTGTCGACCGACTACTACAGCCGGATCGAGCAGCAGCGGGGGGCCCGCCCGTCCGAACGGATCCTCGGGGGGATCGCCGAAGGGCTACGGCTCTCCCCGGACGAACGCGACCACCTGTTCCGCCTCGCCGGGTACGCCCCGCCACGCCGCGAGCCGGAGGCGGACCGCGTCAATCCCGGCATCCAGCGGATCCTGGACCGCCTGGGGGACACGCCCGCGCAGATCGTCAACCACCTCGGCGAGACCCTCGCGCAGAACCGGCCGGCGCGGCTGCTCGTCGGCGACCAGACCCGGTACACGGGCCACGCGCGCTCCCTGGCGTACCGCTGGTTCACCGACCCGGGGACACGGCTGGCACTCCCCGCCGAGGACCACCCCCGGCACAGCCGGACCCTCACCGCCCAGCTCCTGGCGGCCCACACCGGTGGCGCCGGCGACCCCCGCGTCTCCGCACTGGTGGACGCGCTGCTCGACGCCAGCCCCGAGTTCGCCGCGCTGTGGCGCGAACGGCCGGTGCTCGGGCCGTACTGCGCGCCCAAGACGATCAACCACCCCGACGTCGGCACCCTCCGGCTGCGCGGGGAGAGCCTGGCCGACCTCGACCAGTCGCAGATACTGACCGTCTTCACCGCCGACCCCGGCAGCGCGAGCGAGGAACGACTGCGGCGGCTCGTCGGCGACCGGACCTGACGAGCAGGTCGGCGCCCCCGGATGCCGGGGTGTCGCCGCGAACGGCACACCGGCATCCGCGGGCGCACGACTCAGGGGCGGTAGACGACTCCGGGCCGCGGGACGGCCGGGGCGAGGAGCTGGGAGAAGGTGACCAGGGTGTATCCCCGCTCGCGGAGGGTGTCGATGATGGTGGGCACGGCAGGGACCGTTCCCTCGTACCGCTCGTGGAGGAGGATGACCCCGTCGCGGTGGGTCTGCTCCAGGACGCGGCGGATGATCGTCTTGGTGTCCGTGGTGGCGTAGTCCTTCGCGGTGACACTCCACAGCACCTGCGCCAGACCGAGCCGTTTCATGACGGCGGACACCGCGTCGTCGGTACGTCCCTGCGGGGGACGCATCAGTGTGGGGGTGTGTCCGGTGATCGCCCGCACCTCCTGCTGCACGGGGACGAGTTCGTCGGTGATCCCCTTCTCGTCCAGCGTGGTGAGGTTCTTGTGCGACCAGGTGTGGTTGCCGATCTCGTGGCCCTCACGGGCCATGCGCAGCACCGTTTCGGGATAGGTGTCCGTGTGGCCCTTCCCCTGGACGAAGAAGGTGGCGTGGACGTGCTTTTCCTTCAGGATGTCGAGCAGCTCGGGAGTCGGTCTGCTGGGACCGCCGTCGAAGGTCAGCGCGACGCACTTGTCGGTGCCGCAGTCGACCGCCGGTCGCGGGGCCTGGGTCCTGGCCGCTTCGGCGTGCTCCCGCGCGTCGCGCGGCGAGGTCACGCCGTGGAGCGTTCCGCACGCCGCGGCCGACGCCGCGACGGCCGCGGTGACCAGCGCGAGGGCTGTGCGCAGTCCGCGTCCGGTCCGCAGCGTCACGAGCCCAGGCCCGCGGGTGCGCGCCGGCCCCTTCGGCGCAGGAGGGCCCCTGCAGCCAGCAGCAGGACCACGCCGGCCGCGAGCACGACGGCCGCGCCGAGGCCGGGCACCTGGATCAGGGTCAAGGTCGCGTGGGCCCAGATCCGCTCGACGATGTGCGTGGCCGCGTAGACCGTGACGACGGCTCCCAGGAGCAGGGCCACCATGGCCGCGATCTCGGTCCGGGAAAGGTGCTTGGAGAGTTTCTCGAGGTTCATGGCCTTCACGTTACGGAAATGCGGGGCCGGAGAATTCAGCCCTGGGGAGATCGTGTCGCGGCCGAAAGAACCACCTGTTCGGGGCGCTCTTCATCCTTTGGTACAGGAATTCCCCGCGCGTCCCGTCAGGAGTTGGCGGGCAGGCGAGGCACCCTTACGGTGGCGACGTGATCGACCTTCGGCAGATGTGGCGCGAGCGGCCGCGTCTCGTGGACGGGCTCGTGGCGGCCGCGGCCGCGGCGCTGACCGTGCTCGTGGTGCGGGCCGACGCGACGGGTCTGTCGGTGTATCCCCAGTTGTCGGCGCGCGCGGCGCTGTCGTGGCTCCTGCCTCCCGCCTGGGGGGTGGACGCCGGGGGCATGGCCGTGCCGTTGCTGGCGTGCGTGGCGCTGTACTGGCGCAGGCGCTTTCCGGCGGCCCTGGCTGTGGCACTCGTCGTCCTGGCCACCGCGTGGCCGACCGATGTCCCGCTGCTGGTGGCGCTGTTCACCGTCGCCGCCGGCCGTCCGGGCCGGGTCACCGCGGGGGTCACCGCCTTCGCGCTGCTGCCGGTACTGGCGCGGCCGTTCGTGACGGTCGTCCTGACGCCCCTGACCGCGGCCACGGCGGTGGCGGGGGCGGCGTTCGTCGGGGGCACCGTGGGCTGGGGCCTGTGGGTCGGCGGTGTGCGGGAGCGGGAAGCGCGCGCGGAACGGGAGGCAGGGCTGCGCGCCGACCGGGCCAGGCAGCAGGCCCGCGAGGAGATCGCCCGGGAGATGCACGACGTCCTGGCGCACCGGCTGACGCTGCTGAGCATGCACGCGGGCGCTCTGGAGTTCCATCCGGGCGCCGCGCCGGAGCGTGTCGCCGAAGCCGCGGGCGTGATCCGGCAGAGTGCGAGCCAGGCACTGGAGGATCTCCAGGACGTGCTGCGGGTCCTGCGCGCCCCGACGGTCAGTCCGTACGCCGAACCGCCGCAACCCTCGCTGGGCGACCTGCCGCGGCTGATCGAGGAGGCACGCGGGACCGGTGCGACCGTGGAGATGCACCAGGAACTGGAGGATCCGGCCACGATGGACCCGGCCACCAGCCGCACCGCCTACCGTGTCCTTCAGGAAGCCCTCACCAACCACCGCAAGCACGCCCCCCGCACGCCCGTCAGCCTCACCCTGACCGGTGGCCGGCGCGCCGGGCTGACCGTCGGCGTCGCCAACCCCGTGCAGCGGGAGCCCGCGACGCGCGGGCCCGGCTCCGGGCAGGGCCTCATCGGCATGAACGAACGCGTGCACCTGGCCGGCGGACGGATGAGTCACCGCCAGAGCGCGACCGACTTCCGACTCGACATCTGGCTGCCATGGACAAGATGACCCGCCTCCTCATCGTCGACGACGACCCCCTCGTCCGCTCCGGCCTGCGCCTGATGCTGTCCGCCGCGGACGACATCGACGTGGTCGGCGAGGCCGAGGACGGTGCCGACGTCCTGCCACTGGTCGAGGTCCACCATCCCGACCTCGTCCTGATGGACATCCGCATGCCGCGCATGGACGGGCTCGCCGCCACCGCCGCGCTGCGGCGGCTGCCGCAGGCTCCGGAGGTGCTGATCCTCACGACCTTCACCACCGACGGCTACATCCTCGGCGCCCTGCGGGCAGGGGCCGCCGGCTATGTGCTCAAGCACACGCCCCCGGCGCAGATCGTCGCGGCGGTGCGCAAGGTGAGGGCGGGGGAGCCGGTCCTGTCACCCGACGCCGTCAAGCAGCTCATCGACGCCGTCACCGGCAGTGCGCCCGGCAGCGCCACGGACGGCACCGAACGGGCCCGGGCGGAGGGGCTGTTGCGTCTGCTCGGGGATCGTGAGCGGGAGGTCGCCCTTGCCGTCGCCCAGGGCATGACCAACGCGGAGATCGCCGCGTCGTGCTTCATGAGCCTGCCGACGGTCAAGTCGCACGTCTCCCACATCCTGACCAAGCTCGACTTGAACAACCGGGTCCAGATCGCCCTGCTGGTCTACCGCGCGGGGCTGGTCTGACCGGTGGGGCGGCCGTCCACCGGAACGTTCCGCCGTTCTGCGCGGTGGGACTGCGGGCGCGGGCCCGGCAGTGGGACACTGGGTCCGACACGTCGTGCGGGGGAGTCGAGATGAGCGCTGCTGGGCCGGGCGGCGAGTCCGCGGCCCGCTCCTGGACCGACACGCCCCAGGGCGGCCCGACCGTGCTGCGCATCGTGCTCGGGACGCAGTTGCGCCGGCTGCGCGAGGGCCGGGGCATCAGCCGGGAGGCCGCCGGCGACGCGATCCGCGCCTCCCACGCGAAGATCAGCCGCCTGGAGCTGGGCCGGGTGGGTTTCAAGGAGCGCGACGTCGCGGATCTGCTCACCCTGTACGGCGTGGGGGACGAGCGGGAACGCGGTGAGCTCCTCGGCCTCGCCCGCCGGGCCAACACCCCCGGCTGGTGGCACCAGTACGCCGATGTCCTGCCGGGCTGGTTCGAGACCCACATCGGTCTCGAGGAGGCCGCGCACACCATCCGGACGTACGAGGTGCAGTTCGTGCCCGGGCTGCTGCAGACCGAGGCCTACGCACGGGCGGTCACGCGGCTCGGCCACCCCCGGGCGACGGAGAGCGAGGTCGGGCGCCGCGTCGCCCTGCGGATGACCCGTCAGAAGCTGCTGGCCGGAACGGGCGCGCCCCGCCTGTGGGTCGTGCTGGACGAGGCGTGTCTGCGCCGGCCGCTCGGCGGCGTCGAGGTGATGCGCGGTCAGCTGGAGTACCTCATGGAAGCCGCCACCCTGCCTCATGTGACGCTGCAGATCGCGCCGTTCGACGCCGGCGGGCTGGCCGCGGCGGGCGGGCCGGTGACCATCCTGCGCTTCTCCGAACCCGCGCTGCCCGACATCGTCTACCTGGAGCAGCTGACCAGCGCCCTGTACCTGGACAAGCAGGAGGACGTGGAGCACTACCTGACGGTCATGGACCGGCTGGCCGCTGACGCCGAACCACCGCGCAACTCCGCCCGGTTGCTGACCGGCTTGATCGACCGGCTCGGCTGAGGGTCGATTCGCGGCCGGATCCGCGCACTATCCTTGCGCACAAGGGTGGTTGAGCATTGGCGGCGTGGAGAAGGATGGCCGGCATGACGGATCAGGAATCCTGGGTCGACCAGACCAAACCCAGCATCGCGCGCGTGTACGACTACCTCCTCGGCGGCAAGGACAACTACGCCGTCGACCGGGAGATCGGTGACGTCTTCAAGCGGGACATGCCGGGTTCGGTGGCGATCGCCTTCTCCAATCGCGCCGCGCTGGTCCGCGCGGTCCGGGAGATCGCGACCACCACCGATGTGCGGCAGTTCCTCGACCTGGGCAGCGGGCTGCCGACGGCGGACAACGTCCACCAGGTCGCGCAGCGGCACGCGCCGGGTTCCCGGGTGGTGTACGTCGACAGTGACCCGATCGTGCTGGCCCATGGAAGGGCCCTGCTGGAGGACAACGACGACACCCGGGTGATCCAGGCGGACGTGCGCCGGCCCCAGGGGATCCGCGAGCACGCGGACACCCTGGAACTGATCGACTTCAGCCGCCCGGTGGCCGTCATCTTCAGCGCGATCCTGCACCATGTGAACGACGACGAGGACCCCGCGGAGATCGTCGCCTACTGGCGCGACCAGGTGCCGTCGGGGAGCTACTTCTTCGTCAGCCACTTCCGGTCGGGCAACAACCCGCAGACGGTGGAGGCCGAGCGGGTCCTCCAGCAGACCTTCGGGCGCGGCCGTTGGCGCACCGACAAGGAGATCGAGGGCCTGCTCGAGGGGCTGGAGATCCTTGAGCCCGGGGTCGTTCCCGCGTCCCTGTGGCGGCCCGAGGCGGCCGAGGCCTCGCGGATCGGCCAGGCCGAGCGGGAACTGACGGTCTGGGAGTGCCTGATCTCTGCCGGGCTGGCCCGCAAGCCGTAGCCCGCGGCGACGGACCGGTACCGGGCGGCGCGCCCGGTGCCGGCCTCTGCCGCGCCGCCGGTCGGACCCGGACCTGGCCGCCGTCGACGAAGTGCTCGGAGCCGGTGACGAACGAGCTCTCCGGTCCGGCCAGGAACGCGGCCACCGCCGCGACCTCCTCGGGCCGCCCGACGCGCCTCAGCGGTGTCCGGTCCGCGAGCACCTGGCGGAAGGCCTCGTTGGTCATCCCGTCGAGCTCGGCCAGGCCTCGACGCCGGGGGTCGCGGTCGGGCCCGGGCCGAGGACGTTCACCCCCGCACGCCCCGCGGCGCCAGTTCGGCCGCCCAGGTGCGGCCCGGACTGCGGATCGCCGCCTTGGACGCGGCGTACAGGCCCATGCCCGCGACGCCCTGCACGCCGGTCGTCGAGCCGAGCAGGACGACCGACGCGCCCTCGGCCGGCAGCGGCAGTGCCTTCTGGACGGTCAGCACGGTGCCGTCGACGTTGACGCCGAGGACCAGGTCGTAGTCCTCCTGTGTGGCGTCCGCCAATGCGCCCACGACGCCGAGGCCGGCGTTGGCGACCACGGCGTCCAGCGCCGTCCGTCGCCGCGGATGACGTCGATGACGCGGTCGGGATCGGCGGGCCGGGACACGTCGCACGGTACGGCGACCGCGGCGGGGCCGGTCTCCGCGGCGGTCTTTTCCAGCTTGTCCGTGCGCCGGCCGGTGAGGTAGACGCGCGCGCCGTCGTCGCGGGGCGCTGGGCGACGCGCGCCCGATGCCGCTGGAGGACTGGTGACCAGGGCGGTCTTTCCTCCCATGGGGGCCTGGACGGGTCCTTCCTGGGGAGGCCGGAGCACTCCGGGGGAGGTCCGTGGGTCGTCCGGCCGTGCGGAGCGGGGCGCGTCCGGGAACACGTCCCGGGCAGGGCAGATTCTGCGCGATCGCGTCCAGAACGCACCCCGTTATGGACGAAATAGTCAAGAATGGGTACCGTAGGGCCATGGCACGCCCCCGAAGCTTCGACGAGGACCAGGTACTGCGCGCCGTCAGGGACCGGTTCTGGTCGACCGGCTACGCGGGGACCAGCGTGGACGACATCCTCCGCGACACCGGACTCGGCAAGGGCAGCCTCTACGGCGCCTTCGGCGACAAGCACCAGCTGTTCCTGCGCGCCTTCCGGGACTACTGCGACGGGCTCGTCAAAGCGGTGGGCGGCCGGCTCGAAGGCCCGGACGAGGGCGCCCTGGATCGCCTGAGCGGCCAGGTGCGGGAGATCGCCGCGGCCACCGCCTCCGACGCGTCCCTGCGCGGCTGCCTGCTCGCGAACGGTACGGCGGAGCTCTCCGGCCGCGACGCGGAGGTCCAGGCGATCGCCCGGCGCACCTTCGCCGGCCTGGCGGACCTCTTCACCGCCTGCGTCGCGGCCGCCCAGCGCGCGGGCGACATCGACCCCGGCGCCGACCCCGCCCGCCTCGCGGCCCTCCTGCTCGCCGTCGTCCGCGGCATCGAGGCCCTCGGCAAGGGCGGCAGCAGCCCCGAGTCCCTGCACGCCATCGCCGACACCGCTCTGGGGCTGCTGCCCCGGCCGTAGACCCGGCGCGGGTCGCCCCACCGGGACCAGCCGCGCGACCCGGCGCATGCGGGAGGGGGACCGCTCGACCTCCTCACGGCCGAGGCGGGGCGGCCGCCCCGCCGGTCGTCCTACGGGATACGGTCGGTGAGCTCCAGGACCGGCGGGTCGGTGCGGAACGTCTCCGGGTACTTGGCCGCCGCGCCGGTGTTGAGCACCACGACCTCCTCCTCGCCGGACAGCCATCCCCGCTCGCGCAGGACGCGCACCGCCGACAGGGTCGCCGCTCCCTCGGGGCAGAGCAGGGCGCCGTCCGCGGCGGCGCACGCGTCGCGGTCGGCGAGCAGCTCCTCGTCGGTCACGGCGACGGCATGCCCCTTGGTCTCGTAGAGGGCGTCCAGCACCATGAAGTCGCCCAGCGCCTTGGGGACGGTGATGCCGAACGCCACCGTGCGCGCGTCCTGCCAGGGCTCGCTGGTCCGTTCGCCCTTCTCGAAGGCGCGCACGATGGGGGCGCAGCCGGTGGACTGGACGCTGACCAGGCGGGGGAGGGGGCCCTGGAGCCAGCCCAGTTCGCGCAGTTCGAGCAGGGCCTTGTGGATGCCGATGAGGCCGACGCCGCCGCCGGTGGGGTAGACGACGACATCGGGCGCGCGCCAGCCGAGCTGTTCGGCGATCTCCAGGCCCATCGTCTTCTTGCCCTCGATGCGGTACGGCTCCTTGAGCGTGGCCGCGTCCATCCAGGTGTCCGGGTCGGCCTTGATCTTCTCCGCGACGAGCCGGCCCGCGTCGCCGATCAGCCCGTTCACCAGATACAGGTCCGCGCCCGCGGCCGCGCACTCGGCCCGGGTGATGGCGGGGGCGTCCACGGGCATGGCGATCAGGGCGTCGAGGCCGGCGCGTGCGGCGTAGGTCGCCCACGCCGCACCGGCGTTGCCGTTGGTGGGCATGGCGACGCCGCGCGCTCCCAGTTCGCGGGCCCTGGCCACGCCGACCGCAGCGCCGCGGGCCTTGAAGCTGCCCGTGGGGATCAGTCCCTCGTCCTTCATCACCAGCCCCGGGACGCCGATGGCCGCGCCATAGCGTGGCAGTGGCACCATCGGGGTCATGCCCTCGCCCAGGGTGACGACGTTTCCCGGGTCCCGGACGGGCAGCAGCTCGTGGTACCGCCACAGCGACGGCGGCCGCTCCGCGAGGTCCGCGGGGGTGAGCGAGGCGCGCAGCCGCTCCAGGTCGTAGCGGGCCAGCAGCGGTGAGCCGCAGGCGCAGAGGTTCTGCACCCGGTCGGCGTCGTGGCGGCGGCCGCACCGCGCGCACTCCAGATGTGTGAGCGTGCTGAAGGGCAAGGTCATCCCCCCTTCCTACCTCGGGAGGGCGGGCCGGGGGAACACCCGCCGGCCCGGATGAGACGTTCGCGGCACCGTTCCGGGACGCCGGGGCCCGGCACCACGTGCTCACCTCCAAGCATCACGAGGGATGCGCCCTGGGGGACAGCGCGGTGTCCGAGGCTGTACGGATGGCGCGGGGCGTGGCCCATCCGGGCACCGTCCGGGTGGAACCACTCCAGCAGCGATAAGTACAGGCCGGGGCGTAGTTCCGGGGCGCAGCGCCGTGAGGCGTCGAGGAGTTCCTCGACGCCGTCGCGGCGCTGGCCCGTCTTCACGGCGTTGCGGTGGCCCGCCGGACGGGCGATCGCGTTTGGGTCTTCACGACGGCCTGGCACGGCTGAGCTCCCGGCGACCGGCCGCGCGCCTCTCCCCTGTGGAGGCGCGGGGCCGGTCGCCCTCTCAGGCCGCTTCGGGCAAGGGCTGCCAGTTCCAGTTGGGGCGTTCGTAGGCGACCTGGAGGCCGAGCCGGCGCATGTTGTGCAGGGAGGGGTTGCGGGTGCCGGGGGCCTCCGTGCCGGTCTCGGCCACGAGGAAGCGGCAGCCGAGATCCCGCGCGGTCCGGGCGCGGGCGGCCAGGAGGGCGGTCTGCCCGCCTCGGTTGCGCGCGTGGGGGAGGACCGCCCCGGCGAACATCTGGGCCGTGTCGCCGTCGGCGTACATCGTGCCGGTGCCGACGATCTCCCCGTCCAGCCACGCGGCGAAGGCGTGCCATCCCGGCTGGGCGGCCGTCGACGCGGACAGTTGGGCGTAGTGCTCCTCGGGCATGCCGAAGGCGCGCACCAGCACCGATCCCCACTCGGCCGCGTCGCCCGCCCCGACCGGGGCCACGGTGATCCCGGCGGGGGCCTGCTCCAGGGCATCGGCGCGGGCGACGACGTCCTCCGTCGCGCCGACGAGCTTCACCCAGGAGGAGCCCGCGGTGATGCCCTCGCGCTCGCAGATGGCCTCCCAGTCCTCGGGCAGGAAGGCGGGGGCGATCTGGAGGACGGCCTGCGGGGTGCCCTCCGCCCGGTAGAAGTCGCAGACCTCGCGGATCAGCCCGGCGGTGACGGGACCGGTGACGCCGAATCCCAGGGCCTTGCTCCAGAAGCGGGTGGGGTCGTTGCGCATCGACAGCACGACTCCGCCGCCGATCCGCGTCGCGTTCATGCCCAGGGCGGTGCGGATCGGCTCGGGGGCGCCGGTCTCGAACCGGAACAGCGCCTCGGCCTCGGACTGCTCGGCGACCGACGGGGGGACCAGGGCGTTCATGGGGCAACCGGTTCTTTCGGGTCTGTCTCGCATGCGGATGATCGGACTGCACGTGGCCCGGCGCCGTGCGGGCCGCGGCGACGGACACCAGCAGGACGTTGCCGCCGGGCGGAAAGTTCGAAACAGCTTCTGTGATCCGGGCCACTCGACCGGTTGCCCGTGTGCCGTGTCTTCCCACCATGGCCCACGGAGTCACACTCCGCCGTTCCGCCGCCGCCGTTCCGCCGCCGCTCGCGAACCACGAGGTGCCCTCTGTGCAGGATGCCGCCGACGCCCCTGGTGCGTGAGCGGCGCGCCTTCCGTGTGTGCGGCTTCCTCGCCGCCTTGCCGTGCGGCACACCACGTGCGCTCCTGACGCATCATCAGGTAACTGAAGGGTCGTCAACCCCACTGTCGCGCAGCGTTGTTGCGATTGCTGTCGCGTGCCTGCCACCGCGATGGCATCGCTCCGGAGCGTGACGGCAGGGTCAACGCCGGCTCCGTGTCCGGCGAACGCAAGATCTACGCGGGAAGAATTATTGTCATGAACACTTCCCAAGGTGCCGGAACTGGCGCTACTAAGTGGTAGTCAGTTCACCGCTCAGGGAGGTTCCGTGAGACCCACGAAGTCGTTGTCGGCCCTCGCCACCTTGATCATGGCTGTGGTGTTCGGTCTGCTCCTGTCGAGTCCGGCATACGCCGCCGGACCTGCCTACGTCGCGCTCGGAGACTCGTACTCCGCGGGCAACGGCGCCGGCAACTACGACAGCGCCAGCGGTAGTTGCCACCGGAGTTTCAGCGCGTACCCGTATCTGTGGAAGAACGCCCACGCCCCGTCCTCGTTCGCCGACACCTCCTGCTCCGGCGCGGTGACCACGGATGTGACCAACGGTCAGCTCGGACCGCTGAACGCGTCGACCGGGCTGGTCTCGATCACCATCGGCGGCAACGACGCCGGCTTCTCGGACGTGATGACCACCTGCGTGACCGGTTCCGACACCACCTGCGTCAACCGGGTCACCACGGCGGAGAACTACGCGCGTAACACCCTCCCGGCCCGTCTGGACGCCACCTACGACGCGATCCGCGCCAAGGCCCCCAACGCGAAGGTCGTCGTCCTGGGCTACCCGCGCGTCTACACCCTCAACGTCTTCTGCGTCGGCCTCTCCGACACCAAGCACCGGAAGATCGACGAGGCCGCCGACGTCCTCGACAGCGTCATCGCCGCCCGAGCGGCCGCCCACGGCTTCGTCTTCGGCGACGTCCGCGGCACCTTCAACAACCACGAGCTCTGCTCGGGCGACGACTACCTGCACTCCCTCGTCATCTCGCCGAGCTGGGAGTCCTACCACCCCACCGCCACCGGCCACTCGAGCGGTTACTACCCCGTCCTGAACGCCAACAGCTGACCCCGCACCGACGACCGGCACCCGGCCGGGACGGTGCCCGCGACCTTCCGCGGGCACCGTCCCGGCCGCACCGGCGCTCACGCGCCGGGCACCGGGGTCCGGCCGTCAGGTGTGCCGGTGCCGTGCCGGTCCTCGCGCCATGCCACGACCACGGTCCGTCTCGCCCGGGATGCCGCACGGCGACCAGGACCCGCTTGTCCTGGATGATCGGGCCGCAGGTCTCGGCACCCTTGGCCGCCTCGCGGCCGGCGTCACCACGGCTCCCGTGCGCGGCATCGTGCGCCGTGGGAGCGCGTCGGCCACGACGTCGCACACCCATTGCCGCACTTGTACCGGCAGGTCGGGGCCGATCTGCCCGACGTGTGCCGGGCGAGCAGGGGGAAGAAGTCCGGGCGGCCGCACGGTGCCTCCATGGTCGTGTCCGAACAATGGAAGCCTCATGGAAAGGTAAAGCGACGCTCCTTCGGAAGGGTGGGAACGGGGGATCAGGTCAGCGGGTGGCCGCGTCGACGAGCGTGCGGATGGTGTCGGCGGAGGCGGGGGTGGCCTCCTGGTTCGCGAAGTCCGCGGAGCCGCCCGCGTACGGCGGGCCGTAGACCGGGGTGCCCGGCTGCGAGCGCCAGCTGTCGGCGAGGGTGCCGAAGGCGAGCGCGTCGTATCCGAGCAGGTCGAGAAGCTCGGCGGCGTGCGCGACGGCAACCGGGTCGTCACCCGCGACAGGCAGCGCGGTGCGGTCGGGCGAGCCCTTCGGCCGGGCGAGCACGGCCAGATGGCGGAAGAAGATGTTGTTGAAGCCCTTCACCACGTGGGACTCGGGAAGGTGGTCCTGGAGCAGCTGGCTGTCGGTGCTGCTGCCGTCCTTCAGTACGGCGATCTCACCGTCCCGCTGCGGGTAGTAGTTGCCCGTGTCGATGACCGTCTTCCCGGCCAGCGGTGCCACCGGGACCCGGCCGACCGCCTTGAGGGGGATGGTGACGACGACCCAGTCGCCCGCCGCGGCGGCCTCCTCCGGCGTCGCCGCGCGCGCTCGCGGGCCGAGCTCGGACACCAGATCCGCGAGCGTCTCCGGTCCCCGGGAATTGCTGAGGACGACGTCCAGCCCGGCATCCGTCGCGAGCCGCGCCAGCGTGCTGCCGATCGAGCCGCTGCCGATGAGTCCAAGAGTTGCCATCGTGTGACCTCGTTCTGCGATGTCCATTCGTGCCGTCTCTGGTCCAACGATCGACGCCGAGGACTTTCTTCCGCCGCTGCGACACGCCTTGACTTCGAGTGCGCTCCCCTCCGTAGCCTCTGGGTCATGAGCG
Source organism: Streptomyces sp. RLA123 (assembly GCF_056270165.1). Taxonomy (NCBI): domain Bacteria; kingdom Bacillati; phylum Actinomycetota; class Actinomycetes; order Kitasatosporales; family Streptomycetaceae; genus Streptomyces; species Streptomyces sp. RLA123. The sequence continues at coordinate 680,857 of NZ_JBWDOR010000003.1, read as the reverse complement.
AAGAGCGGGCAGGCCGCCCGGTGAGGGCGCTGGTGACCGGCGGTACGAGCGGACTGGGCCTCGCCATGGCGTCCGCCCTGGCCGCGTCAGGGGCGACGGTCGCGCTGACCGGCCGGTCCGGGACGCGGGCCGGCGAGGTCGCCGGCCGGCTGCCGGGCGCGTTCGGAGTGGGGCTGGACGTGCGCGACGAGTCCTCCGTGGCCCGGGCGGTCGAAGGGGTGTGGTCGCGGCTCGGCGGCATCGACATGCTCGTCAACAACGCCGGGATCGGCATGCGCACGGTCAATCCACGCTTCACGACGGACCCGCAGGGCTTCTGGGACGTGCCGGTCGAGGGGTTCCGCGCGGTGATCGACACCAACCTGACCGGTTACTTCCTGGTGGCCCGCGAGGTGACGCCGCGGATGCTGGCCGCGGGCGGCGGACGCATCGTCAACATCGCGGTGAACGAGTCGACCATGCAGCGGACCGGGTTCGTCCCGTACGGGCCCTCGCGGGCCGGCAGCGAGGCGCTGTCCCGCATCATGGCCGCCGACCTGCGCGGCACGGGCGTCACCGTCAACCTGCTGCTGCCCGGCGGCGTGACCGCGACCGGCATGCTGCCCCCGGATGCCCTTCGCGGGAACGCGGCCGTCCTGGAACCCGCCGTCATGGGCCCGCCGATCGTCTGGCTGGCGTCCGAGGCCGCGGCCGGCGTGCACGACGAGCGCATCGTGGCCACCGACTTCGAGCGTTGGCTGCACGACAGGAACGGTGCACGGTGAACGCCCCCCCCGAGGCCGGTGACGCCGGGGGCACTGCGATCATCCTCGGATGCGTGGACTCGACGAGCTGACCGAGGTGGACGATCCGGTGTGGCCGGAACTGCGGGAGATTTTCGCCGCCGCCACCGAGCCGCCCGCGGTGCTTCCCGCCGACGACGGTGAGGCACGCCGGTGCTTGCTGCAGATGCAGGTCACCGCGCGCTCGACGCTCGGCGGGCTGACGCTCAACACCGGGGGACTGCTCCTGGACGGCGGGTGGCTGCGGGTGTTCGGGGGAGGTGCGGGGCCGGAGAACGGCGGCCTGCCGAGCCTGGGCCGGGTCAACGCGTTCCCCGCCGCCTTCGACCCGGCGTGGCATCCCGCGACGGGTCTTGTCGTCGGCCATGACGTGCTGGGCGGGGTGTTCGCGCTGGGCGGCCACGACCCGGCGGCCGCGGGACGTCCCGGCGCCCCGGGGCAGATGAGTTACTTCGCGCCCGACACCCTGGAGTGGGAGGCCATGGACATGGGCCACTCCGGATGGATCTCCTGGATGCTGTCCGGTGGCCTCGGCCGGTTCTACGAGGGGCTGCGCTGGGCCGGCTGGCGCGAGGAGGCCGCGGCTCTGTCCTTGTCGCAGGGGATCAGCGTCTATCCGTTCCTCTGGACGAAGGAGGCGCACGCCGATCTCGCCGCGACCAGCCGGCGGCCCGTGCCGATGCGCGAGGTCCTCGGCGTGGCGGCGGATTTCGCGCGGCAGACGGGCCCGGCCGACCCGGGGTTCCTCGGCACGGCGTAGCCCTGCCGGGCTCAGCGCACCAGTTCGGCCATGACCGCCGGCGGCAGTGACGGGTTGGCCGCCGCCGCCATGGCAACCTCGGGGTCGTCGTCGCCGAGAAGTCCGACGACGACGGAGGGCGGCAGCCCGGGATGGCCGGCGGCGATCGGTCTCGCCCGCCGGTCGGGCAGGCAGGCCAGCAGGGCCGCGGCCGGAGCGGCGGGATGCCGGGCGATCGCGCGCAGAGCCTTGGGGACCGGTGGCCGGTGCCGGGTCAGTTCCTCCAGCAGGGCCGGTGTGGCACCGGGATTCGTCGCTACCTTGGCGGCCACGTGCACGCCGTGCCGCGCGACCATGGCGCGCAGCAGGGCGTCGGGGAGACCCGGGTGCGGCGCGACAGACTTGACCACTTTGGCGTCGGGATCGCGGGCCAGCGCGTCGCGCACGGCGTCCGGCAGGTCCCGTCGTTCCGCCACGAGCATCCGTACGACCGGGTTCGGGGACGCTGCCAGCGCGTCGACCTCGGCCGGGGAGGCCGCGGCGACGCGCGGAAGCGGCGTTGGCCCGATCCTGGTGACGCGGGTGAGATGACCGAGCACGTCGAGGGGCAGGCGCGGATGGTGCGCGAGCCTCCTCTGCACGTCGTGCCCGCGGTCGTCGGCCAGGGAGCGCATCAAGGGCTCGCCGATCCCGGGATTGTCGGCCAGTTGCCCCCGTACCCAGGGGACGGGATCCTCGGCCAGCAGCGCGTACACCTGCTGCGGCAGGTCCGGACGGGCGGCCAGTTCCTGGCGCAGCAGCAGCGAGGGATGACCGGCGAACAGCGCGGCCGCCACGGCGGGTGTCGCCGGGTTGCCCAGGGCCGCCTGCTGGATGGCGTGCACCGTGGACTCGTGGGAGCCGTCGCAGGACGCGCCGGGCGGCAGGTCGCGGCTGGGTCCCGCGCGGTGCGGGTCGTCGACGAACTGCGCCGGCTCGCGGTCGCAGACCTGGCAGGAGACGGCCGGGGGCACCCCGGTACCGGCGAGCAGCGCCTCCAGCACCCTCGGTGGCGCCGCCTCGTTGGCCGCCACCGAGCGGCGGACGTCGGCGTGCGGGTGGTCCGCGAGGCGGGCGGCGACCTCCCGTGATGTCGTCGATAGCGCGAGTTCCGCGACGACCGAGACGTTCGGGTCCCCGGCGAGCGCCGCCACGACGTCCGGCGGGAGATCCGGGCAGGCGGCGAGCCTTTCCCGGTACTCCACTCGGGGATCGGCAGCCAGCACGCGCGCCCACTCCCGACGGCCCGCGCCCTCGCCGAGCAGAGCGAGGGCCGCGTCTGGCCGCGTCGCCGGATCGATGTCCTCGGCGGTCAGGCTGCCCTCGTGGGCGAGACACACCGCGGCCTCCTCGCTTCGCGAGGCCAGCGCGTGCACCTGAGCGCGACTCAGGTCCGGGCGGCAGGCCAGTGCCCATGCGAGGTCGTCGTCCGCAGCGGCGATCAGCCGGTCGACCAGCTCGGGCGGGAGCGCCGGATTGCCGGACAGGGCGTGCAGCACATGGTTCACGGCGGCACATGCTGCCCCAATGGTGAACGGACGGCTCCTGATTTACCGGCGCACCGCTCCCGGCGGCTCCGGGCGCCGGTCATGCAGGGCCGGGGGCCATGCGTGCGACCTGCCCGGTTTCACCAACCGGGCAGCGCCGTCGCGCGGAGTTCCCCCTCTTATGGTGTGAGGCCACGGCGGTGGTGCGCAGACGGGACGGAACCGATCGACTGCACGGCGGTGTTCCAGGCCACGGGGCCGCAGCCGGGCGCAGATCATCGGACGACCGCTCTGCGACGACATCGCCGGCACCGCCGCCCCCGGAGGGCTACGCCACCCGCAGGTCGTCGATCGCGTCCTCGTCCCAGTCGATGCCGATGCCGGGGGCCTCGGGCGGCACCACGCAACCGTCCTCGATGGTCAACGGCGTGCGGGTGATCGCGTCGAGCTGCGGGATGTGCTCGACGTACATGCCCGCGGGTACGGCGCAGGCCAGGCTGGCGTGCAGTTCCATGAGGAAGTGCGGGGCGACCTGGACGTTGAACGCCTCGGCGGTGTGCGCGGTCTTGAGCCACGGGGTGATGCCGCCGACGCGGGCGACGTCGGCCTGGACGATGCCGGCCGCCCCCGCGGAGAGGTACTCGGCGAAGCGGCCGACGCCGTACAGGGACTCGCCGACCGCGACGGGGATCGAGGTCGAGGCCGCGAGGCGGACATGGCCGGCGAGGTCGTCGGCGGGGAGGGGCTCCTCGAACCAGGCGATGTCGTAGGGCTCGTAGGCGCGGGCCCGGCGGATCGCCTCGGCGCCGGTCATCGACTGGTTGGCGTCGACCATGAGCACCCAGTCGGGCCCGACCGCCGCGCGGACCGCCGCCAGACGCTCGGCGTCCTCACCGGCGGTGGGCTTGCCGACCTTGACCTTGGCGCCGCGCAGGCCGCGTTCCTTGGCCTGCTGGGCGCTGCTCGCCAGTTCGTCGGGGGTCAGATGGAGCCAGCCGCCCTCGGTGTCGTACAGCGGCAGCCGCTCGTGCGCGCCGCCCGCGAGGCGCCACAGCGGTTCCCCGGCGCGCAGGCAGCGCAGGTCCCACAGGGCGGTGTCCACGGCGGCCAGGGCGAGCGAGGTGATCGCGCCGACCGAGGTGGCCCGGGTGACCGACAGCAGCCGCTGCCACAGCGCCTCGACGTTGCGGGCGTCCGCCCCGAGGAGCAGACCGGCCAGGTGGTCGCGGAGCAGGGCGAGCACCGAACTGCCGCCCGTGCCGATGGTGTACGCGTAGCCGGTGCCCGTCAGGCCGTCGTCGGTGGTGAGGGAGACCAGGATCGTCTCCTGGCGGACGAAGGTCTGGAGGGCGTCGGTGCGCAGGACCTCCGGTTCGAGGAAGACCATCCGGCACTCGACGTTCCTGATCCTGCTCATGGGGATGACCACGTGCCTTTCGGGAGCGCGACGAGGGTTACTTCGTGGGGGCGAACACCCGCTGCGCGGCGACCGCCGCACCCCCGCGGGCCCATTCCTCGAAGGGCAGCGGGCGGACCTCGATGTCGCAGTCCGCCGCGGCGCCGAACGCGTGGTCGGCGAAGGTCTGCCGGAGCTGGTCGGCGAACAGGTCGTACGAGGCCACGCCCTCACCGGAGATGATGATGCGCTCCGGGCCGATGAGGTTGGCCACCGATGCCATGGCGAGGCCCATCACCTGCCCGGCGCGGGAGAACACCGCGCGGACCGCCGTGTCGTTCGCGTGGGCGAGGCGGACCGCCTCCTCCATGGTCAGCGAGGGGTTGCCGGTGGCCAGGCGGGCCTGCTCGGTGATGGCGTGCGTCGAGGCGACGGTCTCGACGCAGCCGGTGTTGCCGCAGGTGCAGGTGCGGTCGGTGCCGCCCACGGGCAGGTGCCCGACCTCGCCGGACACCCCGTGCGCGCCCGACACCACCCGGCCGCCGATGGACAGCCCGCAGCCGATGCCGGCGCCCACCGTGACCAGGGCGAAGGACGACAGCCCGACACCGGCGCCGAACCACTGCTCGGCGACGGTCAGGGCCCGTACGTCGTTCTCGATCACTGTCGGGATGCCGGTGGCCGTCTCCACGAGCTGGGCCAGCGGGACGCGGCGCCAGTTCAGGAACGGCGAGAAGTGCACGATGCCGGTCTGCCCGTCCACGTCCCCGGAGAGGGTGACTCCGACGCTGTGGATGGCACCGTCCTCCTCCGTGCCCGCGGCGGTGCGGAGGCGGGTGATGAGCCGGGCGATGGCGAGCACCACCGTTCCGACGTCGCGGGAGTCGAGGCCCGCTCGCCGTGAGGCCAGCGGCTGGGCGGTCAGATCGGTGACGACGCCGATGAGCTCGTCGCCGGTCACCTTCACGCCGACGAAGCGGGCGCGTTCGGCGTGGACGGCGACCAGTGTCGGCGGGCGGCCGTTGGCGCGCTCCCCGGTAGGCCGGCCGAGTTCGGTGATCCAGCCGTCGGCCAGCAGGGGGGTTGCCGCTTTGGTGACCGCCCCGCCCGAAAGCCCCGTGCGCCGGCCGATGTCGGCCCGGGTCAGGGGGCCGTACGCGAGGAGTGTCTGGAAGACCAGGACAGCGGCGGGGGGCTGGTGGGCGAGGCTCATGGCCGGGACCATACCTTTCCAACGGAAAGTAAGAAAGAGGCTCGACCGCCCTCAGTGATCCCATCTTTCCCGTCTCTGACCGAGGAGTTGCCTGGCATGTTCGGCTGATCGCGGGTTGTGGAGGGTCAAGACATCGGATTTCTGCCGGCGAATATGTTGACGCTGGAAGGAAACCCTGGCTACATTCGCCGCACTCCTCGTCGGTGCGGACGAGACGGTCCTCATGGGGGAGGAGTGCGATCGGGCCCCGGTCGCAGCACTTCCGGCCTCGGTGGCGTTCCGGGACGACCGCCACCGAGGAAGGCTCCGGGGCACGACCCGCCCGCCTGTCATGCCGTCCTGCCCCTCCCGCAACACCGTCGATATCCCAGCGGACCTCCGAGCGCCGGCCCCGGTCGCGCGCCGCAGCGTTCTGCCGTACCCCGTCGCGCCGAAATGGAGTACACCCATGGCTCGTTCAGCTGTACGCGCACGTCTGAGACGGCCCAGGCCCCGGACGCGCAGCGGCATGCGCAGGGCCTTCTTCCTCCCCGCCCTCGCGGTGGGCGCCCTCGCGGCGCCCCTCGTCGCGCCGGCCGTCGCCGCCCCGGCCACCGCCCCCGCCACGGCCGTCGCAAGGACCGCCGGCACGACGACGGCGCCGGCCCCGGTGCTCGCCGCCAAGCCCTACATGGGCTGGAGCAGCTGGAGCCTGGAGTCGACCAACTTCCCCGGCTACGGGGGTCCCTGGCTCACCGAGTCGCACGTCCTCCAGCAGGCGGACATCCTGGCCTCGAAGCTGAAGTCGCACGGCTACGAGTACGTCAACGTGGATGCCGGCTGGAACGTCAACCCCCACACGCAGAAGAACGTCGTCGACGAGTACGCCCGTCCGGCCGCGGACCCCGTCAAGTTCCCGCACGGCATGAAGTACCTCGGCGACAAACTGCACGCCAAGGGCCTGAAGTTCGGCGTCTACATGGCGGTCGGCCTCTACATCGACGCGTACAACGACGGCAAGAGCCCCATCCTCGACGCGCCTGGCTGCACCACCAAGGACATCGTCTACCCCGACCTGCGCAAGACCAGCGGCTGGGACAACGTCTCCTACCAGCTGAACTTCTCCAGCCCGTGCACCTCGAAGTACATCGACTCGATCGCGCAGGAATACGCGGACTGGGGCGTGGACTTCCTCAAGATCGACGGTGTCGGACCCGGTTCCAGCCAGGGCGACGAGGCGCACAACAACGTTCCCGACATCCAGGCCTGGCACAGCGCGCTGGAGCGGACCGGCCGCCCCATCCAGTTCGTCCTGTCCTGGTCGCTCAGCCACGACAAGGCCGACGTCTGGAAGCAGAACTCCAACGGCTGGCGCATCGACACCGACGTCGAGTGCTACTGCGACACCCTGGTGACCTGGAACAACTCGGTCAAGCAGCGGTGGAACGACGTCGTCCCGTGGATCGACGACGCCGGACCGGGCCACTGGAACAACCTCGACTCCCTCGACGTCGGCGCCGGACCGCTGGACGGCCTCAACGAGGTCGAGCGGCAGAGCCATATGACGCTCTGGGCCATCGAGAGCGCCCCGCTGTACATCGGTGACGACCTCACCCACCTCGACCCCTACGGTCTGTCGCTGCTCACCAACGACGAGGTCATCGCGGTCGACCAGGCCGGGAACCCGGCCAGGCCGGTCAGCCAGGAGACCCCCGAGCAGGTCTGGTACGCCCGCAACGCCGACGGCAGTTACACCGTGGCGCTGTTCAACCTCGGCAAGGGCTACGCCGACGTCACCGCCGACTGGAGCGACCTGGGCATCACCGGCAGGCCCGCGGTCCGTGACCTGTGGAGCCACAAGAACCTCGGCAGGAGCGCCGGCGGCTTCACCGACAACCTGCCGCCGCACGGTTCGCGCCTGCTGCGCGTCACCCCGGACGCCGTCACCGGCAAGCCGGGCGTGCCGCTGGCGGTGCACGCCACCGCCTCCACCGCCACCAGCGTCTCGCTGGCCTGGCAGCCGGTGAACACCGGCACCGCCACCACCGGTTACGACGTGTACGCCAACGGCGCCAAGGTCGCCGGTGCGAGCGGCACCTCCACCACCGTGACCGGTCTGCAGGCCGCCACCGGTTACTCGTTCACCGTCGTCGCCCATGACGCGCGCGGCCGCCGGTCCGCGGCGGGCAAGGCCGTCCCCGTGACGACGCCGGCCGCCGACGGACCCGTGGCCTACGAGGCCGAGGCGTCCGGCAACACCCTCACCGGCAACGCGAGCGTCAACGACTGCTCGGCCTGCTCCGGCGGCAAGAAGGTCGGCAACCTCGGCGGCAACAACGGCTCGGTGGCGATCAACGACGTCGCGGCGCCGAAGGACGGCACCTATCTGATGAAGCTCGACTACACCGACGGCTCCTCCGGCCGCACGGTGGTCGTCACCGTCAACGGGACGTCCTTCCAGCTCCCGCTGCCCGGCGGCAACGACAACGAGTGGGGCCGGCCGAGGACCGTCACCGTGCCCGTCCACCTGAAGGCCGGTGCCAACACGGTCGGCTTCGGCAACCCGTCGGACTACGTGTCCGACATCGACCGGATCACCCTCTGACCCGCGGCGGAACCCGCACCGCACCGGACCACACCGCACCGCTGAACCGCTGAAGCACCGAGCGGAAGCACCACAGACCCACCCGTTCGACCGACGTACGAAAAGGAGAGTGCCGTGGTGGTCACATCGCAGGGCAACCACACGCCGCCGGTGACACCACCGTCCGGCACAGCCGGCGCAGCCGGCGCGGAGGCCACCACGGCCGCCTCATCCAGCGGGAACACCGCGATCACCGCACGGAAGCACAGCGGCAGGACCAAGCGCGTGGCCGCCACCAGGTCGGTGGCGGCCCGGCGCAGGGACCTGCCGGTCGCCCTGCTGCTCATCCTGCCCTCGGTCGTCGGCTTCGCGATCTTCTACGCCTATCCGACCCTCCGCGGCATCTACCTCGGCTTCACCGACTTCCACGTCCTCAGCCCGCCGAACTGGGTCGGACTGGCCAACTTCCGCGAGATGTTCGGTGACGACGTCTTCTGGCACTCGCTCCTCGTCACCATCTGGTTCGTGGCCTTGTCGGTCGTCTTCGGCACCCTGATATCCCTGGTGACGGCGGTGATCCTGCACCGCGTCACCAGTTCCTCTGCGTTGCGCGGCGTGATCCTCATGCCGTTCCTGATCTCCAACGTGATCGCCGCGCTGGTCTGGCAGTGGATGCTCGACCCGCACCTCGGGGTCATCAACATCGTGCTCGACCACGTCATCGGCCACTCGATCCTGTTCCTCGGCAGCGGCCCGTGGGCGATCCCGTCCCTCGCCGCGATCAGCGTGTGGAAGTGGATGGGCTACTACGCGCTGCTGATCTTCGCCGGACTCCAGACCATCCCGCCCACCATCTACGAAGCCGGCCGGGTCGACGGCGCGACCGAGTTCCAGATGTTCCGCCGCCTCACCGTGCCGCTGCTGCGGCCGATCCTGGTGATGGTGGTCGTCCTGACGGTGATCAACTCCTTCCAGGTCTTCGACATCGTGGCGGTCACCACCAAGGGCGGACCGGCCAACGCCTCGAACGTGCTGCAGATGTACATCTACGACAAGGCCTTCCGGCAGTTCGACTTCGGCTACGCGGCGACGTTGTCGCTGGCGCTGTTCGTCCTGCTCATCACGGTCACCTTCACCCAGTTGCGGCTCGCCCGGGCCGACGAATCCGACCTGAACTGACGGAGGCCCTGATGACGGTCGCCCTCGCGCCCCGCACGAAGTCCGTGCGGCGCCCCCGCACCCGGAAGGCCGGCCCCGGCCGGATCCTGGCCTGGACCTACCTCGGGATCATCTCCCTGGTCACGGTCTTCCCCTTCTATTGGATCCTGCGCACCGCGCTGTCCAACAACTACCAACTGGCCACCAACCCCTCCTCGCCGCTGCCCGTCGGCTTCACCCTCGGCGCCTTCAAGCGGGCGCTCGGCCTGGCCTCCCTCGCCGAGGCCCAGGCCCAGGGCGGCTCCGGCGCCTCCCTGGACATCGCGCTCTACCTGCGCAACTCCCTGATCTACGCCTCGGTGCAGACCGCGCTCATCGTGCTGTTCTCCGCCTGCGCGGCCTACGCGTTCTCTCGGCTGCACTGGCGCGGCCGGAACCTGGTGTTCGCGATCCTCATCAGCGCCCTGATGGTGCCGAGCGTCTTCACGCTGCTGCCGAACTTCGTCTTCATCAAGGACCTCGGCCTCACCAACACCTTCGCGGGGCTGATCCTGCCCGGCGGGCTGTTCCAGGCGTTCACGCTGTTCTTCTTGCGGCAGTTCATGCTCGGCCTCAGCAGCGAGATCGAGGAGGCCGCGATCATCGACGGCGCCGGACCGCTGCGGATCCTCACGCGGATCGTCCTGCCGATGTCGGCGGCCCCGATCGCCACCGTGTCGCTGTTGATGTTCGTCAACGCCTGGAACGACTACATGTGGCCGCTGCTGATCACCAACGACGCGAGTGTGCAGCCGCTGACCCTCGCCCTGGGTGTGTTCAAGCAGTCCTCGCCGCAGGCCGCCCCGGACTGGGCCGGGCTGATGGCCGCCGCCCTCATCGCGGCGCTGCCGATGCTGCTGCTCTTCGTGGCCTTCGGCAAGCGGATCGTCAACTCCATCGGCTTCTCCGGCCTCAAGTAACCGCGCACGCCCACCTGGACGGCACCCTCATGAACTCCACTGATCTCCTGCTCGGCTGGCCCGCGCCCGCGGCCTCCTGGAACGAGGCCGCCCCGGTCGGCAACGGCCGGCTCGGCGCGATGGTCTTCGGCGGCGCCCACCGCGCCCGCATCCAGATCAACGACTCGACCGTGTGGTCCGGCACCCCCGCGGGACCGGCCGGGGCCCTCGCCGACGTCGTCGCCGCAGGCGCCGGTCCGGAGCGGCTGGCCGAGGTCCGCACCGCCCTGCGCGCCGGTGACCCGCACCGCGCCGAGGAACTGCTGATGGCCTTCGAGGGGCCCTACAGCCAGGAGTACCTGCCCTACGCCGACCTGTGGCTGACCGTGTCCGGGGGAGAGGACGCCACGTACCGGGGTCGGACCCTCAACCTCGACAACGGGGTCGCCGAGGACGCCTTCGAGCTCCCCTCCGGCACCGTCGTCCACCGCAGGACCTGGGCCGACGCCGTCACCGGGACCCTGTGCACCGACCTGGTCGCGCACGCCGGGAGCCTGGACCTGCGGCTCGAACTGACCAGCCCCCTGAGGGAAGCGCACCGCGCCGCCGACGCGAGCGGGGTCGTCCTCGGCGTGGAGATCCCCGTCGACGGCGCGCCCGCCCACGAACCAGGCGTCAAGGAGCCCCTGCGGTACGGCGGGGGTCCCGTCGACGGCTACGACCCCTTCGGCGCGGTCGCCCTGCGAGTGGACACCGACGGCGAGGTGACCACGGACTCCGGCGCCCTGCTGGTGACCGGCGCGACCCGGCTGCTGGCGGTCGTGGCCAGTTCCACCGGCGCCCTGCGCCACTGGCGGGGCCTGGCCGCCGCCGACCGCGCCGGCCACCTGGCCACCGCCGCCGGCAGCGCCGCCGGGGCCGTGGAACGCGGGGCCGAGGAGCTGCTCAAGGCCCACGAGGACGACCTGCGCGGACTCCTCGGCGGCACCTCGCTGCGCATCGGCCCGCGTCGCTCGGGCACCTACGACGTGGCCCGCGACATCCTCGCCGGGGACGACGAACTCCTCACCGCCACCGTGCTGTTCCAGCTCGGACGCTATCTGCTCGCGTCCGCCTCCCGCCCGCACGCCGGACCGCCCGCCAACCTCCAGGGCATCTGGAACGCCGACCTGCGCCCGGCCTGGTCCTCGAACTACACGATCAACATCAACACCCAGATGAACTACTGGGGTGCCGAGGCCGCGGGGCTCAGCACCTGCCACGAACCGCTCTTCGACCTGCTGGACCGCGTCGCCGCCCACGGCAGGGACGTGGCCACCGGCCTCTACGGCGCCCGCGGCTGGGTCGCCCACCACAACACCGACATGTGGGGCTGGGCCCTTCCGGTCGGCATGGGGCACGGCGCCGCGTCCTGGGCGATCTGGCAGATGGGCGGCGCCTGGCTGGTGCAGCACGTCTGGGACCACTACGAGTTCACCCAGGACACCGCCTTCCTGCGCGAGCGGGCCTGGCCCCTGCTCAGCGGCTGCGCGGAATTCCTGCTCGACTGGTTGATCGACGACGGCGCCGGCGGCCTCGACACCCTCCCCTCCACGTCGCCGGAGAACCACTTCCTCACCCCCGACGGCTCCCCGGCCTCCCTCACCCGCTCCACGACGATGGACATGGCCCTGACCCGGGCCGTCCTCGTACGCACCCTGCGCGCCGCCGAACTGCTCGCCCTGGAAACACCGCTGAGCGGCCGTATCGGCGAGGCTCTGCCGAAGCTGCACCCGCCGCGGATCGCCGCCGGCGGCTGGCTCCAGGAGTGGGCCGAGGACCTGCCCGAGCAGGACCCGTACCACCGCCACCTGTCGCAGATGGTCACCGTCCACCCGCTCGGCCAGATCACCCCCGACGCGACCCCGGAACTCGCCGCGGCCGCCACCGCCCTGCTGGACCGGCGCGGACCCGGCGCGATGGGCTGGTCCTGGGCGTGGAAGATGGCCCTGCGCGCCCGGCTGCACGACGCGGCCACCGCCCGCTCCCTCTTCGGCGAGGCGACCCGGCCGCTCGACGGCGACCCGGGCACCGACGCACCCGTCGACGGATCACAGTGGGGCGGCCTGCTGCCCAACCTCTTCTCCACCCACCCGCCGTTCCAGATCGACGGGAACTACGGCTTCACCGCCGCGCTCACCGAGATGGTGCTGCAGAGCCACACCGGCACGGTCCACCTGCTGCCCGCCCTGCCCCGCGAGTGGCCCGACGGCCAGGCGACGGACCTGCGCTGCCGTGGCGGCCTCGCCGCCGACTTCAGCTGGCGCGACGGCGAACTGACGGCCGTGACGCTCCGCCGGCACGCCGGGGACGACACGGCGCCGGTACGGATCCGCCACCGCGACCGCACCGCCGAACTCCGCGTCCCCGCCGGCACCGCCGTCACCCTCGGCGCCGATCTGCGTCCGCACGGGGAGGCACAGCCGTGCTGACGGAACAGGACGTCCCCGAACTGTGGTCGTACCGCAGCACCTACCAGGAGCCCGCCGACTTCGACGCCTTCTGGAAAGGCACCCTCGACAGTGCCCGGATCCACCCCGCCCGCCTGGAACTGACACCTGTCGAGACCGACCTGGAGGCCGTGGACGTCTTCGACGCCGTCTTCCCCGGGTTCGGCGGCCACCCCGTGCGCGGCTGGCTGCGGATGCCCCGGCACCGCGGCGGCCCCCTGCCGGCGGTCGTGCAGTTCCACGGCTACGGCAGCGGACGCGGCGCCCCCGTCGACGACCTGATGTGGGCCTGCGCCGGGTACGCCCACCTGCTGGTGGACGCCCGCGGCCAGGGCGGCGCCTGGGCGGGCGGCGGCGGCACCGCCGACCCGGTCGGCAGCGGCCCGTCCCACCCCGGCTTCCTCACCCGCGGCATCGAGGACAAGGACACCTACGTCTACCGGCGGGTGTTCACCGACGCCGTGCGCGCCGTCGAGGCCCTGCGCGGCTCGCCGCACGTGGACCCCCGCCGCGTCGCCGTCACCGGCCCCAGCCAGGGCGGCGGCATCGCGCTCGCGGTCGCCGGCCTCGTACCGGACCTGACGGCCGCGCAGTTCCAGTCGCCGTTCCTCTGCGACATCAGGCAGGCCACCCGCCTCACCGGCGAGCAGCCCTACGCGGAGATCATCGGCTACCTCGCCGCCCGCCGCGACCGGGTCGAGGAGACCTTCCGCACCCTCGGCTACTTCGACGGGCTCGCCTTCGCCCGCCGCGCGACCGCCCCCGCCTGGTTCTCCGCCGGGCTGCGCGACGAGGTCTGCCCGCCCACCACGGCGATCGCCGCCTACCACGCCTACGGCGGCCCCAAGCAGATGCGGCTGTGGGAGTTCAACGGCCACGACGCCGGCGGCTCCGAGGACCTGGCCATCACCCTGAGCGCCTTCCGCGCGCTCCTCAAGACGTCGTCCCACGCTCACCAGGAACCATCCCGAAAGAAGGAATCATGAGAATACGCAAGATCGTCGCGCTGGGCGCCACGCTCAGCCTCGCGGCGGTACTCTCCGCCTGCTCGTCCGGCTCGTCCTCCGCCGGCGGCTCGAAGACCGTCAACTGGTGGACCTGGGACGACAAGCAGGCGGCCGCGTACAAGGTCTGCGCCACGGACTTCGAGAAGGCCAACCCCGGCACGACCGTCAAGATCTCGCAGTACGCCGTCGACGACTACTTCACCAAGCTGACCGCCGGCTTCGTCGCGGGCAACGCCCCCGACGCCTTCCAGAACAGCGTGCAGTTCTTCCAGGCGTACGCCTCGCAGCACCAGCTGCTGGCGATGGACGACTTCATCGCGAAGGACAAGTTCGACATGTCCCGGTTCTCCGTGGGCGTGGACGCGTGGAAGTTCACCGACGGCAAGCAGTACGCGCTGCCGCTCGACTGGGCCGCGGCCGCCCTCTACTACGACCAGGGCGCCCTGACCAAGGCCGGCTACACCGCGGACAAGCTCGCCTCGCTGAAGTGGAACCCCGACGACGGCGGTGACTTCGGCAAGCTGATCGCCCACCTCACCATCGACGAGAAGGGCCACCGCGGCGACGAGAAGGGCTTCGACAAGGCCCACGTCAAGACCTTCGGCTTCGGCCAGGTCGCGGCCAAGGACTTCATCGGCCAGACCACCTGGAGCCCCTTCGTCTCCAGCACCGGCTGGCGCCTGGGCGACAAGCAGAGCTGGCCCACCGTCTTCAACTACGGCGACCCGCGCTTCATCAAGACGATGAAGTGGGTGCGCTCCCTGACCGACAAGGGCTACGCGCCCAAGATCGGCGAGTTCACCTCCAGCGTCAGCGACGTCGACCTGCTCTCCTCCCACAAGGTCGCGCTGGAGATGGGCGGCTCCTGGGAGGCCTCCACCTTCGCGAAGGTCCCCGGCGTGAAGGCGGGCATCGCGGCGCCCCCGTACGGCCCCGACGGCACGACCCGCGCGGTGATGAGCAACTCCAACGGCAACAACATCTGGGCCGGCACCAAGAACCCCGACCTGACCTGGAAGTGGGTCTCCTACATGGGCTCCGAGGCCTGCCAGAGCAAGGCCTCGCTCACCGGGACGTTCTTCCCCTCCATCCCGGCCTCCATGGACGCCTCCGCCAAGGCGCTGTCCACCCAGGGCGTCGACCTGACGGTCTTCACCGACATGCTGAAGAACAAGGTGCTCTACCCCTCGCCGGTCTACGGCAACGGCGCCGCGGTCCAGGACGCGATGAACCCGCTCTTCGAGGCGTACTTCGCCGGACAGAAGGACGACTCCGTGTTCACCGGCATGCAGGAGCAGAGCAAGACGCTGCTCGCGAAGAACTGATCCACTTGCAGTGACCCGTAAAACCGCCGTCCGGACCGGCCCCGTACCGGGGCCGGTCCGGACGGCGGAGCACATCGAAGGGAAGGACCCCCATGGCAGACACCACCGCGCGGATCGTGAACCTGCGCGCGGCCGGCACCGCGTTCGTCCTGGAGCTCACCGAGCCGGTGCCCAGAGTCCTGCACTGGGGTAGGGACCTCGGCGACCTGTCCGCGGCGGACCTCGCCGCGCTCGCCCTGACGGCGGAGCCCGCGGTGCTCAACAACGCCGTCGACATCCCGCGCCGGTACACGATCTGGCCCACCGAGGCCGACGGATGGGCTGGCACCCCCGCCCACCACGGCCACGCCGGCGGCGGCGCCGCGGCCCCGCGCCTGACCACCAGCGGCACGTCCCTGCGCGAGGACCCCGCGGGCGGCGGCGAACTGGACGTCACCCTCACCGACGGGGTCGCCGGGCTCGACATCACCGTCACCTACCGGCTGGACCCGTCGGGAGTGCTCGCCGTCCACGCCGACCTCACCCGGCACGGCTCCGCCGACCCGGCGCCGTACGACCTCGCCCAGGCCACCGTGCTGCTGCCCCTGCCCCGGCGGGCCGGCGAGATCCTCGACTTCACGGGCAAGTGGAGCCGCGAACGCTCCCCGCAGCGGCGCCCGCTCGGCTTCGGCGCCCACGTCCGCGAGGTCCGCCGCGGCAAGCCCGGCCTCGACTCCCCGTACCTCGTCGCCGTCGGCGTGCCCGGCTTCGGCTTCGGCACGGGCGAGGTGTGGGGCCTGCACGTCGCCTGGAGCGGCGACCAGCGCTACCTCGTCGAGCGGCTGCCCGAGGGCGCCGGCACCCACACCGCCGTCCTCGGCGGAGGCGAACTGCTGCGCGCCGGCGAGATCCGGCTCACCCCCGGCGAGAGCTACCGCACCCCCGTGTGCCACTACGCCTGGTCCGGCGCGGGCCTCGACGGCCTCGCCGACCGCTTCCACACCCTGCTGCGGGCCCGCCCGGCCCACCCCCGCCGCCCGCGCCCGGTCATCCTCAACAGCTGGGAGGCCGTGTACTTCGACCACGACCTCGACCACCTGCTGCGCCTGGTCGACCGCGCCGCCGAGGTCGGCGTGGAGCGGTTCGTGCTCGACGACGGCTGGTTCCGCGGCCGCCGCTCGGACCACGCGGGTCTCGGCGACTGGACGGTCGACCCGAAGGTGTGGCCCGGCGGACTCACCCCGCTCGTCGATCACGTCCGGTCGCACGGCATGGAGTTCGGCCTCTGGTTCGAACCGGAGATGGTCAACCTCGACTCCGACCTGGCCCGCGAGCACCCCGAGTGGGTCCTCGGCCCGGCCGCGGGCCTCGGCCCCACGGCCCGGCACCAGTACGCCCTCGACCTGTCGCAGCCCGCCCTCGCCGCGTACCTGCTGGACTCGCTGGACAGCCTCATCACCACGTACGGCATCGCCTACCTGAAGTGGGACCACAACCGGGAGCTGTACGAGGCCGTCCACGGCCCCGGGGACCACCCCGCCACCCACGCGCAGGTCGTGGCGCTCTACCGGCTGCTGGACGCGCTCAAGGAGCGCCACCCCGCGCTGGAGATCGAGAGCTGCGCGAGCGGCGGCGGCCGCGTCGACCTCGGTATCCTCGCCAGGACCGACCGGGTGTGGGCCTCGGACTGCAACGACCCCGTGGAGCGCCAGTCCATCCAGCGGTGGACCGGACAGCTGCTGCCGCCCGAACTCGTCGGCGCCCACGTGGGCGCGAACCCCAGCCA
This sequence comes from Streptomyces sp. RLA123, assembly GCF_056270165.1. Lineage (NCBI taxonomy): Bacteria > Bacillati > Actinomycetota > Actinomycetes > Kitasatosporales > Streptomycetaceae > Streptomyces > Streptomyces sp. RLA123. Next base: position 663,956 of record NZ_JBWDOR010000003.1, on the reverse strand, counting down.
CACCACCGCCCGCGTCACCTCCGACGCCTTCCGGATGGCCACCGCACTGTTCGGCCACGCCGGCATCGAGCAGGACATCACCCGCTCCACCCCGGAGGAAGTCGCCCGGCTCACGGCGTGGACGGCCCTCTACCGCGAACTGCGCCCCCTGCTCCACAGCGGCCGCACCGTACGGGCCGACCTCCCCGACGACGCCACACTGCTCCACGGCGTCGTCGCCCACGACGGCACCGCCGCCCTCTACTGCTGGGCCCGCGTCGCGACCTCCCCCGAGGGCCAGCCCGGCCGCACGCGACTCCCCGGCCTCGACCCCGGCCACCGCTACGAGGTGCGCGTCCGCACCGACCTCGGCCTGCCGTCCTTCCACCAGACCAGCGGCCCCGCCTGGCTCCCCACGGCCATCGACGGCTGGCTCCCCCTCCCCGGCGCGGTCCTCGCCTCCGCCGGCCTCCCCATGCCCCAACTCAACCCGGAGCAGGCCCTCCTGATCGAGGTCCGGCGCACCGGGTGAGGCGTGTGACCACACCCTGGCTCCGCACGCTTGACCTGCTGCGACAGCGTGCGGCGCACAGCCCGGGTGGGATCGCATCGCACATGGAGACACGTTGAGAGCTGTCGTGCCGGCCGCTGCCGCCTTGGCGGTCGTGCTGCTGACTGCCTGTTCCGGGCAGCAGCAGCCGTCGCCGCCCCGGACAGAGGCGGGCGGGAAGGCTTCCCCGCTTCCGGCGCAGACACCCAAGTGCGCCTCGGACACGTACCACTGGGAGCGTGTCAGGCTCGAACCCGTCCTGGTGGGTGCGTCGGACGCGAGGGAAATCGACATCCCCGCGCACGGAACAGCGCGGCTCCGCCTGGAGACGAAGGCCGTTCGCCCGCTGACGGCGCGGATGTCACCGGCGGCGATCGAGGCAGGGGCCGACCCCGGGAGAGCCCTGGACTCGCTGGAGGAGGAGGCCGGGGTGGGCTTGAGGCGGATCGGCGTGCCGATCACGCTTCCGGACGACGACGTCCACTTCGGATCCGAGCTCGTCAACGACGACGACGCCCCCGATCACGGGCGGTTCCTTCACGCGGTGGAGCTGAAGCGGGTGACGGCACGGTTCACCGTCGCCTGTGGGAGACGGACGATACGGGGGGCGGTGACCACCTGGTCGGCCATCGCCTTCTCCGACACCATCCGCTGCGGGATCGACGAGCCCATGTCGAAGACGAGTGAGGAAGCAGAACGCCGGTCCTGCGCGATCTGACGTTCCGGTTCGGATCCGGCTGCGAGGATGCCCGTAGGGAGCGGACACTGAGCCGGCAGGACGCCTCGGACGCGGTCAACGACCTCGGGTGGCGGTATGTGCTGGGCACGCTGCAGACGTCGGTCCCCGTCGGGTCGATGGCCCGGGGGGCCGGGCTGGCGGCAGAGGCCGTCGCGGTGTGCGGTGACGACGCCGACCGGCACCTTCGGGTCGACGTCCGCCCGGGGCGGGTGCTGCTCACTCTGCAGTCGGTCGCGCACGCGACGGTCACCGCTCGGGACGTCGATCTCGCGCGCCGCATCGCCGCCGCGCTGCGCGCGGCCGGGTCGTCGACGGAGCCCGGAGCCGGCACGGGCGCAGGGCGATCGGTACAGCTCCTGGAGATCGCGATCGACGCGCTGGACATCGCGGGGATCCGGCCGTTCTGGAAGGCGGTGCTGGGCTACGCCGACGAGGCGGGCGCCGCCGGACCCGAGGATGCGCTGGTCGACCCGGACGGGCAGGGCCCGGCGGTCTGGTTCCAGCAGATGGACCGACCACGCCCGCAGCGCAATCGCATCCACCTCGACATCAGCGTTCCGCACGACGAGGCGCCCCGGCGGATCGAGGCGGCACTGGCGGCCGGGGGCCGGCTCGTGTCCGCGAGCCACGCCCCGTCCTACTGGGTGCTCGCCGACGCGGAGGGGAACGAGGCCTGCGTGACGACCTGGCAGGGCCGGGACGAGGCGGGCTCGTGACCCCGTACTCCCTGGCCTTCTACATGAACGTCGTCACCACGGGCACGGTGCTCGGCGCGGGACCCGCGGAGTCGCCGGAGCGTGTCACCGCGGTCCTGGGAGCCGACTTCGCGGAGAACGTCATCGGCAGGTACAGCATGGTCCGCGACTACGGCCTCGCCGAGTTCTTCTGGCACCGTCCGTCCCGCGGCGCCCCGTGGGAGGGGCACCACTTCACCCTGCAGGTGCACCGGCTCGCGCACCGGGAAAGCCGCATCGTGAACGAGGTGGTGCGCGCCCGGTACGGGCGTTTCACTCCGAGGCTGCGGTTCGAGAAGCTGCGGCGTCTGCTGGAGAAGCACGGCGTCTCCCTGGTGGAGGTGCCGGAAGAACCGGTGAACGCCCAATACTTCCGCACGTTTCGGCAGCCCCGCTCCGGGGTGGGCGTCACCGTCATCAGGAGCTACGGCGAGTACAGCACGCCGGAGGATGTGCGGGTCGGCGACGTGTACAACATCCAGGCCCCGTGGAGAGGACCCGTACCCGGAGCCGCGCCGTGACCCGGCGACCGTGCGGGAGGCACGGTCGCCGGGCCGGGGATCAGCGGCGGCCCACCGTGATGGTGTGCTCGGTGGTCACGCCGTTGACGGTGACGCGGAGGACCGCCGTACCGGCGCGGAGCGCCGTGAGGCCGCCGGTCGCCGGGTCGTAGGAGACGACCGCGGAGCCGCCCTCGGTGCGGCCGGCGATCTCGACGCGGGAGCCGGTCCAGGAGGCGCTGACGGGCCAGGCCACGGGGACGGCACGCGTGCCGTCCTGCGTGACCGTCGCCGACGCCTGGGCCCGGTCGCCGACCGTCAGCGTGTCCGGCGCGCTGAGGTCCACCGCGTCGGTGCGGATGTGCACCTCCGCGCGGAGCCAGGCGTCGGAGTCACGGGTGGGGACGGCGAACGTGTCGGCGACCCGCCCCTTGGCCGGGTCGATGCCCAGCATCGTCCAGCCGGTGAAACCGCCGTTGTCGGGCGTGCTGGCCGGGTTCTTGCCGGAGTTGCCGTTGACCAGGTAGGAGACGCCGTCGATCTCGGACGCCGAGAACGCGCCGACGTGGCCGCCGACGAACGCGGCGGACTTGTGGCCTTCGGCCCGGAAGTCGGCGAGCCACTGCTCGACGAGAGCGGCCTCCTTGCGGTCGCCGAGCTGACTGGCCTTGTCCGCCAGCGGGTCCTCGGTGGGGTGGTGCTCGAACACCACGACGCCGCTGACGGAGCTGTCGGCCGCCGCGGCCGCGAGCTGGTCGTGCAGCAGCTGGAGCTGGGCGAAGCCGCCGCCGCGCAGGGTGCCGCTGGAGGAGTCCAGGGTGATGAAACGGGTGCCCTCGGAGTCGAAGACCGACGTGGTGTCGCCGAACTCCGCCGTGAAGTTGACGGGCGTTCCGGGGCCCATGACCTCGTGGTTGCCGGGGACGTAGTGCCACGGGATCGTGCCGCCGGTGCGGGCGTCGAACTCGTCGAGGAGCGTGCGGGCCAGCGTGAAGTCGGCCGGCGAGCCCTCGTCGACGAAGTCGCCGTCGATGACCAGCATGTCGGGCTTGGCGTCGGCGATCTCGGCCAGCGTCCGGCGGGCCGCCTCCACCATCGGGCTGTTCGGGTCACGGGCGACGAACTGGGCGTCGGACATGACGGCGACGCGCAGAGAACGGCCGTCGACGGTGCCGTTGGTCACTACCACGGGGTCGGCGACCTTCGGCTGCACGGGCAGTTCCACGTCGGGGGCGACCTTGACCCGCAGGTCGCTGACGGTCACCTTTCCGGTGTACGAGCGGGCGGCGCTGGTCTCCAGCAGCCGGACGCGCTGGAAGGTGATCGGGTAGGGGGTGCCGACGGGCACCGGGAACTCGACCTTGCGCCAGCCGGTCCAGGTGATCAGGGGGCCGTCGAGGTTGGCGGTCACGCCCGCGCCCGTGCGGTACTGGAGCCGCGGCCACTCGCCGTTGCCGTCGCCGTTGATCCACATCGTGACGGCCTGCGGCTGGCCGGGCAGCTGGATCTGCTGCGGCGGCACGGCGTACTGGCCGCGGGTGGCGGTGGACTTGGTGAAGTCGTACGTGAGGGCCAGGCCGGGCGCGCCGTCGTGGCCTTCGGCCGGGGTCACCGAGCCGCCGGCGGCGCGGTCGTTCGCCGAGGTCCAGGCGGCCGCGTCCGACAGGTCAGCGAAGGACTTCTCGGCCAGGCCGACGGTGACGGCCACGTCGGTGGTCATCTTGCCGACCGTCAGGTGCAAGGTGGCGGAGGCGCCGTCGGCGAGGCCGCGTACGGTGAAGGTCGCGTCGCTGGCGGGGATCAGCGAGACGACGCCGTCGCCGCCGGTGACCTTGATGTCGGAGGCCTCGATCGGGGCGGAGTCGCCGAGGGCGTCGTAGCCGGTGATCGTGAGCCGGGCGGCGTCGTCCGGACCGTCCAGCGCCACCAGGCTGCTGCTCGGGGCGATCCGCACTGCGGGCGCGAGCACGGTCAGGTTCGCCGTGCCGCTGACCCCGTGGCTGGCGCTCGCCTCGATCTCGCTGGTGCCCGAGTGCTTGCCGGTGACCACGGCGGTGTTGCCGTCGCCGCCCTTGACCGCCGCCAGGGAGTCGTCCCGCCAGTGCACGCGCGGCGTGGGCGCGGGCGCGTACGTCTCGTCGTGCGCCAGGGCCTTGACGGTGCGGTGCAGGTCGGGGAAGACCCTGTCGGAACCGTCCACCGTCAGGGCGGGAAGGACGCGGAAGCCGCGGGCCTCGCCGGAACCGGGGGCGGCGAACAGGCCGAGGCCGTTGGCGACCTGGCGCTCCGAACCGTCCGAGGGGCTGTTGATCAGGCCCGTCACGCTCTCGCCGGGCAGCCGGGCGGCCATGGTGGTCGAGCCGCCGCCATCCATGTTGAGGGCGTTGACGGCGCCGAGGCCCTTCATGAAGGCGCCGAGCTCGTTGAGGTCCATGCCGCGGCTGTTGGTCTGCTTGCCGTCGATCGCGACCAGGTACATGGTGTGGCCGTCGGCGGAGAAGCCCACGCTGGTGCGCGAGGTGGCGGTGACGGTGTCGCCGTCGGTGTAGTGCTTCACGACGCCGTCCGCGACCAGGACCTGGCCGCCGCCGACGGCGACCGCCACATCGCCGAAGTCGGCGCGCGGGCGGTAGGCGACGTTCACGGAGTCACCGGGCACGAGGCCGGCCAGCGCGTCGGCGCCCGCCTCACGGCCGAGCAGCACGCTGGTGCCGGCCGGTATCGGGCCGCTGCTGACGGAGGTGTGCACCTCGGTGACCTTGCCGTCGCGCAGCCAGACCTCGGCGACGCGGCCCGCGCCGTTCACGGGCTTGGTGCGCGGGGACGGGCCCCACTGGTCGGTGAACAGGCCGATGCCGCCGGCCGCCAGGACCGGGGAGTTGACGCTGGACAGTTTCAGGTGCTGCGTGCCGCCGACCGTGACCTCGCCCTCCAGGAACACCTGGGCGAGCCGGCCGAGGCCGTCCGCGCCGATGGCGACGCTCTGGCTGCGGCCCTCGGTGGGCGAGTTGATCAGGCCGCCGTCACGCGACACGGCGCCGCCGACCGGGGCTTCGGTGTCGTTCATGTCGAAGTAGTCGCCGTTGATCGCGGCGACCGCTCCGGTGCGCTTGGCCTGCTCCGTCACCGGGGACTTGCCGGTGACCGTGCCGGAGGAGATGTAGTCCACCTTGACCCGGTCGTCGGCGAGGTCCGCGACGAGCACCTGCCCGCGCACCCATCCGTCCGCCTCGAAGCGGTCGAAGCGGGTGAGGTTCAGCCCGGGCGCGATCGGCGTGCGGTTCTCGCGCGTGACGATGGACTGGCCGGGGGTGCTCGGGATGAGCTCCTGGACGGAACCGGCGGGCTTCGGTGCGTCGGCGGACGCCGACATCAGGTGCTCGGGGGTGAGCGCCTGGGCGGTCGTCATCATGCCGGCGCCGATGCTGAGCGCCGTGGCCAAGGCCAGGACGACGGCACCGCGCCGGGCCGCGGCACGGGGCCGAGGGACGACGGAGTCAAAGGGAAGGGGCACTGGCTGACTTCTTTCCATGCTGATGGCCGGGGGGCAGCGTTCAGTCGATGGGCCGTGGGTGTCGCCGCGCCCCGAGGTGGGTGATCATCGGGGATCTTTGCTGTGAACTTCCTGTGACGTGTCCTGCTTCGGTGCCGGTCGTTGGTGTAGCGCCGGCGTGATCTGGAGAGGGGTCGTCTGCCGGTCGGCCGTGGAAGTTCGCGGCGCCGCGCCGCACCGAATTCCTGAGGGAAAAGGCATGAATCCTCCCCATGAGCCCGATGCGCCCCCCTGTCGCCCGTGTTGGGGAGCCGGTGTTCGGCACAGGCGAACGGGCGACGCCGGACGGGACGGCGTTCGCCGCCGTCGTGCACCGGCCCCCGGGCCGAATGCGGGTCGTCGGCCTTCCGGACCGGCTGGGCTGGTGCGAGGCGGCCCAGCCGTTCGTCGCCGGGGACCTCGTCGTCGGCGGTGCCCCCTGGCGGGCCGTCGCCGCGAACTACCCGAACTCACCCTTCGGCATGCCGTCCTGGCTGACCCTCGGCGGCACTGGAGGCGGCCACCGACGAGGGCGTCGACCCGCTGGACGGGGAGGAGAGGCTGCTGGACCGGATGCGCGGGGCCGATCGCGCCACGATGGCGAATCCGGAGTCCGCCTGGTGCCGGGCTGCGCTACGTGCGTCATCTCCTCAAGGACCGGCCTCCGGCCTGACCGCGGACGCCACGGGGCGGCGGCCGATGACATGGGGTCCTCCTCCGACCTCGCGGCCGGCCGCGGGGTTCGCCTCCCCCTTCGGGGCGAACGCCACGGCGGGCCGGTCGTCGCCGACGACGAGATGCTGATCGGGCACGGGCTCGCCGCCATCCTCTCCGGCGAGCCGGACATCGAGGTGGTCGCGGAGGCCGCGGACGGCGTGGAGGCGCTGGGGGAGGTGCGGCGCACTGATCCGGACGTCGTGCTGATGGACATCCGCATGCCCTTGCTGGACGGTATCGAGGCCACCCGCAGACTCGCGCGCACCGCGCCGCGCAGCCGGGTCCTGGTGCTCACCACCTTCGATCTCGACCAGTACGTCGACCACGCGATGCGGGCGGGGGCCTCGGGCTTCCTGCTCAAGAGCGCACCCCGGCACCAACTCACCGCGGGGGTCCGCACGGTGGCGGCGGACGACGCGCTGCTGGCACCGATCCTCACCCGGCGGTTGCTGGAGGATTTCCTGAGCGGCCCGCCACCGGGCGCGGCGGCCCAGCCGGCCCTCGACGACCTGACTCAGCGCGAACTGGACGTGCTGCGCCTGGTGGGCCGGGGCATGTCCAACACCGAGATCGGCGCGGTGCTCTGCCTGGCCGAGAGCACCATCAAGACCCATGTGGGCAATCTCCTCGGCAAGCGCGGGCTGCGGGACCGGGCCCAACTGGTGGTCCTCGCCCACGAGTCGGGACTGCTGCGCCCCGGGCACTGAACGCGGGCCCCGGTGGTCCGCGCATGCCGGATGCCAGCGGCTACGGCATCAAATCGGCTGAATGCCGCGGGTTCACCTGCGGAGACGATTTCCTTGAAACCGCGGTCGCCGGTGAGGATGCCCGCCCACTCGATGAGTGCCTCGTCAGGGTCGAAGGTGCCGAAAGGTAGCCACTCGAAGACGTCCTCGGGGCCGCGCTCCACGACCGTGACGGCCGCCTGGTGATCCGGGGCCGCGAAGAACCTGACGATGACGCTCACGGCGGCATGGTGCCGGAGCCGGGGCACCCCGAACTGGCCGCTGGGAAGCGGTCCGTTCGATTGGGCGGTTCCGTCGGGGATAGACATCCGCATCCTCGGGTAAGCAGGCTCGGGGGCCCGCAGCCGCGGGGGCCCGTCGGCGCACCCGGGTGCGCCGCCACATCGGCACGTGAGGGATGGACACACGGTGGCATCTGGAGTCGTGAAGTGGTTCAACGCCGAAAAGGGCTTCGGCTTCATCGCACAGGACGGGGGGCCGGACGTGTTCGCCCACTACTCCAACATCGTCGGTAACGGCTACCGCGAGCTCCAGGAAGGCGAGCAGGTCACCTTCGAGGTGACGCAGGGTCAGAAGGGCCCTCAGGCGGAGAACATCGTCCGCGGCTGATGTGCCTGCTGCTCGCAGGCCGTGTGCCGTACGGGCGGGGCCGCCCTCCGCAGGGAGGGGGCCCCGCCCGTCGTGCTTGCGGAGGTGGTCGCTCCGCTGCCCCAGGGGTGCGGGTGGCGGAAGTGCGGCTTGAGAAGCCCTTGACGGGTGCGTGAACTTCTTATGGTATTGGCGTCCTTGTCGCAGACCATGTGAAGGAGAGTCGTGAGACCCAGAGTCTTAACGACCGTCGTCGCCGGCGCTCTCATCCTCTGCAGTGCGGCCATCGCGCCCGTCGCCCAGGCCCGGAGTACGATTCCGGCCCGCGGCGACGCGGACGAGGTCAAGGTGTTCCGTGCGGAGGTCACCAAGAGCCAGATCCCGTTGCTGCTCGAAGCGGGGCAGGACGGCCACGAACTGAGCGAGCAGGCAACCGGTAACGGCGCGGCCTCGGTCGAGGTCTACCTCACAGACAAGCAGGCCGGGCAGCTGGAGAGCAAGGGCGTGCGGCTCACCGAGCACAGCCTCGCCGCCAAGTCCGAGGCGCGCGTCCAGAGTGCCGCCGATGGCGTGTTCCGGCCGTACAGCGGCGCGGGGGGCATCAAGGACGAGGTCCTGGCCGCGGGTCAGGCGAACCCCGGGCTGACCAAGGTCGTCTCCATCGGCAAGACCGTGAACGGTCAGGACATCCTCGCGCTGAAGCTCACCAAGGACGCGAAGAAGTCCAAGGACGGTTCCAAGCCCTCCGTGCTGTACATGTCCAACCAGCACGCGCGGGAGTGGATCACGCCGGAGATGACCCGGCGGCTGATGCACTACTACCTGGACAACTACTCCACCGTCCCGCGCATCAAGAAGATCGTCGACTCGACCGAGCTGTGGTTCGTCATCTCGGCCAACCCGGACGGGTACGACTACACGTTCCAGGACCCCGCCAACCGCCTGTGGCGCAAGAACCTGCGGGACGTGAACGCCGACGGCGTCATATCCGCCGGCGACGGCGTCGACCTCAACCGCAACTTCGCCTTCAAGTGGGGCTACGACGACGAGGGTTCGTCGCCCAGCCCGGCCAGCGAGACCTACCGCGGCGCCGGTCCGGGCTCCGAGCCCGAGACGAAGGCGCTGGACTCCTTCGAGAAGCACATCGACTTCACGTACGGCATCAACTACCACTCCGCGGCCGAGTTGCTGCTGTACGGCGTCGGCTGGCAGGTGGCGACGGACACCCCCGACGACGTCCTGTACAAGTCGCTGGCCGGCACCCCGGACAGCTCCGCGATCCCGGGCTACCACCCGCAGGTCTCCTCGGAGCTGTACACGACCAACGGCGAGGCCGACGGCCACGCGGCCAATGTCAATGACATGGCGATGTTCACGCCCGAGATGTCGACCTGCCAGACCGCTTCCAACAGCGTTCCGGACGACCAGTGGAAGGCGGCCGACTGCCAGTCCGTCTTCAATTTCCCGGACGACGAGACGCTGATCCAGAGGGAGTTCGAGAAGAACATCCCCTTCGCGCTCTCCGTCGCGGAGACCGCCGCCCACCCGGACACCCCGTCCTCCTCGGTGGGCCTGGATGCCGCCGACTTCACCCCGGCGACCTTCGGCACCTCGTACTCCCGCGGCTCCGACCAGGAGGTCTCGGTCGTCGCACGCAAGGCGCTGCGCGACAAGGAGCTCCACTACCGCGTCAACGGCGGCCGTACGCAGGGCGAGGCGCTGCACTCGTGGAACGGCGGCGAGACCTACGGCGGTGACGACAACCTCTACTTCGACGAGTACCGCGCCAGGGTCAGGGACGGCGAGGTGGGCGACACCGTCGAGGTGTGGTTCACCGGCGAGACCACGAGCGGCGAGCACGTCTCCAGCACGCCCTTCACCTACACCGTGGCCGACCGGCCCAAGGCGGACACCCTCGTCGTCGCCGAGGAGGGCGCCCCGGCCACGCAGACGCAGGCCTATGTCGACGCGCTGAAGGCCAACGGCCACAAGGCGGCGGTCTGGGACGTCGCCACGCAGGGCGCACCGGACGCGCTCGGTGTCCTCGGGCACTTCCGCACGGTCGTGCACTACACCGGCGGCGCCATTCCCGGCAACGCCACCCAGCTGCAACTGCGCGCGTTCCTCAACGAGCGCGGCAAGCTGATCGAGGCGGGCGAGCGCGCCGGCGGCACCGTCGACCTCGGAGGCGGCAACCCCTCGGACGACTTCAGCCAGTACTACCTGGGCGCCTACTCGCGCACGTCGACCTCGGGCGCCACCGCCTTCACCGGCTCCGGCGCTCTGGGCGGCTTCGCCGGTGCCCTCGGTGCCGCGCCCGGCAATCCGCTGGACCGGGCGGCCACGTACCGCGTCACCTCGGACAACCTGTCGGCCGAGGACTACCCGCAGTTCGCGAGCGCGGGCGCCGGCCGGTTCGACGGGACCGCCCCGCCGAACGCGCCGTACGCGGGCGCCTTCATGGCGGCCGCCGTCCACGCCGACGACGCGTACAACCGGCTCACCCGCACCATCGACCTGACCGGGGTGACCGCGGCCGACGCGCCCGCGCTCCGTACCCGCCTGCTGTGGGACACGGAGCCGGGCTACGACAACGCGCTGATGGAGATCCACACCGTCGGCGCGGACGACTGGACCACGCTCCCCGACACCAACGGTGGCACCGGCACCGACGTGCCCGCGGAGTGCGAGGCCGGGTTCTACATCGCCGAGCACCCGTGGCTGAAGCACTACCTGACCCCGGCGAACGACGGCTGCGCCGCGAGCGGCACCACGGGCGCCTGGAACAGCTTCACCGGCTCTTCCCAGGGCTGGCAGCAGGTGAACTTCGACCTTGCCGCCTACGCGGGCAAGAAGGTCGAGGTCTCGCTCAGCTACGTCAGCGACCCGAGCTCCGGCGGCCAGGGCCTCCAGGCCGACGAGGCCTCGGTCGTCATCCGTGGCGCGGCCACCGAGACGGAGGGCTTCGAGAGCTCCTTCGGCCCGTGGACCGTCGCCGGGCCGCCCCCGGGCAGCCCGGCCGTCGTCCGGGACTGGCGGCGCACCGGCGCGCTGTTCCAGACGTACGGAGCGGTCACCACGCAGGACACGGTGCTGCTGGGCTTCGGCCTGGAGCACCTCACCACCGCGGCCGACCGCGCGGCACTCCTCGGCAAGGCACTCGGCTCCCTGGGCCGGTGACTCTCGGGCGCGTCCTTTGCGGGTGACCGCAACGGACGCGCACAGATCGTCCGGCGGGCGGTCCGCCCCCTTTTCCGGGGGCGGGCCGCCCGTCCCTTTTGTGTACTCCGCCACTTTCCGGCCCGTGCGTTCACCGGGTGCGTGTCACCGTCGGCGGCGTGACGCGACGTCATGGCCGCCTCCCTTTCTGGCACGGTGGTCCAGGCCCGGGCGACGGCACATGGCTCGCCTTCGACCGCGCACCGGGGCTGCGCTGCCTGACCAACTTCGGCCCCGACCCCGTCGCGCTCGCGCCCGGGGACGACGTCCTGCTGGCCAGCGGCCCGCTCGACGGCCGTACGGTACCCGCGGACACCACGGTCTGGCTGCGCCGGTCGTCGTGACGGCGGTTCAGCCGTCCCGCTGAGCCGTGACGAGGGCGTCGCCGGTCTCCGTCCGGTAGTACAGGACGGACCTGCCGGCGCGCCGCCGCAGTACCAGACCGGCGTCGAGCAGCACCTTCAGATGGCGCCCCACCGACCCCAGTCCCTGGCCGGTGAGGGCGACCAGCTGCGTGGTGCTCTTCGGCGTGCCGAGGAGCACCAGGACCGCGGCCCGTGCGGGACCGAGCAGCGCGCCCAGCGCCTCGGGGACCCGTGCCCGGCCCGCCTCGGCGAGAGCTCCCGAGCACGGGTAGACCACGGCGTACCGCAGCGGCTCGTCCCACGAGACCCAGCCGGTGGCCGGGGTCACGGGCACGAACATCAGCCGTGCCCCGGACACGTCGCGTGGCGGGTTGTCCCGGGTGTTGATCTGCAACCGGCCCTTGCCGAGCCAGCGCATGCCCGGACGTATGGCGTCCAGTGCCTCCGCCCAGCCGCCGCGGCTCAACTGCGCGGTGCGCGCCACGATGTCGGCCTCGATCACACGCCGCCGCCGCGGCCAGTCCGGCAGGACGGTGTGCGTCCACACCCATGCGACGACGTCCGCGGCGCGCCCCGGCAGATCCGGCCGGCGCAGCAGTGGGGGGAGCGGGCCCCCGGCCGACACCGCCAGATGCGCGAGGGCGAGGTCCGGCGGGGTCTCCCGTATCCGGGACAGCTCCTCCTCGAACCCGGGGCTGCCCTCACCGGTGGGCGTGGGCGTCAGGAAGTCGGCGTTCCAGGCGCGGCCCAGCGCGGCGCGCACGAGCAGAGCGGTCACCGGGTCGCCGCCCAGCCGCTCCCGGTACGCGGGCAGATGGGCGTCGAGCCAGGCCCGCTCTCCGGGATGCGCGGCGCTGCCCCGGTCGAGCAGCTTCAGGGCCGCGAGGGCCTCGGCCAGCGGGGAGACCACGAAACGGCTGCCCACCAGCGTCTCGGTGTTGACCAGCCACCAGCCCACCCCGTGCCTCCCCGTCGTTTCGCGCCCGTGCGAAACATTAAACGCCCGGCCCGCCGCCCTCGAGACTCCGTTGCATGCGCACCTACCAAGAGCTGTTCCGCACAGCGGAGTTCACCCCGCTGTTCCTCAGCGCCACCGCCCAGGTGGCGGCGCAGACGGTGGGCGGACTGGCCCTGAGCACCCTGGTCTACGACGCGACCCGCTCGCCGCTGCTGTCCGCCCTCGCCATGTTCGGCCCGTCGCTGGCGCAGGTGGCCGGGGCGGCGATGCTGCTGTCCGCGGCGGACCGCCTGCCGCCGCGGGCCGCGTTGAGCGCGGTGTCCCTGTTCTTCGCCCTCGGCACCGCAGCCCTGGCCGTCCCCGGTCTGCCCCTGTGGGCCGTCTTCGTCATCCTGCCCGCCGAGGGCCTGGTGGCGTCCGTGGGGGGCGGGGTCCGCTACGGGCTGCTCCACCAGATCCTCCCCAAGGGCGGTTTCCTGCTGGGCCGCTCCGTGCTCAACATGTCGACCGGCACCATGCAGATCTGCGGCTTCGCCGTCGGCGGCCTCCTGCTCGCCGCCCTGTCGCCGCGCGGTGTCCTGCTCATCGGCGCCGCCCTGTACCTCGCCGCCACGGCCGCCGCCCGGTTCGGGCTCGGCGCCAGACCGCCGCGCGCGGCCGGCCGCCCGTCGCCCGCGGAGACCTGGCGGACCAACGCCCTGCTCTGGTCCGCCGGGCCCCGCCGCACCGTGTACCTCGCCCTGTGGGTGCCCAACGGCCTCATCGTGGGCTGCGAGTCGCTCTTCGTGCCGTACGCCCCCGCTCACGCCGGGGTTCTGCTGGCCTCCGCCGCCTGCGGCATGCTCGTGGGCGACACGCTGGCCGGCCGGTTCCTCCCGCCACGGTGGCGTGAACGGGTGGGCGCCGTACTCCGGTTGCTCCTCGCAGCCCCCTACCTGCTCTTCGCGCTGCATCCCGCGCTGCCCCTCGCGGCCGCCGTCGTCGCCCTCGCCTCGGTCGGCTACGCGGCGAGCCTGGTGCTGCAGGAACGCCTGATGGCCCTCACCCCGGACGAACTCAGCGGCCACGCCCTCGGTCTGCACTCCTCCGGCATGCTGGCCTGGCAGGGCCTCGGCGCCGTCCTCGCCGGCACCGTCGCCCAGCACACCTCCCCGGCCACCGCGATGACGGTCCTGGCCGTCGCCTCCGTCACGGTCACCCTCCTCCTCGCCCCCGGCCTCCGCCCCGCCCCGAACGCCCTGGCCCCGGCGCCGGCCACCCACCGGCCGGCCGCGTGACGCCGCCGCCGTCAACGCGTTCCGCGTGGCCCGAACCGATGGGCCGTCCTTGCGTCGAAAACACCTGGCGGGGCCGGGCGGGCAACGCTACGCTGCTCGCGATGACGACCTTCTCTCCGAACAGATCGGGGGTCCCGTCCGCGCAAGGTGAGTGCTGATGCTCACTCAGAACGCGTCCGGGGATTCCCGCCTCTCGTTGTGGCTGCGCGTGCGTGAGCACGCCGTGCCGCCGTCCATGATCGAGGCCGCGACCGCCCGTCGCCGTACGGGCGACTGGGCAGGCGCGTGCGCCGCCGCGGGCGTCGATGCCGATCTCGATCTGCGTGCGCTGGCCCGCACGCATGGCGGGCCGCTCGCGGCTCGTGTCCGGGCCGATCTGCGCCATCTGGCTCCCGATCTGTTGCGCTGGCACATGCCGAGGATCGCCCCCGACGGACTGTTGCGGCCAGGGCTGACCATCGCCCTGGCGCGGTACCAGGACGGCGGGCGTTCCGTGCACCTCGTGGTGCGGACGCCTCCGGCGTGGGCGGACGGGGGTCAGCGCATCAGTCTCGCGCTCTGGGACGCGAACCGGGCAGCGGCGGGCGTCCACCCCCGTCCCCGTCCGCATCGCCGGTTCCGCCTCGACCTGCACCGGCACCTGTGGGACGCTCGCAGGGCGGACGAGTTGCGGACCCGCTCGGGCGCCGGCCGGCCACCCGACGACGACCCCCCTCCCGGCCCTTGGTGCGCCGTCGGACGATGGCCGGCCGAGGCGGAGACGGTGCTCCGGGCCGAAGGCCGCCACAGCGGCTCCGTCCTCGTCAGACTGGGCCCGCGGGACCGGCTGCTCGTGGACCTGGCCGCGACCGGTGACGGAACCGGTTCGCCCACCCTGCGCATCTCGCGGCCGCGCCCCGACGACCGGGCCTCCCGGCTGCCGGTGCTGCCCGACGCGGCGACCTGGGTGCTGCCCGACCTGGAGTTGCTGCGCGCCGGCGCGATCACGGCCCACCGGCTGCACCCGCTGGTCGCGGCCGCCCTCGTGCCGGGCCACGCCCCGCCGGCTTCCCGCCGGCTGCCCGACCCGGCAGGGCAACCGCGCCTTGTGGAGTGCCGCGGAGCCCGGCACCGGATCGGTCAGGTCGACGGGGTCCTGGTCCCTCTGGACCACGGTCCTGACGAAATCCGCAGGGAGGAACTGCTGGCCGCGCTGACCGGCACCCCGCTTCCCTGTCTCCAGGCCATCGATGAGGCGCACCGCCGTCCGGACTGCCTCCCAGGCGTCCGCGAGCGCCTGGACCACGGCGACACCGCCGGTGCGCTGGCGGTCGTCGAGAGCCTGCTCGGTCCCGGAGCCGTGCTCCGGGACGGCGCCCTGCGGGACGCACTGAAGGCGGCCGCGGAGCGCCGGATCGTCCACGGTCTGTTCCGGGCAGGCCTCGCCGGCCCAGGACCCCGCCGTGCACCGGAGGGCGGCCGTTCCCGCGACGGCCGGTCGCACCCCCGGCTCGCGACCTTCCACTGACCCCGGATCCGGGACCAGCGTTCTTTCCGTCCTTCTCCCTTCACGAACCGACAGGTGATCACTCATGTCCACAACAGCCCTGCCGCCCGCGACCGACATGCCCTCCGACCCGGACGACACCTCCCCACTCGACGTCGCCGGCGCGCTGCTGGACCTGTTGCGCGACACGACCACGGAGCTGCGGCCCGACTCGCAACTGGAGGCCCTGACCCTGGCGGTGGCCGCCGACCTGCCCGTGCTGCTCTGGGGGGAGCCGGGCATCGGCAAGAGTGCGGCCCTGACGCAGCTCGCCGCTGCGCTGGACCTTCCGCTGACCACGGTGATCGCCAGCGTGCACGAGCCCTCCGACTTCTCCGGCCTGCCCGTCATCGGGGACGATCCCGCCGTGCAGGGCGTCCCGATGGCACCGCCCGACTGGGCGGTGCGACTCGTGCGGGAGGGCCGGGGCCTGCTGTTCCTGGACGAGTTGTCCACCGCGCCCCCTGCCGTCCAGGCGGCCCTGCTCCGCCTCGTGCTGGAGCGGCGTATCGGCGCACTTCAACTGCCGCCCGGGATACGGATCGTGGCCGCCGCCAACCCGCGGTCCTCCGCGGCGGACGGCTGGGAGCTGAGCCCACCCCTGGCCAACCGGTTCGTCCACCTCCAGTGGATCCACGACCACGAGGTCGTGGTCCGCGGGCTCGGCGGGACCTGGCCCCGGGCCACGTTGCCGTCGCTCGACCCGCGACGGCTGCCGGAGGCCGTCGGCCTCGCCCGTCGCGCGGTGTGCGGGCTGCTGGCCGCCCGCCCGGGTCTTGTGCACCAGCTGCCCACCAGCGAGACGCGCCGCGGCGGCGCCTGGCCCTCACCCCGCAGCTGGGAGATGGCCCTGCGTCTCATCGCCTTCGCGACGGCGGCCGGTTCCTCACGGGACGTACTGTCCTTGCTGGTCAGGGGAACGGTGGGGGACGGGCCGGGGCTCGAACTGCTCGCGAGCATGGACCGGATGGACCTCCCCGACCCCGAGGACCTGCTCGCCGACCCCGCGAACGCCGTTCTGCCCGAACGCGGGGACCTGCGGCAGGCCGTGCTCGACGGCGTGGTGCGAGCCGTCCGCGGGCGGCCGGACAAGGACCGCTGGGACGCGGCGTGGGCACTGCTGGTGCGGGCGGTGGAGACCGGGGCCCCGGACCTGGTGGTCGTCCCCGCGACCACCCTCGCCACGCTGCGCCGCCAGGACTGGGACGTGCCGGCCTCCATCGAACGGCTCGCCGGGACGGTGTCCTTGTCCCGTCGGGCGGGCCAGGCAGCGGCCCGCGCCGCGGCCGCCGTGAAGGCCGGCCGATGACCGTGCACGGCGCGCCGGCACATGCGCCCGCCACCTGTGCCCTGGACCGCGACAAGCTCTTCGCGGCCCGCCTGCAGGCTGCCCGCGCCCGGCCCTACCTGGCGACGGCGCTGTTCGCCCTGCACGCCGTGGAGTCGCCACGGGTCCTCACGATGGCCGTCGACCGGCACTGGCGGTGCTACGTCTCGCCCGGGTTCGTCGCCCGGACCCCTGTGGAGGAACTGGCCGGTGTCTGGGTGCACGAGGTCTCCCATCTGCTGCGCGACCACCACGGACGAAGCGACCGCGTCGCGAAGGAACACGGCCTGACCGGCCCGGGCGACCGGCTGCGGATGAACATCGCCGCCGACTGCGAGATCAACGACGACGTCTACGGCGACGGCCTGGTGCGGCCCGAAGGCGCCGTCGTACCCGGCATGCTGGGACTGCCCGAGGACGGGCTCATGGAGGACTACGTGCGCGGGTTCCGGCTCGGACCGCGGACCCAGAGCATGGTGTGGCTGGACTGCGGCAGTGGCGCGGACGGCCTCGACCGCGCCTGGGACCTGGGACCGGAGGGAGCGCACGGTCTCAGCGAACAGGAGAGGGACGCCGTACGGTTCCGCGTCGCGCAGGGCATCACCGGCCGGCCCGGGAGTGCCCCCAGGGCATGGCAGCGGTGGGCGGAGCAGGCCTTCCATCCGCCGCAGCCGTGGAGGGAGTTGCTGGGAGCCGCCGTCCGCTCGGCGGCCTCCGGCCCCGGCGCGGGGGAGGACTACACCTACGGCCGCCCGTCCCGTCGCTCCGCCGGTGTGCCCGGTGTCGTACTGCCGAGCCTTCGGCGCAGGCCCCCGCGGGTGTCCGTCGTCATCGACACCTCCGCCTCCGTCAGCGACACCGAACTCGGCAGCGCCCTCCTCGAAGTCGCGGCCATCTCCCGGGCCGTCGGCGGCCGCCGCGACATGGTCACCGTCGTGCCGTGCGACGCGTCGGCCGACATCGCCTTCCCCCTGTGCCGCGCCGAGGGCATTCCGCTGCTGGGCGGTGGGGGCACGGATCTGCGGACCGGCTTCGCCATGGCGCTGCGCGCGTGGCCCCGTCCGGACGTCCTCGTCGTTCTGACGGATGGTCAGACCCCGTGGCCGGAGAGGCGTCCGCCGTGCCGCACGGTGGTCGGCCTGTTCCCCCGGCAGCCCTCGTACGCGTCGTCCGGCGCCGACGAGGACGACCCCTCCTATGTGCCGGACACGCCGCCGGACTGGGCACGCGTCGTGGAGATCGGGTAGCCCGGCGAACGGCTACGGCGAGGTCGGGACTTCTCCCCATCCCCGCGGGCCGACGCAAGACCACCGCTCACGCCCTTGCCGCCGGCCCCTGTCCGCCGTGCATGTCACCGCCGTGCTCCCCGAAGCCGGCGAGCACCGCATGCGGCGCTGCCTGACCCGCCGGGCCCGGGCGGCGCCGCACTCCCGGTGACGCGAAAGGCGGCCGGGCGCCCATGGCACACCAGCCGCCGTCGCTTCACGTCCGGATCCGGATCAGGCGGTGACCGTCTCGCCGGGGAGCGACAGGTCCAGGTCGACGAGCCGTTCGTGGCCCGGGTGGTTCGCCGAGGAGGCCAGCGGGCCGTGCCCGGCGGCGCGCGCGGCCAGGACGTAGTGGCCCTCGGCCGGGACGGTGAGGGTGTACGTGCCGTCGTCGCCCGATATCGTCGCGCCCGCCTGACGGCCGCGGCGGTCGATCAGCGTGACCTTGGCGCGGGCGACAGGCGCGCCGCCGGCGGCCAGCACCCGGCCGTGGAAGCCTCGCAGGACCACCTCGGCGTTCGCCAGGCCGGCCTTTTCCTCGCTGCCGGCACGCAGCTGGAGTGAGGCCGCACGCCGTCCCGGCAGGCCCAGGGCGAGGAGCACGCCGACGGCGACCGCGCCGGTGGCGATGACGAACGACACGCGGAAGCCGTGCATGGTCGGGATGGCGAGGCCGTTCGCGTGGTCCGCGGTGTTGGCGAGCACCATGCCGATCACGGCACTCGACACCGAGGTGCCGATGGACCGCATCAGGGTGTTGAGACCGTTGGCCGCGCCCGTCTCGGAGGCCGGGACGGCGCTGACGATCAGCGCGGGCAGAGAGGAGTACGCCAGGCCGATGCCGGCACCCAGCACCACCGCGGTGATCACGGTCTGCCATGCCGCGCTCATCAGCCCGAGGCCGCCGCCGTAGCCGATCGCGATGATCAGCATGCCGAGGATCAGGGTGACCTTCGGCCCGAAGCGGGCGGAGAGCCGGGCGTAGACCGGAGCCGTCAGCATCATCGTCAGGCCCAGGGGGGCCACGCACAGGCCCGCGACGACCATCGACTGCCCGAGGCCGTAGCCGGTGGCGGCCGGCAGCTGAAGCAGCTGGGGGAGGACCAGCGAGACCACGTAGAAGCTGACGCCGACCATGATCGAGGCCAGGTTGGTGAGGAGCACTTCGCGGCGTGCGGTGGTGCGCAGGTCGACCAGCGGTGCCTTCACCCGCAGCTCCATCAGGCCCCACAGCAGCAGGATGACGACGGCCGCGCCGAACAGGCCGAGCGTGGTGCCGGAGGACCAGCCCCAGTCGCTGCCCTTGGTGATCGGCAGCAGGAGCAGCACCAGGCCGGTGGCCAGGCCGATGGCCCCGGGCAGGTCGAAGGAGCCCTTCGCCCGCATCGGCGACTCGGGGACGACGATCAGGGTGAGCGCGATCGCGATGACGCCCAGAGCGGCGGCGGCGTAGAAGAGGGCGTGCCAGTCGGTGTGCTGCGCGATCAGGGCCGCGCCGGGCAGCGCGAGGCCGCCGCCGACACCGATCGAGGAACTCATCAGGGCCATCGCCGAGCCGAGTCGCTCGCGCGGCAGCATGTCGCGCATCAGCCCGATGCCGAGCGGGATCGCGCCCATGGCGAAGCCCTGGAGCGTGCGGCCCACGATCATCGTGAGCAGGTCGCTGGTGACGGCGCTGATCAGGGCGCCGACCACCATGATCGCGAGGCTGATGATCAGCAGACGGCGCTTGCCGTAGAGGTCGCCGAGACGGCCCATGATCGGGGTGGCCACGGCACCGGAGAGCAGCGTCGAGGTCAGAACCCACGTGGCGTTGGTGGGAGCGGTGTCCAGCAGTTGCGGCAGGTCTTTGATGACGGGGACCAGCAGCGTCTGCATGACCGCGACAACGATGCCTGCGAAGGCCAGAACGGGGACGACGGCCGCGGTGGTTCTCCGCGTGGGCTGGTCGGTCGTCGTGAGGGTCATTGAGAGGGGCCTCCGGGCAGGGAAGAGGACATGGCGTCGTTCGTCACGCCACCTCTCGTGGCAACCCGTATGTCGAGGCAACTATTCCGACGCCTGGGACGGCATCGCGGGCGGCGGAGCGGCGGGCTTCCCGCAGGCTCGCCGGGCGGACCGTGCGCGAGGTCCCGCGGGCTGTGGGCCCCCGCCACCGTGCCGTGGCGGGGGCCCCATGGCGTGAGGGCTGTGGCGGGTTCCGCACCACGGCTCTCCGCGCGCCTTCAGCCTGCCCCGGGCCTGCCGGGGCCGCGCGCGGGGCGGGTCCTCCCCGGTGACGCGGGCGGGCGGGGGGACGAGGCGGCCCGGCGCGCGCGACCGGCACCGGGCCGCGGTCGTCTCCGCGGTGGCCGCCATGACCGACCGGCTGCTGCCCCACCCCTGACCCCCACCCCGGACCCGGCTCACCGCCTCCGTGCCTGCGGCTCAGTCCATCGCGGACAGGTGGCCGGCGATCGCGGCGAGCACGGCAGCGCCGCGGTCGGCGGAGGCGTCGCCGGCCCAGCAGACATAGCCGTCGGGGCGGAGCTTCAGCCAGGTCTCGGTGGCCCAGGTGGCTGAGGCGGCCGAGGTGTCCAAGCGCACGCTCTTCGCCTACTTCCCGACCAAGGAAGACCTCGTGGTGCACCGCCTCGCCGACCACGAGACCGAGATCGCGCGCGTCGTGCGGGCCCGTCCGCCGCGCACCGCCCCGCTGGCCGCGGTGCGCGAGCACTTCCTGGAGGGGCTGCGCGAGCGCGACCCGATCACCGGGCTCAACGACCATCCCCAGGTGCGGAGGGTCCACCGGATGATCCTCGACGCCCCCTCGCTGGTGGCCCGGATGGAACGGTTCAAGACCGGCGCCGAACGCGCACTGGCCGAGGCGTTGACGGAGACGGCGGACATCCGGGAGCTCACGGCACGACTGGCCGCCGTCCAGATCGTCGCGGTCCACTGGACGCTTGCGCAGGACAACGCCGAACGGGTGGCCCGCGGAGAGCCGGCCGACGCGCGGTACGCGAGCGCCGACGCGGAGCACGCGTTCGCGCTGCTGGAGAACGGATTGCGGCAACTGTCCCCGTGAGCGGGGACGTGCGGCATCCGGGCGGCGAGCGCCCGAGCAAGCCGATGGGGCGCACGGGGCGGATGAGCCGAGGCTCGCCGACCGTGACGCCCGGTGGTACTCCCCGGGTGCGCTCAGACCTCGGCGGGGGGAGCGGGGTGGCAGGTGAATCCGAGGCGCCTCATGGCCCGGGTGACCTCCGCCGCGGTGAAGTCCCGCCGGTCCTGGCGGGTGATCACCGCACCCACCTGCTTGACGGGGTAGGCGCTCTGGCCGATGACGACGCACTCGCCGGCGGCGGGTTCGGGAGCGATGCCGCTCATGGCCCGCTGCACCTCGCTCGCGGTAAGGTCGAAGGGGTAACCGGCGATGATGCAGCGCACTGGGTCTCCACACGGTGGGCGGATGGGCTGGCACAGCCAGCCTTGCACATTACGACGCTCAGAACGACAGGGCGGGACGGGATCCGGCATGAACCTTCCTCGTCGTGCCTCCCGCCCCGGCTTGAATTCTGTGTTAGGTTAGTTGCGTTGCAGTTTTGGTACCCATGAACTTTATGTGCGCCTGACGGGATGTGACCCTCAGGTGCATTTTTGTTTTTCCGGTCCTTCCGGAGGGTCATTGCGGCGACAGAAGTCCGCACAGTGCGGGCTTGGTGTACTGCTCCCGAAGGAGATGTTTCATCATGGCAACTGGCACCGTGAAGTGGTTCAACGCGGAAAAGGGTTTCGGCTTCATCGAGCAGGACGGCGGCGGCGCTGACGTCTTCGCCCACTACTCGAACATCGCGACCCAGGGCTTCCGTGAGCTGCAGGAAGGCCAGAAGGTCAGCTTCGACGTCACGCAGGGTCAGAAGGGCCCGCAGGCCGAGAACATCGTTCCCGCCTGACGCCGAAGGCATCGCATTCCGGGGCCGGCACCTGCAAAGGTGCCGGCCCCGGGCTGTTCCACGGAGCCGGCAGCCTCCGCGTGCTTTTCTGAGACCTTGTCAGGTACCGCCTGACAGCCTAGGGTTCGGGGAATCCCGACGGCTTGGAGGCGCACACCGTGACACCGTCCGACACCCTGCCGGAACTCACCCGGTGCTCCTTCTGCGGCAAACCGACCACAGAGGTCGACAAGCTGGTCGCCGGCCCCGGCGTGTACATCTGCAACGAGTGCGTGGCCCTGTCCGCCTCGATCATCGACGGGAGCCTCGGCAGCCCTGCCGGGCGGCCCGTGTCCGTCTGGGAGTCGATGACGGACGAGGAGATGCTCGGTCACATTCCGCGCGTCGCCGCCCACATCGACCAAGCCGAGGCGGACCTGCGCGCGTGGGTGCAGGAGCTGCGCCGGCGCGGCCTCACGTGGAACAGGATCGGGGAGACCCTCGGGATCACCCGCCAGTCCGCGTGGGAGCGGTTCTCCGGCGAGGAGTGATCCGCCGCCCGCCGGGCCCGGCGCCTCAGCGGAAGTCCCCGGGCGTGTAGGCGTCGGTCCAGCGGGAGTAGATCGCGCGGTCCGACGGGGAGAAGGACGCGTTCAGGATCCGGTACTGCCGGTAGAAGTGGCGTCCCTGGTCGATCCGTACGCCCTGCACCTGGAGATCGGAATCCGGCAGTACGCGGACGCGGCCTTCCGCGCACGTGGGCTCGCAGGTGTTGATCCTCAACGTGCCCCGGCCGGTCGCCGCCGCGGACCCCCAATGGGACCAGCGCAGGCCCTCCAGGGCGACCGTGTTCGTCGCCTCGAACGTCGACGGCATGGCGGACGGCCGCTGGGCCAGGTCGTCCAGGAGCATCGGCGGATCCGGACTCGCCACGGCGGCCGCCGGTACGAGGGCGACGGCGAGTGCGATCAGGAAACACGACAGGGGACGACGCGACATGGTCCTGCCTCCCTGGACCGGCGAACCCTGGGCGCGGCAGCCACCCTGCAGCCGGTGGGGCAACGGCGCGGTTTCCGCGCCGACCGAGCCGGCCGCGGGTTCGAAGGGCCTTTCGTCCCATCGTAGGACGCACGTTCCCGTCGCGCCCGCGCGCGCTCGACACTGACCGCACGAGGCCCGCGTGGCGCGCAGCGCCCGGTGGAGGCAATCCCGCCCCGGGGCGTACGACGGGCGTCGCTCCGGTCCCGCTCAGCCCGCGCGGCGGACGGCCCGCTCGCCGTGGATCCCGGCCAGGGCGGCGTGCGGGCCGCTGTACGATGCGGCGCTGCTCTCCACTGCTCCAGGAGTCGCAGGGCGCGAGCGTGTCCCCCGTCCCGCCGCGTGCGTTGGGCCGTCCGGTGATTCTCGGCCGCCCTGCCGATCGGGTCCCGAGCCCGCCCGGCCGCGAGCCGGAGACCGTCCGCGGGGGGCCTGCGAACCCGGCTCCGCCCGCCCTGCACCGGGATCCTCGGGCCGTGACCGGTGTGGTCGTCCGCCGGTCCACCCGCGATAGTCTGGCCAACACGCCCCGTACCTCGGCCTGTCACCCAGTCCCCTCGTTGCCGTGGCCGGGCAAAGATTTGGTTGGATGCAGCCATGAGCGCAGATGATCACCAGGAATCAGGTCTTTCGAAGAGTGTGTGGAGCGACGCGGACTTCGAGGACATGTGGTGGCACTACGCCACCGTGCACGGCCTCCACGTGCAGCAGACCGACGCGGACGCCTCACGCCTCCTGCTCGACCTCGACTACATCGTCCAGTGGGTCCAGCCGCTCCCGCCGGAGAAGCACTTCACCTTCTGGGTGTCCCCGGCGACGCTGGTCTTCGACGACGTCCAGGATCTCGAGGGGGGTCTCGGGTTCAAGGGCCGGTCGCCGGACCTGGAGATCGACGCCCTGCACCGGCTGACCCCGGACGACGACCGGCAGGACCTGCCGCACTGGCACGTCGAGGGTCACGCCTTCGACCTCAGGTTCCGGGCATCCGGCTACCGGCAGTACTTCCGCCGCACGCCCCGGCTGACGTCCCGTTACTCCCTCCCGGCCGCGGACCGCGGCGGCTGCTCGTTCGACGAGGCCGCCTTCGCGTGAGCGGTGAATGCCCCGGGCGGTGGCGACGAACGTCGCGACGGTCCGGGGTCCGGTCCCCGCGTCGCTCCTTCGCCTCTGCGCGCGAGGACTGACGGTACGTTTCCCTGGGGCGCCCGGCCGGGAGCCTCAGCTCTTGACGGCCCGCAGGATCACGAACTTGGGGTCGGAGGCCACGACTTCACAGTTGCCGAACAGGCGCCGCAGGCGCACGTGGTAACCCAGGTGCCGGTTCCCGACGACCAGCAGTTCGCCGCCGGGGCGCAGCGCGTTCTTGGCGGTGTGGAACATACGGCGGGCGGTCGTGTCGGTGACCGACTGGTGGGAGTGGAACGGCGGGTTGTTGAGCACCAGGTCGGCCCCGCCGGGCGGGACCGTGGTCAGGACGTCCGCGGCGTCACCGACGAGGAACCGGGCCTTGGCCCCGGGCCCCAGGTTCTCGCGGAAGGTGGCCTCGGCGGATGCCACGGCCTGGTGCGACTCGTCGGCGAACAGCACCTCGGCGTCGGGGTTGGCGAGCGCCACCGCGGTGCCGACGACGCCGTTGCCGCAGCCCAGGTCGATCACGTTGTCGGGACCCTGCCGGGCCGGCAGGTGCCGGAGCAGGAACCGGGTGCCGATGTCGAGGTGGTCCGCGCAGAAGACACCCGCGTGATTGGTGACGGTGCGGCCCGACAGGACGCCGATGTCGTCGGGCAGCGCGTACCGCAGCGGCCACGGGTTCGTCCCGCGCCGCGCCGCGAGGTCGGGCGTGCTGAAGATCAGCCGGGCTTTGCGGACGGCCGGCGAGGTGCGGGTCGGCCCGATGATCCGTTCGAAGAGTTTCAGCGTCGAGGTGTGGATCTCGGTGACCATGCCCGTTCCCACGACGACGGTCCCGGCGTGCAGCGCGGGCGCCAGCCGGTGCAGCTGGTCCTCCAGCAGGGCGAGACTCTTGGGCACCCTGACCAGCAGGACGTCGATGCGCGCCGGCGGCTCGTCCCGCGTGGTCAGCATCCGTACCCGGGCCTGCGCCTGCGGCGGAACGTTGCGCCGCAGGTTGGCCCGCGTGGCCTGCTGACCGAGATGGGAGTCCGTGATCTGCGTCGGGCCGTGTGCGGCCAGCGCCGTTGCCAGCGCTCCCCAGCGGTCGCCCAGCACGGCGACTTCGCCCGCCGGCTCCGTTCCGCTCTCGGCCAGGTGCCGCAGCAGGTAGTCGTCCGCGGCGTCCCATGCCCGCAGCGACTCCCGAGGGTCCGCCGGGAAGCGTGTCAGTTCGAGTGCGCCCCACGGCGTGCTGAAGACGTTCATCGCCCCCTCAGCGTACGGGCTCCGCGCACCGTCACCTGCCCGCGGGCTCCGGGGCCACCGGTCAGGGCGTCAGGGTGTCGGTGCGGCCGGTGTCCGCCGCTCTGCGGGCAACTCCGCCCAGACGGTCTTTCCCCGTGCGTGATTGCGGGTGCCCCACTGGTCGGCGAGGCTCGCGACGATGAACAGCCCGCGGCCCGTCTCGTCGATGGTGCGGGCGTGCTTCACCCGGGGTGAGCTGAGTGCGCCGTCGCTGACCTCGCAGGTCAGCATCCGGTCCAGGATGAGGCGCAGGCGCAGCGGGGGAGCGCCGTAGCGGACCGCGTTGCCGACGAACTCGCTGACGATGAGTTCGGTGGTGAACGCCGTCTCCTCGTCCATGCCCCACAGCCCCATCTGCCGGTGCACCGCCGCGCGGGCGATCGGCGCGGCCTCGGCGCCCGGCGGCAGCGGGAGGGTCAGCACCCGTTCCGCGGGCAGGGCCTTCGTACGGGCGAGCAGCATCACCGTCTCGGCAGCGTCGTGGTCGTCCGCGGCCGCCGACGCGATGGTGTCGTGCAGGCCGGCCAGGGGCCGCGCGTGGGCGTCGTCCAGGAGGGGACGCAGCCGGCCGGAGGGCGCCAGGACCTGGTCCGCGAGGGCTGCCGTCGCCATGGCCAGAGTGCTTCCCTCGGGGAGGCTGAGCGTGGTCGCCGGGAACGGGGCCCTGCCCGGTCCGGTGAGCAGGGGGCCCGGGGGGACGGACAGGCCGGCCGCGGTGCCGTCGGGAAGGACCGCGACGGGTTCCGGCAGGCCGGCGCGGGCGACGGTACAGGTGAGTTCCACCGGGTCGTAGACCGCGATGAGGCAGCCGGCGGTGAGGGGAGTGTCGTGGCCGGGGGCGAACGCAGGCAGAGCGGCGTACGCGGAGGCGAGACGGGTCGCGGTGTCGCTCAGCCGGGCCAGCAACTCGTCGGGCTCGAGGTCCAGGGCGGCGAGTGTGTGGACGGCCGTGCGGAGCAGTCCCACCACGATCGCCGCCGTCATTCCCTGCCCCGCCACGTCGCCGACGACCAGCACGGTGCGTGCGCCGGGCAGCGGGATCGCGTCGAACCACCCACCCGCGTTCTCCGGATTGCGAAGGTGCAGACCGGCGATCTCCACGGTGCCCGAGGTGAGGGACCGCTGAGGGAGGAGCCTGTGCTGGACGGTCGAGGCGATGATCCACTCGCGCATGTACTGGCGGGCGTTGTTGATGCACAGCGCGGCGTGCGCGCACACCGCAGCCGCCACCTGGACGTCGTCCTCCTCGAAGGGGTCCTCGTGCATGTCGCGGAAGAAGCTGACCAGGCCCAGCACCTGGCCGCGCAACTCCAGCGGCGCCACGATCAAGGAGCGGCTGAGCGATCGCCTGATGGCATCCCCCCGGTCCGGATCGGTGTCCAGCCACCGGCTGTCCTCGTCGATCCGCAGGAGGCGCGGCCGCATGTCGGACAGGACGTGGGAGAACGGCGTGCCGGACGGCAGGGAGCGTACGTCGCCGACCGGGTGACCCGGGACGATCCCCTTGAAGGCCGCGCGGCGCAGCGGAACGTCCGGGCGAACGGGGGCGGCGGGAGGTTCCTCCCCGCGGACGACCTCGTCGACCACCTCGACGACGGCCACGCTCGCGAAGCCGGGCACCACCACCTCCACCACCTCCTGGCACACGGTGGCCACGTTCAGCAGGTGCCCCACCCGGGCGCGGACCCTGTCCAGGAACGCCAGGCGGTGCAGCGCCTTCTCCCGCTCCGTGACGTCCACGGCCGACACCACCAGGCCGAGCACAGTGCCGTCGGCGTCCTCGAGCCGGAAGTAGGAGACGGCGCGGATACGGCCCCGGGCCTGCTCCGATGCCCTGTCGCCCCGGACGAGCCGGTCCAGCACGGGCTCCCCGGTGTCGAGGACCCCTTGCGCCACGACGGTCTCGGCTTCCGGGGCCTCGAACGCGCACACCTCGGTGAAGAGCCCGCCCACCAGTCGTTCCCCGGTCACGGAACGAGGCGCGCGACGGGCGGCGCTCGCGCGCACCACGCGCAACCGGTCGTCGAGGACGTGCAGTGTCACCGGCGCATGCGTGAACAGCGCCGTCAGGACCGCCGCGTCCAGCCCCCGCACGCTCTCACCGGCAGAGAGCACCTGCCAGACCACGGATGTGCCGTGCAGCACCGGCTTGACCAGCACCCCGGGTGGGTTCGCGAGACCTTCGCGCCGCGACCGGTCGCCGCCGGGCCCGGGGGGCCCGCCCATGAGCGCCGTCACGGACCGCCCGACGGCCTCCCCGGCGGACCATCCGAACACTTCCTCCGCTGCGGGCCCCCACTCGACCACCCGGCCACTGTCATCGACGAGCGCGAGCACGTCACCGCTGGGCATGCGAATGCACCTCCGCCCCCCATGCCTGCCCGTCCCCTCCCGGCGGCAGGCATGCCCGCCCGACAGCTACACCGATCGGCTCAGCCGGTCCGCCCGGACGTCGGCCTGGTCGCGACGTCCGCGCGTGGGCGAGGGCGGATGCGACGAGGGGGCGTGGCGGGTCAGTCCTCGCCGGGCGTCTCCGCGTTCTGCCAGACGGTCACATCGACCGTGGCGTAGTAGTTGTCCGCGCTCTCGGGGGAGTAGCCCCGCACCGTGACGAGCGCGATGTGCCCGGAGGCGGTCACCACGCAGATTTGGCTGCCCTTCACCGCGTTCTCCCGTGAGATCTCCTGGGAGTACCGGGTCGCGGATCGGCACGTGGCCAGCGAACCCTTCTGGCGGCTGGTGAGCAGCACCAGGGTGTTGCCCTCGGGCGTGGCGAAGCCCCAGCTCTGCGTGACCCAGTCGGTGAAGTAGCCGAAGTCCCCCTCGTAATGCGGGCCGGACCGCGGGTGGTACGGCTTGGGCGGCAGCTCCGAAAGGGAGAAGGTGTAGCCGTCGGCCAGGTCGACCGCCTTGTAGGACTTGGACGGCGGCTCCACTACCGGTGCGACCGTCTTGGCGCCGCCGCTCTTACTGCCGCTGCCGCCACCGCCGCCGCTCGGGGCCGTCGGCAGCGAGGAGGTGTGGTCCGGCGATGTGGCCCCGCTGGGTTCGCCCGGCCGGTCCGTGGTTCTGCCGTATACAAGGAGTGCGGCGACGCACGCCGCCACCAGGCCGGCGACGACGGCCACGACGACGCCCGGTCTGGGCCCGGGGCGCGGAACGGGCGAGCGCGGTGGGGCGGGCATGGTGGTGTGGCGGTCGATGTCGGCTGCGACGGCCGGCGGGAGCCAGCCCTCGGGGCGGCGTAACTCCGTACGTGGCGACACCTGGCGGCAGATGTCGATGACCTCGTCGGGGGTGGGGCGGGCGGCCGGATCCTTTCTCAGGCACAGCCGCGCCAGTTCGGTGAGTTCACCGGGCATGTCGGAGAGCTGGGGCTCCGCGTGGACGATGCGGTAGAGGGCGGCGTGCGGGGTGCCCTCGCCGAACGCCGGCCGGCCGGTGGCGGCGTAGACGGCGACCTGGCCGAGGGCGAAGACGTCGGTCGGAGGCAGACACGGTGCGCCGGAAGCCTGCTCGGGGGTCATGAAGGCGGGGGTGCCGACGATGGCGCCGCTGCGGGTGAGCGAGGTCGCGTCGGCGGCCCGGGCGATCCCGAAGTCGATGACCCGTGGGCCGTCGGCGGCCAGCAGTACATTGGAGGGCTTCAGGTCGCGGTGCACGATGCCGACGCCGTGGATGGCCTGCAGCGCCTCGGCGATCCCGGCGACGATCAGTGCCACGGCCGGTACCGGGAACGGCCCGTGCCTGCCGACGGCCGCCTGCAGCGAGGGCCCCGCCACATATGCCGTGGCCAGCCAGGGGCGCTCCCCATCGGAGTCGCTGTCGATGACCGGCGCGGTGTAGAGGCCCTGCACCTGCTGGGCGGCCTGGACCTCGAGTTGGAACCGGCGGCGGAACTCGGGGTCCCCGGCCAGTTCCGGCCGGATCACCTTGATGGCGACCGGGCGCCCGCCGGGTGTGTACGACAGAAACACCGTCCCCATGCCGCCCTCGCCCAGCCGGGCGGCGATCCGGTACCCCGCGACGGTGGCCGGATCACCGGGGGCCAACGGCTGGAACACCGGGGTCACCCGCTCCGTCCTCATCGAACCCCCTTGATGACCGGTCCCCCCGGTACGCGCTGACGGGCGGTCCCCATACGCGCCACCGGAAAGGGCGGTGAGGGAGCCGTGCCGCAGATGCCGCCGTGCGACCAGTGTGGTCCCGGATACGAGCATCGGGCACACCGGCCGCCCGCAGCAAGAGCGCCGACGGCGGGAGTGTGTCCGGGCGGCACGTCCTGCCGAGCGCGACGGGAGAGGACCCCCGGGACGCTGCCCGTGGTCCTCTCCCGGTTCCGTGCGGCGGTGTCAGCCGGCGCGCAGCGGAGCGAGGACGTTGGCCCACCTGATGACCTGGTCGAAGGTGGTGGCGAGGGTGTCGCGCTGGCCGTCGGCGGGCTTGAAGGTGCTGAAGTTCTCGAAGTCGGTGAAGAGCGAGAGAGCGACCTGGGAGCGGACGTCGGCCATCTGGAGCTCGCCGGCGATCAGCCGCAGGTGCTCCACGGCGCGGGTGCCGCCCGTCGAGCCGTAGCTGACGAAGCCGACGGCCTTGTCGACCCACTCGGCGTGCAGGAAGTCGATGGCGTTCTTGAGCGCGCCGGGCACGGAGTGGTTGTACTCGGGGGTGACGATGACGAAGCCGTCGAAGGACGCGATCTTCTGTGCCCAGGTGTGGGTGTGGGGCTGGGAGTACTGGCCCATCGCCGGCGGGTACGCCTCGTCGAGCAGCGGCAGCTTGTAGTCCACCAGGTCCACGAGCTCGAACTCGGCGTCGGTGCGCTGCGCCGCGATCTCGTGGACCCAGCGGGCCACGGCCTCTCCGTTGCGGCCCGGGCGGGTGCTGCCGAGGATGATGCCGATCCTGGTCATGGGCGCCTCTGTTTCCTTGGTCTTGAACAGCTTGAACACGGTGCTTGCCTCGTCAAGTAGATGCTTGCGGAAAAAAAGTACGTCCCTTCTAATTGATGCGTCAAGCAAATATTTGGGCTCGACGGTGAGACGCCGGTCACGGCGGTCCCCTGGGAGCCCCGGGAGTGTGATCCCCGGTCCGGGTGCGGCGGTGCCGGGAAGGCGCGATTCGGAGGCGGCGTTGTGCGGGGCCCAACTGCCGTGCCCTGTACGCACGTCCGCATGCCGGGGGAGAATGCGCACCGTGGGCGATCGGACAGCGAAGCGATCTCCTTCCTTGCCGGCTGCCCGGAAAGCAGGTCGACTGCCGTGCTGTTGCATCTGCCCACGTCCGTGACCCAAGCCCAGGAGTGCATGGCCCGGAACGCGGTGCCCATCGGCGGGGCGACGCTCGTGTGGGCCGGCTGGCAGCGGGACGGCTTCCCCGAGCACGCCATGTCGCTGCGGGAACTGCCCGAGGCCAACGGGATCGAACGGGAAGCGCTGGGCGCGGCCGTGGTACTGCACCGGATCGACGACCGCGTGCCGGAGGCGCTGCGACGGGCAGCCGCAAGCGTGGGCACCGGAGCCGTGCGCCGCACGGCCACGGTCGGCGGCAACCTCGTCGGCAGCGCCCTGCGCTGCCTCTTGCCCGCCGCACTCGTCCTCGATGCCCGTGCCGTCACCCTGGAACCGGACGGGATCTACGAGAACGACCTTTCCGACGCGCTGACCAAGCACCACCTCCTGCTCGGCATCCGCTGGCGCGAACCGGTCGTCAGTGGCTACCGCAAGCAGCCCGCCGAGGCGGGCGGCCCGCCGCCTCTTGTCGTGGCCACCGCGGTGCACGCCGACACCGCCGGGCGTACCCGCCTCCGTGTCGCCGTCCGCGACGGCTACGACGTCCTGACCGCCACCACCGCGTGCGACACCGATGCCGAACGGGCCGCCCATGCGGTGGAGTCCACCGATGTCGGCTCACTGCCCCCCGCCGCCCGGGAGGTGGTCCGCGAACAGGTCGCGGAGATCGTCGCCCGGCTCGCGGGCGCCTGAGGGACGGTGCCGGGATGGCGGAGAGCTGGGACCCGGCGGGCGGCGGGATCGTGAGGTTTCCCTCCGGCGCGCTGGTGCGGGGCAGGGGGCTGCGTGATCCGCTGCCCGCGGGGCCGGTGCCGTCGTTCGCCGTGTACCTGCTGGGCAGGCAGCCGCCGCCGACCGCATGGGACGCCCGGTGGCTGCGCTGGCCCGACTTCCGGCTTCCCCGGGACCACCGGGAGGCGCGGGACCTCTTGCGCGAGGCCCTGACCCGGGCAGCGGACGAACGTGTCGAGATCGCCTGCGGCGGCGGTTACGGCCGGACGGGGACGGCACTGGCGTGCATGGCGGTCCTCGACGGAGTGCCGGCCGGCCGGGCGGTGGCGTTCGTCCGCCGGTGCTACGACCACCGTGCGGTCGAAACCCCGTGGCAGCGCCGGTTCGTGCGCCGCTTCCAGGAACTGTGACGGGCCGTCCGCCTCAGTCGCCCACTCCCGGCCGCGTACGGTGTCAGTGTGGTGGCATGAAGTACATGGTGCTGATGTACGCCGATCCCGCGGCGACCGAGGCGATGTCCGCGACGCAGCGCGCCGAGGTGTTCCGCAGGCACGAAGCTCTCCACCAGTACCTGGCGGGCTCCGGCGAGATGATGAACGGGGCCGGACTGTCCTACCCGAAGGACACCACGACGATCCGGTGGCACGGGGACGGATCGGCCACGACGGACGGGCCGTTCACGGGGGCGACCGAACAGCTCACCGCGTACTACGTGATCGAATGCGCGAGCCTGGAGCGGGCGCGGGAGATCGCCGTACGCGTCGTGGACTTCCATGTGGTCGCGGTCGAAGTGCGGCCCGTACACGACTCGTTCGGCACGGACGAGAGCTGATCCACCCGCACCCCTCCCGTTCTTGCCCGGTCATGCAGGTACCTCCACGGCTCGGCCCGCAACCAGGTTCCCCTCTCCTTGGACGACCTGCCCAAGCTGCCGCCCAAGGAGGCCACCGCGTCCACCTGGGTGCTGGGTACGACCGGGACCCCCGCGGTGATCGCGGTGATGATCGCCGGCTACTGGCTCTCCGGGACACTCGCCCGCCGTCGTGCCGCAGCCGCCTCCACCGCGGTTCCGGCCGGCGTACTCGTCGGGGCCCGACGCCCCGCCGGACAAAAAGGGGCGCCCGCTGCGCGCGGGCGCCCCTCGTCGTTCCTCTCCGGTCACGCACCTGCCGCGATGCGCAGCCTGATCGTGCGGGACTCCGGCCGGAGCGCGAACTGCGGCCATACGTCCGGCCCGCACGCCCGTGAGCCCAGCCCGTGCTGTGCCGCGTCGATGAAGAGGTGACTCGTCGTCGAGTCCGGCAGCTCGAAGGGGTGTGCGGCCCGGGCGATCTGCTGCGGGGTGTGACGGCTCAGCGTGAAGCCGGGGCGGCGCCCACGCGCGTCCGGGACTGCCGTGACGCGCAGCACCTCGCCGCCCGCGCTCGTCAGCGACAACTCCCGCACCTGGGAACGATGACCGGTCTCCTGGGGCCGCGCGTAGTCGACGGACAGGTCGCGAACGGTGGAGGAGAAACGACCGGTGCGCGCCGCTCGCATGCTGTCCGGGTAGGACTCCAGCGGTCCGAGGCCGAACCACGCGGCGCCGTCGACGGGAGCGGCGCCGTCGGGCAGGTCGAAACGGATCCCGATCCGCGGCCACACCGTCGACCAGCCGCGCGAGGGCTCGATCTCCACGCGCAGGTCGAGTTCGCCGCCCTCGACCGACCAGACGGTCTCCACCGTCACCGACAGGGCGGCGTCCGCCGCCGAGACCTTGGCGACGGTGCGCAGCGCCCCGTCGGCGTGCTCCACGGACACCAGCCGCGAGGTCAGCCGGTCGAGACCGTCGCGACGCCACAGTTCGGCGTGGGAGACCCCGGCGATGCCGGTGTCGCTCTCCTCGTTCTCACCGGACGTGCCCTCGTCGTTGTCGGTGGGGGCACGGAACAGCTCCAGTCGCGGGCCCGCCACGTCGCGGCCGGCGAGGCGCACGAGGGATCCGCCCTCGAACTCCGCGATGCCGAGCGTCAGGGTGCCGTCACCCGGCCGCCGGCCGGTGCGCGGCCGGACGGCCGGCGCCGGACGCCGCGCCGAACGGTCCAGCTGGGCGGTCGCGATCACATGCCCCGCGCCTGCCCAGGCGGTCCCGGCCGCCAGTACCGCGTCGATGGTGAGCCAGGTCTCCGCGTCCTGCGCCACCGCGATCTGCGGCAGCGGCACACGCACCGACACGCCCGCCGCGACGACCGGCACCTCCAGGTCCCCGGAGTCCACGAGCGTGCCGTCGTGCTCGACGCGCCAGCGGAAGCGCAGGTCGGAGGTGTCGGCCGAGTGCCGCAGGTTGGTGATCGCGACGTGGTCGCCGTCGAGCAGGTCGAAGCTGTGGAGCCCGCCGAAGGTGAAGCGGACCGGCTGCACGACGGCCTTGTACTCGTGCAGGCCCGGAGTCGCGACGTCGTCGCTGAGCAGCATGCCGTCCATGACGAAGTTGCCGTCGTGCACGACCTCGCCGAAGTCGCCGCCGTACGCGTAGTAGGGCGTGCCGTCCGGGGCCGTCGTCAGGATGCCGTGGTCGCGCCACTCCCATACGAAGCCGCCGTGCAGCCGCGGATGCCGGTGCACCAGCTCCTCGTACTGGTCGAGCGCTCCCGGGCCGTTGCCCATCGCGTGGGCGTACTCGCAGAGCAGGAACGGCTTGGTGCGCTGCCGGGCGCCCTGCGCGGGCGAGCAGTTCAGCAGCGGTGCCTGTGAGCCGTCGGTGCCTATCTGCTCGGACTCGGGCACCGTCGCGTACATGCGTGAGTAGACGTCGGTGTACTCGCCGGCGTGGTCGCCCTCGTAGTGCACGGGCCGTTCGGGGTCGCGGGCGTGGACCCACGCGGACATCGCCGCGAGGTTGGAACCGGTTCCGGCCTCGTTGCCGAGCGACCACATGATGATGCTGGGGTGGTTCTTGTCCCGCTCGACGGTGCGCTCGATGCGGTCGAGGTAGGCGGCGCGCCACGCCGGGTCGTCGCTGGGATTGCCCACCCAGCCGAGCTTGTCGAAGCCGTGCGTCTCCAGGTCGCATTCGAGCATGACCCAGAACCCGAGTTCGTCGGCGAGGTCGAGCAGTCGCGGGTGCGGCGGGTAGTGGCTGGTGCGGATCGCGTTCACATTGAACCGCTTCATGCGCGCCAGGTCCTCGCGGGCGTGCTCCTCGTCGAAGACGCGGCCGCGCTCGGGGTGGGTCTCGTGGCGGTTCATCCCGTGGAAGACGACGCGGCGGCCGTTGACCAGGAACCGGTCGCCCCGGATCTCGACCGTGCGGAACCCCAGGCGCAGGGCGATGCTCTCCGCGGCCGTCGACACGGTCACGTCGTACAGGCGCGGCCGCTCCGCCGACCAGGGCTCCACGGCGTCGATGCCGAACGGGGCCACCTCGTCCGCCGAAGCCCACACCTTCTCGATGCCGAGTTCGGGGACGCGCAGGGTGACCGGGAACGCCGCCGCCCCGGCGGTGATCTCCGGCTCGATCCGTCCGCGTCCGCCGTCGAAACCGGTGCGCAGCCAGACGTCCTCGATGCCGCCGGCCGGGCGCGCGACGAGGGTGACGTCGCGGAAGATGCCCGGCAGCCACCACTGGTCCTGGTCCTCGACGTAGCTGGCCGCCGACCACTGGTGCACGCGCACGGCGATCACGTTGCCGCCCGGGCGCACGGACGAGGTCACGTCGAACTCGTGGGCCAGCCGGCTGCCACTGGCGCCGCCGATCTCGTGGCCGTTCACCCACACCTTGAAGAGCGACTCGACACCGTCGAAGCGCAGCACGACGCGCTCGGCCGCCGACCAGTCGGCGGGCACCTCGAAGTGGCGGCGGTAGTCGCCGGTGGGGTTCTCGTCCGGGACATGCGGCGGGTCGATCGGGAAGGGGTACTGCACGTTGGTGTAGATCGGCCGGCCGTGGGCTCCGTCGCCCTGGAGCACCCAGTGGGAGGGCACCGGGATGCTGTCCCAGCCGCTGTCGTCGAAGCCTTCGGCCGCGAAGTCCTCTGCCACCGGCACCGTGGGCGACAGGTGGAAACGCCAGTTCCCGTTCAGCGACCGGTAAGGGGCGTCGGAGTGCAGCCACGAGCGTGCCGGGCGCAGCGCGCCACGCCCGGGCGCGGTGTCCGTAACGTACGCGGAAATGGGGGAGGGCACGAGGTCACAACTCTTTCTTGCTCACAAAAGGATCCGGACGCCGGACGGGGTGCGCCGACCCGGTGACCGGGGCGCGGTGGCCCCGGTCACCCGGTGTCGTGCGGAGCAGGCCGGCTCTGGGGAAGAGGGACGAACTCAGGGGCGTTCGCCTGTGCCGTGGATCACGAATCTGTCGGTCACCGTGACGTCGTCCTTCGCGTGCGCTTGCCGTGCCCCTACCGGACCACGACCGTGCGGATCTCCCAGGGCCCGAGGGCGAGTTCGAGGTCGCCCTCGGCCTGGGTCGTGGACAGCGGCCGCCCGAGCAGATCGACCGTGGTGGCTTCGGTGAACGCGCCGGTCACGCGGGCGGTGGATCCCGTGTCGCCCATCGCCACCAGGCGCACCTCGGTGCCGGCCGCGCGATCGTCGCCGGTGACGCGGCGGATGCCGGAGACGAGGACGTCCGCACCCTCGACCCGCAGGCCGGTGGCGTCGGGGGGCAGCTGGCCCCCGGCGGGCGCGGTCCCGCGGGTGACCAGCACGTCGTTGCGGAACTCCTCGGCGAGCGCGACCGCGTGGGCACCCTGCCAGCCGGTCGCCGAGGGCACGACGGCGAAGCGGTTCTCGATGCGCACACCGAGATCCTGAGCGCCCGGCACCGGGATCTCGCTCGCCGCGGGCTCGTCGCGCAGCGGGTGGATGTTGACGCTGATCGAGCCGATCGCGCGCAGCAGGGTGATGGCGAGTTCGGAGCCGTCGGAGACGAGTTCGTACTCGCTGGAGTGGTCGAGCAGGACGTTGGCGGCTCCGGCCGACACGAACTCGGTCGCGGGGAAGGTCGGGATCGGGTACTCGCCCCAACCGCCCTCGGAGGTCAGCCCGCGCTCGGTGACGGCGAACTGCCCGGCCGCGGCGGAGGTCGTCGCCGGCTCCGGCAGCGGCACGTGGAAGCGCAGCCGGTGGTCGGCGGACTGGTTCAGGAAGGACGTCGAGACGCGCACGAACGGCTCGCCCGCACGCACCTCCACGAGGGTCTCCACCGGGGTCGGCACCGTCCGGGCGCTGCGGATGTCGCGCTCGGAGGAGAGCTCGGCGGGCCACTCGTAGACGCGGGTGACACGGATCCTCGAACGCAGCGGGCCGTCCTCGAGGAGTTCGACGGTGACGTCCGCCGGCTCCGAGACGAGCACGTCCTGCGCCGGGGGAGCGTAGTTGTAGCTGTCGCCTCGGTCACCGCCGTCGACGAGGCGGCCGACTCCGCGCAGCACGGTGCCGTCGGCCCCGGTCACGTCCAGGGTGCCGTCGGCGGCGACCGCCACCTCGACCAGGCCGTTCGACAGCGTGCGGTCCGTCGCCGTCGCCGGGGCGTAGGCCGTCGGCCGCGGGGCGGTGCGCTCGGTGGGGGCGACGCGGAAACCGGCGAGCCCGGAGGCGGGGACGTGCACGGGCACCAGCGCGGTCGCGCGGGCCTCCTCCAGCGTGAGCACCCGCCACTCACCGGGATGCGCGGCGGCCGCCGCGGCGACCTCCCGGCGCAGGATCAGCAGGTCGAACGGCCCGCTGGTCGGGACCTCGGCGAGGTGGAAGACCAGCGAACCCGCGGTGAGCTCGTAGTGGTCGATCAGCCGGCCGAAGAGCTCGCGGCGGTGGATGCGGCGCAGTACGCGCTCCAGCTGCGAGGCGTCCATGCGCTCGTCGCTGAGCACGGTCGGGGCCTGGGAGATCAGCTGCACGGGGTGCGCCGAGCCGTCGGCGGCGGTCGCGACGAGATGGGTGCCCTCGGGCGGGGCCACGACATCCACCTCGGCCAGGGCCGTGCGCGGGAACGGCAGCGGGTTGGCGACCAGGTAGCCGTCGCTCGGCATCAGGGCGGCGGGCTCGGCCAGGGCCGCGTCCCGCACCGCGCGTGCGGCCTGCGCGGCCTCGGCCAGACGCGCCTCGACCTGGTCGGAGGTCTCGTCGGTGCCGGAGCCGACGACGGAGTCGTGCGCGGACGACTCGATGATCTTGTGCCAGGCGAGCGAGAGGAACGCCGAGTCGTCCCGCCGGGACCACAGGGCGTTCACCCGCTCGGCGTGGTCGACGGTCCGCTCGGCGGCGGCCATCCGCTGCTTGAGCGCGAGCCGTACGGAGAGCACGCCCGGCAGGATGTTGCCGCGCACGTGGCTGCGCAGCTCACCGGTGACGACGGCGGAGACCTCGTCGCGCACGTGCTCGCGGATGTACTCGTCGAGCGTCGCGATGGTGATGGCCCGCTCGTCGCTGGAGGCGCGCCGCAGCCAGGCCGCCAGCTGCGGGTCGGGCGCGTTGTGGTCGGTGCCGGCCATCGCGAGCACCGGGTCGTTGCCCCAGCGCCCGGCCGTCATCTGCGCGTACTCCCCGAGCGCGCGCCTGATCTGGTCGGGGACCAGCAGGACGTCGAGGCCGTTGTCGTAGCCGTCGAAGAGGAACTCGGTGCGCACCTCGGAGCCGTCGGGAGCGCGCCAGCGGAAGGCGTGGCCGTCGACGGAGCCGGGAACGCCGCGCCACAGCGCCGCGTGCTCGATTCCGGCGCGCGCCAGGATCTGCGGCATCTGCGCGACATGGCCGAACATGTCCGGCAGGTAGCCGATCGGCATGGAGCCGCCGAGCTCGGCCGCCGCCGCCCAGCCCATCTGGAGGTTGCGCACGATGGTCTCGCCGGAGCAGAGGAACTCGTCGAGCAGGATGAGCCACGGTCCGATGGCGAGCCGGCCGTCGGCGACCAGGGCCTTGACCCGGTCGCGGTTCTCCGGCCGCATTTCCAGGTAGTCCTCGATCGCGGCCATCTGCCCGTCGACGGTGAACCGGAAGTCCGGGTTCGCCTCGGCCGTCTCCAGCACGGTGTCGAGAGCGGTGACGAGCCGGTGCCGGAACACCTGGAAGGGCTCGTACCACTCGCGGTCCCAGTGGAAATGGGGGACGAAAACGGCGGAGTCGGCGGAGTTGTGCATAGCGCGGAGGACCTTCTGTTGCGGGTGACAGGAAAGGCGGGGGAGCGGTGCCGCGGAACTACTTCAGGGAGCCGGAGGCGAGCCCGGTGCGCCAGAACCGCTGGAGGAGGATGAACACGATGATCACGGGCACGATCGAGACGAGCGAGCCGGTGATCACGGATTCCTGGAGCAGAGGGGCGCGGGCGGTCTGACCGTTCCACTGGTAGAGGCCGAGGGTGATCGGGAAGAGCGACTCCTTCTGCAGCATCACCATCGGCAGGAAGAAGTTGTTCCAGATCGCGACGAACTGGAACAGGAAGATGGTCACCAGCGACGGCGCCATGAGCTTGATCGCCACCGAGAAGAACGTGCGGAACTCTCCCGCGCCGTCCAGGCGCGCCGACTCCAGGATCTCCTCGGGGACGGCCGCGGCGGTGAAGATGCGGGCCAGGTAGACGCCGAACGGGCTGACGATGCTGGGCAGGAACACCGCGAGGTAGGTGTTGACGAGGCCCGTCGCCGAGAACAGCAGGAACAGCGGGAGCGCGAGCGCGGTGGTGGGAACCAGGACGCCGCCGAGGATGACGGAGAACAGGAACTCCCGGCCCCGGAACCTGAACTTGGCGAGCGCGTAGCCGCACAGCGCGGAGATCAGGGTCCCGACGGCCGCGCCCAGCACCGCGTAGATCACGCTGTTCAGGGCCCACCGGCCGAAGATGCCGTCGCTGCGGGAAAACAGGATCTTCAGGTTGCTGAAGAGGTCGAAGTGCGAGAACGCCAGGCCGTTGGTGGAGGCGAGGTCGCCCTGCGGCTTGGTCGCCGCGACGATCAGGAAGTAGATCGGCAGCAGGAAGTAGATCGCCAGCAGGAACATCAGCGCCATGACGGCGGTGCGGCTGACGCGGCTTTCGCGGATCAGGGTCTGGTTGCTCACAGTCCCGCCTTCTTCGAGGTGAGTCGCATGAACCCGAAGCTCAAGACGAAGGTGATGACGGCGATGACCACGGAGATCGCCGCGGCCTGCTGGTAGTTGTTCCCCGAGGCCACCGCGTAGGCGAGCATGTTCGGCGTGTACGTGCTCGAGATGTTCGAGGAGATCTGGCGCAGCACGGCCGGCTCTGCGTAGAGCTGGAGGGTGCCGATGATCGAGAACACCGTGGTCAGGATGATCGACGGGGCGATGATCGGGACCTTGATCTTCCAGGCGATCGCCCAGTTGCTCGCACCGTCGAGCTTGGCGGCCTCGTAGAGCTCCTGCGGGATCGACTGCAGTGCCGAGTACATGATCAGCATGTTGTAGCCGGTCCACAGCCAGGTGGAGACGTTCGCCGCCGACCACAGCACGGCGCCCGGGCCGAGGAAGTCGGGCTCGAGGCCGATGCCCTTCAGCGCGTCCACCAGGGGGCTGAGCTGCGGGGAGTACAGGTACGACCACATGATCGCGGCGATGACGCCCGGCACCGCGTACGGCATGAACGCCGTGATGCGGAAGAAGGCCTTGAGCTTCAGCAGCGGCGTGTCGAGCAGCAGCGCCATGATCAGGGCCACGAACAGCATGACCGGCACCTGCACGACGCCGAACAGGCCGATGCGCCCGATGCTGTTCCAGAACTCCGTGTTCTGGAAGACCTGCACGTACTGCTCGAAGCCGCCGAAGGTGGTGTACGACGTGCCGTACTGGCCCCCGGTGCGGCGCACGACCTGGAAGCTCTGCCAGACCGCGTAGCCGACCGGCACCAGGTAGAACA
Organism: Streptomyces sp. RLA123; assembly: GCF_056270165.1. NCBI lineage: Bacteria > Bacillati > Actinomycetota > Actinomycetes > Kitasatosporales > Streptomycetaceae > Streptomyces > Streptomyces sp. RLA123. The sequence goes on along the minus strand of NZ_JBWDOR010000003.1, from coordinate 623,691 downwards.
GCACGAACGGGAGGAAGAACGGGGTGAGGAACGCGATGATGGTGCCCGCCCGGGGGCCGCCGCCGTTGAGACGACGGCGGCCCCCTCTGGCCGCCACCACGCGCGTCGCGCGGGTTGCGATATCAGTCATGCCGCTGTCACTTGCCCGCGACAGCCGGGATCGCCTGATCCTTCATCGACTTCAGCGCGGCGGCCTGGGCGGCCGCGAGAGCGTCGTTGAGCTTGCCGTCACCGGCCGCCGCCTTGGCCAGCGTGTCCTGGAGCGCCAGGTTCACCGTCTTCTGGGTGGGACCCCAGGAGAATTTGGTGTCGATGTTCTTGGACGACTCGGCGAAGACGTCGAAGATCTTCTCGTTGTTGTAGTAGGGGACACCCTCCGAGAGCGCGGGAAGCTGCGCGCCGGCGGTGGCCGCCGGGTAGAGGCCGCCCAGCTTGTTCTCCAGCGCGAGGGCCTCGGGGTCGGAGTTCAGCCAGTCGTTGAACTTGACCGACTCGTACAGGTGCGTGTTGCCCTTCATGAACGCGACGGTGGAGCCGCCCCAGTCGCCGGAGGCGGCGTTGGTGCCCCAGGTCGGCATCGGGACGATCGACCACTTGCCGGACTGCTTGGGCAGGTTGTCGCGGAACATGCTGTAACCCCAGGCGGCGCCGACGTAGGTGGCGATCTGGTTCTTCTGGTACGCGGCGTACATCTGCGTCGAGCCGTGCGCGAGGTCGGTGCGCACGAGCTTGTCGTCGATCAGCTTCTGCCAGTAGTCGGCGACCTGCTTGCTCTGGTCGGACGCGACGGTGACGTGCCACTTGTCGCCGGCGTACGAGTACATCTCGGCGTTGTTCTGCCAGAGGAGACCGTTGAACCACTCGGCGTTGTTCGGGTCGAAGAACGTGATGTCGAGGTTGGGGTCCGCCTTGTGCAGCTTCGTCGCGTCCGCCGCGTACTCGTCCCAGGTCTTCGGTATCGCGATGTCGTGCTGCTTGAAGATGTCGCTGCGCACGTAGAGGGCCATCGGGCCGGTGTCCTGCGGGAAGGCGAACACGCCGGTGTCACCGAAGCTGGTCTGCGACCAGGTCCACGGCACGAACTTCGACTTGGCCGCGGTGGCGTCCTTGCAGGCCGAGGCGTCCACGAAGGCGTTCTGGGTGCGCAGGAAAGGCAGTTCGTCGTAACCGACCTGGGCGAGCTCCGGCGCCTTGCCCGCCTTGAGGGCGTTGCCGATGGTGCCGTACTGGTCGTTGGAGATGTTCTTCATCTCCACCTGGATGTCCGGGTTCTTCTTGTTCCAGAGGGCGACGACCTGGTCCATGCCCGGAACGGTGTTCCAGTACTGGAGGGTCACCTTGCCCTTCGCCGGCTCACAGGAACCCGCGGCGGCTGCATCGGCCTTCGGGTCGGACGAGGAGGAACATCCGGCGAGTACGGCGACACTGGCGGTGGCGGCGACGGCGGCGACGGCCGCGAGGCGGATGCGCGTGACTGTGTTGCTCATTGTTTCCTTACCAGAGAACGACTAGCGACGACGCTAGTCGGGTCGACGTTGACACCTCAGGCGGGGATGCCTTCTGACCGGAACGGACAGGTCGCAACGGTGCCGGTTCAACTGCCGTGCGCCGTGGCGGAAATCAGCAAGTCAAGCAATTGTTCTCGTGAGCGCTCCCGTGAACGTTCACGGGAGCGCTCACGGGGACGTTCTGAATTGTTCGAGAGTGTGCGCTCCGGCGCGGTCGAGTGTCAAGACATTCGGTCACACATGTGTCCTGGAGGTTACGCGGACCCGCCCGGCCGCAGTTCCGCCCGGACGACCAGGGCCTCCGCGTCCAGCGGTTCCATGCCGGTCAGCAGGCGTGCGGCCTGCTCGATGGCGAGCGCGCCGAGCCTGCGTGTGTCGAGGGCGACGCTCGAGAGCGGGGGCTCTACGAGCGCGCCGAGCTGAAGGCCGTCGAAGCCGATGACGGCGAGGTCCCGCGGGACGCTCCTGCCGATCCGGCGTGCCTCGCGCAGTGCGCCGATCGCGATGATGTCGTTGAAGGTGAAGACCGCGGTGACGTCCGGATGCGCGGCGAGCAGCGTCCTGAGCGCGGCTCCGCCGCCGTCGGCCGACTGGTCGGCGCCGACCACCTTGCCGGCGTCGACCCCGTACGCCGCCGCGGCCGCCGTGAACCAGTCGCGGCGGATGCTCGGCTCGGCGCGGCCCCCGTGGTCGAGCATCCCGATCCGCGTGTGGCCCGTGGCGACCAGGTGCGCGACCGCGGCGTGCACGCCCTGCTCACCGTCGATCCGGATCGAGGTGAACCGCGCGGTGTGGTGCTCACGGCCGATGAGCACCACGGGCACGCCCCGGGTGAACCGCTCCAGGGCGTCCTCGGAGCAGCTGAAATAGCCGACGACGGCGTCCACCTGCGAACCGATCACCTGAAGGGTGCCGAGTTCCTCCTCGGGACGGTCGGCCGTGTCGTACACGACGACGTGCCAGCCGCGGGCGCGTGCCGCCTCCAGCGCGGCCGCGGCGACCTCGGTGAAGAACGGGTTGAGCAGGTCCGGGATCACCAGCCCGATGGTGGTGGTGTCCTGCCGCACCAGACCGCGGGCGAACCGGCTCGGCCGGTAGCCGAGCTCGCGGGCCACGTCGAGTACGCGCTGCTTGGTCAGCCCGTCGATCTCGTCCTTGTCGTTCAGCGCCCGCGACACGGTCTGCCGCGACACCCCGGCGGACCGGGCGACGTCATGGATCGTGACCCTCCGCGGCTCCGTCCCCGACGACGACACCATCGCGCACCTCCCGCTGACTGCGGATGCCGATGCTCCCGCAGGGCCCGAGTATGCCTGTCCGGCACGCGGCGAGGCGATCCGCGCCTGCGGGTGTGACCTTGAACTCCGCACGTGAGACGCCCGTGCTCACCGCTCGCGGGATATCCGGTTGCGGCCGCTTCCGCGTCCTCGGTACGGTCCGCGCATGGCCATTACGCCCCGTGTCTCCTAGCGAGGACACCAGCTTCGACGCCACGTTTGTGCCCTAGAGCTGTTACGGAGCGTTATCAGCATGACAACCCCTCGTGGTTCCGGCCTGCTCCGGAACCGTGACTTCTCGCTGCTGCTGAGCGGCCAGCTGGTGTCCGCCATCGGCGACCAGGCCCACTTCATGGCCCTGCCGCTGGTCGTCCTGACCCTCACGGGATCGGCCGCACAGGCCGGGTTCGTCCTCGGACTCGGCACCCTGTCCTTCCTGGCGTTCGGACTGGTCGCCGGCGCCCTCGCCGACCGGTGGGACCGCAGGACCACCATGATCGGATGCGAGATCGGCCGGTCCGTGCTCACGGCCGGTGTCGCCGTCGCGCTGTGGCTGGACCGGCTGACGATGCCCCAGCTGTACGCGACGGCCCTGCTCACCGGGGTTCTGAGCACCCTTTTCCAGGTCGCGAGCACCGCGGCGCTGCCCAACGTCGTGGATCCTGTGCAGTTGACCGCCGCACTGGGCCGGCAGCAGTCCGCCGCCGGCGCGGTCGGCGTCTTCGGGGCCCCACTCGCCGGGGCGCTCTACGCTGCCGGGCGGACCCTGCCGTTCGCCGTCAACGCGGTGTCCTTCGCGGTGTCCGCCGCGTCCCTGCGCCTGATGCGCGCCCGCTTCCAGACGGACCGGCAGGACGCGCGCCCGCCGGCCCGGCTGACCAGCGAGATCCGGGAAGGGCTCGGCTGGCTCTGGCAACGGCCCGTCATCCGTTTCCTCACCCTGGTGTCGGCCGCCGACAAGGTGCGTTACGGAGCCGGATATCTGCTGATCATCACCCTCGCCCAGCAGTTGGGCGCCTCCCCGCTGTGGATCGGGGTCGTCTTCGGCGGCGCGGCCGTCGGCGCGATGGCGGGGGCACTCGTGGCGGACCGGGTCACCCGGCGCTTCCCGCTCGGGCGGATCGCCATCGTGATGCTGTGGCTGGAGGCACTGATGTTCCCGCTGTACGCGCTGGCCCCCCACCCGATGGTGCTTGCGGTGGTCGCGGCGGCCGAGTCACTGGTGGCACCGGTGTACACAGTGGCGATGACGACCCATCAGCTGGCCATCACCCCCGACGAGTTGCGGGGCCGGACGAGCAGCGCGGTCGCCACGCTGACCACGGGGGCCCTGTCCATCGGCACGCTCGCGGGCGGCGCGCTGATCACCACGCTGGGCGCCAGAACACTGGTCTGGTTCTGCGGGGCGTGGCTGCTCGCCCTGGCCGTGCTCACCACGGCCAACCGGGCGGTGCGAGAGGCTCCGCGGGCAGGCGCGATCGCACGGCACGAACCCGGCGGCGCCGCCGCGCCCGCGACCGCGGCGGGCTGAGGCCGGCCCCTGGGCCGGCCGGCGGAAGGGGCGCGGCCCGCCCCCTCCCGCTCAGGTGGCGACGTTCTCCAGGGCCGAGGCGAGCGTCTTGATGTCCAGGCCGCCCAGGTGGTCGAGGAAGTGCCGGCGCACGAAGGCCAGGTTGGTCGGCCAGGCATCCCTCAGGCGAGCGAGACCGGCGTCGGTGAGGACGACGTTCCAGCCGCGGGCGTCCTGCTCGGACCTGACCCGCTGCACGATTCCCTGCTTCTCCAGCCGTTGTACGACGCGGGTCATGCCGCTGAGCGACAGCTCGCAGACGGCGGCCAGATCGCTCATCCGCAACTGCCGGTCGGCGGCCTCGGACAGATGCATCAAGGTCAGGTACTCGATGAGGGGCATCCGCTGCTCGCGGACCAGATCCGTGTCCAGGGCCCGCGGCAGGGCGTAGATGATCCGGGCGAGGGACCGGACGAGGGCCTCCTCGTCGGCGGTGAGCGCTTGCGGCGCGACCTGCGCGATCACACCATTTTAGTTGCCCGGCGAAGGATGCCCGGGCGCGCCGGGCCGGTAGGGGATTCCGGAGCACCCTGCCCGGTAGCGTGACCGCCGTGATGGTGGGCACCGAGGAGACCCGGCTTGTGATCCTGCGCGGCAACAGCGCCTCGGGGAAGTCGAGCGTCGCGGCCGGCGTGCGGGAGAGGTTCGGCCGGGGCGTGGCCCTGGTCGGGCAGGACAACCTCCGCCGGGTCGTCCTGCGCGAACGCGACCGGCCCGGTGCGGCGAACATCGGGCTCATCGACCTCACGGCCCGGTACGCCCTGGACGCCGGGTATCACGTCGTCCTCGAAGGCATCCTCTGTTCTGACCACTACGGCCCGATGCTCGCCGGGTTGCGCGCCGACCACCGCGGCCCGACCCACGGCTTCTACCTGGACGTCCCGTTCGAGGAGACGCTCGCCCGGCACGCCACCAAGCCCATCGCCGAGGACGTCCTGCCGGACGAGCTGCGGTCCTGGTACCGGCCGCTCGATCTGCTGCCTGGCGGCGTCGAGACCGTCGTCGGTGCCGACAGCGCCCTCGATGCCACCGTCGGCCGCATCATGCTCGACAGCGGCCTGGCCGGCCTTCCCTCGCTCGAGCACTGACGGGGCTCCGCCGCCGTCAGGTCCGGGGAGGGGTGACGCCGCAGGACCAGTCGTGGCCCCTCCAAGTCGCGCGTTCACCGGTGACCGGGACGACGCCGGAAGGTCCCCGGAAGCAGCCGCCCCGGCGGCGCCCCGCGGCCGGACCCGGTGTCCCTGCCGCGGGGCGCGCACGGTCTACGGGCGCGCGCCCGGGCCTCGCAGGGAACGCCACAACTGCCCGTAGAAGTCCGCGTAGCTGCGCTCGACGTGGACGGCGAAGGCCTGGGTCTCGGGGTGCCGCTCCCCGAGCCGGTTGATCGGCACGGTCATCGCCGCGTGGTGCTCGATGTGCAGGTTGTTGCCGTTGGTGAACCACGTGCTCAGCCGACTGCCCCTGATCGATCGGGTGTTGCGCAGCACGTCGGTCGTCTCGGTGTCGCACAGCAGGTGTTCCGGCAGCTCGACGAGGAAGTGCAGGGGGACCGCGAGAACCAGGGGGAGCACCCAGAGGCGGAGCACGTACGCGCCGCCCCCGGCGGCCACCACGGCGGCCGCGCCGGCCAGGACGCTTCCCAGGAGAACGTGCTCGACCACGATCCTGCGGCGCATCGCCGGCGCGACGTGACCGAACGCGTACCTCCAGCGGCCCGTGGCCGCGCGGACGACCTCCCTCGCGACCGTGCCCAGCCGCGGGTAGTCGAGCAGCCCGCGCAGCAGGGCCCGGGGGGTGAGCGGCCCCCGGGTGTCGAAACCGAAGAACTCCGTGTCCTGCGGCGTGCCGAGGAAGCGGTGGTGCTGGAGGTGGCGCACCCGGTAGTGGCTGTAGACGACGAGCAGCGGGATGCCCAGCGGGACGCCGATCAGCCGGTGGGGCAGCGCGCGCCGGAAGGCGGAGTGGTGCAGGCACTGGTGCTGCAGTTCCACGGCGTGGGTGAACATGGCCGCCAGCAACACGATCCCGGCCGCGGCCGCCCAGAGGTTCCGCTGCAGGGCGAGGATCACCCCGCCGGAGGTGAGAACGGCCAGCAGCGCCAGCTTGGCGACGAAGACCAGTTCGTCGGCGGGGGTCACCTTGAGCCGGGTGAAGAGCGTGGCCGGGCCGGCGGGCATGACACTGTCCGGCACGGGGACGAGCCGATCAACGGCCACTGAGCACCACCACGTGGAGACCGGGGACCAGGCCCTCGGAGCGGGCGGTCCTGAGCAGGCCGGCCATGGCCACGGCGCCGGCGGCGGTCGGGAACGCGCCGTGTGCGGCCAGCGCGTCGCGCGCGTCGCACAGCTCCCGGTCGTCCACGCCGAGGACGGTGCCACCGGTGGCCGCGATCGCGGCCATCGCCTCGTCGCCCTGCAATGCGTGCCAGTTGACCAGCGGCTGGTTGTGGTCGGTGGTGGTGACGGACTCAGGGGGCAGGGTGCGGTACGGACCCGGCCAGCTGGTCAGCACGGGGTTGTTGCCGGCCGAGCAGACCCCGTTGATCGTCGTGTCCCAGCCGTGCACGTCGAGTTGACGGCGGACGGCGATGGCCGTGGTGCCGTTGCCGACGGGCAGCCAGAGCACCGCGGGGGCCTCGTCCAGTTCGGCCCGGAGGGCGGACACGACCACGCCGTGCCCTTCGAAGACGGCCTCGGCGTAGGGCCCGTCCACATTGCCGTCGACGCAGTCCCCGGTGGCGGCGAGCCGCCGGGACTCCTCCACGGCGTCCTCGTAGGCACCGTCCACCAGATGGACCCGGGCCCCGGCGGCGACCATGGCCGCGCCGCCATCGCTCCAGCCTGCGGGGAGTACCACCGTGCACTCCACACCGGCGACCTGGCAGGCCGTGGCCATGGCCCGGCCGTAGTTGCCGCAGGTCGCGATGGTGACGTGCCGGTGGCCGTCGGCGACCGCGCGCGCCACGACGGCGCGGGCGGCGGGCTCCTTGTGGCTTCCCGAGCCGTAGCGCGTCTCGTCCTTGACCAGCACCCGGGCGCCGGGAACCAGGGCGGAGACGTCGATGAGGGGGGTCCCGAAGGCGTCCGAGGGCGCTTCGGCGGACAACGGGGGTGCGGGGGTGGGCATGACGATTCCTTCGGGGGAGGCGGGTGTTTCGCGGGCAGCCCCGGCACGGGCCGTGCCGGGGCGGCGGACAACGGAGGGGACGTCAGATGCGGTTCGTCAGGAGCAGGGCGTCGGCGTGGCCCTGGAGGTCGTCGAGATCGCCGATCTCGGCCGGGGGGACGGCGTCGGGAAGGCCGTCCTCAAGCAGGCGCAGGCGGGTGTTCGTCCAGCCGCGGGCCGCCCAGCCCAGTTGCAGCAGTCCGCTGACGACCACCAGCAGGGCGAGTCCGCGTCCGGGACCCGTGCCGAGCAGCCGGCCGACCGTGTCCGCCAGGGCTCCGTCGGCCTCCAGCAGCGGCTGCACGTAGTGCTCGGCGAGCGGGCCCACGACCAGGTAGCCCAGCGGCATCGTCAGCATCATCAGCGTCATGAAGAGGGCCAGGACACGGCCTTGGAGCTCCAGTCCCACCTTCGCCTGGACGAGGGCGATCCAGTGCCCGTCGGCCAGGGACTCGCCGAAGGCGAGCAGGAACATCCCGGTCACGATGAACGGCGCGCTCGCGATGCCGACCATCGCCATCGCGATGCTGGCCACCGCCATGGACGCGATCATCCCCGTCGCTCTGCGGGTCGTGCCGCCCCACAGCCCCATCACCAGGCTGCCGCACAGGCCGCCGACTCCCGCCGCGCCCAGTGCCGTGCCCAGCATCAGGGGCGACTGCTCGATCAGCAGCATCGGAGTGATCACCGCGAAGCCGAGGGTGTAGAAGGCGTGGTCGATCACGAAGAAGCGCAGGGCCGTACGCAGTCCCGGCCGGCGGGTGATGTAGCGCCAGCCGCCGGTGAGCTCCCTGCCGAACGACTCGTCCCGGCGGCGGAAGAGGGTGTCGGGGAAGCGGACCAGCAGGAGCGTGACGACACCCGCCGCGAAACTGCACACATCGAGCATGATCACGCCGGAGAGGCCGATCACGCCGATCAGCCCCGCGCCCATCATCGGCGCGAACACGGTCCCCACCCCGACGCCGAGCTGGCTGATGCCATTGGCGTGTCCGAGATACCGCTTGGGGACCAGCTGGGCCACCGCGGCGAGATAGGCGGGCCGTTGGAAGGCGCCCGCGATCGACGTGACCGACACGGCGAGGTAGACCTGCCACATCTCCATGCCGCGCCCGAGGACCAGCAGGCCCAGCGTGCCCATCGAGACACCCGCCACCGCGTCGCTCGCCAGCATGATCACGCGGCGGTTCCAGCGGTCCGCCGCGGCGCCGGCGAGCGGCCCGGCGAGGATGCCGGGGAGCATGCCGACGGCGTTCACGACGGCGAAGTCGGTGATCGAGCCGGTGCGCTGGTAGACCCAGATGCTCAGCACGAGCGTGCTGAGGCTGCTGCCGATCATCGAGAGGAACTGCCCCAGGGCCACCACGGCGAAGCGCGACAGACTCGGGAGGGTGGGGTCCGGCGTCGCCGAGGCAACAGGTGCGGGCGGCCGGACCTCGTGTGACGGAACGTCATCCACCGCTGCCGGCGCCACCGTTGGTGCCGGCTCCGGGGACCGCCGTTCGGCGTGCTCCACCAGTCTCTCCGCCAGGGGCTCGGCGTGCGACTTGACGAAGAAGTGGCCGGCCTTGGGAAGCACCGTCAGGGACACGTCGTCCGCGAAGTGCTCCCACTCGTGATAGCGCTCCTGGTACAGCTCGGTGACCCGGTCACGGGAACCCACGACACTGAGCACCGGGGCCTTCAGCCTTGCCGTTCCGGACTCCCGGTAGGCCTTGGTGTAGAACTCCTCGGCGTCCCGCGCGTCGTGCCGCACATTGCGCAGCACGAACTGTTCCTGCTCGGAGTTCTCCAGGTCGGTGAACCCGCCGCGGGCGCGCAGGTACGACAGGTACTCCCGGTCCGAGGTGAGCCAGTCGGTGGGCAGCAGCCGGTACAGCCAGTCGAAGAACCGTCCGGGCAGCCGCGCCGTGGGGAAGCTGGCGCCGAGGCCGACGCCCACCAGGTCGACTCCGGCGGCCTCCGCCTGCCGGGCGACCTCCAGCGTCACGGCTGTGCCGAGGCAGTGACCGTAGAGCAGGACCGGCCCGGTCACCGAGCCGAGTTCGGCGACCACTTGGGCGGCAACCTCGGTGCCCGGCAGCAGGGAGTCGTCGGGCCGGCTCAGGTCGTGCCCCGGCAACTCGACGGCGTAGAGGCCCCAGTGCCCGGGCAGCCGCTCGGCGAGCGGCTGGTACGCGACGGCGCTGCCGCCGGAGAAGGGGACCGCGACCACCGTGACGCCGCCCGCGGCCGGGTCGGCCTCCTGCCGTGTCAGCCGGTGCAGCAGCCGCGTGGACCGGTCCTCCTGCCCGGTCTCGCGTCGCGCGATGAGTTCGGCGAGCGCGCGCACCGTCGGGGTCCGGTACAGCTCCACGAGGGCGAGCCCCGGGTCGATCTGCCGGACGATCCGCAGCGCGGCGAAGGAGTCCCCGCCGAGGGAGAAGAAGCTGTCGTCGATCCCGACCGCGGACTCGTCGACGCCGAGGGCCTTCGCCCAGATGGCCGCGATCCGCCGCTCGGTCGCGGTGCGCGGCGCGGTGCGCGCCGGGGCCTGCGCGGCGTCGGGCGGAGCGGGCAGCGCCCGCCGGTCGAGCTTGCCGTTGGGCGTCAGCGGAAGCCGTGGCAGGAACACGACCCGCGCGGGGACCATGTGCGTGGGCAGCGCCGGAGCCAGCGCCTCACGGACCACCGCCTCGGTGAGCGCGGCGTCCGGTCCGCCGACGAGGTAGCCGACGAGCTGGGCGGCTCCCGAGGGCAGGGTGTGGACCGCGGCGGCGCACGCCGCGGCTCCGGGCAGGGCACCGAGGGCGGCCTCGACCTCGCCGAGTTCGACCCGGTAGCCGTTCACCTTGACCTGGTCGTCGAGGCGGCCCAGGAAGTCCACCGTGCCGTCCCGGTGATGGCGCGCGCTGTCGCCCGTCCGGTACATCGTCGCGCCGGAGTCCGGCCCGCCGGCGTACGGGTCGGGGACGAACCGCTCCGCGGTCAGCCCGGGGCGTTCGTGGTAGCCGGGGGACACCCCGGCGCCGCCCAGGTACAGCTCTCCCACCGTGCCGGGCGGCACCGGGGCCCCGTACGCGTCCAGGACGTACACCCGGTTGTTGGGGAAGGGACGTCCGATCGGCAGCGGTGCCTCGGCCGCGAAGCCGTCGACGTCGCCGTCGAAGTACACGTTGTCGACGGTGACCTCGGTGACCCCGTATGCGTTGACGACGCGGTTCCCGGGACCGACGAGGCGCCGTGCCCGCTGGTACTCGCGCACATGCCACTTCTCGCCGCCGCCGATCAGCAGCCGGACGAAGTCCAGCGGTTCGCCGGCCTCGTCCGCGTGGGCCAGCAGGGCCCGCAGCACGGCCGGGACCAGTTCGGTGCACTCGACCCGCTCGTCCCGCATGAGCGCGTACAGGGCGGCCGGGTCGAGAAGTGTCTCGCGGGGTACGACGACGAGCCGGCCACCGGTGCACAGGGCCCGCAGGGTCTCGCCCACGAACATGTCGAAGGAGAAGCTGGCGGCCTGCTGGTACGTCCAGTCCGGATCGAGGTCGTAGGCGCGCTGCCACATGGTCACCGCGTGCACGAGGTTGCGGTGGGTCACCCGCACGCCCTTGGGGCGCCCGGTGGAGCCGGAGGTGTAGATGACGTAGGCGGGGTCGTCCGGTCCGCCGGCGGGCAGCGGATTGCCGTCCGGCGCGGCGTCGACCAGCGCGGCGTCGCGGTCGAGGGCGAGTACCGCCGTGTCCCCCGGCGCCTCCGGGGTGCCGGGCAGATCGAGGCGGGTGACCAGGGCCACCGGACGGCTGTCGTCCAGCATGTACCGCAGGCGCTCCCGCGGGTAGGCCGGATCCAGCGGCACATAGGCGCCGCCCGCCTTGAGGACGCCCCACATCGCCGCGAACAGGTCGATACCGCGGTCCAGGCAGATCGCCACCCGGTCGCCCGGCCGCACACCCTGCCCGCGCAGCACATGGGCGATCCGGTTCGCCCGGCGGTTGAGCCAGTCGTAACCGACGGTCCGCGCACCCGAGGTGAGAGCGGGCGCGTCGGGCCGCTCGGCGGCGCACCTCTCGAACAGCTCCTGGAGGCCGGCCGCTTCGGGGACTTCGGCGGCGCTGTCGTTCCAGGTGTGCAGGATGGTGTGCCGCTCGGCGGTGGTGAGCACCGGCAGCCGGCCGACCTCGGTCTCCGGTGCCCCGGCCGCCGCGTGCAGCAGGGTGAGCAGGTGGCCGACGAACGCCTCGACGCGCTCGGCGTCGAAGAGTTCGGTGGCGTAGTCGACGGTCAGCACCGGGCCGTCGGCGGGGAAGTCCAGCCCGATGGCGAGGTCCGCCATCGTCGCCACCGGTGCCTCGTCGCCCGCGTACGCGATCAGGGGATCGCGCGGCGCCGCCGTGTTGTGCACGGTGACGCTCACCCGGCTGAGCGGGTGGTGCCGGCCCTCGCCGGGTCGTCGCGTCGTCGCCGTGATGTCCGGCAGCGGAAGGCCCTGGTGCTCCAGGTCGCGGACGACGGAGTCGCGCACACGGCGCATGAGCTCGGCGAACGTCGGACCGCCCGTGAGGTCCCCGCGCAGCGGCAGGATGTTGAGGAGCGCGCCGACCACGGAGTCCAGAGCGGGATCGTCGCGTCCCGCGACGGGGGCCAGGACGGTCACGTCGCCGCGGCCGGTGCAGCGGCCGAGGACGGCCTGCACGCCGGCCAGGACGACCATGAAGAGGCTGGCCTGATGGTCCCTGGCACAGGAGGTGAGCAGGTCGAGCGAGGCGGGCTCCAGGCGGCGGGTCACCCGTGCCGCGCGGTGGCTCTCCAGTGCCGGTCGCGGGCGGTCCGCCGGGAGTTCGAGGTCCGAGCCGGCGCCCTCGAAGCGGTCGCGCCAGTAGGCGGTGAGGGAGCGGCCGCCCGCCGCGGACCCCGGGCGGCGGGATGCGATCTGCGGGAGCCGGTCGGGGACGGCGGCCCGCACCTCGCGTCCCTCGGCGAGGCTCCGGTAGATCTCGGCCAGTTCGTCCCCGACGACTCCGACGGACCAGCCGTCGAACACCAAGTGGTGGACGGCGAGGAACAGTTCACCGGCGTCGCCCGTGCGCAGCAGGACCGCCCGCGCAAGAGGGCCCTCGGCGAGGTCCATGGGCTCGGCGACGATCCGCCGGCGCTCCTCGGCCGCGCGCGCTTCGACCGCCTCCGCGGCCGTGTCCCGCAGGTCGATCTCGTCGAAGGGAACGGTGCGCGACCGGTCGACGACCATCACCGGCTCGTCACCGCGGTACGGGAAGCGGGCCAGGAGGGCCGGGTGGCGCCGGGCGAGTTCGGCCAGGCACGCGACGAGCAGGTCGGTCCTGACGGGGGACGCCCATCGGTAGCGGATGCCGAGCGTGTGCACCGGCAGCCCGGCGCTCATCTGCTCGGCCATCCAGAAGTCGCGCTGCAGCGCGGTGAGGGGCAGCGTCCACGCGCCGTCCGCTGTGTCGGCCGGGGGAGCGACGGTGTCCGGACCGGTGTCCGGACCGGTTTCCGGCGGTGCGCCCTCGGTCGCCCTGACGACCTCGGCCACCTGGGCGAGCGTCGGCGCGGCGTAGAGCGCGCTGAGCGTGAGATCGGCTCCGTAGGTGTGGCGCAGCCTGCTGATCATGCGGATCGCGGAGAGGGAGTCCCCGCCGAGGGAGAAGAAGTCGTCGGAAGGGCCGATGCCGGTGGCGCCGAGCAGTTCCCTCCACAGGGCGCCCACGCGCGCCTCGGGCGAGGAGGCTCCCGCGTCCGCCGCGCCGGGGGCCGGGGCGGCCTCGGTGGCCGGTGCGGCGGCCAGCGCCGCGCGGTCCACCTTGCCCTGCACTGTGAGCGGGAAGGACGCGTGGACGGAGAAGGCGGCCGGTACCAGGTAGTGCGGGAGCCGCGCGGCCAGCCACCGCCGGATCCCGTCGGCACCGTGCCCGTCGTCGGCGACGACGTGTGCGGCGAGCCTGGGCGCGTCCGTGCTGCGGTCGACCAGGACGACGGCGTCGGAGATGCCCGGCATCGCGAGCAACGCGGTCTCGACCTCGCCAGGCTCCACACGGAAGCCGCGGATCTTCACCTGCTGGTCGAGCCGGCCCAGGTATTCCAGGCCGCCGTCCGGCAGCCGCCTCACGCGGTCGCCCGTGAGGTACTCGGTCCGCCCGTCAGGACCCTGACGGAAGCGTTCCTCGGTCAGCTCCGGACGCCCCAGGTATCCCGTGGCGAGACCCGCGCCGCCGATGCGCAGCTCACCGGGTTCACCGGATGCCGCCTCCGTGCCGTCGGCCGTCACGACCCGGACGGACACGCCCGTCAGCGGTGCACCGATCGGCACCGGCTGGTCGCCGGACCAGGTGGTCAGGTCGGCGGCCGTGGCCACGACGGTCGTCTCGGTCGGGCCGTAGGTGTTGAGCAGCCGGACCCCGCTGCCGACGTGCTGCTGCCAGCGGGTGACCGCTCCCGCGCGGACCGCCTCCCCGCCGATGATCACCAGGCGCACCGCGGCCGGGAGGACCGCCTCGTGGTGCTCGATCGCGCCGACGAGCTCGTGCCAGTAGGCGGTGGGCAGGTCGAGCACGGTGACGCCGAGCGCCGCGCAGCGGTCCAGGAAGATGTCCGGCCGGCTGATCATGTCCTCGTCGCGGACGACGAGCGTGGCGCCGACGGTGAGCGGGGGGAAGATCTCCTCCACGCTCGCGTCGAAGCTGAGCGAGGCGAACTGGAGCACGCGGTCGCCCGGTGCGAGTCCGTAGCACTCGACGGCGGCGCCGCAGAAGTGGGCCAGTGCCCGGCGGGGGACGGCCACGGCCTTGGGCCGTCCCGTGGACCCGGAGGTGAAGATGACGTAGGCCGGGTCCTCCGGCGCGGCGGGCGCGTCCGGCGGGAGCTCCGTGCCGGTGCCGGTGCTCGTGCCGGCGACCGCGTCCACGGCGAGTACGGCCGTGCCCTCGGGCAGCGGTGGCCCGGAGCCGTCCGGGCCCCCGGCCGGGACCAGCACCAGCCGGGGTGCGGCCTCCTCGATCATCAGGGCGAGTCGGGCCGGCGGATAGCCGGGGTCGAGGGGCACGTAACCGGCGCCCAGGCGCAGGACGGCCAGCATGGCGGTGACCGCGTCCCGGCCGCGCCGCAGGCAGAGTCCGACGAGATCGCCCGGGCGGACGCCCCGCGCCGTCAGGGACTCGGCCAAGCGGGCAGCGGCGGAGAGGAGTTCGGCGTAGGTGAGCTGTCCCGTGGCATCCACCACGGCCGGCGCGCCGGGGGCCCGCCGGGCCTGTGCCTCGATCGCGGCGAGCACCGCGAACGGTGCGCCGCCCACCCCGTTCGACCCGGATGACCCGGACGACCTGGATGATTCGGCCGCATCCACGGCTTGTGTACCACGCACACGTTCTCCCGGAGCTGTCGACGCACGATGTGCCGCTGGGCGCGGAACGCCTCGGCGAATGTGGGTGACGCGCACAACCCGTGTGTGAAGGTCCTGGATCGATTTACGAGCGATCACGTGAATGGAGCAGGCGATCCGGCCATTTGTGCGTGGCTGCACAGAAGAGCTGATGAGTCCTCAATTACCGGTGCTTGCAAGGAAGAAGGCGGTATGACGGCTTTCTCTGTGCGGCACCCGGGGTCTTTGCCCGGGTAACCTGTTGGTCAAGGGCCGGTCATGTGACGGTCAACGGGTGCGGCGGCCCGCCCCGTCCCGGAAAGCGTCCGCCGCTCGTTGTCCCTGCGCCCCGGGTGGTGGGCGTGCGGCGTCCCTCTCCGGACGTGGCGGGTGGGCGACAGCGCCCCGGCGGGGCCGGCCGGCGCGGGCGGATGCCTCCGCGCGCTCAGAGCTCCCCGAGCACCTGGCCGAACTCGAGCTCGGTACGCGAGCGTTCCTGGAGCCCGCGTTCGAAGAGGGCGGCGACCCGTGCTCCGCTCGCCGGGTCGCGGGTCAGGATCTGGAAGAAGCCGGCGTCGACGTGGACGTCCTCCTTGGGGGCGAGTCCCGCCGCGTTGATCCGGCGCTTGGCCATCCGCACGGCCGCCTCGGGGAACGAGGCGATGCGCTCGGCGAGGCGCTCGACGTAGGAGGTCAAGTCGTCGTCCGCCAAGGCCTTGTTGACCACGCCGATACGTTCGGCCTCGCGTCCGTCGATGTCCTCGGAGCCGAGGATCACCTGCATGGCCTGGCCCCGGCCCGCGAGCCGCACGAGATGCTGGACGGCGCCGGCGCCGGGGAAGGTGCCCACGCCGACCTCCGGCTGGCCGATCACCGCACGCTCGAGCGACGCGAAGCGCATGTCGCACGCGTAGAGGAACTCGGCGCCGGCGCCGCGCGCCCGGCCTTCGAGGACTCCGATGGTGACGGGCCGCGCCTCGCTGAGCCGCCGGTACAGCGCGCCGAGGCTGATGTCGTCGGGGCCGCCGGAGGTCGCCGCCTCCGCGGTGTACGCGGGGATCCGCTTGAGGTCGACGTGGGGGATGAAGAAGTCGGCGTCCCCGCTCCGGAAGACGACGACCCGTACGTCGCCGTCCTTCTCGGTGTCGTCGAGCAGCGAGATCAGGTCCGCGACGAACCGTTCGTCGATCAGGTTGATCGGGGGATTGGCGATCGTCGCCCAGAGGACCCCGTTGCGCAGTTCCGCGGTGATCGTCGAGTACGTCCGGGTCATCGGTCCACATCTCCTCTGTCGTCGCGCTTGCTTTTTGCAAGCGATATACCTACCGTGACATCGCTACTTGCTATTTGCAAGTGAGTTTCCTCCGGGGCTTCGGAGCGGAAATCCGCGCCCGGCCCGGCTCCGTCGAGCGCACGGAAGAGCTCATCCACCTCCCCGACGGGACGGTGCTCAGCGCCTGGCTGTTCGTGCCGGAGGGCTCCGGCCCGCGGGCGACCCTCACCATGGCGCACGGCTTCGGGGGTACGAGGTACCACGGCATCGAGCCGATCGCGCGCAGGCTCGCGGAAGCCGGGTTCGTCGTCTGGCTGCACGATCACCGCGGTTCCGTTGAGAGCGGCGGCGAACCGCGCCAGGACGTCGACCCGTACCGCCAGATCGAGGACTGGCGGCGGGCCGTCGCCCGTCCGCAGACCCTCGACGTGGTCGACGCCGGCCGCACAGGGGTGTGGGGCACCAGCTACGCGGGCGGACACGCCCTCGTGCTCGGAGCCACCGACCGGCGTCTCAAGGCCGTCTACGCGCAGGTGCCCACCATCAGCGGTTCCCAGAGCAGCCGGCGGCGCGTTCTCCCGCACCTGGTCGGCCCCCTGGAGGAGGAGTTCGCCGGGGACGAACTGGCGCAGACCCGCGGCGAGGCACCGGCCACCCGGCCGTTCGTGAGCGACGACCTGACCGTGACCGCGTCCTACCGGAACGCGGACGCCATCCGGTTCTCTCTGGGGCACGCCATGCCCGAGGGCGTCTGGGAGAACGAGGTGGCGCTCCAGTCCCACCGGCGCTCCAGGTCCTACGACCCCGGTCACTGGATCGACCAGATCTCGCCGACCCCGCTCATGACGGTGGTCGCCACCCACGACGCCGTCGCCCCCACCGACCTGGCGCCGGGCGCCTACGAGCGTGCGCTGGAGCCCAACGAACTCGTCCTCGTGCCCGGCGGCCACTTCGATCCCTACGCCGGTGAGGGCTTCGGGACGAGCACGGCCGCGGCGGTGCGGTTCTTCCGCACGCACCTGCAGGCGGAGTGTGACGGCGGGGGAGTCCTGCCCGTCCTAACGCAGCGGGACGGGCAGGACACCCCTTGCTCTACAATTGCAAGTGAGTCGTGAGGGGAGTCACCCGTGAAGCGTCGGGAGCTGGGGGATTCGGCCTGTCCCATCGACCGGTCGCTGTTCGAGGTCGGTGACTCGTGGACGCTGCAGATCCTGCGGGACGCCATGCACGGCGTCACGCGGTTCACGGATTTCAGCAAGAACATCGGGCTGGCCACCAATGTGCTGACCGCCCGGCTGCAGAAGCTGGTGGCGGTGGGCATCTTCGAGATCCGCGAGTCGGGGCCCGGCAACTCGCACGAGTACGTGCTGACCGAGAAGGGCCGTGACTTCCACACCGTTCTGGCGGCGTTGCGGCAGTGGGGGCAGAAGCACCTCTTCGACGACGACGAGCCGATGAACCGCGTCGTCGACGCCCGTACCGGACAGCAGCCGGAGCCGCTGACGCTCACCGCCGCCGACGGCAGGGAACTGACCGCCGACGACATGCTCCTGGTCCGGTCGCGCGCGGCGGACCCCATCGAGAACGCCGTGCCCATCGACACCCCCCGCCGCCAGGCACGCGCCGGCCGCCCCCGCCGGACCGCGGGACCGGAGAGCTGACAGCGTCCGCCGGGCTCTCAGCCTCCGCCGGACGGCGCGAGTGCGACGCGGGCGATGACCGGGAGGTGGTCGCTGCCGGTGGCGGGCAGGGTGCGGATGCGGCCGCCTTGTCATGGTGCTGCCCCGCACGGGCGGCCCGAGCAGGGCAGCCCGAGCCCCGACGGGCCATTGGTATCGTGTAGGGAGCAGAAGTCAAACATCCTTACGACCCCGCGGCACGCACGCACAGGCCCGGCGCGGCTCCCGGCGCGCGAACGGCATGATCACCACCCCTGCATGGACTGGATGAACCCCACTACGGCATGTACCCCCGTCAGCCCCGTCTTCGTGGGCCGGGAGGTCGAGCTTGCCGTGTTGGTGCGGGCCGCCCGTGCCGCGGAGGGCGGCGACGCCCAGGCCGTGCTCGTCCGCGGAGAGGCGGGGGTGGGCAAGACGCGGCTGGTCGAGGAACTGCTGAGGGCTCTCGAACCCGGGGCGGCCGTCGTGGCGGTCGGGGGGTGCATCGAGGTCGGGCATGACGGCTTCCCCTTCGCGCCGTTCTCCGAGGTCCTGCGGACCCTGTGGCACCGGTTCCGCGACGAGGTGCGCGCGGCGAGCGCCGGCCAGGAGGCCCTGCTGGCGCGGGTCCTGCCGGACCCGGACCTCCCGGTACCCGCCGTGCACCGGGACGGTGACGTGACACGGCTGTTCGCCCTGATCACCCGCATCCTGGAGCGCCTGGCGTCGGAGCGGCCGGTGGTGCTGGTCGTCGAGGACCTGCACTGGGCCGACGCGTCCACCCGCGATCTGCTGGGCTTCCTGTTCCGCACCCGGCGCACCGGCAGGCTCCTGATCGTGGGGACCTACCGGACCGACGACGTCCGGCGCGGACACCCGCTGCGCCCGCTGCTGGCGGAGCTGGACCGGCTCCGGTCGGTGCGCCGCGTGGACCTGTCCCGGTTCACTCGCGGCGAGGTCACCGGGCAGCTCACGGGCATCCTCGGGGCGCCGCCGGACCCGGGCTTCGTGGACGGCATCTTCGCCCGTTCCGACGGCAACGCCTTCTTCGTCGAGGAGCTCGCCCGCGCTCACCGGGACCGCGTCGGCACGGGTCTCGACGGCCTGCGGGACGTACTGCTGACCCGGCTGGAGTCGCTGACGGAGGAGAGCCAGCGGATCGTGCGCACGGCTGCCCAGGGCGGCGCCGTCATCGGGTACCCGCTACTGAAGGCCGTGGCGGGCCTGCCCGAGGGCGCGTTGATCGACGCGCTGCGCGCGGCGGTGCTCGCGCAGATCCTCGTCCCCGAACCGAACGGCACGGACTACCGGTTCCGGCACTCGCTGGTGCGCGAGGCGGCCGGCGCGACCCTGCTGCCGGGCGAGCGGGCCCTGATCAACCGCCGGTACGGCGAGGTGCTGGAGGCGGACCCGTCGCTCGTCCGGGCCGAGGAGCTGACCGGTCGCCTCGCGCAGCACTGGCACGCGGCCCGGGACGAGGTGAAGGCGCTGCACATGACGGTCGCGGCGGCCGAGGAGGCGCGGGACCGGTGTGCCTACGCGGACCAGTTGTTCCTGCTGGAGCGCGCCCTGCACCTGTGGGACCTGGTGCCGGAGGAGGCCCGCGCGGACCTGCCCGCGCTGCGGTTCCCGGCCACGTACCCCGGCGGGCGGGGTGAGGACGCGGACGCGGGGCTCTGCCATCAGCATCTGCTCGCCGCCGCGACCGTCGCGGCCATGCACAGCGGCGACTTCGAGAGGGCGCTGCACCTGGTCGACACCGCGCTGGAGCACCTCGCGGCGGTCGAGGACGACCGCCCCCTGTATGTCGCGTGGTTCTGGACGCAGCGATCGCGCCTGGTGGAAGGGCTGAGCCGCGGCGACGGCTGGCAGGAGGTGCAGACCGCGCGGAAGGCGGTCGCGGCACTGCCGCCGTCGGTCGTCGGGGCCGAGGTACTGGTGCGCGTCGCCAACTGGGGTGCGATGCACCGCCCCGGGCCCGGCAGCCGGGCCGACGCCGAGAAGGCGGTGGAGTACGCGACCCGCGCGGGCGCCGAGGAACTGGCACTGCACGCCCGCCTCACACGCTGCCTGCTGGACGCCGACACCGACACCGATGGCAGTGTCGTCGACGAGCTGTACGCGGTCCGGCAGCGGGCCGAGGAACTCGGTGAACTCACCCTCGCGGGCCGGGTGAACCAGAACCTCCCGTCGATCCTGGAGGGAGTGGGCCGCTCGGAGGAGGCCCTCGCGGCGGCCGACCACGGCATCGCGCTGTGCCGGTCGCTCGGTCTGACCGACCGCGAGGCATGGGTCCACGCCAACCGGTCGTTCAGCCTCTTCTCCCTGGGCCGCTGGGACGAGTCGGAAGCGGCGCTCGGCGCAGCGGCCGGCCTGGCCCGCGCCCGCCTGCCGCGCTGGACGTTCGAGGCACGCCGCGCGTTCCTGCTGCTGCTCCGCGGAGAGGTGGACGCCGCCGCGGCCCAGCTGGCACTCGCCGAGGAACTGCGCGGCACCGAGAAACTGCAGACGCAGCTGCTCGTCGCGCTCAGCCACTGCACGATGGAGATCGCCGCGCGGCAGGGCCGCATCGCCGAGGCCCGCGCGGAGTTCCTGCGCGCCGACGACGCCGGCCTGACCGACGGGCCGGTCCGGTGGTCGCTGCCCATGCTCTGCACCGCCGCGGCCATCGAGGGCGCGGCGCGCAGGACCACGCCCGACGGCGCGTGCCCCGAGGTGCTCGCCGTCCTGCACCGCGCGGCCGCGCGCCAGGAGGCCGTCCTGCCGGTCTCGGTCGCTTACGCGCGGCTGCTGTGCGCCGAGTTGCGGCACGCGGAGGGGGACGACGACCCGGGTCCGTGGTCCGCGGCCGTCGCCGCCTTCGCGAGGACCGAACGCACCTATGAGCCGGCCTGGGCTCTTCTCGGTGAGGGGCGCGCTCTGCTCGCCGACCGGCGGCGTGAGGCCGAGGCGCACGACCGGCTCACCCGCGCGCACGCCATCGCCACCAGGCTCGGCGCGGGCCTTCTGCTCGCCGACATCGGGCAGTTGACCGGCGCGTCCGAGGCGTCCGACGGGAACCGTCCGGCCGGCGGGCCGGAGTCTCCGTGCGCCGACGCGCCGGAGGGCGCGAAGACGGCCGGTGCCGGCACCGACGGGCTCTCCTCCTTCGGACTCACCCCGCGCGAGTCCGAGGTACTGGAACTGGTGGCCCGCGGATACAGCAACCGCCGCATCGCGGAGGAGCTGTTCATCTCGCAGAAGACCACGAGCACCCATGTCTCCAGCATCCTCGCCAAGCTCGGCGCCTCCGGCCGCACAGAAGCCGCGGCGATCGCCTACCGGCACGGGTTCTCCGCCCCCCTGTGACACGGGGGGCGGCCGCGCCGCGGCAGACGTGCCGTCAGAAGCCGAAGGCCTTCGTCGTGTAGGCGCACTCGGTGTAGATGTAGCCGGGGCTGAGCTTGGCGGTGTCGGACGCGGGGGTCGTGCCGAGGCCCGCGTCGGACTTGTGCAGGAAGTACGTGGTGCCGGCGGGGAGCCTGATGGTCCGCTGCGGGTAGTGCCTGCCACTGTTCTGGCAGGGCTTGAACCCCAGCAGACTGGGCTCCAGCAGGGAGTACGTGGTGCAGCCGCCGCAGGCGCCCAGCGTGAGGCTTCCGGTCACCGGGCCGGTGTAGTACACCGTGACGGCGTGCGGGCTGTCGTTCTTGATCGTCACGGAGATGCTGCCGCCGGAAGCCAGGGTCGGCAGATGCCTGCCCGCCGCGGGCACCTCGCTCGCGACCTCCGCCGCGATGGCGAACTTGCGGGCCAGCGCCCGGCGCTTGTCGGTCTTGTTGCCGGCGGCGAACGTGTTCATCGTCTGTGCCGCCTCGTCGAAGTCGCCGTCCTTGTACTGGTCGACGCCGCAGGCGTAGACGCCCGCGTTGGCGGTCTTCCCGGCCCGGTCTGCCTGCTCGGCGATGGCGTCGGCGACGCCGGACTCGCCTCCCCTCAGGCCACCCGCCCGGGTCCCGAGGGTGCGCAACCGCTCGACGGCCGCGCAGGGTTCGGAGCCCCCCACGCCTTTCGCTGCCTTGTCGACGGCCGAGCGGACGGCCGGTGCGACCTTCGCCGCCTGCGCCGAGTCGGGGAATCCGTTCAGCAGATCGCCGAAGAGCCCGGGCCAGCCGGTGGCGTTCGTGGCCAGGCCCTGTGACGCGCACTCGTAGAGCGAGGTGGCCAGACGGTCGTCGGGCCACTGGGCCAGCGTGCCGAGTTCCTTCGTGCTGATGGTGGCCGGGACCGTCCGCAGATAGGTCAGCCCCGGGATCGCGCCGCAGTAGTCCTTCTGTGCGTAGGCGGCGCCGACCGTCGTGTAGTATGTCTCCAGCCGGTCGGGCACCTTGCCGGCGGCCCGGGAGCCCGGGTGGTCGGCCCTGAGGTCGCGGTAGGCGCGCAAGGCCTGGCGGTAGCCGGCCTCCGCGGTGCCGAACGGCCGGCCCTCCCCGGCCCGGACGAGACGGTCGGCCTGGTCGAGCCGGTCCAGGAGCATCTGCTCGGTGGCCTCGTCGCGCGCCATGTCGTACAGCACGACGCCCCCGGCCGGCACAGCCAGCAGCACCAGGCCGAGCGCGATCGCCAGTGGGGCCCCCGCGGGCCACGTCAGCCGGGTCCGCAGCCCGGCGAACGCGCCGTGTACCGCGGCGAGCACGAGGAGGACCAGGTAGCCGACGACCACCCCCGAGGGCACGCCGTCCGGGTCGGCCGGCAGCGCCGCCAGGAGCAGGACGCCGGTGGCGAACCAGCACGCGGCCATCAGGCCCCAGCGCCGCATCAAGGTGTAACCGAGCCCGAGGCCGGTGAGGTTGAGCAGGGCGACCGCCACGGCCCGGAGCCCGTCGGCCGGCGCGGGCGGCGCGGGCGGCGGGGCGGAAGGCATGGGCGGGATCACGAACCCGTACGGGTTGCCGGGCGGATTGCCGCGCGGGTCGTTGTAGGGATTGCCGTACGGATTGCCCTGTGGTCCCTCGGACATGGCGGTCCCCCCGTCAGCAGCCCGCAAGCGCTTCAACTTGTCAGTGTACGGGCGGCAGTCCCGCCTCGACAGTGGGTTCGAGGGCGCAATCGGGCCAGTGCCCGGAAGGGTCGCAGCCTGGGCACCGGCGCGTCCCCGCACGGCGCGCCATGCCGCGGACCGGCCCGGCCCGCTACCCTGCGGGTCGTGATCGAATCGCAGGGCGCGCCGTACGATGCCGAGGTCGCGACGGCCGCGGCGCGTGCGGGCGCGCACGTGGTGCGCACCATGTACGGCCGGCCGTTGAATCGCGTCGACAAGGGCGCGGGGGATTTCGCCACCGCCGCCGACGTGGCGGCGGAGAGGGCGATCCTCGACGTCATCCGTTCCGCCCGGCCCGATGACGCGGTACTCGGCGAGGAGGGCGGGCAGCAGGGCGCGGCCGGCGCCACGCGCCAGTGGCTGGTGGATCCCCTGTGCGGCACACTCAACTACGCGGTCGGCAGCATGCTGGTGGCCGTCAATGTGGCGCTGCGCGGCGGTGCCGCCGCGGTGGCCGATCCGTTCGGTGGCGAGGTCTTCCTCACCGACGGCGAGAGCGCCTGGGTGCGGCACGACGACGCCGACACGCCGTTGGTGCCCACGCCCGCCTCCGGCCTGGTGGACGTCAATCTGGATCCGCCGTTCCCGGGCGCGCCCGGATTCCGGGCCGTGGACCTGCTGGCCCATCCCGCCTTCATCGAGCGGT
The DNA here is from genome assembly GCF_056270165.1 of Streptomyces sp. RLA123. Classification (NCBI taxonomy): domain Bacteria; kingdom Bacillati; phylum Actinomycetota; class Actinomycetes; order Kitasatosporales; family Streptomycetaceae; genus Streptomyces; species Streptomyces sp. RLA123. The sequence goes on along the minus strand of NZ_JBWDOR010000003.1, from coordinate 600,160 downwards.
TCCGCCCGCGGGTGGTGTCCACGACGCTGGCGTTGGCCTGGGTGGCGGCCGGTAAGCGCGCCGCGTACGTCACCGATGGCGGCGACCTGTCCGGCAGCGTGCACTTCGCCGCGGGCATCGCCGTGTGCCGCGCCGCCGGCTGCGTGGTCACGGGAATCGACGGCGCCCCAGTAGGGCCGGCGGGCCGCGGACTCGTGGTGGCCGCCGACGCCGGGACCCATGAACTGCTGATGTCGATGACCGGCGGCCTGACGTAGGCTCCGCCCCCCATGACGCCGGTTCCGGCGGCGTTCGCTTCGCCGGTACCTGGTGAACGTGCGGACGTCAGTGGCACCTGGGGGAGGCGCGCTTGTCGGGCAGCACGCGTGACGATCCGTCAGACGGACGGGATGCGGCGAACGGACCCGAGACGGTCACCGCACGGCCGGCCGCCGGGAGGCTGAGGCAGGAGCTCCGCGGATCACATCCCGCGCGAGACCGTGACCGGCTTTCCGGTGAACGCGTCGAGGAGCAGTCGCTCGCCGAGCGGGCGGTCCAGCCTCACCGTCACAGGGTCGACCAGCAACTGCGCGGTGCACGGACCGTCGTTGGCGCCACGGACGGTGCCGGCGAGCACCACGCTGTCGCCGGTCTCCAGGACATCGACGGCCGGACCGTCGTCGCAGGCGCCGTGCCCCACCCGCACGGTGACGGACCGGCCGTCCGCGGCCACCGACTGGAGTCCGTGCAGTGGTGACCCGTTGTCCGTTGCCTGCGACAGCGGTGGGACCGGGGCCCGCGGAAGCTTCGAGGAGCCGACCGCCACGTACGTGAGCGGGGTGTCGTAGCCGTCGAGGGTGAACAGCCAGGCGGGGACCCGGGCCGGGCCCCTGCTGGTGCGCAGGGTCATCTGGCCGAGGGTGGCCTTGGTCACGACCAGTGGATCACCGTCGCCGCCGTCGGCGCCGTCCAGCGTTTCGTACGCCTGCCGTGCCGTCGTGATCGTGGCAGGAAGTGACTCCCCGTTCGTCCACCGGATCCGCCCGCGCCGGTCTGCGGCGCCGGGCAGCGGACCGCGGAGGGTGAAGTTCCCGCTCAGGTAGGCGAGTTTGTCCGCTCCGTTGTGGAAGGCGCCCTCCGGCAGCCGGACGACGTCCTCCAGCGGGTAGAAACCCGCACGCCACGCGCGGGCCGCATCCGAGCCCTTCCACGCCTTCGCCACCTGACGCATGCGAGGCGTGATCGTGTCCGCTCCGACGTCGTCGCCCGCCGGTTCCGTCCCGCAACCGAGCGACCCCACGGTGAGCAGGCACACGACACCCAGCAACGTGAACGGTCTCATGACGCCCCCAGAGGATGTGCGGGTATTCCCGCGATGTCCCTGGGACGCACCGGCCCGGACTTGGGTTCCGCCCGCGTCGCTCAGCCGCTGGTTCCCGCGGTGATCGCGAACGGGTCCAGCGGCGCGCGGTCGCCCACTTCCGGCAGGTCGCCGCGTTCGACGGGTCCCGGCCCGGCACCGCCGGTGGCCGGCAGGACGTCGGCGAGTTCGCCGGGGTCCGCCCGATGGGTGTTCTCCGCCGCTCGGCGGAGGGTGTCGCGGGTGACGACGGCCCGGTCCGCGGACAGCCGGATGACCCGTCCGCCGTCCTGGAACACGTAGTCGTGGCCGGTCCTCGTCGCGCGGTACCAGCGCGTGCCGTCCCGCTCGCACGACCCCCGCTCGGCCTCGGGCCGGCTGTCCGGGTCGGAGCAGGCGACGGGGCCGCCGCTTCTGCGTTCGTCGACCCGCACCTCGATCCTCCCGCCGCCGGGCGAGAAGTAGGAGGCCCCGAAACCGTGGTCGCCGACCACACCCACGGACTGGGTGGCGAGGCTGTAGCCGGGCATGTCGGTCACGTACACCATCTCCCGTTCGACGCCCAGCGCACGGGCCCTGGCATCGAGTCCGGAAGGGCTCGCCGACTCCGTCCCGCAGGCGGCCAGGGTCACCGCAGCCGGCAGGAGCAGCAGCGGCAGGGTCCTGCGCACGGATCTCATCCGTACATGATCCCGCCTGCGCGACCCGTCACCGAAGCGCCCCGGCGGAGTAACGTGCAGGGGCAGGGGAGGGGGTCCGGCGCATGGTGCTCTGGAACGGTGTCAACTTCACGGCGGACGGGCGTGAGCCCGTCACGGCCGAGGAGTTCCACCAGATCGGCCGGTACTGCTGGGACAGCGGACAGTACCGTGCCGCCGCGGCGTTCTTCCTGGAGCCCGCGGCCGCCGAAGGCCACGCGGCCGCGGGGGAGTTGCTGGGTCATGTCTGCTTCGTGCAGGGGGACCGGGCCAAGGCCGTGCCCTGGCTGCGGCGGAGCACCGGCTCGCCCAGGGCTGCGTACTACCTGGGAACCCTGTACTACCGGGGCTGCCCCGAGGCCGGCATCGCGCAGTCCTTCGACGCGGCCGCCGAGTGGTACCGGCGCTCGGTCGCGCTCGGCGAACCCGAGGCGATGCTGGCGCTGGGCGAGATGTACCTGGAGCGGCTGGTGCGACTGGACCGGGCGCCGGTGGACCACGCACTGGAGTGCTTCCTGCCGGCCGCGCAGGCCGGCCACCCGTACGCGCAGTACCGCGTGGCCGACCTGTACCGGACCTCTTACGCGGATCCCGGGCGCGCCGCCCACTTCTACGAACTGTGCCTGGCCAACCCCGCGAGGGAGCGGCACGCGCTGAACTCGCTGATGACCCTTCAGAGCGAGGCGTTCCTCCGCGAGATCCGGTCGGCCCAGCAGACGCGGCGCCTGGAGCAGCGGCGCGACACGGTGAACCCCCTTCCGCCCCACGACCCTTCGTACTGACGTGGCCCGCTTGCCGGGGCCCGGTGCCACCGGGCCCCGGCGGTGCGGGGCGTCAGACCAGGTCGGGGCGCTGCCACTCCTCGCCCAGCACATGGTGCGCCAGGAAGCCCAGCACGGTGGCGTACCACAGGCGGATGTTGTTCGGCTTGGTGATCCAGTGCCCCTCGTCGGGGAAGTACAGGAACTTCGCCGGGACCTCGAAGCGCGCCAGGTCGTTCCACAGTGCCAGGCCCTCGCCGACCGGCACCCGGTAGTCCTTGTCGCCGTGGATCACCAGCATCGGCGTGGTGATGTTCGCGGCCCGCAGGTGCGGGGACTCCCGCTCGTACCGCTCCGTGGTCTCCAGCGGGTCGCCCTGGCGGCGCATCCAGTACGCCGGGAAGTCGGTGACCTGCCCGAAGCTGTACATGTTCCACAGACTCGCGTGGGTGACGATCGCCTTGAAGCGGTCGGTCTGCGTGGCGATCCAGTTGGCCATGTAACCGCCGTACGAGCCGCCCATCATCGCGGTGCGCCCGGCGTCCAGGTCGTCCCGCCGCAGTGCGGCGTCGGTCAGCGCCAGCACGTCCTGGTACGAGGCACCGCCCCAGTGCGCCCAGCCGCGCTCGTGCATGTGCTGCCCGTAGCCGGTGGACAGCGCCGGGTCGGGCAGCAGCACCGCGTAGCCGGCGGCCGCGGCCACCCAGGGGCTCCAGCGCCAGTGCCAGGCGTTCCAGCTGGTCTGCGGGCCGCCGTGCACCCACAGCAGCAGAGGCGCCGGGGTGTCGGGGCGGGCGTCGTGCGGCAGCACCAGCCAGGCGCGCAGCGCCGTCCCGTCCTCGGCGGTGGTGTGCACCTCGGTGAGGCTGCCGGGCAGTGCGGCCACCTGCCCGGGGGCCGGCAGCGTCACCGGCTGCTGCCCGGGCGTCGCGGCGTCGAGGCGTACGGGCGTGGGCGGGCTGTCCACGGCCGAGCGCAACGCGTACAGGGTGCCGCCGTCCGGGCTCGCCACCACGTCGGTGTACGCGCCGGACGCCGTGAGCCCGACCAGCTCGCCGCTGCCGGTGGAGAGCCGGAAGACGGGCGCGTGTCCGGCCTCGTCGGCGGTGAACCACACCACCGGCGAACCGTCCTCGCCGGGCACCGGGGAGACGACAGGGGAGCCGGGCCACTGCTCGAAATCGGGCAGCAGATCGCGGCCGGGGTCCTGGTCGTCGGTCGCGTCGGCGAGCCACAGCGTGGCGTCACCGGGGCTGTCCCAGGTGATCCGGCGCGCGCGGACGCAGACCAGACGGCGGCTGTCCGGGGTGAAGGCCGGGGCGCCGAACTCGGCGTCGGGGGACTCCAGCACCCGCAGCTGCTTCCCCGTGGCGGCGTCCACGACCACGACGGCGTCGCGGATCTCGTCGGGGAGCGTGCCGACCGCCGCCGTGTAGGCGACCAGCGATCCGTCGGGGGAGACCACGATGTCCGCGGATTCGGTGACCCTGCGGGGGCCGCAGTCCACCACGACGGACGGCTCTGCCCCGGCGTCCGGGACGGTGAACACATGGGGGACGTCGGGGCCCAGGTCGTGGTCCCAGTACCGCACCGGCACCGACTCGTGCAGGATCGCCGAGACCTTGGCCTTGCGGCGGGCCTCGCGCAGCCGCTCGTCCTGCTCGGCATCCGCCGCGCCGGGGAGCAGCCCGGCCGCGAGGGCGATCCGGGACGCCCCGGCGGCCGTCGCGTACCCGTCGATCCCGCCGGGCCTGACGAGCAGCTGCGACGCCTCGCCGCCGCCGGCCGGCAGGCTCCACAGCGCCGACTCCTGCTGGTCGTCCGCGCCCTCGCCGGGGTCCGCGACCGGACGGGAGGAGAGGAAGAGCAGGGTGCCGTCGGGCAGGAACGCGGGGGCGGACTCGCCGCGCCCGGAGCGGGTGAGCCGCCGGGCCGGGCGCTCCCCCGCGGGGTCGACCTCCCACAGGGCGCCGATGAAGCGGGTGCCGTCGCCGGACAGTTCCTGAACCGCCGTCACCAGACGGGTTCCGTCCGGTGACAGCGCCAGCGAGGAGACCCGGGGCAGCGCGATGAACGCCGCCAGGTCGTGGAAAGGAGTGGATTCAGGCATGGGGATCATCCTCCGTCCCGCGACGGACCCGCACCAGTCCTTTGTCAGGCGCGGAACGATGCTTGACTGATGACAGGGGTACGGCGGCCGAGTCCCCAGCACGGCCGGCGCAGACACCGCCGTGGCGCGGCCTGCCGGCGGGAGCACTCCTGGCCCCTGCCGACACTTGCGGCTGCCGCAGCCTTCGCCGTTGCCTCGCGGACGTTCCGGGTGCGGCGCGTCATCGGCTGGGACATCCGGAGGACGTTCGCCGGCCCTTCCTCCGCCGACGCTGGCGCCCTGGCCCCTGGCCCCTGGCCCCTGGCCGTATCTGTGCCGACGCTCACTGGGGCAGGTTGTCCCAGAGCGAGCAGTGATGTGCGGAGTAGGCGTCGACAGGATGGATTCCGGCCGGCCCGGGAGCCAAGGACTGCACTGACGGTGCGAGAGCTGAGCCAGCGCGGAGGACAGCCCAGGGCGGGATGCCGGGGCCATTCGGGTTGCCGGTGTGCGCGAAGTTCGTCCAGTAGCCGACCATCCGGTCGGACAGCGCGCGCTGGGCGTCAGTCAGCGGTTGTTCGGTGGGGACGGAGGGAAACAGGAACGGCATCTCGAAGCCGTGTGCCGCACCGTAGGGGAAGCCCGGGTTCGCCGGCAGACCGGCGAGGACAGGTGCGTCCGGATCGCTGAACTCGTAGTTGTAGAGCGGGAGGCCGGAGGCGTGGGTGGAGATGGCCCGGCCGGCGGCCAGCGTGGTGCACGTGAGGGATCGATCGGTCAGCACCGCGGCCCAGGCGAGTGCGGGCGTGGGGTGATGTGCTGCCGGATACTGGGCCTCGACGGCCGGGGCTGCCGCCCCGAAGGCGTCCACCAGACGAGCGCGGTAGTCGTTCTCGGTGCGGATCGGGAACGCGGCGAGCGACAGGCCGACGAACATCCGCATCTCATCGTGATTGGTGCCCTGCATGACCGGCACGCGGTGGAAGCGTCCCGACGCCCACGCGCGGTCCGGCGCCATGGGCAGCAGCGCGTTGCCGAAGGCGGGCCGGTTGAAGGACTGCATCAGCTCCGCGGTCGCGAGACGATCCGTGCTCTGCCCGCGCAGGCACGCCAGCACTTGGTCCTCGCCGTCCGCTGTGCAGCCCAGTTGCCGGGCGGCTTCCGCGCCGGCCGCTTGAACGTCGCGTTGTGAGGCGAACGGCTCGTACGCCGGTGTACCGGGTCCGAGAGCGCCGCGCGGGAAGGACATGAAGCAGGAACCGCTCTGGAGCACGGCCCGCCGGAAGAGTCCCGCGGCCGTCGGCGAGGTGAGGTGCGCACAGACGCTGAGGGCGCCTGCGGACTCACCGAACAACGTGACATTGCCCGGATCACCGCCGAAGCGCTCTGCGTTCGCCTGCACCCAGCGCAGGGCGGCCTGCTGGTCCGCCAGGCCGAACGGCGGGGCGGAGCCCAACCAGGGGTGGCCGAAGTAACCGAAGATCCCCAGCCGGTAGTTGACCGTGACGACGACCGTGTCACCCCGCACCGCGAGTTGTTCGCCGCTGTAGTCACTGCCGGAACCGCCGAGGAACGCACCGCCGTGCATCCACACCAGCACGGGCCGCTTTCGCCCGGCCGGCTTCGCCGTGGGCATCGTGATGTTGAGGTAGAGGCAGTCCTCCGACCCGACGACCGCGCCCGCGCCTGGCGTCGGCATCTGCACACAGCGTTGAGCCGCCGTCGTCGCGTCCCGCACACCCTGCCACGTGGCGGCGGGCACCGGGGCGCGCCAGCGCAGCGGTCCGGTCGGCGGCGCGGCGTAGGGAATGCCGTCGAAGGCGGCGTACGAGCCGTGTGATACGCCCCGTACCAGGCCGTGGTCGGTTCGCACGACGGTACCGCTCTGCCTCGCAGAGTGCGGGGAAGCGGGTGGTGTGCTGCTCGCCGGCAGGGCAGTGGCTGCGACCAGCGCCACCGCGCAGAGCACGGGGAAGAGCACCGCACGGAGCCTGTCTTTTCGGGATGGACGCGGTGCTGTCATGGTCGGGGACATGTGTACCCACCGTTCTTGGCCGGAAGGGATCGGAGGAGGCGCACGAGGCCGCATGAGCCCGCACGAGGCAGATCAGGCCGGAACGAGGCCTGAGCGGTGGGGAACAGTGCGGACCGACGCGGTCAGTGCTCAGTACGCTAGGACCTCCCGTGCGCTGGAGGTTCAAGAGCCTGTGATGCAAGACACGTGGAGCATCGGTGAACTCGCGGCCGGAACGGGGGTCCCGGTGAAGACCCTCCGCTACTACTCCGATGGCGGTCTGCTGCCCGTGGCCGGCCGCAGCACCGGTGGGCATCGGCGCTACGGTCCCGACGCGTGGGAGCGGATCCGTCTCATCAGACGCTTACGGGCGCTGGACACCCCGATCGCGACCATCATGGAAGTGGTCACCGGCGAGTGCTCCCTCGGTGACCTGGTGTCGACCGAGCTCGAAGCGGTGCAGGAACGACTGACCGAACTGCGGTGGCGCCAGGCCACACTCGAGTCCCTGGACGAGGCCCCGAGCGAGGAACGGCTCCGACGCCTGGAGATCCTCTCCCGTGTTCAGCGACTCCCGCAGGCGCATCGCACCCTCACCGACCACTGGTATCGCGAGCTGTCCGCGGTCATGCCCAGGCGCCGGCTCGACATCATGATCGCCATGCTGTCCCCTGACCCGCCGCAGGACCCCGATCCCGCCACGGTTCTGGCCTACGCCGAGCTTCATCTGCTCATCTCCACAGCCAGTTTCACGCGCTGGACCCAGGATCACGACGAAGAGATGAGGGACGCGCCGGCGTTCTACGGGGAGATCGACGACGCTGCCGCTCTCACGTCCGCCGCTCTGGCCCGGGGTCTGCCGCCCGGCGCAGGGGACGCGGTGAACGCATTCGTGTCCGCCCACGCACGAGCCCGGCGGGAGTTGGACACTCCCGCCTTTCGCGCATACCTGCACGGGCTGGTGTCGAGTTCGTCCGGCTTCGATCCCCGCCTGGAACGCTACTGGGCCCTGGTCGGCACCGTCACCGGGGGGCGCGTGCTGAACATGACGGTGGCCCATAGATGGCTGACCGACGGACTGTCGATCTCGATGGCGGGCAGTGCGCCTTCGGCGTCGGGGTCCCGGTTCCAGGACAGCCCCGACCGGGCGCGGAAACCGGGGGACAAGCGGCACTAGGGCGCGAGTCGAGTCGCGATCAATCTTTGGATTTGCCCTCGCGCCGGAGGCCTTATCCGGGAGATCGTCTTGGGTGACGCGGGTGCAACTGACCGATGTGGAGCGGGAGTTCATCGGACCGTACGTGCCGATCGGCGAGCACGGCCCTGGATCAAGGACCACACGGGGACAACCCACTGATCGCAATCGAATACGCGCCCTAGCGGCCCGCGGTCACCGCCTTGAGTTCGTTCAGCGATTCCCGCATCAATTGCGGCATCTCCCGTTCCTCCGACGCCGCGATCCAGCGCTCGAAGCCGACCTTGAAGACCGCGATCCCGGCCTCGGCGGTCAGGCTCGCGGCCGACCGCGCGACACCGCGCCGGCGCAGGGCTTCGGCGAGCGCGGCCGCCATCGAGGCGAGCTTGATCAGCTCGCGCTCCTGCAGTTCGGGGTTCGCGATGATGACGGCCTGCCGCAGCCGGGAGTGCTCCCGGCGGCCGTCGAACACCTCGGAGACCGCACCGAGTCCCGCTGCCACCGCGTCGATCGGCGCCGCCGATTCCGGGGCCTCGACGACCGCGTTCACGAACAGCTCCTGCACCGTGCCGGAGCCGTCGAACAGCACCTCGCGCTTGTCGGCGTAGTGCCGGAAGAAGGTCCGTTCCGTCAGTCCGGCCCGCTTGGCGATCTCCGCGACGGTGGTCTGTTCGTAGCCGCGCTCGCCGTAGAGCTCCAGCGCCGCTCTCGCCAGCCGTCCGCGCGCGTCCGGCTCCCATCTACCCATGGGCAGATCCTACGTGATGACAGTGTCTGACATCGGGTGTTAGGGTCGATGACAGTAACTGACATCAACAGTCTGGGGTTCCTCCCATGCGCATCTTTGTGACCGGCGCGTCCGGCTGGATCGGCTCCGCGGTCGTTCCCGAACTCATCGCAGCGGGGCACCGGGTCGTCGGGCTCGCCCGCTCCGACTCCTCCGCCGCCGCCCTCACCGCCGCCAGGGCGGAGGTCGTCCGAGGCACCATCGACGACCTCGACGTCCTGCGCGCGGCGGCCGCCGCGTCGGACGGGGTGATCCACCTCGCCTTCAAGCACGACATCGCTTTCAGCGGCGGCTTCCAGGACGCCGGCGAGGCAGATCGTCGCGCCGTCGACACCTTCGGCGACGCGCTGGCCGGCACCGACCGCCCGTTCGTCCTCGCCTCCGGGGTGGTCGGCCTCAAGCCGGGGCACGTGGCGACCGAGCGGGACATGCCCCTGACCGACGGTTCACCGGTGTCGATCCGGGCGACCACCGCCCGGGCAGCGCTCGCCCTCGCCTCGCGCGGAGTGCGCTCATCCGTGGTGCGGCTGTCCCCGACCTGCCACGGCGACGGCGACAACGGCTTCATGGCGACCCTTGTGGCCATCGCCCGCGCCAAGGGCGTCTCCGGCTACCTCGGCGACGGAGCCAACCGCTGGCCGGCCGTCCACCGCCTCGACGCCGCACGACTGTTCCGCCTGGCGGTCGAGAAGGCCCCCGCCGGCTCGGTGCTGCACGGTGTCGCGGAGGAGGGCGTCCCGATCCGCGACATCGCCGAGGTGATCGGCCGTCACCTCGACGTCCCGGTGGCCTCCGTGGCCCCGGAGGCCGCCGCCGAGCACTTCGCCTGGCTGGGTGCCTTCCTCGGCGTCGACGGCCCGGCCTCGAACACCCTGACCCGCGAACTGGTCGACTGGCGGCCGGTCCAGCCCGGTCTGCTCGAAGACCTCGACAAGGGCCATTACTTCCACACGCCCGTCACCACCGGCTGACCGTGCGGGCCGGTGGCCAGGACCCCGGAGGCGCCTGCTCCGGGGTCCTGCCGGTCCCACGCCGTTCTCAGGCGGTTGCCGGGGCGGGCTCGGCGGCCTGTACCGGCTTCGCCGCCGCAGCGCCGTCGCCGTTCGTGCTTCCCGCGCTCCCGGCCGGAGAGACGGGTGTGTAGAACACCGAGCCCTGCTGCCGGGCGCGTTCGGCGAGGCCCTTGGCGACCAGTGCTTCGAGCGTGTTCCGGACCACCTGGGTCTTGGCCGCGCGATCGGGGTGCTGCTCAGCCAGGATGTTGACGATCTCGCTGACCATGCGGGGCTCTTGGCTCGCGGACAGGACCTCCTCGAGGATGCTGACCAGAGTCGGCCCCGGCTCCGGCTTGCGGGTCCGGGCCGCGTTCTTCCTGCGTTGCGTTGTGGCGGTTTCGACGGGGGCCTTCTTGCGGCCTCCACGGGGTTGGGGGACCGCGGGCTCGGCGACCGGCTCCGCCGGGCCGGTGGTCGCCTTCGCCTTAGTCGCCCTCGGTGCCCTCGGCGCCTTCGCCGGCTTCGGTGCCGGGGCGTCCGCGGGTGACGCGGGCGTCTCCTCCTTCGCGCCGGCCACCTCCTGCTGCCGGGCTGCCGCGCCGCTCTCGGCGGGCTCGGTGTTCTGCAACTGGCTCAGCCACTCGTGCTCACGGCTCAGTTTGGTCAAGTGGTCCTGCAGCTCCGTGATCTGAGCGCGGACGTTTTCCTGTTCGCGGGCGTTGCTGTCCAGGTCGGCGGCGATGCGCGCGGCGCGTGCAGTTGCCCGGTCCTGGATCGTGGTGATGCCCGACTCATTGGATTCTTTGGACACGACAGCCCGCTCTCCTCGTTCCGGTGTTGTTGCCGGATGGTACCCATTCGTTTTCCGAAATGGCGGGTGTTGTACCGCAGCGACCCCGAACGTGTGCGGATGAGGCCCTTGGTGTGCCCGCCGATGGCACACTGCATGTGCCTTCTGTGCTCGGTGGTCCCCACGGTGACACACCACTCGTCCGGGTCGCCGGGTCGGCGGGAATTCCCCCGGCACCAGGCCGAGTTGTGCGAGGCGTTCGCGCGTGTACGAAGGCCCGGCGAGCCATCCGTTCGCGGCTTCCCAGGCGTGGACGGCCGCTTCGGCACGGGCCAGTCGGTACGGCGGCGGCAGGGCTTAGGTGGGAAGAGCGGCGAGACCGTGGTCGACGGGGTCGACGCGGGCCTCGTCCCAGTCCACGAATCCCACACCGCCCTTGGCCACGCGGATGTTCGCGACGGCGGGGTCGCCGTGAACGACGGCCTGCGGTGTGCCCTCCAGTCGCCGCCAGGCCTTGCGGCAGGCCGCGACCACCTGTCGGCGCATGAGGGACAGATGTCGCCGGCGCGGTCGCGGCGGAGCAGATCAGTGGCCGAACAGAATCCGGGCCGTTGGGTCCACCCCCGCGTGAGCGGGTGAAGTCGTCGCGGTTCGGCCGCGGCAACCAGCCGGTCCCGGGGGTACGGGTGGTGCGCCCTCCACCCACCGCCGGACCACGAGGCCGTCGATGTGACGGCGGCCGTCCGCGGCGGGCACCACGTCCGGGACGGTGAATCCGTGGGCGGCCAGAGACTCCAGCAGGTCGAGTTCCCACTCCAGGGCGGGCGGCTGCCGCCTGCTGACGGCCGCCGGAGAGCCGGCCGACGACCCGGACCTCGCCCCACGCCTGAAGCAGAGCATGCATCAGTGCATTGTCGCCGATGGCGGTCCCGGGGCCCGGGGATCCACGGCACCGGTGGCGGTGGGAACGGAGGTGCTCCCGCTCACAGACCGCCCCTTGGGTGTCACAACGTCGGAGGCTGCCCGGTCCAGGGAGATGCAAGGCCGAACGCACCGGCCGCCACACCGGCCGGATCCACTGCCTGGAGGAGAAACTTCATGACCAGTCCCGTCGTAGCGATCGCCTACCACTCCGGTTACGGCCACACCACCGTCCTGGCCGAGGCCGTACGCGATGGTGTGGTCGAGGCGGGAGGCGTCGTCCACCTGATCAAGGTCGATGAGATCACCGATGAGCAGTGGGCCCTGCTCGACGCCTCCGACGCGATCGTCTTCGGTTCGCCGACCTACATGGGCACGGCCTCCGGTGCCTTCCACCAGTTCGCCGAGGCCACGTCCAAGCGGTGGTTCGTCCACTCGTGGAAGAACAAGCTCGCCGCCGGGTTCAGCAACTCCGGTGCGAAGAGCGGCGACAAGCTCCACACGCTCCAGTACTTCACCGTCCTCGCGGCCCAGCACGGCATGACCTGGGTCAATCTCGGCCTGCACCCGGGCTGGAACAGCTCCACCGCCTCCGAGGACGACCTCAACCGCCTCGGCTTCTACCTCGGCGCGGGTGCCCAGACCCACACCGACCACGGTCCCGAGGAAGTCCACAGGGCCGACATCGCCACCGCCGAGCACCTCGGCCGCCGCATCGCCGAGCAGACCCGCATCTACGCCGCCGGTCGCGTGGCGGTCGGCGCCTGAGTAAACGGGCCGCTCACGTCCGCCCCGCCACCGGAAGGCGGTGGGCCGGGCGGGCCCGGATGACACACAGCCGGTACACCCCAGGGTGTGCCGGCTGCTCGTGCGTCCGGAGCCGGCCGCCCCGCGGGGACCGGCCGGGCGTCAGGCGGCGGGCCGCGTTCCGGGAAGGGCGTGATCGATCAGTACGCGGGCGGCTTCCACGGCGTCGTCGCGGGGGCGGGGGCTGTCCAGTGAGGTCGACAGGGCCGTGGAACCCTCGAGGAGAACGGCCAGGTGGCGGCCCAGTTGCTCCGGGGCTGCCGCACCGGCACGGGCGGCGATCTCGGTGAGCTGCCGTACGACGCCCTGCTTGTTGTGCCGGACCAGATCCCGCACGTCGGGCATGCTGCCCGCGGCTTCGACGGCGGCGTTGTGGAGCGGGCAGCCGCGGGTGTTCACCGTCCCCGAAGGGCCGTGGGCCGCGTCGGCGACCATGGTGAACAGGGCCAGCAACTGATCCCTGGGGGTGAGCCCCTCCCGCTTCATGTGCTCTTCGATCCGGTGCGCCAGTCCGGTCTCGTACGCGCGCAGGTACTCCTGCACCAGGGCCGTCTTGGTGGGAAAGTGCTGGTAGAAGGTGCGCGTGGAGACCTCCGCGGTCTCCACCAGGCGCGCGACGCCGGTGGCGTGGATGCCCTCTTCGTAGAACAGCCTCGCGGCCGCCCGCATGATGCGCTCACGCGCGCCCCGGCCGCCGCGGCGACGGGTTCCGGACGTGCTCTCGGTCTCCACGGCAGAAGTATAACAGTCGCTTTACTTCGATGGCCGGCTGTATTAGCGTCGAGGAAAGCGATCGTTTTACTTGGCTGGGCGGTGCGGTGCTACCCCAGGCGGTGCCACCGCCGGGCCGGGCCGACGCTCGCCCCGCCACGACCAGACATGCGGAAGGCCATCACGATGCGAGCTGTCCAGTACGACCGGTTCGGTGACTACGACGTGTTGCACCTGGCCGACATCCCCAGGCCCGCGCCCCAGGAGGGGCAGGCACTGGTACGGCTGGCGATGGCCGGCATCCACCCGCTGGACGACACCGTGCGCCGGGGCAAGCTGCCCCCCGGTTCCGTCAAGCCCTTCCCGGTCACGGCGGGGAGCATCGGCGTGGGGACGGTCGAGGAAGCCGGCGCCTCCGGTCCGGCGGCGGGCACCCGGGTGATGATCAGCGGCGGCCGCTACGGCATCGGGGCCGACGGCACCTGGGCCGACTGGATCGTGACCGATCCGGCCCACCTGCTGGCCGTTCCCGACGGGATCGACGACACCAGTGCCGCGGCGCTGTCGACCGGCGCCGGCTACCTCACCGCCCATCTCGCGCTCACCGAACTGGCCGGGATCCAGCCGGGCGCCACGGTGCTCGCCCCCGGGAGCGGTGGCGCGGTGGGTCAGGGCGGCGTCGAGATCGCCAGGCAGCTGGGCGCGTCCCTCGCGATCACCACCGCCACCACCACGGCCAAGGCGGAGCTGAGCCGGGCGGCGGGATACGAGGTCATCGACCTCGCCCGCGAATCGCTGCGCGACGGTGTCGCGCGACTCACCGGCGGCAAGGGCGTCGACATCGTCCTCGACGGCGTGGCCGGGCCGATCACCGGCCAGGCACTGGGCGCGCTCGCCAGGGGCGGAATCCTGATCAGCATCGGTTACTCGGCCGGTACGCGGGCCGAGATCGACGTCACCGACCTGATCTGGAAGGCGGCCCGCGTACGCGGCTTCCAGTTCGCGATGTTCACCCAGGAGCAGATCGACGCGGCCAACGTGAAGCTGCTGGACATGGTCGTCCGCAAGGAGATCAACCCCCTTGTCGACCGCGTCTTCCCCCTGGAGCGGGCCGCCGAGGCCCAGCGCCACCTCATCGAGGGCGGACCCTTCGGTCGGGTGCTCCTCGGCATGTGATTCCACTGCACCCCTCGCGAGCACGGGAGGAACACCCATGAACACCCCGAGGCCCCTGACCTACGAAACCCTCGTCGTGGCCGGCGCGCCGCGCGCCGGCGACCAGCGTCTGCCGGACGGCGGCCCCATCGTCTCCTCGCCGATCACCAGCACGCTGATCCAGGGGGAGACGGACGCCGTTCTCGTCGACGTTCCGTTCACCCACGACCAGATCAAGGAGACCGGCGACTGGATCGAGGCATCCGGCAAGCGTCTGCGGTACGTCTACATCACCCACGGCCACGGTGATCACTGGCTGGGCACCGCCGAACTGCTCAAGCGCTTCCCCGGCGCCACGGTCCACGCCACCGAGGGCACCATCGAGCTCATGCGCCGGCAGGCCACCGAAGGCCGCGCGCAGATGTGGGACGTGCTGTGGCCCGGCCAGATCCCGGACAGCCCCGTTCTCGCCGAGCCGGTTCCGGCGGGCGGGTTCGCACTGGAGGGCAGCGTGCTGCGCCCGGTGGAGACCGGGCACACGGACACCGACGGGACCACCGTCCTGCACGTGCCGTCCATCGGCCTGGTGGTGGCCGGCGACGTCGTCTACAACGGCGTCCACCAGTACGTCACCGAAGGCGTGGACGGGGGCCTGGAGGAGTGGCAGAAGGCACTCGACCGGGTGGAGGCCCTGAACCCGAGCGCTGTCGTCGCCGGACACAAGAACAAGGACCTGCCCGACTCGCCGGCCGCCATCGGCCGGACGCGGCAGTACCTGCGCGATGTCGCGGAGCTGCTGGAGACGGCGTCCGGCGCGCGCGACTTCTACGACGAGATGCTGCGCCGTCACCCGGACCGGATCAACACCGGCCCGGTCTGGTACGGAGCCGTCGCCCTCCTGGGCGAGTGATCCCGCTCGGCGCCGAAGCCCGTGGCAAGCGGGCAGGGCGGGATGCGCGATGTCGGTCGCCCTGCCCGGCGGATCCGGTCCGTCGTCGACTTCAGGGGCGAATAGTCGGCCGTCGCGGGGACCGCCACCCCCCGGCCCGATGCCAGAGGTGTTGGCGATAGGCTCTTACATCTGCATGGGAGGAGGAGGAAGAGGTGACCACAGCGGTCCGATGGCCTGCCTCCGCCCGCTACGAGGAAGCGGAGAGCGGTGCTCCGGGCGGTCTGGGATTCGTCCAGGACCTGCTGAACACGGCGAGCCTCGGCAAGCCGCGCCGGCCGGACCTCCTGGAGTCGGCCGCGTCGGCGCGGCAGTGGCTCGACTCGTCCTTCGCCGTCCTCCACCGGGTCGACCCCGGGGCCCCGGCGATGCCGGACGACCTCGACGCCGACGGACTCCGCCGCGTCCTGTCGCTCCGCGACGACCTGCGCGCCGTGCTCTCCTCCGGCCCCGTCGAGGGGTCCTCGGAGACCGTCGCAGTTCCCTCCATCGAGACGACGGCCGCTGTCACCCTGGGCGCGGGAGGCGCGCGACTGCGGCCCTGTGGGGACGACGTCGAAGCCCTGCGCTCGTACACCTTGATCCAGTTGGTGGCCGCCTCCTACGGCGGGACGCTGCGCCGGCTGAAGGTGTGTGCGAACCCCCGCTGCCGCGGCGCGTTCTACGACCGTTCCAAGAACTGCTCCCGCGTCTGGCACGACG
Organism: Streptomyces sp. RLA123; assembly: GCF_056270165.1. Lineage (NCBI taxonomy): Bacteria > Bacillati > Actinomycetota > Actinomycetes > Kitasatosporales > Streptomycetaceae > Streptomyces > Streptomyces sp. RLA123. Next base: position 584,247 of record NZ_JBWDOR010000003.1, on the reverse strand, counting down.
TCACGACCTGCGGCAACGCCCAGAACGTACGGGCCTACCGGGCCCGTCTGAAGGAGCGCGGGCCGTCCTCGGCGCAGTGAGGGCCTGAGCGGGCCCTGCGACGCGAGCGGAGCGGACCGGGAATGCCTCAGTCCTCCCCGGGCGCGACGGTGACGAAGCCTTCGTTCCACGCGCTCTCGTCCAAGTCCACCGGGCAGACCTCCCACTCGCCGGAGCGCGGCCGCGGCAGGGCTGTCGCAGCCGCGGCGTCGGCTGCCTCCTCCGTGTGGAAGGCCCCGAGGATCCTGACCTCCTCGCCGCGCCCGGAGTCGGGCAGGGTCAGAAAGAGCAGGAACAGCTCCTCGGGGAGGCCGTGTTCGACTCCCCGGCCGCCCGGTCCCGCGGGGTCCACCTCCACCGGATCGATGTGAAAGCCCGCCGGAAAGTCACTGAATCCGGGGAGTTCCACTGCGGCCGCCCGGGCCCGTGCCGCTCTCTCCCGCGACGAGTAGACCCCGATCAGCTTGAAGTCGGAGCTCCCGTCGGCGAAGTCGTGAAGGTGGATCAGCGCGTGCACCGCGGTCATGAGTCACACTGCCCGATCCGAGCGATCCGCCACCACCCCCATGATCACATGCCGGGCCCGGCCGTCCGCCCGTCGTGCGGAGGGCTCTTCGGGGGCCCGGGTTCACCCCGCCGGGAAGGGCGTGACGGCCGCACCCCACAGTGCGCCGGAGCGGGATGCGGTCGGGATACAGCGCGAGCGTGGCGTCGAAGAAGTCCTGGGCGCCGCCCGCCTCGGGGAGCAGCCGACGCGCGTTCCGCAGGTATCGGCGTGGAGGAGATCGGGGACCTCGCAGGAAGGAGCCGCACCGAGCGGCGCTGTGCTGACGGAGCCTCTCCGGTGTCAGAAGCGCTCGTACTTTGATGATGTCGTGCGGGGCGACGATCGCACCCGGTTCGCAGCGTCACCTGTTTGACAGGTGTCGCACGTGGCTGCCATGATCTCGTCACTACCTGAACGGGTGACGCTCAAGTCTCCCGGTGATGAGACGGAGACAGGCCATGGCCATCGACTACACCGCTGTCGTGAACGTGACGGGCGAGGGCCGCAACGGCGGACGCGTGCAGTCCGACGACGGTCTCCTGCAGACCACCCTGTCCCTCCCCAAGGAGCTGGGCGGGGCCGGTGACGCCACCAACCCTGAGCAGCTCTTCGCCGCCGGCTGGGGCTCGTGCTTCCTCGGCGCCGTCCGCCTGGTCGCCGCTCAGCGCAAGATCCGGCTGACCAGCACCGCCATCACCACCGAGATCACCCTCGCCCAGGACGACGCCGGCGCTTTTGGCCTTGCCGCCGTTCTCAACGTCGAACTCGGCGGCGTCGACCAGGCGACCGCCGTCGAACTCGGCGAGGCCGCCCACCGGACCTGCCCCTACTCCCAGGCCACCCGCGGCAACATCCCCGTCACCGTCAACGCCGCCGCGGTCTGACAGCCCGCACCGAGCAGCCGCCCGCAGGCCCGGCGCCCCCGGAACGATCCCTCACCAAGAAAGGCAGAACCCGTATGTCCGTCGTGCGTTTCCACCTCGAATCCACGCTCAGCCCGTCGGAAGCGCTGGCGGTGCTGACCGACTTCGGCCCCTCGCGCGCCGAGAACTGGCCCACGATCGACACCGTCACGATCCACGCGATCGGCGACACCTGGGCCGAAGTGACCGAAGGAACCACGTCCGCATGGGAACGCGCGCGCTACGAGTGGGACACCGCACGAGGGCGCGTCACCATCACCACGCACGAGTCGAAGGTCTTCGGGCCCGGCGGCGGATGGGTCTTCCAGCTGACCCCCGAAGGCGACGGCACCCGGATCGACGTCGAACTCACCAGGGAACCCAGCACATTCAAGGGCAAGCTGCTCGCCGGGCTGCTCCCCGTCGCCGCCCCGTCCCTGCGCAAGTCCTACCGGCGACCGCTGAAGGCCACGTAGGTCATGGGCGCCCTGGGCGCCGCCCGTGTTCGCCATTCGTCGAACGTCAAACGCGACGTACCATGGAAGGGTGAGAAAGAAGCATGAGCACCCCGACCTCGCCGATGTGCAACTCACGGATGTGACAGCCGCGTTGAGCGACCCGATCCGTGTCGGGCTCATGCGTGTCCTCTCCGACGGCGTCGAGCGGGGATGGGGCGCGCTCCAGGTGCCCGTCGGCAAGTCCACTCAGAGCCACCACCTCTCCGTCCTCCGGTCCGCCGGCCTGATCCGCACCCGCGAGGAGGGCACGCGCTGCTACGTCGTGGCCCGGTCCGCCGAGATGGAGGAGCGCTTCCCCGAGCTGCTCGAGGCGGTACTGGCCGCGGCGGGCCACGACGACGTCGGCGCGGACGTCTGGATCAAGGAGACGGCGACCCGGGAAGGCTGAGCCGGCGCGGCCGCGGCGGCCCGTTGCCTCAGAGCCGTGGGGGCGGTGCCCGGGGACCCGCATCAGCTCACGGCGTGGCCCTGCGGTGGCCGGTGCTCGACGCGCGCGAGTGTGCCTCCCGTGCCACGATGAGCGGGACCGACGCCTTGCGTGCCGTACCCCTCACACACCGGACGGGCGATGAACTCCATGCGGGTGGCCCAGGTCACCGAACCGGGCGGACCATTCGAGATCGTCGAGCGTGAACTCCCGGAGCCCGGCCCCGGCCACGTGCGGATCGCCGTCGAGGCCTCGGGTGTGTGCCACTCCGACGCCGGTTTCGTCAACAACGCCCTCCCCGGTGTCACCTTCCCGCTGGTCGCGGGCCACGAGGTCGCCGGGCGCATCGACGCCCTCGGTGAGGGCGTGCGGCACTGGAGGGTCGGCGACCGCGTGGAGGTCGGCTGGTTCGGCGGTCACTGCGGCCACTGCCCGCCCTGCCGCGAAGGCGACTTCATCGACTGCCGGAACCTGCAGGTACCCGGCTGGGCGTACGAGGGTGGATACGCCACCCACATGGTGGCGCCGGTCAACGCGCTGGCCCGGATCCCCGACGGCCTGTCGGCCGTCGACGCCGCGCCGCTCGGCTGCGCGGGCGTCACGACGTACAACGCCTTCAGGAAGAGCATCGCCCGGCCTGGCGACCTCGTCGCCGTGATCGGCATCGGCGGCCTCGGTCACCTGGCGGTCCAGTACGCGGCGAAGTCGGGGTACGAGACGGTGGCCGTCGCGCGGGGCGAGGACAAGCGGGCCCTGGCCGTGGAGCTCGGTGCCCACCACTATGTCGACAGCTCCGCCACCGACACCGCCAAGGCCCTGCAGGCCCTCGGCGGAGCGACGGTCGTCCTCGCCACGGCCGCCAACTCACAGGCCATGGCGGCGGGAGTCGACGGGCTGCGGCCCGGCGGAGAGCTGATCGTCGTCGGTTTCACCCCCGAGCCGATGCCGATCACCCCGGCCCAGCTGGTCCTGACGTCCCGCTCGGTCGTCGGCCACCCCTCCGGTACCTCGCGCGACGTCGAGCACACCATGAACTTCAGCGCCCTCGCCGGGATCCGCCCCATGGCCGAGACGATGCCGCTGGACGGCATCAACGAGGCGTTCGCCCGCATGATGTCGGGCGCCGCGCGCTTCCGCATGGTCGTCGTCCCCTGAGCCGTCCGGGTGCGGGCGTCAGCCGAACGGCCGATCCGGAGCGCCTTCGGCCCGATGGACCCCTCGGGCGTCGTCCATCCAGCTGGACCGCGTTCGCAGGAACGACAGGTCCTCGGCCGACGGGTCGGTGCTGTCCCGGAGACGTTCGCCCTCCGCGGCGGTGAGCCGGCTGTACCAGCTCGTCAGGTCGTCGCTCCCGTCCGACCAGTCGGTGTACTCGTGGAAGCGGTGGAACCAGAAGGTCAGGCAGCCTGCGCACCGCAGCAGGGACTCCTGGTCATGGGCCGACTGATACAGCGTCCGCACCCAGTCGAGCGCGGGTCCGGTGCAGCAGTCGATGTAGCTCGGGGTCGCCATGGGGCCGATTTTCGCACCGGCCGCACACCGGAAAGCACACCGGGGGCTCGCGGTCCCCGGGCCGCGGCAGAATGCAACTCCAGTTGTTTTCCGGGGCGGTTGAACACCAGAGGTGTCCTCTGCGTATGAGGTGGCGGCTTGCTGTGTCAGGCCGTCACCCATCGGGCGCAGGAGGATTTCCTTGGGACGCAACACGCGCAGACGCGCTACCGGCACGCGGAGCGGCACTTTTGTGGCCGTCGCCCTGATGCTGGGAGGCGGGGTACTGGTCACGGCGAATGTCTTCGCCTCCGCGACCGAGGGTGACGCGACAGGCGCTCCGGACGCTCAGACGGTCTCTGCGGCCCCGCAGGCCTTCACGGTCGACTGCCCGGACGTGGGCAACGCGCTCACCTCCGTGCCGGAGGGCGCGAAGGAGGAGGTCGACAGGGAACTCGCTTCTCTGGACGGGCAGATCGCCGAGGCCTACCAGCGCCTGAAGGAGACGTCGGCGGCCCAGCAGCAGGACGCCGCCTTCACCGACAACGCCATCCTGGGCCCGCTGAAGGACAAGCGTGCCGCGACGATCGCGCGGATCCTGGAAGCCATCGACCGGGCGGGGGACCGCCCACAGGGCGTCGAGGATCTCGCCGCGTGCGGCCTGCGCGCACCGGAGACCCAGAGTCCGCCGGCCGACGGGCAGCCGACCGCACCGGCCGGGGACCAGAACAGCCAGGGTGCGCCGGGCGATCAGGGGGGCGGCGGCCAAGGCGGCCAAGGCGGCCAGGGCGGCCAGGGCGGAAACGGCCCGGTCGCGGCGGACTTCGCCGACATCATGAGCGTGCCCTCGGACGCGCCGCGCTCACCGCGGCCGTCGGACGCCTCGCCCGGCACGTTCACCACCGAGTGCGGAGTGAACGCCGGCGGCCTGTTCAACTCCGACAACATCATCGTGGCGCCCGGGGTGACCAACGGCGCCCACCACTTCCACGACTACGTCGGCAACCAGGACAACAACGGCCTGGCCACCATCGACGACCTGGCGAAGGCCGACACCAGCTGCCAGGACCAGGGCGACAAGTCGTCGTACTACTGGCCTGTCCTGCGGCTGCAGAACGGCACCAAGGAGCGCGACGCAGACGCACCGGGCGGCGGAACCGAGGGCAACGCGGGTCAGATCGTCACCCCCGAGCAGGTCACCCTCACCTTCGTCGGCAACCCGCTCACCAAGGTCACCCCGATGCCGCGCCTGCTGCGCATCATCACCGGTGATGCCAAGGCGTTCGTCAACGGCCCCGCCAACGCCAACGCGTCGTGGAGCTGCACGGGTCACGAGGACCGGCAGCTGAAGGACAAGTACCCGCTGTGCCCCAAGGGCAGTGACGTGGTGCGGACCTTCAGGTTCCAGAGCTGCTGGGACGGACGGAACGTCGACAGCGCCAACCACCGTACGCACGTGGCGTTCGCCGACCCCGCGGGCAACTGTCCCCAGGGATTCGTGGCCATCCCGCAGCTGGTCCAGCGCATCGTCTACGACGTCGACGCGCCGAGCCTGGCGGACGGCGGGCGCAGTGTCCCGCTGTTCGCGGTCGACTCCTTCCCGGAGAACCTGCACAAGCCGATCACCGACCACGGCGACTTCATCAACATCTTCGACGAGAAGCTGATGCAGGAGGCGGCCGACTGCATCAACGAGGGCCGCACCTGCGGCGCCGGTGAGCAGCCGTCGCAGGAGCCCTCGGACCAGCCGACGCAGGAGCCCCCGGCATCGGAAGATCCGACGCAGGAGCCGACCGCGTCGGACGAGCCGACATCCGGCACGGCGGCCGGTGGTGACGGCGGCGATGGCGGCAACGGCGGTGACAACGGACAGGCCCCCGGGAGCGGCGGGTACGGCACCGAGCCCTCGGGCGGCGCACCGGAGGACGGGCAGCCCGGGGACGAGGCACCCACCGTCCCGGGCACCGTGACGCCCAAGGCCGACCCGGCTCCTCCCGCGAACCAGGGTGCGACGGACGACCCGGCGGCCGTGGTCCCCGAGGAACACCACCACGACCACCAGTCGGGCACGGGTGCGGCCGAGGAGACTCCCGCCGCCGTGGCGGCCCCGAGTCCCGCGGGACAGGCTGGTCAGCAGGAGATCAGCGGCGGCCTCGCCGACACCGGTGCCAACCTGTGGCCGGCGGCGCTCGGAGCGGTACTCGCGATCGCGGGATTCGTCCTGCTCCGCAGCGTCAAGCGCGGTTCCCGCTAGCTCGGCCCTGACAGGACACGACCAGGTCCCCCTGGCGACCGGCGCATCGCCCGGTTCACCAGGGGGACCGCCGTGCCGTCGGGGCTGGTGGGGCATCGGGCACGACGGACGGAGTTTCGAAGGGGAAGGGATGCGAGGCCGGTCACGCCCGGCACGACGGTGGTGGAGGCGTCAGGCAGAGGGTCCGGACGCGGGCCCGGACGCGGGCCCGGACGCGGGCCCGGGTGACGCGTGGGCGGGGCCCTTCCCCCAGAGCAAGACTTCGGTGCTCGGCCGGCGTTCGCTGAACCGGCCCGATGCGGAGACCTCCCGCAGCAGTCGGCGCAGGTCGTTCTCGAAGGCGCCCTGGCGCGGCCCGAACAGGTGCGGCGCGGAGAACGACATGGAGAACACCCACGCCACGACGTCGTCGCAGGTGCGTTCCCGTGCCTGTCCGCCGGGAACGACGTGGTGTCGCGGTCCCGAGAACCCCGCGCGGGTGAGAATCGCGGCCTCGCCGCCGGGTGTTCCCTGTGGCAGCGACCCCTGGCCGGCGCGTCGGACCGGTCCGAGGTAGTTCCGGACCAGTTCACTGACGGCCGTGTAGGGCACGGCCGGATGCGGGAGGCCGTCCAGTGGCCAGGACTCGGTCTTCGCGTCGGAGACGTGCGCGAGCACCCCGCCCGGCCGGAGCATGTCCCGGATGGTCGCCGCCACCAGGTCGCGGTTCATCCAGTGGAAGGACTGGCCGAAGGTGGCGACCGTGAACGTGCCCAGTCCCGCGGGTAGTTCCTCGGCCCGGGCCCGCACCCACCGCGTCCTGCCGCTCACTCCGAGTTCGGCGGCGCCGCGCTCGGCCTCCGCGATCATCCCGTCGTCCGGGTCGACCCCGACGGTCTCGCCGAACAGGTCCGCCAGGCTCAGGGCGAGGGTGCCCGGCCCGCAGCCGACATCGATGAGGCGCCCCTGTCCGTCGAGCGCGAGTTCCCTGGCGAGCGTGTCGACCAGCCCCGGAGCGTAGGGGAGCCGCCCGCGCCGGTAGTAGGGAGCCGTGCCCGAGAACAGCGTGTCGTCCCACTTCCAGCCGGCCGCCGTCATGTCCACCACCCCACCCTCGCCCGGATCCGGCACCGCTCGGCTGTCCATGATTCCACCGGTGTGCCCGATTTCGCTGCCCCCTCGCCTCGCCGGGTCCGCGTTGACAGGTCTGCGTCGGGCCCGTAATCATCGTCATTCCACTAATCAGATAGCTAAATGGTGAAGCGGTCGGCCGTACGCGGCTCGCCCGGAGAGAAAGGCATGCCTTGGAGCAGAAGAGACGAGCGACAGGCGCCGTGGCCGCCCTCGCTCTGGCCACCGCCCTGCTGGGCGGTACGCCCGCGGTCGTTCAAGCCGCCGCCCCCGCCCCCGCCGATGCCGGATCGGGCACCGGCACCGGCACCAGCACCGGCATCGGCACCGGCACCGGCAGGACGGTCACCCTCGTCACCGGCGACAGGGCGTTCCTGGACGCCGCCGGAAAGGTCGTCGGCGTGAGGGCCGCCAAGGGCCGCGAAGGCATGGGATTCCGCATATCCCGAGCCTCCGACGGAGACACCTACGCCATACCGGGCGATGCCGAGCGGCTGGTCGCTGACGGCACCGTCGACCGGCGGCTGTTCGACGTGACGCGGCTGGTGACTCTCGGGTACGACGATGCCTCGCGGTCCGATCTGCCGCTCATCGTCACCTATCCCAAGGGCCGCTCCGTCGCGGCGCGTTCGCTGTCCGACTCCGGTGCGAGGGTCAGCCGGGGCCTCCCGAGTGTCAACGGCGACGCCCTGCGGGCCCGCAAGTCCGAGGCCGCGACCCTGTGGCAGACCCTCACCGGTACTGCCGCTTCGGCGCGTTCGGCGGCCGCCACCCCGGCGAAGGCCGAGAAGATCTGGCTCGACGGCAAGGTGAAGGCGAGCCTGGACCGCAGCACGGCGCAGATCGGCGCCCCCGAGGCCTGGGCGGCGGGCTACGACGGCAAGGGCGTCACCGTCGCGGTGCTCGACACCGGGGTGGACGCCACGCACCCGGACCTGAAGGACCGGATCGACGCCCAGAAGAACTTCTCCGGCACCCCGGACACCGTGGACCGCGTCGGTCACGGCACCCATGTGGCCTCGATCGTCGCGGGATCCGGTGCCCGGTCGGGCGGGAAGTACAAGGGCGTCGCACCCGGCGCCCGCCTCGTCATCGGCAAGGTGCTCGACGACACCGGCGAGGGCTACGACTCCGACATCATCGCCGGCATGCAGTGGGCCGTCACCCAGGGCGCGAAGGTGGTCAACCTCAGCCTCGGCGGCCAGGACACCCCGGAGACCGATCCGGTCGAGCTGGCCGTGAACGAGCTGTCCGCCGAATCCGGCGCACTCTTCGTCATCGCCGCGGGCAACAGCGGCCCCGGTGCGGCCACCATCGGCACCCCGGGCAGCGCCGCGGCAGCGCTCACCGTCGGCGCGGTGGACCGGCAGGACGTCGTCGCCGACTTCTCCAGCCGGGGTCCCGCCGCCGACGGCGCCCTCAAGCCGGACCTCACCGCCCCCGGCGTGGACATCGTCGCCGCGAAGGCGGCCGAGGGCGTGGAGGGCGACCCGGCGGCCGACGGCTACGTGTCGATGAGCGGTACGTCGATGGCCACCCCGCACGTGGCGGGCGCCGCCGCGATCATCGCCCAGCAGCACCCGGACTGGACCGGCGGGCGGATCAAGGCCGTCCTGACCGGTTCCGCCGAACCGGCGCCGGGCTTCTCCGCCTTCGCGCAGGGCACCGGCCGCACCGACCTCGGCCGCGCCATCGTCCAGCAGGTGACCGCCGGCCCCGCGCTGGGCTTCGGCACGGCGCAGTGGCCGCACGCGGACGACCGGCCCGTCACCAAGGAGATCACCTACCGCAACGACGGCGACCGGCCGGTCACCCTCGACCTGACCGCCGACGCGCTCGGGGACGACGGAAAGGCCGCCCCCGAGGGCATGTTCGCGGTCACGCCGCAGCAGCTCACCGTCCCGGCCGGCGGCACCGCGACCGCCGCCGTGACCGCGGACACCCGCGCGGGCACGGCGGACGGCGTGTTCGGCGGCGCCGTGACCGCGACCGCCGCGGGCACCACCGTCCGGACCGCCATCGGCGTCAACCGCGAGCCCGAGTCGTACAACCTCACGGTCAGGCACCTGGATCTGCACGGCAAGCCCACCGGCTACTCCTCGACCGGCGTGTACGGCCTCGACGGCGACATCTGGCAGGACTACGCCGACGAGGCGGACGGTGAGTTCACCGTGCGGTTGCCGGCGGGGCGCTACGTCCTGGAGGGCCGGATCTACCCCGAGGCCGATCCCAGCGGCGGCCGGCTGGCCCTGCTGGTCCAACCGAAGTTCGTGCTGACCCGCGACACGACGCTGGTGATGGACGCCCGCAAGGCCAAGCCCGTGCGCATCACCGTGCCCGACCGTGCGGCCGTGCACACCGGGGCCGTGTTCGACTTCGGCGTCGACAACGGCGGAGCCGGCTACATGTCCACGTACGACATCGGCAGCTTCGCCAGGCTGCGCGTCGGGCAGCTCGGCGCCCGGCTGCCGGCCGGCGAGGCGTTCGCGCAGTACAACGGCACCTGGAGCCACGGTGCGGTGGACTACCGGCCGGCCTGGAACCGTACCGGCGATCTGGCCGGGTTCACCGCGGACCTGCGGCGCCAGGACTTCGCCAGGATCGCGCTGACCGTCGGCGAACCCGCCGCGGGCAAGTCCGTGAGCCTCGTCGCCGCGCCCGTGATGCCGAGCGGGTCCTGGTACGCCGCGTCAGTGGAATCGGGCTCCCTGCCGCGCGCCGGTACCGAATACGTCTCGCCGGGCGTGAAGTGGCAGTACACCGCCTACCAGTACGGTGCCCCGGACGCCTCGGGGGAACCGCGGTGGGACGGCAGCCAGACCGACACCCGGGCCAGGTCCTACGCCGCGGGCAAGGAGTACACACAGCGGTTCAACTTCGGGGTCTTCGGTCCGCACCTCACCACCTCGGGAGAGCACGCGGCGGGCGCGATCCGTCGCGGTGACACCTTCGCCGCCAACGTGCCGCTCTTCTCCGACGGAGCGGGCCACGCGGGCGAATCGGGGTACACCAAGGCCAGGAGCGCGCTGTACGCCGACGGCAAGCCGGTCTTCACCTCGGACACCCCCCTGGACGGTGCGCCGCACACCCTCCCCGCCGCGGGACGGACCTACCGCCTCACCACCGACGTCTCCCGCCCCGCATCCCTCTCCGCGGTCAGCCCCCGGGTGACCGCCGAGTGGACCTTCCGCTCCGCCCACGTGGCGGGGGGCACCGAGAAGTGGCTGCCGCTGTCGGCGGTGCGCTTCACGCCGCGGCTGGGGACGGCCGGTACGGCCAGGGCGGGCGCGCTCTTCGCCGTCCCGTTCACGATCGAGGGCGCGGCCACCGCACGCACCCCGCGCACCCTGCGGTTCGCGGTGTCCTACGACGACGGCAGGACGTGGAAGCCGGCCAGGGCCGTCGACGGCAGGCGACTCGAACTGCGCCACCCTGCCCGCCCCGGCACCGTCTCGCTGCGCGTCACGCTCACGGACGCCGCGGGCAACACGGCGAAGCAGACGATCTACCGCGCCTACCGCACCACCAAGTAGGCACGCTGGAAACCCGCTTCACGGGCAAGCCCCGGGCCGCCGGCCCGGGGCCTGCCCGTTGCACGGGTCGTGCGCTGCGGGGTCACCGGTACATCCGCGCCCCGCCGTTCTTCCCCTGGGCGCCGAGTTCCAGCACTCCGCCGTCGTCCGGCATCACGTACACGGTGCCCGTGTGCAGGGCGTCGGAGCCGATGACCCCGGACGGCAGGACCGCGACGGGTGCGAGGCGGCCGGTACGCGGGTCCAGCCGGACCAGTTGAGCCGATCCGGAGGAGGACACCGCGTACACGGAGTCGTCCCCCGCCACCGCTGTGGCGAGCGCGGCCGAGTGCAGGGTCCAGAGCTTGGCGCCGGTGGTGACGTCGAACGCGTCGACCTCCAGGTGCTCCGCGCCCAGTGCCGGGGTGATCAGGACGTCTCCGACGAGCCGGGCGGAGTGGTCGGCGTCCGTGTCGTTCCCGGAGAGGGTCTGGGAGTCGCCCACGGCCAGCTTGCGACTGCCTCCCGACGCGCTGAAGACCCGGGTGCTGTCCTCGTCCGGCGTGTGCAGGGACGCGATGAGGGGGGAGCCGGAGAACGCGTGGAGCACATCGGTGTGCATGCGCTGCGGGAGTGCCCAGAGCAGTTTTCCGGTCGCGCCGTCGTAGGCGCGGAGGGTGAACTTGTCGGCGTGGTCGGCGCAGTAGTCGTCCACGAGCACGACGCCCGCGCTGCCCGAGGCGCGGACGTTGCAGTAGTGGCCCCGGGCGCGATAGCCCCACACGGTGCGACCGGTGCGGACGTCGAGACCGCCGAGGAAGTTGCCGCTCACGATCGTGGCGACCTCGCCCTGGAGGTACGTCCGGGCGGCTGTCGCCGTGCGGTGCTTGTGGTCGACCAGGGGACTGGTCCACAGGATCCGGCCGGTGGCCGCGTCGACGCCCGCCAGCGATGTGCACGAGTTGCCGTCCGTGCCGAGCGCGATCGTCCCGATCCCGTCCACGGAGAGCGTCGGTGACATCGCGCAGGGCACGGTGGCCGCCGACCGGGGTAGGGCGGCCTTCCACGCCTCGGTGCCGTCGGACAGGTGGTAGCCCCTGATGCCGCCGCGGGTGCTCGCCCGGATCAGCAGCTCCCGGGTCACCCAGCTCCCGATCAGGGTGTCGTCGGCGGCCGGCGCGGGCACCCGCCATACCTGGGTGAGGTGCTGGGACGCGACGGGCAGGGCGTCGTTGCGATCCAGAGCGACAGCGGTGGCGCCGCCCGCCACGAGGACGGCGAGTGTGAGGGCGACTCCGGTCGCGCGCCTGCCCTTGCGGGGTCCGCGCGCCGGCCTGGTGCGAACCGGAACGGGCAGCGGCGCGGCCTGCGGGACGGCCGGGACCGCGGCGGCCTCGGACCGGGGAGCGACGGCGCCGGGGGAGGGCTCCGCCCACTCGGGCGGCAGCGCCCAGTCGTCCGCGCGTTCCCCGGAGCCCGCCCACGCGCGCGGCGGTTCGCCGGCCTCCGGGGCGGGCTCCGGGTCGGGCCAGGGGTGCTCGGGGAAGGGCGGGACGGAGGTGTCCGCGCCCCGGGCGTACGCATCCCCGGGCAGGCGGCGGGAGTTGCGGGACTGCGGTTCGGCGGGCGGTGCCGGCCACGCCTGCCACGGCTCCGGCTCGCGCTGCCCGGGCGGCCGGGAACCCTGACCCGGGTACTCCCGCGGAACACCCCGTCCCGGCGGTCCTTCCGTCGTCATCCGCGTACTTCCGCTCTGCTCGGTCCTCGTGTCGTGGCCTGGGCTGCCCGACAGTCATCGCGGAGGCACACCGGACGCGGGCTGGCCCGGCCGGTCCGCCTCCTGGGCTCAGTCGTCCTTGAGCGGGTGGCCGAAGCCGGCCCGCTCGGACTCCACGCGGAAGGCCGCCTGCGCGCCCACCGAGGTGTCGATCCGCCAGTCCATCGGCAGGGAACTGCCCGGCCAGTTCTTGCGCTGGTCGTACCAGACCAGTCCGATGACGTCCGCTTTCGCGGCCCCCACGAACAGGTCGCGGATCTGCGCCTCCTTGCGGCCGCTCTCCGCGACACCGGTCTCCGTGATCAGCACCGGACGGTCCGCGAAGCGCGCGATCTCGCGGAGCGTCGGCGTGAACAGGCCGGCGAAGGCGGCGCCGTCGACGGGCCCGTAGTAGCCGATGACGCCGACCCAGTCGACGTAGGCGTCGCCCGGGTAGTAGGGGCGAAGCCGCGCCCGGGAGCCGGAGTCCACCACATGCGGGCTCCACACCCAGACCACGTTGTCCGCACCGGCGTCGCGGACGACATCGTGGATGTGCCGCCAGGCCGCGACGAAGTCGGCGGGTGTGGCGTGGCCGGGCCCCCACGAGTTCCAGGGGCTGTTCATCTCACCGGCGAAGGACAGGGCGAGCGGGCCGTGGTAGGCGGCGATCTGGCGTGCGAACCGGCGGATCCAGGCGTCGTCCATGCCCTGGGCGATGTCGGCCAGCGAGGTGTCGGAGGGCGTCAACTCCAGCATCGGGAGCTGTCCGTGCTTCCACAGGAAGGCGTTGCCCTCCGTGTCGAAGTCCTCGCCCCAGGAGCCGTAGTACTCGCGGATGTCGGGGGAGCGTCCCGCCTGCTGGGTGAAGGTGGTGACGATGCCGTACTGCCAGGGAGACTTGTCGTCGACGACGCCCAGCATGCGGCCGGCCGGGTGCCGCAGGGACGAGACGTCGAAGGGCGTTGCCGGAGCGCTGGAGGAGGCTCCGCCGGCGGCCTGGCCGTCGCACGCGCACGCGAGGACCGCGACTCCCGCCGCGAGCGCCACGGCGGCCGTGAGACGGCCGAAGCGGTGGGGGCTGGGCATACGAGGCGTTCCGATCCGGCAGGCGGCAAAGGGCTTGACCTCCGGGAGTCTAGGAGACCAAAAGAAGATCTACATACTTTCATTTCAGTAAGATCACATAGTTGGGCGGGGGATCCGGCAAACCGAACATATGGTCCGCTATTCGCCCGTGGGTTGGACTAGGTTCGGCTTCCGACCCATCGCGCGGCGACGCGTTCACGGAAAGTCCGAGGTCTGTCGTTGACCAGCACGCTCACCAAGGCCGAGACCTCGCCCGTCTTCGTGGACCGGACGGGGCGCCGTGGCCGGCGACTGCGCGGCCTCGGCTGGCTGCTGGGCCTGGTCCTCGTCGGCTTCGTCCTGGCCATGATCTCCGGTCTGATCGGAACCCAGTCGCACGCGCCGGCCTTCTCGATCCCGTCCACCGCGGACACCGCGGAACCGGGACAGTACGTCAACGCACCGCTCCCGTCGGCACCGCTGGGAACCGCGCCCACGAGCGGCGTCCCGACCGCCGCCGACGGTGAGGCGGTCGCTCCCACCGGGGCCCCCGCCTCGACCCCGTGACAGCCCGACGTCCGACCGCAGCACGCGACACACCAGGAAAACCATGTCACGCCACCAGCGCCAACGGCAGTCCGTTCTGCGGCCACGCCGACTTGCCGCCCCCCCGCTGCGCTTCTTCCTGCCGGTGACCGTCCTGGCGACCCTGCTGGCACTGCTGGTGCTGCGCGGTATGGCCGGCAACGAGGTCTTCCACGACGAGAGCATCGCCGTCTCCGTGAACAAGGACGCGGTGCCCCGCGGTGTGCTGACGGGCGGCCCGCTCGTGGACGCGCGCGGTGCCAGGAACGACAAGCCGGTCAGCTACTCGATCCCCGACAAGACCGTCGTGCTCAGTTTCGACGACGGCCCGTCCACCCAGTGGACGCCGAAAATCCTCGCCGTGCTCAAGGAGCACGACGTCCGCGCGGACTTCTTCGTCACCGGGTCGATGACCACCCACAACCCCGCACTGATCCGCAAGATCGTCGCCGGCGGCCACGAGATCGGCCTGCACACCTTCACCCACCCCGATCTCGCGCTCCACTCCGGGACACGGCTCACCTGGGAGCTCGGTGAGACCCAGCTCGCCCTGGCGGGCGTCGCGGGCATCCATTCCAGCCTCTTCCGCCCGCCCTACTCGTCCACCGCCGACGCCCTCGACGACTGGTCCTGGCCGGTGACCAAGGACGTCGGCGCGCACGGGTATCTGACCGCCTTCATCGACAAGGACACCGACGACTGGAAGCGTCCCGGTGTGAACGCCATCGTCAAGGCGGCCCTGCCCGATCTGGCCGGGCAGGGCGAAATGATCCTGCTGCACGACGCCGGCGGCGACCGGTCGCAGACGCTGGCCGCGCTCCCGATCATCATCGACAAACTCAAGGCCGAGGGCTACCGGTTCACGACCATCAGCGAGGCGCTCGGCACGGCTCCCGCGAACACCCCTGTCACCGGCTACGACCTGTGGGCGGGCAAGGCGTTCCTGTGGTGCACCGCCTTCTCGATGCGGGTGATGCCCTTCCTGGTCGTCCTGCTCGCGGTCGTCGGCGTCCTGGTCTTCGCCCGCTTCGCGCTGATGCTGGTGCTCTCGCTCATCCACGTGCGACGGACCCGGAAGCCCGGGTTCTCCTGGGGGCCCGCGGTGACCGAGCGAGTGACCGTGATCGTGCCCGCGTACAACGAGCAGGAGTGCATCACCAACACCCTGCTCTCGCTGGCCAGAAGCGACCATCCCCTCGAGGTCATCGTCGTCGACGACGGGTCCACCGACGACACGGCGGCCATCGTGGAAAGCATGGACCTGCCGATGGTCCGGCTGATCCGCCAGCCGAACAGCGGCAAGCCCGCGGCCCTCAACACGGGGGTGGCCGCGGCGTCGAACGACCTCGTCGTGATGATGGACGGCGACACCGTCTTCGAATCCGGGACCGTCCGCGAACTGGTGCAGCCCTTCGCCGACCCCGGCATCGGCGCGGTGGCGGGCAACGCCAAGGTCGGCAACCGGGACACCCTGATCGGGGCCTGGCAGCACATCGAGTACGTCATGGGCTTCAACCTCGACCGCCGCATGTACGACGTGCTCGGCTGCATGCCGACCATCCCCGGAGCGGTCGGCGCCTTCCGCGGCAGCGCCCTGGAGGAGGTCGGCGGCATGAGCGACGACACGCTCGCCGAGGACACCGATGTGACCATGGCCCTCCACCGGGGCGGATGGAAGATCGTCTACGTCGAGAACGCCCGGGCCTGGACCGAGGCGCCCGGCAGCATGAGCCAGCTGTGGTCCCAGCGCTACCGCTGGAGCTACGGCACCATGCAGGCGATGTGGAAGCACCGCCACGCGGTCCTGGAACGCGGCGCCGCCGGACGCTTCGGACGCGTCGGGCTTCCCTTCGTCGCCCTGTTCATGGTGCTCACCCCCCTGCTCGCGCCGGCCATCGACATCGCGATGGTGTACGGGGTGTTCTTCGTCGACCCGTACAAGAGCCTGGGCGCCTGGCTCGCGGTACTGGCCCTCCAGGGCTTCTGCGCCTGGTGGTCCTTCCGCCTGGACCGCGAGAAGTCATGGCACCTGATCACCCTGCCCGTACAGCAGGTGGTCTACCGCGTGCTGATGTACATGGTCCTGCTCCAATCCTGGATCACCGCCCTGACCGGCGGCCGGCTGCGCTGGCAGAAGCTGCGGCGCACCGGCGAGGTCGGCCTTGACGTCACCACCTCGGAGATACCGGCATGAGCGCGGTCAACCTCGGCGCCCCGGACGTCGGAGACTCCTCCAAGACCCTGACGCTCCGCGTCCCCCACCTTCCCGAGCTCGCGAAGTCGCCCCCGAAGCCGGGCCGGGACCGCTACCTGGACCTGCTGCGCGCGCTGGCCCTGGTCCGCGTCGTGATCTACCACAACTTCAGCTGGACCTGGCTGCCCCTGGTCTTCCCCTCCATGGGCGTGATGTTCGCGCTCGCGGGCTCGCTGATGGCGCGGTCGCTCAGCCGTCCGGCGCTGAGCGTGATCCGGAGCAGGGTGCGGCGACTGCTGCCCCCGATGTGGCTGTTCGGCGCGGTCGTGCTGACCGCCATGATCATCGACGGCTGGGGCCCGCACGCGACCGGCCACCCCAACCGGTGGTGGGGCGAACTGGCCTTCTGGATCCTGCCGCTGAGCACCCCGCCCTTCGCGGACTCCCTGCACGGCTTCGGCGGCCACCTGCCCGCCACCTGGGCCGAGCAGATCACCGTCCCGCTCTGGTACCTGCGCGCCTACCTCTGGTTCGTGCTGCTGTCCCCGCTCATGCTCAAGGCGATGCGCCGGCTGCCCTGGGTCACCCTGCTGACACCGCTGGCGCTGTCGGCCCTCCTCAACTCCGGCCTGGTCGACCAGTCCGGCCGCATCATGGAGACCGCCACCGACTTCACCACCTTCGGCGCGTGCTGGCTGCTCGGCATGGCCCACCACGAGGGCCTCCTCCGCCGCATCCCGCAGTACGTCGTCCCCTCGCTCGCACCGTTCGTCCTCGTCGCCGGATACTGGTGGCTGCAGCAGCAACCGGTCGACAACCCCCGTATCGGCGCCGACCTGGAAGCCGTACCGCTGGCGCAGGCGATCTGGTCCTTCGGCTGCGTGCTGCTGCTGCTCCACCTCAGCCCCTCCTGGGACCAGTGGCCGAAGCCCCTGGAGCGCTTCAACGGGGTGATCAGCCTGCTCAACTCGCGGGCCGTCACCGTCTACCTGTGGCACTGCGTGGCGTTGGTGCTCTGCGAGCCGCTGATCGATCCGCTGTGGAGCAACGGCTTCTTCTACGCCCATATGCAGTGGCTGCTGAGGAGCCAGTGGTTCCCGCTGATCGTCGCCGTCCCGCTGATCGCCCTGGCGATCGTTCTCTTCGGCTGGATCGAGGACGTCGCCGCCCGGCGCAGCCCGCGCCTGTTCCCCTACCCGCGCAAGGCCAGGGGCCGGCGGCGACGGGGATAGAGGCCGCGCGCGAGGGCCGCCGGGCAGGGGCGGCCCGGAATCGGGTCGAGCCCCCGATGCGGTCGTCTGCGGCGCGGAACGCGAGGCGGCGTGGCAGCGGATCGTCGCCGCGCAGGCGCAGTACGCCCGGTACGCGAGCAGGACCGATCGCGAGATGCCGGTCATCCGGCTGACGCCCCGCTCCGGCTGACGGTCGTCACCGGCGGTGGACCTCCGGTTGTCAGCGGGAGCCGGCGGCCGGGGTGCGCAGGCCGTCGACGATGAGGTCGAGGATGCGGGACGCTCGTGCTTCGGTGTTCTTGGCGGGGCTGATCTTCCACAGCACGCTGAGCTGGAAGAGCACGTCTTCCGGGTCGAGACCCGACTTGAGGGTGCCCTCGGCCGCCCCGGCGTCGAGCAGGATGCCGATGGCGCGGACGAAGGGGTCGTAGAAGGGGTCCTCCGGGCCCCCGTCCGTCACGGCGTGGATGACTTCGGCGATTCCGTACTTCAGCCGGCCGTAGTGGGCGACCTCTTCGCACCAGGCGCGCAGCGCTTCCAGCGGCGGGCGGGTCGCGAGCAGCGCGGGGGCCCGGTCGATGACCTGCTGGATGTCGCGGCGGTACAGCTCGATGATGAGCGCTTCCCGGGCCGGGAAGTGCCGGTAGAGCGTGCCGATGCCGATCCCGGCCCGCTTGGCGATCGCCGTGAGCGAGGTGTCGTGCGCGTCGGCGAAGGCCTCCCGCGCGACGGTGAGGATGCGGTCCCGGTTCGCGACGGCGTCGGAGCGGGTCTGTCTCGGAGACACGGCGGGGGGAGGTCCGTTCTGTGCGGGTCGCTCGGCGGGGCCTTCCGCCCAGGGCCGGGGGACGGCAACCGGAGGCTCCTCCGCTTGATTTTCGCACAGGCAGATACGCTCCGCGAGGGCCCGGGCCCGGTCGGTCAGCGGGGCAGATCGGAACCGGTGAGGTCGCGGCAGGGTGGGATCCGGGCTGCGCCGCGATCGACGACATGGCGACGCCCGCGCGGACGGGATCGGTTGCTCCGCGCGCGTGCGGGACCGGCTGGGCGTCGCGGCCTTGATACGGAGGCGTGTCCCTGCGGCACACCGCGCCGCCGGGGTGCGCCGATTCCCGGCGGTCCTCAGGGTCGTGATGCCCCGGCCCGGCTCACGGCCGCGGCCAGGTCCGTCCGTCGAGGCGTTCGATGTCGGTGTTGAAGCGCCTCAGATAGGAGGCGAAGGCGGCGATGTCCTCGTCCGGCCAGTCGGCCATGACTTTGCCCAGGCCGCCGATGATGCTGTCACGTTCCTCGTCGAGCATGCGAGAGCCCTGGTCGGTGATGCGGAACTTCCGGGCCATCCCGCCCTCGGGGTCGGGGATGCGCTCCACGAGGCCGGCGCGCATCGCGGCGGCCGTCTGCCGGTTGAGGGTGGACGCGTCGAGCGCGAAGGCGTCGCTCAGTTCGCCGATCGACATGGGCCCCTGGACGCGGATCCGGCTGAGCAGGATGTAGGCGCTGCGCTCCAGTGAGCTGTCCCTGTGACGCAGGAGTTCGTGCCGGCTGAGCAGCATCTGCTCGTACTCGACCTCGTGGGTGGGCCTGCCCATGTGCTTCAGCCTCCTGCCGTTCGCCGGGCCACCGACGTGCCTGTTCGTGACCCGGAGCCATTGTCTCACAGTGCATGCACCAGCCACATCATGTGCGCGATGCACTTCCTATGTACGATGCATGCCGAGAGCGTCCGACCGTCGTGCGAGGAGTGCCGCCATGAATGCCCCCCAACCCACAGCCCGCGCGGGCGGCGTGGTCGCCACGCTGGCACTGGCCGGTATCACGGCCGCGATCATGCAGACTCTGGTCACCCCACTCCTTGCCGAGCTGCCGCAGATCCTGCACACCTCGGGCTCGAACGCCGCCTGGGTGATCACCGCCACCCTGCTCGTGGCCGCCGTCTGCGTGCCGATCTTCGGTCGCCTCGGCGACCTGGTCGGCAAGCGGCGCATGCTGCTGGTGTGCTCGGTGCCGCTGGTGGCGGGGTCGGTGGTCTGCGCCCTCTCCTCCTCCGTCGTTCCCATGATCGTCGGGCGCGGCCTGCAGGGCATGGGCATGGGCATGGTGCCGCTGGGCATCGCCCTGCTCCGCGACGTCGTCCCCGCGGAGAAGCTCAGCTCGTCCATCGCCCTGGTCAGCGCCTCCATGGGCATCGGCGGTGGCCTCGGCCTGCCGATCGCCGCGGCGATCGCTCAGTACGCGGACTGGCGCGTGCTCTTCTGGGGCTCCGCGGGCCTGGCCGCCGCCGTCGCCGTGCTGATCTGGTTCTTCATCCCGGACGTCCCCGCCGGCGCCAAGGGCCAGCGCTTCGACCTCCCCGGTGCCATCGGGCTCGGCGCGGGCCTGGTCTGCCTGCTGCTGGCGGTCTCCAAGGGTGCCGACTGGGGCTGGGGTTCGGCCACCACCCTCGGCCTGCTCGCCGCCGCCGTCGTCGCGCTCGTCGGCTGGGGCTGGTGGGAGCTGCGCACCCGCGACCCCCTGGTCGATCTGCGGACCACGGCGCGCCCCCGCGTGCTGCTGACCAATGTCGCCTCGGTCTTCGTCGGCTTCGGTATGTACGCCGGCATGCTGGTCGTCCCGCAGCTGCTCCAGTTCCCCAAGGCGACCGGCTACGGTCTCGGCCAGTCGATGCTCGCGGCCGGTCTGTGGCTGCTGCCCGGCGGCATCATGATGATGATCGTCTCGCCGCTCGGCGGCAAGCTGACCAATGCCCGCGGCCCCAAGTTCACGTTGATCAGCGGGGCGTTGGTGCTCGCCGCCGGTTACGGGCTGGCTCTGGTGCTGACGGGCACCGCGTGGGGACTCATGCTCGCCATCATGGTCGTCAACAGCGGTGTGGGCCTGGCCTACGGATCGATGCCCGCCCTGATCATGAGCTCGGTCCCGGTCTCGGAGACCGCGTCCGCCAATGGCTTCAACGCCCTGATGCGCTCGCTTGGCACCTCGGTGGGCGCCGCCGTGATCGGCGTGGTCCTCTCCCACCTGACCACGACCGCGGGCGGCTACACCTTCACCTCCGAGAGCGGCTTCCGCACCGGACTGGTGATCGGCTGCGGCATCGCCCTCGTCTCCGCTCTCATTGCCGTCGCCATTCCGGCGGCCCGCACCGCATCCGCCGGCACGGACACCGCTCCGGCCCTCGCATCTCAGGCCGCCCTGGAGTCCTGAACCGCCCTGCGGCACGGCACGGTTCCGCCCGCCATGCGGCGTCCAACGCCCGGGCGGGCGGAACCACCGTGGTTGCGCGACGGGTGCGGGGCCGGGCGCCGCTGGTCAGGCGGCGCAGGCCCGGTGCTCGGCCTCTCTGGCCGCCCCGTCGAGATGTTCGGTGAGCCCGCACTTGAGGTTGACGCCCATGGGGACCTTCGACCAGGTCGTGAGGGTAGCCCGCACGGTTCCTCCGGCGCAGACGGCGGAGAAGCGGGCTGTCAGCTGTTCTGCCACGAGCGCGCGCAGGTAGCGGCCTCGGCCGGCGGCGGCGGTCTCGTTCAGGAGCCGGACGCTGATGTGCGTTCGGTCCGTGAGGGCGAACCGGTTCCCGACGCGAACCATGTCCTCACCGGTCTTCTCCTCGAGCGAGTCGACCGCGTCACCGGGATTCGCCCCCGCCTCCAGGGCCCCCGCCGTCATCCTGGCCACGAGGTCACCCACCGGCCGCGTGTCGAACCGGAGCCTCGCAGATCCGTGGGCGGGAAGCTCGACTTCCTGGGCCTCCGACACACCTGCCAGGACGCGCTCGTAGGTGATCCTTGACCACGTGTACGCGTCGGGCGCGCACCTGGAGGTGCTCGCTGGTGCCGGGGAGTGGCTCCGCACCGCCGTCGAGCGGGGGCGTACCTGCCCCTGCGTGGTACAGGAAGCAAGCAGCGTGACGGCCGCCGCGGCAGTCGCCAACGGCACGAGTCTCAACGGGTCCCCCTCTGCTGTCCAACCCTCCTGGGCCGCCTGGCCTGCAGAGTGTCGCACTGAGGGGGGGTGCCGTTCTTCACGCAGGGGTGTGCGGTGCCGTCGCGGGCCCCTTCGGTCCCGGATGATCGCCGGAGGGTTGGTTTTACCGCCTGCTTCACGGGCACGGGCCCAGTGAGAGTCCGCGGAGGTGCCGAGATGAGCACGGGTGAGAAAGTCAAGGCCCAGGCCGAACAGGTCGTCGGGAAGATCGTGCGGAAGGGGGCGCACGCGATGCACAAGGAAACGCTCGCATCAAAGGGCGCGGCCCTCGAGGCACGGGGCAGGATGCGGGGCACGAAGGAGCGGACCAAGGACACGTTCAGGCACTGACCGTGTGATGACGACAGTGTGCGGTGTGCGCACCGCATCCGTCCTGATCCGGCGGTGGCCGCTCGGGCGCCGGGCACGGCCCTGCCGGGGTCCGGATCGCGTCGGGGCAACGAAGTACCGAGATCCCGGCGCATGGCCTCCCGCGCCTCCTCGGCCGCCGCGAGACGGTCGTGAACGTGCCGGCCGAAGTGCGGGTGTCCGTTCCGGTCCTGCCGGCCACCACGTCACGGAGCGAACGGACCTTCCGGAAGGCATGATTGGCCGGGCCCGTGACTTCCCACGGAGCGATGAGCGCGAGCCCGTAGCGCAGCGGGTGCACGGTGCTGGACGCGGACACCTCATGGGCCGCCGCCAAGTGCATGTACACCTCCGTCAACGCCCCCCAAGCCGGTCGGCGAGGAGTGAGGAGCGAGGAGTGTGGAGCCGACGCCGATCGCAGCGCCGAGCAGCGTGTTTCGCGGGGGGACCTTACGGTGAAGCCGCTCGGCGTGGGAAGCGGCAGGCCGAACCGCTCGACGCGGTTGCACAACGTTCGCCTCGAACCTCGCAGGTGTCACGAACAGACCCACCGACGTGCCACGGCGGATCGTCGATGCCCAGCTCAAGAAGCTGACCGAGGCGCTGTCCGGCTGAGGGGGCCCGACTCCGGACAGCGCGCCCGAGCAGGAACCGCCGGATGTCCGGGGTGTCCCGGTCGGGCTGCCTCGCCGGCACTGTCGGAGGCCGCTGATAGCCTCCCGGCGACTTGCAGACCGAGAGAGCTGGGGGACGGGCCGTGCAGGAGACAGCGGACGAGATTCTGGGCGGGAGCTGGGAGAGGCACGCCCAAGAGGAGACGGCGCGCGCCGGTGAGGACTATCCAGGCCGGGACGAGGCCGTCGAGATCTTCGGCGAGCCCACCCGGTTCGAACAGGTCGTCTCCCCCCTTCGGCGCCCGGTGACCCGGACTGGCGGCCGCGCCGTACGCGATGCGCAGGTTCTGCAGGCGGTGGGTCGGCCGCGTCCCCTGGCCCGCGAGGCGGTACGACGCCGTCGCGGTCAGGGCGGCGGTGCTCGCCGGTTCGGCGCCGGCGGGTGGTGTTGAGGACGTAGCTCCATGCCGCGGACCTGCCGGGCCGGATCGCGGCGACGCGATGCCCGGCCGCCTCGGCCGACCAGCCCTACGGCAGGGCGAGGTCGACGCGGGGGGAGGTGAGCGTACGGCCGGTCGTGTTGCGCACCGTGACCCGCACCGGCGTCGAGGGTCTCACCGTGATCAGGCCACGAGCGGGTCACGGCGGCCGAGGACGCCGAGGGCGGCGCCCGGGCCGCGCGGGCGTGCGGAGGCGGTCAGGTGCGGGTGAGGATCGTCACCACGGTGCTGCAGGTCAGGCGCCGCTGAGACGTGTGGCGACCTCGCCCGGGGCCAGCGCGCCCTGTGCCCACTGCAGCAGGGCAGGACCCTTGGGTGTCCGCGTCCACGGGTTTGGCGTTTCCACGCTCGTCTTCTACAGTCACGTAGACCTTCTACGGTGGTGTAAAACCGTCGTGATCCGAGTGTGCCATGCGCCCGTGCTCCCGGGACCCGCAGGGCAGGAAAGGACCCGTGCGTGCTCCAGGCCCTCAATCCGCTGGATGCGACCTCGCTGCTGACGGCTCTCGGCGCCGCTGGGGTGTTCCTGGTGCTGTTCGCCGAGACGGGCCTCCTGATCGGCTTCTTCCTGCCCGGCGACTCGCTGCTCTTCACCGCCGGACTGCTGTGCACCACCGGAGCCGGTGGAGTGCACCTGTCCTTGCCCGGCGTGCTCGCCGCCGCCCTGGCGGGGGCGCTGCTCGGTGCCCAGGCCGGCTACCTGATCGGCCGTCGCGCCGGCCGGGCCCTGCTCGGCCGCACCAGCAACCGGCACCTGCTGGACGGGGCGCAGCGGGCCGAGGAACTGCTGGCCCGCTACGGCCACGGCAAGGCCATCGTGCTCGCCCGCTTCATCCCGGTGGTGCGCACGGTGCTCAACCCCCTCGCCGGGGCGGTCGGGGTGCCCGCACGCACCTTCACCCTGTGGCAGGTCGCCGGGGGTGTGCTGTGGACGGCCGGGCTGGTGCTCGGCGGATACGCCCTGGGGTCGAGCGTTCCGGACGTCGACCGCTACCTGCTGCCGCTGGTCGGCCTGATCGTCGCCGTCTCCCTCCTGCCGCTGGCCCTGGAGGTGCTGCGGGCACGCCGCCGTCGTACGACTGAGCCGAAGCGGGAGACCACCGGGTGAGGATCACCGCCCTGACCGCGGCCCCGCCGCCACGACCCCGCCCGCAACGACCGCATGCCCATCACCTGGCCGGCCCGCACAGAAAGGGACCCCAATGAGTGCCATCAGCGTCGGACAGGCGGCTGTCCTCGGAGTCGTGGAGGGAGTCACCGAATTCCTGCCCGTCTCCTCGACCGGCCATCTGAAGATCACCGAGGGCCTGATGGGCATCACGGTCGACGACACCTCCGTGGTCGGCTTCACCGCCGTCATCCAGGTCGGGGCGATCGCCGCGGTCCTCGTGTACTTCTTCAGGGACATCGTCCGGATCTGCAGGGCGTGGTTCACCGGCCTGGTCAACCGCGAGGAGCGATACCACCACGACTACAGGTTCGGCTGGTGGGTGATCTTCGCGACCGTCCCGATCGTGGTCGTCGGCCTGGCGGCCAAGCCGCTCATCGAGGGCACCCTCGCCTCGCTCTGGGTCGTCGCCGGTTCGCTGATCGTCGGCAGCGGCGTGATGTGGGCGGCCGACCAGATGGGCCGCCACAAGCGCGGTGAGGGCGACACCACGTTCAAGGACGCGATGCTCGTGGGATCTTCGCAGATCCTCGCGCTGCTCTTCCCGGGCTTCTCGCGGTCCGGCGCGACGATGTCCACCGCGCTCGTCCTGGACCTGGACCGGGTCGCCGCCACCCGGCTGTCCTTCTTCCTGGGGATTCCCGCGCTGACCGGTGCCGGCCTGTACGAACTGAAGGACGCGCTCGGGGCCGGCGTCGGCACCGCGCCCCTGGTCGTCGGGACCGTCGTCTCCTTCGTTGTCGCCTACGCATCGATCGCGTGGCTGCTGAAGTTCGTCGCCCGGCACTCCTTCAACGCGTTCGTGTTCTACCGGCTTGTCGTCGGCGTCCTGCTCCTCGCGCTTCTGGGCACGGGAGTGCTGAGCGCGTGACGTGACCGGGTGACCGTGCGACCGCTGCACGGCCCGCGGTGCGGGCGGTGGGAAGGGTCGTTCGCCGGTGTGCCCCCCTTCGGCAATGGAGGGGGTACCACTGCGGGCGATCCAGGGAGAGGACAGGTGCCCGGTGCGATCTGGCCACGTGTGGGGAGGGGCTGCCCCACCGGATCCTGGCACACGTAACCCCCGAAGCCCGAAGACGGCCCGAGCGATTTCGGTGGTGCCGGGAGGCAGCTCAACTGACCTCGCTCGACGGTGGGTGCACTCGGCAACGACTCAGGGCCTGTCCAGGTGACCAGTCCATGGCATGGAATCGGTCAGCACCTACGATGCCAGCAATCCAAATCCGGATCCGCCATGGGTTCGTGGCGCGTTCGTCTGAGTAGGGCCGCGTCCAGGTGCTCGACCTGCACTCGGAGTTCGGCGGCGGCCCTTGGCGGTAGCAGATGCAGAGCCTCTTGCAGCTTGTCTCGAGCCCAGCCCTCGCCGCAGCATGGGCACGTGAACTCGGCCTCCCATCGCCTCCATCGGCGCTTGGTGCCTGACGGCACATCCGCCCCCGGGGCCCGGCGGTCCGCACTCGGCTCCCGACACCGGCAGAGGAACGCGACCTGGGCGTCGGCCCGTTGCGCGACCTTGAGGCGGACGGGCAGCCGTCCGCCCGCCACAGCTCATGACGTCGCCCTCAAGTGCCCCGCGCGGATGGCTTCTTGCGTGTTTCCAGCCGATTATTTCATTCGGTGAGTGATGTATTGCGGATGCGTCATCGCGTCGTTACGCTCCCCGGCGCCAGGCCTCCCGTCGCCGCCCCTGGTCGATCGGGCGCGGAGCGGGGGGAGTCGACAGCCGACCGGAGGAGTCCAGATGGGTGTCACGCGCAGGGTCTTCCTGCAGGCCGCGATCGCGGCCACCGCCGCGGGCGGGATCGGGGCCGCACAGACGGTGCTGGCCTCGCCGGCCGGAGCGGCCGGCAGCCCGCCGGGCGACGTGGTCGGCAAGATCACCGTCGGCTACCAGGGCTGGTTCGCGGGTACCGGCGACAGCGCACCGATCAACGGGTGGTGGCACTGGAGCCGCGACTGGGGCCGGCCGCCGTCCCGGACCAACACCGCCATCACCTGCTGGCCCGACATGCGTGAGTACGCCCACACGTACCAGACGGCGTACGGGAACCTGGGCAACGGCCAGCCGGCCACGCTGTTCTCCTCGTACGACCAGCAGACCGTCGACCTGCACTTCTCCTGGATGCAGCAGAACGCCATCGACACCGCGGCTCTCCAGCGCTTCAACCCGAACGGCGGTGAGGGGGCCACCCGCGACGCGATGGCGGCGAAGGTGCGCGGCTCCGCCGAGTCGCACGGCGTGAAGTTCTACGTCATGTACGACGTCTCCAACTGGTGGAACATGCAGTCCGAGATCAAGACGGACTGGACCACGAAGATGGCGGCGCACACGGCGTCACCGGCGTACGCGCGCCAGAACGGCAAGCCGGTCGTGTGCATCTGGGGCTTCGGCTTCAACGACGACAACCACCCGTTCCCGGCCGACGCCTGCCTGGACGTGATCAACTGGTTCAAGGCGCAGGGCTGTTATGTCATCGGCGGGGTGCCGCGCGAGTGGCGGACCGGCGGGGCGGGCACCAAGACCGGTTACACGGACGTGTACCACGCCTTCAACATGATCTCGCCGTGGATGGTCGGCGCGATCGGCAGTGCCGCGGAATCCGACAACGCCTACACCGCCTACACGGTCGGTGACGAGGCGGACTGCGTCGCGCACGGCATCGACTACCAGCCGTGCGTGCTGCCCGGCGACGTCTCGGGCCGACAGCGGGCGCACGGCGACTTCATGTGGCGGCAGTTCTACAACATGTGCCGGGCCGGGGTGCAGGGCATCTACATCTCGATGTTCGACGAGTACAACGAGGGCAACCAGATCGCGAAGACCGCCGAGACCCAGGCCTCGGTGCCGGCCGACTCCGGGTTCCTCGCCCTCGACGAGGACGGCACCTTCTGCTCCTCGGACTACTACCTGCGGCTCACCGGCGACGGCGGCCGGATGCTCAAGGGCCAGATCGCCCTGACCCCGGTCCGGCCCACCCCGCCCGTGGCCGGCGGCGACACCACCCCGCCCTCCGCGCCGGGGTCGCTCCAGGTCACCGGCCACAGCGACACCACGGTCGCGCTGTCCTGGAGCGCCGCCGCCGACAACGTCGGGGTCACCGGCTACCGGATCATGCGGGCCGACGGCTCTACCAGAACCCAGGCCGGTACCGCCACCGGGACCTCCTTCACCGTCACGGGGCTGAGCCCGTCCACCGCCTGCACCTTCGACGTGGTGGCGGCCGACGCGGCCGGGAACCTCTCCCGGCCCTCGAACCAGGTCTCCGTCACCACCGACGCCGGCTCGGGCACCACCGACCTGGCGCTGCACAGACCCACGTCGGAGAGCAGCCACACCCAGGTCTACGGATCGGGGAACGCCACTGACGGCGACCCCAACAGCTACTGGGAGAGCGCGAACAGCGCCTTCCCGCAGTGGCTCCAGGTGGACCTGCAAGCGGCCACCGCGATTCGCCGTCTGGTCCTGAACCTGCCGCCGTCCACGGCCTGGGGCACCCGCACCCAGACCCTGTCGGTGCTGGGCAGCACCGACGGCAACACCTTCACGACCCTGCTGTCCTCGACCGGTTGCACCTTCAATCCGGCGACGGGGAACACCGCGACCCTCACCCTGTCCGGCCCGGTCACCACCCGCCACGTGCGGCTGAACTTCACCGGCAACACCGGCTGGCCGGCAGGCCAGTGCTCGGGGCTCCAGATCTTCGGCGCCTGACCCACCCGGCCGGCCCGGGACGGACATCGACCCCGGGCCGGTCCGGCTGACGCCTCTTCAGGGCGTGAGCTCCGCGATCCGGGCGAACTGGTCCTGCGTCGCCGTCACCACCGCCCGGACCCGGTCCGTGGTCACCTCGGACGCGAACGGGATCCGGCGGTACACCGACGCGTTGCCGGTCACCGTGGCCCGGGTGACCCACTCCGAGCCGTCCCAGGTCTGCACAGGTGTCGGGGTACTGGTCTTCCGGCAGCTGCCCGCCACGTCCGCGGTCGCCTCGGTCGAGAGCGAAACGGTGCTGCACGTCGATGCCGACGCCGCGGACTGGCGGCTGGACGCACTCTCGGACGCCGAACGGGCCCGGCTGACCGTCACCGCACCGAGCAGACCCGCAGACGACGCTCCGTTGGACGCATTGGGCCGGGAGATCACCGCGGTGCTTGCGGTGGACGCCCGGGTGCCCGCCTCGGTCCTGGCCCGAAGCCTCGGGTACGCGGAGTCCACGGTCCGCCGGCATCTGACGGCCCTGTTCGCCCGCGGACACCTCCACACGCAGGTGATGGTCGATCGTCGACGCCTCGGCTTCGGTGTCGACGCCGACCTGCGCATGAAGGTGCCCGCCTCCCGCCTCCACGAGACGGGCACCCGACTTGCCGCTCATCCGGCCGTCCATGGAGCGGTGGCCACCACCGGCCTCGGCAACGTCAGCGTGGCCGTCTGGCTCGAGGATCTCGATCACCTCTATGCGTTCATCACCCGCGACCTGGCCGACCTCGACGTCGAGGACGTGGACACCGTCCTGATCGGTCGGGAACTGAGGCGCGTTGCGGCTCCACTTGCTCAGGCGAATGCCACAGGGACGCCCTGAACGGGCCGGGTGACGTCGGCCGGCGCCTCCGCGCCCACGTCAGCCGACGAGTACCGGCCCCCGATGTTCCCCACGGTCCTCGGTGCCGGCGAGCGGCTCTTGCCCGCAGGCGGCCCGCTCCGGCTCCCGTGCAGGGAACCGGAGCGGGCCGCGGGGACCGGTCATCCCGCCGGGCGCACCACGACCGTGTGGCTGCCCGGCGCGATGTCGTCCAGGTACACGTAGTCGCCGACGAGCCGGACACCGCGGGCCTTGGCCTTGGTGCCGTTCCAGACCGGGCGGTGGTCGAGGCGGACGCTGACCGCCAGGCCGTCGGTGGGCACGGCGACGGTGCCGCGGGTACCCCGGGGGCTCTCGCAGTTCAGCCTGAAGTGCGCGGGCCCGGTGCGCTGCCAGTCGGCGTCGAGCGGGCCGTGCGGGGTGGGCACCCGGCCGCGCGCCCAGGCCACGGAGCCGGGGTGCGGCACGAGCGACCACGTCGCGAAGCCGGGGGAGGTCGGCCGCAGGCCGAGCAGCTGGTTGGTCAGGGCCGGCAGGACGCCCGTCGACCAGCCGTGGGCCATGCTCGTGTAGGCGTCCTCGTACGGTGAGCCGTTCGGGCCGATGCCCTCCCAGTTCGTGATGCCGGGGTCGTGGGTGTGCATCCACCCGTAGGTGCGCCTGATCTGGTCGATCGCGGAGTCCGCCCGGCCGGTCTCGAAGCGTGCCACGAGTTCGGGATAGGAGGTGAAGGCGTAGACCCGCTGCGAGGCCCCGGCGAAGATCGTGTCGTTGTCCATGAAGGCATTGCCGTAGGGCAGCTTGGTCGTGCCGTCCAGATGGGCGAGGGCAAAGGCCGCGCGCTCGGGGCCGGCCACGCCGGAGGTGACGGCGATCGCGTTGCCGTCCTGCGCGTGGCGGACCGGGCCGGTGCCGGAGTCGAGGTAGGCGCCGGCGTCCGCGTCCCACAGGTGGGCGTTGACCGCGTCGGCGACGGTGCGGGCCCGCGCCGACCAGCGCGCGGCGTCCGCGTCGTGCCCCAGCAGCCGCGCGATCGCCGCCGCGTCGTCGAGCGCCTGCACGTAGTTGACGTTGTAGTAGGTGATCCGGCCGGAGCGCGGCAGGAAGGCGTAGTCCCCGTAGCCCGAGGTGTTGTTGAGGCCCTTGCTGAGCAGGCCTTCGGCGTCGGTGACGGACGGGTACCAGGTGTCGAGCACCTTCACCAGGTGCGGGTAGTAGGCGGCGGCGTAGCCGCGGTCCCCGGTGTAGAGGACGTAGTCCCAGCTGCAGGTGACCCACCACAGCGGATAGTCGAAGAGCGGCAGCGTGTAGCCGTTGATGGAGGCCGGGGGTATCCACCCGTCGGCGCGTTGGTGGTCCGCGAGGTCGGCCAGGACGTTGCGGGCGGCCTCAGGTGTGTCGTCGTGGGTGAGGTACATGGTGCGCGCGGAGACGGCGAGGTCGCCGATGTAGGGGTCCCGGTCGCGCTTTGCGCCGTCGTGCAGGACGAGTTTGCCGCGCAGCGAGGGCGTGTCGGCGCCGCGCGGGTCCACGTCACCGGCGCGGAAGGTGTCGGTGACCAGTTCATTGGTGTACGCGGCCCCGTACCAGTAGCGGTTGAGCTCGTCGTCGGAGCTCAGGAACCAGCCGCTGTAGGTGTCGGGGGTGCCCAGGTAAGCGCTGAAGTCCAGCCAGACCGAGTCGACGGCCACCTGCCCCCAGGGCAGCGCCACGGGGGCGTCCGCGGGGAGCGCGTCGAGACTGATCCTCAGATAGCGGAAGCCGTGCAGTCCGTCCGCGTAGACCTTGCCGTCCTTCTGGTAGCCCCCGCTGTCCGTCCAGTGGGCGCCGGAGGCCGGCACGGCGAACTGGTCGGTGCCGTGGCCGGGGGCTCCCGACTGGTCGGACCGGGTGAAGTCACTGCGGTCGCTGAGGTATTGGAGGGTCTCGGAGAAGGCCAGCCGTACGCCGGGGCTGTTCGCGGAGGCCCAGGCGAAGCGGACGTGCGGGTAGCCGACCACGACCTTGCCGAAGTCCAGGACGACACTGGGGATCTGCTCCACCGGCACGACCGCGGGCCAGACCTCGTTGACCCGGGTGAAGTTTCCCTTGGGGGTGTCCTGGTCCGCGGTGACGGTGATCCGGACGCGGCTGGTGGAGGCCGCGGCGTCGAACCGCACCGGGATCTGCACGGCGGAGTTCCCGGTGACGGTCGCGGCGGTCCGCCATGCACTGCCGTCCCAGGTCTCGACGGTGAAGTCACTGGGCACGCCGTCGGGGTTGGACAGCACGGTGATGCCCGCCAGGGTCACGGGGGCGGGAGTGGTGATCGTGAGGACGTCCGGATAGGCGGCGATCGTGTCGTCGTTCCAGAAGGTGTCGGGGTTGCCGTCGACGGCGTTGGACGCGTCGTAGGTTCGCGTATTGCCGTCGTTGCCGTTGTTCGGGGCGTGGGCGGAGGAGGCGGTCGCGGTGGTGCCCTCGGGCCATCGCCGGGGCGCGGTGGGTTCCGGGCGCTTGAGCACGGTGGGCTTGCCGTGGGGGCGCAGCAGCGCCTCCGGCTCGGTGACGTCACCCGTGGTGCGCAGCACGCGGACCGGGCGGACGGTGCGATCGGCGGGCGCCTGCACGTACTGGTGCCAACTGTGCGGGCCGGGCTGCCCGGTGCGGGCGGCGGCGCCGGTCTCCGCCTCGCGCGCGGCGGCCGGAACGGCGGAGACGGCCGTGAGGCCCGCCGCGGCAAGGGCGGCGCCGCCGATGCCCGCCTGGAGGACGGCACGGCGTTGCGGTCCGGAAGCCTGAGGGGTGTCTCGTCTGGGGTTGCTCGGCATCTGCGGCTCCTTGTAACGATTCAATCCCTGATTGCGGGATGAGGTTACAAGGGCGCCCGCGAAGCCGTCCAGAGGTGCGGCAAGGTCGGCGTCATGCCCGATTCAAGCCCCTCATGAGCGAATTGTGGGCGTGGCGTCGCGCCCCGCGGCGGTGCAGCCGGGTGTGCGCCGAACCCTCGCGAACGGAGAACGATTCAATCGGATCAGCCGTGACGGCCGTGGTCGCGGGCGGCGGGGCCGTGCGCCGGAACCCCCTGCCGTTGCCTCGACGGCGCCGGCGGACGGCACCCCGCGGAGCGCCCGTCGCGGGGTCGGTGCAGTTCACAGGCGTACACTTTGTGTGGGAAATCCGGGAACGGCGGTCCGGCACCGACCGTGATCCGCTTCCTGATCTGCCCCGGAGCCCTCGACCAGTGCTTCGGGACCGGTGACGTCTGCGGCACGGCTTTTTGCCGGCGCGGCCGGCACCCGACAGGGAGACAGCCCGCTCGGCCGGAACCGGCAGTGTGCGGGCGCGTCCCACCGCACATTCCCGGTGTGTACGGGCCCTGCCGGATCCAGTGTCCACACCGCGCACGGCCCGGAGGCATCCGATGAACCGCAAGCGCCCTGGAACGGGCCCGCTCACCGTGACCGTGTTCGTCTTCCCGGGCGTGCGGCTGCTCGATGTGACCGGTCCCATCGAGGTCTTCGCGACCGCGAACGACTTCGGCGCGCGCTACCGGGTGCAGATCGTCTCCGAGGACGGCGCGGAGGTGATCACCTCCGCCGGGACCCGGCTCGGCGCCGACCTGTCCGTCGACGACGTGCGTGAGCCCAGCGACGTGCTGGTGATCCCGGGCGGTCCCGAGTGGGAGACGCTGATCAAGGACGACGGTTTCCTGAACGCCGTCCGGCGGCTGAACGAGAAGAGCCGCTGCACGGCATCGGTGTGCACGGGGGCGTTCCTCCTCGCCGCGGCCGGCCTCCTGGACGGCCGTCGTGCCGCGACGCACTGGCGCTGGTCGCAGCAACTGGCCCTGCGCTTCCCCTCCGTGCAGGTGGTACCCGACGCCATCTTCGTCCGGGACGGGCAGTTGATGACATCGGCGGGCGTCACAGCAGGGATCGACCTGGCCCTGGCCGTCGTCGAGGAACACTACGGCGCGGACATCGCCCGGTCGGCTGCCAAGGACATGGTCGTGTTCATGCAGCGCCCGGGCGGCCAGTCCCAGTTCAGCGCCCGCTGCCAGGCCCCCCACACCCAGCAGGACACACTCCGCCGTGTCCTGGACGCGGTCGCCCAGGAACCCGGGGGCAACCACACGCTGACCGCGATGGCCCGCAGGGCGGGCGTCAGCGTCCGCCATGTGACCCGGCTCTTCTACGAAGAGGTGGGAACCACCCCGGCCCGCTATGTGGAACAGGTCAGGCTGGAAGCCGCCCAGGGGCTGCTGGAGCGGAGCGACGACTCCATGGCGGTCGTGGCGCGGCGCACGGGGTTCGGCTCACCCGAGTCGCTGCGCAGAGCGTTCGCGCGACACCTGGGTGTGACACCCGGCGCGTACCGGGCCCGCTTCCGGACGACCGGCGAGGGCACGAAGGACTGACACGACGGCCGGCCCCGCCACCGGGGCCCCGTCGCGTGGGCCGGCCCCCATCAGGACGTACGCGACGACCGTCGCAGAACCGGGCCGCCACGCCCCCGAGCCGGCACGAGTGACCGGCCCGCTGTCCCGCGCCCGTATGACGGCACATCACGGTGGCGATCCGTGGACGCTCGCCCTCTGGAGGGGCGCCTTGCCGCGTGACCCGAGGGTCCATGGCCCACCGGAACGGCGACTGCGCCTCAGGGGGTCCTGCCGGTCAGCGGGCCGAATGTGCGCCCTTGCTGTCCGTATCTGCGGCCAGCACACACGGCGCCTCGGGAGTTGAACGCAGAGGAAAGCACCCGAGGACCGGGACCGGCCAGAAGCGTCGCCTCGCACAGAGGCGTCAGAGGCGCAGGGCGGTGGCCCGACCGAGCAGAAGGCGATCAACGATGGCTTCGATCAGTCCGAGTCCCGTACCCGATCCGCGCAGATGGCGGGCGCTTGCGGTGATCTGTCTGGTGCAGGTGATGCTGCTGCTCGACGTGACCGTGGTCAATGTCGCCCTTCCACCCATCCAGCGGGACCTCGGCCTCACGACCACCGGCCTGGCATGGGTCGTCAACGGTTACACCGTCACCTACGGCGGACTGCTGATGCTGGGCGGCCGACTGGGTGACCTGCTCGGCCGCAGGCGCCTCTTCCTCGTGGGACTGGCGGTCTTCGCGCTCTCGTCGGCGAGCGCCGGTGTGGCCCAGCAGGCCGGTGTACTGGTCGCCAGCCGGTTCGCGCAGGGCATCGGCGCGGCACTCGTGAGCCCGGCGGCCCTGTCCCTGGTGACGCTGATGTTCACCCAGCGGCAGGAACGGGCGCGCGCGATGGCCATCTGGAGCGGCCTGGCGGGAGTCGGCGTGGCGCTGGGTGTCGTGCTGTCAGGCATCCTGACCGACATCGCCTCGTGGCGGTGGATCTTCTTCATCAACCTTCCCGTCGCCGCCTTCGCGTTCCTCGCCACGCCCAGGCTCGTCTCCGAGAGCCGGGCAGCCGCCAAGCGCGGCCGGCCCGACGTCCTCGGCGCCGTCCTGGTCACCCTCGGCCTGCTCCTGCTGGTGTTCGGCCTGCTGGAGAAGGCCGGCCACGCGTGGGTCTCGCTCCCCGTCCTCGGCTCGGTCGGGGTCGGCGTGCTCCTCCTGATCGGCTTCGTACTGGTCGAGGCCCGGGTGTCCGCGCCCCTGGTGCCCCTGTCGTTCCTGCGCTCGCGCAACCGGAGCATCGCCAACGTGGTGCGCATCTGCTACTACGTGGGCTTCGCCACCTTCTTCTTCTCGCTGAGCCTGTACGTGCAGCACACTCTGCGGTTCTCCCCGCTGGCGACCGGATTCGCCTTCATCCCCTTCGGGTTGGTGATCCTCTTCAGCGCGACGGTGCTGGCACCACGCCTCCTGCGCCGGTTCGGGCTGCGGATGCTCAACGGGGGAGGACTGGCGATCTCCACGGCCGGCTACCTGCTCCTCGCCGGTCTGAGCGCACACGGCACATATGCGGCCGATGTACTGCCCGGCCTGATTCTCGTGCCCCTCGGAGGCGGCCTGGTCCTGGTCGGGTCCACCGTCGCCGGGGTGGACGGCGCCACGGGTGAGGACGCGGGCATCGCCACCAGCATGAACAACGCGTCCATGCAGATCGGCAGCGCCCTCGGCCTGGCCGCCCTGGTCTCGATCGGCACCAGTCACGCCACCGTCCTGCGGCACGCGGGCCTCGACCCGATGACCGCCACCGTACGCGGCTACGCCCTCAGTTTCGCCATCGCCGCCTGCCTGACGGCCTTCGGCGCGGTGCTGGGCTTCTTCGGCATCCACCGCACGGTGGCCGAGGCCCCGGCGGTCCCGCGCACGTCCCGGCAGCCCGTGGCCTGATCCGCCCGCGACGGCGGGAACGTGAGCCCCCGGCCCGGGATGCCGGGGGTTCACGGACCCGACACCGCCCCCCACCTGACCGTTGGAAGGGAACCATGAACAACATCGCCGCAGACGGCGCCGACTTCACCGCGCCCGGCAACGGCCGGGACTGGCGCGTCGCATACTGCCCTCCCTCCGAACCGCCGCCGGGTACCCCGTACGGCGCGGAAGTGGTCTGTGTCGTCGGGGACCGGGTCCTCGTGGTCAGCGAGGACGGCCGGCGATGGCGCCTGCCCAGCAGTCGCCCCGAGCCGCGCGAGAGGTGCCGCGACACGGTGCGCCGGGAGGTCCGTGAGGAAGCCTGCGCCACGGTGACGGAGTACCGGCTCCTCGGGTTCAGCAGGGGCGTCTGCGTCCGGGGCCCGCAGAAGGGGCTGGTACTGATCCGGTCCATGTGGCGGGCGGAAGTGCGACTGGCTCCGTGGAACCCGCGCCGCGGGACGGCGCATCGCCGGCTCCTGCCCGTGGGAGAGGCGTTCCGGTCCCTGGCCATACCCGACGGCCTGGGCCCCTTCTACCGCAGGCTGTTCGCGCAGGCCGTCGTCTCGCGCACCGCCGTCCACCACCTCTGACCGGCCGTCCGGTCACGTGCCCGACGTCAGGGGCGGTCCCCGTGGGGACCGCCCCTGATCGTGTGCGTCCCTGGAACCGCCGGCGGCCGGGCAGGGCGCCGACAGACAGCAGGACACCCCTCGGACGCGGGTCCGAGGGGTGTCCGTGCCGACGGTCCGGTCAGCGGAAGGCGGAATCCACCAGATCCTTCTGCTCGCCGGCATGGCGCCGGGCGGAGCCCACGGCGGGGGCCGGGGCCTCCGGCCTGCTGACCCAGGTCACGGGACGGCCCGCCACCCGGTCCAGGTGCGGCGCCACGAAGGACCGCGCCCCCTGGTTCTCCGGCTCCTCCTGCACCCACCGCACCTCGGCATCCGCAGGGAAGCGGGCGAGCTCCGCGCCGAGCTCCTCCTCAGGGAACGGGTAGAGACGCTCCAGGCGGACGATCGCGGTGTCCGACAGCCCCGAGTCCCGCCGGCGGGCGTCCAGGTCGTAGAAGACCTTGCCCGAGCACACCAGCACCCGCCTGATCCCGGCGGTGTCGGTGGTCGCGTCCGGGACGACCGCACGGAACGCCCCCGTGGTGAACTCCGACAGGCCGGAGGTGGCCGCCTTCAGCCGCAGCATCGACTTGGGGGTGAAGACGACCAGCGGCCTCTTGCGCGCATCGAGGGCCTGCTGCCGCAGCAGATGGAAGTAGTTGCCCGGCAGCGAGGGCATGGCGACGGTCATGTTCCCCCGCGCGCACAGCTGGAGGAAGCGCTCGATCCTGGCGGAGGAGTGGTCCGGCCCCTGTCCCTCCAGGCCGTGCGGCAGCAGCAGCGTCACCCCGGAGCGCTGTCCCCACTTCTGCTCGGACGACGCGATGTACTCGTCGACGACGGTCTGGGCGCCGTTGACGAAGTCGCCGAACTGCGCCTCCCACAGCACCAGGGTCTCGGGCCGGGCCACCGAGTAGCCGTACTCGAAGGCCAGCGCGGCCAGTTCGGACAGCATCGAGTCGTAGGGCGTGAAGTCCGCCGCCTGCGCGCCGAGGGAGCTCAGCGGCGTGTGCTCCACGCCGGTGCGCCGGTCGGTGAGCACCGCATGGCGCTGGCCGAAGGTGCCGCGGCGGGAGTCCTGTCCCGACAGCCGTACCGGAACCCCGTCGAGCAGCAGGGAGCCGAGGGCCAGGGTCTCCGCGGTGGCCCAGTCGACCGTTCCCGCGTCCAGCATCGCGGTTCGCCGCTGGAGCTGCGGCAGAACGCGCGGGTGCACGGTGAAGCCCTGCGGCATCCCTGTCTGGGACGCGATGACCTGACGGGCCGTCGACTCCGTGATGGCGGTCGCCGCCCGCGGCGCGGGCTCGTCCCCGGCGGCCGGGGAGGTGCCGGGTCCGGCGGGCTCCGACGCCGCGTGGGTCTCGACGAAGGCCTGCTCGAGATGCGCCTGGTAGTCCCGCAGCGCGCCCTCCACCTGCCGTTCCCCGATGTCCCCGCGACGGACCAGCGCCTCGGCGTAGAGCTTGCGCACTGAAGGCCTGGCGTCGATGCGGTCGTACATCGCCGGCAGCGTGATGGACGGGTCGTCGACCTCGCTGTGCCCGTTGCGCCGGTAGCAGATCAGGTCGATGACGACGTCCTTGCCGAACGTCTGGCGGTAGTCGAAGGCCATGCGCGCGGCCCTGACGACGGCCTCGGGGTCGTCCCCGTTGACGTGGAGGACCGGGGCCTCGACCGTCCTGGCCACATCGGTGGCGTAGGTGCTCGAACGACCGCTGGCGGGCGATGTCGTGAAGCCGACCTGGTTGTTGATGACGACGTGAACCGTTCCGCCGGTGCGGTACCCCGGCAGCTGTGACATGTTCAGCGTCTCGGCGACCACGCCCTGACCGGCGAACGCGGCATCGCCGTGGACGACGACCGGCAGTACGGCAAGGGCTTCGCCGCCGTCCGCGGCGAGGTCCTGCCTGGCGCGTACGACTCCCTGGGCGACCGGCCCCACGATCTCCAGATGCGAGGGGTTCGCCACGACGGAGACGGCGATCTCGCTGCCGTCCAGGGCACGGTAGATGCCCTCCGCGCCGAGGTGGTACTTCACGTCGCCGGATCCCTGGACCGACCGGATGTCCACCGCGTCCTCGAACTCGTGGAAGATCTCCGCGTAGGACTTGCCGATGATGTTGGCCAGGACATTGAGCCGGCCCCGGTGCGCCATCCCGATGACGGCTTCACCCACACCGTGCCTGATGGAGCGGAGCAGCAGGGCGTCGAGGAGCACGATCGCCGATTCCCCGCCCTCCAGCGAATACCGCTTCTGACCCACGTACTTGGTCTGCAGGAACGTCTCGAAGGCCTCGGCAGCGCCCAACCGGTAGAGGATCTGCAGCTGTTCGGCGCGGTCCGGCCGGGGCTGCGCCGATTCGACGCGCTGCTGGATCCACCGGCGTTCCCCGGAAGCCTTGATGTGCATGTACTCGGCACCGACGGAGCGGCAGTACGCGTCCCGCAACGTGTCCAGCACCTGGCGAAGAGTCATCGAGTCGCGCCCGGCGAACCCGTCGACGACGAAGTCCCTGTCCAGGTCCTCGTCCCCGAGCCCGAACGCCGCGAGGTCGAGCTCCGGGTGCGCGACGGCGTGCTTCGCCGCGAGCGGGTCGGTGTCGGCCACCAGGTGCCCGCGCACCCGGTACGCGTCGATCAGCGCCGCGACGCGGACCGCCTTGAGCGCCGCGTCGCCCGCGCCGTCCGGCGCGGCGGTCGCCGCGGGCCGCGCCTGCCGGACGATCGCGGACGCCGGGACGGCGAAGAAGTCCCGCCAGGTCTGGTCGACCGACCCCGGGTCCTCCAAGTAGCGTTTGTACTGCTCGTCCACGAGCCATTCGTTGAGACCGAATTCCAGTCCGTGGAGCACCGGCTCCCCGGCGTGTGACTGCGACACCATTGGGTGGTCGCCTTCTTTCCTCACTCGGAGCGATGGATGGTGGACGCGGCCGGTCCCCTTGGCCGTTACCCCATGGCGTCCAAGGACCTCGGTTCCACTGCTCGTCGTTGAGGCGAACCCATCCGCCGTGTCGCACGATCGACGCTACGACGGTGCGGGGACCGGCAGGGAGAGCCGGACGTGCCACAACGGCGGCACATCCGGACATCGCATCCGGCGGGCGGTCACCCGGGGGCGCCTGCGGGGGAGGGCATGGTCCAGTCCGGAGACGGTGTGATGAACCCGGTCGCGCAGAGTGAGGTCCGCTGGCCAGGAGGACGGCCTCCCGGCGGCACGCCGCCGCCTGCCCCCGGACCCGGCGGGCAGCGCGGCGGACGCGACGTCCAGCGGGAGCGTGGGCGGCACCACCCGTCGTGTCCTGAAGTGAGGCCGTCGTGGCACACGCTGTTATACGCCGCGCTCGGAAAACCGCCATAGCCTCCTTGGGCCAGCGAGCCAACGGGCCGACGGACTCGGCCGCGACCCGCGAGCCGTTGTGCGTGGGCCCACGCCGCCGGCAGACCACCGACGGTGCCCCCACGACGAGGAAAGAGGCGTTCTACGCCGTGCCGCCCCACCCGAGCAGTGCCCGAGCCATCCCGACCACGGACGACGCGGGCCCGAGACGTCCCGTACATGCCCGTCCCCGGCCGCCCAGGGCCGCAAGGCCGGGGCGGCCGCTGCTCGTCCCCGGCTGGTTCGCGGCCGTCATGGGCACCGGGATCGTCGCCAACGCGGCGGTGACCCTGCCGCGGGGCTTCCCCGGACTGCGGGGCGCCGCGACGGTGGTCTGGGCGGGGGCCGCGCTGCTGCTCGTCGTACTCACCGCCGGATACCTCCGGCAGCGGGCGTTGCGCCACCACGTCACCGACCCGGCGCTGTCCCCGTTCTTCGGCGCGCCGCCCATGGCCCTGCTGATCGTGGGCGCCGGAACGCTGCTGCTCGGCAGGCGGATCATCGGGGCGCGGGCGGCGCTGGACGTGGACTGGGTCCTGTGGTCGGCCGGTACCGCGCTCGGCCTCGTGACGGCCTGCGCCCTGCCGTACCTGATGGTCACCCGGCACCGGTACGGACCGGACGCCGCGTTCGGCGGCTGGCTCATGCCGGTCGTGCCGCCGATGGTGTCGGCCGCGACGGGGGCACTGCTCGTGCCGCACGCGCCGGCGGGCCAGCCACGGCTGGCCCTCCTGCTGGCCTGCTACGCGATGTTCGGGCTCGGCCTGGTGGCGATACTGCTGGTGCTCGCCATGGTGTACAGCCGCCTGGTGCACCATGAGGCCCCCACCGGCGCGGTGGTTCCCACGGTGTGGATCGGCGTGGGAGCGCTGGGACAGTCGGTGACGGCACTGGGCGCGCTGGCCACGGCGGCACCGAGCGCGCTGCCCGCACCCTACGCGCGGGGTGCCGCCGTCTTCGCGCTGTTCGGCGGCCTCGGGGTGTGGGGCTTCGCCATGCTGTGGCTGGTGCTCGCGGCGGCCCTGACCGTACGGGAGGTCCGGGCGGGGCTGCCTTTCGCGCCCACCTGGTGGTCCTTCATCTTCCCCCTCGGCGCCTGCGTCACCGGGACCGGCGCCCTCGCCGTCCGCACCGGCTCCCAGCTGTTCGTCTGGGCCGCCGTCGGCTTCTACGCACTGCTCGTCGCCGCCTGGGCCGTGGTGGCCTGGCGCTCCCTGCACCACGCCGCGGGGTACGCGGCCAGGCCGTGAGGCAGGCGGTAGGCCCTCGCTCCGGCGGGCGGTCCCGGCTGTGGCGCGCATCACATCGTCCTCATGTCACGGATCGGGCGGCTGCCTCCATCTGGTGCTCGTCAACAGCAGGCGGAGGAAGGCGGAGCGATGAGCGCACAGCAGGAGACCGGCAGAGCGGGTGTCCACCGGGTCCTGATCCTGGGGGCGGGTTACGCGGGCTTGGCCGCGGCCGTCCAGCTCGCGGCCCGGGTCGGCCGGCGCGAGGACGTCCAGGTGACCCTCGTCAACGCGCAGGAGCGGTTCACCGAGCGCATGCGGCTGCACATGACGGGCACCGGGCAGCAGGTCGCCGAATGGAGCGTCCCGCAACTGCTGGCCGGCACGGGCGCGCGGTTCGTGCGCGGCTGGGTGACGGCGGTGGACGCGGACGCGAGGACGGTGCGGATCGACGACGACCGGGACCTGCACTACGACACGCTCGTCTACGGACTGGGCAGCGTGGCCGACACGGCGTCGGTGCCGGGGGTCGCGGACCACGCGTACACCCTGAACAGCTCGATGGACGCCGAGGCGCTGGCCGGCCGGCTGGCGCGGCTCGGCCACGGCACGGTGGTCGTCGCCGGCACCGGGCTGACCGGCGTCGAGTCGGCCGCGGAGATCGCCGAGCGGCACCCCGGGCTGAAGGTCGTTCTGCTGGGGCGGGCCGAGCCCGGCGCGTCCCTGGGGCCGAAGGCCGGGGCATATCTGCGGTCCGCGCTCGACCGGCTGGGCGTCCAGGTGCGCAGCGGGGTCGAGGTGGCGAAGGTCCTGCCCGGCGTGGTCGAGCTGACGGGTGGTGAGTCCGTCGCCGCCGACGCGGTCGTCTGGGCCAGTGGTACCCGGGTGTCGCCGCTGGCGGCCGCCGCCGGACTGACCGTCGACGAGCGCGGCCGTATCGTCACCGACGCCGCACTGCGCTCGCTGTCGCACCCGGACGTGTACGCGGTGGGTGACGCGGCCGCGATCCGCCAGGGCTACGGCGTCATGCACGGCACCTGCCAGGGCGGCATGCCGACCGGTGTGCACGCCGCGGTCTCGATCGTTCGCGCCTTGCGGGGCAAGCGGCCCAAGCCGTTCCGCTTCGGCTACTACCACACACCGGTGAGCCTGGGACGGCACGACGCGGTCGTGCAGTTCACCCGCCCCGACGACAGCCCGCGACGCATTCATCTGACGGGCCCAACGGCCACCTGGTACAAGGAGTGGGTGACCGCCTCGCCCTGGCCGACCTACGGCCGCATGAAGAAGATGCCCGCCTCGGGCGCGTTCTGGCCCCGTGGAGGGCGTTTCACCCGGATACGGCAGGCGCGGTGAACCACGTGCCCGCGGACGTCGATCAGCAGGTGTTCCACCGCCATCGCAACCTGCTGTTCTCTGTGGCCTACCGTTTCCTCGGCACCGCGGCCGATGCCGAGGACGCGGTCCAGGACGCCTGGATCAAGTGGTCTGCCGCCGACCGTACGCAGGTGGCCGACCCCAAGGCGTATCTGACGCGGATCGTGTCGAACCTGGCACTGGAACGGCTGCGCTCCACGCGGCACAAGCGGGAGACCTATGTCGGCCCGTGGCTTCCGGAGCCCATCCTCACCAGCCGCGACACCGCCGAAGTCGTCGCGGACGCCGAGTCGGTGTCGATGGCGATGCTGGTGGTGCTGGAGACGCTGAGCCCGCTCGAGCGCGCGGTGTTCGTGCTGAAGGAGGTCTTCGACTTCAGCCATGCCGACATCGCGGAGGCGGTGGAGCGCTCCGAGACCGCGGTGCGGCAGGCCACGCACCGTGCTCGTGAACATGTGCGGGCCCGGCGGCCGCGCTTCACCGCCGACCGGTCACGGCAGCGCGAGGTCACCGAGCGGTTCTTCACCGCCGCGACCGGTGGTGACGTCAACGCCCTGATGGAACTGCTGTCCCCGGACGTGACCTTGTGGACCGACGGAGGCGGCAAGGTCCGCCAGGCCCTGCGCCCGGTCGTGGGCGCGCCGACGGTCGCCGCCTGGTTCGCGGCCATGGGCACCGTCAGCTACCAGGGCATCGAGC
This sequence comes from Streptomyces sp. RLA123, assembly GCF_056270165.1. NCBI lineage: Bacteria > Bacillati > Actinomycetota > Actinomycetes > Kitasatosporales > Streptomycetaceae > Streptomyces > Streptomyces sp. RLA123. The sequence goes on along the minus strand of NZ_JBWDOR010000003.1, from coordinate 541,811 downwards.
CCGCGGACATGAAGGCCGAGCTCGTCGAGATCAACGGCGGACCGGGCATGCTGTTCAGCGGACCGGGCCGCGTGATCGCCACCGTCACCTTCGACTTCGACGCCGAAGGCCGCGTCACCGCCATCCACAACGTGGCCAACCCGGACAAGCTCCGGGCCGTCGCCGGCGGCACGGCTCACGGGATCGGGGTGCGATGAGCCCGCCGGCCGGTAGGGGAGCGATGATGTGCGCATGGCGCTGTCGACGGAGCTGACGGACTTGCTGGGCGTGCGGCACCCCATCGTGCTGGCGCCGATGGGCGGTTCGGCCGGGGGCGCGCTGGCGGCGGCCGTCTCCGGGGCGGGCGGTCTCGGCCTGCTGGGCGGTGCGTTCGGGGACCGGGCCTGGCTGGAGCGGGAACTGCCGATCGTCGCGGCGGGCACCGGCCGGCCGTGGGGTGTCGGCTTTCTGGCCTGGGCGGTGGATGCCGGCGCGGTGGAGCGGGCCCTTGAGTTCGGCCCCGCGGCGGTGATGTTGTCCTTCGGCGACCCGGGCCCGTTCGCCGACCGGATCCGAAGGTCGGGCGCCGTTCTGATCGTCCAGGTCACGGATCTGGACGAGGCCCGGCGGGCAGTGGACGTGGGTGCCGACGTCATCGTGGCGCAGGGAACCGAGAGCGGCGGCCACGGTGCCCGCCGCGGGCGGTCCACACTGCCGTTCGTACCGCTCGTGGTGGACCTCGCGGCTCCGGTACCGGTCCTGGCGGCCGGCGGGATCGCCGACGGCCGGGGTGTCGCCGCGGCCCTGGCCCTGGGGGCCGCCGGGGCTCTCATCGGCACCCGCTTCCAGGCGACGACCGAAGCGCTGGTCGATCCCTCCGTCAGCCAGGCCATCATCGAAGGACGCGGACAGGACACCGAACGCAACAGCGTGCTGGACATCGCCCGCGGCGCGGGCTGGCCGACCGGGAAGTACACCGCCCGTACGCTCGGCCACCCCTACCTCGACCGATGGCGCGGCCGGGAGGCCGAACTGGCCGACGACCGCCGGGCCCGTCAGGACTACCGGGACGACGTGGCACGAGGGGCGATTCCTCCCCTGCCGGTCTGGGCGGGCGAGGCGGTCGACCTCATCACCGACCTGCCGTCCGCGGCCGACCTCGTCACCACGCTGGCCGCTCAGGCCGAGGCCGCGCTGACCAGGGCCGGAAGGCTTCGGCCCGGCAGCGGGACCGAGTCCTGAACACGGTGCGGCGGAGCCATCCCCTGCGGGCCGCCTGCCACGCCAGTTGCATGCGGCTCGAGGCACCCGTGAGGGTCATCAGCCTGGCAGCCGCCTTCTCCGTGGCGCCGTCGATGAGGAGTGTGAGGATCTTGGGTGGCCTTCCACCGCGTGGAGTCGATGACCGATCTGGCCGCCGCGACCGCCCTGTCCGTCAGCCGGATCTCGCGCGTCGCGGACGCGATGCAGACACGGGGCTGGGTGGTGAAGCAGCGCGATGCCAACGATGCCCGCGGGAGCGTGGCGAGCCTGACAGCCGAAGGCTCGCGGCGCTGCAGTCCGCGTATCCGACGAATCTGGCGAGTGCCCGCAAGCGCGTCATCGATCACCTGGACGCGGCCGCGCTCGCCGGCTTCGTCGAGCAGATCGAAACCATCGCCGCCCGACTCGACCGATCCGCCCGGGGGATCGGCCCTCGCCGGGAGGAACGCGATCTAATTCGTCGCCGAGTCGAAGGTCCGGTACAAAGCCTGATGGGCGAGGGACTGGAATTCGTCACCGCCGCTCAGCGCCCGGATCACCTCGGCGCAGTAAAGGACGTGCTCCCGCCTGTTCGTCCGGCCGCCCAAGGAATCCGCGAGCAGCCCTCGGGGGGCCGGGAGTTCCAGCACCCGGAGCACGCGGGTGAAGGTGTCCACGAGGTCGATCCCCTCACCAACCTCTTCAAGGATCTCCCCGAGCGGGTTCGCGGAGCCTTCCTGGCGCGCCTGGCGCAGCATCCGGCAGCATCGGTCCAGGGAATCCAGGTCCGCCCGCCTGATGCCGACGGGATGGAGGCGGGGCAGCGGCGGGTCGCCCGAGCCGTCGGGGTCTTCGTGGTTCTCGTGGTCGCTCTGCCCGGAGTGGCACTCCCAGATCAACCTGCGGAGCCGCGCGGGGAACGATCGCAGGATTGCCCCGTAACTGGAGTACGCGGTGTCCACCGCGTCGATCTGGTGGCCGGAAATCTCGCCTCGGTACCAGAAGTGCAGTGAATGCAGCAGCGGCTCTTCGACGCTACGGAACGTGGAAGCGAAGACGGGGTCTTCCGGTACCAGGATGTGTGATGGAATGTCCGGCTCCATTCGCACGGCAGGCCCAAGGCCCAAAAGGCCGGGGGTGAGACTGTACCGCCAGGGCGGGGCGGTCCCCGCACGGGTGACGCGTCGTGCGGCAGAATCCAGCGATATGCGCGCACGCAAGCAACTCATGTGCTTGCTGTCGATGACGTTGTGCTCTCGTGCCGGGATAGTGGCACCGCGCACGACCCCTGGAGAGAGCGCGATTCGGGCAACTCTGGCGCACGCGCGCCGCCAGGTGGGCTGCCGCCGTTCCCTGCCGATGACCGGGTCGGCCGTCGGGTTCCGCCGGCAGGAGCCGTCCGGAGCCGAACGCCATGCCCGAGGCCGCGCACCACACGTACGCCGTGTTCCGGCCGTTCAGCGCGGTGCCTCGGGGGAGCTCGTCATGCCCGTCGGCACGAACAGGTCGCGCACCCGGAACGAGGCGTCGTCGCCGGCGAGGACGCCGGTCGGGCGGCGTACGGCGAAGACCAGGGTGCGCCTCCCGCCTGGGCCGGCAACGCGATCCAGCGCGCCTCCCGCGCGGCCGCCGTCAGACGCCAGGTCATCGAGAGCACATGACCGCCGTCGGCGGGACGGGCAGGGGGACGCCCTGCGGATCGTCCTCGGCCGGATCGGCGTCAGGCAGCGCCGCCGCCCGGTGGAAACCGTCCGTGAACGCCGCCCAAGCCATCTCCGGCCCGGTGTTTCCGAGTGCCTCGTAGGCGTCGACGGTGTGGCTGTCGTCACGCGCGCACGCGTCGTCGTCGCGCGATGACATGCTGCACACAGTGTGCCTCGCGATGCGAGGTCGGGTGAGGGCGTGCATGCGTGACCTGTCCGGCGGCAGCCGGGCGCGCAGCAAGCGGTCTGATTAGGCTGAATACGACACCTATCTGTCGGTGGTCCTCGACGCGGAACCACTGACGACAGCCGACCCGCAGTCGACGCCGGCCCGCAGGCGTCACTCGCGCGACAGGACCGGGCATGGGCAATTCCGCTGCGAGCCGTCCTCCGCCCGGCGACGAGAAGGTCGCCGGCTTTGTACTCGATCGCCACGGTGTTGTCTCCGCGTGGAGCGCCGCGGCTGAGGAGCTCTTCGGCTACAGCCCGTCCGAGGTCGTCGGGCGCTCGGTGGCCGAGCTGTGGCCGGAGGCCTTCCCGCAGGGCGGAAGCGCCGAGGAGCCGGCGCGGGCGGACCCTCCCGGTCACCGTGCCGTGCTCGCCCGCAGGGACGGCCCACCCGCCGAAGTCGTCCTGCACACGTCGCGACTGCGGGAGCCCGGAGGCAGGCGGGGGGAGGGCCGCATGGTCATCGCGGTCCCCGTCGCCCCCTGCGCGGTCGCCGAGGGGCCGGCGATCCTGGAGGCGCTGTTCACACAGGCGCCCATCGGCATCGCGGTCTACGACCGGGACCTGCGCGTCGTGCGGGTCAACACCGCCTTGGAACGTATCCACGGCTTCCCCGAGGAGCAGGCCCTCGGCCGTCCGATCTCCGATCTCCTTCCGGGGCTCGACGCCACGGCCATCGAATGCAGGATCAGAAAGGTCCTGGAGACCGGACAGCCGATCGTCAACGCCGTCCACGGCGGGCGCACCCCCGCCGATCCGGACAGGGACCACGTGTGGAACGTGTCGTCCGTGGTCCTGACCGGACCGGACGGCGCTGTCCTCGGCGTCACAGACCTGATCATCGACATCACGGACCAGCACCAGACGCGCGAGCGGCTGTCGCTCATCGGCGAGGCCGCGGTCAGGATCGGAACGACACTCGACGTGCAGCGCACGTCGGAGGAGCTCGTGGACGTGCTGGTACCGCGATTCGCGGACGTCGCGGTGGTGGACCTCCTGGACAGCGTCATGGCGGGGACGGAGCCGGAGCCGGCGGGCACCGGCCCGGCGGTGGTACGTCTCGTCGCCCGGAAGGCCGGGGACCCGGGCGTCTTCGAGGGCCTTGCGGAGCCGGGCCAGTTGCGCAGCTATTCCTCCGACTCGCCTCATGTGCAAAGCCTCGCCGACGGGCAGCCGAGGCTCATTCCCCACCTCGACCTCCATTCCGCATGGCTGAGGCATTCGGACGACGAGCGGATCCGGGCCATGCACAACTACGGCATCGGCTCGTTGATCCTCGTACCCGTGCGCGCCAGGGGAACGACCCTGGGCTTCGTGCATCTGTACCGGAAGCACCCGAAGCCCTTCGAGGCGGACGACCTCGTTCTCGCCCAGGACGTCGTCGCGCGCGCCGCGGTCTGTGTGGACAACGCCCGCCGCTACACGAACGAGCACACGGCCGCCCTCACCCTCCACGCGAGCATGCTGCCCCGCAGTGTCGCGGACCAGAGCGCGGTCGAGGTGGCGCACCACTACCGGCCGTCCCGCGTGCACGCGGGAGTCGGCGGCGACTGGTTCGACGTGATCCCCCTCTCGGGGGCGCGGGTGGCCCTGGTCGTGGGCGCGGTGCCGGGTGAGGGGTTCCAGGCGGCCGCGTGCATGGGACACCTCTGCTCCGCGATCCGCACGCTGGCACAACTGGACCTCACCCCGGACGAGTTGCTCGGCCAGATCGACGAGATGGTGCCGCGTCTCCTGGAGCGCGAACACGCATCGGGATCCGCACCCGTGGTGGAGGCGTTGAAGGGGGCCACCTGCCTGTACGCCGTCTACGACCCCATCTCGCGACGCTGTGTCATGGCGAGCGCCGGTCATCCCCCGCCCGCCGTCGTCGGTCAGTCGGGGGATGTGGACTTTCCCGATCTGCCGGTCAACAATCCGCTCGGCCTGGGGGACCCGGTGTTCGAGCCACTGGACGTGGAACTCGGCGAAGGCAGCACGCTGGTGCTCTGCAGCCACGGCCTTCTGCACTGCCCGGACGAATCCGACGCTCTCGCTTCCCGGCTCGGCACGGTCATCGCCGGCCGGAGCCGTCCGCTCGACGACACGTGCGGCGTCATCGCCGACCTCATCGCCCCCCACCTCACGACGGACAACGGTCTGGCCGTTCTTCTCGCCCGGACGCGCACCCTGGATCCGGAGAAGGTGGCGACATGGACCGTGCCTCCCGTCCCGGGGGCTGTGGGCAGCATGCGCGCGCTCGCGCGACGGCAACTCGAGCAGTGGAGCCTTGAGTACCTGGCCTTCGACATGGAACTCATCGTCAGCGAGCTGATCACCAACGCCATCCGCCACGGCCATGATCCGATACGGCTCCGGCTGGTGCTCGACCGGACGCTGATCTGCGAGGTCAGCGACACGGCAAGCACCTTCCCGCACATTCGCAGGGCGGCCACCACCGACGAGGGAGGGCGCGGGCTCTTCCTCGTCGCGCAGTGCTCCCATCGCTGGGGAACCCGGTACCTGCCCGTCGGAAAGACCATCTGGGCCGAACAGGTGCTGGATCCGGTGGCGTCCTGAGGGACGGTGCCCGGGCACGCCGATGTGCCCCCCCCGGGATCGCGGGGGCCGCACATCGTGGCACACGGGCCGTGCCGGGCGCCGGGGTCACCGGGCCGGATCCGCTCGGGCGGTGGGAGACGGGGCAGAGGCCGCGGTCGCCGGCCGGCTCTGCCGCCGTCTCGACTGCGGCCATGTTCGAGGCAGTGATGGTGGGGGGTCCTCCGCAGGTTCAGGACAGCCAGTGCGGTCAGGCCGATACCGGCGGCGACGGCCCGGTCGGCGGGGCTCGAGGTGCACGGGCGCGGAGCTCTGCACCGACGACGGCGTGGCCCTGTGCTCTTTGTCAGCGGCCTCGACCCGGCCGGGGTGATCGGTAGGGGCCGGCTGAGGCCGTCCCACCGTGCGACCGACCCCGGACGCAGCCTCCGGTACCGTCCCTGGCACCCTCACGACGCGTCGAGCCGCTCATGCCGGGGGCCGTCGTCCCGCTGGACATCGAGATCTGGCCCACCTCCGTGGTGGTGCCCGCCGGCTACGGCCCCGCCCTGACCCGTCACCGGCCGGGATGTCGAGCTGCCGGAGCCGGCCGCTGGCCCCAGGTCCACGGCGTACCGATGAAGGGGGGCACGGCATCTTCCTGCGCAGCGGCCCCGAGGACCGTCCGGCCGAGGTGTTCGGCGGGACCACGACACCGCTTCCGAGCCGGACCACCCTTGTTACCTGCTGGTGCCCCTCGTACTCCGGGACCCGCGGCAGGCCGCGTGACCTGCGCGCACTACCCGTCCACCAGGCCCGAGCGCCATGCCCACAGCGCTATCTCCACGCGGTTGCGCGCGTCGAGCTTGGTCTGGATGTTCCCCAGGTGGGTCTTGACCGTGCCGAGGGACACGAAGAGCGCCGTGGCGATCTCGGCGTTCGTCATGCCGTCGGCCACCAGCCGCACCACCTCGGTCTCGCGCGATGACAGGTCCGACGAGGCGGGGGACGCGGTACGCGGCGGCTGGATGCCCCTCAGCAGCCGGACCGTGATCGCCGGACTCACCAGGGCCTCGCCGGAATGGGCCGCGCGCACCGCCTCGGTGAGCAGCACCGGACCCGAGTCCTTGAGGAGGAAACCGCAGGCACCGCTGTTGAGCGCCTCGTAGACATAGGCGTCGTCGTCGAAGGTCGTGACGACCACGACCTTGGGGGCGGCCGCGGTGCGGTTCAGTTCGCGCAGCGCCTGGAGCCCGTCCATCCGCGGCATGCGGATGTCCATGAGGACGACGTCGGGGTTGAGCAGGCGGTTCATCTCCAGGGCCTGGACGCCGTCCTTCGCCTCGCCCACCACCTCGATGTCGTCCTCGGCACCGAGGATCAGGGAGAAGCCGGTGCGGACCATGGCCTGGTCGTCGGCGAGCAGGACACGGATGGTCATCGTGCGCCTCCCGCCGGGAGACGGGCCTGGACGGTCCAGCCCTCCGGGTCCCTCGGACCGGAGGTGAAGGAGCCGCCGAGCGCCGCGGCCCGGTCGCGCAGACCGGTCAGACCGTAGCCGCCGCCCCCCGAGGAGTGGCCGGCGCGGCCGCGGCCGTCGTTGGACACCTCGACCGTCACCACGTCGGGCCAGTCGTCACGTCCCACCAGTATGTCCAGGGTCCGCACACCCTCGGCATGCCTGCGGACGTTGGTCAGGGCCTCCATCACCACCCGGTGCACGGCCGACTGGACGTCGATCGGCACGTCGTCGAATTGCCCGCCGATCCTCAGCCGCACCTGCACGTCGTCATCGGAGGTGAAGTGGTCGGCGAGGGGAGCGATGTCGGCGATCGTTCCCATCGGCGCCAGCCGGGCCTGCGAGCCGGGTTCGTGCAGCAGGGCGACCATGCGCCGGATGGCGGTCATCGCCTCGTCCCCCGCCGCCTCGATGCGCTCCAGGGCGGGCAGCACCGCCTGCGGCTGCTTGGCCGCCACGCTCTGCGCGGCCTGGGCGAGCACCACGATGCCGGTGACGTGGTGGGCCACGTAGTCGTGCAGGTCGGACGCGATGCTCGTGCGCTGCGCCAGTTGCTCGGCGATCGCCTGGCGCCGGCGGCCGGTCTGGAGCATGCGCGCCCACAGTCCGGTGGCGCCGGCGATGACACCGGCCAGCGCCATGGTGAGAGAGACCACGGGCGTGGTCCTCGAGACGGACCCCGACCCCAGCATCTGCAACGGCTGGAGCACCAGGCTCGCCAGCAGCAGCGGGACCGCGAGCGCGGCGCGGACCGGCTCCGCCCGCCAGGCGGCCAGACCGATGACCAGCAGGATGACGGTGGTCATGGTGAGCCCGAACGGCAGGGCGTCGATGGCCGCGGGATCGACAACCCTCGTCGCCGCCACCATGACCACGCCCAGCCCCAGCGCACAGGTGCCCAGCGCCCGGCCGGACAGCCGCCACGTCACCATGGCGACGGCGGCCGCCAGCAGAACGATGGGCGCGCGGACCGTTTCCGTGGTCAGGTCCACGATGCCGAGGCCCAGCAGGACCGCGAGGCCCGCCGCTCCCACCACACCGCGCACCAGCCGTTCCAGGAGGCGGTTCGTGCTGTTGTCCACGCCTTCGTCTTCCCTGCTGTCGTTCCGCGCTCCGGCTCGCCGCACGAGCGGTTGGCCCTCCGCGATCCCCTCCAGTGTCACCGACGCGCCTCAGATGTCCCTGAGACACCGATCACCTCGGGAACGGCCGCCCGGTGGCGCCCGGTCGCGGCCGGTGGGCCCTCGTCTGCGTCCGCGCTCCGGGAGGCGGCCGGGTCCGCGGACACGAGGTCGCTGCCGGCGCCGAGGACGGCCACTTCGAGGGCGGTCAGCGTGTAGACCCGGGCCGAGTTCAGCAGCCGGTGCAGGGAGAGGGACACGGGAAGCCTCCTGTGGTGGTGGACGGGGGCCCGGCCGGAGCCGGGAAGGGCTGAGTTCAGCGGCACGGTCACGCGAGGCTCCGCTCCGTGGCCGCTCCCAGGGGGCGGGAATCCGGGCGCAGTGCGCCGCGCACGAGTTCGTCCAGCAGCGCGGGATAGCTCAGGCCCTGCTGGGCGAACATCTTCGGGACCTGCGACTGCGCGGTCATGCCCGGCATGGTGTTGACCTCGTTCAGGACGGGGCCGGAGGCGGTGAGGAAGAAGTCGCACCGGGCGACTCCGCGGCAGCCAAGGGCGGTGAACACCGCCAGGGACGCCTCGACCAGCTGCTCGTGCTCATCGGCGGACAGCGGCGCGGGGATCAGGAACCGGGCCCCGCCGTCGTACTTCTGCTCGGTGTCGAAGAGCCGCCCGTCGTCCAGGACGATCTCCAGCGGCGGGCCCACGGTCAGACTGCCGTCCGCCCGCCGCAGCACGGCGAGATCCACCTCGCGCCCGACGACCAGATGCTCGACCAGGACGCGGTCGTCGAGGCGGAGCGCCTCGGCGAGTGCCGGGGCGAGCTCCGGGGCCTCCATGACGAGGGAGACCCCGTGGCTGGATCCGGCGGCGACGGGCTTCACCACGACCGGCCCGTCGAAGGCCACCTGTTCCGCGTCGTCCGCCGTGACCAGGAGGCCCGGGGCCACCGCGACGCCGACCGCCTCGGCCACCAGCTTGGTCGCCCACTTGTCCATGGCCAGCGCGCCGCCCCGGACCCCGGATCCGACATACGGCACGTCCGCCAGGTCCAGCAGCGCGGCCAGGGTGCCGTCCTCGCCGTAGGGGCCGTGGACCGCGGGGAAGGCCACATCGCAGCCGGCCAGCAGCGTGAGTGCGGCCGACAGGCTCCGCGCGGCGGTGCCGGCCAGCGGCCGCCCTTCGCCGTCCTGCCAGAGTCCGTCCCGGCCGATGGTGAGGGCGAGGACGTCGTAGACGGCGGGGTCGAGCGCGGAACGCACGGACGCGGCGGTCGCCAGGGAGACCTCGTGCTCGCAGTTGCGGCCGCCGCCGATCACCGCGACGCGGACGCGGCCGGCCTGTGACGGCGTGGTGCCGGTCATGCGGCCACCGCCTGACGGCGCACGGTGCGGTCCAGGCGTGCGCCCAGACCGGTCACGATCTCGTGCTCCAGGGCCCCGGACCACCGGGCCCATTCCCTCACGGTGGGCTCGCCGTGGTCGCCCGGACCGAAGACGGTGGCGATCTCGCCGGCCACCGGGGGCCGGTCGCCGGTGTCGACGATGACCTGATCCATGGAGATCCGGCCGGCCACGCGGCACCGGCGGCCGCCGAGGAGGACTTCGGCCCGGTCGGACGCGGCGCGGGGGAGACCGTCCGCGTACCCCACGGGCAGCAGGGCCAGATGCGTGCGCCGTGCCGCGGTCCAGGCATGGCCGTAACCGGCCGGAGCACCGGCCGGCACCGCGCGGACCGACACCACGGGTGCGGTCAGGGTGAGGGCGGGGTGCAGCCGGGTCGTTCCGGTCGGGTCGATGCCGTAGAGGCCCGCGCCGACGCGGGCGAGGTCGAACCGGGTCCGCGGGTCGGTGAGGGTCGCCGACGTGGCCGCCAGATGCCTCCGGCGGGGACGCAGCCCGGCCTCCGCGGCGGTGGAGAGCGCGGCCCGGAAGAGATCGAGGGCGCGGTCGGTGCACGGGTCGAAGGGGGTGTCCGCGCATCCGAGGTGGCTCATCACGCCCACGACATCGAGCAGGCCCTCCGCCTCCGCCGCCCGCGCCCGCCGGCACAGCTCCGGCCATGCCGCGGGCTCGGCGCCCTCGCGGCCCATCCCGGTGTCCAGTTGCAGGTGGATCCGCGCCGCTCGGCGGGTGCGGGAAGCGGCACGCACCACGGCTGCCAGATGCCCGCTCCCGGGAACGGCCAGGGAGACATCGGCCCGCAGCGCCTCGTCGAACGCGGCGTCCACGGGGTTGAGCCAGCTCAGGATCGGCACCCGGAAGCCGGCGGCGCGCAGGGCCAGCGCCTCCTCCACCGAGGTGACGCCGAGCGACGTCGCCCCTGCGCCGAGCGAGGCCGCGGCGGCCTCGCGGGCCCCGTGCCCGAAGCCGTCGGCCTTGACCACCGCCATCAGGCGGGTCGCCCGCGCGGCGAGGAACCGGGTGTTGGCGGCGATCGCCGCCGGGTCGAGCGTCAGCTCCGGACGGTCCCCGCGGGCCATCCGCCGCGGCGGCTCGGCGACGCGGACGCCGGAAGCGATCGATGGTGCGCAGTGCATGCGGCGCCTTTCCTGAGGTCTGACGAGCGGGCCCGTGCCCGAAGGGGCACTGAGGGCCGTCGGCCGTCCGGAGTGCCGAGTCCACGACATGGAGCTCATGACCAGCAGACTATGAACGCCGTGCATACCTTGGCTTCGGGCAGAAGTCGGACCTGTCAGGGGGCACTACGACTTTCGGCCGACTGCGGACGCGGCCTTTCGGTGAGCGCCGTCGATCCGGCCGCGTGCGGTGCGAGCCGGCTACCGACTGTGCGGGCCCCGGCCTCGAGCGGGGCGCGGGGGCGGCCGCGGCACGCCCCCGTCACGCCGGCAGATGCCCACCGCGCTCTCGCCGCCCATGACCTCCGCTCCCCGGATGCCGCGGGCGCCGCGATGGGCGACGGCGTCTCCCAGGGCACGGGACACCCGCGCGACGAGGGCTCGACGCCGTACCGCCCGGTCCCGACGGGCCGGCGGTGGGAGGCAGGATGACCGGTTCCAGCACGTCCGCGGGAGGCGTGGCCCGTTCCCTCGATGACGGCGCGGCCCAATGCGAGGTGGTCCGGTGCCCGGTGGAGGCGGGCCCCCCGCCTGTTCGCGGACCGCGTCCGCCACGCGGTCGCGCGGATCGGTCAGGTGACGCGGGGCGCCCCGGGCGACGCGGCCGGGGACCAGGCGTACGGCCTCGCCGCCGCGCCCGGGGGCGATGGGGCCGAGCAGGCCGAGGCGGAGGAGCGCCGTCACCAGTCAGGTCGTCGTCACCGCGGCGACGCGGGACACCCCGTCGAGCGCCCGGGGGCGGCTCGCGTCCGCGGTGTCCAGGACACCGTCGATCGCACGCTCATGGGAGGGCTTTCCCGGGCGCTCGTTGATGCGGCCGACGCTGTTGCTTCCCGGAACAGGGGCGAATCGGTCTCCCGGTGCGGCGTGCACCGTGCACCCGCACATGCCACCGGGGCCCGGGCTCTTCCGGACCGCCCGCGGTGCGCCTGTACCGCCCCACGAAGACGTGGGGCGGTACAGGCGGCGTGCGGCGAGCGAGCGCTGTCAGGCGCCGGAGTTGTCCAGCATGGCCTCGCGGTCCACGACCTTGACGCGCTCGCGCCCCTGGGGCCGGCCGAGCTGCCGCTCGTGGGCGTCCAGCCGGTGCCAGCCCTCGCGCGTCGTGTAGCGGACACCGCGCTGTTCCAGGAGGTCCACGACGGCGTCGGGATCCGGCACGGCCGCAGCGGGCAGCCGGCCCGCCGCGTGGTCCTCCAGGAGGCAGGCGACCGTCTCGTTGGCATCGCCCTTGGTGTGGCCGATCAGGCCCACCGGTCCGCGCTTGATCCACCCCGTCACGTAGACCGAGGTCATGGGCTCGTCGCCGTTGAGCACGCGCCCGGCCGCGTGCGGGACCGTCCCGGAGACCACGTCGAAGGGCAGCTTCGGCAGCTCGTCCGAGTAGTACCCCACCGCGCGGTACACGCTGCGCACGTCCCAGTCCGTGAAGCGGCCGGTACCGCGGACGTTCCCGGTGCCGTCGAGTTCGGTCCGCTCCGTCCGCAGACCGGCGACGCGGCCCTCTTCGCCGAGCACCTCCACCGGGGACTCGAAGAAGTGCAGGAACAGCTTGTGCGGCCGGTCGCCGACGTCGCGGATCGCCCAGTTCTCCAGGGTCTTGGCGACCATGTCCGTCTGCTTGCTCGCGCGGCGGGCGGCGATCGAGCCGTCGTCGTAGTCGATGTCCTCGGGGGCGACGACGACCTCGATGTTCGGGGAGTGGTCCAGTTCCCGCAGCTCCATGGGCGTGAACTTGGCCTGTGCCGGGCCGCGGCGACCGAACACGTGGATCTCCAGCGCCTTGTTGGCCTTGAGTCCGTCGTGCACGTTCGGCGGGATCTCGGTCGGCAGCAGCTCGTCCGCCGTCTTGGCAAGGATGCGGGCCACGTCCAGGGCGACGTTGCCGACGCCGAGGACTGCCACCTTCTCCGCCGTGAGCGGCCAGCCGCGCGGCGCGTCGGGGTGCCCGTCGTACCAGGAGACGAAGTCCGCGGCGCCGTGGGAATCGGTCAGGCCGATCCCGGGAATGTCCAGTGCGCGGTCGGTGCGCGCCCCCGTCGAGAAGATCACCGCGTCGTAGAGGGAGCGCAGATCGTCGAGATCGATGTCACCGGGATAGTCGACATTGCCGAACAAGCGCAATTGCGGTTTGTCGAGGATTTGGTGCAAAGCCTCGACAATGCCCTTGATACGGGGGTGGTCGGGGGCCACTCCGTAACGTATGAGGCCGAAGGGCGCGGGCATGCGCTCGAACAGGTCGATGGACACGCCCGGTTCCCGCGCGGCATCGGATTTCAGCAGCGCGTCCGCCGCATAGATTCCGGCAGGACCTGCACCAACGATGGCTATACGGATCGGACGTGACATGAAACCGGCTCCTCCCGAATTGCGGCACCGCGGAATGGGGCAATAGCGGCTCTTCCGCGGCGAGAGCGACCCTATCCGATCACTCTTCGCGTCCCGGAACCGGCTCATGGTCCTAGTGTTGCGTGTTTGAAGTAGCTTTACGTTTGCGGTTTCGGGACAATGGGGCTGTGTATCTGGCCGCTGCGTTGCAGCTCCGTGAGGGTGACCGGTCGCGCTTGGAGGCGTTGACGCGGATGTCGACGGCCCCAGCGGGGTTGGTGCAGCGGGCGCGGATCCTGCTGCTGGCGGCGGAGGGTGTGTCCAACACGGACATTGCCGCCCGGTTGGGGACTTCACGTCCGACCGTGCTGAAGTGGCGTGACCGGTACGGGGCTTCGGGAATCGCCGCGCTCGGGGACCTGCCGCGTCCAGGCCGGCCGGGAACGGTGGATGAGGTGGCGGTGCTGGTGGCGACGCTGGCCGAGAGCGGTCGGCCGCTTCTACCCGTCTGGGGGTGACGCACTGGTCGTCGCGGCTGTTGGCCGCGGAGCTGGGACTGTCGTTCTCCGCGGTGGCCAAGATCTGGCGCAAGTGGGGCCTGCAGCCGCACCGGGTGGAGACGTTCAAGTTCTCCACCGATCCCGAGCTGGAGCCGAAGATCCGTGACGTCGTCGGGCTGTATCTTGCTCCGCCGGAGAAGGCGGTCGTGGTCTGCGTGGACGAGAAAACCCAGATCCAGGCGCTGGACCGGACCGCCCCGATGCTGCCGCTTCGGCCGGGTCTGCCCGAGCGGCAGACGCACGACTACAAGCGCAACGGCACGACCTCGCTGTTCGCCGCCCTGGAGGTCGCCACCGGAAAGATCAGCGCCGATGCCTGCTTCGAGCGGCACAGCAACAAGGAGTTCCTGGCCTTCCTCAAGCAGGTCGCCAAGGCCCACCCCCGGGTGAAACTGCACGTCGTCGTCGACAACTACGCCACACACAAGCATCCCAACGTCATGGCGTGGCTGGCGAAGAACCCCCGGATCACCCTGCACTTCACCCCAACCTCCTGCTCTTGGCTGAACATGGTCGAGATCTTCTTCGGGATCATCACCCGGCAGGCCATACGGCGCGGCACCTTCGAGTCCGTCCCCGACCTCAAGGCCGCCATCCGCACCTTCATCGACGGCTACAACAGCCGCTGCAAGCCCTTCACGTGGACCAAGACCGCCGACCAGATCCTCGACAAGATCAAGCGTAAATAGACTTCAAGCACGCGACACTAGGACTCCAGCCGTAGATCATGATCTTCACGGCTGTTGGGCGGTCCGCCGCTGATACTGGGGCGCGGGCCCGGGGCAGCGTGCGTCCGTGACACGGAGAGCTCGGTCAGCCGGTGCCAACGATGTTGCGGGCCACCCGCACTTGCCAGTTCGTCATCCCGATGATGGCCCAAGGGCCGAAGAAGAAGGCCACAACCCCGGCTGCGAAGTGCAGCGCTACCGCACCAGCCGGGCTCGGACCACCCCAGGCGGGGTCGGGGTAGGGCGCCCATCCCCAGATCGGATAGGACAGGTTGCGTGCGGACACGATGAGCCAGCCCACGGCGAGGCCGAACGAGACCGAGCCGAGCACAAGGTTGACCACCATGAAGAGGAGCCCGCGTCCCAGTCGGCCGGCACCGGAGCGACGCCCGATCTCCTCACCCAGGAACAGCTGAGAGCGCAGCCGCTCGGCCACGGGTCCGATGAACGCGACGACCACCAGCATGACCAGCAGGAGCAGCACGCCGATCTGCTGCTCGCCGTGGCCTTGGGTGTACTTCATGGCATACGGAAGGACGAACAACAGCAGCGGACCGAGGGCCGCTAGTGTCGCGTGCTTGAAGTCTATTTACGCTTGATCTTGTCGAGGATCTGGTCGGCGGTCTTGGTCCACGTGAAGGGCTTGCAGCGGCTGTTGTAGCCGTCGATGAAGGTGCGGATGGCGGCCTTGAGGTCGGGGACGGACTCGAAGGTGCCGCGCCGTATGGCCTGCCGGGTGATGATCCCGAAGAAGATCTCGACCATGTTCAGCCAAGAGCAGGAGGTTGGGGTGAAGTGCAGGGTGATCCGGGGGTTCTTCGCCAGCCACGCCATGACGTTGGGATGCTTGTGTGTGGCGTAGTTGTCGACGACGACGTGCAGTTTCACCCGGGGGTGGGCCTTGGCGACCTGCTTGAGGAAGGCCAGGAACTCCTTGTTGCTGTGCCGCTCGAAGCAGGCATCGGCGCTGATCTTTCCGGTGGCGACCTCCAGGGCGGCGAACAGCGAGGTCGTGCCGTTGCGCTTGTAGTCGTGCGTCTGCCGCTCGGGCAGACCCGGCCGAAGCGGCAGCATCGGGGCGGTCCGGTCCAGCGCCTGGATCTGGGTTTTCTCGTCCACGCAGACCACGACCGCCTTCTCCGGCGGAGCAAGATACAGCCCGACGACGTCACGGATCTTCGGCTCCAGCTCGGGATCGGTGGAGAACTTGAACGTCTCCACCCGGTGCGGCTGCAGGCCCCACTTGCGCCAGATCTTGGCCACCGCGGAGAACGACAGTCCCAGCTCCGCGGCCAACAGCCGCGACGACCAGTGCGTCACCCCCAGACGGGCCGGCGGCCGACCGCTCTCGGCCAGCGTCGCCACCAGCACCGCCACCTCATCCACCGTTCCCGGCCGGCCTGGACGCGGCAGGTCCCCGAGCGCGGCGATTCCCGAAGCCCCGTACCGGTCACGCCACTTCAGCACGGTCGGACGTGAAGTCCCCAACCGGGCGGCAATGTCCGTGTTGGACACACCCTCCGCCGCCAGCAGCAGGATCCGCGCCCGCTGCACCAACCCCGCTGGGGCCGTCGACATCCGCGTCAACGCCTCCAAGCGCGACCGGTCACCCTCACGGAGCTGCAACGCAGCGGCCAGATACACAGCCCCATTGTCCCGAAACCGCAAACGTAAAGCTACTTCAAACACGCAACACTAGCGCGTACAGCACATGGCGCCAGGTTCGTGGCCGGAAGGGCGCGCTCAGCAACCCGATGCGTCTGGACCCTGAAACAGAGGTGGACATTTCAAGACTTTCTCTCGTGGGGGACGGGGCAAGCAGTGCTCCAGCTGTAGATCGCGATCTTGCTGGTCGGAGGCCAGTCCGGGAACGGGAGCGGCCACCGGTGATCATCGGTGAGTGAAGACAGAAGATCAGACGGTAGCCGCAGGTCACAGCATAGATCCTGCCCGCTGGCAGGAAGTGTTCGAGGCCCTGACGGGCCGTATCGCGGGTCGGTTCGTCCGGGCTCCTGGCCGGCAACGCCTGGGGCCGGGACGACGTCCCGGCCCCAGGCGTTGCCGACTACTGCCGCTGATCGCGGTGGGTCAGTGCTGGCCGTGGCCGCCGTCACTACGGGGGCGCTGGAGCGTGAACTTCTCGAAGACCGACAGCTCACCTGTGGGCGTGATGATGTTGTAGTAGGTGACGTGGATGCGGGTCATGTCGCCGGGGTGACGGCCCGGGTCGACGTTGAACTCGGCGAAGCCGTACGGATGCTCCGCGTCGCGGACGCCGATCCAGACCGCCGTCTCCTGCTCCTTGACCGAGTTGTACTTGCCGACGCGCTTCATCTGGACGTATGCCGAGTGATGCCCGTGACCGTCGGCGTCGTCGGTGGTGAAGCTGTTGTTGGTGATGCCGGACACGCCGCCACCGCCGAGGACCATGTGCGTCGTGCCGTGCGCGCTGTCGACCACGTCCAGCGCGGTCTGACTCGGGTTGGGTGTGAGGGTGACGCTGCCGGGGACGACGCCACGCACCGCCAACGAGCGCTCGTAGTCGTGCTCGTGGCCGCAGACCACCAGGTCGACCCCGTACTTGTCGAACAGCGGGCCGTACGCCGCACGCAGCGCGACATCGGGGCCGTTCGCGGCGGTCGCAGAGCTGATCATCACCTGGTGCATGCAGACGACGATCCAGTCGATGTCCTTCGAAGCCCGCGCCGACTTGAGCTCCTTCTCCAGCCAGGCGAGCTGCCGGCCGCCGGAGTAGCCGTTGATGTAGATGTCGCCGCCCTCCTGCAGGGCGATGTCGTCGTTCTGCAGGGCGATCACCCTCACCCCGCCGACCGTGAAGGAGTACCAGAGGTTGTCCAGCTCGGGCTGGGTCTCGGTCGAGGGCAGCTCGAAGTAGGTCTGGTACGCGTCGAGGCCGAGCTTGCCGTTGGCCAGCTCGATCTCATGGTTGCCCGCGCACGGCATCCACGGACGGAATCGCGCCGAGCGGCTGTTGTTGGCGAGGAAGTCGTGCCAGACGCGGACGCGGTCGGGCCCGGTGTTGGCGTAGCAGAGGTCACCGTTGAGGAGGTGGAACAGCGGGCCGACCTTCTCGACGCCGGTGACGATGTCGGCAGCTGCGGGCGTGGCGTTGGGCTCGAAGTCCCGGCCCGAGGCGTCGGCCGGGTTCGCTCCCGTCTTCCACGTCACACTCGGCGCACCCTGGTCGCCGAAGCTGGTGAAGGTGAACGGAGCTCTGCCGGACGGCGCCGTGTGGAAGGTGCCGGCGTCGGGGGTGGAGCCGTCGTGCTGGGCCGCGTACAGGTAGTCGGTGTCGGCCTTGAGCTTGCTGATCAGCGCGTGATGGACCCAGACGGTCCGCCCGGAGGTGCCGTCCACGTAGGTCTTCGTCTTCGCGTGCACTGTGCAGCCGAAGCCGCCACTCAGTGTGCCGTAGACGACCCGCGGGTGCTTGACGGCCGCGTCGGTGACCCACGAGACGACCATCTGGCTGCGCGGGTCGGCGCCGAAGGTCAGGTGCAGGCCCTGGACGGGGGTGGTGGGCGAGCCGGTGGTGAGACCGGTGACCTCCGAGCTCGCCGGGGCTGCCTCGGCGGTTCCGGCGCCGAGGATCAGTGGCCCGGCGGCGGCGCCTGACACTGTCGCGCCGAACAAGCCGAGCGCGTTGCGACGAGAGATTCTGGTGTGCTTGGGTTCTTCCGACATTCCAGGGGCCTTTCGCGTCGTCGGGTGCAGTCGCACACCGAACGGACAGCAGCGCTCCGAACCTGACAGCGGGCTGCGGCAGGTCAGCGTTGCGCGCACTCACGGACGCTAGGAAGCACGGTCGACCGGAGCGGTGGGGCAGGTATGAACGGCAGATGGCGGTCACCACAACGGACGGCCATTCCCGGCGGCCTGGCCCTGTTTTTGCTCGTGCTTTGCTCGTGCTTTGCTCACGCTTAAGGCCCGGGCCTTCGGGCCCGGGAGGAGTGGGTCCTCGAGTCGGAGCCGTGAAGCGGCGGAGTTGTCTGCGTATCTGTTCTGACCTGTGCTCTCCTTCGTTGCCAGTGGGAGCTGTTGGGTTCCGGGGCATGAAGGGGCCTGCGACGGCGGAGCAGGGGTCCGGGGATGCCCGGATACACCTTCCGGCTGCGGGTGTCGTCCTCGGCGCGTGCCGGTCTGGAGGCGGAGTGGGCGTGTTGCCGGCGGGTGCGGAACGAGTGCGTGGCTGTGTCCCGCTAGGTCCACGGCCTGAACCGGACCGCCGGGCAGAAGGTCACGTGCGGTCCGGCGCAGTTGGACAGGATGCTGAGGCTCGGCGGTCGATGGCGTGGCTGCGTGACGGCAGTTCGGTGCCGCAGCAGCAGACCGTCCGGGGCTTCGCGACGTCCCGCGCCAAGGCGTTGAAGGACATCGCGGCGCGGCTGCCGATGCGGCGGCGCGCCGGGATGCCCCGCATCAAGCGCAAACGCGAGCTGCGCAAGAGGCATCCCGCACCGCATCGCCCGCAAGGCTCGAGTCCTCCACCCGGCTCGGCCGGCACCGCTGGACGATCGGGCGCACGATGTCCTGGCTGGGCGGCTGCCGCCGTCTGTACCGCCGCTACGAACGCAAGGCCGAGCAACTGCCTGGCCTTCACCGCTGTCGCCTGCAGCCTCATCTGCTATCGCAGGCACACCAAATGAGACGACGTCCAAGGACCCGGTCCCTTCCGGACGTGGACGTCGTTGTCCGCGTCCGGAAGGAAGGCGCGGGGCCCCGGGCACCGGCCGCGAGGGCCGGTCAGCGGACGGCCCGCGCCGCCTTTTCGATGATGTCGGCGACGTCGTCCGGGTGCGACACACTCGCGGCGTGCGAGGAGTGGATCTCGACCACGTGTGCCCGGGCGCGCTCGGCCATGAACAGCTGGGCCGTACGAGGGATGGTGAGGTCCTCACCGGTCACCAGGGCCCAGGACGGAATCGACTTCCAGGCGGGCTCGCCGGAGGTCTCCTCCAGGGCGGCGGCGGCCACGGGGCGCTGTGTGGCCGCCATGAGGTGCGTGGTGTACGGGTGCACGTCTGCGGCGAACTGGTGGTGGAACTTCTCCTGGTCGATGTAGAGGTCGACGCCCTGGGAGCCGTCGGGCAGGGTGAACGGCACCTGAAGCAGTGCGCTGCCGAGCGAACTGCCCGGGAACCTGGCCGACAGTTCCACGGCACTCTCGCCCTTGTCCGGCATGAAGGCGGCGATGTACACGAGGGCCTTGACGTTGTCGGCACCGTAGGCGGCATTGGTGATCACCGACCCGCCGTAGGAGTGGGCGACGAGGACCACCGGTCCGTCGATGTTCGCCAGGAGGCTCTTGAGGTAGGCGGCGTCGTCGGCCAGCCCGCGCAGCGGGTTGGCGGCGGCGACCACGGGGTAGTCGTGCCGCTTCAGATTCTTGATGACGTCGTTCCAGGCGGAGGAGTCGGCGAACGCGCCGTGGACGAGGACCACGGTGGGCTTGCGGTCGCCTGAGGAGTTCCTGCCCTTGGTGGCGCCCGCCGGAGCCATGGCCACCGCGAGGAGGCCGGCGGCGGCGGTCACCGTGGCCATGAGGGAGAGCGGCGTCAGGAGGTTCCGGAACGGGGAATGGCGCTGCATGAAAGCCCTTTCGAGGCAGGTGATGGGTGTTCGGCCGGGTCCGGGCGGCGAGGACCCGCAGCGGGCGCGAGGGGACTGCCGCGTGTCCCGGGGAGTCCGGTAAGTCGCTGTCGGTGTCGCTGTCGCTGTCGCTGTCGCGTCCGCGGGCCGAGGCATCGGGGCGCGGAACGGGTGAGCTGACCCTCACGCACACCGTGCGGCCGGGCAGGGATGAGGACTTCGAGACCGCCCACGCCTCCATCCCTGCCCGACCTCATCAGCACCGGGGCCCGGTCCACCGCGAGCAGCGGACGCTGCCCGGCCAGGGCGGGGAGAGAGATCCGGACGGGCCCGGACCCCTGGCGGTCATCAGGACTGGGCGGCGAACCGCAGGTGTCGCCGTTCGGCCAGTTCCTCCGCGCCGACCACGGTCAGAATCGGGGTACCGGGCGGCGAGAACATGGTGACCACCAGTTGCGACTGCGTGTCCTGGAGGTTGTTGGCGCCCAGGTAGTGGATCACGTCGCCGCCGGGCTCGAACAGTGCGTCGCCGGCCTTCAGCACCCGAGGCGGCTGCCCCTCGAGCTCGAAGAGGATCTCACCCTGAGTCACATAGCCGAAGATCGGCCCGGGGTGCCGGTGCGGGGGAGCGCCGGGGTCACCGGGCGACAAGGTGACGCGAATGGTCCGTGCCTCGGCGCCGTCCGGAATCCGGGCCGCCGCGTCCGGCAGGGTCGTGATCACCTCAATACCTGGGGGCATGTGCGTGTGCTCAGCGCTCATCTGTTCCTCCAAACAGGGACTGTCCGCAGTGACGACAAGACGCCCTCCTCATTTGTGACAGCCCTGAGTGACGGTGAACCCGCCCGGAGCGACGCGGGCCGTGGCCCATCAGTGGAGGAGGAAGGGTGTCGTGCGGTCCTGCCTGGAAGAGCCGGGTCCTGCCCGGCCTCATTGGCGCCGGCCGCGACGAGTTGGTCTCCGCGGGCGGCTGCACACTGCTCTGCATCGAGGAGAGCTGGTGAACGCCTTCGCATGGTCCGCACCCCGGCCGACGGGCCGGGACCTCAACTGCTGCCGGGCTGCGCCCTGTCAGGGCCGACCGCGCACCGCCGCTTCACCGAGCGGGGGAGAGCCCGAAGGCGGGGCAGCTGCACCGCCCGGCCTTGGACGAGTTCGGAGCTATGAAGTCGAGCCGGCGTCTTGGTGACCGGGCTTGAGGGCCATGAAGCCGGCGAACCTCCACCGCAGAGCTTCGTCGGGCTCCTGCACCAGTTGAGAGGTGACGGCGAATCCGGCGTGGCGGAGTAGTTCGGCGAGCTGATCCGCCGGCAGTCGATAGGACTCGTAGGACACGGCGTGGCCCCCGTAGGCACGCGTCGGACGGCGGTGCTCACCAGTGCCCACGTGGCTGACGAGCAGGAGACGTCCCCCGGGAGCCAGGGTGCGGTGAAACTCGGCGAAGATCACCGGCAGAAGCCCCGGAGGCGTGTGATGAGTCGAGTAGAAGGCCAGAATGCCCGAGGAGGTCTTCGCCCAGGCCCGCGACCGGGCCCTGGCCACCATCACCGCCGCCGTGCCACTGGAATCCCCCGGGCCATGACGCGAGATTATCGACGTTGTCCCTGCCGGAAACTTCATCCGAGCAGCTCAGGCGGCATGTTGATACTCATGGAGGATGCCGCGAGTCGGTCGCGTTCTCTTGGAGGCTCCGCCAGTAGGTGCGGGATCGAGTAGGGCAGCAGCACGCAGGCGCGCCGGGCTGACGGTGAGCGCCTCGCACCTGCCGGGCACCACCGCCGCCATCGGGAAGCCGTCTCTCGAGGTGCCGTACGACGACGGTGGCACCTGGCAGCGGACCGCCCTGAGCCGGTGCGGTGACGGATGGCGGACGAACCTGAGCGCGCCGCGGTCGGCCGGCTTCGTCACCCTCCGGGCCGGCGCCCGGGACGACGCGGGCAACACCGTCTCGCAGACGGTCACCCGGGCCTTCGGCCTGCGCTGACGTCACCCCCGGGAGATCGCCCGGGACAGCACCGCGTGGGCGGGACCGCGGCCTGTGGCCCCGCCCACGCGGCGTCCCCGGGCGCGGGCGGGCACCGTCGCCCGGCTCGACACGCCGATGCGCCATGCCGCCGATAGGGTGATCGTCAGACGCTCTCGCCCCGGCGTCGCCGGCTTCGGGCCGGACGCCGGGCAGGCCCATCGGGAAGGTGGCGACGGCCATGGCCGGACGATTCAGCTGCCAGAGGATCTATGAGGACACCTCGTCGCGGGACGGGAAGCGGGTGCTCGTGGACCGCCTGTGGCCCCGTGGAATGAGCAAGGAGCGGGCCCACCTCGACGAATGGCTCCGCGATGTGGCGCCCTCGACGGACCTGCGCCACTGGTACCACCACGATCGGGAGCGCTTCCCCGAGTTCCGGGACCGCTATATCGGCGAACTGGAGGACGCCGATCACGGGCCCGCCGTGCAGCACCTGCGTGACCTCGCCACCCACGA
Organism: Streptomyces sp. RLA123; assembly: GCF_056270165.1. Taxonomy (NCBI): domain Bacteria; kingdom Bacillati; phylum Actinomycetota; class Actinomycetes; order Kitasatosporales; family Streptomycetaceae; genus Streptomyces; species Streptomyces sp. RLA123. Next base: position 519,217 of record NZ_JBWDOR010000003.1, on the reverse strand, counting down.
CAAGGTCACCTTGCTCACGGCCAGCAAGGACCTCGACCACAGTGAGGCCGCCGTGCTCGCCCAGTGGCTGGGCGACGCCGCCGGCACGGCGAGCCGCTAGCGCGGCGGGACCGCCGCACCCACATCCCTGCGAGAACCCGCTCCAGGCCCCGGATGACGGAAAAGGAGCGCCGGCCCCGTGTGAGGCGTCCGGAGACAAGAGAAGCGACGGGCGGTCATGCTGCCCGTGCGGCTGGCCGCCGCGCCGTTACAATCGCCCGATCGGGATACGGGGCGTCACCTCACGGGTGAGGCAACGGAGAAGGGGTGTGAGCCGCACGGTGCGCAACGTTGCTGACCCGGATCTCGGGGTGTTGGCCGGGCGCCTGCTGTTCGCCGTCCAGGCCGAGTTGTTCTCCCGTCTCCACGGCCTCGGTTTCGACGACCTGAAGCCCCGTCACGGCGCGGTCCTCGCCTACCTGCAGGCGCAGGGCATCCGTGCGACCGAGCTGGCCCGGGTGTCCGGTCAGCACAAGCAGGTGATCGGAACGCTGGTCGACGAACTCACCGCGCTGGGCTACGTGGAGCGGCAGAACGACCCCGCGGACCGGAGGGCCAAACTGGTCTGCCCCACCCAGCGCGGCCGTGCCCAGATGGCCGCCGCGGACAAGATCATGTCGGAGATGCAGGCGCGTCACGCGCAGCGCCTCGGGGTGAACGTCTACGCCGACTTCAAGCGCCTGTTCGTGGATATCGTCGAGCAGCAGCGACGCGACGCGAGCACGGTTACCGTCGACTGACACGGCCGGCGCACGAACCCGGGCGGTCATCCCTGTTTGGTGTACGCCGCCGAGAGCTGTCCGACGAGTACGGAGAGGGCATGTCGAGCGCTCCGTACACTTCGCCGGCCATGGGTGAGGCGTTGTCGGCGAGGATCTCGACCATCAGCGTGGCGTAGTCACTGACGATGACCCCTGCCTGCTGGAGCCGGACGAGCCCGGCCTCCCGTTTGGCGTCGGAGAAGGTGCCGGAGGCGTCGAGCGCGACGTAGGTGACGAAGCCTTCGGAGGCCGCGGCGATGGCGGGCAGGGTGGCGCACACCTCGAGCGAGATGCCGGTGAAGATCAGCTTCGCCCGGCCGGTCGCCTTGATCCGGTTCCGCACCCGGCTGTCGTGCCAGGCGTTGACCGTGCCCCGGTCGATGACATCCGTGTCGTCCGGCAGGACATCGGCGAGCTCGGAGACGAGCGGGCCCCACATGCTGTCCGCCGCCGTGGTGGTGACCACGATCGGCAGGTCGAGCACCTGGGCAGCCCTTGCCAGGGCTACCACGTTGTGTTTCAGCTCCAGCAGGTCGGTGTCCCGGACCCCGCTGTAGAGGCCCACCTGGTGGTCGACCAGGACGAGCGCTGCGTTGTCGGCGGTCAGGAACTCGCGGAACGCGGTGTCGATCATGACGTACTCACCCATTTCCGATGCCCGCATGGACACTGTTGGTGACAGTCGGAATTAGTGACTAATGGGACATAACGCGCCTTTTCGGTGGGTGCAAGCCGCGTCTGCGCGGGGTGGGAGCTGCTCCGGTTGCGCAGCGCGCGAACGAGTCCTTAGGGTGTTTAGTAAGTAATCGTGACAGTCATTAAAAGTTACTGCTGCTTCCTGTCCCATGACGCCGCGCCGCCGGGAGCTCTTCCATGTCTGTGATCGAGTTGACCACCTTCACCGTCGCGCCAGGGCGAACGTCCGCGATGCTGGCCGCCCGGAGCGAGATGCTCGCCGACTTCCGCATGGACCGGCGGGGGTTCACGGGTGCACGGCTGGTCCGGGTGGCGGACCACACGTGGCTGGACATCGTCGAGTGGGCGGACGCGTCGGCGTACGACGAATCAAGCGCGAAGGGCGGCAACCTGCCGGGTATCGCCGCCTTCTTCGCCACCATCGACGCACTGGTGAGCGCCAGGAGCGGCGTGCGGTACGACGACGCGGAGGACGGGCGGCGCGCGGTGCGAACCATCGCGTACGGTCCGGAGCCGTCGCAGGTCGGAGAGCTGTACCTGCCGGAAGGGGACGGCCCGTTCCCCACCGTCGTGACGATCCACGGTGGTTGGTGGGCGGCGATGTTCGACGACCGCAGGCAGACGACTCCCCTCGTGGAGGACCTGGTCTCGCGGGGGTTCGCCGTGTGGAACATCGAGTACCGGCGCGTCGGCGAGACCGGCGGCGGCTGGCCGGGGACCTTCGACGACGTTGCGGCTGCCGTGGACGCGGTGCCGGATCTCGACCCCCTCATCGATGCCGGCCGGGTCGTGGTCGTCGGCCACTCGGCCGGCGGCCAGCTCGCCACGTGGGCCGCACACCGGTCCGCGCGGCCCGACGGTGTCCCGGGCGCCCATCCGAAGGTGCAGCCGCTGGGTGCCGTGACCCTGGCCGGGGTGCTCGACCTGGTGGCGGCCGACGACGCCCGGCTCGGGGCGGATCTCGCGCAGGCGGACGCCGAGTCGCCGGCCGGAGCGCCGTCGCCGGGGCCGGACCCGTGGCTGGGCCTCGCGTCGAGGGCGCACGACGGGATCATGCCGCTTCTGCTCGGTGGGCGAGCCGCCGAGTACGGGGAGCGGTACGCGGCGACCTCTCCCGTGCTGCTGAAGAACGGAGGTGTGCCGGTACTCGCGATCCATGGCACGGCCGACGACATCATCCCGTTCGCGTACAGCCGGACGTATGCCGAGGTGGCGGCGGCCGGGGGCGCGGAGGTCACCTTCGTCGCCTCACCCGGTGCCGGCCACTTCGACGTCCTGGACCCGGAGGGACATGCGTGGAGCGTGGCGCGGGCGTGGGTGGAACAGCGACTGGCGGCAGCGGACGGCGAGCACACCCCCGTGACACCCGGCAGATCGTGAACGCGTCACCCGCCGAGCCCGTGCCCCCGCCCGACTGATCGTGGGAGACATCATGTCCGCACGTTTCGCAGAGAAGGTCGTCCTGATCACCGGTGCCACCTCCGGTGTGGGCCGCGCGACCGCCGAGCGGATCGCGGGCGAGGGCGCCAAGGTCGTCCTGGCGGCCCGCGGCGAGGAGGCGGGCCACGAGCTGGTGGCCGGCCTTCTCGCGGCCGGTGCGCAGGCCACGTTCGTCCCTGCCGATGTGACCGTCGAGGCCGAGGTGGCGGACCTCGTCCGGCAGGCGCTGAGCCGGTACGGCCGGCTGGACGGCGCGTTCAACAACGTGGGCGCTCCCACGGCCGTCGGACCGGTCACCGGGATCGACGGTGCGGCCTGGCGCGCGGAGCTGGAGTTGAACCTCAGCAGTGTCTTCTACGGCCTGAAGCACCAGATTCCCGCGCTCCGGGCAAGCGGCGGCGGCGCCATCCTGAACAACGCCTCCACCTGCGGCGTCGCCGCGTACCCGAACATGGCCTCCTACAACGCCGCGAAGCACGGCGTGATCGGGCTCACGCGGTCGGCGGCGCTGGACGTGGCCCCGGCCGGCATCAGGGTCAACGCCCTGATCACCGGCGGCGTGGACACCCCCCTCTCGCGAGGGTTGGCGGAGGGCGTGCCGGGCGCGTCACCGGAGGAGTCCTGGCGCGCGGCCGAAGCGATGCACCCGCTCGGGCGGATGGCTGATCCGGACGAGATCGCGGCGTTCGCGGCGTTCCTGCTCAGCGACGAGGCCGGATTCATCACCGGAGCCGCGCTCGCGATAGACGGCGGGATGACCGCGCGCTTGTAGGCCCCGGAGCCCGTGGATCGTCCGCGGCCCTGAGAGCCGCGCGGCGGACTTCTTTCAGGACGGTGTCCGGACCGCACCCGGGCCCAGCGTCGGCTGTACGGCGGAGGCGGGCACGTCGTGGCCGTGGGAGCAGCGCAGCTCGACGTGCACTTGGCCGCCGCAGTCGGCATGGCGCAGCACCACGGGCGCGTTCTCCGGGTCTCCGAGATGGGTGTCGCCGTACTGGAGCAGTGCGGTCAGCACCCACTGCAGGTCATGGGCGCTCGGCGTCAGGTGGTACTCGTAGTGGGAGCGCTGTCCGGCCTCCTGGTAGCTGCGGCGTTCCAGCAGCCCGGCCTCGACCAGCTGCTTGAGGCGTTCGGCGAGTGCCCGGCGGGACACGCCGAGATGGTCGGTGATCTCGTCGAAGCGGTGCAGTCCCGCGAAGACCTCGCGGAGGATGAGCAGGGTCCATCGATCGCCGACCAGGCTCAGGGTCGCGGCGACGCTGCAGTTGCCCAGATCAAGTTCTCGCCACTCCATGAGGCAAGCGTACCGCAGAGTTCCCGAATGGAACTCAGCCTTGACGTCACCTGGGTTCCAGATGAAGACTTTGGTGTCGGGCTCGCGTCGCGGACCTCTCCCCACCCCCGGAGGCGCGATCGTCGGCGCGACCGGCCCCTCGCGGTGCGAGGCCGCCCGGGGCGCCGCGCCGCCCGCCGTGCCCCTCGCGGGTCGGATCGCGCACAGTCCGCCGCGGACTCCGCCTCGTGACCACTTCTGCTCAGACCATGGAGGGAACATGTCGCGCAATCAGGCGATCCTGGATGCCTGCCGTCGTGCCTATTCCGGATTCGAGAAGAACGACGCGTCGGATCTGGTGGCCCTGATGTCGCCCGAGGTCGTCTTCCACTTCCCGACGTCCCTGCCGTACGGCGGGACCTTCCGCGGCCGGGACGGGTTCACGGCCTTCTACCGGGACCTGTTCGACCACTACTACGAGTACTTCGACTACGACGCGCACGCGGTGCTCGACGCCGGGACCCATGTGGTGGTCCCCGTCACGGCCAGGGCCAAGGCGAAGAACGGCCGGACCATGGAGAACGAGCACTGCCTGCTGTTCACCGTGGCCGACGGCCTGATCACCGAGGCGCGGCTGTACGCGGACACCGCCAAGGGCCGCGACGTGATCGAAGGACTCGAGGTCTTCCCCTCCGCGGCGTCCTGAGGCTCCGCATCGCCGGACTCCACCAGTCGCCGTACCTCACCAACCGAAGGAAATCCGCATGACTTTGGGATACCACACCGCGGGCGAAGGACCGGTCGGAGTCCTGTGGGCGCACTCCTGGCTGGCCGGGCACGAGGGCTACGACGGCATGCTGCCCCTCCTCGACACCGAGCGGTACACATGGGTCTTCCCGGACTTCCGCGGATACGGGCTGTCAGCCGAGCGGGCGGGCGACTTCTCGGTCGCGGAGATGGGACAGGATCTCATCGACCTCGCCGACGCACTCGGATGGGACGAGTTCCACCTGGTCGGGCACTCCATGGGCGGCCAGGCCGCGCAGTGGGTCGCCGGACGGCCGGAGGTCCGGTCGCGGCTCGCCGGTCTGGTCCTGCTGTGCGCCGTACCCAGCCGCGGATTGCCCCTCGACGCCGACGGTTCGGAACTGTTCGGGGCGGCCGCCGGCGACCTGGAGGCCCGGGCCGCGGTGATCTCCGCCGTGACCGGCGGCCGCCTGGGAGCGGGGTTCGTCCGTCACGTGAACGAATGGTCCCGACGGACCTCCGATCCCGCGACGATGCGCGCCTACCTGCGGACCTGGACCGGGGACGACGTGTCCGGCGAGGCCGGGGGTTATCAGGGGCCTGTCCTCGTGCTCACGGGCCGGCACGATCCCGTGCTGACCGAGGCCGTGGCGAAGGAGCGGATCCTCCCGCAGTACAGCGACGTACGCGGTGCCGTCATCGACGGCGCGGCCCACCTGCCGCCCATGGAAACACCCGCTCGCACCCTGGCTTTGATCGAGGAGCACGTCCTCGAGAGCGCCGCACGCACCTCCGAGAGGCAGCTGACATGATCATCAATGCCGACGAACTGGACGCTCGGGCCGCGTACAAGCTCCTCATCGGGGCCGTCAGCCCACGGGCGATCGGCTGGGTGAGCACCCTGTCGTCGTCCGGAGTCGCCAATCTGGCACCGATCTCGTTCTTCACCGTCGTGAGCCGCAAGCCGCCGATGGTGTCCCTGACCATCCAGCCCCGCTCGGACGGCAGGACCCTGAAGGACACGCTCGTCAACATCCGGGACACCGGTGAGTTCGCCACCAACCTCGTCACGCTTCCCCACGCCCACAACATGCACCGCAGTGCCGTGGAATTCGACAGCGGCCTGGACGAGTTCGACGAGGTGGGCCTGGTGAAGGAGAACTGCGAAGTCGTCCGGGCACCCCGCGTGAAGGACGCGCCGATCGCTTTGGAGTGCATCCTCGACCGCATCATGCCGGTCGGTGACGTGCACGACCACGTCGTCTGGGGCCGGGTCGTCCGGTTCCACGTCAGGGACGACCTCTACGCCGCGAACGGACGGATCGACATCGGCGCCATCCCGACCGTCGGGCGCCTCGCGGCGGAGTACACCCTCGCTGACAATGCCTTCGTGACCCCTCTCGGGGCGGACGTGCTGAGCGCGCGGGCCGGCAGGCGCATGATCCGCATCGACGAGCGCCCGGACGGCTGGTCCCCGGTGGACAGCCCCGACTGGTCGCCCTCGGGATCGACCAAGGCCTGACCGGACCGCGCCGTCGACCCGGCGGCCCGTGTATTCCGGCCCCCCCAAGCCCCCCCACTACCGAAGGAGCATCCCATGCCCGTCTTCAACGCCCACGTCCCCGCCGGCCGCTTCTCCCCGCAGCAGAAGCGCGACCTCGCCGACGCGCTCAACCAGTCGCTCGTGCAGGGGCTCGGCATTCCCGAGGGCGACCGCTTCATCGTGATCAGCGAGCACGGCGACAGCGAACTGTTCCTTGACCCGACCTTCATGGGGATGCAGCGCAGCAGCGACGCCATGATCATCACGGTCCTCCTCGGGGCGCACCGGCCCCTGGAGGACAAGCGGGCGGTCGCCGCCGCCATCAACAGGCTGGTGGTCGAGGCGGTCGGGGTCTCGCCGGACGACATCTTCATCGCGCTGGTCCCCGTGCCGAACGAGAGCTTCTCCTTCGGCAGGGGCGAGCTCCAGCTCGCGGACGCGACCCCGCGCTGGTGATCCCGGACCTCGGCGCCGGTGCCGCACCACCCGGGGCCGCGAGGTCCCTCGCCGCGAGCGCCATGGCCGCAGGGACAGAACAGCTAGTCCAGCATCCGCACCACATGCGACACGACCGCTCGACCGTGGCCGAAGGGCCTCCGCTGACGCGGCCTCCAGCGCGCCCGCATTCTGCGCGTCATACGCGGTCCCGAGCCATTCGCACGCACAGCGGGCGACGAGATACGGCTCGAAGTCGTCCCGACGCCGACGCGGCGCGTCACGCAGTGCGACGTACCAGACCTCGACCTGCTGCGGGCAGGAACCTCCGACCACCCCGGAGGGCTGTTCGACGAACCCAACGGCATCCGGGGGCGGTACCGGAGTCCGCCGACCGCCGCGCTCACCGCGCTTGTTGCGCAACCTTCCGAACATGTCGCCCATCATCGCGGGCAACGAATACCTGTGCCTAGAGCCCGCTGCCGGTCCGACATCGCCCGATCAAGTTCAGTAGCCACTGGCTCCCGGCCAGTACGCCGCCCAGGTGACCGCGCGCTCGTCGGCCGGCGCCGTGCACACGGCCGTGGGAATCTCCGTCGAGTCCGAGAAGTACGCACTGACCGTCCATCTGAAGGACCGGGCCGGCAAGCCCGTCAGCGGCGAGGTCGAGATCACCGGCACGGACGGGCGGACCACCGTCATGTGGGTCCCGGACGGCACGCTCACCAGCCGCTGGGCCCCCGGCTCCTACACCGTCGTCTCCACGCTGGACGTCGTGGGCCGCCACGGCCCGCACTCCCTCGGGTACGCCGTACTGACCGTTCCCGAACTCGATCTGAGGTCCGACCGGACAGTCGAGCTCGACGCCTCGCGCATACGCCAGGTCAAGGTGGCCACCCCCGAGCCGACCACCGTCACCACCAGCAGGATCGACCTCTTCCGCTCCTTCACCTCGGCCAAGCCCACCCCGGGCGACCCGCAGGCCCTGCACGAGATCCTGCTTCCCTCCGCCGGCTACGACAGCCTGTGGGCCCTCCCGACCAAGGACAAGGTGAAGAAGGGCAGCTTCGTCTTCACCACCCGGATCCGCGCCAAGCAGACCCCGCTCAAGATCACCTGCGGCGGGCGCAGCCTCGACGACACCCTGCTGGTGCAGCCGGGATCCCCTCAGTTCCGCGACGGCACCGCGCACGTGGACGCCGTCTTCGCCGGCAGCGGCACGACGGCCGAGTACGCCGGACTGTCCGCGCGCGGCAGGGCCGTGGTCGTCCGCCGCAGCGCCGCGCCGGCCCCCGCGGAGCAGGCGGCCGCGGCGCGCCAAGCGGGTGCGGCGATGCTGCTGGTGGTCAATGACGGCGACGGCCGGGGGAGCGACTGGTACGGCGACCCGGACGGCGCGAGCACCGGCCCGGTCCCGGTCGCCTCGCTCACCATGGACGAGGGCGAAGCACTGATCAAGAAGATCACCTCTGCGGGGAAGGCCAGGACGAAGCTGACGGTCGAGGCCCACCCCTCGCCGAAGTACCTGTACGACCTCGCCGACTACCACCAAGGGGGCATACCGCAGGACCCCTCGGCCGCGACGGATCCCGGCAGCCTCGCGCGCGTCGAGAACGACTTCGCCCCGCCCGCGGGCAAGCAGGTCCTGGAGAGCCGGGAGGACAGCCCGCCGTACGAGTACTGGCCGGTCGCCTATCCGTACGCGGTGTTCGGGTCGGTGCGGGTCCCGGCGTTCCCCAGGGAGCCGGTCGCCCCGGGGCACCGTACCGACTGGGTCTCGGCCGGGCACGGCGTCACATGGCAGCAGTACGCGACCCTTGACGGCTGGTCGACCTTCACCGACATCGTGGGGTACCGGCCGCGCAGCGTGCACAGCGAACGCTGGTTCGGCCCCATCATCCGGCCGCGCATGCTCGGCTTCGAGGTCCCGCACCGCGTCGGCAACGCCATGGGCGGAATGATCGCGGGATTCGGCGACGGAGGCTCCGCCCACAGCGGCGACACCGGCATGATGTCGCGGAGCTTCGCGCTCTACCAGGGAGACCGGCTGCTGACGCAGAACGGGCCGCGGCCCGACTTCGGTGTGGGCGACCTGGCACCGGAGAGGCTCCGGTACCGGCTTGTCGCCGACACGAAGGGGAATGCCGACTTCACTCCCTACTCGGCCGCCACGCACACCGAGTGGACCTTCCTGTCGGGCAACGTCGACGACCAGGCCCTCCCGCTGGCCCAACTCGACTACGCGGCGGACCTGGACCTCGCCGGACGCGCGAAGCGCACCTCGGCGTTCTCCGTCACACCGGCCGTCGTCGGCAGTGACGCGGCCAAGGACGCGGTCGCGTCGGTCGCGCTGGAGGTGTCCTACGACGACGGTGCGTCCTGGCGGCGGCAGGACCTGAAGGAGAACAAGGGCACCTGGCAGGCGCAGCTCCACGCGCCGGCCCGGGCCGGGTACGTGTCCATCCGGGTCACCGCCAAGCAGCGCAACGGCGGCGGCGTCACCCAGACCGTCACCCGGGCCTTCGGCCTGAAGTGACCCCGCGCGCGGCCGGCGCCCCGCCCCGCCTCGGCGGGCGTCGGGCACCGGCCGCTCCGCGGGATCGCCGGCCCGGGGGAGAGCGGTGCTCAGGCTTCGGGGCCCGGCGTGCCGGAGGCCTGCGGCCGCCGCCGGACGGCGGCGATCGCATCCGCCGCGGCGGCCGTGAGCGTCGTGGTGCCGGATGTCCGCGCGGCCCAGGCGACATGGCCGTCCGGACGGATCAGCGCGGCGCGGAGCCGGTCCCACTCCGGGCGTGAGCCATCGGGTTCGTCCGCGACCACGGTCAGCACGTGAGGCTCACGCCCGGTCTCCGCGCGGAGGGACACGGCCTCCGCGTCCGCCTTCGAGGCCATGAGCAGCACGTACCGGTCGGGGGCGAGAACCGTGAAGAGCCCCCTGCCGTCGGCAAGCCGCAGGTCCGGAGCCCGGTGACCGGCGAGCGGATGGGCGTCGCCGCCCTGCGGATAGGCGACGGCGAGCCCGGACAGCTCCTTCGCCAGCAACGAGGAGAACGCGGGCACGTCGGTGATGGCCCGGTTCAACACCGCGCGCAGGGACAGCAGATCCGGCCTGAAGTCGGTCATGAGCGACGTCTGCGCGCGGACCAACTCCATCAGGTCGGCGCCGGCGGCGTGGCGTTCGTCGTGGTAGCTGTCCAGCAGACCGTCGGGGGCCCAGCCCCGCAGGGTGGCCGCAAGCTTCCACCCCAGGTTCCAGGCGTCCTGGAGGCCGACGTTCAGGCCCAGGCCGCCGACCGGGAAGATGCGATGAGCGGCGTCCCCGGCCAGGAGGACGCGCCCGCAACGGTAGTGCTCCGCAAGCCGGTTGGCGGACCCCGTCCTCGACACCCAGAGGGGATCGCGGAGACCGAAGTCCGAGCCGGCCACGGCCGCCAGACGGACGCGGAGCTCCTCCGCCCCGGCACGCTCCGTCCAGTCGTCGTCGCCGTCCCCGGCGGCGTTGACCCCGCCGACGCGGTGGATGCCGTTGCCCATGGGCACGACGAGCGCCTGGCCCGCGACGCTGTTCCGCTGGAAGTACGGAACCTCGGGCGGGTCGTCGAGGGTGACGTCGGCGATCCAGGTGTACGCGGTGGAGTCCGTTCCCGGGAAGCCGATGCCGACGGCCTTGCGGACCTCGCTCGCGGCGCCGTCGCAGCCGACCAGGTAGTCGGCCTCCAGTGCGTACTGCCCGGTCGCGGTCTCCACGCGGGCCGCCACGGAATCGGCATCCTGCGTCAGTCCGGCGAAGCGGTGCCCACGCCTGATGTCCACGCCCAGGCTCAGGGCGTGGTGCTCGAGCAGTTCCTCCACCCGCGGCTGTCCCAGAACGAGGATGTGGGGGAAGGGGGTGTCCAGCGTGCTGAAGTCGACGCGTTGGTCGAGCAGGCCGAAATGGGAGTTCGGGATCTTCCGGCCCTCGTCGAGGAAGAGGTGGCCGATACCGCGCGACGCCCAGATCTCCATCGTCCGCGGATGGATCGTGAACCCCTTCGAGTGGGGGAAGCGCTCCTCGCGGCGCTCGACGACCGTCACGCCGACGCCCGCCAGGCGCAGTTCCGCAGCCAGCCACAGGCCGGTCGGCCCGGCACCGACGACAACGGCTTCTCCCATGCGTTCCTCCGCCGATGAGTCGTTCCACGGGCGCGGTCGCTCGCGCCCCCGCAGTGGCCTGTCGGCGGGGACAGTAACAGAGAAGTCGGGCCGGGCCGACCGCTTGTGCGGCGTCAACACGGCTTTACAGAGCGGGAGTTGCCCCCTGGGCCTGGAGCCGCCTTCGGGGGTTCAGCGGGAGGCGGAAAGGCCTGGGCCCGTACCTTCCGCCGTCTCGGCGGGGTCCGGCCACAGGCTCGTGATGACCTTGCCCTGCGTGTAGAAGTGCACGGCCTCACTGCCGTACATGCGGTGGTCGCCGAAGGCCGAGTCCTTCCAGCCGCCGAAGGAGTGGTAGCCCACCGGCACCGGCATCGGCACGTTCACGCCGACCATCCCGGCCTCGACCTCCAGCTGGAACCGGCGGGCCGCGCCGCCGTCGCGGGTGAAGATCGAACTCGCGTTGCCGTACCGGGAGCCGTTGATGACGGCCAGGGCCTCCTCGTAGGTCTCCGCGCGGACCACGCACAGGACCGGACCGAAGATCTCGTTGTGGTAGGCATCCGATTCCGTGCTGACCTTGTCGAGGAGCGAGATGCCCATCCAGTGCCCGTTCTCCAGGCCCTCGACGGTGAAGTCCCTGCCGTCGAGCACCACGTCGGCCCCCTGGGCGGCCGCACCCGCGACATAGGCCGCGACGTCGTCGCGGTGTGCCCTGGTGACCAGCGGGCCCATCTCGGACGCCGGGTCGTTGCCCGGTCCTATCGTGATCCTCGTGGCCCGTTCGGCGATCCGCGGGACGAGCGCGTCGCCCGCCGGGCCGACCGCCACCACCACGGAGACGGCCATGCAGCGCTGGCCGGCGGAGCCGTAGGCGGCGTTCACGGCGGCGTCGGCCGCCGCGTCGAGGTCGGCGTCGGGCAGCACCAGCATGTGGTTCTTCGCTCCTCCGAGGGCCTGGACGCGCTTGCCCCCGGCGGACGCCCTGCCGTAGACGTGGCGTGCGACCGGCGTGGAGCCCACGAACGACACCGCCGCCACGTCAGGGTGGTCGAGCAGCGCGTCCACCGCGACCTTGTCGCCGTGCAGGATGTTGAGCACGCCGTCGGGTATCCCGGCCTCGGCCGCGAGCTCGGCGAGCAGCATGGACGCGGAGGGGGCCTTCCCGCTCGGTTTGTGGACGAAGGTGTTCCCGCAGGCGATCGCCATGGGGAACATCCACATGCCGATCATCGCGGGAAAGTTGAACGGGGAGATGCCGACGACCACACCGAGCGGCTGGCGGATCGACGCCACGTCGACACGGCCGGACACCTCCGTGGACGTGTCGCCCTTGAGCGCCGTGCCGATCCCGCAGGCGAGCTCGACGATCTCCAGGCCCCGGGCCACTTCCGCCAGGGCGTCCGCGTGCACCTTGCCCTGTTCGGCGGTGATCAGCGCGGCGATGTCGTCGCGGCGCGCGTCCAGCAGGGCGCGGTAGCGGAAGAGGATCGCGGTCCGTTGCGCGAGCGGGGTCGTGCGCCAGGTGGCGTAGGCCTCCTTCGCCGCGGCGACCGCGGCGCCGGCCTCGGCTGCGCCGGCCATCGCCACCTGTGCGGTGACCTCTCCCGTCGCGGGGTCGGTCACGGGGCCCCAGGTGTTGCGGGCATCCGGGGCGTCCGTGAACGGCTTGCCATCGATCCAGTGGGTAATGGTCTTCATCGGGCGGAACTCCTCCAAGGGTGTCGGCGGCGGGCCGCGAGGCTCCTGTCGCTGCGCCTCACTCGCCTCGACCGCGGCCGGACGGGGCCGCGGCGCCGGCCGCGAGCATGTGCCACCACGTCCGCGTGGCCGGCACCGCTGAGTTGGAATCTACTGCTCAGATACCCGCACAGAGGCGGATGGGAGTCCCGGGGCCCGATGTGCCCGCGACCGGTCTCGTAGTGTGGTGGCGCCGGTCACTCACCGGCCGGGCGCCACCGCCGCGTTCGTCGGGGGAGTGCTCAGTGGGTCTCGTGGTCGTGCGCGGCGATGTCGCGCAGGGCCTGGGCGACGGCCGGGTAGTCCTTCTTGAGAATCGCCCCGTGGCTGCTGGCGACCTTCGCGGCGATCCGGATGTTCGGGTTGCCGGCGGTCACCGCGTCGAGGCTGGTGCGTATGCGCTCCTGTTCGTCGCCGCGGCTTCCGAAGGAGGTTCCGGAGGCGACGACGTAGCGGACGGGGACGGTGATGCCGTCCAGTACGGGGCCGAGTTCGCTCTCGCGGGAGAGTCTGCCGAGTTCGATGTTGCTGTCGGCCTGCTGTGCGGCGGTCATCCGCGGGGCCAGGCCGGTCGGGCGCAGCAGGGGCAGGAACCAGCTCATGCGCCGGAAGAGCTTCCGGATCCGCCGTTCCATGGCTTCGTCGAGCCAGTCGTGGGGGAACGCGCCGTCGACCAGGACCGCGCCCAGGGCGCGCTGCGGGTTGCGCTCGGCCCAGTGTGCCGCGACGACCGCCCCGTAGGACCAGCCGATCACCAGGGCCCGGTCGACGTTCCTGGCGGCGAGGACGGCGTCGACGTCCCGGACGGCCACCTCGAAGGAGTAGTCCGCCGAGCGCCCGGACTTGCCGCGGGCGCGCTCGTCGTAGGTGATGTGCCGCCACTGCGGGCCGAGTTCGGCGAGGACCCGCCGCCAGTACCCCTGGGTGGCGAACTGGCCGTTGAGGTAGACCACGGGGATGCCGGGGCCGCCGGTGTCGGTGACGGCCAGCGCCGTGTCGTCGACCGGCACCATGCCGGACCACTTCGGAGCGGTCGAGGAAGTGCTGTTGTTCGTCATGTGTTTCCCCTGCTCGCGTGAGATGTCCTGTACGGCGTGTGCGGGACCTGATCGGGATCGCGGGCCTGTCGAAGGCGGCCGGTCCCGCCCACCGCGGCCGTATGGATCTCGGTCGCGGTGGGTCTGCCCGGGTGGGCCGGCGGTGCTGGTCCTGGCTTTTCAGAGGCTGCGGGCGCTGATGTCGCCGTGGGCGGTGGTGGCACGGATGTCGAGTCCGACGGTGCCGTCGTTCTTGAGGGCGTTGGTGACCCGGCCGTAGGCGGTTCCCGCGTCCAGGGCGGCCGAGACGCCGGCGGCGGCACCGACCGAGATGTCGCCGGACTGGGTGCGGAGCACGACCGCGCCGCGCACGGCCTCGGCGATCCGGATGTCGCCCCGTGCGGTGCTGATCTCCGAGGGGCCGTCGAGCCGGCCGATCTCGACGTCTCCGTCGATGGCGGTGAGGCGGACGCTCGCGGCCTCGTCGATCTTGATCTGGCGGTAGGCGCCGTCGAAGACGACCTCGCCGAGGCGTCCGACACAGCGGAGTTCGGCACTGGCGGCCTTGGCCTCGATGCGGGAGCCGGCGGGCACCTGGATGGTGACCTCCACGGATCCCGAAGGACCGATGAGCTTGGCGGCGTCCGGTGCGGTGATCCGCAGGATGCCGTCGGTGCAGGTGACGGTGGTCTGCTCGGCGATCTTGGTGTCGCGGCTCTTGGAGGGGTCGGCGGCCAGGACCTCGACGGTGGTGTCGGCGCGGTCCGCGGCGATGACCTGGATGCGGCCGGCGGGGATGTGCAGGACGGCGGAGATCGGGGCCGGAGTGTCGAACTTCTGCATCGTGCTCTCCTGTGCTCGTTCCTTGTTTCTGACAGGTGAAACGCTACGTTGCTTTCCATATTCTGACAACAGTCTTGTTGCGCTTGGCCGATGAATTTGCAGGTCAGAGTGGTGAAACCGTTGCAACGGTCTGAAAGATAACGCAACGTCGGTTGCTCTGTGCATTGCAATGGGCGAGAAGTGAACGCTATGGTGGGGATGTCAGGGACCACCACGAGGGATCACCGAGGAGAACGCGATGCCGGGAGGCAGGCTCACGCAGTCCGAACGCCAGCAGATCGCGCTGGGGCTGGCCGACAGCCTCCCCTACGCCGAGATCGCCCGGCGCCTGGACCGTCCGACGTCGACGATCACCCGTGAGGTGATGCGCAACGGCGGTCCCACCGCCTACCGCGCCGACCTGGCCCACCGTGCCACCGAACACCGCGCCCACCGGCGCAAGCCCGCGGCCTCGGGGGGCGCGCAGTCGGTCCCCCTGCCGCACGGACGCGACGCCGCGGCCGTGGCCGAGTACGAGGAGACGTTCACCACCGTTCTCATGGCCTCGGGTCTGTCCAAGATGGGGGCCCGGGTGCTGACGTGCCTGTTCACCGCCGACGCGGGCAGCCTCACCGCGTCCGAGCTCGCCCAGCGCCTCCAGGTCAGCCCGGCGTCCATCTCCAAGGCGATCGCCTTCCTGGAGAGCCAGAGTCTGGTGCGCCGGGAACGCGACGAACGCCGCCGCGACCGCTACGTCGTCGACGACGAACTCTTCTACCAGGCGACGATCGCCAGCGCCCGGGCCAACGACCAACTCGTCGCGACCGCACGCCAGGGTGTCGCCGTCCTCGGGCCCCACACCCCGGCCGCCGCTCGCCTGGAGAACATCGCCCGCTTCCTCGACTTCATCAGCGAAAGCGTCACCCGCGCCGCCGAGCAGGCCCGCGAGGTCCTCCACACCAGGCCCGGGGCAACCTCGGAGGACACCGCTCGACCGCGTCCGGACCACGCGTAGGCGGCGGCCTTGGCGGTCCCGGCGGGCTCGGCCCTCGACGGCCCGGGCGGAGTGCCGCGTCGAGCCGCGCTATGGGGGCATGGTCGAGTCGCGGATCGTCAGGCATGCACGGCATGCGATGCACTCCCGAGCCGGCCTGACCGTCGATGGCGGCGAACAGGTGCTGGGCGGCCGTGCGGCCCAGCCGCGTTCGTCCGCTCGCCCGGTTCGCGGCCGGTGCCCTGTCACCGCTGGGGCAAGCGAGGCGCCGTCACCATGCGCGTCGGGCTGCCCGCCCCGCGCGCCTGACCCCTGCCCGCGGGCCCGGTGCGTCCACGCGGTGCCGGCGGGGTGCGGTGCGGGTACGGTCACACCGCGTCGCCGCGCGTGTTCTGGGGGTCGTACACCGACGTCAGTTGCCGCAGCCACTGGAGCGTGGCCGCGTCGTACGCCCGTGACAGGAAGCTCGGGTGCTTGCCCGGGCCGAGCCAGGGGGCGAGACGTTCCAGGACATCCCGTCCGGAGTCCGCGTATGCGTTCACCGGCCGGCCCGGGGGAATTATCGTCAGCGCGAACATCGCGAACGCGGCGTCCCTGGCGCCGACGGCATTTCTCGTCCGGGGCGGGTTCGCGAAGGCGCCTCCCAAGTGACGGATGTCGACGATGTTGATCGAGGTTCCGCTGTCGTTGCCGGCGACCTCCAGCAGTGCGTCTGTCGTGTGCGAGTCGAAGTCCCGTAGCAGCGCGAAGTGTTCGACGGCAGCGGCAGGGTCCGTGGGGTCATTGCCGATCGAGGCGAAGTGCTCCGGGCTGATCGGCCCGACCGAGTCGGCGAGCCGGGGTGCTGAAGCGCGCAGGGGGCCGAGCAGCGCCCTCGCGACGGAGTTCGCCGTCCGCTGTGACGACTTCCATGGAGAGCACGTGATCGGCGGCCCATCCGTACATGCGTCCCATGGTCAGGCCGGCGCCACCGCTCAGGGTGTACCCGACGATTCCGACCCCTGGTGACGATCCGGCCAGAGGCGCCGGCGCGTACTCCGCCGCCGCTGCGGCCTGCTCGCCGGAGAGGACGTGATGAGGGCCACATCCGCGTGATTCCGGGTTCGGGATGTAAGAAACCGGCCGCCGCGCGCATTGCTTGGTGAGAGAGCCAAGATGAGGGGACGGCGCGTGACCCATGCCGAACGCTTCCGGGATGTCTACGAGGAGTGCTATCCGCGCGTCCTTGCCTACGCCACCAGCCTGGTGGGACGGCAGGTAGGGGAGGACATCGCCAGCGAGACGTTCACCGTCGCCTGGCGGCGGGTGCGGGACATTCCCCGTCCGGCGCTGCCCTGGCTGCTGGGCGTCGCCCGCAACCTGGTGCGCGAACTGCGTCGCCGGGACGCTCACCAGTACCTCCTCGCGGCCGAGGAGGCACAGCGCATCAGCAGCGGCGCCCGGAGCGACGCCGGTGACGTCGCGGCGGAGGTCACGGAGCGGCACAACGCCCTGCAGGCTCTCGCGAGCCTGTCGGAGGCCGACCGGGAACTGCTGACGCTGCTCGCCTGGCACGGCCTGAGCGCCAAGGAGGCCGCTCAGGTGCTGGATTGCAGCACCGCGACGCTGACGGTCCGGCTGTACCGGGCCCGGCGCCGTCTGGAGAAGGCCTTGGAGGCGGCACCCGTGCCAGAGGCGGCGTCCGCGTTTCCCGTCGAGGCGTACCCCGCCCATCACGAAGGAGCACCTGCGTGAAGAACACCCGCAAGAGGTCCGAGCGGCCCGACGTCATGAAGGTGCTCACGGACGCACGGCCCGACGAGCTGGATCCGTCGCGGATGGTGGACACCGCGAGGCAGCGGGAGGATGTCGCGCGCATCGTCGCCGGTGCGACGGACGGCCGCGCGGCACGGTTCCTGGCACCGCGGCCCCGCAGGGCCGCGTTCCGGCCGCTGGGCGTCGCCGCCCTCGCGGCAGTGGCGGCGTCCGTGGTGGCCGTGAGCACGCTCGACTTCCACGGGCCGGCCGACCGGCCGTCCGCGCAGCCGCGTCCCTCCGCCGGCACGCAGGAGCCGCGCGCGGGCCAGGACGTCCGCGCCGACGGTCACTTCGAACTGCTCAGCGCGGCGAAGAAGGCGGAGACCACCCTCGCCGAGGGAACGTACTGGCAGACCACCACACGCTCGCAGAACGTGGACGTCGCCGGCGAGGAGGGGCGGCTCTTCGCCGTGCGCAGCACGGCGACCGACGAGTGGTCGGTGGGCGTACGTCCCGGGACCGCGAGCCTGATGGTCTCCGGCCTGGATTCCCTGACCGAGCCCCTCACCGCCGCGGACGAGGCACGCTGGCACGCCGCGGGCTCACCCCGTACGGTGCGGGCCGAGTCGGCGAAGGTGAACGGGACCGCCAAGATCGCCTTCAGGATGGGCACCGGGCGGCCCATGGTCATGCGGACGAACACCGACGACAAGATCTACGCCCTCGGCCCGCGCAACGTCTCCTACAAGGACCTGCGCGCACTTCCGTCCGCCGACGGTGAGTTGCGCCGGCATCTGGGGCGACTGTACGCACAGGACAACGGCGCCGAGTCCGGCACCTCGGACCGCAGCGGCTGGATGCTGCGCCAGGCGGCCAACCTCGTCACCATGCCCGTGAAGCCCGGTGTCCGGGCGGCCGCCTACCGGTTGATGGCCGATCTGCCCGGAGTGCGGGTCGTCGGGAGGACCACCGATCCCCTGGGGCGCCAGGGCGTCGGCGTCGATTTCCCCGTCGCCTACCCGACGTCGCTGGGCACCACGCGGGAGCGGCTGGTCGTGGACCCGTCCACCGGCGAGATGCTCAGCGACGAGGTCGTGCTGGTCGAACCGTCCGCCCGGGCGAAGGCGGCGGGGCTCGGCGCCGGCACGACGGTGAACTACTCGGCGACCACGCGGATGAGCTGGGGCGAGCACCAGATCACCGTGCCGAAGAACGCCCGTAGCTGAGCCGGCCGCCGGACCGGGTACGCCGCGTACGCCGCGTACGCCGCGAGGAGCGTACGCAGGGAGCCCGCCCCGGCGCGCGACCGCGCGCCCGGAGATCCGCCGCCATGCCGACGCGGCGGATCTCCGGGCGACGCCCGAGGACCAGCGCCGTGCCAAGGCCCCCGGCATCCAGGCAACCCGAACCGGAGTCCGCCTGGTTGAAGGGTTGTGAAACCGCCCCCGCGGCCCCGGAGCGCGCCCACCCCGTGTGCGGCGGCGCCGGGCGTGCCGTACCGCCCACGGTGCTCATCCGGTCCTCCAAACTTCCGAGCCCCGCCACGGGGCCATGCCTCCATGCCCTCCTCTTGAGAAAGCCCGCACCGATGCGCTTCCACCGGCCCTACATATCCACCACCGCCGCCGTCATCGCCTCCTCACTGGGAATCGCCGCGTACCAGCACGCACCCGAGGGGAACCACCCCAGCCCGGCACCCGAGACGGCATCGGTCGCCCAGGACGCCGCCGGTCCCGCGGACCAGCAGCCGGTGGCCGCCCCCGCGGAGCCACAGTCGACCGTTCCGCCGAAACCGCATTACCCCGCCCGGCTGCCGGGGCTCGGCCCCAGGACCCTGGCGCGCATCCCGGCCGGCGCCCGGCAGGTCCTCCTGGTGACGGGAACCGGCAAGACGTCGGCGACCTCCAGGGTCGTGCTCTACGAGCGCGTCGACGGCGGCTGGCGACCCGGCGCGGTGTGGGCCGCGCACAACGGCTACAAGGGCTGGACCGACGAGCACTACGCGGGCGACCTGCACAGCCCCATAGGAGTCTTCGGCCTCACCGACGCCGGCGGACGGCTGGCCGACCCCGGGACCAGGCTGCCGTACCACCGCTCCGGCGCCTTCAGCATCAGCGGCGCCGGGTTCGAGGGGGAACCGCTCGCGGGTTCCTTCGACTACGTCATCGCCATCAACTACAACCGGCAGCCCGGCACATCACCGATGGACGGTGCCCAGCCGATGGGCGCGAGCCGAGGCGGCGGCATATGGATCCACGTCGACCACGGCGGTCCCACCCACGCCTGCGTCAGCCTCTCCAAGACGCACATGCAGCAGTTGCTGCGGGCCCTCGACCCCGCAGACCACCCCGTCGTCGTCATGGGCGACGCGGCCTCTCTCGCCCGATGACCATTCCGCGGTCCACAGGAGCAAGCGTGTCCTCCCTTCCCCACGTCACCGTGATCGCCCTCGCCGTCGTCGGCGCGTCGGTCCTCACCGCCTGCGCGGGTTCACACCCCGGCTCCGATCCCGCCGCTCAAGGCGCAACGCCGTCCCGGGCCTCCTCGTCCGGGCCGCGGGCCGCGACCGGCTTCCGCCTCACCACGGGCGCCGCGGACGGCGAACGGCACGCCTCCGTCGGCGGCGCGGGCGATGTCGAGGTCTCCGGAGGGAAGATCTCGTCCGTCACCCTCACCACCGCGGGCGGGCAACCGGTCCGGGGGACCGCTGCCGGCGACCGCCGCCGCTGGTCCCCGGACGACGCCCTGGCCTACGGCACCTCCTACCACCTCGTGGTCGACGCCTCCGACGAAGCGGGCCGGGCGCAGACGCGCCGGCTGTCCTTCACCACACTCGCCAAGGACGAGCGCCTGACCGGCACGTTCACCCCCGAGGACGGCTCGACCGTGGGCGTCGGCATGCCCGTGTCGCTGACGTTCAACAAGCCGGTCACCGACAAGAAGGCCGTCGAACGCGGCATACGCGTCACCAGCGACAGCGGCCAGGAGGTCGTGGGCCACTGGTTCGGCGACCAGCGCCTGGACCTGCGCCCGCAGACGTACTGGAAGGCCCACGCCCATGTCACGCTGAGCCTGCGCCTGGACGGCGTGAAGGGCGCGGCAAACGCCTACGGGACCCAGGACAGGACTGTCCGCTTCACGGTCGGCCGCAGCCAGGTCTCGACCGTCGACGCCGGCGCCCACACCATGCGCGTCGTCCGCGACGGCCAGACGGTCCGCACGATCCCGATCACCTCCGGCGCGCCCGGCAGCACCACCTACAACGGGCAGATGGTGATCTCCCAGAAGCTCATCTCCACGCGCATGGACGGCGCCACCGTGGGATACGCCGGCGAGTACGACATCCCCGACGTCCCGCACGCGATGCGCCTGTCCACCTCCGGCACCTTCATCCACGGCAACTACTGGGCCCAGGACTCCGTCTTCGGTCACTCCAACGTGAGCCACGGCTGCGTGGGTCTGAACGACGTCCAAGGCGGCGGCGACCCGGGGCAGAACGCGGCGTGGTTCTACGACCACTCCCTCATCGGCGACGTGGTCGTCGTCCAGCACTCCCACGACCACACGATCGCCCCCGACAACGGCCTCAACGGCTGGAACATGACCTGGCAGGAGTGGAAGGCCGGCTCGGCCCTCGCATAGCGCTCCGCGTCGAGGCCGGGGCCTGTGGGACGGGGGCGGACATCCCGTCCAGGGAGCCTTTCAGGGATGACGCGCCGGCGCTGGAGGGTGGTCATGCCGCGTTCGACGGGACGGCGGAGTGGTGCGTGCGCTCGGCGGCGATCACCCTCCCGGGGGACGATCATTCGCCCCGCAGCGGGAGCGGCGTGACCCATCACACCAGGTGCGATCCGATAGCCCTGCCTCGTAGCCTCGGCCCCATGACCGACCACGCCCTCGTCCCCGACGACTTCGTCGTCCCCGCGGACCTGATCACCCCGCAGTTCCGTCTGGAACCTCTGGGACCCCAGCACAATGCCGCCGACCACGCCGCCTGGACCGGCAGCATCGAGCACATCCGCGCGACCCCGGGCTTCCAGGGCCGGGGCTGGCCTCCTGCCGACGGGATGACCCTGGAGGCGAACCTCGCCGACCTGCGGCGTCACGCGGACGACTTCGCTCAGCGCCGCGGATTCACCTACACCGTCATCGAGAGCGCCACGGGTGAGGTGATCGGTTGCGTCTACATCTACCCCTCCCGCAGCGACGACCACGACACCGACGTCCGCTCCTGGGTGCGTGCCGACAGAGCCGGGCTGGACGCGCCCTTGCAGGCGGCCGTGACGGCCTGGCTGTCCGCGAACTGGCCCCTCGGAAGCCTCGACTATCAGTCCCGTCCCCGCTGATCACCGTGTGGTCCCGCCGTACGGCGATGGGCCCGCTACCGCCACGCCTCGTTCTGCGTGTGGCATGACGAGCAGGCCGGGCGGCTCCGGTGCCCGACCGCCTCTGTGACCCCGGACGCTCTGCCGTTCGCCGCTGCCTATCCGGCTTGTGGGGATCTCGCCCCGGTCGTCGAGGGGTTCATCGCCGACAGCGGGCCGGGCTTCATCGCCCGGGCGGATCTGGACGACGCGCAGGGCGACGTGGAGCCGACGGGGACCGAGCGGAAGCTTGCGCCCTTCCGTGTCCGGGGCAGCGGCGTGGGCTCCTCGCCCTGACGGGATCCGCCCGTCCCCAGGGGCGTGCCGGGATGTGCCGGCGCAGGACGGGCACGGGTCACGTGTGGGCGATGGACGGCGTGCCGGTCCTGACCAGCCGATCCGCCGCGGGGACGTCCAAGGCCGGACTGCCCCGCTGATCGTCGACGAATGTGACCGTCTCGTCGAGCGGCGCCCGGCCCGTGCGGGTGCAGTCCACGGTGACGTCCTCGAAGCCGATCGACATACCGCAGAAGAGGATCAGGCCATCCGGCGGGGAGAGGATCTCCGCAACGGTTTTGCGGTACTTCGCCCAGGCCATCTGCGTGCAACTGTGCAGCCCCTCGGCGCGGAGGAGCAGCATGACCGTCTGCAGATACATGCCGATGTCGGACCACTGGGCCAGCCCCAGATCCCGGTCGATGTAGCAGAACAGGGCGGCGGGAGCGCCGAAGAAGTCCCAGTTCGCAGCAGCGGCCCTCTGGCGGGCTTCCAGATCCCCGCGGGCAATGCCGAGTGCGCCGTACCGCTGCTCACCGAAAGCGGATCGGCGTTCGCGGTACGGGGCCTTCAGGGCCGGCGGGTACTGCTCGAATTCCGGCTCGTCCCAGGCCTCGCCCGAGTCCAGGCGCTCGCCGGCGCGCTTCCTGAGCTCGGCCAGCGGGCCGCCGGTGACCACGTAGATGTGCCATGGCTGCAGGTTCGACGCGGAAGGCGCCCAGGCCGCAGCGCACATGACGCGCTCCAGCACCTCCCTCGGGACGCAGCGGTCGGTGAATCCGCGTACTGCGTGCCGGCTCGTGACCGCTTCATAGACGTCCACAGTCGCCCACCTCCCAGATGAGTGGTGTTCTGCCTTATTGACAGTTCAAGCACGTGAAATGTGACAAGAGCCGATATGCCCCGCGCTGTGTCCTCTCTGGAGTGCCGACGGCACGGAGAGTCACGCGGCGAGTGTCGTGAATTCGGTGATCGGCCGCCCTGAGGGCCGGGCGGCAGGCGTCCGATTCGCGGGCGGACCTTTCGCCGCGGAATGAGGCCTGGTGCGCGACCCGCGTGGCCGTCTCCGCGTCGGAGGGCGATCGAGGAAATCGCGTCGGCTCAGGGTCTGGTGGGCACTCAGCGTGTTAAGTTAACACGAAGATTCGTTTTTTTCACTGAGGGCGGGACGATGCCGAAGGTCACTCAGGAGTACATGGAGGCCCGCCGCAGGCAGATCTTGGACGCGGCTCGGCGCTGCTTCCTGCGCGACGGATTCCACTCGACATCCATGCAGGACCTGTTCGCGGAATCGGGCCTTTCGGCGGGCGCGGTCTATCGGCACTTCGCGAGCAAGAACGAGATGATCACGGCGATCGTCGAGGAGAACATACGCGATGTACTCGCCACGGTGCACAGTGCCGCCAAGAGCCGCCCCAGCAATTCTGTCGGCACCCTGATGGCGGACGTCCTCGATATCGTGAAAGCCAAAACCGCTGAGCAGGGTATCGCCGGACTATCGGTGCTGGCGTGGTCGGAATCCCTCCGTAACCCCTCACTGGCCAGGCAGTTCGACGACCTGATGACGCAGATGCGGTCCGCTCTCGCGGATGTCGTCCGCGAGCACCAGCGGAGCGGCACCCTCACCCGCGAGGCGTCTCCCGACGCGATCGCCGCCGCACTCATGTGCATCCTGCCCGGTTACATTCTCCAATTGGCCATGGGCGACGCCAAGATCATGGACGAGGTTCCCGGCGCGTTGCGCGCACTCTGGCCGAATTCGGTCGAGTCCGCCAATTGAGCGTGGCGATGCCGGTGCGGCAGTGGTGGCGTACGGCCTGCTGCACCGGCCCTTCCCTGCGTCGCGGGGCTACGGACACGGACGACGCGTTCACCAGCCGGCCATGACGACACCTCGGTGTCACTAAGTGGTCGGCTCCGGAAGTCCTTCGGGGGTGGACGTGTCGGTGACCTTATGTAAGTTCCTGGGTCCACCTGGTGTTGAACCGGTTCGCGGAGAGCCGGGCTGGTTCTGCGTCTTCTTCCAGCGTGCCCGGGGGAGACTTGGTGCGTGTAGCTGGGGTTAGCGGTAGGCAGCGGTGAAGGCCCGGACGCCGGCGTCCGCGTAGTGGTCGAGTTCGCTCTGCGAGTGCTGGGGACTGCCGTGGAACATGGCCTTGTTCACCGGGATCCACAGGAGCAGGCCGGTGAAGTGGTTGGCGGCCAGATGCACGTCCGTAACGCGGAGGAGACCGTGGTCGGCGAGGCGTTGGAAGGTGGCTGCCAGAGTGGCGAGGACGCGTTCGAAGCCCTGCTCGTACCAAGTGGCGCCGAGTTCGGGGAAGGTGTCGGCGTTGGCGATGATCAGGCGTCGCAGCTGGAGTACCTGGGGCTGGGTGAGGGCGGCCAGGAACTGGCGGGCCAGACGGGTCAGGTTCTCCTCCAGTGCCTCGGCGTCGGCCGGGATGTCGGCCACCAGATCGACCATGGCGTCGACCCGGTCCGTCGTGGCCAGGACGATCTCGGCGAACAGCTTCTCCTTGTCCGCGAAGTGCTTGTAGACGGTCTGCTTGGAGACTGCGGCCTGCTTCGCGATGTCGTCCATGCTGGTCCCGGAGTACCCCTTGGCCATGAACGCCTGGGTCGCGGCGTCCAGGATCGCCTTGTGCTTGCGTGCGGACCGGCCTTGCTCGCTCGCTTCCATCGCCCACCTTTCGGTACTGGACAGTCCAGTTCGTGCGTGACTAATCTAGCGCCCGGCTCCGATGAGTACCACACCGTCTAGTTCTACATGTGGGGGAATCGCATGACCCAGACCATTGCCGCCCCGGTCACGGCCCGCTCCGCGTCGGCATGGCCGACAACGCGGGTTCTGCTGGCGGGTGGCGTCACGGCAGGTCCGCTGTTCCTGGGCCTCGGCGCCGTCCAGGGGCTCACACGCGACGGCTTCGGCTTCACCCGCAACGCGATCAGCCAGCTCAGCCTGGGCGATCTCGGCTGGATCCAAGTGACCAGCTTCCTACTGACCGGCATGCTGGCCGCCGCAGGTGCGGCCGGGATCCGCCGCGCCCTGGACGGCGCACCCGCCGGCACCTGGGCGCCGCGCCTGATCCGTGTGTTCGGCGCATCCTTCGCCCTCGCCGCAGTGTTCACCGCGGACCCGGGGGCGGGCTTCCCCGCCGGTGCCCCACATGCCCCCGCCGCCTCCCTGAGCTGGCACGGCGCCGCCCACATGCTCAGCGCCATGGTGGGCTTCCTCGCGCTGTCCGCAGCGTTCCTTGTCCTGGCCCGGCACTTCGCCACGCACCAGCAGCGCGGATGGGCCGTGAGCTCACGCCTGGTACCGCTGGGGATCCTCGCCGGATTCGCCTGCTCCTCCGCCACCGTGCTGGCCTTCACCGCCGGAGCCGGACTCGGCCTCCTGTGGCTCACGGCCATCACCGCCCGGCTGATAACGACCCTCCCCGCCGCACAGAAGTAGCAGCACCCGCCCACGAATCGCGGGCGCAACCAAGTCAACAATCACAATTCACTACAACAGACAGGACACCGCAATGACCGGACCGGTGAAGGGCCCCGCCAGCTACTTCCCTTCGATCGAGAAAAAGTACGGCCGCCCGATCACGGACTGGAAGGACCTCATCCACTCCTCGCCCCTGACCAAGCATATGGAACTCGTCTCCTGGCTCAAGACCGAGCATGGACTTGGCCACGGCCACGCTAACGCGCTTGTCGCATACACCCTCGCCGAACGCAGCGGTAAGTAACCCGAGCATCCGCACCGGCGGACCTGCTCAAGCCCGCAAAGACGGTCGCGACTGTGGGTGCTGCGGAAAGGGGCGGCCGGTGAGATCCACTTCTGCTGATCGGTCTGCCTGCCTTGCCTGTTGCGTCCGCCTGCCCGATATCGCTGACAGCCTCGCAGAGGCAGCGGCTGAAGAAGATGGCCTATGGCCACAAGACTCCCCACCAGGCCCGGATGCGCGCGGAACTGGTGCTGCGTGCGGCACGTGGACGCTCCAACGCGCGGATCGCCGGTGAGACGGGCCTGCACGTGGACACGGTGCGCACCTGGCGGGGCCGGTTCGCCACCGGCGGTCGTCCGGCCCTTGAGGACCGTAAGCGTTCCGGGAGGCCGCCGCGTTTCACCCCGCTGCAGACTGCCGAAGTGAAGGCACTGGCCTGCCAGTTACTTGCCGAGACCGGCATTCCGCTGTCCTGCTGGTCCTGCCCGGAACTGGCACGTGAGGCTGTCGACCGGGGCATCGTGGAGGCGGTCTCGGCCTCCACGGTGCGCCGCTGGCTGAAGCGGGATGCGCTCAAGCCCTGGCAGTACCGCTCATGGATTTTCATTCGCGACCCCGGCTTCCGTACCAAAGCCGCCCGCATCATGGACCTCTACGCCGGCCTGTGGCAGGGCGAACCCCTGGGCGAGAACGAGTACGTCATCTCCGCGGATGAGAAAACCTCCATCCAGGCCCGCTGCCGCTGCCATCCCACCCTGCCCCCGGGACGAGACCGGGCGTCGCGCGTCAACCACGAGTACGAACGCGGCGGTGCGCTCGCCTACCTGGCCGCCTATGACGTCCACCAGGCCCGCGTCATGGGCCGCTGCGAACCCACCACGGGCATCGTGCCGTTCATGGCGCTGGTCGAGCAGGTCATGACCAGCGAGCCATATGCCAGCGCCAGACGCGTCTTCTGGAGTCGACAATGGCTCCTCCCATCGCGGCAAGACAGCCGTCGACGGCCTGACCAGCAGGTTTCCGAACGCGGTCATGGTCCACACACCCGTTCACGCTTCATGGGTCAACCAGATCGAGGTGTTCTTCTCCATCGTTCAGCGCAAGGTCGTCTCGCCTAACGACTTCACCGACCTCAACGAGGTCCGGGACCGGCTTCGAGCATTCGAAGACCGCTACAACGCCACAGCACAGCCGTTCCAGTGGAAGTTCACCACCTCCGACCTGGACGATCTGCTTGCCAGACTGGACCGGCACACAACCGACCACCAGGGAAAATCCTCCATCAACCCGCCAACGTGATCAACCCTCGAAGGACTTCGAAGCTCGACCACTTAGGCCACGCGGTTGCGGCCCAGGATGGTGGGGAATCCCGAGGGGCATACGGCGCCGCCGTCGGAGTACGCGGCTTCCTCGGCGAAGAGTCGCTCCAGCACGGTCACGTCCCCCGTCCGGGCGGCCGCCACAAATGCGGTCAGGAACCGCTGGTGGTCTTCCGCGGCCACGCAGGATCGTTTCTTCGCAGCGAGGCGCTTGCGGGCCCGGCTGACCAGTTGACGAGTGTTGACCTGGGAATGGCCGATGACCTCGGCTATTCGCCCGTACGGGTATTCGAAGGCCTCCCGGAGCACGTAAGCGGCTCGTTCCACGGGCGTCAGTCGTTCGAGGAGCAGCAGCACCGCGATGGCGAGCGTCTCCCGGTTGATGGCGTCCACCTCGGGGTCGCTCATCGTGTCGACGGACTCCGGCAGCGACATGCCGACGGACCTCTCACGGCGGAATCTCGCTGATTGCAGCACATTGATGGCAAGCCTCGTCACCATTGTGGTGAGAAAGGCCTCCGGATTCTGCACCTGGGATCGGTCGCATGTCTGCCAACGGATCCAGGCTTCTTGGAGTACGTCCTCGGTTTCGCTGACGTTGTGCAGCATTCGGTAGGCGATACGGAACATCACGCCATGGGCGTGGTGGAACACGGCCTCCGACTCGAGACTGTCCCTGGCGTCCTGAGCGGGCCTGTCCGTCGTGGGCATGGTGCTTTTCCTTGCTTTGGTGCTTCGGTCGGTCACCGCCACCCACCGACGCCGGAGGGATGGCCCTCGTGCCCTGATCCGGTGCGGCGGTTCGAGTGATGCGGCCGTCCGGGCTGCCCGTGAGGGCCGGACGCGGCGGCGGACATGGGCCGCCGTGGCATCCGGCAGATCTCTGCGGGGGGCGACGTCGATTCGGGATGTGAGAACCGCGCGAGGAAGGGCAGAGCGGGAGCGCCCTGCCCTGCCCCGTTTCTCCTTGGGCGCCCTGGCCCGGTCGTCGCGCCCCGGCGGGTCGTGAGTCCCGCGCGCGTTTCCGGGGCTCGGTCAACGAACGGGCGGTGTTTCCCGGTTCGGTGTTGCGGGGCGCCTCTCGCACGTGGCGCCCCGCACTCGCGGGAGACCGGCCGCACCCGTCGGGAGGCCGGTCCGTGTCGCTGGAGAGCGAGGGGCACTCGTCGTGGTCTGCGTCAGTCGTGGAGCGCGTGGCGGGCGTGCGCGTGACGCCCGTCCAGTGCCTGCGAGGGAGAAGGGACGGGTGCGTCGGACGTTGCCATGACGAGGGCATCGGCGCGTTCGTCGGCCGCTTTGTCCCCGGCGCTCGCATCGCGGTGCTCATAGGAGTCCTCTTCGATGGTGTCGCCCAGGACGGTGAGGGTTCGACGGGCGAAGACGACGGACGTCAGTCCGAGCACGCTCCACAGGACGAGGACGGCGATGTGGCTTCCGGATCCATTGCCGTCGAAGTAGGCCGTGCTGCGCAGAAGGCTTGCTCCGGCGCCCGGGGGCAGCCATTGGCCGATGTCGTCGACCGCCTTGGGCAGCAGCTCGGGTGCGGAGGTGCTGCCGGAGAACGGATTTCCCACGAAGACCATGAGTACGGCGCTGACACCCAGGCCCGGATGGCCGATGAGCCTGATCAGGCCGGCGCTGGTCGCACTGATGGCGAGCAGGGTGAGGGACAGGGAGGCGTAGGTGGCCAGGTGCTCGTGCGGCAGCGCACCCAGGATGCCCTGGGTGACCAGGTAGGCGGCGAGGCCGCACACGGCGCACACGGCGATCAGGTCGATGACGCGACGCCACCCCGGCAGATGGAGAGCCGACAGCGTGATCAGGGCTGCGATGAGGATTCCGCAAATGGTGAGCGGGAGGAGTGCCGCGGTGAAGACCACTCCCCGGGGGTCGTCCGCGGAGGTCGGGACGACGTCCACGGTCTTCACGGTGACTTTGGCCGCCGCCTTGGGGACGTTCTTGCGGCTGTCGGACGCGTGAGACTTGTCGTGGGCATCAAGGGCAACGTGCCGTTGCGGCAACTTGGGTGCGTGGGCGGCAAGTTGCTCCCCGGACGCCCCCAGGAGCTGGGCCACGGGCATGCTGGCGGCCGTGGCCTCCAGCACGGTGACTCTGCCGGGAGCTATGACGAAGGCGCCGTAGACCTCCCGCTTCATGATGGCGGAGCGTGCCGAGGCCTGGTCGGGGTAGAGGTGGAAATCGAATCCGCCCGGCGCGTTGTGCGTCATGCTTTCGACCGCCTTCTGGCTGGCCGTGCTCGTGCCCACGATTCCCACGGGCAGATCTCGCGGGGCGATGCGCGACGCGGGTCCGGCGAATGCCAGCGCGGCGAGCGAGATCACCAGGGGCAATCCCACGATCATGAGGACAATCCGGCGCCAGGACAGGACCCTCACCAGCGGGTTCTTCATGGTCACGCCTCTCATAAGATGAATGATCATTTTGTTTAGCTTCAGTTTGGTGCGTTTGCCGAGAATCGTCAAGACGAACATTCGTTTTCTTTCGCAGTGTACCCGCGTCCCGACCGCAGCCGTTGGGTGGGGAGGGGTGCGGTATCGGCTGACGCTGACGTGCAGGTCAAGGAATGTGCAGATGCGGGCGCGAGGGGCGTGCCGTGGGGATCGCCGGTGTGTTGCCGACTGCTGTCGCGTCCGGTGGGGCCTGCGGCTGTGCCTGCGGCCCGGTGGTGGACTGTGAGCGTTGCCGGAACAGCAGGGTCCATCCGGCGACGCTGACCAGCCCGGGGGTGATCAGCCGGTACAGGAGATCTGCGGCGGTGGCGGCGATGGTCGGTACCCCGCCGTGGTGCAGGGTGAGGATCAGGGCCGCGTCGAGAGTGCCGAGCCCTGCGGGCAGCAGGGGCATGGCTGACGCGGCCGTCATCGCGGCGACGTAGGCCAGCAGCACCGTGCCGAGCGAGGGCGAGGCTCCGACGGCGTGGCACACGGCGAGCAGACACGTGAGATCCGCGCCCCAGTTGGCCAGGGCCAGGCCGAGCCCCCGTGCCCAGAAGCGGGCCGGCGGGTCCATGGCGGCCAGTTCGTCGAGCAGCCCTTCGGGCGAGCGCGGCTCCGCGACGCTGCGGCGCAGCCTGTGCCACAGGCGATGAAGAACGCCCACGGGCCGGCGCAGTACGGCGGGGTGGTGGACCAGTGCCAGTGCGGCGCCGGCGAGAGCGCAGGTCGCGAGGGCCTGAATGGCGAGCGGGAGGAGTCGGGAGTTGTCCCCCGCCAGAGTGTGTCCGACGCCCGCGAGCAGGGCGAGAGCGATCGTGCTCAGAACGCCGGTGGCCGCATGCGCGAATCCGATCTGAGGTGCGCTGGCGCCCCAGGCCCGCATCCGGCGTGTCCGGTAGGTGAGGGAGACCAGGCTCCCGCCGGGCAGGCTCGCGCTCAGGGCGTTGCCGGCGAACACCGTGGCGGCGGTGGAACCGATGGTGACCCGCAGCCCTCCGGCGCCGAGCGCGAACCGCTGAAGGCGCGCGAACGCCATCATGGACACCGTTTCGGCCGCGAGCGCCGGCAGAAACCACCGGAGATCGGCGTCGGCGAGCTGTCCCGCGGCCTGGCGCGCGTAGGGTGCCACCCACACCAACTCGGTGCCCACCACGCTCAGCGTGGCGCACGCGGTCAGCACGGTACGCCGGCGTGAACGCTGCGGAGTCACGCCACGTCCTTGCGCCAGGGCTGTCCTGTGCTGCTCCTCATCGCGCCGTCGGCCAGTCGGGCAGCACACGGACGGGACCTTCGAGGTGCAGGCGGCGCCGCGTGTGCTCGGGGAGGGCCAGGTCCCACAGACCCGCGAAGAAGTGCACGTCGACGCCGAGACCCGCGGTACGGCCCCGTTGCTCGCCGGCGACGGCCGGGGAGGGGCCGGCGATGTCGAGCCGGATCGGGGGCGCGGCGTCGGTGATGCCGTTGAGCGTGAGCATGGCGATGGGAGCCCGCTGTATCGCGCTCTCGGTCCGCGGGCGGCTGCGGATCAGCCGCAATTCACCTTCTGATCCCGCGAGTTGGTGACCCAGGTCGGTCCGTCGCCACCTGGAGCGCCGCGAGGGCCCGGCTTCGTCGACGCCGGGTATCCGGAAGCGCACCAGTCCTCCCGCCGTGTCGCGGACACCACCATGGACGAGGAATGTCTCGTCCAGGTGGAGTGGCAGATATGAGGACATCTGGCCGGACCGCCGGCTGCGCAGCCAGCTGCCGGCCGCGCGACTGCCGCTGCTGCCGCCGTCCTCGCCCTTCGGCGACGTGGGCTCGACGGTCGAGTGGTCGGTCCCGTCGTTCGGGGACGGGGGCGGGGGCGGGGAAGAATCGATCATGGTGGTTACCCGGGTGCGCGTAGGGAGATGAGACGGGTTCGCGGCCCGAGCCGGGGCAAGCGTCCCCGTCCGAAGGAGGCCAAGTGCGCCATGGAGCATCCTCACGCCATGGCCGCGGGCTGCTCGACGAGCCAGTCCTGGGTGAGTGAGTAGCCGGCCCGGACCAGGCGCGGTGTGTCGCGGAAGTCGACGAGGCTGACGACGGGGGTGGTGGCCGCGGGCAGGCGGAGAACCGATCCGCGGACGGCTGCGAGGTCCCGTCTCTCACGTTCCACCAGGATCTGGCCCACCGCCCGGTAGGCGGCGAGCAGCGCCGCGTGTGCGTGATGGTCCGTCTGCTGGGTGACGGCAGCGGGCAGTACGTAGATCGTGGTCGCGCCGAGTGCTTCCGCCTGGAGGACGGGCGTGTCCGCCGACACGCCCCCGTCGATGAGGCGGTGCCCGCCGACGCACACCGGGGGATAGAGCCCCGGAAAGGCCGCCGAGGCGAGCAGCGCCGGAACGGCGTCGCCTCGGGACAGAACGACGGCAGCGCCGGTCTCGGCGTCGGTCGTCACAATGTGCACCGGTACGGCGGTGTCCTCAAGGCGGTTCACGCCGACCCCGTCCCGCAGCAATCGCCGCAGCGCCGCGCTCGAGACCGCCGCCTCGCCCCATCCGAGGGCGGCCCTGATCAGGGTCCTCGGTGATATCGGCGCGACATGGCGGCGCTTGAGGCCCAGCCACAACGCCTCCAGCCGGTCGATGCCCTCGATGCCCGGGTCGGCTGCGAAGGCGGCGGCGTTGAGAGCGCCGGCGGAGGATCCCACGACGAGATCGGGAGTGACTCCCGCCTGCGTGAGGGCCCGCAGCGCACCTACCTGCGCCGCGCACAGGCTGCCCCCGCCTTGCAGCACGAACGCCACGGTGCCGGACGGAGCCCGCTCGGCCTCGGCGGGTGCTGCCCGCGGTCCGTCGTCCCCCGGAACCTGACATGGAGTCACTCCCGACCCGCCGGTCTGCACGGCACCCATGTCGCCTCCTCCCCTTCCGGGAACGGCCATTCCGTTCGAGCGCTGCCTATCCTGCGCCTCGGGTGAAGGGTGAGTCAAGACGAATATTCGTTTTCTTTGATCTCCCGGACTCGGGCCCGAAGCTCCCGCGGCAGCGATGACCTGCGGACTTTCGGGAGAAGCCGGCAGAACGTGCCTCGCGAATGCGGCCCCGATCACACGGGTGTGACCGGGGCCGTGCCGAACGCGGGGCGGATGCCGCACCGACCTCGGACCTCAGACCCCGTGCATCGGTCCGACCCGGGGCCGCAGATAGACCGCCCACGTCACGATCGAGCACACCGCGTACGCCGCCAGGAAGGCCCAGTAGGCCGGTTCGCCGCTCGCGCCGTGCAGGAACGACTGCCGGAACGCGAGGTTCACCAGGACTCCCATTGACGCGCCGACCGGCCCGATGAGCGCCGACGCCCGCCGGCGCGAGTCCCGCTCCGCGGTCTGCGTGTCCGCGCCCGCCGCGACCGCGAGGCGCGCCTTGGCGTGAAAGATCGCCGGGATCATGCGGTACGTCGAGCCGTTGCCGATCCCGCTCAGCACGAACAGGGCGACGAAGCCCACCAGGAACATCGGCAGCGACTCCCGCCGCGATGCGGCCAGCACGACGCCCACGGCCGCCGCCATCGCGACGAAGGTCCACAGCGTCACCCTGGCACCACCCCAGCGGTCCGCCGGCCGCCCGCCGAACGGCCGCACCAGTGACCCCAGCAGGGGGCCGAGGAAGGTCAGGTACGCCGCCTTCACGGGAGTGTCGAACTGCCCGTGGAACTGGACCTGCAGGACGAGCCCGAAGGCGAAGCCGAAACCGATGAACGAGCCGAACGTGCCGATGTAGAGAAGGGACATCACCCAGCTGTGCGGCTCCTTCGCCACCTCCCGCAGGGCCCGCCCGTCGTTCCTCGGCGACGCGAGGTTGTCCATCCTCAGGGCCGCGCCCAGCGCGGCCAGCACGATCAGCGGCAGGTAGACCAGCGGGACCAGCCGCGGCTGCGCCGCACCCGCCGTGGCGATCACCGTCAGGCCGACCAACTGCACCACGGGCACTCCGAGGTTGCCGCCGCCCGCGTTGACGCCGAGCGCCCAGCCCTTGAGCCGCTGGGGGTAGAACGCGTTGATGTTCGCCATCGAGGAGGCGAAGTTGCCGCCCCCGACGCCGGCCACGCAGGCCACGGCCGGCAGGGTGCCGCCCACGACCCCCGGCCGCAGCACGACTCCGGCCAGCACGGTCGGGACCAGCAGCAACAGCGCGCTGAACACCGTCCAGTTGCGGCCCCCGAACCTGGCCACCGCGAAGGTGTAGGGCAGGCGCAGCGCCGCGCCGAGCGCCGTCGGCAGCGCGGTCAGCGTGAACTTGCCAGCGCGCCCGCGATCACCGCTTTCCTGGGGACCGCGCTGACCGACGGCGCACACGGGCGGGTGCTGGAGGCGATGTCCGGCGACGTCCTCCCGGTCTGCGTCGGCCCGGTCTGCGCGCGACCCCTGCTGGACGCCGGGCTGCCCGTGGTCTGGCCCGAACGCGGGCGTCTCGGTGCGCTGGTCCGCACACTCACGGAAACGCTGCCCGCACGCGGCCGCCGGGAAGTGCGGCTCGCCGACCGGGCCCTGGTGCTCCAGGGTAACGCGCTGCTGGTCGACGGGGAGTGCCACTGGCTCTCGCCGAAGAGCGCCGCCCTCCTGCGCGCACTGGCCGAGAAGCCGGGCTGGGTGCTCAGCCGCGCCGAACTGCTGCGCCGCCTCTGGGCGGACTCCGATGCGGACGAGCACGCCGTGGAGGCGGCCGTCGCCCGGCTGCGCT
Organism: Streptomyces sp. RLA123; assembly: GCF_056270165.1. Classification (NCBI taxonomy): domain Bacteria; kingdom Bacillati; phylum Actinomycetota; class Actinomycetes; order Kitasatosporales; family Streptomycetaceae; genus Streptomyces; species Streptomyces sp. RLA123. The sequence goes on along the minus strand of NZ_JBWDOR010000003.1, from coordinate 484,976 downwards.
CCTCGCTCGGCCCGTACGGCCGCCTGGTCAGAACCGTCCCCAAGCGCGGCTACTGCCTGGCGGCGGTATGACGAGCGCTGCCCCTGCCACCCGGCCCGGGCCGACCCTCCTCGCCATGGCCCACGGCACGCGGGACGCGGAGGGTGTGGCGGTGACCGAGGCACTCGTCGCCCGGGTGCGCGCGTGCTGTCCCGGCCTGCGCGTGGAGCTCTGCTTCCTCGGCCTGGTGACGCCGTCGCTGCCGGAGGCCCTGGCCCGGCTGAGCGGCGAAGTGGTCCTGGTGCCGCTGCTGCTCGGCGCGGGCTACCACCTTCGCGTCGACATCCCCGCGGCCCTCGCCGGGGCGCCCCATCTGCGCGCCCGGGTCGCCTCCGCGCTCGGGCCCGACCCACGGCTGGCAGACGTCCTCGCCGACCGTCTCGCCGAAGCCGGGTGGCGCGCCGGCGACGGACCGGTCGTCCTCGCGGCGGCCGGATCGACCGATCCGGCCGCCAACGCCGACGCCGCGGCCATGGCCGCGCTGCTGCGCGACAGGCTCCCCGGTGCGCGGGAGGTCGTGCCCGCCTACCTCTGCGCCGCCGCTCCGGACCCGGCAGGGGCCGTCGCCGCCCTGCGCGCGGCCGGACACGCCCGCGTCCACGTCGCCGGATACCTTCTGGCCCCGGGCTGGTTCGCCCGCCGCGCCGCCCGCTCCGGAGGCTGCGTCACCTCCGCGCCGCTCGGCACGCACGACGCCCTCGTCGAACTCGTCGTACTCCGCTACCAGGAGGCCCTGGCCGGGGAAGCCCCCGAGGCCCGAGCGGCCGGTCCGACGGGAAACCGGCCGCCGTGCCCGCGCCGCTACTCCTCGAGCGGTCCGAGGTCCGGGGTGTCGCACAGGTCGACGGCGGTACGGGTGGTGGCGTGCAGTTCCAGGACCACCAGCTCGTTGGCTCCGGGACGCAGGACCGGGGCGGGGACGTAGAGGCGCTGCTGAGGGCCGCGGGACCAGTAGCGGCCCAGCGCGAAGCCGTTGACCCAGGCGTTGCCCTTGGTCCAGCCGGTCAGGTCCAGGAAGGTGTCCGCGGGGCTCTCCACCGCGAAGACGCCGCGGTGGAACGCGGGACCCACGGGCTGCGGGCCGCCGGTGGTGAAGGCGAGTCCCGACAGGTCGTCCAGGGGCAGCGGCCTGCTGCGCCAGCCGGTCAGTTCGGTGCCGTTGGCGGTGACCGGGCCGGTCAGTCCCTTGCGGTCGTGGATGCCCTGGCCGTAGTTGACCCGGCCCTGGTTCTCGACCAGCACCGTCAGGGTCGCGCCCTGCGCGGGGACGGTGAGGGCCAGCGCGCTCTCGTGCTGCTCACGCTCGAGGACCCCGACGGGGGCCCCGTCGAGGAAGACCTGGGCGCGGTCCTTGACCTGGGTGAAGTGGAGCAGGGTGGGGCCCGGCCCGGTCAGCTCGGTCTCGTACAGGACAAAGCCGAAGTCCTGGCCCAGTTCCTCCATGGTCAGCGGGCGCGGACCGGCCACCGCCTCACCCAGCCGGTCGGCGGAGCCGAGCAGTGACGCGGTCCCGGTGAGTCCGACGCCGAGGAGGTTGAGCTTCTTCGACGGCTCGGGCAGGGGGCTGTCGGGCACGGTGGTGTGCCGGGCGAGGACTTCGCGGAACGCGAGGTACTTGGGGGTGATGTCCCCGGCCTCGTCCAGCGGCGCGTCGTAGTCGTAGGAGGTGATGGTCGGCCGGTACGTGTGCTTGTCGTTGGCGCCGTTGGTGAAGCCGAAGTTGGTGCCGCCGTGGAACATGTACAGGTTCACGCTGGCACCGGCGGACAGCAGTTCGTCGAGGTCCGCGGCGGCACTCGCGGCGTCGCGGACGACGTGCACGCCGCCCCAGCGGTCGAACCAGCCGTTCCAGAACTCGGTGCACATCAGCGGGCCCTCGGGCTGGTGCTCGCGCAGCGCGGCGAGGTTCTGCGCGGGACGGCTGCCGAAGTTGACGGTGCTCAGGACGCCCGGGATGCTGCCGCGGGCGAGGTCGGCGGGCTGGTCGCAGGTGAACAGCGGTACGTCGACACCGCCTTGGCGCAGCTTCGCCTCCAGGTGCCCGAGGTAGGCGGGGTCGTCGCCGTAGGCGCCGTACTCGTTCTCGACCTGCACGGCCAGGATGGGGCCGCCGTTGGTGGCCAGGTACGGCGTGACGAGCGGCAGGAGCCGGTCGAGGAAGGCGTCGACGGCCTCCAGGTAGCCCGGGTCGGCGGTGCGCAGCGCGATGCCGGGTGTGGCGAGCAGCCAGGACGGCAGGCCGCCGCCCTCCCACTCGGCGCAGATGTACGGCCCGGGGCGCAGCAGGACGTGCAGCCCCTCGGCCTGGGCGAGTGCCAGGAAGGCGGGCAGATCCAGTCCGCCGTCGGCGTGGAACTCGTCAGGCCGGGGCTGGTGGAGGTTCCACGGCACATAGGTGTCGATGGTGTTCAGCCCGAGGAGGCGCGCCTTGTGCAGCCGGTCCCGCCACTGTTCGGGGTGGACGCGGAAGTAGTGCAGGCCACCGGAGATGATGCGGAACGGCTCGCCGTCGAGGCGGAATTCGTTCCCTTCTGTCCGCAGTACGGGCATGGCGGGTGCTCCTCCAGTGGAGTCGGGATCACGTGCGGGTGGTGCTGTCACGGGGTGTTCGCGGAGGTGTCGGCGCGAGGTGCCCGGGACGCGATGTTTGCGTTGCCATCACGAAGCGTGACGACGGAGGTGCGGATGCGGTGATTCATCGGTTCAACGGTTCACGGTCGCCGGTCTGCCGGGGGCGGGGCGGTACTGCCGCGGACCACGAGCCTGGTGGGCACCAGCGTGGTGCCCTGCTCCGCGGCGTCGTCCCGGATCTGCCGCAGCACGCCGTCGACGCAGCGCCTGCCGACCTCGGCGAAGTCCTGGTGGATCGTCGTCAGGGGCGGCATGAAGGAGGCGGCCTCCGGGATGTCGTCGAACCCGACAACACTCACGTCCTCCGGCACCCGCCTGCCGTGCTCGTTCAGCGCGCGCAGCACACCGAGGGCCATCTGGTCGTTGGCGACGAAGACCGCGGTGCAGGCCGGATCCGCCGCGATCCGCAGCCCGGCCTCGTAGCCGGACTGCGCCGACCAGTCGCCGCGCAGCAGTTCCGGCACGTCACGGCCGGCGGATTCCAGGGCCTCCCGCCAGGCGCCGACCCGGCGCTCGGACGCGAAGGACTCCTCGGGGCCCGCGATGTGCCGCACCGTGCCGTGCCCGAGGCCCAGCAGATGCTCGACGGCAGCGCGGGCACCGCTGGCCTGGTCGGTGTCGACGACGCAGTACTGGTCGCCGGCGTCGGAGTCGACGACGACCAAGGGGGCCGCCGGCGGCAGCGCCACCGTCATCGCGTCCAGCAGGTGGACTTCCATGATCATGACGATGCCGTCCACCGCGAGTTCGCCGAGCCGCGTGAAGGCACCGCGCACCCCGTCCTGCGTGGGCGCGGTGACCGGCAGCAGGGTGGTCGCGTAGCCCGCGCGCGCGGCGGAGGACGAGACCGCCTCCAAGGTGCGCATGTTGCCGGTGCTGGACAGGGTGAAGAGGATGACGCCTATCGTGCGGAACTCACCGCTCTTCAGGGCGCGCGCCGCGCTGTTGGGGCGGTAGCCGAGCTGCTTCATCGCGGCGAGCACCTGCTGCCGGGTGTCGTCCAGTACGCCGGGGAAGCCGTTGGAGACCCGGGAGACGGTCTGCGCCGAGACGCCCGCCAGCTTGGCGACATCGGCCATCGACGCACCGCGCCGCCGTCGCTGCGCGGCGGCCACCGAGTTCTGACCGGTCCCGTCCACGTCCGTCGTACCCTTCGTCACGCATCGCAGCCGCTGAATGTAGGAAGTCTATGGGGGCGCGGAAAGCCGTGGATCGGCGGTCCGTAAGCCCGGGGTGGGCCGGCGCCGGCGGTTCCGTGCCTGGGAACCGCCGGGCCGGCGAGGGGTGGTGCCGGTGCGTCAGTTGCCGACGGAGAAGCCCTGGTCCTTGCCGTACTTCACCGACGCGTCCTGCCAGCCGGCGAGGGCGTCGGGCAGCGAGGTGGAGGACACATAGGCCTTGCCGACGGTGTCGTTGAAGATCGAGTTCGCGTACACCTGGTAGGGCAGGTAGGACCAGCCGGGCGCCACGTTCTTCGCCGACTCGGCGAAGACCTCGTTCGCCTTCTGGCCGCCGAAGTAGGGGAACTCGGTGTTCAGGAACGCGTTGGAGTTGAGGTCCGCGGTCGTGGCGGGGAAGGCGCCGCCCTTGATGCGGGCCTGGACACCCGCGTCCTTGTCCGCGTACTTGACGAAGGCGTAGGCGAGGGCCTTGTCCTTGCTGGCCTCCGTCACCGCCAGCGAGCTGCCGCCGTTCTCGGCGCTGGCGGTCTTCCCGGCCTGCCACTGCGGCAGCGGTGCGGCGCGCCAGTTACCGGAGGCCGAGGGGACGCCGGAGACGAAGTTCGCGGGCATCCACGCACCCGTGTTGAGGGTGGCGATGGTGCCGTCGGCCAGTCCCTTGTACCACTGGTCGCTCCAGGAGCTGATCGGGGCGAGCAGCTTCTCGGAGATGAGCTTCTGCCAGACGGCGGTGAACTGCTTCGTGCCGGGGTCCGTGAAGTTCACCTTCACCTTGGTGCCGTCCACCGAGTACGGGTGGCCGCCGGCCTGCCAGATCATGCTGGTCACGAAGCCGGCGTCACCGGTGTCGTTGGTGATGTACGCCTTGGGGTTGGCCTTGTGGAGCGCGCGGGCCGCGTCGAGGTACTCGTCCCAGGTGGTGGGCACCTTGATCTTGTACTGGTCGAGGACCTTCTTGTTGTAGAACATCGCCATCGGCCCGGAGTCCATGGGCAGGGCGTACACGCCGTTGTTGATGGAGACGGCGTTCCACGGGCCGGGGGAGTAGGCCTTGGACAGGTCCTTGGCACCGTACGGGCTGAGGTCGGCGACGGACTTGCCCAGCGCGAACTGGCTCAGCGCGTAGTACTCGACCTGCGCCACGTCGGGGGCGCCCGAGCCGGCCTGGACCGCGTTCTGCAGGGCGGTGTACTGGTCGTTGCCCGTACCGGCGTTGACCAGCTTCACCTTGACCTTGGGGTACTTGGCCTGGAAGTCGGTGACCACCTGCTTCAGCGTCGGCTCCCACGCCCACACCGTCAGGTTGCCGCCCTTGTTCAGCGCCGCCTCGACGCTGCCCGCGTCCGCGGCCTTGGCCCCGGAACCGGAGTCGCCGGAGGAACCGCAGGCGGTCAGGGCCAGGGCCCCCGCGCAGAGCACCGCGAACGCCTGCGCCGAACGGCGAAGTGGCTTGTTCGTCATCGCATCTCACTTCGTTGTGGTGATGTACTGCGGCGCCGCCCGTCGCCCACCGCATGGGTGTGCCGGGGAGGGGCCTGCAGAGGTGGACACGGCGCCTCCGGGGCGCCGGTGATCATTCCTTGACGCTGCCGGCGCTGAGTCCGGTCTGCCAGTAGCGCTGGAGGAAGAGGAAGGCCGCGATCAGCGGGACGATGGTCAGCAGCGACCCGGTGATCACGAGATTGAAGACGGGCTGCCCACCGGCCGTCGCGGCCTGGGCGTTCCACGCGTTGAGCCCCAGCGTGAGGGGATACCAGTCGGGATCCTTGATCATGATCAGCGGCAGGAAGTAGTTGTTCCAGGTCGCGACCACGGTGAAGAGCAGGACGGTGACGATGCCCGGCCCCAGCAGTGGCAGGCTGATCTTGAAGAAGGTGCGGATCTCGCCCGAACCGTCCACCCGGGCCGCTTCCAGCAGCTCGTCCGGGATCGCCTCGGAGGCGAAGACCCACATCAGGTAGAGGCCGAACGGAGAGATCAGCGAGGGGACGATGACCGCCCACGGTGTGTTCGTCAGGCCCATCTTGCTGAACATCAGGAACGTGGGCACGGCCAGCGCGGCACCCGGTACGGCGACCGCGCCGATCACCACCGCGAACACCGACCGCTTGCCCGGGAAGTTGAACTTCGCCAGGCCGTAGCCGCCCAGCACGGCGAGGAAGGTCGCGCCGCCGGCGCCCACCACCACGTACAGCAGGGTGTTCAGCAGCCACCGTACGAAGATGTGGTCGTTGTAGGTGAGGGTCTGCTGGATGTTGTCCCACAGCGCGAAGTCGCCGCTGAACCACAGCCCGAAGGAGTCGAGCAGATTCTTCTGGGTCTTGCTGGCGCTGATCAGCAGCCAGGCCAGCGGGATCAGGGCGTAGACCGCGACGAGCGCGGTCAGAATCGTGAGCAGGACGTTGCGCTTGGGCCGGTCGGAGGAGCGGCGCCGGCGCGCGGTCCGCCCGGACGACGCGGAGCCGGAGTACTGCCGCTTGGGCGCGAGGGTGCTGGTGCTGGACTGGGCCATCGTCACGCCTCCTTCCGCATGCCGCGCAGCTGCACGACGTAGGCGACGATCATCGTGACCACTCCCATGACGATCGCGACCGTCGCGGCGTAGTTGTGCTGCTGGCCGGAGAAGGACAGCGAGTAGGTGTACAGGTTCGGCGTGAAGTACGTCGTGATGGCGTTGGGCGCCAGGGGCTTGAGGATGCTCGGCTCGTTGAACAGCTGGAAGCTGCCGATGACCGAGAAGATCGTCGCGATCACCAGCGCCCCCCGGATCGCGGGGATCTTGATGGACCTGACGATCCGCATCTGGCTCGCGCCGTCGATCTCGGCCGCCTCGTAGAGGGAGTGCGGGATCACATGCAGCGCCGAGTAGAAGATCAGCATGTTGTAGCCGACGAACTCCCAGGTCACGATGTTGCCGATGCTCGCCAGCACTAGGCCGGGCGAGAGCGGGTTCGGCAGGGAGGTCCCGAAGGTGTCGTTGATGTTGGCGACCAGGCCGAAGCGGTCGCCGTACATGAAGCCCCACATCAAGGTGGCCACGACGGCCGGGACCGCGTAGGGCAGGAAGATCGTGATGCGGAAGAAGTTCCGGCCGTGGAGCCGTCCGCTGTCCAGCGCGAGGGCGATGAACAGGGCGATGCCCAGCATGATCGGCACCTGGACCGCCAGGAACAGCGCGACGCGGCCGAGCCCCGACCAGAACTGGCTGTCGTGGAAGGCCTGGGTGTAGTTGTCCAGGCCGACGAACGAGGTGCCGCCGATGAGCTGGTCGCGGAACAGGCTCAGATAGATCGAGTAGCCGATCGGCGCCAGGAAGACCAACGCGAAGAAGATCATGAATGGCGCGACGAAGCCCCATCCCAGCCAGCGCCGGCCCCGGCGTCCCCGAGGTGGCGCCGCCCTGCCGGTACTGGAAGGCGGCGATATGGCTGCCATGATCCCATCCCTCACGTCGTCGTGCGGGGCCCCGTCGTCTGGACGAAGCCCCGGATGGTTGCGTAAACATCGCCGACCGTCCGGTCGCACGTTTGCGCAAACATTTGGATGACGCGATGTTGGCACCGCTGTTCGGGAAGCGTCAAGAGGTGTTCAGGGGTTCTTCTCCGGCGCGCGGTCACGATCCTGTCGCGCGGGCCGGCGGGGGGACTGGCCCCCGGGTGCGGGTGGCAGGGCCGAAGCGCCCGCGGCTTCCCGGTGAACGCCGGGTGCGGGGGTGCGTCGTGATGCGATCGCGGCGCTGTCCGGCGAGGGCGGCAAAACCCAGGTGTCACCGGGCCGGTCGGGCGTCATGGTGCCCGATGCGACGGTGGGGGCGGAGGGCTGCCGAATTCGGGTAGGGGCGTCGCGGGCGGGCGGGAGCGGCCCCGAGCGGGTGGCCCCCAGGTGCCCAACCTCTTTGCCCTGGGCGGTTCAGGGTTGCTGCGGCCGGGCGCCCGCAATGGTGGCACATATCACTTCACCGCCGGCCGCGGCTGATCGCGATCCGGCGGGTCCCTGCCCGTCCGATGTGGGACATTTCTGCCCGCCTCGGCAACAGCCCTGCCAGGATGGAGAGATTATGGGGTGTTATGTCCGAAATGCCGGAACAGCCGCATTGCGGCCTTGCCCGGGCGCTCGACACCACGGGGACCACCCGGCCTGCCGACGGGAGGACTCCGGCGCGGCCGCGGTCCGCCGGGATCGGGCCGGCCGGTGCCGGTGGGCGTGACGACCGTTTCGGAGTCCGGTGTGGTGGACCGTGCCGACGGGCCGTGCCGACGGGCCGAGCCGACGGGCCGAGTGTGGAGCCTGGGCCCGGGAGTCCGGAAGGCATGACGGACGCTCCCGGGCCCCGGGCGTCACTCGGCGGCGGCGCCGACGGTGATGGGGGCGGTGTTGTTGCTCAGGTCCGGGTCGAAGTCCATGACCGGCGGTTCGTAGTGGCTGTTGACGAGGGACACGGACCCGGGAGCGTTGGCCGGCACCATGCTGTCGATGCGCAGAGTGAAGGTGAAGTCGCTGCGATGCTGTTCCCAGAGGAATATCGGCGTACGGCAGCGGAAGGAACGCGAGCCCCCCTGGCAGCTGTGCGGTGCGGCGACAGCGGTGGTGCCCTCCGGGAGGGTCACGTCGACCAGTGCGGCCGGCTCCCCGGCGAGGAGCGAGGCCACCCAGGCCGGCCCGTCGTTCTCGACGGCGACGGTAGTGGTGACGATGTCACCGGGAAGTCCGGTCACCTTGGCACCGACCGCCTTGAGGTCGGCGCTGTTGGCGGCCTGGATGGTGGTGACGCGGTAGTTGTCGCCCTGGTTGAGGTCCGGATCCAGGTCCGAGGTCCCGGCTGATCGGAGTGCCGCTTCGGGCTCCAGGGTGAGCCGGCCGCCCGAGCCGGGGGAGAACTCCTTGCCGTTCAGGGCCTGCTGGTAGGCCTCATCGGTGTACGGATCGGCTGAGTAGTCGAAGCGTTCGTACAGGGCGGCCGGGCCGGCGTGCAGCGCCGCGGCCCCGGACAGGTCGTAGGTCATGCCCGGTTCGGCAGGCTGGTCCACGACGCACACCACGCTGGTACCCGTGGGGTTGGCGGTGTCGTCATCGTCGGCGTAAGCGCAGTTGCCGTACCGGTTCTCGAAGGCGAGGCCGTGCGAGGCGAAAAAGGTCAGCAGTGTGCGGTCGACGGTCTGGTTGCCCAGGTTGCTCAGCCGCAGATGCTGGTCGACGTCCGTGCCGGGGCTGACACCCTTGAGGTTGGGCAACTGGCTGAGGGAAAGGTCCGGGCCGCTGCCGATGGTGACGGACACGTCCATCGGTTCGGCGTCCAACGGGCCGAAGTCGCTGTCGGCGTCGGCGGATATGTGCAGGAGGCCCGAGGCACCCGCGGGAGCGCCGGCCTGGGCGTGCAGGACGAGGGCGGCGACGGTGGTGTAGGGCCCGGCGCTGATGGGCCCGAAGTCACAGGTGGCGGTGAGCGGTGTCGTGTCGTCAGGGACGCACGCGGCCGGCCAGCTCACCACGGCGACATCCGCGAGCCCGGAGGCGTCGACGCTGAGGCGGCCGCTCGTCACGTTGTTGTCGGCGTTGTCGTGGCCGATACCGAGCTGGAGTGTTCGCGGTACAGAGGTGCCGGATTCGGCGCTCGCGGCCGGGAGTTGGAGATCCCATGGTGCGGCGATGTCGAGATGGTCGGTCGGGTCCGTGTCGGCGGCGAGGGCCGGGCCGGCAGCCGCGGCGAGTACGACACCGCTCACGGCCGCCAGGGCGAGCCATCTGCGGCGGCGCCATGTTTGGAGGGGGTTGCGCGGTTCCCGCATGGAGAGCTTCTTTCTTCCCGGTACGTGTGTGCCCGCTCGAACCGAGGACACAAGTCGACTGGGACGTCGGGCGATTGGATCGACCGGAAGGCTACGCGGTGGCACCGACAGAACCGCTGCGGAGCCGTCCGTCAGGTCGGTTCACACGTTGCGGGGCACCGCCGGGATGCGCCGGGCATGTGTCGAGGGACCGCGGACGGCCGGGGCGAGACATCGGTCTCGCCCCGGCCGGTGAACGCCCGGTCGGTCCACCGTTCGCGGTGCCCGTGGTCTCAGCGCAGGGTGTACGCCGAGGGGAGGGTCTGCCGGACGGTGTTGCCCTGGCTGTCGGTCGCGCTGATCCGCAGCCCGACGCCCTGGGCGGCCTGGTCCCGCCGAGGGTTCTTGATCGTCGTGGTGAAGGTGTTCTTCCCGGTGGCCCTGGTGGCCGCCGGGCGCCAGGTCCTGCCCCCGTCGAAGGTGGTCTCCGCCTTCAGGGACGTCACCTTGGGCAGGGCGGTGAGGCGTTCCTGGTAGTAGCCGACGACGGTGATCTCGTGGGTCTTCCCGGCCTTGGCGGTGTTGTCCAGGGCCAGACCGAGGTCGTAGCGCAGGAAGATCAGCGGCTCCGGGCGGCAGGCCGCCTGGTTGCTGCCGAGCACGTCACCCATGCAGGGGCTCAGCTCCGGGGCGTCGTCCTTCGTCGCCTTGGCCGAGCTGTACTCCCACACCGTCTTGACGTCGTTGGTCTGCGCCTCGAACGTGTACCGGGCCGACTTCGCCGGCAGGTCGTAGGAGACGAGGTCGCCGCCCTTGCAGCTGGAGAGCGCCAGTATCGCCGCGGCTGCGAGCACCATGAGGGCCCCTCTGCGGCGCCGTGCCGACGGCACACTGCTGTTCATCGCGTTGGTCTCCTTTGCGGTTGCGGGTGCCATCACAGGGTCGCGTAGCTGACGTCGGGGAGGGGTTCCGTGCGACGCTCGATCTCGTCACCGGACGCGTTCAGCAGCTTGAAGTCGCAGGTGGAGTCGAGGTTCGGCAAGGTGGGCGAGGCCACCGGCCCGCAGGCCGCGAGACCGACGAAGTCGTGCGAGATGAGCTCGTCGTCGACGATGCCGATCAGCGCCTGGCGGCCGCCGCCGCTGCCCGTCAGGTAGACGGTGGGGTAGAAGGTGTCGCCCTGCCGGCAGCCGGAGCACGGTGCGGCCCCGATCGTGAAGCCGGACGTGGTCCGCACCTGCGGCACGGCCCCCGGTACGGCAGGCCCGGCGTTCCAGTGGATCTCGTCCTTGCCGGTGAGGACCATGTCGTGCGTCTCGGAGCGGTTGTGCGCCAGGAAGAAGTCCGCCCCGGGTTCGGCCCATGAAGCGATGAACTGGTTGATCGCGTTGTCCTGCCGCCTGACGAAGGTGGTCAGGGTCCGCTGCGTGGACGGGTGCGGCAGAGCTGCCGCGCCCGGGACGGGTGAGGCCTGGACAAACTGATTCCAGCTCAGCTGGTGGACCTCTCCGGGCCGTGCCCCGTGGAAATGGAGGTCGACGCGGTCGAGATCGTCCTTCGCGACCCGGTACGTGTTCGACCCGAGCCGCCCGTCCTCGTGGTACCCGGCGACGTAGACCCTCGGCACGACGCTGCCGCCGAGACTGATCCCGACATGCGACCGGGGGGCCTTGATGCGCGTGATGAGGCCTTCGGCCTCGGCGTAGGACACGCTCACGATGGGCAGCGCGGCGTACGACTGGACCGCCGGGCAGCTCTGCGGCCCGTCCACGCACTGGTCGAGCGTCGAGGGGAGGCCGAGCGAGGTGAGGCCCGGCGCCGCGACCAGCACACCGACGGCACCGGCGGCAGCGGCGGCCGCCACCCGCTCGTCACGGAGCTTGACGTAGTCGCAGCTGCCCTGACAGATGTCGGTCGGTGTCAGGAGTACGAGCTTGCCACGGGCGTCGACGTCGGCGAGTTCGGCGGCGGACCCGGTGCCGGCGTACACCACCGGCAGGTGTCCCTTGACCGGCAGTCGGGGAACCGGCATCGCGGCCTCGCGGAAGCTCGGGTCCCCGTCGGCGTTCAGCCACATCTGCGTCTCGGTCAGCGTGGCGTCCGGGGTCACATAGCGGGCGGACAGGTCGGAGGCGGCGCCGCTCCCGGTGGCCCGCATCGTGACGACGGGAGTCGATCGCGAGCTGGAGAAGTCGTGGGTCAAGGTGCCCATGCTCACCTTGCCGGTGGGCAGCACCCACCAGTTCGGTTCGTCGGCCTTGTAGTCGGCCGAGAAAGTCGCCGCCATCGCCCACACCCCGGTGGCAGAGGTCCGGTTGGTGCTGCTCAATGCCTGGTAGGTCTCGGTGGACTCCGGGTACTGGACGCTCAGCGGCTTGGCCTTGCGCAGGTCCAGAGTGACCGTGGTCGGCTTGGTGAGGCCGACCTCCGGTGCGATCGGGTTGGCCTGCTGCCACTCACCGGCCGCGTCCCGCCAGCTGACCGACAACTGGGCCGCATAGGTGCCGCGGAAGAGCTGCGCGCTCACGGTGTCCGCGCCGGTCGCGTAGACCGGGCCCGTGTGCAGGTGTACTTGGGCGTCGACGGGCATGAAGGTGGTGGCGCCGTAACGGACGTCTGTGGCGCCCGCCGGAGGGACGACGTTCAGCGTCAGCGGGAACTTCTGGGCCTCGACGAAGCTGTGGATCCCCGAGCTCAGCCGTATCGCGCCCGCGTCGTCACGGGCGCTCAGCAGCCCGTTGTAGCCGCCGTAGGCACCGTCGGTGCCCAGTACCCGGCCGTCGAGCGTCACCGACACCTCGGCGGATCCGCCCGCGGGGACGACGACCTTGTCCGTGCTGAGGGTGAACAGGCCTGCCGCGGCCGGCTTTCCGTCGGCGAAGGAGACCGGCATCGTGAGATGCAACGTGGTCGCCTCGTCACCGCGGTTGGTGTACGTGAGCTTCTTCGTCACCGCCGAGTGCGGGTAGGCCAGGCGGCCGAAGTTCAGGTTCCCCTTCGGAACGATCTGCGGGTTGGTCGCGGTCGCCAGGTCCACCAGGCCGGTGCCCTGGGCGTACATGTCGTGCCCCAGGTCGCTCGCGGTGTCCATCAGCAGCGCCTTGATCTGCTGACCGGTCAGCTCCGGGTGCTGCTCGGCGACGATGGCCGCGGCGCCGGCCACATGGGGCGTGGCCATCGAGGTCCCGTCGGACGCGGTGTAGTACTGGTCCACCGGCGTGCCCATGGCCGTGCCGGCGGCGCGTGCCGCGACGATGCCGACGCCCGGAGCCGCGATGTCGGGCTTGGCGGCGCCGTCCCCGATCCGCGGTCCGCGGTTGGAGAAACTGGCCATGGCGCCGTTCTTGTCGACGGCCGCCACGGTCAGGGCGTCGTCGGCGGAGCCGGGGGAGACGACCTTCTGGGCGACGAAGCCGGAGTTGCCGGCCGCGACCACGAACAGGGTCCCGGTGGAGCGGCTGAGCTCGTTGAGCGCCTGGCTCATCGGGTCGGTGCCGTCGGTGGGGTCGCCGCCCAGGCTCATGTTGACGACCTTGGCCCCCGAGTGGGCCGCCCAGTCCATGGCCGCGATGATGCCGTCGTCGGGGCACTGCCCGTTGTCGTCACAGACCTTTCCGACCAGCAGCTTGGCGCCGGGGGCGACGCCCTTGCGCAGCCCCTTGGAGGCGGCGCCGCTGCCGAGGACCGTGGACGCGACATGGGTGCCGTGTCCGTGTCCGTCCTTGGCGCCCGTGGGGCTGCCGGTGAAGTCGACCTGCCCGGCGATGCTTCCGGACACGTCCGGGTGGGTGGCGTCGATGCCCGTGTCCAGCACCGCCACGGTCACGCCGGTGCCGTCGTAGCCGCGCTCCCAGGCGACGGGCGCACCGATCTGCGGTACCGACTGCTCCAGGTCGACGTGGGCCAGGCCGTTGAGCCAGACCTTCTTGACCCCAGCGAGGGAACCGGCGGACCGGGCGGAGGCGGAGGTGGAGGCCGTCTTGCCCCGTACCTCCTGCCACCACCGTCCGCCGTCGGCGATCTTCATCGAGCGGCCGTTGATGCTCGGGAGCGCCCTGCCGCCGGACGCGCCGGCGACCTTGCGCGTCGCGTCGGCGCCGGCCGTGCCGGTGTAGGTGACGAGCACCGGCACCGCACCGCCCTTGCCCGCCGCGGCGAGCGTGACCAACTGACTCAGGTCGAAGAGCCCCCAGTCGAGCAGTCCCTTGCCCACCAGCGCGAGGGCGTCGTCCGGCACGACGTACACCCTGCCCTGGCGGGTGATGGTGTGGAACACGACCGGGGGACCGTCGGGCCGCGCCGCGCTGTCGGTGTCGCGTACGACGGGCTTGCCGTCGTCGTCGACGCCGACGTGCACCTTGTCGCCGGTGATCAGTGTCACCGGTACGGACCCGCCGGACGCGGACACGATCTTCGCCAGGTCGCCGTTGGCGGTCAGCGTCGGGCTGTTCGTCCGGACGGCAGCGGGAAGCGGTGCCTGCCGGGTCGGCTCGGCGGCCTGCGTCGCCGTGGTCGACACGACCATCCCGAAGACGGTCAGACAGGCGGTCACCGCGCCCAGGCGTCTGCCGAGACGTTTGCTTGCGCTTCGCCTCATCTATGGGTCTCCTATGAGAGGAATGACGGGGAATACCGGGGGACATACGGCGTGGAGGCATGCAGGACGCAGGCGATCGGACTCCCGGAGCGCGCGAGGACTCCGCGCTCTCACCGGCGGACCCGGCGGGACGGCGCCTCGCACCACGGGCGATCGCGATGCGGCCCTGGACCTTCGCGCTAGAGCGGTTCGTACTCGCCGACGCCGTCGGCACCGCTCGCACTCCGGCCGGCCGGAGTTCCTGGCGGGTCGGCCGGCACTGCTGCCGGCGCCGGTTCGTCCTCGCTACGGAGCCCTGGCTCGAACGGGGTGTCCGTCGGCTCCGTCGTCGGCGGTTCTGCGGTTGACATGCGGACGAGTGTGCAACCGGGCCCGGCCCGGGCTCGATTGGTCAGATGTGGGATTTAACTCGCCGTTCGCCCGCGCGTCTTTTTTTCGTCCCGGGCGACGGCGGCGAATTCACTCGTCGCCCGGCAGGGTTTGACCCTGCTCGCCGACGAGTCCCAGCTCCACGACTCTGAGCGCGAGCCCGGTCCGCGTCGTCACCTGCATTTTGCGCATGGCCGACTTCACCTGGCTGGCCACGGTCTGCGTCGCCACCACCAGTTCGTCCGCTATCTGACGGTTCGTCAGGCCGTCCAGCAGCAGACGGGCAACCTCCAGCTCGCGCGGGGAGAGCTGGTTGCCGTAACTGGGCCGCCCCCGGCCGCGCGTCTCCCGGCTGTCCGCACCGTGTTCGTTCAGGGACCGTGCCACCCGGTCGGCGTCGTTGCGGGCGCCGAGCTCCGAGAACGCTTGCCGTACGTCGGAGAGCACCGGCAGAGCGGTGTCGTGCCGGCCCGCGGCGAGCAGACAGCGGGCATGGTGTTCCCTGGCGAGCAGGGCGTCATAGGGGCGCGGCAGTTCCTGCCAGGCGTCCGCCGCCCGGGCGAACAGCACCGCTGCGTCATCCGGCCGGCCGTCGGCTTCGGCCAGCATCGCGTGGCACAGCACCAGGGACGCCTTAGGCGCCGGGGCGTCCTTGCCGCCCAGCGCGCTCTCGAAGGCGCTCACCAGGTCGATGGCGTGGCCGAACCGGCCGGCGGCGGCCAGAGCCGCGACCCGTACCGGGGCGAACTCGACGGCCCTGGTCCAGATCCCGCTGCCGACGGCGATCTCGGTCACCTCGTCGGTGAGACGGAGCGCCTCCCCGGCGTCGCCGTCGCGCAGATACATCTGTGCCAGCGCGGCCGTGGCCTCGATCCGTTGCTGGTCGTCGCGTCCGGCGAAGCGCAGACGTTCCTCCGCCACCGCGCGGTCCCCGGCGGCGTGCTGGATCAGGCCGGCCACGAGGGCGGCCTCGCACCGGTCCTTCAACCGCACCCCGTCGTCGTCATCGACCAGCCGCGCCGACCGGTCGGCGAGTCCCGTCCAGGCACCCGTGAACCAGTCGAGGTGGGCGCGGGACGAGGCGATGCTGGCGAGGTACTCCAGGAACTCGTGGCGCTCGGCGATCGCCGAGGCCTTGGCCAGCCGTGACGTGGCCTCCTCGTACCGTCCCCACCGCATCGCCTCTTCGCCGACGTTCGTGTGGCCCACGGCGACCATCGCCGCCTCGCGCGAATTGGCGACGTCGTCCGGGATCCGCCGGGCCTCGTCCCACCCGCTCTCCTCACCGAGCATGAGCAGCGCGAAGGCACGTTCCACGGCAAGGCGCATGCGCTCGTGCGGCGCGATCGACAGCGCCGGCGCGGGTGCCTCGTGCAGCCAGCGCAGATGCTCCGAGACCGGCCGCGCGTTGCCGAGGGGGAGCGCGAGGAGAATGCGGGTCCGCGCCGCTTCCAGCGAGTCCGGCGGCAGGTGGGGCAGGGCTCGCAGTATCTCCAGCCGGCCCGCCTCGATTTCGCCCGCCACCATGAGCACCCGGCCGATCTGGAAGCGGACCAGGGACTCCTGTCCCGGCGTCAGGGCCTGCGTCCGCAGGGCCGACCGCAACGACTCGATGATCTTCGAGTGGGGGTCGGAGCCGGGCAGCGACTGGAACTGGATCTTCGCCACCAGCCCGACCAGCGGCTCCACCGGCAGGGCCACGCTGGTGACCAGGCTGTGGAGCAGCAGCGCCGAGGTGGCCACGTCACCGGACTGCGTCGACAGGTCGGCCGCCCGCTCGGTGTACCGGCACGACGCCTCGACGTCGCCGGCCAGCCGGAAGTGCCGGGCCAGCTGCGCCACCGGCGGGAGCGGCCAGTTCTCCAGCGCCCGCCCGGCCCGCAGATGCATGGCACGCCGCTCCTCGGCCGGGATGGCCTCGTACACGGCGTCGCGCGCCAGGGAATGACGGAACGACCACTGCCCGGGCCCGGCTTCGCGCAGCAGGCCGCACTCCAGTGCGGTGGCGGCCTGCGCGGTGAACTGGTCATCGGCCAGGCCGGTCACCGCCCGCAGGGTCGCGTAGTCGGCCGGGCGGGAGAGCACCGACACCGCGTAGAGGACGGTCCGGGTACCGGGGAGGAGGCGCCCCACCCGTTCCAGCATGGCGTCGCGAATGGTGGGCGGCACGTCGATGCGGTCCAGCCGGCGGCGCGCCCAGCCGCCGTCCTGGCGGATCAGGTCGGCCCGGTCGTGCATCAACCGCACCGACTCCTCCACCGCCAGCGGCACGCCCTCCGTTCGTTCGTGCAGGAAGGACGCGAACTCGGCCGACACGTGCTCGCCGACCAGCATCGACGAGACGACCGCGGCGGTCTCGTCGATCCCCAGTGGCTCCAGCGTCATCCTGACCAGATGCGCGTCGGCCGGCAGCCGTGAGGACAGCCGCAACAGCAGGGAATCGGGCGGCACATCCTCCCGCCGGTACGTCACCACCACGCTCACCGGCTGGGGCCGGCGCGAGACGAGGAACAGCAGGAACTCCAAGGTCGCCTCGTCCGCCCAGTGCACGTCCTCCACGACGAGCACGGCCACGTCGAGTCGGCTGAGCACCTCGACGAAGGCGCGGAACAACCGGTGCCGGGCCGCGGTCGCGTCCTCCAGCGGTTCCGGCGCCGGAGGCAGGTCGTCCGCCCACTCGGGGAACAACGGCCGCAGCGCGCCGGCCAGTCCGCTGAGCCGCAGACCGGCAACGTTGTCGACGCCGTCGCGCACCGCGTCCACGACCGCGCCGAGCGTGTACGGCACGCGCAACTCCGGGCAGGCACCCACCAGGGCGTGATGCCCACGCTCGGCCTGGGACGCCAGGAACTCGCGCAGCAGCCGGGTCTTGCCGATGCCCGCCTCACCGTCGAGCAGGACCACGGCGGGGGGTCGTCCGAGCGCCGCCCCGAGCGCGGTGAGCTCACGGTCGCGCCCGACGAAGCGCGGCACGGAGAGCGCCGGGAGCCGATCGGCATCGCTGTGGGTCCGTCTCACCAACGCCCGTCCCCTCGGTCGATCACCTTGCGACTGGGCTGACTTTAGCCGTGAACGATCACGTGGGGAGCGGTTCGGCCGAGATAGTTGACCCAGCAAGTGATCGGTCGCGGGCCGGCCGATGGCCTGGACCGGCGGGTCCGTGGGCGTCCACGCGGGGCGAGCTGGACATCGTCCGCACGTGCCCCGCACGACGAGGCTTCCCCGTCCAGCCCCAACACTGCGCGGGCGAGCGGACCTTCCCCTGGACCGCCATGCGAGCCGCCTCAGCAGCGGCGACGAACGCAAGCCCACCCATCGGCGGTTCGTCGACGGCCGTCGGGCGGCGTCCTGGAGCCGGCAGTACTGCACAAGACCCTGGTGGGCCGCCCGGTCCCGACCGGCGCTCGCCCGAGCCCGCTCTCTCCGACGAGCATGCCGCACGCATGGGCTGGTGCGTCGGCTCCGGCGGAGCCGGTGGTGGCGGCTCCGTACTGGCGCCGCCACCGCCCCGCTCCCCGCCTTCCCCCGCCATTCATACGTGTCCCGCCCGGCGGGTGACCGGTGGCAGGACGTCGCGCGCTCAGGACGTGCGACGGCGCTGCCGCGACGGATGCAGGCCGAGCCGGGTGGCGAGAGCGGGCGCGCCGGTCAGGCTCGCGATCCGCGCGATCAGCGTTCCTGAGGCGTACAGGGCACCGGCCGGCACGTTGTACTGGTACAGGGCCGCGAACGAGGCGGTGACCAGTGCCGACGCGAGGCCGCTCCGTACCGGCAGCGGGCGAGGGCGACGGCCGTCGGGAAGGCCAGCACAAGGGGCGCGAACTGCAGGAACAGGTGCATCGGGTCCGGGCGTGCGGGCTAGGTCGTCCCGGGCCCGGACAGCACCTGGAAAACGGTGAGCGAGCCCACCACCAGCGGCACTCCGAGGGCCGGCGCGGTCAGCGCGCTGTTGCGGCGGCCACGGGTCCCGGTCGGCGGCAGGTCGGGCGGGGCTGCCAGCACCGACGCAGCCGACGAAGGCGCTCGTCGCGTGGGCGTAACGGCCTTATTCTGGACCGGTGTTCTCACCCGAGGGGCCCTCGCTGCGCGAGCTGGCCGTGCAGGCTTTCTCCTCCGTCGAGCGCGGTTACGACCTGTTGGCCCCGAGGTTCGACCACACGCCGTTCCGCACCTCCGACCGCATCCTCGACGCGACCGTCAACGCCCTGCGCCCGTTCGGCCCCTTCGGTGACGGGCTGGACGTGTGCTGCGGCACGGGAGCGGGCCTGCGTGTCCTGCGACCGCTGTGCCAGGGCCGGGTCGCGGGAGTGGACTTCAGCGCGGGCATGCTCGCGGAAGCGCGCCGCGCTCACCCGGACGCGGAATGGATACGTGCGGACGCGCGGAAACCGCCCTTCGCCGCCGAGTTCGACCTGGCCGTCAGCTTCGGTGCCTTCGGGCACTTCCTGGCCGCTGAGCGTCCGGGGCTCTTCGAGGGGGTGCGCCGCGCCCTGCGGCCCGGAGGGCTCTTCGCGTTCCCGGTCTTCGCGCCACCCCGCATGGCCTCCCGGCGCTACTGGGTGCCGGCCGGGTTCGACGCGGCGATGCGGATACGGAACACGGTCTGGCGTCCGCCCTTCGTCATGTACTACCGCACTTTCCCGCTCCGCGCGGTGCGCGCCGAGCTGACCGCGGCGGGCTTCACCGTCGAGACCGCTGTGCTGCCCGACTTCGGCCGCCGCCCGGACGGTGCCCCGAACTCCCGACTGGTCCTGGCCCGCAAGGTGTGACAGCGGGGCGTTCCCGACCGCGTCGCACCGACGACGGCCACCCGGGCACCGGGCAGGGGGATGACGCCGAACCGGTCGCCGCCGATCCCGTGGTCCACGTCGGCGGGCGAGCGGGCGAGCGGGCGGGCAGGCAGGCGGCGCGGGCGGGCTCCGACCTCAAGCCCGCCCTTCGAGTGGGGTGGACTGCCGGACGGCTTGAAGCTTCAACTCAATCGGCTATAGTTCATTTGAAGCTTCAACCCAAAGGTTCGATCACCCCTGCTCGCATATGCGGAGGAATTGCGACATATGGAGGGATCGGCATCGCCCTCGGCAGCACCAGGCAGGCAGAGCATCATGGAATTCGGCATCTTCGGCGTCGGTGACGTCACCCGCGACCCGACGACCGGGCGCACGCCCAGCGAGGCGGAACGCATCGACGGCGTCGTGCGGACCGCAGTGCGCGCGGACGAGGTCGGCCTCGACGTCTTCGCCATCGGCGAGCACCACAATCCGCCGTTCATCCCCTCCTCGCCCACCACGCTGCTGGGGCACATCGCGGCCCTCACGAAGCGGATCACGCTGAGCACGTCGGTCACCCTCATCACGACCAACGACCCCGTGCGCATCGCCGAGGAGTACGCGATGCTCCAGCACGTCGCCAAGGGCCGGGTCGACCTGGTGCTCGGCCGCGGCAACACCGTCCCGGTCTATCCCTGGTTCGGGCAGGACATCCGCAAGGGGCTGGAGATCGCGCTGGAGAGCTACAACCTGCTGCACCGGCTGTGGCGGGAGGACGTGGTCGACTGGGAGGGGAACTTCCGCACCGCCCTGCAGGGGTTCACCTCGACGCCGCGCCCGCTCGACGACGTCCCGCCCTTCGTCTGGCACGGGTCGATCCGCACCCCCGAGATCGCCGAACAGGCCGCCTACTACGGCAACGGCTTCTTCGCCAACAACATCCTCGCCCCGTACGGGCACTTCGAGCGCCTCGTGGCCTTCTACCGGCAGCGCTACGCCCATTACGGACACGGCACCGCGGAACAGGCGATCGTCGGGCTCGGCGGCCAGGCGCACATCGCCAAGAGGTCGCAGGACGCGGTCGAGGCGTTCCGCCCGTATTTCAACGGCTTCCCCATGTTCTCCGGCCAGCGATTGGAGGACTACATGAGCACCACCCCTCTCTCGGTGGGCAGCCCCCAGCAGATCATCGACAAGACCATGGAGTTCAGGGAGCGATTCGGCGACTACCAGCGGCAGTTGTGGAACGTCGACGGCATGGGCCTTCCCGTCGAAGCCGCTCTGGAGCAGATCGAACTCCTGGGCACCGAGGTCGTCCCCGTCCTCCGCAAGGAGATGGCGGCCCTGCGCTCGCCCGGTGTGCCGGAGACCCCCACCCACACGCACCGGGTCAAGGCCAAGTACGGCGACGCCACGCCCCGGCAGCCGCGTCCCCATCCCAACCGCGGTGACAACGTCACCGGTGGTTCGCCCTACCAGGACAGCGACAGCGCCGCCGCCCGCCTCCCCCTGATCGGCTGAGCCATGAATGACAGCACACGCAAGGACGCCGGACCGCTCACCCTCGTCGTCGTCAGCGCAGGCACCGGGGACCCTTCCTCCTCCCGGCTGCTGGCCGACCGCGTCACGCAGAAGACCCTCGACGCGCTGCGGGGACGCGGGCGTGCCGCCGTCGGCCAGGTGATCGAACTCGCCCCGCTCGCCGTCGAGATCGCCCAAGCGATCGTCTCCGGTATCCCCGGTGAGCGCCTGCAGGCCGCGATAGGCGAACTGTCCGCCGCGGACGGCGTGATCACCGTCACCCCGGTCTACACCGCCGGAGTCAGCGGACTGTTCAAGTCGTTCTTCGACGTTCTCGACACCGACCTCATCGTCGCGAAGCCGGTCCTGCTGGGTGCCACCGCCGGCAGTTCCCGCCACGCACTGGTCGTCGAGGACCAAGCGCGGCCCATGTTCGCCTACCTGCGCGCCCTGACCGCTCCGACGTCGGTCTTCGCCGCCCCCGAGGACTGGAGCTCGCCGCTCCTCGGCGAACGCATCGGCCGCGCGGCCACCGAACTGGCGGCCCTCATGGCCAGCGGGGTCGGCGAGGTGATCGCCGACCAGGCATGGTCCGCGTACCAGCACCGCTTCGGCGGCAACGCCACCCGGGCCCAGCGCTCCGCCGGCGACATCGACTTCGACACCCCGTTGATGCGGCTCGCGGCGGGCGGCACACCCTGACAGGGGAGCGCGCCCCCGGTGCCGGTGCGGCTCGGAGCGGGTGTGCGACGCGGCGAGGCCCTTCAGCGACCTGACCCCGGCAGTGGGCCTCCGCCCGGACGTGTTCCCGCACGACCGCTGCCGGTCCCCGACCGGCGGCGAGCCCACCCCGGCCCGCCGCCGGAACGCGAGGCGGGCTCGTCTCCCACCCCCAAGTCGCCATGGCCCGGCCGGACCCTTCAACGCCGGCGGAACCTACAGCTCCAGCCGTGCCGCGACCGGCAGGTGATCGCTCCCCGTCCGCGGCAGGGTCCACGATGACGTCGCCCGGACGCCCCGCACCATGATCTGGTCGATGCGCGTCACCGGGAACGACGACGGCCACGTGAAGCCGAATCCCCGGCCCGCCGTGGTCTGGGCGGAGCGCATCAGTGAGGTGATGGGTGAGAGGGACCGGTCGTCGGTGCTGCCGTTGAAGTCGCCGAGGAGGACGATCCGGTGTACGGGGTCGGACGCGACGGCTCTGCCGACCGCGTCGGCGCCCAGGTTGCGTTGGTAGGTGGTGAAGCCCGAGCGCGGGGTGACGCGGACTGACCAGAGGTGCACCACGTACACGGCGAGATCGCCGTGCGGGGTGTCCACCACCGCGCGCAGGGTCCGGCCGGAGCCGTAGGCGTCGAGCGGCTTCGCGTCCTCGATCGGGTACTTGCTCCACAGCCCCACGCTCCCCTGGACCGCGTGGTGCTTGTACGTGCCGGCGAGGTGGGTCGCGTACTCGCGCGCCGCGTCGTCGGTCATCTCCTCCAGCGCGAGGACGTCGGCGCCCGACGCGGCCAGCTGCCGGGCGGTGCCCGCCGGGTCGGGGTTGAAGTCGGCGACGTTGTGGGCCGCGACCATCAGATTCCCGCCGCCCGCCTCCTTGTCGAGGAGGAGGCCGCCGAACATGCCCACCCACACGACGGCGGGCAGCACCGTGGCGATCAGTGCCGTCGTGGACCGCCGGACCAGGGCGAGGACCAGGGCGAGCGGGACGACCAGGCCGAGCCAGGGCAGCAGCGTCTCGAGAAGGCTGCCGAGGTGGCGGCCGAAGGCCCTGTGCCCGTTCGGGACGGCGGAGTGCAGCAACATCAGCAACCCGACGGTGACGGCCACGGCGGCGGCCGCGACACCCCGCCGCCGGCGGTCCGGCCGCCAGCCGCGCAGGTACGCCGTGCATCGCCGTCGGAGCGGGGCCGACCGCCGCGCAGCCGCTTCACCCGGTCCCGGGGCGGACCTGTCGTTCTGAGTCATCGAGTCGCCTTGCCGTCCGCTCGTTCCCGCGCACAGTTCTTCTGGTGCCCCGGGGGTGCGCTCACCGGTCGGTCCCGGCGCCACGGTGTCAGCGCCCGGGAGCGGTGGCCCTGAGTTTCCACGGCTACCGGTTGGAGGAGGTCCACTCCCACCCACATCGTGCGCATGAGGGTTGATCCTCGCCGCGCCACATGATGCCCCTGAGCCCGGATTGTCACGAAAGGGAAACGTCTCTCGGGTACCCGGGGCGCGGCACCCCGTCGCCCGGCGGCGGCGCGGCCGGGCCCGCGGCGGTCACGCCTGGGGCACCACAAACCGGGCAGGCCGAACGGGAAGGTTCGGAAGCCGCTTGTGGTTTAAAAATAGGTAGCATCAACTCAAAGTTTCTGAAGTTCTTGACCACGTCTTCGGATCTTGTGCCAGGCGTCAGGCAAGGAGAGGCTCGTGAACAGCGAAGACAGGCGGAAGCCGGGAGTCCACCACTCCGACGCGGGGACGGCTGCCCCTCGCCGTGGGCACGGCGCCGCACACGACACACCGTGGTGGACGGGGGTGCGGCGCGTCGTCGATCCCCCGCCGGCGTTCTTGTTCGCCCGGGAGGTGTCATGAGCCGCTCCTACGAACAGATCTGCCACATCGCCCGTGCGCTGGACGTGCTCGGCGAGAGATGGACCCTGCTCATCGTGCGTGAGCTCACCCTGGGACCTCGCCGCTACAGCGACCTGCTCGACGCCTTGCCGGGCATGGGCACCAGCCTTCTCGCCGCACGCCTGAAGCACCTGGGTGAATACGACGTAGTGCGCCGCACGACACTGCCCGGCCCCGGGCGCACCGCCGCCTACCGACTCGGTGCCCGTGGTGAGGCCCTCATGCCGCTCCTGGCGTCGCTGGCCTCCTGGGGCGGAGGTCTCGGGGCTCCGCCGCCCGGTTACGTCGACCGTGCCGCCTGGAGTCTGGTGGCCATGCGACTGACGGCTCCTGGGGAAGCAGCCGGTTTCACCACGCTCACCGAGCTGGTCGTGGGCGAGGAGACGTTGTGGCTGCAGGGCGACGGTGAGCGGGTCCGGGCCGAGACCGGGCCTGCGCCGCTGACACCGGGGATGCGGCTGACGTGTGACAAAGCCACGTTCTACGCCCTCGCCAACGGACAGGTCGGTGTCGATGACGCCGTGACTTCGGGAGACCTCGTCATCGAGGGCGATGCCGACACCGCACGGCTGTTCTTCGAGCTGTTCAGCCTGCCCGACGGCCACCGCGCCACTTCTCGATGATCGTGTGCGTGGCGGCGAGGACGACGCCCCGCTCGCGTGCCCGGACGGACGCACCGCGACAACTCGCTCCGACCACGGTTGGCGCATACCGCGCCCGTCGACCAGACGCATCCTCATCTTCCGCCCCTGAAGCCGGGGAAGCGGAGCACGTCGAACAAAGGAAACCCTCATGACGACCCGCAACCTTCTGGTGATCGGCGCGACCGGCCAGACCGGCCGGCACACCACCGAGCTGCTGCTCCGGCGCGGACACCGTGTACGCGCATTGGTCCGTCGCGTCGACGGGCGCTCCGAAGCGCTCGCCGGGCTCGGCGCGGAGGTCGTGGTCGGGGACGTCCACGACCTCGACTCTCTGGCACGGGCGACCGACGGGATCAACGCCGCCTACTTCACCTATCCGATCCTGCCCGGTCTCATGGACGCCACGGCGAACCTGGCCCAAGCCGCGGAGGAGAACGGGGTGGAGGCGATCGTGAACATGTCCCAGATCTCCGCCCGCCGCGAGGCCGCAAGCAACGCCGCACGACAGCACTGGGTCGCCGAACGCCTGCTGGACCGCTCCGGCATCGCGGTGACCCACCTGCGTCCCACATTCTTCGCCGAATGGCTGATCAACATGTGGGACGGTAGCGGTGAGCTGCGCTTCCCCTTCGCGTACGGCCGGCATGCCCCGATCGCCGCCGTCGACCAGGCGAAGGTGATCGCGGCCGTCCTCGGGGATCCCGCCCCGCACGCCGGCAGGATCTACCCGCTCTACGGCGCCGTCGAACTCGACCACCATGAGATCGCCGAGGCGATGACACGCGCGCTGGGCCGCCAGGTCACGTATGTGCCGATCGGCCTGGAGGAGTTCACCGCCATCATGGAGAAGCGCGGCGCCTCACCCCATCTCATCCAGCACCTTCTCGCCGTCGCGATCGACTATCGCGACGGCGTCTTCTCCGGCATGAACGACGTGGTCAAGAAGATCGGCGGCGACGCCCCGCTCGACGTCGAGACCTTCGTCGCCTTGAACCGCGCCTTCTACGACGACCGCTCGGCCTGAGTGCCGCTCCGTACGCCGTCAACGCCTTCGAAGAGGTCGCTCTCCCTGGTGCCGCCGCTCCAAGGCGGGTTCGCGAGGATGTACTCCTCGACGGGATTCTCGTGTCCGGTGACGCTCAACACCCGTAGCAGGGCGGCGGCATCCGCCTGGCTGGCGTGTGCCGCCAGGGCGCGCAGTTTGCGATCCCAGGAGCCGGAGACATCCACGACTGTGGTGACGCTGTCGTCGTCGACGCCGATCTCCAGGGGCGGCTTCCAGGCATCGGCTCCGAGGACCGTCTCCGCGCGGGCTCGCACCGCTTTGAGGCGGGAGTAGGACAGGGCGATGTAGTACAGCTTCGGGATGCGTCGGTGGGAAGGCGCGCCGCTCTCGTGCCGAGGCGGAAATCCGCCGGCGTCCCGGACACGCCCGACCGCGGCGACGGTCAGTTCGTGGGTACGGACATGATCCGGGTGGTGGGAGAGCCCGTTGGGCGGATAGGTCACGATCACGTCCGGCTGGTACTCGTTCATCAGCGTTTCCAGCCGCCGGATGATCGGCGCGCCATCGAGCCTGCTGAACGCGCGAGGATCGATGTCGTCCGCGGACCCGTGCATGCCGGAGTCGGGGTAGTCCAGTGGGACGAGATCGCTGATGCCCAGCGCCAGCTTGGACATCGCCAGCTCGTCGGAGCGCCGAGCGGCCACTTGCTCCGCCTGATGGTCACGGTGACCCGGTTTGCGACCGTGGGCGTCGTCACCCTGCCCGCCGTCGGTGCAGGTGACGAGAACCGTGCGAAACCCCTCGTCCGCGTATCGCGCAAGGGTGCCGCCGGTCTGGCTCGCTTCGTCGTCCGGGTGCGCGTGAATGACCATCAGCGTCGGCCGGATCTCAGGTGTGTTCAATGACTCGGACCTTTCTGCCAAACGAAAGAGAGTGGAATAAGGACCATAGGACACGGCAACAGCCAGGAGACGTACGCCATCACTGCGTCCTCCCATGTGAGGAAATCACCCCGAATCGCGCCCTGACCGCCGGAGTTCGCCCGCCGCGGCCGGAACGGTGAATGTGCAAGGCGACTCGGGACACTGCCGGCCTCCTCCAGGTGCGTCCGGGGACGCGATGTCGCGGTTGGACTTTCAAACCGTACGTTGTTACGTTACCCGAGCACGCCGCAACTTCACAACGCACGAGGAGTGGTGCACGATGATCAATGCAGAGCGAGCGCCCGCCGAGGAGAGTCCCAGCCGGCCCCGAGGCGGCCCTCAAGATGTGACGCCCACTGACAATCCAGCGGCTCGGTGGGCGTTGGCCCTGGGAAGCCTCGGCGCCTTCGTGGTATTCCTGGACACCACGATTGTGAACATCGCCTTCGAGACCATCAGCCACAGTTTCAACACCACGGCCGGACACCTGGCATGGGTCCTCAACGCCTACAGTCTGGTATTCGCGGCCATGCTCATCCCCGCGGGGCGAGTCGCCGACCGGTACGGGCGCAAGAACGTATTCATCGTGGGCATTACCGGATTCGCGCTGATGAGCGCTCTGTGTGGGCTCGCGCCGAGCGCGGGGGTGCTGATCACCGCTCGTGCTCTGCAGGCGGTCTTCGCCGCGCTCGTCGTACCGTCCTCACTGGCGCTCGTCCTTCACGAGTTCCACGTGGCCCGCCGGCACGTCGCGATAGGTGTCTGGGGAGCGATGGCCGCCGCCGCGGCGGCGGTCGGCCCCACGCTCGGCGCGCTTCTCACCGAGTACGCTTCGTGGCGCTGGATCTTCCTGGTCAACGTCCCGATCGCCGCGGTGATCGTGACACTCGGCAAGCGCTTGCTCCATGAGTCCCGCGACCCTCAGGCTTCCGGCGTGCCCGATCTCCTCGGTGCGCTCCTCGTCGCTGTGGTTCCGGCACTTCTCAGCTTCTCCCTCATCGAGGGCCCCGCCCGTGGTTGGTCCGACACCTGGGTGGTGGGCGGTTTCGTCGGAGCGGCCGTCGCGCTTCCGGTCTTCCTGTGGCGCACCTCGAAGGCCGCACGGCCGGTCATGGACCTCAATCTGTTCAAGGAGCGCCAGTTCCGGGACGTCAACGTCGCAACGCTTCTGTTCTCCACGGCTTTCTTCGGCCTATTGCTCGCCAACTTGATATTTCTTCAGACGGAATGGCACTACTCGGTACTGCGTGCCGCGCTCGCGAGCTCCGCGGGCCCTCTTGTTGTCACGGTCATTGCTCGCTCCACCACCAAACTCGCCACCGTCATCGGTCACCGGCGCGTGCTCCTCGCGGGCGCTGTCGTCTGGGCCCTCGGCTGCCTCGGTTTCGCACTGTTCGTGGACGCCTCGCCGCACTGGGTCACTCACTGGCTGCCCTGGACTCTTCTCACCGGCGTGGGCATCGGTCTGACGCTGCCTGTACAGTCCGGCGCGGCAGTGGCGAAGCTCTCCCCGGCGCAGTTCGCCATTGGTTCCGCAATCAATTCCAGTTTCAGGCAACTTGGCGCCGTTCTGGGCGTGAGCATTTTCGTCGCGCTCCTGGGAACTTCCGGACGGGGACCGGGCGTGGACAACTTCCATCACATCTGGTGGGTCTTCGCCGCGCTGGGACTTGCCGCGGGTCTCGTTCAGGCGTTGCCCCGTCTGGGAGCGGGCGTCGGCCGCTCCGGGATTTGACGCTCCCGCCGTCCCTCGTCATTGAGCGGGTCCACGTCTGATTTCCACGCCGAGTGACTCGACGCAGCGCGAATGCCGCTGCGTCGAGTCACTCGGTATATCGCCCCGCTCACCCTCATGCCCGGTGAACGGGTCCGCTGTCCTTACCGTCCGCGACATGGCGAAGGGCGCCCGCCGGTTCGTGTGTGACGACGAACCTGGGCGCCCTTCGAAGGGGCAGCCGGCCGATTGGTTGCGTGGACGAGAGTGCGTGAGGCTCAGGCAGCCGAGTGCGACGTCACGTTGAGCTGCCAGGCGGTGCCGAATGTGTCGACGCACTGTCCGTGCAGGGTGCCCCACGCGGACGTGGCGAACGGCACCGTGACCGTCCCGCCCTCGGAAAGCCTGCCCCAGTACTCGGCGAGGTCCGCCTCGTCTCCGCCGAGCGCCACCGAGAAGGAGCCGCCGGGTGTGTACTCCTCCGGAGTCGGGGCGTCCGACCCCATGAGGACGACCCCGGCGCTTCCCTTCAGCATCGAGTGCGCGATCAGGTGCTCCTGCTCCGCGGACCGGACTTTGTGGAGATCGGCGAACGTGGTGACCTCCAGGGTGCCGCCGAAGATGGACCGGTAGAACTCCATCGCTTCGCGCGCGTTGCCGCCGAAGGTGAGATAGGGAGTGACTCGAGCGGGCATGGCCGTCCTTCCGTATGGTTTGTTTCTCAAACCGTAACAGTGTGAGTCGTGTGCCTTCAAGGGCTCCGGCCGCTCACGCGCACCGGCGTCGATCGGTTTGATACACAAACCGTAACGTGATACACTTCAATATGCCCGAATCCCCAGTGATCCCCGGAAGGCCTTGCGCGGTCGCAGCGACGTTGGAACTGGTCGGCGACCGCTGGTCGTTGCTGATCGTCCGCGAGATCGTGTTCGGCAACCGGCGGTTCAGCCAGATCGCCCGCAACACCGGCGCCCCTCGTGACCGGCTTGCCGCACGGCTGAAGTCGCTCGTGTCCAACGGCATCCTCGAGAAGCGCGAGTATCAGGTCACCCGGTTCGAGTACCACCTCACCGAGGCGGGCAAGGAACTCGCTCCCCTGCTCATCGGCTTCCTGGCGTGGGGCGACCGCTGGGCCGTCGACGAGCCGCCCATGATCGTGGAACACCACGGCCATCAGGTCCAGGCGACCACCATGTGTGGCGTGTGCGGGGAGGCGATCGACGGCCGGGACCTGCACTGGACGTCCCATACGCCGGGCTGGTCGATGGCGGGTCCCGAAGCGTAGCCCTCCGCATGTGACAGCGGGCATGGTGAAAGACGAAACCGTGTGAGGCTCGGCCTCCCCGGCCCGAGGTCGGGCGGGTCTGATGGCCGTCCGCGCCTCCGTGTGCGTACTGCCTGACGAGAACCGCGCACAGCGGTTGAGTAGTCGTACTCATGCGCTCGTGTGCCGGCCTTGCGAGTCTGGGGCGCATGACAGACGTCACCGCTTCCGTCCGGCGAGCCCGACTGGCCGTACCGGCCGCCGCCTTCACGCTTGCGCTCTTGGCGCTGGTGGTCTCCGGGATTCATCCTCGTGAGCGCGGCACGTGGGTTCTGGAGACCTTCTGGATCATGATCGGGCTGCCGCTGGCCGTTGTCCTGCGGCGCCGTTTCCCGCTGACCGGACTGCTGTGCGCCCTGCTGGGTCTGCACGCCCTGGTCCTGTCGGCGGGCGGTCACTACACCTACGCCCAGGTTCCGTTGGGGGAGTGGCTGCGTGACACCCTGGACCTGTCGCGCAACCCGTACGACCGGATCGGCCATCTGGCGCAGGGCTTCGTGCCGGCCGTGCTGGTCCGCGAGATCCTCGTTCGTACCTCTCCCCTCCGTGGCAGCCGGTGGCTCGCCCCGCTGACCGTCTGCGCGTGCATGGCGTTCAGCGCGTTCTTCGAACTACTGGAGTGGTGGGCCTCCTTGATCGGGGGCGACGCGGCCGACGCGTTCCTCGCCACCCAGGGGGACGTCTGGGACACCCAATGGGACATGTTCTGCGCCCTCGTCGGCGCCGTCCTGTCGCTGCTGCTGCTCAGCAGGGTCCACGATCGTCAGCTGGACGGCCTCGCGGCGCGCGGGTCCGGGGGCTCGGGCGGTCCGTGCCCCGATACTGCGGCTTCGTAGCCGGACGACGCTGCCGGCGGAGTGGCAATCCGTGAGGGCGATCGCATCGATCACCCGTTTCGTTGCCGGTCCGGGAGCAGCGGCTCGACCCGCGCCCACCGCACGTCAGTCAACCGTCCGGCGATGGCTGCGAAGGCGAATGCGCCCGGAACCGCATGGTGTCCGCGAGGGCCTGGAGGTCATCGGCCGGTGGTGAGGGTGGCGAGGTGGCGCCATTGGGGGAGCGGCGGGGTGGGGCGGTCGTCGCCGGTGATGATCTGGAGGGCGAGATGGTCGGCGCCGGCGGTGAGGAACTGCTGGAGGCGGTGGTGGATGGTCTGGTCGGTGCCCCAGACGACGAGGGCGTCGACAAGGCGGTTGCTTCCTGAGTCGATGAGGTCGTCGTCGGTGAAGCCCAGGCGCTTGAGGTTGACGGCGTAGTTCGGGAGTTGCAGGTAGTAGTGGAGGAAGCCGCGTGCGGTGGCGCGTGCCGTCGTGGGGTCGCTGTCCAGGACGACGGTGACTTCGGGGGCCAGGAGCGGTGCGGTGCCTAGGATGGTGCGGGCTTGTTCGATGTGTTCGGGGGCGACCAGGTAGGGGTGGGCGCCGGCGGCCCGGTCGCGGGCGAGGCCCAGCATCTTGGGGCCGAGAGCCGCCAGGACGCGGCGGTCGGCCGGGACGGGCGGGGCGGCGGCGTCGAGGGCGTCGAGGTACTCCACCATCGTGGAGTAGGGGCGTTGGTAGTTCTGCGCCAGTGCGGCGTGGCTCGCGCCCAGGCCGAGGAGGAAACGGCCGGGATGGCTGCGTTCGAGTTCGGCGCGTTGCCGTGCGACGCTGACGGCGTCCTCGAACCAGATGTTGAGGATTCCCGTGGCCAGTAGGACGTGGTCGGTGGATGTGGCCAGATGCGCCGCGTGGCGCACGCTGCTGCTGCCGCCGAGCCAGATGGCGCCGAAGCCCAGTTCCTCGACCTCGGCGGCCGCCTGACGGATCTCGTCCTGCAGCCCGGGCTCCTCGGTGCGCAGTTCGTGGGTGAAGATGCCGAAGGAGCCGACGGCGTCCTTGAGCGCGGTGGGGTAGGGGGTCTGCATCGTCTGCTCCTTGCCGGGACGGTCTGGTGCCGGGGGTCGGCGGGTGGGTGAGGAACTGCTCGGGTCGCGCGGCGGTCGTGGCGGGGCGGGCGGGGTGGCCGATGGTGACGGCACCCATCGGATCCCATTCCGGCGGCAAGTCCAGTACCGCGCGGACGGTGTCACGGCAGAACATGAGGGAGGACACCCGGGCGGCCCAGTTGTTCGCCGGCCCGGGTGACCGGGAGGTCCTCCACGGCTGCGCCCACCCGCGTCGCCGGGGGATCCAGGCGATCATGAAAGCACCGACCGGGATCGTGGCCGGTGGGTCGCGCCTGCGGCGGGTCAGGTGCCGAGCACGGTGGCGATGCGGTCCAGGCACGCCTGGTAGAAGCCGCCCACCGCGGCCGCCGCATCGTCGGCGGGGACTCCGGGCACAGGCTCGAAGGACCCCGTCCACTCGATCACGGACCGGTCGGGTCCGTCCTCGACGACCGCGATCGAGGCGTGGAAGTCGCGCACCGGAACCGGGCCGGGGTCGTCGAAGCGGTACTGCCGGATCGGCCAGTGCGGTGACGTGCGGCAGCAGCCGCGGGTCCAGCCACGGCTCGCCCTGGCGGACGTACTCGGGATGGATGGTCAGTCGTTCCCGCAGGGCGAAGCCCGCCTCGGCGGTGCGTGCGGCCAGGTCGTCGATCTGGGGCCAGGGCCGCTCGGGGTTGACGTGGTCCGGGGTCAGCGGGGAGACGCCGCCCCAGTCGTCGATGCCGGCGTCCAGCATCAGCGGGTACGGGTTCTCTACCCCATCAAGGCACCCGGCGTCGTTCACGCTCCGCCGGGCGCGCGGCACGTCCGACCGCACCGACACTTCAGTCTTTTCAGTCGTCGGCTGGCAGGTCATGTGGCGCTGGCCAGTTCGGATCGGCCAGCCGGGCGAGTCCTGCACCACGCCCCCAAGCGAAGCATGCGTGAGCGTCGCACCGGGCGTGCTTCTTGGCAGCAGCCCGAGCGGCATCCTCGCTGTCGTACCGCGTCACGCTGCGCCGCTCGTAGCCATCCTGTGAGTCGGCGGAAGCCTGTCCGGCTTCGAGAGCCCTGCAACCCTCCCAGCCGTGGTACTTGTCACCCTGGTCGCTCACCCAGAAATCTGGCGTGCCGGGGAGTCTGCCACAGCGGACTTCGTGCCTGTAGTTCGCATCGAGGGGCGATCTGACTCACGGGGCGCCCGGGGCCGGCGGCAACGAGGCCACGATCTCGGCCAGTGTTGTGCTGTTCGGACGCTTCTTCGGCATGACCCGACCCTCCCAGGTGCAACCGTGCGGTGCCTCGCGATGTTGTTGGGTCAGGTCCCCGCATGGTCTCGGTCCACAGGTCCTTCGGCGTGTGCCCCATCCGTGCCCGATGGGACGGGAAACCACGAAGAAGGGCGGCGCTCGCGGCGCTCTGGGATCCGGACTTCGCCACTGACCGCTCCCTTGCCCGACCGCGGTCGGGCAAGGGAGCGGAGGACTCGTCGAGCCGGGTATCCCGCACCACGTCTTCGGCGGGCTCGCAGGTCAGCGTGGGGCGGGCAGGTCAGGGTAGAGCAGGGAGAGATCGCCGCAGAGGGCGGCGCGCGTGTTTCGGCTTTTGTCATCGGCCAGGACCTCGAGGGCGCGTTCCTGGATCCCGTCCAGGGCGAGCCGGGCGACGGCCGTGGGGTCGACCTTGTCCGAAGCGGGAACATAGTCTGACATGTCAGTGTCCATGTAGCCCACGTGCAGGGCGGTGACGTCGATGCCGGAGGAGGCGAGTTCCTGCCGCACCACGTTGGTCATGGCCCACTCGGCGGCCTTGGATGCGCAGTAGGCACCGTACTTCGGGTAGTGCACCCAGCTCAGTACCGAAAGCACATTGAGAACGGCGCCGCCGCCGTTGGCGGTGATCACCGGCGCAAAGGCCCGGATCATGCCGAGTGAGCCGAAGAATGCCGTCTCCATCTCCAGTCGGATGTTCCCCATGTCACCGGCCACCAGCTCCGTGTGCGTGCTGACGCCGGCGTTGTTGACGAGCAATGTGGCGTCCGGGGCCGCCGCGGCAGCCCGGGCCACGGAATGCGGGTCGGTGATGTCCACCTCGATGGGTACGACACCGGGCAGATCGACCGATGAGGCCTTGCGCGCGCCCGCGTAGACCTTCGCGGCGCCGCGCTCCAGCAGCTGGGCGGCGAGATGCCGGCCAAGGCCGCGGTTCGCGCCGGTCACGACTGCCACTGCGTTCTTGATTTCCATGGACCCCTCGTTCCGAAGGAGTATCCCTATTTCCAACGTAGGGCCACGGGTGCCGAGACGCGATCCAGCGCGAAGGGACGCCGCTGGGCGTCGGTCGGATGCCGAAACGCGGTTACTGCGCGTGAGAGGTCGAGACGTGGAGTACGAAATCCCAAAGGCTGCATGATCGACGTACGACGCCACCGTGCCCAGCGGCCGATGCGGCGAGTTCTGCACACCTGGACGCCGGCGGTGCGCCGGCGCCGGATCGCTACGGCGAGTTGGATGGCTCCGGAAAGCAGGGCCCAGACGCCGAACACGAGCAGGGCCGTCCCGATGGTGGAGAACACGGCGATGATCATTCCGGCGGTGGTGGCCAGGTCGAGACCTGTGGTGGCGGTACTGACGCGGTTCGTGGAGCCTGTGCCGGCCAGGCGACGCTCGAGGAGTGTGGCGATGGCGTCCCACAGGGGGTAGACGATGAGCAGTACGGCCGCGATCACTGTGGGCATGTCACCGAGGCTCTCGGCGAGGCGGACGGCTCGATGTCCTGGCTGATCTCGGTGGTGCCGGTGGCCGGGTGCGGTGTGCCGACTGCCTCCCCGACCCCGACCGCGTAGGCCCCCCCCACACACAGCGCAACGCCGGCCGCCGTGTCGAAGAGAAGACCTACGCCGACTCGTACACCATCAAGAGCCGGCCGACCCCCTTCCCCGCCGATGCCCCCGTGCCTCCCGCACGGGGGCATCGGCATGTCCGTTGCCTGGACGCCGCTCGACCCCACCTCGATCATCGCGACATGGTCTATCTCAAGTAGACCTTTACAAGATCCCGGAAGGTCTGTTAGAAAGTAATCGTGAAACTCGCGTTGGCCCTTACGGGCCGTTGGTATCGTCGTGCAAGGAGTACGAACACCATGTCCAACCTCACCCTCTCCACCGTCGGCGGCGATCTCGGCGAGACCGTCTCGCTCACCGAGGGCGCGGCATCGACGCCCGGTCCCGACGAGGTGCTGGTAGCGGTCGACGCCGCGCCGGTGAACCCCGCCGACTTCCTCTACGCGGCGGGGTGGTTCGGCGTCTACCCGCAGGTCCCCGCCGCGATGGGCGCCGAGGGCGCCGGCCGGGTCACCCGGGTCGGCGACGGGGTCGACCCCGCGCTCGTCGGCAAGCGCGTGATCATCCTGCCGACCTTCGAGTTCGGCACCTGGGCCGACCAGGTCGTGGTCCCGGCCACCGCCGTCATCGCGGTCACCGAACGGGCCGACGCCGCCCAGCTCGCGATGCTTCCGGTCAACCCCGCCACCGCCTGGGCCCTGCTGCACGACTATGTGGAGCTGAAGCCGGGTGACTGGGTGGGCGTCACCCTGGCCAACTCCGCGGTCGGGCAGCATGTCATCGCCCTCGCCAAGCGGGCGGGGCTGCGGACCCTCGCCGTGGTCCGGCGCGAGGAAGCCGCCCAGCAGGTGCGCGAACGCGGCGCGGACGCCGTGGTGATCGACGGCGAGGACCTCGCCGAGCAGGTCGCCCGGGCGCTCGACGGCAAGCAGCTGCGCCTGCTTCTCGAAGGCACCGGCGGTGCCGACCAACTTGGGCGGCTGGTAGGCTCGGTTGAGGGGGGCGGCAGTGTCGTCGCCTTCTCCGCCGCGACCGCCCAGCCGCCTGTGCTGCCGCTGGGCGACCTCATCTACCGGGGGATCTCGCTGCGCTCCTTCTTCATCCTGACCTGGCTGCGCGAGACCCCCAGGGCAGAACTGGAGCGCGTCTACAACGAATTGGCCGACCTCATCGTGGACGGCGTCCTCGAGACGACGGTCGCGGGGACGTACCCGCTCGCGCGGTACCGCGACGCGCTCACCCATGCCGCCAGCCCGGAGCGTTCCGGCAAGGTGGTCTTCGTTCCGGAGCACCCCGCCGCCTGACGCGCCGACCCGCCCCCCGAAACACCGCTCCCGGTCCGCCTCCTGGGCGGGCGACGGACCGGGAACGGCCCCGGCGGCAGACAGGGAACGTATGCCCGCCCTGGCGTCGGGCTGTCAGGACGGACGCGCGGCGGCAGTGGGGGCCGTGCTCTTGCGGGCGCGGAAGGCGGCGACATTCGTGCGGTTGCCGCACAGTTCGTACGAGTGCCAGCGCTGTGTGCGGTTGCGGGTCGTGTCGTAGAACACTCCCCGGCACACGTCGCTGCCGCAGACCCGGATACGTGACCAACTGCCGTCGCGGACCAGTTCGGCGACGGAAGCCAGGATCCGGCCGATCAGCGGGTCACCTGAAACCTGGCGCACCCCGGGAGTCGGTCCGGCGAAGGTGAGCACGAAGGTGTGGTCCGACGTGCGAGCCGTCAGGGCCTCCCAGCGCCGGGCCGTCTCCTCCGCGTCCGCCGCCTCCACCACGGCCATCAGGTCGGAGCGCAGCGCGCGGACGCGTTCGAGCCGTTCGACGGCCGGCTCCTGCGCAGGCGACGTACCGGCCGGGTCCGGCGCGTCGCCCAGGTCCGGCGGAGCGAAGGCCCCGAGGATCTCGGCGGCCTGCCGGGGATCCGCCAGCTTGTCCGGCAGCACCGGTACGGCGTGCGGACGCGAGTTGAGCAGGGTCACCAGCGCTCCTGCGGCGCCCGGAACCCGCGTCACGCGCTCGCTTCCGTTTCCCGTCATAGGTCCACTTCCCACCGTCCGGGGCGCCCACTACCGGGGCGACATGGCCAACAGCATAAATGACCATTACAGGCAATGCCCTACCCGCTCGACTCTGCAATTCAACAGGAGACCACTGACATGTCCAAGATTCTCATCGTGGTGACCGGCGCAGACCACTGGACGCTGGCCGACGGCACCAAGCACCCGACCGGCTTCTGGGCGGAGGAGCTGACCGCCCCGTACGCGATCTTCCGGGCGGCCGGTCACGAGATCGCCATCGCCACACCGGCGGGCGTCGTACCGCCGCTGGACGCCGTGAGCCTGACCCCCGAGGTGAACGGCGGGCAGGAGAACGCCGACCGCATCGCGGCCGAGCTGGCCGCCATCGGCGAACTGAACCACCCCAAGCGGCTGGAGGACATCGACCCCACCGACACGGACGCCTACGACGCCGTGTTCTACACCGGCGGACACGGCCCCATGGAGGACCTGG
Source organism: Streptomyces sp. RLA123 (assembly GCF_056270165.1). NCBI lineage: Bacteria > Bacillati > Actinomycetota > Actinomycetes > Kitasatosporales > Streptomycetaceae > Streptomyces > Streptomyces sp. RLA123. Next base: position 448,612 of record NZ_JBWDOR010000003.1, on the reverse strand, counting down.
CCACGCACGCCGCGTCCGGCCGGCTCCTGAACGCCGTCCTCGCCTCCGGCAAGCCGCTCGGCATCGTCTGCCACGGCCCGGCCGCACTGCTCGCCACCGCCGCGCAGGACGGCACTTCCCCGTTCGCCGGGTACCGGGCGACCGGGTTCACCAACGTCGAGGAGACCCACGCGGGCTTCGCCGAGCGCGCCGAGTGGCTCCTCCAGGACCGCTTGGTGCAGCTCGGCATCGACTTCCAGGAGGGCGAGGCGTTCGCTCCCCACGTCGTCGTCGACCGGAACTTCGTCACCGGCCAGAACCCTGCCTCGTCCGGGCCGGCCGCCGAGGCACTGCTCCGGGTGCTGGCTTCCTGAGCCACCCCGGCCGGGCGGTCCGGTGCCCTCCCACCCTTGACGGCACCGGACCGCCCCCATCACTGAAACCCCGGGCCGCGCGCCCGCGCCCGTCCGAAAGAGGAGTCGCATGACCACCCCGACGATGAACCGCACCCCTCCGGAACGGGAGGTGGGGCTCGGCCTGATGGGCATGTCCGAGCTGTACGGCCCGGCCGACGACACGGAGTCGCTGTCCACTATCCGGGCGGCCCTCGACCAGGGAGTCCGGCTGCTGGAGACCGGCGACGCCTACGGCATGGGCCACGGCGAACTGCTGCTGCGGGAAGCGTTGCGCGGACGCCGCCGGGACGAGGTCCGCGTCAGCGTCCGGTTCGGCGCGCTGCGCGAGCCCGGCGGCGGCTGGACGGGATCGGACAGCAGGCCGGTCGCCGTCAAGAACTCCCTTGCCTACTCGTTGCGCCGCCTCGGAACGGACTACATCGATCTGTACCGGCCCGGGCGTCCCGACCCGGACGTCCCGATCGAGGAGACGGTCGGCGCCCTGGGCGAGATGGTCCGCAGCGGACACATCCGCGGCATCGGACTGACGGACGTCGGCCCCGACACCCTGCGGCGGGCCCACGCCACCCATCCGATCGCCGACGTGCAGGTCGAGTACTCCCTCTTCTCCCGCGGCCCGGAGCGCGTCCTCCTGCCGACCGCCCGCGAGCTGGGCATCTCCGTGACTGCCTACGGCACCCTGTCCCGCGGACTGCTCTCCGGCCACTGGTCCCCTTCGCGGCAACGGCAGCTGCCACCCGAGGACTTCCGCAACGGCCTGCCCCGGTTCCAGGGCACCAACCTGACGCACAACCTGGCGCTGGTGGAGGCACTGCGCCGGGTGGCCGCCGAACACGAGATGACCGTGGCCCAGCTGGCCATCGCCTGGGTGGCCGCCCAGGGCCCCGACATCGTCCCCCTCGTCGGGGCCCGTACCAGGACCCAGCTCACCGAGACGCTGACCGCAACCGCCCTCCGCCCCGCACCGGCCACCCTGACCGCTGCCGAACAGGCCATACCGCCCGGCTCACCCGCCGGCGACCGCTACATGCGAGCGCTGCTCGATCTGCTGGACGGCTACTAGCCAGTAATTGCCTGGCCGATCATGTGACGGCTCGGCGCACCGCCGTGGCGAAGCCGGCGGGACAGGTGTCGTGCACCGTGTGGCCGGTCGCGAGTGCGACGACCCACGCGGCGACGACCTGCTGGAGACCCTGGCCGCCCCGGCCGAGGGCTCGCCGTACTACTGGCTCCGGGACGGTCCCAGGGCAAGTCGCGATGTTCCCGTCCGGGTTCCGGGAGGGCCTGTCCCGCACGCACGACAGCAGAACGTCAGCGCATCCGGAAGACCGGGCCGCGCGCTGTGAACGGCAGTACCGCGCCCTGCGGTAGGAGGAAGGCGTGCTCGCGTCGTATGCAAAGGACGTCGCACTCGCCGTCGGTGATGACCAGGACGGGGGCCGTGGGAGGGAAGTCGTCGGCCCGCTGCAGGAGGTCGACGGCCGGTTGCAGGAGCGTGCCGCCGCGGCCCCGGACGCGCACCCGGTGGGCGATCTCGGCGACGGGCAGATAGCCGGCGTCGAAGGGGGCGGCGTCGCAGAAGACCACGCGCGCCCCCGTCACGTCCCGGGCGGCGGCGTAGGAGGCGATCGCGCCGAGCGCTTTGCCCAGCAGCGTCCTGTCCATGGACAGCGAGGTGTCCAGCACCACTCCGAAGGTGCAGCGTGCCACTTCCTCGGGCGGGAAGCTCCGGCCCGCCCGGGGGATGTCCGGCGTGGAGGCCTGGCGGCGTGCGGGACGGGCGTAGCTGCGCACGGCTTCGGGCCGCGGCACGTACTCGTCGAACCAGCGCGCGAGTCTGGCGTCCCAGGGGAGCGGCGGGTGGGAGAGCGCCTGGATCTCCTCGACGAGTCCGGCCGGCAGGAAGCCGCGTTCGCGCCGGTGCAGGTCGAAGCCTTGGAGCAGTCCACGCCGGTAGAACTCGTCCAGGTCCACCCAGGCGGGAGCGGCCTCGCCGGCGCGCGGCAGCGGCGCACCCAGGACGTCCCCGAGCCCCTTGCCGCGCAGCGTGGCGAGGCGGCGCAGCCTGCGCTGGTCCCGGGAGACGCGGTCGTAGACCTCCTCGGTGGACAGTCCGGCAAGTGCCGGGTCGTGGAGCAGTCCCTCCGGCATCTGCCCGACGTCCATCTCGACCAGCCAGCCGTTGATCACGTAATCGGCGGCGACGTTGAACAGGTACGGGTCGCGTCCGCCGAGGCGCTCGCCGTGGCGGAGTGCGGCGTGCAGCAGCTCGTGGGCGAGGATGAACCGCCATTCCTCGTCGGTGTACCGGCACAGGGGGTTGAGGTAGATCTCGCCCGCCTCGGCGTGGACGGCCGCGACCGAGATCCGCTGGGCGCGCGCGAGTTCGGCGTCGGCCACCAGCGTCATCCCTGCGGCGATGCCGCCCAGCAACGGGTACGAGGAGACGAACCAGCTCAACGCCCGCTCCCAGGGCCGCTGGGGCCGGCGCGCCCCGGTGAGCTCCTCCCGGCGCCCGCCGGCGACGTCCATGGCCGCCGACATCGTGCGGGTGAGGGCGCTCGCGAAGGCGGTGGTCCAGTCCTCGAGGGCGTGCCAGGGCTGGTGCCAGGGACGCAGCAGCTGGTCGGGGTGGGAACCTGCCGCGCCGCATGCGGCGTACTCGGGCGGGATCCCGTCGCGTCGCCAGCGCGCGGCCAGTTCGTCCTCGTCGCCGCCCGGGAACGCATCGGGGAGTGCCACGGGCGCCCGGCCCACGAGGAAGGTGGCCAGGAAGCGGTTGACGACCGTGCAGCGGGCGGCCAGATCGAACCGGTCGGGCTGCTCCCGCGCGCCATGGGCGGCCGGTACGTGACCGAAGCCCAGGTGCAGCAGGCAGTGGGCCAGCACCCAGGCCCACTCCTCCGGTTCCGCGCGGCGCAGCGGGTCGGCGTGCACGACGCCGTTGGAGGTCACCGCGGCCCATCCGCCGCCCCGGGGGTGCTCCGTGCACTCCTTGCTGCGGCACAGCGTGCCGTTGACGGCGGACAGGGCGGCCAGCGCGGTGTTGCGGCGCAGCAGGTCCACCCCGGCGGCGAACGCCTTGCCGGCCGGGTCGTCCTTGGCCTCGGGGCGAGCCCTCGACGCGGAGCCGCGCACCCCGCTCACCGGCGCGCCTCGACCAGCCGCGGCATGTCGCGGGCGGCCTCGAGAAGGAACCAGGAGGGCAGCACCGGGTTGTCGTCGTCGCCGTCCGCGATGACGGTCTGGGCGACCTCCACGGAGATCTCGGCCAGCTGGACGAGCAACGACTTGGCCCGGTAGGCGGTCTGCCGGACGGCCGGGGAAGCGTGCTCCTTGCTCGCGGGCAGTTCCTTGATGAGGCGGCCCCGGAAGGAGTCGGCGAGGTAGTAGAGCAGGTCGCGGTCCCCGACGCGGTGCGGCCAGGACGCGTCGCCCTTGAGGATGGCCTCCAGGCCGTAGGAGTGACGGACGATCTTGACGTAGCCGCAGAAGGCCACGGCGTGCGCGGGGGTGAGCATGCCGTGGGCCAGGACCTTGAGCGTCTCCTCGTCCACGGCGGGTCCGAAGGAATGCAGCGCGTCCGAGAGCATGTGCCAGGCCCGCGGGGTGGAGAACGGCTCCTCGGTCTTGGGCGGAGGAGACCACAGGTGGTCCGGCCGGTCGGTGAGGTGGTCGGTGATCCACGGATGGATTCCGGCGGCCGACGCCCAGACCAGCCAGTCCGAGGCCGAGGCCCGGAGGTGGACGTGGGCGAGGCGGTTGACCAGGGCGGAGGCCATGGGCCGCGCCAGGGCGTTGTCGGTGGCCCGGTTGCCCGCGCCGATGACGATGCTGCCGGGCGGCAACTCGTAGGAGCCGATCCGGCGGTCGAGGATCAGGGAGTAGAAGGCCTTCTGCACATCGGGGGTGGCGGCGTTCAGCTCGTCCAGGAAAAGGCAGTAGGGCTCGTCGCGGGCGATCGCCTCGGGAGGGCAGAACCGCGAGCGGCCGTCGACGATCTGAGGGACGCCGATGAGGTCCTCGGGAGCCAGCTGGGTCCCGATGAGGCTCACGCAGTCCAGCCCCAGCGAGTCGGCGAACTCCCTGACCAGCGACGACTTCCCGATGCCGGGCGCGCCCCACAGGAATACCGGGCGGACGGTGGCGAGATTGAGCAGCAGTTCGGGCACCTGGGAAGGCGAAACAGTGACAACACCCTGCAAGTGTTGGCTCCTTGGCTGGTCGGGGAGGGGATGAGGAGGACGGGCGGCCGCGCGCGGAGCACGGGACGGCGCTCAGTGTCACCTTGGCCGGTGCCCGGGCGCATCTGCTTTTCACGTCACCGGGGCTGTGGGGGCCGCCGGGCCGCATCGATCGGTCCATTCGCCGGACCCTGCGCGGCGTCGGCGGGAGGTTCCCTGGTGTGCCGACAGTTATCTCACCCTTCGTCGGTGAACCTGTGACGATGCCCGTGCAGCCGGTGCTGGAGAGCCGGGACGCCGCCGTGTCGGCCCGGCCACGGACGATGCCTCCGCGAACCGAGCGGGCTGGGGCCGGAAGGCACGGACGGATGCGAACCCGTAAGGTCCCAACGCGTGGGGTACATACAGAGGAACGTCGGCTGGTTCGGGCGGGCTACGGGCGGGATTTCCCCTGCTCACACGGCAGTCTTCGAGCGTTTCGCGGAGCAGTTGGCGAGGGGCGAGTACGAAGAGGTCGAGGCCCGGGCACAGGCTCTCGCGGGCCGGCCACGGCGCATCTGGGACCGGAGTCCCGAGCCGGCGTGGCTGGCGAGGACGTTCGCCCTCACGGCCGCGGTGCAGCACGGGCGCAGGACACATGTCCGGCCCGAAATGCAGGCGCTGACGAGGGAGTTGCAGCACACCACCGGAGCGAATCGCACCATTCTGCTGGTGGTGCGGGTCGGTTACGCGGTCGTTCTCCTCGGCGAGGAGCGGTACGCGGAGGCGGAGTCCGAGGCCGCGGGAGTTCTGAGTGAGGTGACCCGGCTGGCGTATCTCACCCAAGTGGCCGACACCGAACTGTTCGCTCTGGCATGCCTGGCGGAAGCCCTGTGCGGACAGGGCCGGTTCAAGGAGGCGGAAGCCGTCGCGCGTGGCAATCTGCCCCGCGCGACGGGGAACAGAGCCGCTTCCTTGCGGTCCCTGCTGGTACACAGCTTGAACGGGCAGGGCCGGTACGAGGAGGCGCTGGCCGAGTCCCAGCAGCCGACGCCGCCCGCGTCCCGCGCCGGGAGCGGGCAGTCGGCCATGGCCATCGCCGCGGCTCTGCACGGTCTGGGCCGCCGCGACGAAGCCGAAGCCGCCGCCCGTCAGGCATTGGCCGAGTGTGAGCGGTTCTTTCATCCCGCCCATCCACGCATCCGCGAAGCGCGGGAACTGCTGGTCCGCATCACCGCCGGGGACCCTCCGCCCGAACCCCCGGACGCGGGCGCCGGACCCTCGTAGCGATCGGCCAGGCTCACGGGTGAACGGCATGTCCCAGGCTCTCGCCAAGAGGGCCAGCGCCGGGCATACGCCGGTCGACCGCGCCGGGCCGACACCCCCACATGACCGTTGACCGGCATGTCGCCACGGAAACGCGACCCGCCGGCTGCCGGCGGCACCGCGCGGACGGGCGGCCCTTCGGGCAGCCCGTCCGTCGACCGGTGCTCAGCGCCAGCCGAGTTCCGGTGCCACGTGGGTGAGGATGCTGTCCAGCACATGCGCGTTGTATTCGACCCCGAGCTGGTTCGGGATGGTCAGCAGCAGGGTGTCCGCGGCCTGGATCGCCTCGTCGTCCCGCAGCAGCTTCACCAGTTCCTCCGGCTCGGCGGCGTAGGAGCGCCCGAAGACGGCCCGGGTCGTGTCGTCGAGCATGCCGACCTGGTCCCGGGAACTGCGGTCGCGGCCGAAGTAGGCCCGGTCGAGGTCGTTGGTCAGGGCGAAGATGCTGCGGCTGACCGACACCCGAGGCTCCCGGGTGTGGCCCGCATTCCGGTACGCCTCGCGGTACACCTCGATCTGCTTGCGCTGCTGGACGTGCAGCGGCTCGCCCGTCTCGTCGTTCTTCAGCGTCGAGCTCTGCAGATTCATCCCCAGCTCGGCGGCCCAGACGGCGGTTGCGTTGGACGCGGAGCCCCACCAGATCCTGTCGCGCAGTCCCTCGGAGTGCGGTTCGATCCGCAGCAGCCCAGGCGGGTTGGGGAACATCGGCCGCGGGTTGGGCGGGGCGAAGCCCTCGCCGCCGAGGACCGTGAGGAACGCCTCGGTGTGGCGGCGGGCCATGTCGGCGTCCGTCTCGCCCGGCGCGGGGTTGTAGCCGAACAGGCGCCAGCCCTCGATCACCTGTTCCGGTGAGCCGCGGCTGATGCCCAGTTGCAGCCGACCGGCCGAGATGAGGTCGGCGGAGCCCGCGTCCTCGGCCATGTACAGCGGGTTCTCGTAGCGCATGTCGATCACGCCGGTGCCGATCTCGATCTTCGAGGTCCGCGCACCGATCGCCGCGAGCAGCGGGAACGGGCTGGCCGCCTGCCGGGCGAAGTGGTGCACCCGGAAGTACGCGCCGTCCACGCCGAGCTCCTCGGCGGCGACCGCGAGGTCGATGGACTGGTGCAGGACATCCTGGGCCGACCGGGCCCGGGAATGCTCGCCGGGCGACCAGTGACCGAAGGAGAGGAATCCGATCTTCTTCACCCCGTGCCCAGCGTCCAGGGGCCAGGTTTGATTCCCGTCCCAGGCCACGGACCGTGCCCGGTGCGCGTCGCCGTTCGAAGCGATCATCGAATGATGGCTGTGGAGCGTCCGCCACGTGGAAGGACGGGCCCGTAGTGAACCGGCAGTCTGAGCGGGCCGCGGATCATGCCGGAAGGGATCAAGCCGATCTCGTCGAGAGGGACTGTCGCCTCGAGATCGGTGATGCGCCTCAGCAGCACCTCGAGGCCTGTGGCCGAGCCGGGCCAAGGGGGCGCCCAGGCGGTGGTGAATGCCGTGGCCGAAGGCCAGGTGCCGGGCGTCAGGACGTGACACGTCGAGGACGGCGGGGTCCTCGCCCGCGCTCATGGGTGCGTCGCGGTTCGTGCACCACAGCGCGACGCCTACGACGCTTCCCCGGGGGATGAAGGCGCCTCCCAGCTCGAGGTCACGGGCGGCATAGCGGTGGGATCCCAACTCGACGGAGCTGTCGTAGCGCAGGACTCCTCCACGGCTCCCGGTACGAGGTCGGGAGTCCCGCCGAGCAGTCTCATCTGCGCCGGGTGCCGCAGGAGCGCGAGGAGTGCGTTGCCCAGGAGGTGGACCGTGGTGTCGTGGCCCGCGAATGACCAGGAGCAGGCAGGTGCCGACGAGTTCCTCGTCGGTCAGGCGTCCGTCGTCCTCGTCGCGGGCGGCGACCAGCGCCGAGATCAGGTCGTCCTGCGGGTGTGCCCGCTTTTCGCCGATGAGCCGACCCATCAGGCGGTGCAGGTCGGCCACGGAGTCACGGTGGTCGTCGGCGCTGGGATTGAGTGCGTTGCTGCTCCAGAGCCGGAAGTCGGGGCGGTGCCGGCCGGGGATTGCGTTGTCCACGAACGTTGCTGGGGTGCTGAGGACCCGCCGGTCGGTGCTCGCGGTGCTGGGGTTGTAGGCGTCATCCTCGTTATCGGCGGGATCGCTGTTGAGGGCGAGGGCGAAGATGACAGAGCCGGTCAGGGCACGGCGATTGACCGATGAGGAAGGGCAGAGGCTGCTGCGGATTGTCCGACGGGGCCGCCACGAGTCGGTGCGGGTCCGCCGGGCACTGATCATCATGGCGTCGGCGTCGGGCACCACGGCGACGGCGATCGCCAGGCTGGTCGCCGCGCACGAGGACACCGTCCGGGACGTGATCCACGCCTTCAACGAGAAGGGTCTGGCCGCGCTGGACCCTCAGTGGGCGGGAGGCCGTCCCCGCCTGATCAGCGATGACGACCGTGAGTTCATCATCGCGACGGCCAAAACCCGCCCGATCACACTGGGGCGCCCGTTCACGCACTGGAGCTTTCGCAAGCTCACCGACTACATGGCCCGCAACCGGGACCGCCGGGTGCACATAGGCCGCGAACGGCTGCGGCAGATCCTGCACCAGTACGGGATCTCCTTCCAGCGCACCCGCACCTGGAAGGAGTCCAAGGACCCGGAAAAGGACATCAAACTCGACCGCATCGAGCACGTGACCAGCCGCTTCCCGGACCGGTGCTTCGCTTTCGATCAGTTCGGCCCGCTGTCGATCCGGCCCTGCCTGGCCGGTCTCCCGCATCGACGGCGGATACCCACGCCGGGCCACGGAGTCGACGATCAATCGACGATGTCGGCCTGGCGGCTGGTAAGACCAACGGGGCCCACAGTCTCCCCGGCCGGCCGGCCGGCCGACCGGGCGCTGACCCGGCCCTGGCGACGTGCAGCATGGAGCGCCTCCTCACACATCAGGCGTGCCCGGAAGGGCCGCGAGAAGAAGTTGAGCCGTCCACTTGCTGACCGGGCAGCACCCGCCGGTGTGACAGCGGTCACCCGAGGTGCGGGGGAGCGGAACGCCCACGCCCGTCGGCGGACGGCGGGTACGGCCTGCGGGTCACAGCCGGACGACTTCCAAGGCCATGTCGTCCGTGGCCAGCCCGAGGCCCATCAGGCTGTCGGCCAGGTCCTCGGCGTCCAGCGAGCGGTGCTCGGCGAGCCGGTCGGCGAGGCGCCGCAGACCCCGGTCGATGTCCTCCCCACGGCGTTCGACCAGGCCATCGGTGTACAGGACGAGCGTGGCGCCCACGCTGTAGCCGGCGGTGGTCTGGGGGCGCGCAGTGTGGTCGGGGGTGGCGGCCAAGGGGGGGTCGGTGGCGCCGTCCAGGAAACGCACGGTGCCGTCGGGATCGGCCAGGGCCGGGGGCGGATGGCCGGCGCTGCTGTAGGTGATACGGCGACGGTCCGGGTCGACGACGGTCTGCACCGCCGTGGTCGACAGCGCCCCCTCGATCGAGCGGGCGTACAGGTCGAGCGCGTCGAGAGCCGTCGCCGGGCCGTCCACGACGCGGATCGCCGCGCTCAGGGCGCTGCGCAGTTGACCCATCACACCTGCCGCGCCCAGGCCGTGCCCGACGACGTCACCCACAGCCACCGCATACTCGTGGCTGGGCAGTTGGGCGACGTCGTACCAGTCCCCGCACACGTTGAGCGTATTGACCGCAGGGCGGTAGCGGACCGCCGCCTCGTGGTGTGCCAGGGGCTGCGGGGCGGGCAGCATCGCCTCCTGCAGGGCCAGAGCCACCTGTCGTTCGCGGGCGTTGGCCTCGCGCAGCCGCTCGTTCACGCGCTGCAGCTCACGGGACCGCGCGTACAGCTCCAGTTGCATCTGGCGGTGCCGGTGGTCGACGTCGGGGCCGCTGGCGAGGACGAGGTCGGTGATCTCCTCGAGCCGGTGGACGACCAGCGCGACCCGTCCGTCGGAGTCCAGGACGGGGGAGTTGACGAGGCTCCAGTAGCGCTCGGTGAAGACGCCCGGGCGGTCGGGCTCCTCGATGTCGTGGCGGACGAAGCCCGCGACGTCCTGGGCGCGGTTCTCCAGCACCCGGTGCAGGGACGCCTGGAGGACGGCCGGTTCGGACGCGTTTTCCTGCGGGAACGCGTCGAAGAGGTTTATGCCGGTGATTTCTTCAAGGGCGCGGCCCACGAGTTTCTGGTAGGCCGGGTTGGCGTCCATGATGACGAACTCAGGAGAGAGCACGAGCGTCGCGCTGGGTGACGCCTCGAAGATGGCGTGGTAGTCGATCCCCGGTTCTCCCATGGTGTTTCCCGGACAGGCCTACTGTCGGACGCGCTGGTGGGGCCCCTCACCTCAGTATGCTGTCCGGCTGCCGTGGCCGCCCGTCGGCGCCGGCCGGGACGGACGCCCGTCGGCGCGATCAGGGGTCGCCTGCCGCGACGCGGACCGGACTAGTGCGTTGACCACGAACGTTGCCGGGGTTGGTTAGGCGGCTTTGGGTCGTGGGCGGCCCCAGCGTTGTTGGCGCTCGCTACGGATCTTGGCTCGTTCGCGGCGTTGGGCGGCGAGTACGTCGGGGTGGCGGGCGTTGGCGTTGCGCCACCTCAGGTAGTCCTGGAGTCTGCGGGCGAGCACGGTGTGGTTGGGGTGGTCGGAGCCGCCCATGACGAAGTTGCGTAAGGGTCCGAACTGGGCCTCGATCGGGTTGGCCCACGATGCGCTCGTCGGCGTGAGGCAAAGCTCGACCTTGTGCTTCTTCGCCCAGGCCCGAATCGCGGGGGTCTTGTTCGCCGAGAGGTTGTCCATGATCACGTAGATGGGGGCGCCGTCGGGCCGGGCCGCACGGATCGTCTTCAGCGCCGCCAGGCTGTGGTCGCCGCCCTTGCGGCGGCGGGTCACACCCCACAGCCGGTCGTCGCCGAGGGAATAGCAGCCGTGGAAGTACCGGATCCCGTGAGTGCGGTGGTAGGTGGCTGGCAACCGGCCCGGCTTCTTCCCCGGTGCCCAGCAGGTGCCGTGACAGGGCCGGATCGACAGCGGGCCGAACTGATCGAAAGCGAAGCACCGGTCCGGGAAGCGGCTGGTCACGTGCTCGATGCGGTCGAGTTTGATGTCCTTTTCCGGGTCCTTGGACTCCTTCCAGGTGCGGGTGCGCTGGAAGGAGATCCCGTACTGGTGCAGGATCTGCCGCAGCCGTTCGCGGCCTATGTGCACCCGGCGGTCCCGGTTGCGGGCCATGTAGTCGGTGAGCTTGCGAAAGCTCCAGTGCGTGAACGGGCGCCCCAGTGTGATCGGGCGGGTTTTGGCCGTCGCGATGATGAACTCACGGTCGTCATCGCTGATCAGGCGGGGACGGCCTCCCGCCCACTGAGGGTCCAGCGCGGCCAGACCCTTCTCGTTGAAGGCGTGGATCACGTCCCGGACGGTGTCCTCGTGCGCGGCGACCAGCCTGGCGATCGCCGTCGCCGTGGTGCCCGACGCCGACGCCATGATGATCAGTGCCCGGCGGACCCGCACCGACTCGTGGCGGCCCCGTCGGACAATCCGCAGCAGCCTCTGCCCTTCCTCATCGGTCAATCGCCGTGCCCTGACCGGCTCTGTCATCTTCGCCCTCGCCCTCAACAGCGATCCCGCCGATAACGAGGATGACGCCTACAACCCCAGCACCGCGAGCACCGACCGGCGGGTCCTCAGCACCCCAGCAACGTTCGTGGACAACGCACTAGGTCGTAGTCGACGATCAGCCAGCCGTACAGCCCCGGGTACAGCTTTGCCCGGTGTATGGGACCCTGCCGTCGCAGCGCCTCGTAGCGGTTGGCCGCGTCCGCCTTGAAGGCGGCGTCTATGCGGACGAGCGGTTCACTCGCCTGGCGACCGGTTGCCTGGGAGCTTGTGCGGCCTGTGCACCTCATACGTCATCGTCCTCTCACGCTTCCTGAGTGGACCGTTTCAGGTAGTACAAATACATGAAAGTCAGTGTTTCATACTAAATGGAGGCTACCACTCCACGGACCTGCGACGCGGGGTCCGGTCGGACCGCACGGCGGGCCGGGGCGCCGGTCCGGCGGATCGGGACCGCTTCGGGGTGGTCATTGCCCTGCACGCGTCCAGCGCCGCAGTGGTGTCCCGCTTCGGCCGCACGTTCCAGCGCCGGAGCGGGCAGACCCCCTCCACGCCGGAGGAGGTCTGCCCGCTCGGTGAGACATCCGTACAGCCCCGCAATTCGCTGACGGGTCACCGGAAGGCTCGGCCTCCGGCAGCCATGCCGGCGGCGGCGCGACCACGCGAGCACGGCGCATCAGCCGCTCGGCGGCCGTTACGGCGGAACGGCCCTTCCGGTCAGCGGACGCGGATGAACACCACGTCGTAACCCAGGTTCGTGCCGCGGTTCTTGATGTAGACGCCGTCCTTGCCGCCGTTGGGGTTCCCGGTGTTGCCCTCGACGGTGGTGAAGGAGGAACCGCCGCTCACCGTGCGCACGATGCCGATGTGCTCCTGGCCGTCGTTGAAGTTGCTTCCGCCGTTCCAGTCGAAGGCCACGATGTCGCCGGGCTGCGGATTGGTCGTCACCGACAGGTGGTAGTTGCCGGCGCGTGCCTGCTTCACCCAGCCCGAGACGTAGCTGTTGCGGTAGGAGGTGGCACCCGTCTGCTTGGCCACCCAGCTCACGAACGTCGCGCACCAGGCGTAGTTGTTCGTGGACAGGGACAGGCCTACGGCCGCGCCGTAGCTGTTCGCCCGGGCGCTGCCCTCGACCGTGCCGACCTCGTCGGCGGCGACATCGAGGAGCTTGGCGTACCCGCCGCCGGGCGGCGGCGACGAGGGCGGGGTGACCGCGCCGTACAGGGCGGCCTTGGTGTTCGGGCCCACCCTTCCGTCGACCGAGAGCCCCTTCTCGGCCTGGAAGTCCCGGACCGCGCTGTCGGTCATCGGCCCGAAGTCGCCGTCGACGGCGAGATCGGCGCCGTGGTGGTTGAGGAGGCTCTGCAGTTCGGTGACGCAGCCGCTGCGCTGGCCCTGCACGATGTCGGTGGGGCACGAGCCGGAGTTCAGGTTGACCGGCGCGGGGGCGCCGTTGCCGCCGCCACCGCCGATGTTGGAGTACAGGGCGTTCTTGGTGTTCGTGCCGACCTCGCCGTCGACCGACAGGCCGTGCGAGGACTGGAACGACCTCACGGCGGCCAGGGTCGCGGGACCGAACTCACCGTCCACGTCCAGGTGCTGGCCCTTGCCGTTGAGCAGTGCTTGCAGGGTGGCGACGCAGCCGCCGGTCTGGCCCTCCACGATGTTCGCCGGGCACGACGAGGACCGCAGGTCCAGGCCCGTCGACGGCGCCTCGTCGGTGTCGTACAGCTCCCGCTTGGTGTTCGTGCCGACCTCGCCGTCGACCGACAGGCCGTGCGAGGACTGGAAACCGCGGACCGCGCTGTACGTCTCCGGCCCGAACTCGCCGTCCACGCTCACCGCGTAACCGAAGTGGCGCAGCAGCCGCTGGAGTTCGGTGACGCAGCCGCTCTTGGCGCCCTGGACGATGTTCGCCGGGCACGACGAGGACGTGAGATTCACCGGTGCGGGCGCCGTGCCCCCGGTCGCGTACAGCTTGCTCTTCGTCTGAGGCCCCACCCGGCCGTCCACGGCGATCGCGGTGGCGGCCTGGAACTCCCGTACGGCGTAGAGCGTGTTCGCCCCGAACTCACCGTCCACCAGGAGACCCGCGCCGTGCGCGTTGAGCAGGTTCTGCAGCTCGGTGACGCAGCCGCTCACCTGGCCCTGAACGATGTCAGCCGGGCAGGACGACGAGGTGAGCTTGAGGGGAGCGGGCGCGGCCATCGCCGGGCCGGCGCCGATCAGGGTGACCGTGGTGAGCATCGCCGCTATCGCCGCGAGACTCACGATCCTGGCGCGCCAACCGGGTCTGGCACCCGGGGCAGGGAGGGGTAAGGCGTTTCTCATGACGGTGGGGTCTCCTTCGACGGATCATCTGACGAGCGACCGGGTCGAGTGGCCGCCGGGCGGCCGCGCACGACGCTGACAGCTGCCGCCCGAGCGGGCAATCCGTTGCGAACAACTGGCCGGATTCCGCCGCCGTGTCCGGGAGGTGGGCTCGGCCTTCTGCCATCGGACGGGCCGGTCGCGGCCTTCCCGGCGCGCCGGCGGGGAGACGTGCGGGCCGAGCCGCGTCCAGCCGAGCGAGCGCCTCACGGCACGGGCGCGACTGATGGAGGTCCCGGCGGCCGGGCGCCGCCCCGACCGGCCCGGTACCGGCGATGGCCGGGACCGGCGCGATCGGGGCGGTTGAGCCGCTGCCGGCCACCGTCATCGAGGAGGGCCGGGACCTGTCCTCGATGACGGCATCCTGGCCGGAGCCGTCCGACGTCCGCCGGACGGCTCGGCCTCACTTCAGGTGTCGGTCCAAGAACCGGCAGCCGTCCTCCAGCTCGAACCGAGGGGTGCCGGTGTGCCCTCCCAGATTGGCGTGCAGCGTCTTCTCCTTGCTGCCGAAGGCCTCGAACAGGTCCAAGGCCCCCTGCCGCGGGTTCCCTTCGTCGTCCCACTGCAGCAGGAACAGCAGCGGAATGGTGACCTGCCGGGCCTCCTCGCGCTGCGCGCGGGGTACGTACCCCCCGGCGAAGAAGCCCGCGGCCGCGATGCGGGGCTCGGCCACCGCCAGCCGGATGCCGAGGGCGGTCCACCCCCCGGAGTACCCGACCGGGCCTTCGATCCCGGGCAGCTCAAGGAGGGCGTCCAAGGTGGTCCGCCATTCCGGGACCGCGTTTTCGACCAGGGGGCCGATGAAGGACTCGAAGATCTCGTCGACCGGCTCGCCGGCCTGCATCGCCCGCCGGAGGTCGGCACGGGCCTGCTCGTCGCCGGCGGAACGGGGACGGTCACCGCACCCGGCGGCGTCGATGGTGGCCACCGCGTAGCCGCGGGTCGCGGTGTACCGGGCCCGGGCCACCAGCCGGGGATCCGCCTTGGGCAGGCCGTTGTTGTGGGCCATCAGGACCAGCGGGGCCGGCGCGGATCCAGACGTCCACAGGGTGCCGGGGATCTCGCCGAGGGTGAATTCGCGCTCGAGGACACCGTCGTCGAGGCGCTGTTCGGAAGTGAAGTGCACGGTCGTGCCTTTCGGGAGGGCTCTGAACGGCGCTCCCGGACGACCTATCGCCCGACCGTGACCCCGGAGGAGAGCACCCATGTCGATACTGCGTTCACGGGTACCACCTCCTCGTTCTCTCGCACGGCTTCCGAGAGGTTAGCAACGGTCGCCGTGGTCCGCCAACCGGTTGTCGCGGAGGCTCTGTGACCGGCTGCTGCCGTGTAGGTGAGATCCCCACACACCTGTGCTGCCGCCCGGACCGCGATCTTCGATTTCATCAGGAGTCGGTGGGGCGGGCGCACCCGTCGGCGACAGACGTCTCCGGGAAAGGCGGCTTCGTATCCGGACCGCCTCGGCACACGCGATCACCTGTTTTCTCCCAGGAGGCTTGGGCCTTCGGGCCTGGGAGGAATGCGTGCCTGGGTCGGAGCCGCGAAGTGCGCACCAGCGCCCGGGACACTCAACGGAAAACGCGCCGAACAGCACCGGGGGCAGGTCCGCCGTGGGCGGCCCTGCCCCCTTGCCAGTGCGACAGCCGGCGCGTGGCGCCGGTACGCGGGACCCCGGTCGTCATCCGGCACGGCCACTACACCGCACGGGTGGGCTCGTGGAGATGGTCCACGTACTCGATGGCGCGGTCCTCGGTGGGGGCCTGCCACCGCCGCCGGGTCGGTGGCCCACCGAACGGTGTCGGCCGGCGGCCGTGAGCCCGCGATACAGGGAGATCCCGTGCGGTCCCGGCCGTGGATGTCTGACTGCCAGTCAGTTCGCCGCCCAACCGTCCCGCGTCGCTTTCGCCTTCCCCACCGGGTCAGGCCCCTATGGCGGGGTCGGCGCATCGGGCGCCGCGCCCATCGATGCCCGGTCGGCGGTGTGGCGCAGCGCCGCCCCGGTGGCGCTGAGCCTGGCCAGCAGGACGGCCAGGTCGTCGTTCCATCGTGCGGTCTCCTGCTGTTCGGCAAGAAGGGCGTGGAGGGCCAGGATCTCGTCGGCCGTGAAGGACTCCTGACCGGGGTTGCAGGCGAACTGCAGCAGCGGGATCTGCAGCTCGTCGTACCTGGCGTGATCCGTCGTGAACAGCCACGAGCCCAGGGCCAGGGCGGCGGTGCCTTCGTCCGCGGTGCATCGCAGACCGACCGAAGGCTCCACGGTGCACTCGACTGTGGAGACGCCGTGCGGCGTGAGCAGGACCATCCGTGCGTGGGTGGGAGCCGTCAGGACCGTCTCGAACACGTCTGCTGACCGCGAGAGTTCCTGACCTCGGCAGGTGCCGCAGCTGTCGTGGCAGCCAGGGCGCGAGGGGGTGGCGGTCCCGCCCTGTGCCGCGTTGGCATGGGCGTATACGGGGTGCTTGCATTCCCCGCAGACAGGCATGGTGTCTCCCGTTGTGTCGGTCCGGTGGACGGGGTCTCCCACGGGATGTCGTGTGAGCCCTTCGAGGACCTCAACAAACGGGCAGTGCCTTGTCATGCCGGGTGAGCCTGACAGACCGGCCGAGTGGTGTCCGTCGCACCGGTCACGATGCCCACCGGGCCCGTCGAGCGCCCGCGCCGGGCCTCGGTACCGCGGGGGAGCCGGGCTACCGCGTCGAGGGCCGTGCGGTCTGCGGCGTCGAGACCGCCAGTGTCTCCGCCAGCTTCGCGAGCGTCGCCCCGTGACCGAAGAGGCCGGCCATTCCTCCCGAGTGCAGGAAGATCGTGCGCTGCCCGGCGCGCACCTCGCCCTCCTCGATCGCCGCGAAGAGCCCGGCCATGGCACGCCCTGTGTAGATCGGGTCCAGCACGATGCCCTCCGTGCGGGCGGTCACGGTGAGGGCCGCCAAGGTCGCCTCGGTCAGGGCCGCGTAGCCCTCTCCGACCTGGTCGAGCCTGAGCCGCAGCGTCTCGTCCGTACGGTCCCCGCTGGACGGGCCGGCTGCCAGGTCGGCCACCGCACGTGCGGGGTCGGGGACGGCTCCGCAATGGACTCCCATCACGCGTGCCGCACCCAGCGCACCGACAAGGCCCGCCATCGTGCCTCCGGAGCCGACCGCGACGACGACCGTCGCCAGATCGGGTGCTTGGACGAGCAGTTCCCGTCCGCACTCCTCATATCCTCGGGCACCGGAAACACTCGAACCCCCGAAGGGGATCAACGACGGCACGGCGCCCCTGCGTCGCAGATGTCCGACCACGTCCTCGGCGACGGAGGCCAGTTCCCGGTCGTCGACCTCGCCGGCCCACACGACCGTGGCGCCGAACAGGCTGTCGAGCGCGAGGTTGCCGGACGCCGGGGAGCCGGGTGCACCGGCCAGCACCAGGACGACGTCGAGTCCCAGCCGCGCCCCCGCGGCAGCGGTCAGGCGCGCGTGGTTGCTCTGCGGCGCCCCCGTGGTGACCAGGACGTCGGCGCCCTGGGCGAGTGCTTCACCGCAGGTCCACTCGAGTTTGCGCACCTTGTTCCCACCGCCGCCCAGCCCGGTGAGGTCGTCCCGTTTCACCCACAGGTCGTCAGTGCCCAGGCCGAGTGCGGCTGCGAGCCGCGGCATCGGCTCCAGTGGAGTGGGCCACGCCCCGAGGACGCACCGCCGCGCAGGCCGACTTTCCGGGCTCATCGCCGTCCCCGTCCTCTCGCGGCCCTTGCGTAGGACCGCCGTTGTGATCAGCTCCCCGCCATAGTGCCATCGCGCACCGAGTCGCCGGGCGCTCTGGGCCCTGTCCCGTTCCGTTGTGGCGGTGGGAGCCGCTCGGGCGCCGGTGTGACCGCTGTGGTCACACGGCAACGCCCGTCCCTTCCCGTACGGCAACGTCTGGGCCAACGACTCGGTGCAGGCCGCCCGGCTGGGGCTCGGCGACCAGGCCTACCAGGGCATGAAGACGATGCTCCGCAAGTACCAGACCTATCCCAACGGCATGACCGACAACACCAACGGCGTCTTCGAATACCTCGGGGTGCACCTCGCCGCCCTCAACGAGTCGCTGCTCCAGTCCTACAACGACAAGATCCGGGTCTTCCCCGCGGCGCCGAGCGACTCCTCGTTCGCGGGACGATTCACTCTGCTGGCCAAGGGCGGCTTCACGGTCAGTTCCGAGCGCGAGGCCGGGGAGGTGAAGTACATCGGCGTCAAGAGTCTGTACGGCAACACGACGCGGATCGTGAACCCTTGGGGGAGCCAGCAGCTGCGGGTACGCGACGTCTCGGGCGGGACGACCGTCCTCACCACGAGCGCCGCCGAGTTCGACCTCCCCACGGTGGCCGGAAGGGTCTACGTGGTGGAGCGCACCGCCAAGCCGCTGTCCTCCTACACCCCCGTGCGGCTCACCGGATCCGCGAACCAGGGGGAGAAGGCCCTCAGCGGCACCACCTCCACACTGGGCCTGGCCCGGACCCCCAACCCCATGGTCAACAACACCCAGTTGACCTACGACAGCAACTGGTACGCGACCAGCGGGCGAGGGTACGGCGACTACAACGACGACACCCACCACAGCACGACGGTGAACGCCGTGGCCCAGTACACCTTCACCGGTACGGGAATCGCCTGCCTCTCCGAACGCAACGGTGACATGGGGACGGTCGACGTCTACCTCGACGGCGCCTTCCAGGCGACGGTGGACCTGCGGGTCTCCGGCGCGCGGCAGGTGCAGCAGACCGTCTGGCAACGCAGCGGACTGACCCAGGGGACGCACACCCTCCGCATCGTCAACCGCAGCACCTCGGTGGGGATGGTGGACGCCCTGCGCATCACACCGTAGGTCGTCCCTGGACCGGGGGCGGGTCGTGCCCCCGGCCGGCTTCCATGGGCCGGGCCGAGGTCCGGCCGGGCCCATGGAATCGCACGGCCCTCGTGCTGCCGCCTGCGCGAGGGGCTCCGAGCATGCCGCCGGTACCTGGACCGAGCCCGTTCGCCGCAGCCGCAGCCGCAGCCGCAGCCGCAGCCGCAGCCGCCCGGGCCGCCCGCGGTCCGCTCGCCCAGGGCGACCTCGATGATGGCCCGGGCTCCTTCTTCGCGGCGCGGGGATGAACGGCCGGGGCTGTCGGAGCGACCGCCTGGGGGCGTTGTCTCGCGGGCGTCACGGTTGGGCAACCACAGCGTCGCCGGTGACAGGAGTCGGGCATGCGAGGCCGCATCATGGGTGCTGAGCGGGGTGACAAGGGGGGTACAGGGGCAGTGGAATTCACAGTTGAGCGGACGCTGAGACGGCGCGGCCGACAGCTCTTCGTCGGGGGGATCGTCGTGACGGCGGGCGCCCTGGCGTGGCTGTCCCACATCAAGGCGAACGGCTGGGAGACATCCGACAACGGCGGCGGCGACCTCAGGGTGCCCGCGCTGTTCGTCCTGTTCATGTCCGTGGTGGCGGTCCTCCGGGGGTGGCGCGACCTGCGCAAGGCGGGGCGGCCCTTCCGGCTGCGGGTCGACGGGTTCGGCATCACGCTGCACGATGCCGAACTCTCCTGGGAGCAGATCGACACCGTCTCCCTGTGGCACGCCCCCAATAACAGCGAGAGCGTCGACGAGCTCCCCGCGGCGGCGAAATGGCGGCTGACCCTGTGGACCGCACCGGGCGTGACGCTCCCCCGGAAGGCCGACCCCATGGGTGACCGCGACCGGAGCCGCCGCTACACCCTCGTGCACTCCAAGGACCTGGACCAGAGCGCCACGGAGCTGACCGCCGCGCTCGCCACGCACGCCGGTGCCCGCTTCGAGACGGCGCCGCGCTCAGTACGCCCGCCGATCCCGGTGACAGTGTCGGGGCCCGAACGGAACGTGCCGGGCGGTGAGCGGGTCTTCGTCGATGCCCGCCAGGCGGGCACCTGGACGCTGATCTGGGCTGCGGCGGCCGTCGTTCTGGCCTACTCCTTCTGGGAGTTGATCAGCAAACCCACTACGGGCCCCGAGACCCTCATCGCGCTCTGTGCACTGGGCGGCGCCGTTGCCTGCTTGCCCCTCGCCGGCCGGTCCCTCTTCCGATGGCACCGGCCGCTGCGGCTGCGGATCGGCCCCTCCGGGATCGGCATGCGCGAGGCCACCGAGGAAGAGCAGTTCTTCCCCTGGGACCAGATCGCGGCCGTCACGGTCGGCCCCCAGCAGACGGGTGCCAAGGACACGCGGCCCTGGGTCGTGGTGTGGCCGCTGCCGGGCACCATGGACCTGCCGCCCAGCTACATGGTCGACGGTCACCAGGCGTACGCCCTGGTCCGGCTGGACCGCCTGCCCGGGGGCCCGGAAGAGGTGGTCCCGGTCATCCGGGCGTACGCGGGAGAGCGCTACGCCGAAACGGCCTGACGCCCGGGCCCCGGACACCGGCGGACACGTCCTTCGGCGAGCTCATCACATCGGCAGGTCCCCGTCACGGCATGAGGGACGGGGGCCTGTCCATCGGAGACTCGCAGGGACGGCGTTGCCGGGCGTTTGACGCGTACGGCAACGGATGTGACGTGTCGTCAAGCAGGCCGGTCCCGCTACCATCGGCGGCGGCGATGCCGTGGAGCGGGCCACAGATCACCCCGGCGGTAAGAGACCGGTCGACCGCTCGAGCAAGCAGCGTGTCGCACACCCGAGGGAAGCGGACATGAGCACGGTACTCATCGTTGGAGCCACGCAGGGCACGGGACGGGCACTGGCCGCGGAGTACGCGCGGCGAGGCGCTGACGTCCTCATCACCGGCCGCACCCAGGAGCGCGCCACGTCGGTGGCGGAGGAGCTGGGGGCGGAGACGGGCGGCACGGTCACCGGGCTGGCGCTGGACCTGAGCCGTCCGGCGGAGATCGCTGCCGCGCTCGAGACGGTGCGGCATGTCGACCGGGTGGTCCTGGTCGGGATGGTCCGCGACATGAACACGTCCGGCGCCTACGACGTGGTCACGGCGACGACCTTGGCCACGACAAAGATCGTCGGTTACACGGCAGTGGTCGCGTCATTGCGTCCGCGGATGTCCGCGGACGCCTCGGTGCTGCTGTTCGGCGGCATGGCCAAGGACTTCCCGTACCCCGGCTCGACGACACTCACGGCGGTCAACGCGGCCGTCCAGGGGCTGGTGCGCACCCTCAGTGTGGAACTGGCCCCGATACGGGTGAACTCACTGCACCCGTGGGCCATCGTCGACAGCCCCTTTGTTGTGGACAATGAACAACTGCAGGACATGGCACGGAAAATGACGCTCGCAGGGCGCCTCGCCACCATGGACGACATCGTGGACGGTTGTCTGTTCCTGCTCGAGAATCCGATAGCCAACGGCATCGACCTCACGCTGAACGGCGGTCTCGCCTGACGCGAACGACGTGGCGGACCGTGGTCGCACGGCGGCCTCGCGGAGGCTTCCGGCTGAGGGTACCGATGATGGGGCGGAGCTGTGGGCCGGTGTGCGGTGAGTCCTGGCGCTCACGAGAAAGTCCCGGGGTGAGGAGCCGTTCGGGCCCCGGAGCCGCCGGTGTTGCCGATGGGCATGCGTCCGGCAGGGGGCGGGTGACACTCACGCTCGAACCGGTGCCGGCAGCTTTGGGACTCAGTGCGCCTTTTCAGCGGGGCCACCGATCGGGTGACGGTCGCCCGGTCGGAAATCGGTGCAGAACGGACGAGGCTCCCCGGCGGTCGAGCGAATGTCTGACGTCTCAACTCTGCTGCCGGGAAGCGTCGTTGGTCACCGATCCTGTCGCATTGGACCCGCCTCGCGCGCTGGTTGAGCGGGTGACGGTGGTGATCACCCGGGAGGATGATCGCCGCTGCAAGATCCGGTCCTCGCACCCTGTCCTGGTCGCTCTGGTGTATCTGTGCAGGCAACGACACCCTCGCGCAGATCGCGTCCGGATTCCGCCGAGACCGCCCGCACCGCTCGCGCCCGCGGTGCAAGCGCCCTGCTGGTGGTTCGGGCGGACTCCGTGTACTGCGGCGGCGACGTCATAACGCCTGCCGGGCCCTGAGTGGCCGCTTCACCGTCGCCGTGCGGAATGACCGCCTCCGTCAGGGCCGCCGTCGCCCGCACCCCGTCCTCGAGGCAACAAGGCACTTCTTTGTCTCTGGAATGCCTGTACGCAGGCGTCAAGCCGCTGAATCCGGGCTGAGCGGTGGCGCTGGTGACACGGCGGTGTCACGATGCGAACTTGTCCGCATGTGCTTTGTGCCGGGGGTGTTGAAAAGTGCAGGGGTTGGCCGATGACGATCCGCGGCAGGTCGGCGAGTACCGGTTGTTACGCCGCCTGGGTGAGGGCGGCATGGGCCGTGTGTACCTCGGGCAGTCGCCAACCGGTCGGATTCTCGCGGTCAAGATGGTGCAAGCGGAGATGGCCAACGCTCCGGGCTTCAGGCAGCGGTTCGCGCGCGAGGTCCGTGCGTCGCTGGCGGTCTCCGGGCCGGGGACGGTGCCGGTGATTGCCAGCGACCCGGACGCGCCCGTGCCCTGGCTGGCCACGGCCTACGTCCCGGGACCCTCCCTCGGCGAGGCTGTGCACGGGCATGGTCCGCTGCCCGTACCCGCCTTGTGGCGGCTGCTGTCGGGGCTTGCCGAGGCACTGGGCTCGGTGCACGCGTGTGGGCTGGTTCACCGCGACCTCAAACCGGCGAACGTGCTGCTGTCTCCCGCCGGACCGCTGCTGATCGACTTCGGGATCGCCCGCGCCGCCGAAGACACGGCCCTCACGAGAACGGGTTCCACTGTCGGTTCGCCCGGCTATATGTCACCGGAGCAGACGCAGGGGAGGGACGTACACGGCGCCAGCGACGTCTTCTCGCTCGGCGTGGTCCTGGCATTCGCAGCCACGGGGCGCAATCCGTACGGGACGGGCGCGGCCGTGAATCTGGGATACCGGATCGTGCACGAGGAGCCGGACCTGAGCGATGTACCGGACGACTTGATGGCGGTGGTGCGCAAGTGCCTGGCCAAGGAGCCCGGTTACCGCCCTTCCCCAGAGGAACTGCGTGTCTGTGCGGGGGAGCACCGCGCCGACTCCGCACGCTGGCCGCCGGTGTCCATAGCTTCGGACATCGCACTGAGAGGCGAGCAACTCCTCAATCTGACGGCCATCGATCGGGACACGGGTCCTGGACACGATCGAGGCCCGGTACCACCGCGTGCTGTGACTGCTCCCCCCCTCGAAGGCCGTCCCCCCCCGGTCGCCGCCTCGAAGGCCGATCCGTCAACGATCACGGTTCCACCAGCACCCGTCACCCCAGCGGCGGCCTTCGGCAGTCGGCAGGGCTTCACCACCCCGCCGCGCTCCGTCCCGCCGCCACCCCTGCAGCCGCTGTCCTCCGGACCGCCGGCGGGGGAGGCAAGGGTATCGAGACGTATGGCGTCGGCCGACGGTCCTGGAGAGCGGGTCCGGATAGCGCCCTGGGTGCGCAGGTCCGTGCTGGGCCACCCGCTTCTGAGCCTGCTCGGCCTGCTTCCCATGCTCGTCCTCTTGGTTGCGGGGGCCGACCTCAAGGCGCATGCCCGCGAGCACCCGGCGAGACAGCAGGACAGTGCTTGGTGGCAGAGCCTGACCCACTGGGCGATGGACGAGGACGGGTGGAGGGTGCCGTTGACGGTACTCCTCGTCGTCGTCCTGGTAGGGCTGCAGTACTTCCGTGCACGGCTCGAGCGCTATCCCGTGCCAGGAACCCGGACCTGGACCGCAGTCGTCGGCGGCTTCTGGCTCCTGTGGTCGGTCATGGTGCCGCTGACCTGGTTCTGGGTCATGGGGGTGGGCGACGGTGCCGAGGAGGAGCTGGCGGGTGAATGGTTCCTTCACACCGTGAGTGGTACATGGTGGGTTCTCTTGGCCACCATGCCGGCGGCGCCGTTCATGGCGGTGGCGGCCGTGATTCGTCTGCTGCGCGGACTCTTCGGTGATGTAGCGCGACCCACGGCATATCAATTGTAGAGAGGGCGCAGCCTTCCAGCGGGATCAGGCCGTACTGCGGGGGCGCACCGCTGCTGCTCATGCTCGTCAGGAAGTCACGGTAAGCCGGTGGGAGTTCCACGCCATGCTCGGCTTCGAAGGCGTCTGCCCGAACTCCGGACAGGCGGGGGGCGGGACGAAATTCATGCCACTCCTCGCCGAAGAGGTGGCTTCGGCTTGGCATGAGGGGGATACGTGCCTGTTTGTGACGCAATTGCGGGATGCGGGAGTCCGTGCGAGCTCTTCTCTTGTGTCCCCGGAAATCCCTCGCCCGTCGCCGCAGGTTACTGGCCCACGTCGGGCGGCGGGCTCCCCGCAGAACACGGGCCTGCCACCCGGCGGACCGGGGCCTTCCGTGTTGTCGCTGCGGCGTACCTGAGGCGGCGATGGACTTCACACCCCATGAGCCGCAAGTCCCTTTTGTCGGGGTGAATCGGCATTTCGGCCGCGTGCGTCGCGCGGGAGAACTGAGAAATTCCTTGCGGTCGGATGGGCATCCTTTTGCCTTCTTCGGGAGTCTTAAGCGTGACGGCAGCGTCATGCCGTCAGTCCATTGGAGCATTTGAGGTATACGCTTTGAAAAACGGCATAAAGAACATGTCCCGCGTTTCCGCGGTGACGATCACCGCGGGAGCGGTGATATCCGCCGGAGCGCTCACCGCCCCGGCTCAGGCTGCGACTCTTCCGGTGCCCACGATCACCGCCAAGGGCGGCTTCGTGATGAACAACGGGACAGGCAAGACTCTCTATACGAAGTCCGCCGACACCCGTCGTTCCACCGGCTCGACGACGAAGATCATGACTGCGCGTGTTGTGCTCGCCCAGTCGCATCTGAATCTCGACGCCAAGGTCACGGTCCAGAAGGCGTACAGCGACTACATCGTCGCCAAGGGTGCCTCCTCGGCACACCTGATCGTCGGCGACAAGGTGACCGTCCGTCAGCTGCTGTACGGGCTGATGCTCCCGTCCGGCTGCGACGCGGCCTACGCCCTCGCCGACAAGTTCGGCACCGGCAGTTCGCGGGCGGCACGGGTCAAGTCGTTCATCGGCAAGATGAACTCGACGGCCAAGACCCTGGGTCTGAAGAACACCCACTTCGACTCGTTCGACGGCATCGGGAGCGGGGGGAACTACTCCACGCCGCGCGACCTGACCAAGCTCGCCAGCAGCGCGATGAAGTACTCGACCTTCCGTGCCGTCGTGAAGACGAAGTCGACCAAGCAGAAGGTGACCACGAAGAGTGGCGGCTACCGCTACATGACGTGGACCAACACCAACACGCTGCTGGGAAGCTACGCCGGAACCATCGGGGTCAAGACCGGGTCCGGCGCGGTTGCCAAGTACTGCCTGGTCTTCGCCGCGACCCGGAACGGCAAGACGGTCATCGGTACGGTTCTCGCTTCCTCTTCGGTGACCAACCGTACGGCGGACGCGACGAAGCTGATGAACTACGCCTTCAAGAAGTAGTCACGCCGGCATGACGTAGGGTCTGCCCACGACCGTTCGGTCGTGGGCAGGCCCTTCGCCGTTCACCGTCGGTCTTTCCTTCCGCAGTGCACCGCGGACCGGCCCCCCGGCAATGTGCATCCGGCGACGCACCGTGCTGTCCGACAGCTCCCCTTGTTCTTCCGGGCCATGTCGGATCGCCCTTTGCGACCGTCGGCCGGCTCCACCCGGAGTTGGACGGCGGATTACAGATGGTCCCCCGTGCCGGCCGGCTCCCGAGGACGCGGCCGTCTTTGATGTCCTGCTCCCAGGTCCGTCCGTTGTGGGAACGGTCATTGGGTATCAGTAGCACTCCGGCAGCCTGGTCAGGGTGCTCGACGGCGAGCTGGTCGTCGCCCGTGAGGTCACCGTTCGGCCCGAACGCCTGGGACGAATGGATCGTCTGACATCCCGACGCCACGCGCTCCTTGTCGACCGCGCAGGCGTCCACTGCGGGGCCGGTTCTCTCGTCGGCGCCGTCGAAGCGGTAGTGGAAGTGGACCCGGTCACCTTCTCGGCCAAGTGAATGCCGGCGTGAGTCGGCGTTCCCGTACTCGTGTTGCTACGGGCAGTTGCCCGCTCCCGAGATCGCTCGTCGCGGACGACTTCGGTGCGGGCCGGCACGAGAAGTGCCCGCAGTGGCGTGGTGGCCGAGATGTGCGGGCCGTGGACCTCGGTGACGGCGCTCTGGGCGGCAGGCGTGCCGCCGACCGCGCCGGGGTCGATCTCGGGCGGCCCGTGACGGGGCGTGACCTTCGCTGCCGAGCGGAGCTTGCCGGAGTGGGGGACGCCGGACGCACGAAGACGACTGCGGAGAGTCCATAATCGACTACAGTGAGTAGCGTGACGTGGTGGACAGGGCAGCGGATCTCCTCGCGCGGAGTGCTCCTGCTCCTGGGCATGCTCGTATTCACGAGCATGCACCTGGTCGCCTGCGCACACGGGCCGAACCGGGCGGGCGGGGACACCCTCACCTCCGCCCCCGTCGTCTCCGCGCTGTGCCAGCCCAGGAGCGCCCTCGCACCGCCGGATCAGGAGATCGCCCGCGGCGACGGGTCACCTGAGAGCCACCACGGGCTGTGCGGCGTCGCACTCGACCGGCTCCCCGACCCCCGTCCCCGCCTCGCCCACGCCCCCATGCCGTCGGGTGTCCCAGCGGCACCTTCCGGCGCGGTGCCCACGGTGCATGAACGGCCGACTCGGCCAGGGGTCGCTGCTCACCACTGTGAACCCGCCGGTTCAGGCACCGGCACATTGAACTTGCTCTGCGTCTCCCGGACCTGACAGGGACCCAGCCCGCCCCGCGCCGCCCCGCGCGACAGGTGCGGCTGAACGGACCCCGGATCCGCACGAGCAACGGCCCCGCCATGGCGACGGCCGCAGGAGAAACACGCATGAGCACACTTCCTCATCCCGGCGCACCCATGTCCCCGGCCGAACTTCCGGCCGGCACGGCACCGCCCCGCCGCACACCGGCCGGGCTGGTCGGCAACACTCCCGTCCTGTGGGTGGGATCACCCTTCGTCCCCGACGGCCGCGGCTTCTGGGCCAAACTCGAGGGCTTCAACCCGGGCGGGATCAAGGACCGCTCCGCCCTGTACATGATCGAGGCCGCCCGAGCACGCGGTGAACTCGTTCCCGGCGCCAGGATCGTGGAGTCCACCAGCGGCACGCTCGGCCTCGGGCTCGCCCTCGCGGGTGCCGTGCACGGGCACGCCGTCACCGTCGTCACCGACCCCGGCATGGAGCCGCCCATGGTCGCCCTGCTCACCGCCTACGGCGCGACCGTCGACGTCGTCACCGATCCGCACCCGGTCGGCGGCTGGCAGCAGGCCCGGCGCGACCGGGTCCGGGAGCTCCTCGCCACGGACCCCACCGCCTGGTGCCCGGACCAGTACCACAACCCCGACAACGTGGCCGCGTACGCCCCCCTCGCGCACGAGCTCGTCGCCCAGCTCGGCCGTATCGACGTCCTGGTGGCCAGTGTCGGCACCGGGGGACACTCCGCCGGCATCAGCGGCCCGCTCCGGCAGTTCTTCCCGCACTTGCGGCTGGTCGGCGTCGACACCACCGGCTCCACGATCTTCGGACAGCCACCCGCAACGCGGCTCATGCGCGGCCTGGGCAGCAGCATCCACCCGCGCAACGTCGACTATCCGGCCTTCGACGAAGTGCACTGGGTCGCCGCCGGAGAGGCGGTGTGGGCCTGCCGGCGCCTCGCCCGCACCCACTACGCCACCGGAGGCTGGAGCGTCGGCGCGGTCGCCCTGGTCTCCCGCTGGCTGGCCCGCACGCTGCCTGCCGAGACCCGGATCGTGACGATCTTCCCCGACGGCCCGCAGCGCTATCTCGGCACCGTCTTCGACGACACCTACTGCAAGCACCACGGACTGCTGCACCACGAACCGTCATGCGATCCGCAGGAGATCGCCCACCCGGCCGAGACCGTGGTCGACCGCTGGACCCGCTGCACCACCGTCCAGGACCCTTTGGCGCAGGCGCACCGCGGTGACCACGACGGCCCGTCCTTCGAGGCCGCCCAATGAAGGGGTTGTGGCGGCAGGTCCGCTCCTTCGACACTCCGGCCCGGCTGTTGATGGCCAACCAGTTCGCCATCAACCTCGGCTTCTACATGCTCATGCCCTACCTCGCCGACCACTTGGCAGGCGGTCTGGGCCTGGCCGCGTGGGCCGTCGGCCTGGTCCTCGGGGTGAGGAACTTCTCCCAGCAGGGCATGTTCGTCCTCGGCGGCACCATCGCCGACCGGTTCGGCTACAAGACCCCCATCGTCATCGGCTGCACCCTTCGGACCTTCGGCTTCGGGCTGCTGGGATTCGTCGATTCCCTGCCGGCGCTGATCGCCGCCTCGGCGGCCACCGGTTTCGCCGGCGCCCTGTTCAACCCGGCGGTCCGTGCCTACCTGGCCGTCGAGACCGGCGAGCGGCGCGTGGAGGGTTTCGCCCTGTTCAACGTGTTCTACCAGGCAGGAGTCCTGATCGGGCCGCTGGTCGGACTGGCCCTGCTCGCGCTGGACTTCCGCGCCGTGTGCCTGACCGCCGCAGCCGTCTTCGCGGTGCTGACGGTGCTGCAGTACCGGGCGCTGCCCGACCGCCGGCCAGAGCGCGCCGACGGCACGGGCGCGGCAATCGGTGTCCTCGGATCGTGGCGGGAGGTACTGGGCAACCGGCCGTTCATGCTGTTCTCGCTGGCCATGATCGGCTCGTACGTGCTGTCCTTCCAGGTCTACCTGGCGCTGCCCCTGCAGGCCCACAGACTGCTGGGCGCCGGGGGACAGGCCGTCACCAGCGGCCTGTTCATCGTCTCGGCCGTCGTCGCGGTCCTCGGCCAGCTCCGCATCACCGGCTGGGTCCGCGCCCGCTGGACCGGGCCCGAGGCCATCATCGGGGGAATCCTCCTGATGGGTCTGGCCTTCGCACCCCTGGCCATGAGCCCCACCCCGTCCGGTGGGGTCTTCAGCACGGTGATCGGGGTAGGCCTCCTGGTGATCGCCGTCGTGGTCCTGGCGGTGGGCACCGCGGTGGTCTACCCCTTCGAGATGGACACCATCGTCACCCTGTCCGGAGAGCGCCTCGTCGCCACCCACTACGGCTGGTACAACACCGTCTCCGGTCTCGGTATCACCCTGGGCAACCTCGCCACCGGGGCCGTCTGGGACGTCGCCGGCAACAGCCAGAAAGCGTGGCTCCCCTGGCTGACCCTGACAGCGACCGGCCTGCTGTGCGCCGCCTGCGTCCACCTGCTGTCCCGTGCCGGAGGACTCGCCCCCGTCAAACGCGAACCCGCCCTCGCCTGAGGGACCTTCCGCGCAGAGGGAACGGCCCTGGCATCCGGCCAGGGCCGTCGGGGCGAGGAAGGCCAGGTCGGCGTCGGCCCCAGGGAACCGGCCGGCCTCGCTCACGTCCAATGGGCATGCGAAGGAAATTTCTGGTAAGAGCCGCGGCCGTACTGCCGCTCATAGCGATAGCCGGCTGCGGAGATCCGCGGGCGAATGAACGTTCCTGTGCCGCGATGGGGGCGCTGTCGGGTGTCTCGGTCATGCTTGACCCTGTGCCCGGGACGCAATACCGGCTCTGCGCGGGCGCGACCTGCACGACGAGCAAGCCCGGGGCCCGGGACATACTGGTGCAGCTTCCTGACTCGGTAGGTGCCCGTCGGACGACTGTGCACCTCACTGGAAAGCGGACCGATGTGTCCAAGAACTCGAAGCTTTCGGTGGATGAGACCGCCCAGGTTACGTTGAAGAAGGCCCAGCCCAACGGGCCGCAGTGCACTCCCACAGTGTTCTGGGTTGCTCTTCGCTACGAGCCTGGCAAGGGGCTGGTCGAGTCCCGTTAGGGTTCCGCACCAGGTTCTCCCCCATGTCTTCGGCCCCACACGCTGCGGCCACACCCTCCCGAGACGGCCACCTCACCTCCGCTACGCCCAGCGAGGTCGGACGGGCGTTGCCGACTCCTCCCGTCAGCCACGAGATCGGGTGCCCCGGCAGAGGGCCAACCGTCGCCGGGCTTGCTCTTCCGAAAGGGTGGCCTTGAAGGTCTGCGCCGGGCGCCGTCGGCGCGCGTCAGTCCATGCCCGGGCACCGCGGCCGCGGCGCCCGAGTTCCAGGGCAGGGCCGGTCCGGCCATCACGCGTCGCGGTCGCGGTCCAGCCCTGCGCCGAGGCTGCGGGGGCTGGGAAGGCCGTCCTCCCGGACGGCGTCCGGCCAGTCCGGCGTGTGCTCGCCCCACTGGTCCGTCGGCACCGCGATGACCTGCGAGGATCAGGTCTTCAGCGGTTGAGATGTCGGGCAGGGTTCTGGGCCCGGCGGTGGCGGGATGTGTCCTGCCGCTGGGAAAGGAAGCGGACGGTGCCGGACAGGTGAAGGTGTGGAATTGAGGCTGGTGCACGAGCGGTCCCCGGTCCGGGAGGCTCGATTCGAGGCGTTGTTGGGTGTCGTGGCGGAGCCGTTGTACCGGTACTTGCGACGGCGTGCGGATGCCGGTGCGATCGATGACGTTTTCGCGGAGGCCATGCTGGTGCTGTGGCGCCGGCTGGAGGACGTGCCGGGGATCGGCGTGGAAGGGCCCCTTGATCCCGATGAGGTGCTGCCCTGGTGCTACGGCGTCGCGCGGGGCTGTCTGGCCAACGCCCGACGGGCGGAGCGGCGCCGGCTCCGGCTGGTGGAGCGGCTGACTCAGGCAGCCGAGCCACCGCCGGAGATGGAGGCGGAGCACCTGGAACTGCATCGAGCGCTGAGCATGCTGGGAGCGGTGGACCGCGAGGTCGTCCGGCTCTGGGCGTGGGAGGGACTGACGCCGAGCGGGATCGCGCAAGTGACCGGGCTGACCGCCAACGCGGCCAGCATCCGGTTGCACCGGGCCAAGAAGAAGATCGCCGCGCGGCTCGAACGAAAGAATCCCGAGCAGGCAGGACACAGGACGGATGAAGAAGGGAGCCGACGGTGAACGACGACGAACTGCTGGCCCGGATGAGGGCCATCGACCCGGCACGGGCATCCGCCGCTCCTTCCCCTGATCCCAAGCGTCTCCTGGAGGCCGCCATGACTGCCGACACCCGTGTTTCCCCGACCACGCCAAGCGCTGTGGGCGCATCCCGCCGCCGCTTCCTGCCCATCGCGGTGGGTGCGGCCCTGCTCGTGGTGGTCGGAGGCGTGACCTGGGGCGTGACCTCGCAGGGCACCTCGCCGTCGGCCGCGGCGCCCCCGTCCGCCCCCTCGCTGGCTCTGACCGTCCCGGACGCGCCTGCCGCGAAATGCGCCGCAGTCACCGTCGACCTCCTGCGCGGCATGCAGACCGCGTTCGAAGGCACGGCGACTTCAGTCAAGGGCGATCGGGTCGAACTCCGGGTGGACCACTGGTACAAGGGCGGCGGTCCCACCACCGTCCGGCTCGCCAACGACGCGAAGCTGGCCCCGCTTGTCAACGGAGCGGATTTCGCCGTCGGTCATCGCTACCTGGTCGCCGCGAACGACGGCCGCGTCAGCCTGTGCGGCTCCACCGCGGAAGCCACCAAGGAATTGCGGAGCCTCTACGAGGCGGCGTACACCGGCTGAGAACTCCGAACAGGGACTGGTCTGCGGGACGTGTGCACGAGGGGTCGGCACATGCGCACGGTCCGGCGGATTCGACATGACCGACCGCGGTCCGGTGGCGAGAACAGCGTGATCGTTCGGGTGGCGGGGCCGACAACCAAGGTGGTCCCGCGGGACGGCTGCCTTGACGTCGGCATCGTGGTGGGCAGCGAGTTCGCGAGGGGCCACCTCGCAGAGGTGTGCCTGCTGCCCGAGGATCTGGCCGATGGAGCAGAAGCGCTCGAACTGCTCGCCGACGGCAGGCCGGTCTGCTGGATGGACGACGGTCGAAACCCGGAGGTCCGGATCACGCCGAAGGGACCGTACATCTCCCGCGGCGAGGCCCTCCAGACGATCGAGGTGGTGGTGAGGGACACCGCGGTGTCCCTCACCTCGGTTTGCGTGCGGGTGCCTGCCCACCGACCGGGTCGATGTCCAGCGAAGGCACTAGCGGAACCCGTACATGGGGGCGAACGCGCTTGCCGGGATTCGGTGTTGGCCTCCGAGGCCGGAGCCGTCCACGGTGAACCGGCGGGCGGTCACCGGCTTCGGTGACCGCCCGGCCATGGGTGGGCCGCGGGGCCCGCGGCTCAGGCCTTCGGCTGCGTGAAGCGGATGCTGTTGCCGAAGGGGTCGCGCAGGCCGCAGTCGATCCCGTACGGGCGCTCGGTCGGCTCCTCGGTGAACTCCACCCCGAGGTCCCGGAGCGTCTCGTACGTCTTGCGGCAGTCGTCCGTGCTGAAGATCAGGTGACCGCCCACGGCGCCCTTGGTGACCAGTTCGCGGACCTGCTGCGCGGTCTCCTCGGACATCGCCGGCGGGCCCGGCTTCTCCAGCAGGATCTGGCGCTCCGGGTTGCCGGGGACGTTCACCGTGAGCCAGCGCATGAAGCCCAGGTCGACGTCCGCGTTCACCTCCAGGCCGAGCTTGCCGACGTAGAAGTCGAGGGCCTCGTCCTGGTCCAGGACGTAGATCTGCGAGTGCGTGATGGCGTTGAACATGTGCATCACGCTACTGGGCGGGCCCGACGAAAACTTATCCAAAACTGCTCGGCCTGCTCCGGCTGCGATCAGGCCCTCGGCCGCATCCATGCCTTCGTGAAGCACGTGGGCACGTCCATGGCCGTCGCCTGCTTGCGGTACGCCCGCGGTGACGTGCCCACGATGTCGCGGAAGGTGCGGCTGAAGGTTCCGGGGCTGCCGAAGCCGACCTCGAAGCAGATGTCCGTGACGCTGAGGTCGGTCTCCCGCAGCAGGAACATCGCCCGCTCCACACGACGGCGCTGCAGGTAGCGGTGCGGGGTCTCGCCGAAGGTTGCCCGGAAGGTGCGCGTGAAGTGCGCCTCCGAGACGTGGGCGATCCGCGCCAGCGCCGGCACGTCCAGCGACTGTGCGTAGGCGCGATCCATCGCGTCCCGTGCCCGGAGCATCCGGCGGTTGGTCTCTTCTGCGGCGCGGCTCACGCCGCTTATCAGACCACAGTGGTCCGCCGGGCCCCGGAAGGGGACGGCGTGCGGTGTGCGGGACGGCCGAACTCAGACCGGATTCACCAGGACCGGCACTGGTCCCGCGAGTCGGCCGGCTGGTCGAGCAGCGTCGTCAATGTATGGGACGGGCAGTCCGGCGAGCCGGGCTGGTCGTCCCGGCACGGGTCGGTCCCCCAGGGGCAGTACGGGGCCTCGGTCACCGTGACGGTCGCCTCGGCGTGGGAGGCGAAGCAGTTGGCGTTCCCGTTGTATGCGGCGGTGATCGTGTGGACGCCGGCGGTCTGGAACTTGGCCGTGTAGGTGGCCAGCCCGTTGGGCGCGACCGGCACCGTCTGCAGGATGTCCCCACCGTCGAAGAAGGTCATGCCGACGTCGTTGATGCCGCTGGGGTCGCCCGCGCAGACCACCGTCGCGGTCAACTGCACGGGAGCCCGGACGGCGGCGGTCACGGGTGACACCTGGAGCGTCGTCGTCGAGTCGACGGCCGCCGCCGCCGGCGAGGCGACACCCACGACCGCGGCTATCGCGGCGAAAGCTCCGGCCGTCCACGTCTTTCGTGTATTCCAGGATTTCATGAAACAGGCTCCTTGTTCGACTGTGAGCCGAATGTCACAGTTGGTCATGGAGCATCACGTTACGTGTGTCCTACAGGTCCCGCACTCGGAGCGAGCGACGCTCCGCCCCGGGACATTCGGTCTCCGCCTAGATGACGGGAGGCGCGACCCGTGTGTAGGTGAGTGAGTTGCTCGTGCCTCCGGGCGTGGTGACGCTGACGGAAACGGTGCCGGGGGGGACCCGCTGGTGCGACCGTGGCGACGGCGGTGTCGGACAGCACGGTGAACGCCGCGGATGTGGCGCCGAAGTGCACCGCGGTCGTCGTGGTCAGCCCCGTGCCGGTGAGGGTCACGCCGGATCCCGCGCCGGTCGGTCCCAGAGCGGGGGACAGGAGACTGAGGACCGGGGACCCCACGTAGCTGAAGAAGACGGAGTTGCTGGTGCCGCCCGATGTGGTGACGGTGACGGGGACGGTCCCCGTTCCGGCCGGGGCGACCGCGGTGATCTGCGTGGGGGAGTCAACGGTGTAGCCGGTGGCGGGCGTGCTGCCGAACCTGACCGCCGTGGCTCCGCTGAGGTCGGTGCCGGTGAGGGTGACCGTGGTGCCGCCGGCGGCCGGCCCCTGGTTCGGCGAGACGGAGACGAGGGCGGGAACGCCCAGGTAGAAGAAGAAGACGGAGTTGCTGGTGCCGCCGAATGTGGTGACGGTGACGGGGACGGCTCCCGTTCCGGCCGGGGCGACCGCGGTGATCTGGGTGGCCGAGTTGACCGTGTACGACGTCGCGGCCGTGCTGCCGAACCTGACCGCCGTGGCTCCGCTGAACCCCGATCCGGTGAGGGTGACCGTCGTGCCGCCGGCGGCCGGCCCCTGGCTCGGCGAGACGGAGACGAGGACCGGCTGCGCCGTATAGGTGTACGTCACCGAATTGCTGGTGCCGCCCGGCGTGGAGACGGTGATCGCGACGGCCCCGGTCCCGGCCGGAGCGACGGCGGTGATCTGGGTGGCCGAGTTGACTGTGTAGCCCAGCGCCGCAGTGGTGCCGAACCGGACGGCGGTGACCCCTGTGAAGCCGCTGCCGTTGAGGACGACGTTGTTGTTGCCCGCGGCGGGGCCGGCGTTCGGGGCTGCCGAGGTGAGGACGGGAGCGGCGGCGGCGACGGTCGGCTGTGCCGCCGCCGGGCTTGTCTTGTCTTTCACGGGATCTCCGTACGGTGTCGGATCGGCCCGGAGGCCTGTCGTTGTCCTGCTCCGGCCCGCACGGGCCGGGCGTTCCGGTCCCGTGCGGGTTGTCCGGGTCGGGGCCCGGGACGCGCGGATGGGGTCAGATGCCCGGACCCGCGACGTAGGTGAACGCGCCCGTCGCGATCGCACTGCCCCCGTCGGTGGTCACGGCGACGTCGACGGCACCGACGGTCCCCGGAGGAGCGATCGCGGAGACCACGTTGCCGTTGATCACCGAGAAGGACACCGGACTGCCGTCGAAGGTGACCGCGCTGGTGCTGGCCAGTGCCGTGCCGACCAGGGTCACCGCGATGCCGCCCGAGGTCGGACCCTGTGTCGGTGTGATGGTCGTCAGCGTGGGGGCGTCGAAGTAGGTGTACGAGAACCCGTTGTTGGTACCGCCGGCGGTGGTGACGCTGACGCTCACCGATCCGGCCGAACCGGCCGGTGCGACGACCGTGATCTGCCCGTCGGACACCACGGTCGGCACCGCGGTGTTGGCGCCGAAGGCGACGCTGCTCGCGGTGTACAGGCCCGTGCCGTTGATGGTGACCGTCTCCCCGCCCGACGTCGACCCGCCGGTCGGGCTGAGGCTCTGCTTGAACGGTGCCCCGATGTAGTAGAACGAGAGCGGGTTGCTCGTTCCGCCCGCGGTGGTGACGGTGACATTGACCGCCCCGTTGCCGGAGGGCGACACGACGGTGACGCTCGTAGGCGTGTTGCTGGTGATGGTCGCGAGCCGTGTTCCGAAGCGCACGGCAGTGGCGCCCGCGAGGTTGACGCCGGTGATGGTGACCACGGTGCCGCCACCGCTTGATCCTTGGTTCGGGCTGATGGGCATGAGGTGTTCCTCCTCGCTCGGAATGCGCTGCATTGCCGAGCAGCGATGAGGGCTTTCGGTCCGCACACGTACCTGGTGGTGCGAGCCCGCTCCCGAGGAGAACAGCCCGTCAGGTGTGAGTTGCCGCCTGATCAGGGGCTTGCCCACGTCCGTCTGCAAAGTCGAATGCCGCTGGTACGGACACTCGAAGTAACCCATAAGGGTGATTGAACGACAAGGCTCCAGCCCCGAAGTCTCACCTTTCAGGTGAGCGCCACGGCGTGAAAGGGGGTGCCGGGCCAGCGTATTTACGATTGTCTTTTCATATGCCAATCAATTGCGGTGGAAATGGGTCGGTGCCCGGCCGCGGGCGAGCCGCCCATCATGCGCGGCATGATCAGCGCCCGGCTGATGTACCGGCCATGGCACCCGTGATGGACGGGGTGTGCGGTACGGCGGTCGTGCGGTCAGGTAGCTGGACCGGACGGCAGAGGCACGTCAGGACTTCGACGCCATGCCCACCGACGGCCGGCAACTCGTCATGGCCGACCGCGCGGAACTGATCACCGCCTCGGACCCCTACTACCGCGGCATCGGTGCCGATGCCTTTCTGCCGCACTGGACCACCGTTCGCCCCCCGGCGTCCACCAGCCCCCGCATCGCCGGTCTGGCCGGCGGCCGCGGATGGCTCATCCACACCTTGATCCGCCGCCACGCCGAACCCCGGATCATGGTCACCGACGCCTTCTGGGCCTGACCGGCCAGGGGCTGACACCACCGTGCAGTCCGGTCTCGCCGGCTTGCCGTCCGCCTCCTCGACCGTGCCTGGCCCGGGCGACGTTGCCGCGACAGCGGACGCCGTCAGGCGGCCCCCGCGGTGGCCGGGGTCCAGGCCGCGCCGCCCGGTCAGGTCAGCTCATCGGGTACGGGAACGCCGAGGTGGGCGAGAAGCGCGCCGACCTTGCGGTCCAGTTCGCGCCCCACCTCCGTGATCTCCGGCCGGTCGAGCGCGCTCACCGTGTCGCTGGGGCGGTCGATCGCGAACACCGCCTCGCCCGCGGGGGATTCGTGGATCGTGATGCGCAGCGGCGCGTACATCAGGGCCCCGGCATCGTGCCGGAACATGCGCTCGGCGATGGTGTGATTGCCCATCAGGTACTCGGTGCAGCGGGCGTGATCACCGGCCACGCCGAACAGCGGCTGGGCGTCGAACTTCCAGTAGATCATGAACTCCAGTGGAGCGTTCTCGTCCGCGAGTTCGCACACGGCGCTCCACGGAGCCTGCCCGGCGACCAGGTCGAAGGTGCGCTGGTAGTCGAGCGGTGGGACGGCTTGCTCGAACTCGGCACGGAAATTCTCGTAGTCCGACCCGACCGGGATCTCCAGTCGCGTGACGGAACGGGGGAGTGCGCGGACCGTGGGATGCGGCGTCGTGGTGTTGTGGACCATGACCTGCTCCTTCTGGCTTGTCTTGCAGGAGCCAGTTTAGAGCGCATAGCAGCCCTTAGCGACAAACATCAGCATTTCGGGCATCGTGAAGGTGGTGCACGAGCCTGCCCGTCAGGAGGTTGTCGGACTCGACCCAGTACGAGAACTCCGGGAGGTTGGTCTTCGCGAGGAGGATCGCTCCGGCCTGCTTGATGCGCGCGACAGCGGTGGCGTCCGTGTCCGGGACGCGCCCCGCGAAGATCGGCGAACCGCGCTGGGTGAGCACTCCGGCGGTGTCGAACGAGTCCTTGACCGTGAAGGGCACGCCGTGAAGCGGCCCCACTTCCCTGCCCGCCGCGAGCTCCTCGTCCGCCGCCCTCGCGGCCTCCAGTGCACCGTCGGCGAGCGTGACGATGGCGTTGATCCTCGGATTCGTGGCCTCGATGCGGTCGAGGTGCGCCTGCACCACCTCGACGGAAGACACCTTCCCGGCACCGATGAGCTCGGCGAGTTCACTCGCGTCAGCCTGGATGAGATCGGTGGTCATGACGGATCCTGTCCTGGACCGGTCTGCTCCGTTCGGACCAGTCCCATATTTCCAGGTCGGCCGGCTGCGGACCACCGCCCGCAGTCCCGTCGTCTCAGATGGTGCGGATTGCGCTGGACGTGTCCGCCGCAAAAGGGTCGCAAAAGGGGGAGTGTGTGATGCGGGCTTGGTCCGGTGGTGTCGGGTCCCGCCCGTGAGGCGGCGGGCCCCGGGGTCGGTCATGGCTTCGTGGTGCCAGAGAGGATTTCGCCGTCGCGTGCCGGGCGGCGGTGGCGCATGAGCCATCGGTAGGTCTGCGTGGGCGACGATCCGATCACGTGCGTGGGCATATCGCTCACCCGCCCGCGGGTGAACCCCCGGCTCGCCCGCCGGTCCAGTGATCACGCAGCGCACCGACCGCGAGACCGCGTTCGTGACAGGTGTCGAGGATGCGGGGCAAGGCGCCGAGGGCGGAACGCCAGGCGCCGGGCGCGGAGGTGCAGTCGGAGTCATGGAGCAGGATCGTTCCGCCACCGCGAAGATCGGCGGTGACCGTGTGGTGGACGGATTGCGGGGTGGCGCGCGCCCGCCAGTCCTCGCCCCAGCAGGTCCACAGTACCGGGATGAGACCCAGGCGGCGCGCGGCAAGGTGTGCGGCGGTGGTCATGACCCCGTACGGAGGACGGAACAGCCGGGGCTGCCGGCCGGTGAGGTCGGCGACCAGGTCGCGAGCACGGGCCAGATCGTCGTAGGTGGCCCGGGGGCCGCGCAGCAGCAGCGGGCGGTGCTGCCAGCCGTGGATGCCGACCTCGTGTCCGCTCAGGGCGATGTCGCGGACCAGGCCGGGGGAGCGGCGTGCCTGCGTGCCCAGGAGGAAGAAGGTGGCCTTGACCTGGCGGGCGGCGAGCAGACGCAGAAAGAACGGCGTGGACAGCGGGTCGGGGCCGTCGTCGAAGGTGAGGGCCACGTGGTTGCTGCGGCCCTGCCCGGACAGGCGGGGCATGACGCGATTGCGCAGCGGCCCGAAGGTGGAGACGACGGGCACCGCATGGGCGGCCGCGAGAGCGGGCAGCGCCACGAGAGCGGTGGCGCGCAGGAGTCGGGAGGCAGTCACGGCTGGGTTCCCTCGGGCGTCGGGGCGGGTGTGAAGTCGTCGGGGTCGAGTCGGTGGTCGACGGCACGCAGCAGCCCGGGATAGTCGTGGGCTGTGGCGGCCATGCCCAGGCCGACGCCTCCTGCCCACAGCGCGCACGCCACGACGACGGTGGCGGCGAGCCGCTGCATGGCCGGCCGCGGACGGGTCGGCCGAGGGGTACGGCGGAGCGGCCGCGCGGTGCGGGCGTCAACCGATCTCATAGCCGTCGTACGGGCGGGCGCCGTGGCGCTGGCGCTGTCGCCGGCCCGCAGGACCGCGGCCGCAGGGCCGGACTCCGTCCCGGCGGCGAACAAGGCGAGTCCTGCGGCGCGTTGCCGCAGCCCTCGAGGGCCGTGGATGAGCTCGGCGAGGTCAGGGGCGAGATCGTCGGGACGGCGTATCCAGGCGGCCAGCCCGGCCTCGTGCAAAGCGGCCGCGTTCGTCAGGCCATGGCCGGGTATGCAGCGGTAGCTTGCGACAGGCAGCCCGCTGGCGAACGCCTCCAGCGAGGTCAGCCCACCCGCGTTCTGCACCAGGACGTCCGCGGCGTGCATGAGCGCCGGCATGTCGTCCGTCCACCCGAAGACATGCCCGGCACCGTCCGCCCGAAGCTGTTCTGCCAGCGCATTGTTGCGGCCGCAGACGACAACCGGGATCGCGGCACCGCTTGCGTGGATCTCCGAGGCGACCTTCCGCACCGGCCCGACACCCCAGGAACCCGCGACCAGCAACGCCAGCGGAGCGTGCTTCGGCAACCCCAGCCGGGCACGCGCTTCTTGCCGCTCCAGCGCGCCGCCAGGAACGAACCGCGGATCGGTCACCGGTCCGCACACCCGCACGTCGGATGCGCCCAGAGCCCGCGCCTGGCCGGCGGGAACGGCGTGTGCGGCCAGATGTGTGTCCACGCCCGGCGCCACCCAGAGAGGATGTACGGAGAAGTCCGTCAGGTACGTGAAGACGGGCGCGGTCAGCCGGCCGTCGAGACGCAGGGCGCCGAGGATGCGACTCGCACCCGGGTAAGTGGACACGACCACGCGCGTGTCGGCAGGCAACGCCCGCAGCACCGGCCGCTCAGCGGCACGAAGCAGAGCACGGGCCGGGGCGCCGGCGCCGCCCGCATCCTCGGTGCTGCGGTAGATCCGCTGGTAAGCCCAGGGCGCATGGACCAGAAGCTTGTGGTAGCCGTCGCTGAGCACCCGGCCGAACCGCCCCGGCAGCAGGTCGAGCAGGTCGAGCCGGTCCACAGCGGCGCCGCTGAGAGCAAGGCGCCGGGCCAACTCGGCGGCAGCGCCGTCATGACCTGCTCCCATGCTGGCGGAGATGATCGCGACCCTGCCCCGCGGCGGCCATCCCGGTCCGGGAACGGCGTCCGCCGTGCTCGGGCCGACCGTTTCACCGACGTGCGACATGGGCTTTCCTCCGTGCGCTGGTGGGAGCGGCGAAACTCTACAACATGTAGTAGTTCAAGCCGGCCTCCGCGGCGACTTCGCCCTCTACGGGCGGTAGTGGCTCCGGCGGTAGCCTGAGGAGCCGAGCCGAGAAAGGGGCCAGCACATTGCCCGAAGACAGGCGCGACGACACCGCCGCGACACCCCGTCGCGCACGAGGAGAGCTCGAGCGTGACGTTCTTGCCGCGCTCTGGGCGGCCGACGGGCCCATGACGGCAGGTCAGGTACAGGAACGACTGCCGGGGGACCTGGCCTACACCACCGTCCTGACCATCCTCGTCCGGCTGCACAGCAAGGGCATGCTGCTCCGCCATCGCCAAGGGCGCGGCTACCTCTACGAAGCCACCCGCGACGAGGCGTCCCACACCGCACAGCGCATGCGCACCCTGCTCGACGCGGGATCGGACCGGGAGGCCGTCCTGGCCCGCTTCGTCTCGGATCTGTCGCAAGAAGACGAGCAGATGCTGCAGCGGCTTCTGGGCGCCAACGAGGTGCACGACGGATCGAGCGGCGGGACTGCGTCACGTCGCCCTCGAACGGGCCGGTGATCCCGGGCGGATCGGCGTTGTCCCGCGGGCCCGCCGGTCAAGGGGTAGCCGACGTCGAGGGCTTCTCTCATCGGGGTGCGCCCTTCGTCGGCAGAACCACGAAAACAGCTTCCACCTACAAGACGTAGTAGTTGGCAGTGAGGTTCCCTTCGCGCGTCACCTCGCGGTGCCAGGGAAACGTTCGCGCGCCGCGGTGTCCCGCACGGATCCGGCATCGGCGTCCATCTCTGGATGGTCGAACGGACCGCCTGGCTCCACGGGTTCCGCCGCCTGTGCGTCCGATGGGAACGACGCGACGACATCCACGCCCTTGGAGTTGGCGGAGCGCCGGTGGCACGGGCCTCCGGCCCAGGACGGCCGCCGCCTGGACGCGCACCGGAACCCGGAACCGCCCGGCTCGGCGTTCCCGGCCGGACCGGCGATCAGACCCTGGACGTCCTGCTCGACAACGCCCACCGGCACGGACGCGGCACGGTGCGCGTGACCGTGCGGGAACCCGGGGGAGTGGTCGCTTTGGACGTGGAGGACGAAGGGACGCTCACGCTCGATGCGCGCGCTGCCACCGCGGACGGCCCGCTCACGCCGACCCGGGTCCACCCGACGACCTGCACCCGGCTCCTGCCCCACCACGGGGAACCTCCCCGGCCCCCGCATCCCGGACGCTCCGGCGTGCCCTGCCGTCGCCTGGCCATGGTCCGGCCTACGCTACAGCTCGTCGTCTACAGGACTGTAGGCATACGTGGGTAGGGCGCCGCCAACCGGTCCCGCCAGTCCGGCAAGGTCACCAGCCATGCACCGTTCCGCCTGAAGCAACGGACCTCGTGTCCGCAGGCCCCGCGCCGCTCGGGGGCGCGTCGCACGCGGAGCCCTGCCCCATGGCGAACTGAACCGATCGCGGGATGCGTACCCGCGTACAGGAGGGCAGCGCGGACGGCGAGCACCCCACCCCCTCCGGCCCCTCCGGGACAGGCGTTCGCGCACCCGCGGCCGCACCCCAGGAGGGACAGCGATGGAGAAACCCCAGACCGTTGACCAACCCCCAGCCCGCATCGGCGAGACCGCGGGACCATACGCGCTCAAGAAACTGCCGCACGTCTCCGTGGCCTTCTGGATCATGAAGATCGCGGCGACGACCCTCGGCGAGACGGCAGGAGACCTCTTCGCCCAGACCCTGAAGATCGGCTACTTCCTCGCCACCGTCGCCCTGTTCGTGATCTTCCTGGTCACCCTGGCCGTGCAACTCCGGTCGCGGCGCTACAACCCCTTCGTCTACTGGACGGTCATTCTCTCGACCAGCACGGCCGGCACCACGATGTCCGACTTCATGAACCGTGACGCCAGCGCCGAGTACCTCTCATCCGGCACCACGGCACTGGGCTGGGGACCTCAGGGGCTGGGGCTGGGATACCCCGCCGGCGCATGCATCCTCGTCTCGCTGCTGATCGCGGTCTTCGCTGTCTGGCGTCTGACCCGGCTGCCGTTCGCCCTCCAGGACATCCGCACCTTCCGCGCGGAGGCACTGTTCTGGACGGCGATCCTCGTGTCCAACACTCTGGGCACCTCGATGGGTGACTTCCTGTCCGACAGCTCCGGACTCGGCTACGCCGGAGGCGCGCTGCTCATCACAGGCCTGCTCGCGTGCCTGCTGACCCTGATGTACGCGCCGGCCGTGCCGAACGTCCTGCTGTTCTGGATCGCGTTCGTCCTCACCCGCCCCCTGGGTGCGACCGCGGGGGACCTCCTGACCAAGCCCACCGCCAAGGGCGGCCTCGACCTCGGCACCGTGGGTTCCTCAGCGGTGCTCCTCGCGATGCTGCTCGGGCTGATGGGCTACGCGTATCTTCGCGAGCGTCGAGGCGCCGCGACCTCGAGCGGGCGGCCTGCTCGGACTGTGTAGCCTTGCGGCCGGCTCGGCCGGACGGCGGGCAGGGCTGCTTCTCCTCCAGGAAGACCCGTCCCGTGCGTCAGGCGCCGATGGCCTCCAGCAGGAGGTGGAGGTCGCCAACGGCATCGGCGGTGGACATGGCTGCGACGGTCAGGAACGCGGCGGTCGCGGCGGTGAGGGCGCGATGGTGGCGAAGCGGCGGGGCGAGCAGAGCGGCCACGCGCCTGGGCACGGGCCCGGCGCCGGCGAGCGAGGAGGTGCCGCGGCCGAGGATGCCCAGAGAAGCCCACGCGGGTCGCGCGGGAGCATGGTGGGCGGCCAGGGCGGCCCTGCCGACCGTGTGCGCCACCCGCCTGCGGTCACCGGTGCCGGCGACCGCGTTCTCGTCGGCCCAGCGTTCGATCGTGTAGGTCACGGCAGTGGCGAGAGGGCGCAGGAAGGGGTTGGCGGCGGCGCCGAGCTGGGCGAGTGCGACGAAGGCGTAGTGATGGGCCGACAGGTGGGCACGCTCGTGAGCGAGCAGGATGTCGCGCTCGGAGACGTCCAAAGTCCGCAGCATGCCGGTGGAGACCACCACGCGGCCGGGCAGGCCGGGGATCGCGAAAGCGTCGGGGACCTCGTCGTCGACCACGACCAGGCCGTCCTGGGTGGGCATGCACGCGGCCTCCGCAACGGCGGCGGCCAACGATCGGGCGCGGTGCCAGAGCATACGGGCGGCCATCACGACGGCGGCGCCCAACAGGAGGCCGGCGATCAGCGCCACGGACACTTCGGCAGGATCGTTGTGCTGTGCGGCGCCGACCGACCAGTGACCGAGGCTCGCCAGCACGGGGATCCGGACCAGGCCGGTGATCGCCAGCAGGCCCAGCGAAACGGTGCTGGCCGCCCCCAGGACCACGCAGACGGCGGTGAGCAGCCAGGTCGCCAGGCGCGGATCACAGCGATCCGACAGCGGCCGGGCCCCGAGGGGGGCGAACAGGGACAGGAGCAGCGGCAGGTAGACGGCGATGCGCATCCGGGCGGCCCTCTACGGATTCTGGTCGGGGCCGAGCAACTGACGCAGAAGCTCCGCGTCGGCGGTCGACAGGCCGTCGGCGAAACGGGCGAGCACGGCCTCGCGGTCGGGCCGCTCCTCCAGGACGGAACGCATACGGCGAGCGGCGAAGCCGGGCTCGTCGGTCACGGGAGCGTAGGCGAAGGCCCGGCCGCGCTGCGTGCGAGTGAGCAGGTTCTTGGCATACATGCGGGTAAGGATCGTCACCACGCTGCTGTAGGCCAGCTCACCTCCCAGGCGCTCGGAGACCTCGCCAGGGGTCAGCGCGCCGT
This sequence comes from Streptomyces sp. RLA123, assembly GCF_056270165.1. Classification (NCBI taxonomy): domain Bacteria; kingdom Bacillati; phylum Actinomycetota; class Actinomycetes; order Kitasatosporales; family Streptomycetaceae; genus Streptomyces; species Streptomyces sp. RLA123. The sequence continues at coordinate 404,834 of NZ_JBWDOR010000003.1, read as the reverse complement.
CGGTGCGCTGCAGCACACCGAGGATTTCCGCCTCGCGTTCGCCGTTTGCCCGCTTGGGGCCCCGGCCCTGGATAGGGGCGCTCATGACGTTTGCTCGTCCTCCTCGCATCTCCTGCAGTCGTGCAATACCTCTACGGCGGTGTAAACGCCGCTGCCTCCTGAGTGTGCCATGCGCCCGTCCCCGGCCGTCCAGCCCCCTGGCCCGCGCACGGCAGAAAGGCTTGCTGGTGCTCCTTGCCTTCGAACGGGGCGCCGGCCGAGGGCGCTGATCGGCTGGGCCGGGGTCACGCGCGGGACCGGGGGAGCGCACTCCGTTTCGGCCGGCACGGTGGCCCTTCAGACCGTGGTGAGCGGTGATTCGTCACGGCGTAGCCGGCCCACAGCCCGCCGACCACCCAGCCGATCCCCCGCAGCGCACGGCGTCGCCGTCCACTGGGGTCCACGAACACGGGCCGGTCCGTGTCATCGGGTGTATACCTCTGCACCGCTGTGGCCCTTTCCGTGCGGGAGCACGCCTGGGTTCGCGGAAGGGGACATGCGTGAGCGGCGGTTCGCCGAATGGCGGAACACGAACCCCCGCCGGTGGCTCACCTGAGTGCTCTTGGAGCGGTGAATCCACCGGACCCTTGGCCAGATGTGTGCGTCCGGTGAACTATGCGTGGGTGAACGGTGGTGCGCTGTCCGACCTGCCCGTTCCTGGCCCCCGCCAGGCATCCGGGACGGCATCGCCAACGCCCGCCGGGACCGAACCCGCAACGGCGCGCCCGCGCCGGGAGGGGAGGCGGCCGCGCCGTACCAGGGTGAGTCGACGCCGCCCTCTCACCTGCCCCGCTACACGCGCGCGGCGGCCGATTCCGGTTCGGGGGCCGACTCGTGCGCACGCTGGACGTCCGTCTTGGTCACCGCCAGGTAGGCGACCACCAGGGCGATCAGGGCGAGCAGCACCAGAGTCACCGGCCCGTCGCCGAGGCCGAGGCCTCCGACGGAGCGGGGCTTGCCCAAGCCGTCGGCGATCGATGCGCCGAGCGGACGGGTGATCACGTAGGCCGCCCAGAAGCAGAACACCGGATTCCAGCGCAGCCAGCGGTATCCCACGGCCGGAACGAGGATCAGCACCGCGAAAACGGCCGCGGAGGTGAAGTAGCCCAGGTGCAGGGTGAAGGCGGTGAAGTCGCCCAGAGCGGTGCCCATGGCGAAGGTGGCGATGACCGTCGCCCAGTAGAACGCCTCACGGCGGGGGGAGTCGATGGTGTGAATCGACAGTGTGCCCTCGGTTCGCCGCCACAGCCAGAACACGGCAAGGAGCAGCACTCCGTACAGCACGCTGGAGAGGGCGTAGGGCACGCCGAGGGCGACGTGCATCACGTCGGCCGCCATCGTCCCGAAGATGCCGACCATGGCGACGGCGAACCAGTACGTCCACGCCCGATAGCGGGCCTGGCGGAACTGGATCACCAGCGCGACGAGAAAGCCGGCGAATCCGAGCACCACTGCGAGTTCCGGCGCCATGGCCTGGACGAGATAGTCCGAGGCGCCCTCGCCCAGCGCGGTGGACAACCCCTTTCCGACCCAGAAAGCGGTAACGATCGCGGGAACGCGAACCGCGCCTTGGAAGGCGTTTTCGGCGGAGCCGCCCGAATGGGCATGGCGTGCTGTCGACATCACGTGGGCAGCCTACGGATCAAGGTCACGCTTGTCTACACGGGTGTAGATGGTCTAGCGTTCCGCGGACGAGAGGGGCGCCCCTCCGTGCCGTTGACCGTTGTACGTGAAGGGTTCCATGACGACCACGACGACGCCCGGGAACCTTCGGACGCCCGCCCGGGAGCTGCTGAACAAAGTTCCCGAGGTCACCATCTGGTTCTGGGTGATCAAGATTCTCTGCACCACCGTCGGCGAGAGTTTCGCCGACTGGATCAACATGAACCTCGGTGTCGGTCTGATCAACACCGCATTGATCTTCACCGCCGTTCTGGCCGGCGTCCTGGGCTGGCAGCTCAGCACCAAACGCTACATCCCGTTCGTGTACTGGCTCACCGTGGTGGTGGTGAGTGTGACCGGCACTCTCTACACCGACATCCTCACCGACAGCCAGGGCGTCCCCCTCGCGCTGAGCAGTAGCGTGTTCGCCTGCATCCTCGCTCTGGTCTTCGGGATCTGGTACGCCCGCGAGCGGACCCTGTCGGTCCACAGCATCACCACCCGTCCCCGTGAACTGTTCTACTGGCTCGCGGTCCTGGTCACCTTCGCCCTCGGTACCGCGACCGGCGACTGGACCCTGGAGCTGACCGGCTGGACCCCGGACGTCTCCGTGCTGCTCCCGCTCGGGTTGATCGTCTCGATCGTCTTCGCCTGGCGCCTCGGTGCGAACGCGGTGCTCTCCTTCTGGCTGGCCTACATCCTCACCCGCCCGCTCGGCGCCAATCTCGGTGACTGGCTGGGCTCGCCCAGCGGCGATGGCGGACTGGGCCTCGGTACCGCCGTGACCAGCGTGATCTTCCTGGCCGCGATCCTCGCTACCGTTCTGTACCTCACGTTCAGCCGCCGCGACGTCATCGAGACATCCGATCCGACCCCGCAGGCGGCGAACCCGGCGCGTGAGCGGATCATGCTCGGTTACTACGCCGTCGTAGCGGTCGCGGCTACGGCGCTGCTCGTCTGGGCGCACCAGCAGCCCCACGCGGCGGCGGCCGGCGAGGACGGCGCTCCGGCGCCCACGACCGTCCATCTCACCCCGAAGCAGGCGACGTCGTCGTTTCCGTCGGCCGAGATCGCGAAATTCCGCACGGTCGCATCCGACACTTTGGCGAAGCTCAACTCGGGTGATCAGGCGGCCGCGACGACCCGGGTGACCGACCTCGAGACCGCGTGGGACGACGACCAGCCCACCCTCGAGCCCAAGAACGAGCAGGCTTGGGGCTTCCTCGACAGCGAAATCGACCAGGTCCTGACCGCGCTCCGCGCTCCGAGCCCGGACAACGACACCGAAGTCAAGGCGCTCGACACCCTCCTCGCCTCGCTCAGCTGACCGAGCACACTGGCAGACCGCCCGGGGCCGGCACCCGGCCCCCGGGCTGGGTGCCGTCAACACCGTTGCCTCGGGCGGGTGTCGTCGGTTCGCCGGACGGATCGCCTTGATCAGGCCCAGATCGCCTGGGCGAGGGTGGCCCCTATGAACGCGGCCCCGAGGCCGGCGACCACGCTGGCGACGACATTGGCGGCAGCGAAGAACTTCGCCCCGGTCTCGGCCAGGCGCAGCGTCTCGTAGGAGAAGGTCGAGTAGGTGGTGAGCGCTCCGCAGAATCCGGTGCCGACGAGCAGTTGTACGGAATGGGAGGCGGCACCGTAGGTGACCGCGCCGGTGAGTGTGCCCAGGATCAGGCAGCCGACGACGTTGACGGTGAATGTGCCCCACGGGAAGACGGTGTCGTGCCGGGCCTGGACGGCGCGGTCCGTGAGATATCTCAGTGGTGCTCCCACCATCGCTCCTGCGATGACCAGTGCCCAGTTCACGAGGGGTTCTCCCGTCCGACGTATCGGAAGACCTCGACCTCGTCGAGGGTCACCAGGCCTTCGGTGACGAGTTCGTCGAGCTGAGGCAGGAACGTGCGGATGCGTTCTTGGTGGTCGACGATGACGATGGCCACGGGCAGGTTCTCGTTCATGGAGAGCAACCGGGCGGTGTGGATCAGCGAGGAGGCTCCGAAGCCTTCGACACCGTGGAAGACGCTGGCTCCTGCCAGGCCGGCATGGTGCGCCCGGTGGACGATCTCTGTGCAGAGCGGCTTGTGGTGCCAGGTGTCGTTGTCGCCGATCAGGATCGTCAACCGAATCGCGGTGCCGTGCAGCCGTGTCATGTCTGCCTCCTTGCGATCAGGTGGCGTGTCGCGGTTGCCGCGCTCCACACCGCGGCGAGGGCGATGAGCGGGGTTGCGGCCAGGTAGGCCAGTGCGGTCGCGGCGTGGCCGTCCTGGATCAGGGTGTGGATGTCGACGGTGTAGGTGGAGAAGGTGGTGAAGCCACCCAGCACCCCAGTGCCGAAGAAGGGGCGCACGAGCCGATGCGCGGACCACAGTTCGGTGATGATCACCATGAAGATCCCGATCACGGCGCAGCCGACTGCGTTGACCGTGAGCGTGGTCCACGGGAAGGCGCCTGACGCGGTGGGCCACAACAAGCCGCCGCCGTAGCGGGCACAGGCCCCCAGTGCCCCGCCGATCGCGACCACGCCCACCACGGGCCCTTGTCCCCGGACCTGTGAGGCCTGTGGCGCGGGAGACGACTGCCGGCTGTCAGGGTCTATGGGCTCGGCCATGAGCGGGAAGGGTTCTGGCGAGGTCATACGTCTCCTACTCGTGCGGCGCCATCTTCCGGGCGCGGACCGTCACAAGTAGGGACCGTTGGCGGCATCCTCACCGCGGTTCGGGTACGGCGGGCCCCACCGCCGCGCGGCGGTCGCGAGGACCACCACTGCCTTCAGCCTACTCCGGTGCGGCGCGCGCCTCGCGGCTGGGGCGTCCCGGGACCGTCGGCTGCTGTACGGCGCGGATCCCGTCCGGTGCCACCAGGAGGTGATGTGTGGAGGGCCTTCGGGTCGATGGTCACCTCTGCGGTGCCGACGCCGATGCGCGGTTCCAGGCACGCGGCCTGGGACTCCTCGCCGACGAGGTGGTGCAGGACCTTGGCGCGCCGGTGCTCGGCCGGGCGCTGGGCCTGAGTGGCAGGGAACCCCGTGGGAGGCGGCCCGCACAGTGAAGCGGATGGCGGCGAGTGGCCACGGGGCGACCGTGCCGGGAGGCGGTTGAGCGGGGACCGGTGCGGAGCCGCGGCCTTGGGGCACCGCCTGTTCGCGTTCAGTCGATACAGAACTCGTTGCCCTCGATGTCGAGCATCGGGATGCACATCATCGCCGTCATACAGCGTTCGCACGTGTACCGCGCCGAGCGGGACCAGTCGTGCGCATTCCGCCTCTGTGCGGCAAGGCGCTCCTCGCCCACGAGCCCGGTACCGACCCGCACATCGAGATGCAGCCGGTTCTTGGCAGCCTTTCCTTCGGGGACGCGCTGGAAGTACAGTCGCGGGCCCACACCCGAGGGATCACTGCAGGCGAACCGTGAATCCCGCTGCTCAGATGACTGCGAGCGCTTGAAGTCGTCCCAAGTGGCGAACCCCGCCGGTGGGGGCGGTACGACGTACCCCAACACCTCGCACCAGAAACGAGCGAGGCGCTCAGGTTCCGCGCAGTCAAAGGTGACGTGAAACTTCTTGATCGCCGACATCGGCGCACCCTGCCAGGGGGCTTCTGCCGCACCTGGCGGCTGAGCCCATGGTCCCCCAGCATCCCGTCCTGACCAACCACCCTCATGCGACTGAACAGTTGAGGGACAGCCCTTGGGGCTTGCTAAGAATCACCTTGGTGCTCCGAGGATGAGCCCCTCGACCAACTTGTCGTCAAATGTGCAGCGCTGTTCCTGGATTTGGCGGGCGGTACCGGCAGCTGGCCATGGGTGCACGACGCCGGGTCGGCGTTGCCTGGGCGCCGCGGGTGGGCTTCCGAAGCGGCCGGAGCGAGGGCGTCGCAGCCGATCCCGGAAGCCCGAACGAAACCCCTTGACGAATGGTCAAGAAGTGTTGACCATTGGAGGCATGCCTACCGACGATCGTCCCGAGACGTTCCACGTCACCACTGACGAGCAGCTACGCGCCGTTTCCAACCTCACGCGACACCGGATCATGGCCGTGCTCCGCTTCGAGCCCGCGACGATCACGCAGATCGCCGAGCGAGTCGGCCTCGCGAAGGGGAGTTCCAGCTACCACGTACGACTGCTCGAGCGGGCCGGCCTGGTGAAGGTGGTGCGGACGCGGAAGGTCCGGGGGGTCACCGAGCGGTACTACGCGATGGCCGCACGGGCGATCGTGCTGCCGGATCCGGGCGAGGGAGGGCCGGATGTGCTGATGCGGCATGCGGTGGCGGACCTGGAGGCAGCGCCGGTGGGAGGCGAGCGGCACGTACGGATGGCGCATCTGCGGCTCACCGAGGAGCAGTTCGCGGAGCTGGGGTCGCGGCTGCAGGCCCTGGCGGACGAGTACCGGGAGCTGTCCGATCCGTCACTGCCGGACGCGTCACTCCTCTTCGCACTGTTCCGTCCGACACAGCGCGAGCAGGCCGAAGGGGACGTCAAGTGACCTCAGAAGCCAAGAAGTTGCCGACCGGGTTCGGACGGCTGTGGACTGCGCAGACGGTGTCCTCGCTCGGCGACGGGGTGTCGCATGCCGCGTTGCCGCTGCTCGCGTTGACGTTGACGCGGGATCCGATGGCGCTCGCCGTCGTCACGGCCGCCGGAACGCTGCCGTGGCTGCTCTTCGGGGTGCTCGGCGGTGCGCTGGTGGATCGCTGGGACCGTCGGCGCACGATGTGGGTCACGGACGCGGCGCGTGCGGTGCTGCTCGTGATTCCGGCGGCAGCGGCCGCGCTCGACGTGCTGAGCATTCCCCTGCTCGCGGCCGTCGCCTTCCTGCTCGGCCTCGGCGGCCTCTTCTTCGACACGGCCGCCACGGCCTATCTGCCGGATCTGCTCGGCCGCGACCCCGCGCTCCTGGAGCGCGCCAACTCCCGCCTGCGCGGCACCCAGACCGCCGGGTCCGGCTTCGCGGGCCCGCCTGCGGGCAGTGCCCTGCTCGCGCTCGGGCGGGCGGTTCCGCTGCTCGCCGACGCGGTGTCGTTCGCGCTCTCCGCACTGCTCGTACGGTCGCTGCCTGCCGCATCCCGGCCCGTTCCGCAGGTCCGCGAGTCGCTGCTCCGGCAGGCGCGGGCCGGCGCCTCGTACGTATTCCGGGATCAGTTGCTGCTCGGGCTCGCGCTGCGTCCGGCGGTCGGGAACATCGCCTTCCTCGCCGTGGAGACCGTACTCGCCCTCTTCGCGCACGACCGGCTCGGCATCGGCGCCTTCGGCTTCGGCCTGCTCCTCACGGCGGAGGCCACCGGTGGTCTGCTCGGCGCGGGCGTCGCCTCCTTCCTCGGCCGACGACTTGGCACCGGCGCCGCGCTCACCTGCACGGCCGCAGTCGAGGGACTCGCCATCCTGGGCCTTGCCGTCGCCCCGAACCCGTACGTCGCCGGCCTCGCGCTTGCCGTCTGCGGAGCGGGCATGGGCGCCACGATGGTGCTCGGCCCCTCCCTCCGGCAAGCGATCGTCCCCGCACACCTGATGGGCCGGGTCGCCTCCACTTCCCGCATGCTCGCCATGTGCGCCGCCCCGTTCGGCGCCTTCCTCGGCGGCTGGCTGGCCACCACCTACGACGTACGCACCCCGCTCTACACCGCCGCCGGCCTCCTCCTCACCATGACCACCATCACCGCGACCATGACCAGCAACCGCCGGGTCGAGGCGGCGCTGCGTGCCGCCGCCCCGGCCGATGATCCGGATCACCCGGAGTCCCGGGACGCCGTTGAGGCGGGTGCCCGTTAGGGCTCCGCGGGGTCGTTGAGCCGGTGCTGGGCCCAGCCCGGCGTTCGTCGCCTCGGCCCCGGAGCCTCGGGCACCCGGCCTCCACACGATGCAACGAGTGGCCCAGCGAGCCGGGTACGCCGGCGTCGACCCCGGTCGCCCTCGACAGCCTCCGGATCCCGAAGGGGGCGCAGGCCTTGGCCTGGACCGCCGGCGGTGCGGGGAGAGGCGGGCGACGTCCTCGTTGCCTGGCTTGGATCCACGACCGGTTCACCTCCGGCCGAGGCTGCGCCGCCATACCGCAACAGGCATGGCGGCCCGGCGGGTGCCTCCGGTGCCGGTGTACAGGCTCGGTCGCACAGTCAGGTACGCCCGAACGTACCCACCCGGCTGCTCTCACGTGGCATTGAGGCCATCGACTGCAAGAAGCCGCTGTTGGTTGTAGGGCTGGTCGTCATGGTGGCCCGATCGGCGAGCCGTGGCGGACTGGCCAGGTGCATGCGCATTCGCATCGCGCCAGCGACCGGGTGGCAAGCCGTGTGCAGGCGGCATGGATGGTCCGCCGTGTCCTTCGGCGACGCGTTGGGGGACATCCCCGAGAAGGTGCGCCGCGGTCCGCCGGCCGCGGCACCCCCGACCGCGGCACCCCGGACACGCGTGGCGCGCCGGCGGCGAGCCCTGGCTCGGCGCGGATGCGCGGTCCGATCGCGTGTGGTCCGATGGACGCCCGGGTCGAGGGAGTACATCCCGGGACCGGCACCGTCCCTCGCGGGGCCGGCCGTGCACCGCGGGAGGTCCTGATGCGTGGAGGACTGCCCCCCGCTGCGGGCGGCCGAACGGAGCCGTGGTCCCGGTGAAGGAGGACATGCGCGCCTTGCTCGACCGGGTCGACAGCGCATCCCTGGTGGACGCCATGGGACGCGTCCACGGCCACCGCGCGGACATCTTCGACCTCGTCAGCCCCGACCCGGCCCGGGTCATGTTCGGCCCGGCGGTCACGGTCGCGTACCTCCCTTACCGCGACGATCTACCGGAGAAGGACCTCGGCTTCGCCACCATGTTCTACCGGGCCGTAGGCGACTCCCCGGAGGGCAAGGTCGTGGTGCTGTCCAGTGGCGGGCACCCCCACTCCTCCCATGCCGGCGGCACCAAGCTGTCGCGGCTGCACAACCACCGCGTGGCGGGGGTGCTCGCCGACGGCCGGCTCCGCGACTTCGCCGAGCTCGCCGGCTACGGGTTCGCCACGTGGTGCCGCGGGCAGGCCACCCGCTGGGGCGGAGACACCGTGATGCCGTTCGCGGCCAACACCGCTGTCGAGATCGGCGGCGTGTGCGTCATGCCGGGCGACTACGTCTACGCCGACTTTGCCGGCGCCGTCGTCATCCCCGCGGGCAGCGTGCGGCATGTGCTGGAGGAGGCGGTCCGCATCGAAGGCGAGGACGACCGTACCGCCGAGCTGATCCGCACCGAGGACCCCGCCCGGCTGCGCAGCGGCGAGCAGACCGCGACCGAGACGTAGCCCAGGGGCCGGCCGAGCGAGATGGCCGGCTCCCGGGCCCCGTACGACGGCAGCGGTCGGCCCGCTGCCGAATGGCTCACCGCCCGCGCGTCGCGGTGCGATCGGCCGGCGGACCGGGAGGGCGGACGTCATTGTGGCAGGGAGATCGCCGGCCACGCGGCGGGCGCCGCGCACGGCCCGGTGACGGACACCCAGGAGAGCCCACGTGACCGGTCAGCCGGAATCAGCCGACACCCCGCCTGCCCGTTACGGCGACCTGAAGGCCCTGATGGTCAACTGCACGCTGAAGCGGTCGCCGGAGGTCAGCAACAGCCAGGGCCTGGTCGACCGGAGCGCGGGCATCCTGACCGCACAGGGCGTCGACGTGGACATCGTCAGGGCGATCGACCACGACATCGCCACCGGCACCTGGCCGGACATGACCGAGCACGGCTGGGACAGTGACGCGTGGCCCGAGCTGTACAGGCGGGTCCTGCGGGCGGACATCGTCGTGCTGGCCGGTCCCATCTGGCTGGGCGACAACAGCTCGGTGATGAAGCGGGTCATCGAGCGGCTGTACGCATGCTCCAGCCTGCTGAACGCCGCCGGCCAGTACTCGTACTACGGGCGTGTGGGTGGCTGCCTGATCACCGGCAACGAGGACGGGGCGAAGCACTGCGCGATGAACGTCCTCTACAGCCTTCAGCACCTCGGTTTCACCATCCCCCCGCAGGCCGACGCCGGATGGGTCGGCGAGGCCGGGCCGGGGCCCTCCTACCTCGACGCCGGGTCGGGCGGGCCGGAGAACGACTTCACCAACCGCAACCTCACCTTCATGACCTGGAACCTGCTGCACCTGGCCAGGGCTCTGAAGGACCTCGGCGGCATCCCCGCCTACGGCAACCAGCGCACCGCCTGGGACGCAGGCTGCCGCAGCGGGAACAGCAACCCCGAGCACCGCTGACCGCTCGCCCTTGGTGGCGAACTCGCGATGGTCCGAACGGGGCCGGCCACCCCCCGCCTGCCGGAGGCGCCTCCACAGTTCCCTTCACGCGTCCCTGACCCGTCGCGTGAGGGCCTTGATCTCGTCGGCGGCGCGTTCGTCGTCCCCACCGGCCGTGTGGATGATGCGGCCGAAGAGGACGGCCTCGCGCGGGCGAAGGGGAGGTCCGACTCGGGCGTTCGTGACTGCCGATGGGGCCGGAGCCGTGAATGGCGCGGGCGTTGTCGTTGCGGGCTTTACCTTCGGCGCGGAGCCGGCGGACCCGCTCGCGGTTTTCGCCGGTGACGGGACGTCCGGTGGTCATGGTCACCTCCGGAAATGACGAACGGCCCCCGGGATGAGGCCGTTCGAGTCGTATGAGTCCGGGCACGCGGGAAAAGCAGGGCGGCGATATGAAGCGGGGCGGCCGGCCCTCCGTGAGGAGTGCCGACCGCCCCTGATTCAGAGCGCGGTTCAGGGCGTCAGCCGCGGTCCGCCTCGGAAACCAGCAGGTTGACCTTGCTCGTGATGCCGCCCGTGGTCACCGAGATCGTCGTGATGCCGGGCTTGACCGCCGTCACCGCCCCCGTCACCGGGTCGATCCTGGCGACCTTCTTGTTGGAGGTCGCCCAGACGTGGGACATCGGGTCGGCCACCGGCATCGTCGGCGGGTCGTTGATGTCGTTGCCGTTGGCGTTCACAGCGGTCGCCGTGTACTGCTTCGCCTGACCCGCCACCATGGTGTCGGTGCGCGGAGCGGCCGCGTCGGAGCCGGCGGTGCCCTGGTCGATGGTCAGCGACTTGAGCATGGCCTGGACCGAATACTGGACCGATCCGTCCTGGTTGACGTGGAACAGCGCGAAGTGGAAGAGGCCTCCCTTGTCGGCGGCCACGTACGGACGCGTGCCGATGTCGGCGATCGTGAACTGCGGGATGCCCAGCTTCGCGTCCGCCGGGTTGCCCAGCGGGTCGATGAGCTGGTCGGCGAAGCCGCGCGAGTGGCCGTACATCAGCACCACGCGCTGCTTCGGGTGAGAGAGCCGGTAGTCCTGGATCAGCTGGAGGTACTGCTGCGCCTCCCAGCGGCTGGAGAACTGGTTCGACTTGTTCGGCGCGTGGTCGTAGGCGGGCATGTGCACACCGATGAACACCACCGGGGTGGTCGCCTTCTCCAACTGCTGCGCCAGCCACGGGTACTGCGGCTCCGCGGGCTGCTGGAACTTGTCGGAGGCCGCGATCGAGCCGCTGGAGTTGTCCAGGCCGATGAAGGTCGCCTGGCCCTGCTGGAACGTGAAGTGCGTGTTCTGCTGGAAGACGTCGGAGAAGTTGGTGTTCTGTGGGATGGCGCCCTGGCTCACCTCGTGGTTGCCGACCACGTCGTACAACGGAAGGCCGAACTGCTGCCATTGGGCCTTCGCGTAGGCGAGGTCGTCCTTGTTGCCGGTGTCGGCGATGTCGCCGAGGCTCAGCGCGACGTCCGGACGGGCCTGCGTCGGCAGCGGTTCGACGGTCTGACCGGACGCGGTCTGGAACGACTTGCCGGTCGTACGGCTGACCATGCCGGCGATGTTCTTGACGCTCGTCGAGTCGGGGTTGGCCGCCACCAGGTGGCCGTCGTCGCCGATGATGAACGTCTGTCCGCCGGGCCGGAAGTCGGCCGGGTCCTCGGTGTACTCGAGCCAGGACGGGTTGTTCGGGTTGATCGCCTGGTAGGGCGTGTCCTGCGCCGGCGTGCCGACCGAGTACTGGAGCTTCATCCCCGCGAAGGTGAACTTGCCGACGTTGGCGCCGGTCGCGTTCTGGCCCACCAGGCTGATGTCCTGGATGGTCAGCGGATAGGAGGTGAAGACACCCCAGACCAGCTTCGCGCTTCGCTCGTTCCACCGGTTGTAGTCGCTCGGGGCCAGTTCGAGCCAGAGCCCCATCAGGTGTCCTTCGGCGTCGGAGACGTTGAGGACCATCCATGACTTCTGCGGGGCGGCGCTTTCGACCTTGAACTGGAAGCGCAGGTTCTGCGGCACCTGGCCGAGCTCGTTCTTGTCGGCCTTGGCACCGGCGCCGTTGTTCGGGATCACCCGTACCCGGTGCTGCTTGGTGTCGTTCGGGAACGAGTACGCCACCTGCAGCGCCCGCGCCTGGCCAGAGCCCGGCGGCACGTCGGTGGTCTCGGCGAAGCGGTCGGCGGGCACCGTGACGGCGCCACCGTCCGCGCGCATCTGCCACTCCGCGGCGTTGTCGGCCGTGAGCAGCGGCTTGATGACCGAGCCGATGCTCAGCACTGCGGTCGCCGTGCGGCCGCCCGCGGCGGCGGTGAGGCGGACCTCGCCACTGCCCGTGGAGGCCGCGGTGAACACGCCGGTGGCCGGGTCGATCTTGCCCAGGTCGCTACGGTCGAGTGTCCAGGTCACCGACTCCGGTGCGACGGTGACCGCCGCGGACTTGGCGTTCATGCCCTGCGCCGCGAACTTCTGGGAGGCGTTGTTGGCCAGGCCCAGCTGTGCGGGGGTAACGCTCAGCTGGTCGAACGCCGGCGCCACCGTCAGCTCGATGTCGTCGGTCTTGCGACCCGAGTGCACGGTCAGCGTGCCGGAACCGGCCGAGCCGGCCTTGAAGACGCCGTTCGCCCAGGTGCCCAGGCTGCTGGGCTCGGCCGTGACGTAGACCGGGTCGGTGCTGGGGTTCCCGTCGCTGTCCGTCGCGAACGCCTTCACCTTGGAGACGACGCCCTCGGCCGTCGACAGATCGGCGCCACCGTTGATGAACGCCCTCTTCGCCGGTCCGGCCGCGGTCGCGGTCGAGTAGACGAACAGGCCGTTGCCGACGGGCCGCTCGGAGAGGTCGGAGGGCGTGTTGGCCAGCGTGGCCTGAGTGTCGCCGGGCTGGCGCACCGCCATCGCGGTCGACCCGCCGCCGTCGAGCAGGACCGCGTCCCGCACGCCGAGCGACTGCATGTAGGAGGCCACCTGCTGCCATCCCACGCCGAGCGCGACGTTGGCCGCCTTCTGGCCGTCGAGCGTCGCCATGACCAGGTGCCCGTCGGCGGTGCTGCCGATCACCGACTCCGGGTGCAGGCCGCTGGGCATCTGGTTGACGGGGTCCTGGAACACCGCGCCGTCCTTGAGGATGCGGCCCGGGCCCTGGATCATTTCCTGGATGTCGTTGTTCGGGCTGATCCGGTGCGTCGTGGTCACGACCGAGCCGACCTTGACGTGCTGCTGGATCCACTGGCCGCTCGCGTCGGCTGCGTCCCCGCCGACCAGGCCGTACTGCTTGCCCGAGATCGAGTCACCGGTGGTCACGCCCGTGATCCGGATCGTCGCGCCGTGGTCGTCGGAGGTGCCGAGCGCGATGACCTTGGTGCCGCCGAACCAGGTCTTCGCAACGTCGCCCAACCGCGGCGTGATCTGCGTGAGGCCGTCGCCGGTCGCGTCGGACAACCGGTTCACGGAGGTGAGCGGACGGCTCGCGCCGCCGTCGACGGCGACAGAGCCGCTGAAGACCTGGTCCCCGTACGCGACGGAGCCGTTCCGCAGCACCGAGATCGTGCCCTCGTGGTTCGACGTCGGGCTCTTCCAGATCTCACCGCCGACGATTTCGCCGTCGTTCGCCTGGCCGGACGCGTTGATCTGGAAATATCCGCCGTTGATCCCGGCCACGGCTCCGGTACGAACCGCCATCGACGTGGTCGTCTCGTCCTGCGGGTCGACCACGGCGTCGTGCGAGACCACCACGCCGAGCCGCACGTTCTTCTGCCGGGTGTCGGCGGACACGACGTTGACCGGCACCCGGCCGTCGATCGCGTCGATCGCGCCGCTCGAGTAGGTGACCCCGTCCGTCACCGGCGCCGGCTTGGTCATGGTCTGCTGGGTGATCGTCGACCAGGCGTCGAGCTGCTGGGGGAGCCACGGCGTGTCGCCGGCGGCGGAGGCGAAGGAAGCGGCCGGCGTGAACGTGCCTGTCAGGGCCAGTGCGAGTGCGGCGACGCCGGTCGCCGTTGTCCCGCGACGGCTCACGAATCGCCCCCGTGAGCCGGTGCGTCGTGTTATCAAACTGAACATGATCGCCAGCGAACTCACAGGAACTGAATGCGGCGGCTCGTCCTGCTGAGGAAAGATCATCCGCCGGATGAACGTTGCGCCACGTTCGTGGTCCGTCATCCTTCGCGGCTTCTCAATCACGCGACACGGCCCCAGAGCTGTGGGAACCTCACCCGCGATGACACAACGAACCGATACACCCCCTACGTGGGACGAACGTACGCAACTGGCCACCTTCCTGGATTACGCCCGTGACACGGCGCGAGCCAAGTGTGAGGGCGTGTCCGAGGAGGATGCCCGCAAGGCACCGATCCCGCATTCACCGTTGATGACGATCTGCGGGCTGATCAGCCACCTGCGATGGGTCGAGCATCACTGGGTCCAGGTGATGTTTCTCGGTGAGGAGCCGGAGGGGCCGCTCACGGCGGCGACCGATGACGACCCCGACCCCGAGATGCGGACAGCGGTCGACATCCCGTTGCCTCAGCTTCTCGCCGAGTACGAGGAGCAAAGCGCCCGCTATCGCCGCCTGGTGGCCGACCGCGACCTGGACTCAACGGCCGAACGTCCCATCGGCGACGGCCGCCACGTGGACCTGCGCTGGGTGGTCCTCCACCTCATCGAAGAGATATCCCGCCACAACGGTCACCTCGATGTCGTGCGGGAACTCGTCGACGGACAGACCGGGGTCTAGCTTCTGCCGGGAATTCATGGGCGGAGCCGGAGTCGCGGGTCCCGGCCGGGCCGGCCGGGCCGGCCGGGGCCCCGGCAGCGCCGGCGCCGTCTTCCGGGCCCCGGCGTCTTGCTGACGGGCCGGCCCGGCAGGAGGTCGCATCGACGCTCACCATCGTTCAGTCGTTCAGTCGTTCAGTCGTTCAGTCGATCCGGCCTTCCGCGTCGGCGTCGGCCAGGACGACCGTGAAGATCCTGACCCCGCGGTGACCGGCCCAACGGCCGCCGCGCGTCCCGGACGTCGGCAGATGCAGCTTCAGCCGGGCACACTCCGCATGCGTTCAATCCCCCCGCCCCATGCGCAGGCCAGCGATCCGGGACCGGAGCGACCACAAGATCCGTCGGACAGACCCTGGGCATCCGCAGCCGCCCCGAACAAGGGGCGACAGGTGCCGCCGGTCTTCGCTCCCGGGCCGCCCGCGCAGCGCTTGCCGAGCCGCAGAGCGCGACGCGGCGCATGGGTATGGGCGTTGTGCCTGACGAGTGCGTGCGACAGCCGGAGGCGCGGCCCGGCGCGGCGGATCATGCGGCGGTTGCATGAGAACCGGGTTTCCAGGCGCCAGGGCATGCAGCCTAGGGCACGGACGGGCGGCGGCCGCCCTGAACCGCCGTTGGCCAGTGCCACCAGGGCCTCGCCCTCGGTGCGGTCCCCCTGCTCGTCGGCGGGGTGGGAGTGGCCAACACCATGGTCATCTCGGTGCTGGAGCGGCGCTCCGAGATCGGCCTGCGCCGGGCTCTGGGCTCCACCAAGGGGCAGATCCGTCTGCAGTTCCTGTCCGAGTCGCTTTTGTTGTCCGCTCTGGGTGGTGGCGGAGGAGTCCTCCTGGGCGCGGGGGTGACCTCGGGCTTCGCCGTCACCCAGCACTGGCCCTCGGTCGTCCCCTTGTGGACACTGGCGGCGGCCTTCGCAGCCACCCAGGTCATCGGAGGTCTGGCCGGGCTCTACCCGGCCGTCCGGGCCAGCAGGCCAGCGCCGACCGAGGCGCTCAGCTCCACCTGACGACCGGGCGGCGGCCGGCGCTCGGCGGACCGGACTCGGCGGAGCGCCGCCGGCGGGCGTCGGCACCGGAAGTACGGCCAGCCGGGCACGAACTGGTCCGAGGACCAGCCGCTGCGGCCGTAGACGTGACAGAACAGGCGATCGGCGCTGATGGGAGCGGCGCGGCGGGGCCAGTTGCTGACGTCGACCGCGAGGACCAGGCGGCCGTCGGCGGCCTCCGGTATGGGCAGGCCGGCCAGCACCGGCGGCAGCCGGGGCACGTCGATGTTCCGGCGGTTCAGGGCGTCGTACATGGCGCCGTGCCCGCGCCGGTGCTCAGCCACCAGTGTCAGGTCCACCGGCGCCCTCGCTGGCCCGTCCGCACACAGCAACGCATCCGTGAGGTCGAACAGTTCGTCCCCGCGAGCGGTCAGACAGTCGAATAAATCCTCCCGGAAGCGTGACGCTTTCGCGAACGCTTCCCCCGGAACATGATCAGACAGCAGACTCACCTTCACGGCCTTCGTCGTGGTCACGTGCATCCTTGGTCGGAGCACATGGGCAGACGAAGGCCGCCTCGGCGTCCGGCGAACACCCAGGTGAGCGGCCTGGTTCGAGGAGCATTTCGACCTATCGATAGCCTCGTCACCATGATGCGCGTTTGGATCCTGCCGATGCTGCTTGTGGTCTGCGGCTCAGCCGTCGCGACGGGGCAGATCTTCAAGGGGAGCCCCGGCACCGCCGCAGCACTCCTGCTGGCGTTCCTAGCGCTCGCCGGCGTGAACTCACCCCTGATCTTCCCGAGGTCGATCGGTGCGCAGGAGGCACAACGCCGCAGCGCGGTCGACGGCCGACCGGTCGTCTTCTGGCGGCCGGGCTGCAAGTACTGCATACGGCTGCGCATCCGGCTGGGCCGTAGCGCCCGCCAGTTGCATTGGGTCAACATCTGGCGCGACCCGGCCGGAGCCGCGGCGGTGAAAGCAGCCAACGACGGCAACGAGACCGTGCCGACCGTCGTCGTGGCGGGTCGGCCACACACCAACCCCGATCCCGAATGGGTGCGCGAGCAGCTCTCCCCTTCCGCGTGATCAGAAACCGTGCCCTACCGAGAGGCACCCGCAGACACAAGCGCACAGAGGTTGAAAGACAAGCTCAGAGGCGTCCGAACTGGATCAACGCTGTTGCCGCATCGCTTCCTCGACCCGTGCCCTGGTCCGCTTTATCGCCCAGGGGCCGGCTACCGGGACCGCAAGAGCAATCAGACCCGAACTGACCAAGGTTTCGGTCCACGGTGTTCCGGTCTGCCTCCACACCACGATCGTCGAGGCAGTAACCACAGCGTCGACCCCGAGCAGGACTGCCCATAGGCGGCCCGTGGACATCGATCTATCAGACATGGGCCGTACCTTAGCGTTGATCTTGCGCGAGGGGCCGCCGCAGCGGCTGGCCCCTTTCGCTTTCCGGAGCTGATGGTGGGCAGGCCGTCGGCCCGGTTGCCGTGTCGGGTGGGCGCCGGACCCCACTGCCCGGCATCGAGGTGCTCGGCGGTCTGGACTGCCTGCATAGTGTGCTCATGGACCGATACGTGGGCTCGGCACGTCTTGAATGGCGGGCCAATCAATCGACCTGCCTCGATGAGTACGAGATCGACATCACCGTCACGGTCGATGCAGCGGGCGCGTGGCAAGCGTCCGGCCGGCATTCCATCGCGCTGGACACGACTCAGCGTGAGGGCTGGGACTTCCTCATGGCGATGGATCCCCACTTTTCGCTCGCATTTCCCGGCGAGGACCGCGGCAGCCTGATGGTGCGGGTCGACGAGGCAAAGGATGGAGCGCTGATCCTCACGGAGGCGCAAGACTGGGATGGCTCCGTGAGCATCACGTTCGATCTCACCTGAGGTCACCCCTGGAACCGGCACGCGTCTTCATCAGCCGGCGACCCCTGCTGCCGGACGATTCACCGTCACCGTGACGGCGGACCGACCGGCAGTCCGTCGATAAGTGGAAGCGTCGTCGCCCTGCTGACCAGCCTGCTCAGGTTCAGGCCCACTCAGTCAGAGCCCCCACCGCCAGTCGATCACCTCGTAGATCCACTGGTAGCGAATGTCAACCTGCCAACACAGCTCTCACCGCTGCGCAAAAGGTCCCGATTGCCAAGACCCTGCACTTGCTACGGGTGGTGGACCCGGTCGATGACACCTATCGGCGGCAGACGAACCGCCGGCTCACCGTGCAGGAGTCCCGCCACAGGCCCGCCCGGGACATCTGCAATGGCAGGCGCGGGCAGATCATGCAGGCGCGCAAGACGGGTCAGGAGGACCAGTTCGGCGCGCCCGGGCCCATCTCGACGCCGCAGTCCCGGAGTTGCGGACCCTACCCGCCGAGGAGTGCGAGCACGACGTCCCGGATGAAGACGTCGTCCGCGTCTCCCCGCTCAAGCACGCCCACCTCAACGTGCTCGGCCGCTACGGCTTCCGCGTCTCCACCCCGGTCGACGGCGGCCTGCGCCTGCCGCGCGACCCGGGGGCCGGCGGTCCCCCGGCTGGCAGGTCTGTGGGTGGTGAGGCTGAGGCCAGTGAGTGCGGTGGGGTTCACCCCCACAAGCGGCGACCCCTGAGGGTGTGAATCGTGCAACTGCCGCGGTCGCGGCAGGCAGACATGCGGCCAGTGGGGCGCGGTGCAGGGCCCGCTGCTTGCGGCGCCGGCGCGAACGCTTGCTCCGCGCCCACGGTTCGGTCCCGGCGGACGAGGTCATCGTCCTTGCTGGTTCCCGGGTTCGTGCTGCTTCCGCCCCGGCAGCATTTCCTGCACCTTCGCCTTGAGGCCCTGGCGGACCATGGCGGCCCGGTCGGAGTCGCCCTTCAGGACGGACGCGGCCGCGGCCTCGATCTGGTCCAGCGTGGCGTGCGGCGGAATCGGGGGCACCGCGGGGTCGGTACGGAAGTCCAGGACGAACGGACGGTCCGCGGCCAGGGCCCGCTGCCACGCGCGCTCCACGTCTGCGGGCTTCTCCACCCGCAGTCCGCCCAGGCCGATGGAGCGCGCGAAGTCCGCGTAGGCTACGTCCGGCAGGGCCTGCGAGGGCAGGAACTGCGGTGCGCCGGTCATGGCGCGCATTTCCCAAGTGACCTGGTTGAGATCGCCGTTGTTGACCATTCCCGCAGGCGCTGCAGGACGAAGTCCGAGACCTTGATCGACACGGTGGATTCCCCTTCCTCAGGGTCTGTTGTCAGCGTTGCCGCAGACGGTGCAGGGCTGCGGTCCTGCTCCCGTCCGAGCGCCGTGGCCGTGGCGGCGGTGAGGCCCGGGGCCACGGAAGCCGGCCACAGGGCTCGGCTGCCCGAACGCGGTGATCCCTAACGTCCGGGGCCTCGACGACCGGCCGGTGGTTCGCGGGACGCGCCTCGGGTAGCCGAACCTTCTGCCCTGCCGGACATTCACGTGCGAAAGGAGTGATCGATCATGCGTGCGACCGTGTGGCACGGAAAGCGGGATGTGAGGGTCGAGACGGTTCCCGATCCGCGGATCGAGAAGCCGACGGATGCCGTCATCCGCATCACATCGACGGGCCTGTGCGGTTCCGACCTGCACCTGTACGAGGTCCTGGCGCCGTACATGACGCCCGGGGACATCCTCGGGCACGAGCCGATGGGCGTGGTGGAGGAGGTGGGCCCTGACATCACCCATATGGCTCCGGGTGACCGGGTCGTGGTGCCGTTCCAGATCGCCTGCGGCACCTGCTACATGTGCCGGGAGGGGCTGCCCACCCAGTGCGAGACCACCCAGGTCACCGAGTTCGGCTCGGGTGCGGCACTGTTCGGCTACACCAAACTGTACGGCCAGGTCCCCGGCGCCCAGGCCGAGTACCTGCGGGTGCCCCAGGCCCAGTTCGGGCCGATCAAGGTGCCCGACGGGCCGCCGGACGACCGGTTCGTCTACCTCTCGGACGTGCTGCCCACCGCCTGGCAGGCCGTGAAGTACGCCGCCGTCCCCGCCGGCGGCACCGTCGCCGTCCTCGGCCTCGGACCGATCGGCGCCATGAGCTGCCGGGTGTCGCGCCACCTGGGAGCCGGACGCGTGATCGGCGTCGACCACGTGCCCGAGCGGCTGACGCGGGCGCGTCAGGACGGGGTCGAGGTGTACGACCTGGACGAGTTCGACGACGCAGAGAGCCTGGTCGCAGCGGTGAAGGACACCACGGACGGCCGCGGCCCCGACGCGGTGATCGACGCCGTCGGCACCGAGGCCCACGGCAGCCCCCTGGGCAAGGCGGCACAGGAGGCCGCCGGCCTCCTCCCGCGGGCATGGGCCGCCAAGCTCATGGAGTACGCGGGCGTCGACCGCCTCGGCGCACTCCACCTGGCCATCGACATGGTCCGGCGCGGCGGCACCATCTCGGTGAGCGGGGTCTACGGCGGCATGAGCGATCCCATGCCGATGATGACCATGTTCGACAAACAGATCCAACTGCGCATGGGACAGGCCAACGTCCACCGCTGGAGTGACGAGATCCTGCCACTGCTCAACGACGACGACCCCCTGGGCGTTGACTCCTTCGCCACGCACCACGTGCCGCTGGAGCAGGCGCCGCAGGCCTACGAGATGTTCCAGAAGAAGGCCGACGGTGCCATCAAGGTGCTGATGCGCCCCTGACCGAAACACCCCGATGGCGGCGCGTAGTCATCCGCCTCCGAAGGCCTCACGTCAGGTCGGTGCCGGGACCGGTGGGCGGCGAAGGGCCGCCGAAATCCGGCCCGGGGCCGTGCGGTTGTGCGGACCGGGCGAGAGTGTCAGCTCCCGCCCAGGGCCCGCTGCAGCTACGCCTTGTCCATGGGTGAACG
This sequence comes from Streptomyces sp. RLA123, assembly GCF_056270165.1. Classification (NCBI taxonomy): domain Bacteria; kingdom Bacillati; phylum Actinomycetota; class Actinomycetes; order Kitasatosporales; family Streptomycetaceae; genus Streptomyces; species Streptomyces sp. RLA123. Next base: position 384,315 of record NZ_JBWDOR010000003.1, on the reverse strand, counting down.
TCCGTCGACGTGACGGCGCTTGGCCTCGGCGGAGAGCTGGTCGTAGGTCGGTCCTGGGGAACCGTGGCCCGACCGCTTGCCGCCGCGCTCGCCGGAGGACATGTCCTGGGGAGCTGCGGCCGGCGGTCGTGGACTCGCCGGCTCGGGCGCGTTCCTTGTTGACGGTACGGGCGGCGATCTCCTTTGCGCGCTTGTCGCTCTCGCCGCGATCCTTTGCGCCGTCCTTGATGTGCGCGTACTGGGGCTCACGCCTGCGGTGCGATCCCGCGGGCACGGATCCACCTCATTCGATCGGATGTCCCCCTGTCCGCGACTACCCGTCCGACCCGGCTCTCACGGCGGCCGCGCGGTGAACCGGGAAGCGGGATGCCCGCGAGAGGAGTCGCATGGGCCGGCCCGCAGGGGGCACGCGAGCAACATGGGCGAATTGCCCTGTTTCTCGTTCGCAGGGAGAGCACCATGACGAAGAAGCAGCCGGAGCACGGCCGGGGTCCCAGCCGCCATGAGGGCGACGACCAGCACGGATGGTCGCCCGACGTGGACGCCACCCATCAGGAGGGCAACCCCAGCGCACACCGGTCCTTCCACCCCGACCGCTATGCACCGTCCGGCAAGAACCGGGAACCGACGCAGGAGGACATCGAGGCGTCACTGGCCGGGACACCGGTGAACGACGTCTCCCGCAGTGGCGAAGCCCAGGCGGGCACGTCGGGCAAGAAGCAGGTGGAGGACACCGGGCCCCGAGGGCAGTCGGGGCGACCCAGCGGCCGCAAGGACACCTCGGAGTTCACCGGTGTCGACGCGCAGGACCCCGAGACCGAGCACCGCGGGCGGTGACCTACGCGGCAGGCAGGACAACCGTGACCCCCCTGTGCTGATCGAGGGGCATCACGTCGCTGCTGCGTTCAGCCGCTCTCGTTGCGGTGCGACGGTGTACTTCGGGTCCTCGGCCGAGGCCGTTCCGGCATGGAAGACACCGAAGCGGGTGCAGGCGGATGCCGCCAGCAGGGCCGCGCCGCTGAGGACGGCGGCGGTTCGGGTGCGGCGCGCGAAGAGGGCTGCGCCGATCGCCCCCGCGATGGAGAGGGCCTGAGCGGCGCGCATGAGCCGCCCGCTGCGGCCTGTGCTGTAGGGCTCGGCGATCATGCCGAGGCGGTGTTCCATGGCCTTGACGGTGGTGGTCTCCAGTACCGACGCCCGACACCGTGGCCTCGACCACCAAGACCGTCGCGGGCAACGCCGCCCATCTGGCCCGCAGCCTGCGCACCACCCCGCCCCGCCCAGCTGATCCCCCTCGACTTCCCTGCCCGGCTTAGCGCCGGGCAGGGTTGCAGCGGCGTTTGGCGGTGACGGGCGTCATCTCCAGGTGACTCGCCCACCACGAGTGCCGCGGTGCTGTGCGGCGGCGTCCGCGCCGGGGTGGCTTCCTCAGGTCTGGGCGATACGGACCTCGACCTGGCCCTCCGGGGAGATCCGGCAGTCGAAGCGCGGTTGTGGCGCGGTTGCGGGCCCCATCACGTTCGCGCCGTCCGCGATCCGGAACTGGCTGCCGTGCCAGGGGCACTCGATGCAGCCTTCGAGGACCTTGCCTTCGTGCAGGGGGCCGTCCATGTGGCTGCAGCGGTCGGCCAGGGCGTAGAGCCGTCCGTCGTCCGCGTGGACCACGACGACCGCCACCTCGTCGGCCATGCGCCGCACCGGCTCGCCGACCGGGAACTCCTCCGGCACTCCGATGCGATGCCAGCCGGGTTCGACCAGCACGGGCACCGCCTCCGCGTGATTGACACCCGCGCCCTGCCGGTACGCAAGGTGGCCGCCGAGCACACCGCCCACCGTGGCGACGCCCATGCCGCTGAAGCCCAGGGCCCTGCCCAGCACGGGCCGGCCCGTGAGCCGGGCCGCCAGTGAACCGGCGTACGCGGTGACGGCGGTGATGTTGGCTGCCGCGTGAATCAGACCCACGCGGGCCTGCCGGGGGCGCTGTTCCGCCCAGTCCACCCAACCGGCCACGGCTGCGGGCACTGCCGAGACGAGGCCGACCGACACGAGCAGCCGGGCGGCCCTGCCCTGGCCGGGGAGCAGGTCGAGGATTCCGGCGCAGGTCCAGGCGCCGATGGGCAGCTGCACCAGTACCGGGTGGAGCGGGTGTCCGAGCCACGTGCCGCGCAGCGCGTCCCTCGCTCTGCCCAGGGGCAGGGTCCGCACGGCCTTTCGGACCGCTCCGGCCGGGGCGTCCAGCCACTCCAGCCTTTCGAGGGCGTCCAGTGCGTTCGTCAGAGCGCTGCCCGAGGTGCTTTGCGGCGTGGTGGCCAGCGTGGTCAGTCTCATGGGCTGTCGCCTTTCTCTGCGGTCCGGGACGGGTCCGATAAGGGTTGGCGGAGCGACGAGCGTCCGATGCGCCGTGCGCCGAGCAAGTGGGTCTGCAGGCGTTCCTCAAACAGCGCGGCGGCGCGCACCCCGAACACGACGTCCGGTGTGAGCGCGGGTTCACGCGTTCCACGCTCGGGTACGGGGCGCATGCCCCAGAGCCAGGACTCCATGCCGGCCGCGCCTGTCCGGGCGGGCGGAGGGTAGTCGCCTGGTGTGAACCACTCATCGAGCGGAAGGGGAATCGGCGCATGAGCGACCACGCCGAGCGTGCCGCACTGTTCGACATGGACGGCACCCTCATGGACACGAACTACCTTCACACCGTGTCGTGGTGGGAGGCGTTCCGGCAAGCCGGGCACATCGTGCCGATGGCGGATATCCACCACGCGATCGGCATGGGCTCGGACCATCTGCTGGACCGCCTGCTGGGCGAGGCACGCGACCGCCGCGGCGACGACGCGATCAGCGGTGCCCACAAGGCCCTCTACGGCGCCTACGGCCCTGCGCTCGCCCCGCTGGACGGCGCCGCGGACCTGCTCCGCGCGGTCGCGGCCAAGGGTCACCGGGTCGTCTTGGCCACGTCGGCCGACCGCAACGAGCTCGCGCTGATGCGGGCCGCTCTCGACGCCGACGACGTCATCGCGGACGCGACCAGCAAGGACGACGTCTCCGCGAGCAAACCGGCCCCCGACCTGGTCACTCAGGCACTGAAGCGAGCCGGTGTGCCGGCCGGCCGGGCAATCTTCGTGGGCGACACCGTGTGGGACATCGAAGCCGCCGGCAAGGCGGGAGTGCCTTGTGTGGCGCTGCTCTCCGGGGGCATCGGGCAGGCGGAACTGGAGAAGGCGGGCGCCGCCGCCGTCTACCAGAACCCGCGGCACATGCTGGCCTCCCTCGACAGCAGCCCTGTGTGGCGCTGACCGCGCCCGAGCAAGCCGCGCGTTTGATCGTCGACGCCCGGGTAGCGGAGCACTATGCGGCTCTTGCGCCTGCCCGGGGTCTACCGGCCTCAGGCCGCCGCAGCCGCGACTACCCGTGGTGCGACACCAGTCACCGTCGGCGCGCAAAGCCTTCGGCAGCCTCGGCGAACCGGCGGGAGGCCGGCCGCCCGGGCGGGGCCAACCGGATGAGCGGTCCGGCGTAGTCCCGGGTCTCCGCACAGGGCCGCGCCGGACGCCCGTCACCCGAGAGGCGGCAATCGGCGGGCGCTTGCCGGCGAGGTGGGGCATCGTGGGGAACGGCAGGCAAGGCTGGGCCCCCTCCCATCGCCGGCCATGACTGAGCCCCCGTCGCCGGGCAGCGGCAGGGGCTCTGTCGCTGTCTGTCGCTGTCTGCCGTGGCCTGCTGTCGGAGGCGGCCGCATCCTGATGGTGCGGCCCCGTCCAGCGGAACCACAGCCCCCTCAGGGCGGGGCCGCCCCTCACCCCCGATCCAGCGCCCGCGGGGGTGCCCGTTCGACGCCGGCGTACGAGGAAGGCGAACCGTCCGACCCATATGCCAGCCGCCGGCTGAGACTGCGGGCCAGTGGGCGATCGCCATTTCCAGAGCGGTGATCGCGCCGCAGCGGAGCGACTTCACGGCCCCGTGCTCCTTGCCGTCCGGATGGTGGGCAGTGCCAGGTGACCGTGGATGTTGCGGTGTGGTGCGGGCGCAAAGCCTGCGCGGGCGTCACAGGATGGTGGCTCAATCCGGCGGGTACCGCGGGGGGCCGGCCGGCACCGAGGGGGGCTGGCGCTCGGTATGTCGCCGACTACACGGCTCCCGGAGCCATGCGTGCGGGACTCGAGCTCTTTCGGGCTTTCGAGAAGGACGCGGATGGCAATCGGCGCATCCTGTCGGAAAAGGGAAAACTCACGATGCCCGTGCTCGGGCTCGGAGGGACCGCGAGCTTCTTTCTGCCGGTAGCCGAGAAGATGCTCCTGGAGGTCGCCGAAAACGTCACGGTCCGACCGATCGAGGCTTCGGGCCACTGGATCGCCGAGGAACAGCCGCAGAGACTCCTGGAGCGCTTGCGCGAATTCATCCAGGCGACCGGCGGCAGATGAACCACAGCGTGCATGCCGCAGGTGGAAGACGCGGCGGCGCCCCGCCACCCGGCCGACCGCGCTGGCGATCGCCGCCGACGTGACCGACGCCCAGGCCGTCCGTGCCGCCGCCGACCGGGTGAAGCACGACCTGGGTGGCGCGGACCTGCTCTTCAACAACGCGGGCGTCATGCTCCCGGCCCCTATCGAGGAGCTGGCCACCGACCAGTGGCAGCACCAGATCGACCTGAACATCACGGGCCTGATGAACGCCATCGGCGCGTTCGTTCCCCAGCTGGTCGAGGCGGCCGCTGAGCGCGGCGTCGGCGACCTGATCAACACCTCGTCGATCACCGCCCAGAACCTCTTCCCGAACTTCGCTGTGTACTCCGGCACCAAGGCCTACGTCACGCACCTGTCCCGGCACCTGCGCATGGAGCTGGGGCCGAAGAAGGTGCGTGTGTCCGCGATCGAGCCGGGCATCGTCGGGACGGAACTGCAGAGCCACGTCACTGATACCGGTGCGTCGGAGTGGCTCGCGGGCTCCAAGGAGACGATGGAGTGGCTCACGGCGGAGGACGTCGCCCACACCGTCGGCTTCCTCGCGTCCCAGCCGACACGCGTCAACCTCCAGCAGGTCACGATCATGCCCACTGGCCAGACCAGCTGATCACACCCCAGGTGCCGCCTCGCTTCCGGCGCCGATATCAGCTCGGCGGGGCGGCACGGGCTCCGTCCGCTCGGCTCCTTAGCGGGCGCGCGGCAAGGTAAACCGCAAGGTCCTCGCTCCCCACGGGGGGCGAGGACGGTCAGGGCGAAGGTCGTATCCGTCGCCATCGGTACCCCCAGCTCTCTCTGCTCCCGACACCGACACCGGCGGGGGCACGGGACGGCGGGAGCGGCCATACCGCACAACGGCGGCAAACGCGGCGGCTCCGCCGCAGCCCACCGCCGGCCCTTTCCTGAGCAGGCTGTGCGACGGCCCGGGGCTCGTCGCACGCGCACCGTGATGGCGTTCCTTGGTCAATGGGGGGATTGACGCGCGCGATCCACGGATGATACTTGTCGTGTCAATGATTTGCTTGACGCTCGTCAAGCGCCTGTCGTCATCACTTGCGTCCTGCCCGCACGGGTCGGCAGCACATCGGCAGCACAGCCTCTGCCGGGCCGCCCGTCAGGCGGCCCAAGCTCACCGGGGCTCGCCGCGCGAACAGTCGTGGCGCCGACCCGTCACCATCGTCTTTTGACTAGGAACCATCGTGTACATAGCCGCTGTCATCCTCAGTGCTCTGCTCGCTCTCGTCTTCCTCGCCGCAGGCGCGCCCAAGGTGCAACTCAAGGGCGCTGTGCCGGACGGCCTCATCGAGAAGGGGCTCAGCTCCGGTCTGGTCCGATTCGTCGGCCTCGCGGAGGCGGCCGCGGCCGTCGGACTGATCGTCGGCATCTGGTGGCAGCCGCTGGGCATCGCGGCTGCGATCGGCATGGTGGTGGTGCTCATCGGCGCGATCAACTTCCACGCCAGGAGGGGCGAGTACGGCGACAGCGCGACCCGCAATGCCGCGGTTGCCCCCATCGTGTTGCTGCTCATGGTCGTGGCCACCGCCATCACGCTGGCCGCGTCACTGTAGGAGCGGGCCGCTTCGCCGGAATGTCCGCGCCGGCGAAACCCCACCACACACCGGTTCAATGGCTCCGCCGAGGCTTCCCCGTCGCGGCGGAGCCACTGGGTGCAGCTAGGCGTTCGAGGTCGCGCTGCGCGGGGGCGGGAGCAGTCCCCGGAGGACGAGACTCGAGAGCGTGTCGGCCATGTCGTTCCTGTCCCGTAGGGCCACCGGCGCGGCGCCAGGGTTCAGCCGCTCGGCGATCGGGTCCTGTGCCAGGGCCAGTGCGGGAGCGGTGACGGCGAAGTACAGGATGTGCGTCGGCACACGGGGAATGCGGCCGGCCGCCACGAGACGGTCGACGGTCGGTTCGATGCTGTCCCAGAACGGCTTGATGAATCGCTGGTGGAGGTAGTCGAGGCGGTCGGAGTCGCGGGTGGACTCATCGCTGAGCAGCCGGTTCATGCCCGACGCGTTCGCGGCCACGCGGTAGAGCGCGATGACGACCCTCCTCAGGCGTTCGTCGTCGTCGCGGCTCTCCGCAAGCAGTCGGTCGAGCGCGGGCTGGGTGTCCCGCAGCCCGAAGTCCACGACGGCGCGCCAGAAGTTCCACTTCGACCCGTAGCGTTCATTGATGAAGTTGTGACTGACCTCGAGCCGCCGGGCCAGTTCCCGCATGGTGGTCGCGGCATATCCGAGCTCGGCGAAGGCGACCAGGCCCCGCCGGAGGATCTCGCTCTCGTCCATGCGGACCGGGGCGTACTTCCCGCGCGCCGTCGCCTTCGCGTCCTGTGCTGGTTGTCCGTCCGTCACTGCGGCATCTCTCCGTCCGTGCCCTGCGGCCTCATCTTGATCGCGCTCCTGCCGAGCGTCGAAGGTCTCATTTCCTGAGGTGCGCCGCCGGGCCGGCCGTGCACCCCCGGTCCGCCGTTGTCCGGCATGCGACCCGAGGGGCATCGGCAATTGCCGCCCTCCTCCGTCGCAGGTCGCGAGGCTTTTCACCGTGAGCCTTTCACACCGTCCGCAGCCCGGGCGTGGGTGTGCGTATCCGATCGACCTACATGCTTGACGGCCGTCAAGCAGCGGCGCATGCTTGACACGTCAAGTACATCGGTGTCATCAGGCACCGACTACTACGTCTTTCAGGAGTGCTCCGTGTTCTTCAGTAAGACCCGTGAGGCCGCATCCACCCCCGGCTCCACCTTCGTGTCCGCACGACGCAGGAAGGTGATCGGCACCGCGGCCGGCGTGGCCGCCGTCGCGATGGCCGCCGTGGCCGTACCCGCCGCGGCGCAGAGCCAGGGGTCGCACACCGTCTCGTCCAGTCACGCGCGCCACCACTACCTGTCGCCCCTTCAGGTCACCTCGGCCTACTACGCCAGCTACAACGGCGACCTGGCCGCCGGATTCGACCGCTACATCTCCAAGGACCTGGTCCTCCACGGGTTCAACGGCCCGGAGAACCGCGAGGACTGGATCAAGGGCGATCTGAACATCAAGGCGGGGCTGACCGGCTTCAAGATGACCGTCCTGGACCAGATCGTCGAGGGCGACAAGGTCGTCACACGCTGGAGCTTCGCGGGCCGCCACACCGGGACGATCTTCGGCATCCCGGCCTCCGGCCGCGAGGTCCAGCTCAGCGGGATCTCCATCGACCGCGTCATACACGGCCAGTCCGTGGAGCACTGGTCGGAGGGGAACTTCGGCGTGTTCCTCGACGAGCTCCGCGGCGAGACGCCTCCCGGGACTGCTCACCCCAGCACCAAGTAAGCCGGCGCCGGCCTTCGCGCAGGGATCCGCCAAGGGCTGATGACTGACGCGCCCCGGGCGTGCCGTGCACACGGTGCGCCCGGGGACCGGCTGCAGGCACGGGGGCGCAGGGCTATTCGCACCATCGATTCGGCAGGAGAACGTTCCATGGCATCCCTTCTTGAGGGCAAGGTCGTACTGATCACCGGCACCGGCGTAGGTATGGGCCGCGTCGCGGCGCAGGTGTTCGCCAGAGAAGGCGCGAGGGTCGTCGGAGGCGACATCCGCGCCGACGCCAACGAGGAGACCGTCGGGCTCGTGCGCCGCGCGGGCGGTGAGATGACCGGCATCGCACCGGTCGACCTCACCGACCCCGACCAGGTGCGGCACCTGGTCGAGGACGCCGCGGCGGCCTACGGCGGACTCGACGTCGTCTACAACAACGCCGCATCCATGCGCTTCGGCCCCATGCCGGACTTCGCCGTCGAGGACTGGCGCGCGACCATCACCGGCGAACTCGACATCCCCTTCTACGTCTCGAAGTTCGCCTGGCCCCACCTGATGCGCCGTGGCGGCGGCGTCATCATCAACGTCGCGTCCATGGCCGGCATGATCGCCGGCCACAACCCCCCGATGGTCGGGCACACCGCGGCGAACGCCGGCGTCATCGGCATGACGCGGCAGATGGCCCTCGAAGGCGCCTCGCACGGGATCCGCGCGGTGGCGATCAGCCCCGGCCCCGTCCTGACCCCCGCCAGCGACCGCGACCTCGGCGAAAACCAGGTGATGCGGGACGCGATCACCAGCAAGACGCTGCTCAAGCGCTTCGCCAAGCCCGAGGAGATCGTGGAACTCGCCGCCTTCCTCGCTTCCGACCGCGCCTCGTACATCACCGGAACCAACTACGCCGTCGACGGCGGTGCCAGCGCCTGGTGACACAGCACGCCCGGTCCCACCCCCGTCTTCACGGGGTGGGACCGGGGCCGCCCTTGACTCGTCACGCTGCGCCGTGGCCCTTGCCACGCCGGCGTGCGTTCTCGGTGAGCGGCCCACTTCCTGTGGATCTGGGGGCAGCGGTAGCGCCCGAAGTCCGCCGAGGTCCAGGAGCTCGTTTTCGAAGCCGTGGGCGGTAACTGCGTCGAAGCCGCTGACTAGTGCTGTGACCGGAAAGGTTCACCGGGTCGCGGCGCTGGCTGCGGCCCGGGTCCGTAGCCTGGCCGGATGCCCGATGACATCCTCGCCCTGTGGCCCCTCGCGCCTGCCTCCGAGACCGACTGGCTCGCCGAGCTCGCCCAGGACGACGGCCTCACCGGCTACGAGGCACCCGGGCGGCCCGACGCCGCCTGGGTGCTCGGCGGCATGTACGAGCGCGGGAAATCCGCGGGCGATTCGGTCAACGACAGCCAGAGCAGGGACGAGCACCCCGGCCCGGGGTGGGAGCGGCTGCGCTGGGCGGAGCTGGCCGCCCGCATCGGTGATCCGGTCGTTCCACAGGGCCTATACCCCTGCTTTCGCTGCTTCCCCTCCACGAAAGCGGCGGACATCCGGCCCGGCTCCATCGAATGGCCTGCCGAGGGCAGTCTCGATAGGCCGACATGGGACCAACTGATCCGGTTCCTCGCCGCGCACAGCCTCCAAAGAGCGGACACCGCCTGCCTGGCGTACTACAACCCGCTCGTCACGCAGGACTTCGAGAAGGGGCATGTCCGCTCCGGCCGCCTGGGCGATGCCCCATCCCTCTTCGACAACCCGAACATCCTGTACACCCCATCCAACCTGTGGGCCACAGACCGCTCCTGGGTCGTCTGCACCGACTACGACCTGTGGGGCCCAAGGTCTGCGGCCCCCGCCCGCTTGTCGAGGCGCTACTCGGGGACCTCGAGATCGAAGCCATTCGCCTGCCCTGGACCAGCTAGTGACGTGCCGTGCGCCGCGACACGGTGAACCTTTCCGGTCACGGCACTAGTGTTGAGATTTCAGTCGTCGGCTGGCAGGTCTCGCCATTTCGGATCGTCCAGATCCTTGAGAGCCTGCTCCGACAGCCGGGCGAGTCCTGCACCACGCCCTCGGGCGAAGCATGCGTGAGCGTCGCACCGGGCGTGCTCCTTGGCGGCAGCCCGAGCGGCATCCTCGCTGTCGTACCGCGTCACGCTGCGCCGCTCGTAGCCATCCTGTGAGTCGGCGGAAGCCTGTCCGGCTTCAAGGGCCTTGCAACCCTCCCAGCCGTGGTACTTGTCACCCTGGTCGCTCACCCAGAAATCTGGCATGCCGGCGAGTCTGCCACAGCGGACTTCGTGCCCGCAGTTCGCATCGAGGGGCGATCTGACAACGGCAGCCGTGCCCGTTGCGTGTTCGGTCCGACGGCGACGCAGCGGGGACTCATGGGTAACAGCGGCACCGATCGGGTTTCGACCCAGGTGAGCGAGTTGCCAGGTCTGCCGTTATCTGCATAGGGCGTCTTCCGAACTGGTGCGGCGTGGCCGTTAGAATCGACCCATGACGTCACATCAGGCGGATGCCGCGTAGATCCCCGCGCAAGCTCAGGGCCACTTCGCTCCATGGGCAATATGACGGTGGGGTGAGCACGCTGCTCATCAGCACGTGCCCCGGGCAGCCAGTGTGTTCCGCCGTTCACACGTACCTCTTCGTCGATGGCCTCGACGTGGTCGCGCGCAGCGACAGCAGAATGGCCGGCCCCGATCCAAGGCGGCTGCTCCGCCCAGGCGGACCGCTCTATCCGACGGGTGGGGGACGCGTTTTCACGGCTGCGGAACGGGTGGTGAACGTCGTACCGGCATATCTCGGCCGGTAAGGAAAGGGGACCGACGCGCGAGCCCGACATGCGAGGTACTTTCATCGCATCCTGATAAATTCGCGGCCAGTGGTCGGCGTGACGTCGACTGCTCCGTCCGGGTTTGGAGCGGCGGCCGGTCCACGACACGTGAGTTTTTCCGGTCGGCTCCGTGAACCAGCACGCAGTTCGTGCGACGAAGGGACACGCGATGCCATCCGTCCGTCAAGCCACCATCGACCTGCTCAGGCAGCACGGGCTGACGACGTGGTTCGGTAACCCCGGTTCCTCCGAGCTGACTCTGCTGGAGGACTTCCCGAGCGACTTTCGCTACGTGCTGGGATTGCAGGAAATGGTGCCCGTCGGCATGGCCGACGGATTCGCCCAGGTCACGCGACGCCCCGCATTCGTCAACGTGCACACGGCACCCGGCCTCGGCAACGCCATGGGCGCCCTGTACAACGCGCATTTGAACAAGACTCCATTGATCGTGACCGCGGGAAACCAGCGCCGTGTCATGCAGAATCAGAAAGCACTCCTGACGAATGAAGATGCAGTGCTGCTTCCGCGTCCTTTCGTCAAGTGGTCGGCTGAGCCGGCCACCGCGAGTGAGGTGCCCGCGGTCCTGGCACACGCCATTCACGTCGCGCTGGCGCCACCGACCGGACCGGTGTTCGTCTCCCTGCCCATGGACGACATGGCCTATGAGCTGACCGCTTCCGAGGCAGCCGAGGTCGCAGTGATCCGGGACCGTGCGGTGACCTATGCCGGAGGGTTCCCCGGACGGCTGGCGAAGGAGATCGGCGATCAGATCTCGTCCGCGCACTCTCCCGTATTCGTCGTGGGCGGCGACGTGGAGCACGCCGGAGCGCGGGAAGCCGTCGTGAAACTGGCGGAGCGGAGCAAGGCCGCGGTCTGGACCGCGCCCCTACCGGGCCTTTCCGGCTTCCCGGAGGCCCACCCCCTCTACCAGGGCCTTCTCCCGCCCGGTGCGGGCTGGATCTCGACGGCGCTGAAGGGCCACGACCTCATCGTCGTACTCGGCGGCCCGGTCTTCCGCTACTACCCGCACATCCCCGGCCCCTATCTCCCCGAGGGCGCGACGCTCATCCACATCACCGGCGACCCGGACGAGGCCGCCCGCGCACCTGTCGGCAACGCGTACGTGGCGGACCTCCGGGCAGCGGTGGAGGCACTCCTCGACGAAGTCGTCGACACACCCCGCGACGCGCCCGCCCGGCGCTCTGACGTGCCGTCCCCGGACCGGGTCGAAGCCCCGATGCAGCCATCGCAGCTCTGGACGGCCATCGGCCGCGCCGCCCCAGCCGACGCGCTCTTCGTGACCGAGGCAGGTTCGAACGAGGTGCCCATCGCGAACTTCGTACGACCCAGCGCCCCGCTTTCCCACATCTCCGCCGTCGGCGGAGGGCTGGGATTCGGACTGCCCGCGGCCGTCGGCGCCCAACTCGCCTCCCCGGACCGTCCCGTGGTCGCCCTCATGGGCGACGGATCGATGCACTACGCCATCACCGCCCTGTGGAGCGCAGCCCGGTACAGGGTCCCGCTGACGATCGTCGTCGCCTCCAACCAGGAGTACGGCATCCTCAAGCAGTTCGGCGACATCGAGAACACCGCCGGCGTCCCCGGTCTCGACCTGCCCGGCCTGGACATCACCGCCACCGCCGCGAGCTACGGCATCGATGCCCACGACGCCGACAACTCCGATGACGCTGCCGAGATGCTCCGGGCGGGAGTCAAGGACCGCGACCGCCCCACTCTCATCAACGTTTCCACCACGCCGGTCCACGAGGCGGCGCCCCGCCGCTCCTGACCGGTCGGGACCCACCGTCGCCGGTGGAACCGCGCGCCCGCAGGGCACGCTCCACCAGAACCTGAGCCACCGCGCTGAGGAGCCGTCGCCCGCAGGCCGGACTCAAGCCGTCAGTCGCCCAGCACCTGCGGACCGACCGCTTCCCCTACGTCGTCCCCGTATGACCGTCCTTTCGTCCTGGACAACAGGGCGCCGCACTACCGCGAGGCGTTTTCGACGGGGCCGGCCGTGGCGGTGTACGGGCGCTGCACGCCGACGGCCGCCGCGGGGCTGCGAGCGGTCGTGCTCGGAGCCCAAGCGGCGGCCGCCCGGCGGCCCCCTTGCGTCCTTTGTCGTCGGTGGCGACAGGCGGCTTGATGGCGGCCCGCTCGGTGGCTGTCCGGCCGTGCTCGCGGCAGTCGCCGACATTGGCCAGGACCCCGCCGCCGATGTGGCGGCGGGGTCCGTCGGCGGCGAGGTGCGGTACCTGCGGGGCCGGCGCAGCGCGGTCGGCACGGGGGCTGCCGCCGAGTTGGAGCGGTGTTGCCTCCTGCTCGTGACGGCAGCCGGCCTGTCAGTAGTTCTTCGTCCGGCCCTCGGCGTAGAAGGCGCCGCCGTCCTCGATGCCGTATGCGTACGAGGTGACGTTGGCGTCGTTCACCATCGCCGTGTAACACGTGCCGCTGCTGCTGGTGACGTGACACGTGTAAGTGCGTCCGTCACTGTTGCGGATGATCTGAGCGATCCCGCCGACATTGTCCCCAGGGGCTGCGATCGTGCCGTGCTCGATACGGGCCCAGGTCGTACGGCACGACGGGCTGTAGTAGAGGTCGATGATGGCGCCGGAATTGTAGGAGCCCGCATAGAGGTAGCTGGAGGCGACGATCCGCCGGTCGTTCCAGCAGCTGGTGCTGCTGGCCGTCTGACCGTCATAGGCTGCGGCATGAGCAGTGGGACTCATCACGATGGGCACCACGCCGGCGACCGCCGCCACGACAGAGGCAATGCGGACCGTACGCCAGATGCGCGCGATCGTGCTCTTCATCTCCGACCTCCTGGTTGAGGAACTGCTGTCGTTGCCGGAGGGGACAGTACAGTCGCCGGCTTCCATCCGAAAGAGCCCCGTACCAGGGGGAGTTCAGCGATTTCCAGCCACGGAACAGGGCTAAGGGGTAGGTTCGCCGCCCGGGTCTGGTGCAAGACCTCGTCTCGGTGGGACCCGACGATTCTCGGGGACCGCATCGGCCGCGGCGCGTAGGTGGGAGTGGTCATGCACTGCGCGCAAGGCACTTGCTTCTGACGTGGCATCGGGTTGCCGGATAGCCGGAGCAACACGCGACCGGTCCCGCAGGGTCGCTCTGGCCGGGGGAGGGGAGAGACTCCGGGCCCTGGCGGCGGCGTCACGTGTCCTGAAAGATGGGTCGCGTTTCTCCCCCCGAGTTGGTGCTGCTCACGTCCCGGGGCGAACTGCGGGACTACGCCGCCGCCAGCGACCTGCAGCCCCTGGTCGACCTCGCCGACCACCTGGGGTGGGGGCCCGGCGTGTTTCGGGCCCTGACTCCACCTTGAGGTCCTGGTTCCGGGCGGGGGTTCAGGCTGAGGAGCGCTGCGTCCAGTCCGGGTCCAGGCGGTCGGCCAGACCCGCGGCGGTGAAGGCGGCCTCCAGGTCCTCGCGGCCCTCGGTGAAGTGGGCCCAGCTGTCGTGGTGGGCCGGGACGACACGGCGGGCGTCGAGGATCCGGGCGGCCTCGGCGGCCTGCGCGCTGTCCAGGACGATCAGGTTGCCGTCGAAGAGCGCGGGAAAACGAGGTGCGCCGGCGAACAGGATGGCGGTGTCCACCGGGGCGAAGCGCTCGGCGATCTCCTTGACGGCGTCGAGGGAGGCGTTGTCGCCGCTGACGTAGACCGTCGGAAGGCCCTCTCCGGTCAGGACGAAGCCCACGACCTGGCCGGTGAAGGGCTCGACCTCCTCGCGCGGGCCGGGGCCGTGGATGGCGGGAACACCGGTGACGGTGACGGTGCCGCCGCCCGGGCGCTCCAGCTTGACCGTCTCCCAGTCGGCCAGGCCCTTGGCCTTCTGCCCGAGGCGCTCGCCGCCGCTGGGGGTGGTCAGGGTCAGGGGGACGTCGGTGAGCAGGGCACGGCCGGAGGTGTCGAGATTGTCGGGGTGCTCGTCGTGGGAGAGCAGGACCACGTCGATGGGGTCGAGATCGGCGGGGGTGCCGCTGGAGGGGGCGGTCTTGGTCAGGACCGGGCGGCCGGGCCGGCCGTAGTCGCCGGGGCCGTCGAACGTCGGGTCGGTCAAGAACCGCAGGCCGCCGTACTCGAACAAGGCGGTCGGGCCGCCGTACGTGCGGACCGGGAACTGATCGGCATGGCGATGGGACATCACGTCTCCCTCGTTCTCACGAAAAAAATCTGTGTTTAACGTGACACCAGGCTAAGCAGGCATCACGGAAAAATGCAATCGCTACCATGAGAGGCATGGACGACACCCTGGCCACCGACACAGCGCAGACGGCTCTGCCCCCAGCTCCAGGTGCCGACCAGTACCGCTCCCTGGACTTCGCCGACACCGCCGCGACCCTTCCCGCCGCGGCCAGAGCTACGACCTGCTCGCCACCCCCGGATCCGCCATGCACTGGCTCGCCACCCACGACCTGACCGCCCCGGACGTGCAGCTGTACGAGGTGTGCGCACAGCGGATGCGCACGCTCCGCGCCCACGTACGCGCCCTGTTCGCCGCCCGCGTCGACAGCACCACCCCACCCGAGGACTCCCTGCGCGCGGTGAACGAGGCACTCACGGCTGTACCCACCGCACCCCTCCTCGCCTGGGACAGGGCCCAGGGACTGCGCCGCGTCCAGGCACACCCCACCGACTGGGCCGTCAACCACGCACTGGCGACCCTCGCCACCGACGCCGCCGACCTGCTCACCGGTCCCGACGCCGGCATCCTCGCCGCCTGCGGCTCCGCCCCCTGCGACCGGTTCCTCATGCGCACCCACGGCCGGCGCCACTGGTGCTCCACCCGCTGCGGCGACCGCGCCCGCGCCGCCCGTGCCTACGCCCGGCGCAGCGGCGCCTCGGACTGACGCGCGGCCCGAGGCCCCCCTCCGCTCGCCGCCGGCGCCGCCATCGGATCCACGGCCTGCACCGGCCCCTTGGGCTCCGCCCCCTCGCTGCCGGTCAACTTCGCCACGAGCAGCCGAGACAGGGCTGCGGCGTACTCGTCATGCGACTCCCGGATCTCGACAGCTCGGCGTGCTAGAGCCTGTTTCAGAAGTGGATCAAGGTTGCGGTAATCCCGTGCGGCGGGGGCCGGCCGGCCTGCATACTCCACACCGTGACGATCGACCAACACGACTCCGGTCCGACCCTGACCACGGGTGAGCGCGATACTGAGCTGAGCGAGCGGTTGGACAGGGAGCTGACGGCCTTCAACACGGCCGCCACCGGCGCAGGCGACTACGGCTCGTTCTCGGTCAAGGTGGCCGACGGTGCGGGCGATCTGGTGGGCGGGCTCGCCGCATGGACGTGGGGCGGTCTATGTGGCATCTCGATGCTGTGGGTCCGTGAGGACCACCGGAAAGACGGATGGGGCAGCAAGATCCTGCTGGCAGCCGAAGAGGAGGCGCGAAGGCGCGGCTGCGACCGCGTCGCGGTCTCGTCGTTCACGTTCCAGGCGCCTGGCTTCTACCAGCGCCACGGTTATGTCGAGACTGGCCAAACCCTGGGCATTCCCGGCGGGAACGCGGACGTGCACATGTTCAAGTCGCTAACCGAGTGAGCATCCTCGTGCTTGCCGTAGCCGTGTTGGTCACAGCCACTCGTTGATGGCCGCGATCAGCACCGTGGCCTCGTAGCGGACGGCGAGCTTGTCGTACCTTGTGGCCACCGCGCGGTGGCGCTTGAGGCGGTTGATCCCGCACTCCACCGCGTGGCGCTCCTTGTAGTCGTCCTTGTCGAACGTCGGCGGCCGGCCGCCGTGGGAGCCGCGCTTCTTGCGGTTGGCGATCTGGTCGCGCTTCTCCGGGATCGTGCAGCCGATCTTGCGCTTGCGCAGGTAGGAACGGTTCGCGCGCGAGCCGTACGCCTTGTCGGCGCGGACTTTGTCCGGCCGGGTACGCGGCCGTCCCGGGCCGAGCCGGGGCACCCGGATGCGGCCGAGGACGACCTGGAACTGAGGGGAGTCCCCGCGCTGCCCGGCCGTGATAACGAGCGACATCGGCTTCTGAGCCTGCTCAACCGCCAGGTGAATCTTGGTGGTCAGCCCACCGCGTGAGCGTCCCAGCCCGTGGTCGGCTGGCTCGGTGAAGACGCCTCTGGGCGACTCGACCCGCAGCTCCCGGCGCTGATCCTCTTCTACTCCGGCTTCAAGTCCCGTTCACCACATTCCTCTACACCGGCTTCCTGCGCGCGCTGCCCCGCGACTTCGAGGACGCGGCCCTCATCGACGGCTGCACACCGGCACAGAGCTTCCGCCACGTGGTGCTGCCCATGCTCAAGCCGATCACCGTGACCGCGCTGGTCCTCAACGCCGTCGCGGTCTGGAACGACTTCTTCACCCCGCTGCTGTACCTCAGCGGCAGCACCCAGCAGACCCTGCCCGTGGCGATCGCCGGATTCGTCGGCCAGTACGTCACCGACTGGAACCTCGTCTTCGCCGCGCTCGCGATCAGCATCGTGCCCATCCTGGCCGTCTACTTCGCGCTGCAACGCAGCATCATCAGCGGCTTCGCCGGAGGACTGAGGGGATGACCCGCACCGTGAACTCCTCGCTCCTCACCCCCTACGCGCTGCAGACAGAGCAGCGCACCGAACCCCTCGGCATCGGGGAGCGGCACCCGAGGCTGTCCTGGAGACTCGGCAGCGACCGCCGTGGCGCGGCCCAGGGCGCCACCCCGCGGCGCGGTGCGCGATCGTAGCGGAACCAGAGCAGTGCGACGTAGAGGGTGAACGCGCCGAGCAGGAGCCACAGGTCAAGGTCCGCGCCGGCCGCGGTGCAGGACGGTCAGCCCGCCCCGGACGGCACCGCGGGCATGGAGTCACCTCGGGTATGTCGAGGGCGACCGGCGAATTCCTGACGGCTCAACCATCCGCCGCCCGAAACCGAACAATCGGCCCGATGCAGCACGCCACGACGGGAGGCGGGCGCCGGGGGAGGGTTGAAATCGATGGAGGGACAGCCCACTGTCAGGGCCGCGCAGGCGTGGAGCGAACGGGGCGGCAGTACCTCGTCGGGCGCGTTCAGGGGGTTTCGGGGCTGCCGGCTCGAGGTGGGCGGCACGGTGTTCCGCGGCGGCTTCGGCGTCGGTCAGGCTGACCACGGCGGTACGGTCCAGGCCGTGCCGCCGGGTGAAGTCCTCGGTGCCGAATCGGATCGCCGCGGCGATCGCCGCCTGGGCGGTCCCTTCGCCGGGACGGGGTGCTCGCCGGAACTCCCCCTGCACCGAGAGGATTTCATCAGCGAGGGCATCGACAAGTCGGCCCGGACCACGCCGGTGCCGGCAAGCGGCCCCGCCCTCTTGCGCAGAGGCGGCTCGGCCGCATCGTGGCCGCCCGCGACCAGGTCGGACCAGCCGGGAGAGCTCGCATGGGCGTAGCGGGGGAGCTCGGTCACCCATCCGGAGGGCTCGGCCAGTCCGGCCCGCAAGGCGAGCGGACCGAGGGTCGCCGTGGTGGCGACAGAGCCACGGGCGCCAGTGATCCACAATCCGGTCGGCATGAGCGCTCCTGTCAGGGATGACGATGGTGCGTGGAACCGCTGACTCGGTGGCGAAGCGTCATGAGCGTGCGGCAGAGCGTCATCTCTGTCAAGACGCTATCCAACATTTCGTGATTTGAATTCGCCATCAGCAGCGATCTTTTGACGGTTCGCCAAAAAGTTGGCGGTGACTCCGTCCAAACCTCTGGACACCGCTGGGGACCGCGGTTAGCGTTCCAGCCGACCGACGCGATGTTGCGTCGATGTAACGCCAGTGCGGCCTTGCAACCCATCCCGCCTGCCGGGGCCGTATGTGACGCGTCCTCACCGCCGATGAGAAGCCGATGTCCCGCCCGCCGCGAGCAGCGGCTTTCCGTCGAGACAGATGTCCCGCACTCCGCAGCACCCCGCCGTGGCGGGGGTTCCCGGCCGCGGCATGTCGCCGTGGCCGTAACCGCAGCAGAAGGGAAGCTCCATGAAGATTCGTTCATACCTCGTTGCAGCCTCGTTGGTGGCCTCGGGAGGGCTGTTCGCGATCGCGGCGCCCGCCCAGGCGGCGCTGACGACCACCTGTGTGGGAGAGGGCGGAGCCGTCACCGTGAACGGCGCCCTCGTGGTGCCGGCCGGCGCGTCGTGCACGCTGACCGGTACGAAGGTCAAGGGCGCGGTGACGATCGAGGCCGGCGCCGACCTCGTGGCGAAGGACGTCACCTTCAGCAGCACTGTCGCCGTCGGGGACAACGCCTACCTGGACATCACCGACAGCACCGTCAAGGGCGCGGTGACCGAGCAGGGCGCCTTCGGCGTGCATGTGCAGAACACCGCGG
Organism: Streptomyces sp. RLA123; assembly: GCF_056270165.1. NCBI lineage: Bacteria > Bacillati > Actinomycetota > Actinomycetes > Kitasatosporales > Streptomycetaceae > Streptomyces > Streptomyces sp. RLA123. Next base: position 365,436 of record NZ_JBWDOR010000003.1, on the reverse strand, counting down.
CCAGCGGCGGGATCTCGGCCGTCGGCGGCTTCCTGTACAGCGTCGACGCGACGGTCAAGGGAGACGTCAGAGCCTCCTCGGGCGAACTGTACATCTCGGGCACCACCGTCTCCGGCGCCGTCTCCGGCGACGCGAACCTCTACACCGATGTATACGACACCACTGTCGACAAGACGCTCACCGTGAACGCCAACACGCTCGGTGGTGTCCTGTGCGCCAGCGAGGTCGAGGGCGACACGGTGTACAAGAACAATTCCGACACCCTCCAGCTCGGCGGCGACGGCCCGCTCAGCTCCTGCGCTCAGGCCACCTACCTCGGTGGCGACCTCACGGTCATCGGCAACAACGCGAACGCGGTCCTGGACAACACCATCGTCCGCGGCAAGCTCACCGCCAGCGACAACAGCCCCGCCCTCCAGGTGGGCGACCTGGCTCGGATTCGCGGCGGCATCGCCGCGACGACCACCGCCCCCTCGGCGTCGCTCGCCCGGGCCGCCAAGGCGGCCCCGCAGGACCGCGGCGCCGACCTCGCCGCGAAGGTGGCGACGCGTACCGCGCAGGCGGAGGCCGAAGCGGCCGCCGTGGGCACCGGTCTGTGATCCCAGCCCGTCCACGGGCGTAATGCGCTCCACGCCGTCAGCACCTCACACCCCACTCTTCTTCGCCCCATCCACCAAGGAGTGACCGTGGGCCACCTGGACAAATCCTTCGACCGCAGGGACTTCCTGCGGGCCACCGCGGGCACCACCGTGGCGGTCGCCGCCGCCTCGATCGTCGGCGCCGCGACGGCGCCGTCCGCCTCCGCTGCGACCAGCATCCTGTCCATCCCGAAGGACCGCATCTCCCTGCAGCTCTACAGCGTCCGTGACAAGGTCAGCTCGCTCGGATTCCGGGTCGTCCTGGAAGAGATGGCACGCATCGGCTACAAGGAGATCGAGTTCGCGGGCTACACCCAGAACACCTCGATCCTCGGCCGGCAGATCACGATCCCGGAGATCCGGCAGCTGCTCGACGACAACGGTCTGAAGGCGATCGGCAGCCACGTCGGCATCGGGGACTTCCGCTCCAACCTCCAAGGCCAGCTCGACGCGGCGGAGATCCTGGGTATGCCGCACGTCGGCACCGCCAACGCACCGTCGAACAGCAACACGGTCGCGGGCTACCTCGCCGCCGCGGACGAGTTCAACGCCTGGGGGCAGGCGGCGGCCGCCCGCGGTCTGAAGTTGTACCAGCACAACCACGCCGGCGAGTTCGCCTTCGCCTCCGACCAGCCGTCGGTCCGGCTGTACGACGTCTTCCTGCGCAACACCGACCCGCGCTACGTCTACTTGGAGCTGGACGTGTACTGGGCCTACGTGGGCCAGCACCGCTGGCCGGGCTTCGACCCCGCGGCCTACGTGCGCAACCAGCCCTACCGGTACCCGCTGTTCCACATGAAGGACGGCTCCGCCAGCTCGGGAGCGGACGGCTACTCCATCGTCGAGTTCGGCGCCGGCGTCCTGCCGTACCAGCAGTTCATCCGGGACATCGGAGCCCGTGGCAGCCACATCGGCATCTGGGAGCAGGACACCGCGCCCAACACCCAGCCCAACCCGCCGGGTTCGTTCGGCGCCGCACAGCGCAGCTTCACCGCCCTGAAGCAGCTGCTGGCCTGACCGCAGTCACCCCATCGGGCACAGCCCGCCGTTTGCGTACCGCTGCCACGGCGCAACCGGCGGGCCGGCCCGGCTGCGCACCTCCTGACCCGCACAGACCAAGGAGACGCATCACTGTGTACCGTACCCTGAGAGGCCTCATGGCCGGGGTGCTCCTGGCGTCGCTGCCCATGCTGGGCGGTCTCGCCTTAGCACCGGCTGCGCAGGCGCACCCGGACGACGCTCACGCGAGCGCGGCCGCCGACTCCGCCGTGGACTGGTCGAACTACGAGAAGGTCACGCTCAGCAAGACCACCGGAGAGCCGATCGACCTCGCCGTGCTGCCCGATCTGCGCGTCCTGCACACCGCCCGCAACGGTGATCTCCGGATGACCGACCCCGGCACCGGAATCACCAAGGTCGTGAACCACCTCGACGTCTACCAGAACTCAGAGATGGGTCTGCAGACCGTCACCCTCGACCCGGACTTCGCCACCAACCACTGGGTCTACCTCTACTACTCGCCGCCGCTGAGCACTCCCACCGGTTCGGCCCCCGAGCGGCTGCCGTCCGGGCAGACCGACGCCTACTGGAAGCAGTGGGAGGGCTACGACGCCCTGACCCGCTTCAAGTGGACGGGGGACAAGCTCGACCTGTCCACCGGCCAGGAGATCATCCGCGTCACCACCAACCGCGGTCAGTGCTGCCACGTCGCCGGCGACGTCGACTTCGACGCGCAGGGCAACCTCTACCTGGCCACCGGCGGCAACACCCCCGCGTCGGGCCCCAACGTCAACGGGTACAACCCGATCAACGACGCGGCCACCTACAACCCCGGCCTCGACGAGCGCCGCGGTTCGGGCAACACCAACGACCTGCGCGGCAAGATCCTGCGTATCCACGTGCAGGAGGACGGGTCCTACACCATCCCGTCGGGCAACCTGTTCCCCGTCGGTACGGACAAGACCCGTCCCGAGATCTTCGTGATGGGCCTGCGCAACCCCTACCGGATGGCGGTGGACAAGGTCACGGGCGCGGTGACGTGGGGCGACTACGGCCCCGACGCCGGTAACGCCGACGCCAACCGCGGCCCGATGGGCTACGTCGAGTGGGACACCACCAGCACGGCCATGAACAGCGGCTGGCCGTTCTGCACCGGTGACAACACCCGTCCCTACCGGGACTTCGACTTCGCCACCCTCACTCCCGGCCCCGCCTTCGACTGCGCGGCGCCGGTCAACGACTCCCGCTGGAACACCGGCCTCACCGAGCTGCCCCCGGCGCGGGCGGCCACCTTGTGGTACGGCGACCGCGACACCGACCAGCCCTGGCCGGAACTGACCGCCTTCCGCGGTCCCGGCGGCCCCGGCGGCCAGGCCCCGATGGGCGGCCCGGTCTACCACTACGATGCCTCGAACCCCGCTCCGGGCAAGTTCCCCGCCTACTGGGACGGCAAGGCCTTCCTCGGGGAGTTCTCCCAGGACTACGTCGCCGCCCTGACCCTGGCGGGCCCGGACGGACCGGTCACCAAGCTGGAGAACTTCCTGCCCAACAGCGAACGTGCCGGCAACGGCATCCCGCCGTGGGACAACCCGATGGACCTGGAGTTCGGCCCCGACGGCGCGCTCTACGTCCTCGACTACGGTGACGGCTTCTTCCGGCAGAACCCCGACGCGGGCCTCTACCGGATCGACTACGCGGAGGGCAACAAGGCCCCCACCGCGGTGATCAGCGCCAGTCCCTCCTCGGGTCAGGCGCCGCTGACCGTCTCCTTCAGCGCCACGGGTTCCAGCGACCCGGAAGGCAGCGCCCTCACCTACCAGTGGGACCTCGACGGCAACGGCACGTTCGAGACCACCGGCCCGACGGCCAGCCGCACGTATCCCGACAACGGGCAGCTCCAGGCCCGCCTCAAGGTCACCGACCCCGAGGGCAAGACCGGTCTGACCAGCAAGCAGATCACCGTGGGCAACACCGCTCCGACGGTCGCGTTCACCTCCCCGCCGAACGGTGGCTTCTTCACCTGGGGCGACGTGGTGCCGTACGCCACCCGGATCGACGATCCGGAGGACGGCACCAACGTCGACTGCACCAAGGCCGCCTGGACCCTCGGCCTCGGCCACAACCAGCACGGCCACCCGGTCACCAGCGGGACGGGCTGCTCGGGGGCGATCACCACCCCGGCCGACGCGGGCCACGGTGACACCGAGAACGTCTTCGGTGTCCTCGGTATCACCTACACCGACCGGGGTGCCGGTTCCGTGCCACCTGCGACCAGCGACGCGCAGGTCGTCCTCAACCCCGCCCTCATGCAGGGCGAGCACTACGACTCGTCCCAGGGCGTCGTGATCACCGATGACGCCACCGCGTCCGGACAGCGCAAGCTGACCGCCTTCGACAACGGCGACTGGATCGGCTACGACCCGGTGTCCTTCGCCGGCATCACCGGGGTGCAGACCCGTGCCACCGGCGCCGGAACCCTGTCGCTGCGCTGGGGCACACCCAGGTCCGACCCGTTCGCCACGATCACCGTCCCCGCGGGTGACGGCTGGCAGACGATCAACACGGCGCTGAGCGCGGCTCCCTCCGGCAGCGGGCAGCTCTACGTCACGTCCTCCGGCGGCGTCGAAGTGGACTCCTTCACCTTCCAGGGGTCCGGTATCGCCGACAGGACCCCGCCGTCGGTGACGGCCACCCTCAACCCGGCGCAGCCCACCGGCAGCAACGGCTGGTACACCGGCAACGTGTCGCTGACCGTCAGCGCCACCGACAACGGGGCCGTCAGGAGCCGGGAGTACTCGCTCAACGGCGGAACGACCTGGCTGAGCGCCAACAGCGCGGTCACCCTCTCCACGGAGGGGATGAGTTCCATCCGGTACCGGGCGACGGACACGGCCAACAACATCTCCGCGGTGGGCACCATCGCCGTTCGGATCGACCGGACCGGACCCGAGGTAACCGTCACCGGCGTGACGGCTGACACCGCCTACGGGGACTCCCAGCGCCCGACGCCGGTGGTCACGGTCACGGACGCCGTCTCCGGAGGGCCGACCGCGACCGCGCTGCTGGACGGTGCGGCCGTCACCCCGGGGCAGCCACTGCTGCTGTGGCGGTTGCCGCTGGGTGGCCACGACCTGGTGGTCACGGGCCGTGACGCGGCGGGCAACACCACGACGCGCACGGTGCACTTCACCACCCGCACCTCCTTCGACGAGTTGGACACCCTGATCACCCAACTGCGTGCGGAGAACCGGCTGACCGAGCAGGGTCAGCAGCGGCTGACGGTCCGGCTCGGCCAGGCCCGGGCGCACGCTGACGCAGGGCGCACCAACCAGGCAGCCGCGGTCCTGGACCAGGTCGCGCAACTGGCCGCGGACACCCGACTGGTGACCGACGCGACCGCGCGGACCGCCCTCGCCCGCGATGCCCTCGCCGTGAAGGGAGGCTTGGCCGGCTGATGCGGAGGGTGCTGCCCGGCCGTCACGGCGGGCAGCACCCTGCCGGCGGCTCAAGGGCTCACCGGCGGCCGTCGCGGGACGGCGGCCGCCCCGCCCTTGAGTCTGTCCATGTGCCCGGCAGTCCCGGACCGGGATTCCGGTCGGGTAACTTGCCGATGCACCAGTGCTTTCCTCGTTTCGAATTTAACTTTCGGCGATCTGTGTGAAAGCCGTTGACGCTTATGACGTAACGCCCCTAACGTTTTGTCACACATTCGGCCGATAGCCAGGAAGTGACCCTGTGAGCATCCAGTACCGCGTGCTGAGCCTGTTGCGCGACCTCGGGCCGTTGTCGCGCGCGCAGCTGTCCGACCAGCTGGAAGTGGCGAGGCCGAGGCTGCTGGCTGAACTCGACCGCTTGATCGCCGCAGGCACGGTGCTCGAGGCGGGGCCGGCCACCTCACGAGGCGGCCGCCCTTCCACTCTTGTCCAACTCGATCCCGAAATCCGGTTCGCGGCGGTGGACCTCGGGGCCAGCTCGATAGACATCGAGATCACCGACGGAGGGCTGGAACCGATTGCCTCCTATGCCGAGGCCGCCGATATCCGCAAAGGTCCGCGTGCAGTCCTGGACCGGGTCAACGAACTCCTGCACAAAATGGGGGACCAGGCCGGGTGCGCGCGGTTCAACTCCATAGGAATCGGGCTGCCGGGGCCGGTCAGCTTCAAGGAGGGGATCTCGGTCTCCCCGCCGATCATGCCGGGTTGGGACCGCTTCCCCGTCCGGGACACCCTCACCCGTGCGCACGGCTGCCCGGTCGTGGTGGACAACGACGTGAACGTGATGGCCCTCGGCGAGCGGTACGGGGGGGTCGCCAAGGCCGTCGACAACCTGCTGTTCGTGAAGATCGGCAGCGGAATAGGCTGCGGTGTGCAGGTCCACGGCCAGATCTACCGCGGGTCGGAGGGGTCCGCGGGCGACATCGGCCACATCCAGGTCGAAGCTGAGGGACCGGTCTGCTCGTGCGGCAAAACCGGCTGCCTGGAGGCGTTCTTCGGCGGTGTGGCCCTGGCCCGGGAGGCCACCGACGCCGCCCGTTCGGGGAAGTCGCCGGCGCTGGCCGAACGCCTCGCCGCGGAGGGCACCCTCACCGCTGTGGACGTGGGGGAGTGCGCTGCCGGCGGAGACGTCACGTGCGTCAACCTGATCCGGGACGGCGGCCACCGGGTGGGGCAGGTCCTCGCCACGCTGGTCAGCTTCATCAACCCGTCGATGATCGTGATCGGCGGCGGCGTCTCCGGGCTCGGCCATCTGCTGCTCGCCGAGATCCGCAGCGTCGTGTACAGGGGCTCGCTACCGCTTGCCACCGGGAACCTGCAGATCGTGCTGTCGGAACTCGGCCCGCGCGCCGGAGTGACCGGCGCGGCACTGCTGGCCAGCGAACTCGACTACGGGAGACATCTATGACGGGCAGGACGATTTTGCCGGCCGCCCCGTCCCCGATACCCAACCTCAGCGGTGCGGTCACATCTTCCCTGGCGTGCGGGTGAGTCCACGCTGAGGGGGTTCCGCCGGCCCGGGGGCACACCGTCCACCCAGTGGCTCGGTGAGCAGAGGGTTGAAGCTCACCCACTTGCCGTTGCCGCTGCGCAGTTGTTCGTTGCCTTCGCGCCGCGCCCCTGGCGACAGGTGCCGTCTCCTCAACTGGGCTTCGCCACAGCCATGTCGCTTCCGTGTAGCCCACCGATTTCGGAACGGCGCTGCCAAAGCCTGCTACCCGGCCGGTGACCTCGTGACCGGGGATGAACGGGAGGCCCACGAGGCAATCGCTCCGGCACATGCCCGTCGCCGCCACCTTCAGCAAGATCTCTTCGGCGCGGGATCGGGCACGGGAACCTCTTCGATGCGAAGGGGTTCTTTGTATCCGTGCATCCGAGCTGCTCGCATCTCATAGGGGTGCCTCGCTTTCGCCGGCAAGCGGCGGTGCGGGCCGGTGCGGCGTGAGGGTGTCGGATGCCTCATCGGTCACCGCGGCCGCGGCTCCGCCGGGGAAACCACCAGGGTCCTTGGTACGCCGCTGCCACGCATCCGCAGAACGCAGCGCACTGTGTGACGCGACCCCCGCTGCGGCTGGGCACGCCGTCATCCGGGCGACGTCCGGCGTTGACCGGGCCTCCTCCTCGGGCACCTGCCGTACTACGCCGCTATCGGCGGGGCCCGACTGCCAGGTACGGCAGTCGGCAGGTAAATGCCGTTTCGGCGCTGACGAGCCCAGATGCCCGCGCCGTGCTCGGAAGGACGGGCTGCTCCGCAGTAGCCGCCGACATGTACGGCACGGTGTGACCAGAATTGCTGCCGGGAATCGCGGGTCCTAGCGTTGAGACAAGGCCATCGCAACGATCGGCCCCATTACGGGGAGAAGCTGAATGCGAGGGAAGTTTCGTGATCAGACCCTATGGTCCCTATGATTTCCTGCCGCCGATCAGCACCTTCTCGCTGACCTCGGAGTCGGTCGCCAACGGTGAGCCACTGGCGCTCGAGCAGGTGAGCGGCATCCTGGGAGCGGGCGGATCCGACGTCTCACCACAGCTGAGTTGGTCCGGGTTTCCCGAGGAGACGCGCAGTTTCACGGTCGCGATGTTCGACCCCGACGTGCCCACCGCCTCGGGCTTCTGGCACTGGGCCGTGGCGAACCTTCCCGCCTCCGTGACCGACCTGCCGGCCGGAGCGGGAGACGGAAGTGACCTGCCCGGCGGTGCGGTGACGCTGTCCAACGACGCCGGTTACCGAAGGTACCTCGGTCCCGCACCTCCTCCAGGCAACGGGCCGGACCGGTATTTCCTGGTGGTGCACGCCGCTGGCGTCGACATGCTGGAGGTGTCCGAGACGACGACACCTGCCCGCATGGACTTCCTCCTGTTCACCCACGCCATCGCGCGGGCAACCCTGTACGGCACCTTCGAACGATGAGTGCCTGGGGCTGATCAGGTCGCTTGATGTGCGTGGTGGTCCTGGTGTGCGGTTGACAGCCGTGGTGCGGCCGACTGCTGGGCGCTCCGGTTGGCGAGCGGTTTCAGGCGTCCTGCGAGGCCTGGTCTTCTGCCGGGAGACACAGGAACAGGGTCTGATCGGTCTCGCCCGGCATGGTGAAGGCCTGGTACGCGACGGTCGGGCTGCCGACGATGGGGTGGCGGTGGCGTCCGTTCCCGTGGGTGCGGTCGTAAACCGCTCGACATCCTGCTGCGGTGGGACGACGTAGGGAACGACCGGCAGCCGACGCTGGGCCGTGAGGCCGGCACCAGACGGCAGCCGATGTCGGCACGCTGCCGCTTGGCGAGGAGAGGGGGATGGCCGGCCTGGCTGTCCAGGCTCCGAGGCATGAGCGGACCGGTGTTGGTGATTGAGTTGGCGGAGGCGGTCCCAGGCAGCGCAATCCAGCGGCTTCACGAGTTTCTGGTTCGCTCCTCGGCCCGTTTTGAGGAGAAGCGGGTCGGCGAGTACGACGTGAACATCCACGCGGAGAGCCTCGGCATCACGGACACCGGTGGCGTCGACGGGCGTCGGCCCGTACTGATCTCTCTCATGGGGCCCGGTATCGGCGACGAGGCCATCTTCGACGCCGAACATGCTGACGAAGTCGACCAGGAACCCCTCATTGGCTTTGCCCCGACCTACGCAGTCGATGTCATCGCGTTCTGCAACCGACCAGTCGACCACGTCGTCACAGCCCTGCTGACAGCCGCTGTGAGCGGCCGGCGTCATTTCCCCGTGATTTTGGCGGGCCGGGCCCGGTTCTGATCGCTCTGCACGCGAGGGCGCGGATTGTGCTCCGCTGGCCGAGCGGCTGGGCTCCCAATGGCGAGTGATCGCGCTCGACCAGCGAGGGCATGGCAAGTCTGATCAGGCCACCGACACGAGCGCAGCGGCCAGGGTGCGTATCGAGTCATGATCTAGTGGCGCAACAGCCAACGCCAGCGCGGCTGTTCGAGCACGACCGACGTCGCAGCCAGCGCGGTTGCGACGACCGCCGCCCACGTGGGCCACGCAAACCACGGCGCCACCGCTGCGGCGGCCACTTCGAGGAGCACGAGCAGGAGCATCGCTGCGCCGGGGATCGCCACCGGCGGGTCGAAGGGGCGGTCGCCGGGTGTTCCGACGACGGCCGGAAGTCCGATCAGCAGGACCAGCGCGGTGGTCGCGACCGCCCAGTCGACCTGGTGCAGCGCCCACGGGGTGGCCGTCCAGCCGATCAGTTCGGCCAGGAACCGTAGCCCGGAGGCGGCGTTGGTGCGGTTCGGGGAGTCGGCGGCCTGGGTCATGGTCCCTCCCCGGCATGGAGCGGCGCCGTGTCGGGCCCGCCGATGGCGGCCTCGGCCCGCGTGCCGTTGATGGGCGTGTCGACGACGAACCGGTAGCTGTCGGCGGGGTCGCGCTCTATCTGGAAGGCATCGTTGCTTTCGATGCCGACGAAGCCGTGGATCACGGTGTGCAGGGCTCGGACCGCGTCGATGGCTCGCTCGTCGGTCAGCCCGAAGCCGGCGACCGCGTCGAACACGATCTGCACCGCTTCGTAGGTCACGGCCTGGTATTCCTCGTCTTCGGGGCGAGGGACACGGATGCTGGCGGCGTACCGGCCGGGGTGGTCGAGGGCCCACTTCCGGTATGCCTCGGCGATCGCGCGAACCGCGTTCGGACCGGACCGGCCGACGGCGGCCCGCGTCAGGACCGCGTCGATGTCGCCGACGGCCTGGAGGCCGACGCCCCGCTGGAGGGCGTCCAGCGAATCGACGTGCTGGTACAGCGACGGTGTCCGCACGCCGACCCGCTCGGCCGGCAGGCCCATGGTCAGGCCGGCGAAGCCGACTTCCTCGGCGAGTTCCGACGCGGCCGCAATGACCGTGGCCCGGTCGAGTCCGGCCCTAGGCACGGGCCGTCTTCAGGAACGAGCGCACCAGGCCGACCACTGGCGACGGGAACTGGACCTGCGGGTAGTGGCCCGCCCCCGGGAGCATCTCGAGCCGGCCGACGCCCTCCGGCAGCGCGGCCACGATGGCCTCGCCCTCGGCCTTCGGGTCACTCCAGTCGGGATCGAGGGTGCCCATGACGACCAGGACCGGGCAGTGCACGTTGCCGAGTTGGGCACCGGCGTCGGCGGCGCTGTTCATCTGCTTCTGCAGGGCCTTCATCCGTCCCGGCTCGTGCAGCATCGCGTCGGTGCGCTCGAGGCTCGCGGCCCAGTCCGCCGGGCGCGGCTCCGGGGTCGCGAGCTCCAGGTATTTCCGCCACTGCTTGTGGCTGCCGAACATCGCGACGGCCGAGATCGCCTTTGCGGCCTTGCGGTAGCGGGACACGCCCAGGGCGCTCAGCGAGTATTCCACCTTGCGGGTGAACGGCGCGAGTTCGACGACGGCGCTCACGAGCGCCGGCGCCTTGGCAGCGGCGATCGTCGCGGCACCGCCGGAGACGGAGTGGCCGACCAGCACTGCGGGACCGCCGAGATGCTCGATCAGTGCGATCAGGTCGCCGGCGATGTCGGTGCGGGTGTAGGACGGCCACGTCGCGGTCGACTCGCCGCTGCCTCGCAGGTCCACGGCCGCGACCCGGTAACCGGTGGCCACTAGCTCTGGGACCATGAACCGATAGGCGTCGCGGCTCTGGCCGATCCCGTGCGCAAGCACCATCAGCGGCCCGGAGCCGGTCACCTCGTAGGCGACGGTGCCGCCTTCCACGTTCAGGAACTCAGTCATGTCGATCTCCGTAGTTGATCTCGATAGCCACGACAGCGGAATCAGTTGCCGGGCCGGGAACCGGGCCGATCAACGGCCGGGCAGGTTGTTCAGCGGCGCGGAGCGGCGCTCCAGGAGCTCGGCGTAGGCGCCGTCCCGCTCGGCCCAGCGCAGCGGCAGCGCGGCCTCGGCGATGACCTCGCGGGTCGTAGGCTCCACGGCCAGCAGCTCCATCACCTCATCGAGGTAATCGTCGACGGGCACGGCCGCCGGGTTGAGCTTCGCCATCGCCGGGGTCGCGACGGCCGGCGGCACGAGCTCGGCCACCTCCACGCCGGTCCCGGCCAGGTGCGCCCGCAGCGACTCGGTGTAGGAGTGGACCGCGGCCTTCGTGGCGCCGTAGGTGGCCATGAGCGGGAAGGGCAGGAACGCGATTCCCGAGCTCACCGTGATGATCGTTCCGGCGCCGCGGCCGATCAGATGCGGCGTGAAGGCGTCGATCACCCGGATGGTACCGAGCAGGTTCGTGGCGACCATGTTCTCGGCGTCGGTGATGTGCGCGGGGTCGCGCAGGTCTTCGGTGAGCAGGACTCCGGACATCGTGACGACGACGTCGAGGTCGGGGTGCGCGGCGAGCACATCGTCGCGGGCCCGCAGGACCGAGGCGGGGTCGGTGACGTCGATCCGAACGGACTGCAGGCCGTCCCGTGGCTCGGGCTGGCGCCCGCCGACGACGACCGTGTTGCCGTCCTTCGCGAACCGGTGCGCGAGTTCGAGCCCGATGCCAGAGGTGCCACCGACGATGAGCACTGTGCGATTGGTGAGCTTCACCAGAACCTCCCTGTAACGTTCGGTAGTCGGCCGACAACTACCTGTCTTCCGCAACCAGGCTCGCTCACATGCTTTGGAACTGGAAAGGCCCTGCCGATCCGGGGTGTGCCAGGACCCCCTCTGCGACCGTCGGCCGCGGCTACCGTGGGAGGCATGCCTCAAGACGACGCGAACCGGCTGGGCGAGTACCTGCACGCCCGCCGCGACCTGGTCACGCCGCAGCAGGCCGGCATCCCCGGCGGCGCCAACCGGCGCGTCCCAGGGCTGCGCCGCGAGGAGGTCGCGATGCTTGCCGGTATCAGTGCGGACTACTACCTGCGGCTGGAGCGCGGCAGGGATCACAACCCCTCCCCGCAGGTGCTCCAGGCCATCGCCCGTGTCCTGCACCTCGACGACCTGGAAACCGAGTACCTGCTCGGACTCAACGTGCTCCGCCCGCCGGCCCGCCGCAAGCAGCGCACGCCGCGCCTGCCCGCCCGGTTGCACCATCTGTTGGCGGCCGTGGACGTGCCGGCGTTCGTCGAGGACCGGTACTTCGACGTCCTGGCCTCCAACCAGCTCGCGATGGCGCTGTCGCCGCGGCTGCGGCCTGGCGGGAACCGGCTGCGCTCCCTGCTGCTCGACCCCGAGGAACGCCACTTCCAGCACGACTGGGAGGGGGCGGTCGTCGACTCCGTCGCGGCGTTTCGCCGTTCGGTGGACGACAGCGTCTCCGACCAGCGCTCAGTCGAACTCGTCGGCGAGCTGTCCCTGGCCAGCAACCGCTTCCGCACCCTGTGGGCACGGCACGACATCAAAGCGCTCGGCTACGCCAGCACCGTCAACCATCCGGTCGTGGGCGAACTGCACCTCAACCGCGAGAAGCTCGCCGTCGGAGACCTGCTGCTCGTGCTCTACTACCCGGACCAGGACAGCGACGCCGCCGAGAAGCTGCAACTGCTGACCTCCCTCGCCCCTGCCGGCGGGCAGCAGCCCGCTGCGGCCGTCGACCCGCCGACAGGCCGCGACGTCGACGCCTGCCACCGATCGCAGGACAGTCGGGGCCGACGTAGACCGTGACGCCCTGCTCGCTCTGACAAATACGCTGTTGATCACTGAGCGCGGCACCGTCCGCGGCCTGACCGACGGCCAGGCCGCGGCGAGCCCACGGCCGGCGCACTGCGCCTGGGCGGGCCGGCTCGCGGACCCTGCGGTTGCTGTCGCTGCCGCAGACCCACCGGTATTGGCCGGGCGAGGAGCTGGCCCGTCGGCTGGGTGTGTCCATCCGTACGCTGCGCCGCGATGTCGACCGGCTCCGCGAGCTGGGTATCCGGTGCGCGCCAGCCGAGGGGTGGACGGTGGCTACCAGCTGGAGCCGGGTGCGGCACTGCCACCGCTGGTGCACGGCGACGAAGCTGTGGCCTGGCCGTAGGGTTGCAAGCCGCCGGTCGGCGGCATCGACGACAACACTCTGCACCCCCAGGAAGTGGTGTGCGGGATCGTGCGTGTCGGAGGTGTTGATCTCGCGGTTGGGGTAGGGGATCGATTTTCCGTTGCGTACCTGAGCGACCGGGAACGGCGACCTTGTCGCCCCAGTGGGGGAAGTTCACGAACACCCGGCCGGTGCGTGAGGCGCTCACTCCTGTGGGCGTTGCGCCGTTGAATTCCGCGACAGGCTCGGTTGTGGTCGTCCCTGCTGAAGCGAAATGGACTGCTATTTTCAGGGTGGCGTCATGTCCGTCGCTGCTTCTGATCCGATCATCGCGGGAAACATTGCGCTGTCCTTTCACCGGGCCGCCGCCGGCGTTACCCGTCGGGTCCTCGAGTCCCACGGTCACCGGGTGAAGAGCATCGAAGCAGAACACGAAGAGCTCTTCGATCTGCTCAGCAAAGGTGAGGTCGATGTGCTCGTGTCGGCGTGGCTCCCGTCCAGCCACGGCAGGTATCTGTCCGGGTACCGCGAACCGGCCCGGGTGCTGAGGCCTCACTGTCAGCCGTGCTGCGTAGGGGCAGTGCCGCCATATGTTCCCGTCGACGAGGTCGGGGAGGTGTCCGATCTCGCCCGATCGGGGATTGCGGAGCACATGACGAAGGCCACCGAGGGCATCAACCCGGGCGCCGGTATCAGCCGCTTCTCAGCCACCATGGTGGGCGCGGGCTGGACCGGGCCGGATACACCTTCACGCCCGGGGAGGAGGCCCTCCCCGCCCGCGAGGACCGCGGCATCTCCGCACACGAATGGTTCGTGATCCCGCTGTGGCGCCCGCAGTACCTCAACCGCCACCACCGCCTGCGTCGACTCGAGGAGCCCAGGGGGCTGCTGGGCACCGTGGACGACGCGTGCCCGGTCATCGACCTGGAGGCACTGGAACGTATACGCCCCGAGGCCGTCTCCCGACTGGACGCGCTGCGTCCGGGCAACGACGGTGTCGAGGAGATCGGCGCCCTCATCGACGTCACCGGGTTGGGCCCACTGCGGGCCGCCGACCGCTACCTCGCCGACCATCACCCCGACGTCACTCTTTGACCTGGCCCACGGCAACACGAGCGCGACCCCATCGCTCACCGCCCGCACCGAGAAGGAATCATCCCTATGAACACCACGTCCATGCGCGCTGTCGGCTACCGCAGGAACCTGCCGGTCAGCAACGAGGAGAGCCTGATCGACCTGGAGCTGCCCGTTCCGGAGCCCGGGCCGCATGATCTGCTGGTCAAGGTGGAGGCGGTCGCCCTCAACCCCGTTGACTACAAGGTCCGTCTGAACTCCGATCCCGCCGGAGAGCCGAGGGTTCTCGGCTGGGATGCGGCAGGCAGCGTCGTCGGCGTCGGAGAGAAGGTGCGGCGATTCGAGGTCGGCGACGATGTCTACTACGCCGGTGCGATCGACCGGCCCGGGGCCAACTCCGAGTACCACGCGGTCGATGAGCGCATCGCGGCGCTCAAGCCGGCCACCCTGTCCTTCAGCGAGGCCGCCGCGTTGCCGCTGACCTCGCTGACGGCCTGGGAAGGGCTGTTCGAGCACCTGGGCCTGGAGAACGGCGGCATGAATCAGCAGGGTGCCCTGCTGGTCGTCGCGGCAGGCGGTGGCGTCGGGGCGATGGTCGCCCAGCTCGCTCGCGCCCTCACCAGCTTGACGGTGATCGGCACCGCCTCGCGACAGGAGACGAGCGACTTCGCCACCCGCATGGGCGTCCAGCACATCGTGAACCATCACAAGCCGCTGGCGCCTCAGCTCGCCGAGGTCGCCCCGGCGGGCGTGACCCACGTGTTCAGTACCATCAACACCGACGGCAACCTGCCCGACTACGTCGAGGCTCTGCGCCCGTTCGGCCGTATCGTCGCCATCGACGACCACGAGACCCTTCCCATCGGACTGCTCAAGCCCAAGAGCATCGCCTTCCACTGGGAGTTCATGTTCACCCGTTCCCTCTTCCAGGCTCCTGACCAGGACCGGCAGCACCACATCCTGACCCAGGTCGCTCGCCTCGCGGACGCCGGCATCCTGCGGACCACGGCCACCAAGGACCTCGGGCCGGTCAACGCGGCCAACCTCCGCGAGGCACACCGCATCCTCGAATCCGGCACCGCCATGGGGAAGATCACCCTCACCGGCTTCTGAACGGCGATCGCAGCGTCAACCGGCGGCAGCGAAGCGCCACGACGGCGCCCCTGGGTCCGAGTTCGGCTCGGTTCCGGGGGCGCGCGTGTCCGTCCACTCACCGCGAGGGGAACGAAACCGCTGTCGGTTCTTCGGAGCTATTCCACAGCCTGCGCTGGAGCGACGCGTCGTAGGACTGACCGCTCGACCGCTCGACCGCTCGATCGCACGGCCTTCGGACAGCCGCTGCTCTGCTGGAATCCACGCGGGCCGTAGACCTCCCCTCCTTGGACGCTTGGGGTCCGTCGCGGCACGGAGTACGGTCAGCGCCCCCATCGCCGGAGACGGGAGGGGCAGTGGCCGCACGGCCGCGCACGCCGTACGAGTGGGAGCGGACGCACGCTGCTCCGGGTGCTGTCCAGTGCCGTGGTCGCTGAAGTTGCAAGGTGCGTGGGCCGAGCCGGCGCCGGGCGGGCAGGCGTAGAAGCCTGCGGGATGCGGGTCCCGGGAGCCGGGAGGCCGTCCGAGGGCGCGGCCCGCTGCGGTGGCGGGGCGGGTCCGGGGGGTATGGCCGTTCTGTGGGCGTGCGGGCCGAGGTGGTGCCCGGAGGTCTGAATAGCAGGATGAAACTCAGGGGGTATCCTTGCATGCGTCGGCATGCCGCAGCCGGCAGATGCGGGAGTCGGCGCAATCGCGAGTCGACACCACGTGGGAGGTGGACGGTGTCAACCGAACGGCAATGGTCGGGCCCCACGGACGACGAACCGGCGTGCTCCATCGAGCGCAGCCTGCAGATCCTCGGCGAGCGCTGGTCCTTCCTGGTGCTCCGCGAGATCTTCGCCGGCAAACACAAGTTCGCCGAGATCCAGTCGGCCCTGGGCATCGCATCGAACCTGCTCAGCGCCCGGCTCAAGCTTCTCGTCGAAAGCGGCGTGTTGTGCACGCAGACCTATCAGGAGCCGGGCAGCAGGCCGCGGCAGGGCTATCACCTGACGGAGGCGGGGTGCGACCTGCGCGTGGTGATGTCCGCACTCCAGCAGTGGGGCGACCTCCATCGCCCGCGTCCCTCGGGTCCCTCCGCGCTGCGGCGGACGCGCTCCGGTGCGCCCGTCCATGTGGCGTACGTCGATGACGACGGTCACGAGGTGCCCGTCACCGAGGTGGTCAGCGTCCTGGACACGGTGGGCCGGGGCCTGACCGAAGCCGCGGGCAGGGGAGCCGGCCCTCCCCGCTGACGGCCGCAGGGCCCTCGCCCCTGGACGGCTCTTACCGCATCTGCGGCAACTCCTTCAGGGGGGCGACGTTGCGCCCGCCGCGTGTCACGGGCAGTCCCCGCACCATTCGGTCGATGAGGTGTTCGTAGTGCAGGCCGGCGTCCGCGAGGTAGAGGTCGTCACGGGTGGTGTGGCCGTCGGTCAGGAGGACTGCGTTTCCGTCTTCCCGACGGTAGGATTGTTGTCATGACGACACCCAGGGAGAAGGTCAGCATCACGCTCCCGCCTGATCTGGCGAAGCGGGCGCGAGCTGCCAGCGGCGGGAACCTGAGCGACTTCGCGGCCAAGGCGCTCGAGGAGAAGCTGCTTGCGGATGCCATGGTCGAGTACCGCCGGCTGCGTGCCGCCGACCCGGCTGACGATGTTCTCAACGCTGCCGAGGCGGACGCCGCGTGACTGATATCCAGCGGGGGGCGGTGTGGCGCGTCCCCACTGTCGGGCGTGAGAGAACCGTCCTGGTGCTGGAGAACAACGCGGTCATCCGTCTGCATCCGGGTGGCATCGTGTGCGTGGTGATCCAGGAAGCCGAAGACGCGCTGGACACCCTCGTCACCGTGCCGATCACCACGCCCGTGCGCGGAGTCGTCATGGCACCCGACATCGCGGGCTTCCGCCCGCAGAGGTTCGAGGACGGCAAACTCATCGGCTATCTGTCCACGGAGGACATGGAGCGGGTGGAGCGCGCTGTGCGCGCCGTCCTGGACCTGTAGCCGCGACTGCTTCCGATCTCGCCCCGTCCGGCCAGGCCGGACGGGGCGAGATCGTGTCCGGGTCATGACGGCGGTCCGCCAGGGTGACAGGTCTGCCGCAGTCGCCGCCGCCGGCGCACTTCCACCCCCCGGAGGCTCCCGCTCGCTCCCTCGTTGTGCGCGCGACGAGGAGGACGGGGACCGCCTTGCGGCGGTAGCGAGTTGCTGGTGCTGTTGCGCCGGGTGTTCAGGATGGCTGGACTTGGTCGAAGAGGGCGAGGGCCTCGGCGGGGTCGGGGCTCACAAGACGTTCCAGCCCCGCCATCGTGATCTTCGCCCACCTGCCGGCCCGTGCCCACATGCGTTCCTCGAAGGCGCGGACGGTCTCGTCCAGATCCTCAGGGCCGGTGGCGATGGACTCGGCGAGCTCGGCGCCTTCCAGCATCGCGAGGTTCGCGCCTGCCCCCAAAGGGGGCATCAGGTGGGCGGCGTCGCCCAGCAGCGTCACCCCGGGGACGTGGGTCCACGTGTGGGATGCGGGCAGGACGTACAGGGGGCGGTGGACGAACGCGGTGCTGTGGCGGAGCAGGTCGAGGACGGGGGCGGTCCAGCCGTCGAACAGAATCAGCAGGCTCGATCGCACGGCCTCGACGTCGGCCAGGTCCAGGTTCGCGTGCCAGTCCAGCGGCGCGCGGAACTGGGCGTACACCTTGACGTGGCCGCCGCTGCTGCGCTGGGCGACCAGAGCACGGTTCACGCCGTACACAGCCACGCAACCGTCGCCGATCAACCGGGCGAGGTCGGGATGGCGGGTGTCGACGTCGTCCAGGGAGGTCTCGACGAAGGTGACGCCGGTGTAGTGCGGCATCACAGACGAGACTGCCGGACGGGTCCTTGACCAGGCGCCGTCCGCGCCGACCACGAGGTCGAACGCCTCCTGCCGCCCGTCCGCGAAATGGACCATTACGCCGTCGCTGGTTCCCGGCACCACCCGCGTCACGCCTCGCCCCCACCGGACGTCGACAGGGCCGAGCAGCAGGTCGCGGAGTTGCCCGCGGTCGATCTCGGGATTGGCCCGGTCATCTGGACGGGGACGCCAGTCGCGCAGGACGGTCCCGTCCACGTCCAGGATGCGCATGGCCTGCCCCTCGGGACGGGACAGCGCCTGGAACTCCGCCAGGAGACCCGCCTTGTCCAGTGCGACCTGGCCCAGCCCCTTGTGCAGGTCCAGCGTGCCGCCCGGGGGGCGGGCGTCGGGGGCGGGATCGCGTTCGAGGACGGTGACGGGGTGATCGTGTCGGTGCAGGACGCGGGCGAAGGTAAGGCCGGCAGGACCGCTCCCGACCACTGCGATGCGATGTCTCATGTCGATACAGTGTATTGATCCGCTACGTTGTATCGCAACCGGTACGGTGTCCCTATGACTGTGTGGGACCGGCCCGAGCCGCCGACTCAACCCGTGCCCCTCGACCGCGAGAGGATCGTGGCCGCCGCCATCGCTCTGGCAGACGAGGGCGGGCTGGAGGCGGTGTCCTTGCGCAAGGTCGCCGCCCACCTGGACGCCGGCCCCATGCGGCTGTACCGATACATCTCCACCAAGGACGAACTGTTCGACCTCATGGTGGACGAGGTCCACGTCGAGATCCGCCCCGAGGGACAACCCGGTGACTGGCGCGAGGCATTGCGCGGCCTCGCCCAACGGACCAGGCAGGCCACTCTGCGCCACGAATGGCTGGCCGACCTGCTCGGCGGCCGCCCGTCCCTCGGCCCGAACGGCCTTGCCGTGACCGAGGCCGCGCTGGCCGCCTTCGACGGCCTCGCCGATGTCGACACCGCCATGCGTGCCGTGGAAACCGTCAGCGCCTACTTCATCGGCGCGATCAGACGCGAGGTCGCGAACCTGCGGGCCGAGCGTGCCACGGGCCTGTCCAAGCGCGAATGGCAGCGGGCGTCCGGCCCCCATGTAACGCACATACTGGCCACCGGCCGCTTCCCGGCGCTGGCCAAGGCCGTCCACGACGGCACCGACGTGGACGCCGAAGCATCCTTCACGACCGGCCTGGACTGGGTCCTCGACGCCGTGGCCGCAAAACTCACCCGGCCGACCGCGTGACGCTCAACTCCCGCCGAAAACGACCGAGATCGCGGTCGATGTTTCCACGGGCCGTGCGGGCCTGCGCCGCCACCGACTCATCACACTGGCTCGGCTCTCAAGCGCGTGGCCCCCTGCCCCGGCACCGCCCGCCGGACGCGAGGCTTCTCCCCTCCTCGGCAGGGAACGCGTCCTCAGTGGAGAGTGCCCGCTGCCCGAGGCGCAGGGAGATCTCCCGGTCACTCCTTGCGCGCGGTTGGCGTGCCGGGGGGCCGGGCATGCGAGGGTACGGATTCCAGGCCTGTTGCGGCCCGGACAACCTTGCGTCCGACACCGATCGGACGCCCCATTGCGTACGGCGCAGGCGCGGGCAGCTCATGTCAGTGTCGAACACCTCGCGGGTGAGGACCTGATGGCGGATCAATCGCAGACCGATCGGGTCTGTGCTGTGGGGGACGGTGGCGGACGGCGTCGGCGGCCAATGCGCTGACGATCAGTTGCGTGGCGTCCTGGAGATCTACCAGGCCCCATTCGGTCAGCTGGTGGGCTGCCATGTGCCGACCACCGCTGACAGCGGCCCAGTCGCTGGGCAGCGTCCAGAAGACGACCGGGGCGGGGCTGAGTGAAGGCGTCCGCGATGGGGCGACGGGGTGCAGCGCCGTGCGGTGATCACCCCTGCCCCTTGCTTGCGAGAGGCCCCGGGCCCTCAGGATGGTGAAAGTCCGTTGGGTGCGGCTCGTTTCGAGGGAACTCGTGACCAGCCGGTCGTAGGTGCCTGGGCGCCTGGAGCACCCGATATTCCGGTGTGGGCGGTGTGACCTGGGGTTACTGTGCTGCCGTGATTCTGACTGACGCCGAAATTGCTGACTTGCTCAGACCCGCGGGGCTTCGACTCGTGGAACGGGTCCAGCAGGAGGTTCCGCTGCCCCCGCTGCCGCAGTACGTGTCGCCTGCGAGCGCCCGGCCTGAAGACGGGCGCTTCGACTCCGACCCGGATGAAGTCGCCGACCTGGATGCTCCGAACTTCGCGGACAAGGTCAACGCGAGCTGGCACCGTATGGCCACGGAGTACGGACTCCTCGACGATCAGCGGGAGTTCCTCCTGTCGCTGGGCCGCGCACGCCTCGGGGAAGACCCAGACGATGAGCCCTACGAGGTGTGGTTCCGGGTCCAGCTGCTCGATGAGTGGAACCTGGTGGGGAGCGAGGTGGACTTGCTGCGGAGCGGGTTCGCGACACTCTTCACTGATCGTTTCGTTCCGGAGTTCACGGTGGCTTCCCTGGACGGTCGGATGATGATGCAGACCACGGTGTGGGGTGACGGCACTCTCAGCAGCATCGTGATCCGTCCGTAGCTGGCCCCGAACGAGACAGCCACTCCCGCTCTGGTCTGCTCGTCTCTACCGTGGTAGCGGGAGAGGAGCGGTGTATGGGCTCGCTGTTCGAAGAACTGGAAGCCCGCGAGGCGACTGCCCGGACGCGGGTGGAGGAGCTGGAAGCCGAGCTCGCCGAGGTGTCCAGGCGGCTGAGTGCGGCCCGGGAAGGGCTGGAGCGACTGCGGATCGCTCGGGAGACGGTCGCCGAGGTGCTGGCGGAGATGACACCGCAGAAACCGGGGGACGCGGTCGACACCGATCGGTCGAGCGCGGTTGATTCCACGGCGTCGGCGTATGCGGGGGCCGAGCGGCACGTGATCGGGGTGCTGACGGTGCCGAACTGGCAGCCCGGGATGGGGACGGAGGTCCTGCCACGCGTGTATCGGGACATTCTGGAAGTGGTGGCCGACGCTCCGGGGCCGGTCCGCGCCAAGCAGATCGTGCCGAGGATCGGGCTGCCGGCCGAGGCCGGGAAGATCGAGGGCACGCGGTCGAAGCTGAAGCGGCTGGTGGAGCGCGGTTGGCTGGACGAGGACACGCCGGGCATGTTCGCTCCGGCTCGCCGCCGAGGTGGCGCTTCACCCAACTCCCGTTAACAGCAGGGCTCTTCCGCGCCTACATTCGAAGGTGCGACCCAATCGATGCTGGACGGGAAGAGCCCTGGAGATGACACTGTACGACACGCATGCCACCGCTGACCCCTTTGCCTACTCCCTCAGTGCCTTCGAGACGCTGATACGCACCCTGTCAGGCGGCGATGCGAGCACCTGGACCCATGCCGAACTGGAGGAACACCTCGAAAAGGCCGGGCGGGACCTGCTCCGGCTGCTGCTGCAGGACCACCTGGACCTGCGTGCGGCGCGCGAGGAGAAGCAGGTCCGCGCAGGTGCCGGCCCAGTCGTAGTAGGGCCGGAGGGCCGGGTGCGCCCCTGGCGCGAACCAGGCCACCAGCGCTGGCTGGCCACCGTGTTTGGGATGGTCCGCGTCACCCGGGTCGCCCACCGCGGCCCCGGCGCCTGCAACGTCCATCCCGCCGACACCGCGTTGTCGCTGCCCGCCGGCCGGCACTCGACGGGTTTACGGCGACTCGCACTCACCGAAGCCGTCCGCGGCTCGTTCGACCAGGCACACGACGCGATCGAGCGCCGATGCGGGAACGTGCTCGGCAAGCGCAGGCTGGAAGAGCTTGTGGTCGCCGCCGCGGTCGACATCGACGGCTTCTACCAGGCCAGGATCCCGGTCCCGTGCAGCCGAGAGATGCCGCTGGTGGTCCAGGTGGACGGAAAGGGCGTGGTCATGCGCCCCGAGGCTCTGCGCGAAGCCACCAGACGAGCCGCCGAGAAGGCAGCCAGCGGCCACCGCGGCCGACTCGCCCCCGGCGAGAAGCCGAACCGCAAGCGGATGGCGACCGTGGCCTGCATCTTCGACACCCGCCCGGCGCCCAGACGCCCGCACGACGTGATCCACCCACCCGGCGGCCGCAGCGGCGAGCGTCCCGCCCGCCCAGGACCGAAGGCGGAGAACAAGTGGTGCACCGCCTCGCTCGTCCGCTCGCCCGAACAGGTCATCGCCGACGTCTTCGACCAGGCCCAAGCCCGCGACCCGAAGCACCTGCGACCGTGGGTCGTCCTCGTCGACGGCGCCCGCCACCAGCTCGACCTCATCGCAGCGGAGACCGCCCGACGCGGCGTCACGGTCCACATCCTGCTCGACTTCGTGCACGTCGCCGAGTACACCTGGGCTGCCGCCCACGCCTTCCACAAACCCGGAACCACCGAGGCAGAAGCCTGGGCGGCCGACCATCTGACGGCGATCCTGGCAGGCCACGCCGCCCGCGCGGCCGCGGAGATGACCGCTCAAGCCGTTGAAGAACAACTGCCCGCCGCCCGGCGCGAGGCCGTCGACGCCTGCCACCGCTACTTGACCGGGCACCTCGACCAGCTTCGCTACGACACCGCACTCAACAACGGGTGGCCGATCGCCACCGGCGCGGTCGAGGGCGCCTGCCGACACCTGATCGCCGATCGCCTCGACATCACCGGCGCCCGCTGGGGCCTACCCGGAGCCGAAGCCATCCTGCGACTACGTGCCGTCGTCGCCAACGGCGACCTCGAACCCTACTGGCGCTTCCACACCCGCCATGAGCACGCGCGCATCTACCCCGACTCCTACCCGCAGCAAGTCGCCCTCACTGCTTGATCAACGTCGTCCCTCGAAACGAACTGCACCCAAGTCCGTTCCTGCTACCGCATGTTGCAACCGCATTCCGCCGGGGCTCACACCGTACGCCGCCTTGAAAGCGCGACTGAAGTGGGGTGCGCTGGCGAACCCCCACCGGTGGGCGATGGCCTCGATCGTCATGAACTGATGCGCCGGCGACACCAGTTCTCTCCTGCACTCTTCGAGGCGCTGCGTCCTTATCCATTCGCCGAGGGTGATTCCGGCTCGGGACAGGGTCAGGTAGAGCCAGCGTACGGACACGTCATGCTCGGCGGCGATACGTGCGGCGGTCAGGTCGGGTTCTGCCAAATGGAGGCGGACGTATTCCTGAACACGCTGAAGAAGTGTGTTGTTCGCAGGCGCTCTGGCCAGGTCGTCTCGGCCCAGGGTCGTGGTGACCACAGCCCTGATCAGGTCGACGCAGGGCTCCGCGAACAGGGCGGTCTCAGCCTCGCCGACAGCGGCCTGATTACGGGCCAGTCGGGTGAAAAACGCTACTGCGGCACCCACGACCGGGCGCTCCGCACTGAGTCGCACGGCAGTGATCTGGTCGAGCAGGGACGGGCGCAACCCCAGGACATACGTGGGAACGCGCAGAAGGACCGCGCGTACCGCGCCGTCGAAAACGACCTCGTAGGGCTTCGCGTTCTGCAGCACCACGAGATCTCCCGCCCGTATCACGCCCTCCCTGCCCCCCTGGCGGAACCGGGAGACCCCCGCTTGCTGCAAGCTGACGAGAACGTGCGGCACCATGTCCTCGTCCACCGGGGCAGTGGCACGGCAGAGGCGGGCCACGTTCCAGCCGACTTCTGAGACCATCACCGACCCCACCGCGTTGGTGGTCACATCGGCCCTCAGGTGATTCGGGTCCGCTGGAAGGTCCACCTCTATGCGGCCGTTGACGGACCACGAGAATTCACGGATCGCGTCCGCACGATCACTGGGAGCCAGTGACGCCACGTCGAGTCGATCTGCCATGCGGGCTTCCTCCTCAACCGGTCACGGAGCCTGTGTTGCGGGGCCGGGTCTCCACGGTACTGCGGCCAGTGGTCCGCTTTATGGCTTTTATGGGAGTCCTTGTGTCGCCCGACATGGCGCCCGTTCGGTACCGAGCGCCTTATTCGGCCGCCAACCGAACGAGACCCGCAAGCATGCAAGGCCAACCCCGCCAATTTCACCGAGCGTGCACACCCCGTCACGAGTGCGCCCCTGGTCCGCTCCTGTGTGTGCTTGGTCTACCCGCCGGGCGTGACGGGAGTCGGGCCGCATGCGGTTGCCGGGCCGGGCTTGGTGGTCGGCTGCACTTGGGCGGTGCGCGGTCGGCCCGGCAGGCGTGGCGCGGGATCGCGTTGTGCCGGCCGACGGTCGCCCGTGCCTGCCCGTCGTCGGCGGGTCCGTGGTCGCCATGACCTGTCCGGCAGGCATTGCGGTGGACGACGTGCCGGATCGTTTTCGCGTCGCGACATCGCTCGATGGACCAGGGCGGACGGGTGTGCGCGGGCAACGTGATCTTCAGGACGGCCGCTTGGGTGGGCGTGTGCTGAGCTGATCGCCCGCTGCCCCGCCCGGGGCCAGCTGCGACTTACGCCCGGTCCTGACGTGACCTATGATAGATGCCGCTTAACATGTAAATGGAAGGTGGGTGCTCGCATGGGCCGCGGGGCTCTGCGAACCCGAGTCGGTGAGCGGCCTGCGGAACCGGCTGCCGGGCTCACACGGTCACCGTCATGACCTGCGACCGCCCGGTGACCGACCGGCGTCACCGACGGCACCGCCCCGCGCATCGCCGGGGCATTTCCTTATGACGGTCGAGGACTTCCTCAACGAGAGCCGCTCGCTTTCGCACTCGACTACGCCACCACAGCAGCCTGACCCGGGCATCGCACGTCGGCGCACGCGGTGGGGCAAGGCAGGCAGTGAAGCCTCTCGCCGCCGAGTCGGCATGGCGCGCCGCCATCGCCCGCGACGCGCCTGCGATGTGCGGTCCGACGCAGGACATCGATGTCGATGCCACGGTAGTAGGGGTCCGCGGCGGTGATCGGTTCGGCGCGAGCGGCCAGGACGAGGTGTTTCCGTCGGCGGGCATGGCGTCGAGGTCCTGGCGAGCCTCTGCCGTCCGGTCCAGCCGGCAGGGCGGATGGGGGAGGCCGTCCGTCACTGACGGGCTTCACCGTTACTGCTTCACGTCGCAAGCGGCTGTACTCGTGCACGTTCGGCACGTCAGCCCTGGTCCGGGTGGGGTGCGTTCGTGTCGAGGCAGGCGAACAGGTCGGCGACCAGGGGTGCCGCGTGCTGTTCGAGGTAGAAGTGACCGCCGGGGAAGGAGCGTGTGGCGAAGCTCGAACGGGTCACTGCGGACCAGGCGTTCACCGCGTCCTCGTCGACGTGCTTGTCCTGGTCGCCGTAGTAGGCGACGACAGGAACGGCCAGACTCGGCGGCGGGACCGTGGCCTCGTACGCGGCGAGGAGGCGGTAGTCGGCCCGAATCAGTGGCAGGAACAGTTCCCTGAGCTCCGGGTTGGCGAGCGCCTCCGCGTTGGTGTCGCTCATGGAGAGCAGATCCTCGACCAGTTCATCGTCGCTCGCGTCGGCGAGATTCCGGGAGCGCATCTTTTCCGGCCCGGGTCGACCCGAGACGAACAATGCCTTGAGCCCGGCCGCGTCGGGAGCCGCCGCGAGGCGTGCCGCGACTTCGAATGCCACGGAAGCGCCCATGCTGTGGCCGAAGAACACCAGCGGACTGCCGGCGAGATTCGCGCATGCCTGAGCTATCGGCTCGGCGAGCTCCTCCATACGCTGAGCCGGAGGTTCGGCAAAGCGGTCCTCCCGCCCCGGGTATCGTACGGCCAGCAGTTCGACATCGTCGGGAACGAGTCCGGTCCAGGAACGGAAGAAACTGGCCGACCCTCCCGCGTGTGGGAAGCAGATCAGTCGCAGGCGTGGGACCCGGCAGTTCCGCACCTGTCGGAACCAGGGGTGAAGCGACGTCCCACTGGCCGGGCGGTGCATCACGTCTCTTCTCTTCTCTGTTGTCAGTGTCTGAGGGTTCGGCTGTCATGAAGCAGTGAGGGCCGAGCCTGTGAAGGCTCCGGCGAGCATGCCGTCGGCTGGTTCGCCGCTCCTCATGAGCGGGAGGTCGTGCATGCACGGGGGTCCTGGTCCATCCGCCATCTTGTTCGGTCCGAACGGCACCGACCGGTTGACTCGCGGTGGTTTGGTGAAGGTGCCGAGGACCGCTGGTGCGGCGCAGGATCTCCTCGGCCGGCCGTTCCTGCAGTGTGCGGACCAGTTGGCCTGCCAGGTCTCACGCCAGAAGCCGGGGCAGGCTAACACGTCGTGCCGGGTGGCATCCACGTGCGGTGCGGCCTCGGGGCTCTGAGTATGGCCCAGGGCGGCGCGTTGGCTCTCGAAGACCTGATGCTTGCCGACACGCTCGCAAGTGGACCTGATGTCACTGCGGCTCGTGCCGTTGTCCAAGCACGGCATGCCGAGCGGGACGCCGGGGTGGTGGCCCGGAACCCCCGCCGTGCGAAGGCTCATAACCTGCCCACGCCCAGGTGGCACACGTGTCCGGCCCACCACCCCCGTGTCACTTGACGCTCCGTCAATGTGCGACCGGAGCACCGGTGAGGACCCCAAAGGTTGGGGCACAGTAAACCCGCCGATGATCTTGCGCTCATCGGAGTGTTGCATTTGGTGAAAAAATGAGCGAACCGTTGAGCTTCACTTACGATCCGGCCTTCGCGGTGAACACGACCTTCCTCGAGCGGTATCCAGGGGAACAAGTGAATGCCTGAGGCGTAGTTGTCCGTCCGCTCCCGGATGCCCCGTTCGACAGAAGACCGACGTGGTGTGACGAACCCTCACGGATCGTGAGGGGGCGGTTGCGGGAAGGCAAGATGCGGTGACACCCCGATACCAGAAAACATGGAAGCGATCATGACGAACCCGTTCGAGGACCAGGACGCCCATTACCTTGTGTTGGTCAACGCGGAGAGGCAGTACTCGCTGTGGCCGATATTCGTGGAGATCCCCGACGGCTGGGAGATCGCGCTCGGCAAGGCTCCTCGGCAGGACTGCCTGGACTACATCGAGCAGACGTGGACCGACATGCGGCCGAAGAGCCTTGTCGACGCCGTGGACGGCAACTGAGCCGTCTTCGGGACGACATGCCGCCGGAGAACCGGGAAACCGTATCGGGGGCTCGGCCGCGTCGACCGCTGAAAAACCTTGCTGGGCACGAGCCCATGCTCTCGGCGTAGGTCGTCGGCCGACTCGCGGTCCCATTATACGACCCCCTCATGTCCAGGTCTGCTGATCCAGTGAAATCATCTATGCGCTCTCCAAGGCGAAACACTCCTCGGCAACTGCCGCGGCAGTTCTATGGCGTCTGGGCTGCGGTGACCGTCTCCAGTCTGGGTGACGGCATGCGGCAGGTTGCCCTTCCTCTGCTCACCGCCGGCCTCACTGACGACGCCCGGCAGGTCGCCCTGGTGGCTTTCGCCGGACAGCTTCCCTGGCTTCTGGTCAGTCTGGTGTCCGGTGTCCTCGCGGACAGGCTTGAGCGTCGTCGTGTCCTGTGGCTCGTCGACATGGCGCGGGCAGCGATCACGGCCGGCGTCGCGCTTCTCACGGTGTTCCACGCCCTGTCGATCCCCATGCTGGCCGGGGTCGCCTTTCTCCTGGGCTGCGGCCACACGCTCTACAGCGGCGCTTGGTCCGGCCTCGTGCCCTCCTTGGTGGCGCCCGAGTCGCTGACCAAGGCGAACGGACGCCTCCAGGCCAGTTGGTTGATCGCCGGGAGCTTGGTGGGTGCTCCGGTCGGAGCCGTCCTCTTCGAAATCACACCGGCACTGCCGCTCGGAGTCGACACTCTGTCCTTCATGTGCTCTGCAGGGCTCATTCTGCTGATGCCGAGCGGTCGTCCGGCCGCGTCCGGCGACACTCCTTCCACACGGCGGTCCCTGCGCGAGGACGCCCTGCACGGCCTCCGCTGGCTGTGGCGGCACCGTCTGCTGCGCCGTGTGTGTGCCATGTCAGCGCTGGTCAATCTCGTGGTCGCCGGCCTGATGTCCGTCCTGGTCCTGTACGCGCGGCACACGCTGGGACTGGGAAGTTCCGGCTATGCCCTCCTGGTGGCGGTGTTCGCGGTCGGTGGGATCGCCGGTGTGCCGCTGGCGTCCTACCTGGGGACCCGGATCGGTCCGGTCCGTGTCCTGTGGCTCGGCTCGCTGATCATGGGAGGCGTCTGCGCCGGCATCGGCCTGGCCGGGTCGGCCACGGCAGCGGTGCTGTTCGTCGCCTGTTACGGAGCGGTGAGCCTGGTATGGAACGTCACCGCGGCTTCACTTCGCCAGACGCAGGCTCCGGCCGGTCTGCTGGGCCGGGTCACCATGACCTTTCAGATGGTCAATGTGAGTGCGGGCGCCTTGGGGGTCCTCCTGACAGGGCTGGTCTACTACGGCATCGGCCCCCGGGCCTCCTTCCTTGCAGGAGCGATACTCCTGTGCCTGGCCGGCGCTTTTCTCTTCGGCTCCCGCGTCGATGCCGCAGTTGAAGAGACCGCCGGGGCGCCGGCCCCGATGATGAACCCGGATCCGCACTGACCACAGTCGGTCGGGAACGCACCCCCTGCTGCGAGGCGACGTCCCGATGCCCGGGGCGGGGCTGCCGTCGTGTCACGGGAGAAGCGCGCACCTGAACCGCAGCCGGACCCTCACCCCGGTCGACCACCGCCTGCTTCACCCCGCCCGGCAGACCCTCGGGGCTGACCTCGAAATCCCGGGCCCCCGCGGTCACCGAGATCCCGTATGTGCCGCTCCGTCCTCCCCGCTCCGTGCCGTCCTGGTGACTCGTGAGGGCCCACGCGCGATCTCGCGCGTGGGCCCTCACGTCACTACGAACGCCTCGCCAAGACGGCGGCCAGTACTGTCCCCACCTGATGCAGGGGCTCAGGCCGGGTCATGTCGTTATGTGCGGCGGCGACGGGATGGATGTGCAGGCGGCCGGTGAAGTAGGGAGCCCACCGCTGCAGGACCTCCTCGTGTGAGAACCCGCTGTCGGTCGCCGGGAAATGGAGGATGTCGCCCGCGAAGTGTCCGGGCAGGGTGCGCCGGACCATCCGCCAGTTGTCCCGAGTGTTCTGGATGACCCCCCGGAGGTGGTCCTCGGTCAGCTCCTCCAGGTCGGCGATCTCCTCCTTGATGATCTTCAGTGTCTCGGGAACGGTGAGCGGGTGGTCAAGCGTGTCCACCGTGCGCCCGAGGGCATGCAGGAGCTGAACCATGACGGAGTGGTCGCCGGCTTCCTCATGCGGGGTGTCGGTGTCCGGCGGGTAGGCGTCCATCACGGCCAGCAGAGCCACCTCATGCCCGGCCTGCTGGAGCTGTACCGCGACGGCGTGCGCGAGGTTGCCGCCCATGGACCAGCCGAGCAGGTGGTAGGGGCCGCTCCGCTGGACGCTCGTGATGTGGTCGACGTACCAGGTGACCAGCGCGTCGAGGTCGGACGGGGCTGTCTGCGCACCGGTGACGCCCGGAGCCTGGAGTCCGTACACGGGCTGGTCGGCGTCCAGATGCCGCACCAGACCGATGTAGGACAGGCCGAAACCGCTGGCGGGGGGCAGGCAGAACAGCGGCGGCCGGTCTCCGTGCCCGCGTAGTGCGACCACCGGCTGGAAGAGGTCCTCCTCGCTGCCGCTGCCGCTGCCGGTGCCGAGCAGCGATGCCAGGCCCGTCACGGTGGGGTTCTGGAACACGCTCACGAGTGACAGCTGCGAGCCGGTGGCGTTGCGGATCTCACCCAACAGCCGCACGGCGAGCAGCGAGTGCCCACCGAGGTCGAAGAAGTTGTCATCCACCCCGACCACAGGTAGGCCGAGAACGTCGGCGAAAATCTCGCGAAGCAGGTGTTCGTCGGTGGTTCGCGGTCGCCGGCTCGTGTGTCCGGTGGCGTGGTCGGGGGCCGGCAGTGCCGTGCGGTCGAGCTTGCCGTTCACCGTCAACGGCAGTCCGTCCGCCAGCGGGACGATCGCGGACGGCACCATGTACTCCGGCAGCACGGCTGACAGCCCGGCACGGACTGCCACGAGGTCCGCACCGCTGTCCGGACCGTTCGCCGGCACGATGTAGGCGGTGAGGCGTTGGTCGCCGGGGTGGTCTTCTCTGACGATGACGGCGGCCTGGGCGACGGCTGGGTGGGTGTGGAGTGCGGCTTCGATTTCGCCGAGTTCGATGCGGAAGCCGCGGATTTTGACCTGGTGGTCGGTGCGGCCGAGGTACTCCAGGGCACCTTCGGTGTTCCAGCGGGCGAGGTCTCCGGTGCGGTACATGCGTTCGCCTGGTTCGCCGTGGGGGTTGGCGATGAATCGTTCGGCGGTCAGTGCGGGTCGGTCGAGGTATCCGCGGGCGAGTTGGATTCCGGCGAGGTACAGCTCTCCGGCGACGCCGGGTGGTACGGGTTGCAGTGCGGCGTCGAGGACGAACGCCTGTGTGTTCCAGACCGGGCGGCCGATGGGTACGGCATCGGCGGTGTCGGCGTCGGGTTCGCAGGTGAAGGCGGTGACGTCGATGGATGCTTCGGTCGGACCGTAGAGGTTGTGGAGTGGGATGGGCAGCACTGTGTGGAACTGGTCGCGCAAAGAGGCCGGCAGCGCCTCGCCGCTGCAGACGGCGGCCCGCAGCGATGCGCACTCCCGGGCGGTGGGCTCGGCGATGAAGACTTGCAGCATGGACGGGACGAAGTGGGCGATGGTGATCTGTTGGCGCTGGATGAGCTCGGCGAGGTATTCGGGGTCGCGGTGTCCGCCTGGGCGGGCTATGACAAGGGTGGCGCCTTCGAGGAGGGGCCAGAAGAACTCCCATACGGACACGTCGAATCCGAACGGTGTTTTCTGCACGATGCGGTCGTGCGGTGTGAGGCGGTAGGCGTTTTGCATCCAGGCCAGCCGGTTGGCGACACCGGTGTGTGGGACCGTCACGCCCTTGGGTCGTCCGGTGGAGCCGGAGGTGTAGATGACGTAGGCGGGGTGGGCGGGTAGCAGGACGCTGCCGCGGTCGGTGTCCGACAGGTCTCCGTCGGCCAACCTTCCCAGCTGAGCCGCGGTGGTGGGGTCGTCGAGTACGACCCGTGCCGCATCTTCGGGCAGCACACCTTCGGCCTGGCGGGTGGTCACGACGAGTGTGGGCTTGGCGTCCCGCAGTACGTAGGCCACGCGCTCGGCCGGGTACTCGGGGTCGATCGGCACGTAGGCGGCGCCGGCCTTGAGTACGGCGAGCAGGGTGATGACGAGATCGGCGGAGCGGTCCATCATGACCGCGATCCGGTGTTCGGGACCGGCCCCGCGCGCGACCAGTGCCCGTGCCAGCCGGTTGGCCTGCGCGTTCAGTTCCGCGTAGGTGAGTTGGAGGTCCTCGAACACCACCGCGGCAGCGTCCGGGGTCCGGGCCACCCGCGACTGGAACAGCTCGGGAAGCGTCGCGGGAGCAACATCACGGGCGGTGTCGTTCCACTCGACCAGGATTCGCTCGCGCTCGACGGCTTCGAGCACATCGACCTGGCCGAGTGCGGTCGACGGTGCCGTCTCCAGTGCCGACACGACGGCCTCGGCCGCCGTGGTCACCATCGACGCAAGGGCGCGCGGATCGATCGGGGACACCGTCTGAGCCTTGACGACAAAGCCCTCACCGGTGTCGTCGATGCTGACGGCGACCGGGTAGTTGGTGCGCTCGTGCGCCTGGAGCAGATCGACACCGTCAAGCCCGGCGCCGGCAGCGGCAGCCTCACTGTGGCGGTAGTTGAACAGCGAGGTGAACAGCGGTGTCCGGGCGGGAACCTCGCTGGCCTGCTGCGCCACCGCCAACGAGGCGTGCTCGTGAACCAGCAGGTCCGCGAGCTGCCGCTGCATCCCCCGCACCGCTTCCAGCACACCCCCGACACTCGTGTTCACCCGGACGGGAAGGGTGTTCATGAACAGTCCCGGCACCCGGTCCGCGCCGGTTCCGGCGTTCATCCGGCCGAACAGCACGGTGCCGAACACCACGTCGTCACGGCCCGAGGTGGCCGACACGACGCGCGCCCAGGCGACGTGGAACAGCGTCGCCGGGCTGACACCCAGGCGCCGGGCCTGCTCCCGCAGCCGCACCGCGAGGCCCGTGTCCAGTGGCGTCCGCGCCTCGGTCACGTCGCGGCCGTCTCCGAACACGTCCAGCAAGCCGTACGGCGCGGTCGGCTCGCTCACACCGCCGAGCAGAGCCGCGAAGAACTTTTCCTGTTCCTGGGGGGACACTCCCGACCTGGCCCGCCCGACGAACTCCCGGAACGGCAGCGGCTCGGGCAGGGTGTCCTGACTCCCGTCGAGGAAGGCGGCCACCTCGCCCATGACCACGTCCAACGCGGTGTGGTCCTGGATCAGGTGATGGACCTGCAGGACCGCCATCCAGTGGTCAGCGCCGGGTTGCCGGGCCACATGGACATTCAGCAACGGGCCCCGGGTGAGGTCCATGCGCGGCGGGCATGCCGCGAGGAGCCGGCCCGCCATGTCCGAGCCGGCACGGTCCGTCTCCGCGGGGAGGTCCACCTCCCGCACGGCAAGCGTTGCCTGGCGTGCCACCACCTGGACCGGTGCGCGCAGGCCCTCCCAGACGAAGGAGGTCCGCAGGATGTCATGCCGGTCGACGACCCGCCGCACCGCGGCGAGGAACGCCTCCACCCGTGCCCGGGAATCGAAGCCCAGCACGATCGGCAGGACGTAGGGGTCGCTGACGTTCCCGCCCTCCATCAGGGAGTGGAAGAAGATCCCCTCCTGCAGCGGGGCCAGCGGGTAGATGTCGGCGATGTTGGCTGCCCCTCCCGGAACGGCGGCGACGATCCGGTCGATCTCCTCGCCGGTGAGGTCGACCAGCGTCACCATCTCCGGCGTGATCGCCGTGGCGTCGGCCGGGATGCCGTTGGCCGGGACGGCCACCTGCGCGGCCGTCTGTTCGACGGCCGCGGCCAGTTCCGCCACCGTCGGGCTGACGAACAGCGAGCGGACATCCACGGCGATGCCCCGCTCGCGCACCCGCTCCACCAGCGTCACTGCGAGGAGGGAGTGTCCGCCGAGTTCGAAGAAGTTGTCGTCCACCCCGACCTGGGGCAGGTTGAGCACCTCGGCGAACACCGCGCACAGGATTTCCTCCTCGACGTTCGCCGGAGCCCGGCCGGTGACACCGGCACCGTAGTCGGGGGCGGGCAGGGCTCTGCGGTCCAACTTGCGGTTCGCCGTGAGCGGGAGCGCGTCCAGTGCGACGATCGCCGCCGGCACCATGTAGTCCGGCAGCAGGCCGGCGACGTGGGCGCGCAGGGCGGCGCCGTCCGCCTGCGGTGTGGAGTCCCCGGTGGGGACGACGTAGCCGACGAGGCGCTTGTCGCCCGGCTGGTCCTCGCGGACGATGACGGCGGCCTGGGCGACAGCCGGGTGGGAGGCGAGGGCGGCCTCGACCTCGCCGAGTTCGATGCGGAAGCCGCGGATCTTGATTTGGTCGTCGGTGCGGCCCAGATACTCCAGCTGCCCGTCGGTGTTCCAGCGGGCCAGGTCCCCGGTCCGGTACATCCGCTCGCCCGGCCCGCCATAGGGGTTGGCGACGAACCGTTCCGCGGTCAGCGACGGCCGGTTGACGTACCCCCGGGCCAGCTGCACGCCGGCCAGGTACAACTCCCCGGCGACGCCGGGGGGCACCGGCCGCAGAGCGGAGTCCAGCACGTAAGCGCACATGTTCCACAGGGGTGCGCCGATGGGCGGAACGCCGGACCCGGACAAAGGAGCGCTGGCCAGCGACGCGACCGTCGCTTCCGTCGGCCCGTAGATGTTCAGCATGAGTCGGCCGCGGGACCACCGCTCCGCGGTCTCCGGCGGGCACACGTCACCGGCGACCACGAGGGTCATCGCCTCCGGGAGACCGCCCGCGGACGCGAGCAGCGGCAGCGTCGCGGGGGGCAGGGTCGCGTGTGTGACGCGCTGGCGGGCGGCCAGCCGCGCCAACGGCGCACCGGGGGACATCTCGTCCGCGGAAGCCAGCACCACGGCAGCACCCGCCAGCCACGCCGGCCACATGTCGGCCACCGAGGCGTCGAAACTGGGTGAGGCGAACTGGAGCAGCCGGCTTTCCGGTCCGATCTGGAGCCGCTCGATGTGGTCGGCGGCGAGGTTCGGCACGCCTCGGTGGGTGACCAGGACGCCCTTGGGGCTGCCGGTGGAGCCTGAGGTGTAGATGACGTAGGCGGGGTGGCCGATCAGTAGCGGCCCGTGGCGTTCGGCGTCGCTCACGTCGTGCCCGGGGTGGCCCGCCAGGGTTTCTTGCAGCTGCGCCTCCTCAAGCGACAGTTGCACCACATCGGTGGGCGGCAGTTCGTCTTGTGTCGCCTGGCCGGTGATGAGCACTGCCGGCCGGGCGTCGGTGAGCATGTAGGCGATCCGGTCCGCGGGATAGCGAGGATCGATCGGCAGGTAGGCGCCCCCGGCCTTCATCACCGCCAGGATGGCGATGATGAGGTCGATCGACCGTGGCAGTGCCAGAGCGACGACGTCTTCAGGCCGTATGCCGCGGTCGATGAGAAGGCGTGCGAGACGGTTGGCCCGGGTGTTGAGTTCGCGGTAGGACAGTTCGGTGTCCTCGAACACCACCGCGGTCGCGTCCGGGGTGCGGGCGACCTGCGACTGGAACAGCTCGGGAAGCGTTGCGAGGTGAACGTCGCGGGCGGTGTCGTTCCACTCCGCCAGGATGCGGTGGTGTTCGGCGGGGTCCAGCACGTCCACGTGGTTGACCTGCGCCGATGGATCGGCGGTGACCGTTTGCAGGACGCGGATGAATCGTTCGCCGATGCCGGCGGCGGTGGGGTGGTCGAAGAGGTCGGTGGCGTAGGTGATCGCGCCGTGCAGGCCTGCGGGGGTTCCGTCGTGGGTGAGGTGTTCGTTGAGCTGGACGTCGAGGTCGAACTTGGCGGGGCCGTTGCCTGTGGGCAGGGCTTCGATGGTCAGGCCGGGCAGGTCCAGTTTGGCTTGTGTGGTGTTCTGGAGGGTGAGCATGATTTGGAAGAGGGGGTGGCGGGCCATCGAGCGGGTGGGGGCGAGTTCTTCCACGAGGCGTTCGAACGGGACGTCCTGGTGGGCGTAGGCGTTCAGTGCGCGCTCACGAGTGCGTTCGAGGAGCTGTGTGAAGGTGGGGTTCCCGGACAGGTCGGAGCGCAGGACGAGGGTGTTGACGAAGAAGCCGACGAGGTCGTCGAGTGCTTCGTCGGTCCGTCCGGCGATGGGGGTGCCGATGGGGATGTCGTTCCCGGCGCCGAGGCGGTTCAGCAGGACGGCCAGTGCGGTCTGCATCACCATGAACACGGTCACGCCGTGCGCGCGTGCCAGGTCCACGATTGCCTGGTGGACTTCGGTGTCGATGTGGAGGTCGATGGTGCCGCCTTGGTGGGAGGCCACTGGTGGACGCGGCCGGTCGGCCGGCAGGGCCAACTCCTCGGGAATCCCACCCAGCGCGTGACGCCAATACGTCAACTGTTCTGACAGCAGACTGGCGGAATCGGAGGCGTTGCCCAGCAACTCCCGCTGCCACAGGGCGTAGTCGGCGTACTGCACGGGCAACGGCCGCCAAGCAGGGGATTCGCTGGTGGTGCGGGCGGTGTAGGCGGTCGACACGTCGTGGGCCAGCGGGCCCAGCGACCATCCGTCACCGGCGATGTGGTGCACCACCACGACCAGGACATGCTCGTCGGGGCCGGTCCGGAACAGATGTGCGCGCAGCGGGATCTCGTCTGTCAAGTTGAAGCGGTGCTGCGCCGCTTCGGTGACCAGGCGGGTCAGTTCGGGCTGGGGGGCCTGTGCGGCGTCGACGGTGGTGAGCAGGTCACCGATCGTGTCGGCGTTCACGATGCGCTGGTAGGGCTGGCCGTCGATGGTGGTGAACATGGTGCGCAGGACTTCGTGGCGGTCTACGACGTCGTGGAGTGCGGCGTGCAGGGCGTCGGTGTCGAGTGTGCCGGTCAGCCGTAGGGCCATCGGGATGTTGTAGGTGGGGGAGGGGCCTTCGAGTTCGCTGAGGAACCACAGGCGTTGCTGGGCGAAGGACAGCGGCACGAGTTCCGGTCGCTGCGCCGGGATCAGTGGGGGCCGGGAATGGCTGGAGGTGGTCAGCCGGGTGGCGAGTTCTCGGAGCGTGGGGGCCTCGAACAGGGTGCGGATCGGGACCTCGACGCCGAACACCGACCGGATGCGGCTGGCCAGGCGTGTGGCGAGGAGGGAGTGCCCGCCCACGTCGAAGAAGTTGTCGTCGACTCCGACCGACGGCAGGTTGAGTACCTCGGCGGCCAGGGCGCACAGGATTTCTTCCTGGGCGTTCGCCGGGCCGCGGCTGGTGGCAGCGGCGCTGTAGTCGGGAGCGGGGAGGGCTTTGCGGTCGAGTTTGCGGTTCACCGTGAGCGGGAGCGCGTCCAGGACGGCCACGGCCGAGGGCACCATGTGGTCGGGCAGCAGGCCGGCGACGTGGGTGCGGACCGCGGCGCTGTCCACGTCCGGGGTGGTGGTGACGACGTAGGCGGTGAGGCGTTTGTCGCCGGGCTGGTCCTCGCGGACGATGACTGCGGCCTGGGTGACGGCCGGGTGGGAGGCCAGGGCGGTCTCGATCTCGCCGAGTTCGATGCGGAAGCCGCGGATCTTGACCTGGTCGTCGGTACGGCCCAGATACTCCAGCTGCCCGTCGGTGTTCCAGCGGGCGAGGTCCCCGGTCCGGTACATGCGTTCGCCCGACCCGCCGTAGGGGTTGGCGACGAACCGTTGCGCGGTCAGGCCGGGGCGGTTCAGGTATCCGCGGGCCAGCCCGGCTCCGGAGACATACAGCTCGCCAGCGATCCCGATCGGCACCGGCCGAAGCGCCGCGTCCAGCACGAACACCCGGGTATTGGCGATCGGCTCCCCGATGTACGGGGTCGCGCTGTCGGTGGTCAGTACGCCCATCGTGGTGCAGACCGTGGACTCCGTCGGGCCATAGGCGTTGACCAGACGCCGCCCGGCCGCCCAGGGGCCGACCAGATCGGGCCGCAGCGACTCACCGGCGGTCACCAACGTGGTCACCGCGGGCAGGCTGTCCGCATCGAGCCCCGCCAACAGGACGGGCGGCAGGGTCACATGAGTCACCCTGCCGGCGGTGAGGAGAAGGGGCAGCGCCGCTCCGTCCACCAGGTCCTCCTGAGCCGCCAGGACAAGGCAGGCCCCGCTGCACAATGTCACGGCGATCTCTGCGATGGCGGCGTCGAAGCTGGGTGAGGCGAATTGGAGGACGCGGCTTGCGGGCGTGATGGTGAACTTTTCCGCTTGTGCGGTGATCAGGCTGGAGAGGCCGTGGTGGGTGACGGTGACGCCCTTGGGGCGGCCGGTGGAGCCGGAGGTGTAGATGACGTAGGCGGGGTGGGCGATCTGCAGGGGATCGTGTCGCTCGGTGTCCGTCAGGTCGTGGTCGGGGAGGTCGGTCAGGGTCTGTCGTAGCTGGGGGTTGTCCAGGGACAGTTGTGTGGTGTCGGCTGCGGTCAGTTTTTCCTGGGTTGCTGTGCTGGTGATGAGGAGTGCGGGTTGGGCGTCGGTGAGTTGGTAGGTGATCCGGTCGGTGGGGTAGGCGGGGTCGATCGGTAGGTAGGCGCCTCCGGCTTTCATGACGGCGAGGATGGCGACGATGAGGTCGATCGACCGGGGCAGTGCCACGGCTACCAGGTGTTCGGGTCCGACGCCGTGCTCGACCAGGTGGCGGGCGAGCCGGTTGGCGCGGCCGTTGAGTTCGGCGTAGGACAGTTCGGTGTCGCCGAAGGCCACCGCGGTCGCGTCCGGGGTGCGGGCGGCCTGGGCCTGGAACAGCTCGGGAAGCGTCATCGCCGGCACGTCCCGCGCCGTGTCGTTCCACTCCACCAGCACACGCCGACGCTCACCGGCACCCAGCACCTCGATGCGGCCCACCGGTAGATCAGGATCGGCCGTCACCGCATCCAGCACCTGGACCAGTCGGTCGACGAGCCCGTCGACGGTCGCGTGGTCGAACAGATCGGCGGCGAACGTGACGATTCCGTTCACACCGGCGGCACCGCCTTCGGCGTCGAATGCCTCTCCGACGACGAAGGACAAGTCGAAGACCGGATTGTCGCCGACGTCGAGCCTCTCTATGCCCAGTCCGGGCACATCGAGGGTGGCAGGTGCGACGTTCTGCAACACCAGCATGGTCTGGAAGAGCGGATGGCGGGCCGTGGACCGGGTGGGGGCGAGGTCTTCCACCAGCCGTTCGAACGGCAGGTCCTGGTGGGCGAGGGCGCCCAGGCTCTCGTCGCGGACGCGACGCAGCATGTCGCGGAAGCTCGGGTCGCCGGACAGGTCGGTGCGGATGACGAGGGTGTTGATGAAGAAGCCGACGAGCTGGTCGAGGTTCTCGTCGGTGCGCCCCGCGATGGGGGTGCCGATGGGGATGTCGGTGCCCGCACCGAGGCGGGAGAACAACGTCGCCAGTGCGGCGTTGAGCACCATGAACATGGTGACGCCTTCGGCCTGGGCCAGGGCGGTCAGCCGCTGGTGCAGGGCGGCGTCGATGTGCACGCCGGAGGTGCCGCCTCGGTGGGTGGCCGTCCGGGGCCGGGGGCGGTCGGCGGGCAGGGCGAGTTCTTCCGGCAGCCCGGCCAACCTCTCACGCCAGTAGGTCAGCTGAGCGTTGTGCAGGCTTGCGGAGTCGTCGGGGTCGCCGAGGAGGTCACGCTGCCAGAGGGTGTAGTCGGCGTACTGGACCGGCAGGGCTTCCCAGACGGGAGGCCGGCCGCTGGACCGGGCGCTGTAGGCGTCCGACACGTCTCGGGCCAGGGGGCCCAGCGACCATGCGTCGGCGGCGATGTGGTGCACCACGATCACCAGCACGTGCTCCTGCGGGCGCAGCCGGAAGAGCCGGGCTCGCAGCGGGATGTCGGTGCGCAGTTCGAACGCGGAGCGCGAGGCGCGCTCTATCTCCTCGCGCAGGTCTGCCTCGGCGACGTCGATCAGCGGCACGTCGAAGGGCACGGACTCCGAGGGAAGGATCAACTGCCGTGGTGTGCCGTCGGGGGCCGGGAAGACGGTCCGTAGCGCTTCGTGCCGTACGAGGACATCGCGCAGGGCGGCACCCATGGCCTCGGCGTCCAGGGCGCCCGTCAGGCGCAGGACCACCGGGATGTTGTAGTTGGCGTTTCCGCCTTCCAGTTGGCGCAGGAACCACAGCCGGGTCTGGGCGAAGGACAGCGGCAGGACGTCCGGCCGCGGCCTGGGCGTGACCTGAGGCCGTGCTTCGTCGTCCACATCTCCCAGCCGAGCCGCCAGTCCGGCGACCGTGGGGCTTTCGAACAGGGCCCGGATCGGGACCTCCACCCCGAGCACCGTGCGGATGCGGCTGACCAGCCGTACGGCGAGCAGCGAGTGGCCGCCGAGGTCGAAGAAGTTGTCGTCCACTCCGACGTGCGGCAGGCCGAGAATGCCGGCGAACACCTGGCAGAGCAATTGCTCCTGGAGGGTTCGCGGCTCCCGGCTCACCTCGGTCGTCTCGTACGCGGGTGCGGGGAGGGCGCGGCGGTCGAGCTTCCCGTTGGCGGTGAGCGGGAGCGCGTCCAGGACCACTACTGCCGACGGCACCATGTAGTCGGGCAGCAGACCGGCGACATGGGCGCGGACGGTGGCGCCGTCAACGTCCGTTCCGGCGACGATGTAGCCGATGAGGCGTTTGTCCCCGGGGCGGTCCTCGCGGACCACCATGGCGGCCTGCACGACCGCGGGATGGGAGGTGAGGGCGGCTTCGATCTCGCCGGGTTCGATGCGGAAGCCGCGGATCTTGATCTGGTCGTCGGCCCGGCCGAGGTATTCGAGCCGGCCGTCGCCGGTCCAGCGGGCGAGGTCGCCGGTGCGGTACATGCGCTGTCCGGGCGTGCCGTAGGGGTTGGCGACGAAGCGCTCGGCGGTGAGAGCGGGGCGGTGGAGATATCCGCGGGCGAGTTGGGCGCCGGCGACGTACAGCTCGCCGGGGGTGCCCGGGGGAACCGGCCGCAGGGCCGGGTCGAGCACGTAGGTCTGGGTGTTCCACATCGGGCGGCCGATGGGCGTGATCCCCTGGCCGGTGTCGCCGGCGACGTTCACGGGGTGGTCGGTGCAGCCGACGGTGGTCTCGGTCGGTCCGTAGTGGTTGACGACGGGCACGTCCGGGTGGTCACGGTGCCACTGCCGGAGTTGCTCCGTGCGCAGGGGTTCTCCGCCGAGCATGAGCCGGCCGGTGGGTGCCCAGTTGCCGGGAAGGGTCTGCAGGAACGCCAGGTGGCTGGGTGTGGCCTTGAGGAAGGTGATGTCGTGGCCGGCGAGGGCGGCCGGGAGGGTTTCGTCCCAGGTGGCGATGTGGAGGCGTCCGCCGCTGGTGAGCGCGCCGTACAGGGCCGTGACGCCGAGGTCGAAGGCGATGGACGCGTGGAGCAGGGTGCTTCCGCTGAGGTCGGGATAGGCGTGCCAGGTGCGGGCGATGTAGTTGACCACGCCCTGGTGGGTGATGGCCACGCCCTTCGGCTGTCCGGTGGAGCCGGAGGTGTAGATGACGTACGCCGGGTGCGCGGGCAGCAACAGGCCGTGCCGTTCGGCGTCGTCGAGGTCGCCGGCGGGCAGGCCGTCGAGGACGCCTGTCGTGCGCGGGTCGTCGAGGACGAGCCGGCGGACGTTCCCCTCCGGATCGACGGCTTCCGTGGTGACCAGGAGCGCCGGACGAGCATCGGAGAGCAGGTGGGCGATCCGGTCGGCGGGGTGGTCGGGGTCGATGGGGAGGTAGGCGGCGCCTGTCTTGAGCACGGCCAGAAGGGCGACGATGAGGTCGGTCGAGCGGGGGAGCGCCAGGGCGACGAGTTGTTCGGGTCCGGCGCCGTGTGTGACCAGGAGGCGGGCGAGCCGGTTGGCGCGCGCGTTGAGGTCGGCGTAGGACACCTCTGTGTCCTCGAACACGATGGCGGTGGCGTCCGGCGTGCGGGCCGCCTGCGCCTGGAACAGTTCCGGAAGCGTCGACGCCGGCACCTCGTGTGATGTGTCGTTCCACTCCACGAGGACTTGGCGGCGTTCGGCCGGGCTGAGCAGGTCGATGCCGGTGACGGGCCGGGCGGTGTCGGCGGCCATGGCGTCGAGGAGCCGGACGAGCCGTTCGATGAGGGTGACGACCGTGGTGTGGTCGAACAGATCGGTCGCGTAGGTGATGACGCCGGTCAGGCCGCTCGGCCGGCCGTGGGCAGCGAAGGTCTCCTGGAGCTGGATGTCGAGGTCGAACTTGGCCGGCTGGTCGCCGGTCGGCAGCAGGGCGGTGGCAAGCCTCGGCAGGTCGAGGACGGGCGATGCGGTGTTCTGCAGGCCCAGCATGACCTGGAACAGGGGATGGCGGGCCAGGGACCGGGCGGGGGCGAGGTCTTCCACCAGCCGTTCGAAGGGCACGTCCTGGCGGGCGAGGGCGCCCAGGCTCTGCTCGCGGACGCGGCGCAGCACCTCCCGGAAGGACGGGTTGCCCGACACGTCGGTACGGATCACCAAGGTGTTCACGAAGAACCCGACGAGTTCGTCCAGACTCTCGTCGGTGCGGCCGGCCACTGAGGTGCCGATGGGGATGTCGGTTCCCGAGCCGAGGCGGGACAGCAGTGTCGCCAGTGCGGCGTTGAGCACCATGAACATGGTGACGCCTTCGGCGCGGGCCAGGGCGCTGAGCCGCTGGTGCAGGTCGGCGTCGATGTGCAGGTGCGCGGTGCCGCCGCGGTGGGTGGCCACGGGGGGCCGGAGGCGGTCGCCGGGCAGGGCGAGCTCCTCCGGCAGGCCGGCGAGTGCCTGCCGCCAGTAGGCCAGCTGCGCGTTGTGCAGGCTTCCCGGGTCGTCGGGGTCGCCGAGGAGGTGGCGCTGCCAGAGGGTGTAGTCGGCGTACTGGACCGGGAGCGGTTCCCAGGCGGGAGCGTGGCCGTCCGACCTGGCGGCGTACGCGGTGGAGATGTCGCGCGCCAGGGGGGCGAGTGACCAGCCGTCGCCGGCGACATGGTGGAGGACCACGACCAGGACGTGGTCCTGCGGCGTCACCGCGAACAGCCGCGCCCGCAGCGGGATCTCGCGGGCGAGGTCGAAGGACCGGTGGGACTCACCGGCCACCGCCTGCTCGAGCCCGCCTTCCGGCACCTCGGTCATGGGCAGCTGGAGGTCGATCGCATCGGGACTGAGGATGTGCTGTTCCGGCGTGCCGTCGACGTTGGCGAAGACGGTGCGGAGAGCCTCGTGCCGGGCGATGACGTCGGTGAGGGCGGTCCGCAGGGCGTCGCGGTCGAGGTCGCCGGTGAGGCGGAGGGCGATGGGGATGTTGTAGAGCCCGGAGGGTCCTTCGAGTTCGCCGAGGAACCACAGGCGTTGCTGGGCGAAGGACAGCGGCACCGTCGCGGGGCGCGGCCCGGTGGTCAGCCTCTGGCGTGCCGTCTCGGAATCCGTCACGCGCTGGGCGAGTCCGGCGACGGTGGGGGTTTCGAACAGGGCGCGGATCGGGATTTCGGCCCCGAGGGTCGTGCGGATGCGGCTGACCAGGCGGGTGGCCAGCAGGGAGTGGCCGCCGAGGTCGAAGAAGTTGTCGTCGACCCCGACGTGCGGGAGGCCGAGGACGTCGGCGAATGCCTGGCTGAGGAGGTGTTCCTGGAAGGTCCGTGGTTCCCGGCCCGGGCTCGTGGCGGTGTAGTCGGGGGCGGGCAGGGCCCTGCGGTCCAGCTTGCCGTTGACCGTGAGGGGGAGCGCGTCCAGGACGACCACGGCCGCGGGCACCATGTAGTCGGGCAGCAGCCGGGACAGGTACTCCCGGAACGCCCCGCCGCCGAGGGCGACGCCGTCCGCGTTGTCGCCCGGGACGACGTAGCCGACGAGGCGCTTGTCGCCCGGCTGGTCCTCGCGGACGATGACGGCGGCCTGGGCGACAGCCGGGTGGGAGGCGAGGGCGGCCTCGACCTCGCCGAGTTCGATGCGGAAGCCGCGGATCTTGACCTGGTGGTCGGTGCGGCCCAGATATTCCAGCTGCCCGTCGGTGTTCCAGCGGGCCAGGTCCCCGGTCCGGTACATGCGTTCGCCCGGCCCGCCGTAGGGGTTGGCGACGAACCGTTCCGCGGTCAGCGCGGGCCGGTTGACGTATCCATGGGCCAGCCCGGCCCCGGACACGTACAGCTCCCCGGCCACGCCCGGCGGCACCGGCCGCAAGGCGCTGTCCAGGACGTACACCCGGTCTCCGGAGACCGGTCTGCCGATCGGCACGGAACCGTCCTCGACCCGCTCCACCGACTGCCAGGTCGCGAATGTCGTCGTCTCCGTCGGCCCGTACACGTGCAGCAGGTGCTTGGGCGGGGCGAGTTCCAGGACCCGCCGAACGCTCAGAGGGTCGACTGCCTCGCCGCCGAACAGCAGGTGCCGCAGGCGTCCAAGCCCCTCAGGCGACTCCGCCGCCAGTCGGTTGAACAGCGCGGTGGTGACGAACATCGTGGTGATCCCGCTGCGCTCGATCTGCGCGGTGAGCCGCTCGGGTGACAGCAGCACCTCCCGGTCGACGCCCACCAGCGTCGCACCGTTGGCCAGCGCCCCCCAGATCTCGAAGGTGGCCGCGTCGAACGACACCGACGACGCCTGAGCGACGACATCGTCAGTGCCCAACGCGACGTAGTTCGCCTGCCGGACGAGGCGGACGACCGCCTGCTGCGGTACGACCACCCCCTTGGGACGTCCCGTCGACCCGGAGGTGTAGATCACATACGCCGGGTGGACGGCCAGCAGGCTCCCGCTCCGGTCCGCGTCCGACAGGTCCTCCCCGCCGAGATCCGCGATCGCGGCGGCCGCGGCGGGATCGTCCACCACCACGGGCTCCCCGGCGATGTCCGCACGGACATGGGCCTGCTGCGTGACCAGCAGGGCCGGCCGGGCGTCCGCCAGCATGAAGGCGATCCGGTCCGCCGGATAGGCCGGGTCGATCGGCACATACGCCGCCCCCGCCTTGACCGTCGCCAGCAGCGCCACGATCAGATCGGCCGAGCGGTCCATCATCACCGCCACCCGGTCCTGCGGCTTCACGCCGCGGGAGACCAGGAGTCGTGCCAGACGGTTCGCCCGCGCGTTCAGCTCCGCGTAGGACACCTCGACGCCGTCGAACTCGACCGCCGTGGCGTCCTGCCCGCGGGCCACCTGGGCCTCGAACAACTCCGCCAGCGTGGCCTGCGGCACCTCTCGGCCGGTGTCGTTCCACTCCACCAGCACCTGTCGGCGTTCGATGTCGCTGAGGAGGTCGATGCCGGTGACCGGAAGCGCGGGGTCCGTGGTCACGGCGTCGAGCACGCGGACGAGCCGCTGGACGAGCCTGTCGACGGTGGTGCGGTCGTACAGGTCGGCCGCGTAGGTGATGGTGCCGGTCAGGCCTGCGGGGTGGCCGTCGGTGTGGGTCTCGCGGAGCTGGAGGTCGAGGTCGAATTTGGCCGGCTGGTCGCCGTTGGGCAGGAGGCGGCTGTCCAGGCCGGGCAGGTCGAGTGCCGGGTCGGTGGTGTTCTGCAGGGCGAGCATGACCTGGAACAGGGGGTGGCGGGCCATGGACCGGG
Source organism: Streptomyces sp. RLA123 (assembly GCF_056270165.1). Classification (NCBI taxonomy): domain Bacteria; kingdom Bacillati; phylum Actinomycetota; class Actinomycetes; order Kitasatosporales; family Streptomycetaceae; genus Streptomyces; species Streptomyces sp. RLA123. The sequence continues at coordinate 320,941 of NZ_JBWDOR010000003.1, read as the reverse complement.
CGGGGGCCAGGTCTTCCACCAGTCGTTCGAACGGCACATCCTGGTGGGCGAGGGCGCCCAGGCTCTGCTCCCGGACGCGCCGCAGCACCTCCCGGAAAGAAGGGGTGCGCGATACGTCGGTGCGGATCACCAGGGTGTTGACGAAGAACCCGACGAGCTCGTTCTGACTCTCGTCGGTACGTCCGGCGACGGGAGTGCCGATGGGGATGTCGGTGCCTGCCCCCAAGCGGGAGAGCAGCGTCGCCAGTGCGGCGTTGAGCACCATGAACATGGTGACGCCCTCGGCGCGGGCCAGCGCGGTCAGCCGTGCGTGCAGGTCCGCGTCGATGCGGATGCCGGCCGTGACGCCGCGATGGGATGCCACCGGCGGCCGGGGGCGGTCGGCGGGCAGGGTGAGTTCTTCCGGCAGGCCGGCGAGGGCCTCACGCCAGTAGGTCAGCTGTGTGCCGTGCAGGCTTGCGGGGTCGTCCTCGTCCCCGAGGAGCTCACGCTGCCAGAGGGTGTAGTCGGCGTACTGGACCGGAAGAGGTTCCCAGGCGGGGATCCGGTGGTCGACCCGGGAGGCGTACGCGAGGGAGATGTCCCGCGCCAGCGGTGCGAGTGACCACCCGTCACCGGCGATGTGGTGGAGGACCACGACCAGGACGTGGTCCCGCGGCGTCACCGCGAACAGCCGTGCCCGCAGCGGGATCTCGCGGCTGAGGTCGAAGGCCCGTACGGCTTCTTCCCTGACGGCTCGGGCGATGTCACCTTCGGGTATGTCGACCACGGGCAGCTGGAGCCGGAGGTCGATCGCGTCCGGGCCGAGGATGTGCTGGCTGGGCGAGCCGTCGACGCTCGGGAAGACGGTGCGGAGGACTTCGTGCCGGGTGATGACGTCGTGGATCGCGGTGCGAAGAGCCTCGGCGTGGAGGTCGCCGGTGAGCCGGAGGACGACGGGGATGTTGTACAGCCCGGAGCCTCCTTCGAGTTCGCCGAGGAACCACAGCCGTTGCTGGGCGAAGGACAGGGGGACGACCTCGGGGCGCGGCCCGGTGGTCAGCCTCCGGCGCGCTGTCCCGGCATCGGTCAGACGGTCGGCGAGTCCGGCGACGGTGGGGGTTTCGAACAGGGCCCGGATCGGGAGTTCCATGCCGAGGGCGGTGCGGATGCGGCTGACCAGACGGGTCGCCAGCAGCGAGTGACCGCCGAGGTCGAAGAAGTTGTCGTCCACCCCGACATCCGGCAGGCCGAGGACGTCGGCGAACATCCGGCACAGGAGCTGTTCCTGCGGGGTTCGCGGCTCCCGGCGCTCGTCGGTTGTCCCATACGTCGGCGCGGGAAGGGCCTTGCGGTCGAGCTTGCCGTTCACGCTCAGCGGGAGCGCGTCCAGGACGACCACGGCCGAGGGCACCATGTGGTCGGGCAGCAGGCCGGCGACGTGGGTGCGGACCGCGGCGCTGTCCACGTCCGGGGTGGTGGTGACGACGTAGGCGGTGAGGCGTTTGTCGCCGGGCTGGTCCTCGCGGACGACGGCGGCGGCCTGGGTGACGGCCGGGTGGGAGGCCAGGGCGGTCTCGATCTCGCCGAGTTCGATGCGGAAGCCGCGGATCTTGACCTGGTCGTCGGTGCGGCCGAGGTATTCGAGTTGTCCATCGGTGTTCCAGCGGGCGAGGTCGCCGGTGCGGTACATGCGTTCGCCCGACCCGCTGTAAGGGTTGGCGACGAAGCGCTCCGAAGTGAGGCCGGGGCGGTTCAGGTAGCCGCGGGCGAGCCCGGCTCCGGAGACGTACAGCTCGCCGGGCACGCCGATCGGCACCGGCCGGAGCGCCGCGTCCAGCACGAATACCTGGGAGTTGGCGATGGGAGCGCCGATGTGGACGTCAGTGGGAGGGGCGAGCCGGGCGGTGGTGGCGCAGACGGTCGTTTCGGTCGGTCCGTAGGCGTTGATGAGGGTGCGGTCGGCCGCCCAGGGGGTGACCTGGTGGGCGGGGAGGGCTTCGCCCGCGGTGATGAGGGTGGTGAGGTGGGGGAGGTCGCGGGGGTCGAGGTGGGGGAGGACGGCCGGGGGAGGGTGGCGTGGGTGACGCTCTGGTGGGTGACCAGGCGGGTCAGCGCCGGGCCGGGGACGAGGTCATCGCGGGTGGCGGTGACGAGGGTGGCCCCGCTGCACAGCGTCACGGCGATCTCTGCGATGGCGGCGTCGAAGCTGGGTGAGGCGAATTGGAGGACGCGGCTTGCGGCTGTGATGGTGAACTTTTCCGCTTGTGCGGTGATCAGGCTGGAGAGGCCGTGGTGGGTGACGGTGACGCCCTTGGGGCGGCCGGTGGAGCCGGAGGTGTAGATGACGTAGGCGGGGTGGGCGGTCTGCAGGGGATCGTGTCGCTCGGTGTCCGTCAGGTCGTGGTCGGGGAGGTCGGTCAGGGTCTGTCGTAGCTGGGGGTTGTCCAGGGACAGTTGTGTGGTGTCGGCTGCGGTCAGTTTTTCCTGGGTTGCTGTGCTGGTGATGAGGAGTGCGGGTTGGGCGTCGGTGAGTTGGTAGGTGATCCGGTCGGTGGGGTAGGCGGGGTCGATCGGTAGGTGGGCGCCTCCGGCTTTCATGACGGCGAGGATGGCGACGATGAGGTCGATCGACCGGGGCAGTGCCACGGCTACCAGGTGTTCGGGTCCGACGCCGTGCTCGACCAGGTGGCGGGCGAGCCGGTTGGCGCGGCCGTTGAGTTCGGCGTAGGACAGTTCGGTGTCGCCGAAGGCCACCGCGGTCGCGTCCGGGGTGCGGGCGGCCTGGGCCTGGAACAGCTCGGGAAGCGTCATCGCCGGCACGTCCCGCGCCGTGTCGTTCCACTCCACCAGCACACGCCGACGCTCACCGGCACCCAGCACCTCGATGTCGCCGAGGGGCCCGTCCGGTGCCGATTCCAGCGCGGCGACCATCCCTTCGCCGACCGTCTCCATCATGGCGCACAGGACGTCGGGCGACCCGGGTGCGACCACCTGAGCCGTGAGGAGGAACCCGTCGCCGGTGTCGTCGACGATCATTCCGACGGGGTAGTTCGTCCGCTCCCGCGTGAAGAGCACCTCCACGCCCGGAAGCCCGGCACGCGCCCTTTCGGAATCCGTCCTGCTGTGACGGTAGTTCAGGAGCGAGGTGAACAGTGGGGCGTCCCCGCGCATCCCGCTCATCCGCTGTGCCAGCGCGAGCGGTGCGTGTTCGTGCAGCAGCAACTCGGCCAGTTGGGCCTGTACGGCGCGTACGGCGTCCCGCGTGCCGGAGCCGCGGGTGTTGACGCGGACCGGGAGGGTGTTGATGAACAGACCCACGACCCGTTCGGCCCCCGTGCCCATCCGGCCCAACAGGATGGTCCCGAAGACCACGTCGTCGCGGCCCGAGGTCGCGGCCAGCACACGGGCCCACATGACGTGGAACAACGTCGCCGGGCTCACGCCGAGGTGCCGTGCCTGCTCACGAAGCCTCTCGGAGAGCCGCGGATCCATGCGGGCGGTGGACTCGGTGGCCCCCGTGCCGTCTCCACGGACGTCCACCAGCCCGAAGGGGGCGGTCGGCTCGGTGACGTCGCCGAGCAGGCGACCGAAGTACGTCTCGTGTTCCTGCCGGGACACCTGAGCCCGTGCCTGGGCGACCACGTCGCGGTACGGCGACGGCGCGGGCAGTTCGTCGTCGCGTCCGTCGATGAACGCGTACACCTCGCCCAGAATGACGTCGAGCGCGGTGTGGTCCTGGATCAAGTGGTGCACCTGCACCAGCGCCAGCCACTGTTCGCTGCCCGGCTGCGCGGCGACGTGCATACGGAGCAGAGGGGCACGGCCGATGGCCATGGACGCAGGGCACACCGCCAGCAGCCGGGCGACCAGTTCGTGGTCGTCCGCCGGAGCATCGGCGTCTGTGGTCAGCACGACTTCCCGCACCGGCAGCGCGGCGTGCCGGAGCACCACCTGCACCGGTTCGGGCAGCCCTTCCCAGAGCACCGCGGTCCTCAAGTTGTCGTGTCGGTCCAGCACTTTCTGCAAGGCGGTCACGAACTCGTCGAGTCTGTCGCGGGAATCGAAGCGAAGCACGGTGGGCAGCACATACACGTCCTCATCCGTGGTCTCGCCGCCCATGAGGTGGTGGAAGAGGATGCCCTCCTGCAACGGAGCGAGCGGGTACACGTCCGCCACGTTCGCGGCGCCGCCGGGGACGCGAGCGGTGATCTCCGCGATGTGCCCGGCGTTCAGGTCGACCAGGGGAAGCATGTCCGGCGTGATCACCTGCGCACCGGCCGGGATGCGGTTCGCGGGAACCTGTACCTCGGCTCGACCGGTGCTCGCCGCGAGACCGGCCACGGTGGGCGTGCTGAACAGGGACCGTACATCGACCGACAGGCCACGGGCGCGCAGCCGTTCCACCAGTGTCACCGCCAGCAGCGAGTGCCCGCCGAGGTCGAAGAAGTTGTCGTCCACCCCGACGTGCGGCAGGCCGAGGATCTCGGCGAAGGCGTCGCACAGGATTTCCTCGCGGGCGGTGCGCGGCGCTCGGCTCGTGTGTCCCGTGGTGTAGTCGGGCGCGGGCAGGGCGGCCCGGTCGAGCTTGCCGTTCACCGTGACGGGGAGGGCGTCCAGGACCACCACGGCCGACGGCACCATGTAGTCGGGCAGCAGGCCGGCGACGTGGGTGCGGACGTCGGTGCCGTCGATGTCGGTCTTGGGAACGATGTAGCCGGTGAGGCGTTTGTCGCCGGGCTGGTCCTCGCGGACGACGGCGGCGGCCTGGGCGACGGCCGGATGGGAGGCGAGGGCCGCTTCGACCTCGCCGAGTTCGATGCGGAAGCCGCGGATCTTGACCTGGTCGTCGGTACGGCCGAGGTACTCCAGCTGACCGTCGGTGGTCCAGCGGACGAGGTCGCCGGTGCGGTACATGCGTTCGCCGAGCCGACCGTTGGGGTTGGCGACGAAGCGTTCGGCGGTGAGGCCGGGGCGCTCGAGGTAGCCGCGGGCGAGCTGGGCGCCGGCGAGGTAGAGCTCGCCGGGGACGCCAGGGGGAACGGGTCGCAGGGAGGCGTCGAGGACGTAGGTCCGGGTGTTCCACACCGGCCGGCCGATGGGGACGGTCGGGTCGTCGCCTGTGAGATGCGAGGCGTGGGTGACGTCGATGGAGGCTTCGGTGGGGCCGTAGAGGTTGTGCAGGGGGGTGTTCAGCGTGCGGAGGAAGTGGTCGCGGAGCTCGGGGGCGAGGGCTTCGCCGCTGCAGAGGACGGCGCGCAGGGTGGTGCAGTGGGAGGCCGCGGGCTCGGTGAGGAAGGCCTTCAGCATGGAGGGCACGAAATGGCTGACGGTGACGTGCCGGGTCTGGATGAGGTCGGCCAGATAGGCGGGGTCGCGGTGTCCGCCGGGGCGGGCCACGACCAGGACGGCGCCCTGGAGGAGGGGCCAGAAGAACTCCCAGACCGAGACGTCGAATCCGAACGGGGTCTTCTGCAGTACCCGGTCCGAGGCTCCGATCGGGTACTGCTGCTGCATCCATTCCAGGCGGTTGACCACGCCCTGGTGCGGTACGGCGACCCCCTTGGGCCGTCCCGTCGAGCCGGACGTGTAGATGACGTACGCCGGGTGCGCGGGCAGCAGCACACCGTGGCGGTCATGGTCGTCCAGGTCGGCCGAGGACAGGCCGGCGAGGGTGAGCGCCGTGTCCGGGGCGTCGAGGACGAGGTGCCGCGTCTCCCCACCGGCGGGGAGACTCGGGTGGAGAGCGCCGGTGGTGACGACGACGGCGGGCCGGGCGTCGGCGAGCAGGTGGGCGATCCGGTCGGCGGGGTGGTCGGGGTCGACGGGGAGGTAGGCACCGCCGGCTTTGAGCACCGCCAGGAGGGTGACGACCAGATCGTCGGAGCGTTCGAGATGGACCCCGACGAGGGTTTCCGGGCCGACGCCATGGTCGACGAGGTGGCGGGCGAGCCGGTTGGCGCGGGCGTTGAGGTCGTTGTAGGACACTTCGACGTCCTCGGACATCACCGCCGTCGCGTCGGGGGTGTGAACCACCCGTGCCTCGAACAGTTCGGGCAGCGTCGCCACCGGGACGTCGTGCGCGGTGTCGTTCCACCCGATCACGACCTGCCGGCGCTCGGCCGGGCTGAGCAGGTCGATGTCGGCGACGGGCTGTGCCGGGTCGGCGGTCACCGCGTCGAGTACCCGGACGAACCGCTCGGCCAGCGTCCGAACGGTGCCGTGATCGAACAGGTCCGCCGCGAAGCCGATGCCACCCATGAGACCGGTCGGGACGCCGCCGGGGCCGAAGGTCTCCCTGACGGAGACGGACAGGTCGGCCCTGGCGGGTGCCTCCCTGCTCGACAGCACGGTCACTTCGAGGCCGGGCAGCGCGAGGGCCGGTTCGACGTTGTCCTGCAACGCCAGCATGACCTGGAACAACGGCTGACGGGCCAGCGACCGGGCGGGCGCGAGGTCCTCCACCAGCCGCTCGAAGGGCAGTTCCTGATGGGTGAGCGCGTCCAGATTCCGTTCGTGCACCCGGGCCAGCACATCACGGAAGGACGGGCGTCCCGACAGGTCGCCGCGGATCACCAGGGTGTTCACGAAGAAGCCGACGAGCTCGTTCAGAGCGACTTCGGTACGCCCGGCCACCGGAGTGCCGATGGGGATGTCGGTGCCGGCGCCGAGACGGGAGAGGGTGGTGGCGAGCGCGGCGTGGAGCACCGCGAACACGGTGACGCCCTCGGCCCGGGCAAGGGCGGCGAGCCGCCGATGCAGGTCGGCGGGGACGTCGAGGTCCGCGCTGCCGTTGCGGTGGCTCGGCACCGACGGGCGCGGACGGTCGAACGGCAGGGGCAGTTCCTCCGGCAGGTCGGCCAGAGCCTCCCGCCAGTACGACAGCTCCTGATTCAGGAAGCTCGCCGGGTCGTCCTCGCCCCCGAGGAGTTCACGCTGCCAGAGGGCGTAGTCGGCGTACTGGATCGGGAGAGGCTCCCAGGCGGGGGCCTGGCCGTTGCACCGGGCGGTGTACGCGGTGGAGACGTCCTGCGCCAAAGGCGCCAGGGACCAGCCGTCGCTCGCGATGTGATGGGCCACCAGGAGCAGCACGTGGTCGCGTGGGGCCACCGCGAGAAGACATGCCCGCAAGGGGATCTCGCGGGAGAGGTCGAACGGGCGGACGGATTCCTCGGCCACCACCCGCGCGATCTCGTCCTCCGTCACCTTGATCACCGGAAGCCGCAGGCCGGCGTCGTCCGGGGTGAGGATCCGCTGCTGGGGGACGCCGTCGTCTGTCGCGATCAGCGTACGCAGCGCCTCGTGCCGCTCGATCAGGTCCACCAGTGCCGTGTGCAGGGCCTTCTGGTTCAGGTCACCGGTGAGCCGCAGAGTGATCGGGATGTTGTACATCCCGTTGGGCCCTTGCAGTTCGCCGAGGAACCACAACCGCTGCTGAGCAAAGGACAGAGGAATCATCGGAGTGCTCTCTACGACAAATGACGGACTGAACGGGTAAGGGTGCGTGGGAACGACAGTGCCTAGCGCGGCCGGGGACGCAGGACGGGCCGGCTGTGCTTCTCCGGTCCCAGCCGCTTCGCCAGTCCGGCGGGAGTGGGCGTTTCGAAGATCGCGCGGATCGGGACTTCCCTGCCGAGGGTGGCGCGGATGTGACCGGCGAGCTGGGTGGCGAGGAGAGAATGCCCGCCGAGGTCGAAGAAGTTGTCGTCCACTCCGATGCCGGCGACGCCCAGCACCTTCGCGAAGATGCCGCAGAGAGCCGCTTCCTCGGCTGATGCGGGTTCCCTGCTCTCGCCTTGGCCGGCGTAATCGGGCGCCGGGAGGGCGGAACGGTTCAGCTTGCCGTTCACCGTCAGCGGCAGCGCGTCCAGGACGACGATCGCGGACGGGATCATGTACTCCGGCAGCAGGGTCGCGACATGCGTCCGCAGAGCGCCGCCCGCCGCCCGGAAGGCGCTGACGTCCTCGGCGGACAACTCATGGGCGGGCACGATGTAGGCGGTGAGGCGTTGGTCGCCGGGGTGGTCTTCTCTGACGATGACGGCGGCCTGGGCGACGGCTGGGTGGGTGTGGAGTGCGGCTTCGATTTCGCCGAGTTCGATGCGGAAGCCGCGGATTTTGACCTGGTGGTCGGTGCGGCCGAGGTATTCGAGTTGTCCGTCGGTGTTCCAGCGGGCGAGGTCTCCGGTGCGGTACATGCGTTCGCCTGGTTCGCCGTGGGGGTTGGCGATGAATCGTTCGGCGGTCAGTGCGGGTCGGTCGAGGTATCCGCGGGCGAGTTGGATTCCGGCGAGGTACAGCTCTCCGGCGACGCCGGGTGGTACGGGTTGCAGTGCGGCGTCGAGGACGAACGCCTGTGTGTTCCAGACAGGGCGGCCGATGGGTACGGCATCGGCGGTGTCGGCGTCGGGTTCGCAGGTGAAGGCGGTGACGTCGATGGATGCTTCGGTCGGACCGTAGAGGTTGTGGAGGGGGACGCCGAACGATTTCAGGAAGCGGTCCCGTAGTTCGGCGGGCAGGGCTTCGCCGCTGGCCATGACGGCGCGCAGTGACGGCAGGGTCCACGGGGATGTCTCGGCGGCCGCGATGAAGACTTGCAGCATGGACGGGACGAAGTGGGCGATGGTGATCTGTTGGCGCTGGATGAGCTCGGCGAGGTATTCGGGGTCGCGGTGTCCGCCTGGGCGGGCCATGACGAGGGTGGCGCCTTCGAGGAGGGGCCAGAAGAACTCCCATACGGACACGTCGAATCCGAACGGTGTTTTCTGCACGACGCGGTCGTGCGGTGTGAGGCGGTAGGCGTTTTGCATCCAGGCCAGCCGGTTGGCGACACCGGTGTGTGGGACCGTCACGCCCTTGGGTCGTCCGGTGGAGCCGGAGGTGTAGATGACGTAGGCGGGGTGGGCGGGTAGCAGGACGCTGCCGCGGTCGGTGTCCGACAGGTCTCCGTCGGCCAACCTCCCCAGCTGAGCCGCGGTGGTGGGGTCGTCGAGTACGACCCGTGCCGCATCTTCGGGCAGCACACCTTCGGCCTGGCGGGTGGTCACGACGAGTGTGGGCTTGGCGTCCCGCAGTAGGTAGGCCACGCGCTCGGCCGGGTACTCGGGGTCGATCGGCACGTAGGCGGCGCCGGCTTTGAGTACGGCGAGCAGGGTGATGACGAGATCGGCGGAGCGGTCCATGATGACCGCGATCCGGTGTTCGGGACCGGCCCCGCGCGCGACCAGTGACCGTGCCAGCCGGTTGGCCTGCGCGTTCAGTTCCGCGTAGGTGAGTTGGAGGTCCTCGAACACCACCGCGGCAGCGTCCGGGGTCCGGGCCACCCGCGACTGGAACAGCTCGGGAAGCGTCGCGGGAGCAACATCACGGGCTGTGTCGTTCCACTCGACCAGAAGCCGGCGCTCCTTTTCGTCCAGAACGTGGATCGCGCGCAACGGCCGTCCGGGATCCTCCTCGAGCGCCGTGACGAGATCCTCGACCGCAGTGTGCATGAAGGCGCCCAACGATCGCGGATCGACCGGGGCCACCGCTTGGACGGTGAAGGTGAACAGGGGGTCCTGGTCGTTGACGGCGAATTCCAACGGGTAGTTGGTGCGCTCGTGCCCGTGCAGCAGCTCGACCCCGTCGGGGGTGGGTGCGGCGGTGTCCTCGTTGTGGCGGTAGTTGAACAGCGAGGTGAACAGCGGTGTCCGGGCAGGAAGGGCGCTGGCCCGCTGCGCCAGGATGAGAGGTGCGTGCTCGTGCACCAGCAGGTCCGCGAGCCGGCGCCGCATGGCGTGCACGGCGTCGCGCACGCTCAAGGAGCCGACGTCGAGGCGGGCGGGCAGCGTGTTGACGAACAGGCCGGGCACCCGGTCGGCCCCGGCGCCCGCGTTCATCCGGCCGAACAGCACGGTGCCGAACACCACGTCGTCACGGCCGGAGGTGGCCGACACGACGCGCGCCCAGGCGACGTGGAACAGCGTCGCCGGGCTGACACCCAGGCGTCGCGCCTGCTCCCTCAGTCGCCGCGCCACATCCGCGTCGAGGGGCATGCGCACCTCGGACACGCCGCGGCCGTCGCCGTGCACGTCCAGCAGCCCGTACGGCGCGGTCGGCTCGCTCACGTCCCCCAGAAGTTCCGCGAAGAACCGCTCGTGCTCCTGCGCCGGGATCATGAGACGTGCCCGCGCGACGAACTCGCGGAACGGCAGCGGCGCCGGCAGCGTGTCTCCGCTTCCGGAGAGGATCGCGCGGATCTCCTTGAAGACCAGGGCGAGGGACGTACGGTCCTGCACGAGGTGATGCACTTCGAGCAGGACGTACCACCGCTGGTCGTCGGGGTCCTGCGCGACGCCGGCCTGCAGCAGGGGGGCGCGCCGGACGTCCATCGGCGCGGTGCGCGTGGCCAGCAGGCGGCCCACGACATCCGCGCCCTCCAGCTGGAAGGTCGTGACCGAAAGGGGAGCGGTGCGCTGGACGACCTGGACGGGCTCCCGGAGCCCTTCCCACAGGAACGCCGTACGCAGGATGTCGTGCCGGTCGACCACCTGCTGCACGGCGGCGAGAACGGCGTCCACACGCTGCCGGGAGTCGAAGCGGAGGACGTACGGCAGCGTGTACAGGTCGGTGCCGTTGTCGCCTTCCAGCAGGTGGTGGAAGAGGATGCCTTCCTGAAGCGGGGCCAGCGGGTAGATGTCGGCGATGTTGGCCGCACCGCCGGGCACCTCCGCGGTGATTGCGGCGATCTCCTCCGCCGTGAGGGCGGCCAGCGTCACCATCTCCGGAGTGATCGTCGTGGCATCGGCGGGGATGCCGTTGGCCGGCAGCACCACCTTCGGAGCGCCCTCCAGCGCCGCCAGACCGGCCACGGTCGGGCTGGTGAACAGCGTCCGCACATCCACCGCGACACCCGCCGCCCGGGCCCGCTCCACCAGCGTCACCGCCAGCAGTGAGTGTCCGCCCAGCTCGAAGAAGTCGTCATCGACACCGACGGAGGGCAGGCCGAGGACCTCGGCGAACAGCGCGCACAGGATCTCCTCCTGCACCGTCGACGGCCCACGCCTGGTAGCCCCGGCACCGTATTCCGGAGCCGGCAACGCCCTGCGGTCGAGCTTGCCGTTGACCGTCGACGGCAGTGCGTCGAGCACCACGATCACGGCCGGGACCATGTACTCGGGCAACACCTGAGCCGAGTGAGCGCGGACCTCCGCGGCGTCGGTGTCACCGGCCGACACCACGTACCCGGCCAGGCGCCTGTCGCCCGGCCGGTCCTCCCGCACCACCACTGCGGCCTGTGTGACGGACGGGTGGGTGAGCAGGGCGGCCTCGACCTCGCCGAGTTCGATGCGGAACCCGCGGATCTTCACCTGGTCGTCCGTACGACCCAGGTATTCCAGCTGCCCGTCGGTGCTCCACCGGGCCAGGTCGCCGGTGCGGTACATCCGCTCGCCGGGTGTGCCGTAGGGGTTGGCGACGAACCGTTCGGCGGTCAGGCCCGGCCGGTCCGGATAGCCCCGGGCCAGCTGCACACCGGCGAGGTACAGCTCGCCCGGCACCCCGGCCGGCACCGGCCGCAACGCCGCGTCCAGCACGAACACCCGGGTGTTCCAGATCGGGCGTCCGATCGGTACTCCGCCACTGGCCTCGGCACCCGGCTCACAGGTGAAGGCGGTGACATCGATGGCAGCCTCGGTCGGGCCGTACAGGTTGTGCAGGGAGATCGGCAGCACCGCGTGGAACTGGTCGCGCAACGAGGCTGACAACGCCTCGCCGCTGCAGACCACGGCCCGCAGGGACGCGCACTCCTGGGCGGTGGGCTCGGCGACGAACACCTGCAGCATCGACGGGACGAAGTGGGCGACGGTGACCTGCTCGCGCTGGATCAGCCCGGCCAGGTACCCCGGGTCACGGTGACCGCCCGGACGGGCCGCCACCAGCGTCGCACCTTCGATCAGCGGCCAGAAGAACTCCCACACCGACACGTCGAACCCGAACGGGGTCTTCTGCACCACCCGATCGTCCGACGTCAGCCGGTAGGCGTCCTGCATCCACGCCAATCGGTTGACCAGGCCCCTGTGGGTGATCGCGACGCCCTTGGGACGTCCGGTGGACCCTGAGGTGTAGAGCACGTACGCCGGGTGATCGACGAGCAGGCCACGGCTGCGGTCGCGGTCCTCGAGGTCGTTCGCGGACAGCCGGCCGAGCGTGGTGGTCAGTTCCGGGTCGTCCAGGACGAGGCAGGGGACCTGCCCGCCGTTCGCCGGCTTCAGGGCATGGGTGGTGAGCAGAAGCACGGGTCCGGCGTCGGCCAGGAGAGCGGTGACGCGGTCGGCAGGGTGGTCGGGGTCGATGGGGAGGTAGGCCGCGCCTGTCTTGAGGACGGCCAGCAGGGTGACGACGAGATCGGCGGAGCGCTCCAGGTGGACGGCGACAAGGCTTTCGGGTCCGGCACCGCGTCCGGCCATCAGGCGGGCGAGCCGGTTGGCACGGGCGTTGAGGTCGGCGTAGGACAGCCGGACGTCTTCGAAGACCACGGCGGTGGAGTCGGGGGTGCGCGCGACCTGTGCCTGGAAGAGGTCAGGAAGCGTCGCCACCGGCACCTCGTGCGCGGTGTCGTTCCACGCCGCCAGCACGCTGTGCCGCTCGTCCGCGCTGAGCAGGTCGATGTCGGTGACGGGCCGCGCGGGGTCGGTGGTCGCGGTGTCGAGGATTCGGACGAACCGCTCGGCAAATGATTCCACCGTGCTGTGATCGAACAGGTCGGAGGCGTAGGTGATGGAGCCGACCAGGCCGCCGGTGTCGGTCTCACGGAGCTGGACGTCGAGGTCGAACTTGGCGGGCTGATCACCCGTGTTCAGCAGGTGGGCTTCGATGCCGGGCAGATCGAGGCTCGCGGGAGCGGCGTTCTGCAGGGCGAGCATGACCTGGAAGAGGGGGTGGCGGGCCATGGACCGGGCGGGGGCCAGGTCTTCCACCAGTCGTTCGAACGGCACGTCCTGGTGGGCGAAGGCGTCCAGACCCCGTTCGCGTACGCGGTGCATCAGTTCGCGGAAGGACGGTTCGCCCGAGACGTCGGAGCGCAGGACGAGGGTGTTGACGAAGAAGCCGACCAGCTCGTCCAGGCTTTCGTCGGTGCGGCCCGCCAGCGAGGTCCCGATGGGGATGTCGGCACCCGCGCCGAGACGGAAGAGCAGGGTGGCGAGGGCGGCCTGGAGCACCATGAACACGGTGACGCCCTCGGCGCGGGCCAGACCGGTGATCCGCTGGTGGAGCTCGCTGTCGATGCGCACGCCGACGGTGCCGCCGCGGTGGGTGGCCACCGGCGGCCGGGGCCGGTCGGTGGGCAGGGCGAGTTCCTCCGGCAGGCCGGCGAGGGCCTCGCGCCAGTAGTCCAGCTGGTGGTTGAGGACACTCGCCGCGTCGTGGTGCTCGCCCAGGAGGTCGCGTTGCCAGAGGGTGTAGTCCGTGTACTGGACCGGGAGCGGTTCCCAGGCGGGAGCGTGGCCGTCCGACCGGGCGGCGTACGCGGTGGAGATGTCGCGCGCGAGTGGTGCGAGGGACCAGCCGTCGCCGGCGATGTGGTGCAGCACCAGGACCAGAGCGTGTTCCCGTGGTGCTCTGGCGAACAGCCGTGCCCGCAGGGGGAGTTCCTTGGCAAGGTCGAAGGGGCGACGTGCTTCCCCGGCCACTGCCTGCGCCAGCTCGCCCGCCGGCATCTCCTCCGGGAAGAGCGGCAGGTCGATCGACTGAGGGGCCAGGACGCGCTGCTCAGGTGCGCCGTCGACATGTCCGAAGACCGTGCGGAGGACTTCGTGGCGGATGACGACGTCGTTCAGAGCGGTCCGAAGGACGTCCGGGTCGAGGTCGCCGGTGAGGCGGAGGGCGATGGGGATGTTGTAGAGCGCGGACGGTCCTTCCAGCTGTTCCAGGAACCACAGGCGCTGCTGGGCGTACGACAACGGCACCGCGCCGGGCCTCGGCCGGACCGTCAGCGGCAGGCGGGTGGCGTCGGCACCGCTCCTGGCGAGACGGAGGGCGAGTCCGGCGACGGTGGGGGTCTCGAACAGGGCGCGGATCGGGATTTCGGCCCGGAGGGTGGTGCGGATGCGGCTGACCAGGCGGGTGGCCAGCAGGGAGTGGCCGCCGAGGTCGAAGAAGTTGTCGTCGACCCCGACGTGCGGGAGGCCGAGGACGTCGGCGAATGCCTGGCTGAGGAGGTGTTCCTGGAGGGTCCGTGGTTCCCGGCCCGGGCTCGTGGCGGTGTAGTCGGGGGCGGGCAGGGCCCTGCGGTCCAGCTTGCGGTTCACCGTCAGCGGGAGCGCGTCCAGTGCGACGATCGCCGCCGGCAGCATGTAGTCCGGCAACACGGCTGACAGGCCGGCACGGACGTCCGCGATGTCCACACCGTCCGCAGCGCTCGCCGGGACGATGTATCCGACCAGGCGCTTGTCGCCGGGCCGGTCCTCCCGCACCACCACCGCCGCCTGGGCGACGGACGGGTGGGCGAGCAGGGCGGTCTCGATCTCGCCGAGTTCGATGCGGAAGCCGCGGATCTTGACCTGGTCGTCGGTACGGCCCAGGAACTCCAGTCGACCCTCGGCGTTCCACCGAACCAGGTCACCGGTCCGGTACATCCGCTCGCCGGGTGCGCCGTACGGATTGGCGACGAACCGCTCCGCCGTCAGCGCGGGCCGGTTGACGTACCCCCGGGCCAGCTGAACACCTGCCAGGTACAACTCCCCGGCCACCCCCGGCGGCACCGGCCGCAACGACCGATCCAGCACAAAGGCCCGGGTGTTCGCTATCGGACGGCCGATCGGCGGAGTGCGGCCCGACGACGGCGCGGCACACCGCATCAGCGTGGCCCCGATGGTCGTCTCCGTCGGCCCGTAACTGTTGCAGAACTCCCGACCGGCAGTGGTCCACCGGTCGACGAGACCCGCGTCCGGTGCTTCACCCCCCACCACGAGCAACCGCAGCTCCGGCAACCGCGCAGGGTTCAGCGGCCGCGCCACCCCCGGTGTCACATGCGCCACCGACACGCCCTGCGCACGCATCAAACCCTGCAGGCGCTCGAGGTCGACCCGATCCTCATCGGCAGCCAGCACGAAAACCGCGCCGGAGGTCAGGGTGACGAAGAGGTCCTGCACCGACACATCGAAGCTGAACGCCGTCGCCCCCAGCACTCGCGAACGCTCATCGATCCCGTACTCCGGCGCGACGGCGGCGATGTTGTTGGCGAGCGAACGATGCGTGACCACCACGCCCTTGGGACGCCCCGTGGAGCCGGAGGTGTAGACGACGTACGCACGGTGGTCGAGCAGGAGCGGGCTGCGCCGTTCCACGTCGGACAGATCATGCGCGGCGCGGCCCGACAGGTCCTGCCGGACCAGGGGATCGCCGAGTGACAGACGAGGCACGTCGACGCCCCGCAGACTCTCCCATGTCGCATCGTCGGCGATGACGACCGAGGGCCGTGCGTCGGAAAGCAGATACGTGATGCGATCGACCGGGTGACCGGGATCGATCGGGAGGTAGGCGGCTCCGGCCTTGAGTGTGGCGAGGATGGCGACGATGAGGTCGACGGAGCGGGGGAGCGCGAGCGCGACCAGTTGCTCGGGCTGTGCCCCGTGGTCGGTCAGCAGTCGGGCGAGCTGGTTGGCGCGGGCGTTGAGTTCCGCGTAGGACACTTCGGTGCCTTCGAACACCACGGCCGGCGCCGTGGGAGTGCGCGTCACCTGCGTTTCGAACAGCTCCGTGACCGTGGTCTGCGGCACCTGCCGGGTGGTGTCGTTCCACTCCACCAGGATGCGGTGGTGTTCGGCGGGGTCCAGCACGTCCACGCGGTTGACCTGCGCCGATGGATCGGCGGTGACCGTTTGCAGGACGCGGATGAATCGTTCGCCGATGCCGGCGGCGGTGGGGTGGTCGAAGAGGTCGGTGGCGTAGGTGATCGCGCCGTGCAGGCCTGCGGGGGTTCCGTCGTGGGTGAGGTGTTCGTTGAGCTGGACGTCGAGGTCGAATTTGGCGGGGCCGTTGCCTGTGGGCAGGGCTTCGATGGTCAGGCCGGGCAGGTCCAGTTTGGCTTGTGTGGTGTTCTGGAGGGTGAGCATGATCTGGAAGAGGGGGTGGCGGGCCATCGAGCGGGTGGGGGCGAGTTCTTCCACGAGGCGTTCGAACGGGACGTCCTGGTGGGCGTAGGCGTTCAGTGCGCGCTCACGAGTGCGTTCGAGGAGCTGTGTGAAGGTGGGGTTCCCGGACAGGTCGGAGCGCAGGACGAGGGTGTTGACGAAGAAGCCGACGAGGTCGTCGAGTGCTTCGTCGGTCCGTCCGGCGATGGGGGTGCCGATGGGGATGTCGTTCCCGGCGCCGAGGCGGTTCAGCAGGACGGCCAGTGCGGTCTGCATCACCATGAACACGGTCACGCCGTGCGCGCGTGCCAGGTCCACGATTGCCTGGTGGACTTCGGTGTCGATGTGGAGGTCGACGGTGCCGCCTTGGTGGGAGGCCACTGGCGGACGAGGCCGGTCGGCCGGCAGGGCCAGTTCCTCGGGCACTCCGTCCAGTGCGTGGCGCCAGTGCGCGAGTTGCTCGGTCAGGAGGCCGCTGGGGTCGGTCTCGTCACCGAGAAGGTCCCGCTGCCACAGGGCGTAGTCGGCGTACTGCACGGGCAACGGCCGCCAAGCAGGGGATTCGCTGGTGGTGCGGGCGGTGTAGGCGGTCGACACGTCGTGGGCCAGGGGGCCCAGCGACCATCCGTCACCGGCGATGTGGTGCACGACCACGACCAGGACATGCTCGTCGGGGCCGGTCCGGAACAGATGTGCGCGCAGCGGGATCTCGTCTGTCAAGTTGAAGCGGTGCTGCGCCGCTTCGGTGACCAGGCGGGTCAGTTCGGGCTGGGGGGCCTGTGCGGCGTCGACGGTGGTGAGCAGGTCACCGATCGTGTCGGCGTTCACGATGCGCTGGTAGGGCTGGCCGTCGATGGTGGTGAACATGGTGCGCAGGACTTCGTGGCGGTCTACGACGTCGTGGAGTGCGGCGTGCAGGGCGTCGGTGTCGAGTGTGCCGGTCAGCCGTAGGGCCATCGGGATGTTGTAGGTGGGGGAGGGGCCTTCGAGTTCGCTGAGGAACCACAGGCGTTGCTGGGCGAAGGACAGCGGCACGAGTTCCGGTCGCTGCGCCGGGATCAGTGGGGGCCGGGAATGGCTGGAGGTGGTCAGCCGGGTGGCGAGTTCTCGGAGCGTGGGGGCCTCGAACAGGGTGCGGATCGGGACCTCGACGCCGAACACCGACCGGATGCGGCTGGCCAGGCGTGTGGCGAGGAGGGAGTGCCCGCCCACGTCGAAGAAGTTGTCGTCGACTCCGACCGACGGCAGGTTGAGTACCTCGGCGGCCAGGGCGCACAGGATTTCTTCCTGGGCGTTCGCCGGGCCGCGGCTGGTGGCAGCGGCGCTGTAGTCGGGGGCGGGGAGGACTTTGCGGTCGAGTTTGCGGTTCACCGTGAGCGGGAGCGCGTCCAGTGCGACGATCGCCGTCGGCAGCATGTAGTCCGGCAACACGGCTGACAGGCCGGCACGGACGTCCGCGATGTCCACACCGTCCGTAGCGCTCGTCGGGACGATGTATCCGACCAGGCGTTTGTCGCCGGGCTGGTCCTCGCGAACGATGACGGCGGCCTGGGTGACGGCCGGGTGGGAGGCCAGGGCGGTCTCGACCTCGCCGAGTTCGATGCGGAAGCCGCGGATCTTGACCTGGTCGTCGGTGCGGCCGAGGTATTCGAGTTGTCCGTCGGTGTTCCAGCGGGCGAGGTCGCCGGTGCGGTACATCCGCTCGCCGGGTGTGCCGTAGGGGTTGGCGACGAAGCGCTCGGCGGTGAGGCCGGGGCGGTTCAGGTATCCGCGGGCGAGCCCGGCTCCGGAGACATACAGCTCCCCGGGCACGCCGATCGGCACCGGCCGAAGTGCGGCGTCGAGGACGTATACCTGGGTGTTCCAGATGGGCCGGCCGATTGGGACGCGGCCGTCATGTCCGGTGTGCAGGGTCGCCAGCGTCGACCAGACGGTGGTTTCCGTGGGGCCGTAGAGGTTGGTCACCGATACTGCCGTCGCCGTCAACTGCTGGGCTAGCGCGGGGGGCAGCGCCTCGCCGCCGACCAGTGCCCGCAGTCCGCTGATCGTGTCCGGTGCCTGAGCCGTCAGGGCCTGCCACACGGCGGGGGTCGCCTGCAGTACCGTGGCGGCCGAGCGGTGGATCAGGTCGGCCAGGGCCCGTGGGTCCCGGGTGGTGTCGCGGTCGGCGAGTACTACGCGGGCGCCCGACACCAGCGGTACGTACAGCTCCAGTGTGTGGATGTCGAAAGCGACCGTGGTCACCGCGACGAGGGCGTCGTCGGCGTCCAGCGTCAGGTGTTCACGCATGGCGGCGATGAAGTTGCCGAGTGCGTGGTGGGAGACCACTGTGCCCTTGGGGCGGCCCGTGGAGCCCGAGGTGTAGATCACGTACGCGGGGTGAGCGGGCAGCAGCGCCACGCCACGCTCGGTGTCGGTCAGGTCCCCACCTTCAAGGCGGGAGATCGCCTTGACGGTCTCCGGGGCGTCCATGACCAGCCGCGCCGTACCTTCGGGCAGCACCGCCGTCACCGCACGAGTGGTCACCACCAGCGCGGGCCGGGCGTCGGCCATCACGTAGGCGATCCGATCGGCCGGATGACCGGGATCGATCGGGAGGTAGGCGGCTCCGGCCTTGAGTGTGGCGAGGATGGCGACGATGAGGTCGACGGAGCGGGGGAGCGCGACAGCGACCAGTTGCTCGGGCTGTGCCCCGTGTTCGATCAGCAGTCGGGCGAGCTGGTTGGCGCGGGCGTTGAGTTCCGCGTAGGACACTTCGGTGCCTTCGAACACCACGGCAGGCGCCGAAGGGGTTCGCGTGACCTGGCTCTCGAACAGCCCCGTGACCGTGGGCTGCGGCACCTGCCGGGTGGTGTCGTTCCACTCCACCAGGATGCGGTGGTGTTCGTCCGGACTGAGTATGTCGATCCGGCTCACGAGAACAGATGGATGTGCGGTGACCGTTTCCAGGACCCGGACGAAACGTTCGCCGATACCGGCGGCGGTGTGGTGGTCGAACAGATCGGCAGCGTAGGTGATCGCACCGTGCAGCCCGGCAGGTTCGCCTCCGTCGGTGAGGTGTTCGCTGAGCTGGACGTCGAGGTCGAACTTGGCCGGGACCTCGCCGGTGGCCAGCACCTCGACGGCCAGGTCGGGCAGGTCGAGTTCCGGTGTGGTGGTGTTCTGGAGGGTGAGCATGATCTGGAAGAGGGGGTGGCGGCCCATCGAGCGGGTGGGGGCGAGTTCTTCCACGAGGCGTTCGAACGGGACGTCCTGGTGGGCGTATGCGCCAAGGGCGGTCTCACGGGCCTGGCTCAGCATGTCCAGGAAGGTGGGGTTCCCGGACAGGTCGGAGCGCAGGACGAGGGTGTTGACGAAGAAGCCGACGAGGTCGTCGAGTGCTTCGTCGGTCCGTCCGGCGATGGGGGTGCCGATGGGGATGTCGTTCCCGGCGCCGAGGCGGTTAAGCAGGACGGCCAGTGCGGTCTGCATCACCATGAACACGGTCACGCCGTGCGCGCGTGCCAGGTCCACGATTGCCTGGTGGACTTCGGTGTCGATGTGGAGGTCGACGGTGCCGCCTTGGTGGGAGGCCACCGGTGGACGCGGCCGGTCGACCGGCAACGTCAACTCCTCGGGAATCCCACCCAGCGCGTGACGCCAATACGTCAACTGTTCTGACAGCAGACTGGCGGAATCGGAGGCGTCGCCCAGCAACTCCGGCTGCCACAGGGCGTAGTCGGCGTACTGCACGGGCAACGGCCCCCATGTGGGGGATTCGCCGGTGGTGCGGGCGGTGTAGGCGGCCGACACATCCCGTGCCAGCGGGCCAAGCGACCATCCGTCACCCGCGATGTGGTGCACGACCACGACCAGGACATGCTCATCCGCCCCGACCGCGGCCAGCGACATGCGCACGGGAATGTCGCTGGCCATGTCGAACCGGTACCCCGCGGCCTCGGTCACCCACGATTCCAGGGCGCCCTCCGTCACCGGGACGGCAGGCAACACGACGCCGACCTCTTCGGCCGGAAGGATCCGCTGGTAGGGCTGGCCGTCGATGGTGGTGAACATGGTGCGCAGGACTTCGTGGCGGTCTACGACGTCGTGGAGTGCGGCGTGCAGGGCGTCGGTGTCGAGTGTGCCGGTCAGCCGTAGGGCCATCGGGATGTTGTAGGTGGGGGAGGGGCCTTCGAGTTCGCTGAGGAACCACAGGCGTTGCTGGGCGAAGGACAGCGGCACGAGTTCCGGTCGCTGCGCCGGGATCAGTGGGGGCCGGGAATGGCTGGAGGTGGTCAGCCGGGTGGCGAGTTCTCGGAGCGTGGGGGCCTCGAACAGGGTGCGGATCGGGACTTCCACGCCGAACACCGACCGGATGCGGCTGGCCAGGCGTGTGGCGAGGAGGGAGTGCCCGCCCACGTCGAAGAAGTTGTCATCCACTCCGACGGACGGCAGGTTGAGTATCTCGGCGGCCAGGGCGCACAGGATTTCTTCCTGGGCGTTCGCCGGGCCGCGGCTGGTGGCAGCGGCGCTGTAGTCGGGGGCGGGGAGGGCTTTGCGGTCGAGTTTGCGGTTCACCGTGAGCGGCAACGCGTCCAGGACGACCACGGCCGAGGGCACCATGTAGTCGGGCAGCAGGCCGGCGACGTGGGCGCGCAGTGCGGCACTGTCTGTCTGCGCAGTGGAGTCCCCGGTGGTGACGACGTAGCCGATGAGGCGTTTGTCGCCGGGCTGGTCCTCGCGGACGATGACGGCGGCCTGGGTGACGGCCGGGTGGGAGGCCAGGGCGGCCTCGACCTCGCCGAGTTCGATGCGGAACCCGCGGATCTTGACCTGGTCGTCGGTACGGCCCAGATACTCCAGCTGACCCTCGGCGTTCCACCGAACCAGGTCCCCGGTGCGGTACATGCGTTCGCCCGACCCGCTGTAAGGGTCGGCGACGAAGCGCTCCGAAGTGAGGCCGGGGCGGTCAAGATATCCCCGGGCCAACCCGGCTCCGGAGACATACAGCTCGCCAGCGATCCCGATCGGCACCGGCCGAAGCGCCGCGTCCAGGACGAACGCGCGGCTGTTCCAGATGGGTTGTCCGATTGGGACGCGGCCGTCATGTCCGGTGTGCAGGGTCGCCAGCGTCGACCAGACGGTGGTTTCCGTGGGGCCGTAGAGGTTGGTCACCGATACTGCCGTCGCCGTCAACTGCTGGGCTAGCGCGGGGGGCAGCGCCTCGCCGCCGACCAGTGCCCGCAGTCCGCTGATCGTGTCCGGTGCCTGAGCCGTCAGGGCCTGCCACACGGCGGGGGTCGCCTGCAGTACCGTGGCGGCCGAGCGGTGGATCAGGTCGGCCAGGGCCCGTGGGTCCCGGGTGGTGTCGCGGTCGGCGAGTACCACGCGGGCGCCCGACACCAGCGGTACGTAGACCTCCAGTGTGTGGATGTCGAAAGCGACCGTGGTCACCGCGACGAGGGCGTCGTCGGCGTCCAGCGTCAGGTGTTCACGCATGGCAGTCACGAAGTTGCCGAGTGCGTGGTGGGAGACCACTGTGCCCTTGGGGCGGCCCGTAGAGCCCGAGGTGTAGATCACGTACGCGGGGTGAGCGGGCAGCAGCGCCACGCCACGCTCGGTGTCGGTCAGGTCCCCACCTTCAAGGCGGGAGATCGCCTCGACGGTCTCCGGGGCGTCCACGACCAGCCGCGCCGTACCTTCGGGCAGCACCGCCGTCACCGCACGAGTGGTCACCACCAGCGCGGGCCGGGCGTCGGCCATCACGTAGGCGATCCGATCGGCCGGATGACCGGGATCGACCGGCACGTAGGCCGCCCCTGTCTTCACCACCGCCAGCAGGGCGACCACCAGGTCGACCGAGCGGTCCATCAGCACGGCCACCCGGCCCTCCGGCCCCGCGCCCCTGGTGACCAGCAGCCGCGCCAGACGGTTCGCCCGGGCGTTCAGCTCCGCATACGTCAACCGGGTGTCCTGGAACACCACCGCGGTCGCGTCCGGCGTGCGCGCGACCTGTGTCTCGAACAGCTCGGGAAGCGTCGCGAGGGGAACGTCCCGCGTGGTGTCGTTCCACTCCACCAGGACGCGGTGGTGCTCGACCGGGGTGGCCAGATCCAGCCGGGCGATCGGCGCATCGGGCTCCAGGTGGGCCAGGGCCGCGAGCAGATGAAGAAACCGAGCCTGGTGGGCGGCATTCTCTTCTTCGGTGTAGAGCGCGGGGTTGGCCAGGAAGTCCAGCCGCAGACCTGCCTCCCGCTCGTAGATGAGGATCGTCAGGTCGTCCACCGCACCGTTCGCCAGATAGGTGCGCGCGGTGGTCTCGCATCGCCCGAACCGGGGCAGTGTCCGGTCATCGGGAAGAAAGTTGATCTCGGGGCCGAACATGCGACTGTCCGTGCGGGGGAGTTTCAGGTCGCGATACAGGTCTGCGTATCGGTAACGCTGGTGCTGGAGAACCCCCCGGCTTGCCGCGGACGCCTCCCGAGCCAGGTCACGCACGCTCATGCCCGCCACGACGCGCAGACGCAGCGGCAGCGCTTGGGCCATGCTCGCCACCGATCCCCGCACACGCGACCCCTTGCGCGCCGTGACGGTCAGTCCCAGCAGGACGTCCTGCGCCTGCGCCACCCGTTGCACGTACAGGCCGGCGGCCCCGATCAGCAGGGCGGGCAGGGCGACGCCCGACGCGCGTGCCACCTGCCGAAGCGACTGCGCGACCTCGGCCGAGACCACGGCGGTCCGGCGGTGAGCATGAGGCGACGCCGATGCCGACGCCGACGCCGTCCGTGAGGCCAGGGTCACGACCTCGGGCGCGTCCTCCATCCGCTCCCCCCAGTACGCCCGGTCCTGCGCGAACTGCTCGCTCCCGCGGTACGACTCGTCGTCCGCCACGATCTCCTCGAGGGTCGCGAACGGGGTGAACGAGCAGTCCCGCCTCTCCTCCAGGGCGCTGTAGATCTCCGTCACCCGGTTCAGCCACACCGCGTACCCGACGGCGTCCACCGCGATGTGATGGGCCCGCAGATACACCACGGTCCTGTCCTCGCCCACCAGGAGCGCGGCAAAGGTGATGATCCGGCCGTGCTCGAGATCGGCGGGACGGGCCGCGTCGGCACGCATCCATGCCTCGGCGGCCGCCGCCGGCTCGGACTCCTCCCGCAGGTCGATCACGGGCAACCGGTAGTCAGGCAGGGGTTCGGCCACCTGCCACGGCCCGTCGTCGCCCTGCCCGAATCGCCGATGCGACAGCTCGGCCTCGGCCAGCGCCTGGCCGAACGCCTTCTCCAGCAGGCCGAGTTGTAGAGGACCGGCGATGTCCAGGTACTCCACCATGTTCTGGGCCGGGCTCTCCGGATCCAGCGCCTGGGCGTACCAGATGCCCTTTTGAGCCGCGGTCAGGGCCATCTTGGCATGGTTCGGCATATTGAACATCCTGTGTACTTGATATCCAGCGAGAAATCAGCGCAAAGTTCTGTGTCACACAGACTCGGCAGCCGTCAGTGACAGATGCAGCCGGCGTAGCCACTTTCGGCTCCCGGAGTCCGTCCGCGAGCGCGGTGTCATGCCGGACCGCCCGGGTGGGGACCGGGGAAGCCCTTTAACCGTCTTTGAAGATGTGGTGCGTTCTCGCTGATATCAGAAGAACGAGTGGCTGCCTTGCATGCGGCTTGGCTGAACGGTTCGGCGCCTGTGAGGTCACCTGTGGTCCACGTTCAGTCCCCGGGCGGCGGCCCGGGGAGCCGTCTCGGATTCCGGGGAGCGGTGAAGATGTGCAGCGCGTGCGGCGGTCTCAGCCCGGAGCTGCTCGGCCCCGAGTGCGGTCCGCTGCGATTCAACGGACCGCAGAAGTCGGTGCGTTCAGTTGCCGCCCATGGCATCGACCAGACTCTGGGGTCGCATGTCGGTCCATGTGCGCTCAATGTAGTCCAGGCAGTCCTGTCGTGCAGCCTCGCCGAATGCGATCTCCCAACCCTCGGGGACATCGACAAAGGTCGGCCAAAGAGAGTGCTGCTTCTCTGCGTTGACCAGCACCAGGTAAGTGGCTTCCTGGTCCTCGAACGGGTTCGTCATGTCTGGCACTTTCCGATGCTTGCTCAAATTACCTGTGCTTTACCGAACTTTACTCAGCGGAAAGTAGCGATCGCAAGCAAACGTGGAGTTACCTCTGGTCAGCACCGGGATGATCCTGTGGTGGCAGGTGACTGTGGATCGGCTTCGTCGTCCGGGTGGGACAGGCCCTGATCGCGCTGCTGCAGCGGATCGCGGAGCGGCGAGTTCCGGCCCGGGCGTCGAGGATGCCGTTGACCTCGTGCTGCCAGGGCATCAGGACCGCGCTGCCGGTTTCCAGGACGGCGATGGTGCCGGCGTTGGCCACGGCCGGGATCAGTGCGTCTCCGTTCCCGTCCAGGCCGAGGCCTGCCGGGTCGCTGGACTCGCCCCGGCGGTTGTGTCCGCACGCGATCGCGACGTCGGCGCTGCCGGCTGCCGCGGGGCCACGTCCGCTCCGGGTGACCCGGCCTTCCCGCGCCTACCCGCGCGGTATCTGCGCGGTAGCCGGACTCCGGCAGGATAGGTGCATGCATCTCGATGTCCTGCGAATCCGTGAAGACTTCCCCGCGCTGAGGGAAAAGGTGGCCCACTTCGACGGGCCGGGTGGCTCACAGGTGCCCCGCCAGGTAGCCGAGGCGATGGCCGCGGTGATGTGCTCGGGCATCTCCAACCGGGGCGCGGTGACAGCCGGCGAGCGCCGTGCCGAGCACGTCGTCACGGAGGCGCGGCAGGCCATGGCGGACCTGCTCGGCTGCGATCCGCGCGGCGTGGTCTTCACCCGGTCGGCGACGCAGGCGGCGTACGACGTCTCCCGGGCCCTGGCGCGGCAGTGGACAGCCGGTGACGAGGTGGTCGTCACCCGTCTGGACCACGATGCCAACATCCGGCCGTGGATCCAGGCGGCCGAATCCGCCGGTGCGGCGGTGCGGTGGGCCGCGTTCGATCCCGGCAGCGGTGAGTTGAGCGTCGACGCCCTTCGGGAACAGCTGTCCGGCCGGACCCGGCTGGTGGCGGTCACCGGGGCGTCGAACGTGCTGGGCACACGCCCCGACATAGCGGCGATCGCCGCGGCCGTCCACGAGGCCGGAGCCTTGCTGTATGTGGACGGGGTGCACCTGACGCCGCACGCGCCGGTCGACCTGGCCGCCCTGGGCGCGGACTTCTTCTCGTGCTCGCCCTACAAGTTCTTCGGCCCCCACCATGGTGTCGTGGTCGCCGATCCGGGACTGTGGGAGACGTTGTACCCGGACAAGCTGGTGCCCTCCACCGATGACGTGCCGGAACGTTTCGAGCTGGGCACCCTGCCGTACGAGATGCTGGCCGGCACCACCGCGGCCGTGGACTACATCGCCTCACTGGCGTCATCTGCGGGCGACCGGCGCAGCCGGGTGCTGGAGTCGATGCGGGCGGTCGAGGCATACGAGGAGAAGCTGCTGGGGCGGTTGCTGGAGGGGCTTTCGGGTATCGGCAGGGTGCAGTTGTACGGCGCGCCGGCACGCCGTACGCCGACGGTGTTCTTCTCCGTGGCGGGAGTGCCCGGCCGGGAGGTCTACGAGCGGCTGGCGCGGCTTGGTGTGAACGCCCCCGCGGGCAACTTCTACGCGCTGGAGGCATCGCGGCTGCTGGGGCTCGGCGACACCGGTGCGGTGCGTGCCGGGCTCGCCCTGTACGTCGACGGCGGGGACGTGCAGCGGCTGATCGACGGTGTGGCGGAAGTGGCCAAGTGAACCGCGGAGTGCTGGTCACGGGCGCGTCCCGGGGCATCGGCCGGGCCGTCGCCGCGGCGTTCGCACAGGTCGGGGACCGGGTCGCGGTCACTGCAACAGGTCTGCGCGGAAGGCCGAGCAGGCGGCTGCGTCGCCTCCGGGCGACGGACACGTCACCGTCCGGGCGGACATGACCGACGCGGAGGCGGTGCGGCGTGCCGTGGACACGGCCGCCGCGGATCTGGGGCGCCGTGGATCTGGGGCGCCTGGACGTGCCAGGTGCGCCGTCGCGGCGGCGCGTGGTACAGGTCGCCGGGTTAGACTCGCGGCCCGGCTGCGGGAAGGAGCGGACACGTGAGCACAGCACCCATACGGTTCGGCATCGTGGGCAGTGGCTGGCGGGCCGAGTTCTTCGCCCGGCTGGCGAGGGCGCTGCCCGAACGGCTGGCGGTGGCAGGCGTGGTGACGCGCTCCGCCGAACGCGCCGCCCAGGTGGAGGCGGGGTGGGGGGTGCCCGCCTTCAGGACGGTTGGCGAACTGTCCCGTAGCGAACCGGAGTTCGTGATCCCGTCGGTGCCGTGGGAGGTCACTCCCCGGGTTGTGAAGGAACTCGTCGAGCGGCAGCTGCCGGTCCTCGCGGAGACACCGCCGGCGCCCGACGTGAACGGGCTTCGGCAGTTGTGGGACGCCGTGGGAGGCGCGACGCGCGCCGGGGGCGGCGGACTCGTCCAGGTCGCGGAGCAGTACACACTGATGCCCGGCCACGCCGCTCGTATCGCTCTCGTACGAGAAGGCGTGATCGGCGAGGTCACGTCCGTCCAGGTGTCCTCGACCCACATGTATCACGCGATGTCGCTGATCCGGCACACGCTGGACGCCGGTTGCGGGCCCGTGACGGTGACGGCCCGGGCGTTCACCGCCCCGCTCGCCGACCCGCTGTCCCCCGGCGGCTGGTCGGACGACCTCACGCCCAAGGACGCCGTCACCACGCTTGCTCTCCTGGACTTCGGCGGGGCCCGCACGGGCCTGTACGACTTCACGGACAACCAGTGGTGGAATCCGCTGCGCGCGCGCCGGATCGTGGTGCGCGGCTCGCTCGGCGAGATCGTGGACGACGCAGTGGTGCGGATGGCCGATCCGCGCACGCCCGTGGAGTCCCCGCTGATGCGTCGCCGTACCGGCACCGACCTCAACCTCGAAGGGGCGGAGGTGCATCACATCTCGTTCGACGGACGGGTGGTGTGGCGCAACGACTATCTGGGCGCGAGCCTGTCCGAGGACGACCTCGCCGTGGTGGACCTGCTGTGCCGTACGGGCGCATGGGTCCGGGACGCCGGCCCGGAACCTTATCCGCTGGCCGAGGGCTGCCAGGACCATCTGCTGGCATTGGCCATCGACGAGTCGGCGCGTACGGGGGCGCCGGTGACGACCGCGGTGGAGGCGTGGGCGGCCCGCTGATCCCGCCGGCCGCCCGGCTCCCCTCCTGCCCGCCCCGATGCCCTGGCCGAGGCCTCGGTCTTCGACGGTGTCCCGCCATGAGTGCCGCGGCGCGTACCCCAGCACCGCACGGGCCCGCCGCACGCTGAGCAGCGTCTCGTGCGTGCCGATCCCGGGGGGGCGGTTTCCCATCGGGGAAGACGGCGGCGAGGAGTTCTGCGGAGGGGCGGTCCATGATCGTGTCGGCTGCGGCGACGGCGTAGCTGGATGCGTTCGTGACGGCGGCGGTCAGCGCGAGCCGGCACGAGGACGGCGCCGTTCGGCTCGGCTTGGACGACTGTGACGTCGCCCCGGCCTTCGGCGGCGATCGGGCGTCCCGTGGGCAGGGCGCAGCTTCCGGCCTGCGCCCTCACCACTCGGCAGCTCTTTTTTTGTCGTACGCACGCGCCGGTCGGCCGCTACCCTGTCGCTCGGGCAGTACCTGAACGACCACACCACGGCGTGGGCGTCGAAGATTGCCGAGTCCGACGGCTTCGTGCTCGTCACCCCGGAGTACAACCACTCCACCACGGGCGCCTTGAAGAACGCGCTTGACCACCTGTACGCGGAGTGGGACGACAAGGCCGCGGGCTTTGCGGGTCAGGGCTCCAGAGGCGGCACCCGTGCCGTGGAGCACCTCCGCCTCCTCGCGAGTGAGTCGCAGATCGCCACGGTGCGTGCGCAGGTCGCGCTGTCCCTTCTGGCGGACTTCGAGAACTACAGCGTTCTTCAAGCCGGGCCCGCATCACCAGCCCACCGTGGAGGCCATGCTCGACCAGGTCGTCGGCTGGTCCAAGGCCCTGCAGCCGCTGCGGGCCTACGCCCGATCAGCCACCGTCCGGCTGTCCTGTCGGCTTGGCCGGCCCGGCGAAGCGTCCTGCCGAAGTGCCGGACGGGCGTCGCGCACACCGGCTCGACGGTCGGGGGCGCCGGCCGGGCGGGCCGGCCGAGCCGGGTGCGGGCGCCGACACCCGGCCACGTTCAGGCGGCCACCGAAGCGGCCCCAGGCGTCGGGCCGATGCCTGGGGTACGACGATGTCGTGACCGGCGTCACCGCGACGATGGCCTCCGGGGTGCGGCGCGAGCAGGTGTGGGTCAGCGGCGCGGTCCTCGGGCGCCCTGCATTCACGTGCATTAGATCATTCGTGTAATGTAAAAATACATGCGCCGGACATGTGGCTCCTTACTGGCACGGGCGCAGCACCGGTTCGCACACGCGGGATGATGCAATGGGCAGCTGCCCACTCATCCACGGCACAATTTCACGAGGAACTCCATGATTCTTGACGGTCCGTTCGCGCGAGTGTCGCCCGCGGAGGCGGCTGAACTGGCGTCGATGGTGAGTGGTCCGGTTCTGTTGCCCGGCGATGAGGGCTTCGAGGCCGAATGCCGGATCTACAATCTGAACGTGCCCCTGGAGCCGGCCCTCGCGGTCGGTGCCGCCGGCGCGGCCGACGTACAGGCGGCGATCTTTTTCGCCGCCCGGCAGGGCCGGCCCGTGACGGTGAAGACCACGGGGCACCAGCAGGTCACGCCTGCCCGGGGCGGGGTGCTGATCAGTACCCGTCGCATGAAGGGCATCGCCATCGACGTCGGCAGACGACGCGCACGCGTCGGGGCCGGCGTGGTCTGGCAGGAGGTGATCGACCAGGCCGCCGCCGTCGGCCTCGCCCCGATGAGCGGATCGGCCCCGCTGGTGGGTGTGGCCGGCTACACCCTCGGGGGTGGACTCAGCCCGGTCTTCGGGCGTAGCCGTGGATACGCGGCAGATTACGTGCGCTCGCTGGACGTGGTCACCGCCGATGCCCAGTTGCGGCATGTCACGGCGGACAGTGATCCCGAACTCTTCTGGTCCCTGCTGGGAGGCAAGGGCAATTTCGGCGTGGTGACCGCGCTGGAGTTCGACCTCTTCCCGCTGACTCATTTCTACGGCGGCGGGATCCACTTCCCCGGCGAACACCTCGCCGATGTGCTGCACGCCTGGCGCACCTGGCAGTCGGACATGCCGGAGGAGATGTCCTCCTCGCTGGCCGTGCAACGGCTGCCCCCGCTGCCCGAGTTGCCGGAGCCGCTGCGGGGGGCGTTCGTGGTGCACGTGCGGTTCGCCCACCTCGGTCCGGTGGCCGAGGGCGAGCGGCTGATCGCACCCTTGCGCGCGGCCGCCCCGGTGCTCGTCGACTCCGTGGGTGAGATGCCCTTCACCGCCATGGGCGCCATCCACATGGATCCGCCGACGCCGATGCCCTACACCGAGCGCACGACGATGTTGCGGGCGTTTCCGGCAGAAGCGGCCGACAAGCTGGTCGAACTGCTCGGTCCCGGGTCGGGATCCCCGCTGGCGAGCGTCGAGATCCGCATGCTCGGCGGCGCACTCGACCGTGAGCCAGCGGTGCCCAACGCCGTCTCCAGCCGAGGGCTTCCCTTCGTGCTTTTCGGTTTCGGCGTGGGCGCCCAGGACCAGGCCGAGTTCCTGAGCGGCAAACTCGACGAGGTGATGAACGCGATGGAGCCCTGGGCGGACAGGCGCAGGATGGTCAACTTCCTCTCCGTCGAGGAGGCCACCGACCCCGAGCGGCTGAGCGAGGTATACGGCGCTGAGCGCTACCGGCGTCTTACTGCCGCGAAGAAGGCATACGACCCGACGAACATGTTCCGGGTGAACCACAACATCCCGCCCGGCTGACGGGGTTCGGCCTTCGCGGCCGGAACCGGTAGCGGGCCATGGCGTCCCGTCGGGCAAGGAGCGTGAGCCCGCACCGCCCGCACCGCCCGTAACGCCCGCACCGCCCGTACCGCCCGCCGACCGCGTCCACCGCGGCCGGCGGGCCCCCGACCACTTCCCCACCGCTCCGCGCGGTGCCGCCCGTTGGGTGAGCAGGAGACGCAATCTCATGACCTGGTCCATCACGGACAAGCCCGAAGTATTTCGATCCGAGGCGGGGGCATTCGTCGCAGCCCGTCCCGACCTGCACACCATGCTGCTGTCCGGACTCGACACGATCGAGCGTCTGCGCTCGGGCGGGACGACGCCGCCGAGCGTGTTGGGGTGGTGGCGCGAGGAGGATGCAGCCGCGACGACAGCCGCCTTCGTGTGGATGCCACCGCATCTGCTGAACGCGAGCCGCCTCTCCGGGGCCGCGGCGACGGATTTGGCGGAACTGCTCTCCACCCAGGCCCACGAAGTCACGCAGCTTCTGTCCGACGACGCGTCGGTCCGGGCCTTCTGCGAGGCATGGCAGACAACCACCGGCCGCGCGCCCCAGAACGGACCGCGCCTTGGCCTGTACCGTCTCGAAGAGCTTGTACGCCCTGACGTCACACCACCTGGGGCACCTCGGGCGGCAACCGACGGTGACCGGGCTCTCCTCCACGACTGGTGCACCCGCTTCGTCGCGGAAGCCGGCTCGCTCGGTGCCGATCTGGACGCGTTCATCGACGAACGGACGAGCCGGGGCGGCTGGCGGTTGTGGACCGTCGGGGGCGAACCGGTGGCCATGGCGGCCATGACGTCGGTGGTGGCCGGTACCGCCCGCGTCACTCCCGTGTACACCCCGCCCGAACATCGCGGCCGGGGCTACGGCTCCGCCGTCACCGCGGCCGTGTCCCTAGCTGCTCAGGACGGCGGGGCGGAACACGTACTTCTCTTCACCGATCTCGCGAACCCGACGAGCAACAGCGTCTACCAGCGCATCGGGTACCGCCCCGTCGCGGACTTCCGCATCGTGATGCCCTGACACCGCCGGAGGTCGGCCGCGGCATCAGCGCGAAGCCGACCGCGCGGACCGCGAGACACCACCCCCTCAGGCCGCTCAGGCCTGGGGCCTGCAGGCAGAGGTGACCCCTATGACGAACACACCAAGCGGAACGGATGCCCCGCTCGCCGCGAGTGCGCCCTCCGGCAAGCGCGCCGCGCAGGACCTGCGGCACCCCGCGTCCATCGCCCGCGTGACCGACAACTTCCGCCAGTACTTGACGGGATGGGGCGTGGCGGACACCGGTGACGGTGATCTCGACCTCTTCCGCAGCGGACTGGCTGCGCCGCAGTTCAACGGGGTGGTCCGAGTCGGCTCCCTCGATGCGGTCCAACAGTTCGCCACCATCGCGCGGGACCGGCTCGCGGGGGTGCCCTGGTGGTGGTGGGTCGGCCCGGACAGCCCCGCGGGCACGTCGTCGGCCCTCGCCCGGCACGGAGCGAAGGAGTTCACCACGATCCCCATCATGGTTGGACCGCTCGACCAGGCCGTGGATCCGGTGGAGCCACCGGCCGGCCTGCGGATCGCGGCGGTGTCCGATCCCGACCGCCTACGGGAACTGGTGCGTACCTACAGCGCCTCCATGGGCCTGGCACCCGGTCTCGAGTCCGATATCGTGCGGATCGAGTCGCGACGTCGGGACAACGCGGACGTCGTCCGCCTGGCGGCGGTTCTCGACGGCCGTGTGGTCGGAACGACCGTGGTGATCGCGGCCCACGGCGTGGCCGGGATCTTCCTCGTCCATGTCGCGGACACGCACCGCCGGGGCGGCGTCGGCTCGGCGTTGACCGCGGCGGCGCTCCGCGTGGCGCGGGACCGCGGTATGCGGAGCGCCGCACTCGCCGCGAGCCCGGCCGGCGAGCCGCTGTACCGGCGCTTCGGTTTCGTCGAGGTCTCGCGGTACCGCCTCTTCACCTTCCCCGCCTGACACTCCAGCGGCGACGCGCTGTCCGGCCCGGTGAGAGGCGCCGTTCCGAGTCAGGGCGGAGATGCTTGGTCTGGGGCGGTCCTGCCGGACTGCCCCTCCAGCGAGTGGAGCCGTCGCGGGTAGTGGCAGTTGCGGGCGCTGCTGCACTGCCCGGGCCGGCTGCCGTCCCGCACGACCCCGTCCACGGTCGCCGTCAGGGCCTCGCGCAGCAGCTCGTGGGCTGGGGCGCCGCCGTGCGGCCGGTCGACCAGCGGCAGGGCGTACCGCTCGCGGTAGCGGTCCATGGCTTGCCAGGTAGAGCCGCTCCTTGCTGCCGAAGGCCGCCTACAGCGAGCCCCGGCCCACGTCCGTGGCGTCGACCGGGTCCTGCACCGATGTCCCCTCGTAGCCCTTGCGGCGGAAGGCGCTCATCGCGGCTTCGACGGCCGTCTCGGTGTCGAACTCCCTCGCGCGTGCCATGACGGGCAGCATACACCGAACAAGAACGAACGGTACAGAGTTAAGGGTGTGCGCCCCAAGGTGAGGCGTAGAACATTTTGACTCATCGTTCCAGATACGGTTCACTGCAGTCTGGCGACGTCTCGCCCGACGCTTCGCAGCGCATCCCGTCGCGCGCCTCTGATGGGCGCGGAACCGTAAGGAACGCACCATGACCGGACAGGCACCATCCACCCGATCCTTCTGGCGTACCCGCGTGGCCGGCGCGGCCGCAGTGGCCGCACTGCTGGCGGGCGGCGGCGCGGGAGCCGCGGCCTGGGCCTCCCCGCCCGCTGCCGCGCAGCACCAGCCGGCGCTCGGCCGCTCCGCGACGAACGCGGCCACCGTGCAGCGATTGGCCGACATCGAGGACATTCGCCAACTGAAGGCGCGCTATTTCCGCTCCATCGACAGCAAGCAATGGACGGAACTGGCCGCGCTCTTCACCCCCTGCCCGACCATCGACGTCAGTGTGAAATACCACAGCGGCAAGGAGCTCGCCGAGAAGACGGCGGCACTGCTCGGTGACGCCCCCACCGCCCACCAGGGCTTCCTGCCGGAGATCACCGTGAACGGCGACCGTGCCACGGGGATCTGGGCGATGGAGGACTACGTGAGTTTCCCAGCCGGCTCGAGCTACAAGAACGGCTTTCACGGTTACGGCGAGTACCACGACACCTATCAGCGGATCCACGGCCACTGGTACATCTCCAGCACCGTGCTGTCCCGGTTCCGGGTGGACACCGTCCCCAACTGGACCCCGGCACCCGAGGCACCGCAGAAGTAGGTGCCCGACGCCCCACCCCACGCCCCTCACCGGGCTTCTCTCCCGCCGGCAACTCCCACAGGAGTGACAACATGAACAACCCCATTGGCGTCGGCATCATCGGCGGCAGTCAGGGAGCTTGGGCCTCCATCAGCCACGTACCCGCCCTCGCGGCACATCCGGACTTCGAACTGCGTGCCGTCAGCACGTCCCGCCGCGCGTCGGCGGAGGCCGCCGCCGAGGAGTTCGGGGTCGAGGCCGCATTCGACCACCACACGGACCTCCTCGCCCACCCTGGGGTGGACGTCGTCGTGATCGCGGTCAAGGTCCCGCACCACCGGGAGCTGATCTCGGCGGCCATCGACGCCGGCAAGACCGTGTACGCCGAGTGGCCCCTCGCGATGGACCTGGCGGAAGCCACCGAACTGACCCGGCGTGCCGCGGCCGCAGGCGTGCGCACCGCTGTCGGCCTGCAGGGCCGCTACCACCCCGAACTCCGCTACGCCCGGAAGCTGATCGCGGACGGCCGGATCGGCCGGGTCATCGGCACCACTCTTGTCGCCTCCGGCATGGTCTGGGGGCCGGAGACCACCGCGGCACGCGCGTACTGGTACGACCGGACGCAAGGCGCCACCCCCCTGACCGGCGCGGCCGTGCACGCCGTGGACGCACTCAACGTCACGCTCGGCGAGTTCGACCACTTGTCGGCCAACCTCGTCCTGGGCCGGACGTCGGTCACGGTGACCGACGACGACAACAAGGTCATACCCGTGACGGCCGCGGACCAGATCTCCCTGGTCGGCACGCTCGACGGCGGAGCTGCGGCCTCGGTCTTCTACCGCGGCGGCACCTCCCGGGGCGACAACTTCCGCTGGGAGATCAACGGTACCGACGGGGACATCGTCCTTACCGCCCCCTGGGGCAACATTCAGATCGCCGACCTGGCGCTCCAGGCCGGTTTCGGGACGGACGCGACTGTTTCCCCGGTCGAGGTGCCCGCCGAGTACGGTGCCGATATCCCCGAAGGCCTCACCGGCCCGGCACGGAACGTCGCCGCCCTGTACACCAACCTGGCCCGCGACCTGCGCGACGGCACGCGTACCGTGCCGGACTTCACTCACGCCCACGCGCGTCACCGGCTCCTGCAGGCCATCGAGAGCGCCTCGGCCGAACGGGCGGGCCAGATTCTCAGCTGACCGGCACGGGCCGGTTCAGCGTGCCTGACGGGGCATCACCCTGTCCGTAATATGTAACGATCGATCAATATTGGGAGTGGGTATGAGAGTGGTAGGGGTATCCCGGTTCGGCGGGCCGGAGGCCCTGCGGGTCTTCGACGTGCCTGTACCGCACGCAGGACCCGGTCAAGTGCGCATCCGGGTGCGCGCCGCGTCGGTGAACCCGGGCGACCGGTATCTGCGCACCGGCGCACTCGGCCCGACCTCGCCGGCGCCGCCGTATGTGCCGGGCATGGAGGCGGCAGGGGTGATCGACGAAATCGGTCCGGGCACCGTCACCGATCTGCGTATCGGGGACCGGGTCATGGCAGTGTCGAACCCGACGCTGCCGGGCGGCGGTGCCTACGCGCAGTACCTGGCCCTGCCCACGCACGCGGTCGCACCCGCTCCTGCCGGGACGACCCACGCCGAGGCGGCGACCCTGCCCATGAACGGCCTGACCGCGCAACTCGCACTCGACCTTGCCGGACTGTCCGCCGGACAGACGCTCGCGGTCACCGGCGCAGCGGGAGTGGTAGGCGGCTTCGTCACCCAGATGGCCCGGGCCGCCGGCTGCGCTGTGGTCGCCGTCGCCGGGCCGGCCGACGAGGAACTGGTGCGGTCGCTGGGGGCAGACATCGTGGTGCCTCGGGGGTCCGGCGTCGCCCAGCGGATCCTCGAAACCGTCCCGGGCGGCGTGGACGGCTTGGTGGACGCCGCTTCCATCGGATCCGCAGCGATGGCCCCGGCCGTCCGCGACGGCGGCGTCATCGTCACGCTGCTCGGTGAAGGTTCCCGAGCGATCCGTCCTGATGAACTGCGCCGTCGTTCCTTGCGGAAATTTCCGGCGTACGTCCCGGAATACATGGGCGACCGAAGCCGGCTGGATGCTCTGCGCTCCCAGGTCGAGGCGGGCAGCCTCACCCTGCGCATCGCCGGCGCCTTCCCCGCCGATCGCGCCGCTGAAGCACACCGCCTGATTGAGGCGGGAGGCGTCCGGGGCCGGATCGTCCTGGAGTTCTGAGCCGCCCCGCAGATCTCCGCTGAAGGAGGACCCCCTCGGCCATGGCTGCACCACCTCCGCTTCCCCCACCGCGGTACTGGGCGCGCTTACGCTCATCGTCGGCACTCGACTGACGGTGTTCCTCGACAGCGCGATCATGGACATTGCGCTGCCCTGCGCCCAGCAGGCACTGCACACTTCAGGGCCGCGCCTGCCCGTCGACCAAGGAACGAGTCCTGGGCCACCGCTGCGACACGGCCCCCAGAGGTGCCGACCCGGCGACCGCTTCCAGGCCGATGCGCTCCCAGCGCCGGCCATAACGGGGCCTGCCCTGATACGACGGACACCACCGAGCCCGCCCTGAACGGCCAGGGGAGCGGCGGGGAGACACTCTTCCTGATGCGTAACGGAGCGCCCTGGCGGCGACGCTCCCCGGACGTGCGGGTCACGTCGTATGAGGCATCGTCCGGGAGGCAGGGCTCCGTCGTTCTCGCGGTTGGCCCGACGTAGCCGGTATGGACCTGATACCCCGACTCGGCCGTGATGGTGATTCGTGATGGACCGGCAGGTACGCGCGCAGGCACGGCTCCCGGTGATCATGGAGTGTCGAGTTCGCTGATCACCACAACGGAAGACCGTGCCTGCTGCGTCAGCATCGCCTATGCCCGCCGGGCTGGGCCAACTCGCCGGTTCCGATCCGGCCCGCTCCGATGAACTGCCCGACCTGCTGGACCGGCTGCGCCGCCTGCCCGACCCGCGCCGCCTGAAGGGCCGGCGCCACCCGCTGTCGTACGTCCTGGCCCTGGCGGCCTGCGCCGTCCTGGCCGGAGCGAAGTCCCTCACCGCCATCGCCGAGTGGGCCGCCGATGCCCCTGACCAGCTCCTCTTCCACTGCGGGGCCACGCTGCGCGATCCGGACCGGCCCTACCGGGCGCCCAGCGAGGCGACCGTGCGCCGGGTACTGCAGCGCATCGACGGCGACGCGCTCGACGCGGCGATCGGCGACTGGCTCACCGCTCGTGCGGACGCCTCCCGTGCCGCCGACAAGGACGAGCACCCGCCGCCCCGCCCGGTGCGGGCGGCCATCGCGGTGGACGGCAAATCCCTGCGCGGCGCCATCCGCACCGACGGCCGCTGCATCCACCTGCTGTCCGCGCTGCGCGGCGACGGCATCGTGCTCGCCCAGCGCGAGGTCGACGCCAAGAGCAATGAGATCACCGCGTTCCGGCCGCTGCTGGACCCGCTGGACCTTACCGGTGCGGTGGTGACCTTCGATGCACTGCTGACCCAGACCGACCACGCGAAGTTCCTGGTCGAGGAGAAGGGCGCGCACTACATCGCCGTACTCAAGGCCAACCACCCGACCCTGCACGCGCTGGTGAAGGATCTTCCCTGGAAGGAGGTGCCGCTGATGGACCGCACCCGCACCGCCGCCCACGGCCGCGACGAGATCCGTCGCCTGAAGGCCGTCACCGTGCCGCGGCTGCCGTTCCCGCACGCCGGCCAGGCGCTGCAGATCGTCCGCCGGCGGCGCACGGTGCGCACCGGGAAGGTGTCCCTCGAACGCGTCTACGCGGTCACCAGCCTGACAGCTCACCAGGCGACAGCCGCTGACCTGGCGGAACGCGTGCGCGGGCACTGGGCCATTGAGAATCGTGAGCACCTTGTCAGGGATGTGACGTTCGGGGAGGATGCCTCGCGGGTGCGGACCGGCAGCGCACCGCGGGCGATGGCCTCCCTGCGGAACCTGGCCATCGGCGCACTCCGCCTGGCGGGGCGGGACAACATCGCCGAGGGCCTGCGCCATCACGGACGGAACATGACCCGGCCGCTGGCGACCCTCGGACTCACGTGATCATTCCCGGCCGATCGCGAGAACGACGGAGCCCTGGTCCGGGAGGCCGGAGCAGTACCCGGGTTTCGGACCACGGGCTCCGGAAATCCGAGGTGCGCGAATAGGGCGATTGCCCGATGTCCCGGAGCACCCGGAAAGCGAATCCTGGCACTCGTGGTCAGCGGCTTCGAACAGCCGGGAACGAACCGAATCGATACGAGGAGCCCGTGTGACGCCTGGCAGATGGAGCAGCAGTGTCTCCGGATTTCCCCCCGGCTTCTGGTGGCTCTGGACCAGCACCTTGGTGAATCGACTGGGTACCTTCGTCTATCCCTTTCTCACGCTTTATCTGACGGTCGACCGCGGCTACTCGGCAGCGGACGCCGGCCTGGTCCTGTCCCTCTACGGATGCGGCGGTGTCGTGGGATCCCTGATGGGCGGGGATCTCACGGACCGTGTTGGGCGACGCGCCACAATGGCCGGAGCCCAACTGGCCACTGCACTGGCCACCGGGGCGATGGGCTTCGTCACCCAGCCCGCCGCCATCGCCGGGATGGCGTTCACGGTCGGGGCGACGGCCAGTGTGTCGCGCCCTGCGGTCGCGGCGATGACGGCCGACCTGATCGCCCCTGAGGACCGGACACGGGCGTTCGCTGTCAACTATTGGGCCATCAACATCGGCTTCGGCCTGTCCGCCGCCGTCGCCGGCTTCATTGCGCGCGAGGGGTATGTCTGGCTCTTCGTCGGCGACGCGGTGACCACACTGCTGTGCGGGGCGGTCATGTGGTTCAAGCTGCCCGAGACACGCCCACAGGTGTCCCAGGACCCACCGTCAGGGGGCCGGCCCGCCCCCCGGACGGGGCTGCGCGAGGTGTTGCGCGACCGGCGTTTCATGTCCCTGACGTTCCTGGCGCTCGGCATCTGGTCGATCTTCTACCAATGTTCGTCCACTCTCCCGGTCGTCATGCACGACAACGGGCTCAGCACCGAGTCGTACGGGCTGGTCGTCGGACTCAACGGCTTGCTCGTCGTACTGCTGCAGATCCCCTTGACACGTCTGATGGAGGGCCGCTCCCAGGCCGCGCAACTTACGTCGAGCGCCGTGCTGGTGGGAGGCGGTTTCGGGCTGACAGCGTTCGCCGGCGGTTCGGCGAGCCTGTACGCGACGACCGTGGTGGTGTGGACGGTGGGGGAGATGTTGTACGCCCCGGCGGCCTCGGCGGCGGTCGCCGAACTCGCGCCCCGTCACGCGCAAGGGCGCTATCAGGGGGTTTTCGCGTTCGCATCGTCGGGCGCCGTCTTCCTCGCACCACTGGTCGGCGGATTCACGCTCGACACCTTGGGTGCCCCTGCGCTCTGGGGCGGGTGCGCCGCGCTGGGCGCCGGTGCTGCCGCGGGCTTTTGGATGCTGCTACGGCAGGGACACCCGGCGCCCCATCTCGTGGTGGGTACCGCGAGCCCGCCATCCACCGGACCCGCTCTCGAACTCACGAACACGGAAAGATGACCATGGCCATCGCACTGATCGAATCACTCAACTTCGGCCTTGGGCACCTCGCCGCAGCCGCTCGCCGGCGGGGCCACGAACTGCTCCTGCTCACCTCCGACCGGTCCCGCTACACCTACGAGCTGTCGGACGAACTCAGTACCGGCGTCGAAGTGATCGACGTCGACACGACGGACGCCGAAAAGATCATCGCGACGTTGAGCGGGATCCAGGACCTTGCCGGTGTGGTGCGGATGGCTGACCGCTGGACCTTGCAGGCACTCGAGACGGCACGCAGGCTCGGTCTGCCCCACCAGGACATCGACGCGGTGACCCTGCTGCGCGACAAGGGCCGCCTGCGCAAGCACCTTCACGACAACGGGTTCTCGCGTGCGGCAGGCGTCGTCTTCGACCCGCACACCGCGAGCGCGGAAGTCCTTGCCGGCCTGCTTCCCTTTCCCTGCGTCATCAAGGACGCGGCGGGAAGCGGAAGCCAGAACGTATGGCTCGCCAGAACACCCGCGGACGTGCCCGCAGTTCTTGCCGCCGCCCGAACCACCGCGCAGATGCACGGCGATGCACTGGTCGCCGAGCCCTACTTCACCGGCCCGATGTACAGCGCCGAGACGTTGACCTGGGGTGGCCGGACCCGGGTCCTGGGAATCTCCAGTCGCGCGTTGTCACCTGAGCCGTACTTCATGGAGCAGGGAGCGAGCTTCCCCGTCGCCTTCCCAGCAGTCACCGAGAGGGTGGTTGCGCAGTGGATCTCCAGCATCCTGTCCTCCGTGGGCTACCGGGACGGCTTCACCCACACAGAGTTCATCGCCACTGCCCATGGTTTCGAGATCGTGGAGATCAATTCCCGCATGGGTGGGGCACTGATCGGGGAGTCCATCCGAAGATCGCTCGGGGTGGACGTGCACGGGGCTCTCCTCGACGTCGCCCTGGGAAGGCGTCCCTCCCTGATGGACGAACCGCTCGACATCAAGCATGGAACCGCGCAGGTGTGCATCTACGCGCCCAGGGCCGGAGTCTTCGCCGGGCTCGACGGCACAGAACTCCTGGACCATCATCCCGGTGATCTGGAACTGTATCCCGTTCGATTTCCCGGAGAGACCATCGCCAGCACGGTGGACCAGCGCGGTGCGATCGCCTTCCTTCTCGCCCGAGGCGCCACCGCTGAACTCGCCTATCACAATGCGGTTTCGGCCGCAGGGAAAATCGGAGTACGCATGGCGTGACTCGACATCGGCAGACTGGGTCACCACGACCGGCGCGTTGTAGACCCATTGCTTGCACCGAAAGGAGAACGATGAGGCATGCCTGCCTGCTCTGGTCCTTGTCATGCCTTTCGGCGAAGCCGAGCAGGACAGCTCGCAGCAGTGCCGCAGCGGTTGTGATGTCCTTGCTGTCGAACGCGGCACGAGGTCTTTGCCTCGAAAGACGGACGAGGCCGCCTCCGCCGCTTCGATCGAATCGAAAAGCCGCACCCTGTCACACGCACCACGCTACGCCACCCCATGGATGCGACGTCGTTTTATGGATATCGCGACGTCGTTTTGTGGATATTTCAACGAACAGTCGATAAAGATAAGTAGACTCCCACCAGGACGTGATCCCCGCGGAGGCCTCCGCCCACCGCTGCTGGGCATCCTGCCGACCCGTATCGACAACCCGGAATCGGCCAGGGCGACGGGCGGGACCGCCCGGCTCACGGTCCGAATGCACGCTCCAGCCCCCGCAGTGCTAGGTAATGGGTGAAATGATGAGACTTGTCCGCCGTAAACAGCGGAAAAACGGCACCTGTTCCGAGCCTGCACAACCGAGTGACAACGGGCGGAGCACCAGTCACCTGGTTCGACTGACCGAAGCCGGCACGCGTATCGGGACGACACTCGACGTCCTGCACACCGCGCAGGAACTGGCCGACTTCACGGTGCCGCTCATCGCTGACTACACCGCCATCGACCTGGCGAAGACAATTCCGCTCGGTGAGGAGCCACAGTTGAAGCTGGGCGGCAACCGGGACGACGAGACGACATTCCACCGGGCCGGCGTGGCGTCCATCCACTCCCACATCCCGGAGAGCATCTGGCTGAAGGAGGAGCCGGTGTTCGTGCCACCCGATTCCCCCTTCATCCAGGTCTACTTCTCCAGGCAGTCCTATCTGGAGCCCGTCCTGGACGTTGCGGCGTGGGCCGTCCACGATCCGGGCCGGGCGGCGAAGATGCGCGAGAACGGTATGCACTCGCTGATGCTGGTGCCCATCCACGCGCGTGGCGTGGTGCTCGGCATCACGATCTTCCTGCGGACCGAGAACCCAGCGCCGTTCAACGCGTCCGACTTGATGCTGGCTGAGAACATCGTGTCGCGGGCCGCACTGTCGCTGGACAACGCGCGTCGCTATACGCGCGAACGGGCGGTAGCGCTGGCGTTGCAGCGCAGTCTGCTGCCGTCGACGCTCGCCGGTGGTTCCGCTGTCGATCTGGCTTCGGAATACCTGCCGGCAGACAGCGAGTCGGGGGTCGGCGGGGACTGGTTCGACGTCATCCCGCTGTCCGGCGCCCGGGTGGCGCTGGTGGTGGGCGATGTCGTCGGCCATGGCATCCAGGCTGCGGCGACCATGGGCCGGCTCCGTACGGCGGTGCAAAGCCTCACGGACATGGAGCTGCCCCCCGACGAACTGCTCACGCACTTGGACCACTTGATCCTCCGTCTGCTGGCAAGCGACGACGTGATGGGGGGTGCCGGGGCCACCTGTCTCTACATCGTCTACGATCCGGTCACGCGCCGCTGCACGATGGCGCGCGCCGGTCACCTACCCCCGGCGATCGTCGACCCCGATGGCCACGTCAGCTACCCCGAGGTACCCGCCGGACCGCCGCTGGGTCTCGGTCCGATCCACACCGTGCCTTACGCCGCCACAGAGCTGACCCTTCCGGAGGGCAGTCTGATCGCTCTGTTCACCGATGGCCTCGTCGAAAGCCGCGACCAGGACATCGACGCCGGCATGGACCGTCTGGCGACCGTTCTCGGGAAACCGAACTACTCCCTCGAACAACTCTGTTCACAGGCTGTAGGCACACTGCCGTCCCGCAGCCAGTCGGACGACGTGGCTCTTCTGCTGGCCCGCACCCAGGTGATCAGCCCGGGCCGAACGGCCTCCTGGGACATCCCCGCCGTCGAGCCCTCCCACGTGCGTGACGCACGCGCCCTTGCACGACGCCAGTTGGACGTATGGGATCTGGGCGAACTCGAGGTGGCGACGGAGCTGGTGGTGAGCGAGATGGTCACCAACGCGATCCTGCACGGCGCCGGGCCGATCCGGCTGAGGCTCATCCACGACGACGTACTCATCTGCGAAGTCGCCGACGGCAGCGGCAGCCTGCCACGCCAGCGGCGAGCCAGAGCCACCGACGAGAACGGCCGAGGTCTCTTCCTCCTCACCCATCTGTGCGACCGCTGGGGCAGCAGATGGACGCCGGAGGGCAAGATCATCTGGGCCGAGCTCGCCCTGCCTCCCCTCCACCACTGACCGGAGCCACGGGCTCGGCAGCGTCCACCGCACACATTCCGGGCGGCGCATCTGTGGGGGGACTCAGTGGTTTGCCGTGACCCATCGGGTGG
This sequence comes from Streptomyces sp. RLA123, assembly GCF_056270165.1. Classification (NCBI taxonomy): domain Bacteria; kingdom Bacillati; phylum Actinomycetota; class Actinomycetes; order Kitasatosporales; family Streptomycetaceae; genus Streptomyces; species Streptomyces sp. RLA123. The sequence continues at coordinate 278,553 of NZ_JBWDOR010000003.1, read as the reverse complement.
GAGTCAGCCGTCTGGGCCTGCGTGCCCGCTGCCGCCCGCAGAGACCTGATGAAGGCCCTCGGGTGAGGCGAAGGGGATCTCGCCTGATGCGCCCCGGCCGCCATTGAAAGATCGCCATCGTGACGCAGAAGCTCGGAGCTCCCGCCCCGGTACCCGAAGTACCCCTGGGGCGAGAACGTACCCCGGTCGTCCAAGCGGCCGAGAAAGCCGAATGATCTCATGGACAACACATCCTTCAGCCCGGAGTTCGTGGGTCGGGGTCCCGAGCTGGCGGCACTGGCCGAGATGCTTTCCGACGCAGACGGGGGCCGACCGCAGGCGATTCTCGTCGGGGGTGAGGCCGGAGTGGGCAAGACGAGGCTCGTGGAGGAGTTCATCGTCCGGGCCCGGGCCGCCGGAGCCATGGTGGCGGTGGGCTTCTGCGTCGAGGCCGGGGCCGACGCGCTGCCCTTTGCGCCGTTCTCCATGGTGCTGCGCTCGCTGCAGCGGCAGCACCCCGAGGCGCTTGCCGCTGCCGCCCACGGGCAGGAGGACGAACTCGCCCGGATCCTGCCGGAGCTGGGCCGACCCGCCGAGCGGGCGTACGGCGAGGACGGCACGGCTCGGCTGTTCGAGCTGACGGCCCGGTTGCTGGAGCGCGTGGCGGCGGAGCGCACGGTGGTACTGGTCGTGGAGGACCTGCACCGGGCCGATGCCTCGACGCGCCATCTGCTGGAGTATCTGGTCCGGGTGCCGAGCGGGGGCCGTCTGATGGCGATCGGTACGTACCGCTCCGACGACCTGCCGCGATCACATCCGCTGCGACCGCTGCTGGGCGAACTGGACCGCATACGGTCGGTGCGCCACTTCGAACTGCCCCGTTTCGACCGTGCCGAGGTGGTGCGGCAGTTGGCCGGGATTCTTTCCGTGCCGCCGGAGCCCGGTCTGGTCGAGGAGATCTTCGCGCGGTCCGACGGCAACGCGTTCTTCGTCGAGGAGCTGGCGTCCTCGGTGGGATCGGGTTCCCGGCTGAGCGATTCCCTTCGCGGGCTGCTGCTGGTGCGAGTCGAAGCGCTGCCCGACGACGCCCGAAGGGTGGTCCGCGCAGCGGCGGCCGGCGGCGGTGAATACGCGTTGCTGGCGGCCGTCGCGCGGATGCCGGAGGACGACCTGATCGAGGCGCTGCGCGCGGCGGTGGGGGCCGGTGTCCTGCTCCCTGCCGCGGACGCCGACGGTTACCGGTTCCGGCATTCGCTGGTCCGCGAGGCGGTGGCCGAGGACCTGCTGCCCGGTGAACGCTCACACCTCAACCGCGATTTCGCCGAGGCGTTGGAGGCCGACCCGTCACTGGTCAGAGCCGAGGAGTACGCCTCGCGGCTGGCCGGCCACTGGTACCAGGCGAATGACACGGCCAAGGCACTGCCGGTGATCCTGCGCGCCTCAGTGGAGTCGCGCACGCGATACGCCTACTCCGAACAACTCTGGCTTCTGGAACGCGCCATGGAGCTGTGGCCCACCGCGCCAGAACGGGTGCTCGCCACGCTGAGACCGCGGGACGAGCTGGATGTCAGCCTGACCAGTGATGCCGCCGACGCCGAAAAACCCTTGGGATACCTGGACGTGATGGCGGAGGCAACCGTCGCCGCCCGTCTGGGCGGCCGGCACGAGCGGGCGCTCTCGATCGCCAAGGCAGCGGTAGACCTTCTCCGGACGCAGGATGATCCGCTGAGAACGGCATGGTTCTGGACGCAGCGCTCCCAGCTGGTGCAGGAACTCGTGCAATCCGACGGCTGGACGGAGTTGGTCCGCGCGCGGGATGTGGTGGACGGGCTCCCGCCGACCGCCGTGCACGCGGACGTCCTGGTCAACATCGCCCGGTGGGGTGCGCGGCATCGGCCAGGTGCGGAAAGCCGGGCTGACGCCGACCACGCGGTCGCGTTCTCCCAGCTCGTCGGCTCGGAGTACACCGAGCTGGACGCCCTGCTCACCCGCGGTTGGCTCACGGAGTGCTCGGCCGACGAGGATGGTCTCGCAGACCTGTACGACGTACGTACCCGGGCAGAGAAGCTGGGGGCTGCCGGCATCATCGGCAGGGTCAGCATCATGCTGCCCTCCTGGCTGGAGAGCGTCGGCCGGTCCGAGGAAGCCGTCGCTGCCGCCGAGTACGGCGCGGCCGCCAGCCGTGCCCGCGGCCTGGCGGAGACGGAGGCCTGGGTCCGCTGCAACCAGTCCCTCTCCCTGTTCTCCCTGGGGCGCTGGGAAGCATCCGACCGTGCGGTGGACACGGCGTCCGGACTGGCCCGGTCGCAGAAGGCACGCGGTCTGGTCCGGCTGCGGCAGGCCCACATGGCCCTGATGCGCGGCAACATCGACACCGCGCAGCACCTTCTGACGCTCAGCGGGGACGCCTTCGGCACCCACGATCCGGAACCGCAGCTTCGACTGGGCCCCGTCCAGATCGCCATGGCGGTCGCCGCACGGCAGGGTCGCATCGCCCAGGCCCGCCGGGAATTCACGCAGGGTACGGCGTCCGGGATCCCGCTGGGCATGGAACGCTACGGACTGCCTTTGCTGTGCACCGCCGCGACGATCGAGGCGGACGCCCGGGGACTTCCCCAGGCGGACGAGGGGCGCGGCGCGGTCCTCGCCGCCATCCGCGACCACGACCGCCGACTACCGCCTCTGCACCCCGTCTGGCAGGCGTACCGGCTCCTGCTCCACGCCGAGCTGGCCCGGGCCGAGAGAAACACCGACCCGGACCAGTGGTCGGAGGTGGCCGAAGCGTTCGAACCGCTGAAGCGTCCCTACGAACTCGCGGTGGCCCGGTGCGGCCAGGCCGCGGCGCTGCTCGCCGCGCGCACCCGTCGTACGCAGGCGGCGGAACTGATCGCTGAGGCGCACGACACGGCGGTAGGCCTCGGCGCACGACTGCTCGTCGGGGACATCGAACTGCTCGCGGGGCACTCGGGCCTTGGTCTGCCGGCCACCCCGACCGCCACCGAGCGCACCAAGGTCGTCGGGGTCGATGACCACCTGCGTTCGCTGGGCCTGACTCCCAGGGAGGAAGAGGTGTTGCGGCTGGTCGCCGCCGGATACAGCAATCGGCGGATCGCTGCCGAGTTGTACATCTCACCCAAGACCGCGAGCGCGCACGTCTCGAGCATTCTCGGCAAGTTGGGCGTCTCGGGGCGGACCGAAGCCGCGGCAATGGCCCACCGCAACCGTCTCTTCCCGGACTGACGCCGTCGGCGGACCATCGGCCCGCGCCGGGACGGCCGGTGGTCACATACGGGTACCCGGGCCGAGCGGATATTGGGCATCTGCCCGATGCTCCGGATCGTCCCAGAGGGCAGGCTTGGCCGTGCTTCCCAGCGGGTGCGATGAGGCTCCCGCTGAGAACACCGAGGCGCCGAGCGCCCGCAGTGAGCGCTCGGGCGGGTCAGGATTCTATATCGAACGGTCGGTATGGAATATTGCTCGCGAGGTTCGTGGAGACGGCCGCCCTCTCGGTGGAGCTGTACGGGTTCGACGACCGCCGACACCGACGTTCTTCGACGTCCAGGGCGCGGCGGAGGTCATGCAGGCTCCTTTTTCAGGTATTCCAGCACCGATCAGACTCGGAGATTCTCATGGCAGCGGCGAGTGGCCCCTATGCGGACACGCGCGACATGTACATGGCGCACGCGATGTTTCGACGCGAGTTCTCTCTCATGCCCGGACTGGTTCGCGACGTCGCCGTCGGGGACCTGGGGCGTGTGCAGATCGTTGCGGCTCACATCGAACTCGTGGAGACCGTTCTGCATCACCACCACGATGCGGAGGACAAGCACCTGTGGCCGAAATTGCAGGCCCGCGAACCTGCGGCGGCCACCGAAATCGTTCATGTGATGGAAGAGCAACACGCGGAGATCGGCCGGATGGACGCGGACATCACCAACGCGATGGCCGCCTGGCGCGAGCACGCCGACGCCGACTCCCGCAGCGCTCTGGCTGATGCTCTTGACCGCATGCTTCTGCAGGTCGTCGGGCACACCGCCCTCGAAGAGGAGAGGGTCCTCCCTCTTGTGGAGGAGTGCGTCACCGCGGCGGAGTGGCAGTTGATGATCAAGGAAGGAGGTGCTGACACGCCTCCGGAGACCCTGCCGCTGGTATTCGGCATGATGATGTACGAAGCCGACCCGGAACTCATCATGGACATCGTTTCCAGCATGCCGCCGGACCGCGGTCCGCTGATCGAAAAGATCGCCTCGCAGGCATTCGCGGACCATTCCGAGCGTATTCACGGAACTTCCACTCCGCCACGCAGTACGGCCCTGTAGGGATTGCGCCGGTTCGACCTCAAGGGGCCTCCGTCCATCACGCCGGACGGACCCGGTCCCGATGAAATCAAGAAGAGGGGAAAGCAATGAGTATGGTCAGGGCGCAGGAGCCCACCCGAAACGACGGCCCGTCCCGGGAGGAACTGGTGGCTCGGGCGGTCGCATTGCAGCCGCTGCTGCGCGAACACGCTGCGAAGAACGAGGCGCGCCGACGGTTGACCGACGAGGTGAGCACGGCGCTGATCGAAGCAGGGCTGTTCCGGTTGCTGACGCCGAAGAGGCTCGGCGGCTACGAAGCGGGCCTGCGCACAGTCCTTGAAGTCACCGAGGCCCTCGGTGAGGCGGACGGATCGACGTCCTGGCTGATATCGGTGGGGTCGGTGGCCGGCTGGGTCACCGGACTGGCGTCCGCCCAGGCGCAGGACGACGTGTTCGGGGCGGACCCCGACGCGCGGATCGCCGGCGGCAGCGCGCCGGCCCCGGCCCGCCGGGTCGAGGGCGGTCTGCGGGTGAGCGGTCGCTGGGCCTACTCTTCCGGCTCCCACAACGCGACATGGGCGTCGTTGGGCGCGCTGATCGTGGATGAGGACGGCGGCGTGGTGGACGCCGTGCTCTGTATCGCGCCGGCATCGGAGGTGACGCTGGAGGACACCTGGCACACCGTCGGCATGCGTGGCACAGGAAGCAACACCTGGGTCGCCGAGGATGTCTTCGTACCCGATCACCGGGTCATCTCCATGGGGGCGATGGCAGAAGGCGTCATGCCTGTCCCGACCGGTGAGGCGATGTACCGGCTGCCGTTCGTCCCGCTGGCAACGGTGCCCCTGGTCGGCCCGCTGCTCGGCATGGGCCGAGCGGCTCTGGACCTCGTCGTCGAGACCGCGCCGACCAGGGGCATGCACCACACGTTCTTCACCAAGCAGAGCGACTCGGTGGGCGTCCAGATCCAGATCGCCGAAGCGGCCCTGAAGCTCAAGACCGCCCGCCTGCACGCGTACGCCATCGCCGACGGCCTGGACGCCGCATCCGCCCGCGGCGAACAGAGCGACTACTCCGCCCGCGCGGAGATCCGCGCGCAACTGGGCTACGCCGCCCAGCAGGTGCTCGAGGCGATCACCATTCTCGTGAACGTCCATGGCGCCGGCAGCTTCGCCGAGGCCAGCCGGATGCAGCACTACTGGCGTGACGCCAACACCGCGGCGCGGCATGCCGGACTCAATGCCGCCATCGGCTACGAGGTTCTCGGCAAGGCGCTCCTGGGGGTGGAGGAGCGGATCAGCCCGGTGATCTGACGCGACACGACATCCGTCCGGCTCCGGCAGTCCCGGGGTCGGGCGGATGTCGTGTCGGGGCTTTCCGGCCCGGACGGAATCCGGTCGGGCCTCGCCAACCTCCCGGCGCACCCCGGCGCTTGCTCCGCGATCCGCCGGCCGGCACCGACCGGACGAAGCCCACGACGCGCCGGCTGGCAGGTCCGATTCCGTCAGCCAGGACGTGAGTCCTTTCCCACCTGCCCTCAATCCTGGGGCGGTAAGGGCAGAGGCGAGCAGCACGGCGGCGATGGGACCGGCTGGACCTCCTTGCTGTGTCCGCAGGGTCGCGAAGCCGGAATCCGACCGGAACCGGCAGCCGCCCAGCGAGGGCGGCCACCGGCTGATGGAGAGTTCCCCCGCGGTCGCGCGGGAGAGGGTCAACGCTGCTCCCACTGCTCCTTGGTGATCTCGTACCGCACGCCCCCGTGCTCGGAACCCTCGACCATCTCCATATCGGGAGGAGTGGGGAGGGTGCCCGCGAGCCTCATCGCGAGCTTTTCCATGACGTTGCGCGAACCGCGGTTCACGGCCATCGTCTCAGCCCAGACCATGCGCACTCCGAGCCCGGTGAACCCCTTGTGCAGCAGAGCCTGCGACACTTCGGTGGCGTAACCCCTGCCCCAGGACGCCTGTCGCAGCCGGTAGCCGAGTTCGGCCTCCTCCCGCGGGCCGTCCGGCTCGGGACGCAGGCAGAACCAGCCGATGAACGCACCACCGTCCTTCTCGTACGCGGCGAACAGGCCGAGATCGCCGTCCCACTTCTCGTAGCCGGCGATGATGTACGGCAGGTGGCTTTCGCGGATGATCTCCGGGGCGGTCGCCTCGCCCCCGGTCAGGTAGCGCATCACCGCCGGATCGCTGTCCAGTTCGATCAGCAGGTCCGCGTCGTCGGCCGTGAAACGGCGCAGGGCCAGGCGTTCGGTCTTCAGATAGGTGTCCACGCCGTGGATCGTGCCCGAGGCGGGCAGGGCCGTTCAACGGCTTTTCCGCGACAGTGTCCTTGCGGCGCTCCGTGCGACGCGGAGGCCGAACCAGTTATCCGCGAAGCGTTTTCAGTGGCGTCCGACCGTACTTGGCCTCGTGAGCGGCGGCGAATCGGCCTGTGTGACCGAACCCCCAGCGCCGTGCCACCGCGGCGACGGTCTCGGTGAACGGATCGGCGGCACGCAGATCCTCGTGGGCCCGTCGCAGCCGCACGTCGCGCACGTAGGCCATCGGCGTCATTCCCAGGTGCTGCCGAAAGCCGTTCTGCAGCGTGCGCGCGCTGACCTCGCAGTGGGCCGCGAGCATGGTGACCGTCAGCGGCGCTTGCGGATCGGCCTCGATGAGGTCGATGGCTCTCCGGACCGAGGCCGATCTCGCGGCGGCCACCGGGGCCACGAGCGCCGCGGAATACGAGTGTGTCGCCGCGAGCAGGAACCCGTTCAGTACGCTTTCGGCGAGCGGTGTCGCGACCAGCGGCTGGCTCAGCAGGCTGTGCGACCTCGCCAACTGCCGGTTGAGGGAGAACATCAGGTCGGCCCAGGCGCGCCCGAACCCGTCCCCGGTGTTCATCGCGGGTCCGAAAGTGATCCGGTCCGACATTCGGCCCCCCAGCAGTCGGGCCAGCGTGGTGTTCACGGACGGCCTGTCGAGGCTTACGCACAGGGCGTGGTACCCGGCCGTCCACCGCCCGAGGAACCGTCCGCTCTCGGGCTGGTGGACGGGAGCGGCCTCGCGTGTGGCGGTCAGGTCGAGCCCGCCGTGGTACGAGTCGAATCGCCCCGTGACCGGTAGATGAACGTAGTAACGGGAACCGACATCCTCGCACTCCAGGGTCCAATCACACAGAAACACCACTTCACCGATGCCGACCGGCCCAAGTTGCGCCTGCCTGTACTTCGAGGCGAGCAATCCCTCGGTTCTGTCGAGGGTGTCGATGGTCGAGGCACGCATGAGCATGGTGTTTCTCCGTGGACATCGCGATCTTCCCAGGAAGGTCCGAGGAGCGACGTACACGAACCCCAACGCTTTGGGCGCACGATTTCGTCCCCATCGAGGACCCGGCCGAAGGGCGCCGGCGACCGGCTGTGCCACCGGTGAACATACCCGCCCGTTTGTCACGCGGTTGCGCATGGCGACTGCATTGCGTCATCAGCCGGTCTCGAATCGTGGTCCCGGATACTCGTCGGCGGGTGCTGCTCGTGCCCGGGTGGGCGTTTGCCCCGCCCGGCATCCGACCGACCGTTCCGGGTTCCGACCGCCATGGGGGATCGCGTCGCCGTTGAGCGTCACCGCGCCCAGGCGGCCACGGGGACGCCTGCGCCCTCTCCAGGCCGCCGGCGTCAGGCCTGCCCGACGATCCGGGGGCGGGCCGGTCCGTGAAGGTGAATCCTGCGGTTGCCGTATCGGGCGGCGATCAACCGCAGCGCCTTCTGTTCCCAAGGGCTGGGCCCTGGAAGCCCTGAGCGGTGACGGGTCGGCCTCCAGCGCCTCGGCGACATCGCGGGTGAGGTGCGAGCGTTCGCCGGGCGGCGGATCGTCGGCCGCCGCCTCGCGGACCGGCGAATACCGGAACCGGTAGCCGTCGCCGTCCGTGGCAGGGAGCAGGACAGCGGCCCCCGTGCTCACCGCCGCCGGCCGCCACCGCGCGGGCCACCCTCATGGCGACGTCGGTCAGTGCCTCGTCCTGTACCGGCGGCGGCCCGCGCGGGGAGCCGCTCAACCGGGAACCCGGTCCGACCGAGGACGCCGGCTCCTCGACGAAGAACGCGTTGCCGCCGGACCGGGTGAAGATCTCCTCGACCGGACCGGGCTCCGGCGGCACGGAGAGGATGCCGGCCGACCGCCGCACCACCTCGGCACGGTCCGGCTTCGGCTCCCGCACCATGCCGGCGGCGACCGTCGGAGGGCCGGATCGGGAGGTGGGTGCCGTGCCTCAGAGGCTCAGACCGGGCAAGCGGTCATCCTGATCGCCGGCGTCCGTGCGCCGGCCGGGAGAACCACCTGCGGCGTCTTCCCTCGCTCCCGGCCGTCCGGCGTTGATGGCCACGAAGGCGACGGCCGCGGCCGCGGCCAGGAAGCCGCCGGCCCACACATACGCCACGGAGAAGCCGTGCACCAGGGCGTGGTTCACCACCCCGGCCGCCCCGGAGCGGGACGCCGCGAAGGAGGCGGTCGCACTCGCGGCGACGGTGTTGAGCAGAGCCGTGCCGATGGAGCCACCGACCTGCTGCGAGGTGTTGATCATCGCCGAGGCCACACCCACGTCGGAGGCGTCCACCTCGTGGGTCGCCAGTCCGAACGAGGGCATGAAAGCCGTGCCGATCCCCAGACCCATCACCATCTCGGCGGCCGACACGTAGGCGAAGGAGGAGCCCGGGTCGAGGGCCACCAGCATGAGGACGCCGATGCCGGAGACCGCGAAGCCGGCGCCCATCAGGATGCCAGGGCGGACGAAGCGCGACAGCCGTGCGGCGATCTGGGTGGACCCCGTGGCCTGGGCGATCGCCATGGGTATGAAGGCAGCCCCGCTCTGCACCGGAGAGTAGCCCTTGACCAGTTGGAAGTAGTAGCTCAGGAAGAGGAACATGCCGAACATGCTCATCACGGACAAGCCCAAGGACAGGTAGGCGCCGGCCCGGTTGCGGTCCCTCAGTACCCGCAGCGGCAGCAGCGGCGACGTCACCCGTGATTCCAGCAGGACGAAGGCCGCAAGCAGTGCCGCGGACGCTGCGAACATCCCCACCGGAACGGCCGAGGCCCAGCCGTCGTTCTCCGCCCTGGCGAAGCCGAACACCAGGGCGACGGCACCCGCGGTGGCCAGGACCGCCCCGGGCACGTCGAGCCGGGCGCGTTCGGCTGCTCTGCCCGGATCGCGGACGACCGCGAGGACGCCGACGATGCCGACCGCCGCGATCGGCAGGTTGATGAAGAGTCCCCAGCGCCACGTCGCATACTCGGTGAGCACGCCACCGAGGAGCAGCCCGAGCGCGCCACCCGCGGTGGCGATCGCCCCGTAGATGCCGAACGCCTTGGCCCGCTCCCGCGGTTCGGTGAAGGTCACCGAGATCAGGGCGAGAGCGGCGGGTGCCAGGAGTGCCCCGAAGACACCCTGGAGCGCCCGCGCGGTCAGCAGCATCGGCAGATCGACCGCCACCCCGCCGATGACGGAGGCCAACGCGAAACCGATCAGACCGATCACGAAAATTCGTCTGCGCCCCCAGAGGTCGGCCAGACGCCCTCCGAGGATCAGCAGCCCGCCGAAGGCCAGACCGTAGACGGTGATGACCCATTGCCGGTTGCCGTCGCTGAAATGCAGCGATTCCTGAGCCGAGGGCAGCGCGATGTTCATGATCGCGCCGTCGAGGAAGACCATCAACTGGGCGATGGAGATGAACAGCAGCGCGAACCAGCGTTTCGGGTCCGGCTGCGGGGGGTGGGACGACAAGGCTCTACCTCTTCGCGAACGAGCAGGGGGTGGGACGTGCCCCGCCGGACGGCGGGGCGAGCCTCACTTGGCGGTCAGTCCACCGTCAATGGGCAGTGCGGCCCCGGTGATGTAGGTGGAAGCGTCGCTGAGCAGGAAGGCGGCGAAGGCCGCGATGTCCTCCTGCCTGCCGATCCTGCCGCTGGGCTGGAGCCCCAGGAAGTACTCCTCGACCTCCGGGTCGGCGGCGGCGACCTGGCGCCACAGCGGGGTGTCCACCAGCCCGGTGACCAGGGCGTTGATCCGCACACCCTCCCTCGCCGCGTCGAGTGCGGCAGCCCGGGTGAGGCCTACGACGCCGTGCTTTGCGGCCACGTAGGCGGCGATGGCCGCGTCACCGACCACGCCGGCCGTGGAGGCGTTGTTGACGATGGAGCCGCCGCCCGACGCGGCGATCGCGGGCATCTCGTACTTGAGGCTGAAGAAGATGCTGGTCAGGTTCAGGTCGAGGGTGGCCCGCCAGAAGGCCTCGTCGATCTCACGGACCTTCCCCAGGGCGTTGCCGCCGCCGGCATTGTTGAACGCTCCGTCCAGGCGCCCGAATTCAGACACGGCGGTGTTGACCAGATGGGCCACCTGCTCCTCGACCGTGACGTCGGTGGGGATGAAAAGCGCCGTCCCGCCGTCCTTCCTGATGCCTGCGGCCAGCTGCTCGCCGCGGCCCTTGTCACGCGCCCCGATCACCACGGTGGCACCGTCCGAGGCGGCGTGACGCGAGAACGCCTCACCCATTCCGGCCGTACCGCCGGTCACAACGATCACCTTCGACTGCAGCCCTGACATGTCTCCCACTTTCCTTACCGATCATTACAGAATGACGCCCCGCCGTGCCCGCCCGCGAGGGCAGGGCCACCCGAAGGGGGCGGGAGTCGTGATTGAGCCTAGCATGTGGAATGACCGATCGTTCCAGATCGGTTGGGGTGCTCATCACCTGCCTCGCGAGAGGTCTGCGGGCCGCAGGGCGGGCCCATTGATTCTTGACTGATCGTTCCGGATGTCGTTAAGGTGCGGGCATGGGACGCGTCAGGGAGTTCGACACGCAGACGGCGCTGGAAGCGGCCTTGGCCGCCTTCCGCCGCAAGGGGTACGAGGGCACATCCGTGCAGGATCTGGTGGATGCCACGGGGGTGGGCCGCGGCTCGCTGTATGCGGCGTTCGGCAGCAAGAACAAGCTGTACCACGCGGCGATGGCCCACTACCGCGAGCATTACGCCATGCCCATCACCGAAGCCTTGACGTGCGACGCACCACCACGGGAGTTGCTACGGGAGATCCTGATCAGCCTGGTGGACGACATCGTCATGGATGACACACGGCAGGCCTGCCTGATCGTCTCCGCGTCCACTGAACGCGTAGCGCACGATATTCGGCTGGCACGGGAGATCCGGCAAACGATCGAGTCGATCGAGGACGCCCTCACCGACGTCATAGCCGCCGGCCGGCAGTTCGGTCAGGTCGCCGGCGAACAGCCCGCACGGTCCATCGCCCGCTTCCTGATCACGGCGATGCAGGGCATCCGTGTGATGGGCGCCATCAATCCCGACCGGCGATCACTGATGGCCATTGTGGACGTGGCACTGACCTCTCTCGAATGACCTCCCGAGAAGGACGCCGGCGCCACTCCTCTGGCACGCCGTACTGAGCAGCGCGGACATGGCCGACTGCTGTTCGCCGTGGAGACCGGCCTCCCGCCCCGCCGGCGAACTGCCCCGCCCCCGGTACGTCCGTACCCCGAACCCGGAAGGTCCGCATGGCCGTCATTCTCTCCGTCTCCGGAAGCCCCTCCGCCACCTCCCGCACCGCACGACTGCTGCGCCATCTGGACGACCGGCTGCGGCTCCAGGGCCATGACGTGGTCTCCCTGGAGGTACGCACCCTGCCGGCCGAGGCGCTGCTCGGCGCCGACGTCCGCCACCCGGCCATCACCGGGGCCGCGGCCCTGTTCCAGCGGTCCGACGGCGTGGTGATCGGCACCCCCGTCTACAAGGCCGCCTACTCGGGACTGCTCAAGTCGCTGCTCGACCTGCTCCCGCAGTACGCGCTGGCCGACAAGACCGTGCTGCCCCTGGCCACGGGCGGCACCACGGCCCACGTCCTGGCCATCGACTACGCGCTGCGTCCGGTGCTGAGTTCCATGGGCGCCGCGCACATCGTGCCGGGCTGGTTCACGCTCGACAAGGACATCACCGTCGCCGACGACGGCACCCTGACCGTCGCACCCGCCGCAGCCGGAGCCCTGGTCCAGGTCACCGACCGCTTCTCCGCCGCGCTCGGAGGACGGACGACCGCTCTGACACCCACGAGGTGAGCGCGCAGAACGGCACGACGTGAGGCTGACATGCGGGCCGGCCCTCCATGGCGGATTCCCCCGTGCGGAAGCTGTGGAAGCATGGAAGGAGCCAGGAAACCCATGGGCAGGTGTCGACACATGTCCGCTCATCAGTCAGTGGCCCGCCCGGGCGTCAAAGGGGTCTGCCAACCGGTCGACGTAGTGGCCGTGATCAGTGCCGACCTGACGGTGATCGGGTGGACCGAGGCCGGTCGACGCCTATGGGGCTACCGGGGAGCAGAGGTCTTGAACCATCCCGCCGGACGGCTTCTGGCCTCTCCCGCCGACTCCGGCCCCCTCGGCGTACCGGCATCCGGCCATCCCTGGACCGGGACGGTGGAGATCAGGTGCCGCGACGGCCACACAGCCTTGGCGGATTTCCAGGCCGTCCCTGTGAACCTCGCCCACAACGAAGAAAGCCTGTTCGTGTGGTCGGCGGCTCCAGCCGCGCCCCCGGCACTGACAAGTCCTGACCCATCGGCACTGAAAGCGCTCATGGAGCGTTCGCCGATCGGCATGGTCATCTGGGACCGGGACCTGCGATGCACCTGGTTCAACGACAGTGAAGAACGGGAGAGCCCCTTCCGGTCCGGGCCGGAAATCGGACGCCACGTCGCCGAGTTGCTCGCCACGGACAACCCCACGTTCCTCCAGGCTGTCATGCGCAGCGTCCTGGAAAGAGGGGGTCCAGTGCTCGATCACGAATTGTGGAAGCCTGCGACAGCGGAGGAGGAGGCACGCGTCTACTCGATCTCTGTATTCCGCCTCGATGACGCGGACGGTGACGCAGTGGGCGTCTGCACCATGTCTGTCAATGTGACGAAGAGCAGGGCGCGCGGGCGACTCAACATGCTGAGCAATGCGGGAACGCGAATAGGCACCACCCTTGACGTAATAAAAACGGCTCAGGAATTGGCGGACGCATCCGTACCAGGAATTGCCGACTACGTGACCGTCGATCTGGCCGACGTGGTTCCACTCGGGGAGGAACCGCTGGAACGCCTCGGCTCCACGGACACCAGCATCCCGGTCTTCCGCCGAGCGGGGGCAGCTTCAATCCACCCCGATTTCCGGGAGTCTCTCGCGGAAATAGGGACACCCGTTTTCGTCCCCCCGTCATCACCGTTCACCGCTGTTCTCCATTCCCGGAAGCCGTACTTCGAGCCGCGGCTCGACGCTTCCCCGGGTACATGGCTCGACAACGACCCGAACCGAGCCCGGGTCATCAGACAGACTCGGATGCACACCTTGATGATCGTCCCGCTCCATGCGCGCGGAACGATGCTGGGTATCGCGGTTTTCGTCCGCACGGAGAACCCTTCCCCCTTCACAAGGGGCGACCTGCTCCTGGCCGAGGGGCTGGCGGACCGGGCCTCGCTGAGCCTGGACAACGCGCGCCGCTACAGCCGGGAACGAGCGGCCGCCCTCACCCTCCAGCGCGAGCTGCTCCCGGATCAGCTATGGGGCGGCAGCGCCGTCGAGGTCGCCTCTCGCTACCTACCGGCGGACACCCACGGCGGCGTCGGCGGCGACTGGTTCGACGTGATCCCGCTGACGGGGGCCCGAGTTGCCTTGGTGGTCGGTGATGTCGTCGGCCACGGCCTCAACGCAGCGGCCACGATGGGACGGCTGCGGACGGTCGTTCGCACTCTCGCCGACAGGGCACTGTCACCTCCCGAGGTACTGGCCGGCCTGGACCGACTCGTCGTAGACATGACCAAGGACCACCCCGACGACACCGGGTTCTCGTCACCTGTCATGGGCGCCACCTGCATCTACGCGGTCTACGATCCACGCACCCGGCGCTGCGCCATCGCCAGTGCGGGACATCCGCCGCCCGCGATCGTCTCGCCCGACGGTCTTGTCGCCTTTGCCGATGTCCCCACCGGAGCACCGATCGGGCTGGGGTTGGGCAATTACGAATCGCTCGATACGGAGTTGGCGGAGGGCAGTCTGATCGCTCTGTACACCGACGGCCTGATCGAGCGCCGCGGCACCGACATCGACCAAGGACTCGAGCGACTGCGCCGCGCCCTCGCCCTTCCAGCACCGGACCTCGAAGGCCTCTGCTCGGCGGTCATCGAAACAATCGTGGCCAGGACGCCATCCGATGACGACATCGCCCTGCTGCTGGCACGCACCCTCGCCGTCTCGGGTGATCCGGCCTGACGTCAGGCGCCGATGCAGGCTGGGGCAGCGCTCGGCGGGTGGTGGCGGGGATCGTTGAGCCTGCTGCATCAACGGTCGGCCCGCACCCGCACATGCCGACGGCACTGCGTGGCCCGCACGGAAACTCAGCGAGCACCCCCCGAACGTCTGTGCCAGCCTCCGTCGGTCCAACTCTGCCTGCCTCCCGGCGTCGGGGGGAGGGGGGTGGGGAGGGGCCATGCAGCCCCTCCCCGGGGTCCAGCCGACGGGCCCCTCAGTTCAGCCTCACTTCCTCACGGGTTGAGGCCGAAGGCCCGGGTGATGGTCTGCGTGACGCCGCCGCCACCCTGCTGCCCGGCGGTGACCCGGAGCGAGACGTACTCCGCTGCGGACGGCGCGGACAGCGACGCCTGCCACGCTCCCTTCTTCTCCTTCAGTTTCTGCGCGTGCCAGGTCTTTCCGTCGTCGTAGGAGACGTCGAGCAGGACCGAGGAGGCCGGGTCCTTCGCGGAGGATCCGCCGGCCACCGTGGGCTTGATGGCGATGTCCGTCTTGCGCTTCGCCCGGCCCTGAAGGTCGAGGTCCGTCGTGTAGTCCAGCTGGACCAGGGGGATCCCCTGCGTTTCGGTGACGGCGCCGGAGGTGAAGCTCCACTCGGTGTGGGTGCTGGAGGAGTAGGGGCCGGCTGCCGGGTCGCCGGTGGTGTCGACGACCAGCCGGTACGGAAGCCTCTCCGGCGCCAGGTCGCTGGCGCCGGAGTTGGGGAAGGGGCTCTCGGAGAGCTTGCGGTCGCCCTGGTAGAGCGAGGTCATGTGTGTGGACCCTCCGCTGTGCGCGGATCCCGCATCACTGCCCCCGCCGAGGTCGATGGTCAGCGCCCCCATCGGGAGGCGGTGCAGACCTTCGTCGCTGAGCAGGCGTGGCCGGTTGATGGGACCGAACCAGCGGTCCTGCTGCTCGCTGCCCGCCTTGTAGGTCACCGTGTCGGTGTGCGTCGTCCTGTTCACGCTGCCGAACTGCTGCCACCGGACACCGTTGCTGGAGACCCAGTCGGTGCGCTTACCCGTGACGACCGGCGCCGACGGGAACGGAAGGTGCATGGCGCCCGGCCACTGGAACGAGGACTCGCCCGGGAACTGGTACGGGGGATAGTCGTTGCGCCTCTCGGTGGCGGCCTGACCGGGAGCCGGTGTGAAGTCGAGGTCGATCCGGGCGAGGTCGCGGGGATCGGTGTCGGCGGAGGGATCCGCGGGCACCGCGCCGATGTGGTAGTCGGCCAGGTCGTACAGGTACTCGGGCGTGGCGTGGACCTCCACCGCCAGTTTCACCTGCTTCTTGCCGGCCGTGGAGATCTTCTTGATCAGCGCCTCGCCCTCGTCCAGGGTCACCGACGCGACCGGGACCGGCCCGGTCGTCTTGAAGTCCGGCTTGCCGTACCACATGTCGCCCAGGCGGCCGGATTCCTCGTTGACGACCACGAGCATCGCGGCGCCGGCCTCTGCGGCCGCCGCTGCCTGGTCCGTGGAGAACACGTCGCCGAGGCGCACGACCACGGCCTTGCCGCGTGCCGACAGACCGGCGTAGTCGGCCCGCGAACCGTCGCCGGCGAAGACGGCGTCCAGGTGGGAGGTGCCGTCGGGCAGCGCCTTGGTGCCGGGTTGCAGCACCGCGTCGTCGAGGTGCTGTCCGCCGTAGGACACCTCCAGCGGCGTCTGCACCGCGCGGAACCTGGTGCCGAAGGCGAAACTGCCCTTCTTCACCTTGCCCTTGGTCGGCAGGGCCCACAGGCTGTCGTAGGCGACAGGGGGGAACACCGCATCGAACATGCTCTGGGCGGCCGGGTCGGGCTCGGTCGAGGTGTAGGAGCGAAAGACGTCGACCCTGGTCTGGACGACGGCGGTCGGCTTGGGTGTCGCCACCTTCACCTGGCGGGCCTGCGAGGCGTCGAGCACCACCGTCCGGTCGGACGTCAGATCCACCTCCGGATCGACCAGCACGGCCTCTCCCAGCGAGTGGGGCCCGTTCAAGCCCTCCACGTCCGCATAGCTGCGGAGCGTGTACGTGCCGGGGATCCAGCGGCTGGTGAGCGTTCCGTCCTCGGGTATGTACACACTGGAGTCGACACCGTTGTCACCCGTGATCAGAACCGCACCGCTCAGGGGCCGGCCGGAGCGGTCCTTCAGCTTGATGGTGAGGTTGCGCTTCTCGGGTTCGACGGAGACGCCCGCAACCGTGTGCATGGTGACGCGGCCGGCCTGACCGCGGCCGCTCGCCACGACCTGCGCGGAGTACTGACCCGCGGCGAGCCCCTTCGGGTCCACCACCAGCTCGGCCTGCGCGGTCCCGTGCGCCGGCACGGTGACGTGGGCGGCGCCCAGCGCGAAGGCCTTCGCGGGAGAGCTGCCCGCGTCGACGGAGAGATCCAGCTTGAGGGGGCTGGCCGTGACGTTGGTGTAGGTGATCTTGCGTGAGATCGGCCGGAGGTCCGCCTTGGGCGACCAGGGAACCAGTCCCGCGTACACCGACCCGGTGGCGAAGGCCTCGGCGTTGTAGGCGGCGGGCAACTCCACCCGGCCGGCGCCGGCCTGGTAGGGGGTGTAGTCGGGGGTCCGCATGCTGGTGCTCATCAAGGTGTTCTTGATGTCCTGCGCGCTCCACTCGGGATGCTTCTGCGCCAGCAGAGCAGCGGCCCCGGCGACGTGCGGCGTCGCCATGGAGGTGCCGTCGAGGTACCTGTAGTAGCCCTCGCTCCCGTCGTTGAGGTAGTGCGAGCGCGCGGCCAGCACACCCACACCGGGCGCGGTGATGTCGGGCTTGAGAGCGTCGTCGAGCAGACGCGGCCCCGTGCTGGAGAACGGGGCGATCGTGTCGGAGTAGTCCACCGCACCGACGGTGAGCGCGGCGTCCGCGGTCCCCGGCGCGCCCAGGGTGTAGGGGCCGGGTCCTCCGTTGCCCGCGGCCACGACGAAGAGTGCGCCCGTCTCGGCGGTCAGCTTGTTCAATGCCTGGCTGACCGGATCGTTCTGGCCGTGCCGGGACGAGTCGCCGAGGCTCATGCTGATCACCTTGGCGTGTTCGGTCCGTGCGGCCCACTCCATGCCGGCGATGATCCAGGAGTCCTGCCCGTAGTCCTGGTTGCTGAGGACCTTGCCCACCAGCAGATCGGCCTCGGGGGCGACTCCCCGTTCCGTGCCGCCGGACGCGGCGCCGGTGCCCGCGACGGTGGAAGCGGTGTGGGTGCCGTGCCCTTGCACGTCAGCCATGCTCTCGCCCGGAACGAAACTCCGGGACGCCACGATGCGCTTCGCGAAGTCGGGGTGCTCGGCGTCGATGCCCGTGTCCAGGACAGCGACGCGGACCCCGGCGCCGGTGCCTCCGGCAGCCCAGGCAGCGGGGGCACCGATCTGCGCCGTGGAGTCGGCGAGGGTGGCCTTCGACTTGCCGTCGAGCCAGACCTGGTCGACGCCGGCGGTGAAGGGGGGCGCCACCGCGGTGTCCGGCGTGCCGCTGTCCCGGTCCGCCGACGGCTTGGCCTGGTGCCGGGCCGGTCCGGTGAGAGCCGACCAGAAGGCGGCAGCCTTCGACCGGTGGGTGCGGACCGCTTCGCCGTGGAGGGTGGGAAGGTTCAGTGTGGTCTCGGTGCCCGGAAGCGCTGCGTCCGGCTCCTGGGTGGTCTTGCTCTTCGCGGCACCGTCCGCGAGGGTGGCTGAATCCTTTGTGTGGGTGAGGATCAGCGGAAGTTCGCTGGTGTGCTTGTCGTCATAGCCCAGGGATATGAGCTGGGTGACGTTGAAGAGCTCCTTGTCGAGCCGACCGGCCGCTATGTAGGCCGTGGCCTCGTCCGGGTACACATAGGTGCTCGCGCCCTCGGTGGAGACGCGAACCGAACCCGTCGCACCCGGTGCGCGCTTGACGCTCACCTCGGGAGCCGTCCCGGCGGCTCCCGGAGCCACCGTCACCTTGTCGCCCGTGATCAGTGTCACCGTGGCCGGTGCGTGGGGAATGCTGTCACTCGCGGCCGTCGGCGCTGTGGGCGATTGCGTAAGAGCAGCAGCACTGTGGGCCGTGACAGGCGGCACTAGAGCGACGAGAAGGGCGACGCCCACACACATCGCGTATCTTCGGGGATGGGAGAGCCTCACAGTAACTCCGGAGTTGATGAACGGCTGAAGAAATCAGCCCTGCGCGGAGTAATGTACTGGGCTCGAGTTGGCCGGATTCACACCAAGTTGACACGTAGTCGACGTTGTTTCCGGGACATGGCCCAACCGGAGACACCACACCACTACCAGTGGCGCGCACAGGCAGGTCACTCCTCATGTCGGATTGTTCCGGAAGTAATGTCAGGTACACCGTCCCTTTTCTTCACGGCTGTGCAGGTTGTGCTCGCCTTGCATCCGGGTCGCAGCCCTCCCGTACATCCACATGGGAGCCTCGATGGCTGGAGTGCGGCCGTCTCACTTGCTGTCAGTGGGAATTGACACGTAACCGAATAGACTTGAGAAATTCACCTGCCGAAACCATGACGGCCCCATAGCTCACGGGTCGTGAGCAGGGCTTCGTCGTCCTCGCGATCGGCCGGGAGCAAGGCGTCCTCGCCGAACGTCACATCCCTGACACCGTGTTCACGGTTGTGATGGCCCCCCGACCGAGTTGTCCTCGACCGAAGGCGACCCGGGACGAGGGTGCAGCCGCATCGCAGGGCGTGCCAACGGCGCAAACTCGGGAAAGACCGCGGTCACGTGCACGGGCCGCACGGCGGAGTAGCACGTACGAACACCATGCCGGCGATCGTGTCACCAGCCACTGACGACCCCCGGCCGCCTCAACCGGCTCCGGTGGCATTGGTGTTCAGCTGGTCAGGTCCAACGCATGCGGCCTCGGTCACAGCGACAGCAAGCCTGCGTGTGTGACAACCACTGAAGTTGAGTGTGTGATGTCGGTCAGCCATGTGTGATCAGGGGGCGTCCTGGTCCCGGCTGCGACTCGGTCCATGACGATGCCGTCTACGTCGAGCCCAACGTCTGGGTCCGTACTACCTGTGACGGGTCAGCATCCTCGGTCGTAGATCGCCCGGAGCCACGGTTCCCTGACGGCGGGCATCCGCGCGAGCGTGTACCGGAACGCCTCCCTGGACGGCTGGAACGGGTACCACGGGTGCGGCGGCAGCGGGTCGTCCCGCTCCACGCCTGCTGGCAGCCCGCCGAGCACCGGCAGCCGGGTCCGGCGTGGCGGGAAGGCAAGCTCGGCCCAGAGCGCGGCATCCATAGGTACCGGCACCGCCCCGGCACACGGCTGCCACATGTCTCCGGTCTGAGGATGGACCGGCACCAGTACCAGGTCAGTGGCCGGCTCGCCAAACCCCGGCCCCGCCAGGTCCAGCCGCTTCGCACGTTCCCCGGCGGGCAGCAGCGCGCCAAGTGCCCGGCCGAGGAGCTCCGCGACCGGCCCGGGCGCCACCTCGACCGGCGCGCCCACGGCGGCCACCGCCACCTGGGCGAGGGCCACGCCCGCCGGGATGTCCCGGTACTCGCTCAGCCGGTGCCACAGCGCGCCGGTGGCCAGCAGTTCCGGCCAACCCATGATCGGCCGCTCCGGCGGGCCGGGCAGCCGCATGACCGCCTGCGGGACGAGCCGGACGACCTGCCAGCACCCGCAGTCGTCCATCCTCGTTCCAACCGGCAGGTCGCAGCCCAGGCAGGCAAGGTTCGGCCCGTCCCTCCCGTCGATCCCCATGCAGTAGCCCCCGGCGCGCTCGAGGATCAGCCCGGTGCCGCGCATGTCGCCGGGCGCGAGGAGGACGGTGTCCGACGGTCCGTCGGACACCGCGCCGAACGGCGCGAAGCGCCCCCGCTCCGCCGCCTCGCGCGCCCCGACCTCGTCCCACTGCCGCCACGGCGGCCCGTACGGCGCGGGGTCGACGGCGTAGGACCCAGCCTCCAGCAGCGGCGGGTGCAGCCTCTCCCAGTGAGCGTCGGCCAGGTGGATGGGCAACGCCACCTCCGACACCGCCGCCGTCAGGACCGCACCGCAGCCCGCACACCCGAACACCGCCAAGCTGACCCCTCCCGCCCTCGAAGCCCCTGCATCCCACCAAGCAGGCGGACCGGGGAGCAAGGGGTTTTCGGACGACGTCGAACGTCCCACCGACAGGCAGAGCAGGCCTCGACGTCCCGGTCGCAGGTTCAGGAAGCCGGAAGCCGTGCCGGACTGAGCCGCTGAACGTGATGCGTACCGTCGGTCAGCCGTCCATTCACCCGTGTGATCTGGACCAGGTCGGCTGCGGCGAGGTTACCGATGTCGCGCTTGACCAGCGCCCAGATGCCCTCCTGCGGGTTCAGGTCCGGTGTGGAGGTAGACGGATGTTGTCCCAGACCAGCACGATCGGGCCGCCGATGGATGCGGGCGCGGACGAGGAGGTCACGGAAGTTCCGCCAGCCGAAGGCCTTCGGCTCGTTCTTAGGGCTCGCAGAGAATCAAGGTGTTGCTTCCGGGCTGGTGGCTCGTTGATGTGGTACGGGCATCGCTGATGAGGTTCGCGGTCAACTCGCTTTGAAGTTCGAGGTGTTGTTTCCACATCTGGACGAGCGGCAGCGGCGGCTGTTGATGGGTGCCGAGGCCCGGGTCCTGGGGCATGGAGGGATCCGGGCCGTCGCGCGAGCGGCTGGAGTGAGTGAGACCACGGTCCGCGGGGGCGTGAACGAGCTGGAATCCGGGGCGGAGCCCTTGGGGCGGGTCCGCAGGTCCGGCGGCGGACGGAAGAAGGCGGCCGAGGTGGATCCGGGGTTGAGGTCGGCCCTGCTCGCGCTGGTCGAGCCAGACGAACGTGGAGACCCGATGTCGCCATTGCGCTGGACCACGAAGTCCACCCGGAACCTGGCCGCCGAGCTCACCCGCCAGGGGCACAGAGTCGGAGCGGACACAGTGGGAGACCTGCTGCGCGAGGAGGGGTTCAGCCTCCAGGCCAGCGCCAAGACCATCGAGGGCGCACAACACCCCGACCGTGACGCCCAGTTCCGCTGTGTCAACGAACAGGTCAAGCAGCACATGGACGGCGGCGACCCGGTGATCAGCGTGGACACGAAGAAGAAGGAGCTGGTCGGCGACTACAAGAACAACGGGCGCCAGTGGCGCCCGGAGGGAGATCCGGTGCAGGTCAAGACCCACGACTTCCTGGACCGTCAGGGCCCGGGGAAGGCGATCCCGTACGGAATCCACGACATCGCCGCGAACACCGGCTGGGTGAACATCGGCACCGACCATGACACCGCGGCGTTCGCGGTCGCCTCGATCCGCCGCTGGTGGCAGGCGCGTGGCCGGCTCGACTACCCGCACGCCAGCCGACTGCTGATCACCGCGGACGCCGGCGGGTCCAACGGCCACCGCATCCGCACCTGGAAGACCGAACTGGCCGTATTCGCGGCGGAGACCGGCCTGGAGATCACCGTGTGCCACATGCCGCCAGGCACATCGAAGTGGAACAAAGTGGAGCACCGGCTCTTCTCCCACATCAGCATGAACTGGCGCGGTAGGCCACTGATCAGCCATGACGTGATCGTGAACAGCATCGTCGCGACCACCACCGGCACCGGGTTGCGCGTCGAGGCCGAACTCGACACCGGCACCTACGACACCGGGATCAAGGTCACCGACGCCGAGATCGACGCCCTGCCCATGCACCGCCACCGGTTCCACGGCGACTGGAACTACACACTGCGTTCCGGGCACCCGCAGCCAGTCCCCGGTAAAGGTCCCGAGGCCAGCGCGCCAACAACCACTGCGCAACGGACGGCGCAGCGCGTCACTCCCGGCCAACTGAGTGACCCGGAACTGACGGGCATGACAGGAACCCAACTTAATTCCCTGGTCAGTGAGCTGACGCCCGCCCTGCAGGCGGAGCACGAGCTGGGCCGGTATCGTCAACGCGGCGGCGAGCGCCGCCGGGCACCCGGAGCAGGAGCCAAGCCGAAGCTCTCCGCGGCCGACCGGATCCTGGCCACTGTGCTCTACCAGCGCAAAGTCGGCACCCAAGACCTCATCGGCCGACTCTTCGCCGTCGACAGGAGCACCATCACTGGTGCGGTCAACGAGGTCCGACCCGTCCTCGAGCGCCACGGCCACCACATCACCGCTTCGACAGCCCGCTTCCGCACCCCTGCCGACGTGATCAACTACCTCACGCCGCGAGCCACCGACCCCACCCACGCAGACATCCAATCGGCGTGTTGATTCTCTGCGAGCCCTATTACGACGTTGTGCGCGATTGAGGTCGGGCGTCCGTAGCGGAGGATGGCCCTATGCGTGCTCTTTTCGATCAACCCGAAGTCCGTCGGGTCTCGCGAGGCGAGTACCCCTTGTGGGACGAGGCTCTCGCGGTCCTCAACCAGGACTTGGCCGTGACTCTTCCTGAGCAGGGGCCTCTGCAACTGCTCGCCCAGCCTTCCTACGAGGCGGGCGAGCCGGAGTACGTCTATGTTGCCCTGGCCAACGGCGAGTGGCACGGCAGTCATCTGTACCCAAAGACGGCAGAAGACCCCGCTCATGCCTTGGCGATCGTCGCCGACGCCGCGCAGGATACCGTCGCTGAGCGTCTGTGGCAGGCGTGGCCCCTGTGCGTCGAACACAACCTGGGCATGCATACGCGCGACGTGGAGGGGCTGCTCTCCTGGTGGTGCGCCGGAAGGCGGCCGGGGGGCGGGCCGGGCCACATCTCTGCGGCCGTGGGCGCGCTCGACGCCTTCTGAGCGCCGTGACGTGAAGGGGGCTGTGCGGGTTGGATGTTGATGTGACGCAATACCTTGGTCGCGCGGCCTTGTCCCATCCTGTCCTGGCCTTCAGCCCCGTCGACTCGGTTCGCCGGCCTCGGCCAGGTGCGCGGAGATGTCGCCGTGCGTCAGACCGCGCGCGGGCAGCGACAGGACCATCTCGTCGACGCCGGTCAGCCGCCGCTGTCGTTTCTTGACGATCTGCGGTTCGAAGCTGCCGTCGCGGTCGCGCGGGACCGAGATCTCGACCGGACCAAAGTCGGTCAGCACCGTCTTGGACCGGATCCCGTTACGGGAGTTCCCGCTGCCGGCGCCGGCCGGGTCGTGCTTGTCGTATCCGAGGTGATCGGTGATCTCGCCCTCGAGGGCGGACTCCAGCGCCCGCTTGGTCAGCTGCTGCAAAAGCCCGCCCTCGCCGGTCAACTGCAGTCCGCTCGCGCGGGCCCGGTCGACCAGCTGCCCGATCAACTGCTCATCCAACACGTCCGCCGACAGCTCGACTCGTTCAGTCCGGGAGGTGGAGTCAGCGGGCGAGGGAGACGGCGAAGGGTGTGAAGCCGTGTCGACGCATGATGTGGGGCACGATCAGGATCATGGCTTCGGTGGCGCGGGCCGTGGCGATGCCGCCGAGATCCTCGATCCATGCGGGCCGCCAGCCGAGGTCGCCGAGCAGGCCGGCGACGGTCTTCTTCGCGTTCTGGTCGTTGCCCGAGACATAGGCGGTCGGCGGGGTGGCCAGGGTGTCGGGAGCGGTCATGACCATGAACAGCATGGTGTTGAGGGTCTTGACCACGTGGGTGTCGGGGAGCGCGTCCTGGAGCTTCTCGGCGAGGCTGCTGCCGGGGTAGCAGAGGTCGCCGGGCAGGCCGTCACCGGCGGCGCGGGTGGCGTTGGAGACATCGATGAGGATTTTTCCGGAGAGCTCGGTGCGCAGGTCGGTGAGGCGGTCGAGAGTGCTGTCGCCGGGCGTCGCGTTGATCACGATGTCCGCGGTGCGGGCGGTGGTGCGCTGGTCGGCGAAGGCGATGCGCGGGGCGGCCCCGGCGGCGAGGGCGGCGGTGCCTTGCGGGCTCCGGCCACCGAGGGTGACATTGTGTCCGGTCGCGGCGAGCTTGCCGGCGAGGTTGGCGCCGACGCGGCCGGTGCCCAGGATGCCGATGTTGGTCATGCGGTGATGCTCCTTGCGATATCGGGTGGGAGGAGGGGGCGTCTGGTCAGGCGATCGGCGCGAGGACCTTGAGGGCGGCGGTGTGGATGCCGGAGGCGGCGGCCAGGAAGTCGCGGCTGCCGGTGTTCCAGGGTTCGCCCGCCAGATCGGTGACGGTGCCTCCCGCCTCGGAGACCAGCAGGGCGCCGGCGACCAGACCGGAGCGGACGTCGGAGAACTGCCAGAACGCGTCCATGCGTCCGGCGGCGACGTTGATGAGTTGCATCGTGGCGGGAACGGACACGCGCACGACCAGGCCGTTGACCAGCATGGCGGTGACGGAGTCACCGATCCGCCGGAAGGTTCGCTCGTCCTCGCCGGGCCTGGCCTGACCGGTGCCGATGAGGGTGGCGCCCAGATCGGTCTTGGCGGACACCTTCAGGGCACGGCCGTTGAGGCGTGCACCGCCGCCGGCGACGGCGGTGTACGTGTCGCCGGTCAGCGGCAGGTGGACGACGGTGAGCACCGGCCGGTTGTCGCGGACCAGGGTGGCGGTCACGGCCCAGTCCTCCATGCCGTGGACGTGGTTGATGTTGCCCTCGGCGGGGTCGAGGACCCACCATTCCCCGGGCGGGAGCGCGCCGCCGGCCAGTTCGTCCTCGGCCCACTGTGATCCCTGCCGGGCCCGCAGCAGCGGTTCCCGCAGCACGTCCAGCACCGCGTCGTCGTTGGCGTGGATCTCCTCGACGATCTCGTCAAGACTCAGACCTCGGGCGTGGGAGGTGTGGCGGTCGCGCAGCGCGACGCCGGCTGTTCCCACCGCGGCTGTCACATCGGACAGAAGCGTTTCGTCGGCGGCGAAAGGCATGGCAGTGCTCATGGGCGGGCTCCCTGGAGTCGGTGGGGGCGGGGCGGTTCGTCGCGCCCCGCACTTCGAAGGTAGGCCGACCGTCGATTAACAACAAGTGCATGCTTTGTACTCGTAGGATTACTTCCATGCAATTGGATCTGAACCTGCTCACGGCCCTGGACGCGCTACTGGAAGAGGGCAGCGTCGCCGGGGCCGCAGTCCGCCTGCACGTCACCGCACCGGCGATGAGCCGCTCACTGGGCCGCATCCGCAAGGCCACCGGCGACCAGATCCTGGTCCGCACCGGCCGCAGCATGGTCCCCACCACCCGCGCGCTGGCCATGCGCGCCCAGGTCCACGCTCTCGTACAGCAGGCCCACCGACTTCTGTCCGCGCAGCAGGAACTCGACCTGGCAACCCTGGATCGGGTGTTCACCGTGCGCTGGCACGACGCTTTGACCGCAGCCTGCGGTACCGCCTTGACCGCGGCCGTCCACCACCAGGCCCCCGGCGTCCGGCTGCGCCTGTCCGCCGAGCCCGGCACGGACACCCCCGAGCTGCGCCGCGGTGAGGTCGACATCGAATCCAGCTCCAGCCGGCCGACACCCCCCGACATCCGCCACCGCCTCGTCGGCAAGGACAGGCTGGTCGTCGCCGTCCGACCGGGCCACCCGCTCACCGAGGGTCTGCTGAGCGCTGAGCGTTACGCGGCCGCCGAACACCTGACCGTGTCGAGGCGCGGAAGCCTGCGCGACCCGATCGACGACGCCCTGACCACCCGCGGCCTCGAACGACGCGTCGTCGCCGCCGGGCCCACCGCCGCCTTCGCGCTGCAACTCGCGCTCGGCACCGACCTGGTCGTCACCCTTCCCGACGCGGTCACCCGCACAGCCCGGGACCAACTCGGCCTGATCACGCTTCCGCAGCCACTCCCGCTGCCTGATGTGCCCCTGTACCTGCTGTGGCACCAGCGCTACGACGACGACCGCGCCCACACCTGGCTGCGCGACGTGGCCACCGAAACCGTCCAGGCACTGTTCGCACCACCAAATGTCTGATCATCACGGCAAGCAACCCAGCCGACGGCGGCGTCAGTCAGCAACGCCGCTCGCGGCCGAGTTGTTCGGGTTCTTCGCGGCGATGGCAGAGACGGAACGGGAGAACAGCCGGGAGCCGCCCTCGAAGGGCTCGACGCCGCGGTCCGCAAGGGCCATCACGGTTGCCCGCCGCCCGCGGTATCCGACGGCGACGACGATCGTGCGGGTCACCATCCGGAGCCTGCGGCGCAGGCTGGGCGAGCCGGCTGTCGTGGAGACCATTGCCGGGGGCGGGATACCGCATCCGCTGACCAGAGGCGCCGGCAGGTAGGGCGTTCCGGTTCCGTGGCAGCTCCGGGAGTGGGTGCCTCGGGGCAGCTGTGGCGCATTGCTGACCGCGGTGAGAGCTCCATGATCGGCTGGCCCAAGGGTGCGGGGGCGGGTTTACTGGCGTGTGTCGATGAAAGATGAGGTTGACCATGCCTCGTGGACAGCGACAACCTGATTCGGCAGCAGCCGTGGAAGCCCTCCTGGAGGAATACAGCGGCTTCGAGAAGGACCTCTTCGAGCAGACGCGGGCCGGTATCGAGGTCTACGACACGGACTTGAGGATCCTGCGCGTGAACCCCGCGGCCCTGGCCATACGGGGCCTGCCGGAAGTGGAGGTGGTCGGTGCCGGCCTGAGGAATCTGGATTCCCGGATCGCGCTGTCCCCGATCATGCGGGAGGCGCTGGACACGGGAGGTCCTGTCCTGGATCGTGCCGTCTCCGCCCGCCCAGCCACCGATCCGGGCAACCAGCACGAATACTCCGTCACCGGATACCCGCTGAAGCGGGACGGCCACCCTCCGCACGCCGTCGCCGCGATGATCAACGACGTCACAGATCAGATGCGCAGACAGCAGGAACTGGACCTTCTGAACATCGCGCGCGTGAGGATCGGCAGCACGCTGGACGCGCTGCGCACCGCCCAGGAGCTCACCGACATGGCGGTTCCCGTGTTCGCCGACGCTGTCGCCGTCGATCTGGTGGAGTCGGTCTTCCAGGGCGATGCCCCCATAGCTCCGGGCGCCGCCCAACTGCCGATGCGCCGCGCCGCGTTCAGGTCCCACGAGGGGCAGCACGGAGCGTATCCGGTCGGCAGCGCCAGCCAGTTCACGTCCCACACGCCCTACACGCAAGCCTTGGGGGATCTGCGGCCGCGACTGGTCCGTTCGGTCCCCGATGCGAGCGCCTGGTTGATCCACGACCGGACACGGACCGAATTCCTGGTCCGCTCCGAGGTGCACTCGATGATCGTGGCGCCACTGACCGTCCATGGCCTGGTCCTGGGTCTTGTCAGTTTCTACCGGAACCGCCGCGAGCCGTTCGACCAGGCCGACCTGGGACTCGCGACGCACCTGGCAGCCTGCACGGCTGTGTGCGTCGACAACGCCCGGCGCTTTACCCGCGAGCACATGGTCGCGACGACGCTGCAGCGCACACTGCTACCCCGAGAGACGCCGCGGATCTCGGCGGTGGAGTCTTCCCACTGCTACCGCGTCGGGGGTTACGGCGCGCACTGGTTCGAGGTGCTGCCGCTGTCCAGCTGCCGAGTGGCCCTGATCATCGGGTACGTGCCGGGGGAGGCCCTCCAGGCGTCCGCGGCGATGGGGCGGCTGCGCACGGCCGCTTCCACCCTCGCCGTCATGGACCTGGCACCGGACGAACTGCTCGCCCACCTCGACGACGTCGCCCAGCGTCTGGCGCGCGAGCAGGAGGCGGATCCGGTCACGCTGCACAATGCGCGGCCGCCGTTCACCGCTTCCTGTCTGTATATGACATACGATCCGATCACCCTTCGTTGCTCGGCGGCCTCTGCCGGTCACGACAGTCCGCTGCTGACCAGCCCTGAGGGCGTTGTCACGACTCTTGGGGTCAAGCGTGGTGCAGCGCTGGGCCACGGCGACCCACAGGAAATGTTCAGCTGCGAGGTGGCGCCCGGCAGTCTGTTGTCCCTGTACTCGGACGGCAGCGCGGAACGCCATCCGTCGGAGGGCAGGGAGCGTGCCGGCCGGCTGCGCGACGCGGTAGCCCAGTCCTGGGAGGCTCCCGAGGATATCTGCGACAGGGTGTCGTACAAGGTACTTCGTGGGGCAACACCGCAGGACGGGGCGGCGCTACTGGTGGCCCGGACTCGGAGTATCGATGCGGAGAGCGTCGCATCGTGCACGTTGCCCGCCGATCCGATATCCGTGCGGGAGGCTCGCCGCATGGCACGCGAGCGGTTGGCGCAGTGGGGGTTGGAGGAGTACGCCCCAGTCATCGAACTGATCGTCAGCGAACTCGCCACCAATGTGATCCAGCACGCCGAGGGTCCCATCCGGTTGCGTCTCATCCGCGACCGCGCGCTGACCGTGGAGATCAGCGACGACGCCGACACCAGTCCGCACCTTCGCCATGCCCGCCTGCAGGACGAGGACGGACGCGGCGTGTTCCTCGTCGCCTCCCTCGCCGAACGCTGGGGTACCCGTTATGAGGACAGGGGCAAGACGATCTGGGTAGAACAGACGATGATGGCTGCCTGACGGCGAAGGCCGGGACACGTCGGTTCCCGGAGCGCTTGGTCGCGTTCCCGGACGTCCCGCCGTGGTGGCCGTATGCAGTGGGGCTGCCACGGCATCGTCGGGCGACAGCATCGCGAGCCAAGCAGCACTTGCTGCGGCGGTTTGTTGTTCGCCTTGCGTCGGAGAGCGCTTCAGATGTGCGTGGGGACGGACGAACCACCGATCTGGCCGGACGAGCCATGCCCTGTAGGAGTGGCGGTGTCGCCACGGTCCTGGCGGCCCTCGGTGAAGTGGGCCCAGCTGTCGTGGTGAGCCGGGACGACACGACGGGCGTCGAGGATCCGGGCGGCCTCGGCGGCCTGTGCGCTGTCCAGGTCGATCAGCCCGGTGCCCACCCCGGCCGCCCGCGGCCCCGGACAGCCGCGGCGGGCCGGCCCCCCACCCTCGGCCCCGGTCGACCCCGACGCCCCGACTGCCACCATCCGCATCGGCTCCGCGCGCCGTTCGGCCCTCGACCCTCGACCCTCGACCCTCGGCCAGGAACTCGACAGCCGGCCCGACGCCCTCGCCGCCGAGAACATCCCCGGCACAAGGTCTTCGCCGAGAAGGCAGCACCCGCGGGTGGGGCCGCCCCAGTCGACGACGCCGGAAACTGTCTCTTTGCCCATCTGGACGCCACCTCGCGTCGGGCTCTTCATCGGTCAGTGCGGCCATCACGCGCGCAGCCCGGCCCGCAGGCCCTGCCCATCCCCTTCGGGGTGGTCGGCTTGATGGGAATGCTCGGCCCAGATGGTCTTGCCCTGCGAGTGATGGCGGGTGCCCCAACGCTGGGTCAACTGGGCGACGATGAACAGTCCCCGGCCGCTCTCGTCGAGGGTGCGGGCGCGGCGTAGGTGCGGGGTGGTGGTGCTGCCGTCGGTGACTTCGCAGGTCAGGCCCGCGTCGCAGCGGATCAGGCGGAGACGTACCGGTGGCTGGGCATGGCGGATGGCGTTGGTGACCAGCTCGCTGACGATGAGGACGGTGGTGGGGGTGTCCTCGTCCAAGCCCCATGCCCTCAGTTTGGCCGTGACATGTTTTCGCGCGACAGAGACGGCCGCCGGGTCGGCCGGGAGGCTCCAGGCCGCCACGGTGGTGCCGTCGAGCGTGCGGGTACGGGCGGCGAGCACGTGCAGTTGGCGGTACCCTCCCGCTGTCGCGAGGGCCTCCAAAGCAGTACGGCAGATATCTGTGAGCGAGGACTCCGGCTCGACATGTTGTCCGGGCGACTTGAGCCCATCGGCCCTTGGCTCCCGATCGGTTGGCTCAGCGGCGTGCGTGTGCAGCAGGAGCACGCTGCCTTTGCCGAGCCGGATGTCGGCGGTCTCGATATTCGCTCGCGCGCGACCAAGCGGTACTCCAGCCGGAAGGTCGACGGCAGTGATCACGCCATCGGGGGTGACGACGGTGGGGGCGGGGTGGCCGGCGCAGGCGAGGGCGCAGTCTGCGGTGACGGGGTCGTAGACGGCGTACAGGCAGCTTGCAGAAACGTCATGCGTACCGTCGTCCGGCCGCAACCGGTGGAGGATGTCCTGAAGATGGGTGAGCACCTCTTCCGGTTGCACGTCGATGTCCGCCAGCGTCCGTACCGCGGCGCGGAGTTCGGGCACCAGGGTGGGGGCCGGTTCTCCGTCCTCGGTCACGCTGCCGGCGACCAGCGCCACCCGGACTCCGGACAGGGGGATCGCGTCCAGCCACTGCGCCTGCGGCCTTCCGTCATCAGCCAGACAGTATGAGAGCTCCACCGCGGCGGGTTGCGGCAAGCGCCCGGGCGAATGCCCACCCGCCGGCAGAGGGGCGCAGCAGTCGCCGGTGGCCCGACTCGGTGCAGAGGCGAGGCGGCCCATCCCCTCACGGCTTCTGGGAGGTGCGGCGAAGATGCACCTCGCCTTCTGGCGAAGGCGGACTCGGCTGATGACCATGCTCATACCAAGGGACAGGAGGGCCGCGGTGATGACGACCGCCCGGCCGCCCTCCGAAACGTCTGGGATCGCGAAACCGTAGATGGCCACACTGGCTGCCAGCGTGGCGGCTCCCACGACCAAGGTCTGTCTGATGGGCAGCAGGGCTGCCGCCATCAGGGGCGCCAGCACCGAGTAGTCCGACCAGGGGACCAGGCCCACTGCGGAGGCCTTCAGTTGCAGTGCGCAGGCCGCGGCCAGATAGACGGCGAGCAGTGCACTCGGGTGCCGGAGCAGGAGGAGTCTGGGCGTGGCCATCCTCGTCACTGTCCTTTCCGGTGTGGTGCGCAGTGCCTGCGAGACGATGCGCATCGCTTGTGACGCAAGGGCCGGGGGTCTTTGCGTAGTTGTGTGGATCTTCGGACTGTGGATGTTCACGCCGGCGTTTCTCCGGCGCGGACGGGGCGCGCTGGGTGATGGACAGCCACAAGGGCCAGGTCGTCCTGGAGGTTTCGGCCCGTGTGTCCGTCCACATCGCGGCTGACGTGCTGGACGAGGCGGCTGGGGCAGTCCCAGGTCCATCTCTCGGCACGGTCGAGGACGGGGAAGAAGTCGCCGGCGGGGTCGCGGGCCTCTGCCAGGCCGTCGGTGTAGAGGAGCAGCGTGTCTCCGGGGCCGAAGGCGACGGTGTCGAGGCAGAAGGCGTGGGGATTCTCTGCCGCGAGCCCCAGCGGCGGGGCAGGCCGGGCGATGGGCAGCACGGTCACCTGACTGTCCTGGCGCAGCAGAGGCGGCGGGTGGCCGCAGCTGACCATCCTGACGATCTCTTCGTCGTCGGGGAGTTCGACCAGCAGGGCCGTGATGAACCGCTCGCTGGGGTCGGGGGCACTGTTGGCCAGCTCGCTCAGGTGCCTGCGAACGCTGCGTTCCAGGGAGGCCGCAAGCTCCGGGAGTGTGCGGTGCTGATGGGCTGCCTCCCGGAAAGCGCCGAGGACGGCGGAGGCGTCGTCGATGGCCGGAAGGCCCTTTCCGCGGACGTCTCCGATAAGGAGGCGTGTGGTGTGGCCGGTGCGGGCGGCTGCGTACAGATCACCGCCCACCACTGCGTGTGCCGCTGCGGCGCGGTACAACGAGGCGACGCGGAAGGGACCCAGATCCGGGGGGATCGGCCGCAGGAGTACGCGTTGGGCTGCTGCGGAGACAGCCCGCACTTGGGCGAGTTCTCTCAGGTCGCGGTCATGCACCGCCCGGGAGGCGATGACGAAGGCGGACACCGTGAGTACTGCCCCGATGTGAATGGGCAGCAGCGGTGAGTGGAACAAGCCGTCGTGCCGGTCCACGACGAGCACGGCCGCTGCTGCTACGAGCGCGACGGCGGCCGTGAAGCGTGTTCGTGCGAACGTTCCCGTGCACGTGGGGGCCGCCACGAGCAGCGGGGACAGGTGAACCGCCAGGGGGGCGAACGACGCGCCCAAGGTGATGGCCGCGATCAGCAGGAGCGGAGGCACAGCCTGGCCGCGCATCCCCAAGGGCCCGGCGCGACGGCCATGGGCCCTCGGCCGCTGGGGGCCGTCGAGGGCAAACGCCGGGAGCAGGCGGGCTCCGTCACCGGTCGCGCGCTTGGTGACGAGGGTGAGTGAGAAGCGCCGCATCACGAGTCGAGGGAGTGATCGGATTCGCCTGGCAGGGCTGGGTAGTGTCAGCATGCGCGGCTTTCGTGCCATCGCGGTCTGGAAGAGTGAGCTGAGGCTCGATGAGTCCGCCGGATGCGGTGCGACTCCAGCGACCGGCCTTCTTGGCGGGGCGGCGTCCTGCGGTCCGGCGGACAGCGCTTGAACCGGTGGTCGTCCGGCCTGGGAGACGGCCCGGGCAGTGACTCTCAAGGGCTTCTGCCGGTCACCACGGAATGCGGAGCCATAACGGGTCGACTGTCGTGTGTCCCCGAGGCGGGGAGACCCTGTGAGGCTTCATGCCGGTGCTGTGACGTCGTCGATATATGCGCGGCTGGGTGTGGATCACGGCTCCGCTGCCCTC
Organism: Streptomyces sp. RLA123; assembly: GCF_056270165.1. Lineage (NCBI taxonomy): Bacteria > Bacillati > Actinomycetota > Actinomycetes > Kitasatosporales > Streptomycetaceae > Streptomyces > Streptomyces sp. RLA123. The sequence goes on along the minus strand of NZ_JBWDOR010000003.1, from coordinate 245,678 downwards.
CACATTTCCGCTTCGTGGAATTCCTTTACCGATAAGCGATTCCACTGTGCGACGTGCGGGTCGGTACGTCAAGCGCCGCTGCCCCCTCCGTGCGACCCGGTACAGCAGGCGCGACTTCCCTTCCGACCATCGCCGTGCAGGGTCCGTCGAGCGTGCGGGCATGACTGACGTGAGGCCGACGGGCATCTACGGCAGCCGATAGACGCCGGGCATAATCTTAGAAGTCCGGGTGCCGGCCCGCTGGGCGTCATGACAGCCCGCGACGTGTCGGGGCTGGCCGACATTACGGAAGGTGAAAGATGAGTCGCGTCTCGCAAGCAGAAGCAAAGATCAATCGAGAGAGAGTGGTGGCCGCGGCCTCTCGACTGTTCCGTGAGAACGGTGTGGCCAAGGTCGGCATCGCCGATGTGATGAAGTCGATCGGACTTACCCAGGGTGGGTTCTACAAGCAGTTCGCGTCTAAAGCTGCGCTTGTCGAAGAAGCAGCCGCCAAGGCCTTCGCCGACAACTTGCAGGACCTCGTGGCCCTGGACCAAGCGGCCGGGGAGCATCAGGCGGCATGGGATTCGCTGCTCGAGTCCTACTTCTCCATCGAACATCGCGACAACCCTGGCAACGGCTGCCCCGCAGCCGGTTTCGCGGGCGACGTCGCGCGTGAGCCCGAGCACAGGGAAACCTACGCCAAGGGGGTTCAGGAGCTCGCAGGGTGGATCGCGCCCGGGGACGCCGGCCTCGCAGCCTATGCCAGCCTCGTCGGCGGCATCCTCCTTGCCCGCGCCACCGCAGGCACGCCTTTGTCGGAACAGATCCTTCAGGCCGTGCACGCAGCGGTGGCGAAGACTGCCGACAATCGTCAGCCGGCAACCGACTGACGATTGTGCGACACCTCGGTGTCCTGACCCGCCTGACGCCCCGAACAGTGCGCCGCGATGGCGGGTGCCCTCTTGCCGCCGACCTCGCGCTCCGCTCGTTCGGCGTACCGGACTGGCTGAATTGCCCGCCGACCCGCCCCGGCGGTGCCAGTCTGTGGCCGTCACCGCCACTGTTGCCAGGTGATCGATTGGTGGTGGTGATGTCGTTGACGGGGCTGTCGGGGTGCGGGACGCGGACGGCCGCCGGCTGGTCCGGGCGGGTGCGCGGTGTCGCATGGTCGTCCGCCGAAGGCCGGCCGACGCCTGATCGCCTCGGTCGTGTGGGCGGAATCCGGGGCGCGGGGCGCACGGGCCGCATCGAGCCTGGGGGAGCATACGGCCGACGCACCGAAGCGCAGCAGAGCGAGCAGGATCGCCCGGAAAACTCTTCTCACTGATCATCCTCGTCTTCCCCGCGTGGGCCACGACGTGCCCCGGGCAGCGCAGACGGCGCCGCGCGTGCGACGCGTGGCCCTGCTGAGCCGCGTCGCGCTGTGCGAGCAACGGCACGTCGGCCCGCGTTGACAGACGCGCGGCCCCCGCCGGGTCGCGCGTGCGGACGGACAACCTCGCCGTGTGCGATCACCGTCCCCCCGCCGGGCGGCTGACTCGGACGCATAGGGCGTGACGGGCGGCCGTACGGTCAGCGGGCTGGACGGGACGAGCCGTTGCCCACCGCTACCGGGGCGCCGGTGAGCGCGACGCGGGAGGATGCGCTTCCTGGCCCCGGTCGCCGGTCATGATGACGGCATGCCGAAGAGCGTGAAGAACCGTTGTGCTGCGGCGTGGTCTCCGGTCACTTCCAGAACGCCGGCATCGACGGCCGAGGCAAGGGTCAGCTCGGTGAAAATCAGGCTCCACAATGTCTGGACATCGCCTCGGACAGATACCTCCACCGGTGTGCGGCTTCCTCGGGTAACCCTGACCGACGCGGCGTCCACCTGGACGTCGAAGGAATCCGCGTCGATAAGCAGACGGACCAGCGTCGGTTCGTCTTCCTTCCGGGGGAGATGGAGCGCCTTGAGCAGCAGCATGAAGGAGTCGGTGCTCCTGTCGACACCAGGCGCCGCGGCGACGTCCGCGCCCCAACGGGCCAGCGCGATCAGCGCGGGTTCCAGCTGTCGTCCCCGATCCGTGAGCTCGTAGGCTTGCGTGCTCACCGGCGGGCCGAGCTCCACGCGGCGCACGACGCCGTCCGCTTCCAGCTCCTTGAGGCGCTGGCTCAGCACATTCTGGCTGGCCTTGGGCATCCCGGCTCGCAGATCCCTGAAGCGCTTGAAGCTGCGGGCGGCCAGCCATTTGATGAGGTCGCCCGCGATGCGGTCAATGCTGGTCTCGACGCTGACGTCGTGCTCGCGGCGGGTGGCAGGGCGTCTTCGGACGGATCGTCGACGTGATCGCCGGTCTCGCTGTCGGCGCAGTAGTACCTGGCGGCCACCGAAGCTCTCCCCACGCGCGTGCTGCCGGATCCGCTGTCAGCATGGCACGGCCCAGCCAGGGGCCGGTGTTCACGGCCACTGCTGGATCGCGGCGACCAGAACAGTCGCCTCGAAACGGCAGGCGAGCTTGTCGAATCGGGTCGCCACAGCGCGGTGCTGCTTGAGGCGGCTGATCCCGCACTCGACAGCATGCCGTGCTTTTCAGTAGCAGGCCGCGCCAGGTCACCCGCCAGGCACGGCTGAGGACGAACGGCTGCTCCGTGGCGATGCACCGCGCGATCGGGGCCGCGACTGTGACGGCGACAGCGCCGTGCCGGGCTTTGTGCCGGGCGACACCGGTTGTCGGCCGCTGGGCGGCGGCGGGAGGCGCTTGCACGACGAGGGCAGCCGGCGGTGTGCCTCGTCCTTCAACACGGCCAGGTCCCGGGCGGCGTGGGCTGCGGAGATCGGGACGGTCGACGGTGCGGCGACGGGCCGGTACTCCGGCAGCCTCTGTGTGTTCCTCTCGGCCATCAGCTGCTGCGGGAGATCGTCGTCGACGAGCGCACCGGGGGGCGGGTCGTGGATGGCGGTCACCGCGTGGCCGCCATCCTGTGCCGAAGTAGCCGAAGTAGCCGAAGTAGCCGAAGCAGCCGGCGCCGCCGCGTGTCGATGGGCGTGACGACCTGGCGGAGGCGGCGGTGGGCGCCGGCCGTGCGCCGGCCGTGCGCAGGAACTGTCCGGTCGCGGGCTTCCCGCAGGACCAGCAAGCGGCTGCGGCGCCCCGCCGGCTGGTGCTGCACGGGCCGCAGACGAACAGGCGGGCTCCGGGGAAGCACCGTTGGCGCAGGGTGAGGGACTGCACGGAACGGGCGCCCCAGCGGAGCGAAATCTTCGAGGCGGTGGCGGTTGCGCGTTGTTTCCAGCCCCTGATGCAACAGGTATCGCGTGACGGTGAGGACACCGTGAAGTTTCGCCTGTGTAAAAGGGTCGGGGAAATGCGAGCGGCTACCGATATGGTGACGTATCGGAATGCTCACATCTCCCCAAAGCGAGTCACAACACCTTCCGTTCGCGGCTCACAGAACGACCGGACCGTCCTTCTGGGCGGCCTCCGCTTACTGCTCCTTCGGACAGCCGTGAGGCCCATGTGCCGCAGAGCGCCGGTGAGTCGACCCGTCGGGGGTGTCGCGACCGCCGTCCGGTAGCGGCCGTCGTCGGCCCTTTGGTGAGGGGGCCCAGAAAGCCTCGTAGGCTATCGACTGTCAGCCAAAAGTTCAATGACTTTACATATCCTTGCCGTCGATGGTCAGATTCGCTCGAACACTGACCATGGAGGGCTTGTTGCGAGTTCCATTTCCCCGAAGAAGTGCGGTGTCCCTTGCCGCGGCTGTTGTTGCCGGTCTGATAATTTCTCCAGGAGCGTCCAGCGCCACGCCTTCCCTACCCTTGCATGCCGCTCCGGCCGGACAAGGCGGCGCGCAGCGCGTGCCGGTCGCCGTCACGCTGATCACCGGTGACAAGGTGAAGGCCACGCAGGAGCCCGGCGGTGCGGTTTCGGTGGACGACGTCCAGCGCGCGCCGGGGGCCAAGGGCTCGGTGCGTGTCACCGTCGAGAACGGCGACGCCTACGTGTATCCCGATGAGGCCCTGCCCTACATCGCGACCGGCCGGCTGGACAAGCAGCTGTTCAACATCACGCAGCTGGTGAAGCAGGGCTATGACGACGCGCGCACGGGCGCGTTGCCCTTGATCATCACTCGGTCCGAGGGTTCGGCCGCGCGCAAGAGCGCTGCGGCCGAGGACGCGCTGCCGTCCGGTACGGCCCTGCCGGGAGCGAAGGCCACCCTGGACCTGCCGTCCGTCAACGGAAGCGCCGTCAAGGCCCAGCGGTCGAAGGCCGCCGCCTTCTGGTCGGCGCTCACCGACACCGCTGGGCACGACGCCGAGCGATCGGCGGCACGGACCGCCGGAAGCGCCGACGATGCGGACGGTCCCGCGTTCGCCGCCGGTGTCGACGAGGTGTGGCTCGACGCCAAGGCGAAGGGGACCATGGCGGAGAGCAACGCGCAGATCGGCACGCCTGAGGCGTGGAAGGCTGGTGGCACGGGCGCCGGCGTCCGAGTCGCCGTTCTGGACACCGGCGTGGACACCACCCACCCGGATCTGGTCAACCGCATTGTGGCGACCCGCAGTTTCGTCGAGGGCCAGGAGGTCATCGACCGCAACGGCCACGGCACCCACACGGCCTCCACCGTCGCCGGTACCGGCGCCGCCTCCGGAGGGAAGGAGCGGGGAGTCGCCCCCGGCGCAGACCTGATCGTGGGCAAGGTCCTCGGGGACGACAACTCGGGTTACAACTCGGGGATCATCGCCGGCATGGAGTGGGCGACGCGGACCGAGCACGCCAAGGTGATCAACATGAGCCTGGGCACGGGGGCGTGGCACACCCAGGACGATCCGGTGAGCCAGGCCGTGAACAAGCTGACCGCCGAGACGGGCGCGCTGTTCGTCATCGCCGCGGGCAATTCGGGTGATTCGGGTATCACTCCTTACACCGTCAGCGCGCCGGGCACCGCGGACGCCGCGCTCACTGTCGGCGCGGTGGACTCCTCCGACGTCCTCGCCCCGTTCTCCAGCATCGGGCCGCGGCTGAAGGACGACGGCCTCAAGCCCGACCTGACCGCGCCGGGCGTGGACGTTCTTGCGGCGAGTTCCCAGCAGGTGAAGGGGGCGGAGGGCTACTACCGTACCGAGAGCGGTACCTCCATGGCGGCGCCCCACGTTGCCGGAGCGGCGGTCCTGCTGGCCCAGAAGCACCCGAAGTGGACGGGTCGGCAGATCAAGGACGCGCTGATGAGCACCAGCGCGCCGACCCCCGCCTACACCCCCTACCAGGCGGGCACCGGTCGCCTGGACGTCGCCGCCGCCTACCTGAAGGACCAGGTCATCGCGACCGGGTCCGTGGACGTGGGGCTCGTGCGCTGGACCAAGGACCAGAAGCACGATCCGGTCAAGCGGAGTATCACTTACACCAACACCGGCGACAGTGCCGTCACGTTGCGGCTCACGATGGACCGCGGTGCCTCGCCCGCCGGGGCGTTCACCCTGGCCGCCGACCGCGTCACGGTCCCGGCCCGCGGAACCTCGACCGTCGAGCTCGTCGCGGCCCCGACAAGGCTCGCGGCGGGTACGTACGCCGCCCAGGTCACCGCGCGTTCCGCGGCCGGAGCGGTGCACACGGCCGTGGGAATGTCCGTCGAGTCCGAGAAGTACGACCTGACGGTCCGTCTGAAGGACAAGGCCGGCAAGCCCGTCAGCGGCGAGGTCGAGATCACCGGCGTCGACGGGAAGACCACCTACATGTGGGCCCCGGACGGCAAGCTCACCAGCCGCTGGGCCCCCGGTTCCTACACCGTCGTCTCCACGATGGACGTCGAAGGCCGCAACGGTCCGCACTCCCTGGGCTACGCCGTCCTGACCGCGCCTGAGGTGGACCTCAAGGGCAACCGGGAAGTGGAACTGGATGCGTCGCGCATCCGCCAGGTCAAGGTGAACACGCCCAAGCCCACGGCCGTGACCACCAGCAGGATCGACCTGTACCGCTCGTTCACCTCCAGCGAGCCCACGGCCAGTGACGCACAGGCGCTGCACGAGATCATCATGACCCCGCTCGAGTACGACAGCCTGTGGGCGCTTCCGACCAAGGGCAAGGTGAAGAAGGGCAGCTTCGTCTTCACCACCCGGATCCGGGCCAAACAGACCCCGCTGAAGATCACCTACGGTGGGCGCAGCCTCGCCGACACCGTGCTGGTGCAGCCGGGCTCCGCCCCGTTCCAGGACGGCACCTCCCACGTCGAGGCCGCCTTCGCAGGCACCGGCAGGGCCGCCGACTACGCAGGCCTGTCCGCCCGCGGCAAGGCCGTGGTCGTCCGCGCCGACGCCTGGGTGACCCCGGGCGACCAGGCGGCGGCGGCGCGCGCCGCCGGTGCGGCGATGCTCCTGGTGGTCAACAACGGCGACGGCCGCCTGAGCGACTGGTACGGGGACCCGGACGGCTGGACGGCCGGGCGGATCCCGGTCGCCTCGCTCACCGTCGACGAGGGCGCGGACCTGATCAAGAAGATCACGTCCCCGGGGAAGACCCAGCTGAAGGTCGAGGCCCATCCCTCGCCGAAGTACCTGTACGACCTGGCCGACTACCACCGCGGCGGCATACCGGACGACCCGTCCGCGGCGACGGACCCCGGCAGCCTCGCCCGCATCGACAACGTCTTCGCCTCGCCCACCGGCAAGCGGATACTGGAAAGCCGGGAGGACAGCCCGGCGTACGAGTACTGGCCGGCGGCCTACCCCTACGCTTATCAGCCCGGGATGACGCGCGTGCCGCAGTTCCCGAGGGAGCCGGTCGCACCGGGCCCCCGCACCGACTGGGTGTCCGCCGGCGACGGCGTGAAATGGCAGCAGTACGCCGGCGTGGCCGACGGCTTGTCGACCTTCACCGACATCGTCAGCTACCGGCCGGGCAGCGTGCAGAGCGAGCACTGGTTCGGCCCCCTCATCCGGCCGCGCATGCTCAGCTTCGATCTGCCCTACCGATTCGGCGACGCCATCGGGGGAATGTTGATGGCCTTCGGTGACGGAGGATCCGCCCACAGCGGTGGCGGCTCCGCGATGTCGCGGGACTTCGCCCTCTATCAGGGGGACAAGCAGCTGCTGCAGGGCGGGCCGTTCCCCGACTACGGAGTGGGCGACCTGGCCTCGCAGAAGCTCCCCTACCGGCTCGTGGTCGACACGCAGGGGAACGCCGACGTCACCCCCTATTCCAGCACCACGCACACCGAATGGAGTTTTTTCTCCGGCACCGCGGACGGCCAGGCCATCCCGCTGGTCCAGCTCGACTACGACACGGCGGTGGACCTCGAGGGGCGGGCGAAGCGCACGTCGGACTTCTCCGTCAAGCCCGTCGTCCTCGGCAGTGACGCCGCCAAGGACGCGGTCTCCTCGGTCAAGCTCGAGGTGTCCTATGACGACGGTGCCTCCTGGAAGCCGCAGGACCTGAAGGCGAACAAGGGCACCTGGCAGGCGCAGCTCCACGCGCCGGCCCGGGCGGGTTACGTGTCCGTCCGTGTCACCGCCAAGCAGCACAACGGCGGCGGCGTCACCCAGACCGTCACCCGGGCCTTCGGCCTGAAGTAGCACCCGCGAGCGGCCGGTGCCCACAGCCCGTCAGGGGCGTGGGCACCGGCCGCTTCCTGTGTTCCGGTGACGTCTGCGCCCTGCTCCTCGCATCCGGCCCGGTTCCGACCTCGGGCGACAGGGCCCACTCCTTCCGCGGCACCGTGCCGACGGTCCGCGACCGTTCCGGGCACCTCCGGACGTACGCGTCCGCGGCGGCCTGGACAGCAGGGACCTCCCTGAAAGCCGGCCTCGAGCCGTGGCCGGACGTCGACGTGGATGGATACGGGGGAGAGATCCCGCACCGGCGGCGACAGCGGCGCGAGTGGGGCACTCCGCGTGAGGCCGCCCTCGCCCATCGCCGGCAGGTCGCCTGCCGCCAGGGGGCTCCACGGCGGCGTCCGCATGCGGGAGGCCGGCCGGCTCCTCTGGAGGCCGCCGGCACACCCCGGACGGGCGGGGTCCGGACAGTCCGGCGTCGCTGTCATCGTCGGCTACCGGGGGTTGTGCACGCACGAACACGATCCGGAGAGATGTGTGGCTTCGCCGCCCGCGATTCGGCCGTCGAGGTCCACGCCACCGGCCCCTCGCCCCGCTGGTTCCCGGGTGGATGACGGCTTGTCTGGAACGTTCAGGCCCTGCAGTGCACGTGCGAGAGGACCGGACCGGACAACGACCGGATCCTCGTACGGCGGCAGACCCGCGCCCAGGCGCAGGACCGTGCCGAGTCTGCGGCAGGCCGGGTGGCTCCCTTCGTCGACGTCCTCCTTGAGAGCCCCGCCTCGGGGAACGACGCGACCAACCCCACCGCCGCACCCCGCACGGCCGATGACGACAGCGCGGTCGGGTAATCGGCCGCTCGGGCGATACAAGAAGTCCACCGCGCCATCAACACCGCACGCGGTCCGGCCCGTTCCCGCCCCCGGCCGATGAAGGGCGGCCGCTGTTCGCCTCGACCTCAAGGAGTTCCCGGGTGAGCGGCCCACGGGCCGTGTAGGCGCCGGCAACCGGCTCGAGGGCTTCCGCCTCGCCTGACCCGCGCCACGGCGCAGCAGCGTAGCGGCGTAGCGGCCCGGACCCATCGAAGGGGTTCCGGGACGCTGCCATTTGACAGTCTGCGATCACCCGGTCGGCTATCACATGTGCACGGCACGCTACGCAGGGCGATTGTTGCTGCGTTCGACCCGGCGCTCGCCCGGCACGACAGTCGGGCCATCCGCATGCTCACCACCCGCCCCGAATGCCTGAACGGCCCGCCGACTCCGTGGACAGACCCTCACGAAAGATCGGGGTCAAGGGAGTCGCGGACGTGAGCCGAGGCGGGTTGGCGTCGAGGTTCCATGGAACTGGGACAACAAGCCGCAATTCGGTTGTACGGCACCCGCTGTGGCGCGGTCATTCAATGTGCTACGGAGTGGTATTCGTTGCTTCCGCCAATCAGATCCTCTATTTTGTAGGTGGCCCGAGGGGTTCCACCGTGGCTTGCTCGATTATCGGACGAAATACTTTGGATGTCATGGGTAGGGCAACTCTTGGAAGGCGACTGTGATCCTCCCGATGCACGGCGAGGCGGCCGAAACCAACCTGACTGTCTACGCATGGATCCTGAAGAACCGTCATGTTGACGTGGTGTTAATGCAGCAGGAACTCAAGTTGGCCAATGCGGAGCTGGAGGAAAGCCTCGAACGGCTGTGTGCCGCCGGCCTGGTGGTGCGGACCGACGGTGACCCGGCCACTGGGTTCGCGGTGGATCCTGCTGTCGCCATCGCGAAGCTGACGGGGCCGATCGCGTCGCGTGTGCGAGAGGAGGAGCGCCGCATCCTGGAAATTCAGGAAGAGCTGGCCCATTTCGCTCCTCTTTATGCGGAAAGAAGTAGTTCGTCCCAAGGGCTGGAGGTCCTTGGGAGTCTGAACGAGGTGCGGGCTGCCCTGAACCGCGAAGCGACGCTGTGTCGGTTCGAGATGATCACCTGTCAGCCGGGCGGGGGATCGCGTAAGCCGGAAGCCATGTCCGAGGCGATGCAGCGCGATGCCGCGCTCCTGGACCGGGGTGTGTCCATTCGTACGCTCTATCACCACACCGCCCGGTTCAACGGGCCCAGTCAGGCCTATGTGGCGGCCGCGTCGGCGCTGGGAGCGCAGTACCGAACCCTTCATGAACTCTTCGGGCGTATCATCGTCTTCGACCGGGGCACCGCATTCATTCCCGTACAGGATCAGTCCTGGGGCGCGGTCATCCTGAGGGAGCCCTCGACGGTGGCTTACCTGTGCAACGTCTTCGAGGAGGCCTGGGAGCGGGGCACGCCGTTCGCGGACGCTGCGAGCCAGGGCCTTGAGCAAGTCTCGCGCGAGATACACGAGACGATCGTCCGTCTGATGGCTGAGGGGCACAAGGACGAGACGATAGCCCGTCGCCTTGGCATGTCCCTGCGCACCGCGCGGCGGCACATCGCCGACATCATGGAACAGCTGAAGGCGACGAGCCGCTTCCAGGCGGGCGTGGCCGCGGCAACCCACGGACTCGCGAAGCCCGCGGCTGCCGGCCAGGGCGACCGCGACCAAGGGGACGCGGACGAGAGCCGGCCGACACGGCCGTTGGACGGATGCCCGGCATGCGACCAGGTTTCCGGCGCCGTGGCACCGGTTCCCGGGACACCGCTCAGTGCAGTGGGCCACGGACCGGTGTGTCATTCCGCGGTGGGCTCCGTCACCGACGGACGGTCGCCGATGAAGGTGAAGAGGTAGGTCGAGGGCTGTAGGACCGGCTGAATGACCCACGAGTAGTTCGGCGGGATGTACAGGACCTCCGTCGTGCGGATCCGGAATCGGACGGGGCCCTCGATCCGCGGTGCTTCCTCCCGTTGCCGGCGTTCTCCGGGGTCGGGCAACAGGGTCCAGTGTCCGCTGCCCGAGGTTTGATGGACCAGGGTGTCGCAGGGCGCTCGGGCGGCCCGAACGCTCAGAGGAGCCTGTTCACTGCGGACGGTTCGTACGGGCCTTCCGAGGAGATCGGCGAGACCTTCTGCCAGCAGTTCCCGATCTGCCTCATCGGCGAGGGGACCGCACGCCGGGTGGTCGTGCTCCGGCCACACGACGCCGGGTGCTCGGCCCAGGAAGACCGATGCGAACGCGGCGACTTCCTGGCAGTGCAGCGCTGGGTCGGTGGTCTCCACCGGACTCCCTTCATCGTTGGATCCCCGCGCACAGGGCGGCAGGGGTGTCGTACCGGCGGTCCGCCTCCCCGTGGACGGATCGGGCCGGCGCGGTGCTCAGCGCGACGATTGCAGGCCGCTGCCGCCGTCATCCGGTGGAAGGGGACGCCGCCCTTGTGATGGCTTTCGTCGCCCTCGCCGCAGGGCCTGTCCATCGGATCAGCGAGTGGCCGGGGGCGGTGGGTCCCGTCCTTGCCGCTTGCCGGCGCAGTCGAAGTACAGTCACTTCACTTCCTTCCGCTCCCGCTGTTCCATCGGCTGAAAGTCTGGTGCAACCGTCCGGGATGTCGATGGCAAAGCGCAGATTGACGTCAAAGCTCCACTGGACGCGGTGCGGCTCGAAGGCCGAGGGCCGGCGGGGTCGAGGGATTCCAGTGACGGTGCGTGCCGATGATCATCGTCCGGCTTTTCGGCATGTGCAAGTCACGAGAATCTGGGCCTTGACCCCGGATCCTGGACACACGAGACGCTGGATCCCGAGGATCCGAGAACGGACATCTCGTGGTCATGAAGAACTATCCGCCGCAGTTCAAGGCGGTCGCGGTCGCGCTACGCTGGTCAAAGTCGCATAACCCGTGTTCGGGATCCAGGGTCAAGGCCTTCTGCTGCCCGTGCGATCCTTGAATGGTGTATGTGCCAAAGGCATCGTCTTGCGGTCGAGCAGGTTAATCCCTTGTGGCATCCTTTCGTCGTATCCTTTCTAGGTTGTTTTGTTCACTGGTCTACCTGGTGCCAAACAGTTTGATGAGGCGGTGCGGCCCTGGTGATCGGTGTTTCGGCGTTGCCATTCTTGTCGCGGGGGCGCGGGTTGAGGTGGCACGCGCCGGTGCAGAGGAGGAACTTCCATGACTGGTCGCAAGGTGGCAGGGCTCGCGGTGGCCGTGGCTGCGGTCGCCGCCGCATGCCTGTCCGGGCAGTCGGCGACCGCCGAGCGTCCTGGCGTGCCGCACAGGCACGCCGAGGCTTTCGTGACCGTGCAGGCGTGCTCCGAGTTCTGCACGTATGACAGTTCTTGGGGCGGCCGGGTGCGCAGCGGGTCGAACGGGTAGCGGGACAAGAGTGTTTCCGGCAGTTCGATCAGGGCTGTCCATGACGCCGCAAATGTCCGGCGCACATGTTCCCCACTCCTAGAGAGCGAGAGATCCTCGTGATGTTGTGCGAGGGTCTGACCTATCAGACCATCGCGCGCGAGATGGGGATCAGCCCGCACACCGTGGACGCCCACATTCGTAGACTCCGGCGCAAGGCTGGAGTCACCAACCGTTCTCAGCTGGTGGTCCTGGCGATGCAATTGGGTATCTATCAGGCCACAGCGGCAGAAGCAGGCATGGACCGATGACGGGAAGGGCAGCCGGCAGCCGGCTTCCCTTCCCGTCGGCCATGGGGGGTCAGCCGGCCATGCCGGCGGACCCCTTTCACTATTCTCGGCCCGCTCGCGCCCACTCCGGGCACCGGAGCGGGCCGGACGGTGGCGCGTGCCCGCAGTGACGACATCGTGCTGCGTCGGCGCCCCCTGTTCCTGGGTGAGTTGAGGCCGCGGTCCAGGCTTCCTTCCGGCCGGTCAGCGTGTTACGGGACGTGGAGTTGCCAGTACGCGGTCGTGCAGTACCGGGAAGTCGGCGCGGGTCTTGGTGACGAGGCCGGGGTCGAGGTCGACGGTGAGTACTTCCTCGGCCGGGCCCGCCTCGGCGAGGACGGTGCCCCAGGGGTCGACGACCAGGCTGTGTCCGGCGAGTTCGACGCCCGCGTGTGTTCCGGCGGTGCCGCAGGCCAGGACGTAGGCCTGCGACTCCACGGCCCGGGCCCGGGCGAGCAGGGTCCAGTGCTCGCGGCGCCGCGCGGGCCAGCCGGCGGGCAGCACGAGGAGTTCCGCGCCCGCGTCGACCAGCAGCCGGAACTGCTCGGGGAAGCGCAGGTCGTAGCAGGTGGCGAGGCCCACGCCCACGCCCTGGACCTCGGTGGTCACGATCCGGTCGCCGCCGCTCATGAGTACGGCTTCGCCGCGGTCGAAGCCGAAGCGGTGGATCTTGCGGTACGTCGCCCGCAGTTCGCCGTCCGGGGAGAAGAGCAGGGAGGTGTTGTAGAGGGAGCCGTCGGTCGTCCGTTCGACGATCGAGCCCGCGTGCAGCCAGACGCCCGCGTCGAGCGCGGCGGCGCTCATGACCTCGGAGGTGGGCCCGTCCAGCGGTTCGGCCTCGGCCTCGAAGAGGTCGGCGGCGAAGGCGCCGACCGGCCAGAGTTCGGGCAGCACGACGAGGTCGGAGCCGGCCCGGTCCCGGACGAGCGCGGCGGCGCGTTCGCGCCGGGCGTGCACCTGTTCCGCCGGGTCGACGTCGATCTGGATCAGGGAAACGCGCACCGTACCACCGCTCATGAGTCGGGACGTTCTGCCGGGCTTGTGGTCGTCACCGGATGCATGCGTGTCCGGTGGCCCGGCGCCCGGGAGGGTTTCCTCTCGGGCACCGGGCCTTGGTGTTGCTGAGTGTGGGTCAGCCGGTGGTGCCGGGGCGGAGGTGCGGGGTGATCATCCGGCCGATCTCGGCCAGAGACGTGGGAGTGTTGATCTCGTAGTGTCCGTATGGCAGGTCGGTGTTGATCACCTGGCCGGTGGTGTGGGTGCGCCAGGCATCGCTGGTGGGGTGCTCCTCGTGCTTGTCGAGTGCGGCGGTGAAGAAGAGCAGGTCGCCGTTCACCTGTCCGGGTGTGTGGGCGTGCATCAGGCGCAGGTTGTGGACGAAGGTGTCTGCGACGGCTGCCCGTATCTGCTCGTCGTCGCCCACGGTGTCCGGGCCCGCCTGACGGATCAGCTCGGCCACCTCGTCGTCGGCGACTTCGTCCTGGGTCTCGTCCGCTGTCCGGGCCTTGGTGTCGGGACCGGCCGGGGCCAGGGCCGGGCCTGGGTAGGAGTCCAGCAGGGCCACGAGGGAGACCTCCTCGCCCTGTTCTTGCAGTTGACGGGCCATTTCGTGGGCGACTACGCCGCCGAAGGACCAGCCGAGGAGCCGGTAGGGACCGGCGGGCTGGACCGTCCGGATGTGGGACACATAGTCGCCGGCCATGTGCGAGACCGTGGCCGGTGCGTCGTCGGCCCGACGCAGGCTGCGGGCCTGCAGCCCGTAGAGGGGTACGTCGGCGGGTAGGTGCCGGGCGAGTCCGAGGTACGACCAGCTGATCCCGAAGCCGGGATGGACGCAGAACAGTGGCCGGTCGTCTCCTGTCGCGCGCAGTGGCAGCAGTACTTCCAGGCTGTCGCCCCGTGTTCCCTGCTCCAGGCTTCGCGCCAGCCGGGCCACGTCGGGTGCGGCGAACAGTTCGCCGATCCCGAGTTCCTTGCCCAGTACGGTGCGGATCCGTCCCAGCAGTCTTACCGCGAGCAGGGAGTCTCCGCCCAGATCGAAGAAGGAGTGGTCGACACCAACGGTGTCCAGGCCGAGGACCTCGGCGAAGAGTCCGGCGAGCACTTCCTCGCGGGCGGTGCGCGGTGCCGTGTCGGGGCTTGTCTCGAAGGTCGGTGCGGGCAGTGCCTTGCGGTCCAGCTTGCCGTTGGGGGTCAGGGGCAGTGTCTCCAGGACGACCACTGCTGAGGGAACCATGTGGTCCGGCAGCCGATCGGCCACCAGGGCCCGTGCTGCCGTCCCCAGGTCCTGGTCCTCTGGGGCCGTGCCCGTGACCTGCACGACGTAGGCGACCAGGCGTTTGTCGCCGGGGATGTCCTCGCGGACGATGACCGCGGCCTGCGCGACGCTGTGGTGTGTGGCCAAGGCCGCTTCGATCTCGCCGAGTTCGATGCGGAAGCCGCGGACCTTGACCTGATCGTCGGTGCGGCCGAGGTATTCGAGTTGGCCGTCGGTGGTCCAGCGTGCCAGGTCACCCGTGCGGTACATGCGTGTCCCGGCCGGTCCGTACGGATCGGCCACGAACCGCTCCGCGGTCAGGGCGGGGCGGTTGAGGTAGCCGCGGGCCAGTTGGACACCGGCGAGGTAGAGGTCGCCGGGGACGCCTGCCGGTACGGGTTGCAGCCATGCGTCCAGGACGTACACCTGGGTGTTCCACACCGGCCGGCCGATGGGCACCACGGGCGCCCCCGGAACCACCCGTGCGAACGTCACGTCGACCGAGGCTTCCGTCGGCCCGTACAGGTTCTCCAACCGCACGTCCAAGACCTCGTGGAGGTGTTCGGCCACGGGGGCGGGCAGGGCTTCGCCGCTGCACAGCAGGCGTCGCAGGCTGGTGCAGCCCGCCGCGGCGGGTTCCTGGAGGAAGGCTGTGAGCATCGACGGCACGAAGTGCACCGTGGTCACCCGCTGCTCGCGGATGAGACCTGCGAGATAGGCCGGGTCCTTGTGCCCGTCCGGCCGGGCCACCACCAGCGCCGCCCCCGTGATCAGCGGCCAGAAGAACTCCCACACCGACACGTCGAAACTCGCCGGCGTCTTCTGCAGTACCCGGTCGTCCGCCTCCAGACCATAGGCGTCCTGCATCCACAGCAGGCGGTTGACGATTCCGGCGTGGGGAACGGCGACGCCCTTGGGGCGGCCGGTGGAGCCGGAGGTGTAGATCACATAGGCGGCGCTGCGAGGGTCGTACGACACAGGCAGTCCACCCGGTATCGCATCGGTCGGTTCATCCATGAACACCCGCGGTATCCGGGAGTCGGGCAGCTCCACTTCCTCGGCTGTCAGGACGCAATGGGGGTTGGCGTCGGTGAGCATGTACGCCAGACGTTCCGCGGGATATCCGAGGTCCAGGGGCAGGTAGGCGGCTCCGGCCCGGTGCACGGCGAGCAGTGCCACCACCAGATCCGCCGAACGCGGCAGGGCCACCGCGACGATCGACTCCGCCCCGACCCCGCGACCGGCCAGCACCCACGCCAGGTACTCCACCTGTGTGTCCAGCTCCGCATACGTCAGCTCGGCACCCTCGAAGACCACCGCCACCGCATCCGGAGTGCGCGCGACCTGCGCCGCGAACAGCTCCGGCAGGGTGGTGGAGGGCACGTCCCGGGCGGTGTCGTTCCACCCCGTCAGAACCTGGTGCGCCTCGGTGCCGGAGAGCAGCGCGGCAGTGTGATGGTTCGCGTCGGGCTCTTGCTGCATGGCGGTCAGCACGGCGAGGTAGTAGTCGTGGATCCGTTCGATCAGCTCGTGGCTGAACTGAGCGCTCTCATATCTCAAGAGGAGCGCCAGTTCGCCGGTTGCGCTGTTCACCGAGAAGTCGGCGCTGAACGGCAGATCGCTCTCCATGGATTCCGTGGTGTCCAGCACCCGGATACTGGCGTCCGCGTCCCGTTCGACGTGGAAGTGGGTGTAGTTGAAGAAGCTGTCGAACAGCGCGTTCTGCCCGGTGATCCGCATGATCTCGGTCATGGGGTACCGGCGGTGCTGCTGGATGCCCGCGTCGAGTTCGGCGACATGGCGGATCAGTCGTGTCCAGCTGCCGTCGGGAAGCCGGCCTCGCACTGGCAGGGTGTTGAGGAACAGGCCCACCACGCGGTCGCCGTCCGTCTCTTCCGTGCGGCCGTTGTAGACCGCGCCGGTCACCACGTCCTTGCTACCGGTGACCAGGCTCATCACCCGCAGGTGTGCGGCCAGCACGACAGTGCGCAGCGGCACACCGAGCGACGCGGCCAGCTTGCCCAGTCCCTCCTGAACCGCATCCGGAACCAGCCGGGGCTGGGCGCGCTTGGCCGTCGCGGCTTCCACCGGGTCCGAGGACTGCGTGCCGGCCGAGGCCGCTACGGCCTCGCGGCGCGGCAGCGGGGTGTACGAAGCGCCGTCCGTCTGAGCGGTCCAGAACTCGCGGTCGGTCCGGTCTTCGAGGGCGGCGAGTTCGAGCCGGACGTACGAGCGGTAGCGGGCGGCCACCGGCGGGGCGGCGTGAGTACCGGCATAGCGGTTGAGGAGTTCGGCGAAGACCGACCGCTCGCTCCAGCCGTCGAGGACGGCGTGGTGGAAGGTGACGAACAGCTGCATGGAGTTCTCGGACAGCCGCTGTACGTGGAACCTCACCAGCGGGGGCCGGCCGACGTCGAACGGCGTGCGCCGTTCGGCCTCGAAACGGGCGTGGACCAGGTCCTGCTGTTCGTCCCGGCCCCGCAGATCCTCCACGGTCAGCGGCACCGGCACCTGGCGGTGCACGAACTGGGCCGGCTGATCGAAGCCGGTCAGCGCGAACGAGGTCCGCAGCATCTCGTGGGCCTCCAGCAGGCCCGCCACCGCGGTGTGCCAGGCTTGTTCGTCGAACACCGCCTGGAGCCGGTGGGACACCACGTTGTGGTAGGCCGACGACCGCTGGCTCTCCAGCACCATGCCCACCTGCAGACGGGTCATAGGGTAGGCGTCCACCACGCCCTCCGGCACGGCCCGACGGCCGGGCGCGGGCAGCAACGCGAACGGCTCCACACCCGCGGGAGTGTCCTGGGGGTTGTGATCGTCGTTGACGAGGGGAGCCAGGGCCCGGATCGTGGCGTGCCGCAGCAGGTCGGCGAGCTCGAAGCGCAGCCCGCGCCCTCGAGCCAGGGCCAGGACCCGGATACTGCGGATCGAATCACCGCCCAGCGCAAAGTAGTTGTCGTCGATTCCCACCCGCTCCGGGCCGAGCACCTCGGCCCAGATCGCGGCCAGATCCGCCTCCACCCGGTTGCGTGGCTGCACGTACGCCTCACCGCCCTCCCGCGTCGGCCCGGGCAGCGCCTTGCGATCCAGCTTGCCGTTGACGGTCAGCGGCAGGCTGTCGAGCACGACCAGGTGCGCGGGCACCATGTACTCCGGCAGTCCGGCGGTCAGTTGGTCGCGCAGCCACTGCGCGCTCGCGTCCGTGACCGCGTAGCCGACCAGCCGGCCCTCGCGGACGATGACCGCCGCACCCGAGACCCCGTCCAGGCGTACCAGCGCCGCTTCGATCTCGCCGAGTTCGATGCGGAAGCCGCGGACTTTGACCTGATCGTCGGTGCGGCCGAGGTATTCGAGTTGGCCGTCGGTGGTCCAGCGTGCCAGGTCACCCGTGCGGTACATGCGTGTCCCGGCCGGTCCGTACGGATCGGCCACGAACCGCTCCGCGGTCAGGGCGGGGCGGTTGAGGTAGCCGCGGGCCAGTTGGACACCGGCGAGGTAGAGGTCGCCGGGGACGCCTGCCGGTACGGGTTGCAGCCATGCGTCCAGGACGTACACCTGGGTGTTCCACACCGGCCGGCCGATGGGCACCACGGGCGCCCCCGGAACCACCCGTGCGAACGTCACGTCGACCGAGGCTTCCGTCGGCCCGTACAGGTTCTCCAACCGCACGTCCAAGACCTCGTGGAGGTGTTCGGCCACGGGGGCGGGCAGGGCTTCGCCGCTGCACAGCACGCGTCGCAGGCTGGTGCAGCCCGCCGCGGCGGGTTCCTGGAGGAAGGCTGTGAGCATCGACGGCACGAAGTGCACCGTGGTCACCCGCTGCTCGCGGATGAGACCTGCGAGATAGGCCGGGTCCTTGTGCCCGTCCGGCCGGGCCACCACCAGCGCCGCCCCCGTGATCAGCGGCCAGAAGAACTCCCACACCGACACGTCGAAACTCGCCGGCGTCTTCTGCAGTACCCGGTCGTCCGCCTCCAGACCATAGGCGTCCTGCATCCACAGCAGGCGGTTGACGATTCCGGCGTGGGGAACGGCGACGCCCTTGGGGCGGCCGGTGGAGCCGGAGGTGTAGATCACATAGGCGGCGCTGCGAGGGTCGTACGACACAGGCAGTCCACCCGGTATCGCATCGGTCGGTTCATCCATGAACACCCGCGGTATCCGGGAGTCGGGCAGCTCCACTCCGGGAGCGGTGACCACACATGCCGCGTCCGCGTCGGTGAGCATGTACGCCAGACGTTCCGCGGGATATCCGAGGTCCAGGGGCAGGTAGGCGGCTCCGGCCCGGTGCACGGCGAGCAGTGCCACCACCAGATCCGCCGAACGCGGCAGGGCCACCGCGACGATCGACTCCGCCCCGACCCCGCGACCGGCCAGCACGCCGGCCAGATGCTGCACCCGCGAGTCCAGGTCCGCATACGTCAGCTCGGTACCCTCGAAGACGACCGCCACCGCGTCGGGGGTGCGTGCGACCTGGGCCGCGAACAGCTCCGGCAGGGTGGTGGTTGGCACGTCCCGGGCGGTGTCGTTCCACCCCGTCAGGACCTGCTGCCGTGCGTCGGCGTTCAGGACCTCGATCTGACCGAGTACGTGATGCGGGGATTCTTCGAGCGCGGTCACCACGCCCTCGGTCACCGTTCCCAGCAGCCCGGCGACCAGTTCCGAGCCGATCGGCGCTGCTGCCTGGACCGAGAACGCGAATCCGGTGTCCGAGCTGGTGCCCAGATCGTCCACCGATACCGTCAGGGGATAGTTGGTCCGGTCCTCGCCGGACAGGAGTTCCATCCCTATGGGTTCGGCGCGGGTCGTGTCATCGCCACTCGGGCTGTGCCGGTAGTTGAAGAGGGTGGTGACGAGGGGGGCGGGTGCGGTCACGCCGCTGGCTTGCTGGGCGACGGCGAGGGGTGCGTGTTCGTGGACCATGAGTTCGGCGAGTTGGGTCTGCATGGAGCGCAGTGCGTCCAGGACGCCGATTCCGTGGGTGTGGGCTCGTACGGGGAGGTTGTTGATGAACAGTCCGGGGATGCGGTCGGCTCCGGCGCCTGCTTGCATGCGGCCGAACAGGACGGTGCCGAAGACGACGTCGTCGCGGCCGGAGACCGCGGCCAGGACGCGTGACCAGACCACGTGGAAGACGGTGGCGGGGCTGACGCCGTGCCGGCGGGCCTGTTCGCGCACGCGTGCCGCCAGCCCGGGCTGGAGGGGCACGCGTGTTTCGGTGACGTCGGTGCCGTCGCCGCGTACGTCGAGCACGCCGAACGGCGCGGTCGGCTCGGTGACCTCACCGAGTGTCTTCGCGAAGTAGGCCGCGTGCTCCTCACGCGACACACCGAGCAGCGCCTGACCGACGAAGTTCCGGTACGGCAACGGGGCTGGTAGGTGCCGGTCCCGTTCCTCGACGAAGGCCCGCACCTCGTCCAGCACCACGTCCAGCGAGGTGTGGTCCTGCGTGATGTGGTGGAGACGCAGCGCCATCAGCCACCGGTCGTCGCCGTCCGCAGCGACATACGCGTCCATCAGCGGCGCGCGGCGCAGGTCCATCGGCTTCTCGCACAGGGCCAGCAGTGCTTGTGCCGCCTTCTGACCGGTGGCCCCCGTGCCGAGGTCGGTCTCGGTGATCGGCATCACGGCCTTGCGGTGGACCACCTGCACCGGGTGGTCGAGGTCCTCCCAGGTGATGGAGGTGCGCAGGATGTCGTGGCGGTCGATGACCTTCTGCCAGGCGTGCAGGTACGCGTCGAGTCGCGCCCGCGAGTCGAAGCCCAGGACGACTCGGAGCATGTAGGGGTCACGGCCGTTGGCGGATTCGAGTTGGTGGTGGAAGAACAGGCCTTCCTGGAGCGGTGCGAGGGGGTAGACGTCCTGCACGTTCGGTGCCCCGCCGGGCACACCTGCCGCGACCACGGCCAGTTCCTGCTCGGACAGTCCGGCCAGTGGCACCATGTCCGGGAGGATCGCCTCCGCGTCCTTTGGCACCAGGCACGGCGGGACCTCGACCTCTTCGCGGCCTTCGGCGGCGGCCAGGCGGGCCGGTGTCGGCGCGGCGAACAGCGTGCGCACGTCAACGGACACGCCCCGCGTCCGCAGTCGCTCGACCAGTGTGACCGCCAGTAGTGAGTGGCCGCCCAGGTCGAAGAAGCTGTCGTCGACGCCGACCGTGGTCAGGCCCAGGACGTCGGCGAACACCGCGCACAGGATCTCCTCGCGGACCGTTTCCGGCCCACGCCCCGCACCCACACCGGCCGCATAGTCCGGCGCGGGCAGAGCCCTGCGGTCCAGCTTCCCGTTCAGAGTCAGTGGAAGCACCTCCAGCACCACCACCGCCGACGGCACCATGTAATCCGGCAACACCCCGGCCGCGTGGGTACGCAGCCGGCCTGTGTCCAGGTTCTCGGCGCCCGCTGCCGGGACCACGTACGCGACCAGACTCTTCGCCCCTGGCTGGTCCTCGCGGACGATGACGGCGGCCTGTGCGACGCCGTCGTGCCTCATCAGCACCGTCTCGATTTCGCCGGGTTCGATGCGGAAGCCGCGGATCTTGACCTGCGTGTCGGCGCGGCCGATGTAGTCCAACTGCCCGTCGGTGGTCCACCGGACCAGGTCACCCGTGCGGTACATCCGTGTCCCGGGTCCGCCGAACGGGTCGGCGACGAAGCGTTCGGCGGTGAGGCCGGGCCGGTTGAGGTAGCCGCGGGCCAGACCGAGACCCGCGATGTACAGCTCACCCGCCACTCCCACCGGGACCGGCCGCAGGCCGTCGTCCAGGACGTAGACACGGGTGTTGGCCATCGGCCGGCCGATCGACGGCGTCGCGCCGTCGGCGGCCGGTTCCAGGCGCAGCGCGGTTGACCAGATCGTCGTCTCGGTCGGGCCATACAGGTTCGTCACCTCGCCCACATCGTTCAGCGCGGCCGCCAGTGGGCCCGGCAGCGCCTCACCACCCACCAACACACGCAACGTCGGCAGGAAGGTGTCGGTCTCGCGGAGATGCTCCAGCAGCGCCCGCCACAACGACGGCGTCGCCTGCATCACCGTCGCAGCCGAACGCGTCAGAAGCTCCGACAGCCCGGCCGGGTCGACCACCGTGTCACGCGACGCCAACTCCACACACGCACCGCTGGTCAACGGCAGATACAACTCCAGCGCCGCGATGTCGAACGACACGGTCGTCACCGCGACCCAGCGATCCGCTGCCGTCAACGGAAAACGCTCGCGCATGTCCGTCAGGAAGTTGATCAGGCCCGCGTGCGGTACCACCACACCCTTGGGCCGGCCGGTGGAGCCGGAGGTGTAGATGACGTACGCCGGATGCCGCGGCAGCAGCGGTGAGTGTCGCTCGGCGTCCGCCACCGGTGTCGGGGACAGTTCGCCGAGTGCCGCGACGGTATCCCGGGTGTCCAGTACCAGGATCGAGGACGGGTCCTCAACGGGGAGTGCCGGTGCGGTGACCGCCGTGGTGAGCACCATTGCGGGGGCGGCGTCGGTGAGCATGTGGGCGATCCGCTCCACGGGGTATCCCGGGTCGACCGGCAGATAGGCTCCACCGGCCTTGAGTACCGCGAGGAGCGCGACCACCAGTTCGGCTGAGCGGGGCAAGGCGATCGCTACGATCTGCTCCGGGCCCACGCCCCGCCCGGCCAGCAGTCGTGCCAGCCGGTTCGCCCGCCCGTCCAGTTCCGCGTACGTCAGTTCGACGCCTTCGGACACGACCGCGACCGCGTCCGGGGTCCGCGCGACCTGCGCCGCGAACAACTCCGGCAGGGTGGTGGCGGGCACGTCCCGGGCGGTGTCGTTCCACTCCACCAGCACCCGATGAAGCTCGTCCGCGTCCAGAACCTCGACCCGGCTGACCGGCAGGGCCGGGTTGGCGGTGACCGCGTCCAGGACCCGTACGAGCCGTTCGCCGATCATGTCCACGGTCGTTCGGTCGAACAGGTCCGTCGCGAAGACGATCTCGCCGTCCAGACCTGCCGGGGCCCCGTCGGAGCCGAACTGCTCGAAGAACTGGAGGTCCAGATCGAACTTTGCCGCCGGCTCACCGCCCGGATACTCCGCGATCCGCAGGCCTGGCAGCTCCACGTGGGCCGCTGCGGCGTTCTGCAGGGCGAGCACGACTTGGAACAGCGGGTGGCGGGCCGTCGACCGAGTCGGGGCCAGTTCCTCTACCAGCCGCTCGAATGGGACGTCCTGGTGCGCGAACGCGTCCAGACCGCGCTCGCGCACCCGGCCGAGCAGTTCACCGAACGTCGGATCGCCGGACAGGTCGGTACGCAGCACGAGGGTGTTCACGAAGAACCCGACCAGTTCCTCGAGGGCGTCGTCCGTGCGCCCGGCCACCGGGCTTCCGATCGGGATGTCGTCACCCGCCCCCAGCCGTGACAGCAGCACCGCCACCGCCGCCTGGAGCAGCATGAACATCGTCACACCCCGGTCACGGGCCAGCTCCACCATCCGGGCGTGCACCTCGGCAGGAACCCGGACCTGCACTGAAGCACCGAGGTGGCCGGCCACCGCCGGACGCGGCCGGTCCGTCGGCAGGGCCAGTTCCTCCGGCGCCCCCGCCAGCGCGCCGCGCCAGTACGCCACCTGCCGCGCCAGCACACTGTCCGGATCGTCCGCCTCGCCCAGCAGCTCTCGCTGCCACAACGTGTAGTCCGCGTACTGCACCGGGAGCGGCTCCCACGAGGGCCCTCGTCCCTCGCAGCGCGCTGCGTACGCCGCCGACAGATCCCGCCACAGCGGCCCCATCGACCAGCCGTCCGCCGCGATGTGATGCATGACCAGCACCAACACACACTCGTCCGGCGCCACCACCAGCAGGGTCGCCCGCAACGGCAACTCCGACGACAGGTCGAACGTGTACCCGGCGGCCGCCGCCACGATTTCATCCACGGTCGAGGCGGTGGCCTCGACCAACGACAGCCGCGGATACGCGCTCCGGTCGGAGACGATGCGCTGATACGGCTGGCCGTCGACCTCGGGGAAGACGGTCCGCAGGGTTTCGTGCCGCTCGACCACGTCGTGCAGCGCCAGCCGCAGGGCCGACTGATTCAGAACGCCGCCGGATATCCGCATGACCTGCGGAAGGTTGTACGAGGCATCACGTTCGACACGGTTCAGGAACCACAGGCCACGTTGGGTGAGGGACGCAGGGATCACGACAGCTCCTTGGAGTGCGACATACGGCGAAGCGTGGGGCGGACACGCTGTGTGAAGTCGAGACGGCCGGCGATACCGGCCACGGTGGGCGCGGCGAACACCTCCCGGATCGGCACCTCCACGCCCAGGACCGACCGAATCCGGCTCACCAGGCGCGTCGCCTGTAGTGAGTGGCCGCCCAGGTCGAAGAAGCTGTCGTCGACGCCGACCGCGGTCAGGCCGAGGACGTCGGCGAACACCGCGCACAGAGCCTTCTCGTGCTCCGTCTCCGGCTCCCGCCGCGGGCCCGTGCCCGCAGCCGCGGTGCGATCGGGCGCGGGCAGGGCCTTGCGGTCGACCTTGCCGTTGGGGGTGAGCGGCAGTGTTTCGAGCGTCACTACTGCGGAGGGGATCATGTATTCCGGGAGGTGTTCGGCGATGAACTCCCGGGTTGCTGTGGTGAGGTTGTGGTTTTCAGCCATCGTGTTTTGTGTGGGGATCACGTAGGCGACGAGGCGTTTGTCGCCGGGGTTGTCCTCGCGGACGATGACGGCGGCTTGTGCGACGCCGTGGTGGGTGGTCAGGAGTGTTTCGATCTCTGCGGGTTCGATGCGGAAGCCGCGGATTTTGACTTGGTCGTCGGTGCGGCCGATGAATTCCAGTGTTCCGTCGGTGGTCCATCGGACCAGGTCGCCGGTGCGGTACATCCGTGTCCCGGGTTCGCCGAACGGGTTGGCGATGAAGCGTTCGGCGGTGAGGCCGGGTCGGTTGAGGTAGCCGCGGGACAGGCCGGCTCCGGCGAGGTAGAGCTCGCCTGTCACGCCGACGGGGACCGGTCGTAGTCCGCTGTCGAGGATGTAGACGTGGGTGTTGTCCATGGGGCGGCCGATGGGCAGGACGGGGGGGACGGTGTCGGGGTCCGAGATGGGGATCTGTGTGGCGCACAGTGTCATCTCGGTGGGGCCGTAGGTGTTGCGGACCGTGATGCCGGGGACGGTGGTGAGGACCTGGCGGACCGCTGTGGCGGGGACGACGTCGCCGCCGGTGCTGATTTCGTGCAGGCCGGTGAACGCGGCGGCGTCTTCTTCGGCGATGACGCGGAACAGGCCGGCGGTGAGGTGCACGTGTGTCAGTGAGTACCGGTTCACGAGTTCGCGCAGGGCGGTTGCGTCGAACTGTCCTTCCGGTGCGATCGCTATCTGTCCTCCGGACGTCAGGGGCACCCACAGTTCGTAGGTGGAGGCGTCGAAGGAGTGTGGTGCGCGCAGCAGTCCGCGCAGGGTGCCGTCGAACTGCCAGCAGGTGTCGGCGACCAGGGCTGTCACGTCGGCATGGGTGGCTGTGATGCCCTTCGGTACACCCGTGGAGCCGGAGGTGAACATCACATAGGCTGCGTGACCTGGCAGGCAGCGCATCGGCAGCGGGGTGTCGTTCCCGGTCAGGGTCACACTCTCGTCGACCAGGAATGTCTCACTGCCGAGGTCTGCGGCCCGGGATGTGAACTCGTGTTCGTTCATGGTCTTGTCGACCAGGAGCAGTCGGGTGCCGGTCTGTTCGACGACTGTGTGCATCCGTGAGGCCGGGGCGCGCAGGTCCAGTGGCAGGTACGCACCGCCTGCCTTCACCACGGCCAGTAGCGTGACGATCAGCTCGGGGGAGCGTTCCATCAGCACTGCGACCAGGGACTCCGGGCCCACACCGTGCTCGATCAGCTGCCGTGCCAGCCGGTTCGAGCGCGCGTCCAGGTCTGTATACGTCAGCGCGACGCCTTCGGACACGACCGCGACCGCGTCGGGGGTGCGTGCGACCTGGGCCGCGAACAGCTCCGGCAGGGTGGTGGTGGGCACGTCCCGGGCGGTGTCGTTCCACCCCGTCAGGACCTGCTGCCGTGCGTCGGCGTTCAGAACCTCGATGCGGTTCACGGCGCGGTCCGGGGCTTCCTCCAGGGCGTCCACCACGCCCTCGGTCGCCGTCTCCAACAGCCCGGCGACCAGCTTCGAGCCGATCGGCGCAGCCGCCTGCACGTCGAACCTGAAGCCGCCATGCGAACTGCCGAAGTCGTCCACCGACACCGTGAGGGGGTAGTTGGTCCGCTCCTCCGCGGACAACAGGTCCATCCCCTCGATCTCAGCGCTGTCGGGAGCGTTGCTGTCGTTGCCGTGGCGGAAGTTGAACACCGTGGTGACGAGGGGGGCGGGCGCGGCGACACCACTGGCCTGCTGGGCAACGGCGAGCTGAGCGTGTTCGTGGACCATGAGTTCGGCGAGTTGGGTCTGCATGGAGCGCAGTGCGTCCAGTACGCCGACACCGCCCGTGTGGGCTCGTACGGGGAGGTTGTTGATGAACAGTCCGGGGACGCGGTCGGCTCCGGCGCCTGCTTGCATGCGGCCGAACAGGACGGTGCCGAACACGACGTCGTCGCGGCCGGAGACCGCGGCCAGGACGCGTGACCAGACCACGTGGAAGACGGTGGCGGGGCTGACGCCGTGCCGGCGGGCCTGTTCGCGCACGCGTGCCGCCAGCCCGGAGTTCACCACCACGCGTGTTTCGGTGACGTCGGTGCCGTCGCCGCGTACGTCGAGCACGCCGAACGGCGCGGTCGGCTCGGTGACCTCACCGAGTGTCTTCGCGAAGTAGGCCGCGTGCTCCTCACGCGACACACCGAGCAGCGCCTGACCGACGAAGTTCCGGTACGGCAACGCGGCCGGCAACCGCTCCCCCCGCCCTTCCAGGAACGCCCGCACCTCACCCAGCACCACGTCCATCCCGGCGTGGTCCTGGGTCATGTGATGCATCCGCAGCCCCAGCAGCCAGCGTCCGCCATCACCATCCGCCGCGATGTACGCCTCCATCAGCGGCGCGCGACGCAGGTCCATCGGCGCTTCACACACTGTCAGCAGCGCCTGTACCGCTTCCTCCCCGGTGACCCTGGTGCCGAGACCGGTTTCGGTGACCGGCATCACGGCCTTGCGGTGGACCACCTGCACCGGGTGGTCGAGGTCCTCCCAGGCGATGGAGGTGCGCATGATGTCGTGGCGGTCGATGACCTTCTGCCACGCGTCCACGAACGCGTCCAGCCGCGCCCGCGAGTCGAAGCCCAGCACCAGCCGCAGCAGATACGGCGCCTGTCCGTCAGCGGCTTCGAGTTGGTGGTGGAAGAACATGCCTTCCTGGAGCGGCGCGAGGGGGTAGACGTCCTGCACGTTCGGCGCCCCACCGGGCACACCTGCCGCGACCACGGCCAGTTCCTGCGCGGACAGTCCGGCCAGTGGCACCATGTCCGGGAGGATCGCCTCCGCGTCCTCGGGGATCTGGGAGAGGGGGACCTCGACCTCTTCGCGGCCTTCGGCGGCGGCCAGGCGGGCCGGTGTCGGCGCGGCGAACAGCGTGCGCACGTCAACGGACACGCCCCGCGTCCGCAGTCGCTCGACCAGTGTGACCGCCAGTAGTGAGTGGCCGCCCAGGTCGAAGAAGCTGTCGTCGACGCCGACCGTGGTCAGGCCGAGGACGTCGGCGAACACCGCGCACAGGATCTCCTCGCGGACCGTTTCCGGCCCACGCCCCGCACCCACACCGGCCGCATAGTCCGGCGCGGGCAGAGCCCTGCGGTCCAGCTTCCCGTTCACCGTCAACGGCAGTGTTTCGAGCGTCACTACTGCGGAGGGGACCATGTATTCCGGGAGGTGTTCGGCGATGAACTCCCGGGTTGCTGTGGTGAGGTTGTGGTTTTCAGCCATCGTGTTTTGTGTGGGGATCACGTAGGCGACGAGGCGTTTGTCGCCGGGGTTGTCCTCGCGGACGATGACGGCGGCTTGTGCGACGCCGTGGTGGGTGGTCAGGAGTGTTTCGATCTCTGCGGGTTCGATGCGGAAGCCGCGGATTTTGACTTGGTCGTCGGTGCGGCCGATGAATTCCAGTGTTCCGTCGGTGGTCCATCGGACCAGGTCGCCGGTGCGGTACATCCGTGTCCCGGGTTCGCCGAACGGGTTGGCGATGAAGCGTTCGGCGGTGAGGCCGGGTCGGTTGAGGTAGCCGCGGGACAGGCCGGCTCCGGCGAGGTAGAGCTCGCCTGTCACGCCGACGGGGACCGGTCGTAGTCCGCTGTCGAGGATGTAGACGTGGGTGTTGTCCATGGGGCGGCCGATGGGCAGGACGGGGGGACGGTGTCGGGGTCCGAGATGGGGATCTGTGTGGCGCACAGTGTCATCTCGGTGGGGCCGTAGGTGTTGCGGACCGTGATGCCGGGGACGGTGGTGAGGACCTGGCGGACCGCTGTGGCGGGGACAACGTCGCCGCCGGTGCTGATTTCGTGCAGGCCGGTGAACGCGGCGGCGTCTTCTTCGGCGATGACGCGGAACAGGCCGAGCGGTGAGGTGCACGTGTGTCAGTGAGTACCGGTTCACGAGTTCGCGCAGGGCGGTTGCGTCGAACTGTCCTTCCGGTGCGATCGCTATCTGTCCTCCGGACGTCAGGGGCACCCACAGTTCGTAGGTGGAGGCGTCGAAGGAGTGTGGTGCGCGCAGCAGTCCGCGCAGGGTGCCGTCGAACTGCCAGCAGGTGTCGGCGACCAGGGCTGTCACGTCGGCATGGGTGGCTGTGATGCCCTTCGGTACACCCGTGGAGCCGGAGGTGAACATCACATAGGCTGCGTGACCTGGCAGGCAGTGCACCGGCGGCGGGGTGTCGTTCCCGGTCAGGGTCACACTCTCGTCGACCAGGAATGTCTCACTGCCGAGGTCTGCGGCCCGGGATGTGAACTCGTGTTCGTTCATGGTCTTGTCGACCAGGAGCAGTCGGGTGCCGGTCTGTTCGACGACTGTGTGCATCCGTGAGGCCGGGGCGCGCAGGTCCAGTGGCAGGTACGCACCGCCTGCCTTCACCACGGCCAGTAGCGTGACGATCAGCTCGGGGGAGCGTTCCATCAGCACTGCGACCAGGGACTCCGGGCCCACACCGTGCTCGATCAGCTGCCGTGCCAGCCGGTTCGAGCGCGCGTCCAGGTCTGTATACGTCAGCGCGACGCCTTCGGACACGACCGCGACCGCGTCGGGGGTGCGTGCGACCTGGGCCGCGAACAGCTCCGGCAGGGTGGTGGTGGGCACGTCCCGGGCGGTGTCGTTCCACCCCGTCAGGACCTGCTGCCGTGCGTCGGCGTTCAGAACCTCGATCTGACCGAGTACGTGATGCGGGGATTCTTCGAGCGCGGTCACCACGCCCTCGGTCGCCGTCTCCAACAGCCCGGCGACCAGCTTCGAGCCGATCGGCGCAGCCGCCTGCACCTCGAACCCGAAGCCGCCGCGCGAGCCGGTACCGAAGTCGTCCACCGACACCATGAGGGGATAATTGGTCCGCTCCTGCGCTGACAGGAACTCCATCCCCTCCGTCGACAGGGCCTCGAGCCCCTGGAAGGCTTCGTCGCCCGGGTCATCACCGATGGTGCTGTGGCGGAAGTTGAGCACTGTGGTGACGAGGGGGGCGGGCGCGGTCACGCCGCTGGCTTGCTGGGCGACGGCGAGGGGTGCGTGTTCGTGGACCATGAGTTCGGCGAGTTGGGTCTGCATGGAGCGCAGTGCGTCCAGTACGCCGATTCCGTGGGTGTGGGCTCGTACGGGGAGGTTGTTGATGAACAGTCCGGGGATGCGGTCGGCTCCGGCGCCTGCTTGCATGCGGCCGAACAGGACGGTGCCGAAGACGACGTCGTCGCGGCCGGAGACCGCGGCCAGGACGCGTGACCAGACCACGTGGAAGACGGTGGCGGGGCTGACGCCGTGCCGGCGGGCCTGTTCGCGCACGCGTGCCGCCAGCCCGGAGTTCACCACCACGCGTGTTTCGGTGACGTCGGTGCCGTCGCCGCGTACGTCGAGCACACCGAAGGGCGCGGTCGGCTCGGTGACCTCACCGAGTGTCTTCGCGAAGTAGGCCGCGTGCTCCTCACGCGACACACCGAGCAGTGCCTGACCGACGAAGTTCCGGTACGGCAACGCGGCCGGCAACCGCTCCCCCCGCCCTTCCAGGAACGCCCGCACCTCACCCAGCACCACGTCCAGCGTGGTGTGGTCCTGCGTGATGTGGTGGAGACGCAGCGCCATCAGCCAGCGTCCGCCATCACCTTCCGTGGCGACATACGCGTCCATCAGCGGCGCCTGGCGCAGGTCGAGGGGCGTCTCGCACTGCGCGAGCAGCGCCTGAATGGTCTCTTCGCCGGCTGCCGGGGAGCCTGGAGCAGTTCCGGTGCCGAGGTCGGTCTCGGTGACTGACAACACCGCCCGTCGGTGGACCACCTGCACCGGCTGCTTCAGCTTCTCCCAGGCGATGGAGGTGCGCAGGATGTCGTGGCGGTCGATGACCTTCTGCCAGGCGTGCAGGAACGCGTCGAGTCGCACCCGCGAGTCGAAGCCCAGGACGACTCGGAGCATGTAGGGGTCACGGCCGTTGGCCGATTCGAGTTGGTGGTGGAAGAACAGGCCTTCCTGGAGCGGCGCGAGGGGGTAGACGTCCTGCACGTTCGGCGCCCCACCGGGCACACCTGCCGCGACCACGGCCAGTTCCTGCTCGGACAGTCCGGCCAGTGGCACCATGTCCGGGAGGATCGCCTCCGCGTCCTTTGGCACCAGGCACGGCGGGACCACGACCTCTTCGCGACCCTCGACCGCCGCCAGCCGCGCCGGAGTGGGCGCGGCGAACAGCGTGCGCACGTCAACGGACACGCCCCGGGCCCGCAGTCGCTCGACCAGTGTGACCGCCAGTAGGGAGTGGCCGCCCAGGTCGAAGAAGCTGTCGTCGACGCCGACCGTGGTCAGGCCGAGGACATCGGCGAAGACCGCGCACAGGATCTCCTCGCGGACCGTTTCCGGCCCACGCCCCGCACCCACACCGGCCGCATAGTCCGGCGCGGGCAGAGCCCTGCGGTCCAGCTTCCCGTTGGGGGTGAGCGGGAGTGTCTCCAGTACCACCACAGCGGAGGGGACCATGTAGTCGGGCAGTTCAGCAGCGATGTGGGCGCGCAGTGCCTGCGCGTCTGCCGCGGTGTCCGGGGCGGGGACCACGTAGGCGACGAGGCGTTTGTCGCCCGGGTTGTCCTCGCGGACGATGACTGCGGCCTGCTCGATGTGCTGGTGTGTGGCCAGCACCGTCTCGATTTCGCCGGGTTCGATGCGGAAGCCGCGGATCTTGACCTGCGTGTCGGCGCGGCCGATGTAGTCCAACTGTCCGTCAGTGGTCCACCGGACCAGGTCACCCGTGCGGTACATCCGTGTCCCGGGTCCGCCGAACGGGTCGGCGATGAAGCGTTCGGCGGTGAGGCCGGGCCGGTTGAGGTAGCCGCGGGCCAGACCGAGACCCGCGATGTACAGCTCACCCGCCACTCCCACCGGGACCGGCCGCAGGCCGTCGTCCAGGACGTAGACACGGGTGTTGGCCATCGGCCGGCCGATCGACGGCGGCAGCCCGTGCGAGAGCGGGTCGCTCATCGTCGCGCACACGGTGGACTCGGTGGGGCCGTAGGCGTTGATCATCCGCCGCCCGGCGGACCACCGGCTGACCAGCTCCGGGGCGCAGGCCTCGCCGGCCACCGTCAGCGACTCCAGACCCGTCAGGGTTTGCGCGGCCGAGCC
Organism: Streptomyces sp. RLA123; assembly: GCF_056270165.1. Lineage (NCBI taxonomy): Bacteria > Bacillati > Actinomycetota > Actinomycetes > Kitasatosporales > Streptomycetaceae > Streptomyces > Streptomyces sp. RLA123. Next base: position 214,594 of record NZ_JBWDOR010000003.1, on the reverse strand, counting down.
GGGCATCGAGCCGAGGACGGTCGGCGGGATCGTCGCATGCGTCACTGCCTGATCTGCCAGGTATTCGGCCAGTGCCTCGCCCGCCAGCGGCCCCGCGGGCGGCACCACCAGCACCGCGCCCGACAGCAACGTCACCGCCACCTCGGAGAAGGCGGCGTCGAAGCTGGACGAGGCCAGTTGCGCCACCCGGCTCGTGGCCTGGACCGCGAAGGCCTGTGCCTGCGCGGCCACCAGGCTCCCCACGCCCGCGTGCGGTACCACCACACCCTTGGGCCGGCCGGTGGAGCCGGAGGTGTAGATGACGTACGCCGGATGCCGCGGCAGCAGCGGTGATTGTCGCTCGGCGTCCGCCACCGGTGTCGGGGACAGTTCGCCGAGTGCCGCGACGGTATCCCGGGTGTCCAGTACCAGGATCGAGGACGGGTCCTCAACGGGGAGTGCCGGTGCGGTGTCCGCCGTGGTGAGCACCTTTGCGGGGGCGGCGTCGGTGAGCATGTGGGCGATCCGCTCCACGGGGTATCCCGGGTCGACCGGCAGATAGGCTCCACCGGCCTTGAGTACCGCGAGCAGCGCGACCACCAGTTCGGCTGAGCGGGGCAAGGCGATCGCTACGATCTGCTCCGGGCCCACGCCCCGCCCGGCCAGCAGTCGTGCCAGCCGGTTCGCCCGCCCGTCCAGCTCCGCGTACGTCAGTTCGACGCCTTCGGACACGACCGCGACCGCGTCCGGGGTCCGCGCGACCTGCGCCGCGAACAACTCCGGCAGGGTGGTGGCGGACACGTCCCGGGCGGTGTCGTTCCACCTGGTCAGGACCTGTTCCCGTGCGTCGGCGTCGAGAGCCTCGATGCGATTCAGCGCGTGGTGCGGGGTCTCTTCCAGCGCGGTCACCAGGTTCTGGGTCGTCGCCTGCATCAGCCCGGCGACCAGGTCCGCGTCGATCGGCGCGGCCGCCTGGACGGTGAACCCGAACCCGCCGCGCGATCCGGTGCCGAAATCGTCCACCACCACCGCGAGCGGGTAGTTGGTCCGCTCGGCGAAGTCGAGGGTCTCGATCCCCTCGAAGCCCGCCTCGTGGGGGTCGTCCTCGATGGGGCTGTGGGCGTAGTTGAACAAGGTGGTGACCAGAGGCGCCGGTGCGGCCACACCGCTGGCCTGCTGCGCCAGCGTCAGGGGGGCGTGCTCGTGGACCATGAGTTCGGCCAGCTGGGCCTGCATCGACCGCAGTGCATCCCGCACCCCGATGTCACCGGTGCGGGCCCGGACCGGAAGGCTGTTGACGAACAGTCCTGGTACCTGGTCGGCTCCGGCGCCTGCCTGCATGCGGCCGAACAGCACGGTGCCGAAGACGACGTCGTCGCGGCCGGAGACCGCGGCCAGGACGCGTGACCAGACCACGTGGAAGACGGTGGCCGGGCTGACGCCGTGCCGGCGGGCCTGCTCGCGCACGCGTGCCGCCAGCCCCGACTCCAGGACCAACCGGGCATCGGTCACGTCGGTGCCGTCGCCGCGTACGTCGAGCACGCCGAAGGGCGCGGTCGGCTCGGTGACCTCACCGAGTGTCTTCGCGAAGTAGGCCGTGTGCTCCTCACGCGACACGCCGAGCAGCGCCTGACCGACGAAGTTCCGGTACGGCAGCGGGGCCGGCAACTGCTCCCCCCGCCCTTCCAGGAACGCCCGCACCTCGTCCAGCACCACGTCCAGCGTGGTGTGGTCCTGCGTGATGTGGTGCATCCGCAGCACCATCAGCCAGCGTCCGCCATCACCGTCCGCCGCGACAGACGCGTCCATCAGCGGCGCCCGGCGCAGGTCGAGGGGCGTCTCGCACTGCGCGAGCAGCTCCCGAACCGCGTCCTCCCCGGTGGACCTGGTACCGAGGCCGGTCCCGGTGACCGGCATCACCGCCCGCCGGTGGACCACCTGCACCGGGTGGTCCAACCCCTCCCACGCCATCGAGGTCCGCAGGACGTCGTGCCGGTCGATGACCTTCTGCCACGCGTCCACGAACGCGTCCAGCCGCGCCCGCGAGTCGAACCGCAGCACAACCCGCAGCACATACGGATCCTGACCGCCGGCGGCCTCCAATTGGTGATGGAAGAACAGGCCCTCCTGCAGCGGCGCGAGCGGGTAGACGTCCTGCACGTTCGCCGCCCCACCGGGAACATCTGCCGCGACCACGGCCAGTTCCTGCGCGGACAGTCCGGCCAGTGGCACCATGTCCGGGAGGATCGCCTCCGCGTCCTCGGGCACCAGGCACGGCGGGACCACGACCTCTTCGCGACCCTCGACCGCCGCCAGCCGCGCCGGAGTGGGCGCGGCGAACAACGTCCGCACATCCACCGAGACACCCCGCGCCCGCAACTGCTCCACCAGCGTCACCGCCAGAAGCGAATTGCCGCCCAGATCGAAGAAGTTGTTCTCCACTCCGACCGTGGTCAGGCCGAGGACGTCGGCGAACACCGCGCATAGGATCTCCTCGCGCAGCGTCTCCGGCCCACGCCCTCCGACCACACCGGCCGCATAGTCCGGCGCGGGCAGAGCCCTGCGGTCCAGCTTCCCGTTCACCGTCAACGGCAGCGTCTCCAGCACCACCACCGCCGACGGCACCATGTACTCCGGCAGGCGATCCGCCAAGAACTCCCGTGCGGTCGCGGGCAGTTCCTGGCCCTCCGTCACCGCATCCTGTACGGCGACCACGTAGGCGACCATGCGCTTGTCACCGGGGATGTCCTCGCGGACGACGACTGCCGCCTGCCCGACGTGTTCGTGCCCGAGCAGCACGGTCTCTATCTCACCGAGCTCGATGCGGAAGCCGCGGATTTTGACCTGCTCGTCCGCACGGCCGACGAACTCCAGCACGCCTTCGGCGGTCCACCGCACCACATCACCCGTGCGGTACATCCGCTCACCGGCCTCGCCGAACGGACAGGCCACGAACCGCTCCGCGGTCAGGCCGCCGCGACCGAGATATCCCCGGGCCAACTGGCCACCCGCGACATACAGCTCGCCCGCCACTCCCGGTGCCACCGGCAGCAACCCGTCATCCAGCACGTAGGTACGCAGCCCCGGGATCCCTCCGCCGATCGGACTGGCGCCGCGCCCCCCACGGGCCGTCGCCGCGTCAAGGGCGAGGTAACTGACGTGAACCGTGGTCTCGGTGATGCCGTACATGTTCACCAGCACCGGCGCATCATCACGATGGCGCTCGTACCAGTCGCGCAGCCGCCCGAGGTCCAGGGCCTCTCCACCGAAGACCACCGAGCGCAGCGCGAGCTTCGCACCCAGATCGGGATTCTCCTTCTCGGCCTGCATCAGCTGGTAGAACGCCGAGGGAGTCTGATTGAGAACGGTCACACGTTCCCCCGCCAGCAACTCGAGGAAGTCCTGCGGGGAGCGGGAAACGTCAAAGGGAACCACCACCAGGCGCCCCCCGTGCAGAAGGGCGCCCCAGATCTCCCACACCGAGAAGTCGAACGCGTACGAGTGGAACCACGTCCAGACGTCATCGGCACCGAAGCCGAACCACTCATCCGTGCCCTGGAAAAGACTCGCCACATTCACATGCGGCACCGCCACACCCTTCGGGCGCCCGGTGGAACCGGAGGTGTAGATCACGTATGCCGGGTGCCCGGGCAGCAGAGGTGCGAGCCGGTCCGTGTCGGTGACCGCACCGCCGTCCAGATCCGCCAAGTCGGCCCGGATTCCGGGTCCGTCCACCGCGACCCAGCCCGGACCGGCGATGCCGTCGAGTCCGTCGAGTGCCGGGATGATCCGGCCGGCGACCTGCGCGGTGGTCAGAACCGCCACCGGGGCGGCGTCCCGCAGCGTGCCCGCGATCCGCTCCACCGGGTAGTCCGGGTCGACCGGCACATATGCGCCACCCGCCTTGAGGACGGCCAGCAGGGTGACGACGAGGTCGGGGGAGCGTTCCATCAGCACGCCGACCAGCGACTCAGGTCCCACACCCCGACCGATCAGCAGCCGCGCCAACCGGTTCGAACGCTCGTTCAACTCCCGGTAAGAGACGCGTGTGTCTCCGAAGACCACCGCGACCGCGTCCGGAATCCGCGCCGCCTGTGCCGCGAACAGCTCCGGCAGCGTCGCGGCGGGCACCTCGGGAGCGGTGGCGTTCCACTCCACCAGCAGCCGCCGCACCTCGTCCGCGCCGAGGATGCCGATTCGGCCGACGGGTGCGGTGCGGCCGGCCACGGCGGTCTCGAGCACCCGCTGCACACCGTCGGCCCACCTCTCGGCCTCCTCCTGCCCGAACGCCTCGGGCCGGTAGCTCAGCACGAGACGAAGCCGCCGTCCGGGCAACACCGCCAGATTGAGGGAACAGCGGTCCATGAAATCGCCGTCCACACCGGTTGCCTGCACAGCGGGGGACCGCCCGGCGATGGCTTCGTGGTCGACATGATCGGACTTGACGGCAACGGAGGTGTCGAAGAGCGGCCCGAGCCCGGCCATGCGCTCGATGCCGGCGAGCTCGACGTCCCGATAGGCCGCCGACACGGACTGCTGGTCCTGGATCCGGGTCAGCAGCGCGGTCAGCGACTCGGTCGGTTCGAGCAGGATGCGAACCGGCAGCGTGGTGCCCATCGCCGTCTCGTCCTCGGCGAGTTCCGCCGGGCGGGCGGCGGCCGTGGCACCGAAGACCACATCCTGCCTGCCGGTCATGCGTGACAGCACTATCGCCCAAGCACCCTGGACCAGCGTGTTCATCGACACGCCCGCCGCACGCGCGGCCGCGGTGACAGCTGCGGTGAACTCCTCGCCGAGTTCGACCTCGACCTGTTCGGGCCCGACCGATTCGCCCGTGCAGTCCACCGCGGCGACCAGGCAGGGCTCCTCCAGGCCGGAAAGTACGCCGCGCCAGTTCTCCCAGGCCGCCTCCCGATCCTCACCGACCCACCACTCGGGGGGACCAGCCAGGGACCAGGGCGACGATGCAGGAATCTGAGACATCTTCAGTCCTCGAGTGAATGTGCCGATGAGTACGAAAAGCACGCCCAATGGGCCCCGGTCCAGGAGCCTCGTGCGCGGTGGGGTCGGGCGGGTTCGGGCTGGTGGAGACACCGCTCGCGGACGCGGCTCGACGCCATGAGCAAGGTCGGCTCGGGGGCGGGGCAGAGGGCACACCCTGCGGCCCCGCTCCGTCGGCCATGGGAACCATCTGGTCGGCGAGCGGTTACGGCGTTACGCCGGGCGCGCGGCAGGTTCAGGGATCGGGGCCGACCGCGGGACACACCTGTGCCCCCCCCGCATACGGGAGGCGGGCCCGGCCGGCCATGGGGCCGCCGACCGGGCACCGGGTGGATCCACGGCCGGCATGAATGTCGGACGGCTTGATCCGCGTACCTGCCGTTACCTCAGCTCATCTGGTCGACGAGGCTCTTGGGACGCAGGTCGGTCCAGTGGGACTCGATGTAGTCGATGCAGGGCTGCTTGGCATCGGCGGAGTGGACGACCGTCCAGCCTTCGGGAACCTCGATGAACGCCGGCCACAGTGAGTGCTGGTTCTCGTCGTTGACGAGCACCAGAAACCGGCCGTCCGAAGCATCAAAGGGATTCATTTGTCTGATTCCTATCGGTGAGTCTTGGTTCTCCGTGGGGACCGCCGGTCCATCAGGTGGCGCTCGGCGACAGCTTCGAGGTTCATGATCTGGTTGGCTGCGGGGCTCGGACATCCGCAATAACCGCCGTTACCGGCGTGCGTGATGGTCGTCGGTGCGGGGCCGTGCGGCGCTCCGCCGAGATGATCGGCAGAGCGTCAGCACCCCCTCCATTGCGGACCGCGTTTCTCGACGAAGGCCCGCGGACCCTCCTGGGCATCCGCGCTGTGCATGCGGCGCTCTTCCCACCGAAAGCGGGTTGCGAAGGCCTGCTCGAGAGGCATGGTCGCGGCGGCCCCCGCGGCCTGCTTGATCGCGCGGACCGAGAGGGGAGCGCTGCGGAGGATGTCGGCGACCCACTGCTCCACGTGCGCGTCCAGGTCCGCAGCCGGGACGACCTCGTTGACCAGACCGAGTTCGTAGGCACGAGCCGCCGTCATGGGGCGTCCGGTGATCAGGTGTCCGAGCGCGACGCGGTACGGTGCCTGCCGGGTCAGCCGGAACACACCTCCCGCGCCGGCGATCAGCCCGAGCTTCGCCTCGGGCAACGCGAAGCTGGCGGTGTCCGCGGCCACGATCACGTCGCAAGCGAGGGCGAGTTCGAAGCCGCCGCCGAACGCGTGGCCGTTGACCCGGGCGATCACCGGTTTGGCGAGCCCGAACCGATCGGTGAGCCGGGGCCAGCCGGGCTTGTCCCGACTGCCGAAGGTCGAGGGGGTGGCGGTTCCGTCCTGGATCCTGGCGGCGAGTTCCTTGAGATCCTGGCCGGCGGAGAAGGACCGGTCTCCCGCGCCGGTGAGGACGGCCAGCCACACCTCGTCGTCGGCCTCGAAGTCGTCCCAGACGGCACCGAGTTCCTCATGCATGCGCAAATCCATCGCATTGGCGCGCTCTGGTCGGTCGAGCGTCACATAGGCGACACGGTCGCGCTTCTCGTAGCGGACTGCGGTGAGCCTGCTGGGCTTGATCGGTGTCATGAACGGGCGGCCGAGAATCGGCCGACCTTTCCGATGACGTCTTCGCTGTAGAGCCGCAGGGCCTGCTGTACGGCGAATTCGGCCATGTAGTGCCGGAACGACTCCGGCGGTTCCTCGGCCAGGTTGAGCATCCGGCGGTTGGTGACCACCGCCGGACTGTCGAGACGGTCCAGTGACCGGTCCACTGCGCGATCCAGATGGTCCTGCTCGACCACCTCGTCGAGCAGGAGCCGGGCGTCGGGCTCGGTGGCGTGGATCCGGCGTCCCCAGAGCACCATCTGACGCGAGACCCGGCCGCCCGCCAGCCGGCCCAGGCGGAAGTTCCCGGCACCAGGGACGATTCCCTCCTGGGCGGCGGGGAGACTCAGGTAGGAGTCGGCAGCCGCCAGGACGCGGTCGAAGACCATGAGCAGCTGCGCGCCACCGCCGATCGCGAAGGTGTCCACTGCTGCCACCCAGGGCTTCTCGATCGACGAGGTGTGCCACGCCCCGCTGTGGTCGACCCGGACGCCCCGCAACAGCTTGTTGATGTAGCCGAGTTCCCGTCGCAGCAGGAAGTCGACCAGGGTGATCTGACCGGCGTGCAGGCTCTTGAGGTTGATGCCGGAGCTGAACACCCGCCTGCCGCGGTAGCGGGGGTGCGTCATCTCGCCGCCACGCAGCAGTCCCACACTTACGCCCGGGTCGAGCAGGGCGAGATCGACGGCGGTCTCCATGTCATCGACCTGACGGTCGTCCTCGGCGTTGAGGCAGTCGTCGCGGCACATCGTCAGATGTGCGGCGCTGCCCCGCCGCTCGAGGCGCACCGAACCGAGATCCAGTTCGCCGGTGCGCTGGAACTCGGGCAGCAGTTGCGCTGCCCGCGCTGTGGGGAGGGCCATGGCATCGATCAGGTGGCGTCCTGATGCGGGTGATCGCAGCACCTCGCGCAGGAAGATGCCCTGGTCGATCTCCCAGCCCTCTTTGTCGGCCTGGGCACGGCCCTGGTCCGCCGCCAGTTGGTCGCCGGAGGGGACCAGCCCGGGGTAGGCGACGGCTGCGGCGGCCACCAGTTCGGGCAGGCGCAGATCGGCCGTTCGACCGTCGGTGAGGCGCTGGTAGACCGCCTCGCCGTGGAGTCGCATGAAGCGACCGCGCACAGCACGAGCGGCGTTCTTGGCATCGGCGGCGAGTGCGCGCTGTTCGGGGGAGCGGTCGGACGGTCGGGGGAGTGTCGCCAGCAAGTGCTCTGCCCGGTCGGCCGTGTCGGTCACGATCCGACGGGCCGTTGCCTGGTCAGCGCCGAGCTCGCGCTCTCCTGTGGCATCGGCCGGGGCCGGCGCCGAGTCGATCACGACGAGGCTTCTTCGGTCGTGTTGCGCAGCACGCGGTCGCAGGCGGCCAGGTGGCGGCCGAGGGCCTCTTCGAAGCTGGTGGTGGTCGCGTCCAGCATCAGCTGGCGGCGGATGGCCGGCCTGGCATGGGCCGGGGCCATGACGGTCTCGACGACGTCGGCGAGCGCGTCCTCCGGGTCGTCTGCCACCTGGTCCAGCAGGTGCAGCGCGAGCGCCTGGTCGGCCGGCACCGGAGTGCCGAAGAGGACCGCTCGACGGGTCGCCGCGACACCGATCTGATTCACCAGCCGGTACAGGGCCATTCCGGGCCAGACGGCGTCCGCCTCGACGGCAGGCAGCAGGCGCGCCGTGGGCTCGGCGATGCGGTAGTCGGTGGCGAGCAGGGCCTCCAGCGCGACGCCGCCGCAGTCGCCCGTGACGACGGCGACGACGGGCATGTCCAGGCGCTCCAGCCGGCGGAGTGCGCGCTCCCACTTGTTCACCAGGGGGAGTGGCAGGTCGCGCACGGTCGCGGGAGCCCCGCTGATCTCGAGGACCACGGGCCCGCGGGCGTCGGCGTCCTCGGACTGGTCGCACAGGGCGTTGAGGGCCAGAACCAGTTCGGGTGACAGGGGCTGGGCACCGTCGACGCGCATCGACAGGTCAACGGCGAGGGAAGCGGAACGGGTCATGATGTCTTGTCTTCCTGTTCGGATCGGGGCGTTACCAGCGGGCAAGAGCGGTTTCGATGGTGGAACCGGGGCCCATCGTCATCAGCACGATGTAGTCGCCCGGCTCGACCACGCGCTCTTCCAGCAGCCGCTGGTAGGAGAAGAGGAAGGAGCCGCTGGAGAGGTTGCCGTAGTCGCGCAGCACGCTCGTGGTGTTGCGGACGTCGTGGCGGGTCAGGCCGAGGTTGACTCCGACCGCGTCGATGACCTTCTTGCCGCCTGAGTGGACCAGCCACTGGGCGATGTCGCTCCGGCGCACCCCGGTTCCGGCCAGCAGACGGTCGACGACCCGTTCGGCGTGCGCGCCGACCACATAGGGCACCTGCGGGTCGAGGAAGAAGCTGAACCGGTCCTGGTCGTTGTCCCAGTCGTAGCGCATCGCGTCGATGGCGTCGGTGATGATGTAGCTGGAGAACTTCAGGATGCGCGGCCCCGGGACCGAGGGTTCGAGTCCGGCCGTCTCGCCGGCTCGCAGGGAGACGGCTGCCGCACCGTCGCCGAAGAGGCTGTTGACCACGGAGGTCCGCATGGTTCCGTCGAAGACGTAGGCGGCGGAGCACGCCTCGGAGCACACCATGACAGCGAGTTCACCCGGATGTGCGCGGGCCCAGCCGTTCACGGCGTTCAGTGCGTTGAGTCCCGCGTTGCAGCCCATGCCCACCACATCGAGACGGCTGGTGTGGGGGTCGATGCCCAGCTCGCGGATGATCAGGGCGCTCAGGCCCGGGGTGAGGAAGCCGGTGGTCGTGACACAGCACAGGTAGCCGATGTCCGAGACGTCCGCGCCGGTGTCCTTCAAGCACTCCTGGATGGCCCGGATTCCCATGTCGACGGCCTGGGCCTTGTGCTTGGCGAGCAGTTCGCCCTGGACCTCCATCACGCGGGTGCCGTCCGCGTTCTCGGGCGGAAGCGTCAGGAACCGGCGTTCGATCGCGCTGTTGAGGAAGACCGACCGAATCCGCGGGTCCTGGATATCGAAGATGTCCAGTATGTCCTGCTGGGAGTACGAGGTCGGGGGAACGGCGGTGCCGACGCCCGTGATCTGGGCGAGTTGGGACGGCAGGGACTCCTCGAGCACCGTGGTCGGGAGCTCGGCGGTGGTCAGGTCGGTGTAGGTCAGCATCGAGGTCATCGGTAGGTCCATCCCCAGCTTCGTGGTGTGCCGCGCAGGAGCGGCGTGTGAGCGTCCATCGGGGTCTCGGCTTTCTTTCTCCGGTGGTCCGTCGGGTATCAGTTGGCGGACTGCTCGCGGACGAACTCCGCGAGCCGGTCCAGCCCCTCCTCGATCTCGTCCGGCCGCAGGTGGCTGAACGACAGCCGCATCACGTTGCGCGGCTGCGAGTCGGCGTAGAAGTGGTGCACGGGGGTCCACAGGACCCGGTGTTCGGCGGCGCTGAGCTCCAGCAGGTCGTCGCTGACCGGGAACGGCACGGTGAGCAACAGGAAGAAGCCGCCACTGGGCGTGTTCCAGCTGACTCCCGGGACACCGCCGAAACGTTTCGTCAGGCCGGCCAGCACGCGGGCCAGATTGGCGCGGTAGGTCTCCGTCTCCCGCGTGTTGGCGGCGCGCAGGCTGTACCCGTTCTCGAGCAGCTTCCCGCCGATGACCGCCTGCGCGATGGGGGAGGTGTTCACCGTCAGCATGCTCTTGATCTTCGCCAGCTGGTCGGCCAGCACGCCCTGGTCGCCCTGGGCCCCGGCTACCCGCTGGTCCGCCACCGCGAAGCCGACCCGTGCTCCGGGCAGGCCTGTCTTGGCGAACGAACCCAAGTGGACGACCTGCGCATGTTCGTCGAGGGCCTTCATCGTGGGGGGGCCGGACGGGTCGCCGAACAATCCGTAAGGGTTGTCCTCCAGGACGAGGATGTCCTCGTCGGCGGCGATGGCGAGCATCCGCTCCCGTGCGGCACGGCTCAGCCTGACGCCGCTCGGGTTGGCGAAGTCGGGGATGACGTAGCAGGCCCGAGGGCGCAGCCCGGAAGCCTTCGCGTCGCGGACCACGGCCACCAGGTCGTCCAGATCGATCCCTTCGGACGACTCCCTGACCGGCAGCACCGGCATGTCCGCCAAGGCGGCCGCGCCGTGGACACCGACATAGCTGGGCGTCACCGCGAGCAAGACGTCGCGCTCGTCGTGACGCAGCGCACGCAGCGTCAGGTAGAGCGCCTCCTGGCACCCGACCGTGACGACGATGGCATCAGGGTCGACGTCGATACCCTCGTCCACGCGCAGATGCTCCGCGATCAGGTCGTGAATGATCCCCTTGGTGCGCCCGTACTGCAGAAGGGTCCGCCGTACGGCTACCTCGTCACCGCCCAGACGATCGGTCAGGTGCCGGCGGTAGGTCTCGAAGTAGCGGTGGACGTCGTCCAGGTCGAAGAAACCCTCGAACGGACGCCCGGCAGCCAACGAGACAGCATCCGGAAAACGCTGTGCTATCTCGTTGAGGAAATTCATGGATTCGCTTACGGGCATGGTCGTCGAGCGATGAAGATCGACCGTTTGAAGTTTCATGACAACCCGTTCTGCGGTGTGACCGTTCACTGTGTTCCATTCTGGACGCCGGGTGCCCTGTGGATATGCGGGCACGCCACGTCGACACCGGAAACAAATCTCTTCGGTACCGCGGCCGGGAGCAGGCTGCCACACCCCGCCTGCCCAGGGCAACTCATGTCTGGAATTGAGGTTCGGGCCCTGTCGTTACGGGATTTGCTCTGCCTGCACGCCGAAGAGAACATGCAGGTACGCATTGAGGAACGGCGGCTCCGAGCGTAACTGCGGAATCTACTGATGCACGGAACCACTGACGCCTGAATGCTTGGTCCGACGAAAAATCGCGAAACCTCACATGGCGCACTCCGGGTGCCCGCAACATGGAAGCGCTCGGCACTGTGAATTCAGCAGGACCAATCCATGCGGCGATTCGGGCGGCGGGTTCTGGTGATGGTCAACCGCGGCGTCGTGGACAGGCTCGCCTCAAGAGATGGTCAGCGCTGAATATGCATAACGCTCACGGCTCCACCAGACAGACATCTCCCGCCGGCCCCGAAAACCGGAACACACCGGGGAGGCATCCTCAGGACAGGAGGGGTCGCCACGCCCCGATCGCCCCGATCGCTCCGCCTGGCGCCCCGAGCCCGCCGGGAGATCCGGGCACAGCGAGCGGCGCGGCCGGCCCCACCCTCCAGCAGAGCTGGTTCCGGCGCCTCGCCGGCTACTGCCTGCGGTACCGCCGCCACATCCTGCTGTCGTTCGGCTCCTCGCTGCTCGCCATGGCGATCTTCACAGCCGTCCCACTGATCACCAAGCTGGTCATCGACGACGTCATCGTCACCCACAGGCAGCCGCTCATCCCCTGGGCGATCGCCCTGGTGCTCGCCGCCGTCCTGTTCGCCGGGTGCAGGTTTGTGAGCGCCCACTACAACGACCGACTCACGATGAACGTCCAGCACGACATGCGCGTCGACATCTTTCGCACGCTGACCCGGCTGGACGGCGAGAAGCAGGACCGACTGGACACCGGCCAGGTGGTCGGCCGGGCGACCTCCGACCTTCAACTGATCCAGGGCATGGTCGCGATGCTGTCGATGACGGTCGGCGACGTGTTGTTCATCGTGGTGTCGTTCCTGGTGATGGTCTGGATGTCACCATTGCTCACTCTGGTGGCGTTGGTGATGGGTCCCACGCTCTGGTGGCTCGCGGTGCTGTGCCGCAAGCGAATCTTTCCGGCAACCTGGGCTGCCCAGCAGGAGGCGGCCAAGGTCGCCGGCGTGGTGGACGCCGCGGTCGGCGGGGTCCGGGTGATCAAGGGCTTCGGGCAGGAGGAGCAGGAACTCGGCAAACTGGAGTCCGCCTCGCGCTCCCTTTACGCGATGCGGCTTCGCATCATCCGGCTCAACAGCCGCTACAGCTCGGCCATGCGGGCGATTCCCGCCCTCGCCCAGGTCGGTGTGCTCGCCCTCGGCGGCTGGCTCGCCATCGAGGGGCAGGTGACGCTGGGCACCTTCGTCGCCTTCGCGAGCTACCTGGCCCAAATGGTCGTTCCCGTCCGGATGATGACCGTCTTCCTGACCGTCAGCCAGCAGGCCCGTGCCGGGGTCGAACGCGTCCTCGAACTGATCGACGAGCGACCGCTGGTCCAGGAAGCGCCGGGAGCGCCGGAGTTGCGGCCCGTGGACGGCGTCCCGGCGCTGGAACTCGACGAGGTCGACTTCCACTACGGCGCGGACCCGCGCGAGCCGGGCACCCTCGGCGAGCACGGCGGCGACGACCGCCACCTCGACCGCCCGGTGCTGCACGGCCTCAGCCTGCGTCTCGCCCATGGGGAGACCCTCGCGCTCGTCGGGGCCTCCGGCTCGGGCAAGTCCACCGTGGGGCGGCTCATCCCGCGCTTCTACGACCCGACGGCGGGCGCTGTCCGGCTCTACGGCCAGGATCTGCGCGAGGTCACGCTGGACTCGGTGCGCTCCATGGTCGGTGTCGTGTCCGAGAACAGCTTCCTGTTCTCGGACACCGTGCTGGCCAACATCGCCTACGGCTGCCCCGGCGCCACCACGGAGCAGATCGAACAGGCTGCGCGCGCGGCGCAGGCGGACGGCTTCATCCGCGCACTGCCGGACGGCTACCTCACCCATGTCGGCGAGCAGGGCCTCTCCCTCTCCGGCGGCCAGCGTCAGCGGATCGCGCTGGCCCGGGCGATCGTCGCCGACCCACAAATTCTGTTGCTGGACGATGCCACGTCCGCGGTCGATCCCCGGGTCGAGGCCGAGATCCACGACACACTGCGCTCCGTCATGGCCGGCCGCACGACCCTGCTCGTCGCACACCGCCGCTCCACCCTCCAACTGGCCGACCGGATCGCAGTCCTGGACCAGGGCCGACTCGTCGACCTCGGCACCCATGAGGAACTGGCGGCCCGCTGCACCCAGTACCGGCGACTCATAACGGACCCGGAGGCCGGCGTCGGCGGTCTTGACGCCGATCCGGATGCGACCGCGCCCGCCACGGCGCCGGCCGGTCCGGGCGCCGCCGTACGCAGCGTGGAGGACCGGAAGGCCGATCCCAAGCCTCCGGCCGGAGTCGGGACGCTCCCCCCTGCCCTCGACACCCCCGCGATCGATCGGGCCGAAGCGACCGCCAACCCGCACTTCACCCTGGGCGGACTGCTCAAGCCGTTCCGCGGCCCGCTCGCCTTTGCGTTCGGGCTGCTGACCGTGGACGCGGCGGTCGGACTGGTCCTCCCGATCCTGATCCGGCACGGCATCGACGACGGTGTGTCCCGGGCCGCGCTGGGCGGGGTCGCGGCCGCGTCCCTCGTCGCCCTCGGGGTGGTGCTGCTCGACTGGCTGGTGCAGAGCGCCGAGACGCGGATCAGCGGCCGCACCGGGGAACGCGTCCTGTTCACCCTGCGCCTCAAGATATTCGCGCACCTGAACCGGCTCGGGCTGGACTACTACGAGCGTGAGCTCTCCGGCCGGATCATGACCCGGATGACCACTGACGTGGATGCACTCGCCGGCTTCCTGCAGACCGGCATGGTGACGGCCGTGGTCAGTGCGCTGACGTTCGCCGGGATCTTCGTCGCTCTGCCTGTCATCGACGTCGGCCTCGCCCTGGTGGTCTTCGCCGTGCTGCCCGCACTGGTCATCGCCACGCTGATGTTCCGCCGGAAATCCTCGGCGCACTATCAGATCTCCCGCGAGCTGATCGACACGGTCAACGCCGACCTCCAGGAGAACGTCGCGGGAATGCGGACCGTCCAGGCATTCAGACGCGAAGCCACCACCACCGAGCGGTTCGTCGGCAACTCACTCGCCTACCGTGACGCCCGGTTGCGCGCGTTGCTCTGCCGTGCGCTCTACTTCCCGTTCGTCGAGTTCCTTTCCAAGGCCGCGGTCGCTCTCGTGCTGATCGCCGGTGCCTCCCGGGTGGACAGCGGTACCCTCACAGTCGGCGGGCTGGTCGCTTACCTGCTCTACATCGAGCTCTTCTTCTCGCCGGTCTATCTGCTCTCGCAGATTGCCGACGGCTACCAGCAGGCGGCCGTAGGCCTCAGCCGGATCCGCGAGCTGTTGGGCACCCCGACCAGCACCCCGCCTGCCGCCGACCCGGTCCGCGCGGAGCGGCTGCGTGGCGAGATCCGTTTCGACAACGTCAGCTTCGCCTACAACAGCGGCGGCGAGGGCAGCCGTGAAGTGCTCACCGACATCAACCTCCGCATCCCGGCCGGGCAGACCGTCGCGCTGGTCGGCGAGACCGGCGCCGGCAAGTCGACCCTGGTCAAGCTGGTCGCCCGGTTCTACGACGCCACCCGCGGCACGGTGCGTGTCGACGGCACCGACATCACCCGCTACCACCTCACGGACTACCGCCATCGCCTCGGCGTCGTTCCGCAGGAGGCCTACCTCTTCGCCGGCACCGTCCGGGACACGATCGCGTACGGGCGACCGGATGCCACCGACGCCGAGGTTGAGGCGGCCGCCCGCGCGGTGGGCGCACACGCCATGATCACGAGTCTGGCCGGCGGCTACCAACACCCGGTGACCGGAAGGGGACGCAATCTCTCGGCCGGCCAGCGGCAGTTGATCGCACTCGCCCGGGCCGAACTGGTCGACCCGGACATCCTGCTGCTCGACGAAGCGACTGCCGCCCTGGACATGGCCACTGAGGCGGTGGTGAACCAGGCTGCCGACCGGCTGCGCGACGGACGCCCGAATCGGCTCGGTGGCCGGACCACTCTGGTGATCGCGCACCGCCTCACCACCGCGGAGCGGGCAGACAGGGTGGTGGTCCTGCACCACGGCCGGATTGTGGAGGACGGCACGCACGCCGAACTGGTCACGGCGGGCGGACCGTACGCCCGGCTCTGGGAAGCCTTCGTCGCCGAGGGACACCCGGCGGGAATCATAGGCTGAGGTGACCGGCCCCCCGGCCCGGGCGACCCATCACCGTTGCCCGGGCCGGGAGCCTTGCTCCGCGGGACCCGGCGGGTCCCGCGGATCATACGGGGCACAGTCACCGACGGACCCTGTGCCGGAGGATCAGAGTCAGTGCCTGGCAGCGGGCATGGCGATGTAACCGATGCCCAGAGCCGCCAGGCGCCCCACCGGTGATGAGACAATCACGAGAACCAGGAGCCGGGTTGCCGTCGCTTGCCGCGGCAGTACCCTGGCGCCGACGGCGCTCCCGGAGTGGCAGGGCGATGAGGCCTGACCGCCGCTGTGGGCCGGCTTGACGTGCGACGGCTCGCGCTTCTCGGTCGTCACCCGGCCCAGGCGCTGATGTTCGCCCTGGCTGGTCACGCCGTGCACGCCGTCCACGCCGTCCACGCCGTCCACGCCGTCCGAGGTTCCGGGAATCCGCTGGAAACGACGCCGCCCGTTTCGCCATGCCCCTCTGCTGACTGGCAGGATGCTGAGGGGCCAAGCTGTGGACGGCACTCACTCATCAGTGGCAGATTTACGTGCCGGAGGAAAGTGTTGGCCACGATAAATTCTGCCGATCACGGGTGTATCGGGATCTTCAATGCGCATTCATCTGAGGAGTACACCTTGTGGGCCGGGCCCCGACGTGTACTCGATCTGTCTACACATGATGTGACGCGGGATGTATGCGAAGCGAGACGGTCTGAAATCTGGTGGCTCGATCATGCACGTGCGGCCGCGTCCATGATTCCTCCGGCCGAGCAAGCGGTCTGACGAACTATCTGCCGATCACAGCGTAGTGCGGCTCGAGTGTGATTCTTCGTGTTGGGGAACCCGTATGCACATGATCACGCCTCACCCCGTCGAATGTGGGGGATGCGGCATCCCTGTCCAGTCCCAGGCCAAAAAATCGGCACCCCGATACTGCTCCAACGCCTGCCGTCAGCGCGCCTATCGACAGCGCACCAAGAACAGGGAGGGGCTCGGTGCGTCGTCGGCGATCGCCGTGCACGCTCAGCTGACTCCACTTATCGGTAGGGCGGATGAGCAGGTGGAGTTGGAGCGACGGCTCCAGAGCGCCCGCCTGGTCACACTCACCGGCCCGGCTGGAGTCGGGAAGACTCGCCTGGCACTCCACATGGCCATGCAGGAGCAGCGCCGCGGGCAGGCGGCAGTCGTCCTGGCCGAGTTGTCGCAGGTGACCGACGGGCGCGATCTGCTCCAGCGGCTTACAGCCGGATTCGAGGGTTCGGGCGCGCAGGGTGGCCGGCCGGCACAGCGAGACTCCAATCGGCTTCTGATCCTGGACACCTGTGAACACCTGCTGGTGGAGTGCAACGAAATTCTGTCGACTCTGTATACCCGTTACCCGGCTCTGCGCGTCCTGGCAACGAGCCGCGAACCCCTGTTCTTTCCGGGCGAGACCGTCAGCCCGATGAGCGGACTGCCCTTCCCCGAGGCAGGTGTACGTGAATCCGCGGCCGAGTTCATACGGTTCCCTGCGGTGCGCCTGTTCGCCGAGCGCGCGAGGGCGGTGAGCCCTGAGTTCCAGCTCGACGAAGCGAATTCCGCGGACGTCGGCGCCATCTGCGCGCGACTCGATGGAATCCCGCTCGCCATCGAGTTGGCGGCGCAGCTCGTCCGCGCCTTTCCGGTGGCCGAGATCCACCGACGGCTCGGCGATCGGCTGGACTTCCTGACGGGTGGGTGGCGGCTGGCGGATCCACGGCATCAGAGCCTCCGTGCGGCATTCGACTGGAGTTACGAGTTGCTCACCCCGGATGAGCAGCTGCTGTTTCAGGCTCTCTCATTGCTGCCGGACGGGTTTGGAACAGACGCGGCGACTGCCGCAGCACGCGGGGCGGTGCCGGCCCCTGAGGTGCCGAACCTCATCGCTGCGCTGGAAGCCAAGTCGCTCATCGGCTCCTACGGAAAGGAGCGGAGCGGGTTCGCCCGTTTCCGGATTCTTGAATCGGTTCGCCAGTACGCGCACGGCAAACTTATCGCCGACGGTCATGAGACACAGGCTCGCGACGGAATCGTCGACTGGCTTGTGGAAGGCATCGCCCCGGTCCCGGAAACGGGACTCCTGACACCTGAGTGCCTGGGCGTGATGGAGCGGGAGCGCGAGACTCTGTCCTACGCTCTGGAGGCGCTGAGCGCGGGTGGTGATGAACGCCGGATCCCACTCGCTGCCGCGCTGGACGTGCTGGACATGATGAAGGGATTCCCTCCGGAAAAATGCAGACGACTTAGTGCGGCTTTGAGGCGTGTTGACGGCGCGTCGACATACCGGCCGAACGCACTCGCACTTGAGGCGCTGCTTGCTGTATGGCGAGGCGAGTATCAACATGCCGCAACTCTCGTCGAAGAAGCAGGGACGGCTGGTGCGACGCGCCATCCTGTTGCGCGATGGCGCGCTGAGCTCGTTCTCGATCTGGTCCGTCAGACGCCTGAGAACGCGGCGGCGGCATGGAGACTTGATAAATCCCTTGAATCCAGTCTTCGGTTTTGTGATCCGGCGTCCATCGGAGTCGTGCTGTACGCGCTTGCCCGGTGTGTGTCCACCATCGGATGCACGGACGGGATCTCGGATCTGGTGGCCGAGGCATTGCGTGTCGCGCGAGCCGAATCCCAGGCAGGCCCACTCCGGGCGCTGCTGGTCTCGGCCGGGGCACTCGCTCTGGCCGCCGGTGATTTCGAACGAGCGGAATCACGCTTCGTCGAGCTGCTTCATGACGCCGAGGACAACCTCTTCTGGGCCGGGAGGGCGATCGAAGGCCTCGCGGTGACGTCTGTACACGCGGGCAAATACGAACACGCACTCAGGTTGCTGGCCGCCACGCAAGCGTCGGAAGAGCCCCCGTTGCACGGGATGGGTTCCCGGTGGCAGGCGCGGGTGGAGACGGCGCAGTCGAACGCGTTCGCGGCAGTCTCTCCGGCAAAAGCCGATCAGGCCCTCACGTACGGGCAGGCCCTGGGAGCCAGGCAGAGGGTGGACTACGCGCTGGGCAGACAGGAGACCCAAGGCGTGGAATCACGGTCCCACGGGCCACTGAGTCAACGGCAGTGGGAAATTTCCGCTCTCTTGTCCCAGGGGCTGACCAACAGACAGATAGCGGCACGGCTCTTCGTGTCGGTGCGGACAGTCGAAACGCACGTGCAGAACATTCGCGTGACCCTGGGCCTGAAAACGCGCGCGCATGTGGCGGCGTGGGCGACTCACGCGGCCAAGCCGTACGGCAATCCGCGCTCCGAGCCGGCGAGGGGCATGAGCGGCAAGCGGTGGAACCTGGCCTTGGAGTGACCTCCGCCCGCCGAAGTCGACGACGGCCGCCGACCGGTTTGCTCTTGGCACTCACTACCTGTGACCGCTTCCTCTGGGACCATCCGTCCCCATATCACGCTGTCCGGCCGGCAGGGGGAACCTCAGCGGGAGGTGTTCGAGGCCGGTCCCAGTGACGTTGCCGACCGCGGCCTGGTGATGCGCGAGCGGTTGCGATGTGGGCGGCGTCGCGTCCTTGGCCACGGCCGCTCGCCGTCCTCTCGCACTGCGAGCAGTGTCGATGATCGCTCCGGCGGGGACCTCTTAGATCATGGATGACATTCAACTTGCGTGAATCGCCTCTGCGGGGTTAGATCACATAAGACATCTAACTGCGCTGCGCGCCCACCGCGCTTAGCCGCCTGAGAGGAATCTCCGATGAGTACGTACCTGATCAACCATCTCCGTATCCCTGGCGACGTCCCGAACGAGCAGGGACTGGCGTACCTGGAGCAGGTCGAGGCCACTGTCAAGCCGTTCGGCGGGAAGTGGCTGGCCAACGGAGCAGCCGACGTGATCGAGGGTGCGTGGCCGGGTCTGGCCGTGCTGATGGAGTTCCCCGACCGCGCCGCCGCGGAGGCCTGGTACCGCTCCCCGGAGTACCAGGCGATCCTGCCGCTGCGGGTGCGCAACGCGATCTCGGACATCGTTTTGATCGACAGCCTGCCCGTGGGTTACACCGTGAAGGGGTTTGCGCAGGAGGTACGCGCCGCGGTCGCAGCGGCGGCCGGCGCCTCCGAGTGACGGCACCATCCCGACCGGGACGGGCGGCCCTGACCCACATTGGGTCAGGGCCGTCCTGACGACTGCATGCTGTCCAGCACGGGACTGTACAAAGAACGGCTCTGTTCCGTAGTCGGCGGTAGCGGTGGGTGTTCGTCATTGGAGCAGGATGCGGTGGCGAAGGAGGTCGCATCCTGCTCGACCGTGCATCTGGCGCATGATCTTCTTGGTGTGGGTGTTGACACCTTCGGTGCGGCCGTTGTGGTGGGGCATGGTGAGGCCGGCGTTCACGGCGGCGCGGTCGAGTTCGAGGCCCGGGTGAGTTTGTTGTTGTTGGCCTGGGCTGGGGTCGCGACTTGAAGGCGGCTGTGCGCTGCTGGCGTCGTCCGCCGGGGTCGGACAGGGGGACGGTGTGTCCGGCGGGGCAGGTCACCGTGGCGGCGGTGGTGTCGATGGCGAAGTCGTCGAGGGTGAAGCCGCCGGGGACCGCGGGTCGTAGTGGGGCGGGCTTGAGGAACAGCCGGTGACCTGCTGCTTCGAGGGCCTGGCGGGCCTGGCCGGTGGAGTAGGCGGTGTCGCCGAAGGCGTCCACCGGCCCGTCTTCTTCCGCGAGCAGGTGCAGACCGACGGCGGCTTCGTGGTGCTCGGGGCCGGCGCCGGGCGTGAGGGTGACGGCGGTGTATAAAGCCGGTCTCGGGCTCGACGGCCAGGTGAGCTTTGTAGCCGTCCTGCTGGTGGGTGCGGGTCTTGTGCACGTGCCGGGATTGCGGATCGACGGTGGAGACCAGCCGGCCTGGTGCGGTGCCTTGGGTGATGCGCCAGCGTCCGTCGCGGCCGTCGGAGTCCTGGGCGGGTTCGACGTCCTGCCCGGCGACCAGGGCCAGGATGCCGACGGCGTTGGCGGCTTTCTCGCCCAGTTCCTGCTCGGGCAGATGCCCCAGCAGCCGCAGCGCGTCACCGACCAGGGCGTCCACGAGATCAGCGCGTGGCTGTTGATCGTTCCAGGCGATCCTTGGTTTGCCCGGGTCGGTGTAGTCGTGCACGGTGCACTGCACCGTCGCGACCTTGTCGGCGCCGGGAACCTCGCGGATCACCGCGCGGATAGCGGCGATGATCTGGGTGACGGTGTCCTGGGTGGCCACGGCGTCGTCCAGCACGGTGGAATCCAGTGCCCGCCGGCGCTTGCCTTTGAGGACCCCGGTGGCCTTCACCACCTCGCGCACGGCCTCGAAGACCCGGTTCGGCCGGGCCGAGCGTGCCAGACGGCGGCGGAAGTAGGCCAGTAGCGACGGATCGAAGGCCATATCGTGCAGACCGAGCCCGCAGGCGGCCTTCCACCGCAGGTCACACCGCAGTTCCTGGACCGTCTCGAAGTCCGACAGCCCGTGCAGGGCCTGCACCGTGATCGCCGCGGCCAGAATCTGCGGCGGCATGGACGGCCGCCCGTTCGCCGACGGATACATGTCCGCGAACATCTCCGCCGGGAACAACGCTCCGCGATGCTCAGCCAGAAACGCAAACACACTTCCCGCCGGGATCAACTCCCGGCAGGTCTCCCACACATCCAGCCCGACCGTCTCCCCGGCCCATTCCCCCATCACCACGAAAACGAGTCTGACCCCACCACTCACGCGACGGGGCCAAAACCCAAGATCTTCATGAGTCTTCTAGGTGGTGGGCGCGATGGTGACCATCCAGTGAGCCTTTTCAGCGGGGCCACCGATCGGGTGACGGCCCACTGGTTGGAGACCGGTGCGAAACGGACGAGGCTCCTCGACGGTTGGGCGAGATGTCTGACGTCTCAACTCTTCTGCCGGGGAGCCCCGTTGGTTACGTGTCCTGCCGCACTGGACCTGCCTCACGCGCTGGTTGAGTGGGTGACGATGCTGATCGTCACCCAGGAGGGTGACCGCCGTTGCAAGCTCCGGCCCTCGCAGCGGGCCCTGGTCGCGCTGGTCTACCTGCGCAAGCACGACACCCTCGCGCAGATCGCGGCCGGCTTCCGGATCAGCGTCGGCACCGCCCACGCCTACGTGCACGCGGTCATCGATCTCCTGGCCCATCGCGCACCAGGCCTGACCAGTGCCCTGCGCGAGGCGGACGCGGAGTACGTGCTGGTGGACGGGACCCTCGCCGAGTGCGACCGGGTCGGCGACCAACGCGCCGACTACTCCGGCAAGCACCGCCGCCACGGCGTGAACCTGCAGGTCATCACCGACCCACAAGGCGAGATCGTGTGGATCTCCCGAGCGCTGCCCGGCCGCACCCACGACCTGACCGCGGCCCGCACCCACCGCATCGTTGCCACCTGCGTCCGCCTCGGCATCCCCGCCCTGGCGGATCTGGCCTACCTCGGCGCCGGCGGCACCTTCGCCACGCAGACCAGACGCCCGCCCCGCAAGGAGCTCACCACCCGGCAAAGATCGCTGAACCGGGCGCACGCCCGGCTCCGTTATCCCGTCGAACGCGGTATGGCCACCCTCAAACGCTGGCGCATTTTCCGTCACGCCCGCTGCAGCCCCAACCGCCTGTCGTCAGCAGCCAAAGCCATCCTCACCCTGGAGAAGCAACGCTGAAAAGGCTCAGTGGCTGAAGGCCGCGTAACGCCACCGAAACGACCTCTCAGCCGCCGCTCTTGCGTCGGAACGACCGCTGGCTGGCAGCCGGGCCGTGCGCGCCGCGCACCCTCGACGCGTCGGTGTTCGCAGCGAGGGCCGTGGCCTCCGCCTGCATGCCGCGTTTACGGGCCAGGGCCTCCCGAAACTTGGCCTTCAGGTCATACTGGCCGTTTTCGTCAGGCGCCAGGGCAGGGTTCTCGGCGTTAGCCGACTCGGAACCTTCTTGCGATGCAGACGCTGCAGTCATGGTGACCTCCGGGACTCGGGCATTGGGAAGCATAGCTTGTCATGCGGGGCACCTTGCGGGGTGCCCCGCCACCCGCGCCGTGTCAATCCCGGCTCGCTCTGGGGCGCGGCGAAGGTGTTGAAGCCGTCGGCATAGAGTCGCGGCCGCACGCGGGAATCCGGGGTCCGGGGAGAAGGCGAGCACCAACAGCCGCCTGTCGATCGCAGTCCACACCCTGCAATGTGCAGAGTTGCGCGTCCGCGTAGGAGACGCCCCGGCCACCTCGGAGGAGATGGCCGGCAGCGTGCGTACCGATCCCGTCGTCTCGCCGCCTGCTCTGCCGGTGCGGCGCCGTCCGGGCTGTCCACGGGGCGGAGGCGAGGGCACGGGAAAGGCCCCCGGCGGGGGCCCGTTGTCGTTGCCGGGATCCCCCTCGCCCGTCGGACTGGGTGCGCCGACGTGGGAAGTCCGGTTCGGGGGCCATCGGAGCTTGCGGACGCGGTCTGCTCCGACAGGCCACGCCCTACGCCGGTGGGCTCCTGGGCGCTGGGGGCGGCGAAGTGCCGCCAGTCCCGCAGCCCAAGCCCAAGGGCCTGAGCCAGCACGGGTACGTGGGTGTTTTCGGCATGGGCGAGCCCCTTCACATGCGCCTTCGTGGGCGGCCCGTTCCCGGTTGGGCGGTGACGAAGACCGGCGATTCGCGTTCGTCGGGCACGGTGCTCGGCCGGTTGCAGGCGCCGGTGGAACCTGCAACCGGCCGGGTAGGTGGTCAGCGGATGCCGGCTGCGACGGCCTCGTGGATGAACTCCGCGACACGCTTGGGATGGGCGAGCATGACCAGGTGGGAGGAATCGACCTCGGCAATGGTCATCTCGGCCCGGCGGTAGCCATAGCGCTCCACGTCGGGGTTGATGGTGCGGTCGGAAGAACACACCAACCCCCAGGAAGGCTTCGTCCGCCATGCCGAGACCGGAGCCTTCTCCGCGAACGCCATTGCTGCCAGCGGGCGTTGGGACACAGCGAGGACGGTTGCGAGGTCGCGGTCGACGTCGGCCGCGAAGACGTCCGGGAAGGCGTCGGGCCGGACAGAGACGTCGGTACCGGGCTCGCTGGAGCCTGCGACCGGGAAGGGCGTGTACACGAGCACGGAGGCGAGATCAGAGTCGGGGAACCGGCCCTGCAGCTCACCTGGGCTTTCCCCTTCTTCCAGGGCGTAGCCCGCCAGGTACACCAGTGCTTGGACATTGTCCTCCGCGCCGGCCACGGTGATGACGGCACCCCCGTAGGAATGACCGACCAGGACGACCGGTCCGGGTACCTGGCGTACGACCGACGCGATGTATTCGGCATCTCCGAGCAGGCTGCGGTTGGGAACCTCACAGTCAGTCAGGTGTGGCGCTCTGCGCTCATCGGCTTCACGTTCATCCGACACTCACAGCCGTTGCAACAGGAGGTTCGGCGCCGCAATTCTTCCTCCGATTCTTCCTGGACGGTACAGCGGCGGAGTGGTGACATCGGTAGGGCCCGTACCGCGGCTCCCACCGCTGGTCGATCAAGATGTCCTAGGGGAAGCCTCGTTGTCCATCACTCTTTCCACGTCCACCCTTTCCACGTCGCAGCTGTCCGCCTCCGATCGGGCGGAGTGCTGGCACGAAGTGGTGACGCGCACCTCGCGCCCGGCTTACGGTATGTCGCCTCGCGAATGGCAGGTTCACGGCTTGCCCAGTGGGGGGACTGCAAAAAGAACGGCCCTGTCTCACATTCGGTGGTGACGGAGTGTGCTGCTACCCGAGGAGGATGCGGTGGCGAAGTAGGGTGAAGCCTGCTCGTCCGTGCATCTGGCGCGCGATCCGCTTGGTTTTGGTGTTGACGCCCTCGGTGGGGCCGTTGCTGTACGGAAGCGTGAGCGCGGCAATCACGGCGTCCCGGTCCCGGTCCAGGCCTCGGGCGAAGGAGTGCAGATGGGGCAGATCGGTCGTGCGGACCTGCACGATCCAGCGAGAGAGCCCGTCGGCGTTTCCTTCGCGGGGTGTCAGGAGCTGGGCGAAGTCCGCAATACGGGCGGCCAGTTGGGTCATTTCGGGGCAGGCTGCGGTGAGGCGTGTCAGGAGGTCCTGATGTTCGGTCTTGAGGTTGTCGGGCCTGGTCAGGAGCATCCGGGCGAGCCGGCGCGGGGAGATGTGGCTGCGGTCGGCGTCCGCGCGGCCTTGGTTGATGTACTTGTGCAGGAGGTTGAGGCAGCCGGTGTAGCCGAGGGCCTTGATCTCTTCGAAGAGGTGCTTGACGGGGGCGGCGGGGTCCTCGGCCCGGCGTTTGCGCAGGTGCTCGCGGTAGGGGTCGACGAGGCTTGCGCGGTATTTGGGGACGCGGAGCATCCGCTCGGGCCGGTCGGCTCGTGCGTAGCGTTTGATGGTGTTCAGGGCCAGTTGCAGTCGGCGGGCGCATTCGAGCAGGCCAACGCCCTGATTGAGCAGGTCATGGACCTGGTGCCAGCGTTCCAGGGTGGTGCGGGCGCGGGGCCCGTCGTAGATGGGTGCGTCCAGTACGGTGGCCCAGCAGGTGCTGTGCGCCTTGACCTCGCTGAGGGCGGCTTCGCACAGGTTGTGCCACAGATGCCACCTGTCGGCGACTTGGACCGCGTCGGGCAGTGCGCGGCGGATGGCCTCGGCGTAGGTGGCTGAGCCGTCGCGGCAGACGACCTCGATGCCCGGATGTTCGCGCAGCCACGCTTCCAGCGTGTCGGCCGTGCGGTCCGGGAGTACGTCGATCCGCTCATGGGTCTCGGCGTCGATCACCACGGTGGCGTAGCGGTGCCGCCGGCGCAGGGCGAAATCGTCGATGCCGATCACACGAGGCGTCCGCCCGGTGGGCAACGGGATGCGCAGCAGGGTGCGCAGGGCCGTGTGACGGGACAGGCCCACCGCGAGTATCGCCAGCAGGCGTGATCCCGCCCGGCCCGCTAACTCTTTGACCACGGCCTTGACCTGCGCGGTCAGCCGGGCGGTGCGTCGCTGGTATCGCTCCAGCACCCCGGGCACCTGTTCGCGGAAGGTGTGGCGGCAGCCTCGCGTGGGACACACCAGACGCCGCACCCGCACACGGACCACCACCCGTCGCCCGTCGACCGGAACGTCGGCGACCGTCCGCCAGTGATAGCCGTGCACCCGTCCCGACGAGGCCCCGCACACCTGGCAGACCGCGGTGTCCAGCGGCGTCCGGGCCCGCACCACGATCCGCTCACCCTCGTCGGCCACATCGTCCATGACCAGCGGAGACAGACCCGAAAACACCAACTGCACAAGCTCGTTGACATCCATCACATGAAGGTCAACGAGCCTCACAACTCTCCGTCACCACCGAATGTGAGACAGGGCCAAAAGAACGGGTCTTACAAGATCTTCGTAGCCGGTGATCGTCATCAACTCGCCTGTGGTGTCGTCAGCCGGTCGGAAGAGAACAGCGAGCCGGAGCGGCTCGACCGCATGAGCGGAGCAGGAAGTGGTGTCGAAGCAGGTCTCGGGGAGCCAATTCTTGTGCGGGAAACCAGCTACCCCTGCCGCCGGGACCCGTCCGGCGGCGTAGCGCTGGCGGGCTTTGCCAGGTCGCGCACGGCGGCGTCCAGATCGGGGTGGATCTCCGGTGCCACCGGCGCGTTTCCGGCGACGTGGAGCGTGAGCCGCCCACCGCACAGTGCCACTCGGCGCCCCACTGCATGGAGCCGTTCCACGGCGTTGAGGCCGGTCACCGGGCCGTCATTCGGGACTTGGCCGTGCCGTTACGCCGTGAATCTTCAACCGGCCAGTCGTGCTGGGTGTGATCGTCCGGACTGTGTGTTGATCAACCTCGATGGTCTCTTTGGGGCGTGCTGCCCCAAAGAGAAGAGGAGGATGATGAAGCCGGCGATGATGTGTGTGACGAAGACGTAGACCAGGACCCGCAGGAGTACCGCCTTGTGCTTGTATTTTTCGCTGTCCGCGCCGTTGCTCGCGGGCGCGGGGGCCGGGACTTCGGCCTCGTCGTTCACGTGATATGTCCCGGTACCCGCGCCTCGGCGGGTCCGGCACCGGTCTGCTGCAGCTCGGCAAGGAGGTCCTGCTGTCCGACGAGCAACTCCGACAAGATCCGTCGCGCGGCCCGCAGCAGCTCCGCCACATCTCCTCCCGCCAGCGCATACACCACCGTGGTTCCGTTGCGGGTGGCCGTGACGATGCCGGAGCGGCGCAGCACCGCCAGTTGCTGGGAGAGATTCGACGGCTCGATCTCTATGGCGGCCAGCAGATCACGTACGGGCTTCGGGCCGTCCTGCAGCAGCTCCAGGACACGGATACGCACCGGGTGCCCGAGCATTCGGAAGAACTCTGCTTTGGCCTGGTAGAGAGGAACCTGCACCGCTACCACTCTGGCCCTCCCGGGGACGTGAATTGAAGAACTTTTCAATTTTGGCTCCATGGTGCGGTGACCCGAGGCGCAGGGCTATCCGCCCGGTCGCCGAACTCGCCCCAGTCGCGGACAGGGTCCACGTCAGCGCCCCTGACGCCGCATGTCGTCCTGAAACGCCCGCATGGCTCAGCTCCCGGGGGGCCCGTCCTGCGGACGCCCCGAGTGGGGATCCCGGCCAGCATCGACGCCGTGGTTGCGGGCTGTCCGTAGTGCGTCATCAAGGTCGTCCTGCGCCACCGCCACCGCATAGGGGTCCTCGACCTCCACCGCCGCCTCGGCGGCGGCGCGCGCCTCGCACACCCGTTGCCGCAGTGCCTCTGCGAAGCCGCCGCCCACGCCGAGCCCACGCTCCCGCACCACGTGCACACTCCGGAAGATAGGAAATTGAAGAATTCTTCAAGTCTACTCGGTTCTCGACGTCGTTTCGAGGGTGGGACGTCGGGTGCGTCGTCGAGTAGCCCGCTCTTGTGGCCCCAGGCTGCCGTCCGTGAGCGCGCCGGCGTCATCGTCACTGGCTGCCTGGGCGCGACGTATGGGTGCTGTGGATCGACGTTTGACTCGTCGAGGAAAGCCGCCCGACGTCCGGCACCCGCCCCCGACAGAGGGGGCAATGCCCGACCGCCGAGGCGACGCGTCGAGCCTGTCAGGAGGTCCGAATCACTCGCCCAGTCACTTGTGTGGGATTGATGCGGACCCACAGGTCACGTTTCCCGCCGGCCCATGGGCCCGTCGCGGCCTGTTCGGACAGTTGGCGTACGACGCCAGGTTCGTCGACGTGCTCGATCGTGCCGACGGTCAGGATGCTCCATCCCGAGCTCGCGGCCTCGTCGATGTGATCGACCTCGAAGGCGACCTCGGTTCCCGGCGCAGCAGCCGTCACGGCGTCAGGATCCGTGCGGTAGACGATGGTGCCGGCAAGCACGGTGTAATTGACCGGTAGGACCACCGGGCCCTCCGCAGTGGCCATCGCGACGCGGCCGACTCCGTGCGTGCCGAGCCGATCCCGGCACTCCTCAGGGCTGAGTTTCTGAAGAACCGGATGGGGTGCGGCGGAGCCCTGTCCGGGAGGTTCGGCGGCGGTGCCCTCGAGCAGTTCGTCGGGCGTAGTGCGCAAGGCGGCGGCAATCCGCAGGAGGCCGGCAGGGTCGAAATCGCTGCCTGCTTCTTGGAGAAGTTCCAGATAATGGGGCGACATGCCTGCCCGACGCGCCACCTCCTCACGGCTGATTCCGAGCATCGCGCAACGCTGCGTCACACGGCGAGCCACGTCGCCCGGCTGAGGTTTGGGCGCGCCGGCAGGTCGGTGGGAGGGTGTGGGGTTCTCGCTCACGGCTTTGCACCTCCTACCGTCGAGGATGTCACCGGCGGCGGTCGCGGTCCTGTCGGCCGACGGTTCGTCGACAGCCCGCCCTGAGGCCGGATGGCGCATTTTCCGGCCTGTGGCCGCAACTTCACCCAGCGTGCCCTTGGGCAGCCGCAGGGTCTGGCTGACCGCTTGCCGCCCCGCAGCCCCCGACAACAGGAGGACTGGTGTGCGCAGTGAAAATCCCAGCCGACAGGCTCGGACGAAGCCGGCCGCATCCCTGCACACCCCACCGGTCGGATGAGGGAACCCCCACACCCGTTCATCCGGGTACGGAAACCCGCGGGCCGAACCTCGCACCGGTGCGTTCTGTACCTCCCGTGCGAACCCCGCATCGGGGCGCATCGGCCCTGACATCGGGCCGTCCGGCCCCACCCCCCAGTGGTCGCGCACCCCCCACGCTGAGTGTCGCGAGCGGCCCGGTGCCGTGCCGGAGGGGATGAGGCCAGATGGACGCCGACATGGACCTGGGCTCCACGTGGTGGGAGCCGCCGTCCAACCCGGAATTGTTCGGACACGTGGTCGTGGGGGTCGAGGGCTCGCCGGCCTCCGGACGTGCGCTGGACGCTGCCGTAGCAGAGGCCGACCGCCGCGATGTGCGGCTGGAGATCCTGCACGGGCAGCCCTGGGGCGGGCACCACAAGGCGACAGCGCACGGGGTCCGGCCCTACCACGTCGCGCAGGCGCTGCTGGTGGCGTCTGCCGCCGCACGTGCCGCCGAGCTTCGCCCCGGCCTGCGACTGACCACCTCGTTGGTCGACCGGCACGCCGGTGGCGTGCTTGAACGCCGCGGCCGCGATGCGGGTCTGGCTGTGGTCGGGACCCGGGGGCACGGCACTGTCACGGGGACACTCCTGGGCTCGGTAAGCCCGCGCATGGCCGCGCACACGGCCTGCCCACTGCTCGTCGTGCGCGGTGAGGAACCGGAACAGCCCTCCGAATACGACCGAGTCCTTCTGGCGCTGGAGAGCCACGCCGACACAGAGGCGGCGGCGTTCGCCTTCGCCGACGCCGATCGTCGTCACGTCCCACTGACAGTGCTGCACGCCGGGACCTCCAGGCCGAGCGTCCGTCGCTGCAGGCCTGCGGGCAGTCCCTCGCAGGACGCCGGCACGGGGCACACGGAGGTGACCGGACAGTGGCTCAGCTGGGCAAGGCGCATCCGGAAGTCGCGACTGACGTACAAACGCTCCACGGTGCAGCGACTCACGTCCCGCTGGAGGCCACACATACTGCGGACGTGGTGGTCGTGGCCGCGCAGCGCCGTGCGGGCGGCCCCCGCATGCGGCTGGGTCCCGTCACGCGCGCCTTGCTGCGCGGTGCCCACTGCCCGGTGGCCGTCGTTCCGGTCCCGGCGCCGGGACAGCCATGATGCCGCCGGCATCGGCTGGGCCGTGATCGAGACATGGCGGGACGACACGGCCCGAGTGGCCGGTGCCACCGGGCACGGTGCTGGGGGAGTCGGCTGGAGATCCCGCGCGACCAATGGAATTGTGGGAGAGCGCCCGTCCGACTCCCGTCGCGGCGTGGTCGCCTGGATCAGGCGGCTGTTCCGGGACCATGAGGCCCGGAACGCGGCGTGCGAATGCCGTTCCCGTGGCCGAGGTGACGCGGCGAGGGTCCCATGGAACCAGTGCACATGGGAGGCAACGATGACGGACTCACCAGGCAACCGGCCCATCGTGGTCGGTGTCGCCCCGGAACCAGCGCGCCGGTCCGCGCTCGCCTGGGCGGCCGACGAGGCCGCGCGGCGACGACTTCCCCTGCTCCTGCTGCACGCCCAGGGAGTTCCCACTGGCGGATACCGGACGAACGAGGTCCTGCCCTCCTGGGAGCAGTGGAACGAGGTCCTGCACACGGCGGGGGAGCAGCTGCTGGCCGAGGCTGTGGTGTTCGCCGAGTCCCGGCAACCGGACGTGAAGGTCTCCGCACTGCTCGGCGAAGGCGATCCCGTCTGGGTCGTGCGCGAGCAGGCCCAGGACGCCGCCCTGGTGGTGCTCGGCTCCCGGCATCCGGCCACCGCCCAGGATCTGTTCCACTCCGCGTCGGTCACGCTTCCGGTGGTCGCCCAGGCCCGGTGTCCCGTGGCAGTCGTACCGGAGTCGGATGCCACGGGGCAGGCGCAGACGCATTGGGTCGTCGGTGTGGACGGCAGCGCCCATTCGGCGGCAGCCGTGGACTTCGCCTTCGACGAGGCATCCCTGCACGGTGTGGGCCTGCATGCCGTGTACGTCTGGCACGCCGCGCTGCTCGGCGGCCTGAACAGGGCCGCGGCGGAGGAAGAGGCACGGCAGGCACTGGCCCAAGCGGTGACAGAGGCGGCGGCCGACCATCCGGAGGTGGACCTCCACCAGGAGGTCGTACGCGGTCACCCCGTCCAGGCGCTCACCGACGCCTCGGCCCACTGCAGGGGACTGGTCGTCGGCACACGTGGACTCGGCGGTTTCGCCGGCATGCTGATGGGCTCGGTCAGCCAGGGCGCGCTCCACCACGCGCGATCACCGGTCGTCGTCGTACCGCACACCGACGGGAAGAGGAACGATTAGACGACCCCACGCCACCCACGGCCGCGCGGGCGTGCCGATGGGGGCGTCGCCGACAGGAGGCATGGTGAACTCGCGGCAGGACAACAGGCCACGGATCGTCGTCGGTGTCGACGGTTCGCCGTCCTCGAAGGAGGCGCTCGCCTGGGCGGTACGGCAGGCGTCGCTGGTGGACGGAGTGATCGACGCCGTGATCGCTTGGGAGTATCCACAGTTCTACGGCTCGTTCGGCTGGATGCCTTCCGCGGGTCAGGATCTGCATCTCGATGGCGCGGCGGCGCAGGTCCTCGATGACACCATTGCCACGGTGACCGGGGCGCAGCCGGTGGTGGACGTCCGCAGCCGTGTGGAATACGGCACGCCGGCCGGTGTGCTGCTCGCGGCGGCCGAAGGCGCGTCGTTGCTGGTGCTCGGGAACCGCGGTCATGGTGGGTTCGCCGAGGCACTGCTGGGGTCGGTGGGACAGCACTGCACCCAGCATTCACCGTGCCCGATCGTGATCGTCAGGGGACAGGAGCAGCCGTCCGCGCCGGGGCCCGCGGTGGCGAGCCGACGTCGGCACGCGCGGGACCAATGATCGACGGCAGCCGGCGGATACCGCCGACGAGCCGGTCGACGCCAAGGACGGCGGGTGGCGCGGTCGGACCCCGTCGGACGGCGATCATGGCCACATCGTCGACCGGCGAGCCGCCGCAGTGATGCCGCACATCGTCGTGGTGGGCCCCGAGCGGTTCGTTCGGCGGCAGACTCGGGAGCCGTCACCATCGGCGAGCCAAGCGGATCGGTGCCGGCGAGGGAAGGGTGTGCCGTCTTGCGGCCTCTGCGGTAGATCACCGCGTCTCCCATGCACTTACTCGCGCAGGCCGGCCGAGTGGTCCGGCACAAACGTCTGCAAGTCGCGCGGCGGCCGCTGGTAGCCCGTCGAAGGCGGCCGCCGTGGCAGTTCGATAGAGGAAAGCGGAACCTCCTCGTAGGGGATGCTGGACAGGAGGTGCGCGATCATGTTGATGCGGGCCGCGCGTTTGTCGTCGCTCTCGACGACGTACCAGGGCGCCTCGGGGATGTCGGTGTGCACGAACATCTCGTCCTTGGCACGTGAGTACGCCTCCCAGCGAGTGATGGACTCCAGATCCATACCCGACAGCTTCCAGCGGCGGGTCGGGTCGTCCAGCCTGGCTCTGAAGCGCTGTTCCTGGACGGCGTCGCTGACGGAGAACCAGTACTTGCGGAGCAGGATGCCGTCCTCGATCAGCAGCCGCTCGAAGATCGGGCACTGGTGGAGGAAGCGCGCGTGCTCCTGGGGTGTGCAGAAGCCCATGACGTGCTCGACGCCGGCACGGTTGTACCAGCTGCGGTCGAACAGCACGATCTCCCCGGCCGCCGGCAGGTGGTCGACGAACCGCTGAAAGTACCACTGCGTGCTTTCACGTTCGGTCGGCGCGGGGAGAGCGGCGATGCGCGCGATGCGCGGATTGAGATGGGCCGTGACCCGCTTGATCGTGCTGCCCTTGCCCGCCGCGTCACGGCCTTCGAAGACGACGACGAGCCGGTGGCCCTTGACCCGCACCCACTCCTGCAACGTGACCAACTCGATCTGCAAGCGCAACAGTTCCCGATCGTAGACGCCCAGGGGCAGTCGGCCCTGCCGCTTCTTGTCACCCATCTCCCGGTGCCCTCGCTTTCCTGGACCGTCCGCGACCGGACCGGCGGAGCAGTGGGGCCGGGCCGGAACGTCGGAATCGTCGTCGACCTCGTACAGCTACCCCCCGAGCGCGGCTGGGGTCCCTTGGCCGGGAACCCTCAATCCCACTCGACGTCCACGACGCCCTCCACGGCGCGGGCCAGACGGGCGGCGACGGGCACAAGTGCCG
This sequence comes from Streptomyces sp. RLA123, assembly GCF_056270165.1. Taxonomy (NCBI): domain Bacteria; kingdom Bacillati; phylum Actinomycetota; class Actinomycetes; order Kitasatosporales; family Streptomycetaceae; genus Streptomyces; species Streptomyces sp. RLA123. The sequence continues at coordinate 181,932 of NZ_JBWDOR010000003.1, read as the reverse complement.
TGTCGCCTGGCGTACCGCTGAAGCGGACGACGCCTTCTTTCACGTCCGCGCGCACCGGCGACGGTTCTCCGGGAAACAAATAGGCCACCACTTCACGGCGCACCTCCTCTGCGATGTCGTCGTCGGGCCGCAGGAAGACCTTCAGCAGGTCGCCCCGGCTGACCACGCCGCACAGGATCCCCTCGCTGTCGGTCACCGGCAGGCGCTTGACCCGGCGCTGTGCCATGGCCCGTGCGGCCTGGGCGAGCGTGGTGTCGGTGTGCACGCACACGGCTGGAGCGCTCATCAGCTCCTCGGCGGTCACCGCTCCGGCCTTGGCGATCTCGGCGAGATGGCGCATCTGCTCGGCACGGGTCGGATCGCTGTCGCGGTACTCCTCCTTGGACAGCAGGTCGGCCTCCGAGACCACACCGATCACCCGGCCGTCACCTTCCAGCACCGGGACGGCGCTCACCTTCCACTTCGCCATCGTCTCGACGATCTCCTTGAACGAAGCACCACGGGCGACGGCCACCACCGTCTGTGTCATGACGTCGCTCACGATGTGCGGGCTCCCGTGCACGGGGTCCTCCTTCTGTCGCGGGCACGCGCCCCGTCGGTCAGCCGCGTTGGCCACTCCCGTAGGGGGCGTAGAGGTCGAGGAGCCGTGTGCGGGCGCCCTGCAGGCGGTGCGCGACGATCTCCGCGACGCGCCGCGAGACGTCACGGCCGAATTCGGCGTCGGCTTCGCACAGTGCCCTCACGATCGTCGCGTCAAACTCCAGTGCGCGGACGGGGCTCTGAGTCTGAGCTCCCAAGTGCCAGGTGTACGGGGGGGAAGAGCCACGAGCAGCCGAGCAGATCGCCCGGTCCAGGGGTTGCGACGACTGCGGCACGCCTGCCGGGTACATGCAGATCGAGGGAGACGGAGCCGGTCCGGATGACCCAGAAGCGGTCCGCTCGCTGTCGCTCCTCGAAGATGCGGGTCCGCTCGGGGAAATCGACCTCGCGGGACAGGTCGGTCAGGCGGCCGTGGGCGGTCGGCGGCAACGCGTCGAACAGACCGGTCGTGCGGCTGGTGGTCATGGCTGCCTCCGAGTGTCTCTCGTGGCACTACGGCCGATACGGGCGGTTTCCTGTGCCGGTCTCCAGCCTTCGCCGCTCCGACCGCTCCCGAGGAGGGGCCGGCCGGCCCCGTCCGCGGGCCGCACGGCACTGCCCGGCTCGCCAGGCACCAGGCCCCGTTGTCACGGGACTTCGATGCGGCGCCCGGTGAGGTCGTTCACGTCGATTCGGATCCACAAGTCGCGGTCGTCCCTGCCGGGCCAGGGGCCGGTGTAGGCCAGCCGTTCCAGTTCCGTCGCCTGCTTGCCCGCCACGGCCCGGGCGCGGCCGCGGGCCAGGACGCTCCAGCCCTGACTCAGGGCCTCGTCGACGCTGTCCACCTCGAATGTGACATCAGTGCCCGCTACGGCGGCGGGTGCGGACCCGGCCGCCGTTCGGAACACGATGGCCTGTCCCACGATGCTGTAGTTGACCGGCAGCACCGCCACACCGTCGTCGGCGAGCGTCACGACACGGCCCACGCCGTGAGTGCCCAGCAGCGCCCGGCACTCGTCGGGTTCGAGTTCCAGGAAGCGCGGATGCGCGGAGGCCTGTCCCAGTCCGGGGGGAAGGTCTGCCTCGCCTCCGTTGAGCGCGACGACCGTGGTGCTCAACGCCGCTGCAAGGCTGCGCAGGGTTCCCATCGCGGGAGCCGCCGTGGCCTCCTCCTCGAGGAAACGCAGATAGCCGGCCGAGAGGCCGGCGTTGACGGCGACCTCGTCGCGCGACAGCCCCAGCTCCTCGCGGCGCCTGGCGACACGCCGGCCGATGTCACCGCGGGCGTGGGAAGTGGTGTTGCCGGTCATGATCGTGCCTCTCTGTGCTCAACGGTCGCCAGGGCCGAGTGGCGCCGCGACCGGAGGGAAGCCGTGAGTCAGGCAGGCTGGCGGTGCGACGTCGTGGGACGGCTGGAGTCGTCCTCGTGGTAGCGCAGGTGCTCACGGACGTCGACGACCCCGTCGACTCCGTTGCACAGCGCGACCAGGACGGGGATCAGGCTCCGTCGCTCGATCGTCCCCTCCAGGGCCACCCGGCCGTCGACCACATGCACCGTGACCGCCAGGGGCGACAGTCGCAAGGCATGGCCGAGCACCTCGGAGGTGATCTCGTCGCGGATCGCACGGTCCTGCCGGAGGAACACCCTCAGCAGGTCTGACCTGCTCAGCACCCCGACCAAGCAGCCGACTTCGTCGACCACGGGCAGACGCTTCACACGGTGCTGCTCCATCGTGCGAGCGGCTTCCACCACCGTCCACTCGGGCCGGGCTGTGACGGCCGGGCTCGTCATGAGTTCGCCGGCGGTGATGGCTTCCGCCTTGGCACGGTCCGCGGGCGAGGCGTACGGCGCCGGCATGATGTCGGCTGGATCAGGTTGCCCGGCCGCCTTGCGCAGCAGATCCGCCTCGGAGACGACCCCCACGGGACGATTGCCGTGGTCCACGACCGGGAGCGCCGTGACATCGTGTTCCGCGAGGAGTTTCGCGACCTCCTTGAAGGGCGTGTCCGGCCGCGCGCTCACCACTGGCGTTGTCATCAGGTCACTGACGTTTCGATGCCACATCGTCGGTCTCCGTCCCTCGTCATCACTTTCACTGTCCCTCGTCCCGCTGGGGCGACGCATGGGCCAGTGGGTCCCGCACTCCGGCCGACCGGACCCCGGGCGGGGCCGGGCAGCCCCTGCCTTCGGGGAACCGCCGATCACGAAACTGACATGAGGGCAAAAAGCCGGAGAAAGGCGGTAGTGATCATGTCGCTTCCCCTGATCGTGGGCACCGACGGCTCCGATGCCGCGCTCAGCGCCGTGGACTGGGCCGTCGATGAAGCGGCTCTTCACGGTTCAGAACTGCGCATCGTGTATGCCTCACTGTGGGAGCGCTACGAGGGAGCCGCGCCGTCCCCCGGGGCAGGCCGTCCGACCGAGCGGATCATGGCCGGGCACATCCTGGCGTCGGCCGAGGAGCGCGCGCTGCTGCGCCGGCCCGAGGTCGAGGTCTCGGTCGAGGTCCTGGCCGAGGAGGCCGAGGAAGCGCTGTTGCACCTGAGTCACCAGGCCGCCGCCCTTGTGGTCGGCAGCCGCGGTCGCGGCGAATTCGCCTCTCAACTGCTGGGTTCGGTCGGCCTGACCGTGGCGGCGAAGGCGACCTGCCCGGTCGTCGTGATTCGCGACGACGGTGCCGAGCCAGGTGACAGGCCGTGGATCGCCCTGGGCATCGATCCAGTCGACGGGTCAGGGGATGCTGCCTGCGTGTTCGCCTTCGTCGAAGCACGACTGCGCGGCTGGGGCGTCCTGGCCGTCCATGCCTGGAGGACGCCCCACGGGGTCGGCCCCGACTGGGAGGGATGGCAGGATTCGGCCACCCACAAGGATCACGCCGTGGCCGTGGAACGGTTGGACCGGGCTTTGAGGCGGCCGACGGCCGGTTTCCCGGACGTGCCCGTCACACGCGTGATGCCCGAGGGACGCGCACGCCCGGCGCTCCTGGACGCGGCTGGGGGCGCCGGCCTGCTGGTCGTGGGCGCGCGGCGCCGTCACAGTCCCGTCGGACTGCAGTTGGGGCCGGTGAATCATGCAGCGTTGCACCACGCATCGTGCCCCGTGGCCATCGTCCCTGACCAGGGTTGAAATCTGAGGGCCCGGCGGTTCCCGCCGGGCCCTCAGGGGCGCGCTGACTTGTAGCGGCCGCGCCTGTGGCGCCGGCTGCTGGCCCCAGTCCACCGACCTGTTCGCGATCGTGCTGCTCATCGCCTCGGTCGTCACGTTCCTGGCATACGGACCGCAGAGACCCCCACGACCGGGGGACGCTCCAACTCGCCCTGGCCATCGTCGGGGTGGTGCTGCTCCACGCGGTGATCTGCTTCGCCCAGGAGTGCTCGGCGGAGCGCACAGCGGAGTCCCCGCAGGCGATGGTCCCGCACACCTGTACCGCGCTGCGGGACGCCGAGCGCGAGGTGGTGCCTGGACGAGAACTGGGGCCCGGTGACGTACTGGTCCTGGACGCGGGCGACGGGGTACCCGCCGACTGCCGGTTGGTCGAGGCCCGTGCCGTCGCCCTCAACAGCGCGCGTCCACGAGAGACAACACGTGGTTGTTCGGCAGCGCGTGGGGGATCGACGCGGCGGTGCCCGCCGCCACACCGCTGGTCTCATGGATCGAGGAGGCGACGGGAGCCGCCGGCACCGTTGCGCTGTTGCGCCTGAGCAAGGCGGGGGACAACCTCGACGAAACCGCGATCAGCACGGCATCGCGGGCCGCCGGGCGTCCCTTGGGCGGGGTGCGCGTGCCGGAGGGCACCGTGATCGCCACGGTCGTCCGACACGGCCGGCCCACCGTGCCCGAGGCAGACATGGTGCTGCGCCCCGGGGACGAACTCCTCGGGTTCTCTCACACCGCCACCGAGCGGGAAATCCGTGCGGCTGTTGAGTGAGGCGCGGGGCGTGAACGGCTGACGAGCCCGGTCGGCTCAGTTGCGGAGCACCACGCGGAATGCGGTGTGTCCAGGGCGGCTGCTGACGTGAACGGTGCCTCGGTGAGCGGCGACGACGGCTTGGACGATGGCGAGCCCGAGTCCGGTACTGCCGGTACTGCGCGAGCGCGCCTGGTCGGCACGGACGAAACGTGTGAAGACCTCTGACTGGAGTTCCTCGGGGATGCCCGGTCCGTTGTCACTGACCGTCAGACAGGCACCGGCCTCGTCCGAGGTGAGGGTGACCGTCACCTGGGTGCCGGGTGGTGTGTGGGTGCGGGCGTTGGCGAGTAGATTGCCGATGGCTTGCTGCAGTCGGTGGGCGTCGCCGGTGACGGTGACGGGTTCTTCCGGAAGGTCCAGGAGCCAGCGGTGGCCAGGACCTGCGGCGCGGGCGTCGTGCGTGGCGTCGAGGACGAGCAGGGTCAGGTCGACGTTGTCGTGTTCGAGGGGACGTCCGGCGTCGAGTCGGGCCAGGAGCAGCAGGTCGTCGACGAGGCGGGTCATGCGTTGGGACTCGGACTCGATACGTTCCAGGGCATGGCGTATGCCGTTGGGCACGGGGCCGTGTCGGCGCAGGGCGAGTTCCGCGTGGCCGCGGATGTTGGCGACCGGGGTGCGCAGTTCGTGGCTGGCGTCGGCGGCGAAGTGCCGCAGGCGTTCCTCGCCGGCCTGGCGCCGGATGAGGGCGTCCTCGACGTGTCCGAGCATCTGGTTGAGTGCGGCGGCGACCTGCCCGACCTCGGTGCGCGGGTCGGAGTCCGGGAGAGGCTTGGGCATGGCGACGTCGCCGTCGGCCAGGGGCAGTCGCGCGACGCCGGACGCATGTTCTGTGACCCTGTGCAGGGGGCGCAGGGAGACCCGCACCCACACCGCCCCCGCGATGCCTGTGGCGAGGAGGGCGGCGCCGAACACCCCGGCCTCGACGGCTTCGAGGCGGTGCAGGGTCGCTTCCACGGGGCGCAGGGGAAGGCCCGTGAGGAGGATGTCGTTGTCGTCGCCCTGCACCGCCACGACCCGGTAGGGGCCCAGAGGGGAGAGGCGGATGCTGTGGCCCCTCCCGTCGACCGGGATGCGGTTGAGGGCATGACGGTCACCGGGGAGGAGCGTGAGGGGACGGTCTGTCGCGTCGTCGACCACCGCGGCCTGGGTGACGACACCGTCCAGCAGTCGGGCGCCGAAGGTGGCATCGGCCTGTCCCCGGGTGTCCGGCCGGTTGTCCGCGTCGGGGGCCCTCTCGTGCTCCAGGCTGGCGGCGAAGCGGCCGCCGGTCGCCGTGAGCTGCTCGTCCAGCCTCCCCACCAGGAACCCCTGGAGGGCGAGGACGGTGGTGACGCCGACAGCCAGGCATGCGACCGCAAGCAGGACGAGGAGCCCGGCGGTGAGCTGACCACGCAGCGTACGCGGAGGGAGCCGCCTCATGGCGTCTCCGGCTTGAGGACGTAGCCGACCCCGCGCACGGTGTGGATCATCGGGGAGCGCCCGGCGTCGATCTTCTTCCGCAGGTAGCTGATGTAGAGCTCGACGACATGGGCCCGGCCGCCGAAGTCGTAGGCCCAGACCCGGTCGAGGATCTGGGCCTTGGACAGCACGCGCCGGGGATTGCGCATGAGGAACCGCAGGAGTTCGAACTCGGTACGGGACAGCTCGACGACCGTCCCGCCTCGGCGGACCTCCCTGGCCTCCTCGTCCATGGTGAGATCGCCGACCACCAGGAGGTGCGCCTCGGCTTCGGCGGTCATGCCGGCCCGGCGCAGCAGGCCGCGCAGCCGGGCGAGGACCTCTTCCAGGCTGTAGGGCTTGGTGACGTAGTCGTCACCGCCGGCCGTGATGCCGGCGATGCGGTCCTCGATCGCATCGCGGGCGGTCAGGAACAGCACGCACACACGGTGCGCGTCGCGCCGCAGTTCGCGCAGGACGTGCAGGCCGTCGGCGTCGGGGAGCATCCAGTCCAGGACCACCGCATCGGGGCGGAAGCCCCGAGCCGTGGCGAGCGCGGACGCTCCGTCGCCGGCCGTGCGGACCTCCCAGCCCTCGCCGCTCAGGGCACCGGACAGCACGTCGGTGACATCAGGTTCGTCGTCGACGACCAGGATCCGCACCGGGTTGCCGTCGGGACGTTGCAGGGCGCGGAGCGGTGGAGTGCTGCGTTCTTCCATGGTCTGTCCAGCATCTCTCGCGAGTGGCCCCCTGTCGGCAGTGGACGCCTCTGAGTTTCCTCTGAGCCCCTGCTGTGGTGCCCGGTTCAGAAGGTACGCAGAGGTTCGGTTGTGATGCTGGGCGCGCCCGACACCCGATCGAGCCTCTGGGAACTCCATGGCCACGACATCCACGAGTGCCACCTACGAGGGCCGCCACCTGCAGCACCGGCGGCCGCACCGCAGTATCGTCCCGGTGCTCGCGCCGCTTGCGATCTGGGCGGGCGCCGCGGGGGTGCTGGCCCTCTGGTGGAGCGACACCACCTCCGTCGTCGGCCCGGCGGGCTGGCTGACCGGAGCCGGCCGCATCAGCGGTCTCCTCGCCGGATACGCGTGCGCGGTCCTGCTCGCCCTGATGGCCAGGATCCCCCTTCTGGACCACAGCGTGGGGACCGACCGGCTCGCCCGCTGGCACGCCTGGGGCGGACGCTGCACGGTGTCACTGGCCCTCGCCCACACCCTGCTGATCATCTGGGGCTACTCCCTGGCCTCGCACACCTCCCTCGTGGGGCAGACCACGACCCTGGTCCTGGACTATCCGGACCTGCTCAAGGGCACCGCCGGCTTTCTGCTGTTCCTCGCCACAGGCGTCCTCTCCGCCCGTGCGGCCCGCCGGAAGATGGGCTACGAGACCTGGCACTACCTGCATTTCGCCACCTACCTGGCGGTCTTCCTCGCCTTCGGCCACCAGCTCTCCAACGGCGCGGACTTCGTCGGCAACCGGGCCGCCCAGGCCGCCTGGTACGCCCTCTACCTCGGCGTCGCCGCCCTGGTCGCCTGGTACCGCTTCGCCGTCCCCCTCCGGCGCGGGCTGCGCCACGGGCTCAAGGTCGTCGCCGTCCATCCTGAGGCGCCGGGCGTCGTGTCCGTCCACCTCAGGGGTGAGCACCTGGACGAGCTGGGCGGTGCACCGGGGCAGTTCCTGCGCTGGCGCTTCCTCACCCGGGGGCTGTGGTGGACCGCCAACCCGTACTCTCTGTCCGCCCCCGCCCAGCCTCAGCACCTGCGCATCACCGTGAAGGCCGCCGGCGACCACAGCCGGGCGCTGGCCCGGCTGACTCCCGGCACCCGCGTTTGGGCGGAAGGCCCCTATGGCGGCTTCACCGCGAACCGGCGCACCGCGGCCAAGGTGCTGCTATTGGCAGGCGGTGTCGGTATCACACCCTTGCGGGCCCTGTTCGAGACCCTGCCCGGCCAGGTGACACTCATCTATCGGGCACGGCGCCCGGAAGACCTCGCGCTGCGCGGCGAACTCGACGCGATAGCGGAGCGCCGTCATGCGAGCGTCCACTACGTCGTCGACACCCCGGAACGGTTCTCCTCGCCCCTGACGGCACACGGGCTGACCGGCCTCGTTCCCGACCTGGCCGACCACGACGTCTACCTCTGCGGCCCCCCACCCATGACGCAGGCCGCTGTCCGGGCCCTGCGGGAGGCAGGCGTTCCCGCCCGCCGCATCCACCACGAGTCGTTCGCGTTCTGAGGAGAACCGCCATGCGCCGAGCCGTCCTCGCCACCACCGGGACCAGTGCCTTGATCGTCGTGCTGCTCTCCCTCAAACCCCACCATCTCGCCCCTCTGGCAGACGGCCCGGCCACTCCCGCGCCGACCTCTTCGTCGCCGCCGGCCGGGCAAAAGGCGCCCTTGGGCGGGACCGGCGCCACCAGTGGCACTTTCACGGGTGCCCCCATCGACACGCGATACGGGACAGTGCAGGTCGCCGCCACCCTCAGCGGCGGGAAGATCACCGCCGTCCGCGTCCTTCAGGCGCCTGACGAGAACGGCAGGGACCAGCAGATCGCCTCTTACTCCCTGCCGCGCCTGGCCCAGGAAGCCCTGGGCGCCCAAAGTGCCCACATCGACGCCGTGTCCGGCGCCAGCTACACCAGCCAGGGATACATCCAGTCCCTGCAGAGCGCTCTGGACCAGGCCCGTGCATGACACCGCGCAAGGTCTGCGGCACGTCGAACCCGTCATGGGCACCGTCTTCTCCTTCGACGTCCGCGACAGGCCCACGACCGCGATCCACCGTGCCCTTGCCGAGGCCGTCCGCCACCTGCACACCGTGGACGCCGTCTTCTCCACCTATCGGCGCGACAGCGCCGTCAGCAGGCTCGGCCGCGGGGAGATCCGCCCGGCCGACTGCCCGCCCGAGGTTCACGAAGTGCTCTCGCTGTGCGACCAGGCGACCAGGGACACCGACGGCTGGTTCAGCGCCGTCGCCGACGGCACCCTCGACCCCTCCGGCATCGTCAAGGGCTGGGCCACCGAGAACGTGTCCCGGCTGCTCTACGACGCCGGCGCACGCCACACGTGCGTCAACGGCGGCGGCGACATCCAGCTCCGCGGCCAGGCCGCCCCCGGCACGCCGTGGCGCATCGGCATCGCCCACCCGATGCGCCCCGCGGAGCTGGCCACGGTCATCACCGCGAACGGCGACCTGGCCGTCGCCACCTCGGGCACCGCGGAACGCGGGGCGCACATCGTCAATCCCCACGACGGCGCTCCCGCCGCAGCACTCGCTTCGGTCACCGTCATCGGACCCTGGCTGACGATGACCGATGCCTATGCGACCGCCGCCTTCGCACAGGGCGAAAACTCCCGCGCCTGGCTGGAATCACTGGCCGGATACGAGGCACTCGCCGTCCTGCCCGACAGCCGTACCTGGCGCACCTCAGGTTTCCACACGTTTGCCCGGTGACCTGCTCCCCACCTCGTCACAGCCCGCGAGTGACGCCGATCAGGGGCCGGCCCCAGGTCCGTTCAGCGGGCCGGGAACAGCCGCGTCCGGAGGCGCATCGCCAGGTATCCGAGGGCGGACAGGCCACAGGCGACGGCGAGGTCCCCTGCGGACAGGGGCTCGGTACCCAGCAACGCACGCAGTGGGGACAGGTAGACACCGGCGATCTGCAGCGCGAGCGCTGTGGTGACGGCCACCAGTAGGAAGGGGTCGGCCATTGAGCCGTGGCGTGCGCGGGAGGCCAGGGCGATGCCCAGTGGGGTGGCGCCGAGGACGAGGTTTCGGCCGTCGGGCGCGAGAGGGCGCTGGGTCCGTTCACGAGCCCGACTGGCCCATGCCGCGAGGCCGGGGAGGTCACGGCACTGGCGGCGGGCGGACCGAAGGCGCTCCCCGTTGCGAACGGGCCCGGACAGCCCAGTAAACGGGCCCGGTAGGCCCATGCGTCGCACCAGTGCTGCTCGCGATCCTGGCGAAGGGACACCGCTCCCACCAACGAAGGGAAGGCCAGGTGAGGCCCGCCCCGCCGCATGGGAGCGCTCGAGGTCGTGCTCGTTGGCCCGCGGCATTCCCCCCGGCTGTCACGAGCTGAGGGCCACCGGGCACCGAGGAAGGACGTGATCTGTCATGGCGGAGCCCCCCACACAACCGGCGGCCAGCGGTGACATCGGGCGGCGGATCGCACTGCGTCGCCAGGAACTTGGCCTTTCACGGGAGGAGACGGCGGCGCGGGCAAGGATGGCTCCCGACCACCTCCAGTACGTGGAACTCGAACCCACTGCTGCTCCGCAAGGCGCGGAGCTGCAACATCTTGCCGACGCGCTGGAGACCAGCGTTTCCGCGCTGAGCGGCAGCGCCGATCCCCATCTCGGTCGCGGGCAGGCAACCGCAGGCGCCGAGCTGGTCGATCTGAGCCGCAAGGAGTGCTGGGAGTTGCTGTCCACACACGGGGTGGGCAGGGTAGGACTGCTCATGCCCGAGGGACTGACGATTCTGCCGGTCAACTACACGGTCGTCGACGGCACCATCGCGTTCCGCACCTACCCGAGGTCCACCCCCGCGGCGGTGTCTGGAACAAGGTGCGCGTTCGAGGTCGACCACGTGGACGACATGCTGAGCCGGGGGTGGAGCGTGCTGATCCGCGGTGTCGCCCGAACCGTCACCGACCCGGCCGGAGTGCGGCATCTGGCAGAACATGCCCGCACCGGTCCGTGGGCCGGGGGCGGCCGCAAATTGTGGGTCAAGATCACCCCGGGCACCGTGTCGGGACGGCGCATCGTCGACGGCTGAGGCCACCGAGACGGCCGCGAGCCCCGCGGTTCGGCGCGGGAGCAGTCCGGAACGCCACTGACGGGAGGCCAGGATGACCGGACCCAGCGCTGAATACCAGGAGGGTCACCAGTCGCCCGCGGAGGTCGCGGTCGGTGTCGACGGCTCGGATTCGGCAACCAGGGCTCTGGACCGGGCCGCGGACGAAGCGAGCCTACGGTCTGCGGTTCTCCGCGTCGTCCACGGGTTGCCATGGGTCGATCCGGCCACTGTCGGCTTCGGGCTGCAGGCCGACCGCGACCGTCCGCCGGTCGAGGCGGCTCGCAGTCTCCTGGATCTGGCTGCCCTGCGCGTGACCGACCGCCGCCCCGACGTGCCGATCGCGCTGGAGTTGTCCGCCGAACCGGCGGCGACGGCCTTGGCCCGTCTGAGCCGCACCGCGTCGCTGACGGTCGTCGGTACGCGCGGTCTCGGTGGATTCGCCGGGCTGCTCCTCGGTTCGGTCGGACTTCGGGTGGCAGCCAACACGGCTGGCCCCCTGCTGGTGGTCCGCGGTGAGGACGCCGCCGCGCGCCGCGGCCTGCGGCACGACAACGTGCTGCTCGGACTCAAGGACGACGGTGATGCCGGGGCCGTCCGTTTCGCCTTCGAGGAGGCCGCGCGGCGTGGTGCACGACTGCGGGTGCTGCACACCTGGGCCCGTCCGCTGGCGCGGATGGGGCAGTGGCCGGTCTCACCGCGGCAGGACGCGGCGGCCCAGGCCCGGCAGCACGAGGCACTCGCCCGTTTCGCGACGGCAAAGCAAGCCGAACATTTCCCCGATGTCGCGGTACGAGTGCACACGGTCTCTGGACCGGCAGCGGCCGCTCTGGTCGAAGCGAGCCGGTCAGCGGACGTGGTGGTCCTCGGCGTCCGACGACGGCAAGGCGACCCGCTGGGAATGCGCATGGGCCCGGTGACGCACGCGATGCTTCATCATGCCCATTGCCCCGTCGTCCTCATTCCGATCGGCTGAACGACCCTGTAGCGGCCCTGTAGGCATCGCCGATGCAGGGGTGTTCACGCCTGGCGGTGTGCCCAGGAAGGTTCGACCTCGGCCCATTCCCGGTCCCAGGCATCGGCGCGATGCCGGTCGATTCGCTGCCGCACGGCCCAACGGCCCGCCACAACCAGCGCACTCGTTCCGATGGCGGCGTACACCCCCGACACCACCGCCTGGGTCCGTGCCTCTCCGGAAGCGGGTGGGGCCACCTGCTGGATCCGGCTCTCCCGGTCGACCCAGACACGGGTGATCGAACCGGCTGGGCTGCCAGAGTCCACCTGAGCGCTTCCGGTGTGCACCGAACCATCGGGAGCGGACCACCGCACGGGCGCATCGACCTTGCCGCGGGAACCTGTGTAGGCGTTCATCACCGTGTGGGCGGCGTCCTTTCGCACCACGGCGGTGACCTGACGCATTCCTTGACCCTGACGGAGGGCAGAGTGCTCCACGCGGACTGCGGTGACCGCGCCCACCGCCGGCGCTCCGACGGCTATCAGAAAGGCTGCCGCAACAGCTGTCCACGCTGCAAGAACGTCCGATCGGCGCCGAAGCGGATGACGTCGCCGGCGCCAGAGCACCATCGTTGCGTTCATGGCCACGCCCCCTTGTCCTGTAGTGCGACGATCGCACGGGGTCGGACGACGCTGCAGGGGCCGAAGAGGCCGGCCGAAGGGGCCGTGCGGGCCGATTCCTTCACTTCCCGGGTCCGTTCGGCCCTGGTGTGCGCACGGCTCGTGGGCGACGATCGGCAGGTGGGAACGCCACACAGGGCAGGGGGCCGGGATGACAGGTGCAGTGGAATTCACACCACAGACGCCGATCAGGGTGTTCCTGGTCGACGATCACGAAGTGGTGCGACGCGGTCTGTACGACCTGCTCGACGCGGAGCCGGACATCGAAGTGGTCGGAGAGGCGGGGTCGGTGGACCACGCATTGGCCCGCGGGCCGGCCCTGCGTCCCCATGTAGCGGTCCTCGACGTGCGCCTCCCGGACGGGGACGGTATCGCGGTCTGCCGCGAACTTCGTTCCCGCATGCCGGACCTGGCCTGTCTGATGCTGACCTCGTTCGACGACGACGACGCGCTGCTGGACGCCATCATGGCCGGTGCGGCCGGCTATGTCCTCAAGCAGATCAAGGGGGCCGACCTGATCTCCGCCGTCCGTACGGTGGCCGCCGGCCAGTCGATGCTCGACCCGGCCACCACCGCTCGTTTGATGAGCAGTCTGCGCCACCAAGAAGACCCGGACACGAGCCAGCAGGACGTGACGCCGGCCGCACTGTCCCCGCGGGAGCGGGAGATTCTCGAACTCATCGGAGAGGGACTGACGAACCGGCAGATCGGCAGCCGACTGTTCCTGTCGGAGAAGACGGTGAAGAACCACATTTCCCGGCTGCTCGGGAAGCTCGGTGTCGAACGCCGTATCCAGGCTGCCGTCCTCGCCACTCAGTACCAGGGCACGGGCGGCAACGCGGCTCGTCCTTGAGATCGGGCCACGTGGCCCCTTGCTCCGGGCCGGTCGGCCTCTCCCGCCCGGCACGGCCCGGCCGGAACCTGAATACAGGTTCCGGCTGGAGGGAGAGTGCCATGACGACTTCGGTCCTCGACGCAGCGGTCCTGGAGAAACTGATCTCCGCTGCGGTTGCCGCACCGTCGTTCCACAACAGCCAGCCGTGGCGTTTCCGTCTCGAGCCGGAGACCGCCACGCTCCTGGTGCGGGCCGCAGGTGAACGGGGGCTCGGGGAGGCCGACCCGTTCGGCCGCGCCCTGCACGTGTCCGTCGGCGCCGCAGTGTTCAATCTGCGGGTCGCGAGCGCCCACTTCGGCTGGGAGCCGGTCGTTCGGTTGCTGCCGGCGCCGGCACAGCCGGACCTTCTGGCCTCCGTACGCCTGGCCGGGCCACCCCGAGCCGGTACGGAACACCACAGGGACCTGTATCAAGCTCTGTGGCGCCGCCACAGCAGTCGCTCCCCGTTCTCGCCCCACCGGCCTCCAGAGCCCGTCCTTGCCGAGCTCATCGATGCCGCACATGCCGAAGGTGCGACACTGCACCTGCCGGAGGCGGACGAGACGAAGAGGCTGCTTGAGCTGACCGCGGAAGCGGAACGACGGGACGCCTCCGACACCGGACGCCGGACCGAAAGCCGCCACTGGATTCGCGATGGCGCGCAGGACGGACTGCCGACCGCAGCCCTCGGCCCGCTTGACGCCGCAGGCCGGCTTCCTGTGCGGGACTTCTCCGGGCTTCGTCCGGAGAACCAGGTGCCCGCCGCCGTCTTCGAGCAGCAGCCGCTCATCGCCGTTCTGTCCACCGCTGCCGACCGGCGCGCTGACTGGCTACGGGCCGGTCAGGCGCTGGAACACGTGTTGCTGGTCGCCACGACGCACCAGCTGCGCGCGTCGCTGATGCACCAGGCGTTGGAGTGGCCTGACCTGCGCTGGGCCCTGCGCAGTACCGACAGCGGGCCGGTTCACGTCCAGATGCTCATCAGGTTCGGCTACGGTCCTGAGGGACCGGCGAGCCCCCGCAGGCCGGCAGCGGAGGTCCTGGAGGTGCCGCAGGGGTAACTACCTGCCGAGCGGTACCCGCCACTGCAGGAGCGCGCCGCCGGCGGCACTGGTGCCGGTGATGAACGACCCGCCCAGTGCCTGGGCCCGCTGGGCCAGGTTGTCCAGGCCGCTGCGGCGGCCGCCCTCGGGGATGCCCACGCCGTCGTCGGCCACGGTCAAGGTCAGAGTGCCCGAGCCCACCACCAGCGCCACGTCCGCGGAGCGGGCGTCGGCATGCCGGGCCACGTTCGACAGCGCCTCGCCCAGCACGGCGACGACCTGCTCGGCCACCGGAGCGGGTACGTCGGTGTCGATCAGGCCCTCCATGCGCAGGGCCGGGGTGAACCCGAGCGCCGCCACGGCATCCTCCACCGCCCTGGCGACCCGTACCCGCAGGCCTTTGCGGCCGGGACCGGCATCGTGTGTGCGGAGGCCGAAGATCGTGGACCGGATGATCTTGATGGTCTCGTCCAGGTCGTCCACCGCGCGCAGCAGCCGCTCGTTGGCCTGCGGGTGGTCGACGAAGCGGACCGCGCTCTGGAGCGTCATGCCCGTCGCGAACAGCCGCTGGATGGCGAGGTCGTGCAGGTCGCGGGCGATACGGTCGCGGTCTTCCAACTGTGCCAGTTGCTCGGCGGAGCGGCGCCGCTCGGCCAGTTCCATGGCGAGCGCGGCGGAACCCGCGAAGTCCGTCAGCGGAGCCGTCTCGATCTCGGTGAAGTGCGGCTCGCCCTGCGCCCGGGCCAGCAGTAGCGCCCCACGTACACCGTGCGGGGTACTCATGGGAACGGCCACCGCGGGCCCCAGCCCGTCGAACCGGGGCGGCCCCACTGTGACACGGGGGTCCCGCCCCACATCACAGCTGGTGATCAGTTCGCCTGCCGCCATCGCGGCCCCTACGAACGACCCCTTACGCGGCAGAGTGAGACCTCGGTGCGTGGCGGCGTCGATGCCGGTGGCGATGGCCATCCGGACGTTGCCGGTCCCCTCGACCGGCAGGGCCACCGCGCCCAGGTCCGCGCCCAGGATGTGCCGGCCGTGCTCGACGATCAGCTCCAGTACCCGGGATTCCTCGGCGCCGGACAGCAGGCTGGCGGTGATCTCGGCGTTCGCCTCCAGCCAGCGCTGCCGGGACCGGGCCTCCTGGTACAGCCGGGCGTTGTCGATGGCGACACCGGCCGCGACCGCCAGGGTCGACAGCACGGCCTCGTCCTCGCCGTCGAACTCCTTGCCCCCGCGTTTCTCGGTCAGGTAGAGGTTGCCGAACACCTCCTCGCGGACCCGGATGGGGACGCCGAGGAAGGAGTGCATCGGCGGGTGGTTCGCCGGGAAGCCGTACGAGGCCGGGTGCTGGGAAAGTTCCTCCAGCCGCAGCGGCTCGGGATGGCGGATGAGTTCGCCCAGGATGCCGTGGCCGGACGGCAGCGGGCCGATCGACTCGACCTGATCGCCGGGGATCCCCACTGTGAGGAACTGCGACAGCGTCGCGTCATCACCGATCACGCCGAGCGCGCCGTACTCCGCGTCCACGAGCACGACCGCGGCCTCCACGATCCGGCGCAGCGCCTGCGACAGATCGAGCTCGCGCCCGACCGACAGCACCGCTTCCAGCAGGCTGTGCACGCGGTCCCGCGTCCCGCGCACGGCATCGATCCGGATCTGCAACTCGTCCAGCAGTCCGTCCAGCCGCAGCCGCGGCAGGCGCTCCTGACCCTCGTCGGGCTCCATCCCCATGGATTCCTCCATCAGGCACGGGAGGGGGTCTCTCCGGTTCTCAACATAGCGCCATGGGGAAGGCATCGAACGCTCTTCCGGCCAGGTAGTGGCAGGTGACGACAGTCGCCGAGGATGCTCGCGGGGCGAGAAGGGGTCCCGTTGCAGCGGGTGGCCGACCGGCTTCCCGCCCGTCGAACGGTTCGGCCCCAGGACCGCGAACGCGGCCGCGCTTTCAGCCGCTGTCCTGCCGCTCGTGCACCCAGGCGGCGTACGCCGACAGGGCGGTCGGCAGCGTCGGGAAGACGCGGTCCCGCCCCACCGCCTCGGCCAGACCGTAGGCGTCCAGGTCGTCCATCAGATCCTGCTTCACCCGGGCGAGCGCGAAGACGATGCCACGGCCGGTCAGTTCCAGACGCAGCGCGTCCACCGCGTCCAGTGCGGTGATGTCGACCTCGACGTTGGCCTCGGCGTTGAGCACGAACCAGCGAACTCGCCCGTCCTGGGCGTCGACCGCGTCGAGGGCCCTGCGACGGAAGTCCTCGGCGTTGGCGAAGAACAACGGCGAGTCGTAGCGGTAGACCAGCAGGCCGGGAATCGTGCGGGCTCGCGGATAGTCGTCCACGTCGTGCATCCCCGCGAGTCCGGGGACCACGCCCTCGATCGCGTCGTGCGGACGGGCCACCCGGGACAGCATCTCGGCGACCGACAGCGCGACGGCCGAGCCCTCGCAGCAGGGCTGTTCGGCCCTCACGGAATGGGCCTTCGGCCCACGGCAGTGCGCTGCGTCCAGCGGGACGGTGAACACGCAACAAAGACGCTGCCACCCACCGTTCGCGCTCCGTCCCGAAGGGATCAGCATCATGGCCGTCCAAGGACACCCCCACCGGCACACCGGGCTCCGCCTTCCGTCGCTGCGCAGGACCGGGGCCGCGCAGGCATCCGGCGAGGAAGCGACCACGGGCGCCACGATCCGCGCGTACGTCTTCGCCGGCCTGCGTTTCCTGACCGGTTTCGTCTTCCTGTGGGCCTTCCTCGAGAAGACCTTCGGCTTCGGCTATGCCACCGCCTCCGGTAAGGGCTGGATCGATGGCGGATCGCCCACCAAGGGATTCCTGAGCGGTGTGGCCGCGGGACCGCTGCGGTCCACGTTCCACAGTTGGGCCGGCGCCGGCTGGGTGGACTGGCTGTTCATGCTCGGCCTGCTCGGCGTCGGTGTCGCCGTTGTCAGCGGCGTGGCACTGCGGCTCGCCGCCATCGCCGGCACGGCCCTGATGGCGATGATGTGGATCGCCGAATGGCCTCCCGCGAAGCACCTGGCCGACGGCTCGCCGAGCATGTCGAGCAACCCGTTCGCCGACTATCACGTCATCTACGCCGCCGTGCTGATCGCGCTGGCCGCCGTCTCCGCCGGCGCCACCTGGGGCATGGGCCGGGTCTGGGCCCGCCTGCCGCTGGTCCGCGATCACGCCTGGCTTCGCTGAGCCCGTTCGTACGACACGCGTCAAGCAGCCCGGGCCCGGGGACCCCGCGTCCCCGGGCCGCCGCGTTGAGTGAGCCGTCGGCGTGTACGGCAACGAGTCGCAGCCGCTGGTGTCTTCCAGCCCGCCGCATGGGCCGGTCGGTCCTCCGAGGGGACCTGCGGCCCATGCGGCCGCAGGGGACGTCGAGCACGCTGGAGACAGCAGCCACGCCCGCTGTGCCACTCTCCGCGAGGAGGTTGTCGTCATGGTGCGTCCTGTCATCGCCGGCCTGGACGGTTCGGCCGAGAGCTTGTCGGCCGCCGACTGGGCGGCCCGGGATGCCTCCTTGCGGGGGCTGCCCTTGCGGCTGCTGCACGTCTGGGAGTGGCAACCCTATGCTCAGGCGCCCCTGGGAGGGCCTGTGGCCATGCGTGCGTGGGCCGAGAGTGTGCCGAGGGAGGCGGCCGACACCCTGCGCGGCCGCTACCCGCAACGGGAGATCAGTTCCGAGGACGTCGCCGGACGGCCGGCTGCTGTCCTGTCGTCCGCCGCCGAGGAGGCGGAGGTGCTGGCGCTCGGTTCACGCGGCCTCGGCGCCATCACCGGCTTCTTCGTCGGCTCCGTGGCCCTCGCGGTCATCGCCTCAGCGCACCGCCCGGTTGTCCTGGTCAGGGCCGGGAGGACCGCCGAGGACGAACACCTTCCCGACGCCGGCGGGCCGGCCTCGGCCACTACGCCGTACCGGGATGTCGTCCTCGGTCTCGACTTGGACCATCCGCACGACGACCTGCTCGGCTTCGCGTTCGACGCGGCCGCCCGCCGGGCCGCGCGCCTGCGGGTGATCTACGGTTGGACGCTGCACCCGTACGTGCAAGGCACCGGCACGGTGCTGCCCGACCTGATCGGAGAGATCGCCTCGGAGTTCGACGGGGCGCTCACTGACGCCCTGCGGACATGGCGGCTGAAGCATCCCGAGGTGGAGGTCGAGGCCTACCAGGCCGTCGGCCGAGCTGCTGACCACCTGGTGGACGCCTCTGCCGACGCCTGCATGGTCGTGGTCGGCCGCCATATCCGTCGCTCCTCGGTCGGCAGCCACATCGGTCCGGTCACCCAGGCCGTGTTGCATCACAGCGCTGCCCCTGTGGCGGTGGTCCCGCACGCATGACCGTCGGCCACCGCGTTGCGATAACGACTCTCCCGTCCCCGCTGAGGCCCGGCACCGGTCGCGGAGCCGCGAAGCGCAACGCGCCGACCGGGGGCTCGGCGAACGAAATCCCACGGAAAACGGCCGCGCCTGTCTTCCGGTTGCCGCGAGCGTCCCTGGCGCCGCGTGAAAGTCGGGCCGGGACCCGGACGGCCCTGACCCGGCAACGGCCATGACGCCTTCCCATCAGGCAGGCGAAGGGGGTCGTGGCCGCTCCGGGCCCGAAGAATGTTCAGTCGATACAGAACTCGTTGCCCTCGATGTCCAGCATCGGGATGCACGACTCGTTCTCCTCGTCGGCGTACAGCGTTTGCACGTGGGTCGCGCCGAGCGCGACCAGTCGTGCGCACTCGGCTTCGAGCGTGGCGAGGCGCTCGTCCCCCACGAGTCCGGTGCCGACCCGGACGTCGAGATGCACACGATTCTTAATGATCTTGCCTTCAGGGATGCGCTGGAAGTACAGGCGCGGGCCCACGCCTGAGGGATCACTGCAGGCGAACCATGATCCTTGCTTCTCGGGAGGCAGGGTGCGGTTGAAATCGTCCCAGGTGGTGAACCCCTCCGGTGGCGCCGGTATGACGTACCCCAACACGTCGCACCAGAAGCGAGCGAGGCGCTCAGGTTCTGCGCAGTCAAATGTGACTTGGAACTTCTTGGTCGCTGACATCGGCGGACCGTACCGCGTACCAGGGAGACCCCGCCGCTCATTTTCCCGCGCGGATCCGCCCGTCACGGTTGCGTCCTTGGAAGTGGGCACAGGCCGGCTCACGGTGGGCCGGCGGGATACCCAGCGTCTCCTGGGCGTCCTCGATGCTGATGGGGCGGATACTCCTGGACGAGTTCGGGGTGGACGACGCAGGTGCGGGGAGCGAGGTTGTCGGCGTCGTCCGGGATGAACACGCTGCGAGCGGGGTTGCTGGACCTGACGTCCTTCCGCAGGCTTTGCTGTCGCCGGCGAAGGGTTGCTCGTGGGTCGTCGGTCGGACTTCTGGTGAGGACGCCACGCCTCCGGGAGAGACGGTGGCTGCTACGGGCGGTGGTCAGCGCTTTTCGCGTCGGTTGCGGATGCTGAGGGTGACCGCGGAGACCAGGAACCAGAAGGCACCGAAGGCCGAGTATCCGGCGACGGTGGACAGGCTGCTCGTCGCCGAGGC
This sequence comes from Streptomyces sp. RLA123, assembly GCF_056270165.1. Classification (NCBI taxonomy): domain Bacteria; kingdom Bacillati; phylum Actinomycetota; class Actinomycetes; order Kitasatosporales; family Streptomycetaceae; genus Streptomyces; species Streptomyces sp. RLA123. Next base: position 162,056 of record NZ_JBWDOR010000003.1, on the reverse strand, counting down.
GGACGTGGCCGCGATGGTGGCGCCGGCGAGTACGGACTGTCCGCCACTGATGACCATGGGCCACTGGGCGCCGACGGTGCGCCGGCGCCGGATCGCTACGGCGAGCTGGATGGCTCCGGAAAGCAGGGCCCAGACGCCGAACACGAGCAGGGCCGTCCCGATGGTGGAGAACACGGCGATGATCATTCCGGCGCTGGTGGCCAGGCCGAGACCTATGTTGGCGGTACGGACGCGGTTCGTGGAGCCGGTGCCGCCCAGGCGACGCTCGAGGAGTGTGGCGAAGGCGTCCCACAGGGGGTAGACGATGAGCAGTACGGCCGCGATCACTGTGGGCATGTCCGTCGACACGAGCGAGGCGGAGGTCGTGAAGAGGACTACCACCCAGATCAGGGAGAAGACGACTCGGATCAGGTAGAGCGATCGGAGCCTGGAGGGCGTCGTCGTGGCCGTGGTCGAAGTGGCCGAGGTTACGGTGGTCTGCTGAGTCATCGGGTGTCCCGTGGTGATCGTGACGGTGTGAGACGGGCGCCTCGATGACGAGTGTCAGGGGCCTCGGGAGGCGCCGTGTACTTCGGACGAAGTAGTTCGGCCCTCCGCTTCGACGGCATGCGTTCCGCCGTCCTGGTCGACCGACGCAGGTTCGCGGTCTACATCATTCGAAGTACACGGCCGCCGCACACGTGAACGAGAATCGGCTCATGGTCAAGGCGCAGAACAGTCAGGACGGGCTCGCGGTGCCGCTGTGGGTCCGCCGCCCCGAGGTGCTGCACCGGGTCGCCTACACGCTGGCCGCGCTGGTGTTCACCAGCCAGATCGTGGCGGTGATCCTGAGGGGTTCGGACTGGCCGACGGCCTTCTCCGTGCTCCTCGCCGGCGGTGGCGTCACCCTGTCGTGGCGGAAGCCGTGGGCGGGACTGGTCGTGACGAGCGCGGCGTCCTTCGCCGTGACAGCGGTGGGCCACGATCCCCTGTCGGTGTGGATGATGGCGGTGCTCGTACTGTTCTCGGTCACCCTCAGGGGAAAGCAGCCGTTGGCCGGAACCGGCATCGTGGCGGCCTTCTTCCTGGGGGCGTTCATGACGTTCGGAGGATTCCGTGGCGGCGCGGTCGTGGGAGCCGCCGCTCTCTTCTCGGCTGTGGCAGGAGGGGCGACAGGGGCCGCGCTCCGCATCCATCGAGATCACTGGTGGACCCTGGAGGAACGGGCCGAAAGCGCCATCGCCACCCGCGAGATCGAAGCCACCCGACGAGTGACCGAGGAACGACTTCGCATCGCCCGGGACCTCCACGACGTCATCGGCCACCAGGTCGCGATGCTGAGCCTGCACCTCGGTGCAGCGGAGATCGGGCTGCCCGAAGATGCCGAGTCCTCCCGTCAGGCCCTTGTCTCCGCCAGGGCCAGCGCCCGCACCGTCGTCGTCGAAACGCAACGCATCCTCGCGCTCCTCCGCCTCGGGGACGACGTCGCCGACGGCGAGGCGCTGCGGCCGACCCCGGCGCTCAGCGGCCTGGAAGGACTCATCGCCTCTTTCGAGAGCATCGGCCTCGACATCCGGCCCTCCATCGACATACCCGTGGGCTTCGTGGAGCCCAGCGTCGGCGTGACGGTCTACCGCGTCGTTCAAGAAGCACTCACGAATGCCTACCGGCATGGAGAAGGGACGGCAACCGTGGATGTGCGTGAGCGCGACGGGAGGATCTGCGTCACCGTGGAGAACCGTGTCGGTCGCTCACCCCGCGGCTCCGACTCGGGCAGCGGACTCGGACTCGTGGGGATGCGTGAACGTGTCGAGTCCTCCAGCGGGCGGCTGACGATCGACAGTCACGACGGGCGATTCCGGGTCCGCGCGGAGTTCAGCCTCCTGGGAGCCGTCGTCCGATGACGCGGATTGTGATCGTCGACGACCAGGACGACATCAGGGCCGGGATCCGGGCGATGCTTCGGCTCGACCCGGGTCTCGTTGTCGTGGGTGATCTCTCCGATGGACTCCAGGTCGTCCCCTTCCTCCGGGAGTATCCCGTCGACCTGGTCCTGATGGACATCCGGATGCCCGGCATCGATGGTGTCGAAGCCACCCGCCGGATTCGTGCAGAGCATCCACCCGAGAAGACGCGGGTGATCGTGCTGACCACTTTCGACCAGGACGACATCGTTCTCGCCGCCCTGCGCGCGGGCGCCAACGGTTTCCTGAGCAAGACAGTGAGCCCCGCCGAACTCATCGCAGGAATCACCGAGGTTGTCGGCGGTGGCGGTGCGCTGTCGTCCGCCGCGACGGCCGCGCTCATCGGTCACATGACCGACAGCCCGCCCCCGGTGATCGACCGGGAGCTGCTGCAACGCTTCGGCGCTCTGACACCCAGGGAGCGGGACGTGGTCGTTCTCATTGCGAGCGGTCTCGGCAACGACGAGATCGCGGCCCAGATGTCCGTGTCGCCGTTCACCGTGAAGACGCATGCGGTACGGGCCATGACGAAGGTCGGCGCACGCGATCGGGCGCAGCTCGTCTCGTTCGCCTTCCGGGCCGGCCTCTGCCTCTGAGCCGGGCACGTCGTCCGCGCACTCGGCCGCAAGCCGTCGCTGGCAGGAGGAGGGCAGTGCGGGCGGCAGGGTGCGGTGCTCGTCCAGGACCTGCATGACGGTGCCGTCGAGCCGGAGGGCGACCCGCTGTCCGGCGAACGACCGGCTGATGTTGACCTTGTCACCGTCCAGGCCGATGTGACCGACCGGGTTGCGGTAGACCTTCACCACTGCGCCGGTGACCGGGCCCGGCTTCTGCGTCCACGAGCCGGCGGGCCAGGCATCGCCGCAGACCAGCAGTGTCCGTATGCCCGGCCGGACAGTTTGGCGGGCAGCGTCTTCTGCCGGGCGCCGTCGATCAGGGCATGCAGCCGGTTCACGTCGATCCGCGGCGTCACCGCGGTGCCGGCCAGGGCGGGGCCGAACCAGATCTGCCGGCCGCGGACGCCCCGGTTGCCCGACCGGAGCACGACCCGCTCGGCAGGCAGGAGACAGCCCGGTTCGCGGCCGGCGTATGGCCCCCAGGTCATGCTCGATCCCAGTCCGGGCAGGCCTCCAGAGCAGGAGACGGGGGCTGCCTTACGGAAGAACAGGTCGAATCACTCATGCTCGGCCACGTGTCGATGCGTACGCTCGGCATCACGGTGATCACCGGGCTTCATGACGTGCGTGCATTCAGTGCCGGTGTCCGGCCGACCGCGTGCGAACGGCGGGTACACCGCGGGAACTAGCGGCGCAGCCCCTGTGGCCGGTACGTGGATTTCGGGGGGAGCCGGCGATGTGGTGACCCGTACCCGGCGCCTTGCATGGCGACGGGCTTGCTCACCGGTGAATCCGGAAACGGGCGGGCGAACGAGCGGTCGGAGAAACGAACATCAAGCAGTGGACAGCACGTGGCATCGCATAAAGAGGCACGAAACGCCGGCAGTGGGCGTTGAGAGGACAGTGGGCGCCTCACCGGCGGCGCGAGCCGCGGTCCGGTCCGGGATCCCGTCCTCGGCGGGCGGCCACCGGATTCCGGACCCGCTGCGGTTCCCCCGCGGCGGCGGAACAACTGCACCACCCGGGTGGACCGACGCTGTGCACCCTGCGTGACCTAAGTAATGGGGAGACGTTCGTGAGCCGCGATCACCGTTCGCATGACTGCGAACCGGAGAATTTGGTCGGGCGTCGGCAGGACCTCGAACTGATCGACGGCCTCCTCGACCGTCCGGCGGACGCCCCGGGGGCGCTGCTGCTGTCGGGCGAGCCCGGGGTGGGTAAGACCGCCGTGCTGAACGCGGTCGCCCAGCGCGCTTCTGCGGCCGGTGTCCGCATCCTGCGGGTGGTGGGCGCGGAATTCGAGGCCGATATGACGTATTCCGGTCTCAACCAGTTGCTTCTTCCCCTCCATGAGGAGATCGAGGCGCTCGACGACCTCTACCGTGAGGCGCTGCGGGTGGCCCTGGGTTTCGGTACAGGCTCGCCACCGCGGGGCCTTGTCGTCGCCAATGCCACACTGGCGTTGCTGCGTCGTGCGGCCGCGCAACAGCCGTTGTTGCTGATCGTGGACGACCTTCCATGGATTGACCGGGCCAGTTCGGTGATCCTCGGCTTTGTCACCCGCCGCCTCACCGGCACTCCCATCACCTTGCTGGCGGCGGCCCGCGGGGGGCCTGGGAGCCTTCTCGACGGTGCGGGCCTGCCCGAGCACGAGGTCCTGCCGCTGGACCAGCGATCAGCACGCCGACTCGTCGGCTTCCGTCATCCGGAACTGGCCGGGAACGTGGTGGACAGGATCGTCACCGCCGCCCAAGGCAACCCGCTCGCGCTACTGGAACTGCCCACCACCTTGACCGGACCCCAGCGTGCCGCACTGGAACGCCTACCGGAAATCCTGCCCCTGGGCCGCCGCCTGAAAGCCCTCTTCCTCGCGCGGGCAGCCGGCCTGCCTCCCGCCTCTCGCCGTCTGCTCCTGATCGCCGCGCTGGACGGGACCGGCGACCTGGCCCTCCTTCAACGCGCCGGACAGCTTCCTTCCGTCGAGGCCACGCTGGTGGACCTGGGCCCCGCCGAGCACGACGACCTGATCCGGATCGATGAGGGCGACCACCACCTCAGCTTCCGCCACCCTTTGATCCGCTCGGCGATCGTCGGAGCCTCCACCACCGCGGAGCGCCGCGCGGCACACCGCACTATCGCCGACGTACTGCACGACCACCAGCTCGAACGCCGGGCGTGGCATCTGGGCGAAGCGTCCGTGGAACCCGACGAGAATGTCGCGGCCCTCCTCGAACGCAGCGCTCACCAGGTCGTCACACGCGGTGACGCGTACGCCGCCATCCGGGCCCTCACGCGAGCCGGACACCTGAGCCCCGCAGCACCCGACCGCGCCCGCCGGCTCGCCCAGGCGGCCTTCATCAGCGCCGACGCGACCGGCGAACTGGTCAACGCCTCCCACCTCCTCGAAGGCGCCCGGCAAGCCGGGACCGATGACCACGCCTCCCTCTACTCAGCGGCCACCGCGGTCCACATGATGCTCAACGGCACAGGGGACATCGACATGGCCCACCATGTGATGGTCAACGCCATCGAGAAGACGCTCCACCGGCGCGATGCCTACGACCCCGCGCTCGATGAAGCCCTCTACGTGCTGATGCTGCTCTGCCACTTCAGCGCTCGGCAGGAACTGTGGCAGGCGTTCCACAGGATCGTGGGACGCGTGCCCGACGTGTCTGCGGAGATGACGGTGTCCGCGGCGGCACTCGGCGATCCCGCACGGGTGGGCGCCGCCGAACTACGCGGCCTGGACGAACTGTTCGCCGGGCTGGCCCAGGAGAGCGATCCGACGAGGATCGTCCGCATCGGTACCGCGGGCGTCTACGTGGACCGGCTGTCCGGTGCACGCGACGCTGCGCGCCGTATCTACCGCCAGGAACAGGACGCAGGTCTGCCCGTCAAGAAGCTCGGCGTCCTTCCGCTCCTGTGCCAGGACGCGTTCAACACCGGCCGGTGGGACGAGACGATCCGCCTGGCCGACGAAGGTCTCCTGCTCAGGGAGCAGGTCGACTACCCGTCCTACACCTGGTACTTCCGGTACGAGAAGGCGCTTGTCGCGGCGGTACGCGGTGACGTCGGTTCGGCCGCGGAGACAGCAGACGCGATGACGTCCTGGGCCATTCCCCGCGGCGCGGGCCACATGATGACCGCTGCCGCGCACCTCAGGGTGCTGACGGCACTCGCGGAAGGGGACTTCGACAGCGCCTTCCGGCACGCGGAGGCCATCAGCCCCGCCGGCACGCTGGCGCGTTACGTCCCCCATGCGATCTGGGTGGTGATGGACCTGGTGGAAGCGGCCGTGCGCACCCACCGTCAGGCAGCGGCGACCGCTCATGTGCGGGCCGTTCTGGAAGCCGGGACCGCGAGCATCTCGCCACGCCTCGCGCTGCTCGTCGGCGGGGCCACGGCCCTGGCGGCCACGGCAGACGACGAGGCGACCGCGCTGTTCGAGCGGACTCTGTCGCTTCCCGGCATCGACGACTGGCCCTTTGAACGGGCGCGTGTGACCCTCGCCTACGGCGAACGGTTGCGGAAAGCGAAGATGACCAGCGCCGCCAGAACGGCACTGCTGACGGCGCTGCACATCTTCGAGGAGCTCGGCGCGCGCCCGTGGGCCGACCGGGCCGGACGCGAACTCAGGGCAGCGGGGTGGGCAGTCCGGCGTGAGTCTGGCTCCGTCGGGCTCACGCCACAGGAATCGGAGGTCGCCCACCTCGCCGCTTCCGGACTCACCAACAAACAGATCGCCGAGAAGCTCCACCTGTCCCACCGCACCGTGAGCGGCCACCTCTACCAGGTATTCCCCAAACTCGGAATCACCACCCGCGCGGCCCTACGCGACGCCCTGGCCGACCTGGACCGGCAATGACCTCGTCGCGGCGGTTCCGTCCGGCCTGAACCCGGCAGCTGCGCCCTGGCCCCCCGCCCCAGGGACCTCGCCGTCATGACGACCGCCTCGAAGGCGCCGGCCCCTACGCCGACCGCGAGAACGACAAAGTCCTGGAGGCGGGTCCTCGACGCGCCGGTCAGCCGAGACCGCTCCGTTATCCCTACCTGGGCCGCCTGGTCAGGTCATCTGGCCGATGCAGGGGGATGCGTCCTCTTGGCATGCTCCTCTGGCGGCTGCGGCCTGCTTTCCGTTTCCGGCGGAGCAGGCGTCTTGTTCCGCACTGCTTGACCTGCCGGACAACGCCGCTCGGCGAGCCGTCCTTGACGGCGGCCGTCTCGCAGCCCACCGGGCGGTCCGGTCGTACACGAGGTCGTGCCCGATCATCGAAGACCGGCCGCATCCCGTGACGGGATCCGCGGCCGCGATACAAGGAAGAGAAAATGGCTCCACTCGTCAATGAACCCATGGCCGACACGCGCGACATGTACATGGCCCACGCGGGGCTGCGCCGGGAATTCCTGCTGCTTCCCGGCCTCATCCGGTCCGTCGCGCCGGGCGACACCCGGCGCGCGGAGGTTGTCGGCGCCCACGCCGCATTGGTGTGCGCCGTCCTGCACCAACACCACGAGGGCGAGGACCTGCTGTTGTGGCCCAAGCTCATGGAGCGCGGGCGAGCGGAGGCGGCGGCCATCGTGCCGGCCATGGAGCAGCAGCACCAGGCCATCGAGGACGGGCACACGGAGGTCACCGGACTGCTCGACCGGTGGCGCTCGACCGGGCAGGGCGGCGAGGGGCTCGCTGACGCGTTCGAGAGGCTGACGAGGGCTCTCGTGGAGCACATGGCGCTGGAAGAGGAGGAGATCCTGCCGTTGGTCGAGAAGCATCTCACCGCGAAGGAGTGGCACCAGCTCGCCGAGCACGGCAAGGCGGTCACCCCGAAGAAGGACATGGCGCTCGTCTTCGGAATGGCGATGTACGAGGGCGACCCCGAGGTCGTCAAGGCCGTCCTCGCGGCGGCCCCACTGCCCGTTCGGCTGCTCGCCCCGGCCATGGCACGCCGCCAGTACGCGGCCCACGCCAAGCGGGTCCACGGCACTGCCACACCGCCCCGCATCGGCGCCTGAGCGGCCCGCCGGCCTCGCAGGACGGCGGTGCGTCAGCCCTTGCCGGGACCGGGTAGATGCGCGGCTCTTCTCGGGGGGCTCGGCCGGAAGCGCGCTGCCTCGTGAGCCCTGGTTGAGGTAGCGGACCAGGAGGTTCGCGCTGCCGGTGTCGCCCAACTCCCGGATCTCTCCGAGGAGGTGGGTGACTGGGACGGCCGGTTTCCGGGCCCGGCGTCGGCGCAGGTGCCCCCGGTAGGGGCGACGAGGGTGGGCCGGCAGGCGGGGGCGATGCGCAGGGCCTGCGCTTGGGGGAGACACCTTGATGGATGGTCTTCATCGTGAACACGCGATCCAGGGGTTCCACGAGTGTTGTGGTGGCGACGGCGACAACACTGGCGGGTGCGCCGCCCTGGACGGCGGGACGGCCTGCTCTTCCAGGGCGCCGGTGACCGGAACAGCGAGCTGATCCGATGACGATGCTGCGGCGGCCGAGTGCAGCGGAACAGTGCTCAGTTCCTGTGGATCGGCCTGAGGGGAGGGGGCGTGGCAGCTGCTTGCCGATCGGGCCCGTACCCAGGCCGACGGGTACGGGGCCGACACGTCGACGCCAAGACCGGTCACGCAGGCCCGCCGCGTTTCGGGGCCGGCTGACCGTCCTGATCCTTGAGTTGCACAGGCGTCAGGGAACAAGCCCGCGCAGGGCGGCACCGATGGTGGCGATGCCCTGCTCGATGTCGTGAGCGGATCCCGCCGCGTAGCCGAGTACCAGGCCGGGCGGCCCGGGGCCGATGCGGTGCCAGGAGAGCGGATGTACCTTCACACCCCGGTCGAGGGCCGCCGCCGCGAGCGCGCCGTCGCACAGGTCGGGGTCGCGGGCGGCGTCGGGCGGGTCGCTGAAGGTGACCATGAGGTGCAGTCCGGCGGCTGTCCCGTGCACGTGGGCACCGGGGAAGTGCTCCTTGATGGCCTTCAGCATCACGTCCCGGCGCCGGCGGTGGCGCCCTCGGACATGGCGCAGATGCCGTTCCAGCTCGCCGGAGTCCATCAGCCGGGCGAGGACCAGCTGAGTGAGGACGCCGTTGCCCAGGTCGGCGTACCGCTTGGCCGTCACGACGGCGTCCAGCCGGTCCGGCGGTACGAGGAGCCATCCGATGCGGAGTGCGGGCGCGAGCAGTTTGGAGACGCTGCCCGCGTAGCAGACCCCCTCGGGCATCAACGAGCGCAGCGCCGGCACCGGCGGCCGGTCGTAGCGGTGCTCGGCGTCGTAGTCGTCCTCGATCACCACCCCGCCCTCGGCGGCCCAGCCCAGCAGCTCTCGGCGGCGTTCCCCGTCGAGGACGACACCGGTCGGGAACTGGTGGGCCGGGGTCAGCAGTACCGCCCGGGCGCCACTGGCACGCAGCGCACCGACGTCGAGGCCACCCGCGTCCACACGGATGGGCACGATCGAGTGGCCTCCGTACTCCAACTGCTGGCGTGCCCCGAGGGATCCGGGGTCCTCGACGGCGATACGGCGGATGCCGTCCGCGAGCAGAAGCCGCGCGAGCAGGCTCAGAGCCTGCGCCACACCCGCGACCACCACGACCTCCTCGGGGTCGGCGCGGATGCCACGGTTGCGCGCCAGCCAGCCCACGACCGCTCGGCGCAGGGCGGGCGCGCCCCTGGGATCGCCGTAGCCGAAGTCGGCCGGGGCGGCGTCCGCGAGGATGGCACGCTCGGCGCGCAGCCACCCGGAGCGCGGGAAGGCGGCGAGGTCGGGGACACCCGGTGACAGGTCGATGCGGCAGGGCATGGCCCGCAGCATGTCGACGACGCCTTCGCGGTCGCCCGAGTCGAAGAGCGCGGCCCCGGATCCGGCTCCGGTCCCGGGCTTGTCGGGTGCGCGTCCGGGGGGAGCGGCGGGAGCCGCGACGACCACCGTCCCGAGTCGGCCGCGACCGGCGATCTGCCCCGACTCGGCGAGCCGCCGGTAGGCCTCGGTGACCACGCCCCTGGTGACGTGCAGCTCCTCCGCCAGGACCCGGCTGGCGGGCAGCCTCGCTCCGACTCGCAGCCGGCCGTCGGCGATGGCGGACCGCAGCCGGTCCGTGAGCCAGGCGGTGCGCCCGCCTGCGGGTACCTGGCCGATCTCCAGCTGCAGGAAGTCCGAGCCCGGTGAAATACCGCGGTCCGGCACCTTGTCCGCTGGATCCGCCGTCTGTTTGGACCCCTCCACCAACGCCTCTGTGGACCTGTCCATGACGTCCATTGTGCGGGCAGCGTGAGGGGTATGCACACACCTTCCGCTCCCTTCGCCCCACTCGTGCCCGGCATGCTCGGGATGGCGCTGGTCGGCAGCAGCGTCACCGTTTCGCACACCCTCGTGGACGCCCCGCTGTTCACCCCGCAGGCGGTTCGCTATGCGATCGCCACGGTGATCCTTCTGGTCGTCGCCCGGCTCGCCGGCACACGGCTGGTGTGGCCGCGGGGGCGGGAGTGGCTGTGGCTCGCCGGGATCGCTGTCACCGGTCTGGTGCTGTTCAACGTAGCCGTGGTCCGGGGGGTCGGCCATGCCGAGCCCGCGGTGGTTGCCGTCGCGGTCGCGTGCGTACCGGTGGTCCTCGCGGTGGTGGGCCCGGCGCTGGAGCGGCGCCGGCCCAGCCGGCAGCTGCTGTTGGCGGCCCCGGTGGTCGTGACGGGAGCGGTACTGGTGGAGGGAACGGGTCGCACCGACGCCGTCGGGGTGGCTTGGGCGGCGCTGGCCCTGGTCTGCGAGGCCGCCTTCACCCTTCTCGCGGTACCGGTTCTGCGGCGGCACTCCCCGTGGGGGGTGTCCGTGCACGCGATGTGGATGGCCGCCGCGCTACTGACCGTTCTCGCCGCGGCCTGCGAAGGCCCCCCGGCGGTGGGGGAGTTGTCCGGTACCGCGTGGGCCGCCATCGGCTATCTGGCGTTGATGGTGACGGCGGTCGCCTTCGTCCTGTGGTACTCGACGGTCCGCGCCGTCGGATCCGGGCGGGCCGGACTGCTCACCGGCATCGCGCCGCTCGCCGCGGCGGCCGTCGGCAGCATCTCGGGCAGCGGCATGCCCAGTCCGTCGGTATGGCTGGGCATCACCGTGCTGATCCTCGGCCTGGTGCTGGGTCTGCGTCCGCACCACGTCCCTGCCGCGGAGGTCGTACGAGCGGACCCGCCCACCTCCGCACGCTCCAGGTAGCGGCTGGGACGGCCTCTCGGGAGCGCCTCGCAGACATCGCCGGACGGCATGGCCGGACGCGGTGCCGTGCCGGAGCGACATCGGCGCCATGGCCGAGGTCCTGCGCATTCCCGGCCTCGGCCGCCGGGGTCACGCCGGCCGGGGGAGGGGACAGCCTGGGACGTTTACCCGGTGGTGCCCGCCAGAACCGGCGGCGTCGCGACGGTCATCCGCCGGGCGCGTTGTCGACACGTCGGCCGTGTGAATCGCGGCTGGAACCCGATGGATCGATGACAACGCCGGGGTTGAGGATTCCGGCCGGGTCCAGGACCGTCTTGCCGGCCTGCAGGGCGGCGGCGAACAGGTCGGGGCGCTGGCGGTCGTACCACGGGCGGTGGTCGCGCCCCACCGCGTGATGATGGGTGATGGTCGCCCCGCCGCTGATCAGTGCCTCAGAGACCGCCTGCTTGATCTCGTCCCACTGCTCAACCGTCCTACCCCACTTCCCCGCGGCGTAGATACCGAAGTACGGGGCCGGACCATCGGGGTAGACGTGGGTGAAGCGGCAGGTCACGACGCCTTCCGCGCCGACCTGGCGCATGGCGTCCTGGGCAGCGGCGTTGACGGCGGCGCGCAGGGTGTCGAACCGGTCCCAGGTGCAGGCCGTCTCGAACGTCTCCACGATCATGCCCTGAGCGGCGAGAGCGTCCCGCTGGTAGGGCATGCGCAAGAAGGAGTTGCGCCAGCTGCCGGCGGCCCCGGTCCGTACGTCCTGCTCCGCGGTGTCGGCGTAGCGCGGTTCCTCGGTCAGGGTGCCCCCGTGGTCCCTGCACAGCTCCAGCGCGCGTCCCATCGAGGCGTCGACGGGGTGGTCGGCGGATTCGAAGCCGAGTACCAGGACGGCGCTCGGGGCGCCGGCGTTGATGAACGCCTCCATGGGGTCCAGGAGGCGGCAGTTGGCGGGGTTCAGGCCGGACTGCGACAGGGCACGCACCGCGCGTACGCCCGCGTCGTAGTCGGCGAAGCCCGCCGAAGCTCCCGCACGCCACCGTGGCCGGTCCTGGAGGCGGACCCAGGCTTGGGTGATGACGCCGAGCGATCCCTCCGAGCCGAGGAACATCCGGTCGGGGGACGGCCCGGCCCCTGAGCCCGGGAGACGGCGGGACTCGAGGATCCCGCTGGGAGCGATGACCCGCATCGATTCGGTCAGGTCGTCGATGTGGGTGAGGTTCGTTGCGAAGTGGCCGCCGGCGCGGGTGGCCAGCCAGCCGCCGAGGGTGGAGAACTCGAACGACTGGGGGAAGAACCTCAAGCTGTAGCCCTGGGGCCGCAGCTGGTCCTCCAGGTGAGGGCCGAAGACCCCTGCCTGGACGAGGGCGGCCCGGCTGGTGCGGTCGATCTCCAAAACCTGGTCCATCGCGCCCATGTCCAAGCTGACCACCCCGGCGTAGGCGTCGCCCACCCTTGGTTCGACGCCTCCCACCACCGAGGAACCACCGCCGAAGGGAATGGCCGCGATGTTGGCGTCACTGCACCAGTCCAGGAGATCGACGACCTGTGCCTCGGAGGTCGGGCGCACCACGAGGTCGGGCACGTGGGGCAGGCGCCCCAGCAGCGCCCTCACGACATCGCGGAACGCCTGCCCGTGGCTGTGCACGAGCCGGTCGCGTACATCGGCGGACGCGATCGAGGCCAGGGCCGGCGGCGCCTGGACGCGGCTCGCCCCCACTCCGAACGATGCGATCGGCGGGGCCTGGTGCACCGTCAGGTCGGCGCCCGGCAGCATCTCCGCGGTACGCCGGGTGATCTCCGCACGCTCCGCGCCCGTCACCGCGTCCTCGACGTTTCCCCATCCCCACCACGATCGCGTGTTACTGCCCAATGCCGCACCACCGATCTGAATGCTGGGTAAATTACCTGCCGGTCACTTTGGCATAGGATGGGACCATGAACAAGCAGGAGAAGGCCGTCCGCACGGTCGGGACCAAGGGCATGCCCCGCGCGGACCGGGAGAGGCTGATCCTGGACGCGGCGGCACACGAGTTCGGCGCCAAGGGCTACGCACGCGGGTCGACCGCCGCGGTGGCAGCGCATGCCGGAATCAGCAAGCCCATGATCTACGAGTACTTCGGTTCCAAGGACGGCCTCTACCTGACGTGCCTGGAGGACGCCGGATCCCACCTCGTTGAAGCCGTCGCCGCGGCGCAGGAGGGGCCGTCCGACATCACGCGTGCCGCTCGCACCCTTGAGGCCATCTTCCGGAGGCTGGAGTCCCGTGTCGATGACTGGGCTCTCGTCTATGACGCGACACTGCCGGCCGACGGACCCCTCCACGCGGCGGCTGTCGTCTATCGTCAGGAGCTGAACCGTCTCGGCGCGGTCGGCGTAGCCGAGTTCCTCGGCTCTCCGAAAGCGGGCGAGCCGCTCGACACCGACCTCGCCACCCACCTGTGGTACGGGACCGTGAGCGCCGCGGTCGCCTGGTGGCGCCACCACCCCGAGCAGAGCGCCGACGACATGACGGCGCGCTTCGAACGGATCTTCGCGGTGCTGTATCCGCAGACCGCAGCACCGGCCACGGCGGGGCGGCCTTGAACAAGGGCAAAGCGTCCGCCCGGCCGAGCTGAAGAACGGGCCGCGGAACCGCGCCTGTGAGCACTTCGGCGATGACCGCGACATGAGCTCCAAGGGGCGGCATCCCGCGGCGAGGTCTCACGGTGCTCGTCGCAGGGGCCTCCGTCGGCTTGGCGTCGCCTGGTGACAGGGGTTCACGAAGCTCGCCGTGATAGCGCCCTGCGTGACAGGACTGGGCACCTTGATCGTCGTCTCGCCCCTATCGCGCAGGATGGGTACACGGGATGTCCACGGACAGTGCGACATCCGGGTGGGCGGACGACTCAAGTCCTTGCCGGCGGACCGTTGATCTGCCTGTCCGGTGTGACTATTTGTCGCCCGATCGGCGGCTTGCGCGAGTTCTGTCCCGTCGGGGGCTCGCGGCTCCTGTGCCATCTGCGATGTCAGTGGTGGCTGTGATCCTGGCGGCATGATCCCTTGGAACCTGCTCGATCTCGACGGAGCCCTGCGTGCCAGTTGGGCCGCCGACACATGTTCCCCCGATGACCAGGCCGACTGGCAGCCTGGCAACCCGGCCTGGGGGCACTGTGACATCACGGCCTTGGTCGTCAACGACGTCTTCGGCGGTGATCTCATAGTCGGTGAGGTGCACCTCGACGGGACCCAGCACGGCTTCCACTGGTGGAACCGGCTGCCCAGCGGTGTCGAACTCGACCTGACGCGCGAGCAGTTCCAGCTCGGACAGACCGTCATCGCTGCGCGTGTCGTCGAGCGCCCGCCGGGTCCTCTGCCGCGCCGCTGGGAGGAGTACCTCCTTCTGCGTGAGCGCGTCATCAAGCACCTCGGTCATCTGCCGGAGCCCGTCTGATGGAGGGCCGGGGTCAGCCCGGCCGGTCCGGCGGGACGACGCCCTGACCGCTGGTGGCCAGCGTCTTCGGCATGATCGAATCGAATCCTGAGGGATGGAGGTTCGAGGTCACGATCACGGACCGGCGCTCGTAGGCGGCATCGATCACGCGGTACAACGCCTCCGCGGCGGCGTGCCCGATGGGCGGCATGCCGATGACCGTACCCCGCACCTGTCGGCCGCCTCGCCGGCCGCTGTACGCCGCCACCATCGCGCCCGCGCTTTCGCGCCCGCGCAGCGGCTCCGCCACGCCCGCACCGTCCTTGCCGGAGCCGATGCCCTCACCGCTCGCCGTCGAATACGGCCACCGCCCGGCCACATGTCGGATGTCGTGCCGGCGCGGTGCACCTCGGAGGGCCCCCGGCGCAGCGGCCGGGAGCCCCTCGCATCGGCCGGGTCGGCACGGCGACTCGAGTGCGCGCGGCTGCCGAACCCCCTGCAAGGGACACGTCAGTACACCCGTACCCGAGGTTGCCGTGACCGCGACCCGGGCGGCGGCCCGTGGTGTCAGTGCGGCTTGATCATGTAATCGCGGCCTCCCGTGACCTCGAACACCGCGACGGTGTCCTCCGGACGGTCCACAGGGAGGCGGGGCGGGCGACCGGGGGCGTCCACGTCGACCGGGACGGCGGTGCGCAGCCGGACGGTGCCGTCGTGTCGCGCCGCCAGGCGGGCGTGGGACAGCGCTCCGCCGCGCCAGTCGAGATCGACGGTGAGGCCTCCGCGGGCGAGCAAGCCGGTGACGCGTCCGTCCGGAAGCTGGGGAGGCAGCGCGGGCAGCAGATGGACCTCGTCGGTGTGCGACTGGAGCAGCCATTCGGTCACGCCCGCCGTGGCACCGAAGTTGCCGTCTATCTGGAACGGCGGGTGGAGGTCGAACAGGTTCGGCGCGGTGCGGGCCGGCGTGAGGAGGTCGGTGAGCAGTTTGTAGGAGCGGGCGCCGTCCTCCGCCCGCGCCCAGAAGTTGATCTTCCAGGCGAGGGACCAGCCCGTGCCGGCGTCGCCGCGCATCTCCAGTGTCTTCAGGGCGGCCTGGAAGAGGTCCGGCGTACCGCGCTTGGTGATCTGGTTGCTGGGGTGCAGGCCGTACAGGTGGGAGACATGACGGTGCTGCCGCTCCGGGGCGCCGGCGTCCCAGTCGTCCTGCCATTCCTGCAACTGCCCCAACGCGCCGATTCTCATGGGAGGCAACTGGTCACGGGCCGCACGCACCCGCTCCACGTAGGGGCTTGCGGCACCGAGGGTGTCACAGGCCGCCAGGTAGCCGTCGAAGAGGTCACGCAGGATCTGGTTGTCCATGGTCGGCCCGGCGCACGCCGACACACCGTTGTGGTGGGCGTTCTCCGGTGACACGGACGGACAGGTGACGAGGTGTCCCGTACCGGGGTCGGGAACGAGTGAGTCGAGGAAGAAGCGGACCGCCCCCTCGACCACGGGCAGGCGGCGGCGCAGGGCGTCGCGGTCGCCGGTGAAGCGGTAGTGCTCCCAGACGGAAGTCGCCAGCCAGGCGCCGCCGGTGGGCCACATTCCCCAGAAAGCGCCGTCGACGGGCGCGGTCCCGCGCCAGGCGTCCGTGTTGTGGTGCGCCACCCAGCCGTCCGCGCCGTACTGCACCCGCGCGGTCCGCTGCCCGGCCTGGGACAGGTCGTCGAGGAGCGCGAAGATCGGTTCCCAGCACTCCAGGAGGTTGGTGGTGGGAGCGGGCCAGTAGTTCATCTCCGTATTGATGTTGATCGTGTACTTGGAATCCCAGGGCGGCGAGAGCTGGTCGTTCCAGATGCCCTGAAGGTTGGCGGGCTGGGTGCCCGGGCGGGAGGAGGCGATGAGCAGGTAGCGGCCGTACTGGTAGTGCAGCGCGATCAATTGCGGGTCGTCCGCCCCGGCGAAGGCGGCCACCCGCTGGTCGGTCGGCGCGCCGGCGGCGTCGGTGGTACCGAGGTCGAGCCGGACGCGGCCGAAGAGCGCGCGGTGGTCTCGTTCGTGCCGTGCGCGCAGCTCCTTGTACGGGACGGAGGCAGCGGCGTTCAACGGGCCCTCGGCGCGGGCACGGTGGTCGCCCGAGGCGTCCGTGTAGTCGAGGTAACCGGTGCCCACGGACACCAGCAGGGTCGCCGAATCGGCGCCGGTCACCGTGAGCGTGCCGTTCTCGCTGCGCACGGTGCCGCCGTCGGCGTGGGCCCGGACGAGGGCACGGAAGCGGACCTGTCCGGTGACTCCCTCGCGGGTCTGCCCGATGCCTTCCAGTGCGGCCGTCAGCGGGTCCGGAGAGTCCGTCGCGGCCTGCTGGGGAGTGTCGAAGGCCGCGCTGAAGGACAGCCCGCCGGCGCCGCCCGGGCCTCCGGGGCCGCCGGCGGTGAGCCGGACCACGATCACCTGATCGGGGTGGCTGGCGAAGACCTCGCGCCGGTACGCGACCCCGCCGCGGTTGTACGTCACGGTCGCGACGCCCCTGTCGAGGTCCAGTTCCCGTCGGTAGTCGGTGACGTCGCCGGTGCCCGCGATGGTCAGGCGCAGGTTTCCGACGGTCTGGTACATCAGCTCGCCTACCGGTCTGCCCATGAAGGACGAGTCGATCAGGCTCTGGGCGGAGTTCCATTGCCCGGCGAAGACCCTGCGCCGGATCTCCGCGAGGTTGGCCAGGCCCTGGGGGTTCGCGGGCTCGTAGGGGCCTCCCGCCCACAGCGTGTCCTCGTTGAGCTGGAGTTGCTCGGTGTTCACGCCACCGAACACCATCGCGCCGAGACGGCCGTTGCCGAGCGGCAGGGCCTCCAGCCATTGCGCTGCGGGCTTGTCGTACCACAGGGAAAGGGGAGACGGCTTGGGCGCCGGGTGCGGCTCGGTTCCCGGACCGGGATGCGGTGCCGCGGTGGCCTCGGCGGCCGGGAGTCCGGCGCTCAGCGCGGCTGTAGCAGCCGCGGAGGCGACGAGAAAGTCTCTTCGTTCCATGGGATTGCCATGCCTTTCGGTCGCGGGTGTCCGGGCCGGTTCCGAGGAGTGCACCCCGGGACCGCGGGCGCGGTCCGCACGCGCGGGTGGCCGTCGCCCGGCTCGGCCCGGTCGGAGGGTTCCTATTCCTGGGCCCTGCCGCCTGTGATGCGGGACAGCGCCAGGGCGATGAGGATGATCGTGCCGTTGAGGGCGCCGATCCACTGCGCGGGGACGCCACCGAGGGTGAGGACGTTCTGGATCATGAACAGGAGCAGGATGCCCGTGAAGGCTCCGAACATGGTGCCCTTGCCGCCGTTGAGGCTGATGCCGCCGATGACCGCCGCCGCGAAGACGGTGAAGATGTAGCCGTTGCCCTGGGCGGAGGCCACCGAGGCGAGGCGTCCGGACAGCAGCAGGCCGCTCAGTGCCGCCAGCACGCTCGCCGCGACGATGACGGTCCACAGCACACGGTCGGTACGGATGCCCGCCGCTTTCGCCGCGTCGACGTTGCCGCCGATCGCGTACAGGGAGCGGCCGAAGCTGGTGAAACCGAGCACCACGATGCCGGCGGCGAACAGGAGCAGACAGATCCACACCGAGGCGGGCGTGCCCGCCCACTGGGCGGTGCCGAGGTAGAGCATCGACGGCGGCAGCTGGAAGAACGTCTGGCCACCGGAGATGCCGGTCAGGACACCGCGCAGCACGATCAGCATGCCGAGCGTGACGATGAAGCCGTTGAGACCGAACCGGATGATGAACAGGGCGTTGACCACACCGATCAGCAGACCCACCGCCAAGGTGACCGGCACGGCCCAGCCGCCGGGCAGCACGCCGATTCCGTGCGTCGCGCCCGCCGGGACGGTGAGCCAGGCGGCGACCCCGGGTGCGATCCCCATCGTGGACTCCAGGGAGAGGTCCATCTTCTTGACGATCAGCACCAGGGTCTGGGCCAGGACCAGCAGGGCGGTCTCGGACATCGTCTGAAGGACGTTGATCAGGTTGTCCGCCTGGAGGAATACCGGGTTGACGAGCTGGCCGACGATCGCCATCACGATGATCGCGGGAACGAGCGCCAGGTCGCGCAGTCGTGCGAGAGCGATCCGGTGACCGCTCCTGGTCGCCGCGGCCGGCCGCACGCCCGTGGCGTCGGGCGACCCGCCGTCCGGGCCCTTCGCGGCAGCCGCGGCCGTACTCTCAGACATCGAGGTCCACTCCTTCCATCGCGGCAACGAGCTCGTGGTCGTGCCAGCCTCCGGCCCTCTCGGCCACGACTCGGCCCCGGAACATCACCAGGACCCGGTCGCACGTGCGCAGGTCGTCGAGTTCGTCGGAGGCGATGAGCACCCCGGTGCCGGACGCGGCGATCGCCTCGACCTTGCCGAGGAGGAACTCCTTGGACCGCACGTCCACGCCGGCGGTCGGATTGATCAGCACCAGAACTTTCGGATCGTTGGCCAGGGCCCGGGCCATGACGACCTTCTGCTGGTTGCCTCCCGAGAGTCCGGAGACGGGCAGCTGCGGCCCCGGTGTCTTGATCTCCAGCTTGTCGATCATGGAGCGGGCGTAGGCGTCGCGGCGGCGGTTGTCGATGAGGCCCCCTGGGCCGAGCCGTTCAGGGATGGTCAGGGTCCCGTTGTCCGCGATGGACATCTCCGGTACGAGTCCCTGGTGGTGACGGTCCTGCGGGACGAACCCCACACCCGCGGCCAGCGCGGCGGGGACGCTGCCCGGCCGCGGCCGGACCCCCGCGATCCGGACCGTTCCCGTTTCGGCGGCCCGGAGTCCGACGACCGTCTCCGCGACCTCGGTACGGCCGCTGCCGGCAGCGCCGGCGAGACCGACGATCTCCCCGCCCCGGATCAGGAAGGACACGTCGCGGTACGTTCCCCGCACAGCCGCGCCTTCCACCGCGAGCACGGCCGGGGAGTCGGTGTCGACGGGCCGGCGGTGCCTTTCACCGCCCCTGTCCGCGCTGTCGCCCGTCATGGCGGCCACGAGTTCGGCACGGGGCAGCTCCGCCACGGGGGCGGTGAGGATGTGCCGGGCGTCGCGAAGCACCGTGACCATGTCGCAGATCTCGTAGACCTCCTGCAAGTGGTGGCTGATGAAGAGGAAGGTGATGCCCTGGCGCTGGAGGTCCCGGATCCGCGCGAACAGCCGGTTGATGGCGGATCCGTCCAGTTGCGCGGTGGGCTCGTCGAGGATGATGAAGCGTGCGCCGAACGACAGCGCCCGGGCGATCTCCACGAACTGCCGCTGCTCCATGCTCAGTTCCCCGGCAGGGGTGCGCACGTCCACGTCGACCGACCAGGTCTGCAGGACCTCGCGTGCCCTGTCACGGACCGTGCGCCAGCTGATCAGGCCACCCCGTCCCCGGCGGTGCCGGTTCAGGAAGAGGTTCTCCGCGACCGTGAGCTGGGGGATGACGGTGGACTTCTGGTAGACGCATGCCACCCGCCTGCGCCAGGCATCCCGGTCGGCGAGCCGGGGAGCCGGCGCGCCGTCGAAGGCCACCGTCCCCTCGTCCGGTGCCTGCAGGCCGGTGAGGACGGAGACGAGCGTGGACTTGCCCGCCCCGTTGCGGCCCACGAGCGCGTGCGTCTCCCCGGGCTTGATCGTGATCGCGGCGTCGTGCAGCGCGACCGTGGAACCGAACCGCTTCGTCAGCCCTGCCGCCTGGACGACGGGGTGAGCCGTGACCATGGTGTGTACCGTCCTTCCGGTCAGCTGAGGTTGTTGCCCCACAGGGACGGGTCGTCGCTCTTGAGGCTGGGAACCCCGCCGAAGGTGCCCCCGTCCGCGGTCACGAGCGGGGCGGAGAGCTGATCCTCCAGCAGACCGTCGCGGACCTGGATGATCGTGCTGTCGTGGTCGGTCTTGCCGGGCTGGAATTTCTTGCCCTCGATCGCCGCCTTGAGGTAGGAGAGGGCGTACTTGGCGTACAGGTCGGCGGGCTGGGAGACCGTGGCATCGATCTTCCCAGCGGTGATGTCCTTGAGCTCCTCGGGGATTCCGTCGTTGGAGACGATGAAGACGTGCTTCTCGTCATCGGGGCCGACCAGCAGGTTCTTCTGCTTGAGCACCTGAAGGGTGCCGGCGAGCGCGAAGCTGGACTGCATGTAGACACCCCTGATGTCGGGGTGCGCGGTCAGGTCGGTCTGGAGCTTCTGCGCCGCGACCGCCCCGTCCCAGTTGGTGGCTTCACCGAGGACCTTGATGGCGGGGTAGTTCTTCTTCATGCACTCGTTGAAGGCTTCGGTGCGGTCCCGGCCGTTGATCGAGGCGAGGTCGCCCTGGAGCATGACGACCGTGCCTTTGCCCTTCAGCTTCGTGCCGAGGAACTGGCAGGCCTTCTCGCCGTAGGCGCGGTTGTCGGCGCGGACCACCATGTAGACGTTGCCGGTGTCGGGCCTGGTGTCCACCGTGACGACCGGGATCTTCTTGGCCTCCATCTGCGCCAGGGTCGGCGCGATGGCCGCGGTGTCCTGAGGCGCCATCGCGACACCCTTGACGCCCTGGCTGATGAAGGTCTGCGCGTTGGCGGTGAGCTTGGCGACGTCGTTCTGCGAGTTGGTGGTCTTCAGGTCCAGCCCGAGTTCCTTGGCGAACTCGGGGGTGTACTTGATGTACGAGTTCCAGAAGTCGGTGTCGGAGCGCGGGTAGTCGACCCCGATCACCGCCGAACCGCCGCCCGTGCCCGACGCGGGTCCAGGGTCGCCGCAGGCGGTGAGTGCGAAGGCGGTCAGGGCGGCGAGGCCGCCTATGCATGCGTGCCGGGTGAATCTGAGCTTCATTGCTCGTTCTCCTTGCCGGTGGGTCGCAGGGGCGGGGTTGTACGCCGGCGGATGTGGGAGGGGCGTGCCGGAGTCCGGGAAGGGCCGGGATCAGGCGCGCGGGCGGATACGCAGGCCTTTCGTGCCTCCGTCGACGGCGAGGGCCGTGCCGGTGGCCGAGCCGGACAACGGGCTCGGACGGTGGACGACGTTGGTGGCGACCTCGTCCGCACAGACGAGGCGGCGCATGGGCCGGCGGGCGCGGAGCGCAGTGCGTTCGGCTTCGGGGTCGGGCGCGCGATCGAGAGGGCGGCCGATCCACGGCGTGGCGGCGACATCCGCGCGGATGCCGGTGAGGGGTTCGGGGACATCGTTCGGGGTGAGGCCGAGGCAGGCGGCCCTGGCCCCGCGGAACGCCGGCGGACGAG
The DNA here is from genome assembly GCF_056270165.1 of Streptomyces sp. RLA123. Lineage (NCBI taxonomy): Bacteria > Bacillati > Actinomycetota > Actinomycetes > Kitasatosporales > Streptomycetaceae > Streptomyces > Streptomyces sp. RLA123. The sequence continues at coordinate 140,722 of NZ_JBWDOR010000003.1, read as the reverse complement.
CCGCGGCCGGCCCGATGCCGCAGGTGCCGCCGGTCACGAGCGCCTTCAGGTCCGCGGACGTGGGGGCGCTCATCCGCCGGCCTCCCCGGCCCACACGGGGCCGTCCGGGTAGCGGTGGTCCTCCAGGGACCGCGGGTGCAGCTCGGCGCCGATACCGGGAGCGGCGGGCGCCAGGTAGCGGCCGTCGCGGATGCGGACCGGGTCGGTGAAGTGCCCGTGCAGATGGTCGACGTACTCGATGACCCGGTCCTCGGTGGTGCCGCTGACGGCCACGTAGTCGAACATCGCCAGATGCTGCACCATCTCGCACAGCCCGACCCCGCCGGCGTGCGGGCACACCGGGACGCCGAACTTGGCGGCCAGCAGCAGTACGGCGACGTTCTCGGTGACTCCGGCGGTGCGGCTGGCGTCGAGCTGCAGCACGTCGAGCGCGCCCGCTTGGAGCAGCTGCTTGAACATCACCTGGTTGTGGGTGTGTTCGCCGGTGGCGACCTTGACCGGCGCCAGCGCCCTGCGGATGGCGGCGTGGCCGAGGATGTCGTCCGGGGAAGTGGGCTCCTCGATCCAGTACGGGTCGTACGGCGTGAGCGCCGCCATCCAGTCGATCGCCTGCTGCACGCCCCACGCCTGGTTTGCGTCGACGGCGATCCTGACGTCCGGGCCGACCGCCTCGCGCGTCAGCCGCATGCGGCGTACGTCCGCCTCGCGATCGGCGCCGACCTTCAGCTTGATCTGCCCGAAGCCCTCGGCGACCGCTTCCTTGGACAGTCGCACCAGCTTCTCGTCGTCGTACCCGAGCCATCCCGGGGTCGTGGTGTACGCCGGGTAGCCGTGCTCCAGCAGATGCGCGGTGCGCCCGGCGCGGCCGGGCTCGGCGCGTCGCAGGATCTCCAGCGCCTCGTCACGGGTGAGGGCGTCCTGGAGGTAGCGGAAGTCGACGAGGTCGACCAACTGCTCCGGGGAGAGCTCGGCGAGCAGCCGCCAGACCGGCTTGCCGGTACGGCGGCCGTACAGGTCCCAGACGGCGTTGACGACGGCCGCGGCGGCCATGTGAATGGCCCCCTTCTCGGGGCCCAGCCAGCGCAGTTGGCTGTCGCCGGTCAGCCGACGCGAGAAGCCTCCCAGATCGGCCAGCACCTCCTCGACGGGCAGTCCGACGACCAGCGGGGCCAGGGCCCGTACGGCGGCGACCTCCACCTCGTTGCCGCGGCCCACGGTGAAGGCGAGTCCGTATCCCTCCGCCCCGGCACTCGTACGGACCGTCACGTAGGCGGCCGAGTAGTCGGGTTCGGGATTCATGGCGTCGGAACCGTCGAGTTCCCGCGACGTGGGGAACCGCACGTCGACCGCCTCGACCGCGGTGATCAGCTCAGTCATCGCTTCCTGCGCCTCCGGCTCGGAGGCTCCGGCGCACTCCCCGCTTCATGGCAACCACCCGTCCTCATGTGTCAACGAGACGTTCTCTTCGTTGCGACCAGCGTTGGACATTGGATGGATTTATAGGGTCGGCTCGCACGGATGTCCATACCCCCGGCAGGCAAAGGATTCCGAGACGCCGCTGACCTGTGATGACGTGACAGGCTCACGTCGGCCGCGAGGTCCGGGTCATCCCATGTATTCCACAGTGATGGGATGTATTGCTACGCTGCCGCCGCCTGGGCGACGAGCAGGGAGCAGACGGATGTCTTTGACCGACAAGGCGATCGACCGCATCAGGGACCTCATCCTCTCGGGCGAGCTGCGGCCCGGCGCCAAACTGCCGCCCGAGCAGCAACTGGCAGCGGAGCTGGGCCTGTCCCGCAACCTCATGCGGGAAGCGGTGAAAGCGCTGGTCGTCACACGGGTGCTGGAGATCCGCCGGGGCGACGGGACGTATGTGACCAGCCTGGAACCGGAGGTGCTGCTGAGCAGCATCGGTTCGGCGGTGGAGCTGCTGCGGGGCGACACTCTGCTGGAGCTCACCGAAGTGCGCCGGCTGTTCGAACCGATCGCCACGGGTCTCGCCGCCACGCGGATCTCGGCCGCGGGGCTGCGGGAGGTCGAACGGCATCTGGAGGCGATGCGGGCGGCCCTTGACGACGTGGAGCGCCTCAACGAGCACGACGCCGCCTTCCACCGTGCCGTCGTCGCGGCCACCGGCAACGCCACCCTCGCCACCTTGCTGGAGGGGATCTCCGGGCGGACACTGCGAGCCCGTGTCTGGCGTGGCCTGGTCGATGACGACGCCGCGGCACGGACGGTCGCCGAACACGAGGCGATCCACCGGGCGCTGGCCGCCGGTGACGCCCCCCTGGCCCAGGCGGCCGCCCTCTTGCACGTCAGCAACACCGAACAGTGGCTGCGCGAGCATCTCGAACCCAACTCCGGCGCCACGGGCGACGTCTCGGTGGGCCGGCGGTGACCCGGCACGGCGTCGTCCGCTCCGTGACCCGGCCCAAGGACCCGCCGCCCACCGGCGGGCATGTGACATCGACGAGGAGCAGCCCGATGGGATTCCTGCGCGCCGGCGACGTCGTCAGGGCGGAGACCGACCGGCTCAGCGGTCAGCGGCACGTCCTCGGGCGGGCGTGATGACCTCCGCGATCCGGCCCTGGTACGCCGAACGGGTGCCTCTGGGACGCTCCGGCGTGAGCGTCAGCCGCGTCGGGCTCGGCACCGCGCCGCTGGGCGGCCTCGCCTCGGCCGTCGGCGGCCGGCAGGCCACCGAGACGCTGAAGGCCGCCTGGGCCGCCGGGATCCGGTACTTCGACACCGCCCCGCACGATGGCGCCGGGCTCGCCGAGCAGCGGCTCGGCGCGTTCCTCACCGGGGCCGGGCACCCGCGCGCGGAGACCACGGTGTCCACCAAGGTCGGCCGGCTGACCGTACCGGGGGAGCCGGCCCCGGGAGACGAGGCCCTCCACGGCGCACCCGGGCCCGTCACGGTCCGCGACTACAGTGCCGACGGCGTCTACCGCTCACTCGCCGAAAGCCTGGAGCGCTCCGGTCTCGACGCCTTCGACATCGTCTTCATCCACGACCCGGACGACTGCTGGGAGCAGGCCGTGAGCGGTGCCTACCCGGCGCTGGCCCGGCTTCGCGACGAGGGAGCCGTCCGGGCGATAGGCGCGGGTATGAACCAGACGTCGATGCTCACCCGCTTCGTGACCGAGGCCGACCTCGATTGCGTGCTCGTGGCCGGCCGCTACTCGCTGCTGGACCGCAGCGCGGCCGACGAACTGCTGCCCGCGTGCGCCGAACGCGCCGTGGGCGTCCTGGTCGGTGGTGTCTTCAACAGCGGCATCCTCGCAAACCTCGCCCCGGACGCCCCGGACGCCGTGTACGACGACGCGCCGGTTCAGGAAGCGGTCCTCCGTCACGCCCGGGCCCTCGGTGAGCGCTGCGCCGAGTACGGTGTCCCGCTTGCGGCAGCCGCGCTGCGGTTCCCGCTGCGCCACCCGGCCGTCACCGGTGTCGTCGTCGGGGCGCGCAGCGCACAGGAGATCACCGTGAGCGCCGCGCTCGCCTCGATGACGATCCCCGAGGAACTGTGGCCGGAGCTCGACGTCCTGGAAGCGGAGGAACGATGAGCAGGATCGACGCGCACCACCACGTCTGGCGGCCTGCACCGTCCCCGTCCCCCACGCACGGCCCCGGTCCCGGTCCCGGTCCGCAGCGCCGTGTGCACGCGTGGCTCGACGAACCCGGCATGGCCCCGGTGCGGCGGGACTTCACCTTGGAGGACCTGGCGCCGCCGGCCCAGGCAGCGGGCGTCGACCGCACGATCCTGGTCCAGGTACTGCCCGACGCCGACGAGACCGAGGACTTCCTGACCCTGGCCTCCACGGCCGGGACCGTCGCCGGGGTCGTGGGCTGGGTCGACCTCACCTCGGACTGCCTCCCGCGCACGCTGAACGCCCTGCGGGCGGCGCCCGGCGGCGAGCTCCTCGTGGGCACCAGGCACCTCGTGCAGGACGAGCGGGACCCCCGCTGGCTGAGCCGGCCCGACGTACAGCGGGGTCTGCGCCTGGTCGCGCAGGCGGACCTCGCCTATGACCTGCTTGTCCGTCCGCATCAACTGCCTTCGGCCATCGAAGCTGTCCGGGAACTTCCGGAACTCACCTTTGTGCTCGACCATCTGGGAAAACCCCCCATGGACGCCGGTGAACTGCAGCCCTGGACCTCGCTGGTCCGCGAACTGGCCTCCTTTCCCAACGTGTTCTGCAAGCTGTCGGGCATGGTCACCGAGGCCGGCCGGCACCATGGGAGCGTGGCAGCCCTGCGTCCCTACGCCGACGTGGTGCTCGACGCCTTCGGCCCCGAGCGGGTGATGTTCGGCTCGGACTGGCCGGTGTGCCTGCTGGCTGCCTCGTACGAGGAGGTCGTCGGCGTGGCGGAGGCACTGACCGACGGCCTCACCGAGGGCGAGCGTTCCCACGTCTTCTGCGCGACGGCGGAACGCGCCTACCGCCTGGACGAGCGGCACCGTCGAGGGCGGGCCCAGGACGGAGAGGCCGTGGAGGAGGCCCGGTGAAGGTACGCCTCGCCTACGGGCAGTCAGGGCTCGACATCGACGTCGATCCGCACAGGACCACCGTCGTGGAGCCCGTCCACCACACGGCGGCCGGGAACCAGGCGGCCGTCCTGCGCAAGGCCCTGCGCGAGCCGGTCGCCGGGCCCCCGTTGGCCGAGAGGGTGCGCCCGGGGCAGACGGTGGCCATCTCGGCCTGCGACGGCACCCGGCCGCAGCCCCGGCACCTGATGATCCCGGCCGTGCTGGACGAGCTGGACGGCATCGTCCGCAGGGAGGACGTCGTGATCCTCGTGGCGACGGGCACCCATCGCGGCAACGACGCGTCCGAGCTCCGGACGATGTTCGGCGACGAGATCGCGGACACGGTGAGGATCGTCAACCACGACGCCCGCGACGCCGCCCAGCTGACGTGGATGGGCAGGCACGGCGACGGCGTACCGGTGTGGCTCAACCGGGAGTGGGTGCAGGCGGACGTCCGGATCACCACCGGCTTCGTCGAACCCCACTTCTTCGCCGGGTTCTCCGGTGGCCCGAAGCTCGTGGCCCCCGGCCTGGCGGGTCTGGAGACCGTGCTCGTCCTGCACGACGCGGCCCGGATCGGCGATCCACGCGCCACCTGGGGCATCACCCGCGGAAACCCGGTTCACGACGACGTGCGCGCCATCGCGGAGGCCGCGGGCGTCACCTTCGCGTTCGACGTGGTGCTCAATCGCGACAAGGACGTCGTCGCGGCGTTCGGCGGCGATCTGCTGCCGATGCACGCCGCCGCGACGGCCGCGGCCGCGCGCGTGGCGATGCGCCCGGTCCCGGCACCGTTCGACGTGGTCGTCACCACCAACTCCGGCTTCCCGCTGGACCAGAACCTGTACCAGGCGGTCAAGGGGATGTCGGCGGCCTACCAGGTGGTCCGCCCCGGAGGGACGATCGTGTGCGCGGCCGAGTGCCGTGACGGCTTCCCCGACCACGGCTCCTACCGCCGGGTCCTGGCCTCGGCTCCGTCCCCGCAGGCGCTCCTGAACGAGATCTCCGCGCGCACCGAGACGATTCCGGACCAGTGGCAGGTGCAGATCCAGGCCCGCATCCAGTCGGGTAGTCAGGTCATCGTGCACACCTCCTTCCTCAGTGACGACGAGCTGGCGGCGGCCCACCTGCGGCAGACCCGGGACGTCTCCGCGACCGTCGCCGAAGCGCTGGCCGCCGCGGGCCCGCAGGCCCGCCTGTGCGTCCTGCCGGAAGGTCCGCAGACCATCCCGTACGTCGAGGGGAGCCGGCCGTGAACGAAGTACTGGACCTGGGATACGCACGAGTCGACATCGGTCGCGAGGCACGGCAAGGACTGCCCGAGGTCGTCTACGGCCCCGGCAAGACCGTGGAGCAGATCGGCGGCATCGTCACCGGCCTCCTGGAGCACAACACCGGGCCCGTCCTGGTCACCCGCGTCGCCCCGGACACCGCGGCGGCCGTCCTGGGGCGGGTGGACTCCGGGGCGTACGACGAGGAGGCCCGGCTGCTGCTCTGGCGACCGGCCGCCGCATCGGGCTTCTCCCTCGTGGTGGCCGCCGCCGGGACGTCCGACCGGCCGGTGGCCGCCGAAGCCACCGCTGTGGCCACGGCCGTCGGGCTGGACACGACGGCCGTGCACGACGTGGGAGTCGCGGGACTCGAACGCGTGCTGCAGGTCCGCGGTCTGCTGCGGTCCGCGGACGCGGTGATCGTCGTGGCGGGCATGGAGGGCGCCCTCGCCAGCGTCGTCGGCGGTCTGGTGGCCGCCCCCGTCGTGGCGGTGCCGGTCTCCACCGGGTACGGCGCCTCACTGGACGGGGTGACCGCACTGCTCGCCATGCACGCCTCCTGCGCCGCCGGCGTGACCGTGGTCAACATCGACTCCGGGTTCTCGGCAGCCATGGCGGTCCACCGCATCGCCCGGTCCCGCGGCACAGCGGAACCCGGAGGCGTCAAGTGATCTGCTGGATCAACCCGTTCACCGGACTGGCCGGAGACATGCTGCTGGGCGCCCTGATCGACGCGGGGGCACCGCTCGACCGGATCCGGTCCGCCGTCTCCGCCACCGGGCTGACCGGCTGGGACCTGACGGCCGAACGCGTCACCGACCACGGACTGGCCGCCACTCGCGTACGCGTGGAGGTCACCGATCCGTGCACCGAGCGGCGCGCCGCCGAGGTGATCGAGATGGCCTCCCGGGCCGCTCCCCGGCCCGTCGCGACCCTCGCCGTCGCCGCGCTCACAGCCATCGCCGAGGTGGAGGGGAGACTGCACGACGCCGACCCCGCCACCGTCCATCTGCACGAACTCGGCGGGCACGACACCCTCGTGGACATCGTCGGCAGCGCCGCGGCCCTGCACGCCTTCGGCGTCACGGACGTCATCAGCTCGCCCCTGCCGCTCGGCCGCGGCGAGGTGAACTCGGCGCACGGCGTCCTGCCCTGCCCGGCGCCGGCCACCCTCGCACTGCTGACCGGAGCGGCCGTCAGGGGCTGCGGCCTTCCCGGGGAGACGGTGACACCCACGGGCGCCGCAATCCTGCGCGCCGTCCGCGCCCGCTACGGCCCGCCGCCCCCCATGACACTGGGCGCCACGGGCTACGGAGTGGGGTCGCGCCGCCTGCCCGACCGGCCCAACCTCGTCTCTGTCACCCTCGGCGACCCCGTCCCGACCACGGCGAACGAGGAAGTCGTCGTCCTGGAGACCAACCTCGACGACGTCACCGGAGAACTCCTCGGGCACCTCATCACCCGCCTTCTGGACGCCGGTGCCCTTGACGCCTGGACGACCGCCGCGGTGATGAAGAAGGGCAGGCCCGCGCAGGTCCTGCACCTCCTCACCACCGCGCACCACGAAGGACGGCTGCGCGACATGGTCCTGGCCGAGACCGGCGCCCTCGGCATCCGGCGGATCAGCGCGACCCGCACCGCGCTGCCGCGCGCCTTCGAGACCGTCGACGTCGACGGACACGCCATCCGGGTCAAACACGGTCCGTACGCGGCCAAACCCGAGCACGACGACCTGGTGGCCGCAGCCGCGGCGCTGGGTCTGCCCCTGCGCGCCGTCGCCGCGCGCGCACTGCGCCTGAGCCGAGGAGAGGCGACGGTGACGAGCCAGGAGGAACACAGTGCACAGTGACGACACCCTTGGACGCCGGCTGCTGAACGGCGTGCGCGCGCTCGGCGGTTCCCTCGCCGTCGCCTACTCGGGCGGCGCCGACTCCGCCCTGGTCCTGGCCGCGGCGGCACGGGCGCTCGGGCCGGAGCGCGTCCTGGCCGTCACCGCCGTCTCGGAGAGCCTCGCCGACGGCGAGCTGTCCCGCGCGCGGCGACTCGCCGAAGACCTCGGGATCATCCATCTCGCGCCGCGCACCCACGAGTTGACCCGGCCCGGATACCGGGCCAACGGGCCCGACCGCTGCTACTTCTGCAAGTCCGAGGTGCTGGACACCATCACCGCGCTCGCACACGAGCGCGGCGTCGACGTCGTGGCCACCGGCACCAACGCCGACGACGCATCCGATCCCCACCGTCCGGGCATCCGCGCCGGGCGGGAACGCGGCATCCGGACACCGCTCCTCGACGCCGGCCTGACGAAGGCGGACGTACGCCGCCTCAGCAAACACTGGTCACTGCCCACCTGGGACAAAGCCGCGACCCCCTGCCTCGCCAGCCGTGTCCGCTACGGCATCGAGGTCACCTCTCACCGCCTGGCCCGCATCGATCGCGCGGAGAGGGCCGTTCGGGTGCTGACGACCGAGGCCGGGGTGGACGTGCGGGACCTCCGCGTCCGCGACCTCGGGGACCGCGCCCGCATAGAGGTCGACCCGCTCCTCGTCGCCCGCATCGCGGCATTGCCGGGACTCGCCCGAGCGCTCGCAGAAGCAGGCTTCGCCGACCTGCCCCACCAGGTCGAACCGTTTCGCTCCGGTCGGCTCAACTCCGAGGTCTGACCCGCCCCGGCCCTCGGCCCCCGCATCCTGCACGCCGCCCGCGCGGCGATCCGCCACCGCGGACAGCGGGCCTGCACCGGCGCCGCTCCCTGGGCTCGCGTATCAATGGGCGGTGCGAGACATCCCAGGCATCCCAGGTCACCGCAGAAAGATGTTCATGTACATGGCCGGAGCGTACGAGGAGTGCCGCCGGAGACGACGAGAGCCAAAAGAGGTCGGCTTGCGACCGGCATGGCACGATCATCAGCGCATCGACCATTGACGGCATCGTGAGTTGAACGTCAGTAGTCGTCGAGGGGTTCGCAATGGTCATAGCGCCACCCGCCATCCTCGCGGACCCATTGCTCGGTCAGGTCGAACCTCGGGTCGTCGCCCACCCCGTACGTTACGACTGCGTGCGCACCGGACACGCGGTCCACGGAGAACCGCTTGACGCTGTACCGAACGTGATCGAAGTTCATCGACTCCGCTCGTTCCATGAGCCCAGCAAGTTGACTTTTGCTGCCCGGCACCCGGCACCGGGTTGACCACATCGCGTATCCGGAGTCGACGTCGGGTGCGAAGTACGCAGTGGTGTAGACGCGTACCGCCCGCTCCAGCGCGGCCATCTCTTCCCGCGTGGCTCGATTGTCCCGGCTGACATCAGGCTTGGGTGTTGATGACGCAGTCGGGGTAGAGGCCGGCTTCTCGGTATTGCCGTTGCTGCATCCGGTCACCGCGAGCAGCGCGGCGGCAGTTAGGGCGGCGCCTATCCTGCACCTGTGGACAGCGGGGCTCATCAGCACTCTCGACATCATGATCATCATCATCTGGGACGGAGTCGGTCCAGACGCTCACTTCAGCGGTCCGTGATCCGTTCGTTGCCATGGCAATCTACGATCCCTGTGCCATTTCCTTGTGCCGAAGGGCCCCGCGCAGGTCACCCCTACAGTTCTCGCACCTGCCGGACCACCTGCGCCGTGTCCTGGAGGTCTGCCAGGACACTGCTGGCTCCCGCCGCCCGTGGGTCGTTGACGGTGAAGCGTCCGGAGGCGGCCGAGGTATCGGCCGGGCCATGGCCGAGTCCCTGTACGTCCGGGGGTGCCAAGAAGGTCCACGCCACCGTCCGCGACCCAGCACCTTCACTCACACCGGCACCGTCGCACTGCCCTCGGATGTCCCCGACTCCGCCTCGGTGGCCGCCGTCGCGGCACAGGCACAGCTCGCCTCCGTGCGCCGGAGGCCTGATCTGCCCCGTCGCGTGGGGTCTTCGGTCGGGCCTCCTCTTCGTCGCGCCACGCGCGGGTCGCCACGTCGAGTTCCGAGAGGAGCGCTGACCCCCGTGAAGCCCGGCATCCACCCCGTGTACCGGCACGTCGTCTTCCGTGATCGCGCTCCGGGATTCGGCTTCCTGACCCGGTCGACGGCCACCAGTGACCGGACCATCCCGTGGGAGGGCGGCCGCACCTACCCGGTGATCGATGTGGAGGTCTCCTCCGCGAGCCATCCCTTCTGCATCGGAACCGCCCGCGTCCTGGACACCGCGGGCCGCGTTCAGCGGTTCGAACGACGCTACGGAAAAGGATCACCATGAACACCCACGGCCCCCGGCTGCCCGTCGTGCTGGTCGCCGGGCTGCACGAGCAGGCCCGCAAGGCGGTGGTGGAGGAACTGCTCGACGCCCCGGGTGCGGTGGTAGTGGATGCGCTCCAGCGCCCCGTGAGCGAACTGACATGTGCCGACGGCGGCTCTGAGCGCCGCCGTGGGCACCGATGGCGCGTGGTACTTCGGTACCGGCGGCGCTCCCGCCGGACGCTGCGAGCGACCCGGCCTGCACGATGCCGTCGCGCGTTCCGGGAGGCATCGGTGGGACCTGCCGGGGCTCCCCGTTGTACGACATGACGGTTCGTCTGGACAGGTTGCTCGTTAGTCGAAACATGTCAGCGGATGAAGGACGGATTGCGTGTCAGGGCCGTCATTGGACGGGCGGTAAACGGACGCCGAGGATGTGAACAGTGCGGCTGAACCGCAACGCCTGATCAGCGGCTGAGTTCCAGCTCCAGCACCCGCGACAGCCGTACAAAAACCCACCAACCGGCCGTTCGATCATGTCACTTGACCGTCCCCATCGCAGGGCGGGAAGTTCACCTGCGTTCGCGAGCATCTGCGGCCATGAGCAACCTCAGTCGCCGCATCTTCATCCTAGGCGGGCTCACCACCGCGAGCGTCGCAGCGCTCCAACTCGGGGCGATGGCACAGCCGTCGGCCGCCGCCTCCACTCCCTTCCCCTTCACGCTCGGTGTCGCCTCCGGCGAACCGGACGACAACAGCGTGGTTCTCTGGACGCGTCTGGCTCCCACACCGACCAACGCGGACGGTCAGGGCGGCATGCCCAATGCCGACGTCGCCGTCGACTGGCAGGTGTCGACCAACCAGAACTTCACCACCCTCGTCAGCTCCGGTACGTCCACAGCGCGCTACGCACAGGCCCACGCGGTGCACGTGCTGGCCGGTGGACTCGCCCCGGACTCGGAGTACTACTACCGGTTCCGGGCCCAGGGATTCATCTCCCCGGTGGGCCGGACCCGCACCGCGCCGGCCCCGAACACGGTCGGGCGAGACTTCACCATGGCCTTTGCCTCGTGCGCCCACTACGAGCAGGGTTACTACACCGCCTACCGACGCATGGCCGACGACCGCCCCGACCTGATCCTGCACCTGGGCGACTACATCTACGAGGGCGGCGCCACCGCCGGCGCCGTGCGCCAGCACCTCGGTAGCGAGATCGTGTCGCTGGCCGACTACCGCCGCCGCTACGCCCTCTACCGCAGCGACCCCGACCTGCAGGCCGCGCACGCGATCGCGCCGTGGCTGGTCGTGCCGGACGACCACGAGGTGGAGAACAACTACGCCAACATGGTCCGCGCCGACAGCAGCCCCGCACTCACGGCGGCCCAGTGGACCGCGCGTCGCACCGCCGCGTACCAGGCCTACTTCGAGAACATGCCGCTGCGGGCCGCCGCGACCCCCTCCGGCAACAGCATCCAGCTCTACCGCCGGGTCCGCTGGGGCACCCTCGCCACGTTCCACATGCTCGACACCCGCCAGTTCCGCGACGACCAGGCCTGCGGCGACGGGACGAAGGTCTGCGCCGACGCCGATCTGCCGGCCCGCTCACTCACCGGCGCGAACCAGGAGGCATGGTTGCTCGACGGACTGGGCCAGCACCTGAGCACCTGGGACCTCATAGGCCAGCAGGTCTTCTTCGCCCGCAACGTCAACTCGGCGGGTGCGATGAGCATGGATGCCTGGGACGGGTACCGGGCCAGCCGGGCGCGGATCCAGCAGGGCATCATCGACCGCGGTGTACGCAACCCGGTCGTCCTCACCGGTGACGTGCACGCGTCGTGGGGCAACGACCTCAAGGCCGACTATGCCAATCCGTCGTCGGCGACGATCGGCTCCGAGCTCGTCTGCACCTCCATCACCAGCACCGGCAACGGAAGCGCCACCACGGCGATCCCCAACGGATCGCTCAACCCGCATCTGCGCTTCTACTCCGACCGGCGCGGCTACGTCCGCACGCACATCACGCCGTCGCAGCTCACAGCCGACTTCCGGTCGGTGGCGACGGTGACCGAACACGGCGCGCCGGCGACCACCGCCCGGACCTTTGTCATCCACGACGGAAAGCCGGGGTTGGCCGATGCGTAAGCTCTCCGTACTCGGCGCAGCCGTCGCCGGCCTGGTCGCCGCCCTCGCCATGGTCGCCCCGGCCTCGGCGGCGGGTCCCTCGTCCTGGGCGACCGCGAACAGCGACTCCGCCGGTGACCAGGACACCGCCTCGATCGCGGCCAACCGCCTCGGCGACGTCGCGGCGGTGTGGGAGGACGACCGCGACTCGACCAACCCGGGCGACAACGCGCACAGCGACGTGTGGGTGCGGATGTACCGCAACGGCGTCTCGGCCTACGAGAAGAAGCTCTCGGCCGGCGGGACCGCGGGCGTGGCCTGGCGGCATCTCCAGCCCGACGTGGGACTCGACGACCGGGGCAACGCCGTCGTCGTGTGGGCGGAGGACCCGGACGGCAACGGGTTCTACAACATCACCTACCGTGTGCTCTCCCCGGCCGGCGCGCTCCTCGGCTCCGGCGAAGCCAACGCGAGCGCCGACGGCCAGCAGATCCATCCGCGCGTCGCGGTCGATCCGGACGGCGCGCCCAACAGCACCACGGCGGTCGCGTTCTCCGTGGTGTGGGAGGACATCCAAGGCACAGCGGCGGCGACGGTGAAGGCAGCCGGGTTCACCGGGACCACGACCAAGGCCTACGAGGTGACGGTCAACGCGGCCGGCGGCGCGCACCACAACCCCGACGTCGCGACCTCCGCTTCGGGCGACGCCGTCGTCGTCTGGGACGAGGACACCGACAACAACGGCGCCTATCAGATCGGTCTGGTGAAGCTGGCCAAGGCGAACGGGGCGGTCACACTCAGCCGCCGCAGTGCCAACAGCCTCGGCGACGGGCAGCAGCAGCGCCCGGCCGTGGCCGCCGACTTCAACGGCGACTTCGCCGTGGCGTGGGAGTCCGATCACACCGGGACCCGTGGCGTCTGGGCCCGATCGTTCAGCGCGACCGGCACCGCCGGCTCGGCCGAGGTCGAGGTCTCCAGCGGAGCCGGAGCGGGCAACCCCACCGTCGGCATCGACGACCAGCGCGACGCTGTGGTCGGCTGGAGCGTCGCCGGCACCGATCCAGCGGTCTGGGCCCGGGGCCTCAACCCCGACGGCACCTTCGCCGGCCGGTTGCCGGCCCAGTCCGTCAGCCAGGTCACCACCGGTCGGCAGGAGCAGCTCTCGCTGGCTTCCTCCCCGTTCGGCACACTCTCCATGTCGTACACCGACGACAACGACGGCAACACCTTCGACCAGGTCCTGCTGAGTCTGGGGGCGACCAACTCGGACTGGTGACGTCCTGTTGATCCGCGGACGTCCACCGGGCCACCCCGGGTGGGGAGATCCGGCAGTCGGTTCCGGAACCGCGCAGGAACGCGGCCCTCCGGCACCGCTGTCGGATCACCTCCGCGGGGCGGCCCGGAATCGGCCGTGCCCCCGCGAGAACGCGCAGAAGACGTCGGAAATCCAGACGTGATCGAGGAGTGGCCCGAGGCTCCGAGGGATTGCCGCGAGACGCCCGCGAACCGCAAGTGCATCTCCGTCCAGATGCGGACGCGGTCACCGACGGCTTCCGCAGCAGCGTCTCTGCCCGTCCCGCCCGGCCGCGGGACCGGATACGGTGTCTGAGCGGCGCGAGCCCCTGCTGTTCGGCGGATCACTCACGACCACTACCGAGGCCGAGAACTTCCCCGGCTTCCCCGAGGGGGCCGACGGCCCAGCCCTGATGGAGAACATGCGCGCCCAGGCCGAGCAGTTCGGCGCCGAGATGATCGACGACGACATTGTCTTTGTCGACCTCACCGGTGACACCAAGCTGCTCACCGACTCCGTCGGCATCGTGCACCGCGCGAGGACGGTGATCGTCGCCACCGGCTCCGGGGTACGTGTAACTGCCCAGTCGGGTGCGCGGATTTCGGTGTGGCGTCAGCTTTGGAACCACACCGAACCCCGCGTTTCGGATCAGGAGCCGTCGATCAGTTTCTGCACCTCGGGCGGGAGCTCTTTGCCGGAGCGAACGGTGAAGAGCGTGGCCGTCTTCGGTGTGTCCCCGATGGCGATGGCGACCTCGGGAGAGATGCCGTCCACTTCGTAGGCAGTCTCGGTCTCCGTCACGACCGGCTCCTTGTTCTCGCCCGCCCCGCCGGTGTCGTCGCAGGTTGACTGGGTGGCGACACCGAGCTTCTTCCCGACTGTGAATTCCACATTCGCCGCGTCTAGATACGATTGGTCCTGGTAGGTGTACAGATTGGCGCAGGAGGCCGCCCCACCCTCGCCGCCACCGCCGCTGGCCGTGCACGCGGCTACCGACATCACCATGGCCGCCGCCACCAACAAGCCAGCGGATCGCCTGGTCCAGCTCATACGTGTCCCCCTCGGCAGATGCTGCAAAGAAGAGGAGTGCCTCCTCTTTGCCGAGTGTGACCTCGCCATCGCTCAGCACGGGAATGAGACCGTGCCCATGGTGAGGCCCTCGTGTTCCGCGGTTCGACGTAGGCAACTTGGATCAGGTTCCCTTGCTGCGCGTTCTTGCGTCCCGACCACCCAGCTGCACGGCCTGGGCGATCAGCCATCCGGCAGGAATCGGGGCACGCGTCCGCATCATCAACAGCAGGTAGTTGGAGAACAGGGTGTGTCAAATTAACGGCCCTGTCTCACATTCGGTGGTGACGGAGTGTGCTGCTACCCGAGGAGGATGCGGTGGCGAAGTAGGGTGAAGCCTGCTCGTCCGTGCATCTGGCGCGCGATCCGCTTGGTTTTGGTGTTGACGCCCTCGGTGGGGCCGTTGCTGTACGGAAGCGTGAGCGCGGCAATCACGGCGTCCCGGTCCCGGTCCAGGCCTCGGGCGAAGGAGTGCAGATGGGGCAGATCGGTCGTGCGGACCTGCACGATCCAGCGAGAGAGCCCGTCGGCGTTTCCTTCGCGGGGTGTCAGGAGCTGGGCGAAGTCCGCAATACGGGCGGCCAGTTGGGTCATTTCGGGGCAGGCTGCGGTGAGGCGTGTCAGGAGGTCCTGATGTTCGGTCTTGAGGTTGTCGGGCCTGGTCAGGAGCATCCGGGCGAGCGAGCGCGGGGAGATGTGGCTGCGGTCGGCGTCCGCGCGGCCTTGGTTGATGTACTTGTGCAGGAGGTTGAGGCAGCCGGTGTAGCCGAGGGCCTTGATCTCTTCGAAGAGGTGCTTGACGGGGGCGGCGGGGTCCTCGGCCCGGCGTTTGCGCAGGTGCTCGCGGTAGGGGTCGACGAGGCTTGCGCGGTATTTGGGGACGCGGAGCATCCGCTCGGGCCGGTCGGCTCGTGCGTAGCGTTTGATGGTGTTCAGGGCCAGTTGCAGTCGGCGGGCGCATTCGAGCAGGCCAACGCCCTGATTGAGCAGGTCATGGACCTGGTGCCAGCGTTCCAGGGTGGTGCGGGCGCGGGGCCCGTCGTAGATGGGTGCGTCCAGTACGGTGGCCCAGCAGGTGCTGTGCGCCTTGACCTCGCTGAGGGCGGCTTCGCACAGGTTGTGCCACAGATGCCACCTGTCGGCGACTTGGACCGCGTCGGGCAGTGCGCGGCGGATGGCCTCGGCGTAGGTGGCTGAGCCGTCGCGGCAGACGACCTCGATGCCCGGATGTTCGCGCAGCCACGCTTCCAGCGTGTCGGCCGTGCGGTCCGGGAGTACGTCGATCCGCTCATGGGTCTCGGCGTCGATCACCACGGTGGCGTAGCGGTGCCGCCGGCGCAGGGCGAAATCGTCGATGCCGATCACACGAGGCGTCCGCCCGGTGGGCAACGGGATGCGCAGCAGGGTGCGCAGGGCCGTGTGACGGGACAGGCCCACCGCGAGTATCGCCAGCAGGCGTGATCCCGCCCGGCCCGCTAACTCTTTGACCACGGCCTTGACCTGCGCGGTCAGCCGGGCGGTGCGTCGCTGGTATCGCTCCAGCACCCCGGGCACCTGTTCGCGGAAGGTGTGGCGGCAGCCTCGCGTGGGACACACCAGACGCCGCACCCGCACGCGGACCACCACCCGTCGCCCGTCGACCGGAACGTCGGCGACCGTCCGCCAGTGATAGCCGTGCACCCGTCCCGACGAGGCCCCGCACACCTGGCAGACCGCGGTGTCCAGCGGCGTCCGGGCCCGCACCACGATCCGCTCACCCTCGTCGGCCACATCGTCCATGACCAGCGGAGACAGACCCGAAAACACCAACTGCACAAGCTCGTTGACATCCATCACATGAAGGTCAACGAGCCTCACAACTCTCCGTCACCACCGAATGTGAGACAGGGCCGTTTATTGAACACTCCCGATCAAGGACCTCACGCGGACCGCCCATTGATCACAATCGAATACGCGCCCTAACCCCGCAGTTGTACGTCCGCACGGTCAGCCCGCGTTCGGCCGCGGCCTTGGTGAAGCCGTCCAGGTCACGGTGTGCGGACTCGTATCCGGCCCGCAGCAGTTGCTCGGGACGGTTGACGAAGGCGACCCTGCGGTGGCCGAGGTCCGCCAGGTGGTGGACGCACGCCTCCACCAGCGCGGTGTGGTCCAGGCCCACCCACCAGCCGCCCTCCGGGTTGGCGGTGCGGCCGATGGAGACGGAGGGGAAGCCCAGCTCGGCCAGGTGGTCGGCCCGGTCGTCCGCGAGCCTGATCTCCATGAGGATGGTGCCGTCGACGCGCCGTTCCCCCAGCAGCCGCTGGAAGAACGGTCGCTGTCCACGCCGCTGGGAGACAGCAGCACGTCGTAGTCGTAGGCCGCGGCGGCCTCGACCACGCTGCCGATGAAGTCCAGCTGCATGCCGGTGTAGTGGTTGCCGGCCGGCGGGAAGACCAGGCCGATCGTGCTGGTCCGGCCGTTCGCCAGGGCGCGGGCACTGGCGTTCGGGCGGTAGCCCAACTCGTCGATGACCTGCTGGATCTTCCGGCGGGTGTCGTCCGAGACCGGGCGCTTGCCACTCAGCGCGTAGGACACGGTGCTCCGTGAGACACCGGCCCGCCGGGCGATCTCACCGATGTTCACGAAGAGCTCCTTCTTCGAACCGGTCCGAGCGAACCAGCCCGGTCGTCGAACCGGTTCGCGTGAAGCGAAGTTAGGAACAAGCCGGACGGCTGTCAACACCCGGAACGACACCTCGCGAAAAAGCACAACAACCCCAACACTCCACGGGCTCCGCTGACATCGCTTGTGTCAGAGGCATTGCTGCGAGATTTCCTCGGTGCTAGTTTCCTGCGAACCGGTTCGATGAATCCGGCCGGACCCTGCTCCCCGGCCGGCACAACGCCATCGCCGACCACGTTCCTTCCGGTGGCCATCAGGTCACCCCCGTGGTCGGGTCACCTGGCGGGTCAAGGTTCCCTGAATGCTCGACCCCGACCGCCTGCCCCGAGCCGTGCGACGTCCCGGACTCCGACAACACTCTCATCGACCTCGGGCGCGCACCTCGGCCAGGTCGCACCGCGAACAGCACGAAGAATGCAGCGTGGTCCCCCCACCCTTCAACGAAGGAGCTCGCGTCATGCGACAACACATTCGGCTGCGGAGCCGTCGACGCTTCAGACCGGTGACAGCGGCCGCCGCGGTGCTGCTCACCGCTGTAGTGGGCATGCACCCGGCCACGGCGGCAGGTCCGCGACCCACGGCGTCTACGGCGGCCGTTGCCTCGCCGGCCTCCGGCACCGACGGCGTCACCGCGGGCAACGCCGCGATCGCCTCGGTCGACCTGGCCGGCACGTGGGGGTTCACCCCGGTGGGCCGGTCGGCGACGTCGATCACCGTGCCGGGCGGCGGCTGGTACAAGCAGGGCTTCACCGATGTGAACGAGGCGGTGTACTCCCGCACGATCACCGTGCCGGACTCCGGGCAGCCGCAGTCCACGTGGATCGAGTTCGGCGCGGTGAACCACCAGGCCACCCTGTCGGTCGACGGGCGGACGGTGGCGACCAGGACCACCGCCTTCACGCCGTCGAACTTCGACATCAGCGCGTACGCGGCACCGGGTACCACGCACACCATCACGGTCGATGTGAAGGGCAGGGGCGCCCTGAAGAACCCCGCGAACGGCAGGTATCTGGTGCCCGACGCGGCCGACTGGGCCGAGGCCGTACCGCAGGGCATCTTCCGTTCGGCGTTCCTGCGCGTGTATCCGGCGGTGTACGTCAGCGACACGTTCGTCCGTACGTCGGTGGCGAACCAGACCCTCACCTACGACGCGTCGGTGACCAACACCTCGGGCGCCGCGCGGACGGTGACCCTGACCGGCTCGCTCGCCTCGGACAACGCCACGTCGTTCACCTACCCTGCGCTGCCGAGCAGGACGGTTACCGTAGCTGCCCACTCGACCGTCAAGGTGACGGTCGGGCCGGTGGCGTGGAACCTGGGCTCCTCCTCGTACTGGTGGCCCAACGTCCCCTACCGGCAGGGGTATCGCGCCCAACTGCACCGCCTGACCGTCCACGCGGCGACCGACGACGGCCGCACCAGCGACGCGACCTACCGCTTCGGATTCCGGGAGAGCAGCCAGAACGGCGAGTACTACTACCTCAACGGCGTGCGGGTGAACTTCCGCGGCGACAACCTCCAGGGCGCGGACTTCGACCGCGTCAACAACGGCGGCAAGGGCGACGCCTACGACACCCTGCCCGGCTTCCTCGCGCCCTCCTCGGGCAACGGCGGCTGGCCGCAGGCGGTCGACAACTACCAGCGGCTGAACTACAACGTGGTCCGCATTCATCAGGAGCCGGCCAGCCCCTACATGCTCGACGTGGCTGACGAGATGGGCCTGATGATCATCGACGAGACCGGCATCCGGGGCTCCAACAGCCTTCAGGACTTCGTCGCCGGGCACGACAACATGGTCGACCACGCCCGCGCGCTGACCCTGCGCGACCGCAACCACCCGGCGATCATCCGATGGAGCCAGAGCAACGAGCCCGGCAGCAGCGGTATGGACTCGGAGCAGTTCGAGAAGGACCTGTACGCGGCGATGAATGGCAACGACGGCACCCGGCCGGTCAGCGTCGACGCGTGGGTCGGCGCTCCGGCCAACCCCTACCCCAACATGACGTACGCCAACTTCGATGTCTTCGGGCACTACTTGGACGGTTTCGGCACCTACGGCGAGAAGGTCGTGTCGGTGGCCGGCCGGCCCGACGGCGAGGGCGAGTACATCTGGCCGAAGTGCAACACCAAGCAGGGCTTCGAGTGGTTCGCCACCACGATGGTGGCCAAGCGCGCCAAGGACGCCAGCGACTTGCGCCCCTACACCCTGCTGTCCGCCTGGGCGGGCGTCATACCCGGCGTCCGCTCCACCGACTTCACCCCCGAAGAGGGCGGCCATCCCGTCTACGGCGCCGACAACCTCTCCGACCCGTGGAGCAATCCGCAGATCCAGCGCATCCAAGCCGCGTTCAACCCCGTGGCCGCGATCGACCTGCCCTACTGGTCGGCCTCCGGTGTGTCGGACTCCAACGGCACCTTCCCGCTCCCGCAAGCGGTCCCCGGATACGCCGCCAACAGCACCGTGAACCGCACGATCTCGGTGTTCAACGACGACTTCACCGGCACTGCCGTGGGCTTCGCCTGGAGCGCCCACCTCGACAGCGCCACCGGCCCGGTGATCGCCTCCGGGAACACCACCCTCACCGTCCCGCTCGGCTCGAAGGCGACACAGACCGTGTCGTTCACCGCGCCGTCCAGCGGCTCTCGGGTCTACCTCGTCTTGTCCACCAGCAAAGCCGGGACGACCGTGTTCAGCGACGCGGTCGAGTACTTCACCCTGGGCAGCTCCACGAGCCCCGCGCCGGGCACCTACCGGATCGTCAACCGCAACAGCGGCAAGCCGCTGGCCATCGCCGGCAACTCCACCGCCGACGGCGCCAAGGCCGTCCAGCAGACCGGCGGCGGGACCTGGACCCTCAGCGCCTCGGGCAGCGCCTTCACCCTGCGCTACAACCCCACCGGCAAGCTACTCGACGTCAACGGCTTCTCCTCGACCGCAGGTCTCCAGCTCCAGCAGTGGACCGCCACCGGCGGCACCAACCAGCAGTGGTACCTGCGGCCCACCGGCGACGGGTACTTCACCATCGTCAGCCACGACAGCGGCCTGGCGGCCGATGTGTACGGCCAGTCGACCAGCGACGGTGCCCAAGTCGTGCAGTGGACCGCCAACAACGGCACCAACCAGCAATGGCAACTGACACCGTCCTGAGCCGGCGGCCCGCCTGCCGGATGTGCCGCCACCTCCCCGTGGCGGCACATCCGGGGGCTGCGGCCACCCCGGGGGCGCACACAGGGGACGCCACTGCGTCGTCCGTCACCCGGCTCCGGCCCGGATGACGGCCCCCGGCCCCGCGCGGGGGAGATCCGCCGCGTGCGGGGAGACGGCTGTCATGGCGGTGAGCCGAAGGCCGCGGATACGTGCGGCCGGCCGCCGGAACGGTGACGACGCTCGGGGTCCCGGGGAGAGCGACGCCGAGGACCCGCTGCCGGCCTTCGGGAACGAGGGCCTGAGCAATCGGGGAAGGCGGCTGTGGCTGACTACGCGGCGGAAGGTCCGGCGGACGGGAGTCCCCCGGGCGGCGATCCCTCCCGGCCGGTCACGATCGCGTACATCGCCGAATCGGCGGGCGTCTCGGTCCGGACCGTCTCGATGGTGCTCAATGGCAAGTCGGGGGTGTCGGCGGAGACCCGCGCCCGGGTCGAGGAACTGATCGACCGCTACGGCCACCGCAAGGTCTCCGGGTGCAACCGCAACAATGTCCTCGAACTGGTCTTCCGCGAGCTGGAGAGCATGTGGGCCGTGGAGATCATCCGGGGCGTCGAACGCCGTAGTCGGCCTCGTGGATCCGGCGGATCTCCTTGGTGATCTCCTCGTCTCGCAGGCTGCGGGCCGAGGGCGGTCGGGTTCGGGCGGCGTAGTAGGTGCTCGGCGCGATCGGCGCGTCCGTCTCGGCGAGGACGTCGCAGATCGGCTGGACGCCGAACGTCTTCTTGTACTGGTCGATGTAGGCGACCTTCATCGCAGTGGACGGTCCAGCTCCGCGGCGAAGAAAGCCGAGGCGGACTTCAATATCGCGTTCGCCTGCCGCAGTTCCTTCACCTCCCGCTCCACTCCGCGATCCGTGCAGCGTCGGTGCTGGTGGTGCCGGACACGATGCCCTCGTCGGTCTCGGCCCGCTTGACCCAGCCGCGCAGGGCCTCGGGGTGCACGTCGAGCTGGTCGGCGATCCACTTGATCGCACCGGAACGGCCGGCCGGGTCCTTGCGGGCCTCGATCGCCAACCGCGTCGCACGTTCGCGCAGTTCGTCGGGGTCTTACGGGGAGCAGCCATGATCGGCATCCTTCCGGGTCTTCGATGTCTCCATCAAACCCGGGGCTTGACACTTCGGCATGCACGATCCGCGCTGGATCTCACGGTTCCACAGCGATGAGCGGCAGTCACCGCGCTACCGCGTAGGCAGGGTCTTTCTCGTCGGTGACGCGGCGCACGTGCATTCCCCCGCCAGCGGCATGGGCATGAACACCAGTATCCAGGATTCTGCCAACTTGGGCTGGAAACTTGCCGCCGTCCTGCGCGACCGTGCCCCCGAAGCCCTGCTCGATACCTACGAGGCCGAGAGGCGCCCGGTGGGGCGCAGAGTACTGCGCATGAGTGGCGCGCTGCTGCGTGGTGTCCTGACCACCCCGCGGGCGCTTCGCGGCGTCCGAGACTTCGCCGCCCGGACCGTCCTGCGTCTCCCACCGGTCGCCTTGCGGCTGGGGCGGGCGATGTCCGGAATCGACATCGCCTATCGAGCCCGGCCGGCGCTCACCCGCTCACGGGCAAGCGGGCACCGGATGTCCGCCTTGCCGATGGTCGACGTCTGTACGAGGTGCTGCGCGGCCGGAGGTTCGTGCTGGTCACACCGGCGGACGCGCCGATTGCTGCTTCGGTGACCGAAGGCTGGGCCGACGCGGTGGAGTGCGTCACCACCCCATCCGGTCTGACCAGCAAGTCCGTACTGGTCAGACCGGACGCCTACATCGCGTGGGTCTCCTCCGGTCAGGCCGCACACCGGCGAGCCGACGAGATCAGGCAGGCACTGGCCCGTCACTGTGGTGAGGGCACAGGCCGTTCTGCGGCCTCCCTTCCGCAGGCGAGTGGCTGAGGCGCTTGTCGCAGGGATACCGCCCGCGGGTCCGGCTGCCGCGGCCGCGCAAGGCTGCCGCGGCCATGCAAGGGGGATGCGTCGGTAGTCCTTGCGGCGGTCAGACCTGGTTGAGGCCGCCGTCGACGAAGAGCTCGGTTCCGGTGATGAAGCTGCTCTGGTCGCTGGCGAGGAAGAGTGCCGCCGCGGCGGCCTCCTCAGGGCGACCCATTCGCCCCAGAGGCACCTGGGTGGCGAAGAAGTCCCAGAGTTTGGCGGCCTCTGCCGCATTGGGAGCGAGCCCGGAGTTGCCGGGGGTCTCGATCGGGCCCGGGACGAGGGTGTTCACTCGGATTTTCCGGTTCTTGAGTTCGTTGGCCCACGTGCGGGAGAAGGAGCGGATGGCGGCCTTGGAGGCGGCGTAGACGCCGAAGGCCTCGCCGCCGGAATTCGCGGCGGTGGATCCGGTGAGGATGACCGAAGCGCCCTCGTTCAGCAGAGGAAGCGCCTTTTGGACCGTGAAGAGCGTGCCCCTCACATTGATCCCGAAGGTCGAGTCGAAGTGCTTCTCGGTGACGTCTTCCAAGGCGGAGAACTCGCCGCCGCCGGCGTTGGCAAACAGCACGTCGACGCGACGGCCCTGCTGGGAAACGGCGGCATAGAGGCGGTCGATGTCGTCAAGATCGGAGACGTCGCCCCGGACGGCAGTGGCGTTCGGGCCGATCTCGGCCAGCGCGGCGTCGAGCGCCTCCTGTCGCCGGCCTGTGATGAACACATGTGCGCCCTCGGCCGCGAATCGCTTGGCGGCTGCCAGCCCGATTCCGCTGTTACCCCCAGTGACGATGGCTGTTTTACCGTCGAGCTGTCCCATGATCAAGGCTCCTGTTCGGCGGAGGTCTGCCCCTCCGCGGCTCCTACGTGTCAGGCCCGCATCCAGCGCGCGGGGCCTGTTATGGACGGTACGGTAAAAAACTCGATGCTGGACGGATCGGTCAAAAACTATGACCTAGCCCACTCGCCCCACCTCACCGACGTCGGGATCGCGCACCAAGTGCCGCGAAGGAGGGGCGCTGCCGGGACGGACCGGCGGTATGCGTCCGGCCTGCGCAGCGTCGGAGCGGTGGAGTCGCGGCGCTGACGTGGATGATCAAGTGCCTTGACCGGCGATGCCGCAGCCTTGGCGAATCGGGCATGTGCCCTGAGGCGATCAGGGAAAGTGGGCTGCAGCGCGAAAGCCCAGTGCTCTGACCGTATAGGTTCGCCGGGAGGACAGCGCTCTCGAAATCCGGATGCGTCAAGATCACTCATCTGCGATAGTCGCGCGCTGTGAACAGTACTGAGCTGGTTTTTCGGCGTGCGGATGCCTCTGATGCGGCCGACATTGCCGACGTGTGGCTGCGTTCATTCACCGCTGCGCTGCCGACCGTGCGCCGCGTGCACGGCGACGACGAGGTGCGGAGCTGGTTTTCCTTCGTGGTCGTGCCGCAGTGTGAGACCTGGGTAGCCGTCGCCGAGGGCTCCGTGATCGGACTTCTGGTACTCGATGGAAAGGAACTCGAACAGCTTTACCTCGACCCGTCCTGGCGCGGCCGGGGTGTAGGCGACCGGTTCATGGGCTTGGCCAAGCAGCAGCGGCCCGATGGACTGGGGCTGTGGACGTTCCAGGTCAACGGATCAGCCCAACGGTTCTACGAGCGGCACGGCTTCATCGCAGTCGAGCACACTGACGGACTGCGCAACGAGGAACATGAGCCGGACGTCCGCTACACCTGGCAGCCTGACGAGTAGGACACCCGCCGAGACGTTCGGTCACGCGGCCGTCCGCACGGGGTGTCGGGTGTCGGTGTTGCGCCAGGCCGGGCAGGCGTGCAGGGCCCGGGTCCGGACAGTGTGGTTCGGATGGTCCGAGTTGGCGAGGGTGAACTGCCGCAGCGGCCCGAAGCGCGCCTCGATCGGGTTGGCCCAGGTGCCGGCCCGACGGTGAGGGGCGGCTCGCCGGGGAGGTTCGCGCTGGTTCCAGGGGCGCGATGCCGGCGAGCCGCCTTGGATGCGTCTGCCCCCGTACGGGGTGGGGAAGCGCGAAGGGTGGGGTTCGCGGCCTGTCGGCTGCGCGAACCCCACCCGTCGAGTGGGTTGTGTCAGGTCACCATCGGTACCAGCGGCGGCGTCCGCCGCCTTCGGCCGCGCGGAAGACGAAGCCGAGGGCCCACACCACCAGCACGATGATGGCGATCCACCACAGTGCCTTGAGGGCGAACCCCGCGCCGAACAGGATCAGGGCGAGCAGCAGGACAAGCAGCAAAGGAACCATGTCATCAACCTCCTGACGTCGCGTCTGCCCCGCAGGCCGGGTACTACGCGTGAACGGGGCGGGGCGGGGCGGGGTGGACTCGGCCGCGGGTCGCGGTCCGTGAGTTCGGTGAGGTGAGTGGGCAGTGCGGCGGTGTGCTGGGCGGGGGAGCGGGCGCGCTGCCGCATGCCGTGGACCTGCTGGGTGGGGCGCTGCTGTTCCCCGTTCAGGGCGCTGACGACGACGAGCCCGGCGGTCAGCGCCGGCACCAGCCATTGCCTGCACACGAGATGACGCTGCGCGGTGGTGAGCGTGCGCCGGGATCCCAGGGTCCGCTTGGCTCGCGCGGCAGACCGCTGCGGAGATGTGGCGCGAGCCGGCGCGAGCGGGGCTCAACGCCCGCTTTCGTGGACCCGCCCCGGCGTGGGCGATGGGCTCCTGGGCCGGGCCACCGGGTCGGCTCGTTGTCCCGTGGATGTGATGGTCCCGTCGACTTAAACCGTTTCATTGATCTCTCGAATCTGTTCCATCAAATCTGTCCAACTCGTTGCCATGGAGGGGTGATCACCGCCAGGGTGGCATTGAAGCGTTTCAGTACCCCTTCTTGAGGAGCGCCCGTGCGCCAGCAGATCGCCGCGGTGGTCGCTGCATCAGTCCTCGTCGTGGTGGCACCCACGACGGCGACGGCAGCGAGTCCACCAGCCGCCCCAGCCGCCCCCGCCGCCGCAGCAACGAGCGTCGGCGATTTGACGGTCAACGCCCTTGACGACCCGCTCGGTATCCCGTTGACGGCGCCCACCCTCGGCTGGCAACTCGACTCCGAGCGCCGCGGCGTCACGCAGCGGGCCTACGAGATACACCTCGCCACTTCGGCCGACCGCCTCGACCACCCCGACGTCTGGAACAGCGGCAAGGTCACCTCCCGTCAGTCGGTCGACGTCCGCTACGGCGGCCCCGCACTGCGGCCGCACACCGACTATGTCTGGTCTGTTCGGGTATGGGACGACCGGGGAGTTGCCTCCGGGTGGAGCTCGCCCGCCACGTTCGGCACCGCTCTGGGTGACCAGCCGTGGACCGCCGCGTGGATCGGTGCGGACACACCGGCGCTGGGAGCCAAGTGGACCGACTACACGGTCGAGTTCACCGCTTCCGACATCAACGGGGCGCTCGGCGTCTACTTCCGCGGTCAGGACACCGAGAACGCCTACATGTGGCAGATCAGCGACACCGATGACTCGCTGCGCCCGCACGTGAAACGCAACAGCAACTACTCGGTCCTCAAGGCGACACCGTTCCCGACCGGGTTCGACTTCGCCGCCGAGCACGACTACGCGATCGCCGTCGACGGCGCCACGATCACCACCACCGTCGACGGCAAGCAGCTGGACCAGCGCACCGATGCGACGTTCGGCGGCCCCGGCACGATGGGCTTCCGCACCAGTGGCGCGGAGCGCGGTCTGGTCAGCGACGTCACGGTCACCAGCGCCGACGGCACCGTCCTGGTCGACACCGCCTTCCCCGCGGGCGACCGCACCTTCGCGTCCGGCACCCTGACCGCCGGCGGCCTGCGCGTCGACAGCGCGGGCGGCGAGGCCTGGCTGCGCCGCGACGAGCCCGTCCCGCTGCTGCGCAAGGAGTTCGAACTCGGCGGCAAGAAGGTCGCCCGGGCGCGCGTCTACGCGTCGGCGCGCGGGGTGTACGCACTGCGCCTCAACGGAGCGCGGGTGGGCAGCGCCGAACTCGCACCCGGCTTGACGGCGTACGACAAACGCATCGACTACCAGACCTACGACGTGACCCGGCAGGTCCGCACCGGCGCCAACGTACTGGGCGCCGAGGTCGCACCGGGCTGGTACAGCGGCAAGGTCGCCATGTTCGGCACCGACGTCTACGGCAAGGACAACTCGGTGATCGCCGAGATGCTGGTCGAGTTCACCGACGGCACCAGTACCACCGTCCGTACCGACGGCACCTGGACCACCACCGGCGGTCCGACCCGCGAGGCCGACCTGCTCGACGGCGAGTCCTATGACGCACGGGTGGCGAAGCAGGTCGGCGGCTGGGACAAGCCCGGCTTCGACGACGCGAACTGGGCCACGGCGGAAGTCCGCGACGAGCCGGTGAACGTACTCGAACCACAGACCGCGGTCGACGTACGGGTCACCCAGGAGCTCAGGACCGCGAAGCGGATCGACTCGCCGACCGACGGCGTCTACCTTTACGACCTCGGGCAGAACATGGTCGGCCACGTGCGCCTCACCCTCAAGGGCGAGCCGGGCCGGACGGTGAAAATCCGGCACGGCGAGGTGCTCAACCCCGACGGCACGCTCTACACCGCGAACCTGCGCACCGCGAAGGCGACCGACTACTACACCTTCGCCACTGACCAGCCGGAGACGTTCGAGCCGTCGTTCACCTTCCACGGCTTCCGGTACGTCGAGATATCCGGCGTCGACCGGGCTCCCGCGGCCAAGGACCTGGTCGGTGTCGTCGTCGGCACCGACGGCGACCTCACCAGCAGCCTCGACACCAACTCCGACCTGGTCGACCAGCTGCACAAGAACATCGTCTGGGGCATGCGCGGCAACTTCCTGTCGATCCCCACGGACACCCCGGCGCGGGACGAGCGGATGGGCTGGGCCGGCGACATCAACGTCTTCGCCCGGACCGCCGTCTACAACATGGACGCACAGTCCTTCCTGACCAAGTGGCTGCAGGACCTGCGGGACACCCAGCGCCCCAACGGTTCCCTGCCCGGCGTCGCCCCCGTGGTCCCCGGCCGCTTCGACGGCGGCTACGAGTCGGCCGGCTGGATGGACGCCGGCGTGCACGTGCCGTGGACGCTGTGGCAGGGCTACGGCGACTCCAACGTCATCCGCGAGAACTACGACATGATGAAAAGTTACGTCGACTTCCTGGACGCCGACTCCACCGGCCACATCCGCTCCGCCGGCGGCTATCTCGACTGGCTCAACCTCGACGACGCGACCCCGGCCGACGTACTCGACACCGCGCTCGTCGCCAAGAGCACACGTGAGTTCGCGCAGATGGCCGCTGCCATCGGCCGCGACGGCGACGCGGCGGCGTACCAGCAGCGCTACGAGGCGATCAGGTCGGCGTACCAGGCGGCGTTCATCGGCGCCGACGGCACCGTCAAGGGCGACAGCCAGACCTCGTACATCCTGACGCTGACCAACGACCTCGCCCCCGCCGACCGGCGCGACAAGGTCGTCGCGAAGTTCGTCAAGACCCTCGAGCGCCGCGACTACCACCTGTCGACCGGCTTCCTCGGCGTCGACGGACTGCTGCCCGCCCTCACCGAGGCGGGCCGCTCCGACATCGCCTACCGGCTGCTGCAGCAAAAGGACTACCCGTCCTGGGGCTACGAGATCGGCAAGGGCGCGACCACGGTCTGGGAACGCTGGAACTCCATCAACCCCGACGGAACCTTCAACGACGTGGGGATGAACTCGTTCAACCACTACGCGTACGGCGCGGTCGGCGAGTGGATGTACCGCACCATGGCGGGCGTCTCGGCTGCTGAGCCGGGCTACCGCAAGGTGCTCATCGCCCCGGAGCCCGGTGAGGGCATCGACCACGTCGACTTCAGCCACCAGACGCCGTACGGCACGGTGCGCAGCGCATGGGACACGACCGGCGGGGCGATGAAGCTCGACGTCACCGTGCCGGCGAACACCACCGCCCAGGTGCGCATCCCGGCGCCGAACCGCTGGGCGGTCACGGAGGGCGGCAGGCCGGTCAGCGAGGTCGACGACGTGACCTACGTCGAGCAGGCCGACGGGGACGTGGTGCTGGAAGTCGGCTCGGGGCACTACGCGTTCGCGGTCGACCCGGTGCTCGGGGACCTGGGGGCGGCGCGGGCGCAAGCAGCGTCGTTCGCCGACGATGTCGACGGGCTGCAGGTGCGCGGTCCCGGCACGATCGCCAAGGGGCACCTGCAGGTGCGCACCGCCCTGATGCGGACCGAGCTCGCAGCCGCGTGGCGCCTTCAGGGTCAGGGTGCGGACGAGCGGCTGACCGCCGCCGCGGTGCACCGTGCGCTCGCGGGCGTGGCAGACCTCGACCGATGGACGCGGACATACGCCGAGCAGGGCACGATCGACAAGACGGCGGCCACGGCACTGCGTGACGCGCTGACCGGCATCGAGCACACCCTGTCGCGGGCATCGTCGCGCCTGGTCGGCGCAGTGGCCACGCTGGACGTGCCGGCCGGCGAGATCCTCCCGGGCGATGTCGTCCGCGTGACCGTGGCGTTGAAGAACACCGGCAAGCGGCCGCTGAGCGGCGTCGAATCGTCCCTGCAGGCACCCAGCGGCTGGACGGTGAAGCCGGTGGGACGGCACGCGTCCACCACAGGCGCGGGCAGTACGCTCAAGCACGCCTACGACGTCACGGTCGCGACCGACGCGCAGGCGTCCGTGGCCGACCTCACCGGCTCGGTGTCGTACCAGTACGCGGGAGGAACGGCGACGCTACCGGTGTCGGCGGGCTTGCCGGTCGCCCCCGGCGTCGCCATCAGCGGTGTGTCCACCACGCCTGACCCGGCCGGCCCGGGTGAGGAGGCCACCGTCGCCGCCGTGCTGACCAACCGCACCGATGTGGTGCAGTCCGGCAAGCTCACGCTCGCCCTCCCTGACGGCTGGCCGACGCCTGACCCGGTCGGCTACCACCTGAACCCGGGACAGCGGACAACGGCCGAAGCCGTCGTGACGGTGCCGCTCACCGTCGTCGAGCAGAAGGCCACGGTCACCGTGGCGACGGGCCCGACGGCGACGGAGCAGGCGACCGGCACGATCGCTGTCTCGCTGCCCGCCCCACCCGCGCAGTCGAGCGACCACGTCGACCTCGGTGACGGGCCGTCGGAGTCCGCCCACCGGCTGACGGCGTCGGAGCACTCGGGGACCAGCATCGAGGCGGGACTGACCCGGCGCTACACCCACTCCTCCTACCCGGGCGGCTGGTTGGAGTTCGACGCCGCCGTACCCTCCCATGGCCGCTTCGTGGTCCGCATCGTCGAGACCTTCGACGGCGCCCGGCGCAAAACCTATGACGTCCAGGTCGACGGCAAGGTGGTGCACAGCGTCGACCTGAAGCGAAGCGAGGAGGGCCAGGGCACCATCACCCACCAGTTCGTGGTCGAACCCTCCGCCGGCACGTCGGACGGCACCGTGCGGCTCCGCTTCCAGGACACCGGCGCCGACTACGACCCGTCGATCGCCGATGTGTGGGTGATACCGGTCGACTGAGTCGCCGGCGACCGCCGTGTGCCTGAGCACCCCTGCGGCGGGGTGCTCAGGCACCCGACCCACCGCAGGGTGCCGACCCGGGCGACAGTCCCTGCCGAGGAGCGCGTTGGCGACGGACTCAAGGAGCTCCGGGGCAAGTGGCTGACGGCCCGTGTGGGCGCCGGCGACCGGCTCGAGGGCTTCGGCCCCGCCTGACGCGCGGCACGGCGCAGCACAGCGGCCCGGCACCTCACCAATGGGGTGCCGGGCCGCTGCGGTGTGTCCGGGCCGAGGTCACCCGGTCGGCTACCGAATGTGCACTGCTCGCTACGCGGGGCGATTCTTGCTGTGGGCTCGTTGCTGTCTCCGACAGCTCCTCTCCTTGATGAGCGGCATCAGCCGCGCGTTGCGGGCCCCTTGCTGGAGGTGACGTGTTGTCCCGAATAGCCATGCCTCAGGCGTCCGTGTGGCGGCGAGGCGGTATCCGGATGTGGACGTTGGCCACGGGTGTGGCCCTGGCGTCCAGTGCGCTGACAGGTGCCGCGAACGCGGGGAGCGCCAGTGGTGGCGCGGTTGATGCCGTGAAGCCCCGCGCTCAGGTCGCTCTCGCTGACCCGTGTTTCCTCTTCCCGGACTTCCCTGGGTATTGCCCAAGCCGCCCTGGCCGCCACTGGCATCCAGGCCGCCCCGGCATTCCCGGTCCTCCCGGCCCGCCTGGGCCTCCCGGTCAGCAGGGGCCCGCTGGGCCTGCCGGGCCACAGGGCCCCGCTGGGCAGACGGGGCCGAAGGGCGATCCCGGCGATCAGGGAGTTCAGGGGCCTCCAGGGCAGCAGGGCCCCGCTGGGCAGACGGGGCCGAAGGGTGACCCCGGCGATCAAGGACCCCAGGGGCCTGCCGGGCCGTCGGGAACCGGCGCTGTCCCGCACGACTTGGTGGACTTCACCCAAAACGGGACGTTCACCCCGCCCGCCGGGCTCACCCAGGTCTTCGTACAGGTGTGGGGCGCTGGCGGCGGCGGCGGTCCAGGCATAGTGGGGCTCCCGCTCGGCGGAGGTGGCGGTGCTGGTGGTTTCGCCTGGTGTTCCGTGCCGGTGCAGCCCGGAACGGCCTACACGGTGACCGTCGGCCAGGGCGGTGCTGGTGCTCCGCCCCTCGGTGCAGACGGTGCGAGCGGGACGAATAGCACCCTGGTAGGGCCTGGCGGTGTACTCGCGCAAGCCACCGGCGGCGCCGGCGGCCATCCTGGGCTTATTCTCGGCCCCTCGAGTTCCGGCGGAATGGGCACCTGTGCGCTCCCTGCCAAGGGCACGACCCGTGCCGGCGCTGTGGGCCTGGCTCCCATCAGCCTCACCGGGCCGCCAGGACAAGGAGGCAAACCCGCGGTCAGCGGCATCGTCGAACCGGCCCCGATCGGTGCGGCCGTGGGCGGCAATGGCGGTACGGGCCTCCTGCTAGCAGCCCCCGATGGCGGCAACGGATACGTCGTCATCTGGTGGTAGCGGGCTTTCGCCTCGCCTGACCAACACCACACGGTGGCCCGGACCCCCACCGAGGGGATCCGGGCCACTGTTGTACCTGCCGCCGGCCCGAAGGGAACATCACGTGCATGTGGACGACACCAGGTCGCTGACTTGTTCGCCGGTGACGTCCGGGACCGGCCGGCCCGGCGTTGCGCGTCTGGTGCGGCTCAACGATCGGCCGCTGCGGCCGGGATGCCCATACTCGGCACATACCGGGAGCGGGCAGTGCTCGATCCGTTCCGGTCTGCGGGAGTGCGGCCCGCATGAGGCGACGGCCGCAGCGGACATGGAGGCACCGGTCAGCGTGTGTACCGATCCCGACGCTGACGTGGACACTCTGTTCGAAGTGGAGCAGCTGCCTGCCCCCGTCGGCCGGTTCGCGTGACGCCCGGCATGTCGCCCACCCACGAGACGGTGTCCGGTTGGTCATGGTGGCACCGGAAAACCGTTTGGCCGGTGACCATGGAACAGGGATACTCCGCTGGGCGCCGGGTGGGGAGGCTGCGTGACGGTGTTCGTGTGCGCCGAGTGCGACGCGGTGCTGAGTATCCCGCTGTCGCAGGTCGCGTTCCCCGCGCATGCCCGGCAGAGACTGGGACCCGCAGGGGCCGCCGGGAGTCGCCCCGGCTCACGGCCTGCTGGATTATGGCGATGCCGGCACCTTCGAATTCGTCCCGCCCGCGAATGTCACCACAGTCTTCGTCCAGGCGTGGGGCGGCGGCGGAGGTGGTTCGGGTGGTGACGCCGCCGTCAGTGGCTCAGGTGGTGGCGCCGGGGGCTTCGCCTGGTGCGTCCTGCCCGTCCAGCCCAGTACACCGGTCACGGTGATCGTAGCCGCAGGAGGCCTGGGCCAATTCGGCCCTGTAAACGGCTTTGACGGTCAAAACAGCGGGGCGATCAACGGCCTCGGTAGTTTCGTGACCGGCCGCGGCGGCTTCGGCGGGCAGTACGTGCGCCCAACTGGTGGTGCGGGCGGCACGGGCGACTGTAATAGCAACCAAGGCACGGTCCGTCAAGGCGCCAACGGCGGTGCTGGAGCGCTCGCCGGTAGCGCGCCCGGCCTGGGAGGCCGTCCGGCAGTCGACGGCATCGTCCCACCATTGCCAGCAGGTGCCGGCACCGGCGGCACCGGCGGCACCGGCGGCACCCGCGGTGCCGGCCACGGCCCCATCACCACCGGCGACAACGGCGGCAATGGATACGTCGTCATCTGGTGGTAGGCAATTCCGCTTCGCCTGACCCGAGTTGAGCCGCAGCGCAGCGGCCCGGAACCCCACCGAGGGGATCCGGGCCGCTGTACATGCGCTCAGGCCCGCCGACGCGGCGACTTGCGCGGCCGCCCGCCCTTGCGGTCCCACCCCGCCTCGAAGAGCCGGAGCTGCCAGTCGTCTCGGCGACCGGCGTGAAGGGTGATGGACGCCGGCGAGCCTGACGGGACGACCGACCACGAGCCGAGAGAGTTGATGCGTCCAGAGTTCCGGCCGCGCCGCGCCGGACACCCCCTACGCGGGACACCAGGGTCCTCGACGCGGCAACGGGCGAAGGTGTGCGGCGACAGGCGAAGGTAGAGCTGCATCGGCGCATCGCGGGGGATGCGACCGGCCAAGGTGGGCGCGGCTGGCGTCCCCCGTGATCTTGCGCTTGCTGCTTGCACTCATCCTGTGGCCGACGCGGGAGCGGGTGCCTGGGGCGCTCGCACCTCGTTCAGCACCATTCCCCAGTGCGTCTCTTTGACAAGGCACCGGCAGCCCGGTCCCGGCGCATGATGGCGTGAGAACCGCGCCTGGGACGCGGGTGTCGGGGGAGGGACGAGAGGAGAGGGGAACGGGTTGTTATGCTGGACGTGACCTAGGACGTACATCAAGGAGTCATAGACATGGCGGGTGACGACGACATCTCCGGGTGAGATCCGGATTTGACGGCCACCGGTCGGCGCTTGGAAGCGCTGCCGAGGTGGTCGGCTTTGTCGTTCCTCTTTCTTCCCCGTCTGCCCAGGGCAGAGGTCTATGCTCTGCCCTCAGTACCTTGAGGTCATCTCCATGTCCGACGCTTCCGTCGTCTGCTCGAACGTCTCCTTCGTCTGGCCCGACGACACCCCCGTCTTCCACGACCTGTCCTTCTCCGTGACCCCCGGCCGTACGGGCCTGGTCGCACCCAACGGCGCCGGCAAGAGCACCCTGCTCAAGCTGATCGCCGGCGAGCTGAAGCCCGGCACCGGCTCTGTGTGGGTGAACGGCACGCTCGGCTACCTCCCGCAGACCCTGCCCCTGACCAGCGACCTCACCGTCGCCGAGGTGCTCGGCGTCGACGCGGTCATCCGGGCCATCGACGCTGTGGAGTCCGGGGACGTCGACGAGAAGCATTTCGCCACCATCGGTGACGACTGGGACATCGAGGAGCGCACGCGCGCCCAGTTCGACCGTCTTGGCCTGGCCGACCTCACCTTGGACCGCAGCCTGAGCACGCTCAGCGGCGGCCAGGTGGTCTCCCTCGGCCTCGCCGCCCAGCTGCTCAAGCGCCCCGACGTCCTCCTGCTGGACGAGCCGACCAACAACCTCGACCTGCAGGCCCGGCACAACCTCTACGACGCGCTGTCGGACTTCAACGGCTGTCTGCTCCTGGTCAGCCACGACCGCGCGCTGCTGGACCGCATGGAACGCATCGCCGAACTCGGCAGCGACGAACTGCGCCTGTACGGCGGCAACTTCACCGAATACGAAGAGGCTGTGCGCGCCGAGCAGGATGTCGCCGAGAAGAACGTCCGCAGCGCCGAGCAGGAACTGAAGCGGGAGAAGCGGGAGCTGGTGCAGGCTCGCGAGCGCGCCGAGCGCCGGGCGAGCAACGCCGCCAAGAACCTGAAGAACGCCGGTCTGCCCAAGATCTTCGCCGGCAATATGAAGCGCGGAGCGCAGGAGGCCGCGGGTAAATCCGGCACGATGCACGCCTCCCGGGTCAGCGAGGCCAAGGCCCGCCTCGACGAGGCCGGGCGGGCCCTGCGCGATGAGCAGCGGCTCACGCTGGAGCTGCCCGACACTCAGGTGCCCGCAGGCCGCAATCTGTTCCTCGGCGAGGGCATGCAGGTCCGCCTCGGGGACAAGGACGTGTTCACCGCGGGCGGTGTCGACCTGAACGTCCGGGGCCCCGAGCGCATCGCGCTGACCGGTCCCAACGGCGCCGGCAAGTCCACCCTGATGCGGCTGGTCAGCGGCGGTCTCACCCCGGCGAGCGGGGAGATCACACGCAACGACGGGAGGATCGCCTACCTGTCGCAGCGCCTGGATCTCCTGGATCTGGACCGCACCGTGGCGGAGAACTTCGCCGCGTTCGCGCCGGAGCGGCCCCAGGCGGAGCGGATGAACCTGCTCGCCCGGTTCCTCTTCCGCGGCCCGCGGGCCCATCTGCCGGTGGGTGTGCTCTCCGGCGGCGAGCGGCTGCGCGCCCACCTGGCCTGCGTGCTGTGCGCGGAGCCGGCCCCGCATCTGCTCCTGCTCGACGAGCCCACCAACAACCTCGACCTGGTCAGCGCGGGCCAACTGGAGAGCGCGCTCAACTCCTACCAGGGCGCCTTCATGGTGGTCAGCCACGACGAGCGGTTCCTCGCCGAGATCGGGATCAGCCGCTGGCTGCGACTGACCGACGGGGCACTGAAGGAGACGGCGGCACCTGCGGTGTGACCCGCCGACGTGTGACGTGGCCCGCGTCCGAGGCCGTGCGCCCGGCGGGCCCACCACCGATCACGTCAGGACGGCAACTCGTGCAACTCACTCTGCTCGCCCACGACCTCGTCCGCACTCTGGGTGGTCGCCGCGTCCTGGACGGCGTCTCCCTCACCGCCTCCCCCGGGCACCGCATCGGCCTGATCGGGGAGAACGGCGTCGGCAAATCGACCCTGCTGCGGCTGCTCGCCGGCCTGGAGGAACCCGAAGCGGGAAGCGTCACCCGCCCCCGCGACCTCGGATTCCTCCACCAGGAGATGACCTTCGACCCGGACTCGACCATTGCCGCCGTTCTGGACGAGGCGCTCCGCGAGGCACGTGAGGACCTCGCCGAACTGGACCGGCTCGGCGAGGAACTGGCACGCGTCCCCGAGGACGACCCCGGGCACCAGGAGCTTCTCGACGCCTACGGCAGACGTCTCGAACAGGCCCAGGACCGGGAGTCCTGGGACGCCGACCGCCGCGCCTCACTGGTCCTGGACGGCCTTGGCCTCGGCGGGTTCGGCCACGACCGGAAACTCGGCTCACTCTCCGGGGGGCAGCGCGGCCGGCTGGCCCTGGCCGCGCTGCTGGTCCGGCGGCCCTCCGCACTGCTCCTGGACGAGCCGACCAACCACCTCGACGACGACGCCGCCGCCTTCCTTGAGGAACAGGTCCGGTCCCTGCCCGGCACCGTGGTGACCGCCAGCCATGACCGGGCGTTCCTCGACGCCGTCAGCACCGACCTGATCGACCTCGACCCGGCGCTGGACGGACCCGTCCGCTACGGCGGAAACTACAGCGCCTACCTGTCCGAGAAGCACGCCGAGCGCCGGCGTTGGGAGCGGCGGTATGCCGAGGAGCAGGAGGAACTGGAAGAACTGCGCGAGTCGGCGGGAGTGACCGCGCACCGGGTCGCACCGGACCGCGGCCGCGTCGACAACGAGAAAATGGGCTACGGCCACCGGGCCGGCCGGGTGCAGCACTCGGTCTCCCGTCGAGTGCGCAACGCCACCCGACGGCTGGAGGAACTGGAGCGTGTCCAGGTCACCGAGCCGCCGCGTCCGCTGCGATTCGCCGCCGGGGAGCTGGCGAGGCGAGCCGCGGAGGGCACGGAGCCGCTGGTGACGCTGGAAGACGTACGGGTCCCGGGCCGGCTGGCACTGGACGGTCTGGAGGTCGCGGCGACCGACCGGTTGCTGATCACCGGCCGCAACGGGGCCGGCAAGTCGACGCTGCTTGCCGTCCTCGCCGGACGGCTCCCGGCCGAGGGCGAGGTACACAGGCAGCGCCACCTGACGGTCGGGCTGCTCACCCAGGACACCACCTTCGAACAGCCCGCACGCACGGTCCGCGACACCTACGAGACGGCGGTGGGTCCGACGCGGGCGGCGAAGGTGCCGCTCGGCTCGCTCGGGCTGATGCACCGGGCCGATCTGGACAGATCGGTCGGGGAGCTGTCGGTGGGGCAGCGCCGCCGGCTGGCGCTGGCACTGCTGGTGGCCCGTCCACCGCATCTGCTGCTGCTCGACGAGCCCACGAACCACCTCTCCCCCCGTCTGTGCGACGAACTGGAGGAGGCGCTCGGAACCGGACCAGGTGCGGTCGTCGTCGCCAGCCACGACCGCTGGCTGCGCCGACGCTGGCAGGGCCGGGAGTTTCGACTCGCCCCCGGGCCCGGCCTGTTGCGGGTGGATTCCTCGGGCGATTCACCGCGGGAGTGGGGGCGGCTGCCGGGCAGCTCCGCGCACTGCGGGCCTCGGATACACAGGAGTTGATCCTGCCGCGTGACGGCGATGTGAGCTGTCCGGCGCCGGTGGGGGAGCCGTCCCGCGTCCTTTCGCATGCCTGCGTACCCGCTTCGGGGCTGTCTTTGCCGATTACCGCATGGCGTCCCGGGGCTCTGGCGGGGTGACGATCACCTCGGCATGATGATCTTGCGTGCTGGTGCCGCGCGTCCTGCTCGTGGAAGATCACCGCCGTACCCGCGGCGGCGCAACCCCACCTGGGGCTAGTAACGGCGCCTGCCCGGAGAACCGCTCGTTCTTGGCGTCAAGGTGGCGGCGTCCACTACTCGCGGTAATCAAACACGCGAGCGGCCGCATCCGGATCCCGGGTGCGACCGCGATCCCACCGCGCCCAGGGTCACACAGACAGCCAAGAACCTCGTCATGGACCTCGAAGACACGTGGACGACCGCGGTTCCTGATCCGAGAACGGGACGGAAAGTTCCCCTCACCCAATAGGGGGCGGAGCAACCGCCCTCAGCTGCCGCGTCAACCGTCACCCTGCTGGATGTGCAGATGGATCGGACCCCGAAGAACGGGGCTGGGCCGGTACGGCGGCGGGTCGGCGACCAGCCTGGGGCGGTCGAGCCGGCGTACCAGTTCGGTCAGCGCGATCTGGGTTTCCCGCCGGGCCAGCGGGCCACCGAAGCACAGGTGGATGCCGCTGCCGAACCCTAGGTGCTGATTGTCACGTCGATCCGGGTCGAAGCGGTCGGGATCGTGGAAGCGCTTCGGATCGCGGCTGCCCGAGGCCAGCATGAGCATGATCTGCGAACCCTTGGGGATGACGGTGTCGGCGACGGTGATGTCGCTGTACGCCGTCCGCCAGGGAATGATCTGCACGGGGGGCTCGTAGCGCAGCAGCTCCTCGACCAGCGGCACGACGAGGTCCGGTTCGTCGCGCAGTCGCTGCAGCACCTGCGGGTGGCGCAGCAGCGTCAGCATGCCGTTGGTGATGAGGTTGACGATGGTCTCATGGCCGGCGATGAGGAGCAG
Organism: Streptomyces sp. RLA123; assembly: GCF_056270165.1. Lineage (NCBI taxonomy): Bacteria > Bacillati > Actinomycetota > Actinomycetes > Kitasatosporales > Streptomycetaceae > Streptomyces > Streptomyces sp. RLA123. Next base: position 102,958 of record NZ_JBWDOR010000003.1, on the reverse strand, counting down.
TTTGGCAGTGGCGACGATTTCGGCGTCGGCCATCCGACCGTCGGGCCCGTCGTCGTTGGCCAGCCGTGACAGCAGGTCGTCTCCCGGCCGGTCGTGGCGCTGTTCCACCATCTCGCCGAGGCAGTGGCGCAGGTCCTTGCGGGCCCGTACGCCCTTGTCCAGTTTCTCCTTCGGGTCGGTCTTGGGGTCGAAGTCGATCGAGTTCATAATGTCGTTCACCCAGAGGTGGAACCTCGGCTCGTCCTCGCGTGGCACGCCGAGCAAGTGACAGATCACGTTTACGGGGAGCGGGAAGGCGAAATCGTCGACGACGTCGATCTGCTGCTTGCCCGCCAAACCGTCGATCAGGCTGCCGACGGTGGCGGTCAAGAAGCCTTCAAGTCCGATCACCAACCCAGGGGTGTGCGGAGGGCCGAAGTGACGCGTCGCCATACGCCGCAGGCGATCGTGCTCGGGCGAGTCCATGTGGATGAACGACGACGCGGCCCCTCCCTCGGCCGAGGGCATCGGACGCGACAGATTGCGCACGTCGGAACTCAGATGCGGGTCATTCAGCACATCCGTGATCTCACGATAGGCACTGATGACGTAGCTTCCGTCCTCCTGCCGAGCCACCGGCGTCCTGCGCAACTCGGCGTACAGCGGGTAGGGGTTGGCCCTGGCGGAGTAGTCGAAGATCCGTTGCAGCGTGCCGGGCGTCCCGGTCGTGGCCGTCCGGTCTTCCTCGTGCCGATGCCGGTGCACGGTCGTGACGCGACGCTCACCCGGCTCATGGCCTGTGACGACCGCTGTGGCCCCGTGTGCGAGCGGCGCGGGGCCGGGGAAGTCGACGGGCACCGGTTTCATGTCGGCCGGCTGGTCCGGCGTGGGGCAGGTGGGCGGGAAAGGCGCGGCCGTCTCGATCAACCGTCGGTAGTGGTCCAGCCACTTGCCATTGTTGAAGCTCACGGCAGCCGTGACGCGGCCCCGATAGCCGTAGGCGGTGACGAAACGGTGGTCGTCCAGCGATCCCTGGGTGACGACCACCTCGTCGGCGAAGGTCGGCACGCCGACAGACTTGATGTTGACGCCGAACTGGATCGACCAGAACAGCGGGATGGACAGGTGGGGCCGGCGGTCCGTCCGGGAGCTGACCATGTTGTGTGCCGCGACCTCTGCCTGCTCCACGGCGTTGGCCCAGTGCTCCAGTGCGACGAGCCGGTATTCGTAAACGGGGTTCGGGCAACGTGCCACGTCTCCCGCGGCGAAGACGTCGTCGGTGACGCGGCCATTGATGTCGAGGGCGCGGCAACCGATGTCACAGGTGATTCCCCATACGCCCGCCGCCAGTCCCGACTCCCGCAGCCACTCGGTGTTGCGGATGCTCCCGAGTGCCACAACCGCCACATCGGCGTCGACCGTACTGCCGTCGTCGAAGTCAGCACGGCGAAACCGTCCCTGCGCGTCGCCCTCAAGCCGGGCGACCCTGACACCGCACCGCAGGTCGACACCATGAGCGCGCTGCATGTCGGCCGCAACCTCGCCGATCATGGTGCCGAGCGCCCCGACCAGCGGGTACGGCGCGAGTTCGGCGACGGTCACCGGGATGTCCCGCTCTCGGCAGACGGAGGCGATCTCGGAGCCGGTGAATCCCGCACCGATGACCAGAACGCGGGAAGGCCCGGCAGCGAGGGCTCGCTGCAGGCTTTCGGCATGCTCGCGTGTCCGTACGACGAACACCCCGTCCAGGGCCCCCTCGGACTCGACGAACCATGGCCGGGCCCGTACCCCGGTAGAGATCAGCACCCGGTCGAAGGGAACCTCGCGTCCGTCGGCGAGTCGTACGTGGTTCGTCGCGAGGTCCAGCCCGCTGGCGGGCACGCCCAGCAGCCACTCCGCATCGATGCCACGACGGCGGGGCAAAGCGGTGCCCCCGGCCGGCACCCACCCGGTCAGTACTTGCTTGGACAGGGGAGGCCGGTCATAGGGCTCGCCCAACTCGTCGCCGATCATGGTCAGTGATCCGGTGAAGCCCTCGTCGCGCAGCGCCTCCGCGGCCCGCAGTCCCGCCAGTGACGCCCCGACGACCACGATGCGGCCATCGCGCTTGAACGCCTGCAGATTGTTGGCACTGGTCATGACGGCCCCGCCTCCGCCGGTGCGTCCCGCGCCGCCGGCTGGTCGACCAGGATCGCCTGGACCGGGCAGGCCGCCGCGGCGCGTAGCACCTGGTCGTGCCCGGCGTCACCGGGGCTCGGGTTGTACATGAGCGCCTCCTCACCGTGCATCCGGAACGCCTCCGGAGCGAGGAATGCGCACTGCGCATACCCTTCACATCGGGAAAGATCAACGACAACTTTCATCCCGACCTCCACAGGGAGTGGGAGCTGCAGACCCTCACGCCAGCGCACTCCGGCGCGCATCGAGCGGGATTCGCCCGCTGCCCACCCCTGCGAATGCGAGGGGGCGCACCGTGCCCGTCGGGTCCTTATGGAAAGAATTGATCATCGGCCAAGGCGATCGGCGTCCGAAAACCCAAGGAAACCTGACATTTTAGCGTAAAACCGCATCCCGCACGCATCACCCGCACTCCGGGAAGGGGGCCTGCCGGCTGGTGCCGGAGCCACACGCGGTCGGGGCCCGGCGGCATAGGGCCGGTCGGTGCAGTCCGCCCGCGCTGGGCACATGGCCTGGGCCTTCGGATGGTTGTGTGCGCGAGGTGACGCCAGAGTTGCCGAGGCGGGAGACGACCGCTCGTCCAAGAGCTCGCTCCGGGAGCCATCGGGACGCCCATCGGTCTCTCCTCCAGGTCGCACGGGTCCTTCCTGGCGGTCCACCGCTATACCCCGTCGGCCTGGCGGGTGTGGTCACCGGCAGTACCCCGAAGACCGTCTTACTTGTGTTCCGGCGGCGACCATCCTGGGCCACGAGTTCATGGGAGAGGTCGTCGAGGTCGGCCCGGGCGGTGGGGGCGGTGGCCCGGTTGCGTTGGGGGCACGGCGGTATCCGGGCAGACCGGTGCCGGTCAGAAGTCACTCGCGTATGCCCGCCAGCTCCACCGCCCTACGGCGCAGGGAGAGGCCGGCCGGAGCGACTGCCGAGATCACCGCGAGCACCGCGCAGGCACCCAGGGCCGCTGCGAGCGTCGCCCATGGAATCTCGACGGACGTCCAGACCGAGAGCAGGCCCAGCGCGCTCCACATGCCCATCAGGTTGAGCCAGGCGACCAGCGCTCCCAGCAGTCCGCCGACCATGACCACCATCAGGGCCTCGGTGCCCACCAGCCGCAGGACCTGCCACCTGGTGGCGCCGGCCAGCTGCAGCACAGCCAGCTCGCGGACCCGGTCGGAGGTCGCCATGATCATCGTGTTGGCCAGCGAGATGCCGGTGTAGAGGAGAGCGATCCCGAGAACCAGAAGGAATCCCATCCGGGTCGTCCGGTTGGTCTCGGGGTATGCCGCGCGCACCCAGGCGTTGCTGGTGAGGACCTCCCCGACCGACGCCCCCACCGCCTGACGCAGACCGGCGGCCACGGTGTCCGCGTCGGCACCGTACTCAAGGCGTACGTCGACCCGGTCGACGGGCGCAGCAGGGGCGTTGCGCGGGGTGACGTAGACGCCGTTGTTGCCGGTGCCGATGGTCATGACCGCGGCGATCTTCAGGGACTTTCTCGTGCCGTCACCGAGCCACACGTCCACCCGTTCGCCTACGGTGTGCCTGTCCCACTCCTCGTTGACGATGATCGAGTCGTCGTCCAGATCGCCCGCTTTCCCCGCGGCGAGCGGGAGACGGGCCGTTGCCTCGAGCGGTTCGGGCTCGACGGCCCTGGCATCGGACCTGATGAGCGCCACGCCGTCCTCCAGGACGTACACGGCGCTCGACGAGCTCGCCGAGACCTCGGCACCGGACACGGCCCGAAGCCGCTGCAGCGTCGCCTCGTCGAAGCCGGCGTGGCCCGCCGCAGTGACCACGAAGTCGGCGGCCGTCCGATTGCGCACCTCGGTTGCCTTCGCCCCGTTGAGGGTGGCGGTGGCGCCGAGCAGCGAGCCCGCCAGCGCGACCGTGACCAGCACGGGCGCCGCGACGGCGGTGGTGCGGCGGACCCCGGCTGCGGCGTTCTCCCGCACCAGTATCCCGCTGGCGCCCGGCAATTGGGCCGGCAGCCAGGCGATCAGCCGGGCCAGTGGCCGTACCAGTACCGGCGCGAGCAGCGCGACCGCGGTGATCAGCAGCATGGGCCGGCTCACATAGGTTTTGCGCTGCAGCAGGTCGCTCGGATTCGTCACCAGGGCCAGGGCCAGCGTCACCGCGGCGGTGATCAGCAGGGCTGCGCCGAACAGCCGGCGCCCCCCTGTCATCGCCCGGGTGTCAACGGATGCCTCGCGCAGTGCGTCGGTGGGGCCGGTGCGCCCGGCCCGCCAGGACGCGGCCAGCACGCCGCACAGTGCCACGAACAGGCCCGTCCAGAACGCCATGTGATAAGGCCAGGTGTAGTCGCCGATGGTGAACCAGCGGGGTGCGAGGTTCTCGGCGACCGCCCACTCGGCGAGCTTTGGAGCCCCGTAGGAACCCAGCACACAGCCGGCGGTCGAGGCGAGCACCGCGACTGCGAGCGCCTCGCAGACGACCATGCGGCGGATCTGCCCCGGGGTCGCCCCGGCGGTGCGCAGCAACCCGAACTCGCGGCGCCGCTGGGCCACCGCGAACGCGAAGGTCGAGGACACCACGAACACCGACACGAAGGCGGCGACGCCGCCGGCCGTGCCGAACATGGCGTTCATCGCCGTGAGGGCCTCGCTGTCCCGGCCGGGCGCGGCGTCGGCGTATCGGCGCGCGTGCCCGGTGAGGACCTGAACGCCCTCGCTGCCACGTGCCGCCTCGCGCACGGCCGCCGCATCGGCGTCGACCACGAGCTGGAGGCTGCGCGGCGACACTTCGGCGGCACGGGTGTCGGTGTAGAACACGGCGTTCTCGAAGCCGAGTCCGCGCACGGTGCCGACGACGCGAAGGGTGCCGCCGTCGGTCCGTACCTGGGTGCCCGGACGGGCCCAGTCACCGCTGACGACGACCTCGTCCGCGGCCTCGGGCGCGCGGCCCGCATCGAGCTCGTACGGCGCGAAGGCCGCGGTGGACCAGGGGTGGCCCACCAGATCGGCGGGCCCGCCCTCGGCCCGCACGGCGAACGACCGGTCCTCGACGACGGTCCCGAGGTCGCGCAGCTTTGCGATGACGTCGGCAGGCACGGCACGCGGCTGCGCGAGCTTCTGGGTGCGGTCGCCGATCGAGGTGGGCACCTCGAGGGTGTCCTGGCCCTTGACGACGACCGGCGCAGCGGCGAACCGCTCCGGCCGCCGATCAGGTGCGTCCAGCGAGGACGCCAGGGCCAGCCCCATCACCGCGATCAGCGCCACGCCCAGGGAGAGGGCGACGAAACTGCCGACGAAGGTGACCCAGCGGTTGCGCAGGGTGCGCAGCGTGGTGCTCAGCACGGCGCCGCCTCGAGTTTGGTCATGCGCGCCGCGATGTCCTCGGCGGAGGCGCCGATCAGTTCACCGTTGACACGGCCGTCGACGAGGAAGACGACACAGTCGGCGTAGGAGGCGGCGACCGGGTCGTGGGTCACCATGATGATCGTCTGGCTGTCCCGGTCGACCATGCCGCGCAGCAGGGTCAGCACCTGGCGGCTGGACTGCGAGTCGAGCGCGCCGGTCGGCTCGTCGCCGAACAGCACTTCGGGACGGGTGATCAGGGCGCGGGCCAAGGCAACCCTCTGCTGCTGGCCGCCGGACATCTCCGTCGGCCGATGCCGCGCCCGGTCGCCGAGTCCGACCTGTTCGAGCACCTCGCGCACCTGGGCCTTCTTCGGGCGTCGGCCGGCCAGCCGCAGCGGCAGGGCCACGTTCTGCTCGGCGGTCAGCGAAGGCAGCAGGTTGAACGCCTGGAACACAAAGCCGATGCGCTCGCGGCGCAGCAGGGTCAGCTTGGTCTCGCTCAGCCGGGTCAGCTCCGTGCTGCCCACGATGACCGAGCCCGACGTGGGCCGGTCCAGGCCCGCGGCGCACTGCAGCAGGGTCGACTTGCCGGACCCGGATGGACCCATCACGGCGGTGAAGGTCCCCCTGGGGAAGACGAGCGATACCTCGTCAAGGGCGGTGACGGAAGTGCCGCCCAAGCCGTACCGCCGGGTCACGGAGCGCAATCGGATGGCGTCGTTCGTCATAGGTTCCCCACCAGCACCAGTACCAGCTCCTTGGCTCGTTGATGCCTCTACGAAACCCTGGAAACCCCTCGTGACGCAGTACGGCCAGAACGAGTCCTGGGGTAGGGCCAGACCTACCCCCAATTCGGACCCTGGACCGATGGCAGCGGACCGGTGGGGTCACTTACGGTCATGCCCATGCACCCTCACAATGTGTGGCAGGCCATGTCCCGGCCGGGCTTCCTGCTGTCGGCCTGGCCCTGGCGCTCCGCCGCGTATCTGCTGACCGGCGTGGTCACCGGCGTCGCCGCCCTGGTGGGGATTGCGACGGTGGCCACGGTCTGTGGTGCGCTCGCCATCGTCCTGGTGGGGCTGCCGCTGCTCGTCCTGGTCGCCCTCAGCGGGATCCCGGTGGCCGAGGTGGAGCGGCGCAGGCTGCGCCTGATCCGCCTCAACCCGGTGTCCGGCCGGCACCAGGTGCCGACCGCGCCAGGACTGCGGGCCTGGCTGACCACCCGGCTGCGCGAACAGGCGACCTGGCGGGAGCTCGGATACGCACTGTTGTTCGCCGGGCTGCTGTGGGCGGTCGACTCTCTGGCGATCACGGTCGCCCTGCTCTTTCCGCTGTCCATGGTCTCCACCCCGCTGCTGATGGCCACGATCGGCGACGGCCACGAGGCGAAGGTGCTCAAACAGTGGACGGTCACCACCTGGCCGACCGCGTTCGGCGTCGCCGTGCTGGGCCTGCTCCTGATGGTCCTGTGCGCTTACGTGCTCGGCGTCACGGCGGGCGCCCGCGCCGAGCTGGCCCGGCTGCTGATCGCCTCCCGCGAGGGCGAACTTGACGCCAAGGTGGTCGAACTGGCCCGCTCCCGTGTTCGGCTGGTCGAGGCCTTCGAGGCCGAGCGGCGCCGTATCGAGCGTGATCTGCACGACGGCGCGCAACAGCGCCTTGTGGCCCTGATGATGACCCTCGGGCTGGCCCGCCTCGACGCCCCGCCCGGCCCGCTCGCCGACCAGCTCACCAAGGCCCACGGGGAGGCGGGCAAGGCGCTCGCGGAGCTGCGCGAGCTCATCCACGGAATCCACCCCAAGGTCCTGACGGACTACGGCCTTCAGGCTGCGGTCGCTGACGCCGCCGACCGCTGCGTGGTCGCCGTCGACGTCGACTTCGAGCTGCCGGGCCGGCCAACCCAAGCGGTCGAATCCGCTGCGTACTTCGTGGTCTGCGAGGCGCTGGCCAACGTCGCCAAACACAGCGGGGCCGACCGTGCCCAGGTGAGCGGCGGTCATCGCGACGGACGCCTGTTCCTCGAAGTGTGGGACGACGGCTGCGGCGGCGCGGACGCCTCGGCCGGCAGCGGCCTCACCGGTCTCGCGGACCGGGTGTCTGTCCTGGATGGCAGACTTGCCCTGACCAGTCCGCCGGGTGGACCGACTCTGTTGCGTGTGGAGTTTTCTTGCGAGTTGACCAAGGCGGCCGATCGCTTCGCGTAGTGCTGGCCGAAGACAGCGTGCTGCTGCGGGAAGGGCTCATCGGCCTGCTCAGCCGCTGCGGCCACGAGGTGGTGTCGGCCGTCGGGAACGCGCAGGCACTGATCGCAGCGGTCGAGGAGCACGCCCCCGACATCGTGGTGACGGACGTACGCATGCCGCCCGGATTCCAGGACGAGGGCCTGCACGCCGCAGTGCGGCTGCGCGGGAAGCGCCCCACCCTCCCGGTCCTGGTCCTCAGCCAGTACGTGCAACGGACATACGCCGCCGAGCTCCTGGACTCCGGCGACGGCTCGGGAGTCGGCTATCTGCTCAAGGACCGGGTCGGCCAGGTCGAGGAGTTCGTGGAGGCGCTGCACAAGGTGGCAGACGGCGGGACGGTGGTCGACCCCGAAGTGGTGCGCCAGTTGCTGCGCCGCCGCCGCGATCCGCTGGAGCAGCTCACCCCGCGCGAACGCGAGGTACTGGCACTGATCGCCGAAGGCAAGTCCAACAGCGCGATCGCCAAGGAGCTCGTGGTGTCCGAAGCGGCGATTGGTAAGCACATCGGCAACATCCTCACCAAGCTGGACCTGCCTCCGACCGACACGACCCACCGCAGGGTCCTCGCCGTCCTCACTTACCTGCGGGCCTGACCCCGCTGGGCACACCGGACCGCCGTACGGCGTTCATTGGTCACCTGCATGCCGCCCCCTTTTGTCGGCGATGATCGTCTGCCCTGGTGGGCGGCTTCGACGTCGGGTGCGGTGTCGAGCATGTCGCGCAGTGTCTCCCGCTCGTCGGCCTTCGCACCGGTGAGCGCGAACAGGATCGGCAGCCCCCGGCACTTCTGGCTGGTGCCGTCGGAGTAGACGACGGTCCCGATCCCGCCCGCGGGTTCCTAGCTCGCCGAGACCACGAACCCGAGGGTGCTGCCTTGGGTGCCGTAGACGGCGATGGCCTGACCCGAGGCGACGGCGTTGTCGGGCTCACCGAAGGTACCGGTGCCGCTGGTCGCCGTCGCGCCGGCGGTGGAGGGCCAGGTGAAGCCCAGACCTGCGTGGGTGACGGTGGAACCCGGTGTGACGCCCGCTGTGTCGAGTGCCTGCGCGAAGAAACCGGACCCGCCGCCGTCGATGTCGCCGGCGTCGGTAGCGGTGGCCTGCGTGACCGGCACGTTGCCGAGGGTAGAGGCCAGCGACGGTGCAGGGGGGAGTGGGCACCTGCTCGACGATGGTGTCGAGGTATTCGAGGCCCTGGGTGACGCTGAGGCCCACCAGGTGCTGTGCGTCAATTCTGCCCCGCTGCTGGGGCAGAGTCAGCCTGTCCAGGTTTTGATCTGAGCGGCGATATCCCGAACCGGGAGCCCGTCCCGGGCGGCGCGGGCGAGCGGGAGAACGGTGTCCAGGCCAGGGCTCACCGGCAGGCCGCACGCCGACAGGTAGGCCGCGGTGACTGTGGCCGCGAACAGCAGGTTCCTCACCTCCAGGCTCGGGTTTCTCGCCAGCTCGCACAAAAGCGCCGCCGCCTTGTGATGGGGCTCGGGGTAGACCTCGTGGTCAAGGATTACCGCCCGGTGACGTGCTTCCGCCGCGACCGGGACGCCGTAGTCGACGACCTGGGGATCTCCTGGAATCTGCTGAGCGACTGCCAAGATCCAGGCGAGATCGATGCGGAGGTTCACGCGGCGTCCCGTGACTTTGCCGGCTTGTCCGGGAGGCCGGGGTACCGGTCCTCACCGACCTCCGCCTCGAACTGTTCCGCGTACGCGGCCAGGAACGCCGCGGCACCGGCCATGAAGGCGGCGCGTGACTGGTTCACATCGGCCTCGATCAGGTCGGCCACATACCCCTGCAAGCTCAGGCCGCGGCGCTTGGCCCGGTCCTCGGCGGCCGCTTTGACGGCTTCGTCCAGTCGGATATTCGTCTGCTTTCCCATACGCACACTATAGCTAGGCGCTGATACCGGTGCATAGCAAACAAGGATTCCGGTCCGGGGGCTCGGACCCCGCGAGGTGCGACCATGCTGCGGGGCACGTGGGACGGCAAACCGGAAGGGCAAGGTGCGGCGAGGGGGCGGTACGGCGAAGCCCGTGACGTACCCGCACCCTCACCGCGCACCCGGCGGGTGCAGGAAGCCCCGACCTCAGTGCTGTGGGCGGCCGGGCAGCGGGCTCAGGAGCGCGACAGCGAACAGCACGGGGACCAGTGCGGCGAGCGTCCAGGTCAGGCCGGCGCATTCGGCGGCCCAGCCGATCACGGCAGGACCGAACAGGATCCCCGCGTAGGTGAAGGTGGTGAACCGGGAGATCGGCGTCGCGGCTTCCGGGCTGTCCGCCTTCGCTTGCCCGGCCGCGCTGTACGCCAGCGGGATCAGGACCGAGGCGCCCGCGCCCGCGACGGCGAACCCGCCGATGGCCGCGACCGGGTTCGGTGAAAGCAGCGCCATGGCCAGGCCGCAGGCGGCGACGATGTTGCCGGTGCGGAAGAGGACCGGGGCGCCGTAGCGCACGGTCAGGCGGTCCCCGGTCACCCGGCCGATCGCCTGAGCGCCGGTGTACGCGGTCACCGCCGTGGCTGCGAGGCCGAGCGACGCGCCCCGGGAGTCGTGGAGGAAAATGGCGCTCCAGCCGAGGGCGGCGCCCTCGCAGACCATCAGGGCCGTGCCGGTCAGGCCGAGTGCCACGACCTGGCGGGTCCAGCCGCCGCGCCGGCCCGGGGGGCGCGGCGCGGGCGATGACTTGGGGGCGCGGTCCTGTGTGCCGGACTCCGCCAGGAGCGGCCCGAGCAGGAGGCCCCCGGTCAGGATCACGGCGGCGACTGTGACGAGGTGCGCGGCGAACGGGACACCCGCACGCTCCAGGACGGCCGTGGCGAGTGAGGCCACGACCGCACTGACGCTCCAGGCCGCGTGGCAGCCGTTGAGGATGGGACGTCCGAGGCGCCGTTCGATGGCGACGGCATGGGTGTTCATGGCTGCGTCGGTGGTGCCGTGCACGGCGCCGAGCGCCGTGACGGCCAACGCGAGTTCGACGGTTCCTCTGGCCAGGCCGACCAGCGCCAGCAGTAGGGGCATGATGACGAGCGAGGTGCGCAGCACCGGCCGCGTCCCGACCCGTGCCGTCAGCGGTCCCACGCCTTGCATGCAGGCGAGGGCCGCTACGGCGAAAACCATGCCGATGAGTCCGAGTTGGCCGTCGCTGAGATGGTGCTTGCTCTTCAGCGATCCGAGCCGGACGACGTACGTCGACAGCGTGAGGCCGTTGAGAAGGAAGACGGCCGTAGCCGGCCACCGCCCGGCGTTCGCCGCCCTGCCGGGCGGCTCTGATCCGGTCGAGCCGCCCCCGACCGGACATGCAGCCGTTGTTGTAATGTGTGCCGCGGTCTGGTCCTCGGCAGTCATCCTGCGCGCTCCGTCGCCTTCCACCCGCGATCCGAGGATGCCCGGACGACAGATGGAATCGGATCGACCCTAGCATCGCCGACTGCTGACATCGCCCGGCGGCAGGCGCGATAAGCCCATGGGGTCGGCGGGCGCACTGAAGGTGGTCGAGGCCGACGGCGATGGCTCAGGTGAGCTCTTCTCCGGACTTCGGCAACCTGGTGCGACGGTCGCCACATAGGCGATCGCACCCGTAGCGCGGGCTCGAAGCCTGAGCGGAGCCGAAGCCGAAGCGGACCGTCTCTTCGATCACGAGCCGGCCTCCCAGGAACTACTTGCCTGTCGCGCGGCTTCCTGGACGCCCAATTGCACGTCCACAGGAAACGACGCCGCGCTCGACGGCCGTGTCGCGGTGAACCGCGAAATCAAGGCCGAGACCGAATGGCACACCAGGCCGTATGCGCGTGGCACGGTGCATTTTCGGCCCATGGAAGCGTTTTATGTCGGTCATTTTCCGGATGGGGCGTCATCGCGGCGACACGGTGTCCGTGCAGTGCGGATGCTGGTGTACTGCCTGCCCCGAAGGAGATCTGACATGGCGTCTGGCATCGTGAAGTGGTTCAACACGGCCAAGGGCTTCGGCTTCATCGAGCAGGACGGTGGCGGCGCTGACGTTTTCGCCCACTTCTCGACCGTCGCCGCCCAAGGGCTTGGTGAGCTGCTCGAAGGCCAGAAGGTCACCTTCGACATCGCGCAGGGCCCAAAGGGCCCGATGGCCGAGGACATCGTTCCCGCCTGACACTGACGCGCATTTCGTGGCCGGGCCCGCATCCCTCCGGGTGCAGGCACCAACTACGGGCGTTTCCCGTAGCGGTTTCACCTGCGGGACAACCCCCGCCCGCCGATGCGCGCCTTTTCGGGGCTGCACCCGCCGACGCCCTGATACCACGCACGCGTGACGTCCCCGATTTCATCGTCCGCGCCCCGCATCGGATGTGCCGCAGGCCAGATTTTCCTTCGCGTTCCATTCGGCTCGCTCTTGTGATTCCCCGCGCTGCTCTTCCGCTGCGGAACCGTCCTTGAGACGCGCCGTATCAAGGACGGTTCTGCATGAACCGACGACGCGCTGCGCGACGCGCCGGCCACGGTCGGCGTCGAAGGCTGGGTCGACGCGCTCAACGAGGGACTGTCCACCGAGTCGGCGAGGACGGCGCCCAACTCGGCCCGGCGCACACCCAGCAGCTTGGCCCTGGCCGCAACGTGCTGCGCGCTTGCTGCCTACGACGGTGACGGGTCGCTGCCCAGCGAGCCGCCTGCGCTCGGCGCGGTCCGGGTCCGCGACACCGGCCCCGACACGGTCGTCCTGGCCGGACACGACGGCCGGCTCGTCGGCTACGGCGCGCTCACCGCGCACGACGGCGCCTTCATCGAACCGGTTCGCAGGAAGCTAGCACCGAGGAAATCTCGTAGCAATGCCTCTGGCGCAAGCGATGTCAGCCAAGCCCGTGGAGCGTTGGGGGTTTCATGCTTTTGCGAGAAGTGCTGTTCCCGGTGTTGACAGCGGTCCCGCTTGTTCCTAACTTCACTTCACGCGAACCGGTTCGACGACCAGGCTGGTTCGCTCGGACCGGTTCGAAGAAGGAGCTCTTCGTGAACATCGGTGAGATCGCCCGGCGGGCCGGTGTCTCGCGGAGCACCGTGTCCTACGCGCTGAGTGGCAAGCGCCCGGTCTCGGACGGTACCCGCCGGAAGATCCAGCAGGTCATCGACGAGTTGGGCTACCGCCCGAACGCCAGTGCCCGGGCTCTGGCCAACGGCCGGACCAGCACGATCGGCCTGGTTTTCCCGCCGGCAGGCAACCACTACACCGGCATGCAGCTGGACTTCATCGGCAGCGTGGTCGAGGCCGCCGCGGCCTACGACTACGACGTACTGCTGTCTCCCAGCGGCGTGGACAGCGACCGCTCCTTCCAGCGGCTGCTGGGGGAACGGCGCGTCGACGGCGCCATCCTCATGGAGATCAGGCTCGTGGACGACCGGGTCGACCACCTGGCCGAGCTGGGCTTCCCCTCTGTCGCCATCGGCCGCACCGCCAACCCGGAGAGCGGCTGGTGGGTGGGCCTGGACCACACCGCGCTGGTGGAGGCGTGCGTCCACCACCTGGCGGACCTCGGCCACCGCAGGGTCGCCTTCGTCAACCGTCCCGAGCAACTGCTGCGGGCCGGATACGAGTCCGCGCACCGTGGCCTGGACGGCTTCACCAAGGCCGCGGCCGAACGCGGGCTGACCGTGCGGACGTACAACTGCGGGGACGACGCCGCCTCGGGGCAAGCGTGCCTGGAACGGATCCTGCGCGACGACCCGGCCACCACGGGGCTGGTCACGTTGAACGAGGCCGCGCTCGGCGGTCTCTACCGAGGGCTCGCCCAGGCGGGCCGCCATGTACCACGCGACTTCTCCGTCACCGGGGTCGTCGCCGGCCGGTGGGCGGAGACGGTGACTCCGCAGCTCACCGCCGCCAACGTACCGGCGGAGGAGATGGGCCGTCTCGCTGTCGACCTCCTCGTCGAGCGGCTGGACGACCCCGGCGCTTCGGCCCGGAACCACCTGCTCGCACCGCCGATCTCCCTGCGGGCCAGCACCGGGCCCGTCCTTGGTACCTCCTGAGCCCGAAGGCCCCGCCTCCCGACTCCACCACACTCCCGACCACGACCCACGGGCGCACCGCCCACCACGACTCACGGGCACCTCCGTTCCAGCGCGCTGAGCATTCACATCCTTCACAGACGCCTTCAGCGTGCTCCGGCCTTCCCCCGTCACCCCTGTCACGGCACACCCGTGCTCACAAGCGAAGGACCTGCCATGCACAGCACCTCCAGACAACGCCGTCTGACCGCCGTGGCCCTGACCATCCTGGCCGTGGCCGTCAGCGCCACCGCCTGCTCCTCCGGCTCGGGCAGCTCCGGATCGAAGGACGCCGCCGGCGGCACGTACACGGTGTGGGACCCGTACCCGCAGTTCGCCAAGGGCTCGGACTGGGCGAACCTGCTGGACCAGTGCGGCACCAAGGCGAGCGTGAAGATCAAGCGGACGGCCTTCGACACCAGCGACCTGGCCAACAAGACCCTGCTGGCGGCCCAGCAGGGCAACTCCCCGGACATCCTCATCGTCGACAATCCGGTGGTGTCGACCCTCGCCGAGGCGGGTGTGCTCACCACGACCGACGACAACAAGCTGGACACCTCCAAGACCGATGCCAACCTGCTCGCGGCCGGCCAGTCCGGCGGCAAGACCTACGGCACACCGATCGGCGCCAACACCCTGGCCCTCTACTACAACAAGGACGTGCTGAAGAAGGCCGGCGTGGACGCCTCCTCGGTCAAGGACTGGGACTCGCTGACGGCGGCGCTGGCGAAGGTCAAGAAGGCGGGCAAGAAGGGCATCACCTTCTCGGCGATCGGTACCGAGGAGGGCAGCTTCCAGTTCCTGCCGTGGTTCTGGGGCTCGGGCGCGAAGCTCACCGCACTCGACTCCGCGGAGGGCGTCACCGCACTGTCCCTGTGGAAGGGCTGGCTCGACAACGGCTACGCTCCGAACTCGGTGCTCAACAACACCCAGACCACCAGCTGGCAGGAGTTCGCCAGCGGCGACTATGCGTTCAGCGAGAACGGCACCTGGCAGCTCGCCAATGCCGAGAAGGCCGGCTTCGACTACGGGGTGATTCCCATCCCCGCCGCCAAGGGCGGCGACGCCGCGGCCCCCACCGGTGGCGAGTTCGTGACCATCCCGGTCCAGAAGGACGCCGCCCGCTACGGCACATCCCAGAAGCTGGTCACTTGCCTGACCAGTGGCGATGCCCTCTACAAAACCGACACCACGCTGTCCTACGTGGCCCCCACCGGCGAGGTCCAGGACAAGCAGGTGGCCGCAAACGCCGACCTGAAGCCGTGGGCCGACGCGGTCCGGGCGGCCAAGGGCCGTACCAGCGAAGACCTGGGCACCAAGTACCCGAAGATCTCCGAGCAGATGTGGAAGGCCGTCCAGGCCGCTCTCAGCGGCTCCAAATCGCCCAAGGATGCGCTGTCCGAGGCGCAGTCGGCCGTCAAGTAACCAGGGATTCGCGGTCCGCAGATGAACGACACGAAACAGCGCTCGGACCGCCGGTCCGCGCTCGACCGGGCCGGGGCGGTCGCCGCCTCGACCCGGGCCGCGCGAGAACGGCGCCGTCCGGCCTCGCCGCAGTGGGCGGCCTGGGGCTTCCTCGCCCCGGTCACCCTCTATCTCGCCCTCTTCTACGCCTATCCGCTCTACCGCAACCTCGACCTGAGTCTGCGCGACTACACCGTCCGCTCCTTCGTCCAGGGCGACGCGCCGTTCACTGGCCTGGCGAACTACCGCAAGGTCTTCGACGACCCGGTCTTCGCGCCTGCCCTGCTGCACACCGCGGTCTTCACCGCCGCATGCCTGGTCTTCCAGTACGCCATCGGGCTCGCACTCGCGGTCTTCTTCAACCAGAACTTCCGGCTCTCGGCCACGCTCCGGGCCCTGTTCCTCATCCCCTGGTTGCTGCCGCTGATCGTCTCCGCCTCCACCTGGTCGTGGATGCTCAACAGCGACTCGGGTGTGGTCAACGCCGTGCTGCACGCCGTCGGCATCGGGCCGGTGAACTGGCTGACCTCGCCGTCCTGGTCGCTCACATCGGTGATCATCGCCAACATCTGGATCGGCGTCCCCTTCAACCTGGTGGTGCTCTACAGCGGTCTGCAGTCCATCCCCGGCTCACTGTACGAGGCCGCCGCCCTCGACGGCGCGAACGCCTGGCAGCGCTTCTGGCGCATCACCTTCCCGCTGCTGCGGCCGGTCTCAGCCATCACGCTGCTGCTGGGCCTCGTCTACACCCTCAAGGTCTTCGACATCATCTGGATCATGACCAAGGGCGGCCCGGCGGACTCGTCGACCACCTTCGCCACCTGGTCCTACCAGCTCGGCTTCGGCAATCTCCTGCCGGCCTTCGGCCCGGGTGCGGCGGTCGGCAACCTGCTCGTGGTCGCCGCTCTGGTGTTCGGCCTGATCTACGTCCGTGTCCAGCGAAAGCAGGCGCTGTCATGAGAACGGACGCTGTCACGAAGATCCGCTGGAAGACGGCCGTCGGCCTGCTGCTGACCGGGGTCATGCTCTTCCCGCTGTACTGGATGATCAACGTGTCCCTCACCCGAGACCAGGACATGCGCAAGAGCCCGCCGGACCTGTTCCCCACCCACGGCACCCTGGCCGGCTACCGCACTGTCCTCGACGAGCAGTTGCCCTACCTCGGCACCAGCCTCGTGGTCGCCCTCGGTACCGTCGTGCTGACCGTGGCCCTGGCCGCGCCCGCCGGCTACGCCCTGGCCAAGCTGCGCCCGCGCGGCGGCGGCCTGCTGAGTTTTGTCCTGCTGGCCGCCCAGATGATCCCCGGGATCATCATGGCGATGGGCTTCTACGCCATCTACCTCCAGCTCGGCCTGCTCCAGTCCGTGCCCGGCCTGATCGTCGCCGACTCCACTTTGGCCGTCCCCTTCGCGGTGCTGATCTTCACCGCCTTCATGTCGGGCATTCCCGGCGAACTGCTCCAGGCCGCGCAGATGGACGGAGCGAGGGCCCTGCGGACCTTCTGGTCGATCGTCCTGCCGATGAGCCGCAACGCCGTCGTCACGGTCTCGCTGTTCGCCTTCCTGTGGTCCTGGTCCGACTTCGTCTTCGCCAACACCCTGGTCAACGGCGGCGCCCAGGAGCCGATCACCCTCGGCATCTACCACTACATCGGCAACAACAACCAGGAGTGGAACGCCATCATGGCCACCGCCGTCGTGGCGTCATTGCCCGCCGCGGTCATTCTCGTCCTCGCCCAGCGCTATGTGGCGGCCGGTGTGACCACCGGCGCAGTCAAGGACTGAGTCCCCCCGACCTGCCACGCCGACCGGCGCCCTCCCGCGCCGGCCGGCCGGAACCCCCTGACCGAGAAACGAGTCACACCACATGACCGCCGCACTGTCCGGCCCGGCATTCTCCGTCCACGACATCCCGTTCAGCGCGTACGGGTCCTGGTTCGACATCTCGCCCGTGATCGCGGAGAAGACGTATGCCGAAGACCTCCACCTCGTCTCGCACCAGAACGGCATGCACGGTGTCCTGCGCCTGGTCCCCCTGGACCCGGTGGGAGGCGGGCGGGCCGAGACCCGCGTCGAGGCCATACCGGGCCTGCTCAGCTGGGTCGGCGAGAGCGGGCGCGTCGAGCTCGCCTATGAGGCCCCGGACGCCGTACGCCTTCGGGGCAGCGGCCTGGACTTCGGCGTCCTCGCCGCCGTACGGACCCTCACACCGTTCAGCGGAACGTACTTCTTCCACGACCCGGCCGCCGACGCGCACGTTTTCACCTCGTACGAGACCGGCCGCCGCTACCGGGTCACCGTGCTGTCAGGCACCCTCGCGGACGCGCCCGGAGACCAGGCCCTGGGCAGTAGCGATCGTGGTGTCACCGTGACAGCGGCGGCGGACGGCGGCTGGGAGGTCGCGGTCGAGGAACTCGACACCGCTCGCCCACCCTACGCATCCTCGGCGTCCTTCGACGACATCGCGTCGGCCGCGCGGGGGGCGTTCGCGGCGTTCGCGGACGCGGTGGCGCCCTGGCGTTCGGAAGCCACCCCGGCCGCCGAACTCGCGGCCTACGTCGTCTGGTCGGCGACCGTGGCGGCGAAGGGCCTGGTCACCCGGCCGGGCGTGCTGATGTCCAAGCACTGGATGGACAAGGTCTGGAGCTGGGACCACTGCTTCAACGCCCTCGCCCTGGCGTCGGGTGCGCCGGAGCTGGCCTGGGACCAGTTCCACCTGCCCTTCGACCACCAGGACGAGAGCGGCGCCCTGCCGGACTCGGTCACCCACTCCGAAGTCCTCTACAACTTCGTCAAGCCGCCCATCCACGGCTGGGCCCTCGGCCATCTGCGGCGCAGTCTGCCAACCCCCCTGAGCCGTGCCGAACTGACCGAGGTGTACGAGCGCCTGGAGCGCTGGACCGGCTTCTGGCTCACCGTCCGGCGTGCGCCCGGCGCCGAACTGCCCTACTACCAGCACGGCAACGACAGCGGGTGGGACAACGCCACCACCTTCGACCCCGGGCGGGTGGTCGTCACCGCGGACCTCACCGCCTTCCTCGTCCTCCAGCTCCGCGAACTCGAGGCACTGGCAAGAGAGCTGGACAGACCGGCCGAGGCGAGCCGGTGGGCCGGGCTAGCCGAGGAAATCCAGGCGGCGCTGCTCGACCAACTCTGGACCGGCGAGAGGTTCGTCGCGCGCTCGGCCGGTACCGGGGAGACCTGGAGCAGCGCCAGTCTCCTCGACCTGATGCCCATCGCGCTGGGCGAGAACCTGCCCGCTGAGGTCACCAGCGCGCTGGCCGACCACATCAAGGCCCACCTGACGCCGTACGGCCTCGCCACCGAGCTGACCACCTCCCCGCACTATTCGGCCGACGGCTACTGGCGCGGCCCGATCTGGGCCCCCGCCACCGTCCTCATCGAGGACGGCCTGCGCCGCGCCGGCCACCTCCGGCTGGCGGACGACATCAGCGCCCGCTTCCGCGCCCTGTGCGAGACCCATGGGTTCGCCGAGAACTTCGACGCCCTGACGGGCACGGGCCTGCGCGACCGCGCCTACACGTGGACCGCGAGCAGCTACCTCCTCCTCGCCCGTGACCACCAGCTCCGCCTTGCGGGCACCGGGACCGAAGACACCGCCTGACCCGCGGGCGAGAACCCAGGGTCGAGTGGGTTCCCAGGGCCGTCACTCGGCTCCTTCCCGGCCGGCGTTGACCGCCAGTGCTTCGCGCATGAACGCGGAGCCCCAGGCACGGTCACATGAAGCAGCCATGAAGCGTGGTGTCAGGGCTGAGGGAGGGGGCCCTTCAGGTGGCGTCGTGGAAACTGACTGGCTTGCTGTGCCTGCCTGCCCGACGTGCTGCAGCTGACCTGCGGCTGAGGGCGTCACTCCTCTGCCCGCCTGCGAGTGACAGCCTTTCAACAGCGGAAAAGACTGGGGGTTCCGTGGGATGCGCGGGTGAGCGGGTCGATGCGGTGCACTGGGATCGTAGGGAGAAGAGCATGGCAGGTAGGGTGCGCCACCGGCTTCGTCTCACCGGGACAGTGGGGGGTCTCGCCCTGGGACTGATTGCCTGCCAGGCCGCGGGGCGCGGAACAGCGGATGAGACGCATGTGCACGCGGCTCGGGGTGGCGCATCCGTGCCGTTCGCTCATGAGATGGACGCGGGAATGCAGGCCATGATGAAGGCGATGGCGGCCTCGTCCAGGACCGGTGACCCCGACCACGACTTCGCGGCGATGATGGTGCCCCACCATCAGGGGGCGATCGCCATGGCCAAGGCGGTCCTGGAACACGGCAAGGACCCCGTCCTGCGGAGGCTGGCTCAGGAAATCATCGTCACGCAGCAGCAGGAGATCGGCGTGATGAAGGGCAGGCTTTCGGCGAAGCCCGCAGCCCGGCGGAACGCGTCGCCCCCCGCGGCACAGCAGGGCAAGGAGAAACCTCAGCCACGGTCGGATGCGGCGGGTCCGCTGTGGCCGATATCCAGCCAGGACCGCGTCTACACCTCCGACCAGACGTCCAACACCGTCTCGGTGATCGACCCCGTCGCCAATCGTCTTCTCGGAGTGATCCGCCTGGGCGATCCCGTGCCCGGTGCGCTCAGCCCGCTGTACAAGAACCAGCTGCTCGTGCATGGCGGGGGCTTCTCGCCCGATCACCGCACCCTGGCCACGGTGTCCGTCGGCTCCAACTCGGTCACGCTCATCGACACCGCGACGAACAAGGTCAAGGGCGTGGTGTACGTCGGGCGCTCCCCGCACGAGGCGTTCTTCACGCCCGACGGCAAGGAGCTGTGGGCCACGGTGCGCGGCGAGGACTACGTGTCGGTGATCGATCCCGTGCGGATGCGGGAGAAGCGCCGTGTCACGACGGCCAACGGGCCGGGCATGGTGCTGTTCCGGCCGGACGGCAAGTACGCCTTCGTACCCTCCAGCTTCACCCCGGAAGTCGACGTCATCGACACCCGGACCTACCGGGTCGTGGCCCGCGTGCCGCAGGCCAGCCCCTTCTCCCCGAACCTGGCGGTGAGCCGGGACGGCACCGAAGTGTGGTTCACACTCAAGGACAGCGGCAAGACGCAGGTCATGAGCGCGCGGCCGCCGTTCCGTATCCTCGCCACGATCGACAGCGGGCCCATCAGCAACCACGTCACCCTCGTGGACAACCGTGCGGGTCATTTCGGCTACGTCACCGTGGGCGGTGAGAACGTCATCAAGGTCTATCGGCGAGGACCCAAACCGGCCCTGGTCGCCACCATTCCCACCGGGGACCTGCCGCACGGGATCTGGGTCTCCGGCGACGGCACGCGCGTCTACGTCGGGCTGGAGAACCAGGACGCGGTCGTGGCCGTCGACACGCTCGAGAACAGAGTGATCGCGACCATCCCGGTGGGCCAGCAGCCCCAGCAACTGCTCTATGTGCCGCGTGCCGTCCCGCACGGCAAGGGAACCGCCAACCTGCAACCGCTGGGAGTCGCGAGCATGGCGGGCCATCTCACGTTGTCCGCTCCGAAGGGCGGGGGCGGAGCGCACGCGACGGTATCGGTCAACGCGCTCGGCGCCCTGGATCTCCTCCAGGTCGCGGCCAGCGGCCTGAAGCCCGGCAAAAACTACATGCTGTGGCTCACCGAGCACCGCACCGCGCCCTTCGGTCGCAAGCAGGCACTGGCGATGTTCACTACCAACTCCGCAGGCGCGCAGATCAGTCAGGCCATCGGGCTCCTTCGTGACGTGCTGACGCCACCGAAGTCCGCAGCCTCGGTACCGCCTCGGCGCTACCTGATCATCACCCCGGCGGGCAGCAGCTCTCCTGTCGCCGTTCAGGACCACTACGAGCCCATGCCCCGTGGGGCGGGACCGTCGCCGGAACCAGCCCCGCCCGCAGGAGGGTCATGACCTGGACGTCCTCCACCTGACCGCTCGGTCCCCCGTCACAGGTGGAGACTGGGGCCCGTATGTCAGCGCGCGGTGACTGAATACGCGGCAACCGCACGGTTGCCGGGCGACTTGTCAAGAGCCCGAAGCGCTTCGGTCTGGCTCTGGCCTGGCGGGAAACGATCGTCACTGGTGGGATGCAAACCCCTGATCAGGGAATTTCGTCGGTGCCCCAACGGGCTGACTGCACACGCCGCGCCCTACTGAAGCGCCTGCCTGAGCGCATGCTCCGGCCGGCACATCGGGGGATCGAAGAGGGCGTGGCCAACGCCCCGGCGTAGATCCGGGAGAGCTTCTCACGACGCAGCATGGTGGAGGCCAGCGGGTGAGCCGTGGGCAGGTGGTCGAACACGTCGCGAGCGGTGGTGGCCGGATCCTCGCCTGCGGTCGCGGTCGGATACCACAGCATCGGCACGAGCTGCGGATGCCGCTCGGCGGCGTGTAGATCGTCCTGCGGCAGGACCTCGATGAGCGGCCCGAACGGGTCATCCCATGCGGGGGAGTAGCAGGGACGGGGAGTCGGCCCACATTTGCTGCAGGCCACAAGCGAGGTCAGTGATCTCGGTGATTCGCTCGCGGTGTCCCCGCGATAGCGGATCCAGCCCTACCGGGCCGCCGCGGTCACCCGGTCGTCCATGGAATCCCCTTGCCGGAAAGCCGCCCGGCAGTGAGGGGCGGCCCCGGGACCTGCGATGCCCCCTCCGGAACCCACCGTAGGGGAGCTGGAGGGGGCAGGTCAGTACGGCGTCACCCACCCATGAAGTTGTGCGCGACCACGACGGTCCTCTCATCAGAGCGCTGCGGGTCAATGGATCTGTGCACGACCGCGTCCGCACCGTCGGCTGATCACGAGCACCGTCCGAGCACATCCGGGTGATCATGAGCACTGACTCAACGACCTGCCCTGGTTCGCGGGGGCAGATTGCCGAGGCGACGTACGGCTTCGGTGCAGCCCAGGACGTTGACGCCTTCTGCGACCTCGGTGCCCTGTTCGCCAAGAACCAGGTCCGAACCGGCCCACACGCAGTGAAGGCCCGGTGGATACCGGGCCTTCACGTCTGAGTAGCGGGGACAGGATTTGAACCTGCGACCTCTGGGTTATGAGCCCAGCGAGCTACCGAGCTGCTCCACCCCGCGTCGGTACGATGAACTCTACGGCACCGACCCGGATCGCCCCAATCGGCTTTCGGTCGCGCTCGGACTGAGCTTGATCGCTCATGATCGACCGACATGACCACTGCTCACCCGATCCGGATTCTGACGTTCCCGCATGAACCAGCGCTCACGGAATCGCGGAGCCTGCAACCGTCCTGCTCGAGGACCAGTTGCCCGGCCCTGGAGCTGACCGCGCTGGTCAACCCCGCGGCTGCCACCAGCACGGGGCCGATGCCCGCGACTGGGTGCTGCCCCTCACCCAGAATGCAGCGTGGCCGGGCGAGGTGGCGGGGGAGTTGTGACGGGGTGGTTGCCTTCGGCGCGGCCCTGGTTGAGGTAGTGGATCAGCAGGTTGGCGCTGCCGGTGTGTCCCAGCTGCCTGACCTCGTGCAGGAGGTGGGTGACGGGGACGGCGGGGTCGTCGGTCCGGCGCTGGCGCAGGTGGTCGCGGTAGGGGTCGACCAGGGTAGGCCGGTAGCGGGGGGCAATGTGGTCGACGGAGGGTTCGGGGCTGCGGGCGTAGCGCTTGATGGTGTTCAGGGCGAGCCCGAGCCGGCGGGCGCAGTCGAGCCGGCCGACGTCCTGGTTGAGGAGGACGTGGACTTTGTGCCAGCGCTCGCGGGTGGTCTGCTCGCGGACGCCGCCGGGCCGGGACGGGTTGATGGTGGCCCAGCAGGGGGCGTGGGCTCGGACCTCGGCCAGGACCTTGTCGCACAGGTTTTTCCACAGGTGCCGAGCGGTCGCTGATCTGCACCGCGTCAGGCAGGGCGCGTCGGATGGCCTCGGCGTAGGTGGCCGAGCCGTCCCGGCACACGGCCTTGATCCCCTGTTTCCCGCGCAGCCAAGCCGTGAGGGTGGCGGCCTCGCGGTCGGGCAGGACGTCGACGCCGATCACCCTCGGGATCCGCACTGTCGGCGGCGGGATGCCTTGAAGCAGCCGCAAGAAGGCCGCCGCGAAGATCACCGACGACGCCGAGGAGTTGCTCGCCTTCTACGATTTCCCGGCGGAGCATTGGATCCACCTGCGCACCACGAACCAGACACGGGCACGGGCTGGTTCAGGTCAAGGCAAGTGGCCTGCACGCGCTTGCGTTTGACGTGCAGGCCACTCGGATGGCGCGGAATCAGACCGCTAGGTCACCCCCAGGATGGGTCCCAATTCGAGACGGGGGTGTTCCTGATGATGCGCCGGATAGCAGCGATCATGGTTGTTCACCTCCTTCCAAGCGTGTGAGCCGGAGCCTTGGAGGTTCGGTGGAGGGCGAAGGGGCGGCAGATCGCGGCGTTGGTCACGAACGGGGACATGTTGCCGCCTGTGACGGTCAGGTGTGCCTCGCCCATGAGGGCGGTCACGGTGTCGACAATCATGGTGTGCGCGACCGCCGCTCCGGCGCAGGTGAACGGGCCGGTGCTGTAGGGCAGGTAGGGGCCGTGTTCATCTGGTTCGGCCCAGCGTTGCGGCCGGAACATGTGCGGCTGGGCCCAGCGGCTTTTGTCATGGTGCAAGAGGTAGGGGCTGACAGACAGGACCACGTCGGGCTGGAAGGAGATCCCGCCGAATTCGATGGGGTGGGGGACGGGGCGGCCGACCATCCAGACCACCGGACGATGTCGTGCGGCCTCGCGGGCGATCCAGTCGGCGGGCCATGGCCACGGGGAACCCGGCGTGTTGTGGAGGCAGGCCAACAGCAGTGACCACGCCACCGAGTGGCCGACGGTCTCAACGATTGCCGAGTACATCTGCAGGTACAGGTCGGCCACGGCGGGGCTGGTGACCTCGTTGGGGCACGCGACGATCGCAGTGTCCAGCAGGTCGCGCGGCTCGTCGGCACGGACGCCCTCCTCCCGGCGCAGTGTCACGTGTTCGGCCAGGGCTCGCTTCAGCTTCGGGCGTAGCATCTCCACCCGTGCCCGCTGCCTCAGGCGGGGCGCGCGCATCAATATGCCGATGCGTACGGCTTGATCCATCAACCGATGCAACGGTGGTGAGACATGGGGGTGTAGGAGCATGTCCGTAGTGCACTGGTACGCCAACATGGTTCCGGCTGCCGGCCAATGACTGGTCTCGGGGAGTCCGGCCACCGCCCTGGCCACGTTGTCCCGGTACTCGGGCAAACGCGCCCGCATCAGTTTTCGTACGGCTCGGCCGAACTCGGTCTGGGCTGCCCTCGACGGCAGCAGGTCCCCGAAGAAGGTGGACCTTTCCGCGTTGAAGACCGGGTCGCGGAGCACCAGGAGCGCCAGGTCTGAATCGCCCACACACCAAGTGCCCCATGGCAGACGGAACACTCCCGACGGACTGCGGTGACAGAAGTCTTCGATGAACCCCAACGGATCCCGTCGAAACCTGAGCATCTCCATCGTGCTCATCAAGGACCCCTCCCGCACCGCTCGCCGGGCCCTGTCCAGCACATCGGACGGATCTTGCGGGCAGTAACTGTCGCTACGCACTGTGTATCCACTGTGTCGGCGCCCTCGAAAAAACTACTCTTTTCTCACCCTCTTCGCATTTCGACGAGGAACTGCCCAAATTTTCGGGACTGAAAAGAGAACGGGTCTCCAGGACCATGTGCGTCATGCCGTCGCGCCGGCAGCGGTCCAGGACTTCATGCAGGTCCGGTGCCCGGTCAGCGACCGACGTTCCTTCGTGGAGGTAGCGGTAGCCGGGGGCCTGCGGGACGCCGGCGTCGCGGGCCAGGCAGTGCACGCAGCCGCGTTCACGGAACCAGCGCAGCACCAGCACGGCTTGGCGGAACGGACCGAGCGCCCGGCTGCCGCGCGGGATGCCGATGGACCGGCGGTGCGCAGCCAGCAGACGGGACAGGTACTCCACGACATGGTGCGGGGCTTCAAGCGTGGCAACATAGGTGACCAACGTGAAGCCTCAGGTGGTTACGGACATGATCTTGTGGTGAGACCTGTCCTACCAGGGGCTTTACGTCTGCCCGCCACCGGGCCCCGCTTGTCCGACCCGCTGCCCATGGGTGATCCGCGTCGCTTCGCGGACCTCGGTTGTCCCTCGTTTCGAGCGTCCACGATCGGCAGGCCCGACGGCGCCCCATGACACGACTGCGCGTTCGCCCGTGAGATGGTTGCTGCCATGACAGTTGGCGCGCCAGGCAGCGAGGTTGTACTCGAGTCGAGTCGCCTGCTGCTCAGACCTTGGCGGGTAGCCGAGGCCGTCGTCCAGCGCGAGCTGTGGACCGAACGTGACCCACGAGTACCGCCGCACCGCCGAATCGGCGCCAACGGACACCCCACGGTCGCAGAGCTCGAGGATTCGATCCGCACCAACAAGGTGTGGGCGACCGGGTTGCTGGCGGTCGAACGGAAGGCCTTTCGTGATGTCATCGGCTACTGCGGGCTGGTCGACAGCGGGCGAGGGTCGGTAGGGGAACCGGAATTGGCATTCGAGCTGCTACGCCGAGTTTGGCGTCAGGGATACGCGACCGAAGCCTCGCTGGCGGTTCTGGAATGGGCGAGATCATCTGGGCACGAACGTCTGTGGGCCACGGTCTGGGACTGGAACACCGCTTCTCGCCGAGTGCTGGCCAAGATCGGGTTCACCGAGACCGATCGGAAGGAAGTCGACGCGGTGCACGGGACCACCCTGTTCACCACGAGACAGCTCTGACACGACCGGAACACACCGTGCGGCCCAGGGAAGAGACCTGGCGCCTCCCGAACTCGTCAACATCACCTGACCCCGATTGAGGACGCCTCCCATACTCATCGACAAGGCCTGCCGGCTCTTCGGCAGACCTCGCCCAGCACTGCTCAGGCTCAGGATGGAAAAGGCTCAATGCACGCGCAAGCCCGGACCTGGGCTGAGGAGGAAGGGCGTCATCGAATCTGGACCGTGGCGCAGGTGAACGTGGTCTCCTGGAGTAGCGCCGGAGTGATGGCGATGCCAGTGACGTTTTCTCAACGGTGATCATTTCCAGTTTCCGTTGAGGACGAGGGCGGCGCGGGCGATGTCGCCGATCCTGCTGGGGCTGAGGGTGATGTGCTGGAGGGTGCGCCAGCGCTGCTTGAGTTCGGCGGCGGCGCGTTCGCCGAGCGCACGGATGCCTCTGATGAGGCTGTTTGTGGTTTGTGTGTCTGCGTGCAGCGCCCGTTCGGAGCGGCCTTTGGGGCGTCGGACGGGGACGTGGATGCCGATGCCGGCGCCGATGTAGCCCTTGTCGGCCAGGGTGGGCAGGCCGTCGGCCGCGGCTTTGTACAGAGCGGGAAGGGCGTGGATGCGTGCTGCGGTGATGTCGGGAGTGGAGCCGGGCTCAACATCGGAGACCCATAGCGGGGTGCCGTCCGGGGCGGACAGGAACTGTACGTTCCCGCCGAACGCCTTGTGTTTCTGGCTGAACCACAGGTCGTTGCCGTTCTCGCGAACGGCACGGACTGATAAAGGCCGGGGATCTCATGGTGCTCGACAATGCGAAGCCCTACGAGGTTTTGTTCCACGGCCCAGTACGTGGAGTTCTAGTCAGCGTTCCCACGCACATCCTGGGGCTGCGGCCGTCCCTGCTCGATCAGATCACGGCTGGTCCACTCAGTTCGGAGCGACCGGCCGTGGGCGCCACAGCAGCGTTCTTCACCCGACTGGCTCGTCATCGGGGCGCTGCCGGTAAAGCCGATACCGCCCTGTTCACGGAGCCCAGTGTCGACCTGATCAGGGCTGTGGTCACCATGGTCCTGCACCAGGACGACCTGGCCAGAACGCTCCTGAACAGCACACTTCTTGAGCGTGTTCAGGAATACGTGCGCCTCCATTTGGCAGACCTCGATCTGACTGCCGAGCGTATCGCAGCCGAGCACAACGTTTCCGTACGCTGGCTCTACCTGACCCTGTCCCGAGCGGGAACCACCCTTGGTGCATGGATCAGGACGCAGCGCCTCGAAGAATGCAGGAGGGAACTGGCTTCGGCAGCACATTAGTTCATGACGATCGAGGCCATCGCCCACCGGTGGGGGTTCGCCAGCGCACCCCACTTCAGTCGCGTCTTCAAGACGGCGTACGGCGTGAGCCCCCGCGACTTTCGGTTGGGGCAGAGTGGGCTTTCACCGGAAACAAAACATCTCCGGCAGAGCACTTTGGACGGACCACCCTGACCGTACCGGGCCCACCTGGAAGGCGAACCGGAGCCGCCCCGCGCCCCGCTCGGAACGTTCGACTGTGAGCGGGGCAGACGACAGGGCCCCCGCCGGTTGCCGATCCTGCGGGGCCCTGTTCTGTGCGTTGCCGCAGGTCAGCCCTTGCGCTTATCCCGCTCGACGTCCTCTGCCGCTTTGGGGGCGATGCCGTCGAGGATGTCGTGCTCGGAGACCGCGACCTCCCGGGCGCCCGTGCGCTCCATGATCCGCAGCAGTACCAGGGCCCTGTCGCCGATCACGTCGACCCGGCCCGGGTACATCACCGGGAACGCCGCACGCTGCAATCTCACCCGGGGCCGCCTTCACCTACCTCACCGCGTGGATGGTCCGCCCCCCTTGCCCGGGGCAGGTCACCAGCCGGTGATGCGGGGCCAGCGCGCTTGGATCACCGGGGCGGGCTCCGTGCCCTTGCTGCTGTCGACGACGTGGTAGCCGTGGTGCTGGGCGGCGGTGGCGCAGGCGTGGTTGGGCAGGATGCGCAGCCGGGTGCCGACCGGCAGGTCGGGCAAGTCGGTGCCGTCGCGGGCGGTGAGGGTGCCATGTTCCTGGCTCGCGGCCGTCATGACCAGGTTCGGGATGAGGTGGCCGGCCATGTCGGTGACCAGACCGTAGCCCTGGTCCTGGGCCTGGGCGGCGGTGCCGCGGTCGCGGGACATGGCCATCCAGCCGCCGTCGGTGACGATCCACCCGTACTCGGGGCGGTGGCCGATGACGGTGACGACCACCGACAGGGCGAGGTCCTGCACCTGGCAGACGTCGAGGCCGGCCATCACCAGATCGAAGAACATGTAGTTACCGGCCCGCAGTTCGGTGACCCCAGTGAGGTCCTCGGCCGCGTGCGTGGTGGGGGTGGAGCCGACGCTGACGCAGGCCACGGGCATACCAGCCGCACGGAGACGTTCGGCTGCGGCAACCGCGGTGTCACGTTCGTGCTGTGCGGCCAGGCGCTGTTCTTCGGCGCTGTAGGCGAAGTACGACTCACCTGCGTGGGTGAGCACGCCGTCGAGGCAGGCCGCGTCGTGCAGGATGCGGCCGGTCTCGGTGAGGGCGGGGTCGTCGGGCTTGAGACCACCGCGGTGGCCGTCGCAGTCGATCTCGATCTGGGCCGGGATGGGCAGGCCGGCCTGGCCGGAGGCTTCCGCGACGAAGACGGCCTGCTCGATGCTGTCCAGCAGGACTCGCACGGTCACGCCGCGCCGCAGGAGAGCGATGACGCGGGGGAGCTTGTGGGGATCGATGCCGACGGCGTAGGTGATGTCGGTGTAGCCGCCGTCGGCGAACGCCTCGGCCTCGGCGAGGGTGGAGACGGTGATGGGACACGTGTTGCCGTCGTTCAGAAGCGCGGCGACGTCGAGGCTCTTGGCTGTCTTCATGTGCGGGCGCAGGGTGACCCCGAGCCGGCTGGCCCTGGCCCGCAGGCGTTCGATGTTGCGCAGGCTCTTGTGCACGTCGACAACGGCGAACGGGGTGTCCGGATCCATCAGGGTCTGTGCGGCGGAGGCGGGGGTGGTGGTCACAGGGAGATGTCCATCTTCTTCAGGAGGGCCAGAGCCAGGTAGAGGTCTTGCAGTCCGATCCCTGAACTGTCGAAGACTGTGATGTCACGGTGGTCGGTGCGTCCTTGGGCGCGCTGGGTGAGGACTTCGCCGAGGGGGATGAGGACGGTGTCCTCGGGTGCGTGCTGGCTTTCGCCCATGCGGCGTGCCTGTTCGGGCAGGTCGCAGAAGACCCGTGCGCGGGCGAACAGGGCGGGGGGCAGCTCCCGCTTTCCAGGGGCGTCGGCGCCCATGCAGGACAGGTGCGTGCCGGGGCGGACCCACTCGGCCTCGAACAGGGGAGGGTCTTCGGCCCGTGCGGTGGTGGCGGTGACGATCACGTCGGCGCTCGCGCAGGCTTCCTCGGCACCGGCCGCACGTGCTGTGTGTCCCTCTGCGGTGAGTGCGGCAGCCACGGTCGCTTCGCGGGCCTTGTCGCGTCCCACGATCAGGATCTCGCCGATCGGCCGGACCCGGGCGACGGCCCGCGCCTCATAGGCGGCCTGATGGCCGGTGCCGAAGACCGCAAGGGTGGCGGCGCCGGTGGGGGCGAGCAGGTCGACGGCGAGCGCGTCGGCCGCGGCGGTCCGGTAGGCGTTCGCGGCACCGAGTTCCAGGACGGCGGCGATCCGGCCGATCCTCTGGTCGAGCAGCAGCAAAGTGGAGTGGTGACGCGGGAGCCCACGTCTCAGGTTGTCCGGCCAGTAGGTGCCGATCTTCACCCCGGCATGCGTCGCGGACGCGGACGGCTTGAGCGTGAACCGGTTGCGCGGATCGGAGCCGTGCACGGCCAGGGAAGGGAAGACCACGCCCTGCACCGTCGCGGCGAAGGCCGCGCGTGCCGCTTCCAGAGCCAGCTCCTCGTCCACGAGCGCAGCCGTCTGTTCCTCCGGGATGAACAGCAGGCCACGGCCTGTGTCCGACGGCGGGCCGGAACTGGGCGGAGAAGCAGGTGCGGTGTGTGCGGCCGGTCCGGCGTCGGTCATGTACGGTCCTTTACTTGGCGTAGTTGTAGACCGTGGCCCGGGACACGCCCAGCAGGTCCGCGATGGTCTGGGCGGCGTCGCGCCCCTCGAAGTAGCCCTCGCCCTGCAGCTGCCGCACGAGCGCCTTCTTGTCGTCCCGACTCAGCGACCGGGGGGTGGCACCGCGCTCCGCGGCCAGCGCCTCCATAGTTCGGCGCAGCTCGCGCACGTTGCGGTCCCGCAAATTCTCCAGCGGGTGCTCGCGGTGCTCGACATCGGTGGCCACGAGGTTCGACAACGCCAGCGTCACCGGCGACAGGACGGACACGTCAAGGTTCAGGCACAGGGCCGCGATGTACTGGCCCGCGGCGTTCTTGATGCCGATCGACGTGCTCTTCACCGGCCGACCGTCGGGAAACTGGTTGGGGTAGTTCTGGATCACGCTCGGGTACTGCGGATCCGCGACGCGGGCCAGGCCCAGCTCCGTGGCCGAATCCCCGACCTCCCGGCCGGAAAGGTTGTTCTCGATCACCCGAATTGCCTGCTGGGGGTCCCGCAGGTCGTGCAGAACCACCTCACACAGCCCGGGAAACATGCGGCCCAACGCCACAGCGATCTTCTCCGCCTCGCGGACGAGGTGCTCATCGCCCTCGGCCGCAGCGACGGCCACGGGACCCCTGCGGTCGCCCTCCGGCCGCTCAGCCACGGGATGCTCCACGGCCCGCCTCCATCCTGGACTCGAATTCCATCTTTAGACAATGATGCTAAAGCATTCTCCGAGCCGCGCCCAATCCCGCCGATGAGAGCGATCGCACCTGGGCGTGCGCGGGCAGGCTGGGCTCCCTGGCTGCCATGCTCATGTCAGTGTCGCTCTGCAGGGCCAGGCCTCTGAGTTTCTGGGTTGGACAGCCTAGGCAACGGGCTACTGACTCGTAGGTCTGAGCTTGTTGTTAAACCCTGCTGCTGTTTCGAGCGGACGTGTTCGGTGAGGGTTTCGGCTCGTCTCGCGGTCTTGCCGGGCTCGTAGCGTGGGGCTGGCCTGCGGTTCTTTGAGCCTGGTGGGCGTCCGGGACCTGGTCGGGAGGGTTGCGGCACTCGTATCGGACTGGGGGTCTTCGTGCGGAGGTGCCGGAACCTTCGGCGGGCACGGGCGGGGGTGAGCCGGCGGGGTTCGGCGGGTCGCTCCCAGGGGCGGCGGAGGTCCTCGGCGAGCGGGCGGGCGAGGCGGAGCTGGGTGTGGGCGGCGATGATCAGCCAGGTCCACAGGTCGGCGGTGCGCGGGCCCCGGACCTTCGGGACGGTTCAGCCCAGGGTCTGCTTGAACAGCCGGAAGGTGTGTTCCAGGTCGAAGCGTCACAGAAACGCCTGCCAGCGCCGGTCGACGTCCTCGCAGGTCATGCCGGTGCGTGAGGACCACAGCCAGACCGGCTTCGGGTCGCGGTCGCCGGGCAGGTGCTCGATCTTCAAGCGAATCAACGTGCCGTGGATCAGTGGGAGTTCACCGCGGTGGTCGAGCCACGGGCCGCGGGTCTGCAGGCGGGGGTGCATCCGGTCCCAGGCCAGGACTTCGGCAGTGCCGTAGCGGGTGGTGGTGCAGGCGGTGGCCTGCTCGGGGGTGTGCCACGTCTCGGGCTTGGCGAAGGTGAGGACGCCGCCGTGCTTGCGGGGCTGCCTGCCGTGCGGGCCGGAGCGGCGCGGGGGATTGCCAGCGTCCACCCCGCCCGCGAATCGTCGGCAAGTGCGGCTCCAGTCGAGCCCACCCTTCATCCGAAAGATCTCCCCGTCCCATGTCCCACGGAACGAGTGCCCAGCGGGAGCGTCACGCGACCCATCGGACACGACCTAGACGGGACAACCCTGCCCGACAACTCCACCTCACGCGTCCACTGATCCTTCCACCGCGAACACGCCTCGCCGTCTCGCCGCCCCGCCACCCGATCCGGCCTGGCGCGACAGTTCGTCCTGGTCTGCATCGGCGTGAAGAATGTCGAGGTGGACGGCTGGTCCGGCCGGCCCACAACCGCCGCCGCCCTCGCCGGGAACGCGGTCGTACTCGCCGGCCAGGGCAAGCGCGTGTCCTTCGAGGCCACCGGGATTCGCGCCGAGTCCCCAGCCGGACGCCAGCGGAGCCCATCGCGGTGACATCGCTCGCCAGTCCAGGAGTGGATCGGCGCACCGGAAGCCTCACCCGAGAAATGGAGGGGTCTCGGTGGCACTGTGCCTTGCCGATGACCATCGGGTGGCTACCAGGGGACCGGTGTTCCGTCCCAGGAGAAGAACGCGCCGGAGGGTCCGTCGTCAGGCAGCGTCGCCAGCCGGACCGCGCCGGCGGCCGCCTCGGCCGGGTCCCCGCCCGCAGCCGCGGCGGCGGCGTTCAGATCGGTTCGTCGCAGACCAGGTGCCAAGGCGTTGACCTTGAATCCGTCGTCGGCAAGGCTCTGGGCATAGAACAGGGTCAACGCGTTCAGGGCCGCTTTCGACGAGCGGTAGGAGGCGAAGGCACCCCGGTACCCGGAGTGCTCGGTGGCGGCGGCCGCAAGCGACCCGGTCCCGCTGGAGATGTTCACGATCCTTGGGTGGGCGGAGCGCCGCAGGGCCGGCAGCAGCGCGTTGGTCACCGCCACCACGCCAAATACGTTCGTCTCATAGACCCGGCGGAAGGTATCGGCGTCCTCGTCCTGCGCGCCCATACCCTCAGAGGGGGAGACGCCCGCGTTGTTGACCAGGACGTCCAGAGCGGTGATACGGTCCGCCGCCAAGGCGATGCTCACAGGATCGGTGACATCGAGGACCAGAGGCCTCGCGTCACCGCCGATGTCAGCGACGGTATGTTCCGCGCGTTCGGCGGTCCGCGAGCCGACATAGACGGTCAGTCCCGCCTGGACGAGCTGGCGGGCGATTTCCTTGCCGATCCCTTTGTTCGCGCCGGTGACCAGCGCAGTCAAGATTTCCATGCCACCAGCCTCGCCGCCGGCCCGGCACGCGACCAGGGACAATCGATACCAGGAAGACACAGCCCGAGGAGATGCCCGGTGGCCCGAGACGAATTGGCCCGCTTCTTGCGCGACCGTCGCGCGGGACTGCGCCCCGAGGACGTCGCCCTGCCCGCGGTGCCCCGGCGCCGCACCGGCGGCCTGCGCCGGGAAGAGCTCGCGGATCTGGCGCACATGTCGGTCGACTACTACGTCCGCCTGGAGCAGGCGCGCGGGCCGCGTCCCTCCCCGCGGATCCTCGACGGCCTCGCGGCTGCGCTGCGACTGGCTCCGGCCGAGCGCAGTCACCTCTTCCAACTGGCCGGCCAGACCCCCCAGCCGCCCACCGCGCCCCCGCGGCGCGTGCGCAGGCACATTGCCGAACTGCTGCACCGGCTCCCGGACACCGCCGCCCTGGTCACCGCGGCGAACTACGACGTCCTGGCCTGGAACCCGCTGGCCCAAGCACTGCTCGGCGACCTGGACCGGCGGCCGAACCTTGCGTGCCGCCGTTTCCTGCTGCGCGAGCAGGTCCTGACCACTGGCCACGAGGACTTCGCCGAGATCGTCGTCTCCCGCCTGCGCACCGCCGCCGACCGCTACCCCCACGACGAAAATCTGTCCGGCCTCCTTGCGGACCTTACGGCGAACAGCGCGGAGTTCCGCGAGATCTGGGCCTCCCACCCGCTGCGGATCCCCGGGCACCGGAGGAAGACCTTGGTCCACCCCGAACTCGGCGAGCTTCGCCTCAACTGCGACGTGCTCAATCTCCCCGAGGACGACCAGCAAGTGCTGTTCATGACAGCCGACCCCGACACACCGACCGCCCGCGCCCTGCGCCGCCTGTCCACCCGGCCTTGAGGCCCGCTCCGAGAGTGCCGTCAACGAGCAGGGGCCACGTGACGGGCAGCTCACGCTTCTGGCGGCGGCATTCCTTGTCCTCGGCGTGCGCGCGTGCCTTCTGTGCGGCTTCGGCCTCGAGCCGGGCGCGGGTGGACTGCAGCTTGGCCGCGCGTTTCTCGCGGCGGTCGAGTTCGGTTACCCGCGAAGCCCACCAAGGCCGCCAGGAGCGGGCTGCTGTTCAGCAGCAGGGCGACGACGGTCCCCGCAGGCGGGACCGCCAGAGCGGCCAGGACGACGCGGGAGGGCAACATGCGGGCTCCAGATGTGCCGCCGGCGGACCCGGACGCGGTGCCCGCCTCAGTCAGGCACACAGCGCGCTGCTGACCGCGATGGCCGGCATCAGCGTGTCGAAGACCATCGAGTGGTCGATGTGCTCCCGACCCGTGAAGCCGGGCCACTGGCCGCGTGGCTGGTCCGCCACCCTGGCGTGGAGATCATCTGCCGGGACCGGGCCGGTGCCTATGCCGAGGGTGCCCGGCGCGGTGGCAGCGCCTCGGCCGAGCCGTGGAGACCTGCGTCGCCGCCCGAACGGCTGCCGGCCAGCCGCAGGGCGACTCGGCTCCCGTCGGCCGGCGGGCCGAGCGGAAGAAGGCAGCACATGACTTGGTCCAAGAACTCCTCGCCCAGGGGTGCTCACGCCGGGCGATCGCCCGGCACCTGGGCTGGGGCCTCAACACCGTGCTCCGGTACGCGAACGCGAATGCCGCACGCTGGCAGGACACCTTCCGCGATAACCGGCCGCGACCCAGCAGACTGGACCCCTACAAGCCCTGCTTGGAGCGCGATTCACCGAGGGATGTACCAGTGTCACCCGACTGCACGGCGAGCTGGTTGCCGAGCACGCTCCTGTCACCCCCGGCATGGTCCGCGCGCACATTGCCACTTTGCGCGGGGCTCCATCCGGCGCACCACCCCGGCCGCAGGTGTCCGTCAAAGCGGAACAAGCTCACACTGAGTGGTCGGCAGCCAGCCACCGTAGACGACAGCCACCACAGCGAGGTCGAACTCGGTGGCCGCGAGGTAGGCGATGTGACCGCTCAGGCTCAACCCGACCATGCTGACGCGATCGCTGCCGAGAGAGCGAAGGTGGTCGATGGCGGCGCCCACATCGCTGAGCAGCGCGGCGCGATTCATCAACTCCAGCAGTTCGAAGCCGTGCTCCCGGCCCGCCGGGTCGCGGCGCAGCTCGCTGCCGGGGGCGGTGCGGTGGTGGAAGTCCGGCGCGAGTGCCACGAACCCGAGCCGGGCGAGATGGTCGCAGACATCGCGGACAGCGGCATCGACGCCGAAGAGCTCCATGCCCACCAGGACACCCTGGAACGGGCCGGGGCCCGTTGGCCGGGCCATGTAGGCCCCCATCGGCAGCCCGTCGCTCACCGGGATGCCGACCTGTTCGGTGCGGATGGCGTACGGCCCGGCCATGCCGGAGTCCGTGTTCTTGACGTTCATGGCGCCAACGTAGCCACGGCCTGGACTGGTATCCAGAGGATGTTTTCCTAGTAATGGAAATACCAGGATGCCTCAGTCCACAACCCGGGCCAGGGAGCTGGGAGATTTGCTCCGATCCCGCCGTGAGCGGCTGCAGCCGGCCGATGTCGGTCTGCCTGCGGGGGCGCGACGCCGGACCCGCGGTCTGCGCCGGGAAGAGGTGGCCCAGCTCGCGGCGATTTCCGCGACGTACTACACCTACCTGGAGCAGGGACGCGAAATGCGCCCCTCCCGCCAGGTGCTCGACTCCCTCTCGGCGGCCCTGCGGCTCGACTCCGCCGAGCGCAGCCATATTCACGAACTCATCCACGGCGCCCCACCCGCCGAAACTCCCGCGGTCGCTGAGATGCTCTCGCCTGCCGTCGTCGCGCTCGTCGACCGGCTCGACCCGTGCCCGGCCTATGTCACCGGCCGGTACTGGGACGTGCTGGCCTCCAACCGGGCCGCCCGCGCATTGTGGACCGACTGGCCCGCCCGGCCGCCGGAAGCCCGCAATCTGCTCTGGTGGATGTTCACCGACCCCGGCGCCCGTCAGGTATGGCCGACTGGCCGGCCGAAGCATCCGCACTGCTCGGCCGGTTCCGCACTGCCGCGGCCCGGCACCCGAGCGACCCCGCCTTCAGCACGCTGCTCGAGCACCTGCTCGCGGCGAGCCCCGAGGTACGAAAGTGGTGGCCACAGCACAGGGTCGTACCCCTGAGCTCCGGCACCAAGCGGCTACGTCATCCCGCCCTCGGGGAGATCGAGTTGGAACACGTCGTGCTCCAACTCAGCGACAATCCCGAACAGAAACTGGTCACCTTCACCGCCACCGACCAGGACCAAGCCCGGATCACCCAGCTGTTGTAGATACCTATTGCACGTCCGCTCGGCTACCGGCCCGCGAACCCCACAAGACGGGTGCTCAAGTCAACCCCCGAAGGACTTCCGGAGCCCACAACTAAGCCGGGCCTGAGGATGCTGGTCGTCGGTGTGGTCCGGGTCCCCCCGGCACGACGGCGCCGGACAGGAGTCCTGTCCGGCGCCGCCCGCCCGCCTGTTCCCGGGTGTGCCGCTGGCGTCAGGGGAGCCAGAGCGTCAGGAGGAAGCCCGGGCTGTCCCACGTGCACGTGTACTGGTAGGCCTGGCCGGAGTCGACGAACTTCTTGCCGGCCGTCTTGCAGGCCTCGCTCGTCGCATACACCTTGTACGGCACGTTCGCGTTCGCCGGGGCGGCGAGCGCCAGCATCCCGGTGAGTGTTGCGACCACGGCCACGGCGACCGAGGCGCCTCTGCGCTTGTTCATGTCCCCTCCAGGAAGAGCTCGTTGCACGATTGGATCACCGACATCCTCACACCATTACAATGGACACGTCAAGAATGCGGATCGTGGGCGGCGTCGCCGTGCCGTCCCGGCGGTAGCGCGGCCGGAAGCCTGGCAGGGGCCCTGCTTCACCGATCCTGCAATTGCAGCCGTTGTCGCGTCACAGGTCGATGAGGGGCGTCGACTGGGGCAACTGCTGCGAAAATGAATAATGACTCAACGATCGCCGGCTCGCTCGAGCGACGTACCTTCCGGTGTTCCTTGCCGCGCGCCCTCTCCACCAGGTGTGTGACCGCTCCTGGTGTGTCAGCCACTGGCTGCTTCATAGCCGGCACCGGCCTGACCCTCAACGATCCAGCCTCACCCTGACAAGCCGAAGTCACTGCGCAACCCGGAGGAAACTCTCGGGCACCCATTCGCTGCTGAGATGTGCCGACTACGGCCCGAACGGTTCTGGCGAGCCGGTCGCCGGCAGGCATGTCCAACCCGGACGGCCCGTCAGAAGCTGACCGCCGGCCAGCTCTGGTGCTGGCTACAGGCTGTCGCTCACCGCCTTGCCCCAGGCCACCCCGTCGGTGTGCGTACCGGCGAAATCCGGGTCTTCGTAGATGTGAACCCTCTTGATGTGTTCACCTTCGAACTCGAATACGTTGCAGAACAGCCCGAAGGTGGAGACGCCGTCAGGGAAGGCCACGCCCGATGCGGTAGTTCCCTTCACCGCCCCCTCGATGACCACATAGTTTCCGGACGAGAGCACGGTGAAACCGGCGATGTCGTGCTCAATCGCCGAAATTCCCCTGCCGAGGCCTTGTGCGAACGCCCCGATCTGGCCCTTTCCGGTGGCAAATCCGAACTTCGGGAAGAACATCTGAGCGTTTTCGGTGAACAGATCCAAAACGGCAGGATCGGCGGCGTCCACCATACGAAAGTAGTTGATGGCTGCCTCTTCGCGCCTTTTCTGGAGATCGTTACGGCCGTTCATTTTTCCTCCTGATGTGCCGTTCGCGCAGCGTTTTCCGCCGCGCAAACGTATGAATGTCCTTGCGGGCCGAGCCGTGCAGTTCCCTGGTAATCGCGACCGTGCACGACGGGTCCGCCGGACCGCTGGGCCGCTCAGGTCCACGTGTGCGCCGGGGGCGAGAGCCGATCACGCCTTGTCCGGATGCCGCGGCGCTGCCAGGGGCCCCCGCACCGCACCGCTGCAATGTAACCTACACTGTTACATATGCGGGTCGCAGACGGACCAGGAGTCCGCCAGTGCGAGCGCCCGCCTTTTGCCAGGTCACACCGGCGTGACCGTTGTCCGCTTGCGCCTCTGCGAAGCACAGGCTCCGCGTCGTGGCGCGGCACGGATCAACAGGGCCCAGAGCCCTCCCAGGAGAGAGAGCATGAGTAGTCCTTCCAGTGTGGCTTCGGCCGTCCAGCAACCGGAATCGATACCGTCCTCCGTCGAAGGCGGGCGCTCTCCGCGGGGTGGCTGGTCGGCCGTCGTCTCCGTCGCGCTGATGTCCTTCGTGCTGGTGCTGTCGGAGTTCCTGCCGATCGGGCTGCTGCCCGTGATCTCCTCCAGCCTGGGTGTGTCCATCGGCACAGTCGGCCTGGTGGTGGTCGTGCCCGGTCTGATGGCTGCGGTGACGGCTCCCTTGGTCACGATGGCATCCGGGCGGCTGGACCGGCGCCGGGTCCTGATCGCCCTCGCCCTGTTCATTGCCGCATCCAACGCCCTGGCGGCCGTGGCACCCAACATGGCCGTGATGGTCGCGGCCCGGGTGCTGCTCGGCGTCGGCGTGGGAGGATTCTGGGCCATGGGCGCTGGTGTCGCCGCCCGACTGGTGCCCGCCCGGGCCGTCCACCGGGCCACATCGCTGATCACCGCCGG
Organism: Streptomyces sp. RLA123; assembly: GCF_056270165.1. Lineage (NCBI taxonomy): Bacteria > Bacillati > Actinomycetota > Actinomycetes > Kitasatosporales > Streptomycetaceae > Streptomyces > Streptomyces sp. RLA123. Next base: position 64,508 of record NZ_JBWDOR010000003.1, on the reverse strand, counting down.
AATCTCGGCCGGCACCGTGGTCAGCCTGCCGCTCGGCGCCCTGGTGGGCCACCTCGCCGGGTGGCGCACCGCGTTCGTCGTGGCCGCCGGAGCCGCGCTCCTCGCCCTGGCCACTCTGGCAGTGAGGCTACCCGCGCTACCGCCCACCGGGGCGATCCGCCTGGCCGCACTCACTTCCGCCCTGCGCAACCCCGCAGTCCGGATCTCCCTGCTGGCAACCGTTCTGATCTTCTTCGGGCACTTCGCCGCCTACACCTACGTGACCCCGTACCTGGAGGAGCGGGCGAACTTCGGGTCCTCCGCGGTGACGGCGGTCCTGCTGGCGTACGGTCTGGCAGGTCTGGCCGGCAACTTCGCCGCCGGCGCGGTGATCGGCCGCCGCCTGCGCGCGGTGTACGTCGCCTCGGCCGTCCTGGTCGCGGCCGCAGCCGCCCTCCTCAACGCCGCGGCAGGCACGGCACCCGCGGTGGTCGCGCTCGTCGCAATCTGGGGCGCGGCGTTCGGCGCGGTCCCCCTGGCGCTGCAGACATGGATCCTGCGTGCCACCCCCGAGGCCCCCGAAAGCGGCATGGCGCTCTTGGTCAGCGCCTGCCAACTTGCCCTGGCCGCAGGGTCGTTCATCGGTGGGGTCGTCGTCGACGGATACGGCACGTGGGCCGGCTTCGCGGTCGGAGCAACGCTCGCCCTGCTCAGCGCGGCCACCCAGATCCGCCCCCGCCTGCCGCTCAGCTGAAGCCGGGCCGTAGCGGGGCCAGGTCGCAACGACATCCTCGCAACATCACTCGTGGAGGGCTTGCCGACTCCCACCTGTGGTCCCGGCGGAAACGTCGCACCAGCGCAGGATCACCCGAGGTACGGGCAAAGCACTGCGACAAAGCGCCGGGTATCGCACATGTTGTAACATTGCCTGTTACAGTGTTGGCGGGTGTGGGCTGGAGCGTCGGCCCGCCGAGTCGGAGGAGGCCAAGGGTGAGCGCGAACAGCAGGGTGACGATCGGCGCCCATGTGCTGACCTGGATGTCGCTGGACCGGCAGAACAATGAGGTCGCCACCTCGGAGCGCATCGCGGAGAGCGTCAACACCAACCCTGTGGTGATCCGCCGATGCCTGGGCGACCTGCGCAAGGCGGGTTTGGTGCAAGCCAAAAGGGGTGCGGGAGCGGGCTGGACTCTGACGCGGGAACCCGAGGAGATCACCCTGCTCGAGGTCTACCTCGCCATGGAGAGTGAGGGCCCGTTCGGGATGCACCACACACCGCCGAACGCCGACTGCCCCGTCGGCTTCGGGATCCGGCCGGCCCTGCAGCAGGTGTACAGCGGGCTGGAGCAGCAGATGCAGCGACACCTGGCCGGCACCACGATCGCCGACCTGCTGCGGGATGTCCTCGCCCAGCAGCAATCGAACGCCCACTACGCCTGAACCTCGAAGGCCAAGTGGTGAGCCGCCAGCACCCGCCGGCTGCCATCCGCTCCCGGATCAGCCGCCATAGAGGGCCGGCCGCCTCACACCATCGCCGCCGAGGCGAAGCGACGCTCCCGCTGCACGTGATCGATCACCTGAATCGCAACCTTCGACCCGCGCGTGGCCCCGGCGAAGACGCAGCGCTGCTCCGCTCCACGGGCTAAGCCGGCGAGGGTACTTCTGCTGCCCTGCCACCGTTTCAGCGGGGACGTTCACGTTTTTGACTCTACGGTCCATATCAGTTCTACTGAAACTGCGGCATGAATCCCCCCCCTGGATTCCACGGGTATTTTTCTCGGATCTCGCTTGGCCACCGGGGCCGCACGATCGCGGAAATTCATGTACTCGCCTGTCGTCCTGGAACGTCCCAGGCTCCCTTTCTGGAAGGTTTGATCATGGCAACGCGTGAGGTTGTGGAGAAATTCTTCGGACTGCTGGCCGCCGGGGATCCGGATGCAGTGGCCGCGGTGTTCGCCGACGAAATCGACTGGTACGTTCCCGGCTCTTCCTCGCTGCCCTGGACGGGGCACCGCTCCCGGGGCAGGGACGTGGCCGACTACCTCCGGACCCTCGTGTCGAATATCGTGCCGGAGAAGAACGTCGACAAGGTGGAAGCCCTTCTCGTCGACGGCGACCATGCGGTCATGCTGGGCCGGTTCACGCGCATGGCGAAGACCACCGGGCGAATCTACGAGATGCCCATCGCCATGCACCTCCAGGTGGAGGGTGACAAGATCGTCAAGATGTACCTCTACGAGGACACGCTCAAGGTCTCCGAGGCCTACGCGGGCTGACACGCAGGAACGAGGACAGGGCCGTCCGCAGCCTGATCTGCTCCAGTTCCGCCTGCGGAAGCCCTGACCGGTGGACCCAACGCAGATGAAGCCGATCCGGCCTCTCCGAGCGCTCGGGAAATGCGCGCTCGGCGGATCCCCAGGCGCCGCCCGAAGTCGCCGCCGGCCACGACGTCGCGCGTGAAGAAGGACGGACATACGCTCGTAGAGGGACTACGAGGCAGAGCTCCATGTCTGCCATGTCGCTACGCGCTTCCTGCAGAGGAGAAGCTTTCACCCATCACCCTCCACGTGGATCGCGCATCGGAACAACGGTCTCCCACATCGAGGCTTCCTCCGAGGAGGAGCAGATGCCCCCTACGTACCATCGCACAGCGAATGTCGGCGGTCAGCGGGTCTTCTACCGCGAGGCGGGTTCCGTCGACGCCCCTGCCGTGCTGCTCCTGCACGGTTTTCCGAGCAGCTCCCACATGTTCCGGCACCTCATCCCGGCGCTCGCCGACCGATATCATGTGATCGCTCCCGATCACATCGGCTACGGACAATCCTCCATGCCCGAGGTAGGCGAGTTCGACTACACCTTCGACAACCTCGCAGAAGTCACCGCCGGGCTGCTCGACCAGTTGCAGGTAGGACGCTTTTCAATCTACGTCCACGACTACGGTGCGCCCATCGGCTGGCGGCTGGCACTCAACCCCTCGTACGAGGTGACCGCGATCATCTCGCAGAGCGGCAATGCCTACATGGAGGGGTTCGCCAAGCCCTTCTGGGACGACCTGTTCGCGTACGCCACGACCCCGGGACCGGACACCGAGCCCGGCGCACGAGCCAAGTTCACCGCGGACACGACCCGTTGGCAGTACGAGAACGGCGCTTCCGACAAAAGCCTCGTCAGCCCGGACACCTGGCTGCTCGACCAGACTCTGCTGGACCGGCCCGGCAACGACGAAGTGCAGCTGGCCCTCTTCCGGGACTACCCGACCAACATCGAGGGGTACCCGCAGCTACAGGAGTATTTCCGCACCAGTCAGGTTCCGCTGCTTGCGGTCTGGGGCGAGAGAGACGAAATCTTCGGTCCGGACGGTGCCAGGGCATTTAGCCGTGATCTGCCCGACGCTGAAGTCCACCTGCTGCCCGCAGGGCACTTCGCCCTGGAGACGCATCTGGACGCCATCAGCGGCTACATCCACGGATTCCTCGGCCGCGTCCTCGGCTGATCCAGCCCACGTGCGAGCGAAGCGCGCCTGGCCCACACCCGGCCGCAACGGCTGCCTGCAACGAATGAAGGTCTTTTTCGGTCGGGCATTGAACGCCGCCAGTGCGCAACCCGCCTGCTCGCACCCGGCCCACGACGACAGGACGCTGGACGATCAGCCGTGCCCGGTGGCCGCACCGACCGGCGCCCATAGGTGCTCTCGGCATGGGGTCGCGACTGAAGACCCCCTGCCCGGCAGCGGTGGGTCCCGAGGCCGCCCGCAGCCGCTCGTGCCCGACCGGCGCCTCGGCCTCTAACCAACGCCACGACTCAAGAATTTTTAGTAACTCAAATTTCTTGATAGCCTCGGCGGTGGTCGAGGGGCCCCTCACCTCGACCGAATCTGTACGAGGGGTTGAAGGAGCAGTCCCGAATGACCACGTTGAAGATCATTGTCGCCAGCACCCGCCCGGGGCGTGTGGGCCTGCCGATCGGGCAGTGGACCCTTGAGCAGGCGACCGCACATGATGGCTTCACCAAGGTCGAGCTGCTCGACCTGGCCGAGGTGAACCTTCCGTTCATGAACGAGCCGAACCACCCGCGGGCGCAGCGGTACGTCCACCAGCACACTCGCGACTGGAGCGCGACGATCTCCGAGGCAGACGCCCTGGTCTTCGTCATGCCGGAGTACAACCATGGCTACAACGCAGAGCTGAAGAACGCCATCGACTACCTGTTCAACGAGTGGAACCACAAGGCTGTCGGCCTGGTCAGCTACGGCGCCATCGCCGGTGGCACGCGCGCCGTCCAGCAGATCAAGCAGGTGGTCACCGCCGTGAAGATGACGCCTATCGTCGAATCCGTCGTGGCACCCTTCGGCTTCAACCTGATCGATGCTGAGGGTAAGGTTGCGGCCGATGACGCCATGACCGGCGCGGCCAAGGCCATGTTCGACGAGATCGTCCGGGTGGAAGCCGCGCTGCGTCCGCTGCGTGAGGGCGCTGCAGCCTAGTCGCAACAATCGGAGAGATCGTCGTGAACGAAGTCCACCAGGTCTGTGCTCGCTACCACGCGGGCATCGAACTGATCGGTGCCCGGTGGACCGGCGCGATCCTCCGTGCCTTGTTCACGGGCCAGGCCCGCTTCGTTCAGATCAAAGCAGCGGTGCCCGGCCTGAGCGACGCGATGCTCACCCAACGACTGCGCACGTTGGAAGAGGAGGACATCGTGGAACGTCGCGTCACTCCCTCTTCGCCCGTGCAGATCGAATACCACCTCACCACCAAGGGCCGCGACCTCGAACAAGTCGTCGACGCAGTCATGCGCTGGTCCCACCGGTGGATCCCAGTCCCTTCCACCGCACCGGAGGAAGGACCGCAGGAGCCGCACACCAGCCCCGCCCGGTGAGGCCCGTCCCAGGGCACGAGCTCAGCGGACCTGCGTGACCGGCGTACAACGCGCCTGATGCACGATGGCCGTGCACGCCGACCGCCTCCTTACAGGCTTCCGGTGAGCGCTCCCGCTCTCCAACAGCACCCAGTGCAGACAAAGGCCCCCAACCAGCGCGTCAGGCTGGTCGGGGGCCTCGTCGTACCGGGGGAGCGCCCCTGGGGGTTCCCGCACACGCGCGACCGGGTGACCATCCAGCCAGCACGAGGGACGTCAGGCGTTGATGCGGTCCAGAGTCCTCCGAACTTGATGGTGGGACGCCATCACCGTGCTGGAGGGGCGCATGCGCCGGCGTTGTCGCAGCGGCTCCGCTCTTGACGGTCCCGGCGGCAGCACCCGCGGCCCGGCGCCCGGCGCTGGACATCTTCACGGACTGCCGGCCAGGGAGGACAACCTCGCCGTCCTGATCGAGGTGCTGGTCACGCTCGGGGAACACGCCGACCCCCGCGCCGACACGGCACTCCTGGCGCACGCCGGCCACCCCGAACCCCGCGTACGGGGCGCGGTCGCACGCGGAGTCGGCACGTGGTGCGAATCACCCGCTTTCCGCGATGAGGTCAGTGAGGCACCACTGGTACTGATCACGGACATGGACCCCGGCAGTACGGCTCAACACCTACCTCACCATCGGCGAAGGCAGGGACCGCGATGCCGTCCTCGCCAGGTCCGCATCGCCGCCGTGCACGGCCTCGCCCTCCACCACGACAAGCGCTGCGTGGAAGCAGCACGCCGCCTCGGCCAGCCACAGCCCGTCATTCCGTCCGAGGAGCACTACCTCGCCTCGGCATGGCGCTACGAACGGCGCCGCGACCACTGCTGATATCCGCTGTCCGAGCGGGTCAACGGGGCCGGCTCAGTCGCACTGCCCGACGCGAGCGCCCACATGCATCGCCGGTCAGCGACAGCGGCGCATACGGATGGGACGGCGGCCCTTGGCCACCCCAACGGGACGGCCACCCTGTGATCTCCACCTCGCCAGCAGTGACCAGCCGCCGGGCCGCACCGGTTCCAGCAACCCCCGCCAGCCGTCGTCATCCCCTTCGTACACCGCCCGCGCAACGTCGGAAGTGCAGATCGTCGCGGTCGGAGCACGACGTTCCAACAGGCGCACGATGGCTCGCTCCAGGCGCTCGTCCATCCGCCGTTCCGTGCGCTGCACACCACCAGCCTCGCAAAGACGACGAGCGGAGTTGCCCAGCGCTGCTCCAATGTCTCAAGTGACCTCGCTGTCAGACCTCACGGGCGCAGGAGGCGAGGCGAGCGGCAAACGCGCTGACGAGGTCGCGCAGCTCGGCGGGGCGTTCGATGACGAACGGCCGGTCGAGTGAGGCGAGTACCGGCGGCAACCAGTCCAGCCGCTCCGCCCGCAGGTCGACGCGCAGCCAGCGCTCGGCCGCCTGGTCCTCGCCCGCCAGTCGTGGGTACTCCTCCAGACTCGCGACGCTGGCGGGGAGGTGGGCACGGATCTGCGCGGCCGTGCCGTGGATCCGCAAGGTCACCTCATGCCGGTACTCGGCCGTGGCGAACGCCGTCACCACGCGTTGTGCCGGATCGAGCTCCTCGGGCGCTTCGAACGAGCCCGGCAGGGTCCGCGCGTCCGCGATGCGGTCCAGGCGGAAGGTCCGGTCCTCGTCGAGCTGGGCGTCCTTGCCCGTGACGTACCACCGGCCCGCATGGGCAACGATCCCGTACGCGTACAGCGGGCGTTCACTGCGCCGACCGTCGCGGCCGGTGTAGCGGATCGAGACCGGCCGGCGATGGCGCACCGCATCGGCGAGGGTGAGCAGGACCTCCGCGTCCGGGGTGTCGAACTCGCCGGGCCGATCCGTGAAGGCGAGAGTTTCCAGGAGGGTGTCGAGGCGGTGGGCGAGGTGTTTTGGCAGCACTCGCCGGATCTTGGCCGATGCCGTCTCGCTCGCCGTGCGCTCCGTCGTCGTCAGCCCTGCCCGGCGGCCGGCGGCCAGGCCGAGCAGCACGGCCAGCGCCTCGTCGTCGCTGAGCATCAGCGGAGGCAGCCGATACCCGGGGGCGAGCCGATACCCCCCGTAGCGGCCTCGGACCGATTCCACCGGCACGTCCAGGTCGATCAACTGGTCCACGTACCGCCGCACCGTGCGCCCTTCAACGCCGAGCCGGTCGGCGAGTTCGGCCACAGTACGGGTGCCGCCCGACTGCAGCAGCTCCAGCAGGGTCAGCACGCGGACGGTGGGCCGAGACACATTCACAGCCTAACGCGAATACCGGACCGGTTCCGTCCTCTATTTCTCCTAGCCTGCGACATGCAACACCACAAGCACAGGCAAGGAGATTCCCATGAACTTCGTCTCGATCCGCATCATCACCAGCGACGTCGCCCGCCTCGTCGCGTTCTACGAGCAAGCCACCGGGGTGCGGGCGACATGGGCCACCGAGGACTTCGCCGAACTCACGACCGCGGGCGCCACCCTCGCCATCGCCGGCACCCGCACCGTCCCGCTGTTCGCCCCGGGCTCGGCCCGCCCGGCGGAGAATCACAGCGTCATCACCGAATTCCTCGTCGACGACGTGGACCGCGTCCACCAGAACCTGACCGGCTTCGTCACCGACTTCGTCACCGAGCCCACCACGATGCCCTGGGGCAACCGGTCCCTGCTGTTCCGAGACCCCGACGGCAACCTCGTCAACTTCTTCACCCCCGTCACCCCGGCAGCCATCGAAAAGTTCGCACGCTGACACCCCACGGCCCCTCACCCCGGCGCCGGGCCTGCTCTCTTGCCGACTCAGAGGGAGGTGGTCACGCAGAGACGGCGATGGCCACCAGCGGGCTTTCGCGGCCCAGCATCCGGTCGGCAAGGAGCAGCGTGCGCTGAATCACCGATGTCCAGCGCATTGCGGTCAGCTCGCCCTACGCGGGTGTCGCCCCGCCCACCTCCGATTTCTTGCCGGAGATAGGCGGAGACGCACCAGCGTGGCCGCCCACGTCCATCGCCCCCGGCACCCTCTACGGCATCAACCTCGCCGCGCTCGGCACCGACCGGATCCGGCTGCTGCCGATCCGGGCCGTGGCCTGCGCGGCGGGTTCACCGCGCTGAAGGCGCTGCCCGCCCTGGCGTGGCTGCTGGGCGCGCTGGCCAAGGGCTCGCCGTACTGGGCCGCCGTCGAGCGACGCCGGAATCGGAGCGGTCTTCACCGGTCCCGTGGTGTTCGCCGGAACGTCCTACGGGGAGTACGGCGGCGCGGGGTCGGCCGGCGCGGGCACCATCCGGTACGCGGTGAGCGCGGGGGTGGGCCTGGTCCGCGAGTGGGGCGCGCAGGCGCTGGTCGTGCCCGGCTTGACCACCGATCTCGCCCACCGGTGGACCGCCGCCGCCCGCCCGGACGCCGAGCTGTTCTTCGACCTGGCCCACGTCGCGCCCGTCCACGGCTCCCTCGACGGGTTCCTGGACACGGTGCCGTCGGCCAAGCACGCGAGGGAGATGCGCCGCCAGCGACGGCGCGGCCTCGAGCAGGGCCTGAGGTTCGGCCGCCTGCACGGCCGGGACATGTTGCCTTTGCTGCCGCGGTTCACCGACCTCGCGGAGGCCGCCGCCGTCAAGAACGGTGGCTCCCTGTACGGCGCGGACATTTTCACAGCCGTCGCCGGCATCCCTGGCGCGGTGCTGCTGGCCGCCGAACACGACGGCGACCACGTCGGCGGCTTCCTGTGCTTCCACTACCGCGACTGCCTGTACCTGTGGGCCGCCGGCATCGACTACACCCGGCTGCGGACCCTGCACACCTACACCGGCCTGGTGCTCGCCTCCCAGCAGGCTGGTCGCGGCCGTGAGCGTGCCGGGATAGGGAGCGCCGTGGAGTGGGCGCGGGCGGGGTTGGACGAGGCGGGTGTGTCGCTGTGGCAGGGTAGCTGGACCATCACCTGAAGCAGAACCACCGCTGCCACTGCAAGGTCCTGGTGATCGACGCCGAGGTGGCCTTCACCGGCGGCGTCGGCATCGCCGAGGAGTGGTGCGGCGACGCCCGGCACCCCGGGGAATGGCAGGACACCCACGTCAGGGTCACCGGCCCCGCGGTGGACGGGCTGGCCGCGGCCTTCGCCCAGAACTGGGCCGAGTGCCGGCGCAACGGGCTCTTCGACGACCGCGACCGCTTCGGCGAGCACGAGCACGAGCAGAGCGGAGGCCCGATCGTCCAGGTCGTACGCGGCTCGGCGAGCATCGGCTGGCAGGACATGCGCACCCTGCTCCTCGTGGTGATCGCCTCGGCGGAGCAGCGCACCCGGCTCGCGACCGCGTACTTCGCGCCCGACCCGTACTTCGTCGGCCTGCTCTGCCACGCGGCGGCGCGCGGTGTGGAGGTGTGATGACCTTGGCGTGCATCATCGTCGGCAGGTAGTGCCAGATCCGCACACCGCAGTCCAGGAGCCGCTGGTAGTACCGCTGCCCGGCCAGCCGGCAGACGCGCTTGTCGGTGTACGGCCCCGGCTGCAGGATCTCGACTTCAACCGCCGCTCCCTCGACCACGACGAGGAGGTCATGCTGGCGGTGCTCGACGAGTCCTTCACGCCGGTCCTCGACGCCCACTTCGACGAGGACCTGCTGCGCAGCGACCCCGTCGACGGCACCCGCTGGCGCGGCCGGCCGGCACTGGAGCGGGCCCAGGAGGTGGCGACCGCGCTCATCCGCCGCTTCCTGTGAGCATCATGGTGTCGCCCCACGAGACGGTCGCCGGGGCGTACGGACACCGGGCGCGTCAGCGCACCGCTCACCCTGGAGGGCGACATCGACGTCAACACCGGCCCCGAACCGGCATCGACAGGCAGCCGGACCGACACCGCCGTGGCGGCGCCGCACGAACCGTTCCCCGCCGACCTGGAGGTCGCGGCGGTCGCGGAGCTGTCGGCCCTGATGGCTTCGGGCCGCATCACGAGCGTCTCCCTCACCCGCGCCTACCTGCGGCGCATCGAGGACCTGGACGTCGGAGGACCGGCCCTGAACGCGGTGCGCTGCGTCAACCCCGCCGCCCTGCAGGAGGCCGCGGCGGCCGACGCGCGCAGGGCCGGCGGCGACCCCGGCGGGCCGCTGCTGGGCATACCGGTACTCGTGAAGGACAACATCGACGTCCTCGGCATGCCGACCACCGCCTGTTCGGTGGTGCTCGCCGGTTCCCATCCAGCGCAGGACGCGCCACTGGTGACCCGGCTGCGGGAGGCGGGGGCGGTGATCCTGGGGAAGGCGAACCTCACCGAATTCGCCAACTACCTCACCGTAGGCATGCCCAGCGGCTACAGCTCGCTGGCCGGCCAGGTGCTCAACCCGTACGACCTGAGCGAGACGCCGAGCGGCTCCAGCGCCGGTTCGGGGGTCGCCGCCGCGGCCGGACTGGCCGCCGTCACCATCGGCACCGAGACCGACGGCTCCATCCTCAGCCCGGCGTCGGCCACGTCGGGGGTCGGGGTGAAGCCCACCCTGGGCCTGGTCAGCCGCACCGGCATCGTGCCCATCGCCTCAAGCCAGGACACCGCGGGCCCGATGACCCGCACCGTCGCGGACGCCGCTGCCCTGCTCACCGTCGTGACCGGCACCGATCCCGAGGACCCGGCCACCGCCGGCAACCCGCTCGAAGGACACGACTTCACCGCCGACCTGTCACCCGACGCCCTGCGCGGCGCGCGCATCGGCGTCGTCGCGGAACAGACGCCCGAGGACGGCACGGACGAACGGGCCCTGTGGGACGCGGCCCTGGACGCACTGGCGCGACGCGGCGCCGAACTCGTCGACATCGGCATCGAGGCGCGCCGCCGGTACGACGTCGCCTCCCCGGTGCTGAGCCACGAGTTCAAGCGCGACCTCAACGCCTACCTCGCGCGACTGCCCGAGGGGGCACCGGTGCGCACCCTCGCCGACGTGATCGCCCGCAACGAGGCCCACGCGGACCTGGCCCTGAAGTTCGGGCAGACGCTCGCCCTGGCCGCCCAGGCCAGGGACCTCGGGCCGGACAGCGCGGACACCGTCGAGTACAAGGCCGCCCGCGTCCGGGATGTGGAGGAGAGCAAGGACCGCATCGACGCCCTCATGGCCGAACACGACGTCACCGCCCTGCTGTTCGTGAACAGCGGCAGCTCGTCCATCGGCGCCAAGGCCGGCTACCCCTCGGTCACCGTCCCCGCGGGCTACCTGGCGGCCAACCGCAGGCCGTTCAACATCACCTTCCTCGGGCGGGCTTGGAGCGAGCCGCTGCTGCTCGGCTACGCGTACGACTACGAGCAAACGACCCGGCTGCGCAGGCCACCGTCCGCCGTCAACCCCACCCTGCTGCGCCGCCGTCCCCCGGCCCTGCCGGCGCCGAGGACGGCGGACGCGGAGCACTGACGGCGGCCGCTCGCGGGACCGCCCCTGCAGCCAGTGGCGGTCCCGCGCTCAGCACATCGGTCGGTGCGGGAGCCGGAGGGAGGCGGTCCCACGACGTCTTCCGGCCGTTCAGCGGAACTCGGCGAGTCGGGGGCGCAGTCCCAGGGCCGCGAGTCCCGCGGCCGCGAGTGCGGCACCGGCGAGGCCCAGGTATGTCGTCAGCGCCCGGTCCGCGCCCTTGGTGGAGGCGTCTTCGTACGCCGCAGCGTTGATGGCGATCAGCTTGCCGAGTGCCTTGTCGTACCGGTCGAAGGCGTAGTTGGAGTTTCCCGGGGCATGGCTGGTGCAGAAGGAAACCGCCTCGGAGAGCTTCCCGGCGGAGGCCAGAGCGCGGATGGTGCGGTCGTCGCGCTGGTACACCTGGTACGCGGCGAGCACTCGCTCGGCTGCGGACCGCTCGCCGGCGAAGGTGATGTTCCGGAATTCGTCTCCGAAATAGCCGGTGAAGGGCAGATCGGTGGTGTCGCTTCGGTACCTGCCGAGGGCGGTCGTGAGGTCGGCGTCGTAGGTGCTGATGGTGGCGCCGGGCAGGTTCATGAGCTGCTGACTCTTTGCGAGGAAGTGTCTTTCGTGCCCGGCGGCGCCGGCGCGGTCCAGGAGGTATCGGGACTCGTCGGCGTTGGCGTCGTACGAGACCGCCCTCGCCCGACTGAGGGCGACGACGGAATCGAAGGCGTCATGCCGCGCGATGCGCAATTGCTCCCGTTGACCGGAGATCTGGACGAACCCGGTGACCAGTACGACGAGCATGAGTGCGGTGGCCGTGGCCGCACCGGGGTTGACCATACGACGGAAACGCGAGAGCAGGTACACCTGCAAGACGGCCAGAAGGGCGAGCAGGAACACTCCCGTAAGGAGGAAGGTCGTCCGGATCACGGACTGGGCGCCCGAGCTGTCCTGGTAGGTGTGCTCGAAGGCGGCGTCGTTGACGGTGACCAGACGATCTGCCTCCGGGAGCAGGTGCGTGCGCATGAGGTCTGACGCGGAGTTGTACGTGGCCACTGCCGTCGGGCGCCGGCCCTGTTCGCTGAGGAGCAGGGCGCGGGCGGCCAGTTCCTCATATGTGCCGAGGTCGGTGATGGCCTCGGCGACATCGCGTTCGGCGACTGGGTCGTCCGCGGTCGCTTCCGCGAGTTCACGGAGGTGGCCGGCGGCCTCGGCACGCCGCTGGTCGTAGAGCGTGGAAGCCTCCGCCTGCTGGCCCCCCGGCATCAGCCGGTTGGCGAGCTGAGCGTCCATGTCGTTGAGGGTGAAGTACAGGCCCGTGGCACTGGTCACCTGGGGCGCGGAGCGGTCGCGTATGTCCGACCACGATGCGCTCAGCGTGATGCCGCCTGTGATGAGGACGCCCGCCAGTCCGGCCGCAGCCGCGAATATCGCGCCGCGCAGCAGCCGAAGTCGGGAGGGAACTGTACCGGGGCGGTCACGGCGCAGGGCCACCATAAGGTGACGTGAGAACCGTCTCGGGGGAGTGGGTGACGGCAAGGGGTACGACGCACTGGCGCCGTTCGGATCCGACGGGACCCCGGACCGGTTTCCCGGATCCAAAGGATCGGTCCCTCGATGTGCGGCAATGGCGACGGTGTCCGTCATCGCGCTGTGCCTCCCCGTCGCGCCCCCACAGCGGCCTCGCGCCACTCTGCCCCGCGAGCCATCACGTTCGCGCGGTGCCGGTGGACGCGCGGCTTCACTGTCGGGGCCTTGACGCCAGGCCGGGGGAGTTTGACGAGTTCCTGATGCCCCGTGACGGGCGCTGGTGATGTCGTCGGTAACCCGGCCTGCCCCGCCAGGTTTTCGGCAAGACGCCGGAGAGCCATCAGGTTCCGTCTTCAGGCTTGGCATCCCGAACACATGGAGGTGTCCGGCACATCTGGCAACGCCTGCTGCAGAACCAGCGGGGCGCCGTCGTCGCACACGCGGTGCGGCGTGACACCGATGCCGTCATCTGCCGCCTTCGTTTCCGGCTGACCAGCAGGTGATCGCGGGCTCAGCCCTGTCTCGGCCCGGTGTCCTCCCGAGCGCCTGCGCGATCGTTCGCATCGAACGCCTGGCGACCTGGGCCGGGGGGCCCGCCTCGGCCACGGCAGCCGGGACCCGTCGAGGGCAGGAGCACCTACAGCTCGATCTGCGAACCCATGATCACCGTCCGGTCCCGGGGGAGACCGAAGTACTCGGCGGCGTCGGCGGTGATGTACGAGGTGGTGATGAACAGGCGCTTGCGCCACGGTGCCATCGTGGCGGCCTTCCCGCGCCGGAGCTCGATCTTCGACAGGAAGTAGGACGCCTGCTCGAGGTCCAGCCGCCCCTCGGTCACCGCCGGGTCGAGCATCGCGATCGCGCCGGGAACGTCCGGGGTCTCCATGTAGCCGAAGCGGGCGGTGACGTGGACGATTCCGTCGTCGGCGTAGCCCAGGTCGTCGACGGCGATCCGCCGGTCGGCCGGGATGCGGGGCACCGGCTCGGTCTTCAAGGCCAGGATGACGACGTGCTCGTGCCGCACGTGGTTGTGCTCGACGTTGGCCCGCAGGGCCAGGGGTGCCGTCTCCTTGCCCCGGTTGAGGAAGACGGCCGTGCCGGGTACCCGCAGCGTGCGCACCTGGCCGCTGCGGAGCCGGTCGACGAACTCGCGCAGCGAGCCTTCCCGTCGTGCCCGCTCCGCGGTGACGATCTCACGGCCGTGCTGCCACGTGGTCATGACGGTGAACGCGGTGAGCCCGATCAGCAGCGGCAGCCACGCGCCGTGCACAAGCTTGGTCAGGTTGGCCGCCACGAAGAGCAGGTCGACGAAGAGCAGCACCGCCGCGCCGGCCGCGAGCAGCCACACGGGCGTGCCCCACTTCGCGCGGGCGACGTAGAAGAACAGCAGGGTCGTGATGGTGATGGTGCCCGTGACGGCCATGCCGAAGGCGAACGCCAGCGCCGTGGAACTGCGGAACGCGAAGACCAGGGTGAGGACCGACACCATGAGCAGCCAGTTGATCCAGGGGACGTAGACCTGGCCGATGGTGGACTCGGAGGTGTGCGCGATCCGCAGCCTCGGCAGGTAGCCGAGCTGGGCCGCCTGCGAGGCGACCGAGTACGCGCCGGTGATCACCGCCTGTGAGGCGATCACCGTCGCCGCCGTTGCCAGCAGCACCATGGGCAGCCGTCCCCAGTCCGGTACGAGAAGGAAGAACGGGCTGCTGATGTTGGCCGGATCCGCGAGGATGAGCGCGCCCTGGCCGAAGTAGCTCAGCACGCAGGCGGGGAAGACAAGGAACAGCCATCCGCGGGTGATCGCCCGGCGGCCGAAGTGCCCCATGTCGGCGTATAGCGCCTCTGCCCCGGTGACCGCGAGCACGACCGCGGCCAGGGCGAAGAAGGCCGTTCCGAAGTGGCCGAAGAGGAAACCCAGGGCATAGGTCGGTGACAGCGCCCTGAGGATCTGCGGATGGTCGGCGATGCCTGCCACTCCGCAGGCGCCGATGGCCGCGAACCATGCGACCATCACCGGCCCGAACACCCGGCCCACCACGGCGGTGCCCCTGCGCTGCACCAGGAACAGCACCACGAGGATGACCGCGGTCACCGGTACGACGATGCTCTCCAGCGACGGCTCGACGACCTTGAGCCCCTCGACGGCCGACAGCACCGAGATGGCGGGGGTGATCATGCTGTCGCCGAAGAAGAGCGACGCGCCGAAGATGCCCAGGGCGGCCAGCGTGGCGGTGACCCGTGTGCCCTTCTGCGCGCTCCACCGCCGCAGCAGGGTGATCAGGGCCATGATGCCGCCCTCGCCGTCGTTGTCGGCGCGCATCGCCAGCAGCACGTAGGTGATGAGGACGATGACCACCACCGACCAGAACACCAGCGACACCACCCCGTACACATTCTCCGTGGAGACCGGGACGGGATGCGGATCGCTCGGGTTGAACACGGTCTGGAGGGTGTAGATCGGGCTGGTCCCGATGTCGCCGAAGACCACGCCGAGGGCGGCGACCACCACCGCGAGACGCACCGCGTCGTGCGCTCCCCGGCCGCGGCCGGCGGGCGAGCCCGCCGTGGATGCGCCGTCCGGCGTCGTCGCGTGCCGGTCATCGGCCATGGTGCTCCTCCTCCACGCGGGTCGCTGCGCTGCGGACCGGGTGCGATACGCCGGACGATACCCACACCTTCGTGCCAGTGCCGGGAGGCGGCGTCCGTCCGGACCTGTCGTCAGGGCGTCATCAAAAAATGAGGGCGGTACCCGGCGCGGCTCCTGCGGATCGTCGTCACCGGCCCAGGAGGTGCGGGGATCCTTGGTCCTCTGGATCGGCCCACCCGGTTCCGACGTGTTGTGGGTACCTCGGCCAACGGCGGCGGGGCGCACGGCCTCGAAAGACCGGCCGGCCGTCCGCGGTTCTTGCCGAGCTGCCGGTGCAGCGGCTGATTCCCCGGCCCGTCGCAGGTGCCGCCGCACCCGTCGAACTTCCCGGAGCATTCGGATGAACGAGGACAAGAGGCCGCAATGGCGCGGTTGTTAAGGACCCATCAGCACCTCTGTGGCTTTCGAGCGGGTGTTCCTAGGGTGACTCGCGGCCCTGTCAGGGCGAGACATTCCCGTCCAGCACACCGCCTCCGGGACCGGGCACGGCAGGCGGGAGTCCCGCTCGATCAAGACCTGCGCCATCGCGGACCCACTCGGCGGGATCTCCTTCCCCCACGCCCGCCTGGCCATCCGTGTCCACCGCCGGCGCAAGCAGACCGGCCGGCGTGAGACCCGCGAGACCGTCTACGCCGTTACGAGCCTCGACGCCCACCGGACCGGCCCGGCCGATCTGGCCGCCGCGATCCGTGGGCACTGGGGAGTGGAGAATTCCTCGCACCACATCAGGGACGTCACCTTCGCCGAGGACGCCTCCACCGTTCACACCGGGACCGCACCCCGGGCCATGGCGACCTTCCGCAACCTCGCCATCGGTGTGCTGAAAACCCTCGGAGCCGACAACATCGCCAAGACCACCCGGGCGATCCGCGACGAACCCGAACGAGCACTCCCCATCCTGGGCATCACCAACAACCCGGACACCTATGGAACTTGATCAAGCCCTGATCAGTTCGTACTCATCAATATCGCGCACACTGAACATCGACCGGGTAGGCGCGGAATGACACGTGTGGGTGTGGACCATGAAGGTTCGCATCTGCGCTCAGTGTGAGGCAGGGCCCTGGTGCCGGCGTTGCGGATCGACTCGGGTGCCGCGGGAATAGACTGCCGCAATCCGGTGCAGGGCGGAGGGATCGCCGATCGGATCGCCCCGTACGACAACGACATCGGCGTCGTACCCCGGCTTCAGCTTGCCCTTGCGGTGGCCGAGACCGCAGACACCGGCGGCGACCGACGTCATACTCCGCAGGATGGCCATCCGGCCCATTCCGTATGCGGCCAGCCGATCCTGCGCGTACGGGAGCACATCGTGCGGTTTGTACGGGCCGATCCCCGCGTCCGTGCCCGCGACGATCACCGCTCCCGCCGCGTGCAGGGCCGCGAAGTTGGCTATGATTTCAGGCATTCTCCGGGATACGGCCGCGGGCACCACCGAGCCGGTTCCGGGTAGCGCTCCGGCGGTGGCGCCGAGCGCGACGCGCTGGGAGACGATCCGCTCGACGAGTTCACGCCCCGGCGCGACGACTCCTTCGGCCGACCAGAAACCGGCGTGTTCCACACCATCCACCCCGGCCTCGATCGCGTCGAGTGCAGCGTCGTAACCGTGCGCGTGCGCGGTCACGGGGATCCCGTGCCGGTGCGCCTCCATGACAGCAGCACGCAGGGCTTCCCGGGCGAACTGTGATTGCTCCGGGAAGCTGGCCGACGTCATCGTGCCGCCGCTGGCCATGATCTTGACGATGTCGACACCACGTTCCACATGGGTACGCACCGCGACCCGGAGTTCGGCGGGGCTGGGCCCGACCTCACCGCCGAGGAAATGACAGTGCCCGGCCACGGTGGTCAGCGGCGGCCCGGCCGCCACGATGGTCGGCAGGTCCGTCGCGCCTCGCAGGGCCAGTGACAGGAAGTTTCGGTCGCCGAGGTCACGCACGGTCGTGATGCCAGCGCGCAATGCTGTCGTGGCCGCGACGCGCATCGCGGCCACGACAGCATCGTCGTCGCGATCGGCGAGTGACTTCACCGGGTCGGGGCTCGCGTCGAAGGCGAGGTGCACGTGGGGATCGATCAGACCGGGAATGAGGGTGGCGCCCGGAAAGTCCACGACGGTCTCTCCAAGCCGCAGATCCGCCGTACGGCCGATTCCGACTATTGTCGTTCCTTCGAGGATCACGACGGGGTCGTCCCACGGCATGACCGTTTCGCCGTCGAACAGCCGTGACGCCCGCAGCACCGTGGTGCCGTGATGTGCGGTTTCGTTCACCATAGACATGTACTTGACCTTAACTAATCATTTCAGAATGCCGCCCGAAGCCGTCGGAGACAGATGATGCTGCAGGCAAGTTGGGGGAGACCTTGGTGGAGGTCGGCGCGTCGCTCGTAGCGGATGCGGAGTTGTTTGAACTGGTGCAGCCAGGCGAATGTGCGCCGAGCAGGACGACGGGCAGCTGAACACCCCGCGGAACGGCGACCGCCACCGCCAGTCCTGACGGCGCCTCGGCGCGGAGAGTACGGCCCAGTTCGTCGGACCACGCCTCAAGTTGTGCATACGTGAGCCGCTCGGTGCCGCACTCGACGGCGACGGCCGTCGGCCTCATCCTGGACACTTCCCTGATCAGCCCGGGCACTCCGGCAGGGAAGGAAAGGGACGTCCGTCGACCTGCTACCTCGGCTATGGCAGGGTTCAGTTGGGGCCGCACATGTGCTCCACTTGCTTGTAGCTGATTTCAGCGCGAAACCTATAGAGGGTGCGAAGCACAACACAAGAGCCTTTAATGACATGCTAACTCGTCTGTCGCGTTCGGAACGGAATGTGCAGGCCGTCACGCGTCTCGGCCAATCGGACCGGATGGGCCGATTTGTAGGTATTCGTCAGTCGCAGGTCACAGGCCGACGCGAAGGGCACGATCGTGTGGGACCTGAGCCTCGACTCGACGGTGTGCCATGCCGATCAACATGCGGCCCAGGCCCGGAAACCGAGTGACTGCGGAAGGAACCGCCGGGAGGATTCTTCAGCGAACCTGTCCATCACGGGCTGGGACGCTCGCGTGGCGGATGACACCGCCAAGCCTCTCCCGGCCGTCGAACAGGACCGAAAACCCATGCCGATCATGATCACCGCTGGGCAACGCGGCGACTGGCCGCAGATCGAGCCCGTCCTGAAGAAGGTGCCTACCTCGTACCGGGCCGGGTCGGACCCGGCCGGCAGCGTGTCCGTCCTGACCATGTGCGCGCCGACAAGGCGCTGTTCCTGCCCGTCACATCGTGCTTGTCACAGCCGACGTGATCGGTGATCCCGCCCTCCAGGGCCGACTCCAGCACCCGCCTGGTCAACTGCTGCAACAGCCCGCCCTCACCGGTCAGCTGCAGCCCTTCGGAACGGGTCCGGTCGACGAGCATCGCGACCAACTGATCGTCCGACACCGCCTCCGCAGCCGACTCGATGAACGGCTCCTCCACGGCCTCGTGCTCGGTGATGGTCTCGCTCATCAGGCATCTCCTTGATCATCGGATCCGCCGCCTATTGGACACTCTCGTAAGTCCGGACCTGCTGGGTCATCGCGAGCGGGGTGGGGTCCGACCCACGGGCCTGGTCAAGTAGTCCCAGATCCCTTGCTTGCCTGCGCTGGTGATCCTGACCGGTGCGTGATCCGGTTGCCGGAACTTGGCGCCCGTTAGGTCTTCGTATGAATGCCGAAGCCGGGCTACCCCGTCGCGCACAGGTACTGCTGAACTTGGTGCCGGGACGGTCCACGCCGAAAAGAAACCGCGTCAGGTCGGCCTCCGACGCCACCGGTTCGGCCGGTGAACTGGACCATCCCTCCCCGATTCTCGAAGAGAACGCAATGACGACTGTCTATGATCTTGTGGCCGCTCAGGCCGAACGTGTTCCCACCGCCACAGCGGTCATCGCGGGCGAACGCCGGACCAGCTATCAGGAGCTGACGGCCATGGCCGCCCGATTCGCGCAGGGCCTGGCCGAGCCCGCGGCGAACCTGATCGGTGTCTGTCTCCCCCGCGATGAGCGGATGGTCGCGGGGATTCTCGCGGTGTGGCGGGCAGGGTGCGGTTACGTCCCGCTCGACCCGCTAATGCCGTTGTCCCGCCTGAAGGAAATGGTCCAGCTGGCGGCGATCCGGTACGTGCTGACCACCCGCGAGCTGGCCCCCACCTGCGCGGCGACTGGTGCCCAGCCCGTCATCGTCGAGGACCTGAACGACAGCGGCGGCGCCCCTGTCCCAGCGGACGGTCTCGCGTACGTCCTGTTCACGTCCGGCTCCACCGGCGCACCCAAGGGTGTGGCGGTCGAGCACTCCTCAGTGGTCGCCTTCCTGCGGTGGGTGGAACGCACGAGCGATCCCGCGCATCTGCGAGCGGGACTGGCCACTGCATCGCTCAGCTTCGACGCATCGGTCCACCAGATCTTCGGGCCGTTGAGCACCGGAGGTTCCGTAGTCCTGGCCGACGACATCCTTGCCCTGCCGACGCTACCGGCCCGCCACGAGGTCACGATGATCGGCGCGCCGCCTTCCGCGATCGCCGCCCTGCTGGAACAGCCACTGCCCAGCGGGGTGCGCCGGGTGAACCTCGGCGGCGAGGTGGCCACTCGCTCGCTGGTCGATCGTCTGTACGCACAGCCCGGAGTGGAGACCGTCGTCAACGTGTACGGGCCGACCGAGTGCACCGTCTTCTGCGCCACACACGTCATCGGCCGGGCGGAGAAGGGGAACCCGCCCATCGGACAGCCCGTCGCCGGCAGCGAGCTGACCGTCCGCGACGCCGATCAGCGGGTGGTCGACGACGGGACACCTGGCGAGCTGTGGGTGGCAGGACCACTCGTCGCCCGCGGCTATCTCGGCGCGCCGGAGCTGACTGCCGAGCGATTCGTCGAGGACCCCGCCTCCCTGGGTGCGCGGCGCTACCGCACCGGCGACCTCGTCCGCCGCGTCGATGGTGTCCTGCACTACCTCGGCCGCCTGGACGACCAGGTCAAGGTGCGCGGTTTCCGGGTGGAGTTCGGCGAGGTCGAGTCCGCGCTGGCCGCGCACCCGGGCGTGCGCAACGCCGTGGCCACCGCCCCGGCGGACCCCCAGGGCGTCCGCACGCTGCACGCCTATGTGGAGGCGCCGGCGGGGACCGCGCCGGTCACCGAGGCCGAGCTTCACGATCACCTGCGCGACAGGCTGCCCGACTACATGGTCCCCGCTCGCATCATGGTGCTGGAGAACCTGCCCCTGAACTCGAGCGGCAAGGCGGACCGGGCAGCACTGCCTCCCATCCCCGCCACCGGCACCGGTGGCGGAGACGGTGAGCAGCCGCACGGCGCGGTCGAGGAGCAGGTGGCCGCCATCATCGCGGACGTGCTGGGCCTGCCCCGGGTGGGCCGGTCGGACCGGTTCGACGTTCTGGGTGGCCATTCGCTGGCCGCCGCCCGGGTGGTCGCGCGCGTCCGTGCGGAACTGGGCACCGCGGTCCAGCCCGGAGCGTTCCTGACCGAGCCGACCGTGGCGGGCCTGGCGCGCCGGCTGGCTGATGCCGGGACGGCCCTACCACCACCGGTGAGGCATTTCGGCGCCACGAGTGTGCCGTTGACCGACATGCAGCGCCAGCTGTGGATGACTCGCCAGGTCAGCGGCTTTCCCGGCGCCACTGCAGAAGCGTTTGCGATCGGCATCACCGGCCGGGTCGACTCGGCCGCCCTGACCGCCGCCCTGAACGCTCTCGTCGTTCGACACGAGGCGCTGCGCACGGTGGTGCGGGTGAACGGGACGGAGGTGACGGGCGAGGTACGCCCGCCGGCCGGGGTCCCGTTCACCGAGTACGACGCGCAGGCAATGAGCGACGAGGAGATCCACTCCGTCCTCGACGAGACAGCCCGGCAGCCTTTCGCGCTCGACGTCGACGTGCCGCTGCTGCGCGCCGCCTTGGTCCGGACCGCGGAGGACACGGCCACCCTGGTCATCGGGGTGGACCATATGGCCTTCGACGGCTGGTCCGGCGGCATCCTTCTGCAGGAACTGGCCACGCACCTGGCCGAGGCCGAGCAGTCGATGGCGGAACCAGTCGTGCAGTTGAGTGACGTGGCCCGCTGGGAACAAACGTTGTTCGCCGCGAACGCCACCGCCGATCGGGAGTTCTGGACGAAGGAACTGGCCGGCGCGCGGCCACCGTACGACGTGTCCCGCCGTGCCCGCAACGGTGCTCTGAGCTGCCGGGGAAAGCGCCTGAGCCGTCCACTCGCACCGGAGACGGTTGACGCGGTGCGCAAGCTGGGTTCGCTCAGTGGGCTGAGCCCCTTCGCGGTGTACTTGGCGGCGTTGGACGTGCTGCTCGCCAGGTGGACCGGTACCCGTGACATTCTCGTCGGGGTGCCGGCGGCGCGACGCGATGTGGTGGAACTCGATCACGTGGTCGGTCCGTTGATCGCGACCCTTCCCGTCCGGGTGCGGTGGGAACCCGAGCAGAGCTTCCGGACGGTGGTGGCAGAGGCGGCGCTGGCGCGCAACCGCTCACTGACGCACCGCGATCTGCCGTCCGCGACACTGTTGGACGCAGCCGACGCCGCGGGCGTGGTGCGGCCACCGGGAGTACCGCTGACCCCGGTGGTCCTGTCGGTACGCCCGTCCGGGATGCCGGTACGCCTGCGGTCAGGTGCCGCGGAGCTCCACGTGCTCGGCGAGCGGGACTCCGGCGCGGCTCCCAACGAAGCCACCTTCCTCGTCAACGACACGGTCGCCGGGAGCGAGGTGCAGCTTTGCTACGACGTGGAGCGCTTCGATCAGGCGACCGCCTCGGCGTTGCTCGATGGATTCTGCCAGGTCCTCACCGAGGGCAGCGCCCATCCCGACCGCGTCTGCTCGGCGCTTGCGGTGCCCGTTCCGCCATCGCATGAGCCGGATGTGCTCCCCGGGGCGCAGCGCGAGCCGGCGGGGCGCAAGCGGGTGGAGCCCGCGACCGTGGTGGAGGAGTTTCTGGCGGCAACGTGGGAACAGGTGCTCGGAGTGCAGGGGGTGGCCGCTTCCGACTCCTTCTTCGACTGCGGGGGCAACTCGATGACCGCGATCCGGGTGACCAGGGAGATCTTCGACGCGTTGGGCGTCGACGTCTCCGTCCGCACCGTGTTCGAGTTTCCGGTGCTGGCCGATCTGGCCACGGTCGTCGAGCAACGGGCACTCGCCGCGCTGGCGACCGAGGAGGGAGTCGCGCCATGAGCGCGGCCACCGGCACATCCTCCGGCAACGACCAGCAGCGGCCGAGGACACTCGGCAGTTGTCCGGTGGTTAACCGATGCGGCATCGCATGGCCGAGGACGCAGGCAACTCGGGCTTGCTGCGACCCGTCCTGAGTGCCGTTCCACTGGTTTGGGCTGGTCGAATTCGTCGGACCGGAACCCGATTCAGATGCGCCCTGCTGCGCCTCGCGGCGGGCGCCGCCGTCATTAAATCAAGCTTTGGAGATACGTTGAATCACTCACGACTTCGGAACCGTGTGCGGGGGCTGCGGTCCGATCTGGTCCCGAGCATTGCCGGTGTGGCCGACGCGACGGGCGGCAGTGTGCTGGGGCGGATCATCTTCGCCGACAGACCGGCCGAGCCCACCTTGGTCGATGGGATCCCCTGCCTGACCACCCACATGGCGAACGGGAGTGGCGCTCCGGTCGAGGAGGTCTGGCAGACCGACCGGCCCGGGCGCTCCGGCACGTCGGGGGACGCTGTCTATTCCGAGGACGGCGAGTACCTGTTCTACGCCGTACGTCTCGGACCGCAGCCGGTGTACCGGGAGCGTGTACGCGAATTGTACGATGACGCCCTGCGGTTCGTGTGGGAAAGCGGCTATACCCACCTGGTACGCATGTGGAACCTGATCGGCGACATCACCGGCCCGAACGCGGAAGGCGTTGAGATTTACCGCGACTTCTGCGTCGGCCGGGCTGAAGCATTCGCTGCTTGGGCCGAACAGTTCCCGCAGCTGCCGGCCGCCACCGGAATCGGCACGCTCAGTCCCGGCATCGACCTCTGCGTCCTTGCCGCGAAAAAGGGCCGGACCGTCCACCTGGAAAATCCGCGGCAGACCCCGGCCTACCGGTACCCGGCACGGTATGGACCGAAGTCTCCGAGCTTCGCCCGCGCGACGTTCCTGCGGGGGCAGCAGACGGCGAGCGTGTTCGTGTCGGGCACGGCCAGCATCCTGGGTGAGGACACCGCGCACGCGGACGACGTCACACGGCAGACCCTCGAGACCCTCTGCAACATCGACGCACTCGTCGGTCGCGACAATCTGCACCGGCACGGCGTGGAAGGCCACGGTTACGCCGTGCGGGATCTCGACCAGGTCAAGGTCTACGTCCGCGATCCCGAGCACCTTGCCACCGTTCGCGACATCTGCGCGCAGGTGTTCCGCGCTGACTCCGAGATCGCCTACTTCAACGTCGACGTGTGCCGGCCCGACCTGCTCGTGGAGATCGAGGGGGTGTGCCGGCAACGCCCGGCCAGTTCGGACCCGGATGTGCGAGTCGCCGCTGAGCTGATGTCGGATGCCGATGGTGCCGGGGTATCGGGTCGGGAGCCGGGCAGCTCCGAATCGGGCGAGAATGTCGGCGAGTAGGCCGTGGCCGGAGCAGGGTGAGGTGGGCGGCGCGGTGACCGCGGCAGGCTCGACCACTGCGTCCGAGCTGAGCGACTCGGACGAGTTCGACCCACGATCACACCGCCGCGCTACTGGTGGGTTCTTCGATCACGGGAAGGTGTCGGCATGCCACAGATAACGGTCCAGTACCCGGAAGCCCTGGCGGCGGGTTTCGATAGGAGAGGGTTCGCCTTGGCCACGCACGCTGCGGCCTCCGACCTGATCAGTAGCGCGCTGGGGGGATTCAAGACCCGGTTCCTCGCCCTCGACGAGACTGTTGTCGGCGACGGAAGCCCCCACCACCACATGGTTCACGCAATTGTCGACATCCTGCCAGGCCGTCCTGAGGAGCTGAAGGAACGCTTGGGAAAACTGATACTGGGCCTGCTCAAGGAGCACCTCACGATCCCCAGCGCATGCTCCGTCCAAGTAACCACTGAGATTCGGGAACTGCAGGGGTATTATCAGCTCGTTCTCCCCTGATCTCGGTCATGGGCGGGACTGTATGCGCCAGGGTCCAGAGGTCATCAGGCTTCAACGGCGGATAAGCGAGACAATCGTTTTCCCTCACTCCGAGGGGCGAGATTAGATATTATGGATACCATGCTGCACTGTACTGAATGTGATTACGAGTACGATCTGGCGTTGGCCGATAAAGTGTCGGTGCTGACCCACCACTATGTCTCCGAATACGTGGAACTGTTGCGCGCCGACCCTGTCGTACTCCGACGACGCGCCGCACCTCAGCTCTGGAGTCCCCTCGAGTACGCCTGTCACATGCGCGATGTGCTGTTCGTCCAGCGAGAACGGCTACTTGCCGCGCGACGCAGCGACTCGCCGGTCACCGAGCCGATGGGGCGGGACGAGCGGGTCGAACACGACGGATACATTCAGCAGGAACCAGCCGATGTCGCTCGTCAACTGCACGACGCGGCCCTGCTGTTCACCCACGGACTCGACCAGCTCGGACCCGCGGACTGGGAACGCACTCTGAGCGTCCCCTACCCCGAGATGGCCGTGCGATCCCTGCGTTGGTTCGCAGTGCACACGCTGCACGAGTTGCGGCATCACCGACTCGATATTCGCCGCCAGCTGGAACACGCGTAGGCGGCTCCATCCTGTCATCGCCGGAATCCGAGACGATGAACTCGCCGATGAGGCGATCCACAAGCGGTTCCGGCGACCGAGTGAGGTTTTCTCAACGAAGATCATTTCCAGATTCCGTTGAGGACGAGTGCGGCGCGGGCGATGTCGCCGATCAGGCTGGGGCTGAGGGAGACGTGCTTGAGTGCGCGCCAGCGTTCTTTGAGTTCGGCTGCTGCGCGTTCGCCGAGGGCGCGCAGGTCTCTGATCAGGGTGTTGGTGGTGCGGGTGTCGGCGTGGAGGGCCTGTTCGGACTGGCCCTTGGGGCGTCGGACCGGGACGTGTATGCCGATGCCGGCGCCGATGTAGCCCTTGTCGGCGAGTGTCGGCAGGCCGTCGGCGGCGGCCTTGTACAGGGCGGGCAGTGCGTGGACACGGGCGGCGGTGATGTCGGGCGTGGAGCCGGGCTCGACGTCGGAGACCCACAGCGGGGTGCCGTCCGGGGCGGACAGGAACTGCACGTTCCCGCCGAATGCCTTGTGTTTCTGGCTGAACCACAGGTCGTTCCCGTTGTCGCGGACACCGGCCAGGCGGTTGGACTCGATGAGCGTGCCGTCCAGGATCACGTGCGTCATGCCTTCCTGCCGGCAGCGGTCCAAGACGTCGTGCAGGCCGGGGGCTTGGTAAGCCGGCCGCCGCAGGCTCGTCGAGGTCGTCCGGCCCAAAGCCCCGAGCATGGCCACCCGGCTGATCGACGACATCTTCACCGCCCTGGACGAGCAGACCGTCGTGGTCCCAGGGACCGGCACCCTCGACATCGTCGTGCGCGTCATCCACCTGCCCGGCGACGGACACGCGGTGATCGGCGAACCCGCCGGCATCCTCCGCGACGCCGGCATCGCGCCCCCGATCGTGGAACTCGGACGCGCCGCGGGCTGGGATCCGCTGCCGCTGTTCGCGTGCGACGCCCGGCGCCGTGCGGCGCCGCTGCGCACCAGCCTGGCCGGGTACGACCCGGGCCCCGTCCGCCCTGCTCCTGCCGCCGCCCCGCCGAAACTGCTCACCGCCAGGGGCATCACCGTCAGCTACCGCGGTATGCTCGCCGTCCCCGAGGTCGACCTCGATCTGCACGAAGGCGAGATCACGGCCCTCGTGGGCCGCAACGGCTCCGGCAAGTCGTCCCTGCTCTGGGCCCTTCAGGGCTCCGGAGCACGCCGGGCCGGTACCGTCGAGGTGACGGGGGAGCACGGACCGGCACGCGATCCCCACGCGATGTCCGCCGCCGACGCACGCCGGCTCGTCGGCCTGGTTCCGCAGACCCCCGCCGACCTCCTCTACCTCGAAAGTGTGAAGCAGGAACTCGACCAGGCCGACCTCGAGTCCGGCCCCGGCGAAGGCGCCCGCGCCATCCTCGACCGCCTGGCACCCGGCATTGACGACGCCACACACCCGCGCGACCTGTCCGAGGGCCAGAAAACTCGCCCTCGTCCTCGCCGTCCAACTGGCCGCCGCACCCCGCGTGCTGCTCCTGGACCAGCCGACCCGCGGCCTGGACTACCGGGCCAAGACCGCCCTCATCGGCATCGTCGACGCCCTCGCCGCGGACGGCCGGGCCGTCGTCATCTCCACCCACGACGTCGAGTTCGCGGCCCGCTCCGCCGACCGCGTCGTGGTGATGGCCGAGGGCGACATCGTCGCCGACGGACCCACCGCGGACGTCATCGTCGCCTCACCCGTCTTCGCCCCGCAGACCGCCAAGATCCTCGCGCGCCTCTGCCGTTCCTCACCGTGGACGAGGTCACGACGGCACTCGGCACCCTCGCGGACGGAGAGCCCCGCCCCTGACCCGGCTCTCCGCACCGGCCATCCACCTCAGCCCCCGGCCGCCATCGTCACCGGAGGAGGCAAGGTCACGGATGGTGCGGTCGTCACGCTGGTACCTGGTAGGCGAGGAGTGCACGTTCTGCTGCGGACCGCTCGCCGGCGAAGGTGATGTTGCGGAATTCGTCGCCGAAATAACCGGTGAAGGGCAGGTCGGTATGGTCGGCGCGGTACCTGCTGAAGGCAGCCGCGAGGTCGGCATCGTAGGTACCGACAGTGGCACCGGGCAGGTTCATGAGCTGCTGACTCGTGACGAGGAAGTGCCGTTCGTGCCCGTCGGCGCCGGCGTGGTCCAGGAGGTATCGGGACTCGTCGGCGTTGGCGTCGTACGAGACCGCCCGCGCCCGTGTGAGCGCGACGACGGAATCGAAGGCGTCATGCCGCGCGATACGCAACTGCTCGCGTTGGCTGGAGATCTCGACGAGCCCGGTGGCTGGCGGGCGCGGAGTTTCAATGGCGAGGCCTTGACGCCGGGCCGGGCGAGCTTGACGAATTCCTGATGCCCCGTGACGTGCGTCACCGATGTCGTCAGAATGGCGTCAGCAGCGCGGCCCGCGGCACCAGGGTTGCGGAACGACACGGGAGAGCCGTGCGGTTCCGCCTTCGCGCGCGTGACGAAGACCACCGACTCCGCACCGTCGACGACCACCTACACCGACGACACCGCCAAGGACCCCCGCGGTCCGGAACCTCCCGCACCGACTCCGTCGCCGGCGCCTTCTCCGCGACCTACGACGCGGACAGCGACCTCGCCACCCAGAGCCTCAGCCATGGTGCTCCTCCTCCGCGCGGGCCGCCGTGTCACGGGCCAGGCGCGGTACGGCGGACGAACCCACACCCGCATGCCGACGCCGGGGAGCGGTGTCCGCCCGGACCTGTCGTCAGGGCGCCATCAAAAATGAGAGCGGCCTCAGATGATGGCCGCGGCGGATCGCCGTCACCGGCCCGCGGGGTGCCCGGGCCCCGGTCCTCCGGAAGTGGCCCACCCGATTCCCACTTCTTTCGAGGGGCACGGCCCAGGGCGGCCGGGGCGTACGGCCCCGATCGCCCAGTCGGCCCTCAGGGATCGGTTGCCCCCTGTCGGTGCAACGGCTGTCTTCCTGACTCACCACAGCTGCCGCCACGCCCGTCGCACTTCCCGGCGCATTCAGGTGAACACGGACAAGAGGTCTGAAAAGCACGGTTGTTAAGGTCTCATCAGCACCTCTATGGCGTTCGACCGGCTGTTCCTAGGGTGACTCGCGGCCCTGTCAGGGCGAGAGGAGCGAGGACGTGCAAAGCGAGTCGGGTGCCGGATCCGTGGAACTTACGGGACCCAAGGTCATGCGGGACTGTCCGGCCGGCTTGCCGGGTCTGATCAGGGAGGTGGCGGAACGGCACCCGGACCGCCCGGCTGTCCGGTCGGGGGCGGACACTCTGACGTACGGGCAACTGGACGCGTGGTCGGACGCCGTCGCCCGGACCCTGCGTGACCGGGCTCCGGAGGGCGTGCCGGTGGTGGTGGCCGTGCCCCGCAGCAACGGGCTGCTCGCGGCGCTGCTGGGCGTGCTGAAGGCAGGGCTGCCTTACCTGCCCGTCGACCCGAACGATCCGCCGGCCCGGCTGGCCGCCGTCCTGGAGACCGCGGGCAGCCGGGTGGCGCTCGTCGGCGGTCAGGCCGGACCGGTCCTGGCCGAGCACGGACTGCGCACGGTCGAGGTCGACGCATCACGTGTCGCGGTGGAATCCGGCGGCCCCGGGTTCGTGGCGGATCCGCTGCCGCAGGTGGCCGACGACCAGCCTGTGTACGTTCTGTTCACCTCCGGCTCCACGGGCGCGCCCAAGGGCGTCGTGCTGCCGAGCCTGGCGCTGTGCAACCGGCTGCTGTGGATGCGCGACACCTACGGCATCGGGCCGGAGGACCGGATCCTGCAGAAGACCCCGGTCACCTTCGACGTCTCCGGCTGGGAGCTGTGGCTCCCGCTGATCTCCGGATCCACCTGCGTCTTCCTGCCGCCGGAGGAGCACCGCGACCCGGCTCTGGTGGCGCGCGCCGTCCAGGACCACCGGATCACCGTGTGCCACTTCGTGCCGTCGATGCTCCGCGAGTTCCTGCGCGGGCCCGCCGCGCAGGACTGCACCTCGCTGCGACATGTCTTCTGCAGCGGCGAGGCCCTGCCCGTCGCCGTGGCACGCGACTTCACCGCGAGCCTGCCCGCCCGGTTGCACAACCTGTACGGCCCCACTGAGGCGGCAATCGACGTCACGCACTGGACCTGTCCGCAAGAGGCCGCCGACGTCGACCGGGTCCTCATCGGGCTGCCTGTCGACAACTGTGTCCTCGGCATCTTCGGCGGCGACGGCAAGCCGGTCCCCACCGGGGAGGAAGGCGAACTGCGCATCGGCGGCATGCCATTGGCCCTGGGCTACCTCAACCGGCCGGACCTGACGGAGCGGGCCTTCGTCCCCGCGGACGCCAACGCGTCGGTACCCGTCTGGTACCGCACCGGAGACCGGGTGCGCGTGGTGGACGGCGGCCTCGAGTACCTGGGCCGCGTCGACGACCAGGTGAAGATCCGCGGCCAGCGCATAGAACCGCAGGAGGTCGAACACCACCTTAACGGTCACCCCGAGGTGGCCGAGGGCACCGTGGTGGCGGCCAAGGTGGGTGAGGACGTGGAACTGGTGGCCTGGGTCCGTCCCACCGCCGACGGCGCCGGGACGCCGGCCGGGGACGGGCTGCCCCGCAGGCTCCGCGAGTACCTGGCCGACCGGGTACCGCCCGCCTACGTGCCGACCCGCTTCCTCATCGCCGCCGAACTCCCCCTCAGCAGCAGCGGCAAGCGGGACCGCAAACTCCTGCGGCAGCGAGCCGAGGAGCAGTTGAACGCGCAGCGGTCCGCGTCACGGTCCGGCCGGATGGACGGCGGACGGCCGCTGCTGCAGCGCCTGATGCGCGAACGCTCCGGCCGGACGGGCGCCTCCGCCGAGGAGGACGACCCGGACGCCGTGGCGTCGATCTGGTACGAGGTCCTCCCGCAGGCCTCTGAGGTAGGCGATCCGCAGGCCCGCTTCGTGGCGCTCGGCGGGCACAGCCTGCTGGGCGCACGCGTGGCCGCCGAGATCCCCAACCGGCTCGGGGTCTCCCTGCCGCCCCTCGACGCGGAAGGCGGTGCCCGATGACGACGTCCCCCGTCCACTCGCCGGGCACCGACCAGGACCGGCTGCGCGCCCTGCTGGCCACTCGGGCCGCGGCCGCCCGGCAGGGCGCCCCCCGCGACGACGGCGCCCCCGCGCCGCTCAGCACGGCCCAGGAACGCCTGTGGTTCCAGGCACAGTTGCAGCCCGACAGCCCGGCCTATCTGGTACCCGTGCTGCTGCGGCTGCGCGGCCCCCTGGAGCGGGAGGCCCTGCTCGGAGCGGTGCGCGACCTCGCCGAGCGGCACCGGGTGCTGCGCGGCGTCGTGGACGCCTCCGGTCCAAGGCCCGTGCTGCGGACCCGCGCCGTGGCCGACGTTCCCGTGGAGGACGTCGACCTCACCGCCCACCCCGACCCCGACGAGGAACTGGACCGCCAGGTCGGCGAACGCGTCCGCCGGCCGATCGCGCCGGAGAAGGAGTGCCCCCTGCGCGCGGCCTGCTTCACCGTGGGCGAGCAGGACCATGCGCTGCTGCTGGTCGTCCATCACATCGCCACCGACGCGTGGTCCAACGGCCTGATGATCGCCGACCTGGCCGCGCTGTACGCCGCCCGCCGCGGACTCGGTCCTGTACCGCAGGCGGCACCGCAGTACGCGGACGTCGCCGACCGGCTGCCCGCGGAACTGGAGGACGCCCGCCTGGACTGGTGGGAGGAGCGGCTGTCCGGCTGCGGTGCGGGACTCGACCTGCCCGCCGACCGTCCGCACCGTCCGGTCCCCTCCGACCTGGGCGGCGCGGTGCCGCTGGTTTTCTCCGCCGAACTCCACGCGCGGCTGCGTGCACTGGCCTCGTCGTCCGGCTGCACACCCTTCATGGTGCTGCTCGCGGCCTGGCAGGCGCTGCTGGCCCGCGTCTCGGGGAGTACGGACATCCCCGTCGGCGTTCCCGACGGCGGTCGTCGCACCCCCGGCAGCGACCGGGCGGTGGGCTTGTTCGTCAACACCGTGGTGATGCGTACCGACCTGTCCGGCGACCCTTCCGGGCGGACGCTGCTCGAACGGGTGCGGAGCACCGTCCTGGACGCCATCGGCAACGGCGACGTGCCGTTCGAGCGGGTGGTGGAACGGGTGCGCCCGGAGCGCGCGGCAGGCGCCAACCCCCTGTTCGACACCATGGCCAACCTCTACCGCCGGCCCGACGTCAGCGAACTCTTCGCGGGCCTCACCACGGAGTTCCGCGAGGTGCCGACCGGTTCGGTCAAGGCCGACCTCGCCCTCCAGCTCTTCGAGCGGGAGTCCGACGGCACCCTCAGCGGCGTCCTGGAGTACCGGGCCGAGCGCTTCGAGCGCGACAGCGCCGAACGGCTCGCCGACTGGTACCTGCGCCTGCTCGACGCGCTGCTGGCCGACCCCGACGCCCCCGTGGGCGCCCTCGCGCTCGACGAGCCCGGCGCCGGCGTCGTCCACGGTCCGGTCCGGCGCTTCCCGCTGGACCGCCCCGTGCACGCCCTGATCGAGGACTGGGCGGACCGCACTCCCGACAGCGTGGCGGTGGT
This sequence comes from Streptomyces sp. RLA123, assembly GCF_056270165.1. NCBI lineage: Bacteria > Bacillati > Actinomycetota > Actinomycetes > Kitasatosporales > Streptomycetaceae > Streptomyces > Streptomyces sp. RLA123. The sequence continues at coordinate 32,833 of NZ_JBWDOR010000003.1, read as the reverse complement.
GGCCGCCGAGGGCTCGCTGACCTATGCCGAGCTGGACCGCCGGGCCAACCGCGTGGCCCACCGGCTGCTGGCGACCGGAGTACGGCCCGGGGCCCCGGTCGCCGTCCTGGCCGAACGCGGTCTCGACCTGGCGGTCGCCGTCCTCGGAACCCTCAAGGCGGGAGCGGCCTTCGTACCGCTGGAGCCCTCCTACCCCGACCAGCGGCTGGCGGCCACGCTCGCGGCCGCCGGGAGCGAGCACCTGCTCGTCCAGTCCGCTCTCGCCGCACGCGCCACCGCCCCCCGACGCACCCTGATCGGTGAGACCGCCGCCGACGCGACGCTTCCCGACACCAGGCCGGACCCCGGGACCTCCCCGGCCGACCTCGCGTACGTGATTTTCACCTCGGGCTCCACCGGCACCCCCAAGGGCGTCGCCGTCGAGCACCGCAGCCTCGTGCACTACACGCACGGCGGCCTGGAACGCGTCGACGGCCACGGCCGCTCCTTCGCCCTGCTGTCCACCGCGGCCGCCGACCTCGGCTACCTGTCGGTCTTCGGCGCGCTGATCAGCGGCGGAACCCTGCATCTTGTCGACCGAGAGACCGCGACCGACCCGCAACGGCTCGCCGCGTACTTCACCACGCACCCGGTGGACGTGGTCAAGATGGTGCCCAGCCACGTGGAACTCCTCGCCGCCCACGGTGACCTGGCGGCCGTCCTGCCGCGCCGCACCCTGGTACTGGCCGGAGAGCCCTGCCCGTGGGAACTGGCCGACCGCATCCGCGCCGCCTGCCCCGACCTGGTGCTGCACAACCACTACGGCCCGACCGAGACCACCGTCTCGGTCCTGGGCTGCGACCTCGGGAAGGTGGACCCGCACCGGCGCGGCGGACCGGTGGCCCCGCTCGGCACTCCCTTCCCCAACGCCGTCTGCTACGTCGTGGACCCGGCGGGTCGGCCGCTGCCGCCCACCGTCCCCGGTGAGCTGCTCATCGCGGGCCCCGGCGTGTCCCGCGGCTACCTCGCCAACGCCCAGGCCACGGAACGGGCCTTCGTCCCGGATCCGCTGGACGGCACCAGCCGCTGCTACCGCACCGGTGACCGCGTGCGCGTGCGCGCCGACGGCCTCATCGAGTTTCTCGGCCGCCTCGACGACCAGGTCAAGGTCCGCGGATACCGGGTCGAACTCGGCGAGGTCGCCGCCGCCTGCCGCGCCCTGCCGGGAGTGCGCGAGGCCGTCGTCCTGGCCGTCGGGTCGGGCAATCAGCGCCACCTGGCGGCCTGGCTCGTCCCCGCCGGCGACGGGCCGCTGGACATCAAGGCCGCCCGCACCGCGCTGCGCGCCGACCTGCCGAGCCACATGGTGCCCACCGCGCTGACGTCGATAGCCGCCGTCCCGCTGACCCCCAACGGGAAGGTGGACCGCGCCGCGCTGCCCCAGCCGTCGGCCCAGGCCGCGGCGGAGCGGGTCACACCGAGCACGGACACCGAGCGGCGCATCGCAGCCGTCTGGCAGGAGGTGCTGGAACTCCCCGACGCCGACCTGGACGTCGACGAGGACTTCTTCGCCCTCGGCGGCGACTCCTTCCGCGCCCTGCGGGCCGCCCGCGCCATCGACCCGGACCTGCGGGTCATCGACCTGTTCACCCGCCCCACCGTGCGCGACCTGGCGCTGTTCCTGGACGGGCCGGCCGAGCGCGACACCCGGCTGCTCCAGCGGCTGGCCGGACCGGCGCAGGGGACCACCGTCGGCCTCACCGTGCTCTGCGTCCCGTACGCGGGCGGCTCCGCCGCCTCGTACGGCCCGCTCGCCGCCGAGCTGGCGGCGCGTCACCCCGACGCGGAGGTCCTCGCCCTGGAACCGCCGGGGCACGACCCGGCCCGTCCGGACGAGGTCATGCCGACCCTCGCCGAGCTGATCGACGGCTGCCGGGACGAACTCGCCGGACGCGAGGGCCCGGTACTGGTGTACGGGCACTGCGTGGGCACGGCCACGGCGGTCGGCCTCGCCCTGGAACTCGAGGCGCGCGGCACCGAACTCGCCGGCGTCGTCCTCGGCGCGTCCTTCCCCACGGCCCGGCTCCCCGGACGCCTCTCCTCCCTGGTGGACCGCTGGTTCCCCAGCGACCGCTGGACCTCCGACCGGGCCTACCGCGAGGTGCTGTCCGCCCTCGGCGGCCAACTGGAGGAGGCGACCGAGGAGGCCGTGATCCGCGGCGTGCGGCACGACGTGCGCCAGGCCGTGGACTGGTTCAGCGCCCGGCTCGGCACCCCCGAAGCGGCGCGCCTGCGCACGCCCGTGCTGTGTGTCATCGGGGACCGCGACCGCACCACGGAACTGTCCGAGGAGCGGTTCGCCGAGTGGTACGCCTTCGCGGACCGGGTCGACCTGGCCCGGATCCCCGACGCCGGCCACTACTTCGTCAAGCACCAGGCGAGTGAGCTCGCGGACCTCATCTCCGGACGGCTCACGGACCGCGAGGCCGCCGGCACCGCACCCGGAAGTACGCCGACCGCCGCCCCGGCCCGTCCCCGCCGGCCCGCCGGCCAGGACCTGCGCGACCTCCGGAGATTCGGCCTGCTGGCGCTGAGCCAGACGATCCTGCTGACGGGCGCGAGCCTGACCGCCTTCGGCCTCGGTGTGTGGGTCTACCAGCGCACCCACAACGTCGGCTACTACTCGATGATCACCATGCTGGCCCTACTGCCCGCCGTGCTCGCCGCTCCCCTCGGTGGCGCCGTGGCCGACCGGTACGAGCGGCGCAAGGTCATGCTGGCCTGCACAGCCGTCTACGGCATCGCGCTGGCCGCGCTCACCACGGTCGCGGCAGCAGGCGCGCTCCAGGTCTGGCAGATCGCCCTCTTCGCCGGACTGACCTCGCTCACCGCGGCGTTCCAGCGCCCCGCCTACCTCGCGGCCGTCGCCCAGCTCGTGCCGAAGCCCTACCTGGCGCAGGCCAACGGCGTGGCCCAACTCGGCACCGCGCTGAGCACGCTCATCGCACCCGTCCTCGGTGGAGCGCTCATCACCTTGGCCGGTCTCAGCGGCGTGATCGCCCTGGACCTCGTGGGTCTCGCGGGCGGCGCGGCGGTCCTGCTGGCCGTGCGCTTCCCGGACCGCCTCTTCCGCAGGCGACGGGAGACCTTCGGCTCCGCCATCACCGGTGGCTGGCGCTTCATCGTGCGCCGCAAGCCCATGGTGGCGATGGTGGTCTTCTTCGTGGTGGTCAACTACATCACCGCCACCACCACGGTGCTCACCGCCCCGCTGGTGCTGTCCTTCAGCACCCCGGCCGTCCTCGGACTGGTGACCGCCGCCGGCGGCCTGGGCGCGGCGGTCGGCGGACTGGCCATGGCCTTCTGGGGAGGCACCCGCCGTCGCGCCGACGGCATGATCGCCACCACGGTCGGCATGGGCCTGGCCACCGCCCTGATCGGCCTGCGGCCGGCGCCCGTGCTGATGGGCATCGGCCTGTTCCTGTGGTGGGCACTGAACGCCGTGCTCAACGCGCACTGGCTGGCGATCATCCAGGCCAAGGTCGGCCTGGAACTCCAGGGCCGGGTCGTGGCGACCAACCAGATGCTGGCCACTGCGATGATGCCGCTCGGCTTCCTGCTGACCCCGGTGCTCAACGAGCACGTCTTCGGCCCGCTGGTCAGCGGGAACCACGTGTTCCGGGCCGTGCTGGGCGACGGACCGAGCCGCGGCATGGGCCTGCTCATGATCACGGGTGGCCTCCTGCTGTCCTGCTGGGGCGTCCTCGGGCTGCGTTACCGCCCGCTGCGGCGCATCGAGGACAGGCTGCCGGACGTCCCCACCGGCAGCGTCATCTCCGAGGACCTCGACGTCCTGCAGGGCCAGGCGGACGCCCTGCAGGACGAGGCGGATTCGGCGCTGCTCAGCCCAGCAGGCGGGGGCGCAGCACGGCGGTGACGGCGTCGACGACGGGGGCCCACCCTTCACGGATGAAGAGGTGGGCCCCCGGCTCGTTGCGCAACTCGAACCCCGCGGTGGTCCGGTCCGCCCAGGACGCCATGTCCGCGGCGGGCACCACCTGGTCCTGGTCCCCGGCGAAGCCGGCGTTGGCCGCGCCGAGCCGCCACGGTGCGCCCGGCCGCGGACGGTACGAGCGGTACAGCGCGAAGTCCGCGGCGAGCAGCAGCGTCAACTGGCGTACCCAGGCTTCGTCGTCGCGGATCTCCGCGGGGAGACCGCCGAAGTAGCGGTCGATGTGATGCGCCAGTTCCTCCGGCGGCGCGTCGGTCGGCACCGTGCCCGTACCGGGCGCATGCGCGGCGCTCACGAAGAGGTGGACCGGGCCCTGGCCGGTCGTGCGCTCCAGCCGGGTGGCGAGTTCGTACGCCACCATGGCCCCCATGCTGTGCCCGAAGAACGTGGAGGGGACCTCGGGAAGTTCGGCCCAGGCACCGGAGAGCCGGTCGAGCAACACGACGGTCTTCTTCAGTTCGCTGATCTTCTTGCGTAGCTGGGTTTCGACGTCAGGTGTGGCGCCTCGAGCCCGGAGAGTACGTAGAACTCGTTTTTCAGGACAAGGTGGCGCTGGGTGAGCGCGTTTCGAGGGACATCAGCCTTGATGGCGAGCGCAACGATGATGAGGGCCCCGTTGGAACGTTCAGGGACACCGTTGAGAATGCGTTCTGTCGCGGCGCGGATCCGGTCGCGTTCGTCGGGCGGAGGGCTCATTTTTGGCGCTCCGAGGACCGAAGACCTACGGCGCCACGTTTCCCAAAGCCGTCGCGAGGATCGCGCCCAGGCCCGCTGGCGCGCGATCACCGGGGCCCAGCTCGTCGCCCTCGTCCGCGCGGGAGCGAGTTTCGAGAACGGCGTCCTGGTCGAGCGTCAGGACCAAGCCGCATGAGATCCTCACCGATCCAGATCGGATCATGGCCCAGTCCGCTGTGCTGCGGCACCTGGACCACAGGGCCACCGCCTCCGCCTCGGCCTCGCCGTTGACCCGTGGGTCGAGCGCCCCTTGCTCGAAAATCGCGTGATGGTCACCGAGTAGGCCCGCGTTGCAGCGCCTGCAGCCCGTCGAGGATGGCCTGGAGACCGATGTGGAAAGTGTTGTCGGGCGCCGCGCCGTAGTCGGCGCTGTGGGTGTCGAGGCGGGCGCGCAGCCGAGGGAATTGTGCAGCGATCTCGCGAGCCTGGGCCTGGGCTTCACCGATGGCCTGTTCGGCGTCACCGCTGCCTTCGCGCCGCAGTTTGTGGGTGAGTGAGGCTGTCGCGGCTGGGCCGAGGGCGTTGCCGAGGACGAAGGTGAAAACGGCGCCCGCGGCCTGGTCGGCTGCGGGGCCGGCGAATCCCGCAGCTTCGAAGATGGCGAGGAGGTGGTCGTCGTGGCGGGCCTTGCCGGGGCCGAACATGAGGAGGGAGCCGAAGGCCTGCAGCAGCCAAGGGTGGCGGGTGAGCATTGCGTACAGGTCGCTTGCCATGATGGTGGCCGCCGTGCGCCAGCCGACCGCGTCAGGGTCGGGCAGCGCGATTTCGTGCCACAGCTGGTCGCCGGCGAGGGCGATGAGGTTGTCCTTGCTGCCCACGTGCCAGTAGACCGCGGTGGCCGCGGAGCCCAGCCGCTGGCCCAGTGCCCGCATGCTCAAGCCCTCCAGCCCTTCGGCGTCCAGCAGGGTGATGGCGGCAGTGAGGATCTGTTGGCGGGTCAGCGTGTTGCGGGGCATGGATTCACGATAGCCCTCGACTTGCACGCCGTTCAAGAAACTTCTTGCACAGTGTACAAGTCGTTCGTTAGCCTCCACTTGAACACAGTGCAAGTCGCCGCGACGCCCAAGGCGCTGTGCGAGACCACACGATCGAGGGGGGAACCGAGATGTCACACGATGCGCTGGCGGTGTTCGTCGAGGAGAAGGCCAAGGAGCTCGGCATCCCGGGTGCGGCGGTGGGAGTCCGGGTGGGCGGACGGGAGCTGACCGTCTGCCACGGCGTGACGAGCATCGACAATCCGCTGCCCGTCGACCGGGACACACTCTTCGTGCTGGGCTCGGTCACCAAGACCTACACGGCGACCGCGATCATGCGCCTGGTCGAGCAGGGGCGGGTCGAGCTGGAGGCGCCAGTGCGCCGCTACGTTCCCGAACTCCGGCTCCCCGATGCGGGCGCGGCCGCACAGATCACCGTCCTGAACCTGCTCAACCACACCGCCGGGTTGGACACCCGGATGGTCTTCGACAGCGGAGACGGAGACGACGCGCTGGCCCGCGAGGTGACCCACATGGCCGAGGTGGCGCTGATCGGCCCAGTCGGCGGCCGCGCCTCCTACAGCCAGCTCGGCTACAACCTGCTCGGTCGCGTCGTCGAGAACGTCACCGGCGAGACCTACGAGGCCGCTGTCGCCTCACTCGTCCTGGAACAGGCCGGCATGACCGACAGCGTCTTCACCGCCGGACAGGCCATCACCCGCCGGTTCGCCGTGGGCCACAACCTCAGCGAGGGGGCGCTCGAGGTCGCCCGGACTTGGAAGGACACGCGCGGCAACAACCCGGGCGGCGGCCTGGTCTCCTCGGTCTCCGACCAGTTGCGCTGGGCCCGGTTCCACCTCGGCGGCGGGGACCTGGCGAGGCGCATGCAGGAGCCGACGGTGGAGCTGCACGGATCCACGCTCGGCGACGCCATAGGCCTCGGCTGGTTCCTGCGCGACGTTGACGGAGTGCGCACCGTCGGGCACGGCGGATCGACCAACGGACAGTTCGCCAACCTGCTGATGGTTCCGGAGCGGGACTTCGCCGTGGTGGTGGCGTCCAATGCCGGGCCCGACAGCGGCCTGGAGTTCAACCAGGCTGTGATCCGCTGGGCGCTCGAGCACTACCTTGGCGTGGTCGAGCGCGACCCCGACCCGCTCCCGTACGACCCCCAGCGCGCCCAGGAGATCACCGGGCACTACGAGAATGAATTCATGACGCTGATCATCGACACTGACGGCGACACGTTGACGGTTGAATGCCGGATCAAGCCGGAGATCCGCGCGGCGGCCGACAGGGAACTGCCGGCGGACCTGCCGCCGGCCAGCCTCGGCCTGCTCCCCGGGAGCGGCGACGAGTACATCGTCACCGGTGGCGGCCTGATCGGCCAGCGCGGTTTCCTCACCCGCGACGCCGACGGCGCCGTCATCGGGGCCGACATGGCCGGACGGTTCTTCAACCGGGTCTCCTCGACACCCTCCGAGTGACACCTGGGGACCCCCGGAGAGCGCCGCAGGCGAGGCTGGCACAGCTTCGCCCAGGTCCACAACATTTGACAATTACTCCTGTCGCGCGCTCACCGTGGTCGTCCGGGAGGTGTCGGCGGTGGCAGGCCGTCCTGTCGGTGGCCTGTAGGTGGTTTGTCGGTGGCGGCTGACAGCTTGGTCGGCATGACGCGAATCGACAAAAACTCCACCGACGCCTCTCCGGACGCGGCCGTCACCGTACGCGGGCTGGTCAAGCACTACGGCGAGACCAGGGCGTTGGACGGCGTTGACCTCGATGTGCGCGAGGGCACCGTCCTCGGCCTGCTCGGGCCGAACGGCGCCGGCAAGACCACCCTCGTCCGCTGCCTGTCCACCCTCATCGCCCCCGACGCCGGCCACGCCGTGGTCGCCGGCTACGACGTCGTCCGCCAGCCCCGCCAGACCCGACGCGTGATCGGCCTCACCGGCCAGTACGCGTCGGTCGACGAGAAGCTCTCCGGGTTCGAGAACCTGTACATGATCGGCCGGCTCCTCGACCTGCCCCGCAAGGAGGCGCGGGTTCGGGCCGACGGGCTCCTGGAGCGGTTCTCGCTCACCGACGCCGCCAAGCGCCCGGCGCGCACCTACTCCGGCGGTATGCGCCGCCGGCTGGACCTCGCCGCCTCGATGATCGGGCACCCGGCCGTGCTGTACCTGGACGAGCCCACCACGGGTCTCGACCCGCGCACCCGGAACGAGGTGTGGACCGAGGTCAAGCGAATGGTCACCGAGGGCGCGATGGACACCGACGCTCGGTGCGGGTTGTCGAACGCGGTCTCTGGAGCACGCTGCCGATGCCGAAAAGAAGGAATCGGGCATATGAGCTATGGGTGACGGTCACCAGTTTGGCCGATTAGGGCCCATTTATGTCGGCATACTCCTGGGAGGAACACTTTCGGTGGGGCGCGGCACAGGCGATACGGGGGTGGACGTGACCGAGCGCGGTAGGACCGACCTTGCCGCTCCGGGCGAGACAGGGGGGCCGGGTGTGACAGGCCATGGCGTCCCGCGCGCACGCGCGGCGGCGGAGGATCAGCCGGGTAGGCGACAGTACGGCGACGAGCAACGGCAGGACGACCGGCCGACGCGTGCGGTACCGCGGCACGTAGCTTGCGTGATGGACGGCAATGGCCGCTGGGCACAACGGCGTTCTCTCCCCCGAACGGCGGGCCACCGGGCCGCGGAGACCACCGTCATCGACATCATCGAGGCGGCCCGGGCCGCCGGCGTCGAGTGGCTGAGCCTGTACGCCTTCTCCACCGAGAACTGGAACCGCCCCGGCAGCGAGGTCGACTATCTGATGCACCTGGTCCGGCGGGTCGTGCGCAAACACGCGCCGCTGCTGTTCGCCCGCGGCATCCGCTGCCGCTTCCTCGGGGCCGCCGACCCGCGCATCCCCCGTGGACTGGCTCAGGATTTCGACGACCTGTCGGCTCTGACCGCCGACAACCGGAGGATGACGCTGACCGTCGCCTTCGACCACGGCGGGCGCCGCGACATCGTCGAGGCCGCGAGGTCGCTGATCCGCAGCGAAACGCCCGCCGACGAGGTGACCGAGCGGCTCTTCGCTGACCACCTGCCGTTCCCCGACACCCCCGACGTGGATCTGGTCATCCGCACCTCCGGCGAGCAGCGCATCTCCAACTTCATGCTCTGGCAGGTCGCCTACGCCGAGTGGGTCTTCCCCGAGGTGCTGTGGCCGGACTTCCGGGCCCCCGACTTCCTCACCTGCCTGCACGCCTACCAGCACCGCGACCGCCGCTTCGGCGGCGTGCCGGCCCGGACGATCGGAGATCCGTCATGACGACCGGAACCACGGGAACGGCCGACGAGGACCCCCTGTTCGGCCCGGAATCGCGGTTCAGCGCCTTCTTCGACGACCCACGCTGGGCGCTGGCCGTCATCCGCGCCACCGTGCTGGAGGCCGCTCACCCGCAGATCGGCGCCGCCCTCGTCGACAACTCCACCTTCACCACCCACCCCTGGCGCCGGCTCAGCAACACCTTCCTCAGTATGCGGCGCATGTTCGACGCCGATCCGGCGGTGCGCGAACGGGAGGCCGCCCGGCTCAACCGGCTGCACTCCCGCATGAGCGGCGCCGACTCCCGCGGGCGCGCCTACGACGCGATGGACCGCGCGACCCGTGCCTGGGTGGTCGCCACCCTCTTCGAGAGTGCGGTCACCATGTGCCGGCTGAGCGGCCAGCCGCTCGACCAGGACACGATGGAGCGGATGTACGTGAGGTACCGCGCGTTCCTCGCCGCGCTCGACGGCGACGCCGGGGAACTTCCCGAGGACCTGAACGACTTCTGGCGGTACTTCGACGCGGTCGTCGAAAACGAGCTGGAGAACACCGAGGCGGCCCGCGTCATCCTCTACCGGCTCTTCGACCACCTTCCCGCTCCGGCGCTGCTCAAGGGCGTGCCCACGCTGTGGGCGGCCGGCCGGGCTGTCGCCGGACCGCTTCTCGGCGCGATCACCGTCGCCTCGCTCCCCGAGCCGTACCGGCGCCGGGCCGGCCTGCCCGAAATGCCCGGCGCCCCGGCCCTGATGCAGGGCGCCTACCTCGCCGCCGGACTTGCCCGCTTCCTGCCCGAGGGCTTGATCAATGTCGAAAGCATCATCGAAGTCCTCTCCCTCTCACCTGGGAGCGACGACCCCCGCGCCCGGACCGTGACCGCTCTGCGTGCCCGCATGAAGCGGGCATCGGCCCTCCTCCGCCTTCTCACACCCCTGAGCGGTGACCTAGGCCCCCCACCGGACCCGGCGCCTTCGTCGGGCACCGGGCAGAGCCGACGCTTGGCGGAGCAGTTCTTCCGCCAGGTGCTGGACCAGACCGGCGACGGCCACCTCGACTGGCCTGACCTCGCCGCCATGGCCCGCGAACTCTCCACCCGCCTCGACCTGGACGAGCCCGAGGAGACCCGGCTCTACGACGCCTTCGCCGCCTGGTGGCGCGAACTCCAGGCCGCCATCGACACCGACGGCGACGGCCGCGTCAGCGCCGACGAGTATGCCGCCGCCGTCCCTTCCCTCGCCGGACCCGCGCTCATCCGTGTCGCGGAGGTCCTCTTCGACGCTACCGACAAGGACGGCAGCGGAGCCATCGACGCCGACGAGTATCGGACGCTCTTCCGCACGGCCTTCCACCGCGACCTCACCATCACCGACGGCAGCTACGGCCGGAGCGCCTTCGTGGGCGACTTCCTCGCCTTCATGACGGGCCGCCGCACGAGCACTCCGTACGACCCCCTCCTGGCCGATGCCTGACAAACTCCTGCTTCCTCGAGCGGCACGGCCCCCTTGACGCGCGCTTGTCATCCACTCACTCTGGACCGCCCCGGGTCGGGTGGAGGCTCGATTCTCTGAGAGGGGTCAGCGGCCTGATTTCGGGGGCGGGCGGGTCGGACTTCTACCGTGGGAGGGGGTAGGTGGTGCTTCCCTGCGCGGGTGCGCCCGCTCTTGGGCCGTCGCGGGACCTGGCCCGGGGCCCGCTGGGCGCTGGCCGGGAGGGCGGGAGGCGGCCCGGCAAGCGGGCCGCGCGACGGGCCGGGCAGCACGAGACCCCCGGAACCACAGGGGGAAGTTCCGGGGGTCTCGCTGTGCACTACAGTTGCGGGGCTCAACGACCGGCTGCGGCCGGTGTCACGCCCCCTTGGACACCCAACGTCGCGAGGGCCGCGCCCGCGTCCTCGCTGACGCACCCGGCCGTCGCGCTCGGGCTGCCAGCAGTGCATGCCGAGCGAGTCGCGGTCAGCCCGCCGTTCCTCGGTCAACTTCCCTCGCCCGGTGACCTCGTCTGGGGCCATGGGCAGGGGCTGGCCTTTCTCGTATTCTAGGCGTCGAAGCGATGGGTGAACGGGCGCCCGGGGCAGGTGCGGCACTCGAAGAGGTAAACGCCGCCCAGGTCGCCGAGCACCAGGCCGGGCCCTTCCGGCCGGATGTCGCGGTCCTCGAGCGGAGTCCACGCCCGCCGGGAATCGGCCTCTTCGGTGCTCTCCACTGTCAGCAGATGATCCATCGGTGTCCTGCAGCCGGGGCAGTTCGGCCATTGCGGATCCTGGCACCAGCCCGGGTAGCCGCCCAACTTGATGCCCGGCGCGGTGGACAGGTGGTACTGGTACTCCCAGCCTGTTTCCTTCTCCACCTGTTCGAAGCGGACTTCCAGGGCATCCCAGAGCTCGTACGGCAGGTCCCAGCTCGGGTACTCCGTTACCAGCTCCGGATGCACGACACACGGCCGCGGGACCTGCCTGTATTCGGTCTCCGGCGGCAGCGGCGGGGCTTGCCGGACCTCTCCTACCGCTTCCGCAGCCCGCCAGCAGACCGTCGGAACGACCCACTGGTCCTCATGTCGTCGCGGGCACCACAGGACCTGGAGCAGATCGCACCCGTCCGGGAAGGGCACGATATCCGGTACTTCAAAGCGGTAGATCTGGATGACCGCGACCATCGGCGACCCCGGATGCTCCGAGCACTCCGGCCAGGGCTCCCTCGCCGGCCAGAGCAGCGGGCCGCCCACCGAGCTGTCGCGGCATGTCGGCTCGCCTGAACGCGGATGCAGCCGTACAGCCTCCCTGCGGAAAGGGATAACCTCAGGAAACAGCTCTTCGACGTTCAAGGGGCGTGGCGGGGTTCGACGGGTCACGCGCGGACGCTACCTGTGACCGCGGCTCTGATGCATCAGGGATTTTTCCGATGCCCGACCAAGCTCCCCACGGCCTGATCGGCCCAGGGATCTTCCGCACCTCTCGCGGTCCCGACTCTCCGGAGCCACAAGACTGCTCACGGACCCATGCAGGGGCTGGGCTGGGACTCCCTGTGCGGAGTTCCGGCCCGGCCTTTCGCGTGTGCTGTGGTGGTTACCAGCGCATGCCGAGGGCGTCGAGTTCGGCTCTCCGTTTCTCGGTGAGTTTGTCGGCGATGGCGTCCCTTGTCGTGGCGGCTGACCAGCAGGTGATCGCGGGCTCAGCCCTGTCTCGGCCCGGTGTCCTCCCGATCGCCCGCGCGATCGTTCGCATCGAACGCCTGGCGACCTGGGCCGGGGGCTCGCCTCGGCCACGGCAGCCGGGAGCCGTCGAGGGTAGGAGCACCTACGCCTCGATCTGCGAGCCCATGATCACCGTTCGGTCCCGGGGGTGCCGTCGTCACCGTCTCGCGCGCGGAGGAATAGCTCCCGTTCCGGCCGCCATGCCGCCGACGGCCCCCACGCTGTGCGAATGGAGAGGGACGGCCGGCATCGCATGTTGATGCCGGTCATTTCTCCCGTCGTCCCGCGAGGGGCGGAGGGACGGACCTGACGTCGGTCCGTCCCCTCGGTGCCGGGAGGTCTAAGTCTGCCCGGCACCGCTGCTGCCTCAGGACGTCATGTCGAGCACCACGCGGAAGCGGGCCGCGCCCGACAGCATGCGCTCGTAGGCCTCGGGTGCCTGGGAGAAGGGCATGACCTCGACGCTGGGGCGGATGTCGTGGGCGAGGGTGAAGGCAAGGTTGTCCTCGTTCTCGATGGACGAACCGGTCAGGCTGCCGACGACGGAACGAGTACCGAAGATCAGGTCGGGGGTCGAGATCGTCAGGGGGTCGGGTGCGGCTCCCACTACGACGAGCTTGCCGTTGGGCGCGAGACCGCGGACCAGCGCGTTCATGGAGGCGCCGTTGGACGCTGTGGCGATGATGAGGGAGGCGCCACCCAGGGCACTCAGGGCGGCACCGGGATCAGTGTTGTTGCTGTCGATGTACTCGTGGGCGCCCAACTGCCGGGCAGACGCCTCCTTCTCCTTGCCCCGAGCCACGGCGGCGACCCGGTAGCCGAGGCTCCGGGCGTACTGAAGGGCCAGGTGCCCCAGACCTCCGATGCCCTGTACGGCGACCAGGGCGCCGGCCCGCGTCGGCCCCTGCTGGAGCGCTGTGAAGGTGGTCAGACCCGCGCACAGCAGCGGCGCGGCGTCGATCGCCGAGATGCCGTCGGGGATTCGCACTAGCCCGCTGGCGCGGGCGTACGTCACCTCTGCGTAGCCGCCGTCGATCGTGGTACCTGTCTGCTGCTGGTAGCGGCAGTTCACGAAATCGCCTCGGCGGCACGGCTCGCATTCCCCGCACTGACCGTTCAGGAAACCGATGCCGACGCGGTCGCCGGGCTGCCAGGCGGTGACGCCGGACCCGACGGCGTCGATGACGCCGACGACCTCGTGGCCAGGGACTACGGGCTGCGAAGGATCCGGGCGCAGGCCTTCCACGGCCAGCACGTCGGTGTGGCAGACCCCGCAGGCTTCGACTCGCAACCGAACGTGTCCCGGTGCGGGATCGGCCAGGTCACGCTCGACTAGCCGCAGGTTGTGTACGCCGGTGGCCTCGAAGGCCCGGTACGTGGACATGACTGCTCCTGTGTATGGGGGTGGTGCTGTGTGGGGTGCTGCCGATGCAGGCAGTGGGGCCCGTTCCGGGCGACCGCGGATCGCGGCGCACCGTGTCTGCTCAAGGCCCGCGGTAAGATCTACCAAAATAGGCGACCGGTCGGCTAGCGTCAACCTGTCGGGTCGGCTCTGCCTAGAGTCCCAAGCACTTCGCGCTGACGGAGCACGCCCATGGCCGCCCCCCGCAAAAGATGCCGTCATTCACCACTTCCACCGCCGCCTTCGCGGTGTCCGAGAAGCTGCAGAACGCGGGGCCGGCGCCGAGGTCCGCCTTCGGGCGCACCTTCGACTCGGGCTCGCGATCCAGCTCACGCCGGTGCAGTTCCTTGCGGGCGGTTCATGCCGGACCACGGCAGATGCGGGTCGAGGATCGCCGACGCCTCGGTACTGGCAAAGTGCGGCGGGAGCGACGCCGGCCAGGCCGACAGCGCGCCTCAGCCACCACGTCTACTCGGCCCGGCGCTTGCTGTGCTCATCGCGTGAGCGCGGGAGCAGGGCTTGGAGGTACGCCAAAAGTTCCACTTCGATCCGTAACGGACGGTGATGAAGTTGTGGCTGACGTCGAGGCGCTTTGCCAGTTCCCTCACCGTAGTTGCGGCGTAGCCGTGTTCGGCGAAGGTGTCCAGTCCTCGCCGGAGGCTATCGTTTTCGTCCATGCGGACGGGTGCGTACTTCCCGCGCGCTGCCTCTTTCGGCTCCCCTGCCGGTGTTCCGTGCGCCACTCCGGCTCGCTCCGTTCACTGAGCCTTTTCAGCGTTGCTTCTCCAGGGTGAGGATGGCTTTGGCTGCTGACGACAGGCGGTTGGGGCTGCAGCGGGCGTGACGGAAAATGCGCCAGCGTTTGAGGGTGGCCATACCGCGTTCGACGGGATAACGGAGCCGGGCGTGCGCCCGGTTCAGCGATCTTTGCCGGGTGGTGAGCTCCTTGCGGGGCGGGCGTCTGGTCTGCGTGGCGAAGGTGCCGCCGGCGCCGAGGTAGGCCAGATCCGCCAGGGCGGGGATGCCGAGGCGGACGCAGGTGGCAACGATGCGGTGGGTGCGGGCCGCGGTCAGGTCGTGGGTGCGGCCGGGCAGCGCTCGGGAGATCCACACGATCTCGCCTCGCGGGTCGGTGACCCCACACCCCGAAGCTTGACGCTTGTCAAGCACGGCCGCATGATTGACACGTCAAGTACATCGGTGTCATCGGGCACCGACTGCTTCGTCTTTCAGGAGTGCTCCGTGTTCTTCAGTAAGACCCCTGAGGCCGCATCCGCCGCCGGCACCTCCGCGCCCCGGCGCAGGAAGGCCATCGGCGCCATGACCGGCCTCGCCGTCGCCGCCACTCTGGCCGCCGTGGCCGTACCGGCCGCGGCGCAGGGCCAGGGACCGGGCGCCGCCCCGTCCGGGCACTCGTCCCCCCAGCACCACTACCTGTCGCCGCTGCAGGTCACCTCGGCCTACTACGCCAGCTACAACGGCGACCTGGCCGCCGGATTCGACCGCTACATCTCCAAGGACCTGGTCCTCCACGGGTTCAACGGCCCGGAGAACCGCGAGGACTGGATCAAGGGCGATCTGAACATCAAGGCGGGGCTGACCGGCTTCAAGATGACCGTCCTGGACCAGATCGTCGAGGGCGACAAGGTCGTCACACGCTGGAGCTTCGCGGGCCGCCACACCGGGACGATCTTCGGTATCCCGGCCTCCGGCCGCGAGGTCCAGCTCAGCGGGATCTCCATCGACCGCGTGATACACGGCCAGTCCGTGGAGCACTGGTCGGAGGGGAACTTCGGCGTGTTCCTGGACGAGCTCCGCGGCGAGACGCCTCCCGGCACCGTTCACCCCAGCACCAAGTAACCCAGCGTCGGCGACCGCGCCTTGACGGACGACTCCGCCAAGGCCCGGAGACCAACCCACCCGGGCGCGCCACGCATGCGGTGCGCCAGGGGACCGGCCGCGGGCGCGGTGGCGCAGGGCCATTCGCACAATTCATTCGGCAGGAGAACGTTCCATGGCATCCCTTCTTGAGGGCAAGGTCGTACTGATCACCGGCACCGGCGTAGGTATGGGCCGCGTCGCGGCGCAGGTATTCGCCAGAGAAGGCGCGAGGGTCGTCGGAGGCGACATCCGCGCCGACGCCAACGAGGAGACCGTCGGGCTCGTGCGCCGCGCGGGCGGTGAGATGACCGGCATCGCACCGGTCGACCTCACCGACCCCGACCAGGTGCGGCACCTGGTCGAGGACGCCGCGGCGGCCTACGGCGGACTCGACGTCATCTACAACAACGCCGCCTCCCTGCGCTTCGGCCCCATGCCCGACTTCACCGTGGAGGACTGACGCGCGACCATCACCGGCGAACTCGACATCCCCTTCTACGTCTCGAAGTTCGCCTGGCCCCACCTGATGCGGCGCGGTGGCGGCGTCATCATCAACGTCGCTTCCATGGCCGGCATGATCGCAGGCCACAACCCCCCGATGGTCGGGCACACCGCGGCGAACGCCGGGGTCATCGGCATGACACGGCAACTCGCCCTCGAAGGCGCCACCCACGGGATCCGCGCGGTGGCGATCAGTCCCGGCCCCGTCCTGACCCCCGCCAGCGACCGCGACCTGGGCGATAACCAGGCGATGCGGGACGCGATCACCAGCAAGACCCTCCTCAAGCGCTTCGCCCTGCCCGAGGAGATCGTCGAACTCGCCGCCTTCCTCGCCTCCGACCGCGCCGCCTACATCACCGGCGCCAACTACGCCGTCGACGGCGGCGCCAGCGCCTGGTAGTTCAAACGCCCGGCCCCACCCTCGTCTCCTCAGGGTGGGACCGGGACCCATCCCTCGAAGTATCACGGGCCCACACGGCACCCACGTCACCAGGCGTGCCTTGGCCTGCCGAGCAGGGGCAGGGGTCATACCTTTCCACGCCTCCTCGAAACAACCGTCGCATGGCCACCTCAGGCTTGCCGAAGAACATAGAGGCCCCCCCGACGGAGCCCTCAACCTGCACGGCATCCCATGATCAAAACGGGCGAACAGGATTCTCCCCGGGGCCCTGCCATAAGCACTCCGGACTCCGTAGCACTGCGTCCCGTTACGTCCCGGGCTACTCATGTGGATGATGCTTGACACGTCAAGGGTATGTTTGGCTATAGAACGAGAAGCCAGCGTCGCTGCAACGCCCCCGCTTGGCTGTATCACCACCGTAGAACAGCCCACACAGCGATCGATCTCCAAGAGCGGCGCCGCACGCTGCGGCCCGCAGCCGCATTCGTTCCTCGGAAAGATCGCACGAGATCATGAAAGGCGCATGACTCGTCATGCGCCTCAGCAAAAAAGCATTTGCCCTGATGGGTGCCGCGGCCACAGTCTCGCTGTCCCTGATCGGCCTCACCGGAACGCAGGCCGTCGCCGCGGACGGCACCTGGAACCGCGAAATGTCCGGCAACTACCAGGTCTACGCCAACGGGCCGGCCTCGGAGACCTACAGCGCCGGCGGCCGCAACCGGCCCGCACCAGCGGAACACAACTCTCGCGGTGCCGCATCCTGCGACGATGTCCACGCCGCCTGACACCGCACCCGTGGCGAGCACCGGGACGAAGGTTCACCAGACCGACACCACAGCCACGCTGACGCAAACGGCCGCCACGGCCACGCCAGCGCCCGCTACCACCGAGAGCGCTGACGCGGCTACCTCGCACCCGAGCCCGGCGCCGGCAACCCCCACCTCAACGCAAGCGGCGCCGCCGAAGCACCTGTGCCTGCTCGTTGTATGCCTCGGCTGACTGCGCCATGGGGGTGGGCAGGCGGAGAAGCCGCCTCGTTCGTCGGCATGGACGGATAGGTGCGGCCGATCTGGAGGTTGCGATCGCCCTTCGGGGATTATGTTTCGCCATCCGGGCTCGAGACTCACACGCGGCCCGGTTACTGCTGAGCGAGGACATCCAGCAGCAGGTCGGCGACCGTGGTGCCGTCGGTAGTTCAAGGGTGAAGCCTCGAGCTGGTCGTCTCGGCCTGAAGCTGAGCTAGCCTCTCCGCGGAGGGGCTGCCGGGTTCGGCATGGAAGACGACGATGAGCTGGCCGTGGGTGCCTGCGACGGCGAGCCGCTCGTATTGCAGGGTCACCTCGCCGACGCGTGGGTGGTTGAGCTGCGCTACGCCTGCGCCGCGTGGGCTGACGTCGTGGCGGACCCACAGGCGCTGGAACTCCGGGCTGGCGGTGGTCAGTTCGCCGACAAGTTCCACCACCCGTCCGTCTTCGAGCTTTGTTCCTACCAGGGCGCGGAGGCCGGCCACGGCGCGGATGCTCATCTCGTCCCAGTTGAGGTAGAGGCTGCGCAGGTCTTTGTCGAGGAACGCGGCACGGATGACGTTCACGCCCGGGTGGAAGATCGGGGACATGGCGGTGGCCAGTGCGTTGGAGGCGAGGACATCCATGTACCGGTTGAGGACGATCACGGGTGTTTGCGACCACCACGTCGAGATCAGTTGTCGAATCCCGGGGCTGACGTGGTCCGGTTCGGTGAGCTTGTGGTTTCGCCGCGGCGGACTGGCCAGGGCGTGGAGATGCGCGGTGGCGGGTTCGTCGAGCTGCAGGACACGTGCCAGCGCGTCGAGGACCTGAGGTGAGGGGTTCTGGTCTCGTCCCTGTTCCAGTCGCAGGTAGTAGTCGGTACTGATGCCGGCGAGTAGTGCGAGTTCTTCTCGGCGCAGGCCCGGTACCCGGCGGCGGCCGCCCGGAGGGAGACCGACGTCTTCGGGCCGGACGATTTCACGGCGTGCGCGCAGGTAGACGCCCAGTTGCTTGCCACCCATGGCTTCCACGGTACGTCGTGGTCTGCGTACGGGAGGAACAGGAGGGGGCTGTCAGTGGGACTTGACCGTTGGTGAACGGTACGCGTTCTGCATCTGCAGTGGGTGCGGGCGCACGGACGCGGTCGTCCGGCCCGCCTCCCGGGCGCGGCGCCGGGGAGGCGGGTGGCGGAGGGTGCCAGGTGGCGTCGTTCTCACAGCGGTCGCCTTGCGCATGCTGGCCGCGGCGCCGCCTCGCGTGCAAATCGCGGCCAGGGTCAGGCGGCCGGCGCCGGGCTGGGCACGCCGGCGATGATGCGGGCCGCTCCGGGCAGGCCGCGTGCTCCCTCCACCGCCCGGGCGGTGATATCGGGGACGCTGTGTCCCAGGGCCCGGACAGCGTCGTCGAAGATGTCCATGTCGATGAGCTGCAGCGTCGTCAGGTGCTCGGCGTTGGCGGTGGTGACAGCGCCGCCGAGGGCCTGCAGGGCAAAGCTCGAGCCGGTGCCGGAGCGCAGGAGATCGACCAGGGCGGCGATGTCCAGGCCGAGGTCCTGGGCCAGTCCGAGGATCTCCTGGACGTTGCGCTGGTTCATCATCAGCAGGGCGTTGTTCATCAGCTTGCCCAGCTGGCCGGCTCCCCCCGGGCCCATGTGGGTGACCTTCTTGGAGAAGGTCTCGAAGACCGGACGGCACTGTTCGACGATCTGTGCGTCGCCGCCGACCATGGTCGTCAGCTGTCGGGCGACTGCTCCGGCGTTGCCGCCGCTGACCGGCGCTTCCAGGACGTGGATGCCCTTGGCTGCCGCCATGTCGGTCATCTCGTGGGCGAACTGGGGCAGGCCGGTGCCGTGGTTGACGATGACGGAGCCGGGCTTCATGCTGGCGAGCAGCCCGCCGTCGGTGAGGACCTCCCGGATGTCGGAGTCCTCACGCAGGCACAGTCCGACGATGTCGCTGGCTGCACCGAGCTCGGCGACGGTGTTGTGGACGGTGTAGGGCAGGCCGTCGAGGGCGTCGAGCGAGCTGCTGCGACGGGCCCAGACCTGGAGCGGATAGCCGGAGTCGGCGATTGCGCGGGCCATGGGCGCGCCCTGGTCGCCCAGGCCGATCCATCCGATGTTCTGAATCGTGTGGTTGTTCGTCACGTAGGTCTCTCTTGGGTGATGGTGTTCGGGCTCAGCGGTGCCGGTGACGGGGGTGGTGTCCGACACCGGGCGTGCGGGAGGGGGCGGCTCCGGGTGTCGCTCCTGTGGAGCGGGTGGAGCCTGGGGTGGGGCCGGCCTCAGCCACCCGGTGGGGCTGAGGACCGCGGCCTGTTCTTCGTGTGTGCGTTACTCGTTCGCGCCTGGCGGGCAGGTTCGTGGGGTTGTCCGCCTGCGGGGGGCTTCCAGCGGCGAGGTGGAGGTCATGCCCGCGTTGGCCCGGGGTGGCGTCAGGCGCGGCCCGCCTCGCGCAGGAAGCGGTGGGAGATCTCCCAGATGCGGTCGGCGTTGTCGGGGTCGAGGGCGTAGGGGGCGACGCCGCTGGTCCAGCCGTTGCCGTCGGGCACCTGGATGGCCTCGTTGCAATCCTCGAAGTAGCGGCCGCCGACACCGGCGAGCTGCGGAGACGTGGCGACCAGGAGGGTGGTGGCCGCGCCCTGCTCGACGGTCTTGCGCAACTCCACGGGGGTCCGCAGGCCTCCGGTGTGCTTCTGCAGGTTGGTGGCGATGGCGCCCGGCATCAGGGCGTTGGCGGTGATGCCGTCGGCGGCCCAGCGCTGGTTCGCCGCGACGGCGAACAGCACGGTCGCGGTCTTGGACTGGCCGTAGGCGCCGATGGCGTCGTAAGCGCGGTAGCGGTAGTTGATGTCGTCGAAGACCACCGGGGAGATGAGGTGTCCCTGGGAGCTGACGACGACCACGCGGGCTTCGCCGTCGGCGGCCAGCGCGTCGTGCAGGCCGTTGGTCAGGGCGAAGTGGCCGAGGTGGTTGGTGGCGAACTGCATCTCCCAGCCCTCGGGCGTGCGCTGGAGTTCCGGGATGGCCATGACACCGGCGTTGTTGACCAGCAGGTGCAGCGGGCCGCTCCAGGACCTGACGAAGGCCGCGACCGACTCCCGGTCGGACACGTCGAGGCGGCTGACGTGCACGTTCTTGTTGCCGGTCGATGCGGTGATCTCGGCAGCGATCTTCTCGCCCGTGTCGGTGTTGCGTACGGCCAGGGTGACCTCGGCGCCGATGGAGGCCAGGACGCGTGCCGTCTCGATGCCGATACCCGAGGACGCGCCGGTGACAACCGCGCGGCGGCCGGTCAGGTCGATGCCTTCCGCGACTTCCGCTGCCGTGGAAGAAAATCCGAAGGAAGTAGTGATGCGAGTCATGGTGCTAAAGCCCTGCCTGTCGTGGGGTTCTTTACGGCGAGTGAGCGCCGTTGCGAGTTTTGGGTGCCCGGCCTGTCAGGCATTCCCGGGTGAGTGCATTGATGTGAACAGTCCGGGGCGTGGCTGCTCAGGCCGACACAGCAATACTGGGTGAGGGCTCGGTGTGGAGCCAGAACCCTGCGAACCCTGGGACTGGCAGGGCTATGCCCGGCCTCGTGTACCGCTTCTCGGGAAGCGCGCGGACGGGGTCCTGCGAAGCCTGGTAGTAACAGGGCCAACCATTGGGCGTACATCCCTAGCTTCCCGGTATGACTTCTGAGAATGTCCTCGGCAGCTTTCTGCGTGCCCGCCGTGAACTGATCAAGCCGGAGGACGTGGGGATCGCCACCGGAGGGCGCCGGCGGGTGCCGGGCCTGTGTCGGGAGGAGCTCGCGATGCTCGCCGGTGTCAGCACGGACTACTACCTGCGCTTGGAGCAGGGACGCGACCGCCAACCCGTCGGCTCAGATCATCGATGCTCTGTCCGGTGCGCTGATGCTCGATGACGAAGCAGCGGCGTATCTGCGTGCTCTGGCGGTGTCCCCGCCGCGGCGGAAACGGGCGCGTAGACGTCCTGACCGCGTGCCCGTGGGCATCGACCAGCTCGTCCGGCTGCACCTGGATATGCCTTCCTTCGTTCACGACCGGTACATGAACGTTATTTCTGCGAATCCCTTGGCCGAAGCGCTTTCTCCTTGCTATCGCGGCGGGACCAATGTGCTGCGCACGACGTTTCTCAATCCGGAGGTGCGTGAGCTGTACGAGGACTGGGAGCGTACTGCTCACAGCCTGGTGGCTTCGGTGCGGGCATTGGCCAGCCCTGACCTGGATGACCCGCAGCTCGCCGAATTGGTGGGTGACCTGTCGATCAAGAGTGAGGACTTTCGTCGCCTGTGGGCGCGGCACGATGTGCGAGCGCGGACCAGCGGCAACGCTCATTTGCTGCATCCGCAGATAGGCCCGGTGAGCTTGAATTTCCAGAAACTAGCCTCGATGTTTCATGATCAGCCGCAGGCTTGCACCGACGGCTGATCATGAAACATCGAGGCTGAAGCGGGTGTCGCAGGTTCGAATCCTGCCTGGGGCACAAGGGAAAAGGCCCCGGACCGATCAAGGTCCGGGGCCTTTGACATCCACTTCTGACATCAACGGCCGCGTTCGATGACGGCCATCCGCTGGTCTGCCGCCTCCGGATGCGATCGCTCCACTCGCCGTTTCGAGCGCCCTGTAAACGCTTGTGGTCGACAGCCACTGACGTGACACGATGCCGGTCCGGCGTGGGCGACAGGGGGTACAGGGTGACCAAGGACGAAGCTGTCGAACAGCTGAAGATGCTCGCGTGTCAGGGGACAGTAGGAGTTCCCCGCTCGCGGACAGTTGATCTCCCCACTGGTGGACGTTGAAAGTGAAGTTTCCCCGTGATCTCGGACACTCGTTGCTTACGCTGCGAGGGTGTGTTCTTGCTCGTGTCGCTGTCGGATCTCCAGCGGGGTGAGGTATCCCCAGGCCGGATGCTTCCGTAGTCGTCTGCGGTTGTAGAAGGTCTCGATGAAGGCGAAGATCTCCGACCGAGCGGTGGCCCGGTCGGGCCAGCGGCGGGTGCCGATCTCCTCTTTGAGCAGTGCGAAGAAGCTCTCGGCGGCGGCATTGTCGTAGCACGAGCCGGTGCGGCCCATGCTTTACCGCAGTCCCAACCGGCCAATTTCACATCGGAGTTCGTCAGAGGTGTACTCCGATCCGCGATCGGAATGCGCGATGCATCCGGGCTGGAGCCGGCCGCGTCCCGCGGCCATCGTCAGCGCGTCGACGACCAGGGAGGCGCGGTGGTGGTCGGCCATCGAGTAGCCGACGATCTCGCGGGTGGCCAGGTCCAGCCAGGTCGACAGATACAGCCAGCCCTCGTCGGTGGGGATGTAGGTGATGTCACCGACCAGTTTCCGGCCCGGGGCGTCGGCCGTGAAGTCGCGGCCGATCAGGTCCGCGGCGGGCACCGCCTTCTTCGCCGGGCGGGTCAGCGACCGGCGCTTGCGCCGGGTGACCCCGGCGATGTCGCGCTCACGCATGATCCGCTCCACTCGCTTGCGGTTGACCCGCCGGTCCAGCCTGCGTAACTCGGCATGGATTCGCGGCACCCCGTAGGTACACCGGGAGGCGATGTGCAACACGGTGATCTCGTGGGCCAGGGCATCGTCGGCGGCACGACGGGCGGCACGGTCCTGCTCGCCGGCCAACCAGGCGTAGAAGGAGGACCGGGCCACTTTCAGCAGCCGGCACAACAGAGCAACGTTATGGGTGGTTTTCTCCGCCTCGATGAACGCGTACACCTCGCTCATCGATCGCTCTCTTTCGCGAAGAAGACCGCCGCTTTTCGCAGCACCTCGATCGTCTCGGCCTGCTCACGGTTCTGCCGTCGCAGCCGACGCAGCTCTTCCCGCTCCGCGCTCGTTAGCGCGCCCGGTGCCCCTTGCCCGCGGTCGATCGTGTCCTGCTTGACCCAGTTCCGCAGTCCCTCGGCGCTGACCCCGATCTCCCGGGCCACCTCGGTGACGGTCTTCCCGGAGGACCGGACCGGCGCGACCGCGTCGCGCTTGAACTCCTCCGTATACCGCCTGCTGCGGTTGCTCTTACTTCCCACCTGGCCACTACCTCTGGAACCTCACGTCCCAGTCTCCAGGTGTCCAACATCAAGGGGAAGCTTCACAACTGCGCGGTTCGTGTCCCGCTGTCGGGGTTCGGCCTGATCATGGCGGCAGTTCACCAGGTCAAAAAGGTCCCGCATTGCCCGATATGGCAATCCTGAGACACCCCCCCCGCGCGGAGCGCCAGCGGCAGCCGTCCGCCACGTCCTCTCCTGGACCGTGGAGGAAGTGGCGTGAGTGGGAGAGCAGCTCGGGGGAGGATGGGGCCATGGATGATCTGAGGGAGTCTCCGCAGGCGCGGTTCGACGAGAAAACGACCCGTGAGAGTGTGATCGACCACGTCTACAAACTGTTCGCCGACCTCGCCATCTGCAGCTGCGGCAACCCCGAGTCGGCCTACGACCTGATCCGGAGCCTGCTCGCGCTCGCCCCGTTTCACGAGCGGAGCCGCGCCGACGTTGCCGATCTGATTGGCACCGAAGGCGCCTACCAGCTAGTCCTGTCGCAATTGACGGACGCCGAGCTGATCCAGCACGGGGTAGACATCAGCGGATCGTGGCTGACGCCGAAGGGCGAGTGGTACCTCGCGGCACTCCGCACGATCACCGACTGGACCGATTTGGATAAGGGGGACCGGTCCAGCATCGGGTTCCCGCACGACGAGGCGGACTGCACAGATGCGTGTTGGAAGGTACCCATCTCATGAGCACGGAGTGCCGGGTCTAATGGGGCCAAAAGGCGGCGGCCTACCGCGAGGCCACGACCCGGCCGCCGTGCTCCGCCGGATCGCCGCCGACTGGAAGCAGCTCCAACTGCACGCCGCGGTCCCAAACCATGGCTGGTTCAGCCCGGATCCACCGGTCGGTGACCGCCCAGGTTGGGCTGGAAATCGAAGAAGTGCCCTGTGACCTGCGATGATGGGAGTTCTTGAGGCTTCCAGCACGCACGATTACGAGGGCACTTCCGAGATGCAATCTCCCCATGCCGCCGGACGGGTGTCCGCACGGTTCGATGATCCGAATCTGGTCGCGTACGGCGGGCTGGTTCCGCTGGTGCGGCTGGCCGAGCGGTGCGGGCTGCCCGGCTTGCTGGAGTCGCGGGTGAGTCTGCCGGCCTCGGTCAACGGCACGGGGGCCTTCCCGGCGGCGAAGGCGATGACACTGATCGCGGGCATGGCCGCGGGCGCGGACAGCATCGACGACATGGACCGGCTGCGGCACTCCCAGCAGTGAGGTCGGTGTGCGGTACCTCGGTGAAGGTGTCGGCTGCGGGCGCGCGTGCCGGGAGGTTCGGTAGTGGGGTTCTAAGCCGGAGTAGATGCTGGGCGGGCGATGGGGCTGGCTGTCGGACAGTGGTGCTGTGGTAGGCCGCTGAGCGGTTGGCATCACCAGTGGTACGCAGGAGAGCAGTACCGGCAGTAGGTGAGTGATGGATCCCCAGAGGGAAGAACGGAGGAGCGACGCGCCATCAGGATCGCCCGGGCGGGCGTTGTGAGCCCGGGTACCGCAGGACATCGTTAGTGAGGTGGTCTCCGGTCACGCATCCGCGATCCCCGCGCCCCCGGCAGTTTTCCGGTCGGGTGGGCGGTAACAGTAGGCCGGCGTAGTAGCAGGGTCGGCAGATGGTGTAGCTGTTCCTTCGGGGTCCTGGTGCCGTACGGCACCAGGGCCCCTCCACGCGTTTTCGTAGAGAGGTGCAGATGACAGCTGACGACTCGTTCGGTCGTCTCGATGACGACGACTACCCCGCCTACACGATGGGTCGGGCTGCCGAGATGCTCGGGACCACGCAGGGTTTTCTGCGTGCGGTCGGCGAAGCCCGCTTGATCACCCCGCTCCGCTCCGAGGGCGGACATCGTCGCTACTCCCGCTACCAGTTGCGGATCGCTGCCCGCGCCCGCGAGCTCGTCGACCAGGGGATGCCCATCGAGGCCGCCTGCCGCATCGTCATCCTCGAAGACCAGCTCGAAGAAGCCCAGCGCATCAACGCCGAACACCGCCACGCCGCATCGCGACGCGCGGCCGACACGTGACCTGCAGATGGATTTGTTCCAGGTCCTCGAGGCCCTGATGCCTTCGATGTGCCCCGCCCCGGCGGCGGCCATCCGGATGCGGTCTGGAGCAGCAGTACCGCCGACGGCGGTGCACGGGCCAGCGGTGGTCAGGGAGATGTTCGCGGGGTCCAGCCGCCGCAGGACACCGCGTTCCCGCGCGGACCCCGGTGCCCGCGGTGTCAGACCGCGATGGCGTCCCGCCAGGTGGTGTAGGGGATCAAGGTGCCGGAATCCGCAGGTCAGGTACGGAGGCTCCGCCCTGCCGGATGCCCAACCCGCGTCACCGGCAGGCTTCGTGGGCTGCCGCCTCGACGGAGATCGCCATGGGCCTCGTACCGGAACGCGTAGCGCTTGATCCCCTACACCACGTCGTGGGACACGACCCAGACCGCGCTGGTACCGGTCGGCAGGCCGGCCGCGGCTGTCGCAGCCGGGTGCGACACGGCGATTCAGGACGATGCCGCCGATCGTGGAATCGGCGGAGGAATGCGGCCCGGTACGTCGCCCCGGACTGCGGGTCAGCGGCCCAGGGCGGCTTCGCCGCTCGTGGCGGTGATGGGATGCCGTCCTGACCGCCCGCTGGCCGCACTGACCGCCCGCACGGGTTTCGGGGTGCGGAGAGTGTGTGGGCCCCGCCTGGATTGTGACGGCCTGGCGGGGCCCTGTGGCGTGCACCCGGCAGCGACGATGACACCGGTGTGCGCCTGCCCACTGAAGCCGACCGTGGGCAGAGGTGCGGCGCGGCGTGGCGTAGCGGGGACCGGCGCTACTCCGATGGGTGCGCGCTGAGCGGTCGGGTCTCGGGTGACCTGGTGGGTGCCTGTCCCGGGGAGGGCCGGCCGAGTCCGGTGTCTTGTGCGGTTGTTGTGCGGTGGTGATACTTCTGCGGCCGGGGAGTTCCGGTTGGCGTTTCTTGGAGTGGGGGGCTTGATGCGCAGGAGACAGTGGTGGGCTCGGGCAGTGGCAATGCTGGCGGCCGTGCTGGGGTTGCTGGTGCTGGGACCGGCTCCGCAGGCGAGTGCGGGGGGCTGCACCATCGTGGGGTGTTCGCAGTCCTGGAACTACACCTCCACCTATGCGACCGCGTTCAAGAGCTGGACGTGCGACTGGGGGACGACCGGCTCGTGGAGCACCGGCTGTGTCGGGGGTGATCCGTACGGGCTGTCCGGCTATGCGACGCACACACCGGACGGACAGGACTGGGATGTGGTGCGCATCGATGCGGGCTGGTGCTACAAGCTGCATCTGATGGCGCCGGGCAAGACGTGGGACGTGGTGTACGACCGGCGCGGTACCTCGGCGGCGTACGTCAAGGTCGAGAACTGGGGGTATGCCAAGATCACGTACCAGTCGTCCACGTCCTGTCCGTAGATCCAGCAGCGCGCCGTCTCAAGGGCGCGGCTGCCACACGACCTGGCGCGGGTCCCTCGTGCCGGAGACGATCCGCCGACTGCACCATGGCCAACGGGACTCGTCCCTGTGGCGACGGTCCCCATGTGATGCTGAGGCAGCCAGGCCACCGGTTCGCCGCTGCATGAGCGGCCGGAACCTGCGTCCCGGCACCGTACGGTGCCGGGGCGTTCCCGGGGGTGCGGCAGGCGAGGGCAGGGCCATCAGTGCTACCAGGTGTTGCGGTAGATGTTGCGCGAAGTGGTGCGCTGAGTGCGCGGGCCTCCGCAGCGCTGTGGAGTCCGCCCAGGTCACCACAGGTGTACGGCTGGTCGGTCCGCTGACATCCCCGTTGCGCCCTCTTCGCCGGTGCCCTGGCTGGAGTTGAGGATGGGGGAGGGCGGGGTGGGTGGCGCGGACGCAGCCGGGGGGGTCGGGCGCGCTCACCGGTGTTGCGCGTCGGCGGGCCGCCGCGCCCGGCCGCCGTCAGCGCGGCGGCGACGTCCAGTGGGGGACGTCGGCAGGGGAAAGGTCGGGGCGGGCACGGTGCAGGCGTGCGGGGTGGCGCCACCGGCCGGAGGCGTCACGCGCGACATCGACGCCGACTTCCGCCACCAACTCGGGTTCCACCGGCGCGACGTTCAGCGTCTCCCGGCTGCCCCATCCGGCGCTGAACGACCAGCCCCTCCATGGAGGACCGCACCGGGCCGGGGCGAGCAGCCCGGCGACCGGTGCTGCACATTGTCTGGGTGAGGGTGGTGGTGCGGCCGGTGACTTGAGGCGGCCGTCGTTGTCGTATCTGCCGAGCAGCAGACTGCCGGGGGCGGCCGGAGAGCCGGTGACCGCGCCGACGTTCGCCTCGGTGGTCTCGCGCACCTTGTACTTCCGCCCCCCGCGCACCGAAGGCTCGTACGCACTGTCCAGCCGCTTGAACAGCACGCCCTCCATCCCGGGCGCCGTCCACGTCAGCCACTCGCGCACGGTGTTTTGGGTCGGTGGTCGACGGGCACAGCACCCACGGCGCCGACAGCCGGCGCGCGGCGGACATGGACTCGAGCGCGGTCCTGCGCCGTCGATACGGCCACCCGATGGTCTCCGTCCCCGACAGCCGCAAAAGATCGAACGCGACGAAGTGGGCCGGCCGCTCGCCGGCCGCCCGGGCAGCCCCGGCGCCGCGCCGCTGAAGCCGGTTCTGCAGCTGCTCGAAGGCGAGGCGGCCCGCGGCGTCCCGGGCGGCCGGCTCGCAGTCGATCCCGCTGTCCGCCGGCAGCTGCGCCAGGGCCGCCGCCCGGATCTCGGGGAACGCGGTCGTCATGTCCGTGCCGCGCCGTGAGCGCAGCAGCACCCGCCCGCCCGCGTACACGGCGAGCTGAGCCGGTTTCGGTCCCATTTCGGCTCACCCGCCCACCCCGGCAGCGGCGCGGGGTCGGACACCGGGGCGGCGAGCATCGGTTCCGGCAGTGTCCACGTCACAGCCCATGCCTTCCACCCGGCCCGCCCGTCGGCAAACCGAGTGCGCGTACGCCACCCGACTACCGGCCCGACCACGGCGGGTCAGCGTACTGCAACTCCTCGCCGGGGGCTGGGTGCTGAGCTCCTGGCGCACGTCCAGGCAGCGCAGCCGGACACCGGGCTGCCCGGATCCCGTGTTGTACGGTCTGATGTCGCGGTCGCCCACCGTCCGCAGCGGATCTCACCGAACCCGGCGGTGCCGCCGGTAGGGCCGGAAGATCTGAACCGATACCGGGAATTCAGGCCGCGACGAGCTCCTGCTCGCGGTCCGGCGTCGTGACCTTGGGCTTCTTGTTCGGCAGCGAGAGCCGGAAGACCTTGTGCCACGCGGAGAACACCTGCTTGGGCAGCGGCCCGGTGACGTACTCCAGCTCGTACTTCTCGAACAGTGCGCGCACCTTCACCGCGACCTCGGCGTAGCGGTTGCTCGGCAGGTCCGGGAACAGGTGGTGCTCGATCTGGTGCGACAGGTTGCCGGTCATGAAGTGCATGGCCCTGCTGCCGCTGATGTTCGCCGAGCCCATCATCTGGCGCAGGTACCACTGGCCGCGCGTCTCGCCCTTGATCGACCGGCGCTCGAAGACCTGCACGCCCTCGGGGAAGTGCCCGCACATGATCACCGAGTGGGACCAGATGTTGCGGACCACGTTCGCGGTGAACGTGGCGGCGAGTGTGGTGAGGAACGACGGGCCCGACAGCAGAGGGTGGATCACGTAGTCCTTGAGCACCTGCTTGCGGATCTTGCGGCCCACGGCCTTGGCCCGCGCGCGGAACTCCGGGTTCCTGCGGCGGCGCTTGTGCAGATTCTTGCCGAGCTCCAGGTCGTACGCTGCGATGCCGTACTCGAAGAAGCAGGCGTTGATGAAGTTCCACAGCGGCTGGCCGAGGTGGAACGGGTGCCACTTCTGGTCCTCGTCGACGCGCATGATGCCGTAGCCGAGGTCGTTGTCCTTGCCGATCACGTTGGTGTACGTGTGGTGCAGCTCGTTGTGCGAGTGCTTCCACTGCTCGGACGGCGAGACGTGATCCCACTCCCAGGTGGTGGAGTGAATCTTCGGGTCTCGCATCCAGTCCCACTGGCCGTGCAGGACGTTGTGGCCGATCTCCATGTTGTCCATGATCTTCGCCACGGACAGACCGGCGGTGCCGAGCAGCCACGCGGGCGGGAAGATCGAGAACAGCAGCACGCCTCTGCTGACCAGCTCGAGCTTGCGCTGCGCCGAGATGACCTTGCGGATGTAGGCGGCGTCTTTCTCGCCGCGGCCGGCGATCACCTCGTCGCGGATCGCGTCCAGCTCGCGGCCGAGCTCCTCGATCTGCTCCGCGGTCAGGTGGGCGGTGGGGTCGATGGTGGTCAAGGTGCTCCTACCGTTCGATGTCGCAGGGGCCCGCCGCGGCGGACACGCAGGTCTGGATGAGGACGCCCGGCTCGGCCTCGGTGATCTCGCCGGTGCGCAGGTCGCGGACGGCGCCCGCCTTGAGCGGCGTGATGCAGCCGAAGCAGATGCCCATGCGGCACCCGGAGGGCATGAGCACGCCGGCCTCCTCACCGACGTCCAGCAACGGCGTGGCGCCGTCCGCGTCGACGGTCTTGCCGGTGGCGCTGAACGTGACCTCGCCGCCGTCGGCGGCGACGACGATGCTGGGGCGGAAGCGTTCGGTGTGCAGGCGCTCTTGCACGCCGTGCTGGCTCCAGTGCTGTTCGGCGGCGTCGAGCAGGCCCGCGGGCCCGCAAGCCCAGGTCTCGCGCTCGGCCCAGTCGGGCACGAGTTCGTCGAGACGGGCGATGTCGAGCATGCCGTCGGTGTCGGTGTGGACCTCGGTGAGCCGCAGCTTCTTGTCCGCGACCAGGTCGTGCAGTTCGTTGCGGAAGATCACGTCTTGCGGCTGTGGCGCGCAGTGGACCATGACGACGTCGTCGAACTCGATGTCGCGCAGCATGCCCATCACGGGCGTGATGCCGCTGCCGGCCGTCAGGTAGAGCACCTTGGCGGGCTTGGCCTGCGGCAGCACGAAGTCACCGGTCGGCTGGTCGAGCTGGATCAGCGTGCCCGGTTTCGCCCTGCGGACCAGGTGGTTGCTGACCTTGCCGTCCGGGATCGCCTTCACGGTGATCGTGACGCGGCCGTCCTGGCGGTGTGTCGGCGAGGTGATGGAGTAGGCACGCCACAGGCGCACCCCGTCGACGTCGACCCCGATCCGCACGTACTGACCGGCTGTGTGGCCGCGCCAGCCCCGTCCCGGCCTGATCACGATAGTCGCGGCGTCACCCGTCTCGGGGTGCACGGCCTCGATGCGCCCACGCAGGTCAGCGCCCGCACGCAGCGGGCTGACCAGGTCGAGGTAGTCCGACGGCAGCAGCGGCGTCGTGACCGTCTCCAGCAGTTTCCACGCCCTGCTGCGGAGGGCTGCACTCGTCATGACTCCAGCTTGCTGCGCCTCAAGGCGTAAAGTCCTGACCGCAGGACGTGAATCTGGTCGGCTGAATTGTTCGCAGGGAACAAAACGTGAGCCATGCAATCCGGAGGGCCAGCGAACTGGCCCTCAATGAGACGACGGTCACCGCGCTTCGGGCCGCGCTGAAGACCACCGCCGACGAGGTCGTCCAGGCGATCATCGACGAGGTCCCTTCCTACGCCAACGCCCTTTCGGGCCACATGGGCGCCACCATCCGCCGAGCCGTCCGTACCGCCCTGGGGCACTACCTGGACCTCGCGAGCGGGAACGCCACAGGCGGCGACGCCGGTGACGCAGCCTACGAGCTGGGCCGCGGCGAGGTGCGCGACGGCCGTTCGATGGACGCCCTGCTCAGCGCCTACCGCGTCGGCGCCCGCGTGGCCTGGCGATGCCTGGCAGCCGGTGCCGTACCCGCGGGTCTGCCCGCCGCCGAGGTCGCCAAGTTCGCCGAGCTGACCTTCGCCTACATCGACGAGCTCTCCGCCGCGAGCGCCGCGGGCCACGCCGACGAACTGGCTGCCCGGGGAAGGGCCCACGAGCGCCAGCTGGAACACCTGGCCCGCGACCTCCTCGCCGGCGCGAGCCCGGACGTGCTGCTGGCCTCTGTTCAACGGGCCGGGTGGCAGCCTCCGGTTTCGCTGACCGCGGTCCTGCTGCCCGCCGCCCAGGCCCGGCTTCTACCTACCGCGCGCTCGACCCGAGCACCCTGGTCCTCGACGATCTGCCGGATGCCACCGGTGTGTTGCTCGTCCCCGATGCCGACCGGTCACATCTCTTGCGGCAGCTGACCGACCGCACCGCCGTGGTCGGCCCGGTCCGGCCATGGACCCGTGCGTCCGCCTCGTATGCACGAGCCGTCCGCGCGCGCTCCCTCTCCTTTGATATTCGCGACACCGAGGACCACCTGCCCGAGCTGGTGCTGAGCGCTGACGTGGACGCGTTCGCAGACCTGCGTACCCGAGCCCTCGCACCGTTGCGGACCTTGCCTGTCGCGACTGCACGGCGGCTGGAGGAGACGTTGCGGGCCTGGCTGCTGCACCAGGGCAGGCGGGACGAGGTGGCGGCGGCGTTGTTCGTCCATCCCCAGACAGTCCGGTACCGGATGTCGCAGCTGCGGGAGCTGTTTCCGGATCTCGCATCGCCACACCGGGTCCTTGAACTGACGCTGGCGGTCGGTCTTCGGGTCAGCTGACCGTCCACGGCCGCGTCCGCGAGCGGTCCGGGAATCGTGCCCCTCGTTCTCGGTGCCGTCAGCCGGCTCATGCGGCCCGGGGGAAGAGCGGTATGAGCCAGCCGGGACCGGGGGTGATGTGAAGACCGGACAAGGCCTCGGGAAGCCCGTCGGGGGCGCTGCCTCTGACAAGCGCGGTGGCGGATACGGGGCCGCTGCCGGTGCAGCCCAACTCCCCGACCTCGTGCAGGAGGTGCGTGACAGGGACGGCCGGAGCGTCGGACCGGCTCCGGCGCAGGCGGCCGCGGTAGGGGTCGACCGGGGTGGGCCGGTAGCCCGACGCTGCCGCCGCGATGAGCGTCGTGGCGGCAGCCACCCCGACCGGCTGCCTTCGGGCGGCCAGGGCGCGGGCCACGTTCCCCAGGCCGATAATGCTGACGCTGCTCGTGGAGTTCCTCGTGCTCACCGTGCAGCTCGGCGTGCGAGGCGGCAACCTCCAAGGCGCACCCATCGAGGCTGTCGATGCCCGGGAGTCGCCGCCGGGGCAGGCCTGGCCGGGATCTGGCTGGCGGCACGCGCCCGGCGGAAACTCTTGCCGAGGGATCACCCGCGCCATTCGCGAGCCATGGAGAACTTTCTCTCACGGCCGGGCGGTTGTGGCCGAGCCGTATAGATCACGGGTGATAGCTATCATGTGGACGGTGCGATACGCGGGCTTACATGATGAGTCCGCACGCCGTGCACGACACACACCCTGCTCTATGAGGTTCGAATGACCCTGCCGTCGCTGTTGCTGGTGCCCG
>NZ_JBWDOR010000002.1:0-11261 GCF_056270165.1 Streptomyces sp. RLA123 | reverse complement strand
ACGTTGCTGTTCGAGGTCGATTACCTCACCGTCCAGCGCCCAAAAATCTATGTTGGCCGGAGTAGACATTGGGCGGTGGTGTGGCTATGGTTTCTCTCGTAGCCCAGAGAGACAGCAGGGCCTGGCAGAGACGACCTGCCGGGCAGCAGTACCGCAGTACAGCCAGTTGCAGTACGCAGGACGGTGCGGTGGTGGAGTCCCGGAGCCAGAGCGGTTGCAGGACGGTGACGGGACTGGCGGCCGGACCGGGTGGCCCGCAGTGATCAGGGGCCACCGTGAGCAGTACCGGTAAGTGCAGTGCGCAGTACCCAGCAGTGAAGTCGGTGGGCAGTACCTCGGTGAAGGCGTCGGCTGCGGGCGCGCGCACCGGGAGGTTCGGCAGTGGGGTTCCAAGCCGGAGCAGATGCAGGACGGGCGACGGGGCTGGCTGCCGGACAGTGGCGCTGTGGCAGGTCACTGAGCAGTTCGCATCACCAGCAGTACGCAGGAGAGCAGTACCCGCAGTAGGTAAGTGATGGATTCCCGAGGGAAGAACGGAGGAGCGAAGCGCCATCAGGATCGCCCGGGCGGACGTTGTGAGCCCGGGTACCGCAGGACATCGATAGTGAGGTGGTCTCCGGTCACGCATCCGCGATCCCCGCACCCCCGGCAGCAGTCCGGTCGGGTGGGCGGAAACAGAAGGCCGGCGTACTTCCAGAGCCGGCAGATGGTGTAGCAGTTCCTTCGGGGCCCTGGTGCCATACGGCACCAGGGCCCCTCAGCGCGCTTTCACAGAGAGGTGCAATGACAGCAGACGACTCGTTCGGCCGTCTCGACGACGACTACCCCGCCTACACCATGGGACGGGCTGCCGAGATGCTCGGCACCACCCAGGGTTTCCTGCGCGCCATCGGCGAAGCCCGCCTGATCACCCCGCTCCGCTCCGAGGGCGGACACCGCCGTTACTCCCGCTACCAGTTGCGCATCGCCGCCCGGGCCCGGGAACTCGTCGACCAAGGCACGCCGGTCGAGGCCGCCTGCCGCATCGTCATCCTCGAAGACCAGCTCGCAGAAGCCCAGCGCATCAACGCCGAATACCGCCGCGCGGCCGACATCTGACCTACAGTCCGGGGGTCACCTCACTGCCGCTTGCACCCCCCGATGAACGACTCACACCAACCGTGGATCAGTTCTCGGGGTCCGGCCAGTCGGCGGCTATCAGCTCATCGCCGAGAGCGCTGGTGCGAGGACCGCGTCCTGTTGGGGTGGGGTTCGGGCTTCTTCGACGACGTAAGGTGCGAATGTCGCGATCGCTCACGGATGGCAGCGGCTCAGTGTGGTCGTCGCAGCGATCCATCCCAGCATCGCGCGGTCCTGTCGCCCGAAGTCCGGACAGCGGACGACAGCCGCTGATCGGTCTCGTGTCGCCGGGAGAGGGCAGCGATCAGGGCGAATCGGATTCCCTCAACTAGGACCTTCTGCGTTTTCGAGCTTGGCCCATATCCGGGTGATGGCAGCGATGTCATCGTCGTTGAGGGGATCGACGAAATATTTCTTGACCGAATCTTCGAAGGTTCGTCTGACCGTCTCGGCGAAGTGCCGTCCGCTCTTGGTGAAGCTGATGAGCGACACCCGACCGTCGCCTTGGTCGGCTCCACGTTGTAGGTGCCCGGCATCGATCAGTCCCTGAACCAACCGTGATGCTCTGGTCGGGCTGACGCTGACGAGTTCGCCAGACAGACCTCGAACCGACTGAGGCTCGGCCTCCAGGAGCCAGCACAGGATCTCGACGGTGCTGAACGAGAGCTTGTGCTGGTCCATCAGCACGGCGTCGATCCGCCCGGTGACCGTGGCGTGGGTGAGCAGCAGCGCAAACCAGCCGTTGACCTGGTCCGGGGAAATGATTCGCGGTTGCGACACGGGTGCCCTCACGCTCGGCAGTATACCCCAAACTGGATGCTCGCCCGTTTACATGCGCGCGCACGCATCTGTTACGGTAGGCATGCAGCCGTGAACGGGAGACCAGCCCCGTTTGCGGAGCGCTTCGCACGAGCGGCGTCAACTCGCCGGCCCGACGTACCTCGCAGGTTTACACATCGATCGGCCTTTCGGCCGGCAGAAACGTAAAGGTCAACATGCTCAAACTTGATGGCAAGGTCGCCGTGATCACTGGAGCAACCTCTGGGATGGCGTTGGCGACGGCCAAGTTGTTCGTGTCCGAAGGCGCCTACGTGTTCATCACCGGGCGAGACAGGGACAGACTGGACGAGGCGGTCGCGGCCATCGGCCACAACGTGACGGGCGTACAGGCGGACTCGGGAAATCTGGACGACCTGGCTCGCTTGGCCGAGACCGTGCGGGAGCACCACGGACGAGTCGACGTCCTATTTGCGAGCGCTGGCGTCGCGTCGGTGTCCGACCCGTTGGGAAGTATCACCCCCGATACGTTCGATGCGATTGTGGGCGTGAACTTCCGCGGCACTGTGTTCACCGTTCAGTACTTGCTGCCGTTGATGAGCGACGGTGCGTCGATCATCCTGAACGGCACGACCAGCGCGACCAAGGGCATCCCCGGTGCCGGTGTCTACTCGGCGAGCAAGGCCGCCGTTCGTTCACTTGCCCGCACCTGGGCCGCGGAGTTGAAGGTCCGCGGTATCCGGGTGAATGTCGTCAGTCCCGGTTCGATCGACACCGCGCTCTTCAGCACCGTGCCCCCCGAGTTTCGGGAACAGATCACCGCCGCCATCCCGCTGGGACGGCTGGGAACCAGCGAGGAAATCGGGGCTGCCGCGCTGTTCTTGGCCTCCTCGGACGCCAGCTTCATCACCGGCGCGAACCTCGTCGTCGACGGCGGGTTCAGCCAGATCTAACGGCGAGTGCCGACCAGAGGAGTGCCTCGTGTCGGCGCTCCGACCTGACCGCGCGAGGAGCAGAGAAAATGGGCAGTAACGAGGCATCCAGGGCCCCCGGCGTCTCAGTCGTCGCGAAAGCCGACGCAGCGCAATCGAC
Source organism: Streptomyces sp. RLA123 (assembly GCF_056270165.1). Classification (NCBI taxonomy): domain Bacteria; kingdom Bacillati; phylum Actinomycetota; class Actinomycetes; order Kitasatosporales; family Streptomycetaceae; genus Streptomyces; species Streptomyces sp. RLA123. Next base: position 8,273 of record NZ_JBWDOR010000002.1, on the reverse strand, counting down.
AGTTCCCCACAATCCTTACTACGAGCGACGGTGGATGGCTCTGGGCGTCGTCGTGATCGCCCAGATCATGATCCTGCTGGATGCGACTGTCGTGAACGTGGCGTTGCCTTCGGCGCAGGCCGACCTGGGCTTCTCTGACGCCAACCGGCAGTGGGTCATCACTGCTTACGTGCTGGCCTTCGGCAGTTTGCTACCGCTTGGCGGCCGACTCGCCGACGCGTACGGCCGCAAGACCATGTTCATCGTGGGACTGCTGGGCTTCGCGATTGCCTCCGCCGTCGGTGGCGCCGCCCCGAACATCGGCACGTTGATCACTGCCCGGGCCGTTCAGGGCGGGTTCGCCGCGATTCTCGCGCCGGCCGCGTTGTCGCTGATCACCGTGATCTTCGCCGACCTCCAGGAGCTGAACAAGGCGTTCGGGATCTTCGGAGCGGTGTCCGGCAGCGCCGGCGCCATCGGCCTGCTGCTCGGTGGGTTGCTGACCGACTACGTCAGCTGGCGCTGGTGCATGTACGTCAACATCGTCCTCGCGGTCGTGGGGATCATCGGTGGACTCACATTGCTGCACAACTCCTCCGAACCCGACAAGCCCAAGCTTTCCGTGCCGAGCACTGTCGTCGGCTCGGCGGCAATCTTCGGGTTGGTCTTCGGATCGGCCAAGGCCCAGACCGACGGCTGGGGCTCGGCGGTCACCCTGACCCCGCTGATCGCCGGTGTTTTTCTGCTGGTCGGCTTCGTCGTGCTTCAGAAGGTCGATCGGCACCCGCTCATCCCGCTGCGCGTGCTCGCCGACCGCAACCGCGGTGCCGCCTATCTGACGCTCTTCCTGGCGAACGCGGCGGTGTTCGCAGTGTTTCTGTTCCTGACGTACTACTTCCAGGGCGTGCTGGGCTACTCGCCGATCACGACCGGCGTCGCGTTCCTGCCGCTGATGGTCACAGTCGGGGTGGTGGCGACGCTGACCCAGGGCGTGCTGCTCCAGCGCCTGACTATGCGAGTCATCGTCGCCGCCGGGTTGATCGCCTCCGGTGCCGGGGCGGCCTTGCTGGCCCAGGCCGATGCGGGCAGCCCGTACGCGGCCTGGGTGTTGCCCGGGCTGATCCTGATCGGAACCGGTATTGGCTCGGCCGCCGTCGTGGCCGTCGCGGTCGGGCAGTTGGGTGTCGAACCGCGCGACGCCGGCACCGCCGGGGCGCTCAACAATGTCTCCCAGCAGCTCGGCTCGGCGCTCGGCGTCGCCCTGATCAGCACCTTCGTCGCTACCGCAACCCACCATTACCTGACCCACCATGGCAGCACGGCCGTTGTTGGTGCCACCGTGCACGGGTTCACTGTCGGCTTCTGGTGGGCCGCCGGCCTGTTCTGGGCCGCCGCTGTCGTCTGCGGTGCTTTGATCCGCGGTGGCACCAGCCTTCACCACGAGGCCGGCCAGCCCGAGCCTCTCGAAGAAATCGTCAGCGCCCTGATCTGACGACACGCTGTGCGCGACGACGTCGCGTCGCGGCTGACCACGAACGAACGACTGAAGGAGACATCGATGCCTGACTACGGTCATCCCCTGCGTTTCGCAACATTCCTCGGTCCCACCAACTCCCCGCCGAGCCGTCCGGTCGAGTTGGCGCAGCTAAGTGAGCGGCTCGGCTTCGACTTCGTCACCTTCCAGGACCATCCCTACCAGTCGAGCTTTCTCGATACCTGGACTCTGCTGAGCTGGGTGGCCGCGCGGACCGAGCGCATCGGAGTGTCCGGCAACGTGCTGAACCTGCCGCTGCGTCAGCCCCCCGCCGTACTCGCCCGCGCGGCGGCCAGCCTCGACCTGCTCTCCGGTGGACGGACCAGCCTCGGACTCGGAGCCGGCTTCTACTGGGATGCCGTGCAGGCGATCGGCGGACGGCGGCTGACCCCGCTACAGGGCGTTGCGGCCCTTGACGAGGCGATCGACATCATCCGCGGGGTCTGGGATGCCGACGGGCCCGGCGGCGTGGATGTTGACGGCGAGTTCTATTCGGTCCACGGCGCCGAGCGTGGACCCGCGCCCGCCCACGAGATCCCGATCTGGCTCGGCGCCCACAAGCCGAAGATGCAGGGCTTGGTGGGACGCAAGGCCGATGGTTGGCTGCCGTCGCTGCCGATGATGGAGCCGGGCGGCGTGTCAAAGGGAAACGCGATCATCGACGATGCCGCCCGGGCCGCCGGCCGCGATCCCCGCGAGATCACCCGTCTACTCAACATCTTCCCGGGCCAGCAGACGCCGGAGGCACTGACCCAGCTGGCCGTCGAGGACGGCGTCAGCATCTTCATTCTGGCCAGCGACGACCAGGACGTAATCGAGCGCTTCGCCGCTGAAACCATCCCCGCGGTACGCGAACACGTCGCCCGCGAACGCAACTAGTCCGCGAACCAATGCTGCGTGACCAAAGCGCTTGATGCAGCCCCATCAGACCGGCAACACACCGCTTACCCCGGCAGCTCCATAGACAGCAAAGGAACACGTCATGACCACCATCAGCATCATCGGTTCGGGCAACATGGCCACCGCCATCGGCACCCGGGCAGCCAAGCACGGCCACGCGATCGAGCTCATGAGCCGCAACACCGCCAAGGCTTTGGCGCTGGCCGACCAGATCGGCCACGGAGCCACCGTCGGCGCGCTCGGCGCAACGCCGACAGGTGACATCGTCATCGTGGCCGTCCCGTACACCGGCGCAGTCGACGTGGTCACTCACTACGGCGACGCGCTTGCCGGCAAGATCCTCGTCGACATCTCCAATCCCTTCAACGCCGACGCCAGCGGACTCGCGACCACCCCAGACAGCTCGGCGGCCCAGGAGATCGCTGCTGCCGCCCCCGAGGGCACACCCGTCGTGAAGGCGCTGAACTCGGTCTTCGGCCACGTCCTCGCTCACGACACGCCCCTGGACGTTTTTGTTGCCGGCGACGACGCCGCAGCGAAGGCCCAAGTCGCGGCGTTTCTGGAGAGCATCGACTTGCGGCCCCTCGACACGGGAGGGCTCGAGATGGCTTCGGTCCTCGAATGGACCGGCATCCTGCTGATGGGGCTGGCCCGCAACGGCGCAGGCTTCGACATCGCCCTCGGCGCCGAAGTCCGCTGAACACCCTTTCGGTTTGGGCTGGCCGTCTCGGCTTTCCCGTGCTGACCGAGAGAGGTAAGTACGCGGCTGTATGACTGATACGACCTGAGTGACTGAGGGCAACCGTGTCCAGGGACGCCGTTGCTGGGCCACCTGAACATCAACATCTTTCTGGTCGCTGGCCCAAGCCCGAGTCGTGATCAGCGACTGGAAGGAGGACTACAACCGGCGCCGACGACAGTCGTCCCGCTCATCGCGCTGCCTCCACGATCGCGACGGCGTTGATCCCTCCGAAGCCGAACGCGTCGACCTGAGCGATGGTCAGGTCGCCGGCTGCGGGGGCGCCCTGCACCAGGCCCAGTCCTGCGGCCTCGGAGATCGGGTCGGGAGTCTTCGAGGCCCGCGTCGAACGCACCGGCAGGAAACCGCTGGTCGGACGGTTCGGCGGCATTCCGCTGCGACGGATAAAGAAGACGTTCAGCACCGACCGTCGGTTGGCTCCCGTCAACACCAAACGCAAGGAGCTGGTCACCCGGCTCCTCGCCGGACGGTGTGAGTCATGCGGACACGTCGACGAGGTGGAAGTTCACCACGTCGCCAAGCTCGCGGACCTCGGAAGATCGGGAGCCCGGCCGCCGTGGGCAGATCTCATGGCCGCGCGACACCCCAAAGCCCTTGTGGTCTGCGCAAGTTGTCACGCGGGCATCCACGGCAAGAAGCCCGTCCCAGCACTCACGGAGTAGTCACTGGAGAGCGACGTGCGGTGAAAGTCGCATGCGTCGTTCGGGCAGGGGGCCGTGGGAAAAGGACCTGCTCAGCAAGCACCTCGCCAACGGCCCACCAGTACTCTATGGCGAAACCTGTGCGACAAGGTCCTGGCAGCGGTCCGCACCCACGCCTCCTGCTGTGCCAAACCGTCAACCCGCCCCGCCCCGGCGGCGTCCGCGAGCAGACCACACGCGAGCGCGGGCACAAAATCCACGCCCTACTCGACTCCGGCGTCGGCCTTCTCGACTGCTCCCGCAGACTGAACCTCGCCCTCAACACCGTCAAGCGCTACGCCCGCATCCCCGAACCGTCCGCCGATCGCATCGCCCCACGCTACCGGCCAACCCTGGTCGACCCCTACCGCGACCACCTGCGCAGACGCCGCTCCGACAACCCGGCCGTCCCCGCCACCCACCTTCTCCACGAGATCAGGGAACTGGGCTACACCGGCAGTGCCAACCTGCTGGTCCGCTACCTCAACCAGGGCCGTGCCGAAGGCGACCGTCCTGTGACAACCCCCGCCGCCTCGCCCGGCTCCTGCTCACCCACCCCGATCGCTTGTGGACCAAGGACACCGCCCTGCTCGGCCTTCTCGCCGCGGCCTGCCCGGAGATGACCGCGCTCGCCCGGCTCACCGGTGAGTTCGCCGCGCTCCTGACCCCGGCCCAAGCCAACAACGACAAACTCACCCAGTGGATCACCACCGCCCGCACCGCCGACCTGCCCCACCTGCACAGCTTCTGCAACGGCCTCGAACTCGACCGCGCGGCTGTGAACGCCAGCCTCACCCTGCCCCACCACAACGGTCGGACCGAGGGCACCAATACCCGAACCAAGAAGATCATGCGCCAGATGCACGGCCGGGCAGGATTCGACCTACTCCGTCACCGCATCCTGCTCCAATGACTACCACCGACCGTCACCACCGACTACGGAACAGAGCCGAACGTTTTACACTCCCACGGCCCCGCGTCTCGTACCGATGGCGTCCGGGATCCTTCCGTTGGGGGAGGCGGTGCGGTGACGGGTGTGGCGTTGTCGGCTGGGGCGCAGTTGGTGCGGACGTCGTCGGTGCGGGCGGTGGCCGTGGTCATCCGCGTCCGAGCAGGGCTGGACCGCATGTGAAGTCCCGCTGGACGGAGGCGAGTTCGCGGCCGGTCACGATCTGGCGTCCGACTGTCCCTTGTCACCTGAGTAGGGGTCCGGTAGGACTGCTCGGGTGACTGATCATCGAAGCTTTGCTCGCACTGTCATAGCGCTGTCCTTGGTCGTGGTCGCTGCCTGCGCAGTAGCGGTCACGATCAAGGTGACCTCGAGCCCCATCTCTGTGGAACCACCGCGCGTGCTGGATCAGACAGCCCTGGAGAAGCGGGTGGCGGGTGAAGTCGGCGGCCTGAAGAAGGACAACCCCGGGGCCTACGTGGCCTGCCCTCTGTCCGTCGTGGTCAAGGAAGGCACCAAGTTCGACTGTCGAGTCTACGGAGACACCAACCCTGAGACGGTATACGTCGAGATCACCAGCGATCAAGGAGAGCTCTCAGTCTCGAAGTAGCTCGAGCGTGGTGTCACAAGCCTGCGACGACCCGATGCTGCGCCCTCGCGTTTGCGTCCCTCGCCGTATTGGGCGGCTGCTCGTCCGCTGCCCCGGCCGAAGCGCCGGCCCCCGCGTCCTTGAGCACCGTCGGCGGCCCCGTGGCCTTCCCGTATGACGTCGACGGCGAGCGCCGCCCCGCGCGTCGACATCCAGGCCCTCGTCACCAGACTCTGCGCGCGCTGCACCGACGACCCTCGGGTCTGATGCAGGTTCGGGTGACAGGTTTGCTCACGCGGCCTGGAGGGCCGGTGTGGTCATGACGGTCTCGAATTCGACGGGGTCAATCGGCCGAGTGCGGTTTGTCTGCGGCGGCGGTGATAGGTCCTTTCGATCCAGGTCACGATCGCGATCCGCAGTTCCTTGCGGGTGGCCCATTGGGCAAGCTGTCGGGGGTTCCTGGCCGGGCCGCTTGGGGTTCTCCTGCGGTCCCCACTTGGGTGCCCCGTACCCGGGGCGGGGAGAAAATCCCTGGTCAGCACAGGAATTCGTGTGTCTCTCGGACCGTCACAGCTCTTTATTGTCAGTGGAGGAGGAGACCATCGGGCTCCCGGGGGCCGGGGCCCCGCAGGGGGCGCTCGGGCCGCTGGGGCCATAGGGATGGTGGGGCGTCCGGCTGGGGCCGGCCGCGACGACGGGAAGGGGGCGGGGCCGATGACGGGCAAGCGGAAGGCGAATCCGGCGGGGTCGTCGAATGATCTGCGCGGTGATGTGCTGCGCGTGCTGGGGGTGTTGAAGGTCGCCACGACTGATCAGATCCAGCGGATCGCCGCACCGCACCTGTCGTTCCGGCACACCCTCAAGAAGACCCCGGCCGAGCAGAAGACCGCCCGCACGGCTGCGCATGCCGGGGCGCTGTCGGATCTGCGCAGGCACGGCCTGGCCGAGAACGGCGGCACCACCAAGGGCGCCGAGACCCTGCGCAACCTGACCCCCGCGGGCCTGAAGGCCGCCTCCCACGAACTACGCCGCCCACTGCCGGAGATGGGCAGCCCGGCCCGCGGCGCGGGCAGCAGCGGAGCCGCACACGCCCTGTCCGTCAACGAGACCGTCATCGCCCTGCTCCGCCCGAAGCCGGATCTGACCCGGCTCACGAGCGAGCCGCCCGAAGCGCTCGCGGCGGCCCGCGCGGTGGTCGACGCTCCGGCCGGGATCGGCAGCATCGCTTCCTACGCGACGGAGGTCCCTCTACCGGCCACGGGGACGTGGAACGTGCCGGGCCGGGGCGGCGCCCAGGCAGACCTTGTGCTGACCGCCCGGCAGGACGGGGTGCCGCTGCTGTTCATCGAGGTCGACAACTGCCACGAGACGGCGGAGGAACTCGCGGACAAGCTGGAGAAGTACGCGCGGTTCCTCCAACGGCAGGTGAAGGACACCGACGGCACGGAGCGGCCGATGTGGCGGACCCGCTGGCCCGCCCCAGGCGGCCAACTCGGGTACGACATGCCGCACCCGCCGGTGCTGCTGGTCTTCCACCGCATCGGCGAACGCAACCCGGACCTCACCGTCCCCCGCCTGGCCGACCTGACCCGCCACCTGTGGCAGGGCCAATGGGATCGCGACGGCTATCACCTGTACGACCAGAAGATCCCGATCATCGCGACCGGACTGAACAACCTGCGCAAGCACGGCCCGGCCGGAGCCGTCTTCCAGCGCTTCGGCCGAACCGACATGCAGCCCCTCACCGACGCGCTCGGCAACCCCCGCAAGGACGCCGCCCACGCCCGCGCCCGGGCGGCGCAGATCGCCCGTCAGGAAGCGTACGAGGCCGAACAGCAGCGCAAGGCCGAGCAGAAAGCGGCCGAGCGCGAGGCCAAGCGCCCGGCCTGCGCGGACTGCGGAGCGAAGTTCCCCGACACCCGGTGGAAAGCCGCCCGCAGATCCCCCGAGGCCAACGCCCATTGGCACCCGACACTGTGCGAGGACTGCGAAAGCCGCGCGAGGGTCGCCGCGCTCCAGGCCGAACAGGAAGAACGCGAACGCCGGGAGCAGGAAGAGGCGGCAGCTGCTGCCGAAGCCGCCCGCAGGGCCGGCGGCTGGCTTGCCCGCTTCCGCACCTGACCCGTGGGCAAGCCCCGCCTGCCAGCACCGCAGGGGTCTGCCCAGGCCCGCAGCTGCCGCCGGATGCCATCGGCGTTGCCCGTACTGCTTGGCGCGGGTAGCTCCGACAGTGGTCTGGACGGTGGTGTGGAGGGTAGCCCCCACCGGTGCACCGAGCGGTGCACCGAAGGTAGCAACGCCGGTCTCCGCAGCCGTGGTGTTGTTGCTGGTCGGGCGGGGTGGGCAAGCCGGTTCGGGACGGCGACACCTCTTCCAGCGATAGCCTGGGAGAGGTCTGGGCTCCAATAGGGCGGGCCGGTGTGCCGGGTGCGGGGCCGCGCTGGAGTGCGGGCACTCCCGGTCAGGTGGTCACGCCGCTCCACGAGCGGGCCACGGGGGTCTGTGGGCCGTCACCGAGGGCCAGGAGCCGCCAGTCGTGCGGTTCGACGTCGGTGTCCGTGGCCGCGGCGGTATTGGCCAGGACCTCGAACACCGCCCCGCACAGCTCTTGCCAGGACAGGCCGCTGATCTCCACCAAGACGAGGGTGTCCACCGGCACGGTGACCTGACCGTGAGCCCACGCGTTCAACGCCACATGCGTGGTGAGCCGACCGACGCGCACGATGTGGGCCAGCGTGAGGCGGTACTCCGCCATAGACCATTCCCCCCGATCACTCCTCCGAATGTCACCCTCCGTCATCTCACGGCCACAGTCAATCCCCGGCCCTGGCATCTGCCCTGGTGGGCCACCGGACGCCCCGGAAGAAGAACGGCACCCAAGG
>NZ_JBWDOR010000001.1:0-25785 GCF_056270165.1 Streptomyces sp. RLA123 | reverse complement strand
ATTATCCAGGTCATCAAGGCCCTGATGCCTTCGATGTGCCCGCCCCACGGCGGGCGGCGAAGCCGCCCTGGGCCGTTGACCTACAGTCCGGGGCGACGTGCCGGGCCGTGCATTGTTCCGCCGACTCCAGAAGATGAGCGCATGATCGCCGATGAGATTCAGCCGCCGGCACGCGGGCGGGAGTCCCAGCCTCGCCCCGGCACAACGTCAGACGCCCTGTGTACGCCAGCAGTTGATGCGCCTGTGGGCACCACCGGCCGGCTGACTGCCGGGCAGGCAGCCGCCGGCCTGGAAGGCGGGGTGGAGCGCGCGGCGGCTGCGTTGAAGCCGAGGATGCGCGGCTGGCTGCACGCCGGCGTGTTCCCCCTCGCGCTGGTCGGCGGCATCGTCCTGATCGCCGTTTCGCGCTCGGGCGCGGCGGTGGCGGCCTGTTCGGTGTACGCGCTGTCGGCCTGCCTGCTGTTCGGTACCAGCGCGGTCTACCACCGCGGGAACTGGGGTCCGCGGGGGGAGGCGGTCCTGCGGCGGCTGGACCACGCGAACATTTTCCTGATCATCGCCGGTACGTACACCCCGTTGGCGGTCCTGCTGCTGCCCACAGCCCAGCAACTGGTGCTGCTGGCCGTGGTGTGGGCGGGCGCCTTGGCCGGCATCGCCTTCCGCATGCTGTGGATCGGGGCTCCCCGGTGGCTGTACACCCCGTGTTACCTCGTCCTGGGCTGGGTGGCCGTCTTCTACCTGCCGGACTTCGCGCACACCGGCGGCACCGCGGTCGTCGTCCTCGTCATCGCCGGTGGCCTGCTCTACACCGCGGGAGCCGTCGTGTACGGACTCAAGCGCCCCGACCCTTCACCGGCCTGGTTCGGTTTCCACGAAGTCTTCCACGCCCTCACCATCGCCGCCTTCACCGCGCACTACACCGCCATCGTCCTGGCAGCCACATGACGACGTTCGGGGCGGGGCCCAGCCCCCGACATCTCCTCCCGTGCTCAGCCACCCGAGGCGGGGGTGGACCCGGAGTGCAGCAGAGATGATCCTTCGAGTGGTGAACGGCAACCATCTTCCTTAATACTCCAGCTGTAGATCGCGATCTTCGTAGTGCGCGGTCTGCCGGGCGGCGGCAGCGGCCAGCTTGGTCTTGGTGGCTGCGGCGCGCTGGCGCGTAGGGTGCCGGGATGATCGCGATGCCAGAGGAGTTCGTACAGAGCACCGTCGACCGCGAGGGGGAGGCCGGGGCCACGTGGCTCGCCGAGCTGCCCGGGATTGTGGATGAGTTGCTGGGGCGCTGGGGGTGCGTGCCGGATGGTGAGGTCATGCACGGGGGCGTTGGCGCCGTCGTCCCGGTAAGACGGCGGGGTGAGGAGAGCGCCGTGCTGAAGGTGTCGTTTCCGCATCCCGGCAATGTTCATGAGCCGGATGCGTTCGTTGCATGGGGTGGGCGCGGCGCCGTCCTGCTGTATGAGCGCGACGACGAGCGGTTCGCGATGCTGCTGGAGCGGGTTAAGCCGTCGACCCTGGCGGAGGTCGAGGACAGCGACGAGGTGGTGACGGTCGCAGGGCGGCTCAATCGCCGCCTGGCCATCCCCGCACCGCCCGGCCTGCCCCAGCTGCGTGAGCAGGCCGATGCCTGGGAGGAGCAGCTATGCAAGGACGCCGAGGAACTGCCGCATGCACTGCCGCGCCAGGTGCTGGATGCCGCGGTGGCGACCGTTAGCGAGCTGGGCCGGGACCAGCCCGACACCCTCATCCATGGCGACCTTCATGCCCGGAACATCCTGCGTGCCGGCCGAGAGCCTTGGCTGGCTGTCGACCCTAAGGGGTACGCGGGAGATCCCGCCTACGACGGCGGCACACTGCTGAAGTCCCGCGCGCTGACGCTCCTGGAAGCGGATGACCTGCGCAAGGCTGTCCATCGCGTCTTGGACGTCTTCGCCGAGGCCGCGGAACTCGACCGTGAACGCGTCCAGCGGTGGGCCCAGTTCCATGCCGTCCAGGCTGCGTTCTGGGGCCGCCGCCACGGTTTTCGTATCGCCCGCAGTGGAGCGCGGCTGGACTGGCTCACTGAATTCGCCGACGGCCTGGCGGAGTTGCTCACCGTCCGCCCGTAGAGCGTGATGGTGCTGGCCGGGTCCGGTGGGTGGACGAGTGCGGCCACCGTTGATCATGGTGAGCTGTGTGTGCTGACGATGAGATGGTGGCCGCAGGCCACGGCATAGATCCCGCCCGGTGGCGGGAGGCGTTCGCGGCGGCCATGGGCCGCATCGCGGGCCGGTTCGCCCGATACGAACCCCGCTTGCGAGCCGGGCGGCTGGTGCTGGGCCTGCTGTCGGACCTGCCCCGCAAGAATTGCTGGACGATCGCCGAGTGGGTGGGGGAGGCCAGCCCGCACGGTATGCAGCATCTGTTGTGCCGGGCCGCCTGGGATGCCGAGGCCGTCCGCGACGACGTACGCGAATACGTCGTCGAGCACCTCCACGACGAAGCCGCGGTGCTCGTCGTCGACGAGACCGGCGACGTGAAGAAGGGCATCCACACCGTCGGGGTCCAGCGCCAGTACACCGGCACAGCCGGACGGATCGAGAACTCCCAGGTCGCGGTCTACCTCGTCTACGCCGGCGCCCGGGGACACGCCGCGGTGGACCGTGAGCTCTACGTCCCACGCGCGTGGACCGACCAGCCCGACCGCTGCCGGGCCGCCGGACTCCCCCCGGACACCGCGTTCGCGACCAAGCCGGAACTGGCCGCCCGCATGATCGCCCGTTTCCTGGACGCAGGCCACCATGCGCCCTGGGTAACCGGCGACGAGGTCTACGGCGGCAACCCGAAGCTGCGGACCGCACTGGAAGAACGCACCACCGACTATGTTCTCGCTGTGGCTCGCAGCCACGAAGTCACCACCCGCGGGGAGAAGTTCCGAGCAGAGGCGCTGGCCAAGAAGCTCCCCAAGCGGGCCTGGCAGAAGCTGTCCGCCGGGGCCGGCGCCAAAGGGCAACGCTTCTACGACTGGGCGGTCATCGCCCTGCCCGACCCACACCCCGGCCACCGCCATCTGCTGATACGCCGCAACCGCACCACCGGCGAACTCGCCTACTACCGCGGCTACTCGCCCCGACTGGTGCCGTTGACCGTGCTGGTGCGCGTCGCTGGATCACGGTGGCGGGTCGAGGAGACCTTCCAGAGCGGCAAGGGCCTGGCCGGACTGGACGAACACCAGGTCCGCCGCTACGCGTCCTGGTCTCGCTGGGTCACCCTCGCCATGGGAACGCCTCATGGAGCGCTGGGCAACGAATGTGCGGTGCTACCTGCTGCCGACCAAGCCGAAACCGGGCGAGGTCGTGGCAATACTCCTGCGGCAGTGCGACGACAACGCCCTTACCTTCGGCCGGCAGCACATCGTCGTGCCCAATGCCTTCGTCATCGAGCTGCCCCCGGATATCCACCGGCTGCTCTACGACAGCCCCCTGCCCGTGGCACCCGCCCTCGTCCATCAGGTGTGCCGTCATGCCGCCGAACAGGGATACACCTTCGCCGGCCCGGTCGCCGTCGACCTACGCCCCGCTCCAGGTGACACGCCCGCCCGGTTCCGCGTCCACAGCCGCATCACCCCGGCGCGAGGGCGACCCTAGCCCTCGGGCTCGAGCATCGTCGTCGATTGCGCCGCGCTGCCCAGGCCGGGTTGAGAGCTGCAGAGCGCAGAACGCCGACCTTCTCCACCGCGCGCAGCTGCTCCCAGGTTCGGCCTCTGGGTGCGCGGCGACCACTGCGTTGGCGGACGCCGTTGTGAAGAGCGCGACGTCCACGGCCCCTTTGGGCGCCGGGCGGCTGAACGCCTTCTGCGCCGCGCCGTCCAAGCCGTCCCCGCACACGGTCATCGCCCTTTTCTACAGCGAGCTGGGCTGCGGGCAATAGCCTGCATTGAGCTGCCCTGGGTTTTGTGGAGTCCGGCGGTCTTGTTTCAGGCGGACTGCGGGGTGCGCTCCTGGCTCCGCCAGAAGTCGCGTTCGTACTCGGCGGGCGGTACGTACTCGAGCGCGGAGTGAAGACGTTCTTCGTTGTACCAGGTGACCCACGGGAAGATCGCCCGCTCGACCTGGTCGAATTCCCGCCACGGCCCTTGCATCTCGATCAGCTCGGCCTTGAAGGTGCCGTTCAGCGCTTCGGCCATCGCGTTATCGTACGAGTCGGCCACGGAGCCGACGGAGGCGGCGGCACCGATGTCGGCGAGCCGGTCGGTATACCGAATTGGCACGTATCGGGACCCGCGGTCGCTGTGATGAATGAGGCCGGAGCCTGCCTTGATCCGGCGTCTCCACAGAGCCATCTCCAGCGTAACCAGGGCAGTTCAGTCCTCATGTGGTTCGCGACCTGCCAGAGCCTCTTTATAGATGCCGAGGTCCTTCGCGACGTGGGCGATCGGGCGGCCGGTGATGCGGACTCGCAGACCGCGCGCTCGCGGAGCTCGTCCGGGTACTTACGGTGCTGTCATGGTGCTGGTGGATCTCCTTCGCCAGGACCGTAACCCTGGCATCGGGGACTCCATAAATCTCAGTACACCTCACGCGATGACTGCGAACGCAACCGCCGCCCGTGGAAGAGCCGGCGGCGCCGCTGGTGCGGGAGTAACGGTCGTTCGTACGAGTGGTGCGGCTCATGCTGAAGCTTCCTCGATGCGGCACGTATCGAAGAATTCCCGGCGGGGGCCGAACCGCAGAAGAATCGCAAGTACGAGTCGAAGAAAAGAATTAGGAAACAGGGGAAGCATGCGTCTTCCGCTGACTGTGAAGTCGTTGCCGCGACGCGGAGACTTCGATGAAACAAACGCGAGCTGGGGCCCGCACCTCTTCAGGTGCGGGCCCCAGCTCGTGGTGACGCGTGAGCGTCAGGCGGGAACGATGTTCTCCGCCTGCGGGCCCTTCTGGCCCTGCGTGACGTCGAAGTTCACCTTCTGGCCCTCCAGCAGCTCGCGGAAGCCCTGAGCGGCGATGTTCGAGTAGTGGGCGAACACGTCGGCGCCGCCACCATCCTGCTCGATGAAGCCGAAGCCCTTTTCCGCGTTGAACCACTTCACGGTGCCAGTAGCCATGTTATATCTCCTTCGGGGCGGTGCCCTGGGCCCGCACTGTGCAGACCCAGCGTCGCCGTGATGATTGCCCCATCCGGAAAGCACCGGAAAACAAAAATGCTCTCGCCTGCCAGCGAAAGCACTTGAAGCTCTTGGGAACCACAACTGCAACTGACATGACAGTAGCACAGGGTGGGCGACCAAGCGTAAAGGCAATCAAGTCTCGCGGCGCCCCCGCGAATGCATCAACCGAGGAGTCTACTTTTCCTCCTGTCGCGGTAACAGATATGTGCACCGGCACAAATGAAGTTGCGTTTGCGACCATCGTGCCCCCCTCGCGAAACAGCCGACCGCCGTCCTCGACCAGCGCCCTGCAAGGAGCCACGTTCGCCGCCCTCCACGACGACGCATCCCTCCCGCACCTACCGCTGGCCGCGCGGTTCCGTGAGGCGCGCCCAGATGCTGACCGCACTCAACGAGGCCGCCACACATGGGACTGGCTGGAGCGGTGCAAATTCCCGGGGCTGTGCGCACCGTTCCGGAGGTGGTGCAGGCTGGAGAGGTGGATGATGCGCGGTTCGTGGTGCACGGCCTGTCCCCCCGTGGCGGGCGGTCGGTGACGATGCACCGCGCCGGCTACGCGGAGGACGATTACGTGGGGACCGCGTTCTCCGAGCATGACCTGCTGCTGATCCTGCGCTCGACCGGTCTGGTGGACCCGGACCTGGTGGTCGACGACCCACGCTGGGTGGATGGCGAGGCACCGCTGCGCACCGGTGGGGTAGTGACTGACCGCCCGGATCGGGCATGGAGCAACGTCAAGGCCTTTTAACGTTGGCGTGGACGCGGGATCACGGTCGTGCCGGAGCCAGTGGTGGCCGATCATTATTGCCAAGGGGACTTGACGGATCTCGATCTCTACGTCAAGAGGCCTTGACGTACGGCGTCAAGGGATCTCGACGGTTGTTGTCAAGGGGACTCGAGAGTGGGGCACGGGAGGAACTGGTGGCCCTGGTGGACCAGCTGGAGGTGTAGCTGGCCGACGTGGCGGCGACCGATCCGCGAACTGACCGGGCTCCTTTGTCTCCGAAGCCGTCGCCGCCCGGGTCGCGCGCTCCCGGTTCTGTACGAGGGCGGTCACCGCTTCGTCGTCCTCCTGGAGGAGCCCGTCCTGCGCTACCGCACCGCCGGCCCCGACGTGGTGGCGGGGCAGCTGCACCACCTCCTGGCGGTGATGACCCTCGCCTCCGTCTCCCTCGGGATCATCCTGCGATCTCTCGTGTTTGTGGCAGTGGTGGTGAGAGACAGTTCGTTGTGGAGGTGTTGTTGCTGGTCAGTGGCTGTTGGTGGAGCTGGTTGTGACTGTTTTTGGGGGTGAGAGTTCGGGGGGTGGGTGCTGTTTGGGGTGCGTTATCGGGTGGCGGGTGATGGTGTCTCAGGTTTGAGGGTTCTTATGCGGTGGGGTGGGTGGAAACGGTCTGATCGTGGGGTGGATGAAGGTGTAGGGGTCGGTCGTGGTGCGGTGCTGCCGAGGGGTTTGGTGGTGCGTCGTCTGCTGGAGCGGCAGCGGGCGGGGGAGTTGTCGACCCGGCATGTCCGTGCGGTTGCTGAGACGGTGGGTGTTTCCGAGCGGACGGTGTGGCGCTGGCTGGAGCAGGCGAAGACGACCGGGCGGGTGGAGCCGGGGGTTCGGCAGGGGTATGCGGTGTCGGACGAGGTGTGGGAGCTGCTGGGCGAGGTCGGGGGGAATGTCTCGGAGCTGAGGCGTCGGCTGGTGGCTGCTGGTGGTGGGGTGCCGGTGCCGTCTTCGTCGACGTTGCACCGGGTGGTCCGCAAGGACCGGCGGGCCGGGCGGGTGCTGGTGACGGGCCGGGAGCCGGTGGTCGCGGGTCCGCGTCGGGCGGATCCTCTCAGCGAGCTGGGCCTGGACGTCGTCACGGGGGGCGGGCAGGTGTTTGTGCGGGAGCAGAAGCATCTGGCGGCGGTTCCGGTGCTGGTGGCGGGGGCGCAGGTGGTGGTCACGCCGGTTGTGGAGTCGGTGGTGCGTACGGTCGCGCACGCGGTGGCGGTGGGTGCGGTGGTGTGCGTGTACGGGGACGCGGGCCAGGGCAAGACGGTCGCCCTGCAGTACGCCTTGTCCCAGTTGCCGCGGCTGGCGCGGGTGCGGCGCGTGCAGGTGGGTGTGCATGCGTCGGTGGCGGAGGTGCGCCGGGCGCTGGCCGAGGCGCTGGAGGTCAGGGGCCGGTTGCCGCACGGGACCGGGGAGGCGGATGCGGTGCTGGTGGAGGCGTTGCGGCAGCCGCGGGTGCTGGTGCTGGATGAGGCGCAGCGGCTGTCGGTGTCGGCGCTGGAGTTCCTGCGGGGGCTGTGGGACCACCCGGACACCGATACGGCTCTGGTCTTCGCGGGCGCCGGCAGTGAGCGGGCGCTGCGCAGGGTGCCGGCGCTGGCGTCGCGTGTCATGACGTGGGAACTGGTGCCGCGCTTGTCCCAGGGCGAGGTCGCCACGGTGATGGAGGCGTTCCATCCGTTGTGGAGCGAGGTGACCGGACAGGACATGGCGTGGGTGGATGAGTACGTGGGGCACGGCAACTTCAGGACCTGGGCGAAGGTCACCTCGCACGTGACGGCCGAGCTCTCCGGACGGTCCGCGGCGGTAGTCGACCGGCGGATGCTGGAGCGGGTCTGCGGCCGGCTGACAGGACCGCTGTGACGGCCGGCCGGAGGCCTGCTCCTGATCCCAGCGACACCCCCGCACTACCTGCGGAGGCCGGTCTGCCTGCCGCCTCGCTGTCGGCGCTGCGTGGACCGGCGGTGCGTCGGCTGCAGGACGTGCGTCGTCAGGGCAGGCCCATCACCCGGCAGGTGAGGGTGGTGGCCGAGGCGCTGGGGGTGAAGGAACGGGCGGTGTGGCGGTGGCTGGCCGACGCCGAGCGGGACGGTGCCGACGTCGTCATGACCGGCCCGCGGGAGCAGACCAGCACCCGGTTCACGGTCACCCCGGAGGTGCGCCATCTGTTCGCACTGTGGAAGGGGAACGTGGCAGCGGTCCACCGCGAGCTCACTGCCCGGGCTGCCCGGTTGTCTCCGCCCGGGTACGTGCCCTCGCTGCCCACCTTGCACCGTGCGATCCGCCGGGATCTGACGCCTGGGGAGCGGGCCGGGCTCGTGGGAGGTGAGCGGGCGGCGCGCAAGCACGACGTGTTCCTGGCCCGGCCGCGGGGCTGGCGTAACCAGGTGTGGGAGACCGACCACATGCAGGCTCCGGTGCTGGTGGATGTCGAGGGCAAGGCCCGCAGACCGTGGATCACCTGGTTCACCGACTGCGCGACGAACGCGATCACCGGCGTCGCGGTCACCCCTGTGCATCCGTCGCGGGAGTCGGTGCTGTCCGCGCTGCGCTCCGCGGTCCTGCGCGAGGACCCCTACGGCCCGTTCGGTGGGCTGCCGGAGAAGGTGCGGGTGGACCGGGGCAAGGACTTCTTGTCCAGGACGGTGACGGCCGCGTTTGACCTCCTGGACGTGGCGGTGGAGGACCTGCCCGCCTACACCCCCCACCTCAAGGGCACCGTGGAGGGCCTGAACCGGGCGGTGGAGTCGATGTTCCTGGCCGGGCTGCCTGGTTATGCCCGCCAGCCGCGACTGGGCAAGCGGGCTGCCCGTCCGAAGGACGAAGTGCTGCTCAGCTTCGAGGACTTCACCACCCGGCTGCTGGATTGGACGCTGTGGTGGAACACCGAGCACCGCCCCGCACCGTTGCGGGTCAGGACCCCGCTTGAAGCGTGGCAGGACGACCCCACGCCGCTGAGGGACGTGCCGGCGGCGGATCTGTGGACGTTCACACTGGAAGACGCCGGCACCCGCAAGCTGACCACGCGCGGTGTCCGCTTCCGCAGACGCGACTATGTGGGGCCGTGGATGACCGGTCAGGCCGGGATCCAGGTCCGGGTCCGCTTCATGCCCCACCACGATCACCGCATCGAGGTCTACCACGCGGCCACCGGCCGCTACCTGGGTCCGGCGGACATGGCCGACCGGGCAACCGAGGAACAGGTCATCGCCGTACGAAGAGCGCGAGCCGCCCGTGCCCGCCGCCTGAAGAAGGACCTGGAGGCTTCACAGCGCGAGCGCTACGCCGCCGTGAACCAGCCCACCGCCCCTCAGCGGCTCGGCGCGCTGACCACCGCGCAGGCCGAGGCCGAACTCGCCAAGACCACCAACACCGACCTGTCGGATCTGGCGCTGCGTGACCTCATCCCGCCCGCCGCGCCCCCGCCTGACTGGCGCACCCCTGCTTCCCTGGCCGCGCTGACCACACCAGGCCGGCCCGCACCGGCGCCATCCGGCCGAGATTCCGCTTCCGCCCCGGACGGCCTGGACGGCCCGGACGGGCGGACCGTAAATTCCACCGCCAATAGAGACGGAGACGCCTCGTGACCGCGGCCACCTACCAGTACGTCGGCCTGCCCGATGCGTCCGTGGTGACCACCCGCGCCTTGCTGACCGCCCGGGAGAACATCAAGGACACGGTCGAGGCGCGGGCGATGATGTGCATCCACGGCGGCGCCGGCTTCGGCAAGACCCTGGCCGTCAACACGTGCCTGCACGAACTCGAACCCGCCGAGGACGTCCGCAAGATCGCCTTCCGGGCCCGGCCGACAGCCCGTGCGGTGCGCTACGAGCTGTTCACCGCGCTCGACCTGCCCGGCGAACCACCACGCCACCCCAGCGAGTTCGACCGGCTGCTGAAGACGGCCCTGGCCGAACGCCCCCGCACGTTCCTCGTCGACGAGGCCCAGTGGCTCAACGGCGAAGCGTTCGAGTACTTCCGCTACCTGTGGGACGAACCCTCGACCCAGCTCGCGATCATCTTTGTCGGCGGCGCGGGCTGCCACACCGTGCTGCGCCGTGAGCCGATGCTGTCCTCCCGGGTCTTCATCTGGCAGCAGTTCACCCGCCTCACCCCAGCAGAAGTCATCGAGACCATCCCTTTGTTCCATCCGATCTGGGCCGACGCCGACCCCGACGACCTCACCTTCGCCGACCAGCATGCCGCGCACGGCAACTTCCGTGCCTGGGCCCAGCTGACCGCCCACGTCCGCACCGCGCTTGGCCGCACCGGCCGCCCCCGGGTGGACCAGGACCTGCTTCGCTGGGCCTTCGGCCGCCTGGCCTGACCCCCGGTGCCACCCGCCATGAACTCTGGCACCGAGCTGCCGGCTGTCACGCTGGTCATGGACCTCCACGACGACGTGACCCACACACGCGCCGCGCTGGCAGCCCACCACCCGCCCTCCGGGCGGATCACCTTGCACCCCGGCCCCGGAACCACCAGCGACACGGCCCTCGCGCACGACCTCCTGGCAGCCCTGGGCAGACCGCCCCTGCTGCCGGGCCGGTTTCCCTCCGGACGCCAGCCCGCCTGGGAAGCGGCCACCGCATGGGCCACCGCCCTGCCGGTCACCCGGCTCACCGTCCTGCGCGCGCACCGCCTGACCGCCGGCCGCGCCGAACGCCTCCTGCAGATGCACGCCGCTACGGGCATCGATCTGACCCTGGTCTGCCACCGCCCCCGCCTGCCCGCCGCCCTGCACCAGGCCCTGCGCACGGTCGAGCACGTGGTCGTCACCGACACCGCGGCCGCCCTCCGGCACTACGAACACGACACGTCTGATCCCGCCGGCGACGAGGGCGATGCCGCCGCGAAACCGAGCCGCTGGATCACCGTGGCCGCGCTGGATCGTCTCGTCTCCTACGACAGCCCCGCCCCCTGCAGCGGCCCGTGCACGCCACCACCGATCCTGTGGCGGCACCGTCCGCAGCCCGCACCGCTCACCCCGCGTACGGCCCGGGAAGCCGCTCGTCGTCTTTCCGCCGCGACCGCCCATCCCCGCCTGGCCGCCGCCCTCGTCACAGCGCTGTTCACCGGCGCCTCACTGCAGCAGCTTGCCACCGCCCGCGCGTGCGACTACGACGATGCCGCAGCCACCATCGCCCTGCACGATCGCGCCCGCTATACCGACGGCTGCGCCGCCCACCCTGTCCCCAACTGGGCACGCGTCTTCCTCCACGCCGCGGCCTGCTTCGCCCGCCTCACCCCCGGCCACGAGCAGCCCCTACTGGCAACACCGGCAGACCGCACCCACCTGCTGCGCCTGGCGGAGGAGGCCCGGCTGCGCCCGCCCCAGCCGCCCGCCGCCCGACGCGGCCCGGCCGGGCGCGTCCACTGGGACTGGCGCGAGCAACAGGAAGCCAGCCGCTACGAGATCATGCTGACCCGGCAGCAGACTCCACCCACACCCTGAACCGGCCCGGCGGCCCGACAGCACTCAGCCGATGGCGAAGTCAGCGAACTCAACATCGCTGAAGGCGATGTCGAGGCCGTGGGCGCGCCGGCCCCCGTCACGGAAGTAGGCGTGACCCAGCGCGCGTGCCAGGATCACCATCTGCTGCGCCTCGCCTGCGCCGGCGTCCCGGGCGGCGAACAACTCCCGGGCGACTTCCCCCTGCAGATACGCGGTGATCTGCCGCACACGCGGATCGTCGGATGACCCCGCGGAGGCGGCGAACCCGAACCGCGCCCTGACATGGAAGGCCAGGCCCTCCGTCTCGGCCCGGGCACGCCGCCGGGCCCGGATCCTCGGCTGCCATGCGGCCCGGACCACTTCCTCGATCATCCTGGCCTGTGCGATGCCCGGCGGGCGCCGGGCTCCGGGCTTGTTCGTCACCCATCGCTGTACGGTGCGCTGCGACACCCCCAAGACCGCGGCCACTTGCCGGGTCGAACCGTACGTCGTGAGCAGGAACCGCAGACGAGCCGAAGTGCTCAAGGGAACGGGCCGGGTGTGCAGCGCGCGCTCCAGTCCCTGCGCGATCTCTCCCAACGCTCGCCCTTCCTTCCTGGCACTGCGGGCGGGGCTGCCCCGGCCCGCAGTGCCAGGTCTCCCATACCGGGCCGCCCCTGCCCTGCGGTTCGGGCGTCCTGGGGACGGTCCTGGCGCCCGTGCGGTACACGCCGGCGTCCCGCGGATCCCTTCCCGCCACGGCTCACCTTTTCTGATCTGCCCCAGCTCTGTGACCTGCGGAAACAGCGTGACATGCGGGTCGTCGGGGACAGTTGGGGAAAAACTTCGACTCCGGCATCCGGATTCGGCCTCCGGCGGGCGTGTAAGGGGTTGAGGGCCTTGTGTCCTCGTCAACGAGTTCGTCACTACTGGGAGGCCTTGTCGATGACTTGGTCGTACTGGGCGGGGGCGGGCGGGCTTCCCGCCATGCTCCTGCTGTACTACGCGATGCGCCGTGGCCGGGGCGTCGTGGAGTTGCTTGTGAAGGCGCACGTCGAGACCAGGGCGGAGCGCGAGCAGCGCGCCACCATGGTCGCGATGGCGCAGTCCCTGCCCGACGGCGGCGCCGCCGCCCGCTTCGAGCAGGGGCGGCCGGCCTGGCTGTTCCGCAAGGACGCAGCCGACCCGGCTGGCCCCCGGGCCATCGCCACGCGGGAGGCTGCGTGAGCGAGGCCGCACCGGGAGCGGACTTCGAGTCCTTCGTCCTCGAGACCATCGAGGCGTTCTCCCGACTGGCCCGGGCCGAGGCGGGCGACCTGCACAGCGCACAGGACGCTGTGCAGGTCGCCTACCTGAACATGTACCGCCGGTGGGAAAAGATTTCTGCACGGCAGGGGTCGCTCACTGGATACGGCCGCACCGCGGTGAAGAACGCGGTCAAGGACCAGTTCCGCCGGAACAAGCGGATGGTCGTGGTACCGGTTCATGAACTGCCCGAGATCGAATCAGGCATCGGTGTTCCCGGTGCCGCGTACGAAGTGGTCAAGGAAGGAATCGACGCACTTGTCGCAGGCCTTCCTGAACGGCAGCGCGAGGTCATCACCCTGTGTGTTTTGCAGGACCTCAGCCCTGCAGAGGTTGCACAGCGCCTCCAGATCAAGGAGGAGTCGGTGAAGCGCTACATCACAGCCGCCACCAACAACCTGAAGAAGTCCATCAACGAACACGGCGAGGAGGTAACCGTATGACGCACCTGTCCACTTGGACGCACCAGCCCGAGGAGCGAGGAACCATCCGGTTCCTCGCCCTGTGGCTGCTCATCGAAGGTTCTGAGCAGGCAGTTTCCAGGGGTCCTCGGATCGGCGAGGACCCTGTTCAGGCGGAGGGGGGCCAGCCTGTGGGCTGGCCCCCGGCCCCCGCCCCCTGCCCGGCAAGCGGCGGAGACGGAAATCATCGAATCGATGCAGTACATGAACTGCATTCTCTCCTGAAGAAGGAAGTCGATGATACTGCAACACCGCAAGGGACGCGTCGCGTAGCTGAAATCCTTGAGTTCCTGGACAGGGATGACGAAGCGCGAAGCTGGTGGGAAAAAGCAGCTCTCAAGGGTGACGAAGATGCGCGAGACTATCTCGCCGTCCTCGAATCCGAGAGGGATGAGCAGCTTCCGGAATGCAGCGGGCAAGAGAAAGAGTGCATGGGTGAATCCCTTAAGCCGATCCTAGGTTCATTCGTATGCCGATCTGCCAGTGATCGCCTACCTGCAGACAGAGTTGATTTGGCGTTGGGGAATGCCGGAGTCGAACTGTCTGAAGCAACGCAAGTCCTGGTGCGCGAGATCGAGTACTTCCTGACGCACCTGGACCACACCACTGGCGGGCCGCGATGCTGACCCACTGCTGCGTGCCGTGCCTACCGACAGGAGAGTCTGTATAGACCAGCCTCCATGAGGCCTTCGTACGAGAAGGCCGGACGACTCGTTGAAGTGGTGGCCCATTCCCGCGCACGCGGGGGTGGGCCACCACTGCGTTGAGGATGAGAGGTCCGCTAGTCGACTTGCGGATTCCTTATCGGCCAGTGCTCCAGATGCGCGGGCACAGGGCCTGGCCCACGAACTGGCACGGCAGCGTGGAGGGGGTGGAGACGGACACCACGTGGCAGCGCCACCCCGGGCCGGGATGGACTGCACCGAAGAGACGAGGGCGGATGACGAGGTCCCGTACAGCTGGGGCCGGTAGGCGCTCCGATATCAGAAGCCGAGCGGCCAGTGCTTTCGCCGGTACGGCGATTTCTGCGGCCCTATGCATCGCTTGAGCAGGCGTTCGCTGAGCGTGAGCGGTGTCTGGATTCATAGCGCCGAGATCGAGAACGCAGGCGTCGCCCCTTTAATTGAGACTCCCGCAAGTCGACTTGCGCGGACGCCGGCCATGCGCCTGGAAGTTGCTCCAGCACGCGGCTGTCTGATGAAGGTCCAGGTCTCCTTCCCCCCTTGCGATCAGGCCTGTGTGACGTCTTGGTCCGATGCTCGTTGGGACCGGGTGCGGGGTGCGCCGGGGGAGCGGATGTCCGGCAGGTCCTGGCGGTCATTGCCGTCAGTGAGGGCACTGGCGGGCAGGCGGCGGTATGTGTGCAGGAGGTCGGAGATGAGGTCCGGTCGGACTTCGACGGCGGCCACGAGTGCGGCCAGCACCTGTGCACGAGACGCGTGTTCGCCGGCGGCGGCCGCGGCCCGCACGAGTATGTCGAGCCTCTGGTCGACCTCCTCCGGCCAGGAGACCAGCGTGTTGCGACGCGGCTGCCGCCACAGCAATTCCATGGTCCCCCCTCTGTGCCATGGACCTATATCGAATATATATTGAGCCCATGGTGACGTTGCTGCAAGAACGCAAGGCGCAGGAATCTGCGCCCTCGTCGGGGGCGGGGTTGCGGGGGCCGTTGCGGGTTGCGGGCCGGGTACTGCGTCCGACGGCGGTGTTCGACACGTACTGGCGTTTTGCGGCGGCGCGGCAGGCGGTGTACGAGGCCCGGCTGGCCGGGGGGACGTGGCCTTTCACCGATGATCCGATTCTGTCCCAGTACCGGTTCACCAACTGCTATCGGGCAGCGGACCGGGTCAGCCAGGTGCTGATCGGGGATGTGATCTACCGGGGTGAGCAGGAGTGGGAAGAGGTTTTCTTCCGAACCCTGCTGTTCAAGATCTTCAACAAGACCTCCACCTGGCAGTTGCTGGAGAACGCGCTGGGGGAGGTGTCCTGGCGCGCCTACGACTACCGGGCTTACGACCAGGTGTTGTCCAAGGCGTTCACGGGTGGCCAGCGGTTGTACTCGGCTGCCTACATCGTGCCGCCGCCGCAGTTGGGCGAGGAACGCAAGCACAGGAACCATCTGCGGCTGCTGGAGATGATGATGACCTCCGGCGCGCCCGGGCGGGTCCTGGCGGCGCCGACGATGCGGGACGCCTATGAGGTATTGCTCGGCTATCCGGCCCTCGGCCCGTTCCTGGCTTACCAGTACCTGATCGATCTGAACTACGCCGCCGAGATGCCCTTCTCGGAGATGGACTTCGTCGTGGCCGGTCCCGGGGCCCGCGACGGGATCCGCAAGTGCTTCGGGCTGGCCGCCGGCGGCATCGAGCAGGACGTGATCCGCTATATGGCCGACACCCAAGGCGAGCACTTCGCCCGACTCGGGCTGTCGTTCGACGGGCTGCGGGGGCGCCCGCTGCAGCTGATCGACTGCCAGAACCTTTTCTGCGAGGTCGACAAGTACGCCCGCGTCGCCCATCCGGAGATCGCCGGGATCAGCGGGCGCAGTCGCATCAAGCAGAGCTACCGGCTGGACTCCGCCGCGATGCCGGCCTGGTTCCCGCCCAAGTGGGGCCTGAACCAGCCTCGCTGAGCCGGTGCCGGCGGCCGAGCGGCGGGGCGCTTGGAGCAGGGGCGTCCCTCAGGCGGCGAGCGGGGTGGTCCCGGTCAGCAGTGTGCGGATGTTCGCGACCGGCCCGTCCAGTTTCGCGTAGCCGGCGATGACGGTCAGCGTGCCGCGCTGCAGCTCGGCCTCGGTTGCGATGTGTTCCAGCAGCCGTCCAAGCCCCAGGTAGTTCCCGTAGGCGCGCTCGAACATGTAGTGGCTCCGGTACAGGGCAGCCGCGTGGACGGTTCCGGTGCGGTCCAACTGGAAGGAGCAGTGGCTCAGGCAGGGGAAGCCGCGGTAGAGGTTGTCGCGGTCGGCGGCGTGGACAAGGGCTTCGGCACTGATGCCGTCCTCCTCGCCGTCCTGGGGGTGGGCGATGTCAATCTCGTACGCCGCGGTCATCGGCCCGCTGGAGCCGGCCTGCTGCCGCAGGCGCTCGATGATCTTGCCGATCTGATCGACCTGCTCGCCCCTGGCTCCGGGGTAGGCGATCAGGCGGCCGAAGTAGGTTCCGTGCCTGTTGCCCGGGTAGCGGCGAAGGCGCGGGTACATGCTGCGATAGCTGGCGACCAGGGCGTCGTGGCTGGTGCCGCGCGCGGCGAGCGCGGCGGGGAAGAGTGTGCCGGCCACCGTCTCGATGGGCTCGTGTCCCTTGGCGGTGCGCAGGCGGTCGAGTTCGGTCCGGAAGGCCGGGTCGTCGGCAGTGGGGTCGGTGATGCGGACGACGGTGTGCAGTCCGGTGCGGGTGGGGTTGTCGCGGCGGTCCAGGGCCTTGCAGGCAGCGATCCAGGCGCGGGTGACATCGCTGCCGGAGACATCGAAGGTGTGCATCAGTCCTCCTGGCGCAGACGGCAGAGTGCGGTGGTGCCGGTTCAGGTCATGCGGGCCAGACCTCGTCCAGCCCGGCGCGGGGCGCTTCGCGGACGATCGTCAGCTGCAGTGGTTCGGGCTGCCCGTCCACCTCGACGAGAAGCCGTGCGGGGGTTTCGAACTCGTCGGTGACTGCCGTAGTGGAGTGCGACAGCGCCGGCTCATGGCCTGAGGTCTGGGTGTCGGGGAGGTGGACCAGTCCCTTGGGCACGTCGCCGAAGGCGGCGCCCGGCAGGTGCAGCACCAGGACGTCGCCGACGTCGACGTGAATCCGTCGCTGGTGCGTGGCCGCGGTGACGGCGTGCACGTGTGCGTCTGCGTCGAGCAGGGACCCGCCCGACAGGGAGTGCTTCAGCGCGGCTGGCGCGATCTTCGACCACTGGGTCGCGAGACGGTTGTCCAGCTGCCGCAGGTGCACAAGGTGCCGCAGGGTTCCGGCGTAGGAAGTGCCCAGGTCCCGTGCCACGCGGTAGACGTGCTCGGGACTTTGCGGCGGGCCTTGCGCGATGCGTTCCAGCGAGGCCAGCACCGCGGGGCGTGGCATCAGGAACCATGCGGCGAATGCTTCCGCGGTCTTCTCCTCATCGGGCCAGTCGCCATTGCCCCAGCGCAGGGCCGGGTTGAGTTCGTTGTCGGCTGCAGTGCGGTGGTTGAGCCGGTGGTGGCCCAGCTCGTGGGCAGCGGTGTGCCGCTGGGTGATGACGTCCAAAGTCGCGTTCAGCAGGATCGCCGGGCCGTTGTCGGCAGGGGAGTAGTAGACG
Source organism: Streptomyces sp. RLA123 (assembly GCF_056270165.1). Taxonomy (NCBI): domain Bacteria; kingdom Bacillati; phylum Actinomycetota; class Actinomycetes; order Kitasatosporales; family Streptomycetaceae; genus Streptomyces; species Streptomyces sp. RLA123. Next base: position 8,395 of record NZ_JBWDOR010000001.1, on the reverse strand, counting down.
CCGAACAGGCGTGGCATGGGCTGCGCCATGCCGATCAGCTCGGCTGCCTGCAGCGCGCGGTGGACGGGGACGTACTCGGTGCGGTCGATGCCGAGATCGCGGTGGGCTTGCGCGGCGGCGATTCCGGCGATGCGGTGGGCCATGGTCCAGTTCACCGTGCGGCGCCTCCGCTGCCGGGGTGGTCGTCCTGTTCCTGCTCTGCCGCGCGTCGAAGCGAGAGGTACTCGGCGAACTCCAGCACGGTCTTCTGGTCGCCGTCGGTCAGCTGGGCCAGTGCCCTAGGCAGTCCTGCCAGTGCGTGTTCGCCGGCGTCTGCATTCTCTTCTTCGGCAAGGAAGTACGACACCGGCTGGCGGTAGAGGCGGGCGAGCTTCTTGAGTTCCAGGCTGTCGACCCGGCGCTCGCCGCGTTCGATGTCGCTGATTGCCGAGCGGGGAATGCCGGTGCTGTCGGAGACGATCTGCTGGGACATGCCCAGGTAGTCACGGATGCGCTTGAGCCGTTCGCCGAGCGCCGTCAGTTCGGGGTCACGGGATCGGGGCTCTGAGGGGGAGGGGGTCATGGTTGCTGCCTTTCCATGATGGCTTCCAGTACTGCCTCGGCGAAGGCCCGCACCGACCGGGTGGCCTGCGCTGCCTGTCTGTCGGCGGGAATCTCGATGGAGTAGCGCTCTTCAACGCGAGTGAGGATCTCGATGATCAGGAGGGAATCAACCGGGAGTTCGGCCCCGGCTTCCTCCAGGGCCGCGCGTGTTTCCTGCGGCGACCGGTCGCCCAGTTCGGCTAGGAAGTCGATGACGACCGAGACGATGTCCTCCACGCTCGGCGTGACCTCGCTCAAGCACTTCTCCCAACCGTCTGCATTCCCAACAGCGTTGTCCTAGTATGCGACAGGTCGGGGAATCCGACAAGACTGTCCCATGATCAGACAGGAGCTGATACGTGGACTTCCAGCGATACCAGCAGGCCGCCGTCAAGACGCTCCGGCCCGCGGCACCAGGTACCGACCCCGTCCTTGTCCCGCTCCTCGGACTCGCCGGCGAAGCCGGCTCCCTGGCAACGGCCTACAAGAAGTACCTCAGGGACGGGCCGGCGTTCGAGCAGGGCAAGCACCAACTGCGCGAAGAGCTCGGGGACGTTCTGTGGTACGTCGCAGCTCTCGCTCACCGCTTCGACCTGTCCCTCGACGACATCGCTGCGGCCAGCCTGGAGAAGACGAAAGACCGATGGCGCACCACACCCGACGCCGAGCACACGCGCTTCGACGACGGCTTCCCTGAGCACGAACGCTTTCCCCGCCAAACCACCCTGACCTTCACCCCGACGCTCACCGACGACGGCCGAACCGTCATAGTGCTGACCCGCGAGGACGGCCAGCAGGCAGGAGACCCGCTCACCAGTGCCTCCAGAGTCGAGGACGGCTACCGGTTCCACGACGTCTTCCACCTCGCCCACGCCGCTGTCCTGGGATGGTCGCCGGTCACGCGCTTCCTCCTCGCGCGTAAACGCAAGAGCGACGCCCATGTCGACGAGGCGGAAGACGGCGGACGCGCCATCGCCATCGAAGAAGGCATCTCCGCCCTTGTCTTCTCCTACGCGGCCCGGCACAGCTACTTCGCGGACATCAAGCACGTCGACAACGAGCTGCTCACCACCATCAGCCACATGACCGCACACCTTGAGGTCGGAATTTGCCGTGCTGCCGACTGGGAGCACGCCATTTTCACCGGCTACACCGCCTGGCGCCAGCTCCGTGACCACAACGGCGGCACCGTGCACCTCGACCTCGACCGAAGGACTCTCACCGTTCAGCCCGCCCGATAGTGGAGACTTTGGGCTGCCCGCCGTCCTGACGCCGTCTGCCGTCGCTGTGTGCGAGGCGCGGGGAGGGGACGGTACCAAGCCAGGGCGGGCAGATGCACGCCAGCGGGACCTGCCCAGGCCCGGCGACGGCAGCTCCGTGGCGACGAAGCGGCCATACGAGGGAGAATGCGGAAAGCCGGCCCGCACGAGGCGAGACCGGCTTTGAGGTCCGCAGGCCGTGCGCCAACACGGGTTCTGCGAGGTCGCGTGCCCCGGAGCATGTGGTTGGAGCCAGCAGCAATCAGGCGACGCGTGTCTTATTCAATCAACTTTGCCTAGGCACTACGAGTTGACTGACACCCATCTTGAACACCGAGGCATCTATCGGCAACCGGGACTGGGAAACCACTGGCGGAAATCGCAGCGCATGCAGCCCGTGACGGGTGTCCACCCAGCCTCGCATACCGCTCACCGTCTACGCGACAGAGTCCGGCGACCGAAACCGTGGCACCCAGGAGCGAACCTTGCCAGCCGGGATACCGATGGCGGAATCAACCGCAACGGTTCCTGGTCGATTCGGGTTTGGCCCTAACGACTGGGACGATGAACGAGCAACACCGGAGCACGCGGGTGACGCCAATCGCCCGCGCACGAACCGGATTTCTGGTTGGAGCCAGCACCACCGGCCGGGCATCGCCCCGGCCGGTGGCCACATCATCAGGAGAACCCGTGACGCCGCCCCCCGGCACGCCACCCGTGCCCCTCACCGCACTGCCCGCCCCGCCCCCGCCGCAGACCATCGTGGTGCCCCCGGCCCGCCGCCTCAACGGCCCCGAGGCCACCCTCATCACGGTCATCTTCACCTTCGCCGTGGTCCTCAAGCTCACCGGCATGGACCTCGTCGCCGAGCTGGAGCTGCTGGGCGCCACCGGGACCATCGCCGCGTTCGTCGTCTCCGCCGCCACCGGCCGCATCCCGACACGCTCGTGGATCAAGAAGCTCGGCAAGCTCGCCGAGGACGAGTGAGGACGCCGTGGGACGCACCGAGAACCCGGTCGACCGCACCCTCAAGGCCGTCGCCGAACTCGCCGAATTCCAGCGCCTGTGCCGGACCACGGCAGGCCTGACCTACGCCGAGCTCGCCACCGTCACCGGCGTGCCGGAGACCACGCTACGCCGCGCCGCCTCCGGCCGCGGGGTGCCCAGCCGGGACGTCGTCGTGACCGCGGTCACCGGCTGCGGCGGCTCGGACAAGCGCGCCACCGAGCTGTGGAAGAAGGCCCGCTACTACCAGCGCCTGGCCGACAGTCCTCGCCGTCCGGCGCCGGCCCTGCACCTCGCGCGCGACAAGGGCGACCTGTCGGCCGCACTGGCCGAACTCTACGAAGAGAACGGCGCCCGTCGGTGTCGCTGATGGAACACCGCGCGGGGCCCGGCCGGCTGGGACACTCCACCGCCCACCGCATCATCAACCGGAAGACCCTGCCCGCGGACCGCCACCAGCTCGAGGCCTTCCTCGACGCCCTGGAGGTGCACCAGCCCGCCCTCCGGAACCGCTGGCTGCAGGCCTGGGACCGGATCGCGGACGGCCCCACGCGCAACGCGGGAGGCCACCACGAGGAGGTCTACGAGGGCTGGCGGGACCACCTGAAGTACGTCATCACTCCCGCCGAGCTGGCCTTCGCCGTGCGTCAGCGTCACGGGACAGGGGGCTCCCCGAGCATGCGAGAACTGGCACTCCGCAGCGGTGGCACCCTCCAGCCCGCGCAGGCACGTGAGGTGCTGCGACAGACCGACGCGCTGCCGCACAGGGACAGTTTCCTTGCATTCCTCAAGGCACTCGGCGTCGGCCCCACGGAGCTGCCCCTGTGGGAGGAAGCACGGAACCGGGTCGTCCACGCGGCATCGGACCACGCCGCGTAATCGTGGTACGGCCGTCCGGCAAACTCTTTGCCGGACGGCCGTACCGCAGCGCCCCTGCGACACACCCGCTGCGCCCGCCACCCGACGACGCCCAGCGACCGGCCTTGCCGTGAAGCCTGGGCCAGCCACGCCGCCCGCTCCACCGTCTGCGGCAGCAGCTGCCCCGCGCGCCCCAGCCCCCGGCCGCGGCCTGGCCGGGGGTGCGGCAGGAGGTAGCACGCGCCGCGCCACCGCTCCAACTGGGCCTGTGAGGCGGCGATGTTCAGCTTGGCGAGCGCGGCGATCAGCTCGGCATCGGCGCCGGCCGGCGGGGTACGGGGCACGCCCCCCATACAACCCCGCGAAGTCGTCGCCGATGGCCCGGGCGCGCCGTGGGTTCATGGACGGGCACCCGCCGCCCGGCTCGAAGGACCACCGCATGCTCGACCTCGCCGCCCACGCTCCGGTCACGCTGTTCGTCGTCGCTGTGTTGCCGCACCTACGGGTTCTGGCCCTGCTCGGCGGCCTGCTGGCAGCCCTGCGTGGCACCACCGGCCGGACCCGCACTGTGCTGTTCACGGCGTTCACCCAGGCGCTGAGCCCCACCCGCCGGCGCCCCTGACCCCCTCCGGCAGTCCTCGCCATCAGTGTCGGTAGTGTCACGGGCGGCCGCATGGCCAGGGCGCGGATGCCATCCGGATAACCCTTCCGCGCCGGGTCAGGTCCCCGGGACATCCCCGGGGACCTGGCGCCACGCCCTCGACTCATGCCTGCGCTCTGGCCGCGGTGGGCTGCTACCAGCGCATCCCGAGAGCGTCGAGTTCCGCCCGCCGCTCCTCGGTCAGCTTCCCGGCCCTGCGCTTAGCGTTGTCCAGGAACTGGCCCAGCTTTACCTCGATCACCGTCCCGTCGGGTTCGGTGAGCTCCTCAACGTGCTTCCTCGGCACCTGCAGGCTCCCCTCGCGGGCGTGGAACTGCTGGGCGGCGCGAAGGTTGATCGCCCATTTGTCGGCCTGAGTACGGCGTGCCGGGGGCTTCTCGGCGGGCTCTGCCGGGGTGAGGTGGAGCATGTTTTCCAGCATCCAGGCCTGGGCTGGCAGCAGCTGGTCCCAGGCGTGGCGCTGCGCTTGGATCCATGCGCCGAGGTCTTCGCCCTGGACGGTGACCTGTCCCGGCGTCATGGGCAGGGCCTGGCCGTTCTCGATGAGGGCCCGGCACAGCCGGTAGCAGCGTTGCCAGGTCACGGGCCAGGCCGGGCACCAGGACGGGTCGATGGCCTCGAGCGCGTCCCTGCGTTCCTCCGACAGCGCCCCGGCGGTGGAACCGACCGGCAGCCCCGCCTCGCGCCGCTGCACGATGGTGTCGGCGAGCCTGCCGGCGGTCCGCTGGTTCTTCATCCAGACGCCCACGGGGTAGCCGTTCCAGACCGCTGTGGCGGGCGGCAGTAGGTGCCCGTGTTCGGCTGCCCACTCTGCCGCCGCGGACAGTCCTTCCTGGAAGGCGACGTCCCAGTGCGACCACACCATGCCCAGATCGTCTAGTTCGGCGACCCGCTTCGGATTTATCTGGCCTGCATGGAAAAACCTGCGCTGATCCGCGATCCACGTCCCCAGCGGGAAATCAGAGGGGTCCCAGTGGCCTGGTGTGGTGAACGCGTACGGGACTTTTAGATCCCCGTGTTCTTTCGCGTAGCGGGTGGCGGCCTGGATTCCGGCGCGCCAGTACGTGTTCTCTGGTCGGAGCACACGCAGGTTCATGAACTGCGCCAGAATCGCCGGATCACGCGGCGTGGAGAAGGACAAGAGACCCTGTGCCGGACCCGACGGCCCACCCTCCCCACTTGCCTGGCCGCCTACGGCGGTCTCAGCGGCCGACGGCTTGACGGCGCGGCTGGGGGCTTGCTGCTGCGCGAGTTGCTCGATGGTCTCGGTGTCGTGGGAGCGCAGCGCGGCCAGCACCTTGGCCAAGTTGTTGTAGCTCTTGGAGGTGAGCATGGCGTCGGGATCCTCGCCGGGGGCGAGGAAGACCGGCACGACGAGGCTGGCGACCTTGCCGTCACCGGGCCGCATGCGCAGGGCGCGGCCGACGATCTGGAGGATGTCGACGGCGGATCCGCGTACGTCGCCGAAGAACACGGAATCGCATCCTGGTGAATCGACGCCTTCCCCGAGTACGCGAACGGAGCTCAGCAGGCGCAGCCGCATGGGGACCAGGCCACCGCCTCCCGTTTCACCGACGGGATCGGCGAACGTTGCCAGGGTCTCGCGGCGGTGAGTGGGGGAGTGCTCCCCGCACAGCCAGTCCGCCCACACCCGGTCCGGCTCCGCATACGTGGCTGGGTCGTCCTCCCACAGCCGTCGAGCGACGGCCGGCAGCCCGGCCGCCATCGCCTCCGCCTCACTGGTCCGGTAGTGAAAGGTCAGCATCCTGCGCAGGCCCCGCACAGCGGCGGTCTTCACCGCAGCGGTCTGCAAGGCCGCCAACCGCGACCCCCGCACGTTGTCGGAGCGGGACTCCCGCCCGAGCAGCGCGGCCGCCTGCAACTGCGGGTCGGTAACGTCCACGCACACGACCTGGTAGGCCGCGACCAACCCCCGGTCCCGAGCCTGCGAGAGCGTCAACTTGTACGCCACCGCCCCAAAGACGCCGTTCGGATCGTCCTCCATCGACGCCACCAGCACCGGCGCCCCACTGCCGCCCTCCGACGCCTCCCACACCCGCGGGGTCGCCGTCATGTACAGCCGCCGGTCAGCCGGGATCCGCTCGTTGTCGTGAACCGCCGCCCACGGCTTCGAACCCCGACCACTTGTACGGTGCGCCTCGTCCACGATGATCAGCGACCAGCTCGCAAGGCCCGCAGAGTGGGCCCGCTGAAGGGTCCCCATGCCAACCGAGGCGTACGTGGCGAACACCGTGACGGTCTCCAGCCCCCGCGTCCACGCCACCAGCTCCTCCACGTCCGTGGTGCACGCGAACGGCGCCTCCTCGGCCCGCAGCGAACAGATCCCGTAGAACGCCCCTGTGCGGCCGCCAGCGCGCCACGCGGCCGCCATCTGCACCAGCAGATCCAGGGTCGGCACCAGCACCAGGACCCGGCCCGCCCGCAACTTCCGCGCGGTCAGCACCCCCATGAACGTCTTACCGGAACCGGTCGCCGCGATGACCTGCGTTCGCAGCCCCTGAGCGGGCATTTCCCGCCCCGGATCCAATTCCAGGGCCCGCATTGCCGCATCAGACGCCTCGATCTGATGCGGCAGCGGATCCATCTCCGCCGTCAAAGATTCCATTTCCACCATGGTCACCATGGGTCTGGTCAGCTCCCCATCCCGGGACGTGCCAGCCCCGGCGCTCTGTGCTCCGGGGATGCTGTCTGACTCCAGAGCCTAGCGGCCCCCATAACTTTGACGCACACCACCCTCGGCCCCGAGCAAACGAACAGAAATGACCGCGCCACGCCAGCCCCACAGACCAGAAGCGATCCCCTGCACAGTGCGCAGCGCTGCGCAAGCCACGCCCCATCTCCAGGACTCGCCAGATTCGAAACCCCTATCCGGGGCACCCCCAAAAGAGTCCCGGCACCCGGCCCGGACACCGACCCCTGGAGAGCCCCGTGACCACCTACGTCATCACCGTGCCCGGCACCTTCGTGCACGGCATCAACGACACCCAGCGCTTCGAACTCGAACAGAAGCTACGGCCACAGGACCCGAAGAACACTGACCTCGGCGAAAGCGAGGAACTGAGCCTCCTCACGCTCCAAGACGACGGCAATGCATTCTCCGTGCGCCTCGAAGTCGAGGCCTCCGGCCACACCGAAGCCGAAACGGAAGCCGTACGCCTGGTCACCACCGCCCTGCGTGACAGTGGTTTCACCGAGCATGACGCGCCCCTGGGACCGGCAGCGGTCACGGGTATCGACCGCGAGTTTTGAACCGGTCAGGCAAGCATCCCCCCGTACCCGCACCCGCTCCGTCGAGCTGGCCACGATCCGAAGGGCCGGCCGAACGCGGTAAGGCTTCGGCCCCCGAGTCGCCGGGCCGGCCGGAGCAGACCGGGGCCGCGGGAAATCCCTGGTGGTGTGACGCGAGGGCGCCATAGCGTGTCGCTATGAGCGAGGAAACCTGGGCAGGGGTACGAGACCGGATACAGCGACTTGGCAAGCTCTCAGGCAGCGAGTCGGTCTTCGGTGCCCGTGGGCATCGCTTTCGGCTTGGCCCGGTCATGGAGGAGGAACAGCTCCGGTCGCTGGAGACGGCCCTCGGCGTCGACCTGCCCGCGCAATACCGCAGCTTCCTGCTCCAGGTCGGAGCCGGAGGCGCCGGCCCCGACTACGGCCTGGTGACGCCGGTCCTGGGCGACAGCGGATGGCAGTGGCGCGGCGTCGGACTCGCCCACCCGGGGAAGCCGACCACAGCCGAGCTTGCCGGACGCCCCTTCGTGGCGGAGGCCCTGCAAAAGGAACTCGACGCACTGGATGCACAAGAGCCCAAGTCGGAGGCCTACGCGACCGACGAGGCCTTCCACCAGGCGTTCACTGCGTGGGATGCCCGCTACGAGGAGGTCTATGACGCGCAAGAAGCGGGTGTTGTCTTCCTGAGCGAGCAGGGCTGCGGCTACTCATCGCTGCTTGTCATGACGGGCCCGCATGCAGGTGCTGTGTGGGAGGACCTGCGGCAGAGCGGATTGCGGGA